>NZ_CP053610.1:0-2210956 GCF_013822785.1 Burkholderia sp. MBR-1
GTGCTAGACACCCTCATCATAGGCGCCCGCTGTGCGGGCGCCACGCTCGCGATTCATCTGGCGCGCGCCGGCAAGCGCGTGCTGGCGATCGATGCGAACCATCTGCCGAGCGATCAACCGTTGTCCACCCACTGGATTTCTCCCTACGGCATGGCGTTGCTGGACGAGCTCGAGCTCGGCGACAAGGTGCGCCGCTTCGCGCCCCCGGTGCCCAGCATGATGTACGGAAACGACGACGTGACGGGCCGCGTCGAGTACCCGGTCGGCGGGCGCTGCTCGTGCCCGCGCCGCATGGATCTCGATGCCCTGTTGCTGGAGGAGGCCCGCGCGTCGGGGGCCGAGGTGCGGGCCCGGACCCGGCTGGTCGGCCTGTTGCGCGACGGCGAGCGCGTGACGGGCGCCGTGGTCGAACATGACGGCGTGCGCGAGGAGATCCGCGCGCGGATCGTGGTGGGCGCGGACGGCCCGCACTCGACGACGGCCGAGCTCGTCGGCGCCGAGGAGTACCACGGCTATGACTGCCCGCGCGCGATGTACTGGGCGTACTGGCCGCGTCCCGACTGGTTCGACACGGATCCGCGCTATCTGGGCGGGGCGATGAACTGCACGTTCGGCGACGACATCGTCTTCGTGTTTCCGACCAACCGCGATCTTCTGCTGATCGGGGTGGCGTTCCCGAAAACGCAGTTGCCGCAGTGGAAGGGCCGCGCGCTCGAGAAGCTGACCGAAACGCTTAAGGGCAACCGCCATACGGCGCCGCTGATTACCGGTGAGCCGGTGAGCAAGGTGCTCGGCGCATTGAAGCTGCGCTTCTTCTTCCGTCAGGCTGCCGGACGCGGCTGGGCATTGGTGGGCGACGCGGGCCTGTTCATGGATCCGTCCCCCGGATTCGGCATCACCGACGCACTTCGCGATGCGCGCGCACTCGGCCAGGCCATCGTCGAGGACGACGACCGCGCGCTGGAATGCTACTGGCGCCAGCGCGACGCGACGTCGATCGACCTGTTCGAATACTCGCGCGGCCGCGGCGCACTCGGCCACAACAATCCGCTCAGCCGGATCCTGTTCGGCAAGCTGACGGCCGACCCGGTGCTGCAGGCGCGCTTGCTGGCTTCGCAGAATCGCCGATGTTCGCCGTTTGCGGTGTTCGATCCCAGCGATATCAGGAAATGGGCGGACGAGGCCATTGCCGGCGGTGAAACCGGCGTCATTCAGCCGCTGATCGACATGTCGACGCGAGGCGAGACGATCCGCGCCGAGATGGCGTTGCGCCAGCGTCTCGCCGACGAGGCGCACGCGAGGTGGGCGCAGGCATGCGAGTCGGACGATCTCGCGCCGGTGACCGCCGGTGGCGATCGCGACGTTTGCGCGAGAGCGTCGATATGAGCGCACGGAACGACGGCGCGTGGTCGTTTCGATCACGCGTATGCAAGCCGTGGCGGGGCAGTTCTGCCTGTCACCGGTCCCATGTCGAGTAAGCCGAGGAGCCATTCCATGACCATCGAAGCCACGTTGGACGGCAATGCTGCATTTTCGCGGCTCAAGCTGCCGCGACACTTCCACCAGATCAGCTCCGTCGCGACGATCCTCTATGTGGCGCACGCGCTCGCATTCTTCCTGATTCCGGCCGCGGTGGCGTTCGCCGTCGTCGATATCCCGGCGTCGGCGCCGGCCCGTGTGGCGATGGCGCTCGTCCTCGGCGTGATCGCGGGCCACGGCATGCACCTGCTGACCTTCGTCGGCCACGAGGGCATGCACACCAACCTGCATCGCAACAAGTACGTGAGCGCCGCGCTGGCGCTCATCTGCTCGTCGCTGGTGCCGGGCTTCCTGATCGTGGGTTTCAGCATGACTCACTGGAAGCACCATCGCTACACCGGTCAGGACATCGACCCCGATGTCCAGATCTATTCGCAGTACCGCACCTTCTGGTCGCGCTTCTTTCTCGCGCGCTCCCGGGGCGTACGGATCTATACGAAGAACGCCGTACGCATGGCCGCTGGCCTTCCGTGGCCGGAGAACACGCGGCTGCCGTTCAGCGAGCGCGAAATGCGCTGGATCTCGCGGATCAACATTGCACTGAACCTGTGTGCGGTGACGGCCTACGGATTCATCTGGCATCGGTCGTTGTGGCTGGGCTTCACGGTCATGCTGATTCCGTATATCGGCGTCTACGTGTTCAGCACCATCCGCGCGTACATCGAGCACACGGATACCGTGCCGGGGCGTTATCGCGACAGCCGCAGCTATACGTCGCCGATCTACACCGCGCTGTTCTTCGGCAGCAACTTCCATCTCGAACACCATCAGTATCCGGCTGTGCCGTGCTACCGGCTGCCGGCGCTCCACAAGTATCTGATGTCGCAGGGGCTGCTCGCCGCGGCACGCGCGCCGGTCGAGCCGTCCTTCTTCGGCGCGCTTCGGTATACGACGGGCCGTTTCCAGTATCCCTGCGTCAATCTGCAGTCGTCGACCGACGAATTCCTCGAGCGGATGGCGCAGGGGCATCTCGACCGCGAGGCGGCATCGATGGACGCGCCGGACGCCGATGCGTTGATCGCCGTCATGCGCAAGTAGCAACGATCCGCAAGCCGCACACCGACCCGCACGCGGGTCGGGTGTGCCGCCACGTCGCCCATGTAGCAAAGAGAGGAATCATGTTTATCGAGAATGCGTGGTATGCAGCAGCACTCTCCGCGGAAGTCCAGCGCGAGCCCTTTGCCCGGACGATCCTGAACCATAAGGTCGTCATGTATCGAACCCTGGCGGACCAGGTCGTCGCGCTCGAGGATCGATGCCCGCACCGACAGGTTCCGTTGTCCCGCGGGCGCGTGGTCGGCGACGAACTCCAGTGCTGGTACCACGGGCTCAGGTACGACTGTTCCGGCGCGTGCGTCGGCATTCCGAGTCAGAGCACGATCCCGAAGGGCGCGCGCGTGCGCGCGTTCCCCGCCGTCGAGAAATACGGCTTCATCTGGCTGTGGACCGGCGACCCCGACCAGGCCGACGAGGCGGCGATTCCGAACCATTGGGTCTGCTCGGCGCCCGAGCTCGCCGGAACGATGAGCTATTGCACGATCGCGTGCAGCTACCTGTTCGGGATCGACAACATCCTCGATATTTCACACGCCGCGTTCGTGCACGCGAAGACGCTCGGCTCGCTCGACATCGTCGAGACGCCGCCGGAAATCGTGATCGGCGAGGACGAAGTCCGCGTGCGCCGCTACTTGCGCCGCGAGAAGACGCCGCCGCTCTATACCCATATCCTGAAGCTCGACTACATCGATCGCTTCCAGGAAGTGCTCTACTGGCCCATCGGCAACACGCGGGTCGAAACGCGAGCGCACGCCTGCGACGATGCCAGCGGCCGGATCTTCCACGTCTATACGACGACGATCTTCACGCCCGCCACCGACACCACCACCCACGTGTTCGTGGGCATGCACCGCGACTTCGACGTCGACAACGAGCGGTTTACCGAGTTCACCGCGAAGGAGGTGTTCGCGACCGTGATGGAGGACAAGGACGTCGCGGAGAGCCTGCAGGCGAACTGGAGCCCCACGGCGCCGATGATCGACATCCAGCTCGACCGGCCGGCATTCGCCGCACGACGGATCCTGGAGCGAATGGGTGCGCGCGCATCCATTCGAGCGACGGTATGACGGCCGCGGCAACGGCGCGCCTGCCGGGCGCACCCGAACAAACCACGATGACGGCAGAGGCGGGCGCGACGATGAACGAGCCGGAACGGACGCTCTATGTGGGCGAGTTGCTGCAGGAACTCGGGATGTCGGCGCCGGACGAGGTCGCCTTGCATCATCCGATGATGTTCGGCGAAATCCTCGGTCGCGAGCGGGTCGAGCAACTCGCAGCGGCCGCCGCGGGCGTCTTTGCCGCGATCGAGCCGCAACACGCGTGGCGTGGCGCGGACATCGGCGGGCGCGAATGGCACGGCCGCTTCGAGGACCGCCAGATTCGCGGCGTGACGGTGGCGCGCAGATCCGGCACGCGCATCGAGGTCGACATTTTCCTCGGCTCGTTTCCGGCGCCGGTCCGGCGCGCGCTGTATGACGCGAGCCGGGATCTGGTCGACGTCGATGCGTGGGTATTGCCCGCCGAGGTCAACACCGCGTTGCCGCCGATTCCCGACGACGAAGTGCTGGATGCCAAGCTGCCGTTCGGCATCACCGACGAGATGTTTCTGACCAGCCCGGTGGCTTGCAAGCCGATACGCGGGCGCGCCGACGTCGAGCGCGTGTGCGGCCATTCGATCGCGGTCTATGGCGGGCGCGCGAGCGGGCCGCGTCTGTCGGCAGGTGCGACGACGCTGAGCCTGTGGACCGGCGAGGTCGGCGGGCTGCCGTTGGAAGTAGCCAATGTCATCTGCTGGGAAGACGAGCGCAACGTCAGGAGCATGGCAATGGCGATGCGCCCGTGGCCGGTCGTCGCGCTGTTCCAGGCGCGGATGCGGGCACGGACGCTGCCGTTTCTCGACCCGTCGTATTTCGAAGCGGACGCCGAACCCGAATCCGCATCGGGCGACGGCGTGACGCGCGCCCAGCTTCGCGAGGTATAAGGCCATGAGCGCACCCAGCGTGCCCGCTTCGCAGGCGCAGCCGAATTCGATTTCGCCGTGGCCGGTTTTCTGGATCGCGAGCGTGGCGGTGTTTCTGGTTTCGATCGACGTCACCGTGCTCTACGCGGCGTTTCCCGCGTTGCGACGGGCGTTTCCCGGCGCTGATTCGGGCGGCCTGTCGTGGGTGCTGAACGCCTACACGCTGGTGTTCGCCGCGTTGCTCGTGCCGGCCGGCCGCCTGGCCGACCTGTGCGGGCGCAAGCGGATGTTCCTGCTCGGGCTCGCGATGTTCGTCGGCGGATCGTTCGGCTGCGGGATCGCCTCGCGCATCGAGATGCTGTGGATGATGCGCGCGGTGCAGGGCGCGGGCGCGGCGCTGTTGCTGCCTGCCTCGCTGTCGATCCTGCTGGCGGCGTTCCCCGTCACCAAACGGGCGATCGCCGTGAGCCTGTGGGGCGCGGTCAGCGGCGTGGCCGGCGCATTGGGGCCGAGCGTCGGCTCGTTCCTGGTCGATCGCTTCGGCTGGCCGTGGGCGTTCTTTCTCAATCTGCCGCTCGGCGCGCTCGCGCTCTGGCAAGGATGGCGCGTGCTCGACGAGTCGCGTGACCCCGAGCGGGGCGCGCCGCTCGATCTGGTCGGCGTCGTCCTGCTGATCGTCGGCGTCGGCGCGATCGCGTTCGGGCTGGTGCAATCGGAAGCGCTTGGCTGGGCGTCGCCGAAGGTGGCGCTCGCGATCGCGGGCGGGCTCGCGATGCTGGCCGCGTTCGTCGCGTGGGCGCGCACGGCCCGTGCGCCGGCGATCGATCTGTCGTTGTTCCAGGATCGCACTTACCGCTACATCAATCTGGCGTCGCTGTGCTTCGCGATCGGCTTCGCGATGATGTTCTTCCAGACGTTTCTGTTCACCACGGGCGTCTGGTCGTACTCGCTGACGCGCGCCGGGCTGGCCGGCACCCCAGGGCCGCTGCTCGTCGTGCCGACGGCGATCGTCTGCGGCCGGTTCGCGGCGCGCGCGGGGCACCGGCTTCTGCTGGTGACGGGAAGCCTGATCTCCATGGCGGCAAGCCTGTGGTTCGCGCTGGTGCCCGGCGTCACGCCCGACTATCTGCATGCCTGGCTGCCGGGCGCGCTGCTGACCGGGCTGGGCGTCGGGATGGTCATGCCTTCATTGTCGGCTGCCGCGGTTGCGCATCTGCCGCCCGCGCGGTTCGGCGTCGGCTCGGCCGTGAATCAGGCGATACGCCAGATGGGATCGGTGTTCGGCGTGGCGCTGACGGTCGCCATCACCGGCAATGCGATCACGCGGCTCGCCGAATTCCACACGCTCTGTTACCTGCAGATCGCGCTCGCGCTGGCGACGGCGATCCTGTGCGCGCCGGTGGATACGCGACCGCGCGTGCTCGCCTCCGCGGCGGCGCGTTGAGGGCGGCGCCGTGTTCGGCCCGGCGCCGGGCATGACGATTTGACCGAAACAATACGAAACCGATTATCCGAGGGTCTCATGATGGCCGGTAGCATTCCTCCCTCCGCTCTGCTGGCGGAGCGCACGACCTCGTCGCTGCTCCATGTGCTTCGCGAGCGTGCCGAGCACACGCCGGAGCGTGTCGCGTTCCATTTTCTGCGCGACGGCGAGGACGACGTCGCGAGCTGGCCCTACGGCCAGTTCGCCGCCGCTGCGGCCCACGTGCGCGATCTGCTCGTGCAGCACGCGCTGCACGAACGCCGCGTATTGCTGGTGCTGGAACCCGGTCTCGGTTACGTCGCGGCGCTGTTCGGAATCCTGCTGGCGGGCGCCACCGCGGTGCCTTCGTTTCCGCCGGCCGGCTCCCGCGCCGTGGCGCGTTTCGCGTCGATCTGCCGCGACGCCCGTCCCGACGTGGTGATCGCCGGCAAGCAGCATCGCTCGCTGCAACAGGAGCTCGACCGGCTGCACGACGGCGCGCGCGTCGCGCCGGCGTTGCTGACGATCGACGAGCATGCCTTCGACGCCATCGACGCATCGGCGCACGACTTCGGGCGCGTGCTGGAGCAGGGCCTCGATCTGGAGCGGCCGGCGCTGCTGCAGTACACGTCGGGATCGACGGGCGAGCCGAAGGGCGTCGTCGTCACGCACCGGAATCTCGTCAGCAACTGCGCGGTGATCGCCGAGCGGCTCGGCGCCGATCCGGAGCGCGTCGGCTGCACGTGGCTGCCGCCGTATCACGACATGGGCCTGATGGGCGCGCTGCTGCTCGCGGTGTTCAGCGGCTTTCCGCTCGTGATCCTGTCGCCGCAGCATTTCGTTCAGCGTCCGTATCGCTGGCTCAAGGCGATCAGCGACTACCGCGTGACCACCAGCGTCGCGCCGAATTTCGCATTCGACCTGTGCGTCGACCACATCAGCGACGAAGAAGCCGCCACGCTCGATCTCGGCTCGCTGCAGCACGTGTTCTGCGGCGCGGAGCCGGTGAGCCACGCGACGCTCGAGCGCTTCGCCGCGCGCTTCGGCCAGCATGGCTTCGAGCGCCGCGCCGTGGTGCCGTGCTACGGAATGGCGGAGGCGACGCTCTACGTGTCCGGCAAGCCCGGCTGTTCGCCGATCACGCTGATCGACGTCGACAAGGAGGCGCTCGCCCGCGGCCAGTGCGTGCCGCACGACGCGCAATCCGACCTGCTCGGGCGCACGACGCTGGTGGGCTGCGGGCCCGTGGCGGCCGGCCATCGGCTGCTGATCGTCGATCCTGCGACGAAGCGCGTGCTGCCGGAGCGCAGCATCGGCGAAATCTGGTTCAGCGGTCCGAACGTCGCTGCCGGCTATCTCGGCCGCGCGGACAGCGACGACGTGTTCGCGGCGGCGGTCTGCGACGAACGCGGCGACGCCGATTCGGCGCGCTACCTCCGCACCGGCGATCTCGGCTTTCTGAACCACGGCGAGCTGTTCGTCACGGGCCGGATCAAGGACGTCGTGATCGTCGCCGGGCGCAACCTCTATCCGACCGACATCGAAGGATCGGTGCAGGCCGCGCACGATGCGATCCGAACCAACGGCGTGGTGGCGTTTTCGATCGACGGCGGCCCGCGGGAGTCGCTCGTCATCGTTGCGGAGCTCAAGCGCTCGCGGCGTCTGAGCCCCGAGCAAATGGGCGAGGTGCGAGCGGCGATCACGCTGGCGGTCACGCGCGATCACGGCGTGGCGCCGGCGGTCGTGCACCTGGGGCCGATGGGCGCGATTCCGCTCACGACCAGCGGCAAGGTGCGCAGGCAAGCGTGCAAGCAGGCGTTCCAGCAAGGCAGCCTGAGCACGCTCGAGGCCCGCGCCTGAGCCGTTCGCCGCTTCCGCATTCCCGATTTCCATTGTCGCTGTCTTTCTTCGGAGCCAGTCATGGCTGAAGCAGATCTCTCGTCGTCGCGAACACCCGCGACCGCCCGTGCGGCCGACGCCGACACCGACTCGCGCGCGCGCCGGCTCGCTTATCTGACCGTCGGCGTTCCCGCGCTCGGTTTCGTGCTCGCGATTGCCTACACGTGGACATACGGCGTGCGCGCCACCGACTTCATCCTGCTCGCGGTGATGTATTTCTCGACCGCGATCGGCGTCGAAACAGGCATGCACCGTTACTTCTCACACCGTGCGTTCAAGGGACGGCCGATCGTCACCGTGATGCTCGGCGTATTCGGCAGCATGGCCGCCCAGGGGCCGATCCTGTTCTGGGCCGCGACGCACCGCATGCACCACGCGTTCACCGATCAGGACGGCGATCCTCATTCGCCGCTGCCGCGCGCGAACCGCCACGGCCAACCGAGCCGGCTCGCGGGCCTTTGGCACGGTCACGTGGGCTGGCTGTTCAGCGTGCGCCGCGAGAACTGGAGCGCGTATGCCGCGGACCTGCTGCGCGACCGCCTGATCGTCAATCTCAATCTGCGCTATGGGTGGTGGGTGCTGCTCGGCCTCGCGCTGCCCGCGCTGGCGGGCGCGTTGCTCGCGCCGGCCGGGCAGGCCTTGACCGGCGCCGTCGGCGGTTTCCTGTGGGGCGGGCTCGCACGGATCTTCCTGCTCGATCAGTCGACCTGGGCCGTCAATTCGCTGTGCCACACCATCGGCACCCGCCCGCACGCGACGCGCGACCACAGCCGCAATCTGGGCCTGCTCGCGATCGTCTCGGTGGGCGGCGCGTGGCACAACAACCATCACGCACAGCCGGCCTTCGCCAACAACGATCACGCGTTCTGGCAGCTCGATCCTTCCGCCTGGGTCATCCGCCTGCTCGACGCGCTGGGGCTCGTCACGGAGGTGCGCTATGCGCCCAAGCGCCGCGCGACGGCTCCTTCAATTTCGCCGTAATCCTGTTTAGCGTCTGGAGATTCCTATGAATTCGTCGATTCAGGTTGCACCCGGCGTGACTGCCGCAGGCGGGCTGTCGGCCGCCGACGGGCAGATCCCCGGTGTTTCGCCGCTGCTGGGCAGCGGGGCGCGCGTCAAACGCCTGACCGCCCTGGCCGTGATGCTGGTGCCGCTGGCCGGCTTCGCGCTGGCCGTGCGCCAGCTCGTGCTGGGCGAGTTCGCCGCCACCGATCTCGTGCTGTTCGCGGTGTTCTATTTTCTGCACATGGGCGGGATCACGATGGGCTTCCATCGGTATCTCGCGCACAAGACGTTCCGCACGTCGAAGTGGTTCGAAGGGCTGCTGCTGATCTGCGGGTCGATGGCCGCGCAAGGACCGATCATGTTCTGGGTGACGACGCACCGCCGACATCACCTGTACAGCGATCAGCAAGGCGATCCGCATTCGCCGAATCTGGCCGGCAAGGGCCTGTTCGCGAAGCTGCGCGGCCTCTGGTATGCGCACATGCCGTGGATGCTGGCCCCCGACGTCTCGGGCTGGACCTTCTTCGCGCCCGACGTGCTGCGCGATCGCCGCCTGTTCTTCTATCACCGCACCTACGCCTGGTGGATCGTGCTCGGCCTCGTGCTGCCGGCCGCGATCGGCGGCGCCGTCGCCGGCTCGTGGCTCGGTGCATGGAACGGCCTGCTGTTCGGCGGATTGGCGCGCATCTTCGTGGCCAACCAGGCCGCGTGGTGCGTGGGGTCCGTATGCCACATGTTCGGCGGCCGGCCGTTCAAGACCGGGGACAACAGCGCGAACAACTGGACGGTCGCCGTATTCACGTTCGGCGAAGGCCTGCAGAACAACCACCACGCATTCCCCGCGTCATACCGCCATTCGGTGAAGTGGTACGAGCCGGATCTGAGCGCCTGGGTGCTGTGGACGCTCGGCAAGCTCGGCATCGTGCGCGATCTGCGTCAGCCGACGCCGGCGGCGATCCGCAAGCTCGCCAAGCAGCCGTATTGAAGCTAGTTGCCGTCGTCATTCAGTTCATCTCCCTCGTACGGAAGGATTAGTCATCATGTCTCAAGCTGGAATCCTGGGCGGCCTGTTCGGCCGCAAGAAGGCGGTGGCCGCCGATGTCGGGCCGCTCACCGAAGCGTCGATCCGCAACTGGTTGATCGACCGGCTCGCCAAGCAGCTGAAGCTCGAGCGCGCCGCGATCGATCCCGCCAAGCGCTTCGACGAGTACGGGCTCGATTCGATCGTCGCCGTGCAGGTGTCGGGCGATCTGGAGAAGGTGGTCGAGCAGCGGCTGTCCCCGGCGCTGCTGTTCGAACACAACAGCATCGACGAGCTGGCGCGCCACCTGTCGACCGAGCTCGGTCTGCAAGCGGCGTAAGCGGGAGATCGACATGGCGAAAACCTATACGGTCCCCAGCGCGCCGCCGGCGCGTTTCGACGAATTCATGCAGAAGTCGAAGTCGCTCGAGGGCGTGCGGCTGACCGATGCGATTCCGAAATCCCTCTACGAGCCGCGCGTATGGCGCGGCATTCTCGGCTTCGTGGTGAGCTATGCGGCGTATATCGGCGCGCTCGTCGGCATCGCTTACGCGCCGCACTGGTTGTTCTACGTTCCGCTGTGGCTGCTGGCCGGCCTGGGCGGCTGGGGGCTGCATTGCATCGCGCACGATTGCGGGCACAACTCGTTTTCGCGCGTCCGATGGTTCAACCTGGCGATCGGGCACCTGTCGCTTCTGCCGCTGCTGTATCCGTTTCACGCGTGGCGCCACACGCACAACCTGCACCACGCGAATACCAACAACCTCGAGCTCGATACCGACTGGCGGCCGATTCCCGCGCCGCTTTACGATCGCATGCCGCTGTTGAAGCGGCTCGAGTACGCCGGCACCCGCAAGTGGCTGTTCTGGGCCGGCACGGTGAGCTACTGGAAGGAATCGGGCTTCCGTCCGGGCTTCTATCCGAAGCGCGAGATGCGGCGCGACGTGAAACGCTCGATCGCGTTCGTCCTGTTCGCGTCCGCGCTCTATTTCCCGGCGCTCATCTACTTCACCGGCATCACCGGCCTGTTCCTGTACTTCGTCGTGCCCTGGTTGATGATTCATGCGTGGTTCAGCGCCACGACGCTGATGCATCACACGTCGGACGAGATCCCGTTCCTGCCGTCGCAGCACTGGACGCCGAACGCCAGCCGCCTGCTGGTGACGACCGACTACCGGTATCCGAAGTGGCTGCACTTCATGACGCACAACATCTCGGTGCATACGGCGCACCACGTCGCACCGATCGTGCCGTTCTACAACCTGCCGAAGGCGCAGGCGGCGCTCAAGCAGGCGTTTCCGGGAATGATCCGCGAAAAGGATTTCTCCTTCGGCGATCTGTGGCACGTGATCGGTCACTGCCATTTCTACGACACCGAGTCGGGTTACTACCGCAGCCTGTCCCGGGAGGCCGTGCCGGTCGGCGCGCGTGCGGCGGCGGAGGGCCGGTGATGGCGGCAGCGAACCCTACCGACGTCTCGCCGCTCGCGCGGCGCAAGGCCCGGAAGCCGTCGTGGCGCGTTCGGCTCGGCCGTCGCGCGCTGCGCGTGCTGACGACCTTCGCGCCGCACGCCGCGGGGCGCCGGGCGGCCGACACGTTCGGCTTCACGCGCGGCTACGGGCTGCCCGTCAGCGACCGCGTGCCGCTCGGTGCGAAGGAGGCGTCCATCGACGGCAACGCGGACATCGACCGCGCCTATCACTGGGAGGGCGGCGCATCGCGCGTGCTGCTCGTGCATGGCTGGGGCACCGACAGCAGCAGCATGCTGAGCTTCGTGAAGCCGATGCAGTCGCTCGGCTTCTCGGTGGCCGCGTTCGACGCGCCCGCGCATGGCCGTTCGCCGGGCAAGCATACGACGATGACGCAGTTCACCCGCGCGACGGGTGCGGTGCTGGATGCGATCGAAGGCGCGCAGGTGGTGATTGCGCATTCGCTCGGCTCGATCGCGGCCGTCTCGGCGCTGGCCGAGCGCTCGCGCCGCGCGTCGTTGCGCTGCCTCGTGCTGATCGCCCCGACCAGCGGGCTGACCGAGGTGCTGGAGCGCTGGGCCAGCCGCGACATGGCATTTCCGCGTCCGGTGGTCGAGCGCATCTATGCGGAGCTGCAGCTGCGCAACGGCGTGCCGGTCAGTCACTGGGATCTGCTCGCGCGCGGCGCGTCGCTCGACGTCCCGGTATTGGTGGTGCACGACCCGGCCGATTCGGTGGTGCCGTACGGCGAGGCGCAGCGCGTCGTGGCCGGACTGCCGGACGCGACGCTGTGGCCGGCGCCGGGTGCGGGGCACGGCCGCATCCTGTCGGATGCGAGGGTACGCGAGCAGGTGCGCGAATTCGTGACGCGACAGACGTCGAACCTGGGAGAGATGGCGAGATGAGCACGACGGCGGTAGAGATGCGCACGCTGATGTGTCTGGTGTGCGGCTGGATTTATTCGGAACGGCACGGTGCGCCGGAAGACGGCATTGCACCGGGCACGCGCTGGGAAGACATTCCGGCCAAATGGAAGTGTCCCGAGTGCGGCGTCGGCAAGGAGGATTTCGAAATGGTCTCGATCTGACGCGATGGCGGGGCGCGCGTCGCCCCGCCATCGGTGCGTGCGTCGGCACACGAGAGCGCTTTACGAACGTGCCGGGCATGCGAATGCAGGCGTTCCTTTCCCGCAAGCGCCGCGTCGAGTTGGGGCGGCATCCGTCCCGCATGAAGCGGGCTTTGAATGGAGTGTTGAAATGGTTGCTCGACAGGTAGTGATCTGCAGTCCCGTCCGGACGCCAATCGGCGCGTTCGGCGGCACGTTGAAGGACGTTGCGGCGACGGCGCTCGGCGCGGCCGCGTTGCGCGAAGCGGTGCGTCGCAGCGAGATCGATCCGGCGGAGCTGGCGTCGGTCGTGATGGGCAACGTCGTGCAGGCCGGCAACAAGATGAATCCCGCGCGTCAGGCGGCCGTCGCGGGCGGCATTCCCGTGACCGTGCCCGCGCTGACGGTCAATCGCGTGTGCGGCTCCGGTGCGCAGGCCATCGCGAATGCGGCGCAGGACATCTGGCTCGGCTTCGGCGAGGTTGCGGCGGCAGGCGGAATGGAGAACATGGACGGCGCGCCGTATCTGCTCGGCGGCGGCCGTTGGGGCTATCGGATGGGCAATGCCGAGATCGCCGACAGCATGCTCGTGGATGGCCTCGTCGATGCGTTCTCCAACCTGCATTCGGGATGGCACACGGAAGACCTCGTCGCGATGAAGGGGATCACGCGCGAGCAGCAGGACCGCTGGGCGGAACGTTCGCAACGGCGCTTCGCCGACGCGCAGGCGCGTGGGGCATTCGACGCCGAACTGGTGGCGGTCGAGGTCGCGGGGCGCAAGCAGACCGTCCGATTCGAGCGCGACGAGCAGCCGCGCCCGGACACGAACTTCGAGTCGCTTGCGAGGCTGAAGCCCGCATTTCGCGCTGACGGCACCATCACCGCCGGCAATGCGCCCGGCCTGAACAGCGGTGCGGCGGCGATGATCGTGGCCGAGCGGCGTTATGCCGAGACGCGCGGCATCGAGCCGATCGCCACGCTCGTCTCGTACGGCGTGGGGGCGGTCGAGCCGGGCCTGTTCGGACTCGGGCCGGTGCCGGCAGTGAAGATGGCGCTCGCGCGTGCCGGGTGGTCGATGAACGACGTGGAGCGGTTCGAGATCAACGAGGCCTTTGCCGCCGTGCCGATCGCGGTCGCGCGCGAGCTCGGCATCGACGAAGAGCGGATCAACGTCGAAGGCGGCGCGATCGCGCACGGTCACGCGATCGGCGCGACCGGTGCCGTCCTGACCACCCGTCTTGCACATTCGATGCGCCGCGACGGCATCAAGCGCGGCATCGTGACCTTGTGCATCGGCGGCGGCCAGGGCATCGCTCTCGCGCTCGAAGCCGTCTGACGGCAGCCCGGCCCCGACGACGGCCGGCAGCGTCCGGACCATCAGGATCACGGAGAAGACATGGACGAGCGTTCAGCACTGGAAGACCTGAGTGCCCTTGCCGCGACCGGGCATACGACGGCGCATGCCGAGCTTGCGCGCAAATGGTTGGCCCATTTCGGGGCCGACCGCGTGCAGGACCTCGACCTCGGCATGCTCGAGGCGATTGCCTGCTATGTCCGCGACGGCATAGCGCCGCCGCACGGATAGCGCGCGCTTGCGGGCGGCCGGGCCACGGCGCGCCTTGCCGATGCTGCGTCGTGGTGCGTACCGCTGACGATGCGGCGAACTCGCGCCGTGGCCCGGCCGGCCGTGGCGTCGCCGGTGGCAGCTTGCCCGACGGCCGGCCGCACACGTCCGTCAGAGCGGCCGGGCCTCGCTTCGCAACGCCGCAAGGCGCGCGTTCGCCGCGCGCCAATTGATGACCAAACCGCAAGACCTAGTGCGTAGATATCGTTTGCCGCAGCGTTAATGACTGTCGACAATCGTGGCTCGAATTCCCCGCGGCGTGCGCCACGCGCGCCGCGGCGCGCGGCCCCGGCGGCTATCCCGGCCGTCGCCGCCATCCAGCTCACGACGACATGTACGCGTTCACGCCTTCCTTCCAGAATCCCGCCGGTTCGCCGATCCGCGAGCTGTTCAAATACCTGTCCGAGCCGGGAATGATCTCGTTCGCGGGCGGCTACCCGGCCAGCGAGCTGTTCGACGTCGACGGCCTGAACGCGGCCGCCGAGCGTGCATACGCGCAGCCGGTCCGCTGCCTGCAATACGGCCCGACCGACGGCCTCGCCGAACTGAAGCAGCAGCTGATCGCATTGATGGCGCGCCGCAACGTGGCCTGCACGCCGGCCGAGCTGCTCGTCACGACCGGCTCGCAGCAGGGCCTCGACCTGCTGCTGCGCGTGATGGTCGCGCCCGGCGACGTCGTGCTGACCGAACAGCCGGCATACCCGGCGACGCTCGCGGCGCTGCGTCTGCAACAAGCGCACGTCGTGACGATTCCCGTCGACGGCCATGGCCTCGACGTCGAACGCCTCGCGTCGCAGCTCGAAGCCGGCGCGATTGCGCGGCCGAAGCTGCTGTACACCGTCCCGACCTTCGCGAACCCGACCGGTGCGACGCTCAGCCGCGAGCGGCGCATGAAGCTGCTGCGTCTCGCGGTGCAATACCGTTTCCTGATCGTCGAGGACGATCCGTACGGCGATCTGCGCTTCGCGGGCGAAGCGGTGCCGTCCATGCTGGCGCTCGCGAGCGAAGTCGACGGCGCACGCGACTGGATCGTGCACTTCGCGAGCCTGTCGAAGATCGTCGCGCCGGGGCTGCGCGTCGGCTGGACCATCGCGCCGCCCGAGATCGCGCGGCGTTGCGTGATCGCGAAGCAGACGGTCGACCTGTGCAGCACGCCGTGGACGCAGGCGACCGCCGCCGAGTATCTGGCCGACGGTGCGCTCGAACGCCATCTGCCGCGCATCACGGCCGCCTACCGGCGCAAATGCGACGCGCTGTGCGACGCACTGCGCGACGGTTTCGGCGCGGCGATCGCCTTCCATCGCCCCGAAGGCGGAATGTTCGTGTGGGCGCGGCTCGGCGACGTGTCGTCCGACGCGCTGCTGCAACGCGCCATCGCGAACCAGGTCGTGTTCGTGCCGGGCAAGGCGTTCTTCGCGGACCACGTCGACGCCGCATCGCTGCGCCTGTCGTTCGCCGCGCCGGACGTCGACGCGATCCGGGAAGGCGTCGCGCGCCTCGTGCGCGCGTATCGCGCGGCGCTCGCCGCGTGAGGCGGCCTCGATGAGCATCGTCACCGACGGCGTCGGATCGACCGGCGCCGCGCCGGTCGTCGCCGCTATCGGGCCGGCCGCGCATCGGTCGTCGCAGATCGGCGCAGGGCCGCAGTACGTCGCGGACGTGCTCGGCCGCTTCGCCGCGGAGCCGGGCGACACGACCGCGGCGACCGTGGTGCGCGGCTACAACTGAGCCGCCCGGCGCACCGCGGCTCACGCGGGAAGCGCGCCGGCGGATCGGTTAAGCTGGCGCGATCGAATTCCTCAACCGCGCCGCGCCATCATGTCCGTTCCAGCTGCCGACTCGCTCGCGCACGTCTACGACCGTCTGTGGTCCTGCCTCGAATCCGGCGTCGGGCCGCAGCGCTCGCCGTTCACGATGGTGCAGGCCGCGACGCTCGGCGTCGACGGTGCGCCGAAGGTGCGCACCGTCGTGCTGCGACAGGCGAGCCGTGCGGAGCAGCGGCTGTCGTTCCACACCGATGCACGTTCGGACAAGGTCGCGGAGCTGCGCCGCGATCCGCGCATCGCGATCGTCGCGGCCGATCTCGATGTGCTCGTGCAGATCCGTGTCGAAGGCATCGCGTCGATCTGCGACGACGACGCGCGGCGCCGCGCGATCTGGGCGTCGAGCCGTCCGCATACGCTGCTGTTGTATCGCGCGCCGCTGCGGCCCGGCACGCCGATCGACGCGCCCGGGCACGCGCATGTCGCGCCGGCTCCCAGCACGGCATCCGCCGCCGACGGCTACGCGAACTTCTGCGTGCTCGACGTCGCCGTGACGCGCATCGACTGGCTCGACCTCGCGCGCAGCGGCCATCGCCGTGCGCTGTTCGAGCTGCACGACGACGGCTACGACGGGCGCTGGGTCGCACCTTGACCGCACCTTGACCGCACCTTGACCGCGCCGCGCGGCGCACGGCTACAAACGCATACGTACCGGACAAACTCGCGATACATCGGACCTTTCAAATGGGCGACGCCGCACGACCGCGTGCGCCCGCTCGACAGACGGCGCGCCGGCGCGCGCGGCATGTTCACTTTCCACTTCAAGAAAGGAGATGCCGAACGATGTCTTCCACACCTTTTTCCCCGCTGCGTCGCCATCTGCTGGCGTCCTCCATGGCAGCCGGCGTATCGGCGATGCTGCCCACCGCGCTGCACGCGGCCACGGGCAACACCGGCATACGGCCGTTTACCGCTCGCATTCCCGAGCGGGCGCTGACCGACCTGCGCCGCCGCATCGCGGCGACGCGCTGGCCCGGCCGCGAGACGGTCGCCGACGAATCGCAGGGCGTGCGGCTCGCGCGCATGCAGGCGCTGCTGCAGTACTGGGGCAGCGACTACGACTGGCGCAAGGGCGAAGCGCGGCTGAACGGCTTCCCGATGTTCATCACCGAGATCGACGGGCTCGACATCCACTTCATCCACGTGCGGTCGCGGCACGCGAACGCGCTGCCGATGATCATGACGCACGGCTGGCCGGGCTCGGTGTTCGAGCTGGTGAAGGCGATCGGCCCGCTGACCGACCCGACCGCGCACGGCGCGAGCGCCGACGATGCATTTCACGTCGTCGTGCCGTCGCTGCCGGGCTTCGGCTTCTCGGGCCATCCGGCGAAGCCCGGCTGGGGCTCCGACCACATCGCGCGCGCCTGGGGTGAACTGATGGCGCGCCTCGGCTACACGCGCTTCGTGTCGCAGGGCGGCGACTGCGGCTCGGTGATCTCGCACCGGATGGCGATGCAGCGCGTGCAGGGGCTCGTCGGGATTCACGTGAACATGCCGGCGACGGTTCCGCCCGACATCGCGGCGCTGCTGCAGACCGACGCGCCGGCGCCGGCGTCGCTGTCGGCGAAGGAGCGGGCCGCCTACGAGCAGCTCGCGACGTTCTATCGCGACAACACCGGCTATTCGGCGATGATGGTCACGCGTCCGCAGACGGTCGGCTATGCGCTCGCCGATTCGCCGTCGGGGCAGGCCGCGTGGATGTACGACAAGATCTCGCAGTGGACCTACAGCGGCGGCGTGCCCGAACGGTCGATCCCGCGCGACGAGATTCTCGACGACATTTCGCTGTACTGGCTGACCAACTCGGCGACGTCCTCCGCTCAGATCTACTGGGAGGATCACTCCAACAACTTCAATGCGGTGGACCTCTCGCTGCCGGCCGCGATCACCGTGTTCCCCGGCGAGATCTATCAGGCGCCGCGGAGCTGGGCCGAGCGCGCGTATCACGACCTGATCTACTTCAACGAAGTCGACAAGGGCGGCCACTTCGCGGCATGGGAGGAGCCGGAGCTGTTCGCCCGCGAGGTGCGCGCCGGATTCCGGCCGTTGCGGCGCGCTTGAGCGCGGCGGCTGCCGGCCTCGACGTCGGCGGGCCGCCCGTGCGGCCCGCATCGTGCCGCGGCGCCCGCAATTTTGAATCGCCTTGTGTCATCCGCAATTGCAGATACGTTGGGATACAAACCGTCGCGGCCGCTCGGATATAACGTCGGTCAAGCGTTCGGCCCGACCGCGGCCCGCTCCCAACACCGTTCCGGATGCCCGCCCGCGCGGGCTCTTTTCTTAGCGATCGACCCTGGAGAACGAGTCATGTCTGAAACCGTCAATACCCGTCGCCGCCTGCTGCTCGGTACGACCCTCGCCAGCCTGACCCTCGCGGATCTCGGCTTCGGCTCGCCGGCGCAGGCGCAACCCGCGCCCGATGCATCGGCGGCGAGCGGTGCGGCCGGCACCGCGTCGCTCGGCACGATCCACCAGATCGACGCGGGCCTGCTGAACGTCGGGTATGCGGATCTCGGCCCGAAGAGCGGCCCCGTCGTGTTCCTGCTGCACGGCTGGCCGTACGACATCTACAGTTACGCGGACGTCGCGCCGCGGCTGACGGCGGCCGGCTATCGCGTGATCGTTCCGTATCTGCGCGGCTACGGATCGACGACGTTCCGCTCGGCCGACACGATGCGCAACGGGCAGCAGGCGGTGACGGCCGTCGACGTCGTCGCGCTGATGGACGCGCTGAAGATCGACCGCGCGGTGTTCGGCGGCTACGACTGGGGCGCGCGCACGGCCGACGTCATCGCGGCGCTGTGGCCGCAGCGCGTGAAGGCGCTGGTGTCGGTGAGCGGCTATCTGATCGGCAGCCAGGCCGCGAACGAGAAGCCGTTGCCGCCGCAGGCCGAGCTGCAGTGGTGGTATCAGTTCTACTTCGCGACCGAGCGCGGCGCGCTCGGCTACGCGCAGAACCGCGACGCGTTCAACAAGCTGATCTGGCAGCTCGCGTCGCCGCAGTGGAAGTTCTCCGACGAGACGTTCGCGCGCAGCGCGGCCGCGTTCGACAACCCCGACCACGTCGCCGTCGTGATCCACAACTATCGCTGGCGGCTCGGGCTCGCGCAGGGCGAGGCGCAATACGACGACATCGAGCGACGCCTCGCGGCCGGCCCGACGATCGCGGTGCCGACCATCACGATGGAGGGCGACGCGAACGGCGCGCCGCATCCGCAACCGGCCGCGTATGCGAAGAAGTTCACCGGCAAGTACCAGCACCGGACGATCACCGGCGGCATCGGCCACAACCTGCCGCAGGAAGCGCCGCAGGCGTTCGCCGAGGCGATCCTGCACGTGGAGCACCTGTGACGCGCGCGCGTGCGGCGGCGCGTCACGCGGTGCATCGCACGCTGGCGGCGGGCGTGCTGCTGGCCATCGCCAGCGGCCCGTTCGCGTTCGCCGAGCAGCCGAAGCCGGCCGCGTCGCCGCTCTACGGCGTGACGATTCCGCCCGGCTACCGCAAGTGGGAGATGGTCGCGCCGGCCGAGGAAGCGGCGCCGCTCGACGAGCTGCGCGTGGTGCTCGGCAACCCCGTCGCGATGCGCGCGCTCGAGCGTTCGACGCTGCCGTTCCCGGACGGCACGATCCTCGTGAAGCTCGCGTACAAGCGCAAGCAGTCGGACGAGTTCGCGCCGGCCACGGTGCCCGGCCAGGCGACGACCGTGCAGGTGATGGTGAAGGATTCGCGGCGCTATGCGGCGACCGGTGGCTGGGGTTTCGGGCGCTTCATAAACGGCGTGCCGGCCGATCTCGGGCAGCACCAGACGTGCTTCGCGTGTCATCAGGCGCGCGTGAAGAACCACGACCACGTGTTCACGCGGCTCGCGCCTTGACGCGACCCGTCGCGCCCGGTGGGCGCAGTTCGACGAAGGCGTGCCGCGCGCGGCACGCCTTTTTTCATCGTGGCGCGCGATGCGTCGTCCGACCGTTTTGTATCGCACTGTATCGGGCGCCGTCGTGGAAACGTCTGCTTGCACGGCACGGGGGTTTCGGAAACATGCCGGATACGTGAGCGGGTTCTACTGTCGACATGCAGCAAGCGTTCGGTGGCACGCGCAGGATCGCCGCCCCCATGATCGACCGACCCACCTTGTTCAAGGAGAACACCATGAAAGCCGCCCGAATCCTCGCCGTCGCCGTCCTCGCCGCCATCCCCGCGTTGTCGTTCGCCGCTCCCGGCCAAGGTCTCACGCGCGCCGACGTGCGCGCCGAGCTGATCCGCCTCGAGCACGCCGGATACAACCCGGCAGGCAGCGAAGCGCATTACCCGGACGACATCGAAGCCGCGCAGCGCGTGCTGGCCGCGCAGCAGGTCGCACGCTCCGACCAGAACGGCCCGTCGAAGTCGCAGGACGACCAGACCGCCGCGCTCGCGCCGGCCGCCCGCTACGAAGCAGCCGACACGCACGCGGCACGCGCTGCTCGCAACCCGCGCCCGGACACCGACGATCTGTACGCGCATTCGTGATGCGCGGCCGCGCCTGCGTCACGCCGGCGCGACATCACCGCACTTCATCCAGTCGACGACACGAAGCAAAGGAGCATGACGATGTTGGGTATGACGAAACGGCTGCTGCTGTCCGCGGCGGTGCTGGCAGGACTGTCCGGCGCGGTCGCGGCGCACGCGGCACCGAAGCAGGACTTGAAAGGAACCAACGTCGTGCTCGCGCACGGCGCGTTCGCCGACGGCTCGAGCTGGAGCCGCGTGATTCCGCTGCTCGAAGCGCGCGGCCTGCATGTGGTCGCGGTACAGAATCCGCTGAGTTCGCTCGCCGACGACACGGCCGCGACCCGGCGCGCCATCGACGCGCAGACCGGACCGGTCGTGCTGGTCGGCCATTCGTGGGCCGGCGTCGTGATCAGCGAGGCGGGCAACGACGCCAAGGTGAAGTCGCTCGTCTACGTCGCCGCGTTTGCGCCGGACGACGGCCAGTCGATCGCCGACGTCACGCAGGGGCTGCCCGCGCCCGCGTGGGCCGGCGAGCTGCGCAAGGACGCGGCCGGCTTCACGACGCTGTCGGACCGCGCGATCGCGCAGGACTTCGCGCCGGACCTGTCGCCCGCGCAGCAGCGCGTGGTCGCGGCGACGCAGGGGCCGTGGTACGGAGGCTGCATTTCGGAGAAGGTGACGCGCGCCGCGTGGCATGCGAAGCCGTCGTCGTTCGTCGTCGCGACGCAGGACCGGATGATCGATCCGAAGCTGCAGGACGCGATGGCGAAGCGGATCGGCGCGACGGTCACGCACGTGCGCGCGAGCCACGTCGCGATGCTGAGCCAGCCGAAGGCGGTGGCCGATGCGATCATCGCGGCCGCCGAGCGCGCGCAGCACGATGCACGATGAATGACGCGGCGCCGAGCGTGCCGCCGCGCGATCGTGCGGCCGCTCAGCGCCCGGCCAGCATCTTCCCGCCGACCCCCATCAGCAGCAGCCCGGCCGTCGTATCGAGCGCGGCCTTGCGCGCGACCAGCAGGCGGCGCACCGCCGGGTGCGACGCGAGCAGCGCCATCGCGCCGTACCAGGTGCCGGAGATCGCGATCGACAGCGCGACGACCGCGCCGTCGAACCATGCCGGCGCCTGGGCCGGGACCATCAACGCGAAGATGCTGCCGTAGAACGCGACGGCCTTCGGGTTCGTCATGCTGACCACATAGCCTTTTCTCGCGGCCTGCCAGCCGCCCGCCGTTGCGGGCGCGGCGGGCGCTGCCGGCTGGCCGGCGGCCAGCACCATTTTCAGACCGAGCCAGATCAGATAGAGGGCGCCCGCGAGCCGCAGCGCCGTGTGCGCCCATGCAACGTGGGTCACGAGCAGGCTCAGGCCGCCGATCGCGATCGCGGCC
The DNA here is from genome assembly GCF_013822785.1 of Burkholderia sp. MBR-1. NCBI lineage: Bacteria > Pseudomonadati > Pseudomonadota > Betaproteobacteria > Burkholderiales > Burkholderiaceae > Burkholderia > Burkholderia sp. MBR-1. The sequence goes on from NZ_CP053610.1 coordinate 21,844, forward strand.
CAGCTGCCGGACGCGGCGGCGAGGCCTAGCGCGGTCATCACGCCGGCGCGGCGCTGGGCGAGCGCGGTCGACGTGACGATGACGAAGTTCGGTCCCGGGCTGGCGACACTCAGCAGCAGGACGCCGGCGAGCGGCAGCAGGGCGGTGGCGGCGGTCGACATGGGATGGGCGGCGAATCGGAGCGGGCTTTCATCTTACAGAATGCCGCCCGACGATCTGCGCGATTGTTGACGAAGTTGGAAAGGTCCAATCCAGAAACAGCAATAGGTGTCGCGTATATGACCGATTATTCTCCGGGTCGCAGTTCCGGCCACGCGCGCAAATGCTGTCGGAGTGCTTACAAAATTAATTTGCTCAGGGAGGCCTTTCATGAGACGTATCGTCGTTCCCGCCGGTATCGGCGCGATTTTCGCTATTGCAGCACCTTCCGCGTTCGCGCAGAGTTCGGTCACGTTGTACGGCCTCGTCGATACGGCCATCCGTTATCAGACGAATGCCGCACCCGACGGCAAGGACCTGATCGGCATGACGGTCGGCCCGGAAACGCACAGCCGCTGGGGCTTGCGCGGCAGTGAGGATCTCGGCGGCGGCCTGGCCGCGATCTTCCGTCTCGAGAACGGCTTCGAACTCGGCGACGGCAAGCTGCACGTCGCGAACACGCTGTTCAGCCGGCAGGCGTACGTCGGGCTGTCGAGCGACCGCTACGGCGCGCTGACGTTCGGTAACCAGTACGCTCCGGTGTACGACACGATGGGCGACATCTTCGACCCGATGACCGTCGGCGATTACTGGCAGGACAGCTGGGCCTACAACGGGATCGGCAACTTCCTGACCGTGCAGAACTCGGTCAAGTACAAGTTCGCGTACCGCGGCTTCAGCGTCGATGCGATCTACGGCTTCGGCAATCATGCCGGCGCGATGGGCCTCGACAGCACCTACGGCGTCGAACTGACCTATGCGCAAGGGCCTGCATCGGTCAACGCCGGCTATCAGCAGACCTCGGTGTCGTCGCTGAACGGCAGCGCGGTCAACGGCGCAAAGGTGAGCTTCCTGCACCTGAGCGGCGCGTACCAGATCACGCCGACCGTGCGCCTGCTCGCGGGCTGGCTGCATGGCCAGGACAAGACCGGCACGACCGACTTCAACATGCAGCAGTCGGGCGCACCGACGCTCAACGGAAGCAGCCCGAACCGGATCGACGACACGTTCTACGTCGGCGCGAACTGGCAGGCCACCGCGCCGCTGCTGATCACGGTCGCTGGCTACTACGGCCACGCGCGCAACGCGGAGCGGCTCGACGGCACGCTCGGCTCCGGCATCAACTACTCGGCGACCGTGCTGGCCGAGTACTCGCTGTCGAAGCACACCGAGGTGTACGGTACGGTCGACTTCGCGCGCGGCAACGGCGCGTTCGCGGCCGATTACCCGGGCGCGACGAACCGGCTGACGGGCAAGGTCGACCAGATCGGCCGGACCAACAACGTCGGCGCCGCGATCGGCCTGCGTCAGATGTTCTGACGGCAGCGTGCACGACGCATGAAACGAAACGCGGCGCCCGAGGGCGCCGCGTTTTGCTTTGGGCGTGGGCGCGGCCGGCGCGGCCGCGATCGCGCCGACCGCGACGATCGGACGGACGACGGTTGCCACGGCTGCCCGCACCGTCACGCCTTACGACGCGACGCGAATCACCACCTTGCCGAAGTGCTGCCCGGACTGCAGGTACGCGTACGCGTGCGGCGCTTCGTCGAAGCCGAACACGCGATCGACCACCGGCTTGATCCGTTGCGCGTCGACCACGCGCACGACGTCGTCGAGCATCGCGCGGCTGCCGACCATCAAGCCGTGCAGCCGCCGGAAGCCGCCGATCAGCGACAGCAGCCCGAGCTCCGGACCGCCGAAGCTGCTGAGGCCGCCGATCACCGACACGGTGCCGCCGATCTTCGTCGCGGCCACCGAGCGCGGCAGCGTATCGCGGCCGCCGACTTCGACGACCAGATCCGCACCGTCGCCGCCGGTGAGCCGCAGGACTTCGTGCTGCCAGTCGGGTATCGCCCGGTAGTTGATGGTTGCGTCCGCACCGAGTGCGCGGGCGCGCTCGAGCTTCGCGTCGCTCGACGACGTGACGATCGTGCGCAGCCCGGCCGCGTGCGCGAGCTGCAGCGCGACGATCGACACCCCGCCGGTGCCGAGCAGCACGACGGTCGCGCCGGGCCGCAGCCCGCCGTCGACGAACAGTGCGTTCCACGCGGTGATGCCCGCACACGACAGCGTCGCCGCTTCGTCGTAGTCCAGATGTGGCGGAATCGCGACGAGCGCGGCTTCGTCGGACACGAACCGTTCCGCGAGCACGCCGTCGAATTGCGCGCCCGGTGAACCCGATACCTTGTGCGGCGTCGGCGGCCCGTCGATCCAGCGCGGAAAGTAGCTGTTGATCACGCGGTCGCCCGGCTTGAAGCGGGTGACGTCGCGGCCCGTTTCGACGACTTCGCCGGCGCCGTCGGCGACGGGGATCAGCGCGTCGGTGCCGATGCCGAGATAGTCGCCGCGCGCGAACATCAGGTCGCGATAGTTCAATGAGGCCGAGTGGATCTTCACGACGACGTCGGTCGGCCCGACGGCGCGCGCGGTCGCGTCGATGCGGCGTAGCCCGGCAATGCCGTCGCCCGGTTTGACTTGCCATGCGTGCATGTCGACTCCTTTTTCGAGATAGTCGGGACTATCATAGTGTCGCGCACGGGGACGCATTGGCGAGAATTCGGCCGACGATTGGTGCCGGCGCGGACACAACCCGTCATCGCATCGGAGCGGAGCCGCATGGACGAACGACTGAGAGGCGTCGCGGAATTTGTCGACGTGGTGGAATCGGGCAGTTTCGCGGCGGCGGCGCTGCGCGCCGGCAAGACGCGCTCGGCCGTCGCGAAGGTCGTCGCGCGGCTCGAACAGCGTCTCGGCGCGCGCCTGCTGCGACGCACGACACGCCAGCTCGGGCTCACCGACGAAGGGCTCATCTATTACGAGCAGTGTCGCCGGCTGTTGGCGGAGCTGGGCGAAACGGAGGCGGCACTCGACGCGGGCCGCCGTGAGCCGGCCGGACGCGTGCGCATCAGCGTGCCCGTGCTGTTCGGCCGGCAGTGCGTGGCGCCCGTGGTGCGGCGTCTGGTCGAGCGGTATCCGAAGCTCGAAGTCGATCTGTCGTTCAGCGATCGCATCGCCGATCTCGTCAACGACGGTTTCGACGTGGCGGTGCGCATCGGCGAGCTGGCCGATACGAGCGCGCTCGTCGGCCGGAAGCTCGGCGTGCAGCGGATGGGCATCTGCGCATCGCCGGCGTATCTGTCGCGGCACGGCAGGCCGTCGGGGCTCGACGAACTCGCGTCGCACGTCGGCATCGCGTATTCGCGCGGCGGGCAGCCGTCGCCGTGGCGCGTCATCGGCGCCGACGGCACGGTGCGGGAGCATCGCCCGGCCGGCCGCCTGCGGCTGGACGACCTGCTGGCGATCGCCGACGCGGCCGCCGCCGGCGCGGGCCTCGCCTGGCTGCCGTGCTGGCTGATGGCGCCGTACGTGCGCGACGGGCGCCTCGCGCTCGTGATGGACAGCGACACCGTGTCGGGCGCGGAGGTGTTCGCGGTGCGGCCGGCGTCGCGCCACGTACCGTCGAAGGTGCGTGTCGTCGTCGATGCGCTCGTCGACGAGATTCCGCAGATGCTCGCGTCCGACGACGCCGACGGAGAACGCGCGCCGCGACGCGCGAGCCGCACGCGGTAGCCACGGCGCAGGTACGCCAGCACGACGCACGGGCGCGAGCATTCGGCTATCGGCGAAAGCGCGTGGGCGTACGCGGATGGCCGCGCATGGCGGTTGCGGCAACCGGCTCGTATCCGGCGATGCCCGACCTCGTTGAGCGCAAGAGCAGTGACCCGTCACCGCGTCACAGCGCTTCCACCAGCAACCGGTTGCTGTTCCCGCAATACTCATGACACGCGGCGCGCGCGGCGATCGACGCGCCGTGCACGAACTTCGGCGCATCCGCGCGCCGTGACATCGACACCACGATCGACGGCGGCAACGGCTGCAGCGGCAGCTCGACCACCTCGCCGCGCTCGATCAGCGCATCGACGAACAGCACCGGAATCGCCGCGACGCCGAACCCGTCGCGCACCAGCTGCACGATGACCGAGATCGACGGCGAGCCGGTGATGCGCGTCTCCGACAGCGGCACGCCGTGCGCGTGCGCGAGCGTGCGCACGATGTCCTCGAGGGCGCGATGCGGCGCGGTCCCGCGCCCGTAGGTCAGGATCGGCTGACGCAGCACCTGCCGCGCGAGGCCCGTGCGCGTGTTCGGCAGCAGCCCCGCGCGGGCGATCCAGCGCACCGGATAGTTCGCGAGCGCGTCGCACACCACCGACGGCTCGTCGCTGCCTTCCACCCGAATGATCAGATCGAGCTCGCCGGCCATCAGCCGGCGCTGCAGCACGACGCTGACGTCGACGGTCAGGTCGACCTCCAGTTGCGGATAGTCGGCGGCGAGCCGGCGCAGGTAGTGCGGCAGCCAGCTGTGCACGACCGTCTCGATCACGCCGAGCCGCAGCTTGCCGCGCAACGCGCTGTCGCCGGCCGCGGCAGCCTGCAGCTCCTGCGTCGCGGCGACGACGGCCTTCGCATAGCCGAGCAGGTATTCGCCGTGCGCGGTGAGGCGGAATTCGCGGCTGTCGCGGTCGACGAGCACCGTCTGCAACTCGTCCTCGAGCGCCTTCACGCGCTGCGAGATCGCGGCCGGCGTCGCATGCAGCGCAGCCGCCGTGGTGCGGAAGCTGCGCAGCTTCGCGAGCGTGACGAAGGTTTCGAGAAAGCGCGTGTTCATGGGCGATCGGTGGACGTGGGACGCGCAGCTTGCCGGTGAAGAAAACTGAACGGGATCGGGGAAGACCCCGATACGCGTTAAGGAATTCTATACACCGGCAGCAAAAAAACTCGTTGGCCGGCCAATTTTTTCTTTCCTATTCTTCGCCGTATCCGCTGACGCAAGCGCGTCATCCCGACCACCGACCGATCTTCAGAGCACCTACATGACCCCTTCAGAATTCCGCCGGTCCGTACGCAGCGGCGCGTTCCGCGGCCCGACGGCCGGCCAGTGCGGGCCGTTCGCGCAGGCGAACCTCGCCATCCTGCCGAACGCGCATGCGCACGATTTCCTGCGCTTCTGTCATGCGAATCCGAAGGCGTGTCCGCTGCTGGGTGTCGGCGAGCCGGGCGCGTTCCGGGTCGACGTGCTCGGCGCGGATCTCGACGTGCGCACCGACGTGCCGAGCTACAACGTGTACCGCGACGGCCGGCTGACCGAGCGCGTCGATTCGCTCGAAGCGCTGTGGCGCGACGATTTCGTCGTGTTCGCGATCGGCTGCTCGTTCTCGTTCGAGGACATGCTCGCACGCGAAGGGATCGCGCTGCGCCATATCGAAGAAGGCCGCAACGTGCCGATGTACCGCACGTCGATTCCGAACCGCCGGGCGGGCATCTTCGGCGGCCAGCTGGTCGTGTCGATGCGCCCGCTGCGCGGCGCCGACGCGATTCGCGCGGTGCAGATCACGAGCCGCTTTCCCGGCGTGCACGGCGCGCCCATCCATATCGGCCATCCGCGGGCGTTGGGCATCGCCGATCTCGGCGCGCCCGATTTCGGCGACGCGGTGACGGTGCGCGACGACGAGCTGCCGGTGTTCTGGGCGTGCGGCGTGACGCCGCAAACCGCGCTGATGGAAGCGAAGCTGCCGCTCGCGATCGCGCATACGCCCGGCTACATGCTGATCACCGACATGACGAACGCGTCGCTCGCGGTGTTCTGAGCCGGCGTCCGCCGGCGCGACTTACCCGACGCGCATCGACCGAACCGCACACTTCGACAGGAGCTTCACCATGGAAAGCAAGACGCTCGCGGCGCCCGCCGCCGATCCGACGGGCCCCGCACGCAACGACAACGGCCTGTTCGGATGGTATGCGCACGCGCAGCCGCGCGAGCGCCGCGCGTTCTGGAGCTGCAAGGTCGGCTACATGCTCGACGGGATGGACACGCAGATGCTGTCGTTCGTGATCCCGACGCTCGTCGCGACGTGGGGCATTTCGCTCGCGGACGCCGGCTTCATCGGCACGATGACGCTGCTCGCATCGGCGCTCGGCGGCTGGCTCGCGGGCATCCTGTCGGACCGGATCGGCCGCGTGCGCACGCTGCAGCTGACCGTGCTGTGGTTCGCGGTGTTCACCGCAATGTGCGGGCTCGCGCAGAACTACTCGCAGCTGCTCGCGGCGCGCGCGCTGATGGGCTTCGGCTTCGGCGGCGAATGGACGGCCGGCGCGGTGCTGATCGGCGAAGTGATCCGCGCGCGCGACCGCGGCAAGGCGGTCGGGCTCGTGCAGTCGGGCTGGGCGATCGGCTGGGGCCTGGCGGCGCTGCTGTATGCGCTGCTGTTCTCGGTGCTGCCGGCCGAGCAGGCATGGCGTGCGCTGTTCCTCGTCGGCCTCGCGCCCGCGCTGCTGGTGGTCGTGATCCGTCGCTACGTGAAGGAGCCGGACGTCTACGAAAAGGAGAAGGCCGCGCAGCGCGCGACCGATGCGCCGCGCCTCACCGAAATCTTCGCGCCGAAGCTGCTGTCGACCACGCTGCGCGCGGCGCTGCTGACCACCGGCGCGCAGGGTGGCTATTACGCGATCACGACGTGGCTGCCGACGTTCCTGAAGACCGAGCGGCACCTGACCGTGATGGGCACGGGCGGCTATCTCGCGACGATCATCGTCGGCTCGTGGATCGGCTATCTGACGAGCGCCTACCTGACCGACCGTCTCGGCCGCAAGCCGAACTTCATCCTGTTCGCGCTCGGCTCGATGGTGATCGCATTCGCCTACACGTCGCCGGCGCTGCATCTGACGAACACGTCGATGCTGTGGCTCGGCTTTCCGCTCGGCTTCTTCGCGTCGGGCATCTTCTCCGGGATGGGTGCGTTCCTCACCGAGCTGTTCCCGACCCGCGTGCGCGGCTCGGGGCAGGGCTTCTGCTACAACGTCGGCCGCGCAGTCGGCGCGCTGTTTCCGTTCCTGATCGGCGCGCTGTCGAAGCACTACGGGCTCGGCGCGAGCATCGGCATCTTCGCGGTCGCCGCGTACGGCGTGTTGATCGTCGCCGCGCTGACGCTGCCCGAAACGCGCGGCCGCGAACTCGACGCCGCGTAAGCGCACCGCGCCCGCCGCTTCACCTTCCCACGTTCATCGAAGCCCACCCGCGGCGCGCGACGCGCGCCGTGCGGCGGCGCTCGTCCTCCGCTTCAACGACGCATCGACTTCAACGCCATGACCGACCGACACACTTCCCCCGTTTCCTCCGACGCCGCGCGCTGGCAATTCTGGATCGACCGCGGCGGCACGTTCACCGACATCGTCGCGCGCCGCCCGGACGGCACGCTCGTCACGCACAAGCTGCTGTCGGAAAACCCCGAGCAGTATCGCGACGCAGCGGTGGCCGGCATCCGCCATCTGCTCGGCCTCGCCGACGGCGAGCCGATCACGCCCGAGCGCGTCGAGATGGTGAAGATGGGCACCACGGTCGCGACCAACGCGCTGCTCGAGCGCAACGGCGAGCGCACCGCGCTCGCGACGACCCGCGGCTTTCGCGACGTGCTGCGCATCGCGTATCAGAACCGGCCGCGGCTGTTCGATCTCGACATCGTGCTGCCCGACGCGCTGTACGAGACGGTCGTCGAGATCGACGAGCGGATCGGCGCGCACGGCGACGTCGTCGTGCCGCTCGACCTGCACGGCGCCGAAGCCGCGCTGCGCAGCGTGTTCGATACCGGCGTGCGCGCGCTGGCGATCGTGCTGATCCACGGCTACCGGCACACCGCGCACGAGCGCGCGCTCGCGCTGCTGGCGCGCCGGATCGGCTTCACGCAGGTGTCGGTGTCGCACGAGGTGTCGCCGCTGATGAAGATGGTGCCGCGCGGCGACACGACCGTGGTCGACGCATACCTGTCGCCGATCCTGCGCCGCTACGTCGAGCAGGTCGCGCACGAGATGCCCGGCGTGAACCTGCAGTTCATGCAGAGCAGCGGCGGCCTCACGCGCGCCGACGCGTTCCAGGGCAAGGACGCGATCCTGTCGGGGCCGGCCGGCGGCATCGTCGGGATGGCGCGCGCCGCGCGCGCGGCCGGCTTCGAGCGCGTGATCGGCTTCGACATGGGCGGCACGTCGACCGACGTGTCGCACTACCACGGCGAGTTCGAGCGCGTGTTCGACACGCAGGTGGCCGGCGTGCGGATGCGCGCGCCGATGATGAGCATCCACACGGTCGCGGCCGGCGGCGGCTCGGTGCTCGGCTTCGACGGCGCGCGGCTGCGCGTCGGGCCGGAATCGGCCGGCGCGAACCCCGGGCCGGCCGCATACCGGCGCGGCGGCCCGCTGACGGTGACCGACTGCAACGTGATGCTCGGCAAGATCCAGCCCGAGCACTTCCCGCGCGTGTTCGGCCCGAACGCGGACCAGCCGCTCGATCGCGACGGCGTCGTCGCGAAGTTCGCCGCGCTCGCCGACGAAATCCACGCGGCGACTGGCCGGCGCGAGACGCCCGAGGCGCTCGCCGAAGGCTTCCTGGAGATCGCGATCGGCAGCATGGCGAACGCGATCAAGAAGATTTCCGTGCAGCGCGGCCACGACGTGTCGCGCTACGTGCTGACGACCTTCGGCGGCGCGGGCGGCCAGCACGCGTGCGGCGTGGCCGACGCGCTCGGGATGACGCAGGTGTTCGCGCACCCGCTCGCGGGCGTGCTGTCCGCCTACGGGATGGGGCTCGCCGACCAGACCGCGATGCGCGAGGCCGCGATCGAAGCCGTGTTGTCCGACGCGTCGCTGCCGGCGCTGAACGCGGCGCTCGACCGCTTGGCCGACGACGCGATCGGCGCGCTGCTCGAGCAGGGCGTGGCGCCCGAGCGCATCGCCACCGAGCGGCGCGTGCACCTGCGCTACCAGGGCACCGATTCGGCGCTCGACGTGCCGGCCGGCAGCGTCGCCGCGATGCAGCAGGCGTTCGAGGCCGCGTACCGGCAGCGCTATGCGTTCCTGATGCCCGGCACGCCGCTGGTGGCCGAGCTGGCGTCGGTCGAGGCGATCGGTCGCTCCGATGCGCCGGTCGACGTCGCGCCGCTCGCGCCGCGCGACGCGGCGGCGAGCGTGCCCGTGCACGACACCGTGCGGTTTTATTCGGGCGGCCGCTGGCACGATGCGGCGCTCTACGTGCGCGACGCGCTGCTGGCCGGCGACACGATCGACGGCCCGGCGATCGTCGCCGAGCGCAACGGCACGACGGTCGTGGAGCCGGGCTGGCGCGCGCAGATGACCGCGCAGGGCAACCTCGTGCTGACCCGCACGACGCCGCTGCCGGTGCGCCGCTCGCTCGGCACCGAGGCCGATCCGGTGCGGCTCGAGATCTTCAACAACCTGTTCATGTCGATCGCCGAGCAGATGGGGCTGCGGCTGCAGAACACCGCGTATTCGGTGAACATCAAGGAGCGGCTCGACTTCTCGTGCGCGATCTTCGACGGCGCCGGCAACCTGATCGCGAACGCGCCGCACATGCCCGTGCATCTGGGCTCGATGGGCGAGAGCATCCGCACGGTGATCGAGCGCAACCGCGGCCGCATGCGCGACGGCGACGTGTTCATGCTGAACGATCCGTATCACGGCGGCACGCATCTGCCCGACGTCACGGTGATCACGCCGGTGTTCGCGGACGACGCCGACACGCCGCTGTTCTACGTCGGCTCGCGCGGCCACCACGCGGACATCGGCGGCACCACGCCCGGCTCGATGCCGCCCGATTCGACCCACATCGACGAAGAAGGCGTGCTGATCGACAACTGGCAGCTCGTGTCGGCGGGCGTACTGCGCGACGCCGAGACGCGCGCGCTGCTCGCGTCGGGCCGCTATCCGGCGCGCAACGTCGAGCAGAACATGGCCGACCTGCGCGCGCAGATCGCGGCGAACCAGAAGGGCGTCGACGAGCTGCGGCGGATGGTCGCGCAGTTCGGTCGCGACGTGGTGGTCGCGTTCATGGCGCACGTGCAGGACAACGCGGAAGAGGCGGTGCGACGCGTGATCGGCGCGCTGCAGGACGGCGCCTATCGCTATCCGCTCGACAACGGCGCGGAGATTCGCGTCGCGATCCGCGTCGACCGCGCGGCGCGCAGTGCGCGGATCGACTTCAGCGGCACGTCCGCGCAGCTCGACAACAACTTCAACGCGCCGAAGGCCGTCTGCATGGCCGCGGTGCTGTACGTGTTCCGCACGCTGGTCGGCGACGACATTCCGCTGAACGCCGGCTGCCTGAAGCCGCTCGACGTGATCGTGCCGGCGCGCTCGATGCTCAATCCCGAGTATCCGGCGGCCGTCGTGTCGGGCAACGTCGAGACGTCGTCGGCGATCACCAATGCGCTGTACGGCGCGCTCGGCTGCGTCGCGTCGAGCCAGGGGACGATGAACAACTTCACGTTCGGCAACGCGCGCTACCAGTACTACGAGACCATCGCGGGCGGCAGCGGTGCCGGCGACGGCTTCGCCGGCGTGGGCGCGGTGCAGACCCACATGACGAACTCGCGGCTGACCGATCCGGAGGTGCTCGAATGGCGCTACCCGGTGCGGCTCGAGTCGCACCGGCTGCGCGCCGATTCCGGCGGGCGCGGGCGCTGGCGCGGCGGCGACGGTGCGGTGCGGCGGATCCGCTTCCTCGAGCCGATGACCGCATCGATCCTGTCGAACAACCGGATCCATGCGCCGTTCGGCGCGGCGGGCGGCCAAGCGGGCGCGCTCGGGCGCAACACGATCGAGCGCGCCGACGGCACCGTCGAGACGCTCGCGCATATCGGCCGCGCGCAGATGGCGGCCGGCGACGTGTTCGTCGTCGAAACGCCGGGCGGCGGCGGTTACGGCTTCGTCGACGGCGAATAGGCATGACGCGCGCCGCGCGGCCGTATGCGCGGCGTGCGATTTTCCGCGCGGGCGGGGCGCCTCGCTGTATTAGTACCGGTTCCACCGCGCGTCGCGTGGCCGCCCGCGTGCCGATATGGATGCGATTCGTCCGATGGAACGCCGCAACGGCACCGGAATTAATATGCGCCAATACGCATGCATTCTGATGCGTACGGCAATAAAAATACGGCTTCAAGCGCTAATCCGCATTGCGTTCCGACCCCGGCTGGGCACGTGACCGCCGCTCGATTGCCGCGCTCGTCCGCTGCGCCGCAAAAGCCCGCCGGACGCGGCTTCCCGACGGCCCCCACCACGTGCTTCGACGCCCGCGCAAGTCGCGGGCGCGATGCGGCGCGCATTCATGGAAAATCGTTGTCAATCATTGCGTGATTCCTTGACACTCGCCGTCAAATGTGAGTGTCAATCCGCATCGTCATTTGATAAGATGGGTTACATCATTCGTTTGAATAATCCTGCGCGCGTCGAGCGCGAATGCCGGGTCGCATTGGTTGAAAACACGTACGGAACGAGGGCCGCTGTCCCTGTCGTCACGACTGCGCCGCCGCGCATGCACGGTGCACCTGCAGCGACCGATGGCAGATGGCTCGCCTCCGTCTACACTATGCGTTTTTTCTGGATCGGGGCGTGTCGATGGATGACGAAAACGATTGCGCGGTGCTCGAAGCGCATCTCGGTACGCGCAGCCCATGCTGGCGCCTCGGTAGCGACAGCAATGCACTCGAACTGGCCGCGCAGCGCGGCTGTACCAATGTCGCCGTCGCGCTGACCGGCGAGCAGGCCGCGCGCATCCGCGCGCTCACCGGCGTCACGTCGCACCTCGTGCTCGAACTCGCGTTGTTCGGCGATCCGGTGAGCCTGCACCTCGTCGGCCGCAAGGTCGACACCGCCAACTGGGCCGGCACCGCGTCCGCCTACTCGGATACCGAGTCCGTCGCGGCCGACCTCGCCCACGGGCTCGCATTCGCCGAGCAGGTCGTGTCCGAAGTGAATTCGCTCGTCGTGATTCTCGACCGCAACGGCATGGTGCAGCGCTTCAACCGTCTGTGCGAGGAAGTGACGGGCAAGCGCGAAGTCGACGTGATCGGCCGCAGCGCGTTCGAGCTGTTCATGAGCGCCGAGCAGGGCGAGCAGTCGCGCCACAACATCACGGGCTTTTTCGCGAGCAACCGGCCGTTCGCGGTCGAGCGCTACATCAACACGGTCAACGGGCCGCGCCTGTTCCAGTTCCGCAACAAGTTCGTGCAGAGCGGCAGCGGCGTCGACGAGCAGTACCTGATCTGCTCGGGCATCGACATCACCGAGGAGCGCAACGCGCAGCAGCGGCTCACCGAGCTCGCGAATACCGACGTGCTGACCGGGCTGCCGAACCGCCATGCGATCAGCGAGCGCATCCGCATCGCGCTCGCGGCCGATCGCAGCGACGTGCGCGGCCAGGTCGGCATCCTGTTCCTGGATCTCGACAACTTCAAGCGCGTCAACGACCACTACGGGCACATCACCGGCGACCGGCTGCTGCAGGACGTGTCGGCCGTGATCGGCGGCTGCCTGCCGTCGGGCGCGACGCTGGCGCGGCTCGGCGGCGACGAGTTCCTCGTGCTGTTCGAGCACGGCACGCGGCCGCTGCTCGAGGCGACCGCACAGATCATCCTCGAGCGGCTGCGCACGCCGATCCATCTGGGGCTCGTGGAGGTCTACACGAGTTGCTCGATCGGCATCGCGATGTATCCGCAGCACGGCGATTCGCTCGAGACGCTGATCCGCAGCGCCGACACCGCGATGTACGTCGCGAAGGAAGAAGGCAAGCACACGTACCGCGTGTTCTCGCTGGAGATGAACCAGAAGGTCGCGAAGTACATGTGGCTCGACACCAACCTGCGCAAGGCGCTCGAGGACGAGCAGTTCGTGCTGCATTACCAGCCGGTCGTCGACATCGCCACCGGCGACGTGCGCAGCGTCGAGGCGCTGATCCGCTGGCAGTCGCCCGATCGCGGGCTCGTCGCGCCGGTCGAGTTCATCCGCTTCGCGGAGGAGTCGGGGCTGATCGCGCCGCTCGGGCGCTGGGTGATGCGCACCGCGGCCGCGCAGGCCGCTGCATGGAAGGCGCAGGGGCTCGGCGTGCGGATCGCAGTGAACGTGTCCGCGCGGCAGTTGCAGGACATGAACGTGGTCGATCAGTTCGCGTCCATCCTCGACAGCGCCGGACTGAAGCCGAGCCTCGTCGACGTCGAGCTGACCGAGAGCAGCTTCATCGAGGACGAGAACGCGGCGCACGGGCTGATGAAGCAGTTCCGCCAGCTCGGCGCGCAGATTCACCTCGACGATTTCGGCACCGGCTATTCGTCGCTGTCGCAGTTGTCGCGGCTGCCGCTCGATTCGATCAAGCTCGATCGCAGTTTCATCACCGGCATCGATCGCAACACGCGCTCGCAGGCGCTGGTGAGCTCGGTCGTGTCGCTCGCGCGGGCGCTGAGCTTCTCGGTGGTCGCCGAGGGCGTCGAGACGCGCGCGGAGGCCGAGTTCCTGAAGCAGATCGACGTCGACCGCGCGCAGGGTTTCTACTATGCGCGGCCGATGCCGGCCCAGGCCTTCGAGGCGTGGCTCGCCGAAACGAGAAAGCTCAGGCTGATCGCCTGAGCGTGTCCGCATCGCGGGCGCGCCGCCGCGACGCGGCGGCGCGCTCCGCTTCCGTTACACCGTGCGCAGCTTCGACACGCGCCGGTTCTGCAGCATCACCAGGCGTTCCATGTAGGCGAGGTCCTTCGGCTCGATCGTGAACGCCGCGTGAACCCATTGCTCGGTGATGTCCATCAGCTCGGAACGCGTGAGCTGGAACACGCGCTCACGCGCGCGCAGCATCGCCCGGATGCCGTTCAGCTTCGGCTTGACCACGTCGATGAAGGTGCGTGTCGTGACGTACGCGTCGCCCGCGTCGAACGTCTCGTCCACGAGCCCGCGATCCTCGTACCACTCGGCCGCATGCGCCTCGCCCGACGCGATCAGCGTCTCCGCGAGGCCGCGGTCCGCCTTGCGCGCGACGAGCGAATAGCCGCCCATGCCCGGGAACAGGTTGAACGCGATCTCGGGGAAGCCGAGCTTCACGCCCTTTTGCGCGAGGATGTAGTGATGCGCGAGCGCGGCCTCGAAGCCGCCGCCCAGCGCGCTGCCTTCGATCATCGCGATCGAGATCGCGCCGGTGCCGAAGCCCGTGTAGATCTCGTACACGCCGTCGATGCACGAGCGCGCATAGGCCATCAGCTGATCGCGTCTGCCGCTGCGGATCGCGTCGACGAAGAAGCTCAGGTCGCCGCCGACGTTGAACAGCTCGGGGACGAGCGAGCCCGTCACCCAGAAGTCGAACGGCAGGCCCGAATCGCGTGCGACGCGCGCGAGGTGGATGATGTCCGTGACGAGCTGTTGGTTGAAGCACGGACGCGGCTCCGATCGCAGCATCATCCACATGACGTTGCGGCCTTCTTCGTAGAACGCGGTCAATTGCGTGAGTTCGCCTGCTTCATGGAACGGACGGCACGCCGGATGGGATTGGAGTTGCATGGTATGTCCTCGTGAGATGTGGTTCTTCGGAAAGCGCCGCGGCCGGCGTCGCGGAAAAACATGCCCCCGGACGGCGCCGGTCGCGAGGCACCGCCATTGTTGCGCGCGCACAAATGCCGAAATGCGGGGAACAACGCACGAGTTGGGCACTTACGCGAGCCGCGCACGCGGCGAGCGATGTGATCGCGCGAGTGGAGAGGGAGGGATGGTGCGGCGCATGTGCGCTTGCCGCGCGGCGGCGGCAACGGGCAGGGTGGTTTCGTGCGGGGCGAGCGAATGCCGGGCGGGTTGACGCTGGGCGGTACGGCGAACACACTGGCTGAGCGAACCGAGCGAGCCGACCTCATCGGCTCGCGCTCGTTGCAGCCGGCGCCGATACGCCGGCCGAATTTCTGACCCGAACCCCCACGCGTTGGAGCGCTTCGACGTGGTGCGATTTCCCTTCCGCCGGTCCGGCAGCGGGCCGCGTCGCGCCTTTGCATGGGCGGCGGCGGTCGCCGCCGTCGCGCTGACCGCCGCGCGCCCCGTGCCCGCCGCCGACACGAGCGACGCGGCGCCCGTCACGCTCGTCGACGATGTCCACGTATTCGTGATCCAGCGCGACGGCTCGCTCGACGAGGACGACGATTCGACGCTGCGCGCCAACGACGCGAGCGGCATCGATGCGATTGCGCAGCGCTACGTCTGGTACGACAAGAATCTGGAGAAGGTCGAACTGGTCGCGGCCGAGACGATCGATCGCGACGGCGTCGCGCATCCGGTCGGCGCCGACGGCATCCGCGACGTGCAGGAGCCGCGCTCGGCCGGCGCGCCGACGTTTCAGGACGGGCTGCTGCGCACGGTGGTGTTTCCCGGCGTCGAGGCCGGCTCGCGCACCCGCATCGCATTCCGCAAGTCACGCACGAAGCCGGTCAACGCGGGCTACTTCGGCTACTACGTCGAACCGTCGCGCGAGCCGGTGGAGCATCAGCGGCTGATCTTCGACGTGCCGGCCGACATGCCGCTGCACGCGGACGCGCGCGGCTACGTCGCGTTGCCGCCGGTGACCGCGAACGGCCGCACGCGCTACGCGTTCGATTATCGGCATGGGCCGTACGAGCGGATCGAGAGCGGCTCGGTCGGTTATCAAACTTACGGCGACCGGCTCGTGGTGTCGACGCTGCCGGACTACGCGGCGTTCGCCGCGCGGTATCGCAACGCGGCCGTCGATGCGGGCGCGCACGATCCGGCCGTCGTGCAACTGGCGCGCGCGCTCACCGCCGATGCCGACGGCGTGCGCGACAAGGCGCGCATCCTGTACGACTGGGTGCAGGCGAACGTGCGTTACGTCGCGATCTTTCTCGGCGAGACGGCCGCCGCGCCGCATCGCGTGACCGACATCCTGCGCAACCGCTACGGCGACTGCAAGGACCACGTCGCGCTATTCGGCGCGTTGCTCGCGGCGGTCGGCATCCGCAGCGAGCCGGTGCTGATCAACCTCGGCGCGGTGTACACGCTGCCGTCGGTGCCCGGTTACGGCGGCGGCGCGATCAATCATGCGATCACGTGGCTGCCCGAGCTCGGCCTGTACGCCGATACGACGACGGCCGGCATCGCGTTCGGCTACCTGCCGCCGATCGTGATGGACCGGCCGGCGCTGCTGGTCGACAGCGGCGTGCTGTCGCGCACGCCGGCCACGCAGCCGCGGCGCCGCACCGCGCGGCTCGCGATCGATGCGGCGCAGGCGGGCGCCGCGCCGTTCCACGCATTCGTCGAAGACGACGGCTGGACGGCCGAGCTCGAGCGCAACCTGTTTCACCGTGCGCCGGCCGAGCGGATCGGCCAGCTCGCGAACGAACGCCTGCGGCAAACCGGGCTGCGCGGCCGCGCGCAGATCGAGACGAGCGATCGCCGCGCGACGGACGGCCCGTTCGACGTGACGTTTGCCGGCACGCTCGATCATTTCGTGTGGCCGGACGGCACGACCGCGGTGCCGGCGTTGTCGAGCGTCACGGGCGGCATCGCGACGCAGATCGACGGGTGGCTCGCCGAACCGATGCGCACGCAACCATGGACCTGCATCGGCGGCACGTTCGACGAGACCGGCCAGATCGCGCTGCCGGCCGGCGCGGCGCTGACGGACCTGCCGGTCGACACGATCGTGCACGGACGCTTCGTCGACTTCACGTCGCATTACGTGTTCGACCCGGTCGCGCGCATCGTGCAGGTCACGCGCCGGATGACGGCGGCGTTCGGCACACAGGTCTGTTCACCTGAAGTGTTCGCGGCGTTGCGCGGTTCGCTGGAGCGCATCGAACGCGATACGCAGGCGCAGATCGTCGTGCGGGTCGGGCAACGGTGAGCGTCGAGTGCGGTGTGATGGGAGGCGCGGTCGAAACCAACGCCGCGGCAACCAAACCCAGCCCCGCCGCATCGACCGAACCACTCCCCCTAAACCTCCGCCCGCGCATCGCCCTCCGCACGCACCGCACCGGGCGGCCGGCCGACCACGCGCTTGAACGCGCGGCTGAACGCGGCGAGCGATCCGTAACCGAGCCGGTACGCGACCGTCTCGATGGTGTCGCGGTCGCGCGCGATCCACTGCGCGGCGAGCCGCATCCTCAGCTCGGTCAGGTAGCGCACCGGCGTCATCCCGGTGGCGGCGAGAAACCGCTCGGCGAACACCGAGCGCGACACGCCGGCGGCGGCGGCCAGTTCCGCGACGCTCCAGTTGCGCCCCGGATCGCGATGCAATGCGACGATCGCGCGGCCGAGCTTCGGCTCGCGCAGCGCCTGCACCCATCCGGTGGCGTCGCCGCAGCCGCACTCGACCCAGCCGCGCACGATGAACGCGGCGACCACGTCCGCGAGCCGCGCGAGGATGCCCGCGAAGCCCGCGCGTTCCGAGCAGGATTCGCGCTCCATCGCGTCGAGCATCGGGCGGATTTCCGGGTAGCGGGCGAGCAGCGTGCCGACGTGCATGAACGCCGGCATCGTGCCGACGAGCGGCTGCATGCCGCCCAGATCGAGTTCCATGCACGCGCTGAAGATCAGCGCGTCGCCGGCGGCCGGCTCCGTCGCCGCGCACGCCCCGACGCCGACCGATGCCACCGTGTCGCAGATCTTCGCGGCCTCGAAGCCGCCGATCTCGCGGCACGGCGCATCGCGGTCCGACAACAGCGCATGCGTGCGGCCGTGCGGCAGCAGCACCGCGTCGCCGGCCTCGAGCTGCATCGTCGTGCCGTCCGCGTCGCGCAGCAGCACCGGTCCGCGCCCGACGAAATGGAACTGCGCGCGCCCCGGCGCATGGCCGAAGCTCAGCCCGAACGGCCGCGCCACCTGGATCCGGCGGTATTGCACGCCGCTCAGCCGCATCCCGAGCAGCAGTTCGCTGACGAGGTCGTGCGGGTCGGACGTCGGTGGGAGCAACGGAGTGGACATTGCGAAATCCGGACGATGGATCAATAAGAACGGATTGTATGTCATAGACCGTCCTGTCGTTGTTCCTTACGATACGTCGACATCGGTACTTTCCCCAGACGACTCGGAACGACGCATGAATCCCGGAATCTCCTCTGCCGCCGCCCCGGCGGCTCCCCGCGAACCCGCATGGGGCGCCGTCTTCGCGATGACGCTCGGCGTGTTCGGCCTCGTGACCGCGGAATTCCTGCCCGCGAGCCTGCTCACGCCGATGGCCGACAGCCTCGGCGTGACCGAGGGCGTCGCGGGCCAGGCCGTCACGGCCACGGCGACGGTCGCGCTGGTCACGAGCCTGCTGATCTCCGCGCTCACGCGCACCATCGACCGGCGCCGCGTGCTGCTCGTGTTCTCGGTGCTGCTCGTCGCGTCGAATCTCGCGGTCGCGTTCGCGCCGAACCTGACGACGCTGCTGATCGGCCGCGTGGTGCTCGGCATCGCGCTCGGCGGCTTCTGGACGATGGCGACCGCCACCGCGATGCGGCTCGTGCCGACCGCGATGGTGCCGCGCGCGCTGTCGATCATCTTCAGCGGCGTGGCGGTCGCGACGATCGCGTCGGCGCCGATGGGCAGTTACTTCGGGCACCTGATCGGCTGGCGCAACGTCTTCCTGATCGCGGCCGCACTCGGCGGCGTCGCGTTCGTATCGCAGGCCGCCACGCTGCCGTCGATGCCGCCGAGCGGCACGACGCGCCTGCGCACGCTCGTCGACGTGCTGCGCCGGCCGACCGTCGGCCTCGGGATGTTCGCGACGATCCTCGTATTCACCGGGCATTTCGCGTTCTTCACGTATTTGCGGCCGTTTCTCGAACAGGTTGCCGGCGTCGGCGTGAACGGCTTGTCGGCGATCCTGCTCGGCTACGGGATCGCCAACTTCGTCGGCACGTCGCTCGCCGGCCGCGTGCTCGAACACCGGCTGCGGCCGATGCTGATCGGCATGCCGGCGCTGATGGTCGTGCTCGCGATCGCGCTGGTCGCGCTCGGCCGCGCGCCGATGCTCGACGCGGTGCTCGTCGCGTTGTGGGGGATGGCGTTCGGCGGCGTGCCGGTCGCGTGGTCGACGTGGGTCACGCGCACCGTGCCGGACGAAGCGGAAAGCGCGGGCGGGCTGATCGTCGCGGCGATCCAGCTCGCGATTGCAACGGGCGCGGCGGCCGGCGGCGTCGTGTTCGATGCGAACGGCGCGGGCGGTGTGTTCGTCGGCGCGGCCGCGGTGCTGGCCGTCGCGGTCGCGACGATCGTGGCCGGCGTGCCGAAGCGCGTCGGCGTCGCGGCGGCGCTCGCCGAGTGACGTGCACGCGGGCCGATCGGCCCGCTGCCGCCAGGCTGCGGCAAGCATCGACCCGCTGCATCAACCCGCTGCATCAACCAGCTATGACGCGCGCCTCAGCCGCGCGTCGCCGGGTCTTCCGACAGCATGCGCAACTGGTCGCGCAGCACGTCGACTTGCTCCGGTGCGAACGACTTCTCGATGTCGGCATGCGCTTGCTGCCACAGCGGAAACGCGTCGGCGAGCAGCTGGCGGCCGGCCGGCGTGAGTTCGAGCAGACGGCTACGCCCGTCGTCCGGATCCTGAGCGATCGTGAGCAGCCCGCGCCGCTCCAGCGGCTTCAGCGCGGCAGTCAGCGTGGTGCGATCCATCGCGAGCAGCGACGCCACCGATTTCATCGTCGCCGGCTGCGGCCGGTTCAGCGACATCAATAGCGAAAACTGGCCGTTGGTGAGATCCAGCGGACGCAGCACATCGTCGAAGATGCGCGCGAGATTGCGCGCCGCGCGCTGCATGTGCAGGCACAAGCAGCAATCGCGCACCATCAACGTCGTTTCGAAGGGAAGGTCTTTATTGCGGGCCATGTTGCAATTGTGTTGATATCAACCTATTGTGTCAAGGGCGAGGTGCGGCAGCCTGCCGCGCCCGCCACCGGACGGAGGAAGCATGGATGCTCGACAGCAGTTGTATCTCGCGGTTTTCGTCGGCAGCAAGGACAGTGCGCCCATGAAGGCGTGGCTCGCGCTGTCGGAGGACGAGCGGCGCGCACGCGAGCGGGACGGAATGGCCGCGTGGCATGCGTGGGTCGACCGGCATCGCGATGCGATCGTCGAACTCGGCGGCCCGCTCGGCAAGACCAAGAGGATCGACACGCGCGGCGTCGCCGATACGGCCAATGCGCTCGGCGCGTTCACGATCGTGCGCGCCGCGTCGCACGACGCAGCGGCCGCGCTGTTCGAAGGTCATCCGCATTTCACGCTGTTTCCCGGCGAGGCGGTCGAGGTGATGCCGATTCTGCCGGTGCCCGGCATGTGAGCGGCGGTACGCGGCACGCGCTGCGCGCGACCGACGCCGGCCGTGGTCGGACACGACGCGGCCCGCGCGACATGACACACAATCTGGACGGAGACATTGCGATGAAGCTTTACGGATTTGCCGGCACGCGTTCGCAGCGCGCGCTCTGGGGGCTCAAGGAACTCGACGCGGATTTCGAATTCGTGTCGGTCAACCTGCCGGCGGGCGAGCACAAGCATCCCGAATTCATGCGCCTCAATCCGGCCGGCAAGGTGCCGGTGCTGGTGGACGGCGATCTGGTGATTCCCGAGTCGGCCGCGATCGTGCTGTATCTCGCGGACAAGTATCCGCAGAAGGCGCTGCTGCCCACGGATCCGGCGCTGCGTGCGCACGCTTACCGATGGGTGATGTTCGCGGTGACGGAGCTCGAGCAGCCGCTGTGGCGCATCGCGCGCCACACGTTCCTCTATCCGCCGGAAAAGCGTCTGCCGGCCGACATCGCGCTCGCACGCGAGGACTTCGTGACGATGGCCGCGATTCTCGAGCGGCATCTCGAAGGCCGCGAGTTCATCGTCGGCGATGCGCTGTCGGTGGCCGATTGCGTGACTGCTTATCTGATCGACTGGGCCGGCGAATGCCGGTTGCTCGATACGTTCCCGCAATTGCAGGCGTATCTCGAACGGCTCTATGCGCGCCCGAAGGCGCCGCAACGGATCGCGCAGGCGCGTCAGGCGGCGTGACGGGGCGCGCGCCGATGGCTACGGACCGCAGCGGTTGCGTGGTCCGGTGCGCGCGCTGTCATGGCACTTCGGCGGGGCTGCCGAAGGCGCGACTCGGGATCGACGGGTTGTGAGCGGAGCGGGCGATGTCGATCGGCGGTGCGTCGTCGAAGCAATTTGCCTGGTGCGCGCTGAAGGTCGTCGTATCCCTCGGGCTCGTTTGCGCGCTTCGAGCCACGTCTGCGGACCGCAACGCATCGTCGAAGTCAAACGTGCTCACGCATACGCGAGATGACCGCATGGCGACGCAACCTGCCGCGCGCGGCGGCGCTCACCATGGCCACGGAACGCGGTGGCCTGCGCCGTGCTCGACGGCCTGTCGATAGACGACGCGCGCGACGGTCAGATCCTGCAGCGCGAGGCCCGTCATGTCGAACACGGTGATGTCGTGCGCCGCACGATCGACCGCGACGACGCCGGCGAGCACGTCGCCGATCTCGATGCGCGGCAGCTCGGGCGCCCATTGGCATTCGCCGATGCTGCGCGCCTGCTCGTGATCGTCGACGAAGATTCGCGCGCGCGCCAACAGGTGTTCGGGAAGCTCGCGCTTGCCGGCGGTGTCGGCGCCGACGCAGGTCAGATGCGTGCCCGGCTGCACCGCGGCGGCGTCGAACAGCGGGCCGCGGCCGGGCGTCGCCGTGATCACCACGTCGCTGCCGGCCACCGCATCGTTGCGGTCGCGCGCGGCCCGGATGTCGCAGCGGGCGCTGAACGCCGACTCGAAGGCCGGGTCCGGGGCGCCGCCGGCGCTCACGTATTGCACCGCGCATCGCTGCGGCAGCAGCGCGAGCGTCCGGTCGAGCTGGGCGCGCGCCTGCACGCCGGTGCCGAATACGCAGACGCGCGAGCTGTCGGGACGCGCCAGCGTCTGCAGCCCGAGCGCCCCGGCCGCCGCGGTGCGCGCGGTGGTGATCGCATTGCCGTCCATGATGCACAGCGGGCGGCCGGTGGCCGGATCGAACAGCGCGATCGTCGCCTGGTGCGGCTCGCCGCCGCGGCTTCGGTTGCCGGGCCAGAAGCCGGCCGCCTTGAAGCCGAGCAGTTCCTGCTGTGCGACGTCGCCCGACTTGATGCCGAATATGCCGCCGGTATGGAGCTTTTCGCGCACCACCGGGAAGACGCGCCCGGCGCGCCGACTGTGCAGCACGAAAGCGTCGCGCACGGCCGCCGTCACCTGTTCGGCCTGAAGCGCGGGCCCGACGGCATCACGATCGAGAAGCAGGAGCTGGGCGTCTGACGGCATGGCGGGCGAGTCTGTGGAAAGATGATGCACAGTGGAATTCGATGAGGCGACTGTCGTTGAACAACCGGTTGCCTCGACGTTGAATCGCGACGGCCGCAACGGCCGGCGCTTTTACCACCCGTAGAAACGCGGCCACGTCTGCGTCGCGCCGTCGCGCGTCAGCGCACGGTATTCCGGATGTTGCGCACCGGTCGCGCACGCGTGGTTCGGCAGAATCCGCAAGCGGGTGCCGATCGGAAACCGCTTCGCGATATCCGGATCCGGCGTGCCGCTGCGCGACACGATCCCATGCTCCTGATTCGCCGAACTCATCAGATAGCCGTCGAGTGCGTCGCCGGCTTCGGTGCACACCTGACCGTAGCCGAAGTCCCGCGCCTGCCGCTGCGTGCCGCGATCGCGGCTCATCGCCATCCAGCCCGCATCGACGATCGCCCAGCCTTTCTCTTCCTGGTGGCCGATGACGGTGGTCAGCACCGACAGCGCGATGTCGGACAGCGCGCACACGCCGATGTTGTGCATCACGAGGTCGAACATCACGTACACGCCCGCGCGGACTTCCGTCACGCCGTCGAGGTTCGCCGCGGACAGCGCGGTCGGCGTCGAGCCGATGCTGACGACGTCGCACGGCAAGCCCGCCGCCCGCAGGCGCTGCGCGGCGTGCACGGTGCGCGCGCGCTCCTGTTCGGCGATCGCGACCAGCGCGTCGTGCGTGTCGTATTCGTAGCTCGAGCCGGCGTGAGCAAGGACGCCGCCGAGCGTCATGCCGCCATCGGCGAGCGTGCGCCCCACGTCGATCAGCAAGTCGTCGTCGGGGCGGATCCCCGAACGGTGACCGTCGACGTCGATCTCGATCCAGACTTCGAAGCGCTCGCCATGCTCGCGGCCGAACGCCGCGATCGCCTGCGCGGTGTGCAGGCTGTCGGCGACGATCTTCAGGTCGCAGCCGCGCCGGCGCAGCGCGAGCGCCTGAGGGAGCCGGGCGGGGATCATCCCGACCGCATAGACGATGTCGCGCACGCCGCTCGCGAAGAACTGCTCGGCCTCCTTCAGCGTCGACACCGTGATGCCGCGCGCGCCGGCCGCGATCTGCGCGTCCACGACCTGTTGGCACTTGGTCGTCTTCACGTGCGGCCGGAACGCGACGCCGAATGCGTCCAGATGCGCGTGCAAGCGCGCGATGTTGGCGTGCATCCGATCGACGTCGATCAGTGCGGCGGGGGTGGTGACGGTGGGGATGCCCATGATGCGTTGCCTCGATGGTTGGCGACGCACACACTCTACGGCGTTCGACTCGCCGCGGGTTTAACGCGGCGGAAATCGGTCATTAACACCAATTTAATGAGGGGCGGGCGGCGGCACCTTCGCGCGCCACGGCGGCGGCGCGAGAAATTGCGTGGCCGCTTCGAGGAACACCCGTTGTCGCGCGGAACGGCCCGTGCGCGACGGCAGCAGCGCGGTCACCGGCGCGGGCGGCAGATGCCAGTCGGGCAGCAGCCTGACCAGCTTGCCGCTCGCCAGCAGCGGCGCGACGTCCCATTCGGAGCGTTCGACGATGCCGAGCCCCGCGAGCGCCCAGTCGGTGATCACGGTGCCGTCGTTCGACGACAGCGCGCCCGTCACGCGGATCACGGCCGAGCGCCTGGCGTCGCCTTCGCCGTCGCCGGCTTGCGAGAAGCGCCAGCGGACGATGTCTTCGTCGTTCTCGCGCAGGCACAGGCAGTCGTAGCGGGCGAGGTCGGACGGATGGCTCAGTGCGCCGATGCGGCGTGCGTAACCGGGGCTTGCGCACAGGAAGCGTTCGTTGGGCGCGAGCGGATAGCCGATCCACGACGACGATTTCAGGCTGCCGACGTGGATCACCACATCGGCGCCCGACGCGCTCGTCAACGGGCTCTCCGACAGATGCAGCGAGATCTCGAGCTTCGGATGCGCACGCTGCACGTCGCGCACGATGCGCGCGACGTACTTGCGCCCGAAGCCGAACGGCGCGACGACGCGCAGCGTGCCTTGCACGTCGCCGTGATCGCCGGAGAGGCTGAGCGGCAACGCTTCGACGCGCTCGAGAATCGCGACGGCTTCCTGGTACAGCCGCTGCCCTTCGTCGGTCAGCGCGATGCCTTTCGACTGCCGCACCGCGAGCCGGACCTCGAGCCGCGCCTCCATCCGCTGCAGGCGCAGCGTGACCGCGGGCGGCGTGAGGTCGAGCAGGCGCGCGGCAGACGCCAGCGAGCGTGACGCGCCGATCGCGCGAACGAGCCGAAGATCTTCGAGGTCGAGCATGAAATGTCCGTTGATGCTGGCGTGGCCGGGCATCGATTAAACCGCACTTGGCGCGCGGAATCCATCGCTGCGCAGCGGTTGTGACGCCGGATTCCATCCGCGGCCAGCAACAATCACTTCCACGCAGCCCGATAACTCTCGAGGGCGCACGTGCCTAAACTTTAGTCATTGGCAACGAACGAGGTGTTCGAAGCCACACAACCAGACACAGTCGGAGGTACGTATCATGAAGAACCTTATTCAAGCCGTTGTCGTTGCTGCTGCCCTTGCCGCTCCGGTCGCCGTTTTCGCTCAGAACACCGCACCGCTCACCCGTGCGCAAGTGCGTGCCGAGCTGATCGAACTGGAGAAGGCCGGTTATAACCCGGCGGTCGGCGAAGACCCGCACTATCCGGACGACATCCAGGCCGCACAAGCCCGCGTCGATCAGCAACATGCGCTGGCTCGCGCACAAGGTGTCGACAACAGCGGTGTGGGCAACAACGCACAAGGCGCCGCAGCGGCCGGCAAGCCGGCGAAGGTCGTCGCGCCGCGCGCGAATGACGAGATGAAGTCGCTGTACCGCGGTCACTAAGCAGCACGAGTGACGCGAGGTTCGAGCGGAAGGCCGTAGGGCTCCCGCGTCGAACCGGACGGCCCGCGATTGCGATCAGCGCAATCGCGGGCTGTTTTTGTATCGGTTGGGCGGGCGTGGGTGCGCTGCGCGGCCGGGATCGATGGTCGCGCTCGGCGCATTGAATCACGCGGGTTTTGTCGAGCCGTCGCGGTTGCCGGTTCGCGCTCATGGTCGGCTGGGCCCGACGCGAGGCGATGCGTCATGTCGTTCGCGTTTCTCTTGCGGCTCGCATCGGCTTCGGTATCGCCATCGCCGTAGAGTCATCGAGCCGACGAACGCTCGGCGCAAGCGCGTTCGAACGATGCGTAATCGCAGCCGGCCTGCAACGATCGCGGTTGCGCCCGCGCGTCGCATCGACGGATGGGTAGCCAGTCGGCAATACGCACGACGACGGCCCGCGTATCTTCTGCTGCCGATCTCACGCGAATGACCGGCCGCGACGGCATCGGTTTCGGCGACGACCGACGCCGTCGCCGCAATGCCGCGTATGCGCCATCACGCGCACTCGCGCGTGCATGCCACGAACGCATTCGCACGCCGATCCCAACCGCCAGCGACCCGCCACCCCGGCCCGGCACGGACACCCCGCGCCATCGCGGCCGACGTCCTGCAGCAGGCCATCCGACGCATTCCTGCACGCCGCGAAAGCCATCGCGCCCGTGTCCCGTCCCCCGGACTTCTGCCCGATTCGCCCGCCACAGGGCAAAATACGGGTTTTCCGCACCCGAGAGGGCGCGCCCGAACTACGCGCCGGGCCGGGCGGCGTGCGTTTCGCGCATGCCGCTGCCGGGCGCTCAGGCAAGCTGCTCGCCGCGTCGCGAGCCCACAGGAGTCCACACCCCATGCCCGAATCCAACCTGTCCTTCTTCGGCCGGCTGTCGCTGGCCGTCGGCACGTTCTTCTCCGTGCTCGGCAACCGCGAGTTCGCGGCCGGCGTGCTGCGCGTGCGCGACGGCGCCGCGGCACCGATCGCACCGGCACCGGTTGCGCCGGCACCGGTTGCGCCGGCACCGGCCGCGGCGCCCGCACCCGCACCTGCTCCCGCACCGGCCAAGGCGCCCGCGCCCGAACTGCGCGAAGCGAGCCCGCAAGCCGCGCTTCAACTGCTCGGCCTGCTGCAGCGCGATGCGCGTTTCATCGATTTCGTCGAGGAAGACATCGCCGGCTATGCGGACGCCGACATCGGCGCAGCCGCGCGCCTCGTGCACGACGGTTGCCGCGCCGCGCTGCGCGAACACTTCACGATCGTGCCGGTACGCGACGAAGCCGAAGGCACGCGCGTGACGCTGCCGGCCGGCTTCGACGCGACGGCCGTGCGCGTGACTGGCAACGTGGTCGGCGCCGCGCCGTTCACGGGCACCGTCAGCCATCGCGGCTGGCGCGTGGCCGACGTGCGCCTGCCGAAGCTGACGGGCAGCCACGACGCATCGGTGATCGCACCGGCGGAGGTGGAACTGTGAGCGATCCGCGCTATTCGATCGGTATCGATCTCGGCACGACGCACTGCGCGCTGTCCTACGTCGACAGCGCCGCGAGCGACGGCGAGAAAATCGTGCAGCAGGTGCTGCCGATCGCCCAGCTGACCGCGCCCGGCGCACTGGAGTCGCGCGACCTGCTGCCGTCGTTTCTGTATCTGCCGCACGAGAGCGAGCTCACGCAGGGCGACCTGACGCTGCCGTGGACGGCGTCGCGCAATTTCGCGGTCGGCGAGATGGCGCGCACGCGCGGCGCCGGCACGCCGATTCGGCTGGTGTCGAGCGCGAAGAGCTGGCTGTGCCACCCCGGCGTCGATCGCCGCGCGGCGATCCTGCCGAGCGATGCGCCGCCCGAAGTCGCGCGCGTGTCGCCGCTGGAAAGCTCGACGCGCTACCTCACGCATCTGCGCGAAGCGTGGGACCACGCGCATCCGGACGCGCCGTTCGCCGATCAGGACGTGACGGTCACGATCCCCGCGTCGTTCGACCCGGCCGCGCGCGAGCTGACGGCCGAGGCCGCGCGCGCGGCCGGCTACGCGCGGATGACGCTGCTCGAGGAGCCGCAGGCGGCGCTCTACAGCTGGATCCAGAAGAGCGAAGGCGGCTGGCGCAAGCAGGTGCAGGTCGGCGATCTGATCCTGTGCGTGGACGTCGGCGGCGGCACGACCGACCTGTCACTGATCGCGGTAGTCGAACGCGACGGCAATCTCGAACTGCATCGCGTCGCGGTGGGCGAGCACATCCTGCTCGGCGGCGACAACATGGACCTCGCGCTCGCGCACGTGGTCGCGCGCAAGCTCGCGCAGAACGGCACGCAGGCCGATCCGTGGCAGCTGCGCGCGCTGACCTACGCGTGCCGCTCGGCGAAGGAAACGCTGCTGTCCGACCCGACGACGGATGCGGTGCCGCTCGTCGTGCCGAGCCGCGGCTCAAAGCTGATCGGCGGCTCGATCCGCACCGAACTGACGCGCGCGGAACTCACGCAGACGATCCTCGAAGGCTTCTTCCCGCAGGTCGATGCGGCGGCGCGGCCGGTGAGCCGCGCGCGCGTCGGCCTCACGCAGCTCGGCCTGCCGTATGCGCAGGACGCGGGCATCACGCGCCATCTGGCGGCGTTCCTCGGCCGTCAGGTCGCGGCGCTCGACGCGCTCGACGGCGTGGCGCGCACGCTGCCGGCGGGCGCGACGTTCCTGCATCCGACCGCGGTGCTGTTCAACGGCGGCGTGTTCAAGTCGGCGCTGCTCACGCAGCGCGTGCTCGATACGCTGAACGGCTGGCTCGCCGCGGAAGGCGCGCCGGCCGCCCGCCTGCTCGAAGGCGCGGACCTCGATCTCGCCGTCGCGCGCGGCGCGGCCTACTACGGCTACGTGAAGCGCGGCCGCGGCGTGCGCATTCGCGGTGGCACGGCGCGTGCGTACTACGTCGCGATCGAATCGGCGATGCCCGCGGTGCCGGGGCTCGAGCCGCCGGTGCAGGCGCTGTGCGTCGCGCCGTTCGGGATGGAGGAGGGCACCGATGCGGCGCTGCCGCCGCAGGAGTTCGGCCTCGTCGTCGGCGAGCCGGTGCAGTTCCGCTTCTTCGGGTCGTCGGTGCGCCGCCAGGATCAGGTCGGCACGCTGCTCGACTACTGGTCGCCGGATGAATTGCAGGAGCTCGAGGAAATCCAGGCGACGCTGCCCGCCGACGGACGCACCGTCGGCGAGATCGTGCCGGTCAAGCTGCATGCGCGCGTGACCGAAGCCGGCACGCTCGAGCTCGAGGCGATCCCGAGCGGCACGAGCGAGCGCTGGAAGGTCGAGTTCGACGTGCGCGGCGCCGCCTGAGCGCGATGAAGCGCTATACGGTCGGTATCGACCTCGGCACCAGCAACACCGTCGTCGCGTACGTCGAGGCCGGCTCCGACGCGATCCGCGTGTTCGACGTCGAGCAGCTGGTCGGCCCCGGCGCGGTGGCTGCGCAGCCGCTGCTGCCGTCGGTGCGCTATCACCCGGCGGCCGGCGAACTGCCGGCCGACGCGATCGCGCTGCCGTGGACGGCCGGCAAAGCGGCCGACGCCGTGCCGGCCGTGATCGGCCGCTACGCGCGCACGCTCGGCGCACAGGTGCCGGGCCGGCTCGTCAGCAGCGCGAAGAGCTGGCTGTCGAACGCAGCGGTGGACCGGCTCGCGGCGATCCTGCCGTGGGGCGGCGCCGACGGCGTCGCCAAGGTGTCGCCGGTCGATGCGAGCGCGAGCTACCTCGCGCACGTGCGCGCGGCCTGGGACGCGCACTTCCCCGATGCGCCGCTCGCGCAGCAGGACGTCATTCTGACCGTGCCCGCGTCGTTCGACGACGGCGCGCGTGCGTTGACGGTCGAAGCCGCGCGGCGCGCGCAACTGCCGGCGTTGCGCTTGCTGGAAGAGCCGCAGGCCGCATTCTACGACTGGCTGTACGGTCAGCGCGCGACGCTGCGCGCTACCTTCGCCGCGCCGCGGCGCGTGCTGATCTGCGACGTCGGCGGCGGCACGACCGATCTGACGCTCGTCGACGTCGCACCGGGCGACGACGGCGAACCGACCTTCACGCGCGTGGGCGTCGGCAATCACCTGATGCTCGGCGGCGACAACATGGACCTCGCGCTCGCGCGCCTGGTCGAGCCGCGCCTGACCGAGCTCGGCACGCGGCTGTCGGCCGCGAGCCTGTCGCAGCTCGTCGAACGCTGCCGCGCGGCCAAGGAGCGGCTGCTCGGCGCCGCTGCGCCGGCGTCCGTCACCGTGACGCTGCTCGGCGCGGGCAGCCGGCTCGTCGGCGGCGCGCGTTCGACCGAGCTGACGCGCGCGGAGGTCGAGCAGATCGTCGTCGACGGTTTCTTTCCGCAGGTCGACGCGAACGACATGCCGCGCCGCACGCGCGCCGCGATCGTCGAGTTCGGCTTGCCGTACGCGAGCGATCCGGCCGTCACGCGCCACGTCGCCGCGTTCCTGAATCGCCACGCGCAGGGGCCGCTGCCCGACACGCTGCTGCTCAACGGCGGCGTGTTCCGCGCGGACGCGCTCGCCGGCCGCCTCGCGCAGACGCTCGGCGCATGGCGCGGCGCGCCGCTCGACGTGCTGCACAACGCGCATCCGGACGTGGCGGTCGCACGCGGCGCGGTGGCCTATGGGCTCGCGCGCGGCGGGCATGCACCGCGCATCGGCGGCGGCTCCGCGCGCAGCTATTTCCTCGTGCTGGACGACGGCGGCGATGCCGCCGCCGCGCCGCGCGGCGTGTGTCTGTTGCCGCGCGGCACCGACGAAGGCCGCGAGCTCCGGCTCGATGCGCGCACGTTCGCGCTGCAGCTCGGACAGCCGGTGCGGTTCCATCTGGTGTCGACGGTCGCCGACACGGTCTATCGGCCCGGCGATCTCGTCGAACTCGCCGGCGGCGACTTCGTGCGGCTGCCGCCGATTGCGACGGTCATCGACCGGCAGGCGGGCGGCGGCGCACGCGAAACACCGGTGAAGCTCACCGCGTCGCTGACCGAGGTCGGCACGCTCGAAATGCACTGCATCGCGACCGATGATGCGTCGCGGCGCTGGCGGCTCGAATTCCAGCTGCGCGGCGATGCGCCCAGCCCCGGCGATGTCGACGGGCCCGCGCGCCATCCGCGGCTCGATCAGGCGATCGAGTTGATCGACCGCTCGTTCGGCGGCAAGGCAGCGAACGTCGAGCCGAAGGACACGCGGCGGTTGCGCGCGCAACTGGAGCAGGTGCTCGGCCCGCGCGACGAGTGGGACGTCGCGCTCGCGCGCGAGCTGTTCGACGCGTTGCTCGCGCGTGCGCGTCGCCGCCGCCGTTCGGCCGATCACGAGCGCGCGTGGCTGAACCTCGCCGGCTATTGCGTGCGTCCTGGCTTCGGCCATCCGCTCGACGCGTGGCGCATCGAGCAGCTGTGGCCGCTGTTCGACGACGGGATCCAGTACGTGAACGACGCGCAGGTGTGGTCCGAATGGTGGACGCTGTGGCGGCGTGCGGCCGGCGGCCTCGACGACGATGCGCAGGCGCAGGTGCGCGACGCGATCGCGTTCCTCGAACCGTCCGACGACAAGCGCCGCAAGCTGCCGTTCGACCCGGCCAAGGTCGGGCCGGCCGACATGACGCGCTTGTCCGCGTCGCTCGAGCGATTGCCGGTCGAGCGCAAGGTGGAACTGGGCGAGCGGTTGATCGCGCAGTTGCAGAAGCCGGCCGAGCGCACGCTGTGCGCGTGGGCGCTCGGGCGCATCGGTGCGCGGCGGCCGTTCTACGGCAGCGCGCACAGCGTCGTGCCGGCCGACGTCGCGCAGCGCTGGCTCGATGCGCTGTTCGCGCTCGACTGGAAGCAGGTCGAACCGGCGGCGTTCGCGGTCGCGCAGATCGCGCGGATGACGGGCGATCGCGAACGCGATCTGCCGGACGACACGCGTGCGGCGGTGATCAAGCGGCTGTCGGCGGCGAACGCGTCGGCCGCCTGGATCGACATGGTGCGCGAAGCGATCGCGTTCGATGAAGCGGACACGGCGCGCGTGTTCGGGGAGACGTTGCCGGCGGGGTTGAAGCTGCTGGAGGGTTGAGCGAACGGCCGGGCGCCGCATCGACGGCTCGCCGGCCGGCGAGCAGCGCCACCGTCAAGTGTTCGTCGTGGCCTGCGGAAACACCGGTTCGCCGAGCGTCAGCATCAAGCGGTTCGCCCACGCGAAGATCGCGATCGCATGCGACAGGTCGAGTATTTCGTCATGAGCGAGTCCCGCGGCCTCGAGCGCGGCGATGTCGCTGTCGTCCACCGTGTCGGGCCGCTCGGTTAGCGCGATCGCATAGCGGACGATCGCGCGTTCGCGCGCGTTCGTCCCCGCCGTCGATGGGTCTTCAAATACCTGCTCGATCGAATCGCTGCGTTTCGCGAGCTGCGTGAAGCGTTGCGCATGGACCGATGCGCAGTACACGCAGCCATTCACACGCGACACCACCGTGCTCGCCAGTTCCCGCTCCGCGCGCGACAGTCCGCCGGGGCCGTACATGATCGCGTTGAACACGGCCGAGCGTTGCCGCAGGATCTCGGGCTGATGCACGAGCAGCAGGTAATAGTCGGACGTCTTTGCGTGCGGATGGCTCGCCTCGAGCACGTCGAGCTGCTCCGCGGTGGCGCGTTCGAGCGGCACCGTATCGAGCCACGCACGCCAGCCGAGCGTGTCGGACGTGAAGCCGTGGGAGGTGACCGTGGTCATGCGGCCTCCCGCGCGACGCGCGTGTGCAACGCGCTGGCCGCCGCCGCGACGCGCAGCTGATACGCGACGAACGCGACGAGCTGCGACAACGCAACGATTGCCGCCGTCGTGAATCCCGCCGACTTCAGTGCGGCGAGATCGGACGCGTGTGCGTCGACGGGCGACAGCGTCAGGCGCCGCGCATGCGCGAGCAGCGCACCCAGACGGCGCGGCAGCGCATCGAATGCGTCGGCGTCGGCGCGCGCGATGTCGTCCGGCGTGCCGCCCGCCTCGATCAGCCGCGCGTGGTAGGTCGCGGCGAGTGCGTGCGCACTCGATCGCTGCGCGACGTAGCGCGCCGCATGCAGACGCTCGATGAGCGAAAGATCGGGCAGCGCGGCATCGAACAGCGCGGCTTCGCTCAACTGCGTATGGCGCAGCACCTTCTCGCGCGCGCGGCGCAGTGCGGCGACCGGACTGTCGTCGCGCAGCCCGGCGACCGCGTCGATCGTATCCGGCGCGGCGGCCGGCGGTTGGGTATCAATCATCGTGGTGGGTTCCGGTGGTCACGGGTGTCGTGGAAGGCGCCGTCCACGCGTCGGCGTCGCGCCATTCGTCGCCATGCAGCTCCGCGTTGGCGAACGCGACGAGCGCGTCGTAGTGGCGGTCGCGATCGTCGTCGAACAGCCGGCTCGCGATGCCGCGCGCGAGCCGTCCCGCGCCCGCGCTGATCGCGGGGATGTCGCCGGACAGCTTGCCGTGGCTCAGACTCGCCGCATTGTTGAAGCAGTGGATGCGCGTGACGGCTGGGCATGCGCCGCGCTCGCGTTCCTGGAACGCGAACGCGGGACCGAGATCGGGCGACTCGGCGAGTTCGTCGAGCCAGGTGCCGGGCGGCGGTTGGTAGCGATCCTTCCAGCGCCGCACATGCGGCCCGAACGATGCGAATTCCGTGCGCGTGGTCCAATCGGAATGGAAGCCCGTCGCGAAGATCAGGAAATCGACCGTGTAGCGACCGCGCGGCGTGACGACCTGCAGCCCGTCATGAGCGTCGACCAGCGTTTCGATCGGGCTGGCCGCATGGAAGTACGCGTGCGGGTGCCGCGACACGCGCAGCACGCTCTCGCGCGGCGGCGGTGTCTGCGACGTCAGCGCATAGTGCATGAAGCGCCACTTCGTCGCGTCGTCGAGCGCGGCGAAGCCATGCACGAGGCCCGGGCTGCCGATGCCGGTCAGCTTGTTGATGCGCGGAATGTCCGCGCGACGGAACAGCAGGTCGACGCGAGCGGCGCCTGCCTCGAGTGCGGTACCGGCATTGTCGAACGCGGACGCGCCCGCGCCCACCACGCCGACGCGCTTGCTGGCGAGCGCCGCGAAATCGATCGGCTCGGACGAATGCGCCCAGCGCGTGCGCGGCACGCGTTGCGCGACGGGCGGAACGTACGGGCCGCCGAGTCCGTCGCGGCCGGTCGCCAGTACGACGTGACGCGCGAGCACCGTCCGCGTTGCGCCGCTCGCTTGCAAGTCGAGCGCAAGCAGGCCGTCGTCACGCGGGCGCAGTGCGACGAGCGTGGTGTCGTTGTGCACCGACAGGTCGAGCACGCGGCGGTACCAGCGCAGATAGTCCATCCACTGCGTGCGCGGGATCTTGTAGAGCGCATCCCATGCGTCGTGGCCGTGGCAGGCTTCGAACCACGCGCGAAAGGTCAGTGCGGGGAGCCCGAGCGCGGGGCCGGCGAGCTGCTTTGGCGAGCGCAACGTCTCCATCCGCGCGAAGGTGACCCACGGGCCTTCGTAGCCGGCCGGCGCGCGGTCGATCACGCATTGGTTGTCGATGCCGAGCAGACGCAGCTCGGCCGACGCCGCGAGCCCTGCCATGCCGCCGCCGACGATCGCGACGTCGAGTACGCGCGCACCGTCGACCTCGCGCGGCGGCACCCACGACGGCGGGGGCAGGTCGAGCCAGCGCAGGTCCTGCGCGACACGTGCTTCCAGTGCCGCGAGTGTGTCGGGCGTCGCCGTCATGCGGCCTCCTTGCGGGCGCCGCGCGCGTGCGCGGTTCGGGTCGATCGGGTAGGGCGCGTCGCGCAAGCCGGGCGCGCGTCGCCGTCGGTGCGCGGCCGGTCGCCGCGCATCCACGCGTCGTGCACAGATGCATCGTGAAAGATCACGCCGTCGAGGAGTGTGCGCGTCGTGCGCTGCAGCGCGTCGAGCAGCGCGTCGACGGCGGCCGTGCGCGGCTTGCCGGCCGGCGTCGCGACGCCGAACGCAAACGGTATGTCCGCATCGAGCGGGCGTACGACGACGCCTTCGACCGGCAGTGCGACGCCCGTTGCCGGATCGACGATCGCGATCCCGAGCGCGGCGCGCGCGGCCATCACGGCATTCAGCGATGCGTTGGTCTCGACGAATACACGGACGTCGACACGTGCTGCGGCCAACGCCGCATCGATGCGCTGGCGCAGCCGGTGCCGGTTCGCGACCGTCACGATGCGGCGCCGCGCGAGATCGCGCAGTGCGATACGCGGCTTGGTCGCGAGCGGATCGGCCGCGGCCAGCACGGCGACGCAACGGGCTTGCGCGATCCAGTGCACGTCGAGCCCGGCATGCGCGATCGGCAACGTGACGACGCCGATATCGGCGGTGCCTGCCAGCACTTCGTGCACGACGTGTTCGGCCGATTCGCTGCGCAGCTGGTAATGCGGCGCGTGCGCGCCGTCGGGCAGCGCGGCGAGCGCGGCCGGCACGAGCGCGGCCGCGAGCGAAGGCGTGGCCGCGATGCGCACGGGCTCGGCCGTTTCGTCGCCGAGTGCGCGCGCCCGCGCTTCGATCGCGCGCAGGCCGACGAGCGAACGCTCGACTTCGTCGTAGAGC
Source organism: Burkholderia sp. MBR-1 (assembly GCF_013822785.1). Lineage (NCBI taxonomy): Bacteria > Pseudomonadati > Pseudomonadota > Betaproteobacteria > Burkholderiales > Burkholderiaceae > Burkholderia > Burkholderia sp. MBR-1. The sequence goes on from NZ_CP053610.1 coordinate 56,625, forward strand.
AGGAACGCGCGGCGCGTCGGCGTGACGCGGGGGCCGTGCCGGTCGAACAGCGCATAGCCGAGATCGGCTTCGAGCTCCTGGATCTGCCGCGTGACGGCCGGCTGCGAACGGCCGAGCAGTTCGCCCGCGCCGGTGACGCTGCCGGCCGACATGACCGCCGAAAATGCTTCGAGTTGATGCAACTCCATGGCGCGTTCCGATGATGCAATGTGCGCATTGTAGGAGCGCAAGCATGCGTGATTCATATAATGATTTTCGCTATCGACAGCGCGAAAAGTGCGAAGCGCGGGCGCACCGCGCGGAGTTCGATTACGTGCATGCGTGCCGGTCCCGCACGGCCGCGCATGTCGAACCTCAATCGAATCAAAGCGCTGCGCCGCGTACGCACGCGCCGTGCATGTGCGCCGCACGCCGATGCATCGACGCACGCGTTCGGCTTCGCGCCGCGTGCGATATCGATATGCGCAAAACTTCGTTGGAACGCCCTGAGGCAGATGGTTACATGCCGTCACTCTTTTCGATTGGCGGACGGCTGGGGGGCGTATGAAGGTATCGGGCATCGACACACGCGGCGCATGGCGGCGCGCACTGGGCACGGTTGCGGCGCTGGCTGCCGCATGGGGTTTGTCGACGGGCGGCGCGCTCGCCGCGGGCGTATCGGGCGAGCCGCTGGTGATCGGCGTGAGCGGACCGCTCACCGGGCAGGACGCGCAATACGGCGAGCAATGGAAGCGCGGCTTCGATCTCGCGCTCGACGAGATCAACGGCAGCGGCGGCATCCATGGCCGCCCGCTCGCGGTGGATTTCCAGGACAGCCGCAGCGACCCGCGCCAAGCGGTCGCGATCGCGCAGAAGTTCGTCGCCGATCCGCGCGTCGTGATCGAGCTCGGCGACTTCTCCAGCGCGACGTCGATGGCCGCGTCGCCGATCTACCAGCGCGGGCAGCTGATTCAGTTCGGCTTCACGAATTCGCATCCCGATTTCACGAAGGGCGGCGACTACCTGTGGAGCACCGCGCTCAGTCAGGCCGAGGAGCAGCCGCTGCTGGCGCGTTACGCGGTGAAGGAGCTCGGCTTCAAGCGGATTGCGGTGCTGTACCTGAACACCGACTGGGGCCGCACGAGCAAGGACATCTTCGCGAAGGCGGCGGCGGGGCTCGGCGCGCAGGTCGTCGCGGCCGAAGGCTACCAGCCGGCGGAGAAGGACTTCCGCTCGACGCTCGTGCGCATCGGTGCGTCGAAGCCCGATTCGATCGTGCTGATCTCGTATTACGCCGACGGCGCGCAGATCGTGCGTCAGGCGCGTAGCGCGGGCCTCGCGTTGCCGATCGCGGCGGTCGGCTCCGTGTATTCGCCGAAATTCCTCGAACTGGGCGGCACGGCCGTGGAAGGCGTCTATACCGAGTCGAACTTTTTCCCGGCCGAACCGCGTCCGGAAGTGCAGGCGTTCGTGCAGCGCTATCGCGCGAAATATCATGCGGATCCCGATTCGTTCGTGGCGCGCGCGTACGACGCGCTGATCCTGTCGGCCGACGTGCTGCGCCGCTACGGGACCACGCGTGCGGCCGCGCACGACGGCTTCGCGAAGGTGAGCGACGTGCCGAGCGTGATCTTCGGCAAGGTGCGCTTCGACCCGCAGACGCGCCGTGTCGCGGGCGCCCGCACCGTCTATCTCGTGGTGAAGCAGGGGCAGTGGGCGCTGTGGGACGGCGCGAAGCCGCAGCTCGCCGCGCGCTGATCCAGCGCGCGCCCTGACCCGCATGCTTTCGACGGACGTATCGTGATGGCTTCCTGGCTCGACTACACGCTCAACGGTCTCATCGTCGGCAACATCTACGCGTTGCTCGCGGTCGGGCTCGCGTTGATCTTCGGCGTGTCGCATCTGATCAACTTCGCGCACGGCTCGGTCTACATGGTGGGCGCGTTCGTCGGCTGGCTGTGCCTGACGCGCTTCGGCCTGCCGCTGCCCGTCGCGCTCGCGGCGGTGGTCGCGGGCTGCGCGGCGCTCGGCATCGCGATCGAGCGCATCGGACTGCGGCCGTTGCGCCACGCGGCGCGGATCGCGCCGCTGCTCGCGACGATCGGCATCAGTTTCATCCTCGATCAGCTCGCGCAGCTCGTGTTCGGCGCCGATCCGCGCGCCGTGCCGACGCCGTTGCCCGACTGGCACGTGCGGATCGCGGGCGCGACGCTCGGCGCGCTCGACCTGCTGATCGCGGGCATCGGCATCGCGGCGGCCGCACTGCTGTACGGATTCCTGCGCTTCACGCGGCTCGGCTGGGCCGTGCGCGCCACTGCGCAGGACCGCGACGCGGCGCTGCAAATGGGCGTCGACGTCGATCGCGTGAACCAGGCCGTGTTCGCAATCGCATGCGCGCTCGGCGGCGTCAGCGGGCTGCTGGTCGGCATGTACTACAACAGCATCGATCCTGCGATGGGCTTCCAGGCGACGCTCAAGGGCGTGGTCGCGCTGCTGATCGGCGGGCTCGGCAACGTGCCGGGCGCGATTGCGGGCAGCCTGCTGCTCGGTCTCGTCGAAAGCTACGGCGTCGCGCTGTTCGGGACGAGCTATCGCGACCTGTTCGCGTTCGGGCTGCTGATCGTGTTCCTGGTATGGCGGCCGAACGGGCTGTTCAGCGCGAAGCGCGCGCTGCCGCCCGAGCCGATGACCGGCACCTTCCTCGCCGCTGCGAGGCACGTACGCGTGTCGCGCCCGGCCGTCGCGGCGCTGATCGTGCTGGCTGCCGCGCTGCCGTGGCTCGGCGCGTCGCCGTATGTGCTGCAGACACTGACCAACGCGTGGCTGTACGGGCTGCTCGCACTGAGCCTCACGCTGGTGGCCGGCACGGTCGGGCAGATCTCGCTCGGCCATGCGGCGCTGCTCGTGATCGGCGCGTATGCATCGGCGCTGCTGTCGTCGGATCTCGGCTGGTCGCCGGCTGTGACGATCCCGTGTGCGGGCGCGATCACCGCGGCGCTCGGCACGCTGCTCGTCTATCCGGCATTCCGCTTGCGCGGCCACTACGTGTCGATCGCGACGCTCGGCATCGGCGAAGTGGTGAGCCTCGTGATCCTGAACTGGGACGGCCTCACGCGCGGCCCGCTCGGCATCACCGGCATCGCGCCGCTGCCGTGGGCGAGCACCGCGCGCGCCGCGTACTGGTTCGCACTCGCGGTGCTCGTCGTGCTGGCGCTGCTGCAGGTGCGGCTGCTGCGCTCGCATCTCGGCCGTACGCTGCGCGCGGTGCGCGAGGACGACGTCGCCGCACGCGCGCACGGCATCGCGCCGAATCGCTACAAGGCGATCGCATTCGCGGTCGGCGGCGTGGCGGCCGGCGTGAGCGGCGGAATCGCCGCGCATCTGTACAGCTATATCAATCACCAGACCTTCGATTCGCAGGTCTCGATCCTTGCGTTGACGATGGTGATCCTCGGCGGGCTCGGCAACGTGCTTGGCGGTATCGTCGGCGCGGTTGCGCTGATCGGGCTGCCCGAGCTGTTCCGCTGGGCGGCCGACTATCGGATGCTGATCTACGGCGTCGTGCTGGTGCTGCTCGTCCGGTTCCGGCCGCAGGGCCTGCTCGGCACCGTGTAAGGAGAAATGCGATGACCACTCGTCGACCGTTGCTCGACGTGCGCGGATTGACACGCCGCTTCGACGGCGTGACCGCGCTCGACGCCGCGAGCCTGACGCTCGCCGACGGCGAATTGCTGAGCGTGATCGGCCCGAACGGCGCGGGCAAGTCGACGCTGTTCAACCTGATCGCGGGCGCGGACCGTCCCGACGCCGGCCGCGTGACGTTCGACGGGAGCGACATCACCGGCGTCGCACCGGAGCGGCTCGCGGCGCTCGGCATCGCGCGCACGTTTCAGCACGGCCGCGTGTTCGGCAACCTGAGCGTGCTCGACAACGTATTGATCGGCGCCCATGCGCGGCTGCGGGCGGCGCGACGCGGCTGGCCGGTGCTCGGCGCGGCGGCCGAGGTATGGCGCGCGCTGGTGCGGCCCGCGTCGGTGCGGCGCGAGGAAGCCGCGTTGCGCGCCGAAGCGCGCGACATCGTCGCGCGATTCGGCGAGCGGCTCGCGCCGCGCATCGATCACCCGGCGCATAGCCTGTCGTATGCGAACCGCCGACGCGTCGAGATCGGCCGCGCGCTCGCGCTGCACCCGCGCCTGCTGCTGCTCGACGAGCCGACCGCCGGGATGAACGAGACCGAGACCGCCGAGATGCTGCAACTGATCCAGTCGCTGAAGGCGGGCGGCCTGACGATCCTGCTGATCGAACACAAGCTCGAGCTCGTGATGCGCGTATCCGATCGCGTGATGGTGCTCGACAACGGCGTGAAGATCGCCGAAGGCGCGCCGCGCGACGTGCGGCACGATCCGCGCGTGATCGAGGCCTATCTCGGGCGCCGCCATGCGGACGCCGCGCGCGCGGCGGCATGAGCCCACCATTTTCTGGAGCTGACCTCGCGATGACCGACACGCTGCTGAAACTGGAGCACCTCGACACGTTCTACGGACCGGTGCAGGTGCATTTCGACGTGAGCTTCGAGGTCGGCCGCGGGCAGATCGTCAGCCTGCTCGGCGGCAACGCGAGCGGCAAGTCGACGACGATGAAGCTGATTCTCGGGCTGATGCGGCCGCGGCGCGGCGTCGTGCGCTTCGACGGCGACGACGTGACGTCGCTCGCGACGCCGCAGCGCGTCCGGCGCGGGATCGCGGCGGTGCCCGAGGCGCGGCGGCTGTTCGGCGACATGAGCGTGCGCGAGAACCTGTTGATGGGCGCGTACACGCGTGGCGACCGCGCGGCGGTCGCCGACGATTACGCGCGCGTGCTCGACCTGTTTCCGCGCGTGAAGGAGCGGCTCGCGCAGCGTGCGGGCACGCTGTCGGGCGGCGAGCAGCAGATGCTCGCGATGGCGCGTGCGCTGATGGCGCGGCCGAAACTGATCTGCATGGACGAGCCGACGATGGGCTTGTCGCCGCTCTACGTCGACAAGGTGCTCGAACTCATCGATGCGATCAACCGGCAGGGCGTGACGGTGTTCATGGTCGAGCAGAACGCGAGCCTCGCGCTGGAGATCGCGCACTACGGATACGTGTTGCAGACGGGGCGCGTCGCGCTCGAAGGGCCGGCGAGGGCGCTGCTCGACGACGAACGCGTGCGCGATGCGTATCTCGGCGGGGATGCCGTGACGGCCTGACGGCGGCAGTATGCTGCGTGCTCACGCTCCCCGCCCACTCCCCACCGCCCGTGGAAACGTCAACACGACCGCAAACCCGCCCGCGTCGGGAAACGCGAACCCGACGCGCCCGCCGTGCGCCTTCATCACCTCCTGCACGATCGCGAGCCCGAGCCCCGAGCCCGTGCGGCGCTCGCTGCCGTCCGCCGCGATCCGCACGAACGGCTGCAACGCCGCGTCCCAATGCTCGCGCGCGATCCCGCGGCCGTTGTCGGTGACGGTGAGCGTGACGCCATCCTCTGCATTCCCCGCCGTCGCGACCGACACGACGATATCGTCCGCATGTCCGTGCAGCAGCGCGTTGTGCAGCACGTTCGACAACGCCTCCTGCAGGCTGATCGCATCACCGTCGATCCACGCTTGCGGTGCATCGCTCGCGAACGCAACGGCCACGTCGCGCGCGCCGGCGAGCGGAATCGCGCGGCCGAGCACGTCCTTCGCGAGCGCGACGAGCTCGACCGGTTGCAGCGGGACGGCCTCGGTGCGGTGGATCACCATCGCGTGATTGAGCAACTGCCCGGTGAGACGTCCGACATCGGCGCAGGTCGCGCGCAACGCATCGAGCCGCGCCGCATGCCGGGCCGGATCGTGTTCGCCGTCGAGCAGCTCGATCTGCGCGTCGAGCCGCGCGAGCGGCGTGCGCATCTGGTGCGCTGCATCGGCGATGAAGCGCTGCATCGCGTTGATCCGCTCGGCCAGCCTTCGCATCAGCCCGTTGATCGAGCCGATGATCGCGTCGATCTCGCTCGGCGTGTCGACGGCCACCGGCCGCAGGTCGGCCGGGTCGCGCGCGGCGATGATCGCGCCGATCTGCGCGAGCGGGCGCAGGCCGCGCCGGATCGCGAGCCCGCTTGCGCCGATCGCGAGCACGCTCATCAACACGATCAGCGTCCACACCTTGATGCTCATGTCGTTGGTCAGCTGCTGCCGCGCGTTCGTTGTCTGCGCAACGGTGACGATCGCCCAGCCCGGCGTGCTCTCCTCGGGCATGTAGCGCGCGATGGTCGCGGTGCGCACGCGATGCCCCTGGTACACGGCGTCCGCGAACGCCGGCCCCTGCTTCGCGGCGGCCGCTGTCGCGGGGCTCGCGAGATCGCCGTAGCCGGCCACGACGACGCCGCGCGAATCGACGACCTTGTAGTAGACGAGGTCGTAGCGCGACAGCGTCGACAGCGCGGCGACCGGCGGGTTCAGCGCGAGCACGCCGCCTTGCACGTAGAGGTTTTCCGCGACCTGGATCGACGCGCCTGCAAGCAGCTGGTCGTACGCGCGCTCCGCCGCGACGCCCGCGTAGTAGCGCGCGATCGCGGCGAGCGCGAGCGCGCCGGTCGCGACGACGAGCGCGATCAGCAGCAGCGTGCGGCCGAACAGCGTCTTCGGAAACCAGTCAGTGCGCGGCAATCTGATACCCCATCCCGCGCGCGGTGCGGATCTCGACCGAGCTGCCGTGCAGCTTCCTGCGCACGCGCGTCACGTACTGCTCGACCGCGTTCGCGCTCGGCTCGTTGCCGAAGCTGAACAACTGATTCAGCAGCTCGTCCTTCGAGAAGATTCGCTGCGGGCGGCTCGCGAGAATCTCGAGCAGTGCGAACTCCTGGCGCGACAGCGACAGCGGCTGGCCGTCGAGCTCCGCGAGCCGGCTGCTGCGGTCGATCACGAGGCCGCCGAGCGTCAGCACGTCGTTCGCATGACCGCTGTTGCGGCGCAGCAGCGCCTGCACGCGCGCATCGAGCTCGCGGTAGTCGAACGGCTTCACGAGGTAGTCGTCGGCGCCGAGGCCGAGGCCGCTCACGCGGTCGTCGATCGCCGAGCGCGCGGTGACGAGCAGCACCGGCGTCGTGCTGCCCGCCGCACGCAGGTTGCGCAGCACGGCGAAGCCGTCGAGGCCGGGAAGGTTCGCATCGAGCACGACGAGATCGAAGCGCTCGACGCGCAGCAGGCTGTTGGCGGTCGCGCCGTCGGTTTCGTGGTCGACCGCATGGCCGAGCCGCGTGAGCCGCGCGCGGATCGCCGCGCCGATTTCGGCATCGTCCTCGACGACGAGAATGCGCATGGTGCCGTTCGCAATGAAGGGTTACGGGTTTCCCCGGGGGCGGGATCTCAGCATTTTCTCAGACTCGCCCGATAACCTGTGTTCAGCCGAAACGAGCGAAGACGGCATTAATACCAGAGGAGACGGCAACATGCAGCATCTGACGCGCACCGCGAGCGCGCGGCCCCATGCGCGACGCAGCGCAGCGCACGCCGGCCGGTCCGCGTGCGATCTCCGTTGCACGCGGAGCTGCGCGTGACGACGTCGCCGCGCCGACGTGCGCTCGTCGCCGCAGGCGCGGGCCTCGCGCTCGGCCTGCTGGCCGCACCGCCGCTCGCGCGTGCGAAGCCGCGTACGGTACGGATCTCGAAAGGATATGGCGTGCTGTATCTGCCGCTGCTCGTGATGGAGAAGCAGCGGCTGTTCGAGCGTCACGCGGCGCGGCATGGGCTGCGCGACGTCGTCCTCGACTGGGTGCTGCTCGACGGCGGCAACTCCGTGAACGACGCGATGATGGCCGGCACGCTCGATTTCGCGGCGGCCGGCGCGCCGGGCTTCATCGAGCTGTGGGCGCGCGCACGCGGGATTCCGAACGTCGAGGTGATCGGCATCAGCGGCCTGTCGACGACGTCGCTGTCGCTGAATGCGAACCGGCCGGGCCTCGTCGCACTGCGCGACTTCACGCCGTCCGACCGGATCGCGGTGCCCGGCATTCGCACGTCGCTGTCGGCGGTGGTGCTGCAGATGGTCGCGAGCCGGCAGCTCGGCGCGCGCCATTTCGCGCAGCTCGATTCGATCACCGTGAACCTGCCGCACCCGCAGGCGATGCAGGCGCTGATCCGCCGCGACGGCGGCATCACCGCGCACTTCACGTCGCCGCCGTTCTCGACGCTCGAGCTGCGGCAGCCGGGCATTCATCGCGTCGTGAATTCGGTCGACGTGCTCGGGCCGCTGACGCTCGACGTCGTGTTCGCGCCGAAGCGGCTCGTCGATACGGAGCCCGCGCTGGCGATGGCGTTTCTCGGCGCGCTCGACGACGCGAACCGGCTGATCGCGCAGGACCCGCGCGCGGCGGCCGCGCTGTATGCGGCGTCGTCGGGCGTCGGCGTGTCGCACGACGACGTGCTGCAGATGCTGGCCGCGCCCGACACGCGTTTCTCGGTGCGGCCGAACCAGCTGATGGACTACGTCGACTTCCTGTACCTCGCCGGCACGATCAAGGCGAAGCCCCGCGCGTGGCACGAGATGTTCGCGCCGATGCTCGACGCATACCGGCCGAGCTGAGCACCGATTCAACCGATACCACCGAATAGCCGGGCGCGCGCGTCGCGCCGGTTCAACCGATCAGCAACCGATTTACGGAGGAGCCCGTAGTGAATGCCACCGATACCCTGGACCCCGCGTCCGCCGAAGAACAGCGCATCATGTCGAAGATCGCGCGGCGCCTGCTGCCGATCCTCGTCGTGATGTTCCTGATCGCATTCATCGACCGGCAGAACGTCGGCTTCGCGAAGCTGCAGATGGTGCACAGCCTCGGGATGACCGAAGCCGCGTTCGGCCTCGCGTCGTCGCTGTTCTTCATCGGCTACCTGCTGTTCGAAGTGCCGAGCACGCTCGCGCTGCATCGCTACGGCGCGCGCGTATGGCTCGCGCGGATCATGCTGACGTGGGGGCTCATCACCGTGCTGATGGGCTTCACCACGTCGATGCCGGCGTTCTGCTCGCTGCGCTTCCTGCTCGGCATCGCCGAGGCCGGCTTCTATCCGGGCGTCATCTACTACCTGACGCTGTGGTTCCCGCAGAGCTACCGCGCGAAGGTGCTCGGCATCTTCACGCTCGGCAGCGCGCTCGCGAACATGCTGGGCTCGCTGGTCGGCGGCGTGCTGCTCGGCCTGAACGGCGTGTGGGGGCTCGCGGGCTGGCAGTGGGTGTTCGTGGCGACCGGCGTGCCGGCCGTGCTCGTCGCGATCGTCGTGTTCCGCGTGCTGCCCGCATCGTTCCGCGAGGCGCCGTTCCTCGACGAACGCGAGAAGCAGATCGTCGCCGCCGCGCTCGAACGCGAGAAGCCGGCGCAGGCCGTCCATGCGAAGCCGTGGGCTGCGCTGCTCGATCCGCGCGTGATGCTGTTCGCGGCCACCTACATGCTGATGTCGACGTCGCTGTACGGCGTCACGTACTGGCTGCCGACGCTGGTGAAATCGTTCGGCGTGTCGAGCAGCACGAACGGTCTGCTGAGCATGCTGCCGTGGGCGCTCGCGGTCGTGCTGCTGGTGTGGCTGCCGTCGAAGCTGCGCCGCGCGAAGAGCATCCTGCGCACCATCGCGATCGTCGCCGCGCTCGGCGCACTCGGCTTCCTGATGAGCCTCGTGCTGCCGTCCACACCGTTGCGCTTCATCGCGCTCGTGCTCGGCGGTGCGTGCATTCCGCTGCTGTATCCGTGCTTCTGGTCGATGCCGCCGCGCTACTTCACCGGCGCGCGCGCAGCGGCGAGCGTCGCGGCGATCAACTCGATCGGCAACCTCGGCGGCTTCTTCAGCCAGAACCTGATGCCGTTCGCGGGCAAGGTCACGGGCACCGCGTTCGGGCCGATGATCGTGCCGATCGTGTGCCTCGCCTTGCTCGGGATCGGCGCGCTGATCGCGTGGGCGCGCTCCGAGCGCACGATGGTCGCCGCGCAGGCGTGATGCGCCACGCCGCGCGCGCCGGCGTGCTCCTCGCCGGTCATTCCTGTGTGCGCGCGGCGTGGCGTGCGTCGTACGCGATCGCGACATGCGCGGCCGCCACCGGAACCTCCACCTCGACCGTCGTGCCTTCGCCGAGCGTCGTGTCGATGCGCAGCGTGCCGCCGACGAGGTAGGCGCGCTCGCGCAGGCCCACCAGCCCGAACGAGGCGGACTTGCGCGGCGCGCCCGGATCGAAGCCGGCGCCGTCGTCGCGAATCGTCAGCACGAGCGTCTCGTCGCGATACGCGAGCGCCACGCTCGCGCTCGACGCGGCCGCATGCCGCGCGACGTTCGCGAGCGCTTCCTGCGCGATGCGGAACACGGCGGTCGCATACGGCTCGTCGAGCTGCAATTCGCCGGGCTCGACGCGCAGCGTGCAAGCGACCCCATGACGGCGCTGGAAATCTTCGACGAGCCATTGCATCGCGGCCGCGAACCCGAGGTCGTCGAGCATCAGCGGGCGCAGGTCGGACGCGATGCGGCGCGTCGCGGTGACCGCGCCGCGCGCGAGCGCGTGCATCGCGCCGATCTTGCGGGCCAGGGTCGCGTCTTCCTGCGGCACGTGATCGAGCAGCCATTCGAGGTCGTTCTTCAGCGTCGCGAGCGTCTGCGCGAGTTCGTCGTGCAGCTCGCGCGCGATGCGGCGCTGTTCGGCCTCGCGCGCGCTCGCACTCATCGCCGCGATTTCCCGCAACTCCTCGCGCGACGCCTGCAGCGCCCGCTCCGCGCGCACGCGCTCCTCGACCTCGCGCCGCAGGTCGCGGTTCGACGCGCTCAACTGCGCGGTGCGCGCCGCGACACGCTGCTCGAGCCGTTCGTTCGCGTCGTTGAGCTGCGCGCTCTTCTGCACGACCAGCAGGTGCTGATAGCGCGCGCCGGCGAGCGCGTGCACCGTCTGCGCATGAAGCCGGCCGTTCTCGAACAGCAGCGCGAACAGCACGACGGCCGACGCGACGAGGCCGTAGGTGCGCCCCGCGTAGAAGCCGAGGTCGAAGCGCCCGTGGTTCAGCATCGACGACAACGCGATGTCGAACAGCCACGCGACCAGCACGATCATCAGCCACAGATCGAGCACCGAGTGACGGCGCCGCTGCCGCCACAGCAGCACGAGCGCCGCGAGGTTCAACCCCCAGACGACCGCGATCGCGTTCGTCATCGTCGCGGTCATCCGGTTGCCGTCCATGATGCGCGGCAGCAAATCGTGGCCGGCGGTCGCGAGCAACGCGAGCGCGGCGGTCGCGCCGGCGGTCAGCGCGATGCACAGCAGCACGGGAACCGCCGCGCGGCGCCGCTGCAGCGATGGGCTGCGCGTACGCGAGGCCGCGCGCAGCAGCGCGTATACGCCGAGCGCCAACGGAAAGCCGCCGTGCCAGAACAGATACAGCCATGCGGTGGTCTGCTCGCCGGCGCCGAGCAGGCCGGTCGGCGTGAACAGCCCCGGAAAGGTCAGCATGTGCGTGCCGGCCATGAAGCCCGTGAACAGGTAGCCGCCGGCGAGCGCGAGCAGCGATTTCTCGCGCAGGATCGCGAACTGGCCGAGCAGCAGCCCGGCCGTCACGATGTCGCTGACGACGATCGCCGACTGGTACACCGGAATGAAGCCCCATACCCGCGGCAGCTGCATGCGCGCGAACGGCGCGAGCGCGACGAAGATCGCGACCGACACGAGCACCGTCGCGAGCGCGAGCCGCCGCTCGCGCCGGCCCGGCGGCAGCGACGACATGAACATGTGCGACGGCTGTGGCGCGTCGTCGTCGGCGGCGGCGGCCGGCTCGCGCATGCGGAACGCGGCCATCATGCGTCGCCCACGCCGAGATCGAGCTCGTGGCGCACCGCATAGCGCACCAGCGCGGCCTCGTGCGGCAGATCCATCTTCTCCAGGATGCGGGTCTTGTAGGTGCTGACCGTCTTCGCGCTCAGCGCCAGCTCCGAGGCGATCCGCGTGACCGTCTGACCGGCTACGATGCGACGCATCACGTCGAGCTCGCGAGCGGACAGCCGTTCGTGCGGCAGCAGGTCGGCCGGCGTACGCAGCGTGCGCGCGAGGCTCTCGGCGGCCGACGGGCTGACGTACACGCCGCCCGCCGCGACCTTGCCGACGGCTTCCACCAGCGCGGTGCTCGCGCTGTCCTTGGTCAGGTAGCCGGTCGCGCCGGCCTTGAACGCGCGGGCGGCGTATTGCGTCTCCGCGTGCATCGTCAGCACCAGCAGCCGCAGCGACGGCGCGCGTTTCTTCAGCAGCCGGATCAGGTCGATGCCGGTCGGTCCCGGCATCGACAGATCGAGCAGCAGCACGTCGGCGGCGTGCCGTTCGGCGAGCGCCAGCGTGGCGTCGCCGTCGCTCGCCTCGCCGACGATGTCGAAGCCGCCGGCCGTCTCCAGGATGTGACGCAGCCCGTCGCGCATCACTGCATGATCGTCAGCCAGAATTACCCTGATCATCGAGCGGTTCTCTCCCGGATGGCGCCGCGTGGCCGCGGCTGTTCGTCCAACAATATATTCCGCCGCAGCGGCAAACGGTGTGCCCGATGTATCTTTTTGAGACACTTGAGCGGGGAATGCATATTGCAGCGAAACGATCGCCGCGTACAGGTGCAGGCGGCAGCGCCAGACGGGGCGGGCGTTTCCGCGTGGTCGTCGGCCGCCGGTCGATGCCGCGGACCGCGGGCCGGCCTGTTTAAGAGATAAACTGGTGAGCGATTGGAATGCGTCCCGCCGAAGGAATCCCGACGATGGTCGATCTCGTCCACATCCTGCCGTCCGTGCTGCCCGACGCCGTCGCGTGGGCCGGTGCGCAGGCCGCGCAGGGGCTTGCGCACGGCGCGCCGCTGACGCGCGCGCAGCACGCCGATGCGCGCGCCGTCGGCGTCGCGCAGCCGGAGCTCATCCGCGTCGTGATCGCGGATCGGCTGCCGTTTCCCGATACGCCGACGCTGGGCGCGATCGCCCACGACTCCGGGCTGCTCGCGCCGGAGACGATCGGCCTCACGCTCGGCCACGCGGTCTTCGTGCTGCGCGGCCACGACACGCGGCGTTTGCTCACCCATGAGTTTCGTCATGTCCATCAGTACGAGGAAGCCGGGTCGATCGGCGCGTTTCTCGCGCGCTATCTGCACGAAATCGCGACCGTCGGTTACCACGACGCGCCGCTCGAGGCGGACGCGCGGCAGCACGAGTTCGACTGACGCTGCCCACGGGCGCGCACGCGCATCGACGAAGCCGCGCGCCGCCGCGATGCGCCCGCTGCCGGCGCGGCGCACAGTGATGCCCGGCGGCCCGCGATGAGCGACGCGATCCACGGCTGGCTGGCCGCGATCGGCGCGCATCCGCTGCTCGTGCTGGCGGTGGTGTTCGTCGTCGCCGGTGCCGAATCGATCGCGCTGATCGGCACGATCGTGCCGGCCGGCGCCGTGATGTTCGCGGCCGGCACGCTGGTCGGCGCGGGCGCGCTCGACGCCTGGACGACGCTCGGCGTCGCGGCGGTCGGCGCGATCGTCGGCGACGGCGTCAGCTACGAGGTCGGCCGCCGCTACCGCGGCGCGATTCGCAACGGCTGGGTGCGCTTCGGCTACGCGAACGCCTATGCGCGCGGCGAGCAGTTCGTGTTGCGCCACGGCATGAAGAGCATCGTCCTCGCGCGCTTCCTCGCGCCGGTGCGCGCGGTCGTGCCGGTCGTGGTCGGATGCGCGACGCTGCCGCGACGCGCGTTCTATCCGGTCAACATCGTCTCGGCGCTGATCTGGGCGCCGGTGCACGTCGCGCCCGGCATCCTGTTCGGTGCGTCGGCCGCGCTGGCCGCCGCGATCAGCGTGCGGGTCGCGGCGATCCTGCTGGTGGTGGCCGCGCTCGTCGCGCTCGTATGGATCGGCGTGCGCCTCACGCTGCGGCGCGGCTGGCCGTTGCTGCGCCGCATAGCCGCCGCGGGCATGCACGCGTGCGCGCGGCGCTGGCCGCGCTTCGGCACGCGGCTGCACGCGGCGATCGAAGCGCTTCGGCGGCTGCCGGGCGCCGTGCCGGTGCTCGCGCTGCTGTTCGTCGGCTGCGTGTGGCTGTTCGGCGACGTCGTGCGCGACGTCGTCGCGAACGATCCGCTCACGCATGCCGACATTGCGCTGTACTCATTTCTGCAGAACCTGCGCACGCCGCCCGTCGATGCGGCGATGCGCGCGCTGGCCGTGCTGCATGGACGCGATACGGGGCTGATCGTCGCCGCTGCGTTTCTCGTCTGGCTGATGATCCACCGCTGCTGGCTGACGTCGGCGTGGTGGGCGGCGACGGTCGGCGTCGCGGTCGTGCTCGCGCCGGCGTTCGGCGCCGGCGCGCTCGGCACGACGCCCGCGAGCCTGCCGCCCGGCACGTTGCACGTGCCGCTGCCCGACGCCGACGCGGCGTTCGCGATCGTCGCGAGCAGCGGCATCGGCTGGCTGCTCGCGCGCGACCGGCCCGCGCTGTGGCGCGTGCCGGTCGTCACGGCCGTCGTGCTGTGGATCGTACTGGGCGGCTTCGCGCGGCTGTATGTGGGCGACACCTGGCTGTCGGGGCTGATCGGCGGCTGGAGCCTCGGGCTCGCCTGGTTCGCGGTGCTGGCCGCCACCTACGCATACTGGCAGGTGCGCGAGCACGTGCAGCCGCGCGGCGCGCTGGTCGCGCTGGTGGTCGTCACGGCGACGGCCGGCGTGTGGACCGTGCCCGCGCAGTGGGCGCTCGATCGCGCGGCGCGTCCGCATGTGGGCGACGTCGTCGCGATGACGGTCGACCAGTGGCTGCGCGGCGGCTGGCAGCGCGTGCCGGTGCGACGCACCGAGATCGGCGGCGATCGCGAGGAGTATCTGCCGCTGCAATGGTGCGCGACGTCGGATACGCTCGATCGCCATCTGTCGCTGGCCGGCTGGCAACGCGCGACGCCGTGGTCGCCCGCGAGCGCACTGCGCTGGCTCCTGCCGCAGGCGCAGGCCGACGCGTTGCCGGTGCTGCCGCGCTACACGCACGGCGAGAGCACGCGGCGCGAGTTCGTGCGCGTCGATCCCGCGCGGCCGGACAGCCGTCTCGTGCTGCGGCTGTGGCGTTATCCGTACGTGTTGCAGGACGCGCTCGGCACGCGGCCGCTGTGGTACGGCGCGCTGTATCGCGAGACGCTGCATCGGCCCGCGCGGCTGATGACGATCGTGCGCACGACGACGGTCGACGATGCGGCCGCGATTGCGCAGGCACTCGACGTCGAGCCGAGGCTCGAACGCCCGCCGGCGGACATGCACGCGGCGCCGGCGACGGTGGTGCTCGTGTGGATGGTGCAGCCTTGATGCGCGCGCCACTCCGCTCCCATCTTTCAACCGCAAGGACCCCAATGATCACGCTTCGCCCGATGACCGAAGACGACTTCGCGCGTTTCTGGCCCACCTACCGCGCGGTCGTCGCCGCGCAGGAAACCTACGCGCTCGATCCCGCGCCGACGCTCGAAGCCGCGCGCACGCTGTGGCTCGATGCGCCGCTCTGCACCTGGGTGGCCGAACAGGATGGCGAGCTGCTCGGCTCGTACTTCCTGAAGGCGAACGCGGCCGGCCCCGGCAGCCACGTGTGCAACTGCGGCTACATGGTCAGCGAGGCCGCGCGCGGCCGCGGGCTCGCGCGCGCGATGTGCGAGCACTCGCAGCAGGTGGCGCGCGAGCGCGGCTTTCTCGCGATGCAGTTCAATTCGGTGGTCGCGACGAACGACGTGGCCGTCGCGTTGTGGCAGAAGCTCGGCTTCGAGATCGTCGGGCGCCTGCCGCGCGCGTATCGGCATGCGCGGCTCGGCTTCGTCGACTGCTTCGTGATGTTCAAGTGGCTCGGCGACGCAGCCGCCGCCGAAGCCTGACGCGCGCTCAGACGGCGAACGCGCCGTCGAACACGATCCGCTCGTCGAACGCGAGCGTGCCGCGCGCGAAGATCAGGTCGAGATGATGACTGCCGTTCGCGCCGCCGCCCAGACCGAGATGCAGGCCCGGGTGGCGTTCCTCGAAGCCGGCGTTGCGGCCGTACAGCGCGCGGATGCCGAGGTTCGTGCCGATCCCGAACTCCTCGATGCGCCGGTGATTGTCGTGGCGCTCGAGATAGGCGGCGAAGTCGCGCCGGAAGCCCGCATCGTCGCTGTCGAAACCGTCGATCAGGCTGTCGCGCACGTGCAGCGTCGCGAGCCGCTCGGCCACGCGGTATTTGATCGCGAACGGCACGGTGCCGAGGAACGTGCCGCTGAACACGATCGAGCCGTTGAGGTCGGTGACGTGCGTCGCGATCTCGCCGGGCACGACGTCGAGGTTGCCCATGCCGTCGACGCTCGTCCATTTCTGGTCCGCGGCGAGCGAACCGCTGAGCCGGTTGCCGGCCTCGTCGATGAAATGGATCTGCGACGCGCGCGCGGCCGCTTCGATCAGCCGCGCGTTGCGCGCGGCGATGTCGTCGAGCGATTCGGCGAACGCCTCGTCGAGATGCGGGCCGTAATCCTTGAACAGCACCGACTTGTTCCAGTGCTCGACGATCGCGGGACGGATCGCCGCAAGAAACGGCGGGCCGCTCGGCGACGGCGTGGGCAGGCATGAGGAGTCGTACAGCAGCACGAACAGATCGGCCTGCGTGAGCGCGGCGGCGATGTCGTCGGGTGCGGTGTTTTCGAGGCTGAGAGTGGTCGCGTCGAGCGAGTCGGGCAGGGCGGAAAACGCGCGCAACGCGGTGTCGCGATTGCGGGTGTCGTAGCCGACCAGCAGTTTGCCCATCTCGCCGCGTGCGAGCTTGTCGCGCAGCGCCGGATGAAAACCCAGCGCGCGATGCAGGTTCAGCATGCGTGTCTCCGGAAGCGGCGGAAGGGCCGCAGCCCTTCCGCGGGAACGGGCGGGCCGCTCAGACCGGCCAGAGCGCGGTGCCGAACGGCACCACCGCATCCTCGACCATCATGTCGACGGCCTCGGGGTGCGTGTCTTCCTGCATCCAGTCAAGCAATTCGATCTGCTGGGTTTCCTGCATGTCAATTCTCCTGTGGTGAACAGCGATTCAACATGAAAGCACGGTAAGGGTATTACCGCCGCCCACCCGGTATTTCCTGAATGCCGGGCGAGTGGCGTCGATATTAGTCTGAGGATTTATCGAATGCAATGCATTGCTGCGTTTTTAGTCGTTCGTTGATAAACACGCGGAATTCGCACCTGTCGGCGTGATCCGGGGCCGGATGACGCCGAATCGATTCAAACGCGCGCGGCGATTTTTTTCGGAATATCGGCGATGGGAGCAATTCAGCCTGGAATTGTATTTTTTATAATTTCAATGGGTGTGTAGCGGTTTCGTTTTTTGAATTGGCTATTCCCGCATGCCGCGCACGACCGGCCGCGCTCGCGCGCCGGCGGTTGCCGATGCCGCACCGGGCACGCGCGGCGCCGCCGGTTTTCTGGCACCATCTGACGGCTTCTTCACGCGCGGTCACGGCCGCGCGCACGGCCGGTCAGGCTGGACGATTCGAACCATCATGGAGACACCGCGATGCGCGCAGCGCCGCCACCGCAGCATGCCGCCCGCGCACGGGCGGGCGCCGGCACGGCCGAAGCCGACCGGATGGCCGCATGGCGGCTCGCGGTCCGGCTGTCGCTCGGCAGCGCGATCGCGCTGGGGCTCGCGCGCTTTTCGTATGCACTGCTGTTGCCGCCGATGAAGGCCGATCTCGGCTGGTCGTTCGCCGAGGCCGGCGCGCTCAATACGGCCAACGCGGCCGGCTATCTGCTCGGCGCGCTCGTCTTTCCGTTGCTGTCGCGGCGCTGGCGCGCGGGTACGCTGCTCACCGCCGGCTGCGTGCTCACCGTATCGCTGATGGCCGCTTGCGGGCTGGTGTCGGGCACCGACGCGCTGCTCGCCGCGCGCGTCGCGACGGGCATCGGCAGCGCGCTGATCTTCATCAGCGGCGGCGTGCTGGCCGCGCGGCTCGCATCCGCGTCGCCACGCGACGCGGGGCTGCTGCTCGGCCTGTACTACGGCGGTACCGGCTGGGGGATCGTCGCGTCGTCGCTGCTCGTGCCCGCGACGCTCGTGCATCGCGCGCACGGCTGGCAGCCGGCCTGGTTCGCGCTCGCACTCGCTTGCGTGCTGTTCTCGGCGGCGGCCGTGTCGGCCGCGCGCCGCATCGAGCACGCGCACGCGGCAGCCGCCGTGCGACGCGACGCCGCCGCGCCGGCCGCGATCGCCGGCCCCGCGCGCTTCGCGTTCGCGCTCGCGGGCTACGGGCTGTTCGGCGTCGGCTACATCGGCTACATGACGTTCATCGTCGCGCTGCTGCGCGGCGCCGGGATGAGCGGGACGGTGGTGGCCGCGTTCTACGTGATGCTCGGCGTCGCGACCGTCGTGTCGGCACGGCTATGGTCGACGCTGCTCGACCGGATGCGCGGCGGCCAGGCGCTCGCGGTGCTCAATGCGTTGCTCGGCGTGGCGACGCTGATGCCCGCGCTGTTCGTTCATCCGGCAGCCGCGTTCGCGTCGGGCGTGTTGTTCGGCGCGACGTTCCTGTCGGCGGTCGCGTCGACGACCGCGTTCGTGCGTCACAACCTGCCGCCGCAAGGCTGGGCGAAGGGTATCAGCGCGTTCACCACGGTCTTCGCGTTCGGACAGATCGCCGGGCCGGTCGCGATCGGCTGGGTGTCGGACAGCGCGGGCCTCGCGCGCGGGCTCGTCTATTCGGCGCTGACGCTGTTCGCGGCGGCTGGGCTGGCGGCGGCGCAGCGGGCGTTGCCGCGCCGCTGATCGCCGGCGTGCGGCCGGCGCGCACCGCGTCCGCGGAGGATGGCCGCGGCGTCGGCGATGGCGCACCCCCAACCCTCGACACTCACCGCTCGATCTGCCGATTCCAGCGCGTATCCCACTGCGCGCGATGCGCGTTGATCGCGGTCCAGTCGACCACCGTCACCTTGTGCAGCAGATCGTCGACGTTGCCGAGGCTCTGCTGCATCGCGGCGGGCATCTTCGCGAGCCGGTTGGTCGGGATCTGCCTGCCGGCCTCGGCCGCCTTCGTCTGCGCGGGGGCCGACAGCAGGAACTGCGCGAGCTTCTGCGCGAGTTGCGGGTCCGGGTTGTTCGCCACCACGCACAGGTCGACCAGCAGCAGCACCGGCCCTTCCTTCGGGTTCGCATAGGCGACCGGAATGCCTTTGTCCTGGAGATCGCCGACACCGGTCGGGGTCAGCGGGAACAGGCCGGCTTCGCCGGTCTGCACCATCTCGGAGATCTTCGCCGAGTTCGGAATGTACTCGACGACGTTCGGCCCGACCGTGCTCGCCCACTTGCTGAAGCCCGGCTCGACGTTCTGCTCGCTGCCGCCGAGCAGCCGGTTGATCGCGAGGAATCCGTGCAGCCCGAAGGTGCTGCTCGATGCGGACTGGAACACGACCTTGCCCTTGTATTTCGGATCGGCGAAATCGAGCCACGACGTCGGCGGCGCCAAGCCCTTTTCCGCGAACAGTTTCCGGTTGTACGCGATGCCCGTCATGCCGAGCTGCACGCCCGCGCCGACGTCGTCCTTCATCCGCGCGAACGGATACAGCTCCTTGAGCACCGGCGAATCGTCGAGCTTCTGGCACACGCCGAGGCTCACCGCGCGCGCCATCACGCCGTCGTCGAGGAACGCGACGTGGATCTGCGGCTTGTTGCGATTCGCAAGCAGCTTCGCGAGCACGTCCGACGACGTGCCGGGCACGACGACGACCTTCACGTTGTTCGCCTTCTCGAACTCGGGCAGCACCTGGCTCGTATAGGCCTTCTCCATCGGGCCGCCGTTCATGCCGACGTAGATCGTCCTGGTTTGCGCGGACGCGGGCGCGACGGCGCACGCGATGCAGAGGGCGGCCGCCGCCGCGATCGTTGCGGGCAGTTTCATCGTTGGGTCTCCTGTTGACGGATAGGGGCGCTCGGCGCGGCTTCGCGGAAGAAGCGGCCGATCGAGAATGCACTGAGCGGCGTGGCGGTTTCGCCGGCCGTGACGAGGTCGGCGAGCACTTCGCCGACGCCCGGCGCGAGCAGGAAGCCCCCGCCGGAAAAGCCGAACGCATGCAGCAGCTTCGGTGTCGTACGGCTCGCGCCGATGACGGGGTTGTGGTCCGGCGTGCAGCCTTCGACGCCGCTCCACGTGCGGATCAGCAGCGCGTCGCGCAGCGCGGGCAGCAGCGCGCACGCGTCGCGCATCACCGCGCGCGTCGTGTCGACCGACGGCTGGCCGAACTCGCCGTCGCCGCGGCCGCGTCCGCCGCCGATCACGCAGTTGCCGCGCGCGACCTGCCGCGCGTATACGCCGCCGCCGTACACGCCCAGGTTGTGCGTGATGAACGGCGGCAGCGGCTCGGTCACCCACATGTTCGGGTAGATCGGCTCCATCGGCACCGCCTCGCCGAAGCGTTCGGCGATCGTGTTCGCCCACGCGCCGGCCGAGTTGATCAGCCACGTCGCGACGCATGTGCGCGCGCCCGCATGGATGTGAAACTGCGTGCCGTCGTGTCGCACGTCGTCGACGGGCGCGTGTTCGAACACGTCGGCGCCGGCCGCGCGCGCCGCGCGCGCGAACGCGGGCGACACGATGCGCGGGTTCGCGTGCCCGTCGGTCGCGCACAGCGAGCCGCCGAGCGCCGCGCTGCCGAGCCACGGGTAGCGGCGGCGGAACGCCGCGCCGCGCATCACCTGCAGCGGCAGGCCGTGCTCGCCGGCGAGCGTCGCGTATGCATCGAGCGCGTCGAGATCGGCGTCGCTGCGCGCGAGCCGCAAGTGGCCGGACACGACGAACTCGCCGTCGCTGCCGATCAGCTCGGGCAGCCGATCCCAGATGCGCCGCGCGCGCAGCGCGAGCGGCAGCTGTTCGGCCGGGCGGCCCTGGCAGCGCACGCCGCCGTAGTTGACGCCGCTCGCCTGCGCGCCGCAATCGCGGCGCTCGAACAGCGCGACGCGCAGCCCGCGCCGCGTCAGCGCGAGCGCCGTCGACGCGCCCACCAGCCCGCCGCCGACGATCGCGACATCGTAACGGCTGCGCTCATTCATCGCGCGCCTCGTCGGGAATCGTCGCGACGTCGTCGCCCGCGAGCGCGGCCGCGATCGGAAACGGCTTCACCGGCGGTTGCGCGCGCAACCGTCCGACCTCCGCCAGCGGGCGGCCGGTTTCGGCGGCGAGCACGCGCGCGGCCGCGTCCGCGCACATGCGGCCCTGGCAGCGGCCCATCCCGGCACGCGTCAGCGCCTTCAGCCGGTTCAGTTCGGTTGCTGCGCCGTCGCGAACACAGCGGCGCAGCGTGCCCGCATCGATCTCCTCGCAGCGGCACACGATCGTGTCGTCGGGGCAGCGTGCGGCGAGCTCGGGCGGCGGCGCGAACGCCGCCTCGAGGCCCGCGCGGAACGCACCGAGCCGCGCCAGCGTGCGCTCGAGCGCGGCCGCGCCGGGCTTGCCGGAGGGCGAGCCCGGCGCGAAGCCGGCATCGTCGAGCAGTGCGAGCGCCGCGCGCCGGCCCGATGCTTCGGCCGCGTCGGCGCCCGCGATGCCCGCGCCGTCGCCGGCGACGTAGACGCCGCGCATCGACGTGCGGCCGGCCGCGTCGCGCTCCGGCAGCCACGTGCCGCTCAGCGGATCGAAGCGGAACCGGCATCCGGCGAGATCGGCGAGCTGCGTTTCGGGGCGAAGCCCGAAGCCGAGGCCGAGCGCATCGCAGTCGAGCATGTGCGCGTCGCCGTCGGCCGCGCGCCACGCGAGCCCGCGCACGTGCTGGTCGCCGAGCACGCGCTCGAGCGTCACGCCGGTTTCCACCGCAACGCCGTGCGCGCGCAGCCAGCCGATGTAATACAGCCCCTTCGCGAAGGTCGTCGGCATCCGCAACAGCGCGGCGGCGGCGGCCGTCTGCTGACGCAGCGGGCTCGTATCGAGCACGGCCGCGACCTGCGCGCCGGCTTTCGCATATTGATAGGCGACCAGATACAGCAACGGCCCGGTGCCGGCGAACACGACGCGGCGGCCGATCGCGCAGCCCTGCGCCTTCAGCGCGACCTGCGCGCCGCCGAGCGTGTAGACGCCCGCGAGCGTCCATCCGGGCACCGGCAGCATGCGGTCGGTCGCGCCGCTCGCAACGATCAGGCGCGAAAACGGCACCGTCACTTCGCGGCCGTCCTGCAGCGTGTCGATACGGCCCGTGCCGCACGCCCACGCGAGCGTGTTCGGCCGGTAGTCGACGTGCGGCAGCAGCGCGGCCATGGTGCGGTGCACGGCGTCGGCCTTCGCGGCGTCGAAGCCGTACAGCGTGCGCTTGCCGCGCGTGAACGCGTGCCCGGCCGGCGGCTGCCGATAGATCTGCCCGCCCCAACGTGCGTTCTCGTCGATCACGACGGGGCGCAGCCCCGCGTCGACCAGCGCCTCGGCCGCGCGCACGCCCGCCGGCCCCGCGCCGACGATCACCGGCTGCAGCGCGGCCGTCACGACGCGGCTCCGGTCGCGGCCGGCTGCACGGCTGTCGTCACGAGGCGCATGCCTTCGGCGATCGGCGTGGAGCACGCGCGCAGCCGTGCGCCGGCTTCGGTGCGCACCCAGCAGTCCTGGCATGCGCCGATCAGGCAGAAGCCCGCGCGCGGCTGGCCGCTGAATTCGCTCACGCGCACGCGACGCTGCGCGACGAGGATGGCGGTGAGCACGGTGTCGCCGGCGAGCGCCTGCGCGGCGCGGCCGTCGAGCGTGAACCCGACCGCCGTGCGTCCGTGTTCGGCGACGCGCACGAACTGCGCGCCGTCGTCGGCGATATCGGTGGAGCGGGAAGCGGAAGTCGTCATCAATGTTGGCCGATCAGGATGCGGTTCAGGCCGTACACGCGATCGAGCAGCAGCATCGCGCCGGCGGTGATGAAAATGACGAGCGCCGACACCGACGCCATCATCGGGTCGATCGATTCGGTCGCGTACATGTACATGCGCACCGGCAGCGTGACCGTCTGCGGCGACGTGACGAAGATCGACATCGTCAGCTCGTCGAAGCTGTTGATGAAAGCGAGCAGCCAGCCGCCGGTGATGCCCGGCACGATCATCGGCAGCGTGATGCGGCGGAAGATCGTCCACGGGTCGGCGCCGAGCGAGCACGCGGCCTGTTCGATGCTGCGGTCGAGCCCCGCGACGGACGCGAGCACGAGCCGCATCACGAACGGCGTGATGACGATCGTGTGCGCGAGCACGAGCCACGCGAACGAGCCGGTCGCGCCGATCAGCGCGAACAGGCGCAGCAGCGCGATGCCGAGCACGAGGCCGGGAATCACCAGCGGCGACAGCAGCAGGCCGTTCACGAACGCGCGGCCGGGGAACGTCGCGCGCCCGATCGCGAGGCCGGCCGGCAGGCCGAGCGCGAGCGACAGCGTCGCCGACGCGAACGCGAGCTTCACGCTGTTGGCGAACGCCGTGATGAAGTCCGGATAGTCGAGGATCGCGCGGAACCAGCGCAGCGACAGTCCGTGCGTCGGCAGCGTCAGCGTTTCGTCGGGCGTGAACGCGACCAGCACGACGATCGCGAGCGGCGCGAGCACGAACAGGATCACGAGCGTGTGGAACGCCAGCGCGACAGGGCCGTTGTTTCTCATCGGGAAGCGCCTCCGAGGCTGCGCGCGTAGCGGCGTTCGAGCACGCGGTAGTAGGTGAGCATCACGACGAGGTTCGCGACCAGCAGCAGCACGGCGATGGTCGCGCCGAGCGGCCAGTTCAGCGAGCCGAGGAATTCGTCGTAGACGGCGGTGGCCGCGACCTTCAGCCGCCGTCCGCCGAGCAGGCCGGGAATCGCGAACGCGCTCGCCGACAGCCCGAACACCATCAGGCTGCCCGACAGCACGCCGGGCATCAGCTGCGGCACCACGATGCGCCGCAGCGTCGTGAACGGCGATGCGCCGAGCGACAGCGCCGCGTGCTCGGTTTGCGGATCGAGCCGTTGCAGGGCCGTCCACACGGGAATCACCATGAACGGCAGCATCACGTGGACGAGCGCGATCACGATCGCGAACGTCGTGTACTCGAGCTTGTACGGCCCGAGCCCGACGAGCGCGAGCGCCTGGTTCGCGAGGCCGCCCGTGTTGAGCAGCATGCTCCAGCCGAATGCGCGCACGACCACCGAGACGAGCAGCGGCGCGAGGATGACGAGCAGGAACAGCGAACGCCACGGGTCGCGCATCTTCGACAGCACGTACGCTTCCGGCGTGCCGATCGCGACGCAGATCGCGGTGGTCAGCGCGGCGATGCCGAAGGTGCGCGCGAAGATCGCGTGGAAGTACGACGAGCCGAGCACCTCCGCGTAGTGACCGAACTGGAACGCGGCGCTCGGGCCGGTGGCCGGATCGAAGCGGTAGAACGTGAGCGCGAAGGTCATCGCGAGCGGCGCGAGCACGAGCGCCGCGAACAGCGCGAACGCCGGCGCGCACATCAGCCACAGCGGCGCATGGGCGCGCCACGTCGCGCGCGGCGGACGCGGGGCGGCCGCGCGTGCCGGCGGCGTAGCGGCGCTCGTATTGGTGCTCGTGCTCGTGCCGCGTTGCGCGGGATCGGCAGGCAGCGGGCGGGCAGGCTGTGCCATTCATGCCTCCCCGCGCATCACGCGCACCGCGTCGCTGTGCCAGTCGACGCCGACCGGCGCGCCTTCCTCGAGTGGCTCCGCGCCTTCGTTCTGGCAGCACACGAGCACTTCGCCGAGTGCGCTGTCCACGCGGTACAGCCACTGGCTGCCGAGGAAGAAGCGGCTCGTGACGGTCGCGGCGAAGCGGCCCGCGCCCGGCGCGCACAGCCGCAGCTTCTCGGGGCGGATGCATACCGACACGGCGTCGCCGACGCGCACGTCGCGCTCGTGCATCGGCAGATGCGCGGTGCGGCCCGTCTCGGCGAGATCGTGGCCGAGGTCGATGCGAATCGCATCGCCGTCGTGCGCGACGACCGTGCCGGGCAACAGGTTCGCCTTGCCGATGAACTGCGACACGAAGCGGTTCTCCGGGCGTTCGTACGCGCGGTACGGCGTGTCGGTCTGCGTGATGCGGCCGGCTTCCATCACGACCACGCGGTCGCTGATCGACAGCGCCTCGGACTGATCGTGCGTGACCATGATCGTCGTCGTGCCGATCTTGCGCTGGATCGCGCGCAGTTCGAACTGCATGTCCTCGCGCAGCTTCGCGTCGAGGTTCGACATCGGCTCGTCGAGCAGCAGCACCGGCGGCTCGATCACCACCGCGCGCGCGATCGCGACGCGCTGCCGCTGCCCGCCGGACAGCTCGCGCGGAAAACGCTGCGCGAGCGCATCGAGTCGCACCAGCGACAGCGCCGCGCGGATGCGCTCCGCGCGCTCGGCCTTGTCGACGCCGCGCATGTCGAGGCCGAAGCCCACGTTCTGCTCGACGCTCATGTGCGGAAACAGCGCATAGCTCTGGAACACGATGCCGAGGCCGCGGCGATTCGGCTTCATGTGCGTGATGTCCTGCCCGTCGAGCGCGATGCGCCCGCGCGTCACGTCGACGAAACCGGCGATCATCTGCAGCGTCGTGGTTTTGCCGCAGCCCGACGGCCCGAGCAGCGACACGAACTCGCCTTGCTCGACCGACAGGTTGACGTCCGCGACGGCGGTGAGCTCGCCGTACGTTTTCGTCAGATCCGTAAGCGTGAGAAACGACATGGGAGGCTCCGGTTCGCACACCGGAGCGCCGGTGCGTCATTGACGCGGACTCTAGCCAGCCATATTTCGGCGCGTCAATTTCGAATTCTGCTCAACGAGAGGAATTTCGGAAAAATTCCGGTGAACGGAATGAATCGACGAAGCGGGTGCGATTCGTTCCGTTGGGTGAAGGGCGGCCGTGCCGCGAAAAACGCACGTCAATCCCGTGCACACCCGGATGCCCGCGGTTTTTCGGCGGGACCACAATGGCGGCTCACCCTGTTCCATTCAATGAAATCATCGAGGAGCGCCGGTATGCAGGAACCCGATTCGCGCGGAACGTCGGCGGAAGCGCCCGTGCGGCAGCCGGACGACGCCAGCGGCGCAGCGGGCGTCGGCATGCTGCAGCGTGCGTTCGCGATCCTGCGCGCGCTGGCGGGCATGCAGCAGGACGGCGTGCGCGTCACGCACCTCGCGAAGGCCGTCGGCCTCACGCAAGGCACCGCGCATCGCATCCTGCAGTCGCTGATCGCCGAGCGCATGGTCGAGCAGGATGAACAATCGAAGCTGTATCGGTTGAGCGTCGACTTCTTCGCGCTCGCCGCGCTGGCCGGCAATCCGAGCAGCATGCGCACGCTGTGCCGGCCCGCGTTGCTGCGGCTGTGCGCGAGCCTCGGCGAGACGATCTTCCTGCTCGTGAAGAGCGGCTTCGACGCGGTGTGTCTGGACTTGTGCGAAGGGCCATTTCCGATCCGGTCGTTTACCGGCGACATCGGCGGGCGCATCGCACTCGGCGTCGGGCAGGGCAGCCTCGCGATCCTCGCGTTCCTGCCGGAAGCCGAGCGCGAGGAGGTGATCCGCTTCAACGTGCCGCGTATCCGCGGCTACGGCGTGCTCGACGAGGTGTATCTGCGCACCGAGATCGAGCGCGTGCGCGAGCTCGGCTACGCGGGTCGCAACAGCGGCGTGCTCGACGGCATGGCCGGCGTCGCGGTGCCCATCCTCGATCGCACCGGCTATCCGGTCGGCGCGCTGAGCGTCGGCACGCTGGCGTCGCGGCTCGGCGACGACCGGATGCCGATGGTCGTCGAACTGCTCAGGCGCCAGGCCGACGCGATCGGCCCGCGCACGAATCCGTTCGATGCCGCGCTGCGGCGGCCGATGCACGGGCTGTCGGGGAACGGCGGCTAGAGGCGGTGCGCGGCGGCGCTGCGGCGCGGCCGGTTCCGCGGTTGGGCGTCGCCTGTCGGTCACGGCTCACCGCTCGCGCGCCATCAGCGTGCCATCAGCGTGCCATCAGGCCGTCGCCGCGCCGTGCAGACGAAACTGCGCGACGGCATCGCTCAGCCGCGCGCCCTGATCGTCGAGCGACAGCGCGGCCGCCGCCGCTTCTTCGACGAGCGCGGCGTTGCGCTGCATCGTCTGTTCCATCTGGATCACGGCCGCGTTCACCTGCTCGATGCCGGCGGTCTGCTCGTCGAACGCGGTGCTGGTTTCGCTCATGATCGCGTTGACGCGCTCGACCGCGGTGACGAGTTCGGACATCGCCGAACCGGCGAGCGCGACGAGCGCGCTGCCGTCCTCGACACGCTGCGCGGAGTTGCCGATCAGTTCGCGGATTTCCTTCGCTGCCGACGCGCAGCGCTGCGCGAGCCCGCGTACCTCGGTCGCGACGACCGCGAAGCCGCGTCCCTGTTCGCCTGCCCGCGCGGCTTCGACGGCGGCGTTCAGCGCGAGGATGTTGGTCTGGAACGCGATGCTTTCGATCACGCCCACGATGCCGGAGATCCGCGCGGAGCTGGTGGAGATCGCCGACATCGTTTCGACGACGCGCCGCATCGCATCGCCGCCCCGCGCCGCGATGCCGGCCGCGCCCTGCGCGTAGGTGCGGGCATCGCGTGCGTTGTCCGCGTTCTGGCGCACCGTCGCGGTCAGTTGCTCCACGCTTGCGGCGGCTTGTTGCAGCGAGACGGCCTGCTGTTCGGTGCGCGTGGACAGATCGACGTTGCCGCTCGCGATCGTGCGCACGTCGCCGACGATCGTCTCCGTGCTCGTGCGTACCTGGGTCACGGTGTCGACGAGGCCGGCCTGCATGCGCTTCAACGCCTTCAGCAGATAGGCCATTTCGTTTTCGCCGCGGATCGCGACCGCGCCGGTCAGATCGCCTTTGGAGATCCGGTCGAACTGATCGACGGCCAGATGGATGGGCTCGATGATCGCCTTCGCCAGCACGCGCTGCGCGACGAAGCCGACCAGCAGCGCGAACGCGGCGACGCTCGCCATCGCCCAGACGATCCGGTGAAAGCGCGCGCCGGCTGCGTCGTAGCGCGCCTTCTGGCGCGTGACCTGGAACGATTCGAGCGCGTCGATCGCCTGCTGATAGGCGGTGAACAGGCCGGGCGGCGCGGTGCGGTGCGTTTCGAGGAAGTCGAAGGCGTTGTCGTGGTCGAGCTGCGACATCGCCTTGAGGAACACCTGATCGAGCAGCGTGCGGCGACGTGATTGCAGCGTGTCGAACAGCGCCTGCTCGTCGGCGTCGCGGGCGTGCAGTCGCGTGTACGCGCCGAGCTCGTCGTTGCTTTGCTGGAGCAGCGTATGGAGCTGCGCGATTTCGGCGTTGGCCGGCTGGCCGGCGCTGATGATCTGCGCGACGTCGCTCACGCGTTCGCGCAGCACGAGCATCCGCTCGGAGCTGGTTTTCAGATGCAGCAGCGACGCGGTGTCGTCACGGTACATCGCCTCGAGCGAATGGTTGCCCGCGTAGAGCGCGGCGATGCAGGCGCCGACCACCAGCAGGAGCAGCACGGTGTAGCCGGCGATGGTCGCGACGAGGCCGCCGCGGATGGTGAGTTTGCGCATGACGTTCCCTTGCCGGCGGCCGAACGGCGGCCGACGGGCGATGTGGATGGCGGATCACGAACGACGACGGGCGCCGCGTCGAAGCTCGGGGCGCCGGGGTTACGAACGCGTTAACGGCGGGCGGGGCGCGGAGGTTTTATCCGTATGCGACGTGGATATGGATGGATGCGACAGGTGGGGCGCCTGCGTTCGGTTGAGGGTGGGGCGGGGTTGTTGGTATGGCCGATCGTGCTGCGGGCTGGAAAGTCGTTCGAATCTCGGCAGGCGATTCCGCTGAATCGGACGGTGGTGAATCGCTTCGTGGCAGTGAGTGGATTCAGCACGTGGGCGTGGAACGACGATGGATGGATTTGATTGAGATGCGCCAGGCGGTGTGTTGGCGATGCCGCATTCGCGGCGGCGGTGGTAGGTGTGAAATAGATGCGACAAAATGGTGGCCCAACAGCCATACGCGTCGCTCGTGGCCTTCATGCGAGCTTCGAACACGATCGCCCGTTCCGACTGATTCATGAATCGATACGCCATCATCATTGGGCTTTCCTTGGTTGCCTGCGCCTGCTCGAAAAAGGAACCGCCGGGGACCGCTTTGCCCGACATGAGCGCCGTGCGCACGAATCTCGCTTTCAGCTGCACGCATCAGGCGGATCACCTGCCGCCGCTTGATCCGCAGGCAGAGGGCCTGTTTCTCTACGCGCGCTTTTTGGAGAAGCAGGACGGCACGAAAGATTTCAACGAGGTGGCGCGCTATTACCGGATCGCGGCGGCACATGGACACTACAAGGCCAATCAGAATCTCCAGTCGCTGATTTCCGACGGTTTGGCCGGTTCACCCGATGCACCGAAGGAAACGGTCGCGCTTGCCGTGCGACTGATCCAACAAGGCATCCCATCGGGCTACTACGACATCGGTCACTATCTCGAAACCGGATATGGACTGGGACAGGATGCCGAGACGGCACTGCGGTATTTCCGAAAGGCTGCCGATCTTGGAAACCCGGAGGCGCAGGCGTATGTGGCGCAATTACTGGCGCCGCTTGATAAGGCTCCGGAGATTGCCAGACAGATGCGCCAGTGTGCTACGGACCAGGGATCTGGTGAGGCCGCAAGCGCGTTGGGTATCGATTTGAGCGGCGATAAGCTGTATCCGGACGCGGTAAAGGCCTTTCAAAAAGGAGTGGAGGCGGGCAGTATTCAGTCAGCTTCCTTTCTGGGTAACGGCTTCAAGGCCCCGCCGCAAACCGACGGTTTATATTATCTCGCGCTGACCAATGATTCAGAGCGCTCGCGGAGATACCGCGCGATTCTGGAATTCCTGCGCTCGAACGACGGCCGCAACCCCAAACTCCCCGACATCGACAAAATCGTGCCCCTTCCGCCCGCAAAGCTCCCCCGGTGGGACGGCACATTCGAATGGCAGAAGGAGCAGGACGCCGCCGCCTCGCCACCGAAGCCGTCGGAAGCGACGGTCGATGCGATGGCGAAGGCCTACAATCTGGATCCGAAAACCGGTTTCCCGCTGTAAGAGAAAACCGGCAAGACATTGAATACCTGAACGAGGCAACGACAAATGACGCGATACATGATCCTCGACGGCGATCACACGACCGTGGCCGGAACCGTCCGCGCAACGGCAACGCCGTTCGAGCTTGGCGGCAGACACATCGCTCATGAAGGCGACGACGTGATCTGTCCCGCGTGCAAAACCGTCGGCAAGATTCAATGTGTCGGCCCGCGACAGCCGATGACGGGGCCGGACGGGCGGCCTGTGGCATTGAGCGATGACCTTTGTATCTGCAAGTGCGCCCCGCCGCCGAAGCTCGTCCCGTCTCAGCAAGTGATGTCGGTCGATGCGTGACGGTACGCAAGGCCGCCAATCGCATGGTGGTCGATACGTTCACGTCGCCACCCATGCGCGCCGCAGCGGCTCACGCGCCATATCGTCAAACTTGCCCGCTCAGCACGCCGCGCCGGTAATGCGCACCATGCTGCGCCGATAACCGGCGGGCGCGAACGCGGCGTTCAACGCGGCCATCGCCGCGACCACGCCGGCATGCGCCCACCACGCGATCGCGAAGCCGCCGCCCGCGTCGCGCAGCCAGCCGATCAGCCACGGGCTCGCGGCCACGATCAGGAACCCGACACCCTGCACGAACGCGGCAAGCGCACCGGCGAGTCGTGCGTCGGGAAGATGGTCGAGCGTGACGATCAGGCTCATCGAGAAGAAACCGCCGAGCCCGATGCCGACGCTGGCGACCCACAGCCATGGCGCAAGCGCGGGCATTGCCGCGAACCCGGCGAAGCCGGTCGCCTGCAACGCCAGCGTCGCCCACAGCACCGCACGCCGATCGTGCGCCCGTTTCGCGAGCAGCGGCATCGCCAGCGCGCCGGCCGCCTGGAACAGCGCCATCCATGCAAGCAGGTTGCCGCTCGCCTGCGCGCTCATGCCAGCGCTGCGATAGAACGCCGGCAGCCACGCGACGACGCTCGCATAGCCGCTGTTGCAGAGACCGAAGAACAGCGCCAGCTGCCATGCGCGCGGCACCCGCGCGAACGCGGCGACCGACGCCGGCACCGTGGCCGCGTGCGCTGCATGCACTGCATGCGCTCCGTGCGCTGCGTCACGCGGCGCATGCGTTCGCCACAACGTGAGCGTGACGAGCGCGGGTACGGCCCAGACGGCCAGCGACAGACGCCAGCCGCCGTGCGCGGCGAGCCACGGGCTCGTCATCGCGCCGAACGCCCCGCCGCCGACGAGCGCGGCCGAATAGACGCCCATCGCGAGCGGCAGCCGATCGACGAACCAGCGCTTCGCGAGGCCCGGCGTGAGCGCCTGGATCACCGCGACTCCGGCGCCAGCGACGATCGCGGTGACCACCAGCCCGCTGCCGCTGCCCGCCCACAACCGCGCGGTGCAGCCGGCGGCGATCAGCACCAGCGCGACCGTCAGCGCGCGTCGTTCGCCGACGCGCCGCGCGAGCCCCACGCCGCCCCCGGCGACGATGCCCATCAGCACGAACGGCAGGGTGGTCAGCAGCGCAGCCGCGCGAAAGCCGAGGCCGGTGTCGCTGCGCACGAAGTCGAGGACGGGGCCGAATGCAGTGAGGAACGGACGCAGGTTGATGCCGGCCAGCACCAGCAGCGCGAGCGCGCCATACGACATTGAAGCGGCGCGCGGACGGCAGGCGGCTTGCGCGGTGCAGCGGTCGGTCATCGAATTGCTCCAGGACGGGGCCTGCGGCCCCACGATGCGATGCCGAAAGGGTAAAGCTGCGCTGCGCCGCTTGAAAATTAAATATTCGACTGCCTGTCAGTGGGGAATCCGATGGCGCGTCCACGCCGCACGACAGCGCGTATGGGCGACGCCGCACCGCTACATGGCCGGCGCCTGCGCTGCACGAGCCTGCTCGCGCGCAGCGACGAGCGAACGGATGCTTGCGCGATCGGCCGCCGTCGTCGGCGTGAAGATCACGAGGCTCAAGTCCGCACGGCCGATCACGGCGAACGCCGAGTATTCGAGCGTGATCCGCCCCGCGTGCGGATGGCGGATCTCCTTCGTTCCTTCGTCGTGCGAGCGGATATCGTGGTCGCGCCACAGCGCGTCGAATTCGGCGCTCGTCGCGCGCATTTCGTCGATGAAGGCCTGGACGGCCTGGGTCGCGCCGCCGCGCGCGATGTCGGCGCGGAACGCGCCCACCGCGAACCGCGCGACGCGGTCCCAGTTCGGTTGCGCGTCGCGCACGCGCGGATCGACGAAGATCAGCCGCAGGATGTTGCGCGCGGCCGGCGGCAGCGTCGCATAGTCGGTCAGCGTCGCGGCGGCCGCGGCGTTCCATGCGACCACGTCCCAGGTCGCCGTGCGCACGATCGCGGGGCTCGCGTCGAGCGCATCGAGCACGTGCTGCAGGCGCGGCGTCACGCCGCTGCTCGCGTGATAACGCACTTCGGGCGGATGGCCGACGCCGAGCAGGAACAGATGCTCGCGTTCGGCGTCGTCGAGCAGCAAGGCACGGGCGAGCCGATCGAGCACGTCGGCCGACGGCGCGCCGCCGCGCCCCTGTTCGAGCCACGTGTACCACGCGGTGCTCACGTGCGCGCGCTGCGCGACTTCCTCGCGCCGCAGGCCCGGCGTGCGGCGCCGCGTCGACGGCAGCCCGAGCGCGGCGGGGTCGAGTTTCTCGCGGCGGTCCCGTAGGTACGCGCCGAGCAGGTTGTTGGGGGCGTCAGCCATAGCCTGTTAGTTCGTTTACCGGTAAACCGTCACGTCTTCACCGCGCGCGGCGGCCGGCAGATAGTAAGCCTCCATTTCATCCGGAGGTGTTGAACATGCGTGTCTTCGTTACTGGAGCGTCGGGTTTCGTCGGCTCCGCGGTCGTTGCCGAACTCGTGGCCGCCGGGCATGCGGTGCTCGGCCTCGCGCGTTCCGACGCCGCCGCGGCAGCGATTGCGGCCGCCGGCGCGCAGGTGCATCGCGGGTCGCTCGAGGATGCCGATAGCCTGACGCGCGGCGCCGAGTCCGCCGACGCGGTCATCCATACGGGATTCAATCACGACTTCTCGCGCTTCGCTGAAAACTGCGAACTCGACCGCCGCGCGATCGAGACGATCGGCGCGGTACTGGAAGGGGCGGCGCGGCCGCTCGTCGTCACGTCGGGGCTCGCGCTGGTCGCACCGGGCCGCGCGGCGACCGAGGACGATCCGCACGTGCCGGTGTCGGCGGCCTATCCGCGTGCGTCGGAAGCGACGGCGCACGCGCTCGAAGCGCGCGGCGTGCACGCGTCGGTCGTGCGCTTGCCGCCGTCGGTGCACGGCGACGGCGACCACGCGTTCGTGCCGCGCCTGATCGCGTTCGCACGCGAGCGACAGGTGTCCGCGTACGTCGGCGAGGGCGAGAACCGCTGGCCGGCCGTGCATCGGCTGGACGCGGCGCGCGTGTACCGGCTCGCGGTCGAGCGCGGTGCGCGCGGCGCACGCTACCACGCGGTCGACGACACGGGCGTGCCGTTTCGCGAGATCGCGACCGTGATCGGCCAGCGGCTCGATCTGCCCGTTGCGTCGATCTCGGCCGAGCAGGCGCGCGAGCACTTCGGCTGGTTCGCTATGTTCGTCGGAATGGATGCGCCCGCAACCAGCGAGCGCACGCGCGCGGCGCTCGGCTGGGCGCCGACGCAGCCGGGGCTGTTGGCCGACATCGACCGGCCGCAGTACTTCGCGAGCTGACGCACGCGCGAGCAGCGCATGCGGCGCGCGTGTCGCGGCGCATCGCTGCATCGCTGCGATGACGCTTCGATCCCCGGACATTCGGGCGCACGGGTAGTCGGGCACCCGGATGTTCGGACTGTCAGACGCCCGTGCCGAACCGCCGAACCCACCACCCGCCGTAAGGCACTCCCTGCACCGACCGGCTGCGGCCAAGCCGTCGAGCCGTCGAGCCGAAAACGCGCGTTCAAGCGACACCGACGTCGGCGCCCCTCATTCCACCGGATGCAGATCCTGCAGCAGCGTCGGCACGAGTTCGGACACGGTCGGATGGATATGCATCGCGCGGCTGATGGTCGTATAAGGCGCGCGCGCGGCCATCACGTCGAGCAGCCCGTGCACGACTTCGTCGCCGGTCACGCCGAGGATCGACGCGCCCAGCAGCGCGTGGTCGTCCGCATCGACGATCACCTTCATGAAGCCGAGACTCTCACCTTTTTCGACCGCGCGGCCGACGCGCGTCATCGGCCGCGTGCCGACCAGCAGCCGGCGGCCGGTCTGCCTCGCCTGCGCGAGCGTCATCCCGACGCGGCCGAGCGGCGGATCGATGTACAGCGCATAGGCTGGAATGCGGTCGGACACTTTGCGCGGATCGTCGTCGAGCAGGTTCGCCGCGACGATCTCGTAGTCGTTGTACGCGGTGTGCGTGAACGCGCCGCGTCCGTTGCAGTCGCCGAGCGCCCAGATGCCCGGGACGTTGGTGCGCAATTGCTCGTCGACGGCGATGTAGCCGCGCGAGTCCGTCGCGACGCCGGCCCGTTCGAGGCCGAGATCGTCGGTGTTCGGCACGCGGCCCACTGCCAGCAGCAGATGCGAGCCGGCCACTTCGCGGCCGCCGCCGTCGCAATCGAGACCGACCACGACGCGCTCGCCGTCGCGTCGCGCGCGCAGGCAGTTCGCGCCGAGCTGCACGTCGATGTCTTCGCCGGCGAGGATCTCCTGCACGGCCTGCGAGACGTCGTCGTCCTCGCGCTGGATCAGGCGCGGCCCTTTCTCGACGATGGTGACCCGCGCGCCGAAGCGGCGGTACATCTGACCGAACTCGAGCCCGATGTAGCTGCCGCCGACGATCACCAGATGCTCGGGCACGAAATCGACGTCCATCATCGTCGAGTTGGTCAGGTACGGCACCGTGTCGAGACCCGGTATCGGCGGAATCTGCGCGCGGCCGCCGACGTTGATGAAGATCCGCTCGGCCTGGAGCAACGCGTCGCCGACGCGCACCGTGTCGGCCTGCTCGAAGCGAGCATGACCCTGCAACACGGTCGTATGGTCGAGCCCGCGCACCCATTGCTCGACGCCGTGGTTCGAGCGGCCGGCGATCGCGTCCTTGCGCGCCTTCACGGCCTTCATGTCGACGCTGACCGGGCCGGCCGACACGCCGTATTCGTGCGCGCGCCGCGCGAGGTGCGCCGCGTAGGCGCTGGCGATCAGCGTCTTGGTCGGAATGCAGCCGGTGTTCACGCAGGTGCCGCCGAACCGGCCGCGCTCGACGATCGCGACTTTCATGCCGGCGCCCGCGAGGCGCGCGGCGAGTGGCGGCCCGGCTTGCCCGGTGCCGATGACAATCGCGTCGAAGTGTTGCGTCATGACGTCCTCCTGCGCTGGTTCAACGTGGGAACGGAGCGCGCAAGCCGCATGCCGGGCCGGCGCGCGCGAACGGCGGCGAGCGCCCATGGTAGACCGGTTGGCGCCGCCCCGCACGTGCGGCCGCGCTTTCGGCGGCCCGCGAAGCGTGCCAGAATCGGTGGCTTCCCGGTCCGGGACGGACGCGCAGGCGCCGGCGTCGCGGCGTCGCAAGGCAAAGGAGACTTCGATGACTGCATCGGCTGCCGTACTCGCCATTCTGGCTGCGCTCTGGCTCGGCGCGATGATTCCGGGCCCCAGCTTCGTGCTGGTCGCCCGCAATTCGATCGGGCTGTCGCGCCGCGACGGGCTCGCGACCGCGCTCGGCATGGGCGTGGGCGGCATCGCGTTCGGCGGCGTCGCGCTCGCCGGGCTCTATACGCTGCTGCAGGCGGTCGAGTGGCTGTATGTCGCGCTCAAGCTGGCGGGCGGCGCGTATCTGATCTACATGGCGTCGAAGATCTGGCGCGGCGCGGACCGGCCGATCGCGATGGACGATCCGCGGGGCGGCGCGGCGGGCAGCGCGCGCAAGTCGTTCCTGACCGGCCTCACGACCCAGCTGAGCAACCCGAAGACTGCGATCTGGTACGGCAGCATCTTCGCGGCGCTGCTGCCGCAACATCCGCCGCTGTGGTGCTACCTGGCGCTGCCGCCGCTCGTGTTCGCGGTCGAGTTCGGCTGGTACACGATCGTCGCGCTGTGCTTCTCCACCCGCCGGCCGCGCGAGCTGTATCTCCGG
This sequence comes from Burkholderia sp. MBR-1, assembly GCF_013822785.1. Taxonomy (NCBI): domain Bacteria; kingdom Pseudomonadati; phylum Pseudomonadota; class Betaproteobacteria; order Burkholderiales; family Burkholderiaceae; genus Burkholderia; species Burkholderia sp. MBR-1. The sequence goes on from NZ_CP053610.1 coordinate 92,739, forward strand.
GCGAGGAAGTGGGTCGACCGCATCGCGGCCGGTGCGATCGCGCTGCTCGGGCTGCGGCTGATCCTGAACGCCCCGAAGGCCGGGATCTGATGCGACGCGCGCTTGGCGAATCCGCTATGCACTGACTCCCCGTCACCACGGCCGGCCGATGGTCCGGCTGCGAGCGATCGCGTTCGGCACGAGTAAGGCTCATGGAACCCGTTCGACCGTCGTCGCGAGCCCGGCCGGCTTGCTCGCCGGCGGCCCGCAGCCGCCGCGCGGTGCGGCGCCGTCCCGGCCGGCGCGCCCGCGATCGGCTCGCGAGCCTTGTGCGGCGGGCGTTCCCGCCGGCCGCACGCGGTGCGGTGCCGCATCGCTTTCCCGATTCTGGCGGGCGACCGCGCGACGACGTGTAAACTGCTGCCTTTTTTGACGGTTTGCAGCATGGTGCAAGCACCTCCGCGCCCGGCGCTGAGCGGCCCGACGCTCGTCCGGCTGCTCGCGCGCCTGACCGATGCCGACGTCGCGGAATCCCGGCAGACGCTGTCGGACCGCCTGAGCCAATGGCTCGGCTGGACCGACGCGATCACGCTGTCGTCGGCACTGAATGCGAACCCGCCCGCTGTCGCGGCCGGCGTGCGCGGCTACGACGCCGAGCGCGACAGCGCGCGCGTGCGCCACGACCTCGCGCAGGCGATCACGGGCGCCCTTCGGCCGCGCACGCGGCGGCGCGCCGGCGAGATGCCGCCGCCGCCCGCCGACACGGCCGATTTCGCGGACTTCCGCCAGCAGTGTCTGTCCCTGCAGCAGGAGATGGAGACGGCGATCGGCCAGTTGCGCGCGCGCCTGCGCGTCGCGCTCGCCGCGCGTTCGTCCGCGCTGGCGCGGCTCGCGACGCTCGACGCGATCATGGAGCGCGTGCTCGGCGCGCGCGAGCGCAGCCTGCTGGGCGCCGTGCCCGCGTTGCTCGGCACGCGCTTCGAGCGGCTGCGCGACGCGGAGCGGCAGGCGCTCGCCGACGCGCAAGCAGCGGCCGATGCCGATGCCGATGCCGCGCCCGACGCGCCGAGCCCCGCGCCGGTCACGCCGGTCGTGCCGGGTACGTGGCTCGACACGTTCCGCGACGAGATGCAAAGCATCCTGCTGGCCGAACTCGAAGTCCGGTTTCAAACGGTGGACGGGCTGCTCGCGGCCCTTCGCACCAGCTAATTCCCAAGCTATGTCCAGAATTCGTCTTGATCTCGTTGTGTTCATCGCCGGCCTGCTCGCAGTGGGCTGGATCGGCGCCGGCTATGTCGCGTCGAACCCGCTTGCGGCCGCCGTCACGCTGCTGATCGGCGCGTGCTACGTCGCCGGTGCGTGGGAGCTGCAGCGTTACCGGCAGGCCACGGCCACGCTGACGCGCGCGGTGGCCGGCTTGACCGAGCCGCCGGCGACGCTCGACACGTGGCTCGATACGCTGCACCCCGGGCTGCGCGGCGCGGTGCGCGCGCGCGTCGAGGGCGCGCGCGTCGCGCTGCCGGGTCCGGCGCTGACGCCTTATCTCGTCGGCCTGCTCGTGCTGCTCGGCATGCTCGGCACGCTGCTCGGGATGGTCGTGACATTGAAAGGCACGGGCGCCGCGCTCGAAAGCGCCACCGACCTCGATGCGATTCGCGCGTCGCTGATCGCGCCCGTCAAGGGCCTCGGTTTCGCGTTCGGCACGTCGATCGCGGGTGTCGCGACGTCCGCGATGCTCGGCTTGCTGTCGGCGCTCGTGCGGCGCGAACGCATCGAGGCAGCGCAGCTGCTCGACGCGAAGATCGCGACGACGCTGCGCGTGCACTCGTCCGCGCATCAGCGCGACGAATCGTTCCGACTGCTGCAGCGCCAGGCCGACGTGATGCCCGCGCTGGTCGACCGGCTGCACACGATGATGACGGCGCTCGACGCACGCAGCGCCGCGTTGCACGATCGCCAGATCGAAAGCCAGCACGCCTTCTTCGAGCGCACCGAGCGCGCGTATGCGGGCCTTGCCGCGAACGTCGGCGACGCGTTGAAGGAGAGCGCCGCCGAAAGCGCGCGCGTGGCCGGCGCTGCGCTGCAGCCGGTCGTCGCCGCGACGATGACGGGGCTCGCGCAGGAGATGGCCGCGCTGCGCGACACCGTGACGGGCGCGGTGCAGCGCCAGCTCGACGCGCTGGCCGGCGGCTTCGAGCAGACCACCGCCGACGTGACGGCCGCGTGGGGCCGCGCGCTCGACGAGCAGCGCCGCGCCGGCGACGCCGTCGCGCAGCAGCTGCAGACGACGCTCGGCCGGTTCACCGACACCTTCGCGCAGCGTTCGAGCGATCTGCTCGACGGCGTCGCGACGCGCCTCGAGTCCACCGAAGGCCGTCTGTCCGACGCGTGGCGCGATGCGCTCGCGCAGCAGCAGCAGGTCGGCGACGCGCTGGCCGACCGGCATGCGCGCGCGCTCGGCGAAGCCGCGGCCACGTTCGAACGACACTCGGCGGCCGCGCTCGTCGCGATGCGCGACGCGCACGCGGGGTTGCAGACGCAACTGGCTGCACGCGACGAGCAGCGTCTGGCCGGATGGAACGACTCGCTCGCCGCGATGGCCGCGAAGCTCGGCGACGAATGGCAGCGGGCGGGCGTGCACAGCGCGGGCCGTCAGCAGGAGATCTGCGATGCGCTCGCACAGACGACGCGCGATCTGACCGCGCAGGCGGCGACGTTCGAGCAACGCTCGAACGATCTGCTGTCGACGATTCGCGATTCGCACGCGGGCCTGCAAACGCAACTCGCCGCACGCGACGAGGAACGTCTGGCCGCATGGAGCGACTCGCTCGCCGCGATGGCCGCGAAGCTCGGCGACGAATGGCAGCGTGCGGGCGTGCATAGCGCGGGCCGTCAGCAGGAAATCTGCGATGCGCTCGCACGGACCACACGCGATCTGACCGCGCAAGCCGCGACGTTCGAACAACGCTCGAACGATCTGCTGTCGACGATTCGGGACTCGCACACAGGCTTGCAAACGCAGCTCGCCGCACGCGACGAGGAGCGTCTGGCAGCATGGAGCGACTCGCTCGCCGCGATGGCCGCGAAGCTCGGCGACGAATGGCGGCGCGCGGGCGTGCACAGCGCGGGCCGTCAGCAGGAGATCTGCGATGCGCTCGCACAGACCACACGCGATCTGACCGCGCAGGCGGCGACGTTCGAGCAACGCTCGAACGATCTGCTGTCGACGATTCGCGATTCGCACAGAGGCCTGCAAACGCAACTCGCCGCACGCGACGAAGAACGTTTGGCCGCATGGAGCAACTCGCTGGCGGCCCTGGCCGCCGCGCTGCGTGACGAATGGGCGCAGACGAGCGCGCACGCGGCGACGCGCCAGCAGGACATCTGCGACACGCTGGCGCGCACCGCGAACGCGATCACCGCACAGGCGCAGGCGCACGCGAGCGACACGATCAACGAAATCTCGCGCCTCGTGCAGGCCGCATCGGAAGCGCCGAAGGCCGCGGCGGACGTCGTCGCCGAATTGCGCCAGCGTCTGTCCGACAGCATGGTGCGCGACACGGCGATGCTCGACGAGCGCAGCCGCCTGCTCTCGACGCTCGAAACCCTGCTCGGCGCGGTCAATCACGCATCGACCGAGCAGCGCACCGCGATCGACGCGCTCGTCAGCACGTCGGCCGATCTGCTCGAACGCGTCGGCGCGCGCTTCAACGACGCCGTCGATGCCGAGACGCGCAAGCTCGATTCCGTGGCGGCGCAGGTGACGGCGGGCGCGGTCGAGGTCGCGAGCCTCGGCGATGCGTTCGGCGCGGCCGTGCAGGTGTTCGGCGAATCGAACGACAAGCTGCTGAGCCACCTGCAACGCATCGAGGCCGCGCTCGAGAAATCGCTCGCGCGCAGCGACGAGCAGCTCGAGTACTACGTCGCGCAGGCGCGCGAGGTGATCGACCTGAGCATGATGTCGCAGAAGCAGATCGTCGAGGATCTGCAGCAGATTGCCGGTCGGCGCGCATCGGTCGGAGCGTAAGACATGCATGACGAAATCGACGACGGCGCGCCCGCCGCGCCGGTCTGGCCCGCGTTCGCCGACCTGATGTCGGTGCTGCTCGGCGCCTTCGTGCTGATCCTCGTCGGCGTGATCGGCATGCAATTGCAGCTGACGTCGAAGCTCGAGGAAGCCGTGCGCGCGCGCCGGCAGGAAGCGCAGCAGCGCGCGTCGCTGGAGCAGGCGCTCGCGGGGCCGCTCGCGGCCGGTCGCGTGACGCTCGTGAACGGGCGCATCGGGATCAGCGGCAACGTGCTGTTCGCGTTGAACTCGGACCAGTTGCAGCCGGCCGGCCGCGATCTGCTGAAGACGCTGGCCGGGCCGCTCGCCGCGTACCTGAAGACGCGCGACGAGATCCTGATGGTCAGCGGCTTCGCCGACGATCAGCAGGTGCGCGCCGGCAACCGCCTGTTCGCGGACAACTGGGAGTTGTCGGCGAAGCGCGCGCTGACCGTCACGCGCGCGCTGATCGACGCCGGCGTGCCGGCGCCGTCGGTGTTCGCGGCGGCGTTCGGCTCGCAGCAGCCGGTCAGCTCGAACGCCGACGACGAAGGCCGCGCGAAGAACCGCCGCGTGGAGATCGCGCCGGTGCCGCGCAAGAGCGCGTCGAATGGAGGAGCGGCGAAGTGACGGTGGACGCGACGCAGGTGCGCGCGATGCTCGACGCATGGCGTGAGCAGCGCGCCGACCGGCTCGACCCGGTGCGCTTCCATCGGCTCGATGCGCTCGCCAAACGCGCGGCCGCGCTGGACGGCGATGCGCGCGCGCTGCTCGACGCGCGGCTCGCGACGCTGCTCGACGCGTTCGCCGCGATCGTGGCGCGCGCGAGCGAAGACGTGAACGCAAGCGCAACCGCAACCGCAGCTGCGCGCGGCGCACTCGCCGGGCTCGTCGCGCGGCTCGCGCGCGATGCGCAGGCCGACCGGCGCGGGATCGATCCCGAGCTGATCGACTACTTCCGCGCGACGTGGTCGAAGGTCCGCACCGAGCAGCAGTACCGCCAGTCGCTCGACCAGGTGCCGCGCAACGCGGGGCCGCTCAATTCGAACAGCCTCGTGCATCGGTCGCTCGCGACGATGCGCGAGCTGTCACCCGACTACCTGCAGCAGTTCCTGTCGTATATCGATGCGCTGGCATGGCTCGAGGATCTGGCCGGCGGCCCGCCGCCCGACAAGGATGCGCCGCGCGCCAAGGCAGCGAAGTCCGGCAAGCCCGCGAAGAAAGTCGCGCGGGTGAGGGCGCGATAACGCCCGTTGCGGCGCTTCGCTAGCGGCTCGGCGCCTGCGCGTCGATCGTCGCGCGCAGTGCGAGCAGCGCATCGGTCAGCGCCGGCGCGAAGCGCGGATGCGCGGCGATGCCGGCCGCATCGAGCCCGCTGCCGAGGATCGGTAGCGCGATCGACGCGCGCTCGACGATGCATGCGGACATCACCGCCAGCGTTTCCCGCAGCGCCGCGTCCGCGTGCGTCGCGCGCGGCGACGCGTTCAGTACCGCGACCGGCTTGTACACGACCGCCTCGCATCCGACGATCCAGTCCAGCGCGTTCTTCATCACGCCTGTCACGCCGTGCGCGTATTCCGGGCTCGCGATCAGCACGCCGTGCGCCGCGTTCAGCCGTTCGATCAAGTCGTGCACCGCGGGCGGCGTCGGAGATTCGATATCCGGATTGAACAGTGGAAACTCGCCGAGCCGTTCGAAGCGCACGATACGCATCCCGTGCGGTGCGACGCGGGCCGCCGCATCGAGCAGCGCTGCGTTGTGCGATTGGGCGCGCAGGCTGCCGCACAGCGCGATGATGTCGACGCGGTGCGCGCGATCGGTTCGGGGTTCGTCGGCCATCGGCGGGTGGGTTGGAGGTGTAGGGGCGCGGCGTCGTCGCGTGGGTTCGACGGATTATCGCACCGGTGCGCGTTCGGGGCGCGCCGGCGCGAAGCGCGGATGCGCGCCGCTCATCGAACCGACGATCGCCGCCGCGTTACACGGCCTCACACCGCCGCGCGCATACCCAACGCGTGCCGCATCCGCGCAAACAACCCGTGCTGCGCGATCCATTCCGCATACGCGCGATAGTCCGGATCGCGCATCAGATGCCGTTCTTCCGTCTTCGCGCGCGTGTAGTAGATCAGGTTCACCGCGACGAGCCCCGCACAGTGCATCAGCGCGACCTGCCAGCCGAGCGGCTCGACGAACGGCACCGATACCATCCAGTACGACAGGTTCTTCGTGATGTAGGCCGGATGCTTCGTGAACCGGTACGGGCCCGACGTGATGATCCCGCGGTTCGTGAGATTCGAGAACCGCAGCCCGAACGAGATCGTCGACAGCGCGTAGGTCATCAGCAACAGGATGATCGCGCCGCCCCAGATCACGCGCAGCGTCGGCGCGGACAGCAGCCAGTTGTCCCAGAACAGCGAGCCTTCGTAGCGGATGTAGTTGTTCGAGATCAGCGACCAGAACGGCTGATAGCAGATCAGCGCGGCGCCCCAGCCCAGCGTGGTCGGCTCGACGCTGCGAACGTGGCTGTCGAGAATGCGGAACGTGCACAGGTAGCCGACGGTGCCGAACATCAGGTCCATCGTGAACGACAGGTCGTACAGGAACACGAAGGTCGCGAGCGTCATCGGCGCGTGCAGCGCGTTCGCGAGCGATGCGCTCAGGTGATCGGCGTCCTTCGACAGGTACACGGTCATCAGCGGCAGGAAGAACGCCTTCACGCCCCAGCCGGCGAGCATCTCGCGCACGGGCTGCCAGCTCGCCGGCCGCTCGCGACGCAACAGGTAGCGGCCCCACAGCAGATAGGCGTCGTCGGTGTCGCGCTGGTGGCGGTCCATCCACGCGAAGTAGAACGGCGCCGCGACGATCACGTACGGCGCCAGCGAGCGCAGCAGCGACCAGAACGGCAGATAGAACGCGCCGTGATATTCGGGGAGCAGCCAGTAGATCGCGCCGATGCCCGCATAGATCGACGTCAGCGCGCCGAGGCGCGTCGCGACGCGCGCGAGCCCCAGCGGGCGCAACGCCTGCCGCGACAGCCCGGCGCTCGGGCGCAGATACACGCGCGAGACGAAGATTTCGAGCAGCGCGATCGTGCCGATGATCGCGACGCTCGCGATCACGGCGCGGGTCGCCGCGTCGAGCGCCGGCTGGTCGCGCGTGACCCACAGCGCGACCAGCCCGGCCGCGATGCCGAGCAGCCCGGCGCGAAACGGCGTGGCGGAGCGCGGCGGACGATCGTGGACTGCGGCAATGCCGTCGATGGTGGAATTCATGATCGGATCCTCGTCGGGAGGTGGGCCGGCGTCCCCGCTTGGCGGATGACGCCGGCCGTCGGCCGGGCTCCGTATCGGAATGGGCCCGGCCACTGGCCTGTCGTTCTGATGGGTGAAGCGTTACTTCTTCGGCGCGGTGGCGCCGAGCAGACCGCCGAGCAGGTTCGTCACCGGCGCGAGCAGGTTGGTCGCGCCGCCCGCGGTGCTGCCCGAACTGCCGGACAGGCCGGCCGTCACGGTGCCGCTGCCGGACGGCGTCGTCACCGTCCCGACCGCGCCGCCCGGGCTCGCCGTGCCGACAGCGCCGAGCGCACCGGTCGGCGACGTCAACGAACCCGTCAGCGTGCCGACCGGACCGCTCGTCAGCGCGCCGCCGAGGTTGCCGGTCACGCCGCCGCCGGGCGTCGTCACCGTGCCGGTGAGGCTGGCGCCGAGCGGCGTCAGCGCGTTCACGAGGCCCGTGACCGGCGCCAGCAAGCCGCCGACGCCCGCGCCACCGGTGCCGCCGGTGCCGCTGGTACCACCCGTGCCGCTCGAACCGATGCCGCCGAGCGTGCCCGTCACGGTGCCGAGCAGCGCGGTGATCGGGGCGAGCGGGTTGGTGCCGCTCGTTCCACTCGTCCCGCTCGTTCCGCTGGTGCCGCCCGAGCCGCTCGAACTGCTGCCGCCGCCGAGCCCGCCCGTCAACGTGCCGAGCAGGCCGGTGATCGGCGCGAGCGGGTTCGTGTCGCTGCTGGAGCTGCCGCTGCCGCCGTACAGCAGGCCGCCGGCCGATGCCACCGTGTTGCCGAGCTGCGCGACGGTATTGCCGGTGCTCGCGCCGACGGGGTTGCCGGTCGTGCTGCCGATCTGCGAGCCCGCGAGGCCCAGGCCGCTGCCGAGTGTGCCGAGCAGCCCGTTGAGCGGGGCGCCGAGCAGCGTCGCGCCGCCGAGCGTCTGCGTGGCGCCGGGCGTCGTGGCACCGCCGGTCAGCGTGTTGGTGATCGGATTGATCACGCTGCCGAGCTGCGTTTCGAGCTGCTGGACCGGTGCGCTGCTCAGCGCCGTGTTCAACGCCGACGCGGTGGAGTTCACCGCGGTGCCGACCGTGTTGACGAGGCTGCCGACCAGCGTCGTCGCCGGCGCGAGCGGCGACAGCGGACCGCTGCCGAGGCTCGTCACCGCGTTGCCGAGATTGTTGACCGCGCCGCCCGCGCCGGTCAGCAGGCCGGTGGTCGACGTGAGCGTCGGGCCGAGCGGGTTCGGCGACACGCCGATCGAGCCGAGGCCCGCCGCGATGCCGCTGCCGAGCGACTGCACGCCGTTGCCGAGGCTCGTGACCGCGTTGCCGACGCTGGCGGCCGTCGTCGGGTTCGTGCCGGGCACTTGCACGCCGCCGATCTGCGAGCCGCCGTTCGCGACGGTGGTGCCGAGTGCGGTGACCAGCGTGCCGGTTTGCTGAAGGACGTTGCCGAGCGGGGTGGTGGCGGTGCCCGAAGTGCCCGAGGTGCCTGAGGTGCCCGAAGTGCCCGAAGTGCCCGAAGTGCCCGAAGTGCCCGAAGTGCCGGAAGTGCCCGAAGTGCCCGAAGTGCCCGAAGTACCCGAAGTGCCCGAAGTGCCCGAAGTGCCCGAAGTACCCGAAGTACCCGAAGTACCCGAAGTACCCGAAGTACCCGAAGTACCCGAAGTACCCGAAGTACCCGAAGTACCCGAAGTACCCGAAGTGCCCGAAGTGCCCGAAGTGCCCGAAGTGCCGGAAGTGCCCGAAGTGCCCGAAGTGCCCGAGGTGCCCGAAGTGCCCGAGGTACCCGAAGTACCCGAAGTGCCCGAGCTACCCGAAGTACCCGAAGTGCCCGAGCTACCGCCGCCCGACGTACCCGACGAACCGCCGCCCGACGTCCCGGACGTCCCGGACGTCCCCGAAGTGCTCGGCTTGATCGACGGCGTCACCGGCCCGTCGACCGATCCGCAGCCATACAGCGTGACGACCGACAAGGCGGCTAGCGCCACCGTCGTTTTCTTGAAGTAATGATGCATGTTGGCCTCGACATTGGAAGTTGTGTCCGAGCCAACACTGCAAATTCCGCGCCACGACATGTTGTGCGCGATCCATGCGCGCTTTGTTGCGGGAATCGGGAAGATTGCGGTGATTTAAACGGGGGAAGGCAGGTTTCCGCGAGACGGCGCCGCGTGCTGCACGAATCGCCCGCCGCGGTGTTCCCGCCAGTCGCCGTAACGCCGCGCCGGATGTTACGTAGCGTCCTGCCCGCCGTCGCGCGTGCCCGGGCGCCCGGCCGGCGCGATGGGCGACGCCTTTGACGAAACGCCCGTACGCCGCGAACATCACGCGAAACCCACCGGAAACCCACCGGGCCGCAGGCGACGCCGACGCGGCCCACTTCGAACAGGACATCGACATGAGCGAACAGGACAGGGAGCAGGGCAAGACGCGCCGCGCGGCGGTGATGGGCGACGCTTTCGTCGAACGCGCGATGCGCGATCTCGACGGTTTTTCGCGTCCGCTGCAGAACTGGCTGAACGAGCACGCATGGGGCAGCACGTGGCAACGCGGCGGCATCGACCTGAAGACGCGCAGCCTCTGCACGTGCGCGATGCTCGCGGCGCTCGGCCGCAGCACGGAGCTGAAGGGCCACGTGCGCGGCGCGCTCAACAACGGCGCGAGCCTCGTCGAGATCCGCGAGGTGCTGCTGCACAGCGCGCTCTACGCGGGCGCGCCGGCCGCGGTGGAGGCGTTTCGCAGCGCGCGCGAGGTCATCGCCGAGCTTGGATTGTCATTGCCCGACGACGAAGCCTGAGCCGCGTCGCCGAAGCGGGCCGCGGGCGCGCATGCGCCGCCGCGGCGTCACCGCGCGCGACGCGCGGCGCGGTTCATGACCGCGGCCGAGCCGTGCCGACTCGCGCGAGCGGCCCGCGGCTTCACGCCCGCCGCTGCGCCGCCCAACGCGATCAGTGCTCGACGTGCGCGCGCGCTGCACCCGCATCGACGGGCGCCGCGGCGACTTCGAGCAACCAGTCCGCCGTCGCGTCCGGAATCGTGACGGGCAGCATATGCCCGCCTTCCACGACCTTCAGCCGCACGCGGGGCGACTTCTGCGCGAGCGCTTCGCCATGCGTGCGCCAGTCGAGGATCGGATCGGCGTGGCCGTACAGCACGTCGACGGGCACCGTGAGGTCCGCATAGCGGCGCTCCATCGCCGGCAGGTCGACCGGCGCGGACAACAGGTCCGTCGCGGTCGCATAGAACACGTGCGGACGCAGCCCGAGCAACCCGCCGCCCTTCACCGCGAAGTCGTCCGGCACCGCGTCGGGCGCGAACACGTGCGCGACGGCCTTGCGCCCGGTCAGGATGGTCATCGGGATCGCGAAGGTCCACGACACGAAGCGGCGCACCAGCGGCGACGGCAGCATCAGCGGCTTGAACGGGCCGGGCGGCGCGCTCAGTTCGTGCGACAGCGGCGCGATCAGCGCGAGCCGGCTCACGTGCTCCGGATGGTTCAGCCCGACCGCGAGCGCGATCGCGCCGCCGAGCGAGTGGCCGACGAGCACGGGCCGCTCGAGCTTCAGCGCTTCCATGAACGCCGCGATGGTGCGCGCCTGCGCGAACACGTTCGCCTGCGAGCCGGCGCCGCGCAGCGAGCGGCCGGCGCCCGGCCGATCGACGAGGATCACGCGATGCTGCTGCGCGAGTCGCGTGAGCGGCAGATACGCAAAATTGCGCCATTGCCCGGCGAGCCCGTGCACGAACACGAGCGGCGGGCCGCTGCCGTACTCGACGTAGTGGAGGCGATCGCCGTCGATGTCGACGAAACGCCCTTCGGGCGGAAACGCGCGCGTCACGCGGTGCGCGACGTAGGCGGAGAACAACGCGAGCGCGACGAGCACGGCGACGACGCCGAGCAGCACGTTCAGGATCAGATGCAGCGTGTGGGTCATGTCGGCCTCAACGGGTTTCGAGTACGGGGTCGGCAGCCGGCGCGGCGGCCGGGCCGGTTTGCGCGCGGCGTTCGAAGCGCATCGCCGAGTCGGCGAGCCCGCTGAACTTCAGCGATGCGAGATCGAGCACGTAGTTCTGGTGAAACTTCCACGGCTTGCGATGGCCCTGCTTCGGCAGTATGCCGGCCGCGCGCTGGATGTAGCCGGAGCTCAGGTTCACGGCCGGCACGTCGCCGAGCTCGCCGGCGCCGAGCCGCGGCACGCAGGTGTCGTAGCCGTGCGCGCGCATGTGGTTCAGCAGCCGGCAGACGTAGCGCGCGATCAGCTCGGCCTTCAGCGTCCACGACGCGTTCGTGTAGCCGAACGACGACGCGAGGTTCGGGACGTCGCTGTACATCATGCCCTTGTAGGACACCGTCTGCGCGAGGTCGACCGGGCGGCCGTCCACCGTGACGCGCGCGCCGCCGAGCATCTTCACCTTCAGCCCGGTCGCGGTGACGATCACGTCGGCGTCGAGCCGCTGGCCGCTCTTGAGCTGCAGGCCGGTCGGCGTGAAGCGTTCGATCTCGTCGGTGACGATCGACGCGCGGCCCGTGCGGATCGACTTGAACAGGTCGCCGTTCGGCACGAGGCACACGCGCTGGTCCCACGGCATGTAGCGCGGCGTCAGGTGCTTCGCGACGTCGAAGCCGGGGCCGAGCTGCCGGCTCGCGGCGCGGATGATGAACCGCTTCGTGCGTTCGGGCTTGCGGCGCGACACGTTGTAGAGGTACATCGTCAGCAGCACGTTCTTGATCCGCACCAGCCGGTGCGCGAACCGCGACGGCAGCACGCGGCGCAACGCGTTGGCGATCCGGTCGCGCGCGGGCAGCGACACGATGTAGGTCGGCGAGCGCTGCAGCATCGTCACGTGCTTCGCCTCGGCCGCCATCGCGGGCACCAGCGTGACGGCCGTCGCGCCGCTGCCGATCACCACCACGCGCCGGTTCGCGTACGACAGGTCCTTCGGCCATTGCTGCGGATGCACGATCCGGCCTCCGAACGATGCCATGCCGGGCCAGTCGGGCAGGTAGCCGCCGTCGTAGTCGTAATAGCCGCTGCACATGTAGAGGAAGCGGCACGTATAGACGAGCGCGTCGGCCGCGCCGCCGCCGCTGCGCTCGACGCGCACCGTCCAGCGCGCACGGGCCGAATCCCAGTCGGCCGCGACGACCTTCTGGCCGAAGCGGATCGTCCTGTCGATGCCGTACGCGCGCGCCGTGTCGCGAATGTAGTCGAGGATCGTCTGGCCGTCCGAGATCGCGTTGTCGCTGTGCCACGGGCGGAAGCTGTAGCCGAGCGTGAACATGTCGGAATCCGAGCGCACGCCCGGATAGCGGAACAGGTCCCAGGTGCCGCCGATCGCGTCGCGCGCCTCGACGATCGCCACGCTCGCATGCGGGCAACGCTTTTTCAGATGACAGGCCGCGCCGATGCCGGACAGCCCGGCGCCGACGATCAACACGTCGAGGTCGCGGCTCTCGCCGGGATCGCGGCGCGCGTCGCGCTGGTCGGTGGTGGTCGAGCTCATGCGGGGTCCTTGGTCGGTGACGTGGGCAGCGCGGCCGGCCCGTGCGCCCGCGCGAGATTGCGCGCGCGGGCGCGGCGCACGTGGCGCAGGACGAGCCGCTGATAGCCGGCGCCGAGCAGGCGCGCGATCTTGTCGAGGCGGCGCGCATCGGCGCCGACCAGCACGCGGCGCGCATTGCGCTCGACGCCCGCGAGGATCTGCCGCGCGGCGTCGTCGGCGGTCGTCGCGTCGATCAGGCGGTTCGCCTGGCGGCGGTGGGTCGCTTCGTCCTGCCCGGTGAGCGCGTGGATGCTGGTGTCGACGCGGCTCGCGTCGACGATGCCGGTCGCGACGCCGCCCGGATGCACGCAGGTCGCGCTGACCGGCGCGCCGTCGAGTTCGAGCTCCATCCGCAGCGCTTCGGTGAAGCCGCGCACCGCGAACTTCGTCGCGTTGTACGCGCTCTGCGTCGGCATCGCGACGAGCCCGAACAGGCTCGACGTGTTGACGACGTGTCCGTCGCCCGACGCGCGCAGATGCGGCAGGAACGCCTGCGTGCCATGCACGACGCCCCAGAAATTGACGCCGACGATCCATTCGAGATCGTCGATGCGCGCGGTTTCCGCGCTCGCGGCCAGCGATACGCCCGCGTTGTTGAAGATCAGATTGACCTTGCCGTGCTCGGCCCGCACGAACGCCGCCCATGCGAACACCGCGTCGCGGTCCGCGACGTCGAGCCGCCGCGTGCTGGTGCGCACGCCGTATTGCACGCACGCGGCGGCCGTGGCCGCGAGCCCGACGTCGTTCACGTCGGCGAGCGCGACCGCGCAGCCGCGCCGCGCCAGCTCGACCGCGAGACTGCGGCCCATGCCCGAACCAGCGCCGGTGATCGCGGCGACCTTGCCGGAAAATCCCTTCATGCGTCTTCCTCCCGTTCCGCTTGCGCTGCGTCCGCGGCGCGCTTATTGTGGTGTTGTTCGTCACCACCTTAGTTTTCGGGCGTCCCGATGTCAAACAGCGAAATGGAGAAAGCCCTCGAAACGCCAAAGCGGGGCCGCGCTTACGGCGGCGTGGCGCACGAAGTCCGGGCGGCCGGGCGGCGCGACGCGCTGCTGCGCGCTGCCACGCAGGTGTTCGGCACGGTGGGGTTCCGCAAGGCGACCGTGCGGTCGATCTGCCAGGAGGCGAAGCTCAACGATCGCTACTTCTACGCCGCGTTCGACAGCGCCGAGGCGCTGCTGCGCGCGACTTACCTGCATCACGCGCAGCAACTGCACGGCGCGGTCGCGCGCGCGGTGGCGGCGCGCGGCGGCGACCTCGACGCGCGCGTCGACGCGGGGCTCGCGGCGTTCTTCGGCTACCTGCGCGACCCGTGTGCGGCGCGCGTGCTGCTGCTCGAAGTGATGGGCGTGAGCGCAGAAACCGATGCGACCTACCAGCGGATGCTGCTCGATTTCGGCAAGCTGATCATGGAGATCGGCGCGACGCCCGAGGCCGCGACGCCCGCCGAACGCATCGAACAGCGGCTCGTCGGGCTTGCGCTGGTCGGCGCGATGACCAACGTCGGCGCGGCGTGGCTGCTCACCGGCCATCGCGATCCCGAGGCGCAGATGGTCGCGAGTTGCCGGAAGGTGCTGCTGGGCACGTTGCGGCAAGACGGGTAGCGGCCGGCCAGCAGGCGCGCGAGGCGCCGACTTTCAAACTTTCCGACTTGCCCGACCGGCATGCGGCCGCGTGACTAAGCCGCTCCGGGCGCGCGCCGCGCCGCGCGTTTCGACGCCGTCGCGCGCGCCGGTGCGGTTGGCCGTGCGGTTCCGATGCACGCTTTCATCGCGTCGACGAACGCGCGCACTTTCCGCGACGGCATGCGCGTCGACGGATATACCGCGTGGATCCCGGCCCGCGCCGAGCGCCACGCGGGCAACAGCCGCACCAGCCGGCCGGCCGCCACGTCGTCGGCGATCGAGAAATCCGTCAGGAGCCCGAAGCCGCCGCCCGCGAGCGCGATCGCGCGGCACGCGGTCGCGGTGTTCGAGACGACCGGCGCGACGCAGCGCACCGACGCGTGAGCGCCGCGCGCATGGTCGAGTTCGAGCGTATGCGGGCGCGGCAGCGTCGACAGCATCACGAACGGCAGCGCGGCGAGCGCGTCCGGATCGCGCGGCAGCCCGTAGCGCGCGACGAACGCGGGGCTCGCCACCAGCCATTTCTCGTATTCGCCGAGCTGCACCGCGCGGTAGTTCGAATCGGCGAGCCGGCCGATGCGGATCGCGACGTCGAGGTTGTCCGCGACGAGATCGACGACCCGGTCGTTCGCGATCAGCTCGACGTCGAGCGCCGGATGCGCGTCGCGCAACGCGACGATCGCCGGCGCGACCACCAGCGCGCCGTAGTCGATCGGCACGCTCACGCGCAGCGTGCCGCGCAGCGGCCCCGCGTCGGACGACGCGGCGTCGAGCGCGGCTTCCGCCGCACGCAGGATGTCGCGGCACGCATCGTAGAACGCACGCCCCCCGTCGGTCACGCTCAGGCGCCGCGTGGTGCGCACCAGCAGGTTCGCGCCGACCTCGGATTCGAGCCGCTGCATGTGCGTGCTGACGACCGTCTTCGCCAGCCCGAGCCGCTCGGCGGCGGCCGTCAGCGAGCCGGCATCGACCACCGCGACGAAGATCGCCAGCCGGTTCAGGTTCACGTCGCGCAGATCGGCCATCGTCGATTGTCCTATGAAAAAGGATGATGTTTCCGCGATTATCCGTCTTCTGCGCAGCAACGGCGCACGTTACGCTGGGGCCGTTCGTCGCCGAATTCCGGCGGCGCGAGATCCAGGAGCCTTGCCATGTCTGCAGCCAACCAGCCTGCCCGTCCGGTTCGCGTCTATTCGTTCCCGCTGTCCGGGCATGCGCACCGCGTCCGTCTGTTCCTGTCGCTGCTCGGCGTGCCGTTCGACACGATCGACGTCGATCTGGCCGGCGGCGCGCAGCGCGAGCCAGCGTTCCTCGCGCTCAACCCGCTCGGCCAGGTGCCGGTGATCGACGACGACGGCATCGTGCTGGCCGATTCGAACGCGATCCTGGTCTATCTCGCGAAGCGCTATGGCGACGCCCACTGGCTGCCGGACGACGCGCTCGGCGCGGCCACCGTGCAGCGCTGGCTGTCGTACGCAGCGGGGCCGATCGCGTCGGGGCCGGCGGCCGCGCGGCTCGTCACCGTGTTCAACGCGACGCTCGATCACGACGCGGCCAAGCGCACGGCCGCGAAGGTGCTCGCCGCGATCGACGGCGAGCTGGCCGGCAAGCCGTTCGCGGCCGGCGCGCAGCCGACGATCGCCGACGTCGCCGCGTACACGTACATCGCGCACGCGCCGGAAGGCGGCGTGTCGCTCGAGCCGTATCCGCACGTGCGCGCGTGGCTCGCGCGCGTCGAGGCGCTGCCGGGTTTCGTCGGGATGCCGGCGACGCGCGCCGGCTTGCTCGCCGCGTGACGCGCGGCGGATCGACACGCGTAACCACCGGGAGAACGAGATGATCGCGCCGAGCGCCGCCGTACCGGGCTGGGAACTCGAGGTGCCGCCGTTTCATGCGGGCGAGCTCGCCGTGCAGCAGCGTGCCGGCGTGACCGAGGCCGCCGGTGCGGGCGGCCGGCGCGGCATTCGCCGCTTCATGCCGGACCAGCACCGGGCCTTCTTTGCGCAGCTGCCGTTGTTCGTGCTCGGCGGCGTCGATGCGCACGGCCAGCCGTGGGCGACGCTGCGGGTCGGCATGCCGGGCTTCGTGACGGCGCCGGACCCGCGCACGCTGCGCATCGACGGCGATGCGTTGCCCGGCGATCCGCTCGCCGGCACGTGGCGGCCCGGCGTGCCGTTCGGCGGGCTCGGCATCGAGTTCGATACGCGTCGGCGCAATCGCGTGAACGGCGTCGTGCGCGCGGTCGACGGCGGTGCGCTGACGGTTGCGGTCGACCAGAGCTTCGGCAATTGCGCGAAGTACATCCAGGCGCGCAAGCCGGTGCGCGTGCCGCGTGAGGGCGAGCGGTCCGCGGCTGATGCGGCGCCCGAGGTGTCGGACCGGCTGAGCGACGCCGATCGCGTGCTGCTCGCGCAGGCCGATACGTTCTTCGTCGCGAGCGCGAACACGGCGGCGGCGGCCGGCCCCGCGCGCGGCGCCGACGTGTCGCATCGCGGCGGGATGCCGGGCTTCGTGCGCGTCGACGACGCCCACACGCTGACCACGCCCGATTTCAGCGGCAACCGCTTCTTCAACACGCTCGGCAATCTGCAGCTCGATCCGCGCGCGGGCCTGCTGTTCGTCGACTTCGACAGCGGCGACCTGCTGTACGTCGCCGCCGATGCGGAGATCGTGTGGGACGGGCCGCTCGTCGCGTCGTTCGACGGCGCGCAGCGCGTCGTGCGTTTTCGGGTGCGCGAAGTGCGGCGCACGCGTCGCGTGCTGCCGTTGCGCTGGTCGCCCGTCGAGCGGGCGCCGCAGTTTGCGGCGGCGACGCGAGCGCCGGCCGCGACGGCTTCGCAAGCGGCGGCGTCGCATGTGCCGACGCCCGCATCCGCCGCGCCGTCGGCGTCCGGCTGGCGCGCGCTGCGCGTCGCGAAGATCGTCGACGAAGCGCGCGCGATCCGCTCGTTTCATTTCGACGCGGCGGACGGCGCCGCGCTGCCCGCATACGAAGCCGGTCAGCATCTGACGCTGCGCGTCGCACTGCCGGGCGGCGATGCGCCGGCGATCCGCAGCTACACGCTGTCGGATGCGCCCGGCGCCGCCCATTACCGGATCACCGTGAAGCGGGAAGGGCGCGTGTCGGCGTGGCTGCACGACCACGCGCGCGCCGGCATGACGCTCGACGCGCAGATGCCGCGCGGCCGCTTCACGTTCGACGTCGCAAGCCCGCGACCGGCCGTGCTGGTGTCGGCCGGCATCGGCATCACGCCGATGATGGCGATGCTGCGACGCGCGCTGGCCGACGACAGCGCGTCGCGCCGCGTGGTGTTCGTGCACGGTGCGCGCGACGCGGCCGACCGGCCGTTCGCCGCCGAGCTCGCGCGTCTCGCACATGCCGATGCGCGCGTGTCGCTGCACTGCTTCGACAGCCGCGCGCAGCGCGACGGCGCGGGCCGCATCGACGGCACGCTGCTCGAATTCGCCGAAAGCCGCGGCGTGACGGTGCCGTCGGATTGCCGCGCCGGCTCGTGCGGGACCTGCGCGACGCGTGTGCTGTCCGGCGCGGTCGACTACCTGCACGCATACGACGCAGCGGTCGAACCCGGCTGCGCGCTGCTGTGCGTCGCGCAGCCGGCCGCACGGGCCGACGAGCCGCTCGTGCTCGACCGTTGACGCACGCGCGGCAACGCTGCGACACGCCGTCGCACGACGCGTGCTGCGCTAAAACCGCGCGCAACTGCTTCTTTTTCCGGAGACCTGTCGGACCGACGATAGCGTCAACCGATCGAACAAAGGAGCAACATCATGAAACTGTTCAGCATGATCCGTCTGGTTCTGTGGAGTTTCTTCGGCGTGCGCAACAGCAAGTCGCACGCGTCCGACCTCGCGAACGTCAATTTCACGCTGCTGCCGTTCGTCGCGATCGTGCTCGCCGTGCTGGTCGGCGCGGTGATCTACGGCGTCGTTCATCTGGTCGCCGATCCGACCGCGACGATGCAGGGGTTCTGAACGATGGCCGAAACGCGCGCGAGTCGTCGCGCGCGTTTCGCGGTTCGCCCGGGCGTTGCACGTTGCCCGGCGAGCGCCGCTGCGGCGCGTCCTTCGCTCTAGTCGTTCTCCTCGCTTCAATCGCGTCGTCCCGCTTCACCTGCCTGGCGCGCAGCGCGAGCTTCACCCCATTCCCCGACCCGTTCCCGTGCCCGCGGTAAAATGCGCGCCGCGCCGCGATGCCGCGCGCGACGGGCATCCCGCCGTTCTGACGAACGGCGCGCACACAGGCCCGCCGCGCGCGCCGCGGCGTTCGAAGCGTTCCCCGCACGACACGCCCGCGCGAAGCCGCCGGCCGCCCGCTGCGCCGCCGATCCACCGATCGGCGGCCAGGCCGGCGCCCGGCGCGTCAGCGGCTCAGATGCCCCAACCTGCGCTATCCCGACCGATCGGCCCGCACGCGGCCCGATCGCGCGGCGCGTCCGACGCACGGCGGGTCGAGCACGCGCACGGCGTCTGTCCGGCACCGTCGCGGCGGCGTGCGCTTCGTGTTTCCCAGGTTCAGCGCGTTTCGACAGGAACGAGCGGCAAGTTTTCCATCCAGAACGATGACGGTGAATAGAACAATCGCGTTGGCCGCACGGCGGCGGCGCACGAAGGTCGGCTTGGGCGTGGGCCTCGGCATCACGCTTTTCGCGGCGCAGGCCGCGGCCGCGCCGGGCGACGCGCGACCGGCTTCGGATGCCGATGCGGCCGGCGGCGCGACGCTGCCGGCGATCACGGTCAGCGGCGAACGCGGCAGCGCGCTGCGCGCGCGCGAAGCGTCGGTCGCCGGCCTCGACGATGCGCCGCTGCGCGACACGCCCGCGTCGGTCAGCGTCGTGACGCGCGCGCTGATCGACGATCAGCAGGCGAAGCGCCTGTCGGACGTGCTGCGCAACGACGCGTCGGTGGTCAACGACTATGCGCCGGTCGGCTACTTCGAGGGCTTCGCGATTCGCGGCTTTCCGGTCGATCTCGCGAGCGCGATCCGGATCGACGGCCTGACGGTGTCCGGCGAACAGAACGTGCCGCTCGAAAACAAGGAGCGCGTCGAGATCCTGAAGGGGCTCGCCGGCATCGACAGCGGCGTGGTCGCGCCGGGCGGCGTGATCAACTTCGTGACGAAGCGCGCGGCCGACGTCGCGAGCGTGACGGCCGGTGTCGACAGCCGTGGCTCGACGTCGGCGGCCGTGGATCTCGGCCGGCGCTTCGGCGCCGATCATCAGTTCGGCTTCCGGATCAATGCGGCGAAGGAGAATATGCACTCCTACGTCGACGACACGAACGGACGGCGCACGTTCGGCTCGATCGCCGCCGACTGGGACATCAGCCCGCGTGCGAGCCTGCAGCTCAATGCGGAATTCCAGCAGTGGATCCAGCGCTCGGCGCCCGGCTACCAGCTGCTCGGCGGCACGGTCGTGCCGTCGGTCAAGACGACCTCGAAGGCGCTCGGCACGCAGCCGTGGGCGAAGCCGGTGACGACCGACGCGCTGAACCTGAACGCGCGCTTCGACTACCAGTTCAGCGACGACTGGAAAGCCTACGTCGCGGCCGGCCGCAGCCGCACGATGATCGACGACAACAGCGCGTTCCCGTACGGCTGCTCTTACGCGGCGAGCTGCGCGGGCGGCGCGACCTCGCCGTTCTTCTTCGGCGCGAACGGTGACTACGACGTGTACGACTTCCGCAGCCCGGGCGAATACCGCCGCAACGACGACCTGCGTGCGGTCACCACCGGCAAGTTCGCGACCGGCCCGCTGCGCCACGAGCTGACGCTCGGCATCAGCGTGCAGCGTCGCGTCGTGCATATGGCCGATGCCGTGTACGACTACGTGGGCAGCGAGAACGTCTACGGGCCGGACGTCGCGTTCCCGCCGTCGCCCAACACGCCGGGGCCGTCGTATCCGCGGCTCGACGCGTGGCAATACGGCGTGTTCGGGCTGGATCGCATCAGCCTCGGCGAGCACTGGCAGCTGCTGGCGGGCGGCAAGGAAGTGCTGCTGCGCCAGCGCAGCTGGGACAGCATCGACGGCGATGCGACGCATACCGATCGCTCGGTGTTCCTGCCGCAGGTCGCGCTCGTCTACAAGCCGGTAACGGCGTTGTCGCTGTATGCGTCGTACAGCAAGGCGCTGTCGCTCGGCGATCAGGCGCCGGTGCGCGCGACCAACGCGTATGCGTTCCTGCCGCCGGTCGAGTCGCATCAATTCGAACTCGGCGCGAAATACGACTGGCTCGATCGGATGAGCATCATGGCCGCCGTGTTCTCGATCAGCAAGCCGTTCCAGTTCGCGGACCCCGACGCATCGGGCGCGAGCTACACGTTCGTGCAACGCGGCACGCAACGGCACCAGGGGATCGAGCTGGGTGCGACCGGCCGGCTGACCGAGCGCATGGCGCTGAGCGCGAGCGTCGCGGCGATTCGCGCGCGTGCCTACGATTCCGGCTCGCCGGCGTACGAGGGGCACCAGATCATCAACGTGCCGGCGCTGCGCGCGTCGCTGTATGCGGACTACGCTGTGCCGCACGTCGCGGGGCTGAACCTGCTCGGCGGCGTCGAGTACAGCGCCGGCCGCAACGCGAACGAAGAGGGCACCGCGCGCGTGCCGTCGTGGTTCGTGTTCAATCTCGGCGCGCGCTATACGACGAAGATCGGCGGCCATCGCACGGTGCTACGCGTGTCGGTCGACAACCTGTTCAACAAGTTCTACTGGCGCGACGCGGGCGAGCAGCAGGGCGACGCGTACCTGTTCCCGGGCGCGCCGCGTACCGCGCGCGTATCGTTGACCTATGATTTCTGATCGTCCGGTGTGCGCGGCATGACGCGCGCCGCCGGC
Source organism: Burkholderia sp. MBR-1 (assembly GCF_013822785.1). Taxonomy (NCBI): domain Bacteria; kingdom Pseudomonadati; phylum Pseudomonadota; class Betaproteobacteria; order Burkholderiales; family Burkholderiaceae; genus Burkholderia; species Burkholderia sp. MBR-1. The sequence goes on from NZ_CP053610.1 coordinate 114,050, forward strand.
CGTTACCCAGGAGAGCACAGACGATGTCCCCACTCGAAATCGCCGGCGTGATCGTCAGCGCGCTGGCGATCTGGCTGACCGCGAAGCGGCGCATGCTGTGCTGGCCGGTCGGCCTCGCGTCGGTCGCGCTGTACGGCTGGATCTTCTTCGACGCGAAGCTCTATTCCGACATGCTGCTGCAGGGCGCGTTCGCGGTGCTGCAGGTGTACGGCTGGCGCCGCTGGATCGCGCAGCGTGAGCTGGACGCCGGCAGCGCGGGCGCTGCGCCGGCCGGCGACGTCGCGCCCGTGACCGGCGTGCGGCCGCGGCAGATGTTGCCCGACCTGATCGCGGCGGTCGTCGGCAGCGCGCTGCTCGGCGGAATGATGGCGCGCTGGACCGATGCGGCGCTGCCGTTCGTCGATGCGTCGCTGACCGCGTTCAGCCTCGTCGCGCAGTACTGGACCGCGCGACGCTACATCGCGTCGTGGGGACTGTGGATCGTCGTGAACGTCGTGTACGTCGGGATGTTCGTGTTCAAGGCGCTGTATCTGACCGCCGGGCTCTATGCGCTGTTCATCGCGCTCGCCGTGATCGGCTGGCGCGACTGGCGTCGCTCGGCCGACGCATTGCATGCGGCGACGAGCCCGGCCGCCTGACACCTCACGGAGCAACGTCGTTCATGACATTTCCTCTCGAGCCGGACGCGCGTGCAGTGCGCGGTGAAGCCGATACGCATGACGTCGCGCCGCCGCAATTCGGCGTCGACGGCGAGCAGGCCGAGCGCGACTGGCCGCTGATGACGCTCGACGAAGTCGCCGGCGTGCTCGCGCGCATCGACGGCGCCGGCGCACCGGCGCGGCTCGCCTGGCACAGCCCGCGACCGTTCTCGGCGGCCGTGCTGGTCCACACCACCAGCGAGCGCGCACTGTTCGTCAAGCGCCATCACGCGAGCCTGCGCGACGTCGCGGCGCTCGCCGAAGAGCATCGCTTCATCGCCCATCTGCGGGCGCGCGGCGTGCCGGTCGCGGACGTGCTGGCGGCGCGCGACGGCGCGAGCGCGTTCGCGTCGGGCGAATGGACCTACGAAGTGCATGCGCTCGCGCCGGGCGTGGACGCGTATCGCGGCGTGATGTCGTGGAAGCCGTTCGCGCATCCGTCGCATGCGTATGCGGCCGGCCGCGCGCTGGCCGAACTGCATCGCGCGTCGGCCGGCTACGATGCGCCGGCGCGGCCCGTGCGCACGCTGCTGTCGAGTTTTTGCGTGTTGTCGTGCGCGGATCTGACCGGCGCGCTCGCCCGCTGGGTCGACGCGCAGCCGCTGTTGACGCGCGCGCTCGGCACGCGCGACTGGCGCGGCGATGTCGCGAAGTGGATCGGCCCGTATCACGCGCGCCTCGTGCCGCTGCTGGGCGCGCTGCCGCCGCTGTGGACGCACGGCGACTGGCATGCGTCGAATCTGCTGTGGACCGACGCCGCACCGGGCGCGCTGGTGCGCACGGTGCTCGACTTCGGATTGGCGGATCGCACCTGCGCGGTGATGGACCTCGCGCTCGCGATCGAGCGCAATGCGATCGACTGGCTGGCGCCGGCCGCTGCACGCCGCGTCGAATACGATCAGATCGGCGCGCTGCTCGACGGTTACGAGTCGATTGCGCCGTTGAGCGACGACGCGTATGCGGCGCTCGTCGCGATGCTGCCGATCGTGCATACGGAGTTCGCGCTGTCGGAAGTCGCGTATTTCGGCTGTATCGTCGCTGCGCCGGAGATCGTCGACGTCGCATACGACGGTTACCTGATCGGCCACGCGCAATGGTTCGGCGAGCGCGATGGGCGGCGGTTGCTGGACTGGCTGGGGGAGCGGCGGGGTGCGTGAATGCGTGAGACGCCCGAGCGCGCCGTGGCGGTCGCGCATGTCCGTCGATTGGCGTAGCGTCGACCGTATGGACGGCGTCGATATGTATCCGCCGGCCGCGACGACGCGGTAACGCCCGCGCGTCGGCCGGCGTTCATTGCGCGTTCGCCGGCCGCGCGGCGACGCCGCGATGAAGGCAGCGGCGCACGCGATGCTCGCGCGCGCGCCGCTTCGCGTCACAGCTGCGCGAGCGCCTGATCGAGATCGGCGAGCAGGTCGTCGATATGCTCGATGCCGATCGACAGCCGCACCGTTTCTTCCTTCACGCCTGCCTTCGCGAGTTCGGCCGGCGACAACTGGCGGTGCGTCGTCGATGCCGGATGCGTCGCGAGCGACTTCGTGTCGCCGATGTTGACGAGCCGCGTGAACAGCTTGAGCGCGTCCTGGAATTTCGCGCCGCCGTCGCGGCCGCCCTTGACGCCGAACGTCAGGATGCCGGGCGCGCGGCCGGACAGATAGCGCGCGACGAGCGGATGATCGGGGTGATCGGGCAGCCCCGCGTAGTTCACCCATTCGACGTTTTCGTGGCGCGCGAGATGCTGGGCGACCTTCAGCGCGTTGTCGCTGATCCGCTCGATGCGCAGCGCGAGCGTCTCGATGCCCTGCAGGATCTGGAACGCGTTGAACGGCGAGATCGCCGCGCCCATGTTGCGCAGCGGCACGACGCGCGCGCGGCCGATATACGCGGCCGCGCCGAACGCTTCCGTGTACACGACGCCGTGATAGCTGACGTCGGGTTCGTTGAGCCGCTTGAAGCGGTCTGCATGTTGCGCCCACGGGAACTTGCCGGAGTCGACGATCGCGCCGCCGAGGCTCGTGCCGTGGCCGCCGAGATACTTCGTCAGCGAGTGCACGACGATGTCCGCGCCGTGCTCGAACGGACGCAGCAGGTACGGCGACGGCACCGTGTTGTCGACGATCAGCGGAATGCCGTGGCGATGGGCGATGTCGGCGAGCGCGGCGATGTCGGTCACGTTGCCGAGCGGATTGCCCACCGATTCCGCGAAGATCGCCTTCGTGCGCGCGTCGATCAGCGCGTCGAACGACGCCGGATCGCGCGGGTCGGCGAAGCGCGTCGTGATCCCGTATTGCGGCAGCGTGTGCGCGAACAGGTTGTAGGTGCCGCCGTACAGCGAACTCGCGGACACGATGTTGTCGCCGGCTTCCGCGATCGTCTGGATCGAATAGGTGACGGCCGCCTGGCCCGACGCGAGCGCGAGCGCGCCGACGCCGCCCTCGAGTGCTGCGATGCGCTGCTCGAGCACGTCCGTCGTCGGATTCATGATGCGCGTGTAGATGTTGCCCTGGACCTTCAGGTCGAACAGGTCGGCGCCGTGCTGCGTGTCGTCGAATGCGTACGCGACCGTCTGATAGATCGGCACGGCCACGGCGCGCGTGGTCGGGTCGGGGCGATAGCCGCCGTGCACGGCGATGGTTTCAAGGCGCCAGTTCGAAGAGGCCTGATCGGTCATGGGTGCTCCGTACGTTGTTGTGATGGTCGGCCGATTATAGGAGCACGGGCGCTGCGGGCTTTAGAACGAATCGTTTGTTGCTTATGGTGCGCCGGCGCATCGCGTGCGTTTTCAGCGAATGCTGCGCAGCGGGATGTCGTGGCGGGCGGTGCGAATCCGTGCGCTCACGCGCGGCAGATTGCGATGATCTCGGCGCTCGTCGCGTCGTCGAATGGCGCGCGTTGCCAGTCGCCGCACCATTGCGTCGCCGAGAAGCCGGCTGCCGTCACGCGTGCTTGCAGATCGGGTTGGGCGATGAAGCGCAATCGGCTCGTGTTTCGCAGCTGTATGTCGTCGCGGCAGAAACGGTAGTACGTGTCGAACGACACGATCGGACCGTCGATTGCGGTGACCGCGCGATGCAGTTCGACGCGGCCGAAATCGGGCGATTCGACGTGCGATGCGGGCGCAGACGGCGTCCATCTGCGCCACGGTTCGACACGTGGATTGCGTGTCTCGAACATGAAGCGTCCGCCCTCGTTCAGCAGACGCCGCACGCCGTGCAGCGTGGCGTCGATCGCGGCGTCGGTCAGCAGGCACTGGAATGCGTGGCCGGTCATCACGACCGTATCGAAGCGCGCGTCGGGCGACAGGCCGGCGAGATCGCTGACGGCCCAGCGCACCGCGGATGCACCGGGTTGCTGCCGTGCATGCTCGATCATCGCGGCGGCCGGATCGATCGCGACGACGTCGTGCCCGGCCGCAGCGAGCCGGCGTGCGAACCGGCCGGTGCCGCAGCCGAGATCGAGGATGCGCTGCTGAACGGTGCCGATGCGCGATGCGTAGAACGCGAAGTCGTGATCGCCCGCGTTGAACAGGTCGTAGACCGCGACGAGGCGCGGGTCGGTGTAGAGGATTTCGCGGGCGCGTGCCGTGTCGGACATCATGCGCAGCGCATGCATCAACGCTGCTGAGCCGCGACGCGCAGGCCGAGCGCGATGAAGATCGAGCCGATGATCTTGCCTTGCCAGCGCGTCAGCCACGCGAGCCGCTTCACGAGCCGGCCGAGCGGACGGACCGAGCAGGCGATCAGCGTCGTGTAGAGCGAGCTGAGCGCGACGAAGATCAGGCCGAGCACGGCGAACTGCACGAACGTCGAGCCGCGTTCCGGATGCACGAACTGCGGCATGAACGCGAGGAAGAACAGTGCGGTTTTCGGGTTCAGCACTTCGGCGGGGATGGCCTGCAGGTACGCCTTCAGCGGCGTGACGGGCGACAGCTTCGGCAGCGACGGGTCGGACGGCTTCTCGATCAGCGCACGCACGCCGAGGTAGATCAGGTAGGCGGCGCCGACCCACTTCACGACGTTGAACGCGAGCGCGGACGTCATCAGCAGCGCCGACAAACCGACGGCCGCGAACAGCGTATGCACGAAGTCGCCGCTGGCGACGCCCAAGCCGGTCAGGATGCCGGTCTTGCGGCCGCCCTGTACGGTGCGGCTGAGGACGAGCAGTACGGCGGGGCCGGGGATCAGGAACAGACCCAGGACGACGGCGGTGAAGGTGGTCAGCGTGGTCAGGTCGAACATGGCGGCTCCGGCAGGGTTGGCGCAGCGGCGGGGATGGGGGGATTGTAGTCGGTTTGTTCGGCTCGCTTGCGCCGACGTCGATCTCAAGTTATTCGGACCTTGCCCTCCAACAGATTGCGGTGGTCGAAAACGGTGCAGAATCGCGTTGGTGAGGTGAGCGGCGGCGGGACATCGGTTCGTCTCTACGGGGATGCGCGGCTTCTGATGCAGAGCATTATGGACTCGACTACGCCAGTCCCTGACCCAGGCGGAGTGCCGGGGCACCCCTCTGGGATTCACCAGGAACTATGAACGGTACGGCAGGCACATATGAATTGTTGTGAATCCAAGTGCCAAGACGGTTATCCATTTCCTTTTTAAAAGCGGCCCGAAATGAGATTTACATGGAAATCTGGCCGCGTACTCGCCGGGCAGCTGGTGTACTGCCAAGCTGAGTACTCGTTCGACTTCGTTCCGAGGGAAAATGAATTAAACAGCCGAGTTCGGGCTCCCGAACTGGATCTATTTCGATTGGTACGCTTCAATTGGAGGTATCCGTAGAAACCGGCGAAATACTATTTCCGTGGGGCTTGTTTCCACACACGCGATGGACAGATCGAGTTATGGTCCCTCCAAATACTTGTCCAGGCCGATTGTTCCTCGCGGATATTTCCGTTCTCGTGCCCGGAGCTGCGGTCGACTTACCTGGAGGCACGGAATGGCAGACACATTTCCACCGCGAGTCTGGGTGGTTATATACCGGCGTCGGTGATACGGCAGATGTCATCGTGGAATTCGCAGCCAACGCAGGTGCGTCACTGACAAATGAACAACTCACAGGGCTGTGGCTAAAGCCGATACGTGAATGATCCATTTCCGCGTGGGAGTTTGAGGATTACCAAGGATGATCAGACTTCATTGACGCACTTGACGCGCTCCGGTCGTTGCCACAAACAGCGTTGGCTTCGATACGTCCAGCCTCGAAAACAAGCTAAGCGGATATTTTCTTGACGCGGCACATTCCAAGAACCATAACCCGCGCAAACGCATGCGTATCGATCCACGCACGCCATCACCCACCCCCCAACACCAACGCAGCCCCTTTCTCCCCGATCATCAACGCCGGCCCCTGCGTATGCCCGGACGTGATGCGCGGCATGATCGACACATCGATGACCCGCAGCGCCTCGACCCCGTGAACGCGCAACTGCGGATCGACCACAGCATCGTTGCCGGTGCCCATCCTGCACGTGCCGGCCGGATGGCTGAGCGAGCCCGCATTGCTCAGGATCCAGTTGCGGATCTCGGCGGGCGTGCGCACCGATGGGCCGGGCGTCTGCTCCTCGCCGCGCCAGGCCGACAGCCCGGGCGCGTTGCCGAGCGAGCGCATCAGCTCGAAGCCCTGCACGCATTGCTCGAAGTCGCCCGGCGCCGACAGGAAGTTCATGTCGATCAGCGGCGCGGCAGTCGGATCGGCCGAGCGCAGCGCGACGCGGCCCCGGCTTTGTAGCCGCATCATGTCGCCCGTCACCGAATAGAAACTGCGCAGTTCCTCCTCGGACTGGCCGCACGTATAGCGTCCGCGCATCATCTCGGCTGCATTGGCCGGCTGGCCGTCGGCATTCGCGTTCGCCCAGACGATCGCGTAGCCCTCGTTGACGGGCTGGTCGAGGATCGGCTGCCGCGACGTCCAGATGCCCTGGAAGATCAACGCGTCCATCAGGTTGGCGCCCACGCCCGGCAGGTCCATCTGCACGGGGATGCCGAGTTGCCGCAATTGCGCGGCGTCGCCGACGCCCGAGCGCATCAGGATCTGCGGCGAGTTGATCGCGCCCGCGCACAGCAGGATTTCCCGGTCGGCGATCGCACGTACGCGCGCGCCGCCGCGGACGTAGTGCACCGCGGCCGCGCGCCGCGTGCCGTTGAACTCGATCCGTTCGACGAGCGATTCGGCGGCGAGCGTCAGATTCGACTGCCGCGCGAGCAGCGGCTCGACGTAGCGCTGGTAGCTCGTCACGCGCTGGAAGCGCGTGTCGATGGTCGAGCGTAGCGGCGACACGCCGGCCATCGGCCGCCCGTCGTTGTAGTTCGGGTTGTAGCGGTGGCCGAGCTGCTCGCTCGCGCTCACGAACGCCTCGCCGAACGCGTTGCGCGTCGTGGTGGTCGGTTGCAGCATGCGTTCGACCTGCTCGAAGTGCGGCGCGACGTCCTGGTAGCGCCAGCCGTCGCAGCCGTACCGGCTCGCCCACTGATCGAAGTCGGCAGGCGCGCCGCGCACGTAGACCATGTCGTTGTGCGCGGTGCAGCCGCCCGTCACCTTCGCCCGCCAGACGTCCATCACGCGATCGTTCATGCGCGTCTGCGGCACGCTTTTGTAACCCCAGTGAATCGCGCCGATGCGGTACAGGCAGTTGATCTGGTTCGGGTCGCGGATCGGCGGGAAATGCGACGCGAGCGGCCCGGCCTCGAGCAGGAGCACCTTGATCGACGGGTTGTCGGCGAGCCGCCCGGCGACGATGCTGCCCGCCGAGCCGGAACCGATGACGATGTAGTCGTAGCGTTCGTCCACGGGCTTCTCCTCGTGCGTGTGAGCTGGCGCGGCGCCGTCAGCCGCGCGGGTCGAGCAGCCGGCCGTACGGGCCGTGCAGCGCGAGCGTCGGCTGCGCGCCGTAAAAGCCGGCGATGCCGCTCCACGCGCGGTGGTTCAGTTCGAGCAGGAACAGGATGCGGCGCATCGCGATCGTCTGGCGCACGGGATCGATCGCGGCGATCTGCTCGAACGTGTCGCGCGAGATGCTGTTGTGGTTCAGCGATTCGTTCAGTTCCTCGTGGTCGCCGGACACGCTGTGGAACGCGTCGTTGTCCTTGACCGCCGCCATCAGGCGCAGCGACATCTTCGGCGGCTCGCCGAAGATGCCCTCGACGACCATGATCGCGGCGAACGACGACACCGGGTCGACATCGGCGAGGAGCGTGAGCGCGTCGACGAACGCGAAGTGCAGCGGCAGCGGCACGATCTGCGCGAGCATGCGCGGTGCGACGCCGAGCGCTTCGCAGGTCGTGCTTTCGAGCGCCTCGTGGCCGTATTCCTCGCCGTAGTAGCGGAGCATCATCGTGCGCAGCGGAATGCTGAGCCGCATGCTCAGCAGCGGCGCGATGATTTCCACGAAGCGCCGCGTCACGTGGTACTGCTCGATGAACGGGCCGGCGACGAGCGGCGAATAGCCGCCGTTCAGCGCGTCCACCGCGCTCACGTACGGATTCTCGCCCCAGAGGTTCAGCGTTTCGCGCGTGATCAGCTCGGTCTGTCGCATGAACTCGAGCCCGTTCGACAGCGACACGGCCGGCACGTCCGCGCACGGCAGCCGCTGCGCGTCTTCACCGCTCGCGGCGACGAGGCTCGACGCGACGAGCCACAGATGCGACATCAGGTCGTGCTCGTCGTACAGCCCGGCCGTGTCGAACCGCGCGTCGTCCGCGGCGCTTGCGCGCGGGGCGCCGGAGAACGCGTCGAGCATCAGCGCGACGGCTGCCAGCGTGAGCGGCGCGGCGCGGCGGAAGTATTCGAACTCGATGCGCAGCAGCGCGAGATGGAAGTTGGGTTCGACCTGCGCGTCGAACGGATCGTCGTGCGCGTCGAACAGCGTGCGCGCGGAGGCGGGTCGATCGAGGTGCAGCCGGAGCGTCGCGGCATCGCGCGCGACCGCGTCGCGCCGCGCCGCGCCGAGCGTGGCGAGGCTGGCCGCGACCGTCTGCGCGATGCACGAGTCGATCCGCTCGGCCTGCGCGGCAAGCGCATCGGCGGCCGTGTCGTCGGCCTCGCCGATCAGCGAATGCGTGTCGAGAAACGTGCCGAGCGCGTGCCAGCCAGAGTCGGGTTCGCTTTCGCGCAGCGTCCACCACAGCGGCGACGCCGTGTCGGTCAGGCTGTGGAGTTGCGCGGCGATTTGGTCCGCGGCGTCGCTGGCGTCGAACGCCAGCCGGTATTCGTGCGCGCCCGCGCGCATGCTGACGAGCGCCGAGCCGGGCTCGTGGTGGATCGCGTCGACGACGAGGCGCGGCGACTGATAACGCTGAAATGTCCAGAGTTCCATGGCGACCCTCAGTGGAAGATGCGCGGCAGCGGCGCGCTGTCGTCGGCGTAGTAGGCGAGGATGGTGTCCTCCTGGCGCACCAGCGTCTCGACCATCAGCGAGACGTTGCGTTTCGTGACCGTGCAGGCTTCGGGATCGATCGCGGTGTCGAGCGCCATCAACTGCCGCGAGATGTCCTCGTGCCGGTACGTGTCGTTCAGGTCCGCGTGTGCGCGCAGCGGCCGGTAGAACGCCTCGGGCATGCCGAGCGCGACGCAGCGCGCGTCGAACGCGTCGATGAATGCAGGCTGCGCGCGCTCGAACAGAAACAGGCTCGCCTTGAACGACAGCGGATGCTGGCGCGCGTGCACGCCGAGCGCGGCCGCGAGCGAGAACGTCGCGGGCAGCGGCTGGTGCTGCTCGATCTGCGCCTCGGCGAGCCCCACGGCCTTCAGCGACGCCTCGAGAAACCGGTCGTGGCCGAGCTCCGATTTCAGGAAGTCCTGCAGCAGCGTGCGCTCCGCGGGACTGGCGGCCCAGCCGAGCGCGGGCCCGATCAGCCCCGGCGCCGCGCGCACGATCCAGTAATACTCGAGCGTATAGCCGATCAGCTGGCGGCGCGTCGCGCGTTGTTCGACCAGCGCGCGCAGGAATGCCGAGTGTGCGCTGCGCGCGGCGGTGCGCTCCGCGATGCGGCGGATGTCGCGGTAGAGCTGCGCGCCGCTGGTCGCCACAGCGGCGCGGCGCGGATCGGATTCGATCAGCAGGCGCAGCACGTTGAAATCGGCGAGCAGCGGCGGGATCTTGTCGGCGATGCGGGGCGAGCGCGCGGCCAGTTCCTCGGGCGTCATGCCGCCCGCGTGCAAATCGCCGATCAGGCGCGCGACGTCGGTCGCCTCGTCGGGCGCGAAGCGGAACGCGCATTGCCGGCCGCCGGCGCTCAGCACGGCGCCGCTATCCGTGAGCTGCGAGGTCACGATGCCACGGAATTTCGGCATCGCGGGAGCTGCGAGCGAGCTGTCCATGGTGGTTGCCTCACAGGTCGGACACGCGCCGCAGCAGCGGCGCGTCGGATGTGTAGTAGTGCCAGACGGCCGTGTAGAAGTCGTCGTAGAGCTCGACGAACAGCCGCAACTGGGCCTTCATGCGTGCGACGGTGGCGGCATCGAGCACCGGCACGTCGTGAAAGATCGCGCGTGTCAGGCTGCCGTGCGCCGCGTTGAGGTTGATGGTTGCGTGCGTCTTGAGCGGGCCGACGAGCCCGTCGGGCAGTTGCGCGCGCTCGCACGCCTGGATGAAGCTGTCGTGCTGCATGCCCTGGCCTTCGAGCAAGCCGAGCGTCGTGAAGAAGAACAGCGGATCGCTGTGCGACCAGTACGCGAGCGCATTGCACAGCCCCATCGTCTCGGGCAGCGGGATCGCATCGAGCATGTCGGCGCGGCTCAGCCCCGCGAAGTTCAGCGCGCGCAGCAGGATCTCGTCGTGTCCGTACTCTTCGGAGAAGAAGCGGTTGAGCGTCAGTCGCACCGGCGTGCTCGGCACGTAGGACAGCACGGGCGCATCGAAATAGCTTTCGCGGAACAGGAAGTGCCAGTTCTCGATCACCATGCCGATCGCGAGCCGCTCGGGCAGGTCGCCCGGCGAGCGTGTGTCGAGGCATGCGCGCCAGAACGGGTTGCGGTAGAGCGTCTCCTCGCAGTACTGCTCGACGAGATCCTCGATCTCGAGGATCACTTCCGCGCCCGCGCGACTCGCGACCGGCGCGTCGTCGTCGATCAGGCCGGCCTCGTCCAGCGTGCCGACCAGCTCGTCGAGCAGCGCGCGCGGCAACGCGGGCTCGTCGCGCGCGATCTCGTCGAGATCGCGGCGGCCGTCGAACTGGTCGAGCGTGCGGGCCAGCGCGGCGGCGGCGTGCGGGCCGTCGGGCAGCGCGTCGACGTGCCCCAGCGTCACCGGCGTCACCAGCCGCGGACGGGATGCGGGCGATTCGATCTGTTCCATGATGAGACTCCCGAAGTGGGCGCACGGGGCGGGCGCGCGGCTCGCCCCGCAACTGGCTGAATCGGTGCCGCGGCGATTACAGGTGGATCGCGATCAGCGTCGGCGTGCCATCGGGCTTGTTGACGGTGACAAGGTAGTGCTTGCCGCCGAGCGTGCCCGTATTGATGTAGAGATCCACCTTGTGGCCGTCGAACACGTTCTTGGCCGGTTCGGCGTTCTTCACTTCATGAACCGTGGGCTGATGGGTATTTGCCATATCGATCACCGTTTTGAAAATTAAAGGAGCTCCGGCCTGATTCGAATAATCGGGCTGGGTGATTTACAGTGAAATCCGGAATGCAATTTGAATATCGGATATATTCCTTTTCATCCGTCGTGCGGACGATTCGTTAACTGATATTCATCCGCACATGGTCATGAACGCGGCCCGTGCCGAAAGCGGCTGACCGTCCGCATGTTTTGCAATCGCAATCTTGAGATCGGCCCCGCCGACGATCAGCGCGTGACGATCGGCGCCGGCGCGCGGGTCGACCGTCTGCAAAGCGTCGACTTCCTTGACGGCGACCTTGGTGCCTCGTGGCACGATGACAGTAAGCGGTTCACTCATAGCAACCTCCGACGATGAGAACGGGCGCAAGCGCCCCGCCGCCATTAGCGCGGCACGCAGCCGTGCCGCGGCCAGGCGGCACCGGAGCGGCGGCATCTCCGATCTTCAAATGGGTTGGGATGATTCCAAGGAAGGGGCCCCTATTTATATTCTTGTAAAAACGAACTTTATTTTAAACGTCCGCTGATTTCTTGAATTGGCGGAATCATGGAGATAATCTAGTGCAACGTTTGCGCAATACAAGATTGATTTAATCGCCCGTGCGATTATTTTCTCTTAATCAGCGCATGCGTCGATCGTTTCGAAAAGTGCATCGGACGATGGTCGAACAACCGGAGACGAAGACATGGGCGAGATGACGGAAATCTGCGTGCGGCCGAGGCTGCGGCATTGCACGCTCGTGGCGCTGGCCGGCGAGCGGCTGGCGATGATCGTAGGCGACGAGCGTTTCGAGCTCGAGCAGGTGCAGGGCAGCCGCGACGCGTTCCTGCGCATGAAGCGCTACCTGGACGGGCGACATACGCTCGATGACATCGCGCAGCGTTCGGACGTGTCGATCGGCAGCGTGCGGACGATCGTCGGGCAACTGGACGAACTGGGCCTGCTGCGCCGCGAACAGCCGGCCGCCACGATCGCCGTGGCGGATTTTCTCGAGCGGGTCGAGCGCAGCACGCGGATGTGGCGCGCGCAGATCGGCTATCACCGGTTGTTCGGCATGCTCGAGCGAGGCGAGGCAAGCCGCGATCTGATCGCCGGGCTGCTGCTCGAGACCTACCACTTTGTCCGGCTCGCGCCGCGTCACGTCGGTGCAGCGATCGCGCATTGCCGCGATCAGGCGACGGCCGAGCTGCTGTGCGGCTACCTGGCCGACGAGTACGCGCATCACGGGCTGATCGCTGCGTCGGTCGAGAAGCTGGGCATTCCGCGCGAGCAGATCCGCGACGCGCATCCGGTGATCGGCACGCTGTCGCTCGTGAACATGCTGTGCGAGGTCGGCCGCGCGTCGTCGCTCGGTTACCTGTGCTGCCTGAAGCTGATCGAGGCGAGCCCCGAGGACGAGGCCGGCGCGCGCGGCGCGTGGCGCGAGATCGCGCGCGCCGCCGGGCTCGATGCGGACGTGTTCGACGGCCTGATGCGCCATATGCGCATCGACGTCGGCGCGGGCCATGCGGGCCTGCTGGAGCAGGCGCTTGCGCACACAACCGACGTGTCGGCCGACGCCGCGCACGTCGCGATCAACCACATGCACGACGTGAAGCACGCGTTCGATCAGTTTCATGACCAGGTGATCCAGTACTACACCGACATGTCGAACTACGTGCCGCGGCTCAAGGTCGATTTCTTCTCGCTATGAGGCGGGGGGCGCAGGCGATGAGCCTGCGACGGTGTCGAGGTCTTCAATCTCGGCGGCGCAGCGGCCGGGTTCGGGCTGATCGGCACGACCGCACAGTTGCCGCGTCCGAGCCGAAACGACTGAAGCGGGCGGCGCAGGAAAGCGATCGCGTTGCCGGCCGATGGGACAGCGTCTGCAACGGACGCCAATGAAGGGGAAGAAAGGGAAGAAGGAAACCACAAGCTGCCGGCCGGCTTCCCGCCGCCCGGCAGCCCACAACAACGACCGGCTTACTCGCCGCTGTCGCTCTTGATCTGCGGCAGCGCCGACGATTCACCCGGCGTCAGCAGACCGACTTGCGCATAAATGCGCAGTTTGTCGCGCGTATCGGTGATGTCGAGGTTGCGCATCGTCAGCTGGCCGATCCGGTCGCGCGGCGAGAACGTCGACGCAACCTTCTCCATCGACAGGCGTTCCGGCTGATACGTGAGGTTCGGCGACTTCGTGCTCAGGATCGAGTAGTCGTTGCCGCGGCGCAGTTCGATCTTCACTTCGCCGGTGATCGCGCGCGCGACCCAGCGTTGCGCGGTTTCGCGCAGCATGATCGCCTGCGGGTCGAACCAGCGGCCTTGATACAGCAGGCGGCCGAGACGGCGGCCGTTCTCGCGGTACTGCTCGATCGTGTCTTCGTTGTGGATGCCGGTGACGAGACGCTCGTACGCGATGTACAGCAGCGCGAGCCCCGGAGCCTCGTAGATGCCGCGGCTCTTCGCCTCGATGATCCGGTTCTCGATCTGGTCGCTCATGCCGAGCCCGTGGCGGCCGCCGATGCGGTTCGCTTCCAGCAGCAGCTCGACCTGATCCTTGAACTCGACGCCGTTCAGCGCAACCGGCTGGCCGGCTTCGAAGCGCACCGTCACTTCTTCGGCGGCGATCTTCACGTCGTCGCGCCAGAACGCGACGCCCATGATCGGGTTGACGATCTTGATGCCGCTCTCGAGGCTTTCCAGATCCTTCGCTTCGTGCGTCGCGCCGAGCAGGTTCGAGTCGGTCGAATACGCCTTCTCGGCCGACATCTTGTACGCGAAGCCCGCCTGGTTCATGAACTCGGACATTTCGGCGCGGCCGCCGAGCTCGTCGATGAACGTCTGGTCGAGCCACGGCTTGTAGATCTTCAGATCGGGGTTGACGAGCAGGCCGTAGCGGTAGAAACGCTCGATGTCGTTGCCCTTGTACGTGCTGCCGTCGCCCCAGATGTTGACGCCGTCTTCCTTCATCGCGGCGACCAGCATCGTGCCCGTGACCGCGCGGCCGATCGGCGTCGTGTTGAAGTAGGTGACGCCGGCCGTCGTGATGTGGAACGCGCCGCTTTGCAGCGCCGCGATGCCTTCGGCGACGAGCTGGGCGCGGCAGTCGATCAGACGGGCGCCGGCTGCGCCGTATTCGATCGCGCGCTTCGGGATCGCATCGTAATCGTCTTCGTCGGGCTGGCCGAGGTTCGCCGTGTATGCGTACGGGACGGCGCCCTTCAGTTTCATCCAGTGCAGCGCGGCGCTGGTGTCCAGGCCGCCGGAGAAGGCGATACCGACCTTCTGGCCGGTCGGGAGGCTTTCGAGAATCGTGCTCATAGGAATTACCGTGGATTGAAGCCGGTGGATCGTATTTCGCGGAATACGCGAGTATCGGCTGTCCGGGAAGTTGGGGCAAGACCTGATTTTCGCGCCAATGCATCGTCAGCCCCGCCGCGACAGGCGCCGCGCCCGTTCGACCGCCCGGAGAATCCGCCGTGACGCGGCCGCGCATGACGGTCGGAGCCGACTGGAAGGCGCGCCCGCGACTGGCCCCGTTTACGCGGGCCGACCGGCAAAAACGACCGAAGCCGGCCGCTTGCCCGCGCAGCGCATCGAAAGCAATGTGAAAGGTGTCGTGCCGAAGTCGAAGTACGGCCCGCCGACGCTCAAATATTCCACGCCTGGGCGGTATCGAGCAGTTTCTCGCGCAACACGTCCACTTCGCCGGCCAGCTTCGCGCTGATCGACACGTAGCCCGACAGCTGCGGCGGCGGTGCGTCGTGAGCGCCGTCCACCGGGCGGCGGCGCGGCACGAGCCGGCTCGGCCTGCCGAACTTGAGCGCGCGGCTCGCGCCGATCAGCGTGTCGCGGATGCGCCGGTTCACCGGCTTCATGTCGCGCAGCATGTACTCGTGGACGGCGCGGTCGTCGCCGGCCGGCACGGCGCTCGACAGGATCTCGAGGTAGCCGATGCAGAGCCGCAGGCCGCGCTGGATCGCCTCGAGCTGCGCGACCGGGATATCGCGTTCCTTCGACACCGACGGCATCAGCGAACGCAACTGCACCAGCAGCGCGCTGAGCGCGGCCATTTCCTTCAGATGCGCGTCGTCGCTCACGTGGCGATCGCCGGCGATCCGCGCATGGACGGCCGCGCACGCGCGCAGCGCGTCGGCGAGCTTGTAGCGCCACGAGTAGGTCGCATAGAGCGGCAGCGCGAACGAGAACGCCAGCGCGATCGCGATGCCGGCCAGGACGTTCACTGCGCGCCACAGGCCGTCGGCGATCTCGTTGTCGCCGTGCCCCGCGACGATCACCAGCGTGATCGCCGACAGCAGCGCGATGTAGCCGGCCTTGCCGATCGCGTGGTAGGCGCAGACGCCGCACGCGAGCGCCATCAGCAGGTAGATCGCGACCGGCGCATGCAGCATCGAATGGAGCACGATCAGGCCGAGCCCGGCGAGCGCGCCGATCGACGTGCCGAGCGCGCGCTCGGCCGCCTTCTTGCGGATGTTGCCGTGGTGCTGCAGCCCGCCGACGACGATCAGCACGGTGATCGTCGACCATTCGCCGTGCGGCACTTGCAGCCCCGTGGACAATGCGATCGACACGAGCACCGCGAGCGCGACGCGCGCCGCGTGGATGAGTTTCGCATGCCGGTAGCGGCGGTACGGGTCGAGCAGTGGACGGAGCGCTTGGCGCAGGAGCGACGGAAGTGGGGCGGGAAGCGGGGCGGTCATGACGAAGCGAGGAGGGCCGGAAAGGCGGACCGGCCTGCGCGGACCGGCGCGGGCCGCTCGCGCAGCTGGCGTTACGCTAGCCGAACGCGGCCGGCCTGTCCACGGGGACGTGGCGCGGCACGGCGGCCGGCCGCGGCGGCGTCACGCGTCGGCCGCGCTCGTCGCGGCGTCCGACACGCGATTGCGGCCGCCCGACTTCGCGCGGTACAGCGCTTCGTCGGCCAGCCGCAGCAGCGTCGCTGCGCTCACGCGGCCGCCGACGGAGGTCGCGACGCCGATGCTCACCGTCAGGTGCCCGTACGGGCTGCGCTCGTGCGCGATGTCGAGCGCGGCGATCGAGCGCCGGATCGCGTCGGCGACGGTCGCCGCACCGCGCGCATCGGTGTCGGGCAGCGTGACCACGAATTCCTCGCCGCCGTAGCGCGCGACGTGATCGCTGTTGCGGCGCAGGCAGCGCGACGCGGTTTGCGCGACGCGACGCAGCACGTCGTCGCCGGCGAGGTGGCCGTAATGATCGTTGAAGGCCTTGAAGTGATCGACGTCGACGAACAGCACCGACAGCGGGCGCCCGCTGCGCGACGCGCGCTGGGCTTCCTTCGTGAGCACCGTGTCGAAGGTGCCGCGATTCTCGACGCCGGTCAGCGAATCGGTGTGCGCGAGCCGGTACAGCTTCGACTCGGCGATCTGCCGGCGCTTGAGCTCGCGCGACAGCGCGAGCGAGCCGCCCGCGATGAACGCGGTGAACAGGCCCATCAGCACGGCCGTCCAGATCGTGCGGTGCCGCCACGATGCATAGATGTCGGTCTCGGCGGGCGCGACGTCGACGGTCAGCGGCAGGTTCGCGAGGTGCTTGTACACATAGATGCGCCGCACGTCGTCGATCACGCCGACGCCGACGATCGCGCCTTCGCGGTTGCGTCGCGCTTCGATGAACAGCTGCGCGTCGCGCAGGTTCAGCCCCACCATGCGCGCGTCGTACGGCAGGCGCGACACGAGCGCGCCGTTGTCCTCGATGATCGCCGCGCTGCCGTGCGTGCCGACCGCGAGACCGTCGAGCAGCGCGCGGAAATAATCGACGCTGAGCGTGCCGACGACGATCCCGCCGAACGACCCGTCGGGCAACGTGATCCGGCGACTCAGTGCGATCGTCAGCGCGCCGCTGCGCAGCCGCGACGCATACGGGCGGCTGATGTAAAGCCCCTGCGCGAGCCCGTCGCGATGGACGGTGAAATAATCGCGATCGGAAAAATTGCCTTGCCGCGGCGGCGAGACGCCCGAATCGATCACGATATTGCCGCGCGTATCCATCACGAAAATGGCGCCGAGATACGCGCCGTTTGCCGCGCGGTCGAACAGCATCCGATGACGCTGGGTGGCCGGCAATGCTGCCAATTCGGGATCGGCGAGCCCGTCCACGACGTTTTGCAGCGATAGATCATACAATTCGATATTGCGCGAAATATCGCGCTCGATCAGAAGCAGCAGGTTGCGCGCATTTTCGACCGCGTGGTCGTATGCGTCGCGACGTGCCTCGATCAAAAGTGATGCCGACAATCCCCAGCTGAATACCAGTAGCGCGATACCTGCGACCAGTACGCCCCGGGGCGACAGAATGCGGGACACGACCGACGGGGTATAGCGGCGCAATGCGACAAGCAGCGGGCGTAGCTTCATCCTGGAGGGGTGGGGGCGCGGGCATTTCGTCGTCGACGATTGCGCACGTTGATTATTTCGGAGTGAATCGCATTATCTCGCGAAATCGGAATTCTCGCCGCGCGAGGCAAAACATGCATCTCAACTGTCGATTTGAAAACGGTTACGCATCATTACCCTGGTCGGATGAATGACGTTGATTCAAATCAATTTTCAGTATCGGTTATTTCGTCTGATTATTGTGAATGTCCGCGGCAAAATGTCGTTTTCAGCCAGTATTTTCGCCATCGTGAAATAGGGGCGTACCACGTCCGCGGATTGCCCGCCACGCCGCGTGCAAAGCGCCGGCTGCGCCGCCGCGCCGGAATCGCCGCGCGTTCCGCGGCCGGGCCGTCGCGGGCGAATCGGGTAGAATCCGCGCTTCGCCGCAGCCGCGCGGCGTGCAACGCATATCGGGGCCGTATCGCAGGCGGCACACCGCGTCCCGATTCCGCATGCGCCGGCCCTGGATGCCGGCTCGCTCAACGTTCGTCTCGTTTATGTCTGCAATCCCGAATTCCGACCCACCCGGTTCGCCCGCGAACCCTCCCACGCTTCATCGCGCGCTCAAGGCGCGCCATCTGACGATGATCGCCATCGGCGGCTCGATCGGCACGGGCCTGTTCGTCGCGTCCGGCGCGTCGATCTCGCAGGCCGGCCCCGGCGGCGCGATGGTCGCGTACATGCTGATCGGCCTGATGGTCTACTTCCTGATGACGAGCCTCGGCGAAATGGCCGCGTTCATGCCGGTGTCGGGCTCGTTCGCGACCTACGGCGCGAAATACGTCGATGAAGGTTTCGGCTTCGCGCTCGGCTGGAACTACTGGTACAACTGGGCGGTGACGATCGCGGTCGAACTCGTCGCCGCGCAGCTCGTGATGCACTACTGGTTCCCGGACGTGCCGGGCGTGTGGTGGAGCGCCGCGTTCCTCGCGGTGATGTTCCTGCTCAACGCGCTGACGGTGCGCGGCTTTGGCGAGGCCGAATACTGGTTCGCGCTGATCAAGGTCGTCACGGTGCTCGCGTTCATCGGCGTCGGCCTGCTGATGATCTTCGGCATTCTGAAGGGCGCGCCGGCCAACGGCTGGGGCAACCTGACGATCGGCGATGCGCCGTTCGCCGGCGGCTTGCCGGCGCTGATGGGCGTCGCGATGATCGCGGGCTTCTCGTTCCAGGGCACCGAGCTGATCGGCGTCGCGGCCGGCGAATCGGAGCATCCGCGCACGACGATCCCGCGTGCGGTCCGCCAGGTGTTCTGGCGCATCCTGCTGTTCTACGTGCTGGCGATCTTCGTGATCGGCGTGCTGATTCCGTACACCGATCCGAACCTGCTGAAGAGCGACGTGACCGACATCGGCGTGAGTCCGTTTACGCTCGTGTTCCGTCATGCGGGCCTCGCTTTCGCGGCCGGCGTGATGAACGCGGTGATCCTGACGGCCGTGCTGTCGGCCGGCAACTCGGGGATGTATGCGTCGACGCGCATGCTCTACAACCTCGCGACCGAAGGCCGCGCGCCGAAGCTGTTCGCGAAGCTGTCGCCGGGCGGCGTGCCGCGCAACGCGCTGTACGCGACGACCGCCGTCGGCGCGCTGTGCTTCTTCACGTCGCTGTACGGCGACAAGACCGTCTACCTGTGGCTGCTGAACACGTCGGGCATGACGGGCTTCATCGCGTGGCTCGGGATCGCGATCAGCCATTACCGGTTCCGCAAGGGTTACGTGACGCAGGGCTACAGCATCGAGCAGCTGCCGTACCAGTCGAAGTGGTTCCCGTTCGGCCCGCTGTTCGCGTTCGTGCTGTGCATGGTGATCGCGCTCGGGCAGGACTATCAGGCGTTTCTCGCGAACCGCATCGACTGGGCGGGCGTGGCCGCCACCTATGTCGGCATCCCGCTGTTCGTCGTCGTCTGGCTCGGCTACCGGCTCATGAACCGGAGCCGCTTCGTGCGCTACGAGGACATGGAAATTGCGCCGTGGATCGCCGCGAACCGCGGCGGCGCTGCGCCGCGCGTCGAGAACCGCGAGACGGCCGGCTGATTTCGCCGTCGCCTTCGCCGGCCGCGGCACCGCGGCACCGTGACGCCGTGACGCCGGTGCGGCCGTGCCGTGTGCGATCCGCGATCCGCGATCCGCGATGAAAACGGGAAGCCGCACGTGCTTCCCGTTTTTTTTGTCGGCTTTCCGCTGCGCGGGGTCAAAGCCGGTTATATTTCCCGACCCTACCGGGCTCTCGTCCCGGCCGGCGCGATGCGCGCCGCGCGGATCGGCATCCGGCGCGCGCCTCGGGCGGCGGCCGGCCGCGCCCGCCGTTTTCATCGTTCCGCCGCGGCCTGCACGGCCGGCGGAACGCGCAACCCAGAGGAATCCATGAGCGCATCACCCGCCGAGCGGAAGGCCGGACCTGTTTCCATCGTGCGAATCGAAGCCGCGATCAATGCGTGGCGCGAAGTGTATCCGCCGGCACCGGACGGCGAAGACGGCTACGTGCTCGACGCGGGCAGCAACTGCCTCGCCGAGCTGTACGGCACGATGATCTGCTACCGGTTGCCCGACGTGCCGCTCGATTCGCTCAGCGACGCGCAGCGCGACGCGCTGTACGCGACCGAGGCATGACGCGGCCGCCGCGCTGCTGCGCTGTCGCGGCGCGGTGTCGGTGATGGAACGGGAAGCCGCGCGGCTTCCCGTTTTGCTTTGTGCGGCGGCGCCCATTGCCCGCGCCGGCTGAGGTATCGTGACGGCATCGCGAGCGGGCGCTCACGGCGTGGCGAGCGCGGGCATCTGCGCACGGTGCCGCGCGTCCGGGAGGAATCGAACATGGAGTTGAGACATCTGCGCTACTTCGTCGCGGTGGCCGAGGAGCGGAATTTCACGCGCGCGGCCGAGCGGCTGCATATCGCGCAGCCGCCGCTGAGCCGGCAGATCCAGCAGCTCGAGGAGGCGCTCGGCGTGTCGCTGTTCGAGCGCAATGCGCGGCCGCTGAAGCTGACCGACGCCGGGCGCTTCTTCTATTCGCACGCGGTGCAGCTGCTCGCGCAGACGGCCGAACTCGAATCGATGACCAAGCGCGTCGGCAAGATCGAGCGCAGCATGTCGGTCGGCTTCGTCGGCTCGACGCTGTACGGGATGCTGCCGAAAATCATCCGGCGTTTTCGCAGCGAGTATCCGGCCGTCGAGCTGAGCCTGCACGAAATGTCGACGATGGATCAGATCAAGGCGCTGAAGGAAGGGCGCATCGACGTCGGGTTCGGGCGGATTCGCCACGAAGATCCGAGCGTGCGGCGCGTCGTGCTGCGCGAGGAACGGATGATCGTCGCGCTGCCGGTCGGTCACGCGCTCGACGGCGCGAAGCCGGTGCTGTCGCTGCACGACCTCGTGAACGACACGCTGATCATCTTCCCGAAGGCGCCGCGACCGAGCTATGCGGACCAGGTGCTCGCGGCGTTCCACGACCGCGCGCTGCAGCCGCGGCGCATCTACGAGACGCGCGAACTGCAGATCGCGCTGGGCCTCGTCGCGATGGGCGAGGGCGTGTCCGTCGTGCCGCACAGCGTGTACGGGCTCAAGCGCGACGACATCAGCTACAAGCCGCTCGACGATCCGAACCTCGTGTCGCCGATCATCATGAGCATGCGGATGCTCGACGAATCGGAGGACATCCGCGCGATACAGGCGCTGATCTACCGGCTCTACGACGAGTCGCAGATCGAGTATCTGCATCCGCAGCCCGAATGAGCGCGCCGCCGCCGGCGGCTTGCTCGACGCCGCGCGTGCGGCCGCCATCATGCAGACGACTGACCACCCACACGTGCACCCATGACCGACATCGTAATCGACGAAAGCTGGATCGAGACGCCGTACGGGCGTCTCTTTGCTAAGCGCTGGCGCGGCGCGCAGCCAGCCGGGCAGGCGTGCGCCGCACCGATCGTGCTGCTGCACGATTCGCTCGGCTGTGTCGAGCTTTGGCGCGACTTCCCCGCGCAGCTCGCGCGTGCCGCTGCGCGCGACGTGATTGCATACGACCGGCTCGGCTTCGGCCGTTCGGACCGTCACCCAGGACAACTCGCCGCGACGTTCGTGCGCGATGAGGCCGAGCACGACTTCGCCGCGGTACTGGAAGGGTTCGGCGTCGACCCGTTCGTCGCGCTCGGGCACAGCGTGGGCGGCGGGATGGCGGTTGCGTGCGCGGCCGCGCATGCGCGACGCTGCCGGGCGCTGATCACGGTCGCCGCGCAGGCATTCGTGGAAGGTCGCACGCTGGACGGCATTCGCGACGCCGCCCGGCAATTCGACGCACCGGGGCAGCTCGACCGCCTCGCCCGGTATCACGGCGACAAGGCCGAGTGGGTGCTGCGTGCCTGGGTCGACACGTGGCTGTCGCCCGCGTTCCGCGACTGGACGCTCGACGACGAACTGCCGCACGTGCGCTGCGCGACGCTTGCGATTCACGGCGCGCAGGACGAGTACGGCTCGGATGCGCATCCGAAGCGGATCGCCGCGCGTGTGGCGGGGCCGTCGTCGTGGCTGTTACTCGACCGATGCGGGCACATCCCGCACCGCGAGCGTCCCGCCGACGTGCTCGCGGCCGTCGCGACGCTGCTGCACGACGCGCACGCGTAAGCGCGCGCCCGCTGCGACGCACGCGGCGAGCCGCGCCCGCCGACGCTCAGAACGCCAGCTGGATCGCGAGATCGATCGCGAGCAGCGCGATCGAGCAGCCGATCCCGAGCACCACGTTCGGCACCCGATGCTCGAAATCGCGATGGTCGCGGCGCATCGCGGCGCCGAGCAGGAAGATCGCCTCGACGACGATCTGCAGCCCGACGAACAACAGCATCAGCAGATACTCGTAACCCATCTGCTTGAACGCGCCGAATTGCATCCCGTGATCGCGGATCCACTGGCCGACGCGCAACAGCTCGTAGGCGAACAGCAACGCGGGAAACAGATAGCTGATGAAGTAAGTCGGCGCTGTGGCGTGCCGCAGCTCGAGGTGGAAGTGCTGATGCGTGGTAGCCATCACGAAGCCCTCCTTGCAATGCATGATTGCGGTCGCGACGGCGGCGCGGCGAGGTGCGGGCCAAACGGATGTCCCGATGCTGCGTGCGCGGCCGTACGACGTCAGCATACTGCTGCACGGGAAATTTGGCATGCGCTGACGGCGTTCGTCGTAACAAACCTGTTGTGCAGTGCGCAAACGGGGTAGCGCGCGGCGAGGTCGCGTGCGTGCTCAGAAATGCCCGGTGAACCGATAGCGGCTGCCGGGATGCCACAGATTCGCGACCGACGCGACCATCCCCTGCGACCACGTGCGCCGATGCAGCAGCAGGCACGGTTCGCGTTCGTCCATCGTCAGATGGCGGCGTGTCTGCGCATCGGGCAGCGCGGCCTCGATCCGGTATTCGACCCGCTGCAGCGGCGCGACGCGCGTCAGGTACTGGTTCGGCGTCGTCGCCGTGAAGTCCTGCAACGCGTATTCGGGCGCGCAGGCCGGATTGACCCAGCGTTCTTCCAGTTGCACGGGCGTGTCGTTCTCGAAGTGCAGCACGCGCGAATGGAAAATCGGGCTGCCGGTGTCGAGCTGCAATTCATCGGCGAGCGCTGCATCGGCGACGGCGGCGCCGACTTCGAGCACCTGCGCGTGGTACGCATGGCCGCGCGCGGCGACTTCGTCCGAGATGCTGCGGATCGCGACCAGCGTCGACTCGTATTTCGGCGATGCGACATAGGTGCCGGAGCCGCGCGTGCGCGTGAGCACCTGCTCGGCCGTCAGCTCGCGCAGCGCGCGGTTGACCGTCATGCGCGCGACGTTGAATTCGCGCGCAAGCTCGTTCTCCGACGGCACCTGGTCGCCTTCCGCCCACTCGCCCGAATGAATGCGCGCGAGGATGAAGTCCTTGATTTCCTGATAGATCGGTGTGGTCATGGCATTGCTGTTCGAGAGACGGCGGTCGTCCGCGGTTCGTCCCGGGTTCATCCGGTGCCCGGGCGGAGTGTACCGGGTTCGATGCCGCGCCGGCCCGCTTGCGGGCCGGTGCTTCGGGTAAGTCCGGCGTCCACGCGATGTGCTCGCGACCGGCTGCACCGGCGGCAACAGCCGCATCGGGCACGCGGCGGCTGCAAAAGTATAGACAAATGCATGGTTGCGCCTCTGACAGGAACGCCATGAAGAAACGCCATGAAGAAACGCGCGCTCGGTATTGCCCTTGCCTGCATCGCGGTCGGTGCGCACGCAAAGGATGGGTCGACGATCCGCTTCGTCGCCGCAGGGTGGCGACAGTCGAATGGCGGACGAGTGCGCCGTCGAAAGCATCGGAAGCCTATGTCGCGTCGATCGTTCGCTTCGTGTTGTCGTTACGTGTGGGTGTCAAACATCGTCAATTCAGTCCTGACCGGTACACCGCGTAGGGTCGGCGGGCGTTAAGCCGGTATCAGCCGAATCGGCGGCTGACCTATCCGGGAGCGTTCCATGAACCGCATCGTGAAGATTTTGACGGCCGGCGCACTCGCATGTGCCGTGCTCGTGCCGGCCCTCGCCGAAGCGCATTCGCACCGCGTGTGCCATTTCGATCATCACCACCATCGCGTGTGCCGCTGGGTGCGCTGAGCATGGCTTTGCCCGGCTACGGCCGGGACGATTTCGCGATACAGGCAATCAGGAGAGGATGATGAAAAAGACGATGTTGATCGCCGCGTTTGCCGCGAGCTTCGGCCTGTCGGCCGCTGCGTTCGCACAGGTGCAGGCGCCGGCCAGCGCGCCGGCTGGCACGACCGGCATGTGCAAGGACGGCTCGTTCTATGCGGGCGCGTCGAAGAAGGGCGCGTGCGCAGGACACAAAGGCGTGAAGGCCTGGTATGGCGCGTCGGCTGCTGCTGCGGGCAGCGCATCGGCCAGCGCATCGGCAGCAGTGCCCGCGACGGCTGCGTCGGGCGGTGCTGCGTCCGGCGCCGCGCCGGTGAAAAGCGCGTCGGCCGCCGCCGCCGCAGCCGCGCCGGGCGGCGGCGCGGGCAAGGTATGGGCCAACGACAGCACGAAGGTCTATCACTGCTCGACCGACAAGTATTACGGCAAGACCAAGCACGGCAGCTACATGTCGGAAGCCGATGCGAAGGCGAAGGGCTTTCACCCGTCGCACGGCAAAGCCTGCTCGTAAGGCGATGGCGCGGGTAGGTTCCGCGCCGAGTCCGTCGACGCGCCGTTGGGCGTCGTGCCCCGCCGTTGTGGCGGGGCTTTTTTGTTTCGTTGCGGATCGTCGGGGGCAGCCTCGGGTTGAGTCCGGAGCCATGAAGCGTCCGACGATGACACGTTGAGCATCGTTGACAACCGTTCCTCGTTTTGGGACGATATTTTCAGTCTCGGGGTACCGCTACCTCTTACGCTTGCTCTAACGTTCGGTATAAACGTTGGGCTGGCGAGGTACGTTCATGTCCCCCACCCAAGCCGCATGGCTCATTCTTGCTGCGAGCGTCGCCGCTGAATCACTCGGCACTGCAGCCCTCAATCTCTCCGTTGGCTTTACTCGCCTGCTTCCGTCAGTACTGACCGTGACGTTCTACGTGGCAGCTGTCATTCTGATGGCCGTCGCGACGAAGAGAATCGAAATGAGTTTGGCATACGCAGCCTGGGCTGGAAGCAGCGCCGTGCTGACGGTAGTGATAGGTTTCGTCTGGTTTGGAGAGTCGATGAACGTCGTTAAGGCGATTGGATTGATCGCTGCGATATCCGGCATCGTTTTGCTGAACTTCAGCAGCAACGGCGCATAGCCCGCCCACGGACGCTTCGGAGAACGTTGGATGACTGCGCAGGGACGGGTTATGCGCGTGCATGAACGCCAGTGTCCGGGCCGGTTGCCGCGCTTGAGTGTGGGGCGCAGTACGGCCAATTTGAGACGTTCGACAGTTCCAGATGGATCGTTGACAATCTGCGAATGTGCTCCGACCAGCAGCCGCCGTCGATTGCACTTCCGCTAGCCGGCGTGGCGCTTTAATTTCCCGTGCTTATTTAGCTGTGACCATCGCTTTGGAATCCCCCGATCAACCGGACGTGATCGCCCTCATCGCCGATCTGGATGCTTACCAAGATACGTTGTATCCGCCTGAGAGCAGGCACGCCCTGGATCTCGCATCGTTGAAGCAATCGAATGTCCTGTTTGCTGTCGCGCGGGACATTGAGGGCCAGGCGATCGGCTGTGGAGCAATCGTTGTCGGCCCGGATTTTGGCGAACTCAAACGAATGTATGTCAGCCCTCGCGGACGAGGACAAGGCATCGCCAAGCAACTCATCGCTTTCCTCGAGACACGGGCCATAGATCTTGGCTGCAGGTTGCTCAAACTTGAAACGGGTCCATACCAACAGGAGGCGTTGGCTTTGTATGCTTCAGCGGGCTACGAGCGCCGGGGGCCGTTTGGAGATTACACGGACGATCCATTGAGTGTGTTCATGCAGAAACACATTGCTGCCTGAACGTTCGTGCTGGATGTCCGCTAACGAGAGAGCTACAGGGCGGATCAGAGGCGATTACTTTCGGATGCAGTCGGCTGCAGATTCAACCGGTCGATGCAACAGATTGATGGAACCGCTGGGCGGGTGTGTCAAAGTTTAGCGTCTTACGCGGACGCTCGTTGAGACGCCTCGCTACAGCGTCGAGTTGGGCTTGGGAATAGGCAGAGAGGTCGGTGCCTTTCGGGAAGTACTGCCTCAGCAGTCCGTTCATGTTTTCATTCGAGCCGCGTTGCCACGGATTCTGCGGATCGCAGAAATAGACCTGAATCTTGGTCGCCACGGTAAAGCGTTTGTGATCAGCCATTTCCGTGCCCCTGTCCCAGGTCAGCGATTTATATAGTTCTCGAGGTAACTTGCTGGCGTGTCGTATCAGCGCGTTGACCACAGCCTCGGAATCCTTACCGGCTACTTTTACCAGCATCACGTATCGACTCTGACGTTCGACAAGAGTCGCAATCTGGCTGGTCGCGTTGCCAAACAGCAAGTCACCTTCCCAGTGCCCGGGTATCGCGCGATCCTCCGCCGTCGCGGGGCGTTCACTGATCGATACAGCGTCGCGAATGTTCGTGCGGTCTTCGGTTTTCAATGTGTGATGGCGAGACCGGCGCATCGCTCGAGAGCGTCGCAAGTGTTCAAGCAATTCCTTTTTCAGGGCACCGCGGGCTTGAATATAGAGGCTCCGATAGATCGTCTCGTGTGACACCAGATGGTCCTTGTTGACGGCATACGCATGCTTGAGCCAACCAGAAATCTGCTCAGGGGACCACTGCAGCCTCAGCTTTGCAGCGACAACTCGCGCCAGCGTCTGGTTGCTCACTAATTTGCAAATCTTTGGGCGACGTGCCCGATCCCAGGCGAGCTCATCCGCACGGCTCGCTCGATAACCTTGGCTGCCTCCGTTGCGCTGCAGCTCGCGGCTGATCGTGGAAGGAGCACGTCCCAGCTTGACCGCAATAGACCGAATCGATAATCCGCTCACCAGGCAGCGAGAGATTTCCTCGCGTTCCGCGAGCGTCAATGTCTGCGGTGCGCGACGTCTTTGCGGAGGCTCGATGCCGCCGGCCTCTGACAGAATCCGCTGTATCGAAGAGTGGCCCCGATCGAACAGTTTGGCAATTTGATGAATCGTTTCACCTTTACGCCAGCGGTCCCACATGAGTGCTTTCTGACTCTCAGAATAGTAGATCCTCGGCCTCTGCTTCATTTGCAACACCTCCACTGCTTGCGCAGATTCTAGTGTGTTGCATCGACCGGTTGAATCTGCAGCCAGTTTCGGTCACTCGACATGGCCCCTTGTATCGTCAACAATTTGGAGCGCGAGTGTCGGGCTCGAATAGCGTTTATATAACAGTGAGGCTTTTTCGGAATCCTCCGTGTCGGACTGGTCCCGATTTGAGATCTGAGCTTCCCCTGAAATTTCGCCTTCCATCGAGTCATGTATAAACTCGACGGAAAGGAAGGGAATCAGGGATGTTCAAGGTACCGAAACAATCGTACACGCCGGAATTCAAGGTTGCAGCCGTGCAGCGGGTCAAGGACGGCCAGGGCTTTGCTGTGGTGGCCCGGGAACTGGGCATGTCGGAGCAGACGCTGCGCCACTGGGTAAAGGCCGAGGCGTCGGGCAAGCTGAATGGAGCCGGAGCGAAGCCAGTTACGCCGGAGCAGATGGAGCTTTCGCGCATGCGCGCCGAGATCAAGCGCCTGCAACTGGAACTTGAGATCGCAAAAAAAGCGGCAGCATACTTCGCGAAGGACCTGCTGTGAGGTATGCCTGGATCGACCAGCAGGTCGGGCAGTATCCGCTGTCGTCGCTGTGCGGGGTGTTGTCGGTCAGCGTGAACGGTTATCGCGCGTGGAAGCGCGGCGGCAAGTCGGGGCGAACGCGACTGACGGACACGCAATTGCTGACGCTGATCTGGACGGTGCACGCCGAGGTCAAAGGAGCATACGGTTCGCCGCGCATGACTGAGGAAATCCGTGATCGAGGCTTTCCGGCCAGCAAGGAGCGCGTGGAACGGCTGATGCGTGAGCATGGCATCCAGGCGCGGCACAAGCGCCGTTACCGGGTGACGACCGATTCGAAACACAAGCTGCCGGTCGCGCCAAACCTGTTGAACCGCGAGTTCACGCCCGCCGCGCCGAATCAGGTGTTCAGCTCGGACATCACATATATCTGGGCCGACGAGGGCTGGCTGTACCTGGCCGTGGTGCTCGACCTGTTCAACCGGGAGGTGGTGGGCTGGTCGATCAAGCCGCGCATGACGGCGGGTCTCGTGACGGACGCGCTGACGATGGCTTGGTTCCGCCGCCGTCCCGCGCCGGGTGCACTGTGCCATTCGGATAGAGGCAGCCAATACGCGAGTCACGAGTTCCAGCGCAAGCTGAGCGCCTACGGCATGCGCTGCTCAATGAGTCGCAAGGGAAGCTGTTGGGACAATGCCCCAACGGAAAGCTTCTTCAACAGCTTGAAGAACGAACGGGTTCACGCCACGCGCTACCGGACGCATCAGGACGCGAAGGCCGATCTGTTCGAATACATCGAAGTGTTTTACAACCGCACTCGTCGTCATTCGTCGCTCGGCTTTGTGTCTCCGGAAAGGTATCTTCAGGACTGGATCAACGCTCAGCAGACCAAGAATGCGGCTGCATAACTCAGGACCGTTGGAAGGCGAAAAACCGAGGGAAGCTCAATCCTACGCAGCGTAGCACCGCATCACAGGCAGCGCGAGGCTAGGTAGCGGAAAACGGTGCAAGGTGCAGGCAACAAAAATGACGAAAAGTAAGAAATGGAAAATCGCTGGTTTGATAGCCGTGCTGATCAGCGTCGGCGTTCTCATGAAGCTCAAGGTCCACTTTGGATACTTCGCACACGATAAAGCAGCCTCCTTGTCGGCTGAACGAGTTGCGATCCAACGATTCAATAACAAGCAATTCGACGCCATCTACGACAGCTTCGCTGACAACGTAAGGAAGTCTGTGTCGCGCCCTCAGGCAGTAGAGTCAATGAAGGAGACTTTTGACCAATACGGATCGATCACTGAGGACATCGAGGGCGCGACAACCTGCTTCCCGGAACAGGTGCGGATGGTCCGGTGGCTGAAATCAGCGAAGGGAAACGATCTAACTGCCATGATGATTTGGTTCGTGCCAGACGGAGAGAAAGCAGAATTGGTGATGATGCAGATCGTCCCCGGGCATAGCCCGGTCAATCCGGAGACCGTGCGCGCACACTCGTGCTCTGGCCGAGCATACGCCGCGCCCGGTGCTCGATAAACATGAAGCACATCGATCGGGAAATGCCGGCCAGATTCGGTCACTCGACAGGATTGTCTAGATCGTCAACAATCAGGTGCTCGGCACCGTTTCGGCTAGGGGCGCACATCAAATTTCGGGGAGAGAATCTTGTTTTTTAACTGGTTTAGAAAAAAGAACGAGCCGGTAGGTCCCGACTACGCGGACATCGACTCTCAAGCAAAGGCTGAAGCCCTTTACAAAAGCGGCGCTCTCGGAAAATTATTACTTATGCCGCGCGAATTCGGCGGCCCTGACTCGGGGCTGAACGTTGTCTACGTGCCGGCCTATGTCATTGAGATCAAGCAGTCGATGGACCGCAACATCATCGCTCCGCTAGTGCAATCGGGCAAGGTCACAAGGTACGAAGCTACGCCAGAGTATCAAGGGAGTAGCTTTATTCCGACAGCCATCAAAGTAGAAGCGAGTGAGCCTGGGCAGTTCTCGTCCACGATCAAGATATGGGGCGAAGCGCTTCGTCGTCAAGATTGATGACCGTTGCCGGTGTGACCGAGGTCCGCTCGGGTGGGCACGGGACCGGTGCATCAGGCAGCAGGTGGCCGAGGCCGTGTAAAAATCACGCAGAATGGCTCACCGGTGATGCCCGGTGGGAAGCGCCGTTGCGTGAGGCCGAGATACCGGCGGAACGGCCGCTTTGTAGAACGCCGACCGACCGCTCCGGGTCAATCCGAGACGGTCGCACGTTGCAACGCGTCTGCCGACCGCATTCGGCCATTTTGATACGTTCGACATCGCGGTGTGGTTCGTCGACAATCCGCTGGGGGTTCAGCCTCCAGCGTCACAACTGCCCCAACTCGCGAACAATCGGATGGCGCAAGAATGACCTCGCACGCAGAAATATATTTGAGAGATTTTCATCGCCGCCGGGCAGGAGCAACGCGTCGAGCCTATGGTAATCGACCTGCCCGATCTGGGCAGGCGGCATACCCTTCCTCCTATCACGCACTGGCGAATCGTGTGCCGAATGAAGCGATGTCGCGGACTGTCCTCGACCTGGCATGTGGCGATGGGCCATTGCTGCAAATTCTGAACGACAGGGGGCATGCAGCCACGAAGCTGATTGGCATAGACATGAGCGATGGCGAGTTGAGCGTGGCTCGGGGAATATTGCCGCACGAAATACGATTGCTCAACGAGCGCGCACAAGAAATGTCGCTCGATAGCGGTTCAGTAGACTACGTGCTGTCGCACATGGCTCTCATGTTGATGGACGATATCGAACAAGTGGTCCGAGAGATTCGCCGGGTATTACGTGACGGCGGCAGTTTTTCCGCTATCGTGGGGCGGAGCTTTTTGACCGGCAAGGTCGGCGAAGTCTTTTTGGACATCTTCAAGTCAATCGCGAAGGCTCGGCTCACCGAGTTGCGACTCGGCGACGCGCGCACGCGCAGTGAAGCCGGTTGGCAAGAACTGCTAAAACGCGATTTTGTTGATGTGGCTTTTGAAGACATCGACATCGACTGGACGCCTACACCCGAGCAGCTGTGGTTGGACGTGCTGGACACCTACGATGCCGACCGGATGTCGGAAGCGGCGCGCGCGCAGTTCAAAAGTGAACTGTTGTCGGCGTTCGCGCCCATGCAAAGCGAAGACGGTACGTTGCAAACTGGATGGGGCCTGCGTCTTGTTCAGGCCACTGCTGCCTAGCGGCGAGTTCGAGGGACGGCTCAGGTAGCACTGAGGTCGCCTGTAGAGGCTCTCAACCTGGGCTGATCTGCGACGGTCGCACGTCGCAGGGCTAGCCGGCTGCATCCGACCAGACGCGAATGCTATCGGCGCCACGCCTGACGCTGAATGGCCGTTAGAGGCAAATCTGACAGGCCGCACCGTGTCGAAAGCCCACATCCACGGAACTCCACGAAGATTACTTTTCGCCGTTTCGCGACGCGCTGCAATGCGCAATGCGCGATACACGACACCGCCTCACCGGCACGCTAGTCACCCCCTCACTGCCCAACCCCGCCCGCCGCGACCGCTCGCGGCCGACCCTTGCGGCCCACGAGCTCCCGCGTAAGCGCATCCGACACATAATGCGGGCCGTCGAACAAATACACCGAATACCCGCGATAAACAGCCAATTGCGCGGCCAGCTCATCCGCAGTGGCCGCGCGAAACCCACCACGCTCCGCGGGTCGGAACGCCTCCGCGATCAGCCGCACGCGTCGCTTGCCCAGGCGCGCGGCCAAGTCATCGACGTACGTACGCGCGACATACGGTTCGCGCGCATACACGCCGCAGCCGTCCTGAAACAACACACCGACATCCGCGGGCAGCCACGTGACGAGCCAGTCAGCCAGCGCCTTCCCGCCGATGTTGCTCTGGTCGTACACGCTCACCCACAGCGGTCGCGGCAACCGGTTCAGGATCGCCGCGAGCTTCGGCGCGTCCTGCCAGGTCGGATCGATTTCGACGGGGAAGTAATAGCCGGTGACATGCAGCGGAACCGGCGCGCGTGCGACCGCGACCGACTGATCGGCAAGTGCCGACAGCTGCGTGCGCGCACGCCGTTCGTCCTGGTAGCCAGCCAGGCCGAGGATCACGTTGCGGGCCCACGGCTCGCGGCCGATGCGTTGCCAGTCGGGAAGATGCGAGGCCGTGCGCATGCCGGTGCCGGCGAGATACGCGGTATCGTCGACGGCACTCCACTGGATCAACAGCTCATGCACGCCGAGCTGCTGCCAGTTGCCGGCCGGATTGATCGTCGCGTTGTCGAGCTGCCAGACGATGCCGTCGGCGTGCACGTCGTGCGCCGTCCAG
Source organism: Burkholderia sp. MBR-1 (assembly GCF_013822785.1). NCBI lineage: Bacteria > Pseudomonadati > Pseudomonadota > Betaproteobacteria > Burkholderiales > Burkholderiaceae > Burkholderia > Burkholderia sp. MBR-1. Next base: position 146,264 of record NZ_CP053610.1, read on the forward strand.
CTGCAAGCGGTCATCGCCAGCGACGCGGCAACGGCCGCGAACGGCGTCGCATGCGCCACGTGCACGCGCCGGCGCGGCCCGGCGGCCTGCCGGAGCCGGCCGATACGCTGCCGAAACCTGCGCAACGCGCGGATGGCATAGATGGTCATCGCTTGCCTCCAGATAAGCCCTCCCGCGCATCATCGTAGCCCATCCGAAGCACACGCGCGATCCGCATCGTCATTGCGGATCGCGCGCTTGCGGCCAGCCGCGTCACTTGGCCGTCGTGCCGTCCACCCAGGTATATCCGAGGTTCGTGATGCCGGTCACGAGACTCTGGAAATCCTGCAATGCAGGCAGCCGGAGGTCGGGTTCGAGCCAGTACGGATGGAAGAAGAACGACGCGAAGCCGTCGCGCACGGCCAGCCCGTACTGTGCATTGGTCACGAGCTGCTGCCACGTGTACGTGATGCACGAGAACTGGTCGATACTGCAAATGTTGTACTGGATGCTGCCCAGGTTCTCCGGAATGATCCGCTGTCCGTAGTAATCGGAGTTGATGATGTACGGGAAGAACTGCCCGGCCGAAAAGTCCTGGTTGGGTGCGCCGGTGCCGAGCTGTGGATTGGTCGCCGTGTAGTAGACGGCCCGCTGGAACGTGGTCGGGAACGTCGCGGCCGTCGCCGCCGCCGCCTTGGGCGACACCTGATACTGCGGCGCAGCCCAGCCGACGATCTTGTAGCCGTTGGCCGTGAACTCGAGCAGCCCGTTCGTCATTCTGTCCTCCGCCCATTGCACCGAGTCCTCGTCGACCGGCCGGTTCTGCACCGCGTACCAAAACTCGTAGTCGCTGCCGCTGACGGCAGTCAGCAGATTCGGCGTCGAGTCGTACTGGTGCGTGTAGCCATGCATCACGATCGAGCCGCCGCGCGGGATTGCGTAGTTCAGCGCATTCTTGAGCCCCGTTGCCTGCGCGAGATGGATGGTCTGTGGCACGCCGCCGTTGTAATAACCGTTCGGGTCGGTATACAGCGGAATGGTCGCCATCGTGAACTTGATCCTCTTCGAGTACAGGTAGTCGGTGAGCTGCTTCATCGAACTCGTCGTCGTATAGGCGTCGAGGTCCTCGAGACGCACGAGCGCACGATGATTCACCGGTGCGTTGGTCTGCAGTATGTCGTGCAGCATGTCGCAGATCACGAGGTAGCGATCCGTCGGCCCGATGTAGGAGAACGGAACGTCGGCGAAGTACCAGAGGCGGCCCGAGCGCATCACGTACGGCGCGGTTGCGCCGCTCTGGCTGTTCTTCATCGTGACGAGCACCTGCGCCTTGGTCGCATCGACCACCTGCGTCAGGCCGACGTCCGGGTCCGCGCTGACGGCGCCGGTCGACGCGTTGTACGCGTAGTACTTCACCATCGGCAGGTTCTTGTAGGTGATCGTGTCGTAGAAGCCGGGGTTCGGATTGCTCGACGAAGGCGTCGCGTTCAGCCCGGCCAGCCCCTGAAAACTGAACCCGAAGGTCTGGTTGAACGTGTACGCCGTGTTCCATGCGAGCTGCCACAGGTTGTACTTGAACCAGACGACCGTCTTCGTGGCGGTCATCACGTCGCTCATGAACGCGGTCGGAATCGGGTTGTTGTAGTAATCGCCGATGTAGAACGTCACGTCGTGATTGCCGACCATGCCCGACGTGTAGTTCTGGATCGGAACCAGGTCCACGGTCGTATTGAAGTGGCCGAGCAGATTGCGCAACATGATGCTGTACATCAGTCCGAGCTTCGAATACGGGTCGTTGGCCGGGTTGTCGTAGAGCACGAGCGTGCGGGCAGTGGTGGTCTGCGCGTGGGCCGTGCCGGGCGTCGCGATTTGCACGAAGCCGGCCAGCAGCGCGATGACGATCAGGATCTTCTTCATGGCCGTTTCTCCCTATTCGCGTTCCACGTTGCCGCCAGCCTTCTTGACGGATTTGGGGCTGAACGGCGGGCGGCCGGTCTCCTTGTAGGCCTTTTCCCAATCCTCGTCGGACATGCCGGCCTTCACGCGCACGTGCGCGGAGCCGTTCGGCAACGGCGGTGGCTTCACCTTGCCGCTGGACGAGCTGCTGGCTTGCTGCGCGTTCGCGGCCTGGAGCGGGCCCGTCACGACGAGCGCGGACGTCAATGCAACGAGCAGCCCGACGGCGCTCACCCCGGTTCGGAAAGAGTGGTTTCGATGCGAAGGCATGGTGTTCATCCTTTGATAGGCAAATTGCGATCGCCTCGTTCGGGAAACGAGCACGACCAGCCCCCCCGATCCGTAGCTGGACTTCATGTCGTGATTTGTTGTGCGCCTGATACCGGATAAGCAAATGAAACCGGTCGGCTGTGTTTCAAGCCAGATCCATACCATCCACCGCAAACGCGCGCCGTGCCGGGACGCCGACATCAGCGCCGCGCGGCAAGCCGGAATTGCAGCGATAAACGTTGCACGCGCGTAACGCGGGCACAACGCGGGGCCCGATCGCGAGTGCCGCGGCGAACGTCGCGCGACGCACGCGCGGCGCGCTGCGCACCGCCGCGCGCGGGCCGGCTGGCGGGCCGTTCGAATGGCGGCCCATCATGCCGCCGAGCGCGACGTGCGCGCCGTTCGTCCGAGCCGCGCGCGGTCGTGGCCGGCGTCGCTGCGCGGCCGACCTGTCGGGCAGCTTTCACGCGCGGCGCGACCGCACGTTTCAGTGCTGAAACATTTGGCCTGCCTTCGCGGTGCCGGCCGCCTGCCGCGCATGCCGGCACCCCGCGAGCGACAAGGATTGCGTGCCGATGGCGCACGACTTGCTTGACGAATCGTGCGTGCGGACGGCGGTGTACGGGGGGCCGTGCGACGCGACCGACGCCGGCGGTTTCGCGTGGGCATGACCGCAGCAGTGTGCGGCGTCTCGTTGGAATCAGCGTCGGAAAATTTGCGCGAGCGCGTCGATGGCGCCTGATGCGTGAGCGTGCGATTCGGCCGCGCGGGCGCCGCTTCAGAGCCGCACGCGCAGCGGGCAGGAACGGAAGGGCAGTTGTACCGGGGGCGAGGTGGGGCTGCTTATCGGCCTTGCGTCGGCAGGCGCAAACAGCACTGACAAGCGACAATCGCGGAAAACATGATGAACCATACAATATGGAGTGCGTATCTGTCGGCGCTCGACGTCGTCGCCATCGTGACCGCGATCGTCATCCTGATCAGCACGCTCGACGATCTCACGCTCGATGCCTGTTACTGGTCGTTCGAAATCCGCCGGGTCCTGCGTCGCGAGAAGGCGCCAGCCATCGACATCGGCATGCTGCGCGCGCTCGACGAGCGTTATCTGGCGCTGATGGTGCCGGCCTGGAAAGAGTATGACGTGATCGCGAAGATGATCGAGAACACGCTCGCGACCATCGAGTACGAACGCTATGTGATCTTCGTCGGCACCTATCACAACGATGCCGAAACTACGGCCGAAGTCGAACGGATGGTTCGACGCTACCCCGGGCGCGTCACGCGCGCGACGGTGCGCAACGACGGGCCGACCTGCAAGGCCGACTGCCTGAACTGGATTCTCGATGCGATCCTGCGTTACGAGGACGTCCACCGCATTCAGTTCGCCGGCGTCGTGATGCACGACTGCGAGGACGTGATTCACCCGGCCGAATTGAAGTACCTGAACCACGCGGTCACGCAGAGCGACCTCGTGCAGCTTCCCGTGCTGTCGTTGCCGCGCAAATGGAACGAGTTCGTCGCCGGCTGTTACCTCGACGATTTCAGCGAAACGCATCAGAAGGACGTGCCGGTGCGCGCGCGTCTGACCGGCGTCGTGCCCGGCGCGGGCGTGGCGTCGTGCTACAGCCGCCGCGCGATCGACGCGGCGATGAAGGCGAGCGGCGGCAACGCGTTCAACACCAGTTCGCTGACCGAGGACTACGACTTCAGCTTCCGGCTGAGGGACCTCGGGATGACGGAGACGTTCGCCCGCTTCCCGCTGTCGGACGTCGCGCGCGATGCGCAGGCGCGCAACGCGCGCAAAGGCGCGGCACGTGAGAACCTGCTCGCGACGCGCGAGTATTTTCCGAAGACGTTCAGAACAGCATACCGGCAGCGCGCGCGCTGGGTGCTCGGCATCGCGTTTCAAGGCTGGGAGCAGCTCGGCTGGAAAGGCGACCTGCTCACCCGCTACATGTTCTTCCACGATCGCAAGGGCATCGTGACGTCGCTGTTCTCGGTGATCGCCTACGTCGTGCTGCTCAATTTCGTGCTGCTTGCCGTCCTCGAGAAAACCGGCCATGCGCTCCCGGCCAGCGTTCATTTCGCGACGAACGGCCCGTGGATCGCGCCGCTGCTGTGGGTGAACACCTTCATGCTGGTCGCGCGCGCCGGACAGCGCGTGCACTTCGTCAGCAAGCTGAACGGCCCGCTGCAGGGGGTGCTGTCGGTCCCGCGGATGTTCGTCAACAACATGATCAACTTCTACGCGGTTTGCCGCGCGTGGCGCATCTATCTCGGCCACCTGGTGAGCGGCAAGCCGATCGCGTGGGACAAGACCAGCCACACCTATCTGTCGAACGAAGCGCTCGGGAAAGTGCGGCGCAGGATCGGCGAGATCCTGGTCGGCTGGGGCGTGCTGTCGCTCGAGCAGCTGCAGGCATGCCTCGACAAGCAAGTGACGTGCGGCAAGCGGCTCGGCGAGCTGTTGCTCGACGCGAGCATGCTGTCGACCGAATCGCTCGCCGACGCGATCGCCGAGCAGGCCGATCTGCCGCGCGTGAGCCTGGGCAACGTTGCTGTCGGCCATTTCGCGGACTCGCTGGCCTTCGAGTTGCAGTACGCGTATCGCGCGATTCCGTTTTCCACCGCCGACGACGGCACGCTGAACATCGCGGTCGGCCGCCCGCTCACTCAGGACGAACAGGAGGTCGTGCGACGCGGCGCGCGTACCAACGTCGCGTACTTCATCGCGTGCGATGCGGAAATTTCCGCCGAACTCGCGCGGCACTCGCGCTTCGTCGAGATCTCGCGGCTACGCGACGGCGACGGCGCGTCGATGCAGGCATCTGCGGCGATTCGGCCGTCGGGAGAACAGGCATGAAACGCTCGACCCGTCCGATCACCGCCGGCCTCGCGCGCTGCGCGCGGCTCAGCGCACTGGCGCTCGCCATGTCGCTCGCGTGGCAGCCGCCCGCGCACGCTGCCCGGCCGCTCGTCCCCAAAGCGTTCCGGCTGGCCGACGGCGCCTACAAGGCAATCGACGCCGGCGACCTGCCCCGCGCGGAGGTGTATGCGTTGCGCGCACTGCAGATCCAGCCGGGCAGCGAGCAGCTCGGACTGTTGCTCGTCGACGTGTACCGGCGCGAAGGCAAGGTCGACGACGCCGACGCGCTGCTCGAATCGCTGAGCACACGCTTTCCGAACAGCGCGGCCGTGCTCGCGCAGCACGGTTATCTCGCGCAGCGCCAGATGCGCTACGACGTCGCGTGCCGCGACTTCTCGGCCGCCGTGGCGGGCGGCAAGTGGAGCGCGGAGCAGCAGCGCAACCTGCGGCTCGCATGGTCGGACAGCGCGCTCGCGGCGAACCGTCCGCATGAAGCGGGCATCGCGCTCGCGCCGCTCGCCGATGAAAAATCCGCGGTGATCCAGGTGCGCATCGCGCAATTGAGCCTGCAGGCCGGCGATCACGACACGGCGATCCGGATGGCCGAACTGGCCGCCAGCGACGCGGCGACGGACACCGAACGCAACATGGCCGCCGCGATCGCCGCGCAGGCGCGGCAGGTCGATCGGCCGCCGCAGGCACCGGCCGACGACTCGGCGATGCAGCATCTGCAACACGCGTACGACCTGCTGCGCGAGCACCGCGATCGCGATGCGCTCGACGCGTTCCAGCAAGGCTTCGCCGGCGGCGCCGGCAACGCGATGAACTATGCGGATGCCGGCTATGCGGCGAAGCGGATCGGCCTGAACGACGAATCGGTGCAGATGTTCGAGCACAGTCTCGATGCCGACGAAAGCGAGCACGCGTTCGACACGCAGCGCAAGTTCGGCTATCGGCGCGAAGTCGAGCAACTGCAGCGCACGTGGGGTTTCGTGCTGAGCGCGCCGTATCAATCGGCCGCGTTCGGCCCGCAAGGAACGATCAGCGTGCTGCAGCCGGGCGTCGAGGCGTACTGGCAGCCGCCGAAGATCGGCTACCAGAACGGGCGCATCCTGCAGTTCTTCGTGCGCGGTTACGGCACCGCGTACGACGGCAACGGCAACGTGACCGGCATGCCGACGGTGCAGGGGTCGGTGGGCGTGCGCTACAAGCCGATACCGGATCAGAACGTGGTGATGACCGCCGAGCGGCTGTTCCACATCGGCAGCCTGTCGATGACGGACTGGCTGATGCGTTTGGGATATTCGTCGGAAGCGGGCACCGACCTGCGCGTGACCGAGCCGAGCTGGCGCAGCTGGCAGGCCTATGTAGAAGGCGCCTATTTCATTCACGCGGGGCGCTACATCGTTTATTCGGAGCTGCGCTATGGCCACACGTGGCGTCTGCCGATGCTCGGCAATCGTCTGACCGTCTATCCGCACGTCGCGGTGGCGGGCGATCACGACAACCGTGAGAAGGACGAGACGGCGATCGGCGTGGGGCCGGGCATCCAGTTCCGGTACTGGTTCCGCGAAGGGCGCTATACGGCGCCGGCGAGCTACGTCGATGTGACGGTGCAATACCGGTTTCCGTTGACGTCAGCGGCCCGCGCACGTGGTCTCGTGGTGCGCGCGACATTGTGGTTCTGAGCGGCTGCGCTGACGCCTGGACGGATCGCTACGACGCGATCAGCTGGGCGATTTGAGCGTGATGATCGTTTGACGCAGCAGCTTGAAGTAGCCGCTCGTCGAATACGGGAGCATCTCCTCGACGTAGTTCCACCAGAAGAACCCGCCGATGAAGCGCGGATCGGTCATGCTGTTGACCATCGGGTAGTAGGTGGTGATGAGGTTCTGCTGCACCGACGTCGGCGCGGCGATGTCCGACGTGCCGATTTCGCCGAAGCCGACCTTCGCGTTCGGGAAGATGCTTTCCAGCGCCGCGAAGTCGTTCTTCCACGACGGGCTCAGGCCCGGGCAGTCCTGATACGGGTAGTAGCTGAACAGCGCGTAGTCGGCTTGCTGGCGCACCGTGGACGACAGGAAATTCGTCGGCCAGGTCTTCCAGTAATCCTGCGGCTTCGCCCAGCAGTTGTTGCCCTTGCTGTCGTCGTTGTAGTACAGCGTGATGGCCGTCTTGCCGCCGTTCGATTTCACGATCGTATTGGCCGCGGCGACCATCTGGCCGATCTGCTGCTCTTCCGAGTTGACCACCGTGTTGGTGCCGTTCGGGTCGTTGCGCAGCCATTCGCCGTTGATTTCGTTCGCGATTTCCCACACGTCGACGGTGTTCTTCAGCTGCGACACCAGTTCCTGCGTGCGCGCCTGGTACGCCGACAGCGTCGTCGGGAAATAGTACGAATCGTAGATTTCGCCCATCACGTATGCGACCGAGTGCAGGCGCAGCAGCGGCGCGTAGTAGTCGGCCGCCGACGTGCCCGGATCGAACACGACGCGCACCGTCGGGCGGTACGGCAGGTTCTGCAGCGACGCGACGATCGCATCGAGTTTGGTCAGGTCGTCCAGCGTGACCCCATAGACGGGGTTCTTCAAAGGCTCGACCTGGGCCTGGGCCGACTGGGACAGCGGCATCAGACCGGCACAAGCCACGCATGCGGCGATGGCCGTACGCGAGATAGTTTTCGTCAGCTTAATCAAAACTCGTTCCATCCTATGTTCAGAGGAAGCGAGATTTTAGACGAAAATAAAAGCTAATTATCCGACGATAATGGAAGAAAAAGGGTTCAATGGACGGTAGGGCATGCGCGGACCCATGCGCGCGCGAGATAAACGAAGCATCCCCAAGCGAATTCGCGAACGCGTTTTCCGCACGGTCGCGAGCGACTGTTCACCCCGCGGAGCGTTTCGGCGCGCGATGCGCTGCATGCGCGCTCGCGCGACGACCCACCGGTTCGGCTCGCCCGACGCGCACGCATGCATCGTCGAGCGCCGGCGCACGCATCGCACGAAGTGGACCGTGCGCGAGGCGGCACGCAAACGTTTGGCGTTGATCTCGGCCGGAAAACCGCAGGAAATTGCTAAAGGATGCGTGTGGCGTTGACGTTAAACGGGAACGGGGAAGACTGTCGATCGCATGCCTCCGACGTGCGACGCGCAGTCCGCAACAATCAGCGCAGCAGGGGAACCAACTTGAACCGTCAGCAATCTTGGACGCGTACGGCCGCGCCCGGCGAGATCATCTACTCGGAGGGCTTCGCCGGCGAGCCCGTCATCTTTCTGATCGCGGACGGCAAGGTCGAGCTGTCGACGCGTTGCGAGGACAAACGCATCGTCATCGGCACGCTCGGGCGCGGCGACTTCTTCGGCGAAGCGGCGCTGCTCGGGGCCGAGCCGCGCGCGCACACCGCGAAGGCGCTGTCGTTCTGCCAGCTCACGGTCGTGCCTGCGTCGACGCTCGACGAGGAAATCGAGCATGTGTCCGCGCTGCTGCGCCACATCGTGCGCACGATGATCCGTCGCGTGAAGCGCAAGGACGACCAGCTCGCGACCTATACGCACGCCGACTTCATGCCGGGCGTGCTGTCGTATGCGCATGTGCTGTCGCTGATGGCCGGCGCCGACGCGCGCGGCTCGGACGACGCATGGTCGCGCCGGCCGATGCAGACGCAAGCCGCGGAGACCTCGGTGCCGCTCGCCGACGTGATTCGCCGCTGCCGCGCGATCGCCGGCCATTCGCGCCCGCACGTGCTCGCGATGCTGCGCCGCATGGAGAAGCTCAATCTCGTCACGATCGAGGCCGCGTCGGCCGAGCATGCCGGCGGCATGGCCGACTATGGATCGTCGACGGACGGGCGCCAGGTCGTCACGTTCGACGCCGCCCGCGTGGTCGATCGCGCGCAGCAGGTCGCCGATCACGACCTCGACCTGTCGATCAACAGCGAGCTCGAGCTGATCGAGCTGGCCGATCTGGAGGCGCTGATCGGCGTCGACCGCAAGCTGCTGCTCAACAAGCTGTCGCACGGCGAGATCGCCGACGAGCTGTTCGCGTTCCGCAAGTCGAAGGTGCTCGGCTACGTCGAGCAGAAGGGCGTCGCGTATTTCTCGCGGCGTCACCCGCGCGCGGGCGACGTGCAGTCGCTGGAGGACGTCGTGTGGGTCGACCAGCGCACGCTGTTCGACGTGATCAGCGGCTTCGATACGTACGATCTCGCGAAGCTGATCGCGAGCCTCGACGATCGTGCGATCGCCGACAAGCTGTTCTCGGTGATGACCGAAGCGCGGCGCAACGAGGTGTCGTGGGTGATGCGCCGCGAGCTGAAGCTCGATCCGCTCGAGGTCGGCGAGATCGAGCGCCGCGTGGTGGAGGCCGTTCGCGCGGCCAAGGCGCCGGCCGCCGGCGCTGCGCCGGCGCCGCTCGCGTCGTCCGACGCGTGACGCGCGGCCCGACGGAGACGACATGGACCTGTTGACCCTGGCTGGCGTGCTGCTCGGTGGCACGGCCATCGTGTTCGGCTTCGCGCTCGAAGGCGGCCACTTCTCGATGCTGTTCCAGTTCGAGGCGCTCGTGATCGTGCTCGGCGGCACGCTCGGCGCGGTGATGATCCAGAACACCTGGGCGCGCTTTTTCGATGCGGTCAAGCAGTTGCGGCTCGCGTTCGTGCGCGCGCAGGAAGTCGACCGCAAGCATCTGAGCGACCTGCTCGAATGGGGCGACCGCGCGAAGCTCAACGGATTGCTCGCGTTCGAATCGATGGACGTGACCGGCATTCATCCGTTCGCGCGACGCGGGCTGGAACTGCTCGCGAACGGCGTGTCGAGCGCCGTGCTCGAGGATGCGCTGCAGCGCGAGCTCGACGCCTACGAGCGCAGCCGGCTCGCGGCGGCGCGCGTGTGGCATCAGGCGGGCGGCTATGCGCCGACCTTCGGGATTCTCGGCTCGGTGCTCGGGCTGGTGCAGGTGACGAGCCACATCCTCGAGCCTGCGCAGCTCGGACCGGGCATCGCCGTCGCGTTCATTGCGACGCTCTACGGTCTCGCGTTCGCGAACCTCGTGTTTCTGCCGCTGTACGGCAAGCTGCGTGCGCAGATCGACAGCGAGCTGCGGTTTCGCAAGCTGTACCTCGACGGGCTGCTCGCGATTTCGCGCAAGGAATCGCCGCACACGATCGAAACGCGCCTGACCGGCGACGTGCGCGGCCGCGCGGCCGAGTCGCTCGCATGACGCCCGTGGAGCATCGACATGACGGCACGAACTGAGGCCGCGCGCGCGGGCGCAACGGCGACCGGTCGCGACGACGATGAAGGCGACGACGCGCAGACCGGGCGCTGGCTGATCTCGTACGCGGATCTGATCACGACGCTGATGGTGCTGTTTCTCGCGCTGTACGTGCTGCAGCTCGCGAAGTACAACGCGCTCGACGCGCGCTATCAGACGCTCGCGCGGCACGACGCCGCCGCGCGCGGAACGGCGGCCGTCACGCTGCCCGAGCGCGTGCCCGCGTGGCTCGCGTCGCTCGATGCACTGAAGACGGCCGGCCGCATCGCGCTCGTGCGCGCGCCGCACGGGATCGAGATCGGCATCGACGCGAAGGTGCTGTTCAACGTCGGCGACGCGCGTCTGTTGCCCGATGCGGCACCGGTGCTGACCCAGATCGCGCGCGCATTGAGCGAGCATGCGAGCGGCGACATCCTCGTCGAAGGGCATACCGACAACGTGCCGATCGCGAACGCGAAATACGAATCGAACTGGGAGCTGTCGTCCGCGCGGGCCGGCAGCGTCGTGCGCTATCTCGCGGAGCGCGGCGTCGCGCCGCACCGGCTCGCGGCGATCGGCCGCGCCGATACGCAGCCGCTCGTCACCGGCGACGACGCGGCCGCACGCGCGCGTAATCGGCGCGTGACGATCTTCGTCGCGTACTGAACGGCGGCTGCGGCTGCGGATGCGATTGCATTGCGTGTGCTGATGCTCCACATCCGAGATCGACGCCGCGTTGCTGCCGGTGCCTGCCGGTGCCTGCCGATCCGTCGAACGCACGCGCACGCGCCGCTACGCTCAATAGCGGCGACCTTCCGCGCTGCCCGGAACCGGCAGACCGAGCCCCCAGACGCCGCCCCGCTCAGGGCGAGCGCAACGCCTGCAATCCGAGCGTGAGCGCGTTGAGCGGCAGTTCGGCCGCGCCCATCGAGAAGCTCGTCGTATTCGCGCTCGACGCCGGCGTATGCATCAGCGCATGGACGATCCGCTCGCTCGCATGTCCGTCGCCGTACGGGTTGCTCGCACGCGCCATCTCGTCGTAGGCGCTCGCGCTGTCGAACAGCCGCGACGCTTCCCGCACGATGAGCTCCGGGTCCGTGCCGACGAGCCGCGCGGTGCCGGCCCGGATCGCTTCGGGGCGCTCGGTCGTATCGCGCGTGACGAGCACGGGCTTGCCGAGTGCCGGCCCTTCCTCCTGGATGCCGCCCGAGTCCGTGATGATGAAGTGCGAACGCGACATCAGATACACGAACGCGAGATATTCCTGCGGTTCGATCAGGTAGATGTTGGCCTCGCCGCCGAGCAGCGCGAGCGCCGGCTCGCGCACGTTCGGATTCAGATGCAGCGGGTAGACGAACTGCGCGTCGCGATAGCGGTGCGCGAGCGTGCGCAGCGCCTCGCAGAAGTTCCGGAACGGCTCGCCGAAGCTCTCGCGGCGATGGCCGGTGATCAGCACCATGCGGGCCGTCGGGTCGAGGAACGGAAAGCGCGCGGCGACCTCGCGGCTGAGCGCGTCGTCGCGTTCGAGCATGTGCTTGACGTCGTGCAGCGCGTCGATCACCGTGTTGCCCGTCATCACCACCGAGCCGACCGGCACGCCTTCGCTCAACAGGTTGTCGCGCGCCTGGCCGGTCGGCGCGAAGTGCCATGACGACACCGCATCCGTCACGCGACGGTTCAGCTCCTCCGGCCACGGCGACCAGATGTCGCCGCTGCGCAGGCCCGCTTCCACGTGCCCGATCGGCAGGTAGCGATAGAACGCCGCGAGGCTCACGGCCAGCGTGGTGGTCGTGTCGCCATGCACGAGGACGATGTCCGGGCGCAGGTCGTCGAACACCGCGCCGATCGCATGCAGGATGCCGGTCGTCACGTCGCTGAGCGTCTGGCCCTGACGCATCAGATCGAGATCGTAGTCGGGCTCGATGTCGAACAACGACAGCACCTGATCCAGCATTTGCCGATGTTGTGCGGTGACGCACACCTTCGCGTCGACATCCGCGCGCGCCTTCAGCGCGCGAACGAGCGGCGCCATCTTGATGGCTTCCGGCCGGGTTCCGAATACAAGCAAGATCTTCTTCATTGATATCCCCGTATAGCTTTTCTGAGCGGAAGGAACCGGCTCCCGACATCGACCTGCTCGCACGCCACCGGCCGACGCACGTCGCGATTGCGTCGGTTCGCACCGCACGAGGTGCGGCGGCGTTGCAACGGCGAGCGCCGCGTGTTGGCCCGCGTGATCTGCGCCGCGCCATCGCCGGACGACCGCGGTGTCGTCGCGATTCCGGTTACGTCATGAGCGTTCTTTGCCGTGCCGTTCGTCGCGACCGCTCCCCGTTGCCAATACAGCAATATTCAAACCACCCGCCGCGTGGCCCGGCCCCGACGCCCGCGCCGCATCGGCAACGCGTCGAACGTTTCACAATTGCTACGAGCGCGGCGCGCCGGCGCGCGGCGGGGACGCTGAGTTGCACCCGTGGCGTCGCCCCGTACGACGCGTGGCGTCGTTCGTTGCGTGCGGCATCGCGTTGCATGACGGCCCGCGCGTGAAACGACCGGACGGCCGCGCGAGATCGCGAAATGTTGCGCATCTGAAACATGTGCGGTGTCCATTCGCAGCCGGCGCGACATCGCGGATGCCGGCGACACGGCGCGGGGACGCAGTCGCGATGCGACGACCGACGCCTGCGCAGCCCTTACCCCGCGCGGCCAGCAGGCCTTGCGTCGATGCGCGGCGCGACGCGGCGGATCGTCTCGCCGACGATCGAGACCGATGATGCGGCGATGAATCAAAAACGGACGGCGCGGCGCGGCGGCGAGCGCGTCGGCGCATCGCCGGCCCTTGCCGCGTGGGCGAAGTCGGTCGATGGCTCGACGCTTGCTTGTTCGATGGTGCAGGCGTGCGGCGGCCGACGCAGCTCGGCGATACCGATACGGCGGAGCCGAAAACAGCGCTCGGTGGGCCTACGTTCGGATGTGGCGCGACGCACGAGATGCACGCGCATGTGCGCAGTTGCGACGGACCTGCGGGTGCGACCACGGTGGACGAAAAACCGCGGCGCACGGCCGATGGACGAACAGGGGCAAGGAGACGGGTCATGTGTGGCATCGTCGGCGCGGTCGCGCAACGGGACATCGTTCCGGTTCTGATCGAGGGTTTACGTCGCCTCGAATATCGCGGCTACGATTCATGCGGGGTCGCGACGGTCGTCGACGGCCAGGCGCGCCGCGCGCGCAGCGTGTCGCGCGTCGCCGATCTGGACGCGCACGTGCGTAGCGCGGGCCTCGCCGGCAGCACCGGCATCGCGCACACGCGCTGGGCGACGCATGGCGCGCCGGCCACCTGCAACGCGCATCCGATCTTTTCGCGCGACGAGATCGCGCTCGTGCACAACGGCATCATCGAGAATCACGAGACGTTGCGCAGGCAACTGTCGGACGCGCACTATGAATTCGACGGACAGACGGACACCGAGGTCGTCGCGCACCTGATCCACAGCAAGTACCGCGGCGACCTGCTGGCCGCGGTGCGCGATGCGACGTCGCAGCTGCACGGCGCGTATGCGATCGCCGTGTTCAGCAAGCACGAGCCGCAGCGGCTGATCGGTGCGCGCGTCGGCTCGCCGCTGGTGGTCGGCCTGAACGACGGCGAGTGCTTTCTCGCGTCCGACGCGCTCGCGCTGGCCGGCATCACCGATCGCTTCATCTTTCTCGAGGAAGGCGACGTCGTCGAGCTGACGCCTGCCGGCGTGCGGATTCTGACGCGCGACGGCGCGCCCGTCGAGCGCCCGGTGCAGACGGTCGCGCCGGCCCACGGCGTGGTCGAGCTCGGCGCGTACCGGCATTTCATGCAGAAGGAGATCTTCGAGCAACCGCAGGCCGTCGCCGCGACGATTCCCGACGCGGGGCTGTTCGATCCGGCTGCCTTCGGGCCCGACGCGACGCGCGCGTTCGAGCAGATCGACAACGTGCTGATCGTCGCGTGCGGCACGAGCTACTACGCGGGCCTGACGGCGCGTCGCTGGCTCGAGACGATCGCGCGGCTGCCCGCGCAGGTCGAGATCGCGAGCGAATACCGCTACAGCGATGCGCTCGCGCTGCCGAACACGCTGGTCGCGTGCGTGTCGCAATCGGGCGAGACCGCCGACACGCTCGCCGCGCTCAAATATGCGCAGGCGCTCGGCCACATCGACACGCTGGCCGTCTGCAACGTGCCGACCAGCGCGATGGTGCGCCAGACCAGCCTGCGCTTTCTCACGCGCGCAGGCCCGGAAATCGGCGTCGCGTCGACCAAGGCGTTCACGACGCAACTCGTCGCGCTGTTCATTCTGGCGGTGACGCTCGGCCGGCTGCGCGGCTGCGTCGACGACGCGCAGCTCGCCCGCTACGCGACGCAGCTGCGGCGCTTGCCGAACGCGCTCGACGACGTGCTCGCGCTCGAGCCGCAGATCGAGCGCTGGGCCGCGGAATTCGCGCAGCACGAGAACGCGCTGTTCCTCGGGCGTGGCCTGCATTACCCGATCGCGCTCGAAGGCGCGCTGAAGCTCAAGGAGATTTCGTACATCCATGCGGAGGCCTATCCGGCCGGCGAACTCAAGCACGGGCCGCTTGCGCTGGTGACCCACGCGATGCCGGTCGCGACGATCGCGCCGAACGACGCGCTGCTCGAGAAGCTCAAGTCGAACATGCAGGAAGTGCGCGCGCGCGGCGGCCAGCTCTACGTGTTCGCCGATGCCGATACTCGCATCGACGACGGCGAGGGCGTGTCGGTGTTGCGGATGCCCGACTACTACGGACTGCTGTCGCCGATCCTGCACGTCGTGCCGCTGCAGCTGCTCGCCTATCACGCGGCGCGGCTGCGCGGCGCGGATATCGACAAGCCGAGGAATCTCGCGAAATCGGTGACGGTGGAGTGACGGGGACGGGCGGTGCGTGTGCGGCGCCTCAGAGCGGAGCGGTAAGCGTGTTGCGGCCGTGGGCGCAGGCGATGAAGTCGTTCGCATGTTTCGTTACCGGGGCCGCGAGCCGCAAAACGCCGCTGCGACGGCCGCCCGATTCATGCGAAGATTGGCCGACCGTTCCGAGAACCGAACCCGAGGCCCCCGTGAACCGATCGAATCCCGAACGCAACGCACACACCGGCCACCCGCCGTGGATGCACATCGCTTTGGCCGAGCTCGGCATCCGCCGCTTCCCGCCCGGCAGCAGCAACCCGCGCATCGTCGAATACAACGGCCACACGAATCTGGTCGGCTACGACGACAAGATTTCGTGGTGCTCGTCGTTCGTCAACTGGTGCATCGCGCATGCGGGCATCCGCGGCACCGGGTCGGCGCTCGCGCGTTCGTGGCTCGACTGGGGGCGGCCGCTGGAGCAGCCCGTGTACGGCTGCATCGCCGTGCTCACGCGCGACGATCCGGCGAGCTGGAAGGGCCACGTCGGGTTCTATCTGCGTCACGACCACACGCATGTGCATCTGTTCGGCGGCAATCAGCTCGACGAGGTGCGCGAGCTCGCGTATCCGGTGAGCGAGGTGATCGGATACCGGTGGCCTGACGTCGGCTGAATGCGCGGCATCGCCGAGTCGACGGGCGGGCGTGGAGCGTTTCGATGCGGCGAAGGTCGCCGGCGCACCGGTCAGCGGGCCGCAGCGGTGGCCGCGACGGCTTCCGGCTCCGTCCCGCCCGCCGCATCGTTGCGGCTCCAGCCGCCACCGAGCGACCGATACAACGTGACCGCGGCGAGCGCATGCTCGCGCCGCGCCTGATTGAGTGCCTCGGCGTCGCGCAAATACACCTCCTGTGCCGACAGCACGTCGAGAAAATCGGTGGCGCCGCCCTTGTAAAGCTGGTTCGCGAGCCCGAGCGCGTGATTGGACGCCGACAGCGCGCTCGCGAGCCGCTGCGTTGCCGCGTCGCTGCTGACCAGATTCGCCCGCGCATCCTCGACTTCCCGCAGCGCCTGCAGCATCGTCTGCCGCAGTCGAAGCTCCGACTCGCGCATCCGGCTTTCGCTCTGCGCGATGTCGGCGGTGATGCGTCCGGCGTCGAAGATCGGGCTCGTCGCGCTCAATGCCGCGCTGAACAGGTTGTCGGTGAGCGTCGGCAGCCCGAGATACGACGCGGCCAGGATTCCGTCGGTCAGGTTCAGCGAGAACTTCGGATACCGCTCGGCCTTCGCGACGCCGACCTGCGCCGCACGCCGTTCGACCTGCGCATAGGCGGCGAGCACGTCGGGCCGTCGCAGCAGCGCCTGCGACGGCAGCGTCGCGGGCGAGCCGGCCGGCGACACCGGCACCTCGCCGCGCTGCGCGAGCAGGAGCCGGTCCACCGACTCGGGCGTTCTCCCGGCGTACACGGCAATCAGGTTGAGCTGATGAGCGATCTGCGCGTGCGTCGGCGGAATCCGCGCGTCCAGCGCATCGAGCTGGTTCTGCGCGCGCGTGACGTCGAGTTCCGTCGATAACCCGAATGCCTGGCGCTTGCGCGTCAGTTCGAGCGCGCGCCGGCGCAGCGCCGCGTTGTCCTCGAGGATGGTCAGCTCCTGCTGGGCCCAGCGCAGGTCGACATAGGCGGACGCCGCGTCGGCCGCGAGCGCGAGCCGCATCGCGTCTTCCGCATGCTTCTGCCCGACCAGTTCGGCTTGCGCGGCCAGCAGGTCGAGCCGCTCGCCGCCGAACACGTCCGGCGACCAGCTCAGCGCGAGCCCGACGCCGGCTTGCCGCACGTAGCCGAGCGGCGGCGGCGTGTTCTGGCGCGCGTCGGCCGCGTGCGCGCTCGCATCGAGCTCGGGCAGCAGCGCCGCGCGCTTGCGTGCGGTCAGCGCCTGCGCCTGCTTCACGCGTTCGGCGGCGGCCTGCAGATCGAGGTTGGCGTCGAGCACGGTTGCGACCAGCCGATCGAGCACGCGGTCGTCGAACTGCGCCCACCATGCGGCGGCGTCGACGTCCGCGCGCGGCACGTCGGCGTCCCAAGCGGCGGGCGCGACCGACGCAACGGCATCGGGAAGCGCGGCATGCTGCGCGGGCTGCAGCGCGCACCCGGCGGCGAATGCGCTGACGACCAGCGCGACGAGCAGTTTTATCATCATCGGGGTCTCGGCTTCAGTGTGCGTCGGGTGGCGGCGCATTCAGCGTGATCGGACGGGAAAACGCGACGGCAACCAGCGCGACGACGAAGCACAGCGACAGCGCGTAGTACGCATCGGCGTAGGTCAGCGTCAGCGCTTCGCGATAGATCAGCCGGTGCAGGGTCGCGAGGCCGGCCTGCGCGGTATCGAGCGTGTTGCCGGCGACCGCGCTCCAGTACGCGGCCTGGCGATCGAGCAGCGATGCGACTTGCGGCTCGCCGGCGCTCACGTGCTCGTTCAGCCGCAGGTAGTGAAAGTTCAGCCGGTCGTTGAGCATCGTCGCGCTCACCGCGATGCCGATGGCGCCGCCGAGGTTGCGCATCAGGTTGAACAGGCCGCTCGCCGATTTCAGCCGCGACTGCGGCAGCGAGCCGAGCGCCATCGTCACGATCGGCGGCACGCTGAACTGCTGGCCGATGCCGCGCAGCGCCTGCGGCAGCAGCAGCTCGCGCCAGCCCCAGTCGTGCGTGATCGGCGTGTACAGGTAGCAGCCGAGGCCGAAGCAGACGAGCCCGAACACGAGCAGCGCGCGCATGCTGACGTAGCGCGCGGCGAATGCATACGCGCACAGCGCGAGCAACTGGAATGCGCCGACCGACAGCAGCGCGATGCCGATCTGCAGCGAACTGAACGCACGCACCTGCGCGAGAAACAGCGGCGTGAGGAATACGGTCACGAAGATCCCGATCCCCGTGACGAACGACAGCAGGCTGCCGATCCCGAAGTTGCGTACGGCGAGCGCACGCAGGTCGACGATCGGATCGTCTGCCGTCAACGCGTGCACGATGAACAGGAAGCCGCAGATCGCCGAGATCCACGCGCAGATGACGATCGCGTCGTCGCTGAACCAGTTCTTGCGCGGGCCTTCTTCGAGCACGTATTCGAGGCAGCCGAGAAAGCCCGACATCAGCGCGATGCCGCGATAGTCGCCGCGCTTCACGAGGCTCGGGTCGGGTTCGTCGATGTGCACGTAGCGCGGCACCAGCGCGGCCACGACGATGCCCGGTACGAGGTTCAGGTAGAACAGCCAGTGCCACGACCATTGATCGGTGATCCAGCCGCCGATCACCGGCCCGATCGCCGGTGCGAGCGACGCGAGCGCGCCGATCGTCGTCGATGCGATCAGCCGCTGCTTGCCCGGAAACAACACGAACGCGGTCGTGAACACGGTCGGGATCATCGCGGCGCCGAGCGCGCCCTGCAGCCCGCGGAACAGGATCATCGAGTTGATGTCCCAGGCGAGCCCGCACAGCATGCTCGTGATCGTGAAGCCGACCGCCGACGCGACGAACAGCCAGCGCGTCGACATCACCTTCGACAGCCAGCCCGACATCGGGATCACGATGATCTCGGCGATCAGGTAGGCCGTCTGCACCCACGACAGCTCGTCCTGGCTCGCGGAGAGTCCGCCGCCGATGTCGCGCAGCGACGACGCGACGATCTGGATGTCGAGCGTCGCCATGAAGAAGCCGACGCACATCAGCGCGAACGCGAACACGCGCTGCTTCGTCGGTTGCGACGCGGGGTTGCCGGAAAACGCGGTGGTCATCGTCGGCTCCGGCTCAGTTCGCGCGGTCGAGATGCACGGTCACGACCGCCGAGAGGCCGGGACGCAGCACGCGTTCGAGCCCCGGCTGCGGGTCGAGATGCACGCGCACCGGCACGCGCTGGACGATCTTCGTGAAGTTGCCCGTCGCGTTTTCGGGCGGCAGCACGCTGAACGTCGCGCCGGTCGCGGGCGCGAGGCTGTCGACGCGGCCATGCAGGCGCGTGCTCGACGCGTCGAGCGCGACGTCGACGCGCTCGCCCGCGCGCATCCTGCGCAACTGGTCTTCCTTAAAGTTCGCGTCGATCCACAGGCCGGACGCGGGCACGATCGTCAGCAACGGCGCGCCGACGTTCGCGAGCATCCCGACGCGGCCCGTGCGGTTGCCCACGTAGCCGTCGACCGGCGAGCGGATCGTCGTGTATTCGACGTTCAGCGCCGCGACCCGCTGGGCGGCCAGTGCCGTGTTCACGCGCGCCCGCGCGTCGGCGAGCTGCGCGCCGAGCACGTCGAGCTGCCGCTGCGCGGCGAGCAGCGCGGCGTCGCTGCGGGCGACGGCGGCGTCCGCCTTCGAATAGTCGGCATCCGCGCGCTCGACGATCTGGTTCGACACCGCGTCGGACTTCACGAGCTCGCGGTAGCGCTCGCGATCCGACGCGGCGCGCGCGAGCTCGGCCGCCGACGCGTGACGGTCCGCCGCATGCTGGCCGATCACCGCGTACTGAAGCTGCTGCTTCGCTTCGAGTTCGGCGACCGCGGAGCGCGCGCCGTCGACTTCGGCGCTGGCCTGCGCCAGCTTCGCGTCGTAGTCGCGCGCGTCGAGCTGCACGAGCACGTCGCCGGCTTTCACGCGCTGGTTGTCGGTCACGAGGATCTTGTCGACGAAACCGTTGACCTTCGGCGCGAGCACCGTCACGTCGCCGCCGACATAGGCGTCGTCGGTGCTTTCCTCGAAGCGCAGCACGAACAGCCAGTCGAGCGTCGCGGCCGCGACCGCGACGACCACCGCCGCGACCGCGATCCGCATCCACGGCACGCGGCGTTGCTGCTTCGCGGGCCGGTCGGCTGTAGCCGCGTCGCGCGACGCAGCGGTTTGGGTCGTTTCCATCGATGCATCCATGTATATGCACGTATCGGGGCGATCGGCGAGGTCGTCGATCAGCGCGTCGCCAGGTCGTGCGTGATCGTGAACAGTTCGTCTCTGAGGCGTGCCGCGCGTGCTGTGCCGAAGCGTTGCTCGAATGCGTGCTGGGCGGCGCGCCAGTGCACCTGTGCTGCGGCGATCTTCGCTTCGCCCTCTGCGGTCAACGAGAACGTTCGGCGGCGGCACCGCGGCTCGACGCGGCCGCTGACGAGCGCCGCGCCGACGAGCGGCTTCAGCGCGCGCAACAGTGCGGTGCGCTCGATCACCAGGACGGCCGACAGCGTCGCCATCGACAGGCCCGGGTGTTCGCGCAGCAGCGCGAGAATGCTGTACTGCGATGGCGTGACGTTCGCCCGCGACAGGTAGCGCTCGTAGAACTGCGAGATCCGCCGCGCGGCTTGCCGGACCGCGAAGCAATCGTCGTCGCTGAGTGGGGTGTTGTGCATGTGCACATGCTAGGGCGCGGCGCGCCGCGAAGCGAGCAGCCGCGCGGGATCAGATTGGTGTCGCGGCCGTACCAATCGGGCGCGCGATGCGCGGCGCGTGCGCGCCGGCACCCATCAGCGTGCGCCGTCGCCGTAGGCGGCTGCGTAGTCGATGAACGCCTTGACCTTCGCGGGCAGCAGCGCGCGGTTCGCATAGGCGAGCTTGATCTCGACGAACGCGTCGACGAGATCGGCGCCTTCGAGCAATTGCACGAGCGCACCGGACGCGAGTTCGGGCTCGACCAGCGTCCTCGGCACCACGCCGATGCCGAAGTCGCGCATCACCATTTCGCGGTTGAAGACGGGGCTGTTCGACGAAATGTCGAAGCTCAGCGGCACGGTCACCATGTCGTTGCCGTCGCGGAACGACAGCGCGGGCCGGCGCAACGACGGCGACATCGGCACGAACGCGTGGCCGGCGAGTGCGGCGGGAGTCTCGGGCCGCGGATGCGTGCGCAGATACGCGGGCGTCGCGACGATCACCACCGGGATGCGTTCCACGAGCCGCACGATCGTCGTTTCGCTCGTCAGCATGTACGGGACGACGATGCCGATGTCGTAACCTTCGCCGACGAGATCGACCGGGCGCTCGGTCAGCGTGACATCGAGGCGGATTTTCGGATGCGCGGCCTTGAAACCGGCGATCAGCGGCACGAGCCGGTTCAGCGCGGCCGTCGTGTGCGCGACGAGCCGCAGCAGCCCTTCCGGCTCGCGCGTGTGCGCCAGCGCCTGTGCTTCGAGCGAGTCGAGTTCGTCGAGAACCGCCGCACAGCGGTCGTAGATGCGCTCGGCGGTTTCGGTGAGCGATACCTGACGCGTGGTCCGGTGCAGCAGGCGACTACCGAAGCGCGCCTCGAGATCGGCGACGGCCCGCGACACCACCGGCCGCGCCAGGCCATGGATATCGGCCGCTCGCGTGAAACTGCGCGTTTCGACCACCGTCCGGAAGACCCGCAACTTGTCGATGTAGTCCATGCCCGTTTCCTCGAAGCGATGGCGGGGCACGTGACGTACGCGGCCGGCCCAGCCATGTCACGGCGCAGTGTACATTGACTTTATGCATATGCACATATAAATTGCCGTGCATGAACGACACCCAGATTGTGCAGGCCTGCAACTGTCTCGCGCTGCGGCAGGCCGCGCGCTTCGTCACGCAACTCTATGAGCGGCATCTCGCGCCGGTCGGAGTCACGGCCGCGCAATTCGCGATCATGGCCAATCTGTCGCACCGTCCCGAGCAGCGGATGAGCGAGCTGGCGGACACGCTGGTGATGGACCGCACGACGCTGCTGCGCGCACTCAAGCCGTTGCAGCGCGACGGGCTGGTCGCCGCGGCCGCGTCCGAGGATGACGCGCGTGCGCATGCACTGAGCCTCACGGCCGCCGGCCGGCGTACCTACGCGCGCGCGAAAATCGCGTGGCAGGCTGCGCAGGACGAGTTCGAGGCGCAGTTCGGCCGTGCGCGCGCGAAGGCGCTGCGCAGCGAGTTGTTCGGCGTAATCGGGCAGCGATAGGGCGCGGGTGCGGCGGGCTGCGAAGGCGCCGGGCCGCACGCGCGGTGCGATGTCGTGACTGCACCGCGCGGGCGCGCAGATGCGCCGATGCGATGTCGCGCGTGGTCGATGACGTTGCGCGCGCGATGCGCCGGTCGCTGTTGCGTTGGTCGGGTCGGGCACGTGGGTCCAGTCGGTCAAGCCGATGAGGTCGCTCGAACCACTCGAACCACTCGAACCACTCGAACCACTCGAACCACTCGAACCACTCGAACCACTCGAACCACTCGAACGCGCCCGCGTGCCGGCACGCATAGTCCGGCTCAATCCTGCGTCGTATCGCCCGCAGCCGCTTGCCGAAACGCGCTCGGCGTCTGCCCGGCCCAGCGCCGGAAGGCCCGCGTGAAATTCGCCGGATCGGTGAACTGCAAGCGCTCGGCGATCGTCTTCAGATCGAGATCCGACGCGGCGAGCAACTGCTTCGCGTCGCGAAACCGCGCTTCGTCCAGCAACTGCCGATAGCTGGCTCCCGCTTCCTCCAGCCGGCGCCGCAGCGTGCGCGTCGACACGAGCAGCGCGTCGGCGAGCGCATCCGGGTCCGGATAGTCGCCGGCCGCGCTCGCGAGCTCGGCGCGCACGCGCTCGACCAGATCGCCTTCTTCCTGCCGCACCTGCGCGTATTCGCGCTCGACCTGCACGAGCGCCTGCCGGTGCGCGACGTCGTCGGCGAGCGGCAGCGGCCAGTCGAGCGCATCGTGCGCAATCCACAGCGCATTCGCCGCGCAGCCGAATTCGACCGGCGGCAGCTGCTCGCGGTAACGCGCGAAGTAGGCGGGCTCCGGCCACGTGAAGCGCAGCGCGATCGGCGGCGCTGAACGTGCCGACCATTGCGAGATGTTCTGCGCGAGCCCGGTCAACACGAACTCGAACATCACGTGATGCTGCAGCACCGGGCTGGCCTGCACGCCGTGCAATTCCAGCGTCGCGCCGAGCGCGTCCTCCGAGTAGGTGAGCCGGTATTGGCGGTTGCGCATCCGGAAGTAGCGCTGCGTGACGCGCAGCGCGTCGCGGATGTCCCGCGCGGTCAGCGTCGCATAGCCGAGAAATCCGTGCACGGTCGGCTTCAGCAACAGGCCGAACGCGAGCCCGATGCCCGGATCGCCGCCGATCGCGATCGCGTTCAGCACCAGCCGCCCCCATTGCGACGGCGCGACGCGCGCGTCGGGCTCGGCCAGCACCGCGTCGCGCAGGCCCGTGCCGGCGCGCACGGCAGCCGGATCGACGCCGCGCGCGGCCAGCGCCTGCAGCAGCAGGCGCGGATAGGCGACCGGGATGGTCGGCCGGCGTAGCCCGAGAAGGTCCTTGCGGCGCGGATTCGTCATGTGAAGTTGGCCGGAAATGACAAGCATTATGGCTGTTTACCCCCTCACGTTCAACGCGGCGGGCGGCCTACGATGACGCTCATCGCATCCCGGCAAAACCATCATGACGACCGCTTTTCCGCACCTGCTCGCGCCGCTCGATCTCGGCTTCACCACGTTGAAGAACCGTGTGCTGATGGGCTCGATGCACACCGGCCTCGAGGACAGCCGCAAGACGCTGCCGCGCCTCGCCGACTATTTCGCCGAACGCGCGCGCGGCGGCGTCGGCCTGATCGTGACGGGCGGCTTCGCGCCGAACGTGGCCGGCTGGACCAAGCCGTTCGGCGGCACGCTGATGACGTCGGCCGGCGCACGGCGGCATCGCGTGATTACCGACGCCGTGCATGCGCACGACGGCAAGATCGCGCTGCAGATCCTGCACACGGGCCGTTACGGCTATCACCCGTTCGCGGTCGCGCCGTCGAAGATCAAGTCGCCGATCTCGCCGTTCGCGCCGCACGAACTGAGCGCGCGCGGCGTCGAGCGGCAGATCCGCGCGTTCGTCCGCTGCGCACAGCTCGCACGCGAGGCCGGCTACGACGGCGTCGAGATCATGGGCTCCGAAGGCTATCTGATCAACCAGTTCATCTCGATGCATACGAACAAGCGCACCGACCAGTGGGGCGGTGCGTACGAGAACCGGATCCGGCTGCCGATCGAGATCGTCGAGCGCACGCGCGAAGCGGTCGGACGCGATTTCATCCTGATCTACCGGCTGTCGATGCTCGACTTGATCCCGGACGGCAGCGACTGGAGTGAGACCGTGCAGCTCGCGAAGGCCGTCGAGCGTGCGGGCGCGACGATCATCAACACCGGGATCGGCTGGCACGAGGCGCGCGTGCCGACGATCGCGACGTCGGTGCCGCGCGGCGCGTTCGCATGGGTCACGCAGAAGATGAAGGGCGAGGTCGGCATCCCGCTGGTGACGACGAACCGCATCAACCGGCCCGAGGTGGCCGAGCAGATTCTGGCGGACGGCTGCGCGGACATGGTGTCGATGGCGCGCCCGCTGCTCGCCGATGCCGAGTTCGTCGTCAAGGCCGCGCAGGGCCGCGCCGACGAGATCAACACCTGCATCGGCTGCAACCAGGCTTGCCTCGATCACGCGTTCAAGAACAAGATCGCGTCGTGCCTGCTGAACCCGCGCGCGTGCCACGAGACGGAACTCGTCTATACGCCGGTGCGGCAGCCGAAGCGCATCGCGGTGGTCGGCGCCGGGCCGGCCGGGCTCGCGTGCTCGACGGTGCTCGCGCAGCGCGGCCATCGCGTCGACCTGTTCGACGCCGCCGCGCAGATCGGCGGCCAGTTCAACATGGCGAGGCGCATTCCGGGCAAGGAAGAATTCGACGAGGCGCTGCGTTACTTCGGCCGCCAGATCGAGGTGACCGGCGTGACGCTGCATCTGAACCGCCGCGTCGACGCGCGCGAGCTGATCGACGGCGGCTACGACGAGATCGTGCTCGCGACCGGCGTGACGCCGCGCGATCCGAAGATTCCGGGGCAGGACGGCCCGAACGTGCTCAGCTACATCGACGTGCTGGCGGGCCGGCAACCGGTCGGCCGGCGTGTCGCGGTGGTCGGCGCGGGCGGAATCGGCTTCGACGTCGCCGAATACCTGGTGCAGGACGGCCAGTCGCCGGCGCTCGATCTGGACGAATGGAAAGCCGAATGGGGCGTGACCGATCCGGCCGTGACGCGCGGCGGCGTGACGCGCGCACGGGTCGCCGCGCCGGCGCGCGAGGTGACGCTGCTGCAGCGCAAGCCGGCGCCGCTCGGGAAGGGGCTCGGCAAGACGACCGGCTGGATTCACCGGGCGACGCTGAAGATGAAGCAGGTGAAGATGATCGGCGGCGTGAACTACGAAAGGATCGATGCACGTGGGCTGCACGTGTCGTACGGCGAGCAACGTAGCGATCATGCACTGATCGAAGCCGATACGATCGTGCTGTGCGCAGGCCAGGAGCCGCAGCGCGCGCTGCTCGCGCCGCTGCAGGCGGCCGGGCGCTCGGTGCATCTGATCGGCGGCGCGGAACTGGCTGCGGAGCTCGACGCGAAGCGGGCGATCGATCAGGGGGCGCGGTTGGCGGCGCGGCTGTAATCGGCGCTCGGTTCGACGTTTCGATGGCGCGCGCGGCGGTGCGGCGGTTTGGCTGGGCGATGGGCGCGCGTTTGTTTCGATGAAGCGGCGATCTCCGCGCAGGGCGGTGGCGCGGATTGGCACCGTCGCGGCGCCGCGCGATACGGAGCAGCGCACGCAATACGCGCAATTCGGCCAACTCAGCCCCGGCCCCAACTCGGCTAACTCGGCCCGACACGGCCCACGCCCGCGATGCCGAGCGCGACCGGTCGCGCTGCGCGACCGACCCACTCTCGGCGCGTTCTGCCCGCCGGCTTCCCGCCAGCCCGACCGACCCGCCACCCGCCTTACGCCGCTTCGGCCCGCTCTTCCCGTTCCGCTTCGAGCATCGCCTTGACGATCAGGTAGACGGCCGGGAGATCGTCGTCGTCGCGACTCCAGTCGACCGGCTCCTCGACGTCCGCGGCGACCAGCCGGCTGTCGCGCAGCCGGATGAACGCGTCGACGACGGCCGGATCGTTGCGGTTCAGGAAACCGGGATTCGAGAATGCCAGCTCCTCGACGTTCAGCAGCGCCTGCCAGCTCATCGTGCGGGCGGCGGCCGGGTGGGTGCGGCGCCGCAGCCCGAGCGCGCGCTGCGCAGGGCCGCCGACGACACGCTGCAGATCGCCGACCGCCCGCTGCGCGGCACGCTCGAACTGGACGGGATTGAAGCCGGGTTGCTCGGGATCGAATGCGGATGACTGAAACATGGTCGCCTCACAAAAGTCCGTCCGCCATGGTTGACGGAATTCGGGTCGAATGATGCAAAAACACTGTGAATATATACAGTGTTCGATCCGGTTTCAAGTCCTTCGTGCGGGCAGCGGTACGACCGCGTCACACCGCCGCGGCGATCGTCTCGCGCAGCCATCGATGCGCCGGGTCGCGATGCACGCGTTCGTGCCACAGCATCGACATCTCGTAGCCCGGCACGTCGACGGGCGCGTCGACGACGCGCAACCCCGGCGTATTGCGCACCAGTCGCTCGGGCAGCATCGCGACGAGGTCGGTGGCGGCGACGACCGAGATCACGAACAGGAAATGCGGCACCGACAGCACGACCCGCCGCGCGGCGCCCGCTTTCGCGAGCGCTTCGTCGGTCACGCCGAAGAAGCCGCCGCCGTCGGGCGACACGATCACGTGTTCCAGCGCAGCGAACTGCGCGAGCGTCGGGCGGCGCTTGAGCTTCGGATGACCGGCGCGGCCTACCAGCACGTATCGCTCGACGAACAGCGGCAGGCGCCGCATGCCGTCGGGCGAGCCTTCGGTCGTGTGGAGCGCGAGGTCGATGCCGTTTCGTTCGGCTTCCTGCTCGATGCGCGGCGGCGCGAGCTCGACGACGGCGAGCCGCGTCGCCGGCGCGGCCGCGCGCAGCGCGCTCAAGGCGGGCAGCACGATCGTCGATTCGCCGTAGTCGGTCGCGGCCACGCGCCACATGTTGGTCGCGGTCGCGGGATCGAACGGCGTGGCCGTGAGCACCGCGCGCTCGACGGCTTCGAGCGCATCGCGCAGCGGCTCGCGCAACGCTTGCGCGCGCGCGGTCGGCCGCATGCCGCGCGGCCCCGGCAACAGCAACGGATCGCCGAACAGGTCGCGCAGCTTCTGCAACTGCACGCTCACCGACGGCTGCGACATGTTCAGCCGCGCGGCCGCGCGCGTGACGTTGTGCTCGGCGAGCAGCACGTCGAGCGTGACCAGCAGGTTCAGGTCGATGCGTCTGAGATTGTTCATGGCTATACCAGGAATATCGGGAATTCATTTCCAATATACCGAGTGCGCCGGCATCCTGCAGTCATTCAATCAACGGAGTCACGAACATGAACGTGCTGATCGTCTATGCCCATCCCGAACCGCGCTCGCTGAACGGTGCGTTGCGCGACTTCGCGGTCCAGCATCTCGAGGCCGCCGGCCATGCGGTGCAGGTGTCCGATCTGTATGCGATGAACTGGAAGCCCACGCTCGACGCCGACGACATGACCGAGCGCGCGCCCGGCGCGAGTTTCGATCCCTCGCGCGATTCGAAGCACGCATACGAGACGGGCACGCAGCGCGACGACATCGCGCGCGAGCAGCAAAAGCTGAAATGGGCCGACGCGCTGATCCTGCAGTTTCCGCTGTGGTGGTTCTCGATGCCGGCGATCATGAAGGGATGGATCGAGCGCGTGTATGCCTACGGCTTCGCGTACGGCGTCGGCGAGCATTCCGATACGCACTGGGGCGACCGATACGGCGAAGGGATGATGGCCGGCAAGCGTGCGATGGTGATCGTCACGACGGGCGGCTGGGCGTCGCACTACAGCGCGCGCGGAATCAACGGGCCGCTCGACGACCTGCTGTTTCCGATCCAGCACGGCGTCCTGTATTACCCGGGGTTCGACGTGCTGCCGCCGTTCGCGATCCACCGTACCGGAAAGATGAACGACGTGCGCTTCGACGAAACACGCGCGGCGCTCGGCAAGCGTCTCGATGAGCTATGGACCGCGCAGCCGATTCCGTTTCGCCGGCAGAACGCGGGCGACTACGAGATTCCGGCGCTGACGTTGAAGCCGGAGATCGCGCCCGGCAGCGTGGGGTTCGCGGCGCACGTCGCGCACGAGGAGGCGCACGATGCACCCGACGCGCCGCCCAACAACGTGCGTGATCCCGTGCCCGCGGCGGCGGACGCCGCGTGAGGCAGGCGTTCGTCGGGTCGTAACGGACTGCGGCCCGTGCGCCGCCGGACAAGCGCCGGCACGGGCAGCACGGGCTTCACGGGCTGCACGGATCTCAGCGATCGTCGTCCCGCACCGACGACGGATGCCGGCACAGCGCGCGCACTTCCATCTCCATGTACGGAAACAGCGGCAGTTGGCTCAGCAGGTCATGCAGCTGCTGCACGCTGTCCACGTCGAAGATGCTGACGTTCGCGTACTGCCCGGCGATGCGCCACAGATGCCGCCACACGCCGTCGTTCATCAGCCGCTGGCACATCGCCTTCTCGTCGGCCTTCAGCGTCGCCGCCTTGACCGGGTCCATGTCCGCCGGCAGGCGGACGGTCATTTCCACATGAAACAGCATCCTGCGCTCCTTGTATTGTCGGTTCGTCGAACGTTACGGCCGCTCAGGCCTGCGCGCGTGCGCGTTCGACATCGCTCGCCGGTACGTGCTGCCGTTCCTTGACGAGCGAGAAATCGAAGTCGATCAGCGCGAACTGACCGTCGACGCCATACG
This sequence comes from Burkholderia sp. MBR-1, assembly GCF_013822785.1. Lineage (NCBI taxonomy): Bacteria > Pseudomonadati > Pseudomonadota > Betaproteobacteria > Burkholderiales > Burkholderiaceae > Burkholderia > Burkholderia sp. MBR-1. The sequence continues at coordinate 175,131 of NZ_CP053610.1, forward strand.
GCTTGCCTTCCGCGCCTTCGGCCTGCTTGACCTTCGGGATCAGCCCTTCGCGCGTCGCGAACGCGAAGTCGTCCCAGATGTGCGGATCGCCTTCGATGTTGATCTGCGTCGTCAGCTTGCGATAGCCGTCGGCCGAAACGAAGAAGTGGATGTGCGCGGGGCGATGGCCGTGGCGGCCCAGCTGATCGAGCAGCTGCTCGGTCTTGCTGCCCGGCGGCACGCTGTAGCCGACCGGCAGCACGCTGCGGAAGCTGTAGCGGCCGTCGGCGTCGGTGCGGATCGAGCGGCGCAGGTTGAACGCCGGCTGCGACTGGTCGAAGTACGAGTAGTTACCCAGATGATTCGCATGCCACACCTCGACGAGCGCGTTCGCGAGCGGCGCGCCGTCCTGGCCGAGCACGCGGCCGCGCATGATCAGCGTCTGGCCGGGATCGGTGCCGTCGTCCAGCCGCGCGTGGCCGACCGATTCCGGCGCGCCCGCGACGTACAGCGGCCCTTCGATCGTGCGCGGCGTGCCGCCCGTGATGCCGGCCTTCTGCTCGGCCTCGTCCATCCGCACGTCGAGGAAGCGCTCGAGCCCGAGGCCCGCGGCGATCAATCCGAATTCGCGGCCGGCTTCGTTCAGGTAGTTCAGCGCGGTCCAGAACTCGCTCGGCTGGACGTCGAAGTCCTCGATCGTGTAGCAGAGGTCCTTCACGATCCGGTTGACGATCGCGCGCACGCGCGGATTGCCGGGCTTCTCCGCGGCGTCGTCGAAGGTCTTCAGCAGTGCGTCGATGTCTTGCTTGTTCATCTGTGTCTCCGGTTTCGTTTGTCGTGTCGTCGTTCGTCGGGGCGAGCGGATTCAGCGGGCGCCGCGTCGCATCCGCTCGATGCGGGGCCAGTCGAAGGTGATGCCGAGGCCGGGCGTGGCCGGCAGATGCAGCTTGAAATCCTGGTAGCGCAGCGGCTCGACGAGGATTTCCTCGGTGAGCAGCAGCGGGCCGAACAGCTCGGTGCCCCACCTGAGCGAGCCGAACGTGCTGAACAGTTGCGCCGACGCCATCGTGCCGGCCGCGCCCTCGAGCATCGTGCCGCCGTACAGATCGATGCCGGCCGCCGATGCGATCGACGCGACGCTCGCCGCGCCGAGCAGGCCGCCCGATTGCGCGATCTTCACCGCGAACACGTCGGCCGCGCGCTCCTGCGCGAGCGCGAACGCATCGACGGGGCCGTGCAGCGCTTCGTCGGCCATGATCGGAATGTGCGCGAGTTGCGTGAGGCGCTTCAGCCCGGCCCGGTTGGTCGCGGCGATCGGCTGCTCGACGAGGCTCACGCCGGCGTGCGCGAGCCGCGCGCCGGCGCGGATCGCTTCGGTTTCGCTCCACGCCTGGTTCACGTCGACGCGCACGTCGCCGCGATCGCCGAGCGCGCGCTTGATCGCGATTACGTGCGCGACGTCGTCGTCGACCGCGTTCGAGCCGATCTTCAGCTTGAACGCGCGATGGCGGCGCGCGTCGAGCATCGCCTCGGCTTCGGCGATGTCGCGGTGCGTGTCGCCGCTCGCGAGCGTCCACGCGACCTCGACCGCATCGGTCGTGCGGCCGCCGAACAGCTCCGACAGCGGCACGCCGGCGCGGCGCGCCTGCGCATCGAACAGCGCGGTCTCGAGCGCGCATTTCGCGAAGCGGTTGCCCTGGAACAGCTTGCGGGCACGCGCCATCGCGGCGCCGGGGCGCGTCGCGTCCATCCCTTGCAGCAGCGGCGCGAAATACGTGTCGATGTTGACCTTGATGCTCTCGGGGCTCTCTTCGCCGTATGCGAGCCCGCCGATCGTGGTCGCCTCGCCGACGCCTTCGATACCGTCCGTGCATCGAACCCGGACGAGTACGAGCGTCTGGCAATTCATCGTGGCGACCGACAGCTTGTGGGGCCGAATCGTGGGCACGTCGACGAGCAGCGTGTCGATGCGCTCGATGGTGGCGGCAGTTGCTATCATGCGATTCCTCCTGTTGATGCACATGGTAGGAATTCCGGGCCCGCGTCGTCCAACACTCTTTCCGACTACTTCCATACCTTTGAGGCATGAAATGGAATTGCGCCAGCTCCGCTACTTCATCGCCGTCGCGGAAGAAATGAACATCACGCGGGCGGCGGAGCGGCTGCACATGACGCAGCCGCCGCTGAGCCGCCAGCTGCAGACGATCGAGGAAGAGATCGGGCTGCCGTTGTTCGAACGCGGCGCGCGGCCGCTGAAGCTGACCGACGCGGGCCGCGTGTTCTACGCGCAGGCGAAGCGCGTCCTCGAGCAGGCCGACGAGCTCGGGCCGCTCACGCGCCGCCTCGCGCAACTGTCGGAGCGGATCGTGATCGGCTTCGTACCGTCGACGCTCTACGGCGCGCTGCCGGACGTGATCCGCGCGTTTCGCGACGCGCAGCCGGGCGTCGAGCTGTCGCTGATCGAAATGTTCACGCTCGAGCAGCTCGGCGCGCTGAAGGGCGGGCGCATCGACGTCGGCTTCGGCCGCCTGCGCTTCGACGACGACCAGCTGGTGCGCGAGGCGCTGATCGAGGAGAAGCTGATCGCGGCGCTGCCGGTCGGGCATCCGCTGGCCGACCCCGAGCGGCCGCTGACGCTCGCCGACATCGCGCACGAGACGCTGATCGTCTACCCGAGCACGCCGCGGCCGAGCTTCGCTGACCAGCAGCTGTCGGCGCTGCGCGACGGCGCGCTCGTGCCGGCGGGCGTTCACGAGGTGCGCGAACTGCAGACGGCGCTCGGGCTGGTGGCCGCGCAGGTCGGCGTGTCGCTGGTGCCCGAGAGCGTGGAAGGCGTGCGCGTGAAGGGCGTCGTGTACCGGCGGCTGCCGGAGCCGACGGCGACGTCGCCGATCATCATGAGCCGCCGGCTGCACGGCGAAAGCCCGGCGACGACCGCGTTTTGCGCGATCGCGCGCGCGATGTTCGGACCGACGCTTTAGCGCGGGCGGTTTATGGAGCGGCCGCAACTAACGGCCAATTCGGGCGGGTGGCGCGACGCGGGGGCGATTCGGTCGAGAAGGGGGCGTGGGGCGAGGCCGGGGCGACGGGCGGCGCGTCGGGCTCACCGCACGCACAGGGCAAGGCGGCCAAGCGGGAGACGCTGGAGATGCGGAAGATGCCGCCCGACGCAGCACCACCGGCGCACGCGGCGATCCACCCGCCAACGCGGCCGGCCCGCGCGTGCCCGCCGCCGCCTAATGCCTACACCTACCGCCTAACCCCCACCGTTTCCGACGGCGATTCCCCGAACTTCTCCCGATAGGCGATCGCGAAGCGCCCGAGATGCGTGAACCCGCAATCGAGCGCGACATCGGCGATCCGCCGCTCCGGCTGCGACCTGCGCAGCAACTCGCGCGCATGCTCGAGTCGCGTCGCGCGCAGATATTGCATCGGGCTCATGCCGCGAAACTGCAGGAACGCGTCGCGCAGCGTCCGCTCCGGCACGTTGGCCGCCACGACGATATCGGCGAGCTGCAGCGGCTGCGCGTAGTGCGCGTTCACGAATTCCTGCGCGCGCAGCAGGAAGCCCGGCGCGGGATCGTGACGCATACTCGCGGCCGCCGGCGGATGCCCTTCGATCAGCAGATCGATCAGCAGATGCTCGAGCTGCGCCGCGACGCGCGGATTCGCGTTGGCGCGCGCCAGCAAAGCCGGCGAGCGGGCGACGAGCATCAGCTGCTGGTGCCACGCGGCGAGCGCGGCGTCGCTGATGTGCAGCACCGGGTCGAGCGTCGCGCGCGGATTGCCGGTCAGCGAGCCGACGGTCGCCGCGTCGATGCGCAGCACGAACTGCTCGCAGTCGGCCGACAGCACCGCATCGAAGCGCTCGCCGGGCGCGCACAGCACGCCCGTCTGGCCGTCGACGCCGAGCCGGCGCCCCATCGCGGCGACCTGCGCATGCCCGGACAGACAGAACATCAGCAGGTAATAGCCGTCGACCGCGTCGACCTGCACGCGCATCGCGTCGCCGAACGCGATCGTGCCGATCCCGAGCCCGCCGAGCCGCACGAAGTCCATGTGCGCGGCGCCCTGCATGCGCCCGCTCGGCAGCAGCGCGTGCGGCTGCATCACGCGCGAGATGCGCTCGCGCGTCTCGTCGAGATCGCGGGATTCGAACAGCCGGTGCGCGCGCAGCGCGAGCGGCTCGAACGACGTTGGGGACATGGGCATCGGCCTTGGTATCGACGCGCGCTTCGTTCCGACGAATGGGTCACGAACGGGCGGCGGCTCGCGTGTGTCGTCATGCTAGCGCAGAAATCCGCCGAAAGTGGATATTGCGCCGCCGCAATCGCACTTTCCGGATAGACGCCGAATATTAGCTTTTCAAAAATCCGCTCCATGCCATCAACGAACCGGAACCACAAGGAGTCCGACATGGAGCAGACAGCATCGCCCGTCGTATTTGCCGCGCGCGACGACGCGTCCGACGTGCACTTTCCGCACGACGACGGGTCGCGCGTCCCGTACAAGGTGTTCAGCTCGCGCGCCGTCTACGATCGCGAGCAGGAGCGCATCTTCCGCGGGCCGACGTGGAACTTCGTCGCGCTTGAAGCGGAAATTCCCAACGCCGGCGACTTCAAGAGCACCTTCGTCGGCGACACGCCGGTCGTCGTCACGCGCACCGAGGACGGCGCGCTGTCCGCGTGGGTGAACCGCTGCGCGCACCGCGGCGCGCAGGTGTGCCGCAAGTCGCGCGGCAACGCCAGCTCGCACACGTGCGTGTATCACCAGTGGAGCTTCGACAACGAGGGCAACCTGCTCGGCGTGCCGTTCCGGCGCGGCCAGAAAGGGATGACCGGGATGCCGGCCGACTTCGACCCGAAGCAGCACGGGCTACGCAAGCTGCGCGTCGACAGCTATCGCGGGCTCGTGTTCGCGACCTTCAGCGACGACGTCGCGCCGCTGCCCGATTATCTCGGCGCGCAGATGCGGCCATGGATCGACCGGATCTTCCACAAGCCGATCGAGTATCTCGGCTGCACGCGCCAGTATTCGAAGTCGAACTGGAAGCTGTACATGGAGAACGTGAAGGATCCGTATCACGCGAGCATGCTGCATCTGTTCCATACGACCTTCAACATCTTCCGCGTCGGGATGAAGGCGCGCTCGATCCCCGATGCGAACCACGGGCTGCACAGCATCATCACGGTGACGAAGACGGGCGACGACACGTCGGCCGCGTACAAGCAGCAGAACATCCGTTCGTTCGACGAAGGCTTCCATCTGGAAGACGAGTCGATTCTCGATCTGGTGTCGGAATACGACGAGGACTGCACGAATCATATCCAGCCGATCTTCCCGCAGCTCGTGATCCAGCAGATCCACAACACGCTGGTCGCGCGGCAGATCCTGCCGAAGGGGCCGGACAACTTCGAGCTGATCTTCCACTTCTTCGGCTACGCCGACGACACGCCCGAGCTGCGCGCGCTGCGCATCAAGCAGGCGAACCTGGTCGGGCCGGCCGGCTACATCTCGATGGAGGACACCGAGGCGACCGAGCTCGTGCAGCGCGGCACCGTGCGCGACGCCGACGCGACCTCGGTCATCGAGATGTCGCGCGGCAATCCGGAGCAGCAGGACACGGTGATCACCGAAAGCCTGATCCGCAAGTTCTGGGTCGGCTACCAGAAGCTGATGGGCTATTGAAGCGGGAGCGCGCAAAGATGGAAAACCTGACGAAAGACATGAAGACGTGGTTCGAGATTTACATGCTGCAGAACCGCTACATCGGCCATCTCGACAACGACCGGCTCGAACGCTGGCCGGAAATGTTCACCGAGGACTGCACGTACGAGATCGTGCCGAAGGAGAACGCGGATCTCGGGCTGCCGGTCGGCATCGTCCACTGCACGAACCAGCGGATGCTGCGCGATCGCGTGGTGTCGCTGCGGCACGCGAACATCTATGAAGAGCACACGTACCGCCACATGACCTCGGGCCTCGCGATCGTCGCGCAGCGCGACGGCGAGATCGACACCGAGAGCAACTACGTGGTCGTGCAGACCCGCAGCAACGGCGAATCGAACGTATACCAGGCCGGCAAGTATTACGACACGGTCGTGCGCACGCCCGACGGCCTGCGCTACAAGGCCAAGCGCGTGATCTACGACACGTCGCGCGTGCAGACGCTGCTCGCGACCCCGATCTGACCGACCCGACGAAGCAAGGAGCCGACATGACCGAAGCAACGCTCGCCGAATGGCATCCGCTGGGCGCAATCGACGAATTCACCGAAGACGAACCGGCGGCGCGCGTCGCCGGCCAGAAGCCGATCGCGGTATTCCGGATCGGCGACGAACTGTTCGCGATGCACGACCTGTGTTCGCATGGCCACGCGCGGCTGTCCGAAGGCTACGTGGAGGACGGGTGCGTCGAGTGCCCGCTGCATCAGGGGCTGATCGACATTCGCACCGGTGCGCCGAAATGCGCGCCGATCACCGAGCCGGTGCGCGTCTATCCGATCCGGATCGTCGACGGACAGGTGGAAGTCAATGTCGGCTGACCCGTTCGTGATCGTCGGAGCCGGCCACGCGGCGCGGCGCACGGCCGAGGCGCTGCGTGCGCGCGACGCCGACGCGCCGATCGTGATGATCGGCGCCGAGCGCGAGCTGCCGTACGACCGGCCCGCGCTGTCGAAGGATGCGTTGCTGAACGACGGCGGCGAGCAGCGCGCGTTCGTTCGCGATGCCGCGTGGTACGACGCGCAGCGCATCGCGCTGCGGCTCGGCACGCGCGTCGACGCGATCGAGCGCGAGGCGCAACGCGTGCGGCTCGACGACGGCACGACGCTGCCGTACGCCAAGCTCGTGCTGGCGACCGGCTCGCGCGTGCGCACCTTCGGCGGGCCGATCGACGCGGGCGTCGTGGCGCACTACGTGCGCACCGTCGCCGACGCGCGTGCGTTGCGCGCGCAGCTCGTGCGCGGCCGCCGCGTCGCGGTGCTCGGCGGCGGCTTCATCGGCCTCGAAGTGGCTGCGGCGGCGCGCCAGCTCGGCTGCAACGTGACGGTGATCGATCCGGCCGCGCGCTTGCTGCAACGCGCGTTGCCGGAAGTCGTCGGCGCCTACGCGCACCGGTTGCATGACGAACGCGGCGTCGGTTTTCAGATGGCGACGCTGCCGCGCGCGATACGTGCCGCGGCGGGCGGCGGCGCGATCGTCGAGACCGATCGCGGCGACGTGCATGCCGACGTCGTCGTGGTCGGCATCGGCGTGCTGCCCAACGTCGAGCTCGCGCAGGCGGCGGGGCTCGACGTCGACAACGGCATCCGCGTCGATGCGGGCTGCCGCACGGCCGACCGCGCGATCTTCGCGGCGGGCGAGGTGACGATGCACTTCAATCCGCTGCTCGGGCGTCACGTGCGCATCGAGTCGTGGCAGGTCGCGGAGAACCAGCCGGCCGTCGCGGCCGCGAACCTGCTCGGCGCGGACGACGCGTATGCGGAGCTGCCGTGGCTGTGGTCCGATCAGTACGACTGCAACCTGCAGATGCTCGGGCTGTTCGGCGCCGGGCAGACGACCGTCGTGCGCGGCGATCCGGCACGCGGGCCGTTCACGGTGTTCGGGCTCGGCGGCGACGGCAGGATCGTCGCGGCGGCCGCGGTCAATCTCGGGCGCGACATCGGCGCCGCGCGCCGGCTGATCGCGGCCGGCGCGATGCCCGACCCGCAGCAGCTCGCCGATCCGACGGTCGGCTTGAAGACGTTTCTGTGACGCGCTGCGCGCGCTCGGTGCGAACGCGCTCCGTATGACCGCGATCGCGCCGGGACGGCGCCGCGCGACGCGGCAAAGCAGCTCGCATCCGACTGCGGGCAAGCGGTTCCGCGCGCGTGCGGCGCGCGGGTTTGTCGGCGGCGGGCGATCGGTGCATATTAGCGGCATTGCCGTTTCACCGATCGCCCATGACGCCAGACAAAGCCCTCGAACTCAAACGCAGCAAGCGCCGCGCGCTATGGCTGCTGCTGACCGCCGTCGCGGTGTTCGTCACGACGATCCTGCTGCCGCGCGGCCCGTGGGTCGACGGCTTCAAGGCGGTGGCCGAGGCCGCGATGGTCGGTGCGCTCGCCGATTGGTTCGCGGTGGTTGCGCTGTTTCGCCGCGTGCCGATCCCGTTCGTGTCGCGCCACACCGAAATCATCCCGAAGAACAAGGACAAGATCGCCGACAATCTCGCGGTGTTCGTGCGCGAGAAATTCCTCGGCCCCGACGCGCTCGCCGCGCAGATTCGCCAGCACGATCCCGCGCAGCGGCTCGGCGCATGGCTCGGCGAGCCGGCGAATACCGAGGCGCTCGGCACCTACGTGACGAAGCTGATGAGCTTCGCGCTCGACATGACCGACGACGCGCGCATCCGCTCGTTCGTCCACGACGCGATGCGCGCGATGATCGACCGGATCGACCTGTCGCAGTCTGCCGGCGCGATCCTCGACACGCTGACGAAGGACGGCCGTCACCAGGCGCTGCTCGACGATGCGATCGAGCAGATCGTCGGCATCCTCGACAAGGAGGAGAACCGCGAGGTGATCGCGGGCTTCATCGTCGAATGGCTGAAGACGCAATATCCGAAGGTCGAGAAGATCATGCCGACGCAGTGGTTCGGCGAGAACGGCGCGCGCATGCTCGCGAGCGCGGTGAGCCGCGTGCTCGAGAGCGTCGCGGCCGACCCCGAGCACGAGTTGCGCCAGCGCTTCGACGGCACGGTCGTGCGGCTCACCGAGCGGCTGAAGCACGACCCGGCGTTCATCGCGAAGGGCGACGAGATCAAGCGCTACATTCGCGACGGCGATGCGTTCAACGACTATGTGCGCGATCTGTGGGACCAGTTGCGCGCGTGGCTGAAGGCCGATCTGGCGCGCGCCGACTCGACGCTGCAGCGGCAGGCCGCGACGCTCGGCCGCTGGCTCGGTGCGCGGCTTGCGGAAAGCCCGACGTTGCGCGCGTCGCTGAACGAGCATGTCGAAAAGGCCGTGCACGAGATGGCGCCGGATTTCGCCGATTTTCTGATGCGGCACATCCGCGACACGGTGCGCAACTGGGATGCGCGCGAGATGTCGCGGCAAATCGAGCTGAACATCGGCAAGGACCTGCAATACATCCGCATCAATGGCACGCTGGTCGGCGGGCTGATCGGGCTCGGGCTGTATCTCGTATCGCTGGTGCCGCGCTGGGCCGGCGCGTGGCTGCATTGACGCGGTTGCCGCGCGACAGTCACGCGATAGTCACGCGATAGTCACGTGCCAACCGCCGCCGCATCGGGCGCGCACCGCCGCGCGCCGCGCGTCACGCGCGCGCTTTCGCGCCGTGCAGTTGCAGGCCGAGCGCCTTGATCACTTTGAGGATGGTGCCGAAGCTCGGATTGCCGTCGTGCGACAGCGCCTTGTACAGCCCTTCGCGCGACAGGCCGGCGTCGCGGGCGACCTGCGACATGCCGCGCGCGCGCGCGATCACGCCGAGCGCATGCGCGATGAAGGCCGGGTCGTCGCCGCCTTCCTGCAGACATGCGTCGAAATAGTCGGCGATGTCGTCGTCGGTTTCGAGGTGGGCGGCCGAATCCCACGGCCGGGTGCTGATCTTGTCCATCGCTTACTCCAGGTCGAGCCGCCCGAGCATTGCGTGCGCGGCGCGAATGTCTGCCTGTTGCGTCGACTTGTCGCCGCCGCAGAGCAGGATCACCCAGATCGTCGCGCGCCTGACGTAGTAGACGCGATAGCCGGGGCCGTGGTCGATACGCATCTCGACGACCGGGGAGCCGGCCGACTTCCAGTCGCCCGGATTGCCCATCGACAGGCGGTCGATGCGGGCCTGGATACGCCGCCGTGCGACGCGATCCTGCAGACCGGCGAACCATGTGTCGAAGACTTCGGTCGTTCTGATGCTGGACGTCGGAGCACTGTAAGGCACGTTACTCGATATGTCAACCATGGTTCACAAGCTCAACTGGGGTTCCGATGCCGTCACAGTAGAGCGGCGCGCGCCGTTTGACGCGAAGTTGGCCGTCAGGCCGATGCTGCGCCGGGGCCCGGATCGGCCGTTCGGCCGAAGCAGGAATCCCGCGAATCCGTCTACAATCGAAAACGTCCCTGCCGCCCGTGCGCGTTCGTCCTGCGCGCTGGCGGATCCGTTCGTCCTCCTGCATCGGGAGGCGCCGCCGTGCGTTGCGCGGCGGCCAGCACCGTGGTCAGCATCCCGTAGGTAAGCGTGCGCGTGCCGTAGGCCGGCGCGCGTTCTGAACGCCGCACGTCCGCAAACCGGGCACGCGGCAGCGACGGAGAGTCCCCATGAAAGCATCGGATCTGTTTGTGAAGGCGCTGGAAGCCGAAGGCGTCGAATACGTGTTCGGCATTCCCGGTGAGGAAAACCTCGATCTGCTCGAATCGCTGCGGCGCTCGAAGATCAAGCTCGTGTTGACCCGCCACGAGCAGGCGGCCGGTTTCATGGCCGCAACCTACGGCCGTCTCACCGGCCGCACCGGCGTGTGTCTCGCGACGCTCGGGCCGGGCGCCACCAATTTCGTGACGGCCGCCGCGTATGCGCAGCTCGGCGGCATGCCGATGCTGATGATCACCGGCCAGAAGCCGATCAAGTCGAGCAAGCAGGGCCACTTCCAGATCGTCGACGTCGTCGGCATGATGCAGCCGCTCACGAAGTTCACGCGGCAGATCGTGTCGATCGGCAACATCCCGTCGGCGGTGCGCGAGGCGTTCCGGCGCGCGGAGGAGGAGCGTCCGGGCGCCGCGCATCTCGAGCTGCCGGAGGATATCGCGCACGAGGAAGGCGACGGCAAGCCGATTCCGCGCAGCTTCAGCCGCCGCCCGATCGCCGAGCAGAAGGCGGTCGCGCACGCGGTCGATGCGATCCAGGCCGCGCGGCATCCGCTGCTGATGATCGGCGCGGGCGGCAACCGCAAGACGACCTGCAAGATGCTGCTCGAGTTCGTCGACGAGACGGGCATCCCGTTCTTCACGACGCAGATGGGCAAGGGCGTGATCGACGAGACGCATCCGCTGTGGCTCGGCAACGCGACGCTGTCCGACGGCGATTTCGTGCATCGCGCGATCGAGCACGCGGACTGCATCATCAACGTCGGCCACGACGTGATCGAAAAGCCGCCGTTCTTCATGCGCGCGGACGACAAGACCGTGATCCACGTGAACTTCCTCGGCGCGCAGGTGGACCCGGTGTATTTCCCGCAGATCGAGGTGGTCGGCGACATCGCGAACGCCGTGTGGCAGATGAAGGAAGCGATCGCGCCGCAGCCGCACTGGGATTTCGAGCGCTTCACGATGATCAAGGCGCATTTCGAAGCGCATCTGCAGAAGGGCCAGCACGATCCGCGCTTCCCGATGTATCCGGTGCGGATCGTCAACGATCTGTACAACGCGCTGCCGGTCGACGGGATCGTCTGCCTCGACAACGGGATGTACAAGATCTGGTTCGCGCGTTACTGGCGCGCGCACGAGCCGAACTCGCTGCTGCTCGACAACGCGCTCGCGTCGATGGGCGCCGGCTTGCCGTCGGCGATCGCGACCAGGATCGTGCATCCGCAGCGCAAGGTGATCGCCGTGTGCGGCGACGGCGGCTTCATGATGAATTCGCAGGAGCTCGAAACGGCCGTGCGGCTGAAGCTCGACCTCGTCGTGATGATCCTGCGCGACGATGCGTTCGGGATGATCCGCTGGAAGCAGGAGAACATGAATTTTCCCGACTTCGCGATGACGCTGAAGAACCCCGATTTCGTCGCGTATGCGCAGAGCTACGGCGCGCACGGGCACCGCGTCGAGGCGGCCGACGATCTCGAGCCGCTGCTGCGCGAATGCTTTGCGACACCAGGTGTGCACGTGATCGACGTGCCGATCGACTATTCGGACAACGAGCGCGTGCTCAACCGCGAAATTAAGCGCCTGTCGGCGCAACTCTGAATCCGCAGTTCACCGGAAGGAGCGTGCCATGCTAAAGGATACCTATCCGTACTATCTGGCCAACGAGGCCGTCTACGCGAATACCGATCTGGAAGTGACGGACAAGTTCAGCGGCAAGGTCGCGACGCGCGTCGCGCTGGCCGACGCGCAGGCGATCGACGCGGCCATCGGCGCGGCAGTCGACGCCGTCAAGCCGATGCGCGAGCTGCCGGCGTACCGGCGGCAGGCCGTGCTCGATCACTGCGTTGCACGCTTTCGCGAGCGTTTCGACGAGCTGGCCGAGGCGCTGTGCATCGAGGCCGGCAAGCCGATCAACGATTCGAGAGGCGAGGTGACGCGGCTGATCGATACGTTCCGCGTCGCGTCCGAGGAGGCGGTGCGCATCGACGGCGAAGTGCTCAACCTCGAGATCTCGGCGCGCGCGCAGGGCTACACCGGCTATACGCGGCGCGTGCCGATCGGCCCGTGCTCGTTCATCTCGCCGTTCAACTTCCCGCTGAACCTCGCCGCGCACAAGGTCGCGCCCGCGCTCGCCGCGGGCTGCCCGTTCGTGCTCAAACCGGCGAGCCGCACGCCGGTCGGCGCGCTGATCATCGCCGAGGTGCTCGCGGAAACCAATCTGCCGAAGGGCGCGTTCTCGGTGCTGCCCGCGCATCGCGACGGCGCCGACCTGTTCACCACCGACGAGCGTTTCAGGTTGCTGTCGTTCACCGGCTCGCCGGCCGTCGGCTGGGCGCTGAAGGAGAAGGCCGGCAAGAAGAAGGTCGTGCTGGAGCTCGGCGGCAACGCGGCGGCCATCGTCGATGCGGACCAGTTCGAGCAGCTCGACTACGTGGTCGACCGGCTCGCGTTCGGCGCGTATTACCAGTCGGGCCAGAGCTGCATCGGCGTGCAGCGGATCCTCGTGCATGCGAGCCTGTACGACACGTTGCGCGACAAGCTGGTCGCGAAGACGCGCTCGCTGAAGATGGGCGATCCGAAGGATCCATCGACGTTCGTCGGCCCGATGATCTCCGAATCGGAGTCGCGCCGCCTGTCCGGCTGGATGGACGCGGCCGTCGCGGCGGGTGCGAAGATCATCGCGGGCGGCAAGGTCGACGGCGCGATGTTCGAGGCGACGCTGCTCGAAGACGTCGGCCGCGAGCAGGACCTGTACCGCAAGGAGGCGTTCGGCCCGGTCGCGATCCTCGAGAAGTTCGATCGTTTCGACGATGCGCTCGCGCGCGTGAACGACAGCGACTTCGGCTTGCAGGCCGGCGTGTTTACCGATTCGCTCACGCACGCGCAGCGCGCGTGGGACGAGCTCGAGGTGGGGGGCGTCGTGATCAACGACGTGCCGTCGTTCCGCGTCGACAACATGCCGTACGGCGGCGTGAAGGATTCCGGCCTCGGCCGCGAAGGGATCCGCTACGCGATCGAGGACATGACCGAGCCGCGCCTGATGGTCGTTCGGCGCCGATAGGGGCTGTTCGCGCTAACAACGAGCACCTGTTTGGAAAGTTCGTTCGTGGCGCTGGCCTCCAGAAGGTCGTGCGCCGCGTCATGCTCTTCGCGAATACGTCGAGTATTCGCTTCGTCGCAGTCCTTGCGCTCGGCTCTTCTGCGGGCCAGCGCAAGCCCGCCATTAGCGTGAAGAGACCCTGGCGCAGCTGCGCCGCGCGCGCTCGATGCGCTCGACTGAACGCATCGCATCGTGATGTAATCGCGCGAAACGGTCGCACTCCGTACGACACCGTGCGGCCGCGCGTTCAATTTTCACGAGGTCGATTCATGTCCCCCGTCGCGGCTTTCAAGCTGATTCTGCTGTCGTTCGTCGCGATCGTCGCGCTCGAATGCATTGCGAAGCGATTGCGCCTGCCGCCGGCCGCCGCGCTGCTGATGGGCGGCATCGGCATCGCGTTCATCCCCGGCCTGCCGCCCGTCAACCTCGACCCGGAGCTCGTGCTGCTGGTGTTCCTGCCGCCGCTGCTGATGGACGGCGCATATTTCACCGTCTGGGAGGAATTCAAGCGCAACGTCGGCGGCATCCTGCTGCTCGCGATCGGCGCGGTCGCGTTCACGACGTTCGCGGTCGGCTACGCCGTGCACTGGGTCGCGCCGTCGCTGCCGTGGGCCGGGTGCTTCGCGCTCGGCGCGATCGTGTCGCCACCTGACGCGGTCGCCGCGAAGGCGGTGCTCGAGCGCGTCGCGCTGCCGCGCCGGCTGATGGTGCTGCTCGAAGGCGAAAGCCTGCTGAACGATGCGGCTGGCCTCGTGCTGTTCCGCTTCGCGGTCGCCGCCGCGCTGACGGGCGCATTCAGCCTCGAGCACGCGGTCGTGCGTTTCGCGGAGCTGGGAATCGGCGGCGTCGTGGTGGGCTTTCTGGTGGGGCGCATCGTCGTGTGGTTCCTGAAGCTGCTCGACGACGACTATCTGGTGATCACCGTCGCGGTGATCGCCGGCTGGCTCGCCTACATCGCCGGCGAAATGGTCGAGGTGTCCGGCGTGATCGCGACGGTGACGGCCGGCATGATCGTCGGCTGGCATCAGCACGAAGTGTTCTCCGCGGCCGTGCGCACGCGCGGCACCGCGTTCTGGCAGGTCATCGTGTTCCTGCTCGAGGCGATGGTGTTCGTGTTGATCGGGTTGTCGCTGCGCGGCGCGATTCACCGGCTCGGCGGCTTCGAGCAGGTGCTCGGCACGATGATGCCGGCGGTGCTCGCGGTACTGGCGGCCGTGATCGTGTCGCGCTTCGTGTGGGTCTATGCGGTCGAGGCGCTGAAGTGGCCGGTGCGCGGTATCGTGCGGCGCGGCGCGGCGCCCGACTGGAAGGCCGCGACGGTCATGAGCTGGGCCGGCATGCGCGGCGTCGTGACGCTCGCGATCGCGCTGTCGCTGCCGGAGGCGATGCCGGGCCGCGACGTGATCCTGGTCGCGTCGTTCGCGGTGATCCTCGTGACCGTGCTGCTGCAGGGCACGACGATCGGGCCGCTGATTCGGCTGCTGCGCCTGCCGCAACGCGACGAACGTGCCGCGCATCACCTGAGCGAGCCGCAGACGTGGGCGTACATCGAGGCCGCGCAGCTCGCCGCGATCCAGCCGCTGGTGCACGACGCAAGCGGCAACGTGATACATCCGCGCCTGCTCGAGCAGTACACGTATCGCGCGGCCCTCACCGAGCGCACGAAGGACGCGCCGCAATATCCGCCGGAAGTTCGCGCCGCGCATTACGACGTCGTGCTGGCCGCGATCCGGGCCGGGCGCGCCGAACTGCTGCGGCTGCATCGATCCGGCCACATTCACGACGAGATGCTGCACATGGTCGAGCGCGATCTTGACCTGCAGGAAGTGTCGGCGCAGCATGCGCGCGGTTGAGCGGCGGCAGGCGCGCGGGTGGTGAGCGCGGTTGTTTAGGACGCCGATGGTGCGGGGTTGCCGGCGCCATCACGGCCGCGGCCGTCATAGTCGCCCGCCTCATCGCACCACATCTCGTCGCATCGCGCGTCATCCCGCAGCATCGGTGGCTTGCCTCGGCTCGCGCCGTCGTCCCATCGAATTCCTCAGTGTGTCCATGGTCCGGCCCCAACGCGCGGCGGCCCGGACCGCCGCATACGCACCCGTAAACCGTCTCCCGCCGGCCTCGCAAACGTTTTCATGCTTCGCGCAAGGAAATGATCCGATTTATCCAAATCAGGTTATTTCACCATATTTGGCAAAGCTGAACCTGAAGGAGATAGATGATCTGTTGCAATCTCAATTAGAATCGCTCAGTAATCTTTATTGAGAGAATGTGTGCGAATGTAATTCGGTGTTGCTTGGGAAAATCGGCGCTGCAATCCTCGTGTGTAAAGGCTGACGAGCGACAACGCCATCATCGTGAAGAATGTGGTCGAATTATCGAGATGGCGAGTGAGTTGAATAATCAACTTGCGAGAATGAATCGGGTGGTGATTTTCGTTTGAAACGGTATTTATGAAAGAATCGCGCGATCAAAATGCGCCGGATTGTCTCGAATCGGGGCTGTCGATCCTGCTCGTCGACGATCAGCCGTTCGTCGGCGAAGTGATACGCCGCGCATTGCGCAGCGAGCCCGACATCGACCTGCATGTGTGCACCGATCCCCACCGGGCATTGGCCGTCGCGCGCGACGTCAAGCCGACCGTCATCCTGCAGGACCTCGTGATGCCGGACATCGACGGCCTGGACCTCGTGCGCGCGTGGCGCGCGCACGTGGACACGGCGCGCGTGCCGATCATCGTGCTGTCCGCGAAGGAGGAGCCGGTCGTCAAGCGCGAGGCGTTCATCGCCGGCGCGAACGACTATCTGGTGAAGCTGCCGGACGCGATGGAACTGACGGCGCGCATCCGCTACCACTCGAGTTCGTACCTGATGGCGCGGCAGCGCGACGAGGCGCTGGATTTCCTGTCGCACGACATGCGCTCGCCGCAGACGTCGATTCTCGCGCTGCTCGAGGTCTACCGGAACGAACACGGCGACATGCCCGCGCTGCTGGAGCGCATCGCGGGCCACGCGCGCCGCGCGCTCGCGCTCGCCGACGGCTTCATCCATCTGACCCGTGCGCAATCGGAGCGCCGCGCGCACGAGCTCGTGAGCCTCGACGAGGTCGTGCTCGACGCGGTCGACCAGCTGTGGGAGAAGGCGCTCGGATTCGGCAGCCGCATCGTCGCGCACGTGTGCGACGCCGAGTGCGCGACGATGGGCGATCGCATGATGCTCACGCGCGCGGTCGCGAACCTGATCGACAATGCGCTGAAATACGGGCCGGCCGGCGCCGACATCCATTGCACGCTGAACGACGACGGCGGCGCGTGGCTGATCGGCGTCGAGGACGCCGGCTCCGGCATCGCGCCCGAACAGCGCGCGGCCGCGACCGAATCGTTCGTGCGGCTCGAATCCGTGCATGGTGCGATGCGCGGCGGTTTCGGTCTCGGGCTGGCGTTCGTGCGTGCGACGGCGGCGCGGCATCGCGGCCAGATCCTGATGCGCGACACGGCGCGCGGCTTCATGGTCGCGCTGCGGTTGCCGGCTCAACGCGAGCGGTGATGGCGCGCGCCGCTTGCCCGCGCCGTGCCGCCGGTAACACCCGATGCGCTCGCGCCACGCCGTCCGGCGCGCGCAGGCGCGGTTTTTTAACGCTGTTTTGAAAGCCCACAACGAACATGGCCACCCTGACGCCCCGTGCGAACCATGAAAGCTTGCATCCGACCCTCGGCGCCGCCCGGCTCACGCTCGGCAATCGCATCCTGCTGAGCTTCGGCGTGCTGTTCGTGCTGATGCTCGTGATGGCCGGCGTGTCGTACGAGCGGCTGCGCGCGATCAATGCCGAAGCCGTCAGCATCGAGCGCGATTCGCTGCCCGGCGTGTATCTTGCGGCGTCGTTGCGCGGGGCGGTCAACGAATCGTTCGCGACGCTGCAACAGGCGACCTTCGTCGATACGAGCCCGGAGCTCGTGCAGCGCGATTTCGCGAAGCTCGGCGACGCGCTCAAGGAAATCGAATCGCTGTCGATCGACTATCAGAACACCACGTTCCGCGACGAGGACCGCCAGCGCTTCGCGGTGTTCCGCAGCGCATACGACCGCTACCTGCCGTTGCTGAACGACGCGGTGCAGAAGGGCCGCGCGTCGCACGACGAGGCCGTCGCCGCCTACGCGAAGGTCGAGCCGGCGTGGGCCGAGGTCGTGCGCAGTGCCAATATCCTGGTGCAGGAGAATCGCAAGTTCGCCGATCAGTCGGCGAAGCTGATCCGCGAATCCGGTCAGGACACCGAGGTCGTGCTCGCGATCGCGCTGGCGATCGTGCTGCTGTCGGCGCTCGGGCTCGGCTATGGGCTCTACCGTTCGGTCACGGTGCCGATGGCGCGGCTCG
Organism: Burkholderia sp. MBR-1; assembly: GCF_013822785.1. Lineage (NCBI taxonomy): Bacteria > Pseudomonadati > Pseudomonadota > Betaproteobacteria > Burkholderiales > Burkholderiaceae > Burkholderia > Burkholderia sp. MBR-1. The sequence continues at coordinate 192,937 of NZ_CP053610.1, forward strand.
TCGACGTGCACGACGCGATGCGCACCGGCAACCTCACGCATCGGCTCGACCTGCGCCGCCGCGACGAGTTCGGCACGCTCGAGACCGGCTTCAACCGGATGGCCGACGAGCTGACCGAGCTGGTGTCGCGTGCGCAGCAGTCGTCGATGCAGGTGACGACGTCGGTCGCGGAGATCGCGGCGACGTCGCGCGAGCAGCAGGCGACCGCGAACGAGACCGCGGCGACGACGACCGAGATCGGCGCGACGTCGCGCGAGATCTTCGCGACGTCGCGCGATTTGCTGCGCACGATGAACGAGGTGGCCGGCGTGGCCGAGCAGTCGGCGACGCTCGCGGGCGTCAGCCAGAGCGGCCTCACGCGGATGGGCGACACGATGCGCAGCGTGATGGACGCGGCCGGCTCGGTGAACGCGAAGCTCGCGATCCTCAACGAGAAGGCGCTGAACATCAACCAGGTCGTCGCGACGATCACCAAGGTCGCCGACCAGACCAACCTGCTGTCGCTGAACGCGGCGATCGAGGCCGAGAAGGCCGGCGAGTACGGGCGCGGCTTCGCGGTCGTCGCGACCGAGATCCGCCGCCTCGCGGACCAGACCGCGGTGGCGACCTACGACATCGAGCAGACGGTCAAGGAGATCCAGTCGGCCGTGTCCGCCGGCGTGATGGGGATGGACAAGTTCTCCGAGGAAGTGCGCCGCGGGATGCTCGACGTGCAGCAGGTCGGCGCGCAGCTGTCGCAGATCATCGCCGAGGTGCAGACGCTCGCGCCGCGCTTCCAGATGGTCAACGAAGGCATGCAGACGCAGGCGAGCGGCGCCGAGCAGATCACGCAGGCGCTGTCGCAGCTGTCGGAAGCCGCGCAGCAGACGGCCGAATCGTTGCGCCAGTCGTCGCAGGCGATCGACGACCTGACGCTCGTCGCGAACCAGTTGCGCACCAGCGTGTCGCGCTTCAAGGTCGACGCATGATGCGCGCCGAGCCGCACGGCGCCGCGCACGCGCTGTTCCTGATGTTCGAGCTCGACGGCGCGCGTTATGCGCTCGACGCGGCGGACGTCGACGAGGTGTTGCCGCTCGCCGCCACCACGGCCGTGGCCGGCGCGCCCGCGTGGATCGCCGGCTTGCTGATGCGCGGCGCCCAGCCGGTGCCGGTGATCGACCTGCCGATGCTCGTGCTCGGACGCCCGGCGCAGGCGCTGCGTTCGACGCGGCTCGTGATGGTGCGCTATCGCGGCGGCCGGAGCGGACGCGAGCGCGTGATCGGGCTGATCGTCGAGCGCGCGACGCGGACGCTGCGGATCGACCGCGCGGCATTTCGCATCAGCGGCGTGTCGAGCGAGCGCACGCGCTGGCTCGGGCGCGTCGCGAACACGCGGGACGGCGTCGTGCAGCAGGTGTCGGTTGCCGGCCTGGTCGACGACGTCGCGCACCTGTATCTGTTCGACGGCCAGCCGGCCCACGAAGGGGCGCCCGGATGAATGCGTTCGCCGTGCTGTTTCGCGACTGGCTGCGCCGCGAGACCGGCATCGATCCCGATTCGCTCGGCCATGATTTCCTGAGCCGTGCGCTGACCGAGCGCGTGCATGCGCTGAAGAGTGACGGTGAACGATTGCCGTCGGCCGCGCGGGCGCCCGTGACGACGGAGGCGCTGCGCGCGTACTGGGCGCGCCTGCACGCATGCGCTGACGAGCGGCGCGCGCTGATCGAGCTGTTCGTCGTGCCCGAGACGTGGTTCTTCCGCGATGGCGCGGCGTTCGCGGCGCTCGCGCGGCGCGCGGCCGAGCGCATAGCCTGCGCGCCCGGGCGCGTGATCCGCGTGCTGAGCGCGCCATGTTCGACCGGCGAGGAGCCGTATTCGGCGGCGATGGCGCTGCTGGACGCGGGACTCGACCCGGCGAGCTTCGCGATCGACGCGCTCGACCTCAGCGCGCGAGCGATCGAGCACGCGCGGGCCGGCTGTTATGGAAGGAACGCGTTTCGCGGCACGCAGACGGCGTTTCGCACGCGTTTCTTCACGCCGACGGCCGACGGCTGGCTGCTCGACGAGCAGGTGCGATCGCGCGTGCAGTTTCGTCAGGCAAATTTGATGGAAGCGTGCGCCGACACGGGCGTGCGCTACGACTTCGTGTTCTGCCGCAACGTGCTGATCTATTTCGATCGCGACGCGCAGGATCGCGCGATCCGTCAGCTCGCGAGCCGGCTCGCGGACGACGGGATGCTGTTCGTCGGGCCGGCCGAGACGGGCGTCGCGATGCGCTGCGGGATGCGTTCGGCGCGGGTGCCGCTGGCGTTCGCGTTTCAGCGCGCCGATGACGGGGCGGCGGCGGATGAGTGCGTGGCTGGGCATGTGGGTGGGGATGGTTCTTACGGGCGTATGGCGCGGGGCGGGGCGTTGGGGGCGGGGCCGACGTCAGGGGCGGCGACGGCGTCAGCGATGCCGTTAGCGTCAGCGTGGGCGTGTGCGTCAGTGTCCGCAACGGCATCAGGATTGCCATCGTCATCACCCACGTCCGCCACGCGTGCGCTGCACGCCGTCGTGCCGCCGCCGTCGGGTCTGGATGCCGCACGCGCGGCACCGCCGACAGCATTCCAGCCACGCGCCCCCAGCCCGTTCGAACCGGTCGCGCCCCCACCAGCCGATCCACTCGCGCGCGCACGATCCCCATCGCCCGCGCCTGCCAACGCCGTCGACGCGCCGACGCTCGAGCAGGCGCAGGCGCTTGCTAACGCGGGCGCGTTCGACGAGGCCGAGCGCATGCTCGCACGGTTTTCGGCGCACGCGGGCCCGCACGCCGACGCCTACTACCTGAACGGATTGATCGCCGACGCGCGCGGGCGCGCCGAGGAAGCCGGAGACTTCTACCGCAAGGCGCTGTACCTGCGGCCGACCCACCACGAAGCGCTCACGCATCTCGCGACGCTGCTCGACGTCGGCGGCGATGGCGCCGGCGCGCGCTGGCTGCTCGAGCGAGCGCGGCGTGCGGTCGGATAACGAAAACGACACCTGGGACCCGAGAGCGGAATGATCGACGAAACCCTGAACCGCGAAGCTGCCGCCGCCGGCGCGGCGCCGATCGACGTCGACGATTGCTGGAACCGGATCGGCACGAGCGGCGACCGCTCGTGCGAGCGGCTCGCCGCGTGCCTGCGCTGCCTGAACTGCCCGGTCTACGCACACCATGCTGCGCGCTTGCTGGAGCGTCCGCTCGACGCGGCCGAGATGGCCGACGGCGCGCGGCGGCTCGGCGCGCACGACGCAGCCCGCATGCATCGCGACGACGATACGCGCCATGCGGCGCTGGCGTTTCGCGTCGCGGACGAATGGCTGGCGCTGCCGATCGGCGCGTTGCGCGAGATCGTCGGGACGCGCCCGATTCATTCGCTGCCGCATCGCCGCCATTCGGCGGTGCGCGGCGTGGTGAACATTCGCGGCACGCTGCGCATCGCGATCTCGCTCGGCGCGCTGCTCGGCCTGGACGCCGGCAAGACCCGCGCGCGCGGCGCCGACGGCGGCTTCACGCGCTTGCTGGTGGCCGCGCACCGCGGCGAGCCGGTGGTGTTTCCGGTGGACGAAGTCGAGGGCGTGCTGCGCTTCGATGTATCCGAATGGGTGCCCGTGCCGGCGACGGTCGGCCGCGCGGGCGCCGGCCTGTCGCGCGGCGTGCTGTCGTGGCGCGGCAAGTCGGTGGGGCTGCTCGACGACGACCGGCTGTTCGACGCGGTCACGCGGAGCATGCGATGAGCGGCGATGACGATCTGAGCCATCTGTCGTTGCTCGAACTCTATCGCGAGGAGACGCGCACGCAGACGCAGGCGCTGTCCGAGCGTCTGCTCGTGCTGGAAGCGCGCGAACCCGACGCCGCCGCGCTCGACGCGTGCATGCGCGCCGCGCATTCGCTGAAGGGCGCCGCGCGCATCGTCGGCGTGCCGCCTGGCGTCGATATCGCCGGGCGGATGGAGGAATGCTTCGTCGCCGCGCAGGCCGGCGCGATCGCGCTGAGTGCGGCGCACGTCGACGTGCTGCTCGCCGGCGTCGACCTGCTGCTGCGCGTCGCAGATCCGGACGCGCCGCCCGTGTCGGCCGCCGAGATCGACGCGTTCGCGCTGGCGCTGACGAGTGCCGATGCCGCGCAGGCGGTGCCGGTGGCACCGGCTTCGGCACCGGTCTCAGCGCCGACGTCAGCCGCGCCGCAGCGCGGGTATGACGGCGCGGTGAACGAACCAGTGGACGCTGGCGCGGCGACGCCGCCCCATGCAGCGCAGCCATACGTAGCGCAGCCGTACGCAACATCGGCCCATGCGACACCGCCGCACGCAACGCCACCGCCCGCGACCGATCCCCCACACGCCGCCCAGGCGGCTGCCACCGCCACCGCCGCAATGCGCCGCGTCCGCGCCGATACGCTGAACCGGCTGCTGAGCCTGTCCGGCGAGTCGCTCGTCGAATCGCGCTGGCTCAAGCCGTTCGCCGAATCGATGCTGCGCGTGAAGCGCGCGCAGCGCGACGCGGCCCGCTCGCTCGATCTGCTGTACGAACGCTTCGCCGACGATCTCGACGCGGGCGCGCTCGCGTCGATGAACGAAGTGCGTCACATGCTGAACGATCTGCAGCGCGCGCTCGCCGAGCGCATGGACGAATTCGACCGCTTCGAGCGGCGCAGCACGCACATCGCCGAGCAGCTGTACGACGAGGCGCTGCAATGCCGGATGCGGCCGTTCGGCGATGCGACGCGCGCGTATCCGCGCATCGTGCGCGACCTCGCGCGCTCGCTCGGCAAGCAGGTACGCTTCTCGATCGTCGGCGAGGGCACGCAGGTCGACCGCGACATCCTCGATCTGCTCGACGCGCCGCTCGGCCACCTGCTGCGCAACGCGATCGACCACGGCGTCGAGCCGCCCGACGTGCGCCGCGCGCGCGGCAAGCCGGCCGACGCGCGCGTGACGCTCGAGGCGCGGCACAGCGCCGGCTCGCTGCTCGTCAGCGTGATCGACGACGGGCCGGGCGTCGACCTCGACGCGCTGCGCGCGGCCGTCGTGCGCCAGCGCCTCACCGACGACGAGACGGCCGCGCGGCTGTCCGACGCCGAGCTGCTCGAATTCCTGCTGCTGCCCGGCTTCTCGATGCGCGACGCGGTGACGGACGTGTCCGGCCGCGGCGTCGGCCTCGACGCGGTGCAGGAGATGGTGCGCGGCGTGCGCGGCGCCGTGCGGATCTTCAACGAACCGGGCGTCGGCATGCGCTTCGTGCTGCAGCTGCCGCTCACGCTGTCGGTGATCCGCAGCCTGCTCGTCGAAGTCGGCGGCGAGCCGTATGCGTTTCCGCTCGCGCACGTGCGCCGCACGCTCGAACTGGCGCACGACGACATCGACGTGCTCGAGGGCCAGCCGCATTTTCCGTTCGACGGGCGGCGCGCGGGCCTCGTCGCCGCGCATCAGCTGCTCGATGCGGGCGCGCCCGACGCCGCGCGGGCGACTACGGCGGTCGTGGTGGTCGGCGGCGAGCCCGAGCTGTACGGCGTCGCGGTCGACCGCTTCCTCGGCGAACGGATGCTGGTCGTGCAGCCGCTCGACAGCCGCCTGCACAAGATCCAGAACATCGCGGCCGGCGCGCTGCTCGAGAACGGCGACCCGGTGCTGATCGTCGACGTCGAGGACCTGATCCGCTCGGTCGACAAGCTCGTGCGCGGCGGCCAGCTCGCGACGCTGTCGCGCGATCCGCAGCGCGCGCTCGGCGAGCGGCGTCGTCGCGTGCTCGTTGTCGACGATTCGCTGACGGTGCGCGAGCTCGAGCGCAAGCTGCTCGAGAAGCGCGGCTACGACGTGACCGTCGCGGTGGACGGGATGGACGGCTGGAACGCGGTGCGCAGCGACGCGTTCGACCTCGTCGTCACCGACGTCGACATGCCGCGCATGGACGGCATCGAGCTCGTCATGCTGATCAAGGGCGACCCGGCGCTCAAGCGCGTGCCCGTGATGATCGTCTCGTACAAGGATCGCGACGAGGATCGCCGGCGCGGGCTCGACGCCGGCGCCGACTACTACCTGGCCAAGAGCAGCTTCCACGACGAGGCGCTGCTCGACGCGGTGCACGACCTGATCGGAGACGCGCGCGGATGAACATCGGCATCGTCAACGATCTGCCGCTGGCCGTCGAGGCGCTGCGCCGGGTGATCGCCTCGCGCACCGAACATCGCGTGCTGTGGGTCGCGACCGACGGCGACGAGGCGGTGGACTTCTGCATCGCGCAGCCGCCCGATCTCGTGCTGATGGATCTCGTGATGCCGAAGCTCGACGGCGTCGCCGCGACGCGGCAGATCATGGCGCGTGCGCCGTGCGCGATCCTGATCGTGACCGCGGACGTCAGCGCGAACACGACGTCGGTCTACGAGGCGATGGGCGCGGGCGCGCTCGATGCGGTCGACACGCCGACGCTCGCGCTCGGCCTGCCGTCGGACGCCGCGCCGCAGCCGCTGCTCGCGAAGATCGACCAGATCGGCCGCCTGCTCGAAAGCCGCGCGGCGCCGCTCGCGCCGTGCGCGCGGATGCCGGCGTGCGGCCAGCCGACGCTCGTCGCGATCGGCGCGTCCGCCGGCGGGCCGACCGCGCTCACCGCGCTGCTGCGCGCGTTGCCGGCCGATTTCCCGGCCGCGCTGGTGATCGTGCAGCACGTCGATCAGGCGTTCGCGGTCGGCATGGCGGAGTGGCTCGACGGCCACACGCGGCTGCCCGTGCGCATCGCCCGGCAGGGCGGCGTGCCGCGTGCGGGCGAGGTGCTGCTGGCCGCCACCAACGATCACCTGAGCCTGTCGCCGCGCGGCGTGCTCGGCTATACGCGGCACCCGGTCGACACGCCGTACCGGCCGTCGATCGACGTGTTCTTCACCAGCGTCGCCGACGGCTGGCGGGGCGACGCGCTCGGCGTGCTGCTGACGGGCATGGGGCGCGACGGCGCGCTGGGGTTGAAGGCGATGCGCGCGAAGGGCTGCTACACGATCGCGCAGGACGAGGCGACCAGTGCGGTGTACGGGATGCCGAAGGCCGCCGCGGCGATCGGCGCGGCGGCGGCGATCCTGCCGCTCGAGCGCATCGCGCCGCGGCTCATCTCGCGCGTGATGCGCCGCTCGCCCGACTGAGCGCCTGCCGGCGCGGCCGGCGGCGCTGGTCGTCATGCTGGCGGCCGCGTCGCGCATCGCGTACAATCGCCGGCTGCGGAGATGGCATGCCTCCCTGCGGTCGATCACGGCGCGTTGCGCGCGCGAGTCGGCCCTCAACCGCCGGTGAGCCCGGCTGATGATGCCTGCGTGTTCCTGGGTCGTCAGGAGGTCGCAGGCCGTCCATTGCGGCATTCTGCCGCCCAGGTTTTGATGTTCCGTCGAATCTGGAAATCATGTTTTTCTCGACCTCTGCCGATTTCTTCGCGACCGTGCGCTACGTGTGCCGCTGGCTCGCCCTGTCGGCCCTGCTCGGCATCCTGGCCGGCACGGCTTCCGCATTCTTCCTGATCGCGCTCGACTGGGCGACCGGCACGCGCATCGCGCATCCGTGGCTGTTGTGGGGGCTGCCGGCCGCCGGCTTCGCGACCGGCTGGGTCTACCACCGGTTCGGCCAGTCGGTCGCGCGCGGCAACAACCTGCTGATCGACGAAATCCACGATCCGAAGGCGCTCGTGCCGAAGCGGATGGGGCCGCTCGTGCTGGCCGCGACCGTCGTCACGCATCTGTTCGGCGGTTCGGCCGGCCGCGAGGGCACGGCCGTGCAGATGGGCGGCGCGCTCGCCGACCGCGTCACGCAGTTGTTCCGGCTCGACCGCGAGCATCGGCGCGTGCTGCTGATGGGCGGTATCGCGGCCGGTTTCTCGTCGGTGTTCGGCACGCCGCTGGCCGGCGCGGTGTTCGGGCTCGAGGTGCTGGCGATCGGCCGGCTGCGCTACGACGCGCTGCTGACCTGCGTCGCGTCGTCGATCGTCGCCGATGTCGTGTGCCGCGCGTGGGGCGTGCATCACACCGTCTATGCGATCGCGTCGGTGCCGGCGGTGTCGGCGACCGGGCTGGCCGCGACGGTCGTCGCCGGCGTCGCGTTCGGCGTGGTCGGCCGGCTGTTCGCGTTCGCGACGCATGCGCTGACCGCCTGGTTCCGGCGCGTGGTGCGCTACGCGCCGCTGCAGCCGGTGCTCGGCGGCGCGATGGTGGCCGTCGCGGCCACCGTGCTGAACGTGCCGCAATACCTGGGCCTCGGGATTCCGACGATCGAGGCCGCGTTCCACGGGCCGCTGCCGGCGTACGATTTCGCGGGCAAGTTCGCGTTCACCGTGGTGACGCTCGCGTCCGGGTTCAAGGGCGGCGAAGTGACGCCGCTGTTCTACATCGGCGCGACGCTCGGCAACGCGCTCGGCCAGGTGCTCGCGCTGCCGGTGCCGGTGCTCGCGGGGCTCGGCTTCGTCGCGGTGTTCGCCGGGGCGGCCAACACGCCGATCGCGTCGACCGTCATGGCGATCGAGCTGTTCGGCGCGGATCTCGGCGTGTATGCGATCGTCGCGTGCGTGGTCGCGTATCTGTTCTCGGGACACGCGGGCATTTACCGCGCGCAGCGCATCGCGGTGGGCAAGGGCGCGCAGGTCGAGATCGACTGACGTCGGCGCGGCGGGCGGCCGGCCGTCAGGTGTCGACGCGATGCCGCCGCCGACGCTCGCCGGGGCGGCCGCGCGCGTTACGGCTTCGGCAGCTTCGCGACGTTGCGTGCGAGCAGTTCCTCGATATCGACGCCCTTGTCGGCCAGCAGCGTCGTGACGATGCCGGTCAGCTCGCCGAGCGTCTCCTGGACCGATTCGCGGATCGTGTCCACCACGACCTGGGTGCTGCGCTCGATCTCGATGTTGACCTTGGCGCCGACGCCCTTCGCATCGAAGGTGGTCGCGCGGCGCGTTTCGGGAATCAGCCACACTTCGAACCAGCCCGCGGCGCGGTCGACGTCGGCCACGGTCAGGCTGCAGCCGTTGATCGCGATATAGCCCTTCGCGAACACGTAGCGCTTGAACTCGGCCGGCACGCCGATGCGGATCATCCGGTTGTGTTCGGACGCCGCGATGTGCAGGACCGTGCCCGTGAAGTCGACGTGGCCGGACAGCGGATGCCCGCCGATTTCCGCGCCGTCCTTCGCGGCCCGCTCGACGTTCACGCGCGCGCCGGTCGCCAGCTCGGCCAGCGTGGTGATCCGCAGGCTCGGCAGCATCACGTCGAAGTCGATCAGCGTCGGCGAATGGATCGTCGTCACCGTCAGGCACACCCCGTCGACCGACACGCTGGCGCCGATCTCGATGTCGGCGGTGAAGCGTTCCGGGAATTCGATGCTGAACGTCCTCAGCTCGCCGTGGTCCTCGATGGCCTTGATGACGCCAACACCCTGAACAATGCCTGTAAACATGATCTGCCTTTCGTCGCGAATTGCCTGGTCCGTATGATAAGTGATCGCGGGAACCCGCATCGCGAGCAGGGTCGGCGGCGCGGCCCGCGCGCGCGGACCGCCCCCGCGCCGTCGGGCCGCTGACCGGCCTGCCCGCGTTACACGGCCGCCCGGTGTTCCGGCGACTCGGCGCCGTCGCCGAGCGTGCGCGGCGGCGCATCGATCAGGCCCTTCGCGAGCTCCAGCGCCTGCCGCTCGAACAGCCGGCGATAGACGCCGCCGTGGATACGGATCAGCGTATCGTGGTCGCCTTCCTCGATCACCTTGCCGCGCTCGAGCACGAGCAGCCGGTCGAGCGCGCGGACCGTCGACAGCCGGTGCGCGACCACGAGCGTCGTGCGCCCCACCATCAAGCGCTCCATCGCCTGCTGGATCAGCACTTCGCTTTCGCTGTCGAGGCTCGACGTCGCTTCGTCGAGGATCAGGACGGGCGCATCGGCGAGGAAGGCCCGCGCGATCGCGACGCGCTGCCGTTCGCCGCCCGACAGCTTGATCCCGCGTTCGCCGACGAGCGTGTCATAGCCGTCCGGCAGCGCGTCGATGAAATCGTGCGCGCTGGCCAGCCGCGCGGCGCGTTCGATCTCCGCGCGGCTCGCGTCGGGACGCGCATACGCGATGTTCTCCGCGAGCGTGCGGTGAAACAGCACCGGCTCCTGCTGGACGATCGCGATCTGGCTGCGCAGCGACTCCTGCTGCACCTGCGCGATGTCCTGCCCGTCGATCGTGATGCGCCCGCCCGACACGTCGTAGAGCCGCTGGATCAGCTTGATGAACGTCGTCTTGCCCGAGCCCGAATGGCCGACGAGCCCCACGCGCTCGCCGGGCGCGATGCGCATCGAGAAGTCGTCGTAGAGCGACACCGGATGGTTGCCGTAGCGGAACGTCACGTGCTCGAAGCGAATCTCGCCGCGCGTGATGCGGATCGCGGGCGCGCCGGGGCGATCCTCGATGCCGAGCGGCTGGCGCTCGAGCGCGACGAGTTCTTCCATGTCGTTGACCGAGCGCTGCAGGTTGCGGATGTGCATGCCGACGTCGCGCAGATAGCCCTGCAGCATGAAGAACATCGTCAGCGAGAACGCGATGTCGCCGACGCTCGCCTCGTCGTTCGCCCACAGCCGCAGCGCGACGCCGATCATCGCCGCCTGCATCGCGACCAGCATCGCGCCTTGCAGCCCGCCGTTGAGCGTGCCGCGCACCCACGTGCGGCGCGTGCGCTGCCGCCACTTGCCGATCACGCGCGCGAGGCGTGCTTCCTCGCGCGTTTCCGCGCCGAACGCCTTGACGACGGTGTTGCAGCTGATCGCGTCCGCGAGCGCGCCGCCCATGCGCGTGTCCCACATGTTGCCGAGCCGCGCGGCCGGCGCGACGATCCCGAGCGACACGGCCACCGTCACCGCGATATACAGCAGCGAACCCGCGCCGACGACGAAGCCCATCACCGGCCAGTGCGTGCCGAGCAGCACGGTTGCGCCGGCCAGCATCATCACCGACGGCAGCAGCGCGATCAGCACGGTGTCGTTCAGCAGGTCGAGCGCCCAGATCCCGCGCGTGATCTTGCGCACGGTCGAGCCGGCGAAGCTGTTCGCGTGCCAGTCGGTGGAGAAGCGCTGCACGCGATGGAACGACGCGGCGGCGATCTCGCTCATCATTTTCAGCGTCAGCGTGATGATGTTCAGGTAGACGCCTTGGCGCAGCAGCGTCGCGCCGATGCCAAGGCCGGCCAGCGTGCCGAACGCCGTGATGGCCGAACGCCATGCGGCGGTGCGCTCGGTCAGGCCGCTCGACAGTGCATCGACGAGGCGGCCGGCGAACAGCGGCGTGAGGACGTCGGCGAGTGCGCCGAGCAGCGCCAGCGCCGCGATCGCGGCGATGCGCACGGGCTGCCGGCGCCAGTAGCGGAACGTGAAGCCGAAGACGGCCCGGAATGCGTGGCCGCCCGAATGGGTGGTTTTTCTGGTCATGTATCGTTGCCCGGCGCGTCGCGCGTCGGGACTTTCCGGTTCGGAGAACGTCGAAAACGCGACAGCCGACCCGCGCGCACGGCGCGGATGAAACGAACAACGGGCTGTCGGGAAAATGCGCGGACCGGCGGGTGAGCGGACCCGGAAGCCGGCGCGTGCGACGCGCAGGATCAGCGGCGTCGCGAGACCACGTTCGGGAAGGCTGCTGGCATTCGTGACATCTGCACCTCCCTGTAGCGAACGGTTGAAATGAAGAAAAAAGGACGCCGAAAAAGCGTGGATCGATTCTAGCAGCAGTGTTCGGCTCGCCGCAATGTCTGACGAATGCGCGTTGCGGCGTCGATACGCGCGGCACGCGGCGCGTCGGAGGCTTCGATACGTTTCGGTATGTATCGGCCCCGTTTCGTGCGCGGCGCGGCGCGGAGCGCGGGGCCGCATCGATTAAACTTTGCGGTTGCGCCGGCTGCTGCGGCCCGGCCGATTCACCCCGATACATTCCTGAGGAAACGATGAGCGACGTTCAGCAAGGCATTCTGGCTCCGATCGACACGGCGGCCCGATACCTCACTTTCACGATTTCCAGCAACGTCAATGTCGCGGCGGCGCTGCGGGCATTGCGCGAGCTCGTCGACGGACGCGGCGCGGTCGCCGGCTTCGGCCATGCGCTGGCCGCGCATCTCGGGCGCCCGGTGCCGGGCCTGACCGAATATCCGGCGTTCGCGGTGAACGACCGCACGCTGCCCGTCACGCCCGCCGACGTGTGGGTGTGGCTGCGCGGCGACGATCGCGGCGAGCTGGTGCTGCGCACGCGCGCGATCGAGCGTGCGCTCGCGCCGGCCTTCGTGCTGCAGGACGTGGTCGACGGCTTCCGCTACTCGGGCGATCGCGACCTGTCGGGATATGAGGACGGCACCGAGAATCCGACCGGCGACGACGCGCTGGCCGCGGCCGTCGTGGCCGGGCAGGGCGCGGGCCTGGACGGCTCGAGCTTCGTCGCGGTTCAGCAATGGCTGCACGACTTCGACCGGATGGAGCGCATCGCGTCGGGCGACATGGATCACATCGTCGGCCGCCGCCGCTCGGACAACGAGGAGATCGACGACGCGCCCGCGTTTGCGCACGTGAAGCGCACCGCGCAGGAGAGCTTCGAACCGGAAGCGTTCATGTTGCGCCGCTCGGCGCCGTGGGCGGATGCGCGGCGCGCCGGGCTCTACTTCGTCGCGTTCGGCTGTTCGTTGCGCGCGTTCGACGTGCAGATGCGCCGGATGTGCGGCGCGGACGATGGCATCGTCGACGGCCTGTTCCGCTTCACGCAGCCGCTGACGGGCGCGTACTTCTGGTGTCCGCCGGTGAAGGACGGCAAGCTGGACCTGTCGGCGCTCGGGCTGTAAGCAGCGCGGTAGCAGCGGAGTGAACGGGCGGGCCGCGCATCTTGCGCGGCCCGCCCGTTTTTTGATGGTGCGCGTTCGCGTGGCGGGCGGCGTGGAGGCGGTTTGGCAGGGCGCGGCCGTGCGCTGCGTGGCAGGGCATGTTGGCTCCGTTCAGCTCGGCCCGGCCCGGCGCGCGTCAGTTCAGCGTCGTTTCGATGCGCGTGCCGCGTTTCACGAACTGCGTGACCGGCGTCTTCTCGCAGATCTCGGCGAGGCGCGCGCGCTGCGCGTCGTCGAGCGGGCCGTCGAGCGTCACGACGCGGCGCACGTATTGCTGTCCTTCGCGATCGGCATGCAGCTCGGTGCGCACGTCGATGCGCGCGGCCGGCCACGTTTTGCGCTGCATGTACATGCGCAGCGTCGCGGCCGTGCATTGCGCGAGGCCGGCCAGCACCAGTTCGAACGGCGCCGGCCCCACGCCCTGGCCGCCTTCGCGCGGCGCCTCGTCGCCGGTCAGCGCATGCGTGCCGGCTTGCAACTGGACGACGTAGTCAGGGGCGTCGGCGGCGAGCGTGGCGGCAGCGTGGATGAGCGACATGGCGAGTCTCCAAAGATCGGGATGGGAACGGCCGCGACGCGGCGCGGCAAAGGGCTCGTCAGCATACCGTCTCAGCCGACATCGCGTGCGCAGCGTGCTGCGGGGAGAGCGGGTCGCGATCGCCGGGGGCGTCGAGTGCTGTGGGCGTATCGGGTGCATCGAGCGCATCGAGCACATTGAGCACATCGGAGGCATCGAACGCGTCGAGCACATCGACCGCATCAACCGCCCACGCAGCGGCACGCAGCGCCACGCACCGCTACACAGCACCCCCCGCAATTTCCCGCACCAACCCCGCGACCCGCGCGCGCACCCACTGATGCGCCCGGTCGGTCTCGCGCGATTCGTGCCAGTACGCGAGCAGCGGAAACGGCTTGAGCCGTAGCGGCAGGGGCTGCACCGCGATCGGCAGCATGGTCGCGATGCGCAGCGCATACGTGCGCGGCAGCGTCAGCAGCAGGTCGCCGGCCGCCGCGATCTGGCACGCAGCGAAGTAGTGCTGGCAGATCAGCTGGATGTGGCGGAAGCGCCCGTCGTTGCCGAGCAGCACGTCGAGCGATTGCGGCTCGCCGAGCGAGGACACCGCGACGTGCCGCGCCGCGAAATAGTCGCTGCGCCGCAGCGGCCCGCGCATCAGCGGATGATCGTGCCGCATCGCGACGACGAGCGAGTCGTCGAGCAGATGCTCGGTCGCGATGCGCGGGCCGGTCTGCACGCGGCGATCGACGACCAGATCGAGATTGCCCGACGCGAGTTCGCGTTCGATCTCCGACAGCGCGACGCGGCGGCTCACGAACCGCAGGCCCGGCGCGTCGCTCGCGAATGCCGCGACGATTTGCGGCAGCGCGATCGATTCGAGCACGTCGCGAATGCCGATCGCGATGCTCAGCTCGAGCGTGGCCGGATCGAACGCCGACGGATCGCGCGCCGCGCGCTGCAGGCCCGCGACGTGCAGCTGCACGTCGGCGATGACCGCGCGCGTGCGTTCGGTCGGCACGACGCGGTTGCCCTGCCGCACGAACAGCGGATCGTCGAAATGCGCGCGCAACCGGTTCAGCGCGTGCGTGACGGCCGGCTGCGTCAGGTGCAACGCCCGCGCGGCCGCGCCGATCCCGCCATGCACGTAGACGGCGTCGAGCACGCGGAACAGGTTCAGGTCGAGACGATGATCGGCGGGCAAGGACGAGCTCGGCGAAGAGGGCGGTGCAGCGATTCTAAAGGATGCGGCGGCAACCCAAGCGCACCCGCGCATGCGCCGGCCGGCCCGGCGGCGCGCCGTTTGCCGCGCCGTCACGCGGCACAGCCTGTATCAATCCGCCATCATGATGTCGTGGTCGGCCACCGGCGCGCGGGAATCGGATCGTTCGGCTACGATGCCGTCGCTTCATATTTCGAGATAGCCGTCCTGTCGCACGCATCCACACCAAATATAAGCCTGACAGTTCGACGGTATCGGCAGAAGTCGAAACAGTCCGGGGGCCTTGCCAGTGCAAGCAGCAGATCAGCGGTGCGTAGTTGTCTATTTGAGTGCGGGGTTTTCGTTGGCGCAGGCCGCGCGTCTCGGCGAGGCTTTCAATCTGGCGAATCGCCTGCAGCCGCTCGGCGCGGATTATGAGGTGAAGTACGTGTCCGAAAGCGGCGGGTTGCTGCAGTCGTCGTCCGGCGTGAGGATCGCCGCCGACGCATTCGACGACGAGCACGGCCGCAGCGCGTATGCATTCCTGCATCTTCATGGCGAGCGCGTGACGATCAACTGGGACGCCGCCTTGCAGCGGCGCCTCGGCGACGTCCGTCGCCAGGCGCGCTGGATCGCCGACGCGGTCGATCTGCCGGGCCTCGCCGCGGCGCCGCCGCTCATGCACGCGGCGCGCGCGCAGGCGGCCGACGGCACGCGCCGGCCGGCCGCGACGATCGAGCCGCCGGCCGGCGCCGTCGACGTGTTCGCGGTCGTGCTCGACATGTTCCGCGCCGATCTCGGCGACGGCGCCGCGCAGCAGATCGCCGACAACTTCATGCGTCCGGTCGAGCAACGCTATACGCAGTCGATGTGGGCGTACCGCGAACTGAGCGCGAGCCCGTCGATCCGGATGTCCGCGCAACGGCTGCGCACGCTCAGCGCGAACCGCATCTCGATCGCCGACGTCGCCCGCACGGCCGCGATGAGCGAACGCAACTTCCTGCGGCGCTTCAAGCGGGAAATCGGCGTGACGCCGACCGAGTTCGTGCAGCACGTGCGGCTCGAGCGCGCGTGCCACATGCTGGTCCATACGACGCTGCCCGCCGACAAGGTCGCGCGCCGCACCGGGTTCGGCAGCGGCGAGCGTCTGGCGAAGCTGTTTCGTCAGCGGCTGCTGGTGTCGCCGACCGAATTCCGCATCGCGGAGCGCGAGCGGCTGCTGATCGACGGCGCGCAGCAGCCCGAGGCGCGCACCGCATCCCGGCCCGCGCCGGCGGCCGGCGACTGGGCCGGCCCGGCGGCGCGCGCACACCTGCGGTAAAAAGCGGGGGGTGACCGTAAAATGGCCGGATTGCCCATCCGATCGCCCGTGTCCATGCCCTTGCTTCCCACCACCGCCACCGCCCCGTTCTGTCCGTCGGAAGTAAAGGGCAGCATCACGATCGACGCGCGCGCGTCGCGCTGGATGAAGTTCAAGCGCTTCTTCGGCCCGGGCCTGCTGGTGGCGATCGGCTACATGGACCCCGGCAACTGGGCCACCGACATCCAGGCCGGCTCGCAGTTCGGCTATTCGCTGCTGTGGGTCGTCGCGTTCTCGAGTCTCGCCGCGATCTTCCTGCAGATGCTGGCCGCGCGGCTCGGTCTGGTCGCCGGCAAGGATCTCGCGCAGGCGAGCTACGACCGTTATGGCCGCGTCGGCCGCCTCGTGCAGTGGGTGACCGCCGAGGTGTCGATCATCGCGTGCGACATCGCCGAAGTGCTCGGCTGCGCGCTCGCGTTCAAGCTGCTGCTCGGCGTGCCGCTCGCGTGGGGGATCGTGCTGACCGCGCTCGACACGATGATCGTCCTCGGGCTGCAGGGCAAGGGCGTGCGCCAGATCGAGGCGATCGTGCTCGGGTTGATCTCGACGATGGCGTTCTGCTTCGTCGCGCAGGTCGCGATCACGCCGCCCGACTGGCATGCGGTCGCGAAGGGGTTGGTGCCGGGCAACCCCGGCCACGACAGCAAGGACGCGATCGTGCTCGCGCTCGGCATCGTCGGCGCGACGATCATGCCGCACAACCTCTATCTGCATTCGTCGGTCGTGCAGACGCGCCACGTGGTCGGCGGCGCGCGCGGGCTGATCCGCGACACGCTCGCGCTGGTGCGCATCGACACCTGCGTGTCGCTGTTCGTCGCGATGCTCGTCAACGCGGCGATCCTGATCGTCGCGGGCGCGGCGTTCCATGCGACCGGCCAGCACAACGTGACCGACATCGAGCAGGCCTACCGGCTGATCACGCCGATCGCGGGCGGTGCGGCCGCGCTGCTGTTCGGCATCGCGCTGCTGGCGTCCGGGCAAAGCTCGACGCTCACCGGCACGATCGCCGGCCAGGTCATCATGGACGGCTTCCTGCACACGAAGATCCCGTGCTACCAGCGGCGTCTGATCACCCGCGGGCTCGCGCTGGTGCCCGCGTTGATCGGCGTGCTGTGGCTCGGCGACGGGTCGGTCGGGCAGCTGCTCGTATGGAGCCAGGTCGTGCTGAGCCTCCAGTTGCCGTTCGCGATGTGGCCGCTGATCCGCTCGGTCAGCGATCGCGGCACGATGGGCGAGCATGCGATCGGCCGCGGGATGCAGGCGCTCGCGTGGGCGCTGTTCGCCGTCATCGGCGGCACGAATCTGCTGCTGATCACCGGCGTCGCAAGCTGATACAGCCTGTCACAGGCTGAAACGGCCGCGCTGTGTGCATGCGTTAAACTGCGGCCTTTCGCTAGCCGTTCGACGTCCATCATGTGGAGTGAAATCAGCAACATCGGCGACGCCGCGCTGACCCTGCCGGTCGCGCTGACCTGCGCTATCTGGCTCGCACTGTCCGACTGGCGGCTCGCGGTGCGCTGGGTCGCGCTGCTCGCGGCCGGCATGAGCGTGGTCGGCGCGACCAAGATCCTCTATGCGGGGTGCGGCATCGAGATCCCGCAGTTCGATTTCCGCGTGATCAGCGGCCATACGATGCTGTCGACGTCGGTGTGGACGGTCGCGCTGGCGACGTTGTGGCAAGGGTTTCGCGCCGGCAAGGCGCCCGGCGTCGCGGCCGGGCTGGCCGTCGGCGCGGTGACGGCGATCGCGCGCGTGCTCGATCATTCGCATACCGTTCCGGAAGTCGTCGCCGGCTGGCTGCTCGGCGCGGCAGTCGCGCTGGCCTTTCTGCGCGCGTACGGCGACGCGCAACCGCGCGCGTTCTCGCCGCGCATCGCGGCCGTCAGCCTGCTGCTCGTGTCCAGCATCGCGTACGGGCACCGCGCGCCGTTCCAGCAGATGATCGACACCCATTCCCCGCAGTTCTGCGCTTTCGTGCGCGGCGCCGGCAACGGCGCCTGACGCGCGCGGCCGGCGCGGCGCGTCGGTCGCCGATGCCGCCGCGCGCGTGGCGCGGTCGCGCTGCAACGCCTGCTTCCTCCTCGCCTTGCCATTTCGTCGTCGACGGCCCGCGTGCGTGCGCCAGCGCCGTGCGCGGCGACCTGTCGCGCGCGCCGGCCAGGGGCGCGGCGCTCATCAATCCCGTCGATGACCGGGTATTACGAATATTCATTTCATCGATCGGCGGCGATCGCGTACGCTGGCGTTCGATCGAGCGGTGCCGGCAGCGACGGGCGGGCGCGTCGCTGCGGGCGGCGATGAGCTGTATCGGCAGGCGATCGCGTGCGGCATCAGCTTCACGCCGAGCGCCGCGTGCGCGTGAAATTCGGGCATCCCCGGCGCGGCCGGTTGCGCCGGACAGTTCGTCCGACGCCGCCACGCGGGCTCGCTATACTCGCACACCGCGCGAGCGCCGACAGGCGCGCGGCAGCCGCCGTCGCGGCCCATCACGATAGGAGCAGGTTCCATGACAGTCGTTTCTTCACGCCTCGCCGGCAAGCGTGCCTTCATCACGGGCGCCGCGGGCGGGCTCGGCCGCGCGATCGCGCGCCGGATGGTCGAGCAGGGCGCGCGCGTATTCCTGACCGACATCGCCGACGCCACGGCGCTCGATGCGTTCGCGGCCGAGCTGAACGCCGCGCACGCGGCGCCGGTCGCGTTCGCCGCGACGCAGGACGTGCGCGACGAGGCGCGCTGGCAGGCGCTGCTCGCGCAGGCCGACGAGGCGCTGGGCGGCCTGTCGGTGCTGGTCAACAACGCGGGCGTCGGATCGATCGGCGCGCCGACGCAGATCGCGCTCGACGAGTGGCGGCGCGTGATGGCGATCAACGTCGAGAGCATCGTGCTCGGCTGCAAGCACGCGCTGCCGTACCTCGGTGCGAGCGGCGCGGCGTCGATCATCAACATCTCGTCGGTGGCCGCGTTCAAGGTCGAGCCGGACTTCACCGCGTACAACGCGTCGAAGGCCGCGGTCGCGTCGCTGACGAAGTCGGTCGCGATCGATTGCGCGCGCCGCGAACTCGACGTGCGCTGCAACTCGATTCACCCGGCGTTCATTCGCACGGGCATCGTCGAGCCGCTGTTCCAGTCGCTCGGCGAGCGCGACGCGACGCGCAAGCTCGCACGCGGCATCCCGCTGCGCCGCCTCGGCGAGCCGGACGACGTCGCGCATGCGGCCGTCTATCTGGCGTCCGACGAGAGCCGCTTCATGACGGCCGCCGAGCTCGTGCTCGACGGCGGCATGTGCGCGGTGTGACGCGCACCGACCAACCATTACCGGAGGAGAACCTCGTGTCGACACTCGTGAACCGTCAGCTGCTGTTGAAGACGCGCCCCGAAGCGCGCGTCGGCCGCGAACATTTTTCGCTGGTCGAAACACCCGTCGCCGCGCTCGCCGACGGCGAAGTGCTGGTGCGCGTGCTGTATCTGTCGATGGACCCGACCAACCGCGTGTGGATGAGCGACGTGCCGCAATACCTGCCGCCGGTCGCGATCGGCGAGGTGATGCGCGCGCTCGGCATCGGCCGCGTGGTCGCGTCGCGCCATGCGGATTTCGCGGAAGGCGATCTGGTGCAGGGGCTCGTCGGCTGGCAGGACTATGCGCGCGTGCCGGCCGATCAGGCCGCGCAGCTCGTCAAGCTGCCCGCGCAGTCGGGCCTGCCGTTGCCGACGCTGCTCGGCGCGTGCGGGATGAGCGGCCTGACCGCGTACTACGGGCTGACCGAGATCGCGCCCGTGCAGCCGGGCGAAACGCTGGTGGTGTCGGCGGCGGCCGGATCGGTCGGCTCGATCGCCGGCCAGATCGGCAAGATCCACGGCGCGCGCGTCGTCGGCATTGCGGGCGGCGCGGACAAATGTCGCTACCTGACCGACACGCTCGGGTTCGACGCTGCCGTCGACTACAAGGCCGACGACTTCCGCGAGCAGTTGAAGGCCGCCACGCCGGACGGCGTGCACGTGAACTTCGAGAACGTCGGCGGCGACGTGATGCGCGCGGTGTTGTCGCGGATGGTGATCGGCGGCCGCGTCGCGCTGTGCGGCGTGATCTCGACCTACAACAGCGGGCGCGCGGCCGACGACGTCGGCGTGCTGATCTCGAAGCGGCTGACGATGCGCGGCTTCCTGATCCTCGACTACCGCAAGAGCCGCGAAGCGGTGCAGACGCTCGCCGGATGGCTGCGCGACGGCCGGCTCAAGGCCGAGGAAACCGTCGCCGACGGGCTCGAAAACGCGCCCGACGTATTGAACCGGCTGTTCGACGGCGACCATCGCGGCAAGCTCGTGCTGCGCGTCGATCCGCAGGCGTGACGCGCAGCGTGCGCGCGTAACGGCGTCGTGTCAGCCATTGCGCGGAACTTCGCTGCGGCTGCCGTGGGCGACGTTGGTGTGTTGGCGAACCAGGCGGCGTGACGTGTGCGTCACGCCGTTTTTTTCGACTTCGAGCGGGAAAGCGGGGGAGCCGGACGATCACGCACGTACGCCCGGCGTTATCGCTTGTGTCAGCGCTGCGCGCGTCGACCGGTGGCGCAGCCGGGCGCATCGTATCGGCTCGTATGGCCGAGCGGCGCCGACGACGGCTGCCGGCTCGCGACCTCGCGACGACCGGCGCGCACCGCGTCATTCCCCCTGTTCGGCGCGTGCGTAGATGTCCCAGCTGGCCATGAACAGCGCGGCGACCAGCGGCCCGATCACGAAGCCGTTGATGCCGAACAGCGCCATCCCGCCGAGCGTCGAGATCAGCACGACCCAGTCGGGCATCTTCGTGTCCTTGCCGACGAGGATCGGGCGCAGCAGGTTGTCGACGAGACCGATCACGCCGACGCAGAACCCGACCAGGATCACGCATTTCCACACCGCGCCGGTCGCGAGGAAATAAAGCGCGGCCGGCACCCACACGAGGCTCGCGCCGATCGCCGGCAGCAGCGACAGGAACGCCATCAGCGCTCCCCACAGCACGACGCCCTCGATCCCGAGGATCCAGAAGATCAGCCCGCCGAGCGCGCCTTGCACCAGCGCGACCGCGATGTTGCCCTTGACGGTCGCGCGCACGACCGTGGTGAACTTCGCGAGCAGCAGGTTCTTGTGCTCCTCGTCGAGCGGCAGCGCGCGCCGCACGCGGCGGCCGATTTCACCGCCGTCGCGCAGCAGGAAGAACACCATGTACAGCATCACGCCGAAGCTGACGACGAACTGGAACGTGTTCTGGCCGATGCTGAGCGCCTGCGTGGCGGCGAACTGGCTGATCTGCGCGGCGCCATCGGTCAGCTTCTTCTGGATGCCGGGGACGTTGGTGAGCCCGTATTTCTGCAACAGATGCTGGATCGACGTCGGCAGCGCCTGAATGATGTCGTGCACGTACTTCGAATAGTTCGGCGGCGCGTCCTTCAGCTCCTGGTACACGTACGCGATTTCCTGCACGAGCGTCCCCGCGACGAACACGAGCGGCAGGATCACGATCAGGATGATCAGCGACAACGTGAGCAGCGCGGCGAGGTTGCGCCGCTTGCCGAAGCGCGCGGCAAGCCAGCGCTGCACCGGCTGGAACAGGATCGCGAGAATGGTGCCCCAGAACACCGCGCCGGAGAACGGCGCGAGGATCCAGCAGAGTCCGACGGTGACCGCGAACAGCAGGAAGTAGAAGAATTTTTGGTGATCGTGTCCGCTGTCCATGGATGGTTCGCGCAGATTGATGCCTGGTTTGATTGAATCTCGTTGCCTCGGGCGCGATCGGCTCGCGAACGTCACGGTTCACGGCGACGCGCACCGCACGGCGGCCCGGATCGCAGTATGCCCGCAAAGGGGGCCGCGTCATAGCCGCTGCGCGGCGCGCACACGAAAACGCCGCGGCACGGGCCGCGGCGTTGCTGGGCAGCGGGCGCGGCGGCGCCGCGCCGGAGCGTCAGATGTGGAGCCTGGTGATCTTGGTGCCGTTCACCGACAGGTCGCCCATCAGGCCGGCGTTCGTCAGTACCAGCACCTCGACCGGGGCGGTGGCCGTATTGGTGTCGACCGCGCCGTTCGCACCGACCTTCACGACCGCAACCGACGCATCGGCGCCGGCCGACCAGCCTTCCGACTTGCGGAACGTGTCGAGGGCATCCTGCGTCATGAACAGGAACACGATCGCCTTCGACTGCGCGCCGGCCTGCAGCCCGACCGACAGCGACGACGTGTTGTAGTAGCCGACGGTGCTGCCGCCGACGCGCAGCGCGCCGTTGCCGGACTGGCCGCCGACGATGAAGCCGGCCTGCAGCACGTTCGGGAACACCAGCACGCCGCGCGCCTTCGACACGAGATCGCGGGAGCCGGGCACCGTCGAATAGAGGCGCGACAGCGTCGCATTCACGCTCGCGTCGATCGACTCGCGTTTCGACGCGCTGGCCGAGGCGTTGTCGGGTCGGTCGGGGGTGGTCGTGCAACCGGCAAGGGCGATGCTGCCGAGCATCACGGCGGCGGCGGCTTTCAGTGCGAGGGACTTCTGCATGGCGATTCTCCTTCGTTGTCGGGTTGAGGACGAGCGGGACGAGCGGCCCGGTTCAGCGGCGGGCAAGGAGCAGGCCTACGACGAATGCGAGGCCGCCGACGATGCCGGCCGTCTGCCACGGGTTGTCGTGGACGACCTGCGCCATGCGTTCGGCCGATTCGCGCAACCGGACGGCTGCGTTGCCCGACGCGTAGTCGAGCGTGCTGCGCGCTTCGTCGAGCCGCGCCTGGACGCGCTTGCGCAGCGCAGCGATATCGCCGTCGCCGTCGTTCTTCAGCAGATCTTCGAGTTCGTCGACGAGGCTGCGCAGGTCGTCGGTGACGTCCTCGTGCAGGTCGCGAGCAGCCGAACGGGTGCTGCGTCCGACGCGCCGGCCGGTGCGTCGGAGCTCGGACAGCCCGCGGTCGAGCTTGTGTTCGATCGAGTCGGTGAGCGCCATGGTGTTTATCCTCCTTCGATTTGATTTACACGCCACTTTGAAGATAAGACGAAACCCAGCATCCAATGAGATTCATATCGTCCGCCTGAGTTTCGATACAAATTTTCAATTCGTCGGCGCGCTTCCCTGAGCGCCTTGCGCCACGCGGGCGGGACGGCGGTTAAAAAATGTCGCGATCGGTCGCGGCGGCGTAGCGGACGTGGGCGATGAAGCAAGCGTCCGGTAAATATGGCCCGCCGCGATGGACCCGGTAAATAGTGCCGTTGCACGCATGGTGCTGATGCAATTGCACTAATCGACGCTGATGCGTGCAGCAGGTTGCGTGCCTGCTGTTGGGGGGGGCCCGCTATGCCACGGCCCGTGGCGCGTAACGCGTGGTCGCGCGCTGCCGTTCGGTGTGCAGGCGTGCGTAACGCGTCGCTCGTTGCGTGCCGGTTTTGTAATCCGGGCAAGGCCGGCGATGCAACGGCAGAATGCGCGCGCGGAGAGCGGGCTGGCCGGTGGGGCGTCGCACGGGCGGCGTGTCGAGTAGTGCGCATCACGTCGATCCGTTTGCCGCAGCAAAATCCGGACGCCAGCCACGCCGGTTGAAGGCAAAATCGCTTGCAGCGTGAGAAATCACCATTGGAGCCGCGCCGGTCGCCGCGCGCGGCAGCGGCTGCTACGCTTTGCATCCGCCGCGTCATTCCGGCCCGCGCGTTCAATACTGCGTACGGCCGCCACGGGAGAGCACGATGTCCTACATGCTGTTGATAGTCGAACCGACCGACCAGCGTGCCGAACGCACGCTCGAGGAAGGGCAGGCGCTATACGCGCGGATGGTGGAGTTCGCCGGCACGCTGCAAGCGCGCGGCGTGTTGCGCGGCGTCGAGTCGCTCGAGCGTTCCGAGCGCGCGACGCGTGTGCAGGTGCGCGACGGCGACACGCGCCTGATCGACGGCCCGTTCGCCGAGGCGAAGGAAATGATCGGCGGCTTCTTCCTCGTCGACGTCGACACGCGCGACGAAGCGATCGAGATCGCGCGCCAGTGCCCGGCCGCCCAATGGTGCACGGTCGAGGTACGCGCGGTAGGCCCGTGCTTCCTGTGACGAGCGCCGCGTCGGTATTTACCCTGATTCGGCGTGCAACACGTCGATCCGTCCGCGTGCGGCGCGTCGTAGGGTCAAGGCGCCGATGAGCGGCTGCCTTTTCCACCGATGACAAGGAGCGAGCGATGCGATTCATGATCATGATCCGGGCGACCGCCGTGAGCGAGTCTGACGCGTTGCCGGACGACCGGCTGGTCGAGGCGATGACGGTCTATCACGAGGAACTGGCGAAGGCCGGCGTGCTGCTCGATGCGAACGGCCTGCGGCCGAGCGCGAGCGGCTGGCGTGTGCGGTACAGCGGCGGCAAGGGCACGGTGGTCGACGGCCCGTTCGCGGAAACGAAGGAACTGATCGCCGGCTACACGCTGATCCAGGTGCGTTCGCGCGACGAAGCGCTCGAGCGGACGCGGCGGTTTCCGGCGCCGTTCGGTGCGGAAATGGACTGCGAGATCGAGGTGCGTCCGCTGTTCGAACTCGACGACCTGACGCCGAGCGACGCGGTCGAACGGTTCCGCGAGCTGAACGTCGGGCACGGCCGCGGCGTTTGATTCCACGTCATCGGGTGATCGCTATGGACGACATGACCTTCATCGCTTCGTCGGCGGCGCGGGGCGCTGGCGCGGCGGCGTTCGATGGTGCGTTCGGTTGCGTGTCGGGCGCGGGGCGCTTGGCGGCTCCGAAGGCAGTGCTGACCATGAGGACTGCGAGGAGCGTGAGGACAGCGCCGCCCGTAAGGACAGTGCCGACCGCATGGACCGTGAGGACCACGGCGACCACCGCGGCCATCGAGGCCATCGCGCCCCGGCCACCCACCCCCGCCCAGGGGCCCTCGGCGTGACCCGCGAGGCGACCGATCGTGCGATCGAGGCCGTGTGGCGAATCGAGGCGCCGAAGATCATCGCGCGCGCCGCGCGGGTGGTGCGCGACCTCGGCGTGGCCGAGGAACTCGCCCAGGACACGCTCGTCGCGGCGCTCGAGCACTGGCCGGTCGACGGCGTGCCCGACAATCCGGCCGCGTGGCTGATGACCGCCGTGAAGCGCCGTGCGCTCGACCGCGTGCGCCAGGAGTCGCTGCACGCGGCCAAGCGCGATCAGCTCGGTCACGAAATGGACGCGCTCGAAGCGCACGTCGTGCCGGATATCGCCGACGCGCGCGCGGACGACATCGGCGACGACCTGCTGCGACTGATCTTCACGTCGTGCCATCCGGTGCTGTCGGCCGATGCGCGCGTCGCGCTGACCTTGCGGCTGCTCGGCGGGCTGACCACCGGCGAGATCGCGCGCGCGTTCCTGTCGCCGGAGCCGACGATCGCGCAGCGCATCGTGCGTGCGAAGCGCACGCTCGCGGCGGCGCGCGTGCCGTTCGAGGTGCCGGCCGCCGAGGCGCGGCCCGCGCGGCTCGCGTCGGTGCTCGAAGTGCTCTATCTGATCTTCAACGAAGGCCATGCGGCGACCGCCGGCGACGACTGGACGCGCCCCGCGCTGTGCGACGAGGCGTTGCGTCTCGGCCGCGTGCTGGCCGGGCTGATGCCCGATGAAAGCGAGGTGCTCGGGCTGCTCGCGCTGATGGAGTTGCAGGCGTCGCGCATGCACGCGCGCACCGATGCCGACGGGCGGCCCGTGCTGCTGCTCGATCAGGACCGCAGCCGCTGGGATCCGCTGCTGATCCGCCGCGGCCTCGCGGCGCTCGAGCGGGCGACGAAGCTCGGCGGTGTGCGCGGGCCGTATGCGCTGCAGGCCGCGTTGGCGGCCTGCCATGCGCGTGCGCACACCGCAGCGGACACCGACTGGGCGCAGATCGTCGCGCTGTACGACGCACTCGCCGAAGTCGCGCCTTCGCCGGTCGTCGCGCTCAATCGCGCGGTAGCGGTCGGGATGGCGTTCGGACCGGCCGCCGCACTGGAACTCGTCGATGCGCTGCGCGACGACCCGGCGCTCGCACGCTATCACTGGCTGCCGAGCGTACGCGGCGACCTGCTCGCGAAGCTCGGCCGCGCCGACGAGGCGAAGGTCGAATTCCGGCGCGCCGCTGAGTTGACGCGCAATGCGCGTGAAAGGGAATTGCTGCTCGGACGCGCGGCGGATGCATGACTTGCGGTTGCCCCATGTCGTGCACGCGACGCCACCGCGCATCGCTGCGCCCCGCGAGCAACAGCGCGTGACAGGCGAAGCGGCGCGCGACATTCAGACGTTCCATCCGGGCATTCGTACGCAACGTCAACTGCGCTATGCCGCCGCTCGCGCCGTGCGATCCCGTCGGCGTCGCGGCGAAGCGGGCTGCAAGCATGGCGCTGTCGAAGCGCTTGCGCGCGCAACGGCATGGTGCCGCGCGCAGGCCGACGCATGACGCATATGTATATGTATTAGCTGCCGGTGACGTTCCGATCGACGCCGCGATGCGTGCGACGGGACCAGCATCGTGTCGGCCGCTGAACCCTATGCTCTCGCGGTATCGCGACGTTGTGCCGAAGACTGCATTGCGTGGACCCGGCGCGAAGTGATGCCGGCTGCCGTGCGATCGGCGCGCGCATGGCTTCAACCATCTGGCTGCCGACACGCATGTCACTCATGCCCGATACGCGCATGAGCCGTGTGTTCCGCGTCCGTCCCATTCGGCATGAAGCCCCACCCGGTTGCCGGCCCGCCACCGCAATCCGGCCGCTCAATTTGCACACCAGGAAACAACATGCATTGCGCGTCAACCCCGCTTTTCACGACTCGCAGAGAAACAATAAAAAGATTGTGCGCAAAGATAATTCCATTTCGGCCAATTTGAATGATTTACCGATCCGTGAATATCTTGTTACGAATTTCTCCCTGAATTACCGATTTTGGCCGCCACGTGCCGAGTTTGTTACCGCGTCAGGGTCGGAGCACCCGCTGCGCCATACCGGGCGGGCCTGCCGTATCGCCCGCACAGCCCCGCCGGACGGGGCTTCCCAGCACGCTGCATAAGGATCGATCAAAAAAATTCAAGCATAAATGGTTTGCGCATCCTTGGCAGGTTGTTTCAGTACGTAACATTAAGTCATTGTCATATTGAGATAAACCCTGAGGATGGTATGCTTCGTGCACAAAAATTCCCACATTGGAGTGAGACCGTGATTTGTGCGCCATTGCCGGGAATGGCGGCACCGTTGAAGGGCGGTGCCGCGCCGGCATGCACAACATTCGGATAAACATAATGTGCAACCGGGCCGCCGCGTCACGCGATGCGTGACGCGGCGGCGACAATCGCAGCCCCGGCCTGGCTGCGTGGAGAGATCTACTATGTTCTTCGATGAGCTTACCGATGAAGAGTGGTTTCGTCTTTCGACGCTGATTGCCGATGAACCGATCCGGCTGAACCGCCGAGGCCGCCCGCGTGCCGAACCGCGCGTCGTTGCCAACGCGGTCCTGTGGATCCTGACGACGGGCGAGGCATGGTCCAAACTTCCCGGGCGCTATCCGTCCGGGCCGACGTGCCGTCGCCGCTATGAGGAGTGGCTCGCCAACGGCACGCTGCTTCAGATGATCGACGTGCTGACGCAGTTCAGCGGGCGCACGTTCGCCTACGTGCCGCCGCCGCCCGCGCCCGCCGCGCCGGCATCGCGCGCAGAGCCCGTGCAGGACAACGACCGCCTGCGCGGCGTGTTCTGGCAAAACCCCGAATCGTGGCAACTACCGGTTGCGCGCGCAAACGTTTGGGATGGCGAAGGTGCGACGGCGCTGGCCACGATGTCGAGCGACGCCGCCGTCGAATCGGCGCGTGCGTCCGCATCGCCGTTCACCGTGCCGGGCGCACGCCCGGCCGGGCTGCGTCAGGGCCGGCCGTCCTCCGCAAGCTTCGCGTCGGCCGAGCCGCAAGTCGACGAGTATCGCGGCTATACGATCTACGGCAGCGCGCAGCCGGTGCAGAACCTGATGTATCGCGCGTGGGCCGAGATCACGCAGGACGGCCGTCGCGTCGAGCGCTCGGGCCTGATCGGTCCGCGTTTCACCGATGCGGACGAAGCCGAGCAGTACGCGCTCGACTGGGCGCGCCAGTGGATCGATCGCCACGGCGCGAGCGACGAGCCCGTGCACGCACCGCAAGGCGAAGTGCTGGCCGGCCTGTCCGCGCTCGCGCGGGCGGAGTCGGACATCAAGCGCTTCATCGCCGAGCGTCGCGGCGCCGCGCTGGCCGAAGGCCGCAACGATCCCGTGCAGCCCGATCGCCGCGAGTACGCGTATCGCGTGGGTTGATCGCGGTCCTGACCAAAAAGCGGGCGCCGTGTGTCACACGGCGCCCGCTTTTTTTGTGGTCCTCGAGCGCAACGTTGCCTGCCGGGCGCGCCATTGAAGCGAAGCCGCGCGCCCGGCAGGCGTTGCGTCATTGGCGTCCGTAGGTATCGTCGAAGCGGACGATGTCGTCCTCGCCGAGATACGCGCCCGACTGGACTTCGATCAGTTCGAGCGGCATCTTGCCGGGATTCTCGAGCCGGTGCGACACGCCGAGCGGAATGTAGGTCGATTCGTTTTCGGAGAGCAGGAAGGTTTCGTCGCCGCGCGTGATGCGCGCCGTGCCGCGCACGACGATCCAGTGCTCGGCGCGGTGATGGTGCATCTGCAGCGACAGCCGCGCGCCCGGCTTCACGACGATGCGCTTGACCTGAAAGCGCTCGCCCATGTCGACCGAGTCGTAGTGGCCCCACGGCCGATGAACCTTGCGATGGTCGGTCGCTTCCGCGCCGCGTTCGGCCTTGATGCGGCCGACGATCTTCTTCACGTCCTGCACGCGCGATTTGTCCGCGACGAGCACCGCGTCGGGCGTCTCGACGACGACCAGATTCTGCGTGCCGACACAGGCGACCAAGCGGCTCTCCGCATGCGCGAACGTCGAGTCGGCGTTCTCGAACAGCACGTGGCCGCGGCCGACGTTGCCGGCGTCGTCCTTCGGCAGGATTTGCCAGATCGCGTCCCACGAGCCGACGTCCGACCAGCCCGCGTCGAGCGGCACGACCACGCTCTCGCACAGCTGCGGCTGGCTCGCGAGCGGCTCCATCACCGCGTAGTCGATCGAGTTCGACGGCGACGCGGCGAACGCGTCGCGATCGACGCGGAAGAAGTCGCCGTCCTGCTTGCCGTTCGCAACCGCCTGTTCGCAGGCCGCATGGATCTCGGGCTCGAGCCGGCGGATCGCGTCGAGCCACACCGACGCGCGCACGATGAAGATCCCGCTGTTCCACCAGTATTCGCCCGATTCGACGTACTGCCGCGCGAGTTCGAGATGCGGCTTCTCGACGAAGCGGTCGAGGCGGCGCACGTCCAGCCCGCCGGTGGCCGCATCGCCGAGCGGCGCGCCGACGCGGATGTAGCCGTAGCCCGTCTCCGCGCGCGCCGGCACGATCCCCATCGTCGCGATCTTGCCTTGCGCCGCGCAATGCACGCCGGCCGCGACGGCCGCATGAAAGCGCGCGCGATCCGCGACCGCGTGGTCGGCGGGCATCACCGTCATCACCGCATCGCTGCCGTCGGCGACGATGCGCAGCGCGGCGAGCGTCAGCGCCGGCGCCGTATCGCGGCCGAGCGGCTCGAGCATGATCGACGCGCGCTTGCCGGTCACGCGCAATTGCTCGGCGGTCGTGAAGCGATGATCCTCGCCGCACACGATCAGCACGTCGTCGTTGACCGGATGCGACGCGGCCAGACCGTCGAGGCGCAGCGCGGTGGATTGCAGCAGCGAATGATCGCCGAGCAGGCCGATCAGCTGCTTCGGATAGTGCTCGCGCGACATCGGCCACAGGCGCGTGCCGGAACCGCCGGCGAGAATCACCGGCTGCACCGCGACGCGCAGTGCGGCGTCGGTTGCGGCGGAACTGGGGGGCGTATCGGCTGCCACTGCTGCCACGGCCGGAGCATTCATGATGACACTCTCCTCGATTAGAGTCAGTGCCCGTTTGTAGCATGAAGTAAATCGACAATAAAACCGGCGGCATTCTGTAATATTCAGCGCCGACGCTTCCGGGAAATTTTTACAGCCACTCGTCAGACGTAAATAAAAAAATAAAAAAATATTTCGCCGATGCGGCCAGCAGCCGCTTCCCGTAAAGCTCCGGGCCGATCCGTAAAGTTCCATGAAATTCCCCTCGGCAGCGCCGATTCGGGAAAAGCTGCCGAATTAATTCACGAATTGCGCGGCAAGAATTTCCGATTATTTTTCGAAATACTTGTGCGCTTGAGAGTGGATTTTCTTGTCGCTTCAATAGCGTCATGCAACGTTTGAATCGAAAGTGCGGCACGGGTCGTACGAGGAGTGGTTCGGCAAACGCCTGTTCAAAGAGGAAGCTGACATGTTGAGCGTGCTGGCGAGAGTCATCGATATCGCGATGGTCGTGGCAGGAGCGCTGCTCGCCGCCGCGTTGCACGGCGGCAGCATCTGGCTCAACGACCTGCAACGCACGACGGTCCTGTTCGACTGCCTGCTCGTCGTCGTGTTCTTTCCCGCCGCGGGCATCTATCAGTCGTGGCGCGGCAAGCGTCTGGTCGGGCTGATGGTGCGCGTCGCGTTCGCGTGGCTCGTGGTCGAGCTCGCGGGCATCCTGATGAGCTTCAGCTTTCACCAGTCGGGCGAGCTGTCGCGACTGTGGCTCGGCTACTGGGCGCTCGTGACGACCGCGCTGCTCGCCGGCTCGAAGGCCTGCGTGCACGTCGTGCTGCGGCAGCTGCGGCGCGGCGGCTACAACCTGAAGGCGGTCGCGATCGTCGGCGGCACGCCGGCCGCGCGGCGGCTGATCGCGCAGATGCGCGCGCGTCCCGAAGCCGGCTTCAACCCGGTGTGCGTGTACGACGAAAGCGGTGCGCCCGGCGAAGTCGCGCTCGACGACGTGCGCATCGAGCGGCAGTTCGAATCGCTCGTGTGGCTGGTGCGCAGCCGCGCGCTCAGCGAGCTGTGGCTCGCGCTGCCGATCACCGAGGAGCGCCGGATTCATCAGATCGTGACGGTGTTCCGCCACGACTTCGTGAACATCCGCTTCATCCCGGACGTGCGCACGCTGTCGTTCTTCAACCAGGAAGTGGTCGAGCTGCTCGGCGTGCCGGCGATCAACCTCGCGGCGTCGCCGATCACCGACGTGCGGATCCTGCCGAAGTTCGTGTTCGACCGGCTGTTCGCGCTGGCAGCGCTGACGATGCTCGCGCCGCTGATGCTGGCGATCGCCTGCCTGATCAAGCTGACGTCGCGCGGGCCGGTGTTCTTCCGCCAGAAGCGCAAGGGCATCGACGGGCACGAGTTCGAGATCTACAAGTTCCGCTCGATGAAGGTGCATCAGGAGACGGCGGGCCAGGTCACGCAGGCGACCAAGAACGACTCGCGCGTGACGCCGGTCGGTCGCTTCCTGCGCCGCACGAGCCTCGACGAGTTGCCGCAGTTCATCAACGTGCTGAAGGGCGAGATGTCGGTCGTCGGCCCGCGGCCGCACGCGCTCGCGCACGACGACATCTACAAGGATCTGGTGAAGGGCTACATGTTCCGCTACCGGATCAAGCCGGGCATCACCGGCTGGGCGCAGATCAACGGCTATCGCGGCGAGACCGACCAGATCGAGAAGATGATGGGCCGCGTGAAGCTCGATCTGTACTACATGCAGAACTGGTCGTTCTGGCTCGACATCAAGATCGTCGTGCTGACGCTCTGGAAAGGCTTCACGGGCAGCAACGCTTACTGACGCCGGGTCCCGCGCAACACCCGGTTCCACGCATTTCGAATCATTGGTCAAGAGGTCCGACACATCATGAATCTGACTATCATCGGCAGCGGTTACGTAGGTCTTGTCACCGGCGCCTGTCTCGCCGACATCGGGCACGACGTGTTCTGCCTCGACGTCGATCAGGCGAAGATCGACATCCTGAACGCCGGCGGCGTGCCGATCCACGAGCCGGGCCTCAAGGAAGTGATCGCGCGCAACCGCTCGGCCGGCCGCCTGCGCTTCTCGACCGACATCGAGGCCGCGGTCGCGCACGGCGACGTGCAGTTCATCGCGGTCGGCACGCCGCCCGACGAGGACGGCTCGGCCGACCTCCAGTACGTGCTCGCGGCGGCGCGCAACATCGGCCGCTACATGAAGGGCTTCAAGGTGATCGTCGACAAGTCGACGGTGCCGGTCGGCACCGCCGAGCGCGTGCGCGCGGCCGTCGCCGACGAGCTCGCGAAGCGCGGCGAGGACGGCCAGATGTTCTCGGTCGTGTCGAACCCGGAATTCCTGAAGGAAGGCGCGGCCGTGGACGACTTCACGCGACCCGACCGCATCGTGATCGGCTGCGACGACGACGTGCCGGGCGAGCGCGCGCGCGAGCTGATGAAGAAGCTCTACGCGCCGTTCAACCGCAATCACGAACGCACGCTGTACATGGACGTGCGCTCGGCCGAGTTCACGAAATATGCGGCGAACGCGATGCTCGCGACGCGCATCTCGTTCATGAACGAGCTCGCCAACCTGGCCGACCGCTTCGGCGCCGACATCGAAGCCGTGCGCCGCGGGATCGGCTCCGATCCGCGCATCGGCTATCACTTCCTGTATGCGGGCTGCGGCTACGGCGGCTCGTGCTTCCCGAAGGACGTCGAGGCGCTGATCCGCACGGCCGACGAGCACGGCCAGTCGCTGCAGATCCTGAAGGCCGTGTCGTCGGTGAACGCGACGCAAAAGCGCGTGCTCGCGGAGAAGATCGTCGCGCGCTTCGGCGAGGATCTCAGCGGCCGCACGTTCGCGCTCTGGGGCCTCGCATTCAAGCCGAACACCGACGACATGCGCGAGGCGCCGAGCCGCGAGCTGATCGCCGAGCTGCTGTCGCGCGGCGCGCGCATCGCGGCGTACGACCCGGTCGCGCAGCAGGAGGCGCGCCGCGTGCTGGCGCTCGATCTCGCGGATCACCCGAGCTGGCTCGAGCGCCTGACGTTCGTCGACGACGAGGCGCAGGCCGCGCGCGACGCCGATGCGCTCGTGATCGTCACCGAATGGAAGGCGTTCAAGAGCCCCGATTTCGTCACGCTCGGCCGGCTGTGGAAGTCGCCGGTGATCTTCGACGGCCGCAACCTGTACGAGCCGGAGACGATGAGCGAGCAGGGCATCGAATACCACCCGATCGGCCGCCCCGGTTCGCGTCAGGCCGTGGCCGCGCGTGCGCCGGCCGCCGCGCGCGCGAGCGCGTAACGCACGCGCCGCTACCCGTCACCCGAAGCGACACGCCATGTTCCGGAACATCCTGATCGTCTGTCACGCGAACGTCTGCCGCAGCCCGGCGGCCGAGATGCTGTTCAAGTCGCATGCCGCGTCGCGCGGCGGCCCGCGCCCGACGTTCCATTCCGCGGGCGTGCGTGCGAACGACGGCGACGGCATCGATCCGGTGATGCGGCGCCTGCTCGCCGAGCGCGGCGTCGATGCCACGACGCATCGTTCGCGGCGGCTGTCGCGCCGGATCGTGCGCGACGCCGACCTGATTCTCGTCAGCGAGCGCGGGCAGATCGCGGCCGTCGAGGCCGTCGATCCGTTCGCGCGCGGCAAGGTCCACCTGCTGGGCAAGTGGGAGGACGCCGAGATTGCCGATCCGCATGGCGGCCCCGAGGCCGACTATCGCGAGAGCTACTCATTGATCGAACGTCTGGTTCAAGGATGGCTGCAAAAACTATGCTGAAACGTCCCATGCGCCCGCTGGCGCTCGCCGTCGCGCTGACGACCTTCCTGTCGGCCTGCGCGAGCGCGCCCGGCAACTATCTCGACTCGTCGAACCTGAAGGACGACGGCCGGCAAGGCCAGCCCGAGACCTATCCGGTTCATTACATCGACGCCAAGCTGGTGATGGATCAGTTGCAGAAGCAGCAGATCGAGCATCCGCTGCCGCCGGGCCGTTACACCGATCCGTCGCAG
Source organism: Burkholderia sp. MBR-1 (assembly GCF_013822785.1). NCBI lineage: Bacteria > Pseudomonadati > Pseudomonadota > Betaproteobacteria > Burkholderiales > Burkholderiaceae > Burkholderia > Burkholderia sp. MBR-1. Next base: position 226,792 of record NZ_CP053610.1, read on the forward strand.
TACGTGTATCGCGTCGGCCCGCAGGACATCCTCGGCGTCACGGTGTGGGATCACCCGGAGCTGACGACGCCGCAGGGCCAGTCGTTCTCGAGCGGCGGCAACACCACGCAGTCGGTGGCCGGGGCGTTGCAGCAGCCGTATACGTCGGCGCTGCCGGGCCAGGCCGACCCGTACGGCCAGACCGTCGCCGCGGACGGCACGATCTTCTTCCCGTTCGTCGGCCGGATTCGCGTGGCGGGCAAGACGGTCGCGCAGATCCGCGAGCAGATGGCGTCGAGCCTCGCGCGCTACGTGAAGAATCCGCAGCTCGACGTGCGCGTGCTGTCGTTCCGCAGCCAGAAGGTGCAGGTCACCGGCGAGGTGAAGCAGCCGGGGCCGCTCGCGGTGAGCGATGTGCCGCTCACGCTCGTCGACGCGATCTCGCGCTCGGGCGGCTCGACCGCCGAGGCCGACCTGCAGCGCGTGCGCCTCACGCGCGACGGCAAGCTCTACACGCTCGACGCGAACGGCGTGCTCGATCGCGGCGAAGTGAAGCAGAACGTGATGCTGCAACCGGGCGACATCATCAACGTGCCGGACCGCAGCGACAGCCGCGTGTTCATCATGGGCGAGGTGAAGACGCCGGTCACGGTGCCGATGCTCAAGGGCCGCCTGACCATCGCCGACGCGCTGACGGCCGGCGGCGGCATCCTCGACACCGACGCGAACCCGCGCAAGATCTACGTGATGCGCGGCATGCGCGACAACCCGACGAAGCCGGAAGTGTTCCGTCTCGACATGACGCAGCCGGATGCGCTGATGCTGTCGAGCCGCTTCCCGCTGCAGCCGCTCGACGTCGTGTACGTCAGCACGGCCAGCTCGGTGCAGTTCAACCGTGTGCTGCAGCAGGTGCTGCCGACGATCCAGACGATCTTCTACATGCGGCAAATCACGCGCTGATAGCCCGCCGGGGCGGCGCCTGCCCCCCGGCACCACTGAAGCGGGAACGAATGGTGAACACGCAAGCGAAACACTCCCACGCGGACCTGACCGCGAAAACCGACGAAGAGGACGTCGTCCTCGGCCAGTTGCTCCAGGTCATCATGGACGACATCTGGCTGCTGCTCGGCATCGCCGTGACGGTCGTCGCGCTCGCCGGCCTCTATTGCTACGTCGCGAAGCCGGTCTATCAGGCCGACGTGCACGTGCGCGTCGAGGGCAACGACAACACGACGCAGGCGCTCACGCAGACGCAGACGGGTGCGATGATCAACAGCGGTCCGCAGCAGGCGCCGACCGATGCCGAGATCGAGATCATCAAGAGCCGCGGCGTGGTGGCGCCGGTGGTCGAGCAGTTCAAGCTGAACTTCTCGGTCGTGCCGAAGACGCTGCCGCTGCTCGGCAGCCTGGCCGCGCGCATCGCGACGCCGGGCCAGCCGTCGCGCGCGTGGTTCGGGCTGCGCTCGTACGCGTGGGGCGGCGAGGTCGCCGACATCGACACCGTGAACGTGGTGCCGGCGCTCGAAGGCAAGAAGATGACGCTGACGGCCGGCCCCGACGGCACCTACACGCTGGTCGACCCGGACGGCCGCCGGCTGCTCGCGGGCCGCGTCGGCGAAACGGAGCAGGGCGGCGGCGTGACGCTGCTGGTGCAGAAGCTCATCGCGCGTCCGGGCACGCAGTTCACCGTGGTGCGCTACAACGATCTCGACGCGATCACCGGCTTCCAGTCGGGCATCCAGGTGTCCGAGCAGGGCAAGCAGACGGGCGTCGTGCAGATCTCGCTCGAAGGCAAGAACCCCGAGCAGACCGCCGCGATCGCGAACGCGCTCGCGCAGTCGTACCTGAACCAGCACGTGATCGCGAAGCAGGCCGAAGCGACCAAGATGCTCGACTTCCTGAAGGGCGAGGAGCCGCGCCTGAAGGCCGATCTCGAGCGCGCGGAAGCCGCGCTCACCGAGTATCAGCGCACCTCCGGCTCGATCAACGCGAGCGACGAGGCGAAGGTCTACCTCGAAGGCAGCGTGCAGTACGAGCAGCAGATCGCCGCGCAGCGGCTGCAGCTCGCCTCGCTCGCGCAGCGCTTCACCGACTCGCATCCGATGGTGATCGCGGCGAAGCAGCAGCTCGCCGAGCTGCAGGCCGAGAAGGACAAGTTCAGCAACCGCTTCCGCAGCCTGCCCGCGACCGAGGTGAAGGCCGTGCAGCTGCAGCGCGACGCGAAGGTCGCCGAAGACATCTACGTGCTGCTGCTCAACCGCGTGCAGGAGCTGTCGGTGCAGAAGGCCGGCACGGGCGGCAACATCCACCTGGTCGATTCGGCGCTGCGCCCGGGCGATCCGGTCAAGCCGAAGAAGGTGCTGATCCTGTCGGCCGCGGTGTTCCTCGGGCTGATCCTCGGCACCGGCATCGTGTTCCTGCGCCGCAACCTGTTCCAGGGGATCGAGGATCCGGACCGCGTCGAGCGCACCTTCAACCTGCCGCTCTACGGGCTGGTGCCGCAAAGCGCCGAGCAGGTGAAGCTCGACGCGATGGCCGAGAAGAGCGGCGCGCGCGCGCGGCCGATCCTCGCGAGCCTGCGCCCGAAGGATCTGAGCGTCGAAAGCATGCGCAGCCTGCGCACCGCGATGCAGTTCGCGATGCTCGACGCGCAGAGCCGCGTGATCGTGCTGACCGGCCCGACGCCGGGCATCGGCAAGAGCTTCCTGACCGTCAACCTCGCGGTGCTGCTCGCGCATTCGGGCAAGCGCGTGCTGCTGATCGACGCGGACATGCGCCGCGGGATGCTCGACCGCTACTTCGGCCTTACCGTGCAGCCGGGCCTGTCCGAGCTGCTGAGCGACCAGTCGCCGCTCGAGGACGCCGTGCGCGAGACGCCGGTGCAGGGCCTGTCGTTCATTTCGGCCGGCACGCGGCCGCCGAACCCGTCGGAGCTGCTCATGTCGACGCGGCTGCCGCAATACCTCGAAGGGCTCGGCAAGCGCTACGACGTCGTGCTGATCGACTCGCCGCCGGTGCTCGCGGTGACCGACGCGACCATCATCGGCCGCATGGCGGGCGCGACCTTCCTGGTGCTGCGCTCCGGCATGCACACCGAAGGCGAGATCGCCGATGCGATCAAGCGGCTGCGCACGGCGGGCGTCGATCTGGAAGGCGGGATCTTCAACGGCGTGGCGCCGAAGGCGCGCGGCTACGGCCGCGGCTACGCGGCCGTCCACGAATACCTGAGCGCATGACCGCATGGCCCGGCCGACTGGAGAACACCCGATGAAAATTTCCGTGCTCGTTCCGACCTACCGGCGCCCTGCCGACCTCGCGCGCTGCCTGCTCGCGCTGCAGCGGCAGCAGCGGCTGCCCGACGAGGTGATCGTCGTCGCGCGCCCGGAGGACGACGCCACCCACGAGCGCCTCGCCGATCCGGCCGTGGCCGGCACGCTGCCGCTGCGCATCGTGCCGGTCGATGTGCCGGGGCAGGTCGCCGCGCTGAACCAGGGCCTCGATTCGGCGAGCGGCGACATCGTCGCGATCACCGACGACGACGCCGCGCCGCGCGCCGACTGGCTCGCGCGCATCGAAGCCGCGTTCGCGGCCGACCCGCGCGTGGGCGCGGTCGGCGGCCGCGACTGGGTGCACGAGAAGGGCCGCGTGCTCGACGAATCGCGCGAGCGCGTCGGCCAGCTCACGCTGTCCGGCAAGATCGTCGGCAATCACCATCTCGGGGTCGGCGGCGCGCGCGAGGTCGACATGCTGAAGGGCGCCAACATGAGCTATCGCCGCGCGGCGATCGAGCGCCTGCGCTTCGACGCGCGCCTGCGCGGCGCCGGCGCACAGGTGCACAACGACATGGCGTTCAGCATGCGCGTGCAGCGCGAAGGCTGGAAGCTCGTCTACGACCCGGCGATCGCCGTCGATCACTTTCCGGCCGAACGCTTCGACGACGACCGGCGCGATGCGGCGTCGCTGAATGCGATCAGCAACGGCGCATACAACCTGCATCTGATCCTGCGCGAGCATCTGCCGCCGCTGCGCCGCGAGCTGGCGTGGTGGTGGTGGACGCTGGTCGGCACGCGCGTCTATCCGGGCCTCGCGCATCTGCTGCTGTCGCTGCATACGGCGCGGCGCGAGCGCGTGCGCGAGCACTGGCGCGCGGTGCGCCGCGGCGCCCGCGAGGCGCGCCGCGCGAACCTTGCCCCCCATCGTGCGGCGATGCCGCCGGTGACGTCTTGAACCGGCCGCGCGCAGCGCGCACGGCCACCCCCGGAGGGCATTCATGACCGCAACGAAAGTTCACGTGCACCTGTTCTACGGCGCCGATCCGCGGACCTACCGCCAAGGCGAGAACATCGGCTGCCTGTACGGCTATCACCACGCGGAGTCCGACGAATTCCGGCTGAGCTATTCGCAGGACCGCCGCGAGAATCGCGTCGCGGGCGTCGCGCGGCGGGCGCTGAAGGCCGCGCTCGGCTTCGACGTCGTGCACGCCTGGCGCAACCGCGGCGCGTTGCTGAACGCCGACGTGATCTGGACGCACACCGAGCAGGAGCACCTCGCGGCCGCGCTGATCCTCAAGCTCGCGGGCGCGCAGGGCAAGCGCCCGCTGCTGCTCGCGCAAAGCGTGTGGCTGTTCGACAAGTGGAGCAGCTTCGGCGCGCCGCGCCGCTGGCTGTACCGCAAGCTGGTCGCGCGCGCCGACGTGCTTACCACGCTCGCGCGCGACAACGCCGAGCTGTGCCGCCGCTATCTCGGGCGCGACGCGACGTTCGTCTATTACGGCCTGAACACGCAGGACTTTCCGCCGATCGAGCCGGTGCAATGGCAGCCGGGCCGGCCGCTGCGGATCGCCGCGATCGGCAACGACCGCGATCGCGACTGGCGCACCTTCCTGGCCGCGTTCGGCGGCGACGCGCGCTACGACGTGCGGCTCGCGACGCGGCGGCGCGTGCCGCGCGAATGGCATGCGCCGAACGTGCAGATCGGCTCCGCGTCGGGGCTCGCGAAACAGCACGAGCTGTACGCGTGGGCCGACGTGATCGTCGTGCCGCTGCGGCCGAACTTCCATGCGTCGGGCATCACCGTGATGCTCGAGGCGGCGGCGGTCGGCAAGCCGATGATCGTGTCCGACGTGGGCGGGCTGAGCGACTACTTCCCGCACGACACGGCCGCGTACGTGCCGGCGTTCGACGCGCAGGCGATGCGCCAGGCCGCCGATCGCTTCGTCGCCGATCCGTCGGCCGCGCTCGCCTGCGCGCGCGCCGCGGCGGCCTGCCTGCGCGAGCGCAATCTGACCACGCAGGCGTTCGCCGAGCAGCACGTGCGGATCACCCGCGACCTGCTGCGCGGGCGGCGCACGCCCGCGGCGGCGGAGCTGGCGATGCCGCTCGCGGATTCGCAGCCTTCGTCGCGATGAGTGCGGATCGATGAGTACGATCGCCGCCGAACGCGCGCCGTCGCGCAGCCGCAGCTGGTTCGCGGAGCCGAAGCACTGGGCCGGGCAGGCCGCGCTGTGGTCGTTTACCGCCGCGCTGATCGCCGTGCACCAGGGCAAGGTGCTGACGCTCGCGTTCCCGGTGCTCGCCATCGCGGTCGGCGTCTGGCTGTATTTCAAGAGCCCGGCGCGCTATGTCGGCTTCATGTGGTGGGTGTGGTTCCTGAGCCCCGAAGTGCGGCGGCTGGCCGACTGGTCGAAGGGCGCGTTCACGCCGACGAGCCTGATCCAGGTGGCGCCGCTCGCGGTCACGATGATCGCCGGCCTCGGCCTGATCCGGCATTACCGCGTGCTCGCGCAGCGGCGCGGGATTCCGGTGCTGCTGATGCTGTTCGGGCTCGTGTACGCGTATCTGGTCGGCATCGTGTCGAGCGGCGTGATGGCCGCGACCTACGACCTCGCGAACTGGCTGTATCCGATCCTGATCGGCTTTCACATCATGGTCAACGCGCGCAACTATCCCGAGTACCGCGACGTGCTGCTCGCCACCTTCATGTGGGGCATGCTCGTGATGGGCGTGTACGGCGTCGTGCAGTACTTCGTGATGCCGCAGTGGGACGTGCTGTGGATGGTCGGCTCGCAGATGGGCTCGCAGGGCGAGCCGGTGCCGTACGGCGTGCGGGTGTTCAGCACGATGAACTCGTCGGGGCCGTTCGCGTTCGCGATGATGGGCGCGCTCGTGTTCGTGCTGGTCGCGCCGCAGCGGATTCGCTGGGTCGCCGGCGCGGCCGGCTTCGTGTCGTTCGCGCTGTGCCTGGTGCGCTCGACCTGGGGCGGCTGGGTGATCGCGCTCGCGATCCAGCTCGTGCAGTCGAGCAATCGCGTGCGGATGCGCATCCTGATCAGCGGCGTCGTGCTGGTCGGGCTGTGCGTGCCGCTGCTGACCGTCGGGCCGGTGGCCGACCGGCTGGGTCAGCGTCTGGAATCGATCACGAACCTGAAGGACGACCGCAGCTACGACGACCGGAACAAATTCTACGCGACCTTCGCGCAGACCGCGTTCACCGACGTCGCCGGCGAAGGGATGGGCGCGACCGGCGCCTCGACGAAGCTGTCGAGCGACAGCGGTGAGCTCGGCAAGTACGGCAGCTTCGACAGCGGCGTGATGAACGTGCCGTTCGTGCTCGGCTGGCCCGGCACGCTGCTGTATCTCGCCGGCGTGGTGATGCTGTTCGGCCGCACGTTGCGCGCCGCGTTCAAGCTGCGCAAGGACAAGTTCGTCGGCGCGTGCCTGAGCCTGTGTCTGTCGACGTTCGCGATGCTGGTCTTCACGAACTCGCTGATCGGCACGGGTGGGCTGCTGATGTACACGGCCATTTTTTCCATACTATCCGCGGCGCACTGGCAGAAGGCGCAGCGCCTGCTGGCCGCCGCGCGTTCACGGGGAGGCGACCATTGAGAATCGCGATCGTCACGCATGTCGTGCGTCATAACGACGGGCAGGGCCGCGTCAATTACGAAATCGCGCGCGCCGCGCTGGCCGAGGGCTACGAGGTCACGCTGGTCGCGTCGCACGTCGCGCCCGAGCTGCTGGCCGAACCGCGCGTGCGTTGGGTGCCGGTGAAGGCCGGGCGCTGGTGGCCGTCGAATCTCGTCAAGCAGCAGGTGTTCGCGCTCAAGAGCGCGTGGTGGCTGCGCACGCATCGCGCCGAGTACGACGTGCTGCACGTGAACGGCTTCATCTCGTGGGTCCGCGCGGACGTGAACACCGCGCACTTCGTGCACGGCGGCTGGTTCAAGAGCCCGTACTACCCGTTCGGGCTGACCAAGGGGCTGTGGTCCGCGTACCAGTACGTCTATACGCGCGTGAACACGGCGCTCGAGCGCTGGGCATACCGGCGCTCGAGTGCGATCACTGCCGTGTCGCAGAAGGTGGCCGACGAGATCGCCGGGCTCGGCATCGACAGCCGCAAGATCAGCGTGATCTACAACGGCGTCGACGCCGGCGCGTTCGCGCACGCGCAGGCCGACCGCGCGGCCTTCAAGCTGCCGGACGACGCGTTCCTGCTGCTGTTCGTCGGCGACCTGCGCACGCCGCGCAAGAACCTCGGCACCGTGCTGAAGGCGCTGACGCAGTTGCCGGCGAACGTGCATCTGGCGGTGGCCGGCTATCTGCCCGGCAGCCCGTATCCGGACGAGGCGCGCGCGCTCGGCATCGACGCGCGCGTGCATTTCCTCGGGCTGGTGAAGAACATGCCGACGCTGATGCGCTCGGTCGACGCGTACGTGTTCCCGTCGCGCTACGAAGCGATGAGCCTGTCGCTGCTCGAGGCGATGGCGGCCGGGCTGCCGGTCGTCACCGCGCGCACCGCCGGCGGCGCGGAGATCATCACGCGCGACTGCGGGATCGTGCTGGAGGACCCGGACGATCCGGCCGCGCTCGCGCAGGCGATCGGCTCGCTCGCCGCGTCGCGCGAGACCTGCCGCGCGATGGGTGAAGCCGCGCGCGAACTGATGACGCGCTTCGGCTGGGCGCACATGGGCGCGCAGTACGTCGCGCTGTACCGGCGCATCGGCGAACCGTCGCAGCCGGTCGCGTTCGAGCGCGCCGACGATGCGCTCACGCAGGAGCAATCGTGTTGACGTGTTCCGCCGCCTGACCGCGGCGCATTCCCACAGCTGATCGCGCGATCCGGCGCACGCATGCGTGCGGCGGACCTGGCGAGTTTCTCGGAGCAACTGATGAATCAATCTTCCCGGCCGATCAAATCGTTGCAGATCGGCATGCACTGGTTCCCCGAACGTGCGGGCGGCCTCGACCGGATGTACTACTCGCTCGTCGGCGCGCTGCCCGGTGCGGGCGTCGAGGTGCGCGGGCTGGTGGCCGGCTCGCCGAAGGTCGCCAACGACACGGGCGGCGCGATCCAGGGCTTCGGGCCCGCATCGCAGCCGCTCGCGCGCCGCATGCTCGCCGCGCGCCGCGCGTTGCGCGACGAAATCCGCAGCGCGCGGCCCGACGTGATCTCGTCGCACTTCGCCCTCTATACGTTCCCGGGCCTCGACGTCACGCGCGGGATTCCGCAGGTGTCGCACTTCCAGGGGCCGTGGGCCGACGAAAGTCAGGTAGAGGGCGCCGCGTCGCTGGGACAGCGCGCGAAGCGCTATCTCGAACAGGCCGTCTACGTGCGCTCGTCGCGCCTGATCGTGCTGTCGCAGGCGTTCGGCCAGATCCTGACGAACCGCTACGGCATCGATCCGTCGCGCGTGCGCGTGATTCCCGGCTGCGTCGACACCGCGCAGTTCGACACGCCGCTCACGCCGGCCGATGCGCGCCACAAGCTGCAATTGCCGCAGGACCGCCCGATCGTGCTGGCGGTGCGGCGGCTCGTGCGGCGCATGGGGCTGGAAGACCTGATCGACGCGATCGGCATCGTCAAGCGTCGTCATCCCGACGTGCTGCTGCTGATCGCCGGCAAGGGCAAGATCGGCGAGGAGCTGCAGCAGCGCATCGACGCCGCGGGGCTTCAGGACAACGTCAAACTGCTCGGGTTCGTGCCGGACAACCATCTCGCGGCGCTGTACCGCGCGGCGACGGTCAGCGTCGTGCCGACGGTCGCGCTCGAAGGCTTCGGGCTGATCACCGTCGAATCGCTGGCGTCCGGCACGCCGGTGCTGGTGACGCCGGTCGGCGGGCTGCCGGAGGCCGTCGCGGGGCTGTCGAGCGACCTCGTGCTGCCGTCGACCGGCGCCGACGCGATCGCGGAAGGGATCGGCGGCGCGCTGTCGGGCGCGATCGCGCTGCCCGACGAAGTCGCATGCAAGCGCTATGCGCGCGAGCACTTCGACAATGCGGTGATCGCGCGGCGCGTCGCCGGCGTCTATGAAGAGGCGATCCGCGCGGCCAGCTGAGCGCGCGACGCGTGACGCGTGACGCACCGCGACCGGCGCGCAGGGCGACCTCGCGCCGGGGCACGGACCGGCTCGCCCGACTTCGGCGAGCCGTTTTTTTCGTTCGTTGCATGGCCGCCGCGCGGGCGGCGCGACGTGTTCGGCGTGTGCTATCGGCGCTCGAGCGTCGCGGCCCATACGCACGACGCGGCCACGCTGACCGCCGCGCCGAGTGCGCAGACGCCGAGCCAGCCCGCGTGCGCATATGCGATCGTCGAGGCGATCGCGCCGAGCCCGCTGCCCGCCGAATAGAACAGCATGTAGCAGCCGACCACGCGCGCGTGCGCATCGGGCCGCGCGCCGAGGATCATGCTCTGGTTCACGACGTGGACGGCCTGCCCGCCGACGTCGAGCAGCACGATGCCGACGACCAGCCACGCGATCGACGTGCCCGCGAACGCGAGCGGCAGCCACGCGCACGCGAGCAGCAGCAGCGCGGCGCCCGTCGTCGCCTCGCCGCGCCCGCGATCGGCGAGCCGGCCCGCGCGTGCGGCCGCAGCGGCGCCGAGCGCGCCCACCAGCCCGAAGGCGCCGATCTGCGTATGCGACATCGGCTCCGGTCCCGCGCTGAGCGGCAACACCAGCGCGCTCCAGAAGATGCTGAACGCGGCGAACATCAGCAGCGCGATCGCGCCGCGCACGCGCAGCACGCGCTCGGTGCGCAGCAGCGTGACCATCGAGCCGAGCAGCGCCGCATAGCCGATCCGCTCGCGCGGCGCGTCGATGGCCGGCAACAGGCGGGCGAGCGCCGCGAGCATCGCGAGCGCGGCCGCGCCCGACACCAGATACACCGCGCGCCAGCCGGCGAGGTCCGTCACCACACCCGCGAGCGAGCGTGCGGCGAGCAGGCCGATCACGACGCCGCCCTGCGCCGCGCCGACCACGCGGCCGCGCTCGCCGGGCGCCGCGAGCGCGGCCGCGCATGCGATCAGTCCTTGCGTCATCGCGGTGCCGAGCAGGCCGAGCGCGACCATGCCGGCCAGCAACGCGATGCGTGTCGACGCCGTGGCCACGCACGTGCATGCCGCCGCCAGCAGGACGAGTTGCACGGCGATCAGGCGCTTGCGGTTCAGCAGATCGCCGAGCGGCACGACGAACAGCAGCGCGAGCGCGCAGCCGAGCTGCGTCGCGGTGATGACGCCGCCGATCGCGGCCGGCGCGACGCGGAACTCGCGCGCGATCGAATCGAGCAGCGGTTGCGCGTAGTACACGTTCGCGACGCTCGCCGCGCAGCAGACCGCGAGCAACGCGACGGTCGCGGTCGGCACGCGGGCCTGGTTCGCGGCGAGCGGCGGCGCAGCCGACGCGGCCAGGTCGGAACAGCAGGACGATTCCATCGACGTTCTCATGAAAGTAGTTGCAAATAGAAACGTGTTGGAGTGTAGGAAGACAAGTTTTAAAATGCAACCGAAAAGGCGTCGGGCGACAGGCCCGCGCATCGAGAGCGGCCCACGTGGCCGAAAGGAAAGCGGAGAGCAATATGGCCAGACAGAGAAGTCTTGCGGATTCGCCGTGCCCGGTGGCGCGCGCGACCGATATCGTCGGCGATCGCTGGGCGTTGCTGATCGTGCGCGACGCGTTCGACGGCGTGCGGCGGTTCGGCGATTTCCGTGCGAGCCTCGGCGTCGCGAGCAACATCCTGTCCGACCGGCTCAGGATGCTGGTGGACGCCGGCGTGTTCGAAGTCGTGCCCGCATCGGACGGCAGCGCATATCAGGAGTACGCGTTGACGAAGAAGGGCGAGGGGCTGTTCCCCGTCATCGTGATGTTGCGGCAGTGGGGCGAGGCGAATCTGTTCGAGCGTGGCGAGCCGCGTTCGGTGCTGATCGATCGCAACACCGGCCGCGCGCTGCGCAAGATCGCGTTGCGGCACGACGACGGGCGCGCGGTGAAGGCGGCGGAAACGTTCGTGCGCAAGGTCGTCGACGATTCGAACGGGCCGCGCTGACGCGCGGCTGCGCATCGCGCAATCGCGGTTGGCGTCTGCGATCGGCCGGCTCGTCGTGCGCCGACGATGGACCTGCCGATCAGTCCGCGGCCGACACCGGCCGACGTGCGGCCGCCGCGTCACGATGTGGGTCGCGATGCGCGTCGCGCCGCACCAGCGTCGCGAGCAACGCGGCGGCGATCAGCAGCGCTACCGACACGGCGGTTTCGACGCGCAGGCCGTGGACGGTCTGCGCTGCGCCGCCCGCGCCGGTGAGCGCGCCGAAGGCGGCGACGCCCATCGCGCCGCCCGCCTGACGCGCGGTGTTCAACACGGCCGACGCGATGCCCGCGCGCGCGGGCTCGACCGACGCGAGCACGGCCGTCGTCATCGCCGGCACCGCGAAGCCCATGCCGGCCGGGATCAGCAGGAACGGCACGAGCAGCAGCGGCAGCGGCGTCTGGGCGTCGACGAAATGCAGCGATCCGTAGCCGACGGCCGCGACCAGCGCACCGGCCAACATCGGCATGCGCGGGCCGTCATGCGCGACCGCGCGGCCGCTCGCCAGATTCGACAGCAGGAAGCCGCCCGTCAGCGGCAGGAACGCGAGGCCCGCCTGCAGCGCCGTTTCGCCGCGCACGCGCTGCAGATACAGCGCGAGCACGAACACGGTGCCGTAATAGGTGAGGTTCACGCAGACGCCGAACAGCACGGCCGCGCTGAACGTGCGGCGACGGAACAGCGACAGCGGCAGCATCGGCGCCGTGCTGCGCGCCTCGACCGCGACGAACGCGAGCGCGGCGAGTGCCGCCACCGCGAAGCCGCCCGCGACGACCGGATGCACGAAGCCGAGCGGCCGCCATTCGATCACGGCGGCGGTCAGCGCGGTGAGCATCGCGATCGCGATCAGTTGGCCGCGTACGTCGAGCAGGCGCGCGGCGGCCGGCGGCGGCGCCGCATCGGCGCGCCGCGCGGGCACCCACGCGAACGTGGCCGCGAGCCCCGCCGCGCACAGCGGCAGATTCACGAGGAAGATGCCGCGCCAGCCCCAGGCGGCGATCAGCAGCCCGCCCACCACCGGGCCGGCGGCGATCGAGATCGATCCCGCGGCCGTCCATGCACCGACGGCGCGCGCGCGTAGCCGCGGGTCGTGCCGGCACGCGTCGTTGAGCAAGGCGAGCGAATTCGGCAGCATTGCCGCCGCGCCGATGCCCTGCGCCGCGCGGGCGGCGATCAGCATCGCGGGCGAGACGGCAGCGCCGCACGCGAGCGACGCGACCGAGAACAGCACGAGGCCTGCGACGTACAGGCGGCGCGCGCCGAAGCGGTCGCCGAGCGCGCCGCCCGTCAGCATCAGCACCGCGAAGGCGAGCGTGTACGCATCGACGACCCACTGCAGCGCGGCGACCGGCAGGTGCAGATCGCCGGCGAGATGCGCGAGCGCGATGTTGACGATCGTGACGTCGAGCTGCGTGACGACGAAGCCGACGCTGACGGTTGCCACGACGCGTGCGAGCGCGGGCGGCAGGGCGGGGGAGCGTGACGTGTCCATGCGCGTATCGTAGGACGCGTCGGGTGCGGGATGTTTCGGCCTGCGGTGAAGTATCGATGTTGCTGAGGATGAGGATGCGAGGCGGGTGGCCGCGCGATGCGGCTGCGTGAGGGCAGCGCGTGTGCCCGACGCCACCGCCGATGAGGACGTGAAGCAAGCAACGCCATGCGGATGTCGCGCGATGCGACGGCTTGACGGCAGCGCGTGTGCCCGACGCCACCGCCGATGAGGACGTGAAGCAAGCAACGCCATGCGGGTGGCCGCGCGATGCGACGGCTTGACGGCAGCGCGTGTGCCCGACGCCACCGCCGATGAGGACGTGAAGCAAGCAACGCCATGCGGATGCCGCGCGATGCGGCGGCGTGACAGCAGCAGCGCCCGAGCCGCCCCAATCCTTTCAGTGCCGCTCGCTGCGCCAGCGCCCGGGCGCGACGCCGAAGCGCTTCGTGAACGCGTGCGTGAAGGTGCTCTGATCGGCGAAGCCGACCATGCCGGCGATGTCGACGAGCGGATGACGGCCGTCGGCGAGCAGCACGACGGCCGCGTCGAGCCGTAGCCGCTGCAGGTAGCGGTGCGGCGTTTCGCCGAACGCGTCGATGAACAGCTGATGAAAGCGGCGCATCCCGTAACCGCAGTGCGCGGCGAGATCCGCGATGCGCAGCGGCTCGGCGAGCCGCGCACGCAGCCAGCGGTCGATGCGCGCGAAATCGAGGCCCACAGCGGGCGCGGCGAGGCTGGCGTCGTCGAGCAGCGCGTCGCACAGGCGCGCCGCAGCGTGCCACTGGAAACGATGCGCGCGCGCGGCGTCGGCCGGCCCGTCGAGCTGCGCGGCGGCCGTCGCGAGCTGCGCGACCAGCGACGTCAGCGCCGGATCGATCGACACCGCGCGTGCGCGGTCGAACAGACGCTGCGGCAGCGCCAGCGACGCGGCGGGCAGGTCGAGCACGAGCTGGCGATTCTCGCCGAGCCCGGCGTACTCGTGGCGCGCGCCCGCCGGGATCAGCCATGCCGCATGCCGGTCGATGCGGCGGCCGACGCCGTCGACCGCCATCACCATCGCGCCGTCGACGCCCAGCACGACCTGATGGAAATCGTGCACGTCCGACGCCTCGCACGTGTCGTAACGGCGCAGCGCGATGGCGGGAGACGGCACGCGTTCCATCGGGAGGGCGTCGGCAGCTGTGTCAGACGGCGAGCAGCTCGACTTCGAACACGAGCGTCGCGTTCGGCGGAATCACGCCGCCTGCGCCGCGCGGGCCGTAGCCGAGTTGGGGCGGAATCGTCAGGCGACGCACGCCGCCCACCTTCATGCCCTGCACGCCTTCGTCCCAGCCCTTGATGACCATGCCGCCGCCGAGCACGAACGCGAACGGGTCGTTGCGGTCCTTGCTCGAATCGAATTTCTGACCGTCGGTCAGCCAGCCCGTGTAGTGGACGCTGACGGTCTGGCCCGCGGCGGCTTCCGCGCCGGTGCCTTCGGTCAGGTCTTCGATTTTGAGGCCCGATGCGGTCGTGGTGACGGACATGACTTCTCCTGAGAGGGGTTGAGTAAGACCGCTATTGTAGGCGAGCCCGCCGCGCGTCACCGGACGCGGCGCGCGCATGGCCGGGCGGGCGCCGCGCGCCCGGCGCGGCCGCTGGCGTCGGCGCGCGCGAAACCCGAATGGAACGCGCGTTTGAATTCGGCTGCGATCCGATCGATCGCGCTGCACCGGGCGGTCGCAGCTCGCGTATGAATCGTGGCGGCACGCGCGTACCGCGGCGCGTCGCAAGCCGCGTTGCGATCGTCGGGAGCGTCCGCCGCACGGGGCTTTCGCGGCGATACCGCCACGCGCGTGGGTGCCGCGCGTGCCGGTCGCGCAACGGTTCGCGCGTTCGAATCGCGGTCCATCCACACGCTGCACGAACGCCGTTTTTGCGACGCCGCGCCCGGTGCGCCGTTTGGAAGCGCGCGTCTACCGTTCGGCTTGCCCGCGCCACCGGACGGCGCCTATCTTTACATCTATCGATGTCAAGATCAGTACGTTGCGGGACGGCGTGCGCGCCGCACGGCCTTCGAGGCTGCCCGCAGCAAGGAGAACGACCAACATGAAGTCAGCCGCTTCCGCCGCCGCCATCGCGGCCGACGTGATGCCGGTGCGCCGCGACCTGCGCTTCGAGCTGGCGGTCGAGCGCGCAAAGGATTGGCACGCAATGGGCCCGCACGTGACCCACTTCTTCAACGCGCTGTCGCTGCTGTTTCCGGCCGGCGAACGCTTTTTCATGGACTCGGTGCGCAACTACCGCGACCGCATCGACGATCCGCTGCTCAAGCAGCAGGTGCTCGGCTTCATCGGCCAGGAGGCGATGCACACGCGCGAACACGTCGAATACAACGAGCTGATGCAGGCGAACCGGCTGCCGGCGCGCAAGCTCGACAAGCGCATCTGGACCGTGCTCGGGTACCTGAAGCGCAAGCTGCCGCATTCGATGCAGCTCGCGCATACGGTGGCCGCCGAGCACTACACGGCGATGCTCGCCGACTGGCTGCTGAGCGACCCGACGCGCCTCGACGGCTCGGTCGACGGCTATCGGCAGATGTGGCTGTGGCACGCGCTCGAGGAAACCGAGCACAAGGCCGTGTCGTTCGATGTCTGGAACGCGGCGATCCGCCCCGGCCCGCGTCGCTATCTGATCCGGATCGGCGCCTATCTGCTGACGACGCTGACGTTCTGGCCGACCGTGTTCCTGCTGCACGTCACGCTGTTGTCGCGCGATCGAGCGATCCGGCACCGGTTGCGCGGGATGCTGCGGATGATCGCGTTCCTGTACGGGCCGCGCCGCGGGCTGTTTCCGCGCATCGCGCGCGAATGGCTCAGCTATTTCCGGCCGGGCTTCCATCCGTGGGACCACGACAACCGCCATCATCTCGCCCGGGTGGATGGGCTCGTCGCCGCATCGCGCGCGGCCAGCCTCCCGTCGGTCGGCCGCGGTCGCGCCGGTGCGCTCGGGCCGATCGCTTCGACGCGCTGACGCGGGGTGAGGGGCGCTGGGGGGCGCAACGGGTGCGCTGCGGCGCCCTGACCGGCGCGTGTTGCGTTCCTGCATCATCGACGCCTTCATCCGACGATTGACCGAGGTCAATCGGAAAACGGTTACGCATGCGCGGCCCGCGCTGCGCACTGCGAGCGCCGCCGCGCCCGCGTCGGTCCGACCCACGCCCGTCCCGCATCCGTCCAGCGCCTGGCCCGCTCCCGACCGGCGCACTCCCGGACCGCTCGCGCGCGCCCCGGAAAATCCCACCAATCGGGATAACCCCCATCCAGCCGCCCCTCGGCGGTATCGATATACCGTTCATCGACCGATTCGCAGGCCGCGCGATTATTGCCTTGGGGGATTCTATTCGGACGGAAATGCGGCCAATATGTGGGTTCGAACAGCTGCGTCGCACGCCGCGACGAGCCGGCGCACGATACCAACGCCAAGCGGGGAACAACGATGGTTGCAAAATCACCCGATGCAAACCCGACGGCGGCCGAAACGCCGCTCTTGTCCGTTACCGCACCCGAGGCAGGACGCAAGCTGTTCGTGATCATGCGTTCGCCCGACGAACCGTTGCTCGCGCAACTACGCGACCTTGGCTGGGAAGTCTCGGTCGCGAAGACGGCCGGCGCCGCGCAGAACATGACATCCGGCGTCAACGTCGCGGCCGGGCTCATCGATTTCACCGGCTTCACGTCGCGCGACTATCCGGCGCTGAAGGCGTGTCTGAGCCAGCCCGCGATCGGCTGGATTTCCGTCGCGCAGGGCGGCGTCACGATCAGCGCCGCGGTGCGCGAGATGATTCGCAGCTACTGCTTCGACTACGTGACGCTGCCGTTGCCGTACGAATGGATTTCGCACGTGCTCGGCCATGCGCGCGGGATGGCCGCGCTCGATCGCGTCGACGGCGCCGCGTATGCGGCGTCGATCGGCGAGCACGGGATGATCGGCAACTGCGAGGCGATGCAGCAGTTGTTCAGCACGATTCGCAAGGTCGCGAAGACGGACGCGAGCGTGTTCATCTCCGGCGAGTCGGGCACCGGCAAGGAGCTGACCGCGCTCGCGATCCACGAGCGCTCGGTGCGCGGCAAGGGGCCGTTCGTCGCGATCAACTGCGGCGCGATTCCGCATCATCTGCTGCAATCCGAGCTGTTCGGCTACGAGCGCGGCGCGTTCACAGGCGCGAACCAGCGGCGCGCCGGGCGGATCGAGTCGGCGAACGGCGGCACGCTGTTCCTCGACGAAATCGGCGACATGCCGGTCGAGAGCCAGGCGAGCCTGTTGCGGTTCCTGCAGGAAGGGAAGATCGAGCGTCTCGGCGGGCAGGAATCGATTCCGGTCGACGTGCGGATCATCTCCGCGACGCACGTCGATCTCGACGGCGCGGTCGAGGCCGGACGCTTCCGCGCGGATCTCTATCACCGGCTCTGCGTGCTGCGCATCCACGAGCCGCCGCTGCGCGCGCGCGGCAAGGACATCGACATCCTCGCGCATTACGTGCTGCAGAAATACAAGGCCGACAGCGGCCGCAAGATCAGTGGCTTCACGTCGGCGGCGCTCGACGCGATGCGCCGCTACGAGTGGCCGGGCAACGTGCGCGAGCTGATCAACCGCGTGCGGCGCGCGATCGTGATGGCCGAGAGCCGGCTGCTGACGCCGCACGATCTCGGGCTCGACGTGCCGGGCGAAACGGAGCCCGTGACGCTCGAGCAGGCGCGCTCGCTCGCCGAGCGCACGGCGATCGAGAACGCGCTGCTGCGCAACGATCACCGGATCAACAAGGCGGCCGCCGAACTCGGCATTTCGCGCGTGACGCTGTACCGGATGATGATCGAGCACGGGCTCAACGATCACGACAACGGCGGCGAAAACGGCAAGGACGGCTCGCCGGCCGGCGACGCGGACAACCAGCGCGTCGGCTGAACGCGGCGCGTAACGGCGCTGCGGCGGGTCCCGGCCGTGCGCCCGTGCGCGGGCGATTCGCGGTTCTGTGTAAAGCCCGTGAAACGTTTCGTGCCGGCGTGCGCGCGAACCGGCGCGGCGATCGCCCGCCATGGCGCGCCGCACGCGCCGGGCAAATTTTCCACACCCGCGCCGAGCATCGGCCTGCGGCGTATTCCGCGTCGCCGTGCGGTCGCCGTTCCCCTATCGCGTGTTTCAGTTTTGAAACGTCAGGCCTGCTGGCGCCGGTTCGCGGCGCAAGTCGTCCGACGAAAGCCCCGTGGCGACGGGCCTGCGCGCGCCTGGCGCGCTCCTTGCGAATGTCGAGGTGCGAAAGTCGACGACGGGCATCCGGCCGGTTCGGCAGCACGACGGACGAACACGGCCGGAATCGAGCTCACGGGGAGGGCGGCGGCGCGCGCGACAGGCGCGCGCCGCGCGGCAAGGGCCGTCGTCGAGTCGCCGGAGCGCCGGGGTCTTCCGGGCGCCGAAACAAGCAGCACAGCGACTACGGGGTACCAAAAATGAACCATCGTCACACGCCGCTGCCGGCTGGCCGCGATCGCAGCGATGCGTTGCATCGCCGCTCGAGCGCGCAGCGCGCGGCCGGCCGCCATGCATCGACAGGCCAGCTTTGCGCGCTCGGCGCGAGGCGGATCCGGCTGATTCCCGGCCATCCGCGTCGCGCCGGTGCTTTCACGCTCGCCAATCCGATCCGGATGGGCATGTGTGCGCGCGCGCGGGTGCCGCGACGCCCGATCTTCACGTTCTGACGTCGAGCGCTCGCGGCGTGGGGGAATCGTCCGCGATGCCGGCGATACGCGGCAGCGTGCCGCGCGAGACGGGCGACGAAACCGGCGCGGCAGTGGACGGCAGCAGCGCGCTGCCTTCATGTTTTGACGTCGAGCGTCCGTGCTTGCTGGCGGGAACGAACTGTCCGCGATGCCTGCGATACGCGGCAGCATGCGGCGCGCCGCCGCATCAGCCCCATCACCCGCCGTAGATATCGAAGTCGAAGTACTTCGACGCCAGCCGTTTGTAGGTGCCGTCCTTGACCATGTCGAGGATCGCGCGGTCGATCTTCGCCTTCAGGTCGGTGTCTTCCTTGCGCAGCCCGATGCCGGCGCCGATGCCGAGCACCTTCTCGTCGACCAGCTCCGGCCCGACGAACTGATAACCCGCGCCGCGCGGCGACTTCAGGAAGCCGATCGCCGCCTGCACCTCGTCCTGCAGCGCGGCATCGAGGCGACCGGCGGTCAGGTCCGCGTAGACGCCGTCCTGGTTCTGGTACGACACGACGTTCGCACCCTGCTTCGCCCAGTACGCCTTCGCATACGCCTCCTGCGTGGTGCCCTGTTCGACGCCGATCGACTTGCCCTTCAGCGATTCGGCGGTCGGCAGCAGCGGCGAGCCCTTCTTCACGACGAGACGGGTCGGCTGGTTGTAGATCTTCGTCGTGAAGCCGATCTGTTCCGCGCGCTGCGGTGTGATCGACATCGACGACAGCACCGCATCGAACTTCTTCGCCTTCAGCGCGGGGATCATCCCGTCGAAATCGTTCTCGAGCCACACGCACTTCGCCTTCAGCCGCGCGCAGATTTCGTTGCCGAGGTCGATGTCGAAGCCGACGAGCTTGCCGTCGGGCGCCTTCGATTCGAACGGCGCGTAGCTGGCATCGGTGCCGAACCGCAGCGTGGTCCAGTCCTTCGCGACGGCGGGGCCGGCCGATACCGCGAGCAGGGCGATCGAAACGGCGGCAATCAGTCTCTTCATGGTGGTTCCTTGGCGTGGTCGATCCGGTTCCGCGACGGCGCGGTGGGTGCGTAGCCGCATCGCATGCCGCCGCACTGTCCGCCCACCCATTAACGCAGAAAATAAAATCTCAGTCCAGAATGGACAAAAAATATCGGAATGATCGGCGCAGAGGCGGCCGCCGCAAAGGGGACGACCCTTGCATAAATGCGAAAATGGACTAATCTTGTTAGTAAATTCGTTTCGAGACTAACGATCATGTCACAGCCCGCCTTCGACCCACAGAATCCGGATCTCGCCCCGCCGCAGGCCTCGGTTGCGCAGATGTCGGCGGCCGGCCTGCGTGCGTTCTTCAACATCGCGCGCGACTGGGAGCTGACGATCGACGAGCAACTCGTGCTGCTCGGGTCGCCCGGCCGCTCGACGTTCTTCAAGTGGAAGGCGTCGCCCGGCTCGGCGCGCCTGCCGCGCGACACGCTCGAGCGCCTATCGCTGCTGCTCGGCATCTACAAGGCCTTGCAGATTCTGCTGCCGCAGCCGGCCGCGGCCGACGCGTGGGTCAAGCGGCCCAACGACGCGGCGCCGTTCGGCGGCAAGCGCGCGCTCGACCGGATGCTGGCCGGCAACGTCGGCGATCTGGTCGCCGTGCGCCAATACCTCGACGCGATGCGAGGTGGCTGGGCGTGACGATGCCGATCGACGTGCAACCCTGGCCGACGACCGTCGTCGACTGGGCGCCTGCCTATCGTGTGATACCCACCCGCTTTCCCGCGATCAACCTGTTCGACCGCGTCGCATCGGCCGACGACTTCGACGCGCTGTATGCGCTCGAATCGCTGACCAACGACCGGATACGTCAGGAAGTCGGCACGCTGGCGCTCGTGCCGCCGGCCGAACGCCGCTATGGCCCCGGCTGGGGGCCGATCATGGCTGCGTTCACGCATCTGAACCCGCAGGGCAGCCGGTTTTCGGACGGTACGTACGGCGTGTTCTACTGCGGCCGTTCGCGCGCGACGGCGATCGCGGAGACGCGCTATCACAGCGGGCTGTTCCTCGCCGCGACGAAGGAGCCGCCGATGCGCCAGCAGATGCGGCTCTACACGGTGTATGCGCACGGCGACGTCGTCGACGTGCGCAGCTGGCCGCAGCGCCACCCGCAGCTGCTCGATCCGCTCGACTACAGCGCGGGGCAGGCGCTCGGCCGCGCCGTGCGCAATGCGGGCGGCGCGGGCATCGTCTATCCGTCGGTGCGCGACCCGGACGGCGAATGTATCGCCGCGTTGCGCACGACGCTGCTGCGCGACTGTCATCACGCCGCGTACCTCGAATACAACTGGAACGGCAGCGCGGTCGATGCGGTGTTCGAACTGAATCAGGTCGGTTAGCGTAACGCGCTGCGTGCGCACGGGAACCGCGGCGTCACGGCAGCGGCAGATCGGCCGCGCGACGTGCGCGTGCGTCGGCCTGACTGAGCGACCAGCTCCGGCCGGTGTGCGGCTCGACGATCGTCAGCCGCCCGGACGGCGCGAACGCGCCCGTGTCGATGAACCATTGCGCGCCGATGCGCTGCAGGTCGCGCACCGGCGTGTGGCCGGTGCAGGTCAGCGACAGCCCGGCCTGCAACGCCGGGTCGGCGAGGCCCTGGACCAGATCGCGCCCCCAGATCAGCCGCTCGCGCACGTCGTGCGAGTAGCTGCCCGTGTCGAGCTCGTCGTCGCTGCCGAAGAATTCCGCGTGCAGCACGTTGAAACGCTCGGGACCGTCGCCGATCACGCGCACGAGCGGCAGCGTGTCGACGCGCGCGGCATGCGCCTGCAGCAGTTGCGGCGGCAAGTCGGCGCCCCAGTCGCCGCCGATGCCGCGCCACGCGTCGGCCGACAGCTTGCCGCGTGCGACGAGGCTCAGCACTTCCTCATGATTGCCGCGCACCGCATGGCACCACGGACGATCGAGCAGCTCGAGCGCGGTTTCCGACGCGGGGCCGCGGTCGACCAGATCGCCGACCGAAAACAGCCGGTCGCCCGCCGCATCGAAGCCGACGTCGTACAGCAGCGCGCGCAGCACGTCCACGCAGCCGTGCAGATCGCCGACGACGAAGTCGCGGCCCGTCGTATTGGCGGGATGGCGGCACAGGGAGGAAGTCATCCAGATATCTTAGGCGCTCGCGACCATCGCAACCTGGTGCCGGAATGGCGATAATCGGCGCCGTGCGCCCCGGCGCGTGCGCAGCGGGCAGCCGCGTGCCGGCCGAACCCTTTCCATCCGCTTTCGGAATGCAACGATGACGCTTTATCCGCAGGTATTACGCAACCGGCCGCGCATGGTGGCCGCCTTCGTCGCGGGCGTGCTGTGCGCCGTATTGCTGCCGTTTCCGCTGCGGTCGGCCGCGCGCGTGCTGATCGGCTGGGACTGCGCGGTGTGGCTGTATCTCGCGCTGATGTGGGCGCGCATGATCACGGCGCACCACCACAAGGTGCGCGAAATCGCGATCCGCGAGGACGAGAATGCGACGACCGTGCTGACGGTCGTGTGCATCGCGACGGTCGCGAGCATCGCCGCGATCGCGTTCGAGCTTGCGACCGCGAAGAGCGTCGGCTTTCGCGTCGGGCTCGGCCATTACGCGATCACCGGCGCGACGCTGTTCGGCGCATGGTTCCTGATCCCGACCATCTTCACGCTACATTACGCGCGGCTCTATTACGGCTCGCCGTGCGCCGACCGCGCGCTGCGCTTTCCCGACGACCATCCGGAGCCCGACTACTGGGACTTCCTCTATTTCGCGTTCACCCTCGCGGTCGCGTCGCAGACGGCCGACGTGTCGCTCGCGAGCCGCGCCGCGCGCCGCTCGGCGCTCGCGCAGTCGATCCTGTCGTTCTACTTCAACATGGCCGTGCTCGGGCTGTCGATCAACGTCGCGGCGGGGTTGTTGGGCTGAGGCGCGCGCTCACGCGGCTCGCCGCAGCGCGATCCACGCGCCCCAGAACAGGCTCGCAAAGAAGCGCAGCGGCGCATCGAACCCGGCGTCGTGCAGCAGCGCAAACACGGCTTCCTCGGACGCCGGCGGGTCCGCGCCTTGCAGGATCTTCGCGAGCTGCGCGCGCACCGCGTCGGGTGTCGCTCCGGCCATGCGCCAGCGTTGCTGCCAGGCATCGAGCAGGCGAGGGTGGTCGGCGTAACGGCGATGGTTGCCCGCGATGACGAGCGGCGCGCCCGGCTTCAGGCGACGTGCGATCGCATTCAGCAGCGCGGCCTTCGCCGCGTCGCCCGGGACGTGATGCAGGACGCCGATCAGCGTCGCGCCGTCGAACGCGGGAGCATCCGGCAGCGCGTCGACCCCGGCTTCGACGAACTGCGTGCGCGCGCCGCAACCGGCCGCTTCGACGCCGGCGCGCGCGAGCGCGAGCATCGGCGCCGACGGATCGACGGCCGTGAATTGCCAGCCCGGCTCGAGCGCACCGGTCACGCAGATCTCGCGGCCCGTGCCGCCCGCTCCTGCGATGAGGATCCGCGCATCGGGCGCGCCGATCGCCGCCGCGAGCATGCATGCGGACAGTTCGTGGCACGCGTCGTAACCGGCGAGCGCGATGCGCGACTGTTCGGCGTATTCGTGCGCGCGGGCAGGATCGAATTTTGCGGCGCTGGCGGGGAGCGACATCGCGGATTCCTCGGGTTCGTGGCGCGGACGACCTGCCCGCGCGCGTTGGCCCGAGCGTAAGCGGGCGGGCCGCGGCCCACAAGACCAGCGGCCATTCCGGTATGCAGACTACCCGCCATCGGGGCCGATCGCCCCGCGTTCGCTCAGGGTCGATTCGTATTAAAAATGGATCGTTCGGATTGCGTCGCAGTCGCCAAAACGGCGCATACTTTTCATCCCCCCTGCCTGGCCGTCGCATGCCGGGCGCCATGCGCCGCGTCGAATGCGGCCATGCTGCTCGGCCCGCACGAGGAGCGCACGATGTCAGATTGTTCGCACGATCCGTATGCGCAGCACTACATCCACTGCCTGCCGTTCGGTGCGCAGCCCTGCGGTGCGCATGGCGCGCCGCCGCGCACGCATTTCCGCGTGTGGGCGCCGGGCAGTACCGAGGTTCAGCTCGAACTCGATACCGGCCACGGCCCGACGCTCGTTCCGATGACGGCGGCCGGTCCGAACTGGTTCGAAGCGTTCGTCGAATGCGGCGCGGGCGCGCGCTACCGCTACCGCCTCGACGATGCCGTGTCGATCCCCGATCCGGCATCGCGTTCGCAGCCCGACGGGCTCAACGGCCCGAGCGAAGTCGTCGATGCGCGCGCTTTCACGTGGCGCAACACGTTCTGGCGCGGGCGTCCCTGGGAGGACATCGCGCTCTATGCGATCCGGCCGCACGCGGCGGGCGGCTTCGACGGCGTGCGCCGCCGGCTGCCGCGGCTCGCGCGGCTCGGCATCACGGCGCTGGAGCTGCTGGCGTCGCCGCACGACAGCCTGCCGTTCGCGCCGCTCGCGGCGGACGGCGGCCCACACGCGCTGAAGGCGCTGATCGACGACGCGCACGGCTACGGCCTCGCGGTATTGCTTGAGCTCGACTACTCGCGCTTCGGCAGCGGCACCGACGCGCTGCGCCATTACGCCGCGCCGTTCTTCCATATGCGCGACGATCCGCTGCAGGCGGCGCCGCTCGCGCTCGACCATCCGGACGTCTGCGACTTCTTCTGCGACAACGCGCTGTACTGGCTCGACGAGTACCGCTGCGACGGCCTGCGGCTGCGCGAAGCCGACCGGATCGGCGCGTCCTGGCTGCGCGAGATCGCCGATCGCGTGCACGCCGCGGAGCCGGCCGACCGGCTGATCCATCTCGTGCTCGGCAGCGAGCGTCATCCGGTGCATCTGGCCGACACGCACTTCGATGCGCAGTGGAACGGTTGCGGCGAACGAGCGCTGCATCGGCTGACGTGCCGCGACGCGGTCGCTCACGACGGCATCTCGATGCACCAGTCGATCCACACGCTCGCGCGCGCGCTGACGGCGTCGGGCGCGGCGTTCCAGCCGGCCGCGCCCGACGGCGGCGCGATGCTCGACGGCTTGTCGCTGACGTCGCTGGTGCTCACCGATGGCGCGTGGCAGGGCGCCGCATCCGGCGAGCAAGGGCAGGCGGCCGGCCTCGCGGCGCTCGCGCTG
This sequence comes from Burkholderia sp. MBR-1, assembly GCF_013822785.1. Lineage (NCBI taxonomy): Bacteria > Pseudomonadati > Pseudomonadota > Betaproteobacteria > Burkholderiales > Burkholderiaceae > Burkholderia > Burkholderia sp. MBR-1. The sequence continues at coordinate 251,492 of NZ_CP053610.1, forward strand.
TCGCTGCTCACGCCGCAGATTCCGCTGATCTTCGACGAAACCGCGCGCGATACCGAGCGCGCGCATTTCGTGCAGTCGGCGCTGGCGGTGCGTGCGAAGCTGATCGCGCCGCGCTTGTCCGATTGCCGCCCGCAGGACGCGCGCACGCTGAAGGCGGGCGGCGACGGCGACGGCGAAGCCGATGCGCTGCTCGCGTCGTGGCGTCTGGCCGACGACGAGACGCTGACGATCGCGCTGAACCTGTCACCCGAGGCGGTGCCGTTCGACGCGCCGCGCGGGCGCGTCGTGTTCGAGACGCCGGCGCGCGCGCGCGACCGCATCGATGAAGGCGAGTTGCCGCCGTACTCGCTCGTCGCCTGGCTGACCGGCGACGTCAACGGCTATGCGCACACGCACGACGTACGGCGAATCGACGGCGGTGCATGGCGCACGCGGCCTGCCGAGCCGAACCGCGGCTGACGCGCGCAGCGGCGCGCGGCCGACCTACCAGAAGCCCCGAATGCCGGCGACGCCGTAGGCGCCGTGGCGGCGTGCGTCGTTCAGATGGGCACGCGTCATGCCGCCGAGCGCATAGACGGGCATCGCCGCCCGCGCGGCCAGCGCGGCGAACGCGCTCCAGCCGAGCGTCGGCGCGCCGGGATGGCTGAGCGTCGGCAGCACGGGCGACAACGTGACGAAATCCGCGCCGACGCGTGCGGCCAGTGCGAGGTCGTGCGCCGTATGACACGCGGCCGACACGCGGCGCGCGGGCGGCAGCGGCCGCCGCGCGACGGCGCGCAGCGCGGCGCCGTCGAGGTGCCAGCCCGCGCCGTCGAGCCGCATCACGCCGGCGGCGTCGATTGGGCCATTGAGCATCAGCTGCGCGCCGGCCGCATCGCAGCGCGCGAGCGCATCGGCCGCGAGACGCGCGAACGCGGCCGCATCGAGCGACTTCACGCGCAGCTGCACGAGCGTCTCGCCGCGCGCGAGCACGGCCGACAGCCGCTCGAGCAACGCGCGGCAAGCGGCCGCCGACGCGGACGCCGGCTCCGGCGTGATCACGCAGCAGCGGGGCAGCGCGACGCTCATCGCGCGCCGCGCGCGCGGGCCGTCATTCGTCGGCCTCTTTCGCGAGCTTCGGATAGACGCGCACCAGCACGATGCGCGGCCCGTTCATCTTCTTCACGACGACGTCGAAGCGGTCGAACGACACGCGCTGGCCTTCGGTCGGCAGATCGCTCAACGCCTGGATCACCAGGCCGCCGACCGATTCCGCGCGGCCCTCGTCGATGTCGATGCCGAGCGCCTGCTCGAGCGACACGACCGGCAGGCTGCCCTTGCCCATCAGCGTGCCGTCGTCGAGGCGGCTCCAGTCCGCGTCGCCCTGGCGAAACTCGTCGTGAATCTGGCCCACCAGCGCGCCGAGCAGGTTGTCGAGCGTCAGGAAGCCGATCGGCTTGGCGCCCTTGTCCCCCACCAGCGCGAAGTGCGGCGCGCCCTTGCGGAAGCGGCGAAACAGCTCGAGCGCCGGCGTGTCGGGCTTCACGTACTGCACCGGACGCACGTAATCGGACAGATCCTCCAGCGCCGCGCCGGCGTGACGCGCGAGCAGCAGGTCCTTCAGGTGGATCAGCCCGCTCACCTGCTCGCGCGCCGCATCCTCGAACAGCGGATAGCGGCTGAAGCGGTGCCGCGCGACGATCTCCATGTTGTCGGGCAGCGGCAGGTCGCGCCGCAGGCCGATCATTTCGTGCGCGGGACGCATCAGGTCCGACACCGTCATCGACGAGAAGTCGAGCGAATGCGCGAGCGTGTTCCATTCGTCGTTGGTGTAGGCGCCGCGCGCCGGCTGCGCGGCATTGCCGGCCGCGCTGCGGCGGCTGCGCAGGATCAGCTTCAGTTCGTCGGTTGAATAGTGCGCATCGCCGCCGTGATCGGCCGACAGCCCCGCGAGCCGCAGCACCGCGTTCGCGCTGGTGTTGAGCACCCAGATCGCCGGATACATCGCCCAGTAGAACGCGTAGAGCGGCAGCGCCACCCACAGGCCGATCTTCTCCGGCTGCCGGATCGCCATCGACTTCGGCGCAAGCTCGCCGACCACGATGTGCAGGAACGAGATCAGCGAGAACGCGAACACCAGGGAAATCAGATGCACGATGCGTTCGGAATGCACGCCGAGCAGGTCGAGCAGCGGGCCGAGCAACTCGGCGAAGGCGGGCTCGCCGACCCAGCCGAGGCCGAGCGACGCGAGCGTGATGCCGAGCTGGCACGCCGACAGGTACGCGTCGAGCCGGCCGTGCACGATCGCGAGGATGCGCCCGCTCAGGCCGTGCTTGCGTGCGAGCGTCTTGACGCGCGTGCCGCGCAGCTTGACGAGGCCGAATTCGGCCGCAACGAAAAAGCCGTTCAGGGCCACCAGCAACAACGCGCCGATCAGCGCGAAGATTTGTAACAAGGAATTGCTCCGGACATGACAGGCCCGTCAGTATAGGGCCGGAAAGGAAAACGTAATGTGTCGGGCTGCCGATCGATTACACCGGCGCCTCGCAGGGGATCGACAGCGTCAGGGTGACGGCCGCGCCGTCGGCGAACGGCGTATGCGTGAACGTGCCGCCGTGAGCGAGCGCGACGCGCTGGCACAGCGCGAGCGTCCACGCGACGCGCTTTGCGTCGCGCGTGCGCAGCATCTCTTGGCGCGCGAACGCTTCGAATGCGTGCGGCAGCGCCGGATCGGCGAGCGCGGCGGCATGCACCGTGCACTCGGCGCGCACGACGTACTGGGCGCCGTCGCGCGTGCAGGCGGCCGTCACGCGGCCGCCCGCGGCGCTGGCTTCGACGGCCGTGGTCAGCATCGTCCACAGCGCCTGTGCGAGCCGCGCGCGGTCCGCGCGCAGCGTCGGTTCGCCGTCGGGCAGCGTTGCGTCGATGCTCACCTGCCGGGCGTCGGCGAGCGCGAAGCGCGTCAGCTCGAGCGTGTCGTCGAGCAACGCGCGCAGCGCGAACGAATGCGGCGCGATCGGCAGCGCGCGGGTTTGCGCGCGCGGCGCGTCGAGCACGTCGTCGAGCAGCGCGACCTGCTGTTCGATCCCGGTGCGGATGCCCGCGAGCGCGCGCTGCACGTTCGCATCGGCGCCGGCGAGCTGACGCTCGAGCACGTACGCCCAGCTGTGCATCGCATTCAGCGGGCTGCGCAGATCGTGCGACGCGGTCGAAAGCGCCTGGTCGCGCAGGAACAGCGCGGCCTCGGCGGCGTAGTGCGCTGCGCGTTCGCGCAGCAGGTCGGCGGCGGGTTCGACGGGAAGGGACGTCACGGAGCGGGCCTGTCGGAAGCGGTTGGCATGAACGAGATACGAGCCCACATTATAGGGATCGCTCGCGTCATGCCGGCAGCGCGTCCTCGTCCTTTTTCCGCGCGTCGCCGCTCGGCAGCAGCTGGCACGCGAGCAGGCCGGCCAGCATCAGCGCGCAGCCGAGCAGCGCGCGCAGCGTCAGCGTTTCGCCGAGCGCGGCCCAGCCGGCGATCGCCGCGAACACGCCTTCCATGCTGAAGATCACGGCCGCGTGCGCGGGTGCCGCATCGCGCTGCGCGACGACCTGCAGCGTATAGCCGACGCCGACCGACAGCAGCCCGCCGTACAGCAGCGTCGGCAGCGCGTGCGCGAGCGTCGCCGCGCTGAGCGGCTCGATCGCGAGCCCGACCGCCAGGCACGCCGCGCCGCAGGTGGCGAACTGCAGGAACGCGAGCACGAGCGGATCGTAGCGCTTCGCGAAATGGCCGACGGCCATCACGTGCGCGGCGATGATCACCGCGCCGGCGAGCTGGAACCAGTCGCCGTACAGCACCGCGAAATGCTCGTCGATGCTGAGGAAGTACAGGCCGATCGCCGCCAGCAACGCGCCGAACCAGGTGCCGGTGCCGATCCGGTGGCGGGCGAACACGCCCATCAGCGGCACGATCACGACGTACAGCGAGCTGATGAAGCCCGCATTCGCGATCCGCGTGTACTGCAGGCCGACCTGCTGCAGCGAGATCGATACCGCGAGCAGCGCGCCCAGCGCGACGCCGGGCAGCAATTGCGCGGGCGTGCGGCGTATCGACGCGCACTGCGCGCGCGACGCGGCGTTCAGCGCGAGCAGCGGGACCAGCACCAGCGCGCCGAGCAGGAACCGCAGCCCCGTGAACAGGAACGGGCCGATCACGTCGAGGCTCAAGCGCTGCGCGACGAAGGCGGAGCCCCAGATCGCGGCGGCTGCGAGCATCAACAGGTTGGCACGGACATGCTTGCGGGCTTCGGGTGTCATCGGAATAGGGCGGAGGCGTGCGGCGGGCGAAACCCGCTACTTTACGCCGAGATTGCAAGGCTGTCGGCAAACCTGCGGAGCGCGACGGCGGCGCGCGCGTCGCGCACCCGCGAATACAGCACCACCTGCGAATGCGGCAGCGGCGGCAGCCCGAATTTCGCGCCGACGTCGGCCAGCGTGCGCGGCGCCACGCGCCGCGCGAGCGGGCAGACGGCCAGCCCGGCCGCCGCCGCGGCCGTGACCGCCGCAATGCCGCCGCCCGTGAAGCGCTCGCGCCAAGGCAGCCCCGCATGATCGAGCGCGCGCAGCGCGGCCGCGCGCACGCCGCACGGGCCGGCCAGCACCGCGAGCGGCAGCGGCTCGCCGGCGCGCGGCGCCCAGTCGGGCGCGGCGAGCCACGACAGCGGCTCGGTGAACAGCAGCGTCGCGTCGTCGCGCGGCGGATCCTCCCCCGGTTCATGGCGGACGATCGCCGCGTCGAGCCGCCGTTCGTCGTATTGCGCGAGCAGGCTCGTCGACGTCCCCAGGTGCATTTCCAGCATCAATCCGGGGTCTTGCCGGTGCAGGCTCGTCAGCACGGCCGGCAGGTCGGGCACGGCCACGTGCTCGCTGACGCCCAGCGACAGCCGATGCGTACCCGCCGAAATCGCGCCGAGCGCCCGTTCGTGCGCATCGAGCAGCGTGCGCGCGGCCGGCAGGAAATTCTCGCCGTCGGGCGCGAGCTTCACGACGCGCGGCGTGCGCGCGAGCAGCGGCTTGCCGAGGTGCGCTTCGAGCCGTTTCAGCTTCAGGCTGACGGCCGATTGGGTGGTGCCGAGCGCGTCCGCGGCGCGCGTGAAGCTCGCGAGATCGGCCACCAGCACGAACGCGCGCACCGCATCGAGGTCGAGAACTTTCATTTCGAATGTAAATGGATGAAATATCCGGAGATGACTGTTCATTATAGTTCGCGGCCCCTAACCTGACGTGGCGTTTTCGCTTGTTCAACGTCATCGAAAGGAGCAGGACCATGCCATTCACCCGTATCGCGTTGCGCGAAGGCAAACCGGCCGCATATCGCGCGGCGCTCGTCGACGGCGTGCATCGCGCGCTGATGCACACGTTCAACGTGCCCGAGGACGACATCTTCATGGTCGTAACCGAGCACGCGGCGGAGAACTTCGTGTTCGGCCGCCGCTATCTCGACATCGAGCGCAGCGACGATCTCGTCATGATCCAGATCACCGCCAACAACACGCGCACGCTCGAACAGAAGCAGGCGCTGTATCGGACCATCGTCGCGAACCTCGCGCAGCAGCCCGGCGTGCGCCCGCAGGACGTATTCATCAGCCTGGTCGAAGTGCTGAAGGAGGACTGGTCGTTCGGCGACGGCATCGCGCAATACGTCGTTTGACCTGCGGCATCGCGGCGGGACCGGATCGTCGTCCGCGCCCGTTCGTGCCGTGTACTATGGAAGCTGCTTCACGGACGACGCCGGCGCACGATGCGCCGGCGGTTTTTCATGTGCAGGAGCTTCCATGTCGCGTGTGCTGGAAATCGTGTTGTCCTTGTCGCTGGAAAGCTGGCCGGTGAAGGCCGCAAGCCGCGTCCGCGGCGGATCGCGCGACTTCGGCGCGGAGCTGGTGCGCGCGTGGCGAATCTGCCCGCAAGTGCGGATGCGTCGCGGCCACGAGCGCGTGACGATCGAGCCGTGCCGGATCGACGAGGCCGAGCCGGACGCCGGCGGGCGCTGGTGCACGTGGGTCGAGTCGACGGCGCACGGGCCGCGGGTCGTCGCGTCGCGCACGAGGCCGTTCGCGCCGGGCGTCGTCGAGCGCGAGCTGTTCGACGCGGAGCATGCGGGGATTGCCGTCGCCGCGCAGTGCGCCGACGCGCGGCCGGCAGATGCGGAAGCGGATGCGGATGCGGAGCATGACGCCCAGCCGGACGCCGCAGACGACGGCGCGACGGCCGCCGCCGTCGACGAAGCGGCGCGCGCCGCCGCGTCCGGGGCCGGCCCGCTGCGGCTCGTCAGCGAACGCCGTCGCGGGCGCTGGGCCGACGACAGCGGCGTGGTGGTCGAGATGACGCTCGACGACGTGACGCTGCACGGCGCCGACGACGGCGGCGCGCCGCCGCGCCGCCACGTCGAGTTGCGCCTCGCGGCGCCCGACTGGGAAACGCCTGCCGCGCGCACCGCGGCGCTGCATGCGCTGTTCGCGGCGGCGCGCGAACTGAGCGGCGCGTGGCCCGCCTTCGTGCAACTGGCGAGCGTGATCGACCGCACCTGCGCCGGCGAGCCGGCGATCGCCGGGCCGGTCAAGGCGCAATCGGTCGACCTGACCGGCCTGCGTACGCAGCGCGCCGCGCTGTTCGCGTTGTGCGGCGACATCGCCGCGCAATGGCTCGGCAACGAGAGCGGCGTGCTCGAACGCGACGATCCCGAATTCGTCCATCAAATGCGCGTTGCACTGCGGCGTCTGCGTACGCTCGCGCGGCTGTTTCCGCGCTTCGCGGACGAGCGCTGGAAGGACGCCTTCGGCGCGGACCTGCGCTGGCTTGCCGCGCTGCTCGGCACGGTGCGCGACTGGGACGTGTTTTCGACCGAAACGCTGCCTGCGCTGGCCGCGGCCGATGGCGGCGGCGCCGACTGGGACGGCACGCTCGACGCGTCGCGCGCGCACGCGCGCAGCGCGCGTGCCGAGCTGCGTCAGGCGCTGCATTCGGCGCGCTATGCGCGGCTGACGCTCGGCTGGCTCGAATGGCTCGGCACGCTCGCGCTGCCGCCGGACGCCGACGACGATGCGCCGTCGCTGCGGCGTCACGCGACCAAGCGCGTGCGGCGGCTGTTCGGTCACCTCTACGCGGTGCCGTCGCTCGGCTCGCTCGATACGGCTGCGCGGCATCGCGTGCGGATCGACGCGAAGCGGCTGCGCTATGCGCTCGAATTCTTCGCGTCGCTCGCGTCGCGCCGCACGCGCAACGAAACGGTGAAGACGCTCGCGCGCGTGCAGAGCGTGCTGGGCGACGCGAACGACATGATCGGCGCGCTGCGTCATCTCGAGCAGCTGGGCGCGCCCGCCTACCAGCTGGGCTTCGTGCGCGGTTACGGCGCCGCGCTCGAACGGCGCGCGGCGGCCGACGCCGAGACGCTGCTCGCCAGCCTGCGCGCGCCGAAGCTCGACGGCCGGGCGCGCTGAGCGGCGCGCGCCCGCGTCCCTATTCGCGTTCCTATAATGGCCGCCCGTATTCTTCCGACAGACCGATGACCGACGCGTCGCCTCCTTCTTCCTCCGCCGAACCGCTCGCACTGGGCGGCGAACTTTGGCTGCGCGCCGGGCCGCAGACGCTCGGCGGCGCGAACCGCATCGCGCTGCTCGCGGCGATCGGCGAAACCGGCTCGATCACGCGCGCGGCGAAGGCCGTGGGGCTCAGCTACAAGGCAGCCTGGGATGCGATCGACACGATGAACAACCTGGCCGGCGAGCCGCTCGTCACGCGTTCGACGGGCGGCAAGGGCGGCGGCGGCACGACGCTCACGCCGCGTGCCGCATCGCTGATCGCCGCGTTCCGCACCATCGAGCGCGAGCATCGGCGCTTCATCGAGGCCGCCAGCGCGGCGGTGTCCGGTTTCGACGTCGACTGGGCGCTGATCGGGCGGATCGGGATGAAGACGAGCGCGCGCAATCAGCTGTTCGGCAAGGTCGCGACGATCGTGCGCGGCACGGTGAACGACGAGGTGACGCTCGCGCTGCCGGGCGGCCAGACGATCGTGGCCGTGCTCACGCACGAAAGCGCCGATGCGCTCGCGTTGCGGCCGGGCGCCGATGCCTGTGCGCTCGTGAAGGCGTCGTGGGTCGTGCTGGCCGTCGACGACGACGCAGATCGCGAGGCCGGCGCCATCTCGAAGATATCGGCGCGCAACCAGCTGCACGGGACGGTCGATGCCATCGCGGCGGGCCCGGTCAACAGCGAGGTGACGCTTGCGCTCGACGGCGGCGGCACGCTCACCGCCGTGATCACGAACGAGAGTGTCGGCGCGTTGCAGCTCGAGGCCGGGCGGCGCGCGATCGCGCTGTTCAAGGCGTCGAGCGTGATTCTGGCGGTGACGGGCTGAGCGGGATGGCGGCGAGGTGACGCTTGCGCTCGACGGCGGCGGCATGCTCGCCGCCGTGATCACGAACGACAGTGCCGGCGCGTTGCGGCTCGAGGCCGGACGGCGCGCGATCGCGCTGTTTAAGGCATCGAGCGTAATTCTGGCGGTGACGGGCTGAGCGTGATGGCGGCGGCACGCTCACTGCCATGATTACGAGCGACGGTGTCGGCGCGTCGCGCCTCAACGCCGGGCGGCGCGCGATCGCCGGCGGCGTTACAGACGGATCGTGCGATAGCAGCCGCGCCGCTCACCAGCACATGCGCGCTGCGCTCGCGCGTTCGTAGCATTCCGCCTCATGCCGCCGCTGCGACTCCGGTCGCGCGCACACCGCGCCTCGCGCGCTCGTGCGTCGGCATGCTCACGTCACGCGCGATGGCCACGCCGCGGGCGGCGTCGCGGCCTGCACGCGCCCGTCGCTGAGTTGCACGACCTGATCGCCGAAGGCGGCGACGTCGTCGGGATCGTGCGAAATCAGCACCATCGGGATATCGAGCCGCGCCTGTAGCTCGGCCAGCTCGTGACGCATGCGCTGACGCATCGTGCGGTCGAGCGCGGCGAACGGCTCGTCGAGCAGCAGGATGCGCGGCTGCGAGACCAGCGCGCGCGCGAGCGCGACGCGCTGTTTCTGCCCGCCCGACAGCTGCGCCGGAAACTGCCCGGCTAGCGCGTCGAGCTCGAACGCGTGCAGCCAGTACGCGACTTCCGGCGGCACCGCGTTCGCGCGCGGGTTGCGCAGCCCGCCGGTGAGCCCGAACGCGATGTTCTGACGCACGTTCAGATGCGGGAACAGCGCGTAGTCCTGGAACAGATAGGCGACGCGGCGCGCGCGGGTCGGCACGTCGATGCCGCGCGCGGCGTCGAACAGCGCTTCGCCGTTCAGCGTGATCGTGCCTTCGTCGGGCGCGAGCAAGCCGGCGATCGCCTGCAGCGTCATGCTCTTGCCGGCGCCCGAAGGCCCGAACAGCACGACGCGCTGCGTATCGGCCGTGAACGACACGTCGAGCGTGAAGCGGCGCTCCGTGTTCGCGTAGGTCTTGCGGATAGCCACGGCGAGGCTCATGCAAGCCTCCGTCGCGCACGCGTAGCCGTTCGAGCGCCCGTCGCGCGCGGCGCCGTACTGCGATGCGGATGCGGCGTGCGTGTCATGTCGGTTCGCTCCGGGCCGCGCGCGCGGGCACGAGCCAGCCGGCTGCGAGCAGTACGAGCACGCAGGTGATCGACGTCACGATCACCAGGAAGTTGGCCGTGCCGTCGTCGCCGGCCTGCACCGCCGCATAGATCGCGACCGACAGCGTCTGCGTGCGGCCGGGCAGGTTGCCGGCGATCATCAGCGTCGCGCCGAATTCGCCCAGTGCGCGCGCGAACGCGAGCAGTGCGCCGGCCAGAATGCCGCGCGCGGCGAGCGGCAGCGTCACGCGGAAGAACACCGCGGCTTCGCCGAGCCCGAGCGTGCGCGCCGCGCGTTCGAGATGTGGATCGACACCCTCGAACGCGGCGCGCGCCGATTTCAGAATGAGCGGAAAGGCCACGACCATCGACGCGATCACCGCGCCCTGCCACGTGAACACCAGCTCGATGCCGAGCCGGTCGAGCCAGGCGCCGAGCCAGCCGCGCCGGCCGAGCAGCACGAGCAGGTAATAGCCGAGCACCGTCGGCGGCAGCACCAGCGGCAGCGTCAGCAGCGAATCGAGCAGATCCCGCAGCGGCGAGCGCCAGCGGGCGAGCATGAAGGCAGCCGCGACGCCGAGCACGATGTCGAGCGCCGTCGCCCAACCGGCCACTTTCAGCGACAACAGCAGCGGCACCCACGCGTCCTGCATCATGCGGCGCTCACTTGCCCGCGGGCTTGAAGCCGAACGTCGACAGCACGGCCTGCCCCTGCGGCGACACGACGAAATCGATGAACGACTGCGCCTGCGCGGCATGGCGGCTGTCCTTGACGACCGCGATCGGATAGGTGATGGGCGTCTGCGTCGGCACGGTCAGCGCGACCTTCACGCGACCGGGCATGATCGCCGCGTCGGTGCCGAACACGAAGCCGGCATCGACTTCGCCGCGCGCGACGTAGTCGAGACTCTGGCGCACGTTGGCGGCCAGTACGCCCTTCGCGCTGACGGCGTCCCATACGCCCGCCGCACGCAGCGCGCCTTCGGTGTAGCGGCCGACCGGCACCGACGCCGGGTCGCCGTACGCGATGCGCTTCACGCCGGGCCCACTCAGATCTTTGAGCGTGGTCGGTGCCGGCGTGCGGCTGTCGGCCGGCACGATCAGCACGAGCGAGTTCGCGGCGAAATCGCGGCGCGTGCCGGGCACGATGACCTTTTCGCCGACCGCGCGATCCATCGCCTTCTGATCGGCCGACGCGAACACGTCGGCCGGCGCGCCCTTGGCGATCTGCTGCATCAGCACGTCCGACGCGCCGAAGTTGAGCAGCACTCTGGTTTCGGGGTGCTGCTTCTGGTAGGCGTCGCCGACCGCCTTGAACGCGTTCGTCAGGCTGGCCGCGGCCGACACGACGAGCTCGTCGGCGGCGCGGGCCGGCGCGCTGAACGCGATGGCGACGCCGAGCGCGGCGCACGGCAGCAGGCGGAGCAGGGTACGGCGAAGCGGGCGGGCGGTCGGGCGCATGGTCGGGTCGTCTGAACGGTCGAAAACCGTAATCGTAATATAGCGCCGGTTATAACGCTCGGCATACTGCAGATGCGGCGCTGCGCATGACGGGACGGAACGTGGAAAAAGGCGCTGGAACGACGGCTGCGTGCGGACTCAGGCGTGCAGCGGCGCCGACGCGGCGGTGCGATGCAGCGTGGACGGCTGCGACGCCGGCCGATAGTTCGGATTGGCCTTCCAGCGTGCGCGCACGAACGGCCGCTCGTGCCCCGACAGCTCGAGCGCGACGCGCGTGACCCAGCGGTGCGACGGCACCGTGATGCCGTGCAGCGCAACGGTCACGAGCGCGAGGCTGGCGACCACGGCCGGCACCGACCAGCGATGCGGCACGGCGTGCCACGAGCCCGCGATGAACGCCAGCGCGGCGAGCGCGCCGACGATGCAGCCCGTGATGGCTTCGGACGGCGAATGCGCGGCGAGCGCGACGCGCGACACGCCGACCGCAATGCCCGCGGCGAGGCCGAGCGCGACGCCGGCGATCCGCACGGCGGTGCGCATGCGGATCAGCGCGAGGAACATTGCGACCGGATAGACCGACGTCGACAGCATTGCATGGCCGCTGAACCCGGTGAAATCCCACGCGCGGATGCCGATACCCCAGCCGAGGAATGCGATCTTGGTCAGCGCGACGACGCCGATCGCGCCCGCGAGCACGCCGAGCCACGCGGCCGAGCGCTGCCACGAGTAGCCGAGCGCGAGCCATACGGCGATCGTGATCGCGAGCGGCAACGTCAGGCCGGCGCCACCGAACGCGGTGATCGTGATCCACAAGTGAGCGGGCAGGTCGAACATCGGGAAGGGAACGAGCTGAGGCGGGACGAATGCTTGAATCAACGCGCGAGCCGGGCAGAACGACTACAACGGATACGTGCGGCCAAACCCCAGTATAGCGCCGCGCCTGATCGAGGCCCGTTTTTCGCCGGTCGATGGAACTACCGCGGCGCAGGAAAAATCTCATGAACAGTGTTATGGTGCATTGCACAAACTTAAACGATGCGCTCCTGCGTCGTGCCCTTTTTTACTGAATGCGAGCTCGATCGATGACCAAAAGTCTGACGAAGGTATGGCTGGGCGGCATGAAACGCATGCTGTCTCCGGCTGCCCAGCGCGCTGCGCGCGATGCGCAGCGGATCGCACGTGAAACGCTGGAGGCCGCTGCGGCGCCCATCGCGGCCGAGCTGTCGCCGGTGCGCGAGTCGCGCGTGCGTCCGCGCGCTGCGGCATGGGCAACCGGCGAATGGACGCGCGGCGAGCATCCGATGGCGCCCGCGCTGGGCCGGTTGGTTCAGAACCTTGCGTACGCGCTGTACGTGCCGCAGGGCCGCCGACGCGGTCCGATGCCGCTCGTCGTGATGCTGCACGGTTGCCAGCAATCGGCCGACGAGTTCGCGCAAGGCACGCGGATGAATCTGCTGGCCGATCAGCACGGGTTCGCCGTGCTGTATCCGCAGCAGTCGATGCGCGCCCATGCGCACGGTTGCTGGCACTGGTATGAAGATACCGACCGGGCGGGCCGCGGCGAAGCCGATGCCGTCGCGTCGCTGGTCGACGCCGTCGTCGACGAGCACGGCTTCGACGCCTCGCGCGTGTACGTGGCCGGCCTGTCGGCCGGTGCCGGCCTCGCGACGTTGCTGGCGCTGCACCATCCGGAGCGCTTCGCGGCGGTCGCGCTGCACTCCGGGCCGGCGCTCGGCGAAGCCAATTCCGGGATCAGCGCAATGGACGTGATGCGCCGCGGCCTGCGGCAGAACCCGGCCGCGGCGGTCGATGCGCTCGTCGATGCCGGCGCGTATCCGGGCATGCCGGCGCTGATCGTTCAGGGCGATGGAGATCACGTCGTCGCGCCGAAGAATGCCGATCAGCTGGCCGTCCAGTTCATGCGTCTGAACGGGCTGGCGGACAGCCGCGGCGCGCTGCGCGGCGGCGAGCGCGTGGAAACGCGGTCGGCCGGCGCGCAAATCACCGAGGTGCGACGGGAAGGCGTGCCGGTCGTGCGCCTGTGTCACGTGAAAGGGCTCGATCATGCATGGGCCGGCGGCGACGAAGCCGTGCCGTTTCACGCGGCCGTCGGTCCCGACGCGAGTGCGATGATCTGGTCGTTTTTCGAAAGCAATCGCCGCACTGTGGCGACGGAACGACGGGTGGTGTGATCGATGCTGGCAAGGAACTAGGGTTTTCCCTATAATACGGGAAAACCCTAGTCAAAGACCTTTCCGATAGCGAGATCGAACATGTACCTGCTGAGCCACCTCTTCCTGATGCTGACCAAGAACGCCGACCGGGCCGCGAAAGAGCGCGCCGACGCATACTTGGCCGAAGCGACCGACATTTACGACCTCGAATTCCGTATGCGCAAGATCGATCGCGAAGCGGCGATGAACCGTCCGTTCTCGATCGGCGCCCGCTAAGCGGCGCGACGCGTGCCGGCGTCGCCGCCGGCACGGAGAACCACACGCCCTTTTTGCATCCGCTGCGGCGCGCTGTGTCAGATGACCGTGAGACGCACCGGCACGTTGTTGCGGGTTGCGTTCGAGTACGGGCACACGTGGTGCGCCTTGTCGACGAGCGCTTGCGCGTCGGCCTTGTCGAGGCCCGGCAGCGACACGCGCAGTTCGATGTCGAGGCCGAAGCCGCCCGCGTCGTTCGGGCCGATGCCCACTTCGGCGGTCACTTGCGTGTCGGCCGGCAGCGTCTGCTTGTTCTGGCCGGCGACGAACTTCATCGCGCTCAGGAAACATGCGGAGTAGCCTGCCGCGAACAGCTGTTCCGGGTTCGTGCCTTCCGCGCCCGTGCCGCCCAGCTCGCGCGGTGCGGCCAGCTTCACGTCCAGCTTGTTGTCGGCCGAAACGGCGCGGCCGTCGCGGCCGCCGGTACTCGTGGCGCTCGTCTTGTATAGAACGTTCATCGTGCAACTCCTGTCGGTAGAGGTGAGGAGAGCGGACCGGCGACATGCTGCCGCCGGCCACCCGAGTAATATAGAACACAAATGATTAGTGTGCAAATTAATTTCGGCGGCCCGATCGGGCTGAGCACGAACATCATGCGGTCGCTTCGTCAGTCGCCGTTGGCGGCTGCCAGTGCATCGTACAGTTGCTGCAGATCCGCGCGCAGCCTCATGAGGAATTCGGGCGTCTGCTGCATTGCGCAAAAAAGATCGGCGGGGACCGAGCGCGCCTGGTCCTTCAGCGCGCGGCCTTCCGGCGTCACCCGCACGTTCACGACGCGCTCGTCGGTGGTGCTGCGCGAACGTTCGACGTAGCCGAGCGCCTCCAGCCGCTTCAGCAGCGGCGTGACGGTGGCCGGGTCGAGGTCGAGTCGCGCCGCGATGTCCTTCACCGCGATGTCGTCGCGCTCCCACAGCACCAGCATCGCCAGATATTGGGGATAGGTCAGCGACAGCTTGTCGAGCAATGGCTTGTACGCCTTCGTCATCGCATGCGAAGTCGAATAGAGCGCGAAGCAGAGTTGCTCGTCGAGGGTCTGAGGCAGGGAAGGCGTGCGGTCCATGATCCGATGGGGCGCGAAACGGCGCTGACGATTTGCACGCAAATTATTTTGCGCGCAAACGGCTTGCTTGAACAGCGCGCGGGTAGCGGGGCTGGATGAGGCGGTCGGGCGACCGCCAAGGACGGGATAGGGCCGGCCGAGCAAGCCGGCCGACCGCCGTTTCAGCGACCCGACATCGGCGTCGCCGTGCCCGGCTCCTGCACGCCGAAGCAGCCGCGATAGGTCGCGTAGAACGAGCAGTACATCATCGTGACGATCACGATCGTCACCGGCATCATGATCGTCAGTACGTAGGCGCCCGCGCCGAGCGCCTGCAAGAGCAGCGACAGGCCGAACGACGTGCCGAGCGCGATGCCGAACCACAGCAGCCCGTACACGAGGAACGCGCCGCGATTGCGCCAGCAGCTGACGATGCTGAAGAACAGCGCCTTCGCCGGCGGGATGTCGTGCCACGCGGTGAGCACCGGCGCGAACCAGAACAGCATCGCGACCGGCGTGTAGAGCAGCGTGGCGAGGAGCAGCGCACCGAGCGTGCGCTGCGCGGCGAGCGACTCCGGCGTCGGATTCGTGTCGCCGGTCGTGCCGAGCATCATGTGGAGCAGGCCGCCGCCGTCGACCAGCGACGACGCGGCGAACACCAGCACCATCAGCGCGACGTAGACGACGCCGAGCACCAGCAGCCGCTGCGTCGCGGTCTTGCCGTACGACCGGAAGCCGTCGACGAGGATCGTCGGCATCACCGGCTTGCCGGCCACGGTGTCGCGGCACGCGGCCATGAAGCCGACCGCGATGCCGGGGATGAACACCAGCGGCAGCGCCGCGCCGACCACCGGCACCATCGACACCAGCGTGATCGCCAGCAGGTACGTGAAGAACAGCGTGATGAACGCGAGCGGGTTCCGGCGGAACAGCCAGATGCCTTGACGGAACCAGACATAGCCCGCTTTCGCGGGTACTTCGATCAGTTGCATGCGGTGTGGGTCTCGGGAAGCGCGGGCGTGTGGGCGATCCGCTCACGGAGAATGCGTTCGAAATGACCGGGATCGTGCGGCTTCAGCATTTCGGCCGCGCGCGGCAGGTAGAAGTCGTACAGGCGGGACACCCAGAACCGGTACGCGCCGGCGCGCAGCATGTCGCTCCAGTGGCGGCGCTCCTCGGCGGTGAACGGCCGCACGGTCTGGTATGCGCGCAGCAGCGCGTCGGCGCGCGCGGTGTCGAGCACGCCGGTCGCGAGGTCGACGCACCAGTCGTTGACGGTCACCGCGACGTCGAACAGCCATTTGTCGCAGCCGGCGAAATAGAAGTCGAAGAAGCCGCCGAGCCGTACGTCGTGGCCGGTGCCGGGCGCCGCGTGCGCGAATAGCACGTTGTCGCGGAACAGATCGCAGTGGCACGGGCCGCTCGGCAGCGCCGCGTAGTCGTCCGACGCGAAGAACGCGGCCTGGTGCGCGAGTTCGCTTTCGAGCAGCGCGCGCTGCGCGTCGGAAATGAACGGCACGATCGCCGGCACGTTTTCCTGCCACCACGGCAGGCTGCGCAGGTTCGGCTGCTGGCGCGCGTAGTCGCGCCCCGCCAGGT
This sequence comes from Burkholderia sp. MBR-1, assembly GCF_013822785.1. Taxonomy (NCBI): domain Bacteria; kingdom Pseudomonadati; phylum Pseudomonadota; class Betaproteobacteria; order Burkholderiales; family Burkholderiaceae; genus Burkholderia; species Burkholderia sp. MBR-1. The sequence goes on from NZ_CP053610.1 coordinate 267,663, forward strand.
GCATGCGCGCCAGCATCTGGCCGACTTCGATGCAGTGTTCGACGCCGGGCGCGAGCTCCGCGGCGCCGTCGAGCTTGGTCACGATCGCGGCCGGCTTGCCGTGCAGCAGGCCGAACAGGGCGCCGTCGTCGCGCGGCACCGGGTCCGGCACCGGCACGCGATGGCTTGCCAGGTGGCGCATCAGGTCCAGATAGAACGGCAGCTGTTCGGCCGTCAGCTTCTCGAAGATCGTCAGCACGTATTCGCCGCGCGTCGTCGTCAGGAAGAAGTTGCTGTTTTCGATGCCGGACGGAATGCCGCGGAACGCCAGCACGTCGCCCAGTTCGTAGTGGCGCATCCATTGCGCGAGATCGGAGTCGGAAACAGCGGTGAAAACGGCCATGCGAGATGCGTCTGGTCAGTTGTCGACGCGCGCGGCGTGCGGCGCGACGGGAATGGAGGGAGCGCGGCGCGCCGCGCCGAAACCGGCGCGGCGTCGCGCAAATCAATAGTGCAGGTTCACCGACGGCAGGCGCGTGATCGGCACGCCGGCGTCGTGCGGCTTCGGCGACGTGTCGATCGACGAGCTCATCTGATAGCGCGTGCCGAAATTCGACTTCACGTCGATCTCGACCGGCTTGCCGCGATCGCGATACTCGGTGACTTCGGTGCCGTTCTTGCTTTTTTCGTGAAAGCTCGGCGTGCGGCGGATGTCGGCGAAGTCGACCTTGGACGTGACTTCGGCGCCCGGCCGGTTGATCTTGCGGAGATCGGGCAGGCCGGCGGCTTCGTTGGCCTCGGCGCGCGCCTGCGCGTCGGCGTCCGACGTGCTGCCGGCCGCGTACGCGGCTCCGGCGGCGGCAAACGTGCCAGCAAGCGCGGCGGCGACGACGAGAATGAGCGGCTTCATGATGAGTCTCCAGTGAACCCGCCGATTTTAGCAAATTACTGCGTGCAGCCCGCCCGTCGCGTGCGACCGCCGTGGCTGCGCGGAGCCATGAGCGTGACCGGGTTCCGTGGTAATGTGGTCCGATCAGATGAGGTGACGAAAATGAAGAACGATTTGAGCCGCCGGCACCGCGTGCTGACGCCCGAAAGCCCACCCGTCGAAGCCTTCGACGATTCCATCGCCGCCGTCGCGCGACTGTCGGCCATCTACGACACCAATACTGGCTTCCTGCGCGATGCGTTCGCGCGCTACCGGCGCCACGAACCGATCACCGAGCACGTGCGCGCGTGCTATCCGTTCGTGCGGATTCGCACCGACGTCAACACGCACGTCGATTCGCGCCGCTCGTACGGCTTCGTCGCCGGCCCCGGCGTGTTCGAGACGACCGTCACGCGCCCCGACCTGTTCGCGAACTACTATCGCGAGCAACTTCGCCTGTTGTCGAAAAACCATCACGTGAAGATCGAGATCGGCGTTTCGTCGCAGCCGATTCCCGTGCACTTCGCGTTTCCCGAGGGCATCCACCTCGAAGGCGAGCTCGACCGCGACCGCCTGCTCGCGATGCGCGACATCTTCGACACGCCCGATCTGTCGTATCTCGACGATCGCATCGTCAACGGCACGTTCGAGCCGGCGCCCGGCGAGCCGCATCCGCTCGCGTTGTTCACCGCGGCGCGCGTCGACTTCTCGCTGCACCGGCTGCGTCATTACACGGCCACGTCGCCGACGCACTTCCAGAATTACGTGCTGTATACGAACTACCAGTTCTACATCGACGAGTTCGTGAAGCTCGGCCGCACGCTGATGACGGAAAGCAGCGATCCCGACGTGCGTGCGTACCGCAGTCAATACAGTTCGTTCGTGGAGCCGGGCGATGTGGTCACGTACAACGCGAACCTCGGCAGCGAGCCGGTCGAGGGCGCCGCGCCGCCGCGGCTGCCGCAGATGCCCGCGTACCACCTGAAGCGCGCGGACGGCAGCGGCATCACGATGGTCAACATCGGCGTCGGCCCGTCGAACGCGAAGACGATCACCGATCACATCGCGGTGCTGCGTCCGCACGCGTGGGTGATGCTCGGTCATTGCGCGGGCCTGCGCAACACGCAGCGCCTCGGCGACTACGTGCTCGCGCACGGCTACGTGCGCGAGGACCACGTGCTCGACGCCGACCTGCCGCTGTGGGTGCCGATCCCCGCGCTCGCCGAAGTGCAACTCGCGCTGGAGCGCGCGGTGGCCGAGGTCACGCAGCTCGACGGCACCGAGCTCAAGCGCGTGATGCGCACGGGTACGGTCGCGAGCGTCGACAACCGCAACTGGGAATTGCGCGATCATCGCGAGCCCGTGCAGCGGCTGTCGCAGAGCCGCGCGATCGCGCTCGACATGGAAAGCGCGACGATCGCCGCGAACGGGTTCCGGTTCCGCGTGCCGTACGGCACGTTGCTGTGCGTGTCGGACAAGCCGTTGCACGGCGAGCTGAAGCTGCCGGGCATGGCCGATACGTTCTATCGCGGTCAGGTCGATCAGCATCTGCAGATCGGCGTGAAGGCGATGGAAATCCTCCGCACCAACGGACTCGACAAGCTGCACAGTCGCAAGCTGCGGAGCTTTGCCGAGGTGGCGTTCCAGTAACCTCACGTCGCAGCGCAGTTGCGCGTGCAACGACGAAGGCCGCATGCGAACCGTGGTTCGCATGCGGCCTTCTTGTTGGTGCGTTACACGGCGCGATCAGCGCGCCGCGCGGATGCTCAGCACTCGCCCTTCTTCGCGTGTCCCGGCGGGCAGTGATAGCCGCCGCGCGGTTCGTGCCGGTAGCCGCGTTCGTGGTCTTCCCATTCACGGCGCTCCCAGTAGCGACGGCCGTCCCAATAGCGGTCGCCGTGCCAGCCGACGATCACCGCAGGCGCGGGGGCGACGATCACCGGCGCCGCGGTGCCGATGTTCACGTCGACGTTGACGGCGTGGGCGAGGCCGGACACCGTGAGACCGAGGCCGGCGAGAGAAAGGGCGAGCAGCGTGGGTTTCATGTTGTTTTCCGTGATGTCGTGATCAGATGCCGGTGCGACGCGATGGACGCGAGGGGGAATCGTTTCCACCGGGGGGACGCCGCGCCGACGAGATGCAGTGTGCTGGCGCGCGACGAAAAATGCGAGCCGCGTTTGTAACGGCTGATTGGCGCCGGGCGCGGCCGTGTCGGCCACCACGTTCGGCGCGATTTGACAATGAGGGTTCACGGCCAAGCAACGTCGTGCGACGTTGCGCGCGAATTTGACATTCGACCGCACGCGGCCGCGCGGCGCCGATTAATGCGAGGTTACAAAATGACACGCGGCAGGCAGCGCAATCGCGCCGCCTGCCGCGTGTGGACCGCGCGCTGCCGGCAATGCGCCGGCAGCGGCATCGTCCCGGTTACAGATAGAACATGCGGTCTTCTTCGGGGCGCGGCGGTTCGTCGTCGCCTTCCGGGCCTTCTTCTTCGCCGCTGTCCTCGTAGAAGGCGAGCACGGCGTCGAGCACCTGGTCGGGATCGTCGATCACCTGCATCAGGTCCATGTCTTCGGGATTGATCAGGCCCATCGGAATCAGCTGGTCGCGGAACCACTGCAGCAGCCCCTTCCAGAACTCGCTGCCGACGAGGATGATCGGCACGAGCCGCGACTTCTTCGTCTGGATCAGCGTGAGCACTTCGGACAGTTCGTCGAGCGTGCCGAAGCCGCCCGGCATCACGATCACCGCGTCGGAGTTCTTGACGAACGTGACCTTGCGCGTGAAGAAGTGGCGAAAGCGCAGCGAGATGTCCTGGTAATGGTTGCCGGCCTGCTCATGCGGCAATTCGATGTTCAGGCCGACCGACGGCGCCTTGCCGGCGTGCGCGCCCTTGTTCGCCGCTTCCATGATGCCGGGGCCGCCGCCGGAGATCACCGCGAAGCCGGCGTCGGACAGTTTGCGGGCGATTTGCGCGGCGAGCTTGTAGTGCGGCGTGTCGGGCTTGAGGCGGGCAGAACCGTAGATGCTGACGGCCGGACGGATCTCCGACAGGTACTCGGTTGCCTCGATAAACTCTGCCATAATCGTGAACATCTGCCACGATGCGCGCGCCTTCTTGGCCGTCGCGCGTTCTTGATCTGCGAGCGAACGCAGACTCGGAATCACTTTTCTCTTGTTCATAATGCCTGAAGAACGAAATCTGGAAGGTAAGACCCTGCTATTGGTTGACGGTTCGAGCTATCTGTATCGGGCTTACCATGCGATGCCTGATCTGCGTGGCCCTGGCGGGGAGCCGACCGGAGCGCTCTACGGAATCATCAACATGCTGCGCCGTATGCGCAAGGAAGTCAGTGCAGAGTATAGCGCTTGCGTGTTCGATGCAAAGGGCAAGACGTTCCGCGACGACCTTTATGCCGACTATAAGGCAAACCGTCCGTCGATGCCGCCCGATCTCGCCTTGCAGGTCGAGCCGATTCACGGCGCGGTGCGCGCGCTCGGCTGGCCGCTGCTGATGGTCGAGGGCGTCGAGGCCGACGACGTGATCGGCACGCTCGCGCGCGAGGCCGAGCAGCGCGGCATGAACGTGATCGTGTCGACCGGCGACAAGGATCTCGCACAGCTCGTGACCGAGCGCGTCACGCTCGTCAACACGATGACGAACGAGACGCTCGATCGCGACGGCGTGATCGCGAAGTTCGGCGTGCCGCCCGAGCGCATCATCGATTACCTCGCGCTGATCGGCGACACCGTCGACAACGTGCCGGGCGTCGAGAAGTGCGGGCCGAAGACGGCCGTGAAGTGGCTGTCGCAATACGACAGCCTCGACGGCGTGATCGAGCACGCAGGCGAGATCAAGGGCGTGGTCGGCGACAACCTGCGCCGCGCGCTCGACTTCCTGCCGCTCGGCCGCAAGCTCGTGACCGTCGATACCGCCTGCGATCTCGCACCGCATCTCGAATCGATCGAGGCGTCGCTGAAGACCGACGGCGAAGCACGCGACCTGCTGCGCGACATCTTCGCGCGTTACGGCTTCAAGACATGGCTGCGCGAGGTCGACAGCGCACCGCCGGAAGGCGGCGGCGCCGACGCGCGCGACGGCGAGCCGGCGCCGGTGGTCTCAACCGACATCGTGCGCGAGTACGAGACGATCCAGACCTGGGCGCAATTCGACGCGTGGTTCGCGAAGATCGATGCAGCCGCACTGACGGCGTTCGACACCGAAACCACGTCGCTCGATCCGATGACCGCACGACTCGTCGGGCTGTCATTTTCGGTCGAGCCGGGCAAGGCCGCGTATCTGCCGGTCGCGCATCGCGGGCCCGATCTGCCCGAGCAACTGCCCCTCGACGACGTGCTCGCGCGCCTGAAGCCGTGGCTCGAAGCGGCCGACCGCAAGAAGGTCGGCCAGCATCTGAAGTACGACGCGCAGGTGCTCGCGAACTACGACATCGCGCTGAACGGCATCGAGCACGACACGCTGCTCGAGTCGTACGTGCTCGAATCGCACCGCACGCACGACATGGACAGCCTCGCGCTGCGCCATCTGGGCGTCAAGACGATCAAGTACGAAGACGTCGCAGGCAAGGGCGCGAAGCAGATCGGCTTCGACGAGGTGGCGCTCGACCAGGCTGCCGCGTACGCGGCCGAAGACGCCGACATCACGCTGCAGCTGCATCACGTGCTCTATCCGCAGATCGCACGCGAAGCGGGCCTCGAGCGCGTGTATCGCGAGATCGAGATGCCGGTGTCGCTGGTGCTGCGCAAGATGGAGCGCACCGGCGTGCTGATCGACGACGCGCTGTTGCACGCGCAAAGCAACGAGATCGCGACGCGGCTCATCGAGCTCGAAGGGCAGGCGTACGAGCTGGCCGGCGGCGAATTCAATCTCGGCTCGCCGAAGCAGATCGGCCAGATCTTCTTCGAGAAGCTGCAGTTGCCGGTCGTGAAGAAGACGCCGAGCGGCGCGCCGTCCACCGACGAAGAAGTGCTGCAGAAGCTCGCCGAGGATTACCCGCTGCCGAAGCTGCTGCTCGAGCATCGCGGGCTGTCGAAGCTGAAGTCGACCTACACCGACAAGCTGCCGCGCATGGTGAACCCGGCGACGGGCCGCGTACACACGAACTATGCGCAGGCCGTGGCGGTCACCGGCCGGCTCGCGTCGAACGAGCCGAACCTGCAGAACATCCCCGTGCGCACGGCCGAAGGCCGGCGCATTCGCGAAGCGTTCATCGCGTCGCCGGGCCATCGGATCGTGTCGGCCGACTATTCGCAGATCGAATTGCGGATCATGGCGCACATCTCCGGCGATGCGTCGTTGCTGCGCGCGTTCGCGCACGGCGAGGACATCCACCGCGCGACCGCGGCCGAAGTGTTCGGCGTGACGCCGCTCGAGGTGAATTCGGATCAGCGCCGCATCGCGAAGGTGATCAACTTCGGGTTGATCTACGGGATGAGCGCGTTCGGACTCGCATCGAATCTCGGCATCACGCGCGATGCGGCGAAGCTGTACATCGACCGCTATTTCGCGCGCTACCCGGGGGTCGCGCAGTACATGGAAGACACCCGTGCGGCGGCGAAGGACCAGGGCTATGTCGAAACGGTGTTCGGCCGTCGCCTGTGGCTGCCGGAAATCAACGGCGGCAACGGGCCGCGCCGGCAGGCGGCCGAGCGTGCCGCAATCAATGCACCGATGCAGGGCACGGCAGCCGATCTGATCAAGCTGTCGATGATCGCGGTCGACGACTGGCTCACGCGCGACCGGCTTGCATCGCGCATGATCATGCAGGTGCACGATGAACTGGTGCTCGAGGTGCCCGACGACGAGCTGTCGCTGGTACGCGAGAAGCTGCCCGAAATGATGTGCGGCGTCGCGAAGCTGAAGGTGCCGCTGGTCGCCGAAGTCGGCGCCGGCGCGAACTGGGAAGAGGCCCACTGACGCATCGCGCGATTCCCGCTCCCTTCGGCATATTGTTGCGGGGATGCTCGAATATCGAGATGGTTTGCTTGTGATCGACGCGCAAGCTCCGGACAATGCAGATCGGCAATTGATTGTTTCGGGGCTGCGCGCCCCGCGTTCCCTGGCTTGGACGCATCGGAGTGTGTTTCGAACTGCACATCGATGGTGTCCGAACCGGTTAATCCAGCGGGCGGCGCGAAGGCATCGCGTCTGCCTCGTCCGGCGGCAGCAGTGTCGAATCGCAAAGGGGGAATCGGATGCATCGGATCATCATCGTAGGCGGAGGCGCGGGCGGCCTCGAACTGGCGACCCGGCTCGGCGATCGTTACGGTGCGAGCGGCAATCGTCCCGCGCGTGCGCTCGTCACGCTCGTCGACCGCAATCCGACTCACATCTGGAAGCCGTTGCTGCACGAGGTCGCGGCCGGCAGCATGGACCCGTTCACGCAGGAGCTCGAATATGCGGCGCAGGCGCGCTGGCATGGCTTCGAGTTTCAGCAGGGCGAGCTGACCGCGCTCGATCGCACCGCGAAGCGCATCGCGCTGGCGCCAGTCAACGACAGCGACGGCGCGGAACTGCTGCCCGCGCGCGATCTGGAATACGACACGCTGGTGATCGCGATCGGCAGCACGACGCACTTCTTCGGCGTGCAGGGCGCGGCGGAAAACGCGATCGCGCTCGATACGGTCGGCGAAGCCGAGCGCTTCCGCAAGCGCCTGATCGCTGCGTGCATGCGCGCCGAGCACCAGGCACCGGCTGAGCCCGCACCGGGCGCGGCCGCCGAGCCGCGCATCCAGGTCGTGATCGTCGGCGGCGGGGCGACGGGCGTCGAGTTGTCGGCCGAACTGCGCAACACCGCGCAGGTGCTGTCCGTGTATGGGCTGCACAAGCTCGATCCGCGGCATGACGTCGGCATCGTGCTGATCGAATCGGGCCCGCGCATTCTCCCCGCGCTGCAGGAGCGCGTGTCGTCGGCGACGGCCGAACTGCTCGAGAAGCTCGGCGTTCGCCTGATGCTGGCCGAGCGCGTGACCGAAGTCGCGCCGGGATTCGTGCATACCGCGAGCGGCAAGGCCGTGCGCGCCGACCTCACGGTGTGGGCGGCCGGCATCAAGGCGCCGGCCGTGCTCGGGCAGCTGGACGGCCTGCAGGTCAACAAGCTCGGCCAGCTCGACGTGCGCCGTACGCTGCAGACCGTCATCGACGACAACGTGTTCGCACTCGGCGACTGCGCGGCATGCGCATGGCCCGGCCACGAACGCAACGTGCCGCCGCGCGCGCAGGCCGCGCATCAGCAGGCGAGCTTCCTGCTGAAGGCGATCGGATGCCGGCTCGACGGCCGGCCGCTGCCCGAGTTCACGTATCGCGATTTCGGTTCGCTCGTGTCGCTCGGCCACTTCAGCGCGGTCGGCAACCTGATGGGCGGGTTGATCGGCGGCAACATGCTGATCGAAGGGTTGTTCGCGCGGTTCATGTACATGTCGTTGTACCGGCTGCACGTCGCGGCGCTGCACGGCTATCCGCGCATGGTGCTCGATACGGTCGCGCACTGGCTGCGGCGGACGACGCTGCCGCGTGTGAAGCTGCACTAGTCGCGCGCGGTGGATGCGGGCATCGAGCGGGCAGCGCGTGACCGGCTGCGTCGATGCCCGCGGCACGTGCGATTGCCGCGCTGCGAGGTCCGCGTCCGACCAGCCGCGCACGCATGACGACACGCCGTTTCATTCGCGCGACGCGGTGGGTCGCGCGCCCGCCGACGAGCGGGACAGCCACGTCGGTAATCGAGTCTTACATCTCCGACAGTTGACGCGACAACGGATTATTGGGCATCTTGTGCGGGTTTCCGGTTGCGGCGGTGTGCCAGCCGCCGCGACATCCGCGTCGTTCGACGGCGCGACGCTCCGTCCGGTTCCGTTCGCGGCCATGACGGCGGTGCCCAATCGAGGAGTGCATTCATGTTGAAACCCGAAGTCGACAGCTTGGTCCCCCACGTTCCGTTCTCGCGCCGCAAGTTCATGCAGGCCGCGCTCGGCAGCGCCTTCGCGGCGGCCGTGCTGCCCGTGTCGGCGCAGACGATCACGACCGACAGCGCGGGGCTCGACGTCGACACGATCGAAATCCGTTCCGGCGATGCGAGCATCCCCGCGTATCGCGCGCAGCCGGTCGACAAGACGAATCTGCCGATCGTCATCGTGATCCACGAGATCTTCGGCGTGCATGCGCATATCGCCGATGTGTGCCGGCGCTTTGCGAAGCTCGGCTACCTCGCGATCGCGCCCGACCTGTTCGCGCGGCAGGGCAACGCGGCGAAGTATCCGACGATGAAGGATCTCTACGAGAACATCATCAGCAAGGTGCCCGACCGGCAGGTGACCGAGGATCTCGATGCGACCGTCGCGTGGGCCGGCAGGAACGGCGGCGATCCGGCGCGGCTCGGCGTGACGGGGTTCTGCTGGGGCGGCCGCCAGGCGTGGCTCTATGCGGAGCACAACCCGCACGTGCTCGCGGCGGTGGCGTGGTACGGCTTCGTCGAGGGCAAGACCGACGAGATGACGCCGTTCAATCCGGTCGATCATGCGTCGTTGCTGAAGGTGCCGGTGCTCGGCCTCTATGGCGAGAAGGACGCCAACATCACGCAGGCGTCGCTCGCCGACATGCGTAATGCGATCCAGACGAGCGATTCGACGCGCGCGCGCCAGTCGGAGATCGTCGTGTATCCGGATGCCGGCCACGCGTTCTTCGCCGATTACCGGCCGAGCTACGTGAAGGCCGACGCGGAAGACGGGTGGAAGCGCGCGATCGAGTGGTTCCAGAAGTACGGCGTGATGTAAGCGAACGGGCGGCATCAGGAACCGCCCGTTCGTCGCGCCGTGCCGGCGCTTACGGCGTCGGACCGGTCGCGATCGGCCGCGCCGGATCGGCGCTCCATTCGCTCCACGAGCCCGGATACAGCGACGCGCCGTGCAGCCCCGCGATTTCGAGCGCGAGCGCGTTGTGGCATGCGGTCACACCCGAGCCGCATTGCAGGATCACGCTGTTCGGCTGGACGCCGGCCAGCAGGGCGCTGAACGTCTCGCGCAGCTCGTGGCCCGTCTTGAAGCGGCCGTCGGCGGCGAGATTGTCCTTGAAGAAGCGGTTGCGCGCGCCGGGAATATGGCCGCCGACACGATCGATCGTTTCGTTTTCGCCGCGATAGCGGTCCGGCGCCCGAGCGTCGATCACGATCCGCGCGCCCGACGCGATGTTCGCGAGCACGGCCGCCGCGTCGACGGTCGACTCGAGCGGCGCGGCCGCGCGGAAGTCGCCCACAGCCGGATGCTGCACGTCCGTCGTCAGCGGCTGGCCGGACGCCTCCCATGCCTGCAGACCGCCGTCGAGCACCGCCACGGAGTCGTGCCCGAGCCAGCGCAGCAACCACCACAGGCGCGCCGCATAGGCGCCGCCGTGCGCGTCATACGCAACCACCTGCTGGCCCTGCTTGACGCCGCGGCTGGCCATCAGCGAGGCCAGTGCGTCGCGGCTCGGCAGCGGATGGCGGCCGTTGGTGCCGGTCTTGCGGCCGGACAGGTCGCGATCGAGGTGCAGATACTGTGCGCCGGGAATATGGCCGGCTGCGTAAGCGGCTTCGCCTGCTGCCGGATCGGCGAGATCGAAGCGGCAGTCGAACACGGCGACGCTGCCCGGTGCCGCGGCCAGCCGCTCGGCGAGATTGGCGGCGGAGATGAGCGTGGTGTAGTGAGTGTGTGGCATGACGGCTCCCTGGAGTGCGAACGGCCCGATACCCGAAGTCTAAACAAAAAAAGACGGGCCGAAGCCCGTCTTTTCATGATGCCGGATGCGTTGCACGGCCGGCCGTCGCGTGAGCGATCAGAGATCGCCGAGATGGCGGCGCAGGAACTCGTGGAAGTGTTGCATGCCGTCTTCCATCGGGCTCTGATACGGGCCGACCTGCGATTCGCCGCGCGCCATCAGCGCGCGACGGCCCGCGTCCATCCGCATGGCGATTTCATCGTCCTCGACGGCCGTTTCCATATACGCGGCGCGCTCCGCCTCGACGAATTCGCGCTCGAACAATGCGATTTCCTCGGGGTAATAGAACTCGACGATGTTGGTCGTCTTCTGCGGGCCGCGCGGAATCAGCCACGACACCACCAGCACGTGCGGATACCACTCGATCATCAGGCCCGGGTAATAGACCATCCAGATCGCCCCGAACTCAGGCGGTACGCCGTTGCGGAACTTGAGCACCTGCTCGTGCCACTTCTGGTAAGTCGCGCTGCCCGGCTTCGCGAGTGCGTTGTGCACGCCGACCGTCTGCACGCTGTACCATTCGCCGAACTCCCATTTGAGATCGTCGCACGACACGAAGCTGCCGAGGCCCGGATGGAACGGGACGACGTGGTAGTCCTCGAGGTAGACCTCGATGAACGTCTTCCAGTTGTAATCGCACTCGTGCACTTCGACGTGATCGAACTGATACTCGGCGAAGTCGAAATGATGTTTCGTGCCGAGATTCGCGAGATCGCGCGCGACGTTGCGGCCTTCGGCCTCGAACAGCAGCCCCTGCCAGTTCTGCAGCGGGCTCTTGCCGAGATTCAGGCACGGCTTGTCGGGGAAGTGCGGCGCGCCGAGCAGCTGGCCGTCCAGGTCGTAAGTCCAGCGGTGCAGCGGGCACACGATGTTCTGGGTGCGGCCGCGCCCATTGAGCATGATCGCCTGACGGTGACGGCAGACGTTCGACAGCAACTCGACCTGGTTCGCCTGATTGCGTACCAGCACGCGGCCTTCCTGTTCGGACGGCAGCGCAAAATAATCCCCCGCTTCGGGCACCATCAACTCGTGCCCGATGTAACGAGGTCCTTTCTTGAAGAGGGTTTCGATCTCGCGCTCAAGCAGCGCCTCATCGAAGTAAGCAGTGACTGGAAGCTGGCTATGAGCCGACTTCAACTGAAGCGCATCGCTCAGATTGGACATTCCCACTCCCGGTGATAGCGTGAAAGCAGTGAACAACCCAACCATCGAAAAATCGATTTAGGGAAACGGAGAATTATACCCGGATCCCCTCGTAAGGCCAGGATTAAGTGCCTGATTTGTGTCAATTTTTTGTCGGGCGTCGATGGGCCCGCGCATGGTCCGCACCCGATACGGGGTCGCATGTGGGGCCGGGTACCCACGTCGGCAGGTCGGAAATTTCTCTTTTGCCGTAGAATGTCCGACTTGTTTTGCAATTTGACACCCTCGTCCATGGCGAAAACCGCATCCCCCGGCGACACCGCGGCCGGTAACGGCACCGAACCGTTGCCGGACAAGTACGAAACGGCGCTGGCGGAACTCGAATCGCTGGTTGCCCGGATGGAAGGCGGCGCGTTGAGCCTCGAGGATTCGCTTGCCGCGTATCGCCGCGGCGCGGCCCTCGTTGCGTTTTGCCAACAGCAGCTCGAGAAAGTGGAGCAACAGGTCCGCGTGCTCGACGGCGCGACGCTGAAGCCGCTTTCCTCCGGAACGGCCGCCACGGACGGCGACGACGACGATCTATGACATTCGAACAATGGATGCGGTCCGTACTTGACCGTGTCGAGGACGCACTCGGCCACTATTTGCCGGCCGACAACGTGGTGCCCACGCAACTCCACGAGGCGATGCGCTACGCGGTCCTCGGTGGGGGCAAACGCGTTCGCCCGCTGCTGTGCCATGCAGCGGGTGAGCTGACGGGCGCGACCGAAGCGGCGCGCAACGCGGCGGCGGCGGCGCTGGAGATGATCCACGTCTACTCGCTGGTGCACGACGACATGCCGTGCATGGACGACGACGCGCTGCGTCGCGGCAAGCCGACCGTGCACGTGCAGTACGACGAGCCGACGGCGCTGCTGGTCGGCGATGCGCTGCAGTCGCAGGCATTCGTCGCGCTGACGGATGCCGACGCGCTGTCGCCCGTGCAGCAGGCCGCGCTGGTGCGCGAGCTGGCGCTCGCGAGCGGCTCGATCGGCATGGCCGGCGGGCAGGCGATCGATCTGGCGAGCGTCGGCCTGAAGCTGACGCGCGAGCAGCTCGAGACGATGCACCGGATGAAGACCGGCGCGCTGTTGCGCGCCGCTGTGCGGATGGGCGCGCTGGCAGGCGAGACGCCGTCGGCGGATGCGATGGCCGCACTCGATGTGTACGCGGGGGCCGTGGGCCTGGCGTTCCAGGTCGTCGACGACATTCTCGACGTCACGACCGATTCGGCGACGCTCGGCAAGACGGCTGGCAAGGATGCAGCGAACGACAAGCCGACCTACGTATCGATCCTCGGCCTCGACGCATCGCGTGAGCTCGCAGCGCAGCTGCGCGCTGAAGCGCACGATGCGCTGAAACCGTTCGGCGCGCGCGCACAGCGTCTCGCCGAACTTGCCGACCTGGTAGTGAACCGGGTCAGCTGACGCGAAGCCCGCCGCTGCGCACACGCTACGGTGCGTGCAATAGAATGCGGGCGCGTTTGATTTCCTACAATGGAACGACGATGTACGACTTGCTGAAAACCATCGACGACCCGGCGGATCTGCGCCGCCTCGATCGTCGCCAACTGCAACCGCTCGCGGATGAACTGCGCGCGTTCGTGCTCGACAGCGTGTCGAAGACGGGCGGCCATCTGTCGTCCAACCTCGGGACGGTCGAGCTGACGATCGCGTTGCACTACGTGTTCAACACGCCGAACGACCGGATCGTCTGGGACGTGGGTCATCAGACCTACCCGCACAAGATCCTGACCGGCCGCCGCGACCAGATGCACACGCTGCGCCAGTACGACGGCATCTCGGGCTTCCCGCGCCGCAGCGAGTCCGAGTACGACACGTTCGGCACCGCGCATTCGAGCACGTCGATCTCGGCGGCGCTCGGGATGGCGATCGGCAGCCAGCTGAACGGCGACGACCGCTTCTCGATCGCGGTGATCGGCGACGGCGCGATGACGGCCGGCATGGCGTTCGAGGCGATGAACAACGCGGGCGTGTCGGAGGATGCGAAGCTGCTCGTGATCCTCAACGACAACGACATGTCGATTTCGCCGCCGGTCGGCGCGCTGAACCGCCATCTCGCACGCCTGATGTCGGGCCGCTTCTACGCGGCCGCGCGCGCGGGCGTCGAGCGCGTGCTGAGCGTGGCGCCGCCGGTGCTCGAGCTTGCGCGCAAGCTCGAGGAGCACGCGAAGGGCATGGTCGTGCCGGCCACGTTGTTCGAGGAATTCGGCTTCAACTACATCGGCCCGATCGACGGTCACGATCTCGATTCGCTGATCCCGACGCTGCAGAACATCCGCGAGCTGCGCGGTCCGCAGTTCCTGCACGTGGTCACGAAGAAAGGCCAGGGCTACAAGCTCGCCGAAGCCGATCCGGTGCTCTACCACGGCCCCGGCAAGTTCAATCCGGCCGAAGGCATCAAGCCGTCCGCCACGCCGGCGAAGAAGACCTACACGCAGGTGTTCGGCGAATGGCTGTGCGACGAAGCCGAGCGCGATTCACGCGTCGTCGGCATCACGCCGGCCATGCGCGAAGGCTCCGGCATGGTCGAGTTCGAGAAGCGCTTCAAGGATCGCTACTACGACGTCGGCATCGCCGAGCAGCACGCGGTGACGTTCGCTGGCGGGCTCGCGACCGAAGGGCTCAAGCCGGTCGTCGCGATCTACTCGACGTTCCTGCAGCGTGCGTACGACCAGCTGATCCACGACGTCGCGCTGCAGAACCTGCCGGTCGTGTTCGCGATCGACCGCGCGGGCCTCGTCGGCGCCGACGGTGCGACGCACGCGGGTGCATACGATCTCGCGTTCATGCGCTGCATCCCGAACATGACGATCATGGCCGCGTCCGACGAGAACGAATGCCGGCAGATGCTGCACACGGCGCTTCAGCAGCCGAACCCGACCGCCGTGCGCTATCCGCGCGGCTCGGGCACCGGCGTGGCGACGGTCAAGGAGTTCACCGCGCTTCCGATCGGCAAGGGCGAAGTGCGCCGCCGTTCGTCGCAGCCGGAAGGCAAGCGCGTCGCGATCCTCGCGTTCGGCACGATGGTCGCGCCGTCGCTCGCGGCGGCCGACGAGCTCGACGCAACGGTCGCGAACATGCGCTTCGTGAAGCCGATCGACGCGGCGCTCGTGCGTGAGCTCGCCGAGACGCACGACTATCTCGTCACGGTCGAGGAAGGCTGCCTGATGGGTGGCGCAGGTTCCGCGTGCGTCGAAGCCCTGATGGAGAGTGGGGTTATCCGACCCGTACTACAATTGGGCCTCCCTGACCAGTTCATCGATCACGGCGACCCCGCGAAGCTGCTGTCGCAATGCGGCCTCGACAGCGCGGGCATCGCGAAGTCGATTCGCGAACGCTTCCTCAGCCCGGTAGCCGATCTCGCCGGCGAGGCGAAGCGCGTCGCATAAACTGGCGCAACCGGTCTTCACTGATGCGACAAACATGGGCCTGCGGGCCCATGTTGCTTTTGTGCTGCCGCATGACGCGGCGTGCGCGTCGTCGGACGCGCGGACAACAAGGATTGAACAAGATGAACCAGATGAACCCCGCCTTCGTGATGCCCGACGTGCAAAGCACGGTCGATACCCGTCAGATTCCGATTCAGCGCGTGGGCGTGAAGGCGGTCCGGCATCCGTTGACGGTCTGCACCGAGAGCGGCGACGTGCAGCCGAGCGTCGGTGTCTGGAACCTCGACGTTCGCCTGCCGGCCGATCAGAAGGGTACGCACATGTCGCGCTTCGTCGCGCTGCTCGAAGAGAACCGTGCGCCGCTGACGGTCGAGCGTTTTCGCGCGATGCTCGCGTCGATGCTGGAGAAGCTGGAGGCGCAGGCCGGCCGCATCGAAGTGACGTTTCCGTACTTCGTGAACAAGACGGCGCCGGTGTCGGGCGTGCAGAGCCTGCTCGACTATGAAGTCACGCTCGCGGGCGAAAGCCGCGACGGCCACACGCGCGTGTTTCTGAAGGTGCTGGTGCCGGTGACGAGCCTGTGCCCGTGCTCGAAGAAGATCTCGCAGTACGGTGCGCACAACCAGCGCTCGCACGTGACGATCGATGCCGAACTCGCGGGCGACCTGCCGGTCGAGGCGCTGATCCGCATCGCGGAGGAAGAGGCGTCGTGCGAGCTGTGGGGTTTGCTGAAGCGTCCGGACGAGAAGTTCGTCACGGAGCGCGCATACGAGAATCCGAAGTTCGTCGAGGATCTGGTGCGCGACGTTGCGCAGCGTCTCGATGCGGACGAGCGCGTGATCGCCTACGTGCTCGAAGCCGAGAACTTCGAATCGATCCACAATCACAGCGCATATGCGCTGATCGAGCGCGACAAGCGGCTCGCGGCGTAACGCCGGGTTGTCGGTATCGGTTCGCCAGTTCGCCGGTTCGTATCGGCGCTGAAATGAAAACAGGCTGCTCGCGATCGGGCAGCCTGTTTGTTTTTTGGCGTCTATCGGCGCGATGCGCCGGGCGATGCGCGCGTCAGCGTGCGAGCGATGCGAGATCCCAGCGCGGTTTCACCGTGAACGCATAGTCGGTGTTCGCCTGCCCCGGCCAGCGGCCGAGCCGCAGCGCGCCGGCCAGCGCGATCATCGCGCCGTTGTCGGTGCACAGCGCGAGGTCGGGGTAGTGCACGTCGAAGCCGCGCTTCGCGGCCGCGGCCGACAGCGCCGCGCGCAACTGGCGGTTCGCGCCGACGCCGCCGGCCACCACCAGTCGCTTGAGCTTCGTCTGCTTCAGCGCGGCGAGCGACTTTGCGACGAGCACGTCGACTGCAGCGTCGACGAAGCCGCGTGCGAGGTCCGCCTTCGCGCGTTCGAGCGCGTCGCCTTCCAGCTTCGCCGCTTCGAATTTCTTCATCTGCGTGAGCACGGCCGTCTTCAGGCCGCTGAAGCTGAAATCGAGGTCGCCCGAATGCAGCATCGGGCGCGGCAGCACGACCGCGCCTGGCGTTCCGGTTTCCGCGAGCCGCGATACTTCCGGGCCGCCCGGATAGCCGAGGCCGATCAGCTTCGCCGTCTTGTCGAACGCTTCGCCGGCTGCGTCGTCGAGCGTCTCGCCGAGCGTTTCGTACACGCCGACGTCGGTCACGCGCATCAGTTGCGTGTGGCCGCCCGACACCAGCAGCGCGATGAACGGGAACGGCGGCGGGGCGTCGACGAGTAGCGGCGACAGCAGATGGCCTTCGAGATGATGGATGCCGATCGTCGGCTTGTTCCATGCGAGCGCGAGCGCGTTCGCGATGCTCGCGCCGACCAGCAGCGCGCCGGCGAGGCCCGGCCCTTGCGTGAAGGCGATCGCGTCGATGTCGTCGCGATGCGTGCCGCTCTGGGTCATGACTTCGTCGAGCAGCGGCAGCGCGCGGCGAATGTGGTCGCGCGATGCGAGCTCGGGCACGACGCCGCCGTATTCGCGGTGCATCGCGATCTGCGAATGGAGCGCGTGTGCGAGCAGGCCGCGCTGCGTGTCGTAGAGCGCGAGGCCGGTTTCGTCGCAGGAGCTTTCGATGCCGAGAACGAGCATGGGTCGGGAAGGCGCGTGCCGTAGCGGCGCGCAGCGGGAGGTCAACGTAACCCGAAATTATAGCAGGCGAAGGCTGCGCGCCGGCTCCGCGGCCCGGGTGCGAGGTCGGACAGGTACAATCCGCGCCATGGAAACTTACGATATCGCCGTGATCGGCGCGGGCGCCGCCGGGATGATGAGCGCCGCGGTGGCCGGGCAGCTCGGCCGCCGCGTCGTGCTGGTCGATCACGCGCCGCGTCTCGCCGAGAAAATCCGCATCTCGGGCGGCGGCCGCTGCAACTTCACGAATCTCTACGCGGGGCCCGACAACTACCTGTCGTCGAATCCGCATTTCGCGCGCTCGGCGCTGGCGCGCTACACGCCGCGCGACTTCGTCGGCCTGCTGAAGCGCCATCACGTGAGCTGGCACGAGAAGCACAAGGGGCAGCTGTTCTGCGATCACGGCAGCGACGCGATCATCGACGTGCTCAAGCACGAATGCGACGCCGGCGGCATCGCGTGGCGCCGCCCGGTGGTCGTCGACGCCGTGCGCCATGCGCCGGACGACGGTTTCACGCTCGACACGCAGCAGGCGGGGGCGATCCGCGCCAGGGCGTTGATCGTCGCGACCGGCGGCCTGTCGATCCCGAAGATCGGCGCGACCGATTTCGGCTACCGGCTCGCGAAGCAGTTCGGCCACAAGCTGATCGACACGCGGCCGGCCCTCGTGCCGATGACGTTCGCATCGCAGGATTGGGAGCCGTTCGCGGCGCTGTCCGGCGTGTCGCTCGAGGTGCGCGTGTCGACCGGCGACAAGAAGCGCGGCGGCGAATTCGTCGAAGACCTGCTGCTGACGCATCGCGGCCTGTCCGGCCCCGGTATCCTGCAGATCTCGAGCTACTGGCAGCCCGGCGATCCGATCCGCATCGACCTGCTTCCGCAGCGCGACGCCGTCGCGGAGCTGCTCGACGCGAAGCGTACGTCGAAGCGTCAGATCGGCTCGCTGCTCGCCGACTGGGTGCCGTCGCGCCTCGCGCACGTGTGGCTCGACACGCATCGCGTGGCGGCCGATGCGCGGCTCGCCGACTTGCCCGACCGGACGCTGCGCCAGATCGGCGACGCGCTGGCCGGCTGGACGCTGACGCCCAACGGCACCGAAGGCTACAAGAAGGCGGAGGTGACGAAGGGCGGCGTCGATACGCGCGAGCTGTCGTCGGCGACGATGATGAGCGCGCGGGTGCCCGGGCTGTTCTTCATCGGCGAGGTCGTCGACGTGACGGGCTGGCTCGGCGGCTACAACTTTCAGTGGGCATGGGCGTCGGGGACGGCCGCGGGGCAAGCCGCGGCGGAGTTCAGTCGCGCCGCGTGACGTGCGGCGCAGCGCCGCGCGCGGCGGGGCCCGGCCCTTATCCCTCGCGAGGTCGCTCTGCTATACTCGTGAATCTTCCCTGCAAACCTTTATTCGTGTCGGATCATGACGATCATTCGCGTTAAAGAAAACGAGCCGTTCGAAGTCGCCATGCGCCGCTTCAAGCGCACGATCGAGAAGAACGGTCTGCTGACCGAGCTTCGTGCGCGGGAGTTTTACGAAAAGCCGACGGCGGAGCGCAAGCGTAAGAAGGCTGCAGCGGTGAAGCGCCACTACAAGCGCATCCGCAGCCAGACGCTGCCGAAGAAGCTGTACTGAACGATTGAGCGCCGCGCGGTTCGCTGAGCGGCGCACCGGCGAGCTTCGCACGCTCGGCCCCGGTCCGGGGTCGCGAGTCGCCGATGCAGGATTCGAGCAACCCGCTTGAGACATGTTCCCAAGCGGGTTTTTGTGTTGACGCCCGGTTGCGGGCGTCGAAGTCACGTTTTCATCCCGGGTGCAAGATGAGTTTGAAAGAGCAGATCAGCGAAGACATGAAGACCGCGATGCGCGCCAAGGACAGCGAGCGTCTCGCGACGATTCGCCTGCTGATGGCCGCGATCAAGCAGCGCGAAGTCGACGATCGGGTGACGCTCGACGACGCGGGCATCACCGCGGTGATCGACAAGATGATCAAGCAGCGCAAGGACTCGATCAGCCAGTTCCAGGCCGCCGGCCGCGACGATCTCGTCGCGAAGGAACAAGCCGAGCTCGACGTGCTGGGCGCGTACATGCCCGCGCAGCTGTCGGACGCCGAGGTGGCCGCCGAAGTGCAGGCCGCCGTCGCCGCCACGGGCGCAGCCGGCCCGCAGGACATGGGCAAGGTGATGGGCGTGCTGAAGGGCAAGCTCGCCGGCCGTGCCGACATGACGGCCGTTTCCGCCCTGGTCAAGGCCGCGCTGTCCAGCTGACACCCACATCCCGGCGCGCGCGTCGCCACGCGCGCGCCGGGCGTCGTATGGCCCTTTCTCGCTCGATCCCACGGTGATTCCGCATTCGTTCCTGCAGGACTTGCTGAACCGCGTCGATATCGTCGACGTGGTGGGGCGTTACGTGCAGCTCAAGAAGGGCGGCGCGAACTTCATGGGCTTGTGCCCGTTCCACAACGAGAAGAGCCCGTCGTTCACCGTCAGCCCGACCAAGCAGTTCTATCACTGCTTCGGCTGCGGCGCGCACGGCACCGCGATCGGCTTTCTGATGGAGCACGCGGGGCTGACCTTCCCGGAAGCCGTGCAGGAGCTCGCGCAGTCGGTCGGGCTGACCGTGCCGCACGAGCCGTCGATGCGCGGCGGTGCGGGCGGCGGCGGTGGCGACTATCCGGCGCCGGTGTCGAAATCGGTCGCGACCGCGCTGTCCGACGTGATGTCCGTCGCGTGCGACTACTACCGCAAGCAGTTGCGCGGTGCGACCGTCGCGATCCAGTATCTGAAGAACCGGGGCCTGACCGGCGAGATCGCCGCCCGCTTCGGCCTCGGCTATGCGCCGGACGGCTGGCAGAACCTCGAAAGCGCGTTCCCCGACTACCGCGACGACTCGCTCGTCGAATCGGGGCTCGTGATCGTCAGCGAAAAGACCGACGCGCAAGGCGCCGCGCGACGCTACGACCGGTTCCGCGAGCGCATCATGTTCCCGATCCGCAACGTGAAGGGGCAGGTGATCGGCTTCGGCGGGCGCGTGCTCGGCAGCGGCGAGCCGAAGTACCTGAACTCGCCCGAAACGCCGCTGTTCAACAAGGGCAGCGAACTGTACGGGCTGTTCGAGGCGCGCCTCGCGATCCGCGAGCGCAAGTACGTGCTCGTCGTCGAAGGCTACATGGACGTCGTCGCGCTCGCGCAGCTCGGTTTTCCGAACGCGGTCGCGACGCTCGGCACGGCCTGCACGCCGATCCACGTGCAGAAGCTGCTGCGCCAGACCGATACGGTGATCTTCAGCTTCGACGGCGATTCGGCCGGCCGGCGCGCCGCGCGCCGCGCGCTCGAAGCGTGCCTGCCGCATGCGGCCGACAACCGGACGATCCGCTTCCTGTTCCTGCCGCCCGAGCACGATCCGGACAGCTATGTGCGCGAATTCGGCGCCGATGCATTCTCCGAGCAGGTCGAGCGTGCGATGCCGCTGTCGCAATTTCTGTTGAACGAAGCGATCGCCGGCAAGGCGCTCGACCAGCCGGAAGGCCGCGCGAAGGCGCTGTTCGACGCAAAGCCGTTGCTGCAGGCGCTGCCGGCCAACGCGTTGCGCGCGCAGATCATGCACATGTTCGCTGACCGCCTGCACATCCCGTTCGAGGAAGTCGCGGCGCTGTCGGAGGTCGACGCGCGCATCGCGGCGGCGCCGCGCCAGGCGCCCGCGCGCAGCGAGCGGCGGCGCGTGACCGACAGCGAAAAGCGTGCGTTGCGTACGCTGGTGATGTACCCGCGGATCGCGACCGCGCTCGACGACGAGCAGCTTGCGACCCTGCGGACGCTGCCGCGGATCGGCGAGCTGTTCGCCGAAGTGGCCGAGCACGCGCGCGCGCTGGGCGACGGCGCGGAGTTCCGGCTGCTGTCCGATGTGCTGCGAGCCTCGTCGAACAGCGCGACTTACGACGAAATCTTCCGCGAAATTCTGGACTATGATGAAAACGTCCGCGATCTGCTGTTACAGAATCCGGAGGACGAGACGGTGTTCGAGCGACAGCGCGAACAGGAGCGGATCGCCGGGGAGGAATTGCAGGCGGCCGTGCTGAAGATGCGCTACGACGCCTGCTGCGACCGGCTCGACCGGCTGGCGCGGCAATCGACGTTCACGCCCGAGGAGCTGACCGAGTTGACGGAATTGAACCAGCAGCGAACCGACATGAAACGTCGGCTCGGGCTGTAGGCGGCCGGGGCGTCAGGAGAGGGCAACCCAGCGTGCTATAATATAAGGTTTCCAGCGGTTTGTTTTCCAAGCAGAGGCGAGAATCGCGATGGCAAAGACGACAGGCGGAAAGAAAGCAACGGGCAAGGGCTCGACGGAGCCGACCAAAAAGGTCACAGCGGCCAAGTCTGCTTCTTCCACCAGGACAACGTCTTCGGCCACGTCGGCCCCTGCAGGAAAGAAAACCGCGGCCGGCACTGCTCAGGCTGCGCCGGCGCCGGCAGCCGGATCACGGGCTGCCGCGAGACCCGACTCCGGGCCGGCCAAGCCGGCGGCGAAGCGGGCAAGTGCGAAAAGCGCAAGGGACACGACTGCCGCCGCGGACGAAACGGCAGTACGTACTACTCATGCACCCACGGTTCAACCGGCTGTCGTCCAGCAGCCGCGAGTCGATATAGCCGGTACGGCGAACTCCATGACCAAAAAGCTGAACGAAGTATCCGTCGATGACGACGCAAATCAGAGCGACGAGCAGCAGCCCGCAGCAGCAGCGGCGGCCGCGGCTCCGGGCAAATCCAAGGTGCGCGACCGTCGCGCCAAGGAAAAGGCGCTGCTGAAGGAAGCGTTCGCGACGAGCACGCCCGGCACGGCCGAGGAGCTCGAAGAGCGCCGCGTGAAGCTGCGCGCGCTGATCAAGCTCGGCAAGGAGCGCGGCTTCCTCACGTATGCCGAAATCAACGACCACCTGCCGGACAACTTCACCGAGACGGAAGCCCTGGAAGGGATCATCGGCACGTTCAACGACATGGGCGTGGCGGTTTACGAGCAGGCGCCGGACGCGGAAACGCTGCTCCTGAACGACAACGCGCCGGCCGCGTCGTCGGACGACGAAGTCGAGGAAGAAGCGGAAGTCGCGCTGTCGACGGTCGATTCGGAATTCGGTCGCACGACCGATCCGGTCCGGATGTACATGCGCGAGATGGGCACGGTCGAGCTGCTCACGCGTGAAGGCGAAATCGAGATCGCGAAGCGGATCGAGGACGGCCTGCGCCACATGGTGATGGCGATTTCCGCGTGCCCGACGACGATCGCCGACATCCTCGCGATGGCCGAGCGCGTCGCGAACGAAGAGATCCGCGTCGACGAGCTCGTCGACGGCCTGCTCGATCCGAACGCCGCAGACGCCGCCGATACCGACGGTTTCTCCGCGAAGGAAGCGGAAGCGATCGAGAACGAGGACGAAGAAGCCGAAGAGGAAGAGGAAGAAGAGGAAGAGGAGGACGATGACGGCGCCGCTCAGGCAACCGCCAACGCCGCCCAGCTCGAAGCCTTGAAGCGCGCGTCGCTCGAGAAGTTCTCGCAGATCAGCGAGTGGTTCGACAAGATGCGCCGTGCGTTCGAAAAGGAAGGCTACAAGTCGAAGTCCTACCTGAAGGCGCAGGAAACGATCCAGACCGAGCTGATGACGATCCGCTTCACCGCGCGTACCGTCGAGCGTCTGTGCGACACGTTGCGTGCGCAAGTGGACGAAGTGCGTCAGGTCGAGCGTCAGATCCTGCACATCGTCGTCGACAAGTGCGGGATGCCGCGCTCGGAATTCATCGCGCGCTTCCCCGGCAGCGAGACGGACCTCGACTGGGCCGAGAAGATCGCGGCCGAAGGTCATTCGTACAGCGCGGTGCTGTCGCGCAACATCCCGGCGATCCGCGAACAGCAGCAGCGTCTGCTCGACCTGCAGGCGCGCGTCGTGCTGCCGCTGAAGGACCTGAAGGAAACCAACCGTCAGATGGCGGCCGGCGAACTGAAGGCGCGCCAGGCGAAGCGCGAAATGACCGAGGCGAACCTGCGTCTCGTGATCTCGATCGCGAAGAAGTACACGAACCGCGGCCTGCAGTTCCTCGATCTGATCCAGGAAGGCAACATCGGCCTGATGAAGGCGGTGGACAAGTTCGAATACCGTCGTGGCTACAAGTTCTCGACCTATGCGACGTGGTGGATCCGTCAGGCCATCACGCGCTCGATCGCGGACCAGGCGCGCACGATCCGTATTCCGGTTCACATGATCGAGACGATCAACAAGATGAACCGCATCTCGCGGCAGATCCTGCAGGAAACCGGTCTCGAGCCGGATCCGGCAACGCTCGCCGAAAAGATGGAGATGCCGGAAGACAAGATCCGCAAGATCATGAAGATCGCGAAGGAGCCGATCTCGATGGAAACGCCGATCGGCGACGACGACGATTCCCATCTCGGCGACTTCATCGAGGACAACAACACGGTCGCGCCGGCGGACGCCGCGCTGCATGCCAGCATGCGCGACGTCGTGAAGGACGTGCTCGATTCGCTGACGCCGCGCGAGGCGAAGGTGCTGCGGATGCGCTTCGGCATCGAGATGAGCACCGACCATACGCTCGAGGAAGTCGGCAAGCAGTTCGACGTCACGCGTGAGCGGATCCGTCAGATCGAAGCCAAGGCGCTGCGCAAGCTGCGTCATCCGAGCCGTTCCGACAAGCTGAAGTCGTTCCTCGAAGGGAACTGATCGCCAGCGTTTCACTTGCGAACGCCGCCGGCATCCACGCGATGCCGGTGGCGTTTGTCCTCTCCCCGCCGCTTTGTTGTTACAATGCCGGCCCGGCGTCGTCGCCGCAACTGCGCGCCGCACGCCTGGTTTCACATCGGGGCCCCTAGCTCATGCTTGGTTAGAGCAGCGAACTCATAATTCGTTGGTGCCGGGTTCGACTCCCGGGGGGCCCACCAGATTTCCTTTCCGGTCGATGCGTTGCGTTGTGCCGTTGAGCACAAGTTGTCCACCTGGACACGTTTCGCTTCAGCTTTATCGGAAATTGGCTGTACGTTTGAAGGTTTGGTTCGCGGTGGCAATCGACCGCGATTCGACGCGAAAAAAGCCGACCCAGTGGGTCGGCTTTTTCGTTTCTGATATCGGCATGCCCGGTTCCGTCGGGGCACCTCCGAGTCCCTCTTGCGTCTGTCCATGACGCCTCGAATGCCGGTCATGGCCTCACGGACATCCGGGTTGAACGACTGCGTCGGCGACCGATCGACCGGCACGCAGCAGTTGCTCGACGATGGCCGTTTTCAGGGCGACGTTGTTCGGGTCGTACAGGCCTGCGACGGCGTGCACCCGCCAGCGCAATCGTAGACGCCCGTGTTGCCTTTGTCGGTCGACGAGCAGGTGGCCGTGTTGCACGAGCGGGCAAACGGCGGCATCGCGTGGCCGTTCAGGATTGAGGTGTTGCCTTCGCCGGTCAGCGGGATATGGCTGGCGTTGCGTGCACCGGCGCGCCGAAGTTCAGGCAGTCGACGGCGCCGTCCTTGGCGTAGTCGGCCGGGTTCGGACTAAAGAAGACCGTGCAGTTCGCGCTCAGGTGAAAAGTCGACGTTCGTCCGGTTGCGTATCGAAATCGTTGTCGGTCACTGCTGTCTCTGTCCTGGTCTTGTGATCGTGTCGATGAGGCGATACCATCGGCAGGATTGATGTTATACGATGACACGATGATATTATCGCTGAATGCACCAGCGTTCCCGCCAGTGTCTGGCAGAGAACAAGCCGTCATACTGCGCTTACACGCGGTATATAAGGTTATTTTGGTTGCAGGTGTACTTTTGGCTCGCCTCAAAAGGCAGGAATTTCCTATGGGGCAGCGCAAAAATCCTGTATAGAAAGTACGATGTCATACGTTAAAATGCGCGACCGATGCGTCGGGCGCCACGTAACACACTCAATCCGCCCAAAAATGCCCGGAACGTACAGGCCCGATGCCCGGGACGTCCCACGACATGCCGTCAAGCGGCCAATGACCAAGCAGAGACAGGAAAGCAAGATGCGCAACATGACGGTACGAGCCAGCCTGCTCGTGGCACTGACGATGTTTGGGGTGGTGATCGTGATTGGCGGCATCGCCGGCGTCGTGTCGCTGCGGATGGCCAATGCGAACGCGCAGCGCCTGCACGAGATTGCGCGGCAAACCATCCTCGTCAACGACGCCTACAAGGACAGCACCCGCACGCGTTCGGCGCTGGTGCGCGCCTATAGCGCGCTGAAAGAGCGTAACGACACGGCGACGCGCGATTCGGCCTTGCAGAGCGCGAACCGCACCTTGGAACGCTCCGCGAGCGAAACCCGCGCGTATCGCGACGCAAGTGCGTTCGACGGCATGGATGCGGAGCTCAAGCGCCGGCTCGTGGCGTCGTCGGACGGGCTCGCCGCGCTGCTCGCGCGCGCGGCCGACGCGCTGCGCAATAACGACACTGCCGCCTACGTGACCATCAATGACCGCGACGTCACCCGCGCGGGCATGGTGTACTCGCAAAACGTCGAGAAGCTGCAGACACTCGCGAACACCCTCACCGAACAGGCGCTCAACGACGGCAACGCGCGCTACCAGTGGATTGTGGGCTTCGTGGTGGTCGGCGTCGGGCTGGCGCTTGCGCTGGTGGTCGTCGCGCACGTCGCGCTCGCGCGCATCGTGACGCGCCCGCTCGGCGAAGCGGTGGCGGTGCTCGACCGCATCGCGTCGAACGATTTGACCGTGCGTGTGCCGGAGGCGGGCCGCAACGAAATCGGCCTGCTTTTCGCGGCCATGCGGCGCATGCTCGACGGACTCTCGCGCACCGTGAGCGGCGTGCGAGACAGCTGCGACGCGATCCACACTGCCGCGCGCGAGATCGCCGCCGGCAATCTCGATCTGTCGAGCCGCACGGAGCAGCAATCGGCGTCGCTCGAGGAAACCGCCGCGAGCATGGAGGAACTGACCTCGACGGTCAGACAGAACGCGGCGAACGCCACCGAGGCGAGCACGCTCGCGACCGGCACGGCGGACCTCGCGCGCCGGGGAGGCGACGTGGTCGGCCGCGTGGTCCGGACCATGCAGGACATCAGCGCAAGCGCGCTCAAGATCGCCGAGATCACGAACATGATCGACAGCATCGCGTTCCAGACCAACATTCTCGCGCTGAACGCGGCCGTCGAATCGGCGCGCGCGGGCGAACAGGGGCGTGGCTTCGCGGTGGTCGCGGGCGAGGTGCGAACGCTCGCGCAGCGCAGCGCGAACGCCGCGCGCGAGATCAAGGAACTGATCGGCGCCTCGATGAACGAGGTGCAAAACGGCAACGCGCTCGCGGCCGAAGCGGGCGCGGCGATGGAGGAGATCGTGGGCGCCGTGCGCAACGTGGCGACCATCTTGGTGGAAATGACGTCGGCCACGAGCGAGCAGAGCGCCGGCATACAGCAGGTGGGCATCGCCGTGAGCCAGATGGATCAAGTCACGCAGCAGAATGCGGCGCTCGTCGAGCAGGCCGCCGCCGCCGCGGATGCGCTGGAGCATCAGGCGCAATCGATGAAGGCCGCCGTGGCGGTATTCCGCCTCGGCGAAGCGTGACGGGTTTCACCAACGATAAAAAAGGACGAACGGTGGAGCGCCGCCGCGTGGCGCTGGCACTCTCGGGCAGCTGCTCGATGCAGCGGGCGAGCAGCCCGAACGCTGCATGCACGAGCATCGCTTTTGTCTCGTCGACGGAGGTGTGTCGACGGACGCTCTCATGTCGAATAGTGACAGTTCTTCCACCTCGACTTCGCCTGCTGCGCTTGCTCCATGCCACCGCTTCTCGATTCCATGAAACAGCAGCTTCGTCCACCGATCACGCGCTCGTCGTGATCGCGCATCTTGGATGGCCTGCGGCACGTCAGCATGTCGATGCCGGACGCAGTACCCGATTCATTGGCCGCGCGGATTCTGAAGGATGTGTTTGCGCCGATGTTGCGTCGCGGCGTCGCCTGACTGGTCTTCGCGACGAACGAGATGCCGATGCAGGCCCGCCGCCGATCGTCGCAGTATCCGTCCACATCTCTGCGAACCCCGGAAGCATCGCGGCGAGGCCTGACTATCGAGCCGCCATCGTCAGCGCCAGAATTGCTCCACCCATTGGCAAACACGCTGCCACTCGGCCGTGCGCATATACGCCTGGGTTTCCTTCTCCAGTTCCGGCGCCTTATGCCAGTCGTCGAGGCCGATGAATTGACTGAGCACGAAGTTGCCGCGCTGGTAGTTGGCGTTCAGGATCTGCCCGGCCTGTTGTGCGGCGACCATCGCCGTCGTATCCATCGTCAGCCCGAGCAGCGCGGCTGCCGGTACGTTCCCGCTTTCGGCCGGCCACAGCCATGTCGAAACGCCCCAGTCCAACGGGTTGCCAACCGCACTCGGCGGAATGCCCGCCGGGCTGGTTCCGGTGCCGAGCGACAGCAGGCGCATGTCGTCCAGACTGCCTGCGCGACGGCTGGCCAGCGCCTCGGCGATCGCCGACAACGAAGGATTGTTGGCAAACACGCCGCCATCGGCGAAATAGCCGAGCCCGGCGATCTCGTACGGCGGGAAATAGGTCGGTGCAGCCGACGTGGCAAGGGCGGCATCGAACAGGCTGACATTGCGATAGGTGTTGCCGTTTCCGTTGGACAGTGTGCACGGCGCCCAGCTCTTGACTGACGGATCCCACAGGCGCGCCGAGTTGATTGCGACGAAGCGCGACAGGTCGGCCAGCCTGCCGTTGCCCACCAGCGATCTGGCGATCTGCTGCAGCCCGGTGTTGACATACTGGCATTGGAAGAAGCCGGGTCCGGCGAGGACCGTGCCCTGTTCGACGGCTTGCTTTTGTGCGAGCCATGCGTCGTTTTCCTGAAAGATCACCGAACCCTTCGTCCTGTAGATGTCGACGATCTCGGAAATGGATACGCCGTTCGCGAGCCCGAGGGCGATCAGGCCGCCCGTCGAGGTGCCGGCAAAGCCGTCGGCGCGCGCGATGATCTGGCTGCGCCGGTCGAGATCCTGGATGAGCAGGGCAGTGATCAATCCCCGGATACCGCCACCATCGCAACTGAGAATCTTGAAGGTCATGGTGTTGCCTTTCTTGATCGTGAGATGAATGTGAACGGCGCAACCCGGCGGGCGTCCCGCCCGTGTCGCCGAGCGGGCGCCTGCTTCCTGCGCTGGGTCGAAGCCGGAAATTCGAGCAAACGGACGAAGCGTCCTGCGTTATTGCTCGTCGAACTTCACATCGAGCACGGTGTACGCGTCCCACGCATATAAATACGCGTTGTCCTTCGAATAGATCGACAGTTTCTGGTGATTGAAATCGGAAATCAAAACCGAGCCTTGCCGCGTCCAGCCGCGCGCGCCGATCCAGTTATAAAAACCGACGTACGCATTGTTGCTGACCGACATATACCGGCTGGTGCCGAGAATCCGGTAATACGTCACGCCGTTATAAGGGTACTGTTCGAGCGTCAACGCTTTCGCGGCGGAATCGACCAGAATGGCCCATTCGCCGCTGTTTTGCCCCAGCCAGCCCAACTGCACGCCATCGTGATAGAGCGCCATTTTGAATGTATCGACGGCGCGGGCAGAAACAGGGACGGTGTTGGCGAATTCGGCAAAGGTCCCGTGCGGCTGGTTTTCAATCGGATTGAGGTTCATTTTTTCACCTTGAAGAGGTTGGATGCTTCCCCGTGCCTTCGAGAACAGCTGCATGCGCCGCGGACGCATGCGCGCCGGCATCGTCAAAGGCCGCGATTCCGGCGAATTTCGTGGTGCTCCGATCTGGCTGGGCAATGGCAGATCGACCATGGTGGCGGACAACGCCAATGCTCACGTCCGCGACGGCGGGACATGCGGGAGCATGGCTTCATTGAAGGCCCAGGATTCGATTTCCTTCTGGTGTGATGGTCTCGGGTATCGCTGTTTTATTGTCGATCGATTTGATACCAGTGATTTATAGGAAATGAAATGCCGGATGACAAGGTGTGCAAAAGAGGAAAATCCAATCGAAATTAAAACAATGCCGATCGAATTGCGTATATCTGAAACATTCGAGCCTGGCCGGCTTATCGGTGGTTGGGCATGCTTGGGATGATCGAGGTGCGATGAAATCGCTCGCGTTCGGAGGCGGACGGAATTCTGTCCGCTTGGCCTCAGCTATCCTGCTTGTGGTTCGAGGTGCCGACGAATCGCGGCCCCGAAATTCCCGTTTCAGAAATCGGTATCGCCCGATCAGTTTTCCCGATCGCGAACACAGGTGTTGCCCTGCGCGTGGAACGCGGGCGGACATTCGGGGGCGGCGAGCGTGCCGGTCCTGCCGTTGCATCCGAGGCGGTCGACGCCTGCGGGACAGGTGATCGCCGACGTGGCCGGCGCGGCCATCGCGGCGACGGCCGCAACGGGCGCAACGGGCGCGCGTATCTCGTCCGCGCGCGTGCGCGCCGCTGTTGCCATATCGTTCCGCGCAGCCGACGCCACCGGTGCGCGCGATTCATGCGCGGCCTGCCGCACGGCACCGTGGCGCTCGCCGCGCGGCGCCTTCGCCGGCGCACGTGCCGTGTGTCCGACCGGTTGCGACGCCGCTGCGGGCGTCGCAGCGACGGTGGCGGCCCGATGCCGATGGGCGGCCGCATAGGCGATGGCGGCTGCGGCGATCGCCACCGACGCATAGCGCAGCACGGTGCGGCGCCGTTTCGGTCGCCGCGCGATTGCGTCGCCGGAGCCGAACGGCGTGTGTCCGCCGGCGCGCGCCGTCGCCAACGGCGCGTGCCGCGCGGTGTCCTGCGAGACGTGGCCGCGCTCGGCTGCCGGCCGCGGCGCGACGGTGAACGTTGTGTTTTCGTCGGCTGAGCGCGACGCGGGCCGCACCGGTGCAGGTGCGCGCGATGATGCCGGCTCAGCGGCTTCCACCACTTCGGCGGCCTTTACGATGCTCGCGACCGGCATCGCGACCACCTCCCAAGTCGGCGCGCTGGCGCGCTCGACGGTTCGCGCGGTCGTGGCGACCGGTATCGCCCGCGGAATCAGCTCGCGCTCGTGCGCGAACGCACGCAGCCACGCCAGCGGCCACGGTGCGCGGCCGCGCGTCGACAGCAGGAGCTCGAGCGCGTCGGCGCCGCAGATCTCGACGCGCGGATCGACGTGAATGCGCAGATTCGATCCCGGCGGGATTTCCGGTT
This sequence comes from Burkholderia sp. MBR-1, assembly GCF_013822785.1. Classification (NCBI taxonomy): domain Bacteria; kingdom Pseudomonadati; phylum Pseudomonadota; class Betaproteobacteria; order Burkholderiales; family Burkholderiaceae; genus Burkholderia; species Burkholderia sp. MBR-1. The sequence continues at coordinate 298,271 of NZ_CP053610.1, forward strand.
CGAACAACACCGCGCCTTTCGGATAGGAGACCGCTTCGCCGTCGGGCCGATGTTCCGACATCGCGTTGCGCAATGCCTGGTTGTTGCGTAGCGCCTGCAGGTAACCATTGCCCACGCGCCTGGTCGATCCGTCGGCGTAGTTAAGCGTCCATTCGCCGTTTTCCTGACCAGTGACGGGCGCGCGGAAGCCTTTGACTTCGAGTTGCAACGTCGTCGTCTCGGTGCCGACGAGGATGTCGACCTGTCGCCCGTTGACCGAGATGTCGCAGAGGATGACCGCCGCCTGTTCGTGTTCCGCGAGCCAGCGAACGACGCGCTCGAGCGCCTGCTGCTCCGACGAATTCAGTTCCTCGGTGCTGCCGAAATAAAGTTCGATATTGTGCATTGTCGATTCGATCGCGCGGCAGCATTTGCTGCCGCTGAACGGTTGGCCCCGGACCGTATTCAAGCACGATTCGCGGGATCGGCGGCGGCTCGCCGCGCGCGGCCGCCACCGCATCCGCTGGCAACGTTTCCATCGAGAAATGTCGGGAGCGGCGCGATCGCAATCAAGTATCCTGTGACGCAGCCGGCGCCGCGTTTCATCCGTCAGCCGGAACAAACACAAACCGATTTCGCCCGACGGCGGGCGTCCATCATGACCATGCTGCGTTCGTGGGGTGCGATTCTCTCGTTGCTGATGCTTGCCGCGTGCGCGAGCCTGCCGCCGCAGGTCGACCGCACGCCGACGCATGCCTACACCGATACCGGCAACACGCGCCTCGGCGTCGCGTTCCGCGCGCAGGCCGCCACCCACCCTGGGCAGGACGCGTTTCATCTGCTCAGCGATCCGGTCGACGCACTCGATGCGCGCGTGCTGCTCGCCGATCGTGCCGATCGTTCGCTCGACCTTCAGTACTACATCTGGCACGACGATCTGACCGGTCACGCGCTCGCGGACGCGATCATCCGGGCCGCCGATCGCGGCGTGCGCGTGCGTGTGCTGCTCGACGATCTCGGCACCAACGCCGACGACCGCAAGCTGCTCGAAATCAGCTCGCATCCGCACATCGAGATCCGTCTGTTCAATCCGGTCGCGACGCGCGAGTTCAAGAAGATCGGCACGGTGCTCGAATTCTCGCGGGTCAACCGGCGCATGCACAACAAGGCGATGATCGCCGACAACCAGGCGGCGATCATCGGCGGCCGCAATATCGGCGACGAGTATTTCGGCGCGTCGTCGATGCTCGAGTTCGGCGATCTCGACGTGGTCGTGCATGGCCGCGTGGTCAACGACATCTCGACCGAGTTCGATACGTTCTGGAATTCGCCGTATGCGTATTCCGTCGGCGCGCTGGTCGGGCACGACGCGACGCCGGGCAGCCTCGATCGCGAGCGCGAGCGGCTGCGCGATTATCTGCGCGCGATGGAGGACAACCCGTACGTGCTCGAAGCGCGCGAGCGGCTCGACCGGATCGTGCATGGCGAAGGCACGGAGCTGTCGTGGGGACGCGCGACCGTGCTGTATGACGATCCGGCGAAGATCGCACGCGCGCCGAACGACAGCGAAGGGCACCTGCTGCCGCAGCTGCGCGCGCTGGCGCTGCGGCCCGAGCACGAGCTGTTGATCGTGTCGCCGTATCTGGTGCCGGGCGCGGCGATGATCGAACGGCTGCGCGCGCTCACCGCGCGCGGCGTCCGCGTGACGATCCTGACCAACTCGCTCGCATCGACCGACGTCGCGGCCGTACACGCCGGTTACCGGCGCTATCGACGCGAGCTGGTGGAAGCGGGCGTGCGGCTGTACGAGCGCCGGCCGTCAGGCGACAAGAGCATTTCGAAGCGGCTGATCATCGGCTCGTCGCGCGCGTCGCTGCATGCGAAGACCTATGTGTTCGATCGCAAGAGCGTGTTCATCGGCTCGATGAATCTCGACCCGCGCTCGCTGAGGCTCAATACCGAGATCGGCGTTTACTGCGAGAGCCCGGCGCTCGCGGCACAAGTCGCGGCGGACCTGGAGCCGCGGCTCGATCGCATCGCGTGGCGGGTCGAAGCGACGACCGATCCGTCCGGCACACGGCGCCTCGAGTGGATTCAGACTGACGAGGACGGCAAGGTGACCGAATTCGACCACGAGCCGGAAGTGTCGACGGCACGACGCGTCGAGGTATGGTTTCTCGGCTTGTTCCCGATCGAATCGCAGCTGTGACGCGGGCTGCCTGCAACGTGCACGGACAGCCGGCTCGGCCAAGTGCCGGGCGGAACGGCGCGCATCCGGGCACGCGCGCGTCGCGCCCGGCGCGGATCACTGCGGTGCGGGCCGCGGCGGCGGATTGACCGCTGCCGATGGGGCGGCAGCCGTATCCGGGCCTTCGGCGCCTTCAGCGCCACCGTGTTGTGCGCCCGCGTCATACGCGACGACGCTGCGCTGCGGGTTCGCAATGCGGATGCCGCGTTCGCGGAACAGCACCGCGATGCGCCGGTTGAACTCGCGCTGCACGCCCCAGCGTGCCGAATCCTTGCACTGGATCTGCCCGGCGAGCGTGACGGTCGCGCCATCGACCTGATCGACGCCCCAGTAGCTGAAATCCGACAGAATGCCGTCCTTGTAGTTCGGATCGTCGCGTAGCGCGGCGCCGATCTCCTTCAGCGTCGCGATTGCCGGATCGATGTCCTGGCCGTACGCGATGCTGACCTTGACGGCCGCGTTGCCGAGCCCGCGATTCGTATTGTTGACGGTCGTGACCGAACTGAACGGGATCGTGTACAGCGAGCCGTCGCCGCCGCGCAGCCGCACGGTGCGGATCGACAGGTATTCGACCGTACCCGACACGCCGGCGAGCGTGACCCAGTCGCCCACCTGCATCGCGTTCTCCATCAGCAGGAAGATACCGGTGATGAAGTCCTGCACGAGCTTCTGCGAGCCGAAGCCGAGCGCGACGCCGAAGATGCTGGCGCCGGCGAGCAGCGGGCCGATGTTCACGCCGATCTGGCTGAGGCCGGTCAGCACGACGACCAGCGCGATCATGATCAACAGCAGCGAGCGCAGCATCGGCAGCAGCGTGCGCAGCCGCGCGGCGCGCACGAGATTGCCTTCCCGCGTCCACTGCTGCAGGCGGCGCTCGATCGCGATGTTGGCGGCCTCCCAGACGAACAGCGCGACGAGCGCCGCGATCGCGATCGTCATCAGCGCGGACGCCAGCCGATGGCCGATCGTGCCGGTCTTGAACGCATGGAAGATCGGCACGCCCCAGATCTGCAGCAGCAGCACGACGGTCACGATCGCAATCACCGTCGACACGATCCTGCGCAGCAGCGGGTAGTAGCGGTACGCGTGCAGATGGACGAGCGTACGGTCGTCGTCGCGGCGCTGGAACAGCCGCGCGAGCGCGCCGAACACGACGATCGATACGATCCGCATGCCGATCATCACCGCGATCGAGCGGCCGCCGAGCGCGATCAGCACGCGGTAGCCGTTGTGGACGTCGAGCGCCCACACGAACCACAGTGCCATCACGGCGAACACCGCGACGGGCGCCCACGCGTCGGCGAGCGCGTGGGAGAACATCGCGAACGCGCGGTGCTCGTCGCCGGTCGCACGGATGCGCGCGGCGACCGGCTGCCGGCATCGCAGGATCAGCGCGGAGATCATCAGGTGGCCGACGAGCGCGACCGCTTTCAGCAGCGCGACGTGGCCGGCCTCGCTGAGGCCGAAGCTCGCGGCGAGCTCGATCGCGGCCGTACAGATGCCGACGACGATCGCAATCCGCGCGATCGCGCGCTGCGCGTACGCGGCCCACGCGTCGCTGATGTGCAGCAGCCGCAGTTGTCGCGCATCGGGCTGGAAAAACAAGCGGCTGACGATCGTCACGAGACGGCAGATCACGTAGATGTCGATCAGCGAGCCGAGCGCAGTGTCGGTCGGCGTGCCGTCGCCGTCGAGCACCGACATCGTCAGGCTCGCGACGCCGGCGAACACCAGCAGCGGCACCGCGCGCACCACCAGACTGACCAGCGCGCGCGGCATCCGGTGCAGCAGCGTCGTATGGCGCCGCGCGTGGCCGCGGCTTTGCGTCTCGGGCGTGGCGGACGTGCTCGATACGCTCGAGGCGCTCGGGGTGCCGGCCGCGAGCGGTGTCGACGCGGCGTGGTCGATAGACTCGTGCAACTCGGTCGACTCGGGCGGCTCCGTTTCGGACGGCGCGGCGTCGGCCCGTCGCGACGACTCCGCGCGACGCGCGCCCAATGCGCGCAGCGTGCGTCGCAGCAGCCTTCTCGCGAGCCATTCGGCGCCCAATGCCGGCACGAGCACGGCGACGATGGTCAGGAGCGCGTGCAGCAGGTCTGCACGTTCGTCGGCGCGTACCAGCCGTTCGTGCCACCAGTTGCCGACCGAAGCGACGTCGAGCAGCGAGCGCAGCGATTCGTTCAGCGCGCCGCCGATTTCGCCGGCCCAGTGCGAGCCTTGGCGCACCAGCATCGACGCGAGCCCGTTGGTCGTGAGCGCGGCGGGCGCGGCCGCCGACGCAGCGCTGGCCGGCGCCGCCGCGCTCGCCGGCAACGCTGGCGTGCTCAGTACGCCGACGGCGGCGATCGCGCGCAGCGTCGTTTCGACCTGTTCGCGCTCGCGCGGGTTTTGCAGCACGGAGAGCGCCTGTTGCGCCTGTTGCGGCGTCAACGCAGGCACGGCGCCCGACGCGGCGGACGCGGCAGCGGGAGCCGAGGCCGGGGCGGCCGCATGGGCAATGGAGACGACGGCGGCGAGCAGCCAGCCGAGCAGGAAATGTCGCATGGATGGGCATGCGGGCGCGCATTCGGATGCGGCCCGGCGGTCTGGACGATGGACGGACGTTAACATGATCGCGACCGGAACCGAATAGTTCCATCGGCGGCGAGCGGGCGCGAATGGGGCAACCCAGGCGGCGCATGCGAGCGCATCGGCTCAGGCGATGAAAGCGTCGCGGTGCGGCCCGCGCGCTCGATCGCTGTACGACCGTGGGGTTCATCCGCCGGGAATGCAACGTGCTGCGCGGCACTTCCCGGATCACCGACGAATCATTCGCGACCGTCGTGAAAAACCGGCAGCACGTGTTCCGCGATTTCCTCGACGACTTCGCGCAGCGGCCGCGCCGAGCCGAGGTTCAGCGTCACGTGATGCGCGCCGGCTGCGCGCATGCGTTGCAGGACCTCGATCAGCGCCGCGCGTCCGGTTGCGTAACCGAGCGGCAGGGCGGTGGCGGGCGCAGCGCGGTTCGCATCGAGATCGAGCCGCATCGCCACGCCGAACGCGCGAAACGCCGGTTGTGCCAGCCGCTCGACGGCCGCTCGCCACATCGAATGACGCGCATGCAGCGTCTCCGGATCGCGGTGATAGGTCATCCAGCCGATCGCGTTGCGCGCGATCCAGTCCACGCTTTGTCCTCCCGAGCCGACCGCGAGCATCGGCACCGCGGCGTCGCCGTGCGGCAGCAGCGCGAACGCCGGCGCGCCGGGCGGCGTCTCGTCGGGCAGCACGCGCGACGGAACGTCGAGCGCCGCCGCGACGACTTCCCAATGGCGGCGATAGCGGTCGCGCCGCGTTTGCGCGTCGACGCCGAACGCCGCATATTCGGACGGCCGGTCGCCGGAGCCGAGGCCGAGGACGAAGCGCCCGCCGGACAGCGCGGCCACCGACAGCGCGCCCTTCGCGATGTGCAGAGGATGCCGCAGCGGCAGCACGATCGCACCGCTCGCAAGGACGATCCGGCGCGTGCGCGACGCGAGCGCGCCGAGCAGCACCCACGGGTCGAGGTGTCCGACCGGGTCGGGATAGTCGGCGCTGTTCAGCGGCACGTCGCGCACCCACAGCGCGCGAAAGCCGAGCGCGTCGGCCAGGGCGGCGAGTTCGAGTTGTTCGTTGAAATCCGCGACGCTGTCGCCGGCGCGCAGCAGCGGCAGCGTCAGGCCGATCGACAGCCGCTCGTCCGAGAAGACCCGGCTCGCGGCGCCGGTGCGGTCGGTAGCGGTCGGCGGCATGGTCATTCCTCGAATGAGTGGACGAAGCGGACACGCGTGCGGCCGTGTCCGGGGTTGGCGATGTACCGACGGGCATCGCGTTGAGCACGCATCGTGCATCGTGCGTCGGGCCGGCTGCGGAGCGCGCCGCGCGATTCGTGCTGCCGCGGCGACGATCGCAGGATTGTAAGCGGATCGTCGGTATCGCGTCGGCACCGGTGAATCGCGCCCGCCAACGCGAGCGATCGCCCACGACAGTGCGGTCACCGTCCGCCGCTCGCGCGGACGGCCTCGCTGTTTCATTTTCGAATCATTCACGCATTGGCGTCGCTGCGCGCGTTGCATCGCCGCGATATCGGGGCCCGTGCAGCCTTGCGCCGTGCAGCATGGTGCGCTCCTTGCATGTCTTGTGCACGCCAAAAGTGCGCGCGCCGCCGCCGTGGCGCGCGGCCTTCGCTTCAGCGGGTCGGACGCATCGAACACGGGGACAAGACAATGAGAACAGATCGAAGCGCAACCTGTCGTGTTGCAAACATGAATCGCAGTCCTGTCCGTGATCGTGCACGCGCGTCGCCGCCGCTGGTGGCGACGTAGGCGCGCGCCCGTCCGTTCCGTCCGGACGCACGCCGACAGCCAGTGTGCAGGCGTGACGCACGGGATCGACCGCTGCCGGCCGGCATGACCCGCGGCGGCATGCTGCGGGACGACCGACGGCAGCGAAGCGTCGTCGTGCCGCCCGCCGCGCGCAGCAGGCGCGAGCCGGACGCCACGCGCTCGCTGCGGCGCGGCGAATCGCCAAAAACCGCGAAGTGTGGACGCGCAGGCCGCCACGCCATACCGGGAAATCGCAGGTGCAGTTCAGGGGTAGGGTTCGCCGGCCGAGCAGCGGCGGATCCGACGAGTTTGTGCTGTCAGTTGATCCACTACCCCGATGGATCAATTGTTGGAGCGCCCATCGCCATGTGGCCGATGGGCGTCTTTTTTTGCGCCATCGCGGTCGTGTGCCGGCCTCCGGCCGGATCGCGCAGCGTTCTGTATCATGTGCTGGCGTGCTGGAGCGCCGCTGCGGGGCGCACGACGTTCCGGCGCGCCCCATCACGTTCGATCACGCTCGATCCCGCCCGCCGACATGAACGACACCCGCCTGCACGATCCCGACCTGCACGACCTGTACGACCCGCCGTCCGCCGGCATCGACCCGGCCGCGCTCGATGCGCTGCATACCTTCGTCGAGCGCCATCCGCGGCTGCTCGTGCTGACCGGCGCGGGCATCAGCACCGATTCCGGCATTCCCGGCTATCGCGACCGCGACGGCAAATGGATGCGCTCGCCGCCGATCCAGCTGCAGGACTTTCTCGGCTCCGACGCCGCGCGCCGGCGCTACTGGGCGCGCAGCATGATCGGCTGGCCGGTGGTCGGCCGCGCGCAGCCGAACGCGTCGCATCGCGCGCTCGCGCGGCTCGGCGCAGCCGGCCGGATCGAGCGCCTCGTCACGCAGAACGTCGACGGCCTGCACCAGCGCGCGGGCAGCGCCGACGTGATCGAACTGCATGGCGGCATCAACGGCGTGACGTGTCTCGATTGCGGCGCCGATCATGCGCGCGCGACGATCCAGACCATCCTCGAAACGGACAACCCCGAACTGCTCGGCGCACAGGCGGAGCCGGCCGCCGACGGCGACGCGCATCTCGAATGGACCGCGCTCGATACGTTCCGCGCGCCGGCGTGCCCAGCGTGCGGCGGGCTGCTGAAGCCCGCGGTGGTGTTCTTCGGCGAAAACGTGCCCCGCGAGCGCGTCGCACTGGCGTCGCAGGCGCTCGATGCGGCCGATGCGCTGCTCGTGGTCGGCTCGTCGCTGATGGTGTACTCGGGCTATCGCTTCTGCGTGTGGGCGCACGCGCAGCACAAGCCGGTAGCCGCGCTGAATCTCGGCCACACGCGCGCCGATCCGATGCTGACGCTGAAAGTCGAGGCGCATTGCGCGCCCGCGCTCGACGCGTTGAATACGCGGCTCGGCATTGCGGCCGGCGTGTCGGAGCGTGCAGCGTGAGCGGGCCGACGGCATCGCCCGATCCGGCCGAACGGTTGTCGGCGCCGGCCGCCGAGCGCAACCGCGGACCGATTCTCGACGTGCTGCGCCGCGTGCTGCCGGCGCACGGCAGCGTGCTGGAGATCGCGAGCGGCACGGGCCAGCATGCGGTGCATTTCGCGCAGGCGATGCCGGGGCTGCGCTGGCAGCCGAGCGATCCCGATCCACGGGCGCGCCGCTCGATCGCCGCGTGGGCCGCGCATGCGGGCGTCGCGAACCTCGCCGAGCCGCTCGCGTTCGACGTGCGCGACGCGTCGTGGCCGGCCGATGCGCTCGACGCCGTCGTCTGCATCAACATGATCCATATCTCGCCGTGGGCGTGCACCGCCGCGCTGTTCGCCGGCGCGGCGCGCGCGCTGCGCGCGGGCGGCGTGCTGTTCCTGTACGGTCCGTATCGGCGCGAAGGCCGTCACACCGCGCCGTCCAACGAAGCGTTCGACCGGCAACTGCGCGAGCGCGACGCGTCGTGGGGCGTGCGCGATCTGGAGGCCGTCGTCGCACTCGGGCTCGATTGCGGGCTCGACTGCGTCGAGGTCGTCGAAATGCCGGCGAACAATCTGAGCGTCGTGTTCCGGCGCTTGCCGCACGCGGAGCAATGACACGTCGTCGCGCATCGCGACCGGGTTTCCACTATCCTTTCGCCTGTGCGCGCGGCCCGATTCGGGCCGCGCACCGTTTTTTCCGGAGAATTGACTAATGGGCAAACAAGCAATCGGTGTGATCGGGCTCGCGGTGATGGGGCGCAATCTCGCACTCAATATCGAGAGCCGCGGTTACGCGGTGTCGGTGTACAACCGCAGCCGCGAGAAAACCGACGAACTGATCGCCGAATTCCCGGGTCGCAATCTGGTCCCGACCTATACGCTCGAGGAATTCGTCGCGTCGCTCGAAACGCCGCGCCGGATCCTGATGATGGTGAAGGCCGGCGAAGCGACCGATGCGACCATCGCGTCGCTCAAGCCGCTGCTCGAGAAGGGCGACGTGCTGATCGACGGCGGCAACACCCACTTCACCGACACGATCCGCCGCAACCAGGAGCTCGCGCAATCGGGCCTGCACTTCATCGGCACCGGCGTGTCGGGCGGCGAGGAGGGCGCGCTGCGCGGCCCGTCGATCATGCCGGGCGGCCAGCGCGACGCGTACGACCTGGTCGAGCCGATCCTCAAGCAGATCGCCGCGAAGGCGCCGTCGGACGGCGAGCCGTGCGTCGCGTACATGGGGCCGGACGGTGCGGGCCACTACGTGAAGATGGTTCACAACGGGATCGAATACGGCGACATGCAGCTGATCGCCGAGAGCTACGCGGTGCTGAAGGACGTCGGGGGCCTGACGAACGACGAGCTCGGCGCGGTGTACACCGAGTGGAACCAGGGCGAGCTCGACAGCTACCTGATCGAGATCACGTCGAAGATCTTCGGCAAGAAGGACGACGAAACCGGCAAGCAGCTCGTCGACGTGATCCTCGATCGCGCCGCGCAGAAGGGCACCGGCAAGTGGACGAGCCAGAACGCGCTGGATCTCGGCGTGCCGCTGCCGCTGATCACCGAGTCGGTGTTCGCGCGCGTGCTGTCGTCGCTGAAGACCGAGCGCGTCGCGGCCAGCAAGATCCTGTCGGGGCCGGCTGCCGCGCCGTTCGACGGCGATCGGGCCGCGTTCGTCGAAGCCGTGCGCCGCGCGCTGTACCTGAGCAAGGTGATCTCGTATGCGCAGGGCTTCGCGCAGCTGCGCACCGCATCCGAGGAGTACGGCTGGAATCTCGATCTCGGCACGATCGCGAAGATCTTCCGCGCGGGCTGCATCATCCGCGCGCGCTTCCTGCAGAAGATCACGGACGCCTACGCGAAGGATCCGGCGCTCGCGAACCTGTTGCTCGACCCGTACTTCAAGGACATCGCCGCCAACTACCAGACCGCGCTGCGCGACGTCGTGGTGGCCGCGGTGAAGGCCGGGGTGCCGGTGCCGGCGTTCGCGTCGGCGGTCGCGTACTTCGACAGCTATCGTTCCGAACGGCTGCCGGCGAACCTCGTGCAGGCGCAGCGAGACTTCTTCGGCGCGCATACGTTCGAGCGGACCGACCGCCCCGGCAGCTTCCACGCGAACTGGTCCTGAGGGAGGCGGCGAGCCGCGATTGTTGCGAAATTCTATTCTTTGAGTAGGGTTTTTGGTTCCAGATCCCGGAATTGTTGGCGTCACGGAAACAGTGTTTTCGTTCTTTCATGGTTTTCCCTAGGTGCTCGCCGGACTAAACTTGGTTCCATCGCTGCAGACATGGTGTGTGCGGCGGAGCAAAAAAATTCCGGAGGTAATCATGAAATCGCTGATCGCAACGTTCGCTGCAGCTGCCGTTCTCGCCGTCCCCGCCGTGTCGTTCGCCCAACAGAATGCGCCGGTCACCCGTGCGCAAGTGAAGGCCGAGCTGGTCCAACTGCAACAGGCCGGCTACAAGCTGGGCAGCGACCGGACCGACTACCCGGTCGGCATCCAGGCAGCTGAAGCGCGTGTGAACCCGCAACAGAACGTCGCCGCTGCCGATACCAGCGGCTACGGCGCGCAACCGGCCGGCCAGCAAGAGTCGGGTGCACCGGTAGCCAAGACCGGCTGGCAAGTGAAGCGCGTGTCGGACGGCGCACCGATCTACAAGGGTCGTTGATCGCCGACGGTCGGCGGGCCGCTACCGCGGCCCGCGTTGACCGATCTCAGGCAGTACGAACAGCCCGCCGTTCCGCATCCCGGAACGGCGGGCTGTTTTCATGGGCTGCACCGGTCGCGAGCGGGCGGCGGCAGCCGCAAGATTGTTGCGGGATCGGCTACGGGTCGCGGGCATGGGCGCGACCAATGGTATCTTTGCCGGGCGGGACGACGCGAAAAAGGGGCCGATGAGCCCATTCGCGCCGACGTTCCGCAGTGGAAACTGCCGGCCGCGCCAGCGGTCGGATACTGGTTGGTCCGGCCGTGCGGCCGGACATCGTGCGTCGCATGCCGGAGGGCGGTGGGCGGCGCAACGACGCAAACCCCGGAGGACCCTTGAGAGAAACGATTCCGATCCACGAGGCGCTGACGCGCTGGCTGCCGCAGGCGGCGTTGGTCGTCGCGGCCGCGGCGCTGTCGGGCTGTACGATGACGCCGTGGACCGACAGCTGGCAGCCGATGCGATCGTCGACGCCCATGTCGGCCGCGACGCCCGGCGTGATCGCCGGCTATTACCGCGTCAACCCGGGCGACACGCTCGCGAGCGTCGCGGCTGCCTACGGGCAGCGCGTGCAGGACGTCGCGAGCTGGAACCACATGTCGCCCAACGACGCGCTGTCGCCCGGCCAGGTGCTGCGCGTCGCGCCGCCGCCGGCCGCGACGTCGCTCACGCAGGCGCCGTCCGCCTCCGCGCAGCCGGGCTCGCTGGCATGGCCGGCTACCGGCATCGTCGCGACGCCGTTCTCGGCCGGCAAGACGCGCGGCATCGTGATTGCCGCGTCGGGGCCCGATCATTCGGTGCGCGCCGCGGCGAACGGGCGCGTGGTTTATGCCGGGACGGGCGTCAAGGCATATGGGCCGCTCGTGATCCTGAAGCATGAAAACGGCCTGATCACCGCGTACGGGCACAACGGCAAGCTGCTCGTGAACGAAGGCGACGCGGTGCGCACGGGGCAGCCGATCGCCGAGATGGGCACCGATCCGAGCGGACGCGCGACGTTCGAGTTCGAAGTTCGCCAGAACGGCAAGGTCGCCGATCCGATGAACTTCCTGGCGCGCAACGGCGGCTGACGCCATCGCATGACGACGTGTGCGCCGCGCGGCGCACACGTTCCCGCCTTCACCCGTCCTCGAGCTGCGCGGCGCCGAGCCGCGCCGGACGATTGCCGAGCCAGCGAATCCCCAGCGCGAGCGCCGCGGCGCCGAGCGCGATCAGCGAACACTGAACGGCGACCGGCAGGTAGCCGTGCGGCCGCGGATCGACGAACGGATACGGGTACCAGTTTTCCAGTGCGCCGCGCACGAGCGTATAGCCGAGATAGACGACCGGAAAGCCGAGCCACGCGACTGTGCTGCGGCGCGGAATCGGCGAGCGCGGCCCCACGTACAGCCAGTCGCACAGCACGACGAGCGGCACGATCCGGTGCAGCACCCAGTTGTTCAGGGGTGGCGTGATGTGACGCAACGCATCGAGCCGCGCGAGCAGCAGCTCGTAGACGATCGCGGTGATCAGCACGTACAGCACCGCCGCGCCGCGCATCGACTCGTAGCGCGCGGAGCCGGTGCGCGGAATGCGCGACAGCCCCGCGATCAGCATCGCCGCCGCGTACAGACTGCTCAGTTGTGTGAAATAGCTGAGATAGTTGCCGAGATGAAAACTGGGCATGCCCCAGCGGCCGGCGACGCTGTGCAGCGTGGTGGACACCGCGAGCAGCGCGGCGACGAGCCGGTAGGCCGCAACGAAGAACGCTTTGCTCATGATGCCTGCGCAACGTCGCACCAAAGCTTCATCGTGCCACAGCCGTGCACGCGCGCGATGCGGACTTTCCATATGGCCGCCATGCCGCCATGCCGCCATGCCGCCGCGCCGCTCCGATTCGTCGGATATTTGATCCAGTCGTGCAATACCCGCTGCCCGCGACGCTACAATCGCGACAGCCGCCGCGCGCCGGGCAGCCGCGGCCCGTGCCGGCCGCGCATACTCCACGAGCAACATGAGAGCAACGATGAAAAACATAATCGCGAAACAGTCGCGCTACAGCACGCCGGCTATCTTCTTTCACTGGGCCGTCTTCCTGCTGGTTGCGCTCGCCTATCTGGCCATCGAGGTTCGCGGCCCCAAAGGCAGCGACAGCCGCGCGTTCTGGATGAACGTGCATTTGACCGCAGGCACGTTCGTGCTCGCCTTGTCGGTGCTGCGCGTGGTGTGGCGCATGGTGAGCCGCGTGCCGGACGCGATCGCGCAGGCGCCGTTGCTGAAGTGGCTGTCGACGCTCGCGCATCTGGCGCTGTACGTGTTCATCATCGCGCAGCCGCTGCTCGGCATCATGATGGTCAACATGGGCGGCAAGCCGGTGTCGCTCGACTGGCTCGGCGTGTCGTTCACGCTGTTCGGCCCGGACAAGGCGCTGCGGCCCACGATCAAGGAAGCGCACGAGCTGATCGGCAACGCCTTCTACTTCGTGATCGGGCTGCATGCACTGGCAGCGCTTTATCATCATTTCGTCCGGCGTGACGACGTGCTGCGGCGCATGATGCGGTAAGCCGCCCAGGTTCGACGCGCGCACGCTGCAGGGGCGCATGGTTGCCGATACAACCATACGCCCCTGCGTCGTTTACGGCCGCGCTCGGCTGGCCAGCGCGCTGAACATTCTGTAACATCGCGGCTGCTTTTACATTCCGTTTACGCACTGCCGCGCATGCTGCATCGACATCGTCATCTGACCGCCTGGCTCGGCGTGTTCGCGATCTGGCTCGCGATCGCCGCGCCGCTGGTATCGCAGTGGCGTATCGCGCAGGCCGCGTCGTCCGATGCGGTCGTCTGCGGCACCGGGCACGGTGCACATCTCGCGCCGGCGGCGCAGCAGGCGCACGATCACGCGGCGCATCTCGACGCCTGCGGCTATTGCGGCTTCTTCGCGCACGTTCCCGCGATCGGCGGCCCCGTCGCCGCGTCGATCGCCTTCATCCCCGCCGTGTTCGCGGGCGCTGCCGCACCGCGCACGCTTGCGGCTGCCACACGACGCTATCCGCGCGCGTATCCACGCGCACCGCCCGAGCGCGCCTGACGCGCAGTCTTCCGTCTCTTTCATCGCCGCTATCCGTGCAGTCCGTCGAGGCTGCGTGGAGGGCGTCACTCGGGCTTACTCATGACCAATTTTTCGTCGCGCGCGCCGAACGCGTCGCGCCATCCCGATGCACGGCGCGTGCCGCGCGTGCTCACTCTCACCGTTCCCGCGCTGGCCGTCAGCGCGATGACCGCCGCCGTCGCGGCCGAACCCGTGCGCGTCGCCGGCGCGCCGCCGGACGACGCGGCCTGGCTGTTGCCGCCCGTCGAAGTCGTCGCGTCGCCGCTGACGACGCCGCTCGTCGTCGTCACCGATCCGAAGACGCCGCGCCAGCCGCTGCCGGCAAGCGACGGCGCCGATTATCTGAAGACGATCCCCGGTTTCACGTCGATCCGCAGCGGCGGCACCAACGGCGACCCCGTGCTGCGCGGGATGTTCGGCTCGCGGCTGAACATCCTGGCGAACGGGCTGCCGACGCTCGGCGCCTGCCCGAACCGGATGGACGCGCCGACCTCGTACATCGCGCCGGAGAGCTATGACAAGGTCACCGTCGTGAAGGGGCCGCAGACGGTGCTGTACGGGCCGGGCGCGTCGGCGGGCACCGTGCTGTTCGAGCGCGTGACGCCGCGTTTCGAGCGGCCGGGCATGCGCTTCGACGGCAGCGTGGTCGGCGGCTCGTTCGGCCGCAACGACCAGAACGTCGACGTGACGGCCGGCACGCCGGACGTCTACGGCCGCGTGATCGCGAATCACGCGCACGCGCAGGACTACCAGGACGGCAACGGCAATACCGTGCCGTCGCAATGGGACAAGTGGAACGCGGACGCCGCGCTCGGCTGGACGCCCGACGACCATACGCGAGTCGAGCTGACGGCGGGCACCGGCGACGGCTACGCCCGCTACGCGGGGCGCGGAATGGACGGCGCGCATTTTCGCCGCGAAACGTTCGGCGTGTCGTTCGACAAGCGGCATCTCGGCGACGTGCTCGAGCGCATCGAGGCGCGGGTGTACTACAACGAAGCCGATCACGTGATGGACAACTACACGTTGCGTCAGCCGGATCCGGCCAGCAGCATGCCGATGCGGATGGCCTCCGAGGTGCGGCGCCGCACGTTCGGCGCGCGCGCGGCGGCGACGCTCCGGTTCGGCGACGACTTCAAGCTCGTGACCGGCGTCGACGCGCAGTCGAACCGGCTCGATTCGCGCTCGGCGATGGGGCGGCAGAACTACGGCGACCAGCCTTGGGACCCGCAGGCGACGATGTGGAATGCCGGCGCGTTCGGCGAGCTGACGTGGTTCGCGAGCGATGCGGCGCGCGTGATCGGCGGCGCGCGGGTCGACTACGCGAGCGCGCGCGACAAGCGTGCGGCGACGAGCGGGATGATGACGAGCAAGCCGAATCCCACGTTCGACGACGACCGCGCACGCGTGCTGCCGAGCGTCTTCGTGCGCTATGAACGCGACCTCGCGTCGCTGCCGCTCACGTGGTACGCCGGTATCGGCCACGCGCAACGCTTCCCGGACTATTGGGAGCTGTTCTCCGCGACCCGCGGCCCGGCGGGCTCGATCAACGCGTTCTCGGCGGTGCGGCCGGAGAAGACCACGCAGCTCGACATCGGCGCGCAGTACAAGAGCGACCGGTTCGATGCGTGGGTGTCGGCCTATGCGGGCTACGTACAGGACTACATCCTGTTCGACTACTCGCCCGGAATGATGGGCGCGACCACGCGGGCGACCAACGTCAACGCGCAGATCATGGGCGGCGAAGCGGGCGTGTCGTGGCGGCCCGTCGCGCCGCTGCGCGTCGAGACGTCGCTCGCGTATGCATGGGGGCGCAACGCGACGAGCGGCGATCCGTTGCCGCAGATGCCGCCGCTCGACGCGCGCTTCGGGCTCGAATACACCCGTGGCGCCTGGTCGGCCGGTGGCCTGTGGCGAGTCGTTGCGGCGCAGCATCGCTATGCGTTGAACCAGGGCAACGTGGTCGGCAAGGACTTCGGTCCGAGCAGCGGGTTCGGCGTGCTGTCGCTCCATGCGCAATACAACGTCAGCAAGAAGGTGCAGATCTCGGTCGGCGTCGACAACGTGCTGAACAAGGCCTACACCGAGCATCTGAACCTCGCGGGCAACGCGGGCTTCGGTTATTCGGCGAACGCGCCGGTGATGGAGCCCGGGCGTACCGCGTGGGTGCGCGTCAGCGCGAAGCTGTAACGCGCAGCGCGTGTGCGATGCAGCATGCGCGCGCAGCGGCGCGCCCCCGCCCGAAGCGGCGGGGCGCGTCAAGCGATTAGAGAACCGTATCTAGTCGGGATCCAACGTTCGCCACTCGTGATTCACTCCCGCATTCGATGCACATGCCGGCTGCGTTCGAGGCAACGGGCAATGTGCATCGATCCGATCTCATTCGCACCAGAATCACAATAATCAGGAGAACATAGATGGTCAGATCGATGCGTTCCAGGGTGGTGGCAGCGGCAGTGGCATGCGCGATGAGCGGCGCGCAGTTCGCGGGGACGACCGCAGTGATGACGCTCGCGACGACGCACGCGGCGACCGCGGCAACCGCGGCGACGGACGACTACGCGGCGACGCGCTATCCGGTCGTCCTCGTGCACGGCCTTACCGGCACCGACAAGTACGCAGGCGTGCTCGAGTACTGGTACGGCATCCAGGAGGATCTGCAGCGGCACGGCGCGACCGTCTATGTCGCGAATCTGTCCGGTTTCCAGAGCGACGACGGTCCGAACGGGCGCGGCGAGCAGCTGCTCGCTTACGTGAAGACGGTGCTCGCCGCGACCGGCGCGACCAAGGTGAACCTGATCGGTCACAGCCAGGGCGGCCTCACGTCGCGCTATGTCGCGGCGGTCGCGCCCGATCTGGTCGCATCGGTGACGACGATCGGCACGCCGCACCGCGGCTCCGAGTTCGCGGACTTCGTGCAGAGCGTGCTCGCCTACGACCCGACGGGGTTGTCGTCGTCGGTGATTGCAACCTTCTTCAACGTTTTTGGCATCCTGACGAGCAGCAGCAACAACACGAACCAGGACGCGCTCGCCGCGCTGAAAACGCTGACGACTTCGCAGGCCGCTGCATACAACCAGAACTATCCGAGCGCGGGTCTCGGCGCGCCGGGCAGCTGCCAGACGGGTGCGCCGACGGAGACGGTCGGCGGCAATACGCACCTGCTGTACTCGTGGGCCGGCACCGCGATTCAGCCCACCGTGTCGATGTTCGGCGTCACCGGCGCGAAGGACGTCAGCACGATTCCGGTGATCGATCCAGCCAACGCGCTCGACCTGTCCACGCTTGCGCTGCTGGGCACCGGCACGGTGATGATCAACCGCGGCGCCGGGCAGAACGACGGCCTCGTGTCGAAGTGCAGCGCACTGTACGGGCAGGTGCTGGGCACGCGCTACAAGTGGAACCACCTCGACGAAATCAACCAGTTGCTCGGCGTGCGCGGCGCGTATGCGGAGGATCCGGTCGCGGTCATCCGCACGCATGCGAACCGGCTGAAACTCGCGGGTGTGTGACCTCCGCTCGCGCGCAACGCGACGCGCGTCGCGTTGCGTCGCGGGACGTGTCGACCACTCGGCGAACGGTCTCGCGGGGTGGTCAAACCTTCGCGGTTTGTGATTCACTCTCGGCCTCGACGCGCACGCCGGTACCGTTGTCTGCAACGGCGCGTGCGCGTCGCCGACGCGTGTTCGCAACGGCAACGCAATGGCCGGCGGCACGCCTTTGAGGACGATGAATTCGGAGGTGTACACATGACTAAATCGATGCGTTCCAGGGTGATGGCGGGTGCAGCGGCATGCGCGATGAGCGCTGCGCCGTTCGCGGGAGCGACTGCCGTGATGGCGCTCGCGACGACGCGCACGGCCGTGGCGGCAACCGCGCCATCGGACACTTACGCGGCGACGCGTTATCCGCTCGTTTTCGTGCACGGCATCAACGGCAACGAGAAAATCGGCGGCGCGATCGATCAGTGGTACGGCATACGTGGCGATCTGCAGCAGCACGGCGCGAGCGTCTATGTCGCGAATCTGTCGGCGTTCCAGAGCGACGACGGTCCGAACGGGCGCGGCGAACAGCTGCTCGCTTACGTCAAGCGGGTGCTCGCCGCGAGCGGTGCGACGCGGGTGAACCTGGTCGGTCACAGCCAGGGCGGCCTCACGTCGCGCTATGTCGCGGCGGTCGCGCCGGAACTCGTCGCATCGGTGACGACGATCGGCACGCCGCACCGCGGCTCCGAGTTCGCGGACTTCGTGCAGCGCGTGCTCGCCTACGACCCGACGGGGCTGTCGTCGGCGGTGATCGCGAAGTTCGTCAATCTGATGGCATTCCTGACGAGCACCAACTTCAACCTGAAGCAGGACGCATTGGCCGCGCTGCAGACGCTGACCACGTCGCAGGCCGCCGTCTACAACGTCAACTATCCGAGCGCGGGCCTCGGCGCGCCGGGCAGCTGCGAGACGGGCGCGTCGACCGAGACGATCGGCGGCCATACGCATCTGCTGTACTCGTGGACGGGCACTGCGATTCGGCCGGCCTTTTCGCTATCCGGCGTCATGCTCGCGAAGGATGTCAGCACGATTCCGTTGATCGATCCCGCGTACAAGGACGACTCTTCGACGCTTGCGATGCTCGCCACCGGCACGGTGATGATCAATCGCGGCTCGGGGCGCAACGACGGGCTCGTGTCGAAATGCAGCGCGCTGTACGGGCAGGTGCTGGGCACGCACTACAAGTGGAATCACGTCGACGAGATCAATCAGACGCTCGGCGTGCACGGTGCGTTTGCGGAGGACCCGGTCGCGGTCATCCGCACGCATGCGAACCGGCTGAAACTCGCGGGTGTGTGATCGATGAGTGCACAACAAACACGCGCACCGCTGCTGCGTCGGATCGCGCCATACGGTGCGGCGGGGCTGGCCGCGATCGTCGGCGTCGCGATCTGGAGCGGCACGGGATCGCAGAGCGGCGCTGATGCGTCGCGCACGCCAGCCAATGCGGTCGCGGCCGACGGCGCGAGCGCCGCAGTTCGTCAGGCCGCGCTGCCGGCGAGCGCCGCATTGCCGGCGCCACTGGTCGGCTCCAGCGCGCCGCGGTTGCCGCTCGATTCGGGCGGGCATCTCGCGAAGGTGCGCGCGGTGCGTGACTTCTTCGATTACTGCCTGACCGCGCGCAGCGAGCTCACTGCGGCCGCGCTCGACGCATTGGTCGCACGCGAGATCGCCGCGCAGCTCGATGCAACGCCCGCGCAGCCCGAGGCGCTCGACGTGTGGCGCCGCTACCGTGCGTATCTCGACGCGCTCGAGAAGCTGCCGGACGGCGGCGCGGTCGACAAGATCGATCCCGAGGCGCTGCAGCGCGCGCTCGACCAGCGCGCGTCGATCGCGCACCGGACGCTCGGCGACTGGAGCCAGCCGTTCTTCGGTGCCGAGCAATCGCAGCAGCGCTACGATCTCGCACGGCTCAGGATCGTGCAGGACCGCACGCTGACCGATGCGCAGAAAGCGGAGCGGCTCGCGGCGCTCGACCAGCAGATGCCGGCCGACGAGCGTGCCGCGCGCGCGCCGGCCGAGCGGCAGCGCGCGGCGCTCGACCAGATCGCGCAATTGCAGAAGAGCGGCGCGACGCCGGACGCGGTGCGCGCACAACTGACGCAGTCGCTCGGTGCGGACGTGGCCGCGCGCGTCGTGCAGATGCAGCAGGACGACGCGTCGTGGCAAAGCCGTTACGCGGATTATGCGGCGCAGCGCGCGCAGATCGATGCGGCCGGGTTGTCGCAGCAGGATCGCGATGCGCAGATCGCGGCGCTGCGGCAGCGGATCTTCACGAAGCCGGGCGAAGCGGTGCGCGCCGCGGCGTTCGATCGCAGCGCGGCCGGCACGCGGTAACCGCACGCGCCAACGCCACGCGCTGACGCCCGTGCGCTACGCCGCGTGCGTGAAATGCCGCGGCAGATGCTGTTCGATCGTTGCCGCGAGCGTATCGAACGCCGGCCCGATGCGCTCGTGCGCGACGCATGCATAGCCGAGCAGCAACCCGGGCCGTGCGGTGGCCTCGCTGCTGTAGTAACTGGTGAGCGGGCGCACGATCACGCCGGCGTCGAACGCGCTTTGCGTGACCGCGTGATCGTCGCATCCTTCGGGCAGACCGAGCACCAGATGCAGGCCGGCCTCGTCGCCCATCACCGGCAGCGCGTCGCCGAAGCGCGCATGGATCGCATCGATCAGCAATTGCCGACGCTCGCCGTACAGCGTGCGCATGCGCCGCACGTGCGACGTCAGGTGACCATCCATGATGAATTCCGCGAGCACGGCCTGCTGCATCAGCTGGCCTTCGCGGTACAGCTCCGACAGCCCGGTGCGAAACGTGTCGACGAGATGCTCGGGCACGACCATGTAGCCCATCCGCAAGCCGGGGAACAGCATCTTGCCGAGGCTGCCGACGTAGATCACGCGGCCGCCGTCGTCGAGGCCCTGCAGCGACGCGAGCGGCCGGCTGCCGTAGCGGAATTCGCTGTCGTAGTCGTCCTCGATGATCCAGCAGCGATGCTGACGCGCGTATTCGAGCAGCATCCGGCGCCGCGCGAGGCTCATCACCATCCCGAGCGGATACTGGTGCGACGGCGTGACGAGCACGAGCCGCGGCGGATGCTGCATGTCGCTCGTGCGCGGATCCAGCCCTTCCTGATCGACCGCCACCGGCGCGAGCGTCAGGCCGGCCGCCTGCAGCACGCTGCGCACGCCCCAGTAGCACGGCTCCTCGACCCATGCGCGATCGCCGATGTCCGACAGCAGCCGCACCGCGAGATCAATCGACTGATGAATGCCGGTCGTGATGATGACCTGGTCGGGCGAGCATTTGACCGAACGCGCGACGCGCAGGTAGTCGGCGAGCGCGCGGCGCAGCGGCCGATAGCCGCCGCCCGGCGCATAGGTCAGCAGCTCCGGGTTGGCTTCCTTCCACAGCCGCGCCTGGAGGCGGCTCCAGGTCCGGCTCGGGAATTCCGCCACGTCCGGCACGCCGGGCATGAACGCGCCCCACTGGCGCCGCGACACGCCCGCATGCTCGATCAATTGCCGGCCGCGCATCGACAGGTCGCGGCGCGTGTCCTGCTGCGGCGCCGCATCGGCTTCGCACGACGGCTGCGCGGCGCCCGGCACGCGGATCGCCGCGGCGTCCGGTCGCGTGTCGGCCACGTAGGTGCCGCTGCCGGTGGTCGTCAGCACGTAGCCCTCGGCGGTGAGCTGATCGTATACGTGAAGCACCGTATTGCGCGCGATCGACAGATCGGCTGCGAGCGTGCGCGAGCTCGGCAGCTTGGTGCCCGGCGCCAGTTCCCCGGTGAGGATCGCCTGCTGCATCTGCTGCAGAAGCTGCCGGTACATCGGCTCGGACGAACTGCGGTCGAGGCGGGCGGACAGCCAGTCGGCCAGGATCACGGTATCCAAAGTGGTCCCACTAGGAATATTGAAATGGTTCCCTATTGTAGAACCGTACGCGCCGTATAGTAGTTCGCATGTCAAAAACATTTGTCGCGCAGCAAGGGGACCACCACGATGAAGTCCGATGATGTGATCGTCAGCTTTCGCGGCGTGCGAAAGACCTACGACGGCGAGACGCTGGTCGTCAAATCGCTCGACCTCGACATCAAGCGCGGGGAATTCCTGACGCTGCTCGGGCCGTCCGGATCGGGCAAGACCACCTGCCTGATGATGCTGGCGGGCTTCGAGTTCCCGACGGGCGGCGAGATCCGTCTCGACGGCGAGCTGCTGAACACCGTGCCGCCGCACAAGCGCAACATCGGCATGGTGTTCCAGAACTACGCGCTGTTTCCGCACCTCACGGTCGAACAGAACGTCGCGTATCCGCTGACGGTGCGCAAGCTCGGCGCCGCCGAGCGCGCCGAGCGCGTCGCGCATGCGCTGAAGATGGTGCAGATGGAGCGCTTCGCGAAGCGCTATCCGGCGCAGCTGTCGGGCGGCCAGCAGCAGCGTATCGCGCTGGCGCGTGCGCTCGTGTTCGAGCCGAAGCTCGTGCTGATGGACGAGCCGCTCGGCGCGCTCGACAAGCAGCTGCGCGAACACATGCAGTACGAACTGAAGGCGCTGCACGAGAAGCTCGGCGTCACGTTCGTCTACGTGACGCACGACCAGGGCGAGGCGCTGACGATGTCCGATCGCGTCGCCGTGTTCGACAAGGGCATCGTGCAGCAGCTCGACACCGTCGACCGCCTGTACGAATCGCCGTGCAACGAATTCGTCGCGAACTTCATCGGCGACAGCAACCGTCTGCGCGGCACCATCGCGCGCGTCGACGGCGAATTCTGCGAGTTCCGTCTCGACGACGGCACGCAACTCGTCGGCCGCCGCATCGGCGATGCGGTCGAAGGTGCGCCGGCCGTCGCGTGCATCCGACCCGAACGCATGAGTCTCGCGAACGGTCAGGCAAGCGGCCCGGCCAACTGCGTGACCGGCGAGGCGCGCAGCCTCATCTATTTCGGCGATCACGTGCGCATGCGCTGCGCGCTGCCGGGCCAGGACGAATGCTTCGTGAAGGTGCCGCTCGGCACGGGCGCGCTCGACACGTTCTCGCCCGGCGCGCCGATCTCGCTCGCCTTTGCGCCCGAGCACCTGCGCGTGTTCGCGTGACGCCGGGTTCATCCGCTTTTCCGCAGTACGACGTCAACAACAACTGCCTCACTTCCACCACGAGAGGAACCATCATGAACGGAGCAAGCACTACCGCGCGTCGCACCGCGCTCGCCCTGGCGCTCGCCGTCGTCGGCGCATCGGCCACCGCGGCCGAACTCACGGTCGTCAACTTCGGCGGCGCGAACGGCGACGCTCAGAAAGCCGCGTTCAACCAGCCGTTCGAGAAGGCGTCCGGCAACAAGGTCACGGCCGTCGAGTACAACGGCGAACAGGCCAAGGTCAAGGCGATGGTCGAGGCCAAGCACGTGAGCTGGGACGTCGTCGAAGTCGAATCGGGCGACCTGAATCGCGGCTGCGACGAAGGCCTGTACGAGAAGCTCGACTGGTCGAAGATCGCGAAGAAGTCCGATCTGATTCCGGAAGCACCGCAGACCTGCGGCGTCGGCTTCTTCGTGTGGTCGACGGCGCTGTCCTACAACGCGGACAAGCTGAAGAGCGCACCGACGGGCTGGGCCGATTTCTGGAACGTGAAGAAATTCCCGGGCAAGCGCGGGATGCGCAAGGGCGCGCGCTACAACCTCGAGTTCGCGCTGATGGCCGACGGCGTCCCGACCAAGGACGTGTACAAGGTGCTCGGCACGAAGGCGGGCCAGGATCGCGCGTTCAAGAAGCTCGACGAGCTCAAGCCGTACATCCAGTGGTGGGAAGCGGGCGCGCAGCCGCCGCAGTTCCTCGTGGCCGGCGACGTCGTGATGTCGACCGCGTACAACGGCCGCATCGACGCCGCGCAGAAGGAAGGCAAGAACCTGAAGGTCGTGTGGAACGGCAGCATCTACGACCTCGACTACTGGGCGATTCCGAAGGGCACGCCGAACAAGGCGCTGGCCGAGCAGTACATCGCGTACACGCTGACGCCGAAGGCGCAGCAGGCGTATGCGCAGCACATCGCGTACGGCCCGTCGAACGTCGTGGCGATCAAGTCTCTCGATGCGAAGACGCTCGCGAACCTGCCGAACTCGCCGGCCAACGGCAAGAACGCAGTGCTGGAAGACATCGGCTTCTGGACCGACCACAGCGACGAGCTCGAGCAGCGCTTCGCCGCATGGGCGACGAAGTAACGGCCGTTCAGCTGTCCTGATGCAACCCGCCGCGCGGCGCGTCGAGCGCGCCGCGCGGCATTCCACCGGATCGAGCCCGGCCGGAGAGAACCGTTGAACACGATGACGATCGCCCCCTCTTCACCGTCGACCGCCGCGCTCAAGCGCGAGCTGAAGTCCGCCGAGGCCCGCAAGCGCACGATGGCGTTGCTGCTGATCGCGCCGCTCGCGATTTTCCTGCTGCTCGTGTTCGTCGTGCCGATCGGCACGCTGCTCACGCGCGCGGTGCAGAACCCCGAGATCGCGACCGCGCTGCCGAACACGATCGCCGCGCTGTCGGCCTGGGACCGCAAGGCGCCGCCCGCCGATGCCGCCTACGTCGCACTCGCGGCCGACATGGCGAAGGTCGCCGACAGCGAGGCGATGGGCGCACTCGCACGGCGCCTGAACACCGAAATTCCCGGCTATCGCTCGCTGGTGGCGAAGACGGCCCGCGCGATGCCGCTGAAGGGCGACAACGATGCGGCGCTCACGCCTGCGCAAACGCGTGCGAAGCTGATCGAGCTCGACTCGCGCTGGGGCGAGCTCCCTTACTGGCAGTCGATCGCGAAGAACGGCAGCCAGTTGTCGCCGTTCTACCTGCTCGCGTCGCTCGACCACAAGCAGGACGGTTTCGGCAACATCGTGCAGGCCGACCCCGATCAGTCGATCTACCTCGCGATCTTCGGCCGAACGTTCGTGATCGGCGTCGCGGTCACGCTGTTTGCGCTGCTGCTCGGCTATCCGCTCGCCTACTGGATCTCGACGCTGTCCGAGCGTCGCGCGAACCTCGTGATGATCCTCGTGCTGATTCCATTCTGGACCTCGGTGCTGGTGCGCGTCGCCGCGTGGATCGTGCTGCTGCAGAGCGAAGGGCTCATCAACAGCGCGCTGATCGGCAGCGGGCTGATCTCGCATCCGTTGAGCCTGCTGTTCAACCGCGTCGGCGTGTACATCTCGATGACGCACATCCTGCTGCCGTTCATGATCCTGCCGCTGTACAGCGTGATGAAGTCGATTCCGCCGACTTACCAGCGCGCGGCCGTGTCGCTCGGCAGCCATCCGTTCGCCGCGTTCTGGCGCGTGTACGTGCCGCAGACCTACCCGGGCATCGGCGCCGGCGCGCTGCTGGTGTTCATTCTCGCGATCGGCTACTACATCACGCCGGCGCTGCTCGGCGGGCCGAACGACCAGATGGTCAGCTACTACGTCGCGTACTTCACCAACGTGACGATCAACTGGGGCATGGCGTGTGCGCTCGGCGGGCTGCTGCTCGCGGCGACGCTGGTGCTGTATGCGGTATACGGGCGCTTCACGCGCACCAACGTGAGCCTCGGCTGAGCCGGGCACAGGGAAACGGGAAGGGAGTCCGACCATGAAACTCGCCAGGCCGCTGTTCGCGCCGCACATGTCGTTCGTCGAACGCGCGTGGTACGTCGCGCTGCGCGTACTCGTCGTGCTGACGCTGCTGTATTTGATCCTGCCGGTGCTCGCGATCGTGCCGCTGTCGTTTTCGTCGAGCACGTTCCTCGTCTATCCGATTCCGGGCTTCTCGATGCGCTGGTACGAGAACCTGCTCGCGTCGGACGAGTGGCGCATGGCCGCGAAGAACAGCTTCATCGTCGCGCCGGCGGCCACCATCGTCGCGACCGTGCTCGGCACGCTCGCCGCGATCGGCCTCACGAAGGCCGACTTCCGCGGCAAGGCGCTGCTGATGGCGATCCTGCTGTCGCCGATGATCGTGCCGGTGGTGGTGGTCGGCGTCGGCATGTACCTGTTCTTCGCGCCGCTCGGGCTCGCGAACACCTACACGGGGCTGATCGCCGCACACGCGGCGCTCGGCGTGCCGTTCGTCGTGACGACGGTGGCCGCGACGCTGCAGGGCTTCAACTACAACCTGGTGCGCGCGAGCCTGTCGCTCGGCGCGAATCCGGTCACGACGTTTTTCCGCGTGACGCTGCCGGTGATCGCGCCGGGCGTGATGTCGGGCGCGCTGTTCGCGTTCGCGACGTCGTTCGACGAAGTCGTGGTCACGCTGTTCCTCGCCGGCGCCGATCAGACGACGCTGCCGCGCCAGATGTTCACCGGCATCCGCGAGAACATCAGCCCGACGATCGCGGCGCTCGCGACGATCCTGATCATCTTCTCGACGAGCCTGCTGCTCGCGCTCGAATGGCTGCGCGGCCGCAATGCGCGGCGCGCGGTGTCCTGACAGCGAGCGCTTCGCCGGCCGGCGCGCCGCCATCGGCGCGCGCCGGCCTTCACGCGACGCTCAGAAGCCGCCCGACTGGATCAGCTTGTTGAGGTTCGTGACGTTCAGGCTGCCGAAGCCGGTCGGGTAATCCCAGCCGGTGCCTGCCGTGTAGCCATACCCCTGATAGCCGTTGTTGCCCGACACCACGTCGTAGCGCACCAGCGACGGATTCGACGGAATGCGCGCATAGAACCTGGCGGCCGGGAAGCCGAGCCCGGTGCCGTTTGCCGCGAGCAGCCGCGCCCAGAAGCCGGTGAAGATCGGCGCGGCGAGGCTGGTGCCGCCGATCTGCTGCAACTGGCCGTAGTTGTAGATGTACGCGCCGGTGCTCTGCGCGGCGTCGAACGACACGTCCGGCAAGCGGCGGTTGCTGCCCGACTGCCACGCCGGCGCCGGCAGGATCGTGCTGACGCCGCCGCCCGTCGCCCACAGCTTGCCGTTGCCGTCGAGGCCTTCGTTCCACACCGTCTCGTTCGAGAACGCACCGGCCGACGTCGTGTACAGCGTCGTGCCGCCGATCGCGAGCACGTGCGGCGACGCGGCCGGCCACGACACCGTGTAGTTCGAGCCGTCCGGATAGCCGCGGTTGTTGCATTCGTACACGCCTTCGTCGCCCGACGACACCGAGAACGTCTGGCCCTGCGCCGCGGCGGTCGTGAAGATCTGCTCCTCGGCGTCGAGCGTGCCGTCCGCGTTCGCGTCGGTCTCGCACCAGCCGAGCGACACGTTGATCACCTTCGCCGTGTTGTCCGACACCACGCGGTTGAACGCCTGCGTGAGCCCGGTGTTGCCGGCCGCGTTCAGGTCGGCCATGTAGAACACCAGCTTGCCGACCTGGCCGCCCGCCGAGCCGACGATCGACTGGCTGTCGAGATCCCATTCGCCCTGGCCGTCCTGGTCGTCGCTGTAGCTGCCCGACGTGCCGGTGCCGTTGGTCTTCACGGCCTGGGTCGCGACCGTGCCGTAGCCGTTGCTCGACGTGAACTGCTTCAGGTCCTGCAGCGTTTGCGATACGCCGCCGATCGTGACGATTCCCACCGTCACGCCGGCCGCCGTCGACACGCCGGTCGCGTTGTAGAGGCCGGGGAACTCCTTCGGATAGTGGCCGGTGGCCGTGCCGGCCGCGAGCGCCTGCGGCTTCGCGACGTTGCCGATGCGCAGCATCGGGCGCGCGCGTGCGACGTTCTGCAAGCCGAGCACCGAGCCGACGACGTCGCCGAGCGCGCGCGGCACCTGCGCCGTCGACGCGTTCGCGAACCCGGCGCGGCCCGCGTACTGGAAGTGCACGAGCGACGTGTTGAACGCGGTCTTCACGGTGCCCGCCGTGCCGTGCGCCGACACCAGCAGCCGGTTCGGCGCGACCTCGATGTTCACGAACCCGCTCTTGCGCAGATAGTCGACGACCGACTTGACCTGCGCTTCGGTCGGCGCGTAGTCCGCGAGGAACTGCTCGTGCGTCAGGTACTGGCCGTAATGCGCGTTGCCGGGCCGGTTCACGTCGCGGGCGAGCTGCTTGAGCTGCGCCGCGTTGCGCAGCTTCAGGCTGACGACGATGTCGGCCGTCTCGCCGGCCGCGAGTTCGAGCGACGGCGCCGTGCTGCGCGCCATCAGCTGCGGGCCGGTCAGAAAGGCCTTCGTGTGGGTATCGACCCAGTCCGTGCTCGCATGCGCCGCACCGGCGGCGAACACGAGCGGCCACGCGCACGCGAGGCGGCGGGGCGACGGGAGGGATAGGGCGAACCGCGCGTTCCTTTTCATCGGGAATCCTTTTTCGGGAGAGACGACGTTGCTGGAAGCCGCAACCCTTGTGGGGCTGCGAGCGGTGACGAGCGTAGGGTGTCGGGGTCGTTCAGGTAGCTGGCAGTTTCCATAGCTGTCAGTTCTGACACCGGCGTGCCGCGCGCGGGCACTGCGTTGGGTGCGCGCGCAACGGCATGCGCGGACGGACGGAACCGGTTTGCGGCGCGCCGGTGCGACCGTCCGCGCCGTTCGAGCGCATGACGCGTTCGTTGCGGTATCGGAATGTGCGCAATTGCGCGGCGCTGCCGTGCGCGCACGCGTCGTTCGCCTCCGCGCCGGAATGCGGCGCGCGTCGCACTATGTGGGCGCGCGACGGCGCGGGGCCGGGACGCGTGCAGCGCGAGCCGCGACGGCGGGAATTCTCGACCCGTTCGGACGTGCCGGTTTCCCGAACTGTGGAACGTCGCATCGCCGAGCCTTGCAGCGTCCTTTCGGTTCGCGAAGCGTGCGAGCCGATTAGAGGAATTGCTCGAACGCATCCGGATGCCGGGTTCGGCCGAGCGTCCGATGTCCACGGCGCGCCGGTGCGGCGGCGTTTGCGCGCATTCGGTCTACCCGGCTTGCGCGTGCCCCGCGCGACATCCGATCGCAACCAATGTTTGACGCGCGCCGTCCCCGAGCTATTCTCCAATCCATAACCACGAAGTTATTGATTCCAGCATGCAAAGCCCGCACGACCTGCTGTTCAGAACACTTTCCGATCCGACGCGCCGCGCGCTGTTCGAGCGACTGTGTGCCGAAGGCGAGCTGACGGTCGCCGCGCTGACGGCCCGCGCCGGCGTGTCGCAGCCGGCCGTGTCGAAGCATCTGGGTGTACTGAAGCAGGCCGGGCTCGTGAGCGACCGTCACGCGGGCCGGCAGACGCACTACAGCGCGCAGCCGCAGGCGCTGACTCCGTTGCTCGACTGGGCCGGCCAGATGACCGCCTTCTGGCAGAACCGGTTCGATGCGCTCGAAGATCTGCTCAGGAGAATGGACCAATGAACCCCAACCCCGCCGCAACCCGTACCGTCGTCGTCGAACGGGAGCTGTCGCATCCGCCCGAGAAGATCTGGCGTGCGCTCACGCAACCGCATCTGCTCGACGCGTGGCTGATGCAGAGCGATTTCGAACCGGTGGCGGGCCGCGCGTTCAGTTTTCGCGCCGACTGGGGTTCGGTCGACTGCACCGTGCTGACGATCGAGCCGCACCGCGCGCTGTCGTACACGTGGGCCGCTCATGGCCTCGAAAGCGTCGTCACATGGACGCTCACGCCCACGCCGCACGGCACGCTGCTGCGAATGGAGCAAAGCGGCTTCCGCACCGACCAGGAGCAGGCGTACCGTGGCGCGCAGTACGGCTGGCCGCAGTTCTTCGCGTCGCTCGAACAGCTGCTCGCACGCCAGGACGAGGGCGGGGAGGCCGACGCATGAGCGCCGCCGGGCACGACCTGACGCCGTCCGCGCGCATCGACGCGCTGATCGCCGGAATCGCCGACTGGCGCCGCGACGTCTTTGCCGAGCTGCGCGCGACGATCCTCGCGGCCGACGCCGGCATCGTCGAGGAATGGAAGTGGATGGGCAGCCCCGTCTGGTCGTGCGACGGGATGATCGCGGTCGCGAACGCGCACAAGGGCAAGGTCAAGCTCACGTTCATGCACGGCGCGCAGCTGGCCGATCCCGATGGGCTGTTCAACGCGGGCCTCGACGGCAACGCGCGCCGCGCGATCGACTTCATGGAAGGCGACAAGCTCGACCGGCGCGCGCTGCAGCGCCTGATTCGCGCGGCGATCGACTACAACCGCGCGCATCTGAAGAAGAACGCACGCGCCGCTGCGAGTGCGAAGGCGCGCGGCGGCAAGCAAGCCTAGCGCCGCCGGCCGCCGCGGCGCGCGCCTTTGTACGGACGAAAAAAAACCCGACACGAGGTCGGGTATCCAAATCGGCCGCAACCGCCGCGAGGCGGCTGCGGCACCTGCAAAAGCAGGGCGCTTACGCTGCGAGCAGCGAGCGCAGCACGAACGGCAGGATCCCGCCGTGCTTGTAGTAGTCGACTTCGATCGGCGTATCGATGCGCAGCAGCACCGGTACGCGGGTCGTTTCGCCGTTCTTGCGGTGGATCACCAGCGTGACGTCCTGCTGCGGCTTGAAGTCGTCGCCGAGGCCTTCGATGTCGTAGGTCTCTTCGCCGGTGATGCCGAGCGACTGCACGCTGTCCGCGCCCTTGAACTGCAGCGGCAGCACGCCCATGCCGACCAGGTTCGAGCGGTGGATGCGCTCGAAGCTGCGGGCGATCACGGCCTTCACGCCGAGCAGCTGGGTGCCCTTCGCGGCCCAGTCGCGCGACGAGCCCGTGCCGTACTCTTCGCCCGCGAACACGACGGTCGGCGTGCCGGCGCCGACGTACTTCATCGCCGCATCGTAGATCGACAGCTGTTCGCCGCTCGGCTGGTGGATCGTCAGGCCGCCTTCGACGCGCGTGCCGTCGGCCTTCGCCGGGATCATCAGGTTCTTGATGCGGACGTTCGCGAACGTGCCGCGCATCATCACGTCATGGTTGCCGCGGCGCGAGCCGTAGCTGTTGAAGTCGGCCTTCTGCACGCCGTTCTCCTTCAGCCACTTGCCTGCCGGCGAGTCTTCCTTGATCGAGCCTGCCGGGCTGATGTGGTCGGTCGTCACCGAATCGCCGAAGATGCCCAGTGCGCGCGCGCCCTGGACGGTCGGGATCGACGCGGCCGGCTCCATCGAGAAGTCGTGGCCGAAGAACGGCGGCTCGGCGATGTAGGTCGACTTCGGCCAGTCGTAGACCTGGCCCGTTTCGCCCTCGATCTTGCTCCACAGGTCGCCCTTCTTCGTGAGCTTCGAGTAGTTGTCCTCGAACTTCTTCGGGTCCAGCGCGAACTTGAGCAGCGCGTGGATTTCGTCGCTGGTCGGCCAGATGTCGCCGAGGTAGATGTCGTAGCCGTCCTTGCCCTTGCCGACCGGCTCCGTCATCAGGTCGCGCGTGATGTTGCCGGCGATCGCGTAGGCGACGACGAGCGGCGGCGACGCGAGGAAGTTCGCGCGGATGTTCGGGTGGATGCGCGCCTCGAAGTTACGGTTGCCCGACAGCACGGCCGCCGCGACGATGTCGTTCTTCGTGATCGCTTCGTTCAGCTCCGGCGTCAGGTCGCCCGCGTTGCCGATGCAGGTCGTGCAGCCGTACGCGGCGACTTCGAAGCCGAGCTTCGCGAGGTACGGCAGCAGGCCCGTCTTCGTCAGGTATTCGGTGACGATGCGCGATCCCGGCGCGAGCGACGTCTTGATGTGCGGCGCGACCGTCAGGCCGGCTTCCACGGCCTTCTTCGCGAGCAGGCCGGCGGCCAGCAGCACGCTCGGGTTCGACGTGTTCGTGCACGACGTGATCGCGGCGATCAGCACGTCGCCGTTCTTCACGTCGACGCCGTTGCTCGTCGTGTACTGCGCGTTCAGGTCCTCGGCCTTCTTCGCGAAGCCGTTTTCGGCGACCGGCTTCGAGAACAGCTCGGTGAACGTCGACTTCACGTTGCCGATTTCGATGCGGTCCTGCGGGCGCTTCGGGCCGGCCAGCGACGGGGCGACCGTCGCGAGGTCGAGCGTGACCGTCTTCGTGTAGTCGATGTCGCCTGCCTTCGGGATGCCGAACAGCTTCTGCGCCTTGAAGTAGTTCTCGAACGCGGCGATTTCGGCCTTCGTGCGGCCCGTGCCTTCGAAGTACTCGATCGTCTTTTCGTCGACCGGGAAGAAGCCCATCGTCGCGCCGTATTCCGGCGCCATGTTGCCGATCGTCGCGCGGTCCGGCAACGACAGCGACTTCGTGCCTTCGCCGAAGAACTCGACGAACTTGCCGACGACCTTCTCCTTGCGCAGCATTTCGGTGATCGTCAGCACCAGGTCGGTGGCCGTCACGCCTTCGCGCAGCTTGCCCTTCAGCTCGACGCCGACGACGTCCGGCGTCAGGAAGTACACCGGCTGGCCGAGCATGCCGGCTTCCGCTTCGATGCCGCCCACGCCCCAGCCGACCACGCCGATGCCGTTGATCATCGTCGTGTGGCTGTCGGTGCCGACGAGGGTGTCCGGGTAGTACACGGTGTCGCCGCCGTCGGCCTTCTTGTGCACGCCGCGCGCGAGGTATTCCAGGTTCACCTGGTGGACGATGCCGACGCCCGGCGGCACGACCTTGAACGTGTCGAACGCCTGCATGCCCCACTTCATGAACTGGTAGCGCTCGTTGTTGCGCTGGAATTCCAGCTTCATGTTCAGGTCGAGCGCGTCCTTCTGACGGAAGTAGTCGATCTGCACCGAGTGGTCGACGACGAGATCGACCGGCACCAGCGGCTCGATCTTCTTCGGATCCTTGCCCGAACGCTGCGCGACACCGCGCATGGCCGCGATATCGGCGAGCAGCGGCACGCCGGTGAAGTCCTGCAGCACGACGCGCGACACCACGAACGGAATCTCGTCGACCCGCTTCGCGGTCGGCTGCCAGTTCGCGAGCTGCTCGATGTGTTCTTCGGTGATCTTCTTGCCGTCGTAGTTGCGCAGCACGGACTCGAGCACGATGCGGATCGACACCGGCAGGCGTTCGATCTTCGTCTTCAGTTCCTTGCCGAGCTGCGGCAGCGAGTAGAACTTGCCTTTGCCGGAACCGCTGTCGAATTCCTTGAGGGTCTTGTGGAGATTGTGGGCCATGGTGATTTTCCTGGGTTTAAGGCTAGGAAACAAAGAGTCCTGTATCTGACGGCTAGATCATATACAGATCGACGTACTCATTGACCGGCATCGCATCGAGCTTTGCCTGGTCCAGCGACACGTCGAGAATCGCTTGTTGCTGCTTTGCCGGGAAACGGCGGGCAAGGTTGGTCCGGAATTTCTCGATCAGCAGCGGGATGCCGTCGGCACGGCGTCGCTGATGGCCGATCGGATATTCGACCGTCACCTCGGCAAGCGTCGACCCGTCCGCGAATTCGATCGTCAGCGCGTTCGCGATCGAGCGCTTGGCCGGGTCGTGGTAGTCCTTCGTGAACTGCAGATCCTCGACGCACACGGTCTTCGCGCGCAGCGCGTCGATGCGCGGATCGGCGGCGGTCGCGTCTTCGTAGTCGGCCGCGCTCAGCCGGCCGAACAGCAGCGGCACGGCCACCATGTACTGGATGCAGTGGTCGCGGTCGGCCGGATTGGCGAGGGGCCCCTGCTTGTCGATGATGCGGATCGCGGCCGCGTGCGTGCGGATCGTGATGCGGCTGATCTCGTCGGTCGTGCGGCCGGCCGCGGCGAGCCGCGCGTGCAGCTGCAGCGCGGCCTCGACGGCCGTCTGCGCATGGAATTCGGCGGGGAACGCGATCTTGAACAGCACGTTCTCCATCACGTAGGTGCCGTACGGGCGCTGGAAGCGGAACGGCTGCCCGCGGAACAGCACGTCGTAGAAGCCCCAGGTCTTCGCGGTCAGCGCGGACGGGTAGCCCATCTCGCCGGTCTTCGCGATCAGCGCGAGGCGCACCGCGCGCGACGTCGCGTCGCCGGCCGCCCACGACTTGCGCGAGCCGGTGTTCGGCGCATGGCGGTAGGTGCGCAACGCGTGGCCGTCGACGAACGCGTTCGACACCGCATTGAGCAGCTCGTCGCGCGTGAGCCCGAGCAGGCGGCCGACCACGGCGGTCGACGCGACCTTGACCAGCAGCACGTGGTCGAGCCCGACGGCATTGAAAGAATTCTCGAGTGCGAGGCAGCCCTGGATCTCGTGGGCCTGGATCATCGCGACGAGCACGTCGCGCATCGCGAGCGGCTTCCTGCCGGCCGCGACGGCCGTGCGGGACAGCCAGTCGGCCGTCGCCAGGATCCCGCCGAGGTTGTCGGACGGATGACCCCATTCGGCGGCGAGCCAGGTGTCGTTGAAGTCCAGCCAGCGGATCATCGCGCCGATGTCGAACGCGGCCTGTACGGGATCGAGCTGGAAGGACGTGCCGGGCACCTTCGCGCCGTTCGGCACGATCGTGCCCGGCACGACGGGGCCGAGCAGCTTGGTGCAGGCAGGGTAGGAGAGCGCCTCGAGTCCGCATCCGAGCGTGTCGATCAGGCAATGACGCGCCGTCTCCAGCGCGAGCGCGCTGTCGATGCCGGTGTCGAGCACGTAGTCGACGATGTCGACGAGTACCGAATCCGGCGCAGGGCGGACGTTGGAGACCGGGGCGGACATCGAGGGCCTGGGCGCGCTTAGTTCGTCGCCGGCTTCAGCTCGTTGGACTGCGTCGGTGCGGCGCCGCCTTGCGCCATTTCCGGCGTCACGCATTCGTCGGCGAGACGCTCGCCGCCGTTCGCGTCGCTGAACAGCATCGCCTTGGTCGGGATCACGACCAGCTTGAAGCCGGCGGCCGGATCGTAGAACGTGTCGGCGCCGGTCGTCGTGGCCTGACGCGGCAGCTTGTAGTTCTTCTTCGCCCAGTGGACCGTGACCAGCTGGTCGCGCTTCATGTCGCCGGCGAGGTCGAACGACAGGCCGTCCTTGCACGCCCACTTCACTGCGCCGTCCGGTACCGGATCGACCTTCGCCGCGGCACGCGCGAGGGACTTCTTGCTGCGCGGAATCAGGCGCTTGGCCGGTGCCGGGCGCTTGGCCGTCTTCTTCGCAGTCGTGGCCGTACCCTGGGCGAACGCGCTCGGCGCCGACACCAGCAGCGTGGCGGACAACGCGCCGATGGCGGTAGCGATCAGGAGTTTCTTCATGGAGTCAGAACCTTTCGATTATCAGTTGACAAGGGCCGGCTGCTGACGCCGCCGGCCGGTTTGAAACTGCACGCGCCCCCGGAAGCGCGCAGCGGCCGCTATTTTGACCTATTTGGCTGCGCATATTTCAGGTTTTCGGGCTCGGTTACGTTTTTTGTCGTTTCGCAAACCTGTGTCGCGTTCGCGCGCCGGAGATTCGATGAAATCCGCATGTCGGCGGCTCGGCCGGCTTAACCGGCGCCTGCGCCGGCCGGCCCGAACAGCGGCGCGGCTTCGCGCGGCACGGCCTGGCCGGTCGCCTTCGCGCGGCGCAGCACCGACCAGTAATAGCGGTAGCTCGCGCGGTCGTGCAGCGTGTCGCCGTGGCGCGTCGGGCCCCACGCGGCGGCCTGCGCGGCCAGCAGGATCTCGGCGGCCAGCGCGACCTCGTCGGTGCGCGGCGCGAATGCGGCGACGATCGGACGGATCTGCGCCGGATGGATGCTCCACATCCGCGTGAAGGCGAATTCGTCGCGCGCGCGGCGCGCATCGCCGGCCACGACGCTCATGTCGCGCACGTCGGTCGTGACGTTGTGCGACGGCGTCTTGCCGTGCGCGTGGCAGGCCGCGGCGATCTCCAGTTTCGCGCGGCGCACGAGCGGGTGATCGAACTGGCCCGGCGAGCGCATCGCCGCATCGGGAATCGCGCCGTGATGGGCGGATACGAAATCCATCAGCCCGAAGCTCAGCGTGCCGACCAGCGGCAGCGCGGCGAGCGTCGCGGCCTGCGCGAGCGCGCCGTGCGTCTCGACCAGCACGTCGACCGGAATCGGCTGCGCGAGCCCGAGCTCGCGGCGCGTGCCTTCGATGAACGCGATCATCTCGGCCGCATCGGCGGCGCCGGCGACCTTCGGCAGCGTGACGTAGGCGGGCGCGCGCGCGGCGCGCAGCACGATGCGCACGTCGTCGCGCCAGTGCGGATGGGAAAAGTCGTGAATGCGGACGCCGACGCGTCCGAAGCGGTTCTCGGCGCTGCCGAGGAATTCGGCGACGAGCTGTGCGTGGGCGGCTTCCTGGCCGACGGCCGCGCCGTCCTCGCAGTCGAGCGTGATGTCGAACACCGGGCCGAGTTCGGCCTGGAGCGCGAGCGATTTGCGCATCAGCTTCTCGCTGCCCGCGTAGTGATCGCAGCAGGGCAGGATCGCGGGCGGCGACGCCCCGTCGTACAGCACTTGTGCAGGAGTGAGCGCGGACATCTGTTCTACGCCAGGGAAGCGGATCATCGGGGAGAAATCGGATCCGGCCACGTTCTGGGCCGGCGCGCGCTGCGCGCCGGCGGCAAAACGTGCCCGGATCGGATCGGGCGGCGCGGCTGGCTGCGCGCCGGCCGCCCGTGCCGTGGCCGGCCCGCCCGCGGGCGGCCCGGCCACGCAGCCTGCTTAGTTCTTCAGCAGGTGTGCGACGCCGTCGCGCTCTTCCAGCAGCTCGGCGAGCGTGCCGTCCATCTTCTCGCGCGAGAACGCATCGATCTCGAGGCCTTCGACGCGCTTGTATTCGCCGTTTTCGCAGGTGACCGGCACGCCGTAGATGATGTCTTCGGGGATGCCGTACGAGCCGTCCGACGGGATGCCCATCGTGACCCACTTGCCGTTCGTGCCGAGCACCCAGTCACGCACGTGGTCGATCGCCGCATTGGCTGCCGACGCTGCCGACGACAGGCCGCGCGCTTCGATGATCGCCGCGCCGCGCTTGCCGACGGTCGGGATGAACGTTTCGCGGTTCCACACGTCGTCGTTGACGAGCTTCAGCATCGACTCGCCTTCGGCGGTCGCGAAGCGGAAGTCGGGGTACATCGTCGGCGAGTGGTTGCCCCACACGGCGAGCTTCTCGATCGATGCGACCGGCTTGCCCGTCTTTGCTGCGAGTTGCGACAGCGCGCGGTTGTGGTCGAGGCGCAGCATGGCCGTGAAGTTCTTCTTCGGCAGATCCGGCGCCGACTTCATCGCGATGTAGGCGTTCGTGTTGGCCGGGTTGCCGACCACCAGCACCTTGACGTCGCGGCTCGCGACTTCGTTCAGCGCGGCGCCCTGGACCGTGAAGATCTCGGCGTTGGCCGACAGCAGGTCCTTGCGCTCCATGCCCTTCGAGCGCGGACGTGCGCCGACGAGCAGTGCGACGTCTGCATCCTTGAATGCAACCTTCGGATCGTCGGTGATCACGACGCCCGCGAGCAGCGGGAACGCGCAATCTTCGAGTTCCATCACGACGCCTTTGACGGCGGCTTGGGCTTGCGGGAGGTCGAGCAGTTGCAGGATGACCGGCTGGTCCTTGCCGAGCAGGTCGCCGTTCGCGATGCGGAACAGCAGGGAGTAAGCGATTTGACCTGCGGCGCCGGTGACGGCAACGCGCTTTGCGGGCTTAGCCATTGAAAATCTCCAGGACGGGATGAAGCGATGGACGCTAGGCAAAACGCCATTCTATGCGCGTTACGCGTAGCGTTGCAGTGAAGCAGGGCGGAGGACTCGCGAAAGGCAGACGCGGTGAACCTGGAGACGGCCGTGGCACGTAGCCGGGGACGCGTTTTGCACCCGCGAACCCTTGCTCGACCGGGAGTGTAGGAGCGGGCGTGGCCAAAGTCAAACGGTATCATATGTCTTATATAAGACAGATGTTTTGCTGAATTTGAGTGGACGGAAAAGCGCGGTTTGTGATGAAATGCGCGCCATGACATCGAACCAGGCGAACAACGCGAATCCGACCGGCGCAGGCAGCCCAGGGCAGCCGGGCGCGGGCGATTCCGTGCCGGCGCCTGCCGCGCCGTCGCCGACTTTCAGTCCGTTATACCAGCAGATCAAGTCGTTGATCACGCAGAGTCTGGAATCGGGCGAATGGAAGCCGGGCGAGATCATCCCGAGCGAGGTGGAGCTCGCGGCCCGTTACAAGGTCAGCCAGGGCACCGTGCGCAAGGCGATCGACGAACTGGCCGCCGAGAATCTCGTCGTCAGGCGGCAGGGCAAGGGTACGTTTGTTGCAACGCACAACGAAGACCGCGCGCAGTTCCGCTTTCTGCGGCTGCTCGCCGACGACGGCGCCGAGCATCCGCACGTGAGTCGCGTGCTCGAATGCCGGCGCTTGCGGGCGCCGGCCGAGATCGCGCGGCAGCTCGACCTGAAGCCGGCCGACCCGGTGGTGCAGGTGCGCCGGCTGCTGGCGTTCGAGGGCGACGCGACGGTGCTCGACGAGATCTGGCTGCCCGGCGCGATGTTCCGCGGGCTGTCGTTCGAGCGCTTGAGCGAATACAAGGGGCCGCTCTATGCGATGTTCGAGACGGAGTTCGGCACGCGCATGATTCGCGCGACGGAAAAGATCCGGGCGGTGGCGGCGGAGCCGGCGGTTGCCGATCTGCTGCGCGTGCCGGCGGGTTTTCCGTTGCTGTCGGTGGAGCGGGTGTCCTATACGTACGGTGATCGGCCGGTGGAAGTGCGGCGCGGCTGGTATGTCACAACCGGGTATTACTATCACAATGACTTGAGCTGACGACGTATCGGCCAAGCTGCGGGCGCGCGTTCTCCCCACGTTCGCGTAGCACGTATCGGGCCGCCTTTTGTTCGCGTTTGCGTAACGATCCAGAGCAGACTTTCGCTGCAGCGCGATATAAAAAGGCGCTAAAATCGCGGATTAGTGTGACAACATAGTAGGGGTCTAGCATGACTGACGCAGTAAGAAAGCCGAGGCCGGAATACCGGAACATCGGATTCGGCGACATCACGATGAAATATCGCATGCCTGCGGCGGCGATATTGTCGATTCTCCATCGAATCAGCGGCGCGCTGCTGTTCCTGTTCCTGCCGTTCCTGCTGTTCCTCTTCGATCAGAGCCTCACGTCGGAGCTCAGCTTCGAAGTCTTCAAGTCTTTCCTCTCCAACATCGTCGTCAAGCTGATCGTCCTCGCGTTGTCCTGGGCGTTCCTCCACCATTTCTGCGCCGGCATTCGCCACCTGTTGATGGACGTCAACCATGACGCCGTCTCGAAGGAAGGCGGCAAGCGTACGGCCGTGGTCGTGTTTGTCGTCTCGATCGCGCTGACGATCGCCATGGCACTCAAACTGTTCGGAGCATTCTAAGAAAATGGCAGCCAACAACCGAATCGGCTCGAAGCGCCTCGTCGTCGGCGCTCACTACGGCCTGCGCGACTGGCTCGCGCAGCGCGTCACCGCCACGATCATGGCGGTCTACACGGTCATTCTGCTCGTCCTGTTCTTCGGCGCGCATGACTTCTCGTACGAAGGCTGGGCATCGATCTTCTCCGCGCAATGGATGAAGCTCGCGACCTTCGTGACGCTGCTTTCCCTCTTCTACCACGCATGGGTCGGCGTGCGCGACATCTGGATGGACTACGTGAAGCCCGTCGGTGTGCGCCTGCTGCTGCAATCGCTGACCATCGTCTGGCTGCTCGCATGTGCGGGCTACGCCGCGCAGATTCTCTGGAGAGTGTAAAGAATGGCTGCAATCAAAACTTCCCTGCCGCGCCGCAAGTTCGACGTGGTGATCGTCGGCGCGGGCGGCTCGGGCTTGCGCGCAGCGCTGCAACTGTCGCGTGCGGGCCTGTCGGTCGGCGTGCTGTCGAAGGTGTTCCCGACCCGTTCGCACACGGTCGCGGCACAAGGCGGCATCGGCGCGTCGCTCGGCAACATGAGCGAAGACAACTGGCACTTCCATTTCTACGACACGATCAAGGGTTCCGACTGGCTCGGCGACCAGGACGCGATCGAGTTCATGTGCCGTGAAGCGCCGAACGTCGTGTACGAGCTCGAGCACTTCGGCATGCCGTTCGACCGCAACGCGGACGGCACGATCTACCAGCGCCCGTTCGGCGGCCACACCGCGAACTACGGCGAGAAGCCGGTGCAGCGCGCTTGCGCGGCCGCCGACCGTACCGGTCACGCGCTGCTGCACACGCTGTACCAGCAGAACGTCGAGGCGAAGACGCAGTTCTTCGTCGAATGGATGGCGCTCGACCTGATCCGCGACGCGGACGGCGACGTGCTCGGCGTGACGGCCCTCGAGATGGAGACGGGCGACGTCTACATCATGGAAGGCAAGACGACGCTGTTCGCGACGGGCGGCGCTGGTCGGATCTTCGCGGCATCGACGAACGCGTTCATCAACACGGGCGACGGGCTGGGCATGGCCGCTCGCTCGGGCATCGCGCTGCAGGACATGGAGTTCTGGCAGTTCCACCCGACCGGCGTGGCCGGCGCGGGCGTGCTGATCACGGAAGGCGTGCGCGGCGAAGGCGGCATTCTGCGCAACTCGAACGGCGAGCGCTTCATGGAGCGCTATGCGCCGACGCTGAAGGATCTGGCGCCGCGTGACTTCGTGTCGCGCTCGATGGACCAGGAAATCAAGGAAGGCCGCGGCGTCGGTCCGAACAAGGACCACGTGCTGCTGGATCTGTCGCACATCGGCGCGGAGACGATCATGAAGCGTCTGCCGTCGATCCGCGAGATCGCGCTGCGGTTCGCGAACGTCGACTGCATCAAGGAACCGATCCCGGTCGTGCCGACGATCCACTACCAGATGGGCGGCATTCCGACCAACATCCACGGTCAGGTCGTGGGCACGTCGCGCGATCACAAGGAGCCGGTCAACGGCTTCTACGCGGTCGGCGAATGCTCGTGCGTGTCGGTGCACGGCGCGAACCGCCTGGGCACGAACTCGCTGCTCGACCTGGTGGTGTTCGGCCGCGCGGCCGGCAACCACATCGTCCAGCACGTGAAGAACCAGCGCGACCACAAGCCGCTGCCGGCCGACGCGGGCGAATACTCGCTGGCACGTCTGGCGAAGCTCGAGAAGTCGACGTCGGGCGAATACACCCAAGACGTCGCGAACGACATCCGCTCGACGATGCAGAAGCATGCGGGCGTGTTCCGTACCTCGGCGCTGCTGAAGGAAGGCGTGGACCAGATGGCCGGCCTGAAGGAGCGGGTGGAAAACATCCACCTGAAGGACAAGTCGAAGGTGTTCAACACCGCGCGCATCGAAGCGCTCGAGCTGGAGAACCTGATCGAAGTGGCCCGTGCGACGATGGTGTCGGCCGAAGCGCGCAAGGAAAGCCGCGGCGCACACGCGCACAGCGACTACGAGCACCGCGACGACGACAACTGGCTGCGCCACACGCTGTGGTACAGCGAAGGCGATCGCCTCGACTACAAGCCGGTTCAAATGAAGCCGCTGACGGTCGACTCCGTGCCGCCGAAGCCGCGCACGTTCTAAGCCGAGTCAAAGGAATCCGAAATGGCAAAACGCATTTTTGAACTCTATCGCTACGATCCGGACAAGGACGCGGCGCCGCGCATGCAGACGTACGAGCTCGAGATCCAGCATGAGCGCATGCTGCTCGACGCGCTGGTGAAGCTGAAGGCCGTGGACGAGACGCTGTCGTTCCGCCGCTCGTGCCGCGAAGGCGTGTGCGGCTCGGACGCGATGAACATCAACGGCAAGAACGGTCTCGCGTGCCTGACGAACCTGAACGATCTGCCGCAGAAGATCGTGCTGCGTCCGCTGCCGGGGCTGCCGGTAGTGCGCGACCTGATCGTCGACATGACGCACTTCTTCAACCAGTATCACTCGATCAAGCCGTACCTGATCAACGACGCGCCGCCGCCGGAGAAGGAACGCCTGCAGTCGCCGGAAGAGCGCGACGAGCTCGACGGCGTGTACGAGTGCATTCTGTGTGCGAGCTGCTCGACGTCGTGCCCGAGCTTCTGGTGGAACCCGGACAAGTTCGTGGGCCCGGCGGGCCTGCTGCAGGCTTACCGGTTCATCGCCGACAGCCGCGACACCGCCACCGGCGAGCGTCTCGACAATCTGGAAGATCCGTACCGTCTGTTCCGTTGCCATACGATCATGAACTGCGTCGACGTGTGCCCGAAGGGCCTGAATCCGACGAAGGCGATCGGCAAGATCAAGGAACTGATGGTTCGCCGCGCGGTTTAAGGTTGAAATGAGCGACGACTCGCATCAATCCGACCCGCACCGTCGCGCGCGCCTGCGTTGGCGCGCGCGGCGGGGTCTGCTGGAGAACGACATTCTGTTCGAGCGTTTCTTCAGCAGACACGAGCATGACCTCACCGATGCAGACGTAGGCGCGTTGTCGCGCCTGCTCGATCTGAGCGACAACGACCTGATGGACTTGCTCCTCGCGCGCAAGGAACCAGAGGGCGACCTAGACAGCCCGGATGTTCACCGGCTGTTGGAGATGCTGCGCAACGTTTAAAGCGTTACGCCCGTTATCGAATCCCGTTTCTTTATTTCGATTGAGGATGTGCCATGACTCCGTCTGATGTTAAAGCCACGCTATCGTTCAGCGACAACTCGCCGAGCGTCGAAATGCCGATTTACAAGGGGACGATGGGCCCGGACGTAATCGACATCCGCAAGCTGTACGGCCAAACCGGCAAGTTCACTTACGACCCGGGCTTCATGTCGACGGCTTCGTGCAACTCGGCGATCACGTACATCGACGGCGACAAGGGCGAACTGCTGTACCGCGGCTACCCGATCGACAACCTCGCGCAGAACGCGGACTTCCTCGAGTCCTGCTACCTGCTGCTGAAGGGCGAACTGCCGAACGCAGCACAGAAGAAGGAATTCGTCGACACCGTCACGAAGCACACGATGGTGCACGAGCAGATGCACTTCTTCTTCCGTGGCTTCCGCCGCGACGCGCACCCGATGGCGATCCTGGTCGCCGCAGTCGGCGCGCTGTCGGCGTTCTACCACGACTCGCTCGACATCAACGACCCGCGTCACCGCGAAGTGTCGGCGATCCGCATGATCGCCAAGCTGCCGACGCTCGTCGCGATGGCATACAAGTACAGCATCGGCCAGCCGTTCGTGTATCCGAAGAACTCGCTGTCGTACAGCGCGAACTTCATGCACATGATGTTCTCGAACCCGTGCGAAGAGTACAAGGTCAACGACGTGCTCGTCCGCGCGCTCGACCGTATCCTGATCCTGCACGCCGACCACGAGCAGAACGCATCGACGTCGACGGTCCGCCTGGCCGGCTCGTCGGGCGCGAACCCGTTCGCGTGTATCGCGGCCGGTATCGCGTGTCTGTGGGGCCCGGCGCACGGTGGTGCGAACGAAGCCGCACTGAACATGCTCGAGCAGATCGGCTCGCCGGACAACATCCCCGAATTCATCAAGCAGGTGAAGGACAAGAATTCGGGCGTGAAGCTGATGGGCTTCGGTCACCGCGTGTACAAGAACTACGACCCGCGTGCGAAGCTGATGCGCGAAACGTGCTACGAAGTGCTGAACGAACTGGGCCTGCACGACGACCCGCTGTTCAAGCTCGCGATGCAGCTCGAGAAGATCGCGCTGGAAGACGAGTACTTCGTGTCGCGCAAGCTGTACCCGAACGTCGACTTCTACTCGGGTATCGTGCAGCGCGCGCTGGGCATCCCGACGTCGATGTTCACGTGTATCTTCGCGATGGCACGTACGGTCGGCTGGATCGCACAGTGGAACGAAATGATTGCGGATCCGGAGCAAAAGATCGGCCGTCCGCGTCAGCTGTTCATCGGCGACACGCCGCGCGA
Source organism: Burkholderia sp. MBR-1 (assembly GCF_013822785.1). Classification (NCBI taxonomy): domain Bacteria; kingdom Pseudomonadati; phylum Pseudomonadota; class Betaproteobacteria; order Burkholderiales; family Burkholderiaceae; genus Burkholderia; species Burkholderia sp. MBR-1. The sequence goes on from NZ_CP053610.1 coordinate 341,252, forward strand.
AGCGAAGCCGCTCAACGCACGTTAAGTCGTGCGCGGCGCGAACGGCCGCAACGCCGTTCGCGTCCGGCAAACGCAACGCCGTTCGCGTCCGGCGAACGCAACGCCCCGACACCCCGGTGGGTCATCCCGCCGGGGTGTTTTCATTTGTGCGCGCGGCGCGGGCCGGTGCTGCGTTCCAGCGACGGTGGGCGTGTGTCGAGCGATGGCGCGTCGGCAGCCGAGGCATCGGCGCCCGGCAGGTCGACGCCCGACGCATGGCCGTGCTGCGCGAACAGGCGCCGGTATGCGCGCGGCGTCATGCCGCGTGCGGCGAGGAACTGACGGTTGAAGTTCGCGACGTTCGGAATGCCGCAGCGCGCGGCGACCGTCGCGATCGGCCAGTCGGTGCCGGCCAGATGGCGACACGCGTGCGCGAGCCGCAACCGCTGCAGGTAGCGGCCGACGCTTTCGCCGAGATGGCGCGCGAACAGCCGTTGCAGCGAGCGTTCGGACAGATGCGCGATGGCCGCGAGCGCGTCGATGCGCAGCGGCTCGTGGAACCGGCGATCGATCGCATCGAGCACGCGCTCGACGCGTTCGGCTTCCGGAGCGGACGCGTCGACGGACGACTCGATCCGCTCGGACCGGCTGCGCGCGTGCGCGCCGGCCAGCGGCTCGCCGCCGGCTTCGGCGAGTTCCGCGAGCGTGTCGAGTACGGCGGCGAGCCGCACGCGCGGCGACGCATCGAGCAAGCGCGGCAGCCGGGCGCGCATCGCGCGCGCCGTATCGGCATCGAACGCGAGGCCCGACGCCGCGCGCCGCAGCAGCGAGCGCAGCGGCGCATATTCGGCGCAGCAGTCGGCGACGCGGTGGGCCCAGTCGCCGTCGAACCACACGACGAGCGCGACTTCGGGCGCGGCGCGATCGATGCGCGCATTCGACGACCAGGTGTGCGGCAGGTTCGGCGGGACGAGCACCAGATCGTCGTCCGCGTAGCGGGCGACGTGATCGCCGATGAAGCGCCGGCCGCGGCTGTTCAGCGTGAGCGTCAGTTCGTACTCAGGATGCCGATGCCATTCGAACGGAATGCGTGCGAGCTGGCGGTGATATACGCGGATCGAGCAGCCGGGAGCGTACGTCACGTGTTCGTATTGCGACTTCATCGCGGCCTCCGGGCGACGGCGGCATCGCACCGTGGCATGATCGTGGTCGATCGTCACGACGGAGCGAAGCCATGTTTTCACATGTTTGCGTGGGCGTCAGCGATACCGCACGCGCGTACGATTTTTACGCGCCGCTGTTCGCGGAACTCGGGTTGCGCCTGAAGTTCCGCGAGCCGGACGGCTGGTCGGGCTGGATGCCGGCCGACACCGACCGGCCGCTGTTCTTCTTCGGGCGGCCGCTCGACGGCCGCCGGCCCGAGCCGGGCAACGGCCATACGATCGCGTTCGATGCGCATTCGCGCGCGCAGGTCGACCGCTGCCACGCGCTCGCGCTGCAGCACGGCGGCACCTGCGAGGGGCCGCCCGGCCTGCGGCCCCACTATCACCGCGACTACTACGGCGCGTACTTCCGCGATCCGGACGGCAACAAGCTGTGCGTCGTCTGCCATCGTCCTGGCTAGGTTGTCCGGATTGTATCGATTGTCGGCTGGATAGTATCGATCGCGGCGACGTATCGGCCGTACGCTGAGCGCTCATCACGACATGGTTCAGCGAGGAGACGACGATGCCCCTGACGATAGACGATCTGCCGTCCGCGATCCGCGCGGCGAAACGGGCGCTGCGTGCGGACCTGCCCGGCTATGCGACGACGTTCCTCGAGCTGGAAGGGGACATCGCGCGGCAGGTCGACGCGATCCGCCGCACGCACGCGCACGGCCGCGATGCGATTCCGGTGCTGCGGTTCGCGGAGATCGCGAACGGCGCGGTCGAGCCGCGCACGATCGACGCGATCCGTGCGCACGGCGCGGCGGTGATCCGCGGCGTGTTCGACGCGCGGCAGGCGCGCGACTGGAACGACGAGATCGGTGCGTATCTCGAGGCGAACCGCTTCGCCGAGCGGCTGCACGCGCGCGCCGACGATCGCTACTTCGGCAACCTCGCGTCCGGCAAGCCGCAGATCTACGGCGTCTACTGGTCGAAGCCGCAGGTGGCCGCGCGCCAGTCGCCGGCGCTGACGCAGGCGCGCGTGTTCCTGAACCGGCTGTGGCGTCATGCCGATGGCGCACGCCCGCATTTCGATCCCGACCGGGTTCCCGCATACGCGGATCGCATCCGCCGCCGGCCGCCGGGTTCGACGACGCTCGGGCTGTCGCCGCACGTCGACGGCGGGTCGGTCGAACGCTGGCTCGGGCCGAATTTCCGGCACGTGTATCGGCACGTGCTCGCCGGCCGCTGGCGCGATTACGACCCGTTCGACGCGGCGTTCCGGCCCGACGTCGAGGAGATTGCGTCGCCAGCCGTGTGTTCGATGTTCCGTACGTTCCAGGGCTGGACCGCGCTGACGCCGCAAGGCCCCGGCGACGGCACGCTGCAGCTGATCCCGGTCGCGAACGCGATGGCGTATGTCGTGCTGCGCGCGCTGCTGGACGATGTCGCCGACGACGACCTGTGCGGCGCGCGGCCCGGCCGCGCGCTGTCGATCCTGCCCGAGTGGCATGCGCTGCTGCTCGATGCGCTGGTGCCGATTCCGCAGATGGAGCCGGGCGACGCGGTGTTCTGGCACGGCGACGTCGTGCATGCGGTCGAAGACGTGCATCGCGGCAGCGGCGACAGCAACGTGATGTACATCGCGGCCGCGCCCGGCTGCCCGAAGAACGATGCGTACCTGCAACGGCAGCGGCAGGCGTTCGTGCGCGGCGAGAGCCCGCCGGATTTTCCGGCCGATCATTTCGAGGTCGATTTCGACGGGCGCGCATGCGAGCGCGATCTGACGGGGCTGGGCCGCGAGCAGATGGGGTTCGAGCCGTGCGCTTGATGGACCGACGGCGCGCGCGCCGTCGGTCCATCGGCGGCATCGGCGGCATCAGTATCCACGGCATCCGAAGTATCCGCCGCATCCGTACCATGCCGCTTGCGATTCGATTCGGCCTGCAATTCGCCGCGCGCCCGGCCGCCTACGCCCCGACCGTTCCCAACCGCCTGCATGATGCCCCACGTGCGCCCGCGCGCGCGCCGGGCTACCATCGCGCTGCGCGCGGCATGCCGGACAGGGCCTTCGGTACGCCGCCCGTTTCCCGATCGATTCCGCGTCCAGCACACAACATGACAACACAGCCGAACCGCGTTTCTTCCTCACCATTCGTTTCCGCCGCGAGCGTGCGTGGGCTTGCCGATGCGGTGTGCCACGGCGCGTGCCGTGCCGTCGACGTGGCCGATGATGCACTCGCGCGCCTCGCCGCCATTGCGCCGCTCAATGCGATGGTGCACGTCGATGCCGAACTCGCACGCCGCACGGCCGAGCGCATCGATGTGCGTATCGCACAAGGCGACGCGCTGCCGCTCGCCGGCGTGCCGTTCGTCATCAAGGACAACCTCGACACCGCCGACATGCCGACGCTCGGCGCGAGCCCGGCAGTGAACGACTATCGCGCGACGCACGATGCGCTGACCGTCCGGCGCCTGCTCGACGCCGGCGCGGTGCCGCTCGGCAAGGCCAACATGCACGAGCTCGCGTTCGGCATCACGAGCGGCAACCGGCAGTTCGGTGCGGTCGGCAACCCGCACGACCCGCGCCGTATCGCGGGCGGCTCGAGCGGCGGCACGGCCGCGGTCGTCGCGGCCGGCATTCCGTTCGGCCTCGGCACCGACACCGGCGGTTCGGTGCGCATTCCCGCCGCATTTTGCGGCGTGTACGGCTTGCGGCCGTCCGCGCAGCGCTATTCGTCGCACGGCGTGCTGTCGCTGTCGCACACGCGCGATACGGTCGGGCCGATCGCCCGGCACATCGACGATCTGCTCCTGCTCGATGCGGTGCTGACGCGTGACGACGGCATTGCCGCCGCACCCGGCTGGTCGCAGCTGCGCATCGGCGTGCCGGCCGCGCCGTATTTCGACGAGCTGGATCCCGGCGTCGCGGCCTGCATCGAACGCGCGCTCGCGTCCTGCGCGGCGGCCGGCGCGACGCTCGTGCCGTTGCCCGCGCGGCAGCTGCACGACGCGAGCGAAGCGTGCGGCTTTCCGATTGCGGCCTTCGAGGCCAACCTGTACTGGCGTCGTTTCGCGACGCAACGGCTCGGCATCCCGTTCGACACGTTCGTCGAACGGATCGCGAGCGACGACGTCCGCGCGATCTTCCGTTCGTTCGTATCCGCGCCGATCGATGCACAGTCCTACGCCGATGCGCTCGATTGGCGTCGGCGCATCGTGCGCTGGTACGACGACGCATTCGGTACGCCGGTCGACTGCATCGCGATGCCGACGGTGCCGGGCGAGGCGCCGTTGCTCGACGCCACCGCTGCGATGACGGCCGCGCAGGACGCGGCGCTGTTCGCGCGCGTCGCGCGTCAGACCTCGCCCGCGTCGCTCGCCGGCATACCGTCGGTGTCGCTGCCGGCCGGCCGCTCCGCGCAAACGGGGCTGCCGGTCGGGCTCATGCTCGAAGGCCCGTGGGGCGGCGACCGCCGCCTGCTGGCGATCGCGGCACGCGTCGACGCACGGCTGCGGGACGATGCGGCACGCGCGTGAGCCTGCGCATGCGGCGCCGGCTCAGGCCAGATACGCCTTCATGAAGTCGACCCACGCGCGCACCTTCTGCGGCACGTGTGCGGTCGACGGGTACAGCGCATAGACGGCCTGCGGCGGAAACCGGTAGCCGGGCAGCGCATCGACCAGCGCGCCGCTCGCAAGGTCGTCGCGCACGAGCCACTCGGGCAGCAGCGCGACGCCGCTGCCTTGCCGCGCGAGCACGCGCAGCACCGAAGCGTTGTCGACCACCACGCGCGGCTTCGCGCCGGGACGAAACGCATGCGGGTTGCCGTCGCGATCGGTGAGCGTCCACGTGGCGATCCGCTCGAGCCGCGTATGGCCGAGTTGCGGCAGCCGGGCAAGCAGCTCCGGCGAGCCGATCTGCGACAGGCCGGCCTCGGCGAGCAGCGAAGGCGCGATCACCGGCCGCACCTCGTAGGTCGCGAGGCACGCGCCGCGGTAGGGCAGATCCTGGAACTGCTCGAGGCGGCCGAGCCGAATCGCGACGTCGACACGCTCGCGCACCAGGTCGACCTGAGTCGCATGGGTCTCGAGCCGCACGCGTAGCGCCGGGTGGCGCTGCATGAACGCGTGCAGCGCCGGCGCGACGACCATCGTTCCGTACTCGACCGTGGACGTCACGCGCAGCACGCCGTGCATCCCGCCATGCTCGCTGCGCGCGTCGTCGATCGCGCTTTCGGCTTCCTCCAGCACGCGCACGCAGCGCGCGTAGAAGCGCTCGCCCGCGTCGGTCAGCTCGACGCGCCGCGTGGTGCGCGTGAGCAGCGTGACGCCGAGCTCGGCCTCCAGCTGCTTGATGTTGAAACTGACGGCGGCGCGCGCCTGATTCAGCTGGGCGGCGGCGGCCGTAAACGACCCCGTTTCCACGACGGCGCGGAAGACGGCGAAACGATCGAGACTCACCATAGCGTGTCGGATGCTGGGCGGAAAACCGACATGGTGCCTCGATTGTCAAAATTTTTCGACCAGTGTGGCCGCCCGGACGGTCTTATCGACGGCCGCGCCGAACCTTACACTGCGGCGTTCCGTACGTTTTCCGCCGTCATGACCGATCGCTCGAAAATCGCTGCCGTCTACCTGCTCGGGTTCGCGATCGACCTGGCGAACATGTTCGTCATCAACGCGGCCTATCCGACGATCCAGCGCGAGCTGCACGCGTCGGTCGCGCAGCTCGCGTGGATCGGCAACACGTACGTGCTCGGGCTCACGGTGGTGATTCCGCTCGGCACCTGGCTCGCGCGGCGCTTCGGCGAGCGCCGGCTGCTGATCGCATCGCTGCTGCTGTTCGCGTTGGGCAGCCTCGGCGTCGGCCTGTCGGCGTCGATCGGCGCCTTGCTGGCATGGCGGCTGGTGCAGGGCCTCGGCGGCGGCTTGCTGATCCCCGTCGGCCAGACGATGGCGTATCGCGCGTATCCGCCCGAGGCGCGCGCGCATCTGACGTCGATCGTGATGATGGTCGCGCTGCTCGTGCCCGCGTTGTCGCCAGCGCTCGGCGGCGTGGTCGTGGACCGCGCATCGTGGCGCGCGATCTTCTTCGGGATGCTGCCGCTCGCCGCGCTCACGAGCGTGCTCGCGTTCGCATGGCTGCCGGCCGACGCGCCGGACGGCAACCCGCCGGCGCTGGACTTTCGCGGCCTCGGGTTGAGCGCCACGGCGCTCGTCGCGCTGCTGCTCGGGCTCACGTTCGCGGGCCAGCCGGGTGCGGGCGGCGACGCGCTCGTGCCGCTCGCGATCGCGAGCGCGGCCGGCGCCGCGTATGTCTTGCATGCGCGCCGCGCCGCGGCGCCGTTGCTCGATCTGCGCCTGGTCGCGCAGCCGCTGCTGCGCATCGGGCTGATCGTCTATCTGTGCGTGCCCGGCGTGTTCACGGGCGTGAACCTCGTCGCCGCGCTGTATCTGCAGAACGCGCTCGGGCTCAGTGCGACCCATACGGGCGCGCTGATGGTGCCGTGGGCGATCGCGTCGTTCGCCGCGATCGCGACCACGCGCCGCTGCTTTCCGAAGTGGGGGCCGAAACCGCTGTTCGTCTGCGGGATCGCGATCGATGCGATCGGCATCGTGCTGCTCGCGACGCCGCTCGCCGCGCTCGAGGCCGGGCGCGTGCTCGCGTTCGTCGCGATGGGGCTGGGCGCCAGCATGTGCACGAGCACGTCGCAAAGCGCGGCGTTCGTCGACGTGCCGGCCGCGCGGATGGGCGACGCGAGCGCGCTGTGGAACATCAATCGGCAACTGAGTTTCTGTCTCGGCGTCGCGGTGCTGGGCAGCGCGCTGAACCTGCTGCTGTCGCTGCAGGGCGGCGCCGCGCAGCTGCCTTACCAGCAATGCTTCGGGCTGGCCGCGCTGGCGACGCTGCTGCCGCTGCCGTTCGTCGCACGCCTCGCCACGCATCGTGCGCCTGCCGCGCGCGCGGCTTCCCAACGTTCGTGAGTTCCAGCATGAATCCGTCAAACCCGTATTTCCAGGAAGTGATCGATGCGCACGTCGACATCGAGCAATGGCTGTCCGGCCGCGCCACGCGCGACGCGCTCGCGCCGCTGCTCGCGCGCTTCTCGCGCGCGTTCTCGATGATCTCGCTGCAGGGCCATGCGCTCGACTACGCCGATATCGACATCCTGTTTTCGCGCGGCTACGGCGCGCGGCCCGGCCTGCGCATCGCGATCGACGAGCTGCACGAAGTGAGCGCATGGCAGCGCGGCGCGGCGATCGCGTATCGCGAGACGCAGACCGACGAAGCCGGCCGGCGTACCGTGCGCCGCTCGACCGTCGTGTTCGAACGCGATGCGGACGGCCGCATCGGCTGGCTGCGGCTGCACGAAACACCGGTGACGGGCTGACCGTTACCCGCAACGACGCGTGCCGCGCGGTGCGGCGGCACGCGCATGCGCTTCCGGGCGCCATATCGAGCAGAACCTGAGAGATGACAACAAAAGCAATCGACACCGCGCGCCGCGCCGGCGCGCGGCGTTCGCGCGTGCGCAGCCGGAGGCACGCATGACGGCGCAACCGTTCATCGACGAGCCGGCGTCGCTCGTGCGCGACACCGAGGTGCACAAGGACCTCTATCTGTCGCCGCGCATCTTCGAGCTGGAGATGCGCGAGCTGTTCCGCAACACGTGGGTCTACGTCGGCCACACGAGCCAGATTCCGCGGACGGGCGACTACGTGACGACGACGATCGGCGCGGAGCCGGTCGTGATGGTGCGCCACGACGACGGGTCGGTGCGGGTGCTCCACAATCGCTGCTCGCACAAGGGCACCCAGCTGGTGACGGACGCGTGCGGCAACACGGGCGCGTTCTTCCGCTGCCCGTATCACGCGTGGTCGTATCGGACCGACGGCAGCCTCTACGCGATCCCGCTGCGGCGCGGCTACGAGAACACGGGCTTCGCATCGTGCGAGGCGAGTAAGGGGATGCAGGCGGTCGGCGCGGTGCATGACCATCGCGGCTTCGTGTTCTGCCGGCTGAACCCGTCCGGCGTCGATTTTCACGCGTATTTCGGCGACGCGCTGTCGTCGCTCGACAATCTGGTCGACCGTTCGCCGGAAGGGCGCGTCGAAGTCGCCGGCGGCGTGTTCCGCTACGTGCACGGCTGCAACTGGAAAATGCTGGTCGAGAACCAGACCGACACCTGTCATCCGATGGTCGCGCACGAATCGTCGGCCGGCACGGCCGTGCGCGTGTGGGAGCGCGACGGCGCGCAGCACGCGAAGCCGATGGCGGTCGAACTGCTCGAGCCGTTCATCCAGCCGCACGCGTTCTTCGAGCAGATGGGGCTGCGCGTGTGGCCCAACGGGCACGGGCATACCGGCACCGCCGATTCGATCCATGCGCGCTATACGCCGATTCCCGGCTATCACGAGAAGATGGTCGCCGCCTATGGTGAAGCGCGCGCCGCGCGCATTCTCGGCGAGGTGCGTCACAACACCGTGCTGTTCCCGAATGCGATGGTGAAGGGGCCGATCCAGATCCTGCGCGTGTTCAAGCCGCTCGCCGTCGATCGCACGCTGGTCGAGTCGTGGTCGTTCCGGCTCGTGGGCGCGCCCGACTCGCTGTTCGAGCGCACGCTCGCGTACAACCGCCTGATCAATGCGCCGACGTCGATCGTCGCGCACGACGATCTCGAGATGTACGAGCGCGCGCAGCGTGGGCTCGCGACGCAGTCGCGCGACTGGGTGCACGTCGGTCGTCTGTTCGATCCGCAGGAGTTCACGCAGCCGACGTTCGTGACGAACGGCACCAGCGAGCAGCAGATCCGCAACCAGTTCCGCGCATGGCTGCGCTACATCGCGCCCGCGTCGACGCAGGAGGCCGCCGATGCGCGTATTCAGTGACGATGAGCTCGTCGCGTTCGTCTATCGCGAGGCGCGCCTGCTCGACGAGCGGCGCTACGACGAATGGCTCTCGATGTACGCGGACGATGCGCGCTACTGGATGCCGCTGTCGCCGGATCAGCCCGACACCGAGCTGCACGGCGCGCTGATGGACGAGGACCTGCTGCTGCTGCGCATCCGCATCGAGCGGCTCGGCGGGCGCCGCACGTTCTCGCAGCAGCCGGCGAGCCGCGGTCATCATCTGCTGCAGCGGCCGCAGGTCGATCGCGCTGAGCCCGATCACGGCGCGTACCTGCTGCGCACGCCGTTTCACTACGTCGAAACACGGCGCGACGAGCAGACCTTGTTCGCCGGCTGGTACACGCACGCGCTGGCGGTGCGCGACGACGCGTTGCGCATCCACGTGAAGCGCGTCGATCTCGTCAATGCCGACGCGCCGCTCGGCAGCATCCAGCTGCCGATGTGACCGCGTGCGCCGCGCACGCTCCTTACCGACCCCGATCCCATGAACGCTCCTGAATTTCTGTCGCGCACGCTGCCGTACATCGACACGCTGTACGACTACGGCGCCTTCCTGGCCCGCACCGGCGGACACCTCGGCACGCTGCCGGCGGATGGCGCGCGCGACGCGCGGATCGCGATCGTCGGCGCCGGCGTGGGCGGCCTCGTCGCCGCGTGCGAGCTGCTGCGCGCGGGTGCGCGGCAGCTCGTCGTGTTCGAGGCGAACCCGGCGCGCGTGGGCGGCCGGCTGCTGTCGCAGTCGATCAATCCCGACCATCCGCACCTGCTCGCCGAAATGGGCGCGATGCGTTTCCCGCCATCGCAGGCCGCGCTGTACCACTATCTCGAGCGGTTCGGCATCGACAGCTCGTCGACGTTTCCCGATCCGGGTGTCGTCGATACCGAGATCCATTACCAGGGGCACGCGTATCGCTGGCCCGCGGGCGAGCGCCCGCCTGCGCTGTTCGACCGCGTCGACCGCGGCTGGCGCGCGTTCATACGCGACGGCGTGCGGCTCGACGACGGCACGCAGCTGCCCGCGCCGGCCGAGCTGACGGCGCTGCTGCGCGCGCATTGCTACGACGACGCGCGTCGCGGCTGGCAGCAGTACATCGACCGGTTCGGCGACGAGTCGTTCTACTCGGCGATCGTCAAGATCTTCACGGGCGCGACGCCGCCCGGCGGCGTGCGCTGGCGCAGGAGCGAGGACCTGCGGCTGTTCGGCACGCTCGGGATCGGCTCGGGCGGTTTTCAGCCGGTCTATCGCGCGTCGTTCCTCGAAATCCTGCGGATCGTCGTCAACGAACTCGAAGTCGACCAGCGGCTGATTCCGGCCGGCATCTTCGCGCTCGCGCAGCGGTTGCTCGACGACGGCGGGCAAGCCGCGCGCGTACGCGACCGCGTCGTGCACGCGGCCGTGCGGCGCGTCGAGAAGCAGCCGGACGGCACCTTCGCGCTGACGCTCGACGATGGGACGACGCAGGTGTTCGACCGCGTGATCGTCGCGACGACGACGCGGGCGATGCAGGTCGGCATGGGCATCACCGGCATCGCGAACCTGTTCGCGCCCGAGGTCGTGCGCGCGATCAACGATACGCACATGGTCAGTTCGTCGAAGCTGTTCGTGCTGACCCGCGACAAGTTCTGGCTCAAGCACGGGCTGCCGCACAACATCCAGACCGACACGCTGGCGCGCGGCATCTACTGCCTCGACTACGCGCCCGACGATTGCGACGCGCACGGCGTCGTGCTGATCAGCTACACGTGGGAAGACGATTCGCACAAGATCCTGTCGCTCACGGACAAGGTCGAACGGTTCCAGCGCCTCGTGGCCGAGATCGGTGTCGTGTCGCCGGCGTTCGCCGCACACCTGCGTCCGCTCGACGACGATTACGCGCGCAACGTGACGAGCCACGACTGGCTGTCGGACCGCTATGCGCTCGGCGCGTTCAAGCTGAACTATCCGGGCGAGGACATCCATTCGCAGGCGCTGTTCTACCAGTTCCAGACGGCCGCCGAGCCTTCGACGGACCGTGGCATTTACTTGGCCGGCTGCTGCTGCTCGTTTACGGGCGGCTGGATCGAGGGCGCGGTGCAGACGGCGATCAACGCGGCGAGCGCGGTGATCCACAGCCTCGGCGGCGTGCTGGCCGACGGCAATCCGCTGGACGCGATGCGCAACCGCTATCGCTACGGCGACTGACGCGACATGCGCCGCTAGCTGTCGAGCTCGGGGTAGTGCCGGAAGATCCCCATCTCGTTGAACGCGATGCGGCGCTCCGATGCCAGATAGCGCGCGACGCCCGGATGCTCGGCGACGCGATCGTGCAGCGCGACGAGGCCGCCGACTTTGCGCGCTGCATGCTTCATCGCGTTCGGGAACGCGTAGCGCAGGCCTTCGATCAGCTGGAACATCGACAGATCCGCGTAGCTCAACGCGTCGCCCGCGATGTAGCCGCTGTCGTGTGGATTCTGCGCGAGGACGCGGTCGAAGTAGCCGAGGAATTTAGGTAGCCGGTGGGCGATGAAATCGGCCGCGCGCTCGGCGGCCTCCGCCTTTTGATCTTCGTAGTACAGGCCGCTGCCGATCGGGTGATGCGTGTCGTGGATTTCGGTGACGAAATCGGCGACCGTCAACTGCAACTGGTGAACCCACAGCCGGCCGGCTTCGTCGTCGGGCGCGAGCCCGAGCCGCGGGCCGAGGAACAGCAGGATGTTCGCGGTCTGCCCGACGACTACGTCGCCGGCTTTCAGGAACGGCGGCGCGAACGGCACGCATTCGGCCTTCGTGCTGTCCATCATCCGCGTCATCGCGGACACGCCCATGCCGCGGCCCGTTTCGCGCGCGACGTCGACGTAGTCGGCGTCGGCCGCTTCGAGCGCGAGCCGCACGTATTCGCCGCGGCCCTGGATTTCGGGCCAGTAATAGAGTTCGTATCGCATCCGGTGCTCCTGTCGGGCGATGCGCCGCGTGACGTGCGCATCGCGATGGCGGGAAGGGCGGCCGTGCGCCGCTCGTCGGGAATAGACAGTGTAGGAGATTGGGGGGAATGCTGGGTGGGGAGGGGGTGGGGGGTGTCGCGTGTGTCGGGCTCGGTGGCTTGCGGGCCGTGGGAGAGTGTCTGGCCGCATGCGGCAGTCATCCGAGATTCTGCCCTGGTTATCCCGGCAGATGCCGCACGAACGCGCGACCGACTCGTCGCTGCCGGCGGAGTATGGAATGGTGCCGATCAGGCGCAGGACTTCGGCGAGGAAGAAGGCGCGATTCGGTAGAACGCGTTCATCCGCACCGTCCTCGCGTGTGCGGCTCGTCGATCGGATTTCTCCGAAGGCCGCGATCGGAGCGTCGTCTACTCGTCGTAAATGGTCGAGCGTGCGATGACGCGGTTGGTCCCGGGCGGGCATCGGCACATCACGATGTCGTTGTCGCGCACGCCCCGCGTGCTCGTCAGTCCCCAGCTCAATGCCGTTCCGAAAATGGGCCCGTTCTGACCGCAGCGCGGGCATGACGCCAGCCCCATATGTTTTGCGAGCGGCACGCCGTCATCCAGCATGGCCCCGTCACCGTCAAGCACGACACCACCGGTCGTGGTCGTATTGCCCTTCAGGGCCATCATGATCTTGCTCATTTGTTCTTCACCGGTGCCATGGGGGAGTCAGTACCGATCCAGTGCAGCCTGGAGCATGCGCAGGCGGGTCTTACCGTCCGGCATGAAATTCGTGCCGAAGCGGACCAAGCCTTCGCGATGCAAATGACAAGCCATCGTGAAGCTGATCAACATGCCTGGTTCGGGCGGATGAATTTCGATTTCCACCTTCTTGAGCCGCGGTTCGTAGGCGAGCAGGGTGGCCTCGATCGCGCGCTGGAGCTTGTGCGCGGAGGACGGCAGATGCCGATAGATCGCCGATAGGTCGTCCAGCCCGTAGTCCGGTAGATGAGCGAGCGATCCGCGTCGGCTGTTCAAGATGCGCTCGATATTGTCGCGAACCGAAAGAAAGACCTGAACCTCCGCGGCGAAGTCGTCTACTGCCGAACCGTCCGCAAAATGTCCGGTGATTCGCTCGAACAACCCAGGACCTGTCCACATGGCCAATCTCCTCTATCGTGCCAGCTGAGCAATCGACGCGATGAACCATCGATCGACCATGAACCAGGCGACGCCGACGGCGACGCACGAGGCGACCACCCAAGTCAGCGGAGAAATGCGCAGCGGGCGGGCGTTGGTGCGGTTCACCACGATCGAAGCAGGCGCTGCGTGGTTGTCCTCCGCTGCGGTCGTGCGCCCGAGTCGTTCGTCGAGGGTGCGAATAAGCGCCGCACGCGCTGTACTCCCGTCCATCGCAAACCGTCCGGTGAAGCCAAGCGACAGCACCGCGGCGAATATCGCAAGTAGCACCCGCGGCGACCGTGGCTCGAGCAAGCGATCCTCGATGCGTCGTACCAATTCCTCGCCGGCATCGTTTCTCGAGAAACGTTCCTCCTGGAGCGGCCGCTTCTCCCAGCTTTCGCGAGCTTCTCCCGTGAGGTGCTTCAATGCGGCCTCGTCGAGCAGCGCGCACAGCGCGTAGACCGCATCGTTGATCCCGTGATCCGGGAGGCCTCGCAAGCCCAGATCGGAGCGCAGTTGGTCGATCTGCGTGTTGCATTGGCCTCGAAGCGCGTCGAACGAAAGCGGCTCTTCGGCCAGTGCGGTGACCGTGCGTGCCGTGTCGCGTAACGCAACCGGGAGCAGGGGCGAATCTGCCATCGTCACCGCACTCATGACGGCAATACCGCATACAGCTCGAGCGACGCTTCAGGAATCGACGCCGGCACGTAGATCTGGCAGGCATGCGCGTCGATCATCCGCTTGAACGCGGCATCGTTGCTGTCCAGCGCGAAGTACTGGTTTTCTATCCGCACGGGAATCGCGGCAGGCAGGCGCGACATCGGTCGCAGTGCGATGCCGAGCAGTGCGGAATTGACGATCTGCTCGACTTCGTCCGGTGCGCCGACCTTGCAGAGGCGCGGCAGGTGCTCGATGAGGGCGTGTGCGGGCATGGCGGCCTGAACCGACAGATAGTATTCAGCGCCTTCCGTCAGCCGCTCGTCGTTGATTCGGCCGAGCCATGTGGTCGCGCGCACGCGCTCGAGTGCAATCGGCACGACTCGGGACGGAATCACGGCGTCGAGCAGTGTTCTGATCAGCGATTCGAGCTCGGCAAACATCGGCTCCGGCGCGTGGTGATCGTATAGCGGAATCGCCTGGAGCGACTCGGTCGTAGAGAACGTCAGCAGTGAGCCGGCCAAGCGGGCGAGCACGGCGTAGAGCCGTTCCGGATGCTGGTCCGGCGCCTGTACGAGACGGGCGAGTTCGGGCCAGGTGCTATTCACGCTATGTAACAGCCAGAAGAGCGCCACGTCGGACACGGCGAAATCGGCGATCTGATCCGAGCGCTCTTTGCGGCGCACTGCAAGGCTGGCGCTCTTGGCAGACAGGATTTCGGAGATGCGCTGCGCGCGATGCACGAGGCGATCGCTCGCCGACAGGAACAGGCACGGCGGGACGAAGCTCTTGTCCTGTTCGAACCGCCCTTGTGGCGTGCGCACGAGCCGCGCGATCGGACAGGTGACGTAGTCTCCGGCCTGCTCGAAGTCGAACAGAAGGGCTACCACGTTGCGCTCGACGCTGATTTCTTCCTGTCCGTCGCCGTTCAGATCGGCAACGTGCTTGTATTCGCGGGTCACGCGCCGCGGCCGCGCAGGCTTTTCGCCGGGTTCGACGCAGTTGCCGCCCTGAGCGTCCATCAGTGCTACACCAGCAAGCACGGTCACGCTGTCGACCGTTGTCGGCACGTCGTCGAGACTGCGTGCCGCAGGAAGCCAGTCGGCCGTTTCACTATCGATCAGCGTACCGTCCGGCAGGCGCAGCCCGAGCGCCGTGCACTGCAGTCGATTGACGCTCAGTGCTTCGCTGTCGAGCGCAACGTGGACGGCACCCCAAGCGTCGGGGCTTGCGATACGGGCTACACGGTCATGGACGTATTGTTCCCATATCGCCTGCTGCTGGAAGTGCTGCGGCGTCATGAAAATCCCCTTGGCCCACAGCGGTCTGGTTATCTTCATCTTGTTGGTTGTTCTGGAATGGAAGTAGCGGTGTAGAGGTGCGCGACGGAACGCGTTCAATGTTTCGCTTTCGGCATCTGCGAAACCAGGGAGAGGTTGATGTCGACGCCCTCGATCTGAAAATGCGGGACGATGAACAGCTTGATGCGGAAGAACCCCGGGTTGTCCTCGATGTCCTCGACCGTGACCTTGGCCTGCCGCAGCGGGTGTGCCGCCTGAAGTTCATCGCCGGGATCGGTCATTTCCGTGACAAGCGATTTAATCCAGGTATTCAGCTCGAGCTCCAGCAATCGGCTATCGCGCGTCGTGCCGATGTTTTCGCGCTGGATGAGCTTCAGGTAATGTGCGATCCGTGACAGCAAGAAGATGTACGGTAAACGGGCATTGATCCGGCTATTCGCGGAGGCGTCGCGTGCATCGTAAGATCGCGGCCGTTGCGTTGAATGCGCCGAGAAGAAACACGTTTGATCGTGATTGCGGGTATACGAAAGGGGAATTAGGCCGATATCGGCGAATTCATTCTCGCGTGTTTCCGAAATCAATGCGTCCGTGGAAATCTTACCCAGTTGCCCGGCGCCGAGGTCGTACCGATGCGCGGGAATGTCATTGATGACGCCACCCGCTTGCGGGCCGCGAATCTGCACACACCAACCGTTTCGTACGAAGCTGCGCACGATATTGACCGCAAAAGCGAACGCCGCGCTTGTCCACAGATATGCGCTGCGACCAGATTCCCTGACATTCTCGGTGTAATTGAATGCGCGCACGGGCATCGTATCGAATCCGTACGGCAAACGTGCAAGGAATCGCGGCATTGTGAGCGCGATGTAGCGTGCATCCTCAGTTTCACGGAAGCCTTTCCACTTCAGGTATTCGGCCCGCTCGAACCAGCTCGGCAGATCGCGGATGCCTGCGACGGCTTCCATCGTGGTTTTCCCGAAGAACGCAGGCGAGACGGCGCCGATGAACGGCATATGGGCCGCGGCCGCGACTTTCGAGATATTGCGCAATAGTGCGATGTCCGGGCCGCCGTGATCGAATTCAAAGGCCGAGACGATCGCGGCGATGGGCTGCCCGCCCGGCATGTCGTATTCGCCGACGTATGTCAGCCGGAACAGGCCACTCTGGATGATGTCCGGTGCATCTTCGAAGTCTTGACGCAGCGCTTCTTTCGAGACATCAAGCACCTCGATTTTGACGTTTTGTCGAAAATCAGTCCGATCCACCAGGAATTGCAGGCCGCGCCACGTCGATTCGAGTGTCTGAAATGCGCAGTGGTGGAGGATGGCGTCGAGCTGTCTGCCGAGTTGATCGTCCAATTCAGCCAGATACCAATCGATCAAATCGGAATCGATGCACGCAATCGTATTTATGCGCATTTCTGAAGATAATTTGGCGTCGGTGTATTGGTCGCACTGAGCGCCTTCACTCATCGGACGTTGCATCTGGCATGGCCGGATAACAGAGGAATGCGACATATAGCATGGCGAACATCTTAAAAATAGCGAAATACGTGAACAATTGTCAGACTTCGGACAAATACAACAAACGGCCTGAATAATGCACGCTCGCTCTTCCACGACAAGGGCGAGTGTAGTTACTGTTCTTCCTCGGCTCTGAGCGCGATGCGGGTGTTTGGCAGCGCTATCTGGATACGGGGTTACAACAATGTCGAACCTGTTTGACGATGCGAGGCGGTTCGTATCGGACTTGACCGGGGTGTCGGGGCGCCAGGCATATTTCTTCGAGGTGCCGGGGACCGAGAGCGCAGTTGCACTCTCGGTCGTGTCGGTGATGGCGGTCGAGCGGATGGGATATCCCACCGAGGTGCGAGTGGTGCTCACGCATCCGCTGCAGCTGGCCCGCACTGACTATCTGAATCGCGACGCGGTCTGCACGATCGTGCCTGACGATGGTGTGCCACATCGTTTCTCCGGTTTTATCGCGCGCTTCTCGACGCTGCAGACCACCGCGGACTTCACCAAGTACGAGATCGTGCTGAAGTCGCACTTCGCGCGACTGGAAGCGGTGAGCACCAGCCGTATCTACCAGCACCAGACGACGCCGCAGATCATTGAGGCAGTGCTGCGCAGCCATGGCTTGGAAGGCCACCAGTTCGCATTCCGGCTGCGCCGCGAGTATCCGAAGCACCTGTTCCGCTTCCAGTACAAGCTCGACGACCTGTCGTATGTGCGGATGCTGATGCAGAAGGCCGGCATCTACAGCTACATCGTCGAGACCGAGCATGGCGATCAGGCGGTGTTTGCCGACGACGTCGACCATTACCAGTGGGACCCGCACTTGACTGCGGCGTATCGCGAGACTGCGGGGCTGGAGGCGACCGGCGCCGAGGCGGTGACCGCACTCAAGACGCATACGGTGACCGTGCCGCAGTCGTTTGTCGTGGCCGATTACAACCCCGAGCAGGCGTGGGAGCGGTTCAAAGACGAGGCGAACGTCGCGCCGCAGGACCAGACTACCTATGGGCGGCCGTACGTCTACGGTACGAATCACCTCGATCAGGACGGCGCGAAATGGGAGGCGCAACTGCGCCATGAAGCGGCGATCGCGTGGCAGGTGGTGTACGAAGGTGAGAGCAACGTACTGGCACTTCAGCCGGGGCGCGTGCTGAATCTGGACGCCGCACTGCCTGACGCGCCGGACGGTCAAGTCGTGATCGAGGTGACGCATAGCGGCGCGCGCGATCGGGCCTATACGAACAGCTATAAGGCGATTCCCGCTAACCGGCGCTTCCGGCTCCAGCTCGAAGACGCGAAGTGGCGGAAGATTGCCGGGACGCTGAGCGCTCGGGTGACGAGCCCCGACAAGTACAAATACGCTTACCTGACCGCGGCGGGCTACTACACGGTCCGATTCGACGTGGACTTCGCGGACTGGCCGGCAGGCGGGGAAAGCGTGCCGCTGCGGCTGGCAAAGCCCTTCGCGGGCAAGTTGCAGACGGGCTTCCACTTCCCGGCGCTGGACAACGATGAAGCGGTGATCGCGTTCCGGGACGCGGACCCCGACAAGCCGGAGATCATCGGCTTCCACCATCACAGTCAGGCGCGCGATCTGGTGACGAGCGATCGCCGCTGGCTGTCGCGCAACGTGATTCGCACGCAGTCGAACAACAAACTGCGGATGGAGGACTGGGCGGGGCAGGAGGGCGTCAAGCTCAGCACTGAGCATTCGGGTACGAGCCATCTCGATCTTGGCTATCTGGTCGACGAGAAACTGGAGCGGCGCGGTGAGGGTTTCGAACTGCGCACGTCGGGTCACGGTGTCGAGCGCGCGGGCAAGGGGCTGCATCTGACGGCCTACGACCGCCCGGGTGCGAGCGGGAAGCAACTCGACATGCAGGAGACGATCGCGCAACTGGAGCAGGCGCTGGCGTTGGCGAAGTCGCTGGGCGACGCGGCGCGTACGGCCAAGGCGATGCCGGCCGACACGGATGCGCAACAGCAGATGAAGGACGAGTTCGACGGGCTGAAGCAGCCGGGCTTACTGGCGAGTGCGCCGGCCTCGATCGGCGTCGTGGCAGGCGGCGGCGTGCAGATGGCTGCGAAGGAGAGTATCTCGGCGGTGGCTGGCAAGAACGCTGACTTCAGCGTGATGAAGCGTTTCACGGCGGCCGCGGGCGAGGCGGTCTCGTTGTTCGCGCAGAAGCTTGGAATCAAGATCTTTGCGGCTAAGGGGCCGGTCGAAGTACAAGCCCATAATGGACCAATGTCATTGGTAGCAGACAAAGACTTGACCGTGACAAGTGTCAACGGCGCTGTTTTCGTTCGAGCCGAAACTGAACTGACGCTTGGTAGTGGCGGCGCATTCATTCAGCTCAAGGACGAAAATATTACCGTGGGCGGTCCGCTCGATTTGTTCCTGAAGGTCATCACGATTCAGCAGCAAGGCAAGGCACAGATGCACCTGGCGGCACCGGCGTTTTCGACAACCGTAGTGCCGTTTACGTTCGCCTGCGACGCGTGGCGTCGTCCGATCGATTCGGATAACACGGAATCAACGCAGCCAACGCCAAAGGCTTCCGACTGGAATCAACTCGGCAATCCCGCGGCTGTAAGCGCCGAAGCTCCGGCGCCGCGCCCGCAAAAGCAACAACCAAACTCGCAGCCCGCTGTCACTACGAAACCTGATGTACCGAGTGCGGAGGCAATAGCACACGACGCGCGGGCGAAACCTGCTGCGTTACCTGCTGACAACGAATCGGCGCATGAACCGAAAAAGCCGCTGGCGGATGATGCCGGCACGCCTATTAAGCTGGAGACACCCGTCGTATGCGACTGGCACACGCCAGCGTTCACAGAAGAGCGCACAGATTCGACCGAAACAGTAGAGTACTACGGCTTGGATAGCCACAAGAATGCATGGCCCGACGCCCAAACGTTATCCGGGGCACAGCTAGACACGGCATTTGAGTTGTCATATGACCCTGAGAAAAAGACGCTTTATGCAGCGGTGCGCGTGCAGGTCATTCCTGTTGAATTGTTCAAATGCGATGGCTCTGGGAAGCCTGTGCCAGGCGAAGATGGCAAGCTTGAATCCCGCCCGTTTGATCACGACAAACATTCATTCCTTGTGGCGTGTGGAGTAGACAAGCCGATGAACGGCTATGTTATGAAATATCGCGAGGGGACTGGGGAGAATTTTGACATCAATGCCAAAGCTCGTCAGATTGAGGCTGTTCTCAATGGGCATAAGAGCAAACTGATTTTAAATGGATGCTCACGGGATGCGGCTTGTGGATGCCGAGTCTCGGTTGTGTTTAAGGTGAACTTGCTGCTGAGCGTTAAGGGGGAGAAAGTCGGTGGTGGTAAGAAAATCCATAAAACAATTCATCTGTTTCCCCGAACGCAGCGAGCAGATTCTGGATCATGGGGGGAGGGAATTATGTACCCCGAGGCGCTGCCTGACCAGAGTGTAGTTTGGAAGGATATGCCATATGAGACAAATGTGATCGCGCACGAATGCGGTCATCTTTTCAACTACCCAGATGAGTATTGGAAGTATGGAGGATGGGTGCATGAGCAGTACATCAAAGATAAGAAATTGGATTTTGATGTCGGTTTGCGCAACGATGGAAGGGAAACGTGGCAAATTGCCTCAAAAACAAACGTAATGGGTGGCGGGTGCAATATCCAAGCGTCGATGAGCGACAAGGCATCACCAAGCGCGACAGTGCATCCCTATTATTTGGAATACATCAGGCGACACTTCTGCGAGTTGACCGGAGAAAGAAAGCCGGTCCGGACTCCGGACGGCAAGAAGACGTGGAGAAAATGGAGGGTTGGGTACGATGTTTGATGCCAGAGGGGCTATAAATTTCCATCGCGCATTCAGATTAATCGTCGTAAGCTTTTTTTATGGAATTATAATGCTGCAAGCGATAACCAATGCAAGTCCTCGTGACGTCAACGGCGAAAGGCTATCCATTAGCATTATTGGCGATCACCAGGTTGGCACAAACGCTGTCGGGATATGGATTTCTTCTGGAAAGGTGCGCGTTAGTTTGTCGAATGCATTCGACAAGAATTTTGACGGGGCCGGGGTCGTCGATAGCATTCTGTCGGCTGATGATCTCAAAAGTGCGAGCGACGTTTTCAAGAAAATATGTCAAAGGATTGGTGGGCCGTCGTCGAAGGATTTGCCCCCAGACACACTGAATGTCTACTCGATTCGTTGTATGCGAAACGGAGAAATGACGGAGCACCAGGGTCGTCTTACCGATCTTCCTCGCGATCTGGCAATTGAGTCGTTTGGCTTGTATCAAAAATTACTGACCGACTACATTAGCTCCGGGCAGGTTGTCGTTAAAGTGGGTGCATCTGTATCCGCGGTTCGCAGAGAGCGTGAAGATTTCTTGGTTACGGTGAAATTTTCCAATGCTGGTCAGTATGGGATTAGTATGCGAACGCCGGACGAGTGGGAAAAGAATTGGCAAGAACGGCTTGACATTGGCGGAAGGCGAGTTGGCGGAGGTGATTTATGGAAAGCAAGTCTCGTTGGTCGTCGGCTATATAACAAGTCGGATCTCTCAATCAGAACCGAAGAGCTTCCTATGGGAGGCCGCGGGACGTTTGTAACTATTCCAGCCGGAGGGGCGGTCGAGTTCAAATTCCTCGTTGCACCCGACCAAAAAATCCCGAAGGGTACTTACAAGTTCAGCGTATTAGTCGTCACGACCATGACAACGGAGGGTGATGCGCCGAACTTGAGTCGCGTCAATTTCAGTTCGAATTCTGCCCGTGCTCCTAATTTTACGTTCGACACTGACTATCCGGCGACACCGAACGAGTGGAAAGACTTCGAAGCGCGGCAGCGGGAAAAAATGTCGTCGCAGTCAGTTGGCCCAGGCGCAACCGTTGCAGAACCGGGATATTACCGCAAGGTGGCGATTACCGGCGAGCGCGGCCAGTTCGTCCGGGGTTTGAGCAAAGGCGAGCAAGCCCCAACTCTTGACCGCCCATTTGAACACTGGGTGTGGGATGCCGACTTGGCGCTATCTACGCGATGCAAGCCCGGCGACTCTTGCCCTCGCGACGGTCTCTGGGTCGCTCGAACGATGAGGATGGGATCGGTAGACGCAGACGTCACACATGTCGAACTTGAGCGGCGCTTTCGTGCGGGCGAAATTGCTCCGAGCCTCACAGGTCTGGAGGGGAACGTGTTGCATCACTATTGGCAATGGCTTGGTGCATGAGCGGCGACGCTATGGGTGCTTGTCACGGCGGTAGCAATTGAGTCGGCTGAGAATCGTCCTCGTGCCTGGTTACTCCGACCCGGTACTTTCGCATGCTTCAGTTGGCACGTACTTTTTATTCGTGAGTGTTGATGCGCTCGCCGCTGTGGTCGGGCGCACCGTCACATCTCTTGTCGTTAGAACGATCGTTGCGATTGGGCCTTAAGGGATGAATGACGACCACGATTGGAGAAGGGGAACCACTGTCTCGCCGGGAAATATTCAATGGGTCTGACTGAGTGAATGTATTGGAATCGCAAATTGTATTGGTCGAATTTAATTTTTAGTCAGATTCGGTTTGATTGATGTTCGCGGTAGCATGCGAGGCTTCTCAAAAATAGCGGTATACGTCAACAATTGTCAGACTTCAGCCAAATACAACAATTCCGCTGAATAATCGGGGCTGGCACTTCCCGAGACAGGGTTCGTGCGGCTATCGTTTGTCGCTTAATCCATGCATTGCGCACCTAGGAATGAAACTGCCTGCGACGGCGGTGCGAACAGTGCTATTTGGATACGGGGTTATAACAATGTCGAGCCTGTTTGATGACGCGAAGCGGTTCGTGTCGAACCTGACCGGCGTGCCGGGGCGTCAGGCGTATTTCTTCGAAGTGCCGGGCACGGACTCGGCGGCCGCGCTGTCCGTGGTGTCGGTGAAGGCCGTCGAGCGGATGGGTGCGCCGACCGAGGTGCGCGCCGTGCTCACGCATCCGCTGCAACTCGCACGCACTGACTACCTGAACCGCGACGCGGCTTGCACGATCGTTTCCGACGACGGGGTGCCGCGCAGATTCTCTGGCTTCATCGAACGCTTCTCGACGCTGCAGACCACGGCTGACTTCACCAAGTACGAGATCGTACTGAAGTCGCACTTCGCGCGACTGGAAGCGGTGAGCACCAGCCGCATCTACCAGCACCAGACGACGCCGCAGATCATCGAGGCAGTGCTGCGCAGCCATGGCTTGGAAGGCCACCAGTTCGCATTCCGGCTGCGCCGCGAGTATCCGAAGCACCTGTTCCGCTTCCAGTACAAGCTCGACGACCTGTCGTATGTGCAGATGCTGATGCAGAAGGCCGGTATCTACAGCTACATCGTCGAGACCGAGCATGGCGATCAGGTCGTGTTCGCCGACGACATTGATCATTACCTGTGGGACCCGCACCTCACGGTTCCGTACCGCGAGGTGGCCGGGCTCGAAGCGACCGGTACGGAGGCTGTGACGGCGCTTAGAACTCACGCGGTTGTCGTCCCGCAGTCGTTTGTCGTGGCCGACTACAACCCCGAGCAGGCGTGGGAGCGTTTCCGGGACGACGCAAACGTTGCACCGCAGGATCCGACCACGTACGGCCAGACCTACGTCTACGGCACTCACCATCTCGATCAGGCGGGCGCGAAGTGGGAGGCGCAACTGCGCCATGAAGCGGCGATCGCATGGCAGGTCGTGTACGAAGGTGAGAGCAACGTGCTGGCGCTGCAGGCCGGGCGCGTGCTGAATCTCGACACGGTATTGCCCGATGCATCCGACGGACAGGTGGTGATCGAAGTGACGCATCGCGGCGCGCGCGATCGGGCTTACTCGAACAGCTACACCGCAATTCCCGCTAATCGGCGCTTCCGGCTCAAACTCGAAGAAGCGAAGTGGCCGAAGATTGCCGGGACGCTGAGCGCTCGGGTGACGAGCCCCGACAAGTACAAATACGCTTACCTGACCGCGGCAGGCTACTACACGGTCCGGTTCGACGTGGACTTCGCGGACTGGCCGGCGGGCGGGGAAAGCGTGCCGCTGCGGCTCGCCAAGCCGTTCGCAGGCAAGCTGCAGACGGGTTTCCATTTCCCGGCGCTGGACAACGACGAAGTGGTGATCGCGTTCCGGGACGCGGACCCCGACAAGCCGGAGATCATCGGCTTCCATCATCACAGTCAGGCGCGCGATCTGGTGACGAGCGATCGACGCTGGCTGTCGCGCAACGTGATCCGCACGCAGTCGAACAACAAACTGCGGATGGAGGACTGGGCGGGGCAGGAGGGCGTCAAGCTTAGCACGGAACACTCCGGCACGAGCCACCTGGACCTGGGCTATCTGGTCGACGAGAAACTGGAGCGGCGCGGTGAGGGTTTCGAACTGCGCACGTCGGGTCACGGTGTCGAGCGCGCGGGCAAGGGGCTGCATCTGACGGCCTACGACCGCCCGGGTGCGAGCGGGAAGCAACTCGACATGCAGGAGACGATCGCGCAACTGGAGCAGGCGCTGGCGTTGGCGAAGTCGCTGGGCGACGCGGCGCGTACGGCCAAGGCGATGCCGGCCGACACGGATGCGCAACAGCAGATGAAGGACGAGTTCGACGGGCTGAAGCAGCCGGGCTTACTGGCGAGTGCGCCGGCCTCGATCGGCGTCGTGGCAGGCGGCGGCGTGCAGATGGCTGCGAAGGAGAGTATCTCGGCGGTGGCTGGCAAGAACGCTGACTTCAGCGTGATGAAGCGTTTCACGGCGGCCGCGGGCGAGGCGGTCTCGTTGTTCGCGCAGAAGCTTGGAATCAAGATCTTTGCGGCTAAGGGGCCAGTCGAGTTGCAGGCGCAGAGCAACGCCATGGCACTCACGGCAGAGAAGGATGTAAGCATCGCCAGTGCGAACGGAAAGGTGAATCTCTCCGCCGCGAAAGAACTCATTCTCGAGTGTGGCGGGGCGTTCATCAAGATCGCGGACGGCAATATCACACTGGGCGGCCCGGGCGACCTATTCCTGAAAGTACTCACCATTCAGAAGCAGGGAGCGCAGTCTCTGAATCTGCCGGTTCCGCAATTGCCCGTCCCCGCTGGCGTTGAAATGTTCAGCCAACGGCTCGATGTCAGTCCGCTGCTCGGCAAGGAATTCTCGCTTCCCTTGCACCATATTCCGTATGCGGTGAAAGACTCAACCGGGCGGATCGTTGATAGCGGCATGCTCGACGAAGCAGGGTATACGGGGCGTACGTTCACCAAACAGTCTTCAAAGCTGAAGTACCACATCGGCAACGATCCTTGGCGTCTGTTTCTCGACTCGAAGCACGCCGAGATCGACAACGAGCCTCAGGAATAGGGAAGCACGCACATGGCAACGACTTTTGACGATGCAGCAACGGGATCGACAACGGTTCTCCCGGTCGATGGTGCCGCTTCCAACGCACAAGTGCCTGTTCAAGAATCGGCGACGACGAACGAAGCAGCATCTGAAATCACGACTACATCGACGGGCGCTCCCGCATCGGGAGACACGACCACGTCCGCGGTTGCCCAGGCCGACAAATTTCCTGCAACCCAGACAGCATCGACTGCTTCGTCTAACGACGGGCCGTTGCCGGAGGCCACGACGACGCAGGACTCTGCGCCACGCTCGGGCCTGGAGTCGGGCGCGCCGGTGCTCGATCACGTGTTTGTCGGCCTCGACGGCACGCCGATCAATGGGCTCAAATACCGCTTCGAATCCGACGGCGCAATCATTGACGGGGTGACGGATGGCGATGGCAAGGCCGCTCCCGTCAATTCGTTCTCCGCGGGGGCGGACTGCGCGGTTTTGGTATTGACGGACAGTGGCGCTTACAAACAGGTCGCCTGTTACACCGTGCCAACAGCCGACACATCGGCGACGCTGATGAGCGGAAGCATGGTGTTGGAAAGCGAGACGCAGCCACACGCTGGTTCGTCCGACGACGCGGCGCGTGAGCCATCGCCACCCGTCGATGACACACGTAGCTCGCAATCGCATCCAGCCTATTCGTCTCAAGATGAGTCGACGGCGGGCGGGGCTTCGAGTGCACCAAGTACC
Source organism: Burkholderia sp. MBR-1 (assembly GCF_013822785.1). Taxonomy (NCBI): domain Bacteria; kingdom Pseudomonadati; phylum Pseudomonadota; class Betaproteobacteria; order Burkholderiales; family Burkholderiaceae; genus Burkholderia; species Burkholderia sp. MBR-1. Next base: position 366,932 of record NZ_CP053610.1, read on the forward strand.
ACAAACGACAACACCCCGGCCGCTGCGACGTCGGGAAATTCCGAAACGATAAAGGCCACGGACGGGAGGCCGGGTGCGGCGGCGTCCTCGACGCCGCCAGTCGGTTCAGCAAAGCCGTCGACGACTCCCTTGCCGAAGAAAGGCACCACGATCGCTAAAGGGAGTTCCGGGAAACGTGCGCCGTCGACCACTACGACCGCCGCTCGGGACAAACTTGGACATCCGCAAGCGGCACCGACCGAAACATTTACCGACTGGGCAAGCCACAAGGTACATGCGGCATGGCACTTCATCGAAGACATCTTCGGGCTCGACTCGAACCCGGTGGCAGGGACAGTGGTCCGGCCGCAAACACCGGCGTCTGCACAGGGCGGTGCTGCCAACACGAGTAGTGCGCCACGAAATCTCACTGCGGTGCAATCGCTGATCTCCATTGCGGAGGGCCAGACGGAGCACTCGATGCCGTCGTCGGCCACGGTCGTCAATCTGAAGAAGATCGCGGATGGTTCGATTACGTATGGAAGCAAGCCTTCCAAAAAATCGAAGGGGCAATGCTACATGTATGTGAAGATCGCGCTGTGGCGAGGCAACGCGATCAAGTTCATAAAAAACAAGAAAGGAGATTTTGACGCGGCGGGGGGTAGCTATGCGAAGGTGGCGGGAGAATTCTTGATGTCGCAGGGATTCGTGAATGTCACCGATCAGCTTCCGGATGCGAGATGGGCCTTACCCGGCGACGTGATCGTCTACCACGTCAAGGGTGACGCGGAAACGGCTGACGGTCGTGGCCAGCCCGGTCACATTGACATACGCACGTACCACTACTATGTCAGCGACTTCAAACGAAACTATCTTTGCTTCAGTGGAGGCGGGGGTACGCATTTCTATGAGGTGAGCGGGATCTATCGCAAGCCTGGATACTTCGATCCACTTGCCCTTGCGCGCATGAAAGCTTTTTTGAAGATCATCCGGTCACGGGAGGCCAAAGCGTTTTTTTCATTCGGCGATGAAAAGACCTATTTTGCATCGCAAGGCGTCTACAAGATTCAGAACGGGATCAAGGATTTTTCAACCTATCCATCCAATCCCCAAAAAGCGGAAGACCACCAAGGTGCATACCAGATTGCCAGGTCATCATGGAAAAGAGGACACGCTCTGGGCACCGGCGCGTTACCTTCAGACTTCACTCCCCAGACCCAAGACCGCTATGCGGTGTGGTTGATGGAGGGCGAGCCGGGACGTTTTGGCCCGAAACCGGAATGTCTGCCCGCTCCCAGTGCTTTGGGTTATATCCGGCAGGGTGATATCGATCAGGCAGTGAGTCTGCTTCGCAAGCGTCAATGGCCATCGCTTCCTGGTGGAGGGCAAGACCAAGGCTACACGATGACCGATATGAAGGCGGACTTCGACAAGTACCTGAGAGAATACGGAGGCTCCTAGAATTTGATCGGAATACGAAAAACGAAATTTCTATGGGCCATCAAAATCAAATGAAAAGCAGACTTTTAAAAATCGTTGGAACCGCTCTTCTGGTGACGTCAATTTCGGTCTTTTCGGAAACATCGATCCGCGATTACGTTACCTCGAGAAACAACGCGGTCGAAGCCGTTCATGCGAAATACTCCGATCAAGGGAGCGAACGGTTGAGTCGGGCCGCCGATAAAGCGATGCAAGACGTGCGGATCAAATTGCAAAGACTGGTGGGCGCGGTCAATGCGAAAGGCTTTCCGAGAAGCGGCAAGAGCGTTATTGGTTCAAGGTCGGACGACGAGTACGATGGATTGGACGGAGTCGAGGTGAAATCATTCGATGCCAAAACACTACTTTTCGTTACGACTGTGCCGATTATGGAGTCATGGTTGGCGGTTCATCGGAAAGATTTCAAGCATTATTCGACGCTTCGGAAAATGCTGGGGACTGAAGAATTTTACAATGCGACCGCAACGCTCAACGGAGATGCAGCCGTTTATTCCTATGGCGAAATACCGGTGGCTGCACGAGGCGGCGATTCAATCGCGCGGGCGATTGTGTTTGCCGTCGGACAGGATGACCCCGCACCTAGTCCCCCCGACAACCTCGCCGTGACGGTCATGCAGGGCGATCGCATTTTCATTTTCACCGAGAAAGCTACGGTAAAGGGTATGCCGGCGTGTTCTGTGTCGAATCAACAGACATCGATCACCTATGAGCAATGCTTTGCGAAAAAACTGCCCTCCCAAAGCGAGTATCCCAAACTGGTCAATCAGGCGCAGCGATTGGTTGATCTTGTCTCTCCGCAGTTGCAGCGCTGAAGGTACGTATCGATCGTCGTCTGGTTACTTCACTATGTCCTGGCCTATTCCAACGCTGACCTCGGTTTTCTACCCGAAGCCGCTTGAACTTCGAGTATGGGTGCCCGGCCTCTTGGCACTCGCGGTCGGCGCTGCGGGCGCCTTATTGCTGCTGTGGCCTCATGGAAAATCCACGCACGGGCTTCAATTCTGGGGACTGCTCATCGGCGCTCCGCTTGTGTCTTGCGCGATAGCGCTCGGCATTCGGCTGGACCGCTGGGAGCGCGAACAGACGGTTGCGGAAGAACTGGAGCGTGAGCAAGAGCGGATCATGTCTCTTTGGCAATCATGGTGCCGACGCCACGTTTGTGTAACGGCTTCCGTGGCCATCCTACCGATACCTGTTCCAGCTGCTGGGATGAGGGAGCCCGATGCGGAACTCCCAGTGAATAGAGGGCGGGCGAGCGCGTTTCCATGGTCGAAGAACAAAACGCTTAAGCAACGACGCGAGAAGTTGCTCAATCAAATCGCAGAAAAGTTGCAGGTGGCGCTTGCTGGGCGGAAGGAGTTGCGCGTCAAGCTGGTTGTCGCCGACGCACCGGAAGAATCTCTGCTCGGCTGGAAAGCGGATGCGGAGGACGCGCTTTGCAGGGTCGCGCCTGCTTGCAAATTCAAGATTGACACCGAACCGGCAATGGCTTGTGCATCGTTTCTTGCGCAGCAGGTCGACCTTGTCGGTACCGAGCCGCATCTGATCATTACTGCACAAATTTGGCCAGACAGTGCGACCAGGCATACCTTCAGCGAGGGCGCCGCAGCACTCCTGATGGAATCGGCCGACGAGGGGCCGGGCCGTGTCTTGCGTCCGATGATCAGCACGGCCGGCACGCGCGACGCAGACCTGAAGCAACTCGCGCAGATGCAGCTCTCACCCGATCACATCACTCACGCCTGGTTCACCCGATGCGAAGCGGAGTCCGGTGCGATTACGGCGGCGTTCACTACCGACACTAAGGTGAGACCGATCGAGAGATCCTTCGATCACATCGTGGGCGAGCCGGGGCCAGCCACCAGCTGGATTGCGCTTGCCACTGCGTATGAAGCATCGCAGGAAGGGGAACCACACCTCGTCGCCTGGCGTGAGCCGGGCGCCGAGGTGCTGCATCTCTGCATCGTTCGCGGTGCCCAGCCGCAAAAAAGACAAAAGGAAATCTGAGGTGACGTTGAAAAGACGCATATTGGGCCGGTGCCTGCTCGTCATCGCGGCGATCGCGGCCGTGACGGCGTTGATTCTGTACACCGTCGATCTCAAGGATCTGAAGGCGTGGTCCTCCCAAAATCGGCTAGCTATCGTCGGCGCTGGAGTGATGCTGTTGGCAGCGATCGGTGTCACTTTGCAGCGACGCGGGCTCGTGCAGCTCGGTGCGCAGCAGGCGTCCAAAGATCATGGGCTCGAGCCTCCTCCTCCGATCAACCCCGCTGCCGACGCCGGGAAGAAGCAGGTTGAATCGGCCGCCTTGCAGTTGAAGGACCTCCGCTTCCAGATGAAGCAAATCCGATGGTTTCGATGGGCTTATACGCGCCCCTGGCTGCTGTTGACGGGCGACGAGACAACTATTGGCCGCCTGTTGCCCGACCTCAAAGAACGCGGCTGGCTGCTCGCGGATGACGCGGTGCTGCTGTGGGGGCGCACCGGATCGGACGGTCGGCCCGACGAGATGTGGCTGAAGCAGATCCGTCGCTTTCGTCGCACGCGTCCGCTCGACGCGATCATCCTGATGGTCGACGAATCGACATTGCTGCCCGACGCAGTTCGCGGCACGACAAGTCCATGGGGCATCCACCTCGCGCGTATCACGCACCTGCTGCGTTGGTCTGCGCCGGTATTCGTCCTCGATCTCGACGGCACCGACACCGTTCACCGTGTGGATACGCCCGTCACCGGTTGTGAAATCCCGCACGCTGCTGATGCGCCTGCAATCGAAACCGCGCTACTCGAATTACGCAATCGATTGGCCGACGTCAGTGTCGGCCAGCTCGCGCACAACCCTGCCGACCGCTACGCGTCAGATCTCTCGACCCGTCTCGATACGCGTAGCGCACCGCTGGCTCGCTGGATCGCGAGTTTGTCCGACTGGCAACGTCGTGCCCAACCGGTTGCCGGTGTGATGTTCGCACCGTGGCCGGCATCCGGAGCGACGACAACGGGCACCGACAGTCTTCACTTTCCGTTGTGGCGCTATCTGACCGATGCAGCCAAGCGTACGCCGGGCCGCCGCACGGCGACGCATCCTCTCACGATGGTCTCGGGAATCGCGCTGGCGGCCGTCGGACTGTGGGGCGCCGGCATGCTCATCTCGGGCCTGACGAATGCCCGCGGCCTGGCGCTGACGAATGACGTGCTTCGCACGTTCAATGGCGCCAACAGTCCGGCGACCCGTCTGCGCGCCTTGCTCGCGCTCCAGCAGCGCATCGAGTTCTACGAAGCGCGCGTCGAGCGTCCGACGCTGTTCTCGCGCTTCGGCCTGAATCACGATCAGGACGTGCTCACCGCGTTATGGAAGCCCTATGTGCGCGAAGCGCGCCCGCAACTGCTTGCGCCCGTGCAACAGGACATCGAAGGGCAACTGGTCGATCTCACGCAGATGCCGACCGCCCAAGTCGATGACCAGGTCAATCGCCTCGCTCGCGACGGTCACGCCACGCTCAAGACGTACCTGATGATGGCGGACCCGTCGCGCGCCGATGCGGCGTTCATGACGCCGCAACTGGTGCGCCATTGGAACGGCGGCATCGGACTGTCTCCGGGCGAAAAGCTCGACCTGTCGCAGCGGCTGCTGGCGTTCTACGCGCAGCACCTCGGCGCGCATCCCGACTGGCGCATCGCCGCGCGTGACGAGCTCGTCGCGGGCGCCCGCCAGACCTTGCTCGCCGTGATCGGCGTGAAAAACTCGGAAGACATGATCTATCAGGGCATCCTCGAATCGGTCGGTCGCAAGTACCCGGACCAGACGCTCGCGTCTCTGACCGATGGCACCGACACGCGCGGACTGCTGAAAACCACGGCCAGCGTGCCCGGCGCGTACACGCGTCAGGCATGGGACGGGACCATCGAGGCCGCGATCGACGACATGGCGAAACGCAATGGCGTGACGGCCGACTGGGTGCTCGGCGCGACCGGCGCCAATCGCAACGCGTCGGCCGCGACGCCCGAGGCGCTGCGCGCGTCGTTGCGCACGCGCTACTTCGCGGACTATGCGGACCGTTGGCAAACCTTCATGAACAGCATCACGTGCGAACCGGCGCGGACCTTGCCGGCCGCCGTCGCGCAGTTGAAACTCATCGCCGATTCGCGGCAGTCGCCGGTGATCTCGCTGATGAAGTCGCTCGAGTTCCAGGGCGGAGCGGGCGTCGTGAAGACATCGCTGTCCGACACCCTGGTGAACAAGGCGCAGAACATGTTCGCGAGCAAGGACAATGCGCCGCAGCCGGCCGCGCCCGACCCGGCCGGACCGCTCGGCGTGTCGTTCGGCCCCGTGTTGCATCTGATCGCACCGGGGAACGCTGCGACGGCAGGCGCAACGAGCGACCTGAGCCTGCAGCGTTTCATCGAACGCATCACGATGCTGCGTCTGAAGCTGCAACAAATCGCTGACAGCCCGGACGCCGATAGCGAGTCGCGACAAGTCGCGCAGTCGCTGTTCCAAGGCAAGAGTTCGGAACTGGCCGACACGCTCGCCTATGCGCAGCTTGTCGCCGCCAGTCTCGGCGAGCAGTGGGCGGGGATGGGGCAGTCGCTGTTCGTGCAGCCGGTCACGCAAGCCACTCAGGCCATTCTGGAGCCGGCACAGGCGAGCTTGAACGACGCATGGCGCCAGACCGTCGTCGCGAGCTGGAACCGCTCGTTTGCCGGCCGCTATCCGTTCGCCAACACCAACAACGACGCATCGTTGCCGGAGCTGTCGCGCTTCCTGCGACCGCAGGGCGGCTTGGTCGGCTCGTTCCTCGCCACGCAGCTGGCGGGCGTGCTGACGTTGCAGGGCGACCAATGGGTGCCGGCATCGAGCGGTTCGGGCGCGAGCAGCGCGGCGCGCACGATCGATCCGGCCTTTCTCAATGCGATCAACATGCTGCAGCGGATCGCCAATCACCTGCTGGCGCAGGGCGAGCCGCAGTACGCATTCGACCTCAAACCGGTACCCAGCCTCGGCGTGACGGACACGCGCCTGACGGTAGACGGTCAAAAGCTGCACTACTACAACCAGCAGGAGACGTGGCAGACGTTCACGTGGCCGTCGAACGAGCCGCAGAAGGCGGGCACGCGTCTCGAATGGCAGACCGAGCGAGCGGGCACGAACCTGAACATGGAATTCGGCGGCCGGTGGGCGCTGGTCCGGCTGCTGGAGCGAGCACACGTGAGCCCGGTGGATACGGCCACCTATCTGATCACTTGGCAGGCCGCGCCGCAGTCGAAGGCAGGCGTCGCGAAGACGGACGATGGCGAGTCGTTGACCACGCAGGCGCCGCTCGCTCCCGCGCCGGCATCGCTGGCGTATCCGCTCACCTACCTGATGCGCACCGATGTGGGCAAGGGGCCGCTCGAACTGCTGGCGTTGCGCGGGTTCGCATTGCCTTCACGCGTCTTTGTGCCCCGAACGACGCCGTCCCGAGCGGCCGGTACGGCGTTGCAGCCGCCGCCGCTTCCGCCGGGCGCACTCGCCGCGGCGCGCCACGCATCCGTGCCGATCCCCGGCGGGTCTCTGCCCGAATGACACAACAGGACACCGAATGACGAATCCGATCAAGGATAACGAGATCCTGCGCTATTACGAGGCGGAGATGCGCTATTTGCGCGACGCCGGCCGGGAGTTTGCCGATGCATTTCCCGATCGCGCGCGCGAGCTGGGCCTGGATCGCGGAGGCGAGCGCGACCCTCATGTGGAACGGCTGCTCGAAGGCTTCGCGTTCCTGATGGGCCGCCTGCGTCACAAGCTCGACGACGAGCTGCCCGAGCTGACCGAAGGGCTCGTCAGCATGCTGTGGCCGCACTATCTGCGCATGATTCCGTCGCTGTCGATCCTCGAGCTCACGCCGGACATGGGTGCGCTGCAAAAGCACGAGACGCTCGGCGCCGGCCTCGAGGTGACGTCCGGACCGATCGCGACGGGCCACACAGACGGCGCACCCGCACACGTCGAATGCGTGTACCGCACGACGCAGCCGATCGATCTCTACCCGATCACGCTCACCGACGCAGGCGCGTGGGCGCGCGAAGACGGTCGCTCGGTCATCCGGTTGCGCCTGGCGATTCAGCCACAAGCTCAGCGTGAACGACTGCATGTACCGCGACTGCGGCTGTATCTCGACGCGGACCGGCCGATTGCGCTCGCACTGCATGCCGCGTTGACGGCGAAACCGCTGGCAATGCACGTGCGTGTGCCCGGTTTCCCGGAAGATCGCCCCGGTGCGCCTCAAGATATACCGGGGCTTCGGATCGAGGCGGCCGGCTACGCGGGCAACGAACGTCTGTGGCCGAAGGCCGACAACGCGTTCGGCGGCTACCAATTGCTGCTGGAGTACTTCACGTTCCCCGAGAAGTTCATGTTCGTCGACCTGCTCGGGCTCGACATCCAGGCGCTTCCACCGTCCGCGCCGCATGTCGACGTCGAGATCGTGCTGGCAAAGCCGTGGCAGGACGACATGCGTTTCAACGCGCAGAACGTGCGGCTCTACTGCACGCCGATCATCAACCTGTTTCCCGTTCAGGCCGATCCGGTCAAGGTCACGCAGTTCGAGACCGAATACCGGGTACGGGCGCGCGAGCAGCACGGCCCGTTGGTCGATATCTACTCGATCGACGCGGTGCACGGCATCGATCGCGGCCGACGCTTCGAATATGCGCCGTTCGCGGCATTCCGCCATCGTGGCGGCATGCTGCGCCATACGATGCCCGAGCGATATTTCCATTCGCACGTGCGACGCGCGCCTTCCGGACGGTTCGATACGTGGGTCGTGCTGGGCGGCCACGCTTGGGAAAGCGAGCATGCGCTGCCCCCGGAAACGCTGTCGCTGTCGGTGACGGGCACCAACGGCATGCTGCCGCGCAAGGCGCTGCGCGATGCCAGCATCACGCGGATGCGCGCGGGCTTCACCAACATCGCGGCAGTGCGCAATCTGACCGCACCGACGCTGCCGGTCTACCCGCCGACCGGCGATCGCTTCCAATGGCGTGTGCTGTCCCATCTGGCGCCGAACTATCTGTCGCTGCTCGATGCGGAAATCCTGCGCGGCTCGCTCGCGTTGTACGACTGGACGGACGGGGAGTTGAACCGGCGGCGCATCGAGGCGATCACCGACGTGCGTCACCGGCCATTGCAGAAGCTCGTGAAGGGCGGCTTGATGCGCGGCGTCGAGATTGCGGTGACGATCGACAGCACGCGTTTCGCGGGCAACGGCGATCTCGAGCTGTTCGGCGCCATGCTGAACCGGTTCCTCGGCCTCTATGCGACGGTCAACCTGTACACGAAGCTCGTCATCGTGTCGCAGCCGACCGGTCAGCGGCTCGAATGGCCCGATACGAAGGGCGAAGGAGCGCCGTTTTGAACGCACTTCCGACCCGGTCGGAACGCAGCTTGACGACCCTGCCGCCAGCCCACGCGGACCGGATGTTGTTGCCGGCGCTGTTGGATCAGGCGCATCGGATGAATTTCTATCGCTTCTGCGCGTTGATCGAACTGGCGTCACCCGATGCAGCGCCGCTCGGCGCCACCGATTCGCCCGCGACGGATCCGGTCCGGTTCCGCTCACGTGGCCAACTTGGGTTTCCGGCGCGCGAGATCGATGCAGTCGAATACGACGCGGACGATCCGGCGAAGCCGGTTGCGGTGCGTACGACGTTCCTCGGTCTGTACGGCGTCGACGCGCGGATGCCGACGTACTTCGTCGACGAAGTGGCGCAGAACCGCGACGGCGCCGAGCCGCTGTCGGCGTTCCTGGACCTGTTCCACCATCGTATTGCGACGCAGTTCTACCGGATTTGGCGCAAGTATCGCTATCCGGCCGGTTTCCGGCCGGATGGCTTCGACACGGTCTCCCGCGGTGTGCTCAGCTTTGTCGGTCTTGGGTTCCGGTCGCCGGACACACATGCGCCTGACTGGGGGCTGCCGCAGGGCGTTGGTGCACGAACGCTGCTGTCGATGCTCGGACTAGCCGCTCAGAAGACGCGTACCGCGGAAGGGCTCGCCGGCGTGCTGACACATGCGATACCGGATGCCGCGATCGACGTGGAGGAGTTCTATCCGGTGTGGCGTACCGTCAACGATTTCGAGCCTGCAGCGCTCGGCGAACAATGTCTGCTCGGACGCGGATTCTACGATCGGGCGAACACGGTACGCATCGTGATCACGCCGCACACGCGCGAATCGGTCACCGCGCTGGTACCCGGGCAACCGGCATACCGACAGATCACCGCGTTGCTGCGCTTCTACCTCGGCTACGAAAGCGAAGCGCTGCTCGAGATGCAGGTGCATCCTGACCTGATGCCGGAACCGTTGTTGGCCGCCGGTCAGGCGAACCTCGGCCTGACCACGCAGCTCGGGTCGCCGCCTGCGGTAGGGCGCGGACCCACTCGCGTGACACGGGTGCAGTTGGGGCGCTGGAGCGGGGCGACGGAAACCGTATAAGCCCGCAATACGATTCGCTGGCACAACGCGACGCAGAACTCGAAACATGGACAACAATCAGATGAACATTTTAAGGATCCCGATTGGACGAAGCTTCGTCGGTGCAGTGGCCACCGTGGTGGTCGTTGCGACGGCCGGTTGCGGCGTCGGCCAGGCCGTGAAGGACAGCACGGTGGACGCTGCGAAATGGGCCTTCACGACGCAGGTGAAGACGATGAACCTGGACCTCGTCGCCCGCTCATCGCTCAACGCCAACGCGGCCGGGCAGCCGTTGTCGACGGTGGTGAGGCTCTATCAGTTGAAGGACGCGAAGACCTTCGAGCAACTCGACTATACCCAGTTGCAGACCAACGATCTCGATGTGCTGAAGGCGGATCTGCTGGCGACCAAGGATGTCGTGTTGCGCCCGGGCGCGAGCGCCAGCGTGGTCGAGCCGATGAACCCGGACGCGCAGGTGGTCGGCGTCGTGGCGTTCTTCCGTGAGCCGGGGGACGGCGCGGTGTGGAAACTGGCGGTGTCGAAGAAGCAGTGGAAAAAGACCGATCCGGTGAAGATCGAGGTGCGCGACAACACGCTCAATCTGGTCGGTACAAAGGATCGGCCGATAACTCACACCGCGCCCCAGCAGAGCGCACCGGCCGCGCCCAAGCCCATACCTAAAGCAACCACTCAATCCGGCACACAGGATGAAGGATGAACATCGGGACTCGCTTTCGTCAGGATTGGGCGGGATGAGGTGGCCATCGAAGAAAAATGGTCAAGCAGCAAGGTGCTGCTCACGATCTACGACGAGCAACCCAGCGTTGCCCGATGTACCAGGGGCGGCGCAGTAGAAAACGGTTAGACGGGCAGGCAATCGGAGTGCAGCATTGCGATTACGTTTTGTGATTAGGAAATCGAAGTTGTTGATATTGGTATCAACGACCGTAGTTGGGAATACGCAAGACATGATCAAAGAATTGTCAAATTTGCGTTGCGGGATTGGACTGTATGACGAGCGTTTGATAGCGTCATACGATTCGCACGGTACGACTCCAATTTGCCAAGCTGTTCCGCGACGCAAACCTACAAGGTTCTGCAGCCGACCTTCGAAGCCAACAACACGCGGCGTTCGTAAATGGGCTGGATTTTCGTCGGAAGCAGATGTGCTGTTCGATGGCAGGCACATAGCCACGTTGCGCGGGAATTCGCTCATGAAGAAGAACCTTCGCGGGCACCGATTGCGGAGTCGTACTGTCACTACGACGGGTGAACACCAATGGCAAGTTCGTTTGACGACGCGAAGCGGTTCGTTTCAAACCTGACGGCGATTTCGGGGTGCCAGGCATATTTTCTCGATGTGCCTGGCACCGATAGCGCGGCTGCGCTGTCGGTGGTGTCGGTACACGCCACCGAACGGATGGGCGCGCCCACCGAGGTGCACGTGGTGCTGACCCATCCGTTGCCACTGGTGCGCGCCGACTACCTGAACCGGGATGCGGCCTGCACAATCGTGCCGGATGACGGGGCGCCGCGGCGGTTCTCCGGGTTCATTGCACGCTTCTCCGGGCTGCAGACCACGCACGACTTCACGAAGTACGAAATCGTCCTGCGGTCGCACTTTGCGCGCCTCGAAGCCGTCACGACGAGCCGCATTTACCAGCATCAGACCACCCCGCAGATCATCGAGGCGGTGCTGCGCAGCCACGGGTTGGAAGGCCACCAGTTCGCATTCCGGCTGCGCCGCCAGTATCCGCAGCACCTGTTCCGCTTCCAGTACAAGCTCGACGACCTGTCGTACGTGCAGATGCTGATGCAGAAGGCAGGCATCTACAGCTACATCGTCGAGACCGAGCATGGCGACCAGGTGGTGTTTGCCGACGACGTCGACCATTACCAGTGGGACCCGCACCTGACAGCCGCGTACCGCGAGACAGCGGGGCTCGAGGCGACCGGCGCCGAGGCAGTGAGGTCGCTTAGGACCCACGCGGTGACGGTGCCACAGTCGTTCCGTGTGGCGGACTACAACCCCGAGCAGGCATGGGAGCGGTTCAAGGACGAGGCGAACGTCGCGCCGCAGGACCGGACCACCTATGGGCAGCCGTACATCTACGGCACGCACCACCTCGATCAGGCGGGCGCGAAGTGGGAGGCGCAACTGCGCCATGAAGCGGCGATCGCATGGCAGGTCGTCTACGAGGGCGAGAGCAACGTGCTGGCGCTGCATGCCGGACGCGTGCTGAACCTCGACACCGAGTTGCCCGATGCGCCGGACGGTCAGGTCGTGATCGAGGTGACGCACACCGGCGCGCGCGACCAGTCCTACACGAATCGCTATATGGCGATCCCGGCGAACCGGCGCTTCCGGCTGAAGCTCGACGAGGCCGAGTGGCCGAAGATCGCCGGTACGCTCTCGGGCCGGGTTACGTCACCGGACAAATACAAGTCGCGTACCTGACCGCGGCGGGCTACTACACGGTCCGATTCGACGTGGACTTCGCGGACTGGCCGGCAGGCGGGGAAAGCGTGCCGCTGCGGCTGGCAAAGCCCTTCGCGGGCAAGTGGCAGACGGGCTTCCACTTCCCGGCGCTGGACAACGACGAAGCGGTGATCGCGTTCCGGGACGCGGACCCGGATAAGCCGGAGATCATCGGCTTCCATCATCACAGTCAGGCGCGCGATCTGGTGACGAGCGATCGCCGCTGGCTGTCGCGCAACGTGATCCGCACGCAGTCGAACAACAAACTGCGGATGGAGGACTGGGCGGGGCAGGAGGGCATCAAGCTCAGCACGGAACACTCCGGCACGAGCCACCTGGACCTGGGCTATCTGGTCGACGAGAAACTGGAGCGGCGCGGTGAGGGTTTCGAACTGCGCACGTCGGGTCACGGTGTCGAGCGCGCGGGCAAGGGGCTGCACCTGACGGCCTGCGACCGCCCGGGTGCGAGCGGGAAGCAACTCGACATGCAGGAGACGATCGCGCAACTGGAGCAAGCGCTGGCGTTGGCGAAGTCGCTGGGTGATGCGGCGCGTACGGCTAAGGCGATGCCGGCCGACACCGATGCGCAACAGCAGATGAAGGACGAGCTCGACGGGCTGAAGAAACCGGGATTGCTGATGAGTACGCCCGCGTCGGCGGGGATCATCGCGGGCCAAGGCGTGCAGATCGCAGCCGAAGACAACATCTCGGCCGTGGCGGGGAAGAGCGCTGACTTCAGCGTCATGAAGCGTTTCACGGCGACTGCCGGCGAGCGAATCTCGCTGTTCGCGCAGAAGCTCGGGATCAAGATCTTTGCGGGGAAAGGGCCGGTCGAGTTGCAGGCCCAGAGCGGCGCGATGTCGCTCGCCGCAGACAAGGATGTCAGCATCGTTAGCGTGACCGGGCAGGTTGATCTCATTGCGGCGAAGGAGATCATTCTGGAATGCGGCGGCGCCTTCATCCAGTTGAAGGATGGCAACATCACACTCGGTGGCCCCGGTGACCTCCTTTTTAAGGTCATCACGATCCAGAAGCAAGGGGCAGCGTCGATGAATACGCCACTGAACTTGACTCATCCTGCGCTAGCTACGTTGCCAACAACGCCGCTCATTCTGAATGCCATTGCCTCGCCCGCCTCGAAGGCCGTTGTACCAGCAGGCATGCCCTACAAGCTGTTTGCTGACGGGATACTGGTGAAACAAGGTGTATTCGACGAGACGGGACTACTCCAGATCGACCATCACGTCACAACTCAGCAATACAAACTCGAACTCGCGAATGGCGTTACGCATACGTTTCCTGTCAGCGAGGATTACCGCGGCGAAAGTGCCAATGCGGCGCTCGCGAACAGCGGCTACCACTTTCTGAACCGCACCGGGAATCGTGGAGGCCGGTTGGTTTAAGTTAATGCAGGCACTTCAGCAGCATTTCTGAGTTGCCTGTAGTAGTTTGCCTCAGCCTCGGCGGGCGGGATATAGCCGAGCGGTTCCATCAGCCGATGATGGTTGTACCAGGCGACCCATTCCAGCGTTGCCAGTTCGACGGATTCCCTCGTTTTCCAAGGGGCGCGCCGATGAATCAGTTCCGTCTTGTAGAGACCGTTGATCGTTTCAGCCAGCGCGTTATCGTAGCTGTCGCCACGGCTGCCGACGGACGGCTCGATACCCGCCTCGGCCAAACGTTCGCTATACCGAATGCTGACGTATTGAGCCCCCCTATCGGAGTGGTGTATCAAGGTCCCATCGTCGCCCGGTTGGCGCGCGTACAGCGCCTGTTCGAGCGCATCCAGAACGAAGTCCGTGCTCATCGACGAACTGACGCGCCAACCGACGATGCGACGGGCAAACACGTCGATCACGAACGCCACGTACAGCCAACCCTGCCATGTCGAGACATAGGTGAAGTCAGACACCCAGAGCTGATTTGGGCGCTCAGCCTTGAACTGCCGGTTGACCCGGTCCAGCGGGCGCGGGGCGCTCGTATCGGGATTCGTCGTGCGAACTCGCTTGCCGCGAACTGTGCCTCGCAAGCCCTGCAGCTTCATCAGCCGCCCGACCGTGCAGCGTGCGACCACAATGCCCTCCCGGTTCATCTGCTTCCAGACCTTCGGCACACCGTAGACCTGCATGTTGGCCCGCCAGACACGCTTGATCTCGGGTTGCAGGACCTCATCGCGTTTGGCACGAGCGCAGCGTTTGGACGGATCACGAAGCTGCGCAGCATGGCGTCGGTAGCCCGACGGGGCGATCCGCAATACCTTGCAGATCGGCTCGACCCCGAAGGTGTCGCGATGCTGATCAACGAAGGCCTTCAGGACTTGAATCGGCGGTCGAGCTCCGCCTGGGCGAAAAACGCGCTCGCCAGCTTGAGAATCTCGTTGGTACGGCGCAGTTCCTTGACCTCACGCTCCAGGGCCTTGATGCGTTCACGCTCGGCCGTGCTCACGCCATCACGTTCCCCACGATCGATCTCCTCGCGCTTGACCCAATCCAGCAGCGTCTGCGGCGTACAGCCGATCATCGGCGCAATCGATTCGACCGCCGCCCACATCGACGGATGTTCGCTACGCTGCTCACGTACCAGACGCACTGCGCGCTCCCGGACTTCCGGGGAAAACTTGGTTGCCTTCTTGTTCATGGCTCGATTCTCTCAAGAATCCGAGCCTCCACAAAATTCGGTGCGGTTCATTCATGAAAACAGCAGGAATCCAGACATCACCCCGCCGGGTGACCGAGCGGCACATCGCCAGCGATACAGTGATCTGATAGATATCGCGCCGGATTCTCAGACTGGAGCATAAAACGTGGCCGACCCGTCAAATATCGTCACGCCGATCGCTCGTAGCGAGAAACGCTCGGCGACCTTCTGTTCACCATGGTTCGTTGACTTTGCCGCAGAGGGGCCTGCCGAGTTTCACCCCGTAGAAGCATCGTATATGCCGTTAGTGATGTCAAACGCATTTGAAATCTGAGCCACTTCGCGCCTGATCGCGCAAAGTAAAACTGAGCCAGTCGTTACTTCTTCGATGTCGGGACGTGCCCGGCTTTGCGTTGCTGTTTCAGTCTGTAGCTGTCTCCTTTGATCTGGATGATGTGGGCATGGTGGAGGATGCGGTCGAGCATCGCTGCAGTGAGGGTGGTGTTGCCGCCGAAGGTTTCGTCCCACTGCGCAAACGGCAGGTTGCTGGTCAGGATCATCGAGCCACGCTCGTAGCGCTTGGCGACGATCTGGAAGAAGTGACTGGCCTGATCGCCCGAGAGCGGTAGATAGCCGATCTCATCGACGATGAGCAGCCTCGGGCCGAGAATGTTGTGCCGAAGAACGGCGTCGTATCGCTCCTGTCGGCGTGCAGCCTCGAGCTGTAACATCAGATCCGCCGCCGTGATGAACTTCGTCTTGATGCCGGCCTGCGTCGCTGCATATCCGATGGCGATCGCGAGGTGCGTCTTGCCCACGCCCGACGGACCAAGCAACACGGCGTTCTCGCCTCGCTCGATGAAGCGTAGCGTGGCAAGCTCGTCGATTGCCTCGCGCGGGACCCCGACGGCGAAGCTGTAGTCGTAGTCATCCAGTGTCTTGATGGCGGGAAACCCGGCCATGCGCACCAGTGTTTGCCGCGAACGAACTTGCCTCGTCTCTCGTTCGTGCGCGAGCGCGTTCTCGAGGAAGTCGAGGAAACTCCATTGCTTGGCCGCCGCGTCGCTGGCCAGAGCGACGTATCGGTGCATGAGTCCCTCGAGCTTCAGGCTTTGGCAGTGCCCGTCGATGCGTTCCTGCTGCAAGTTCATGCGCGCACCTCGGTCAGTAATTGCTGGTAGACGGACAACGGGTGCTGGATCGACATCGCGGGATCAACGCGCGGCCGAGCGACGGCGCGAGCCGGCAATCGGGGCAATGTGTAGCCAGGCATATCGAGCAAGCAAGCCCGTTCTCGTTGCTCCAACAGAATCGCGGGTGCCTGCCCGGTAACCGGATGCACGCGCTGGTTGGCCACGTCGCGCAGCCATTTACTCACCTCGACGTTCGCAGTCGCGGCATCGAGCATCAAGCCGGATTGTTTAAGCTGGCTTGCCAGCGGCACATAGAAATTGCCGCGCAGATAGCGGTGGAATCGCTCGACCTTGCCCTTGGTCTGCGCGCGGTACGGTTGGCACAATCTGGGCAGGAAGCCGTACCGCTTGGCCAGATCGAGCAGGCCGGCGTGCCAGCGATGTTGGCCGTCGCCATAAGCATCGCGTTCGACAACGATGGTCTTGGCGTTGTCGTAAAGGATCTCGCGAGGAATGCCACCCAAGGCTTCGAACAGCGCATGATGACAGGCAACCAGCGTCTCGGCGCGTTCATCGGTGGTGAAGTGTGCCCAGCGCCAACGACTGAAGCCGAGCGTGGCGGTGAAGGCGTAAAGCGGGTCGGTGCCTCGTCGGAAGACAACGAAATCGCACTGCATCTGCCGACCGGGCTCGGTCTCGAACCTTACGACTGGATCGGGCTTCGGCATGGGCTTATGCGTGTTCATGAAAGCCTGCAGGCTTCGCAGTTGGCCCTCGTAGCCGCGCGCCCGCAACTCGCGCAGCAGCGCCGGCGCTGCGATGATCTCCGGTGCTGCGGCCCTCATGCGCTCGATGATGTACGCCTCGAACGCTCCGAGCTTGGTTGGCCGCGGTTCACGCGGCTTGTAGCGCGGCACTTCCTCAGCCGACAGGTACCGCGCCACCGTGTTGCGAGAAATGCCCAGGCGCCGCGCGATCTCGCGCTCCGATACGCCTTGGGCTTTGAGCACATGGATTTGCATCCACTGTTCCTTCTGGAGCATCGCCAGCCTTTGCGCGCAAAAGGCTGACTGTACTGAAAGGTGGCTTAGATTTACTTCGCGCGAAGTGGCTCATTATTACTTTGCGCCCAACAGTGAACGGCAAGGAGGCGTTCGGGGCGCTCTATGATGCGATTTGCAATGCCAAGCACAGTATCGATTACGTTTGCTGGGGGTTTCAACCGTCGATGTATTTCAAGCGTGACGGTGGAAAGTCGCTACGCATCGGCGACTTGCTTATCCAGCAGGCCAAGCAAGGGGTCAAGGTTCGCATTCTCTGTTGGCTGGATTCTGCGTGGGTCGCACAGTTCAGCGAACAGGAAGCGCCAGAATACAATCTGAAGCGCTTCGTGACCCAGAACGAGGACACACAACAGAGAGCGTACGATCGGAACTGGTATTACTGCGCGCGGCAACCTCGCGGAACGCAACGATCTACGATCGCGCCCGCCGGATCGAAAATGTACCCGCAACTTGCTTCGAATGCCTGGCCATTGCTCGGCACCCAATCACTCAAGGATATTGGGATCGAGGTGGTGATGCGGGATTTTTCACTCGGTGATCGTAGCGAGATAATGTATCGAGAGGCGTTGCTGCGTGGGAGCGGCAAAGGTCCGACCCACACTGCCATCGGCGCGTATGGTGCGGAACCGTCTCATCATCAGAAGACAGTGCTGATCGACTATGAGGCCCCTGCGCTGGCACTGGGCTTCGTGATGGGACACAACACACTTGATGCCTACTGGGATGATGACTCGCATAGCTATGTGAAAAAATCTCCGGATCGCGGTCGTAACGGTGAGACACCCCGACAGGACATGTCGGCGAGGATTGCGGGTCCGATTCTCGAACATCTGAACGTCAACTTCTGCCGGGCATGGCAGCACAGCACGAAGGAAGATCTGCTAGCGAAGCGCATGCCGCTGGCCAAGCAACTGAAGTTATCGACCACGGCCGGGACACCGGTCATGGCTCAGATCAATCGCACGCAGTCGCAAGAGGGCGTGCGTAACATCAAGTCTCTTTATCTTCAAGCGGTTCGCAACGCGACGAAGTTCATCTATATCGAGAATCAGTATTTCAGGTGGCCGGATCTGGCCGATGAAATCAAGAGCGCGGTGAAGAAGCAATTTGGGCAGGGGCGCGATATCGCCAAGCACGGCTCCGTTCATCTCTTTGTCGTGACCAATTCGAGTGACGAGGGGATGGGGCTGGGTGCCGGCACGACCTACGACATGCTGAACGCATTGGGCCGTGCGGATACCATGCCGAACGTTGCACGGATAGAAACTGCCAAATCGCTTGGCAAGCAAGCGACCGCAGCACAGCTGCAGTTGAATAATGCCTCTGGTCCAGAGGAAAAGCAGAAGGCGCAGGCGAAGCTCGATAGCGTCAGGCGGCAAGCCCAGATCAATGACGATATGAAAACGCTGATCCTGCCGCAGGAGATTCGTGGATTGAAGGTTCACCTCTGCACATTAGTCGCGCCGGATTCCCCGCCGACCAACTGGATGCCAGTCTATATCCACAGCAAGATTATGATCGTAGACGATGTGTTCCTGACACACGGTTCGGCCAACATCAACCGCCGCAGCATGGAAGTCGATAGTGAGCTAAACATCTGCCATGAACATATGGGCGTCACGCAGCCATTGCGTAGACGGCTGTGGGCCATGCATACCGGAGGAGTAGAGGAGGGTGCATCAGACTCAGCGGGGAACGCGGCGACGGCTTGGGAGCACATCATTAAACTGAATGCTAGTAATCAGAAACGCGGGCAGCCACCTATCGCCTCTCTCGTCGGCTTCAAGTGGACGTCGACAAAGCGCACGCGGTTGGACTAAACAATGAAACGAAACACTGCTACTGCGATCTGCCTGGCGCTTGCGCTTTGCGCTTGTTCGAACAAGGACAATTCGATGCCCTCCGAAGCTGACATGAACGCCGTGCGCGCGAAACTGGCCTTTACCTGCGTTCACGAAGTCGACCATCTGCCGCCGCTCGATCCGGAAGCAGACACACTGTTCAAGTACGCACTGTATTTGGAGAAGCAGGAGGGGCCGAAGAACTACGATGCAGCAGCCCGATATTACCGGATTGCGGCTGCCTACGGACACTTCAAGGCGAACCACAATCTGCAACTGCTGGTGTCCGAAGGTTTCGCGCACTCGCCCGATGCGCCAAAGGAGACGATTGATCTGGTCGAACAGTTGATTACAGCTGGCGTTGCGGGGGGCTACTACGACATGGCCCATTATCTCGAACTCGGTTATGGCGTAAAGCAGGACGAGAAGAAGGCGTTGACCTATTTCAGAAAAGCCGCCGACCTGGGAAGTCCAGAAGGGCAATTTCGTGTCGGAGACCTGCTTTCCCCCAGGGATCGCGCACCGGACATTGCCAGAAAAATGATCGAGTGTGCAACCGATCAAGGATACGGCAAGGCGGCGAATTACCTAGGCATCGATTTGTCGACTGAAAAATCGTACCCCGCAGCCGTCAAAGCATTTCAGAAGGGCGTGCGAGCGGGGGTTGCTGAATCGGCGTTTGCGTTGCGGCACGGATTTGATACTCAACCATCGGATAGGGTTTATTTCCTCGGGTTATCTAATGACCTCGAACGCTCGCGCCGCTACGAAGCGATCTGGAAATTTCTCAACGACAATGAGGATCTCAACCCGAAGGTACCGGACATTGACAAGATCGTCCCGCTGCCTCCCGTGAAGTTACCGCCTTGGGACGGCACGTTTCAGTGGCAAAAAGAGCAGGAAGCGGCCAAACCGCCGCAAAAACCGTCCGACCAACTAGTCGAGCGCCTCGCGCGCGAAAAGAACCTCGACCCGACGACTGGGCTGCCTCTTGTGTCAGCACCTAAAAGCACTCAGGAGGATCGCATGCCACTGGGCACCGCGGCGCGCACAGGCGAGGTGTGTCCGCAGGACGGCATCTGGTCGGTACGGCATGTTTCTCGAGTTTGTCTCGAGGCAACGCGGTATGTCAGCAAGGGCGAAATCATGCCGCCTCTCGCTGTCGACAATCCCCGGCCACTTCCCGGGCTCGATGCATTACTCGGCATGCGTGTGCACAGTACTGACGAGGTCTGGCGCCTCGAATCTTATGACCGACGCGTATTGTGATCACTGACCGCTTGGTACGGCCCATTCCGAAGAGCGCGAGCGGCAGTCCGACAGTGAGCGCACTGTGAAGCACCCGGGTTGAGAGAATTTCGATAAGCAAGTCGGCAGAGTCGGGCTCATCAGGCAGTGCTTCAATTCGATATCACGCAGTCGCTCACATTCGCGCGTCGCCGCGACTTTGCCGATGTGGACGATTCGGGGCTGCCGGCCTTCGTATTGGCACTTTGGGGAGATGTGCCCTCGCTCGATTCCGGGCCGGTCCCGCCATGTCCGTATTGCGCGTAGGCCACTCACACGCGCATTCGCCCCCGACCAATATCTGCACTTACCGCAATTTCGGCGCCGGGACTCCTGCGCGCTCTTCACGCGTCGCCCCGTCTCGCCTCTGCGGCGCACGCCGCAAAATGACAAATAGGCCCTCCGCGTCTGATCAAATCCGGCACTGATTTTGGCTGGTAATCCCGATACAGGTATTGCCACTACCAGCCAAACCACTGTTTTTAATGGGTTTTTCGCGCCCGCACTGCGCGGCGGCGCGTTGCGCGTGGCATAATCGACCGCACCCGCAAGGCTTGTAGTCATCACGACCCCGCATACCCATGGCACAGACTCTCTACGACAAACTGTGGAATACCCACGTCGTCCACACCGAAGACGACGGCACGGCATTGCTCTACATCGACCGTCAACTGCTGCACGAAGTCACGAGCCCGCAGGCGTTCGAAGGGCTGAACGTCGCGCACCGCCCGGTGTGGCGCATCAGCGCGAACCTGGCCGTGTCGGACCACAACGTCCCCACCACCGATCGCAGCCACGGCATCGCCGATCCGGTCTCGAAGCTGCAGGTCGACACGCTCGACGCGAACTGCGACGCCTTCGGCATCACGCAGTTCAAGATGAACGACCTGCGTCAGGGCATCGTGCACATCATCGGGCCGGAGCAGGGCGCGACGCTGCCGGGCATGACGATCGTCTGCGGTGATTCGCACACGTCGACGCACGGCGCGTTCGGCGCGCTCGCGCACGGCATCGGCACGTCGGAAGTCGAACACGTGCTCGCGACGCAGACGCTGCTGCAGAAAAAGAGCAAGAACATGCTCGTGAAGGTCGAAGGCACGCTGCCGCGCGGCTGTACCGCGAAGGACATCGTGCTCGCGATCATCGGCAAGATCGGCACCGCGGGCGGCACCGGCTACGCGATCGAATTCGGCGGCTCGACGATCCGCGCGCTGACGATGGAAGGCCGGATGACCGTGTGCAACATGGCGATCGAAGCCGGCGCCCGCGCCGGCATGGTTGCCGTCGACGACACGACGATCGACTACCTGAAAGGCCGTCCGTTCGTGCCGACCGGCGCGGAATGGGATCAGGCGGTCGAATACTGGCGCGAATTCAAGTCCGACGAAGGCGCGCAGTTCGACCGCGTGGTCGAGCTGAACGCAGCCGAGATCGTCCCGCAGGTCACGTGGGGCACGTCGCCGGAAATGGTCACGTCGATCGACGCGCGCGTACCCGATCCCGAGCGCGAGAAGGATCCGGTCAAGCGCGACGCGATGGAGCGCGCACTCGCCTACATGGCGCTCGAGCCGAACACGCCGATGGAGTCGATCAACGTCGACAAGATCTTCATCGGTTCGTGCACGAACGCGCGCATCGAAGACATCCGCGCGGCCGCGTACGTCGTGAAGAAGCTGAACCGCCGCATCGCACCGAACGTGCGCCTCGCGATGGTCGTGCCGGGCTCGGGCCTCGTGAAGGCGCAGGCCGAGCGCGAAGGGCTCGACAAGGTGTTCACCGACGCGGGCTTCGAATGGCGCGAGCCCGGCTGCTCGATGTGCCTCGCGATGAACGCCGACCGGCTCGAGCCGGGCGAGCGCTGCGCGTCGACGTCGAACCGCAACTTCGAAGGCCGGCAGGGCGCGGGCGGCCGCACGCACCTCGTGAGCCCCGCGATGGCGGCGGCGGCGGCGATCGAAGGCCATTTCGTCGACATTCGCAAGCTGGGGTAACGCGTGAAGGCATCGCAACGTATCGTGCGCGTGCTTGCCGCGCTGGCACTCGTCGGGCTCGGCTTCGGCCTGACGGGCTGCAACACCGTCCGAGGCTTCGGCCAGGACGTCAACGCCGCCGGCAACGCGCTGCAGCGCGCCGCGGACTGACGCCCGCCGAAATATTGTCGATGTGCGCCGGCCAGGCATGCCGGCCCTTCAACCGGATAGACGGATCATGGAAAAATTCAATGTGCATACCGGCGTCGTGGCGCCGCTCGATCGCGAGAACGTCGACACCGACGCGATCATCCCGAAGCAGTTCCTGAAGTCGATCAAGCGCACGGGCTTCGGCCCGAACGCGTTCGACGAATGGCGTTACCTCGACCACGGCGAGCCCGGCCAGGACAACTCGAAGCGCCCGCTGAACCCCGACTTCGTGCTGAACCAGCCGCGCTACCAGGGCGCGTCGGTGCTGCTGGCCCGCAAGAACTTCGGCTGCGGCAGCTCGCGCGAGCACGCGCCGTGGGCGCTCCAGCAGTACGGCTTCCGCGCGATCATCGCGCCGAGCTTCGCCGACATCTTCTTCAACAACTGCTACAAGAACGGGCTGCTGCCGATCGTGCTGACCGAGCAGCAGGTCGATCACCTGTTCAACGACACGTATGCGTTCAACGGCTATCAGCTGACGATCGACCTCGAGGCGCAGGTCGTGCGCACGGGCGACGGCCGCGAGTATCCGTTCGAGATCGCCGCGTTCCGCAAGTACTGTCTGCTGAACGGCTATGACGACATCGGCCTGACGCTGCGTCACGCGGACAAGATCCGCCAGTTCGAAGCCGAGCGGCTCGCGAAGCAGCCGTGGCTCAACAACAAGCTGGTCGGCTGATTTCGGCCGCGGGCGGGCGCGCGTGACGCGCTCGCCGACCTGCCACCTACATTACCCAGTCCAGGAATAACGCATGAAGATTGCAGTGCTGCCCGGCGACGGCATCGGTCCGGAAATCGTCAACGAAGCGGTCAAGGTGCTGAACGCCCTCGACGAGAAGTTCGAGCTCGAGCACGCGCCGGTGGGCGGCGCCGGCTACGAGGCGAGCGGTCATCCGCTGCCCGACGCGACGCTGAAGCTGGCGAAGGACGCCGACGCGATCCTGTTCGGCGCGGTCGGCGACTGGAAGTACGACTCGCTCGAGCGCGCGCTGCGCCCCGAGCAGGCGATCCTCGGGCTGCGCAAGCACCTCGAGCTGTTCGCGAACTTCCGCCCGGCGATCTGCTATCCGCAGCTCGTCGATGCGTCGCCGCTGAAGCCGGAGCTGGTCGCGGGCCTCGACATCCTGATCGTGCGCGAGCTGAACGGCGACATCTACTTCGGCCAGCCGCGCGGCGTGCGCGCCGCACCGGACGGCCCGTTCGCCGGCGCGCGCGAAGGTTTCGACACGATGCGCTACTCGGAACCCGAAGTGCGCCGCATTGCACACGTCGCGTTCCAGGCCGCGCAAAAGCGCGCGAAGAAGCTGCTGTCGGTCGACAAGTCGAACGTGCTCGAAACGTCGCAATTCTGGCGCGACGTGATGATCGACGTGTCTAAGGAATACGCGGACGTCGAGTTGTCGCACATGTACGTCGACAACGCGGCGATGCAGCTCGCGAAGGCGCCGAAGCAGTTCGACGTGATCGTGACGGGCAACATGTTCGGCGACATCCTGTCGGATGAAGCGTCGATGCTGACGGGCTCG
The DNA here is from genome assembly GCF_013822785.1 of Burkholderia sp. MBR-1. Lineage (NCBI taxonomy): Bacteria > Pseudomonadati > Pseudomonadota > Betaproteobacteria > Burkholderiales > Burkholderiaceae > Burkholderia > Burkholderia sp. MBR-1. Next base: position 391,010 of record NZ_CP053610.1, read on the forward strand.
ATCGGCATGCTGCCGTCGGCCTCGCTCGACAAGAACAACAAGGGCCTGTACGAGCCGTCGCACGGCTCGGCGCCGGACATCGCCGGCAAGGGCATCGCGAACCCGCTGGCGACGATCCTGTCGGCCGCGATGTTGCTGCGCTATTCGCTGAATCGCGCGGAGCAGGCCGACCGGATCGAGCGCGCGGTGAAAACGGTGCTCGAACAAGGTTATCGCACCGGCGACATCGCGACGCCGGGCTGCCAGCAGGTCGGCACCTCGGCGATGGGCGATGCGGTGGTGGCGGCGCTGTAAGCCGCGTTGCACGCATATGGCCGGCCGGTACGGCGGCCGGGATGAAAAACACGTGAATCGGCCGCGAAATCGGCCGGTCCACGCACGGTTGGCCGTTGTGCGGGCAACCGGCTTTGTGTAGACTCGAACGATGGCGCTGATTTCCCTGATCTCCCCGGTCTTGAAATCCCACGGCAACATTGCCCGTGCGGATGCGCGCGCCATCGTCATCACGAAAACCATTACCACGAAAACGATCATTAAACGCTGATCGTCCGTCGTGCCCGCCTGTTTCCCCGCGCGGTCACGCCGGGGGCGGAAATGGCGGGGAAGCTCCATTCAAAGGGTTAGTCATGAACGTAGGTCTCGTAGGTTGGCGCGGCATGGTCGGCAGCGTGCTGATGCAACGCATGCAGGAAGAAGGCGATTTCGACCTGATCGAACCGGTGTTTTTCAGCACCAGCAACACGGGCGGCAAAGCGCCGTCGTTCGCGAAAAACGAGACCACGCTCAAGGACGCGACCAACGTCGAGGAACTGAAGAAGTGCGACGTGATCATCACGTGCCAGGGCGGTGACTACACGAACGAAGTGTTCCCGAAGCTGCGCGCGGCCGGCTGGAACGGCTACTGGATCGACGCGGCGTCGTCGCTGCGGATGAACGACGATGCGGTCATCATCCTCGATCCGGTGAACCTCGACGTGATCAAGGACGCGCTCGTCAAGGGCACGAAGAACTTCGTTGGCGGCAACTGCACGGTCAGCCTGATGTTGATGGCGCTCGGCGGCCTGTTCCGCGAGAACCTCGTCGACTGGATGACGGCCATGACGTACCAGGCCGCGTCGGGCGCGGGCGCGCAGAACATGCGCGAACTGCTGTCGCAGATGGGCGCGCTGCACGGCTCGGTCGAGCAGCAACTGGCCGATCCGGCTTCGGCGATCCTCGACATCGACCGCCGCGTGCTCGCGACGATGAACAGCGACGCTATGCCGACGAGCCAGTTCGGCGTGCCGCTCGCCGGCTCGCTGATTCCGTGGATCGACAAGGATCTCGGCAACGGGATGTCGAAGGAAGAGTGGAAGGGCGGCGCGGAAACCAACAAGATCCTCGGCAAGCCGGCGATGGGCCAGCCGGGCTCGATCCCGGTCGACGGGCTGTGCGTGCGCATCGGCGCGATGCGCTGCCACTCGCAGGCGCTGACGATCAAGCTGAAGAAGGACGTGCCGCTCGACGAGATCAACGGCATCCTCGCGTCGGCGAACGACTGGGTGAAGGTCGTCCCGAACGAGCGTGAAGCGTCGATGCGCGATCTGTCGCCGGCGAAGATCACCGGGACGCTGACGGTGCCGGTCGGCCGCCTGCGCAAGCTGGCGATGGGCGGCGAGTACCTGTCGGCATTCACGGTCGGCGACCAGCTGCTGTGGGGCGCGGCCGAGCCGCTGCGCCGCATGCTGCGCATCCTGCTCGACAAGTAAGCATCGGGCCGCGCACGCGCGCCGCCGGCGCGCGAGGCGAGACGCCTGCCAGCCCGTTCGCGGGCGGCAGGCGTTTTTGTTGATGTCCGGCGCTGGATGCGCTCATGAGCAGGCTGGGGCCGCGCCGCCGATACCGCGGCTTCGCGGCCGGCGCGGAAGTGGGCGTGGATGTCGATGCGGTGCGCGTTGCGCGCATCGCGTCGATGGCGGCCGCGTTCGTTCCCGCCAGAACGCCGCCGGCGACATTCAGGCCGACGAATGGCGCGTGCTCGATCATGCGCGCCGCGCGCGATCCCGCGATCCATTGGCGAATCGGTCGGTCGGCCGTATCGGCCGGCGACGAATTCGGCCGGAATCGGATCGCGTGAAGTAAACTATGCGGTTACGACGCGCAGAGCCGCCGAAAGCGTCGCGTTCCGCGCGACGCTTTTGCATTTCTGCGGCGAGTTTATAGACGCTTCCCTACGCGAATCCGAGCCGCGCCCGCGCGCGGCGATAGAGCCCACGATGTCCCGAAATTCCCTGTTTCCGCGTCAGTCCCGCCTGTCGCGCGCCGTGTGCGGCGCACTGGCGGTCCTGGCGCTCGGCGCGGCCGCTTCGGCCGGTGCGGCCAGCCCCGGCGAACTGCCGGCGTCGACCGCCGGCGGCGCCGTTCCGCTCACCGTGACGGTCCAGCCGGGCCAGTCGCTGAACGATCTGGCGAAGGCCGCCACGCAGTCGCATGACCCGGGCGTGCTCGCGCGTGCCGGTCGTGCGCTGTTCGACGCGAATCCGCAGGCGTTCATGAAGCGCGACCCGAGTCGGCTGAAAGTCGGTGCGACGCTGACCGTGCCGGCGCTGGACGCCACCGGCGCCGCGCTCGTGCCGGCCGGTGCAGGCGCGGCATCGGGCGCATCGGCCGGGTCCGCGGCAGGTGGGGGCTCCGCCACGGTGGCGGGTGCGCAGCACGGCGCGTCGGCTGCCCATCCCGGCTCGGCCGCCGTGGCCGCGCCGACGGCATCGGCCGTGTCGAGCGCCCCGATCGCACCCGCGGCGCCGGCCGCTCCCACGAGCAGCGCGAACGCCCCGGCCGCCAACGGTGCATCGAGTTCGGCCGGCGCATCGGCGACGCACGGTGCATCGTCGGCCGCAACCGCTCAACCGGCGGCGCCGGTCGGCGGCGCCAGCGGGCCGCACGTCTGGAACGGCGCGATTCAGTCCGCACCGTCGTCCGCGAGCGAGGCTGCGGCGCAGCCGGCCGCAGGCGGTGCGGCTCAGCACGCACAGCAGCCGCCCGCAGCGGCGGCGGCTGCGAGTGCGTCGCAGCCGCGGCCGTCCAGCCTTCAGCAATTGCTCGCGCTGAAGAATCGCGTGCTGATGGAGTTGCAGAAGCACGGCATCGGCAAGCCGGCGCCGTCCGGCAACGTTGCGCCTGCGCCGGCCGCTGTGCGTCCGGTTCAGGGCGATGTCGCGGCACCCGGTGCTGCGTCGTCGGCGGTCGCGGGCGACGCGGCGTCCGGTGCGGCTTCCGGTGCCGCCGCCAGCGCAGTGGCGCCGGCGTCGGCCACCGTGCCGCCGGCCGTGACGAGCGTTGCGCCGCCGCCGTCGCCTCGCGCGACCGGTCAGATGGACTGGCGTCCGGCCGCAGCAGCCGGCGCGGCCGTTGTCGTCCTCATTGCGGGTTTTGCATGGCGCAAGCGCAGGAAAGCGCGCGCCGCGGACGCCGCTGCGGCGTCGTCCGCCGACGTGCCTCCGGCGCAATCCCGTGATACGGCACCCGTCGACATCGACATCGACACCGACCTCGGCGCATCGTCGCGTGCCGTCGAGCCCGTGCCGCCGACGCTGCCCGCCACACCGTTTTCCCGCGATGCGGCGACCGACGTGAGCCTCGTGACGGCCGCCGCGGTCGCGGCAGAGACGGCCGACGTGCGGGAGGCCGACGTCGCGCCGCCGCCGGAAGAGGCGTCGACGCACGACGATCACGCCGAAGCCGAAGCGCCGGCCGCGCCCGCAGCAGCGCACGCCGCAGCAGCGCTCCCGCCCGACGTGCCTGCTGCTGCGCCCGCCGCTGCAGACGCGCCGGCTGAAACGGCGCCCGCGGCTCCTACACCGACCGACACGCAGCACGAGGCGCTGATGCAGAACGCGATCAACGCGTTGAATAGCCTCGACATGCCGTTGCCGCCGCGCATCGCCGACGAGCACGCCGTGCCGCAAGCGTCGGAAGCCCAAACCGAAAGCGAGCAATCAGCAACTAACGGTCAAGCCGCGCCGCGCCCGCCGCTGGGCGCGACCGAAGCGTCGGATGAACGATCCGTCGAGCACGACGACGAGTTCGATTGGGACCCGGATGCGACCACGCCTGCCGAGCAGGCGGGAGGCGCGTCCACGGTGCCCACGCCGTCATCGCTGCCGCCGCTCGGCGCCCGGTTCGGTGCATTGAAGCTCGATTTCGATCTCGATCTGCCGTCCGCCCCCGATGCCGAGCTGCCCGCACTGACGCCGGAGGAGCTTGCGCGCATTGCCCGCAACAAGCTGGATCTGGCGTTGGAATACGTGGAGCTTGGCGACCTGTCGGGCGCGCGCACGCTGCTGCAGGAGGTGGTCGACGCAAACGACGCCGCCACGCGCGACGATGCGCGCGCACTGCTCGCGAAACTGGCGGCCGACGCGTGATGCGGATCGCGCTCGGGGTTCAGTACGACGGCGCCGCGTTCTGCGGCTGGCAGGCGCAGCCGCACGGCAAGACCGTGCAGGATGCGCTCGAGCGCGCGCTCGGCGAATTCGCGTGCGTGCCATTGCACACGACGGTCGCGGGACGGACCGACACGGGCGTGCACGGGCTCGGTCAGGTCGTCCACTTCGACACGGCGCTCGACCGCGCGGAATTCTCGTGGGTGCGCGGCACCAACGCGTTCCTGCCGCCGACCGTGTCCGTGCAGTGGGCGAAGGCGATGCCCGACACGTTCCACGCGCGCTTCTCGGCGTTCGAGCGCACCTACTACTACGCGCTGTACGTGCATCCGGTGCGCTCGCCGATGCTGGCCGGCCGGGCCGGCTGGATCCACACGCCGCTCGACGACGACGCGATGCGCGCCGCCGCCGCGCACCTGATCGGCGAGCACGACTTCTCGTCGTTCCGTTCGTCGGAATGCCAGTCGAAGACGCCGGTCAAACACCTGTATCAGATCGACGTGCGACGTGCGGGGCACTTCATCCATTTCCGCTTCCGCGCGAACGCGTTCCTGCACCACATGGTGCGCAACCTGATGGGCTGCCTCGTCGCGGTCGGGCGCGGCCGCTACCCGGCCGACTGGCTCGCCGACGTGCTCGCGGGCCGCGATCGCAATCTCGCCGCGCCGACGTTCATGGCGGACGGGCTGTACCTCGCCCACGTCGGCTATCCGGCGGAATTCGCCGTCCCGCCCGCGCAGCTCGGCAGCGTGCCGTGGAGCAGCGTCTGGGCCGATCTGGACCCTCAACCATGACGGAGCTGGCCGTGTTTCCTTCGACTTCCGCGTCCGGCGTCGCGCCGCGCACGCGCATCAAGCTTTGCGGGCTGTCGCGCGTCGACGACGTGCTGCACGCCGCCGTGCTCGGCGCCGACGCGATCGGCCTCGTGTTCTACCCGAGCAGCCCGCGCGCGGTGTCGATCGCGCAGGCGGCCGAGCTGGCGCGCGCCGCGCCGCCGTTCGTATCGGTGGTGGGGCTGTTCGTCAACGCGACCGAGGCCGAAATCGATGCGGTGGTGCGCGACGTGCCGCTGACGATGCTGCAGTTCCACGGCGACGAGACGCCGCAGCAGTGCGAGGCCCTCGGCCGCGCGGCGCGGCTGCCGTGGTTGCGCGCGGTGCGCGTCGGCCCCTCGACGCAGCCGGCCGATTTGGTAGAATCGGATCTTCATTATTCGAAAGCGCGCGGCCTCCTGTTCGACACCCTGGTGCCGGACTACGGCGGTAGCGGCAAGGTCTTCGATTGGTCACTTATTCCCGCAGAGCTCGCGCATCGGGCCGTTTTGAGTGGTGGCTTGAACGAGCAAAACGTCGGTGATGCGATCCGCCGGTTGCGTCCGTTTGCTGTCGATGTCTCGAGCGGCATCGAAGTGGCGGGCGCAAAGGGCGTGAAGGATCACGCCCGGATGGCGGCGTTCGTACGCGCGGTGCGCGACGCGGACGCCGGGTGATGCAAGCCGGTGCGGCCCCACAGTGCGGCGCACCGACCGATCGAGAGTGACACCATGTACAACCTCCCTGATGATCACGGCCACTTCGGCCCGTATGGCGGCGTATTCGTCGCCGAAACGCTGATTCACGCGCTGGACGAACTGCGCGCGGCGTACGAAAAATTCCGCAATGACCCCGAATTTGTCGCCGAGTATGAGCGCGAGCTCAAGTACTTCGTCGGCCGGCCGTCGCCGATCTATCACGCGCAGCGCTGGAGCGAGATGCTCGGCGGCGCGCAGATCTACCTGAAGCGCGAAGACCTGAACCACACCGGCGCGCACAAGATCAACAACGTGATCGGCCAGGCGCTGCTCGCGAAGCGCATGGGCAAGAAGCGCGTGATCGCCGAGACGGGCGCCGGCCAGCACGGCGTCGCGACCGCGACGATCTGCGCGCGCTTCGGGATGGAGTGCGTCGTCTACATGGGCGCGGAAGACGTGCGCCGCCAGGCCGCCAACGTCTACCGGATGAAGCTGCTCGGCGCGACGGTCGTGCCGGTCGAATCGGGTTCGCGCACGCTGAAGGACGCGCTCAACGAGGCGATGCGCGACTGGGTCACGAACATCGAAAGCACGTTCTACATCATCGGCACGGTCGCGGGCCCGCATCCGTATCCGGCGATGGTGCGCGACTTCCAGCGCGTGATCGGCGACGAGTGCCGCGTGCAGATGCCGGAGCTGGCCGGCCGTCAACCGGACGCGGTGATCGCGTGCGTGGGCGGCGGCTCGAACGCGATGGGCATCTTCTATCCGTACATCGACGACACGTCGGTGCAGCTGATCGGCGTCGAAGCGGCCGGCGAGGGCCTCGCGTCGGGCCATCACGCGGCATCGCTGATCGCCGGCAGCCCCGGCGTGCTGCACGGCAACCGCACGTACCTGCTGCAGGACGAGAACGGCCAGATCATCGAGACGCATTCGGTGTCGGCCGGCCTCGACTATCCGGGCGTCGGCCCCGAGCACGCATGGCTGAAGGACAGCGGCCGCGCGCAGTACGTGGCGATCACCGACGACGAAGCGCTGAAGGCGTTCCACGACTGCTGCCGGATCGAAGGGATCATTCCGGCGCTGGAGTCGAGCCATGCGCTTGCATATGCCGTGAAGCTCGCGCCGACGTTGCCGAAGGACAAGATCCTGCTCGTCAACCTATCGGGCCGCGGCGACAAGGACATGCACACCGTCGCCGAGCGAACGGGCATCGCGCTCTGACCGCCCGATGCGTGACCTGATCGAACAACCGGGCGGCGGCGCCGCGAGCGAAGCGGAGGCCGCGCAGCCGGCCGCCGCCGCGCCGCGCGCGCTGCCGCTCGGGATCGAGCTGTACAACCGCGATTTCATGACCGAAGCCGCGCGCCTGCCGGATGCGTCGATCGACCTGATCGTCGCTGATCCGCCGTACGGGCTCGGCAAGGACTACGGCAACGACTCGGACAAGCGTTCGGGCGACGCGTTTCTCGCGTGGACGCGCGAGTGGCTCGAGCTCGCGATTCCGAAGCTCAAGCCGAGCGGGTCGATGTACATCTTCTGCACGTGGCAGTACGCGCCGGAAATCTTCAGCTTCCTGAAGACGAAGCTCACGATGGTCAACGAGATCATCTGGGATCGGCGCGTGCCGAGCATGGGCGGCACGACGCGCCGTTTCACGTCGGTGCACGACAACATCGGCTTTTTCGCGGTTTCGAAAGCGTATTACTTCGATCTCGATCCGGTCCGCATCCCTTACGACGCCGACACGAAGAAGGCCCGCTCGCGCAAGCTGTTCGAAGGCAGCAAGTGGCTGGAGATGGGCTACAACCCGAAGGACGTCTGGTCGGTCTCGCGCCTGCATCGGCAGCACGCGGAGCGCGTCGATCATCCGACCCAGAAGCCGCTGGAAATCATCGAGCGGATGGTGCTCGCAAGCTGCCCGCCGGGCGGCCGCGTGCTCGATCCGTTCATGGGCAGCGGCACGACCGCGGTGGCCTGCGCGCGGCAGGGGCGCGACTTCGTCGGCTACGAGATCAACGAAAGTTATTGCGCGATCGCGCATGAGCGCGTGAACGCGCTCGCCGCGCAGGCGTGCGCGTGAGCCGCGCCGCCGCCGTGCCGATCGCTCGCTTTGCATGGGATCGGAGTTGAGCGCTGAAGCGCCCGCTCCGGTCGACACAAGGAAAATTGCCATGTCCAACCGTATCCAGCAGACCTTCGCGGCGCTCGCCGAACAAGGCCGCAAGGGCCTGATCCCGTTCATCACGGCCGGCGATCCCGATCCCGCGAAGACCGTCGAGTTCATGCACGCGCTCGCCGCGGGCGGCGCCGACGTGATCGAGCTCGGCGTGCCGTTCTCGGACCCGATGGCCGACGGCCCGGTGATCCAGCGCTCGTCGGAGCGCGCGCTCGCGCGCGGCGTCACGCTCAAGACCGTGCTCGCCGACGTGAAGCGCTTTCGCGAGACCGACCAGAAAACCCCCGTCGTGCTCATGGGTTATGCGAACCCGATCGAGCGGATGGGTGTCGACGCGTTCGCGACCGAAGCCCACGCGGCCGGCGTCGACGGCGTGCTCGTGGTCGACTATCCGCCCGAGGAAGCCGGCGTGTTCGCCGAGAAAATGCGCGCCGCGCAGATCGATCCGATCTTCCTGCTCGCGCCGACGTCGACCGACGAACGCATCGCGGACGTGGGCAAGATCGCGAGCGGCTACGTGTACTACGTGTCGCTGAAGGGCGTGACCGGCGCCGGAAATCTGGATGTTTCGAGCATTGCGGGTAAAATCCCGGCCATCAAGTCGCGCGTGCCGGTACCGGTGGGCGTCGGCTTCGGCATCCGCGACGCCGAAACGGCGCGCGCGGTGGCCGAAGTGTCGGACGCCGTCGTGATCGGCAGCCGTCTGGTGCAATTGCTCGAAAGCGCCGCACCGGAAGGCGCCGCCGCCGCGCTGAAGTCGTTCATCGCCGAGCTGCGCGCCGCGCTGGACGGCGCCGGCAAGACGGCGCGATAAACACAACACAGGAAGCGGGAACGGCCGCAAGGCCCGCCCCGCCACGGAACAGGAAACCATACGATGAGCTGGCTCGACAAACTGTTGCCGCCGAAGATCAAGCAGACCGACCCGAAAAGCCGCAAGGGCATTCCGGAAGGGCTGTGGGTCAAATGCCCGTCCTGCGAGGCCGTGCTGTACCGCAACGACGTGGACGCGAACCTCCACGTGTGCCCGAAGTGCGATCACCACATGCGCATCGGCGCGCGCGAGCGTCTCGACGCGCTGCTCGATCCGGAAGGCCGCTATGAGATCGGCCAGGAAATCGTGCCGGTCGACTCGCTGAAGTTCAAGGACAGCCGCAAGTACCCCGATCGTCTGAAGGAAGCGATGGACGACACGGGCGAGACCGATGCGATGGTGGTGATGGGCGGCGCGATCCACACGCTGCCGGTGGTCGCGGCCTGCTTCGAATTCTCGTTCATGGGCGGCTCGATGGGCTCGGTCGTCGGCGAGCGCTTCACGCGCGGCGCGCAGAACGCGCTCGAGCAGCAGGTGCCGTTCATCTGCTTCACGGCATCGGGCGGCGCGCGCATGCAGGAAAGCCTGCTGTCGCTGATGCAGATGGCCAAGACCACCGCGATGCTGACGAAGCTGGCCGAAGCCAAGCTGCCGTTCATCTCGGTGCTGACCGATCCGACGATGGGCGGCGTGTCCGCGAGCTTCGCGTTCCTCGGCGACGTCGTGATCGCCGAGCCGAAGGCGCTGATCGGCTTCGCCGGCCCGCGCGTGATCGAGCAGACGGTGCGCGAGAAGCTGCCGGAAGGCTTCCAGCGTGCGGAATTCCTGCTGAAGACGGGCGCGATCGACATGATCGTCGACCGCCGCAAGCTGCGCGACGAGATCGCGCAATTGCTCGCGCTGTTGCAGCGGCAGCCGGCCGACGCGCTGGCCTGATTGGCGCGACGTTGTGAACTGCGCGCGTCGCCCGGCTGATCCGCCGGGCGGCGCGCTTCGTTTTTTGGCGTAGTGGCCGTACCGATTCAGATTTGATCCGATGAGCACTTTCCCCACCCTCGACGCTTGGCTTTCGCATCTCGAGCGCGCGCACCCGGTCGGCATCGACATGGGTCTGACCCGCATCGCGCAGGTCAAGGCCGCGCTGCAGCTCGAATTCGCGTGCCCGGTCATCACGGTCGGCGGCACGAACGGCAAGGGCTCGACCTGCGCGTTCCTCGAGGCGATCCTGGTTCACGCGGGCTACAAGGTCGGCTGCCACACGTCGCCGCACCTGCTCGAATTCGCCGAGCGCGCGCGCGTGAACGGGCAGCAGGTCGCCGACGCCGAACTGCTGCCGCATTTCGAAGCGGTCGAAGCCGCCCGCGCGTCGCTGCCCGAGCCGGTCTCGCTCACGTACTTCGAGTTTACGACGCTCGCGATCCTGCATCTGTTCGCATCGCGCGGGCTCGACGCGGTGATCCTCGAAGTCGGCCTCGGCGGCCGCCTCGATGCGGTGAACGTGATCGACACCGATTGCGCGGTCGTCACCAGCATCGACATCGACCACACCGAATACCTCGGCGACACGCGCGAAAAGATCGCGTTCGAGAAGGCGGGCATCTTCCGCGCGGGCAAGCCGGCGATCTGCGGCGACCCGGCGGCGCCGCATACGCTCGTCGACCACGCCGCTGCGATCGGCGCGGACCTCTGGCTGGTCGGCCGCGATTTCCGCTACGAGGCGCAGCCGGGCGCGGAGCGCCAGCAATGGAGCTACCTCGGCCGCGACAAGCGCTACCCGGCGCTGGCCTATCCGGCGCTGCGCGGCGCGAATCAGCTGATCAACGCGTCGGCCGCGCTCGCCGCGCTCGAAGCGCTGCGCCCGGTGCTGCCGGTGTCGGCGCAGGACATCCGCCTCGGGCTCGCGAACGTCGAGCTGCCCGGCCGCTTCCAGGTGCTGCCCGGCAAGCCGGCGATCGTGCTCGACGTCGCGCACAACCCGCACGCGGCCGCGGTGCTCGAGCAGAACCTCGGCAACATGGGCTTCTTCCCGTACACGTACGCGGTGTTCGGCGCGATGCACGACAAGGACATCGACGGCGTGCTGCGGCACCTGAAGGGCGAGATCGACCACTGGTGTGTCACCGATCTGCCGCTGCCGCGCGCAGCGAGCGCGGAGCAGCTCGAAGCGGCGCTGCGCCATGCCGGCGTGCAGGACGGCCCCGATTCGAGCGTCACGCGGTTCGCGTCGCCGGCCGATGCGTTTCGCGATGCACTAAAAAGAGCATCCGAGAATGATAGAATCGTGGTTTTCGGCAGTTTCCATACGGTGGCCGGTGTGATGGCCTACCGGAAATCGCAGCAACACTGACTGTCGGGCAGTTTCGGACTCAGCCATTCATGGGAATTTTCTCGTTCGGCAAGAAAGACGACGACGCGCCCCCGCGGCGCGGCGGTCGTACCGGGGCCTCCCGGAACGTGCGCACCGAGCGCGCGGAGCGCGTCGAGCGACGTACGCGCCGCACCGAGCGGCCGGAATCGGACGCGCTGCTCCTCGATCCGACCCTTCCTGAAAAGCAACGCGCGCGCCGGCGCCTCGTCGGCGCGATCGCGCTCGTCGTCGCCGCGGTGATCGTGCTGCCGATGGTCCTCGACTCGCATCCGAAGCCGGTGACGGACGACATCGCGATCGACATTCCGAATCGCCCCGCACATCAAGCGGTCGCGCCGCGCGACGACGACGCGGCCGACGTGCAGGCGGGCGTCGCGCACGACGAGCCGCCGGCATCCGATGCGGCGGTCGCCGCCGCTGCGCAAGACACGAAGGACGCGAAGGACGCGGCCAAGCCGGCTGCCAAACCCGATACCACGACGGCCACGGCCAGCGTGACGCCGCCGAAAGCCGCCGCAAAGCCGGCCGCCAAACCGGCCGCGAAGCCCGCTGCGCCCGCGCCGAAGCCGGCGCCCGCAGCAGTGGCGGCAGCCAATACCGACGTCGCGGCCGACGCCGGCGACGCCTCTTCGCCTGCCTCGCCGGCCGGCGCACGCTTCGCGGTGCAGCTCGGGTCGTTCAAGGACGACGCAACGGCGCGTTCGTGGGCGACGAAGTTGAAATCGGCGGGCGTGCCCGCATATGTCGAGCATCGCAAGCAGGCGGACGGCAGCACGGCTACACTGCTGCGTGCCGGCCCGTTCGCGGATCGCGCGGCGGCGTCCGCCGCGATCGCGAAAGTGCGCGAAGCCGGGCTCACGCAGTAACGTGCGATGCTGACTGCTTTCGACTACGCTGTATTGGCGGTGATCGCGTTGTCTGCGCTGCGTGGCGCATGGCGCGGTTTCGTCTCGGAGATTTTCGGGCTGATCGGCTGGATCGCGGCGGTCGTGATCGCGGCCCGCTATGTCGGACTCGTGGAGCCGTACATACCGGCGAACTGGCCGGGCGGCGCTCTGACACAGTGGGTGCTGGCGTTCGCGTTGATCGTGATCGGCGTCGTGTTCGTCGCCGGCGTCGCGAATGCGCTGTTGTCGCGCATCGCGCAGGTGACGGGCCTCGGCGGTGTCGATCGCTCGCTGGGCATGATGTTCGGCCTCGTGCGCGGCTGCGTGCTGGTGGTGCTGCTGGTCGCGGCGGCCGGGCTGACCGAGTTGCCCAAACAGGATTTCTGGCGCAATGCGCTATTGCGTCCTTTCGCCGAGCAGGGCGTGCACGAGCTGAAGCAGCTCCTGCCCGACGGCATGGCCCAGTACGTACGCGTGTGACGACGCGGCCGGGCAGGACGTAACCGATTTTGTCATCTTGAAGGACATGCCATGTGCGGCATCGTAGGTGTTATTTCCCAATCCCCTGTCAACCAGCTGATCTATGACAGCTTGCTGTTGCTGCAGCATCGCGGTCAGGACGCAGCGGGCATCGCGACGGCGGACGGCAGCAATTTCCACATGTACAAGGCGAACGGCATGGTGCGCGACGTGTTCCGCACGCGCAACATGCGCAGCCTGCCCGGCACCTTCGGCATCGGCCAGGTCCGCTATCCGACGGCCGGTTCGGCGTCGAGCGAAGCCGAGGCACAGCCGTTCTACGTGAACGCGCCGTTCGGGATCATCCTCGCGCACAACGGCAACCTGACGAACTGGCAACAGCTGAAGGACGAGATGTTCCGGATCGACCGCCGGCACATCAACACCAATTCCGACAGCGAAGTGTTGCTGAACGTGTTCGCGCACGAGCTGCAACTGTCGACCACCGGCCTGGAGCTCGATCCGGCCTCGCTGTTCAAGGCAGTCGCGGGCGTGCACCGCCGTCTGCAGGGCTCGTACGCGATCGTGTCGCTGATCGCCGGCTACGGCCTCGTCGCGTTCCGCGATCCGTTCGGCATCCGCCCGCTCTGCATCGGCAAGCTCGAAACCGAACACGGCACCGAATGGATGGTCGCGTCGGAGTCGGTGGCCGTCGAAGGCATCGGCTTCGAATTCGTGCGCGACGTGGAGCCGGGCGAAGCGATCTTCATCGACAAGGCCGGCAACTTCCACAGCCAGCAGTGCGCTGAAAATCCGACGCTCAACCCGTGCATGTTCGAATACGTGTACCTCGCGCGTCCGGATTCGTGCCTCGACGGCGTGCCCGTCTACAACGTGCGCCTGCGCATGGGCGATTACCTCGCCGAGAAGATCCGCCGCGAGCTGCCGAACGTGCCGATCGACGTCGTGATGCCGATCCCCGATTCGTCGCGTCCGGCGGCGATGCAGGTCGCGGCGAAGCTGGGCGTCGAGTATCGCGAAGGCTTCTTCAAGAACCGCTACGTCGGCCGCACGTTCATCATGCCGGGCCAGGCCGTGCGCAAGAAGTCGGTGCGCCAGAAGCTCAACGCGATGAGCATCGAGTTCAAGGACAAGCACGTGCTGATCGTCGACGATTCGATCGTGCGCGGCACGACCTCGCACGAGATCGTGCAGATGGCGCGCGATGCGGGCGCGAAGTCGGTGATCTTCGCGTCGGCCGCGCCGCCCGTGAAGTTCCCGAACGTGTACGGCATCGACATGCCGACGCGCGGCGAGCTGGTCGCTCACGGCCGCACCGATGAGGAGGTCGCGAAGATCATCGGCGCCGACCACCTGATCTATCAGGACGTCGACGACCTGCGCCGCGCGGTGCGCGACATCAACCCGAAGCTGGAAGGCTTCGAGGCGTCGTGCTTCGACGGCAACTACATCACCGGCGCCGTGACGCCCGAGTACCTCGACGCGATCGAGCGCGCGCGCCTCGCACCGGCATCGCAGGCCGATCGCGACACCGCGAGCGACACCGCGCGTTCGCAGATGAACCTGCAACTGTCGGTGGAGTGACGCCGGCGCACGCTTGCGACGAAGCGTGATAGGATGGCGCCTTGCGTCGATTTGATTCAGCTTGCGGACGCGGGGCGATCTCCCAAAACAGCTAAAGCGAAGGCCGGCGGCAGCCGGCCCGAGTCGACCGCTGTCGTACCGCACCGAAGCCCGCTGATGCCGACGCATAGCGGGCTTTTTGTTTTGGCCTGATTTGTGGCTGGGCGCGCGCGATGCGCGGCCCTCGAATACGGAAAACGGAACATGGACGACTCCCTCAACTTCGACACGCTCGCCGTGCGCGCGGGCACGCAGCGCAGCGAATACAACGAGCACTCGGAAGCGCTGTTCCTCACGTCGAGCTTCTGCTTCAAGAGCGCAGCCGACGCAGCGGAGCGCTTCGCGAATTCGGAAGACTATTTCACCTATTCGCGCTTCACGAACCCGACGGTCTCCATGTTCCAGGATCGTCTCGCGGCGCTCGAAGGCGGCGAGGCGTGCATCGCGACGGCATCCGGGATGGCCGCGATCATGTCGGTCGTGATGTCGGCGCTGCAGGCGGGCGATCACCTCGTCAGCTCGCGCAGCCTGTTCGGTTCGACGCTCGGGATGTTCTCGCAGATCTTCAGCAAGTTCGGCATCACGACGACCTTCGTCGATCCGACTGACCTGAACGCATGGCGCGAAGCGGTGCGGCCCGAGACGAAGATGTTCTTCCTCGAAACGCCGTCGAACCCGCTGACCGAGCTCGCCGACATCGAAGCGATCGGCAAGATCGCGAAGGCCGCGAACGCGCTGTTCGTCGTCGACAACTGTTTCTGCAGCCCGGTGTTGCAGCAGCCGCTGAAACTCGGCGCCGACGTCGTGATGCACTCGGCGACCAAGTTCCTCGACGGCCAGGGCCGCGTGCTCGGCGGCGCGCTGGTCGGCTCGAAGGAATTCATCATGGGCAAGGTGTTCCCGTTCGTGCGCAGCGCGGGCCCGACGTTGTCGGCGTTCAACGCATGGGTGCTGCTGAAGGGGATGGAAACGCTGTCGCTGCGCGTCGAGAAGCAGTCGGCGAATGCGCTCGAAATCGCGCGCTGGCTCGACGCGCATCCGGCCGTGGCGCGCGTGTTCTATCCGGGGCTCGAATCGCATCCGCAGTACGAGCTCGCGAAGCGGCAACAGAAGGCGGGCGGTGCGATCGTCTCGTTCGAGCTGAAGGGCGACACGCCCGAGCAGCAGCGCGCGAACGCATGGCGTGTGATCGACGGCACGCAGCTGATCTCGATCACGGGCAACCTCGGCGATACGCGCACGACGATCACGCATCCGGCGACGACCACGCACGCGCGCGTCACGCCGGAAGCGCGCGCAGCCGCCGGGATCACCGAAGGGCTGATCCGCCTCGCGGTCGGCCTCGAGTACGCGGGCGATCTGCGCAACGATCTCGCGCGCGGCCTCGGCGGCTGAGCGCGACAGCGCGGCGTTCTGCGCCGGTCATGCAACGGGCCGCTCGACATCGAGCGGTCCGTTTTTTTGCCTGCCGTGTTTCTGCCGGCGACGCACGCGCACGCACGCGCCGCGCGAATCAGCCGGCGTGCGCGGCCTGCCGCGGCGCGTCGCGCACCGCGTCCATCATCCAGCGCAGCGTGTCGTCGAGCGGCGTCACCGGCAATTCGCCAACCGCGCGCCGCAGCTTGTCGCGCGAGCCGCTCAGGCGCTTCACTTCGTTGTGCCGCACGAAGCGCGGATCGATCGTCACGTCGATCACGTAGCCGGCGATGCGCGACAGCATCGCGAGCACTTCCTTCAGCGAATACGCGCGCTCCGAGCACACGTTGAACGTCTCGCCGGCCGGCGCGGCTTCGAGCAGCTTCAGATATGCGGCCGTCACGTCGCGCACGTCGGAAAAATCGCGGCTCACGTCGAGATTGCCCAGAGAGATGCGCGGCGCGCGGCTCGCATAGTGCGACACGAGCTTCGGCAGCAGGTAGGCATCGTCCTGGCCCACGCCCGTGTAGTTGAACGGCCGTGCGATCACGATCGGCAGGCGATCGGCCCACAGCTTCGCCGCGTATTCCATCGCGAGCTTGCTGACCGCATAGTCGTTCGCCGGTGCGGGCGCGACCGTTTCGTCGATCACGCCGGCCGTCGAGTTGCCGTAGATGTTCGCGCTGCTCGCGAGCAGCACCGCCGACGGACGGCGGTCGAGCCCCGCGAGCGCGGCCAGCAGGTTGCGCGTGCCGACGATGTTGACCGCGTAGGTCTGCGACGGCTCGTCGCGTGCGACGTGCGCGCGGGCCGCGAGGTGCACGACGGTATCGGGGCGCGCATCGGCGACCGCCGCGCGCATCGCGTCGGCGTCGAGCAGATCGACCGGCAGCAGCGTGCAATGCGCGAAGGCAGGATCGTCCGGGCGCGCCGTGCCGGGCGCGACCGTGCCCCACACGTCGTAGCCGGCCGCGGCGAGGCGCTGCGCCATGTAGCGGCCGGTGAAGCCGGTCACACCCGTGACGAACGCACGGCGCGACGAGCGGCCGGCCTCAGTACGTGTCATGTTGACGATTCCGCGTCAGGTCCGCCTCGACCATCATCTGGCAGAGTTGCTCCAGCGTCGTCTGCGGCGCCCAGCCGAGCTTGGACTTCGCCTTGTCCGCGCTGCCGATCAGCAGATCGACCTCGGCGGGGCGGTAGAACTTCGGATTCACTTCGACCAGCACGTTGCCGTTCGATGCGTCGAGCCCGCGCTCCTTCTCGCCCTTGCCGGTCCATTCGATCTGGTAGCCGGCCGCCGCGAACGCCATCTGCACGAAGTCGCGCACGGTCTCGGTGCGGTTGGTCGCGAGCACGTAGGTGTCGGGCTCGTCGACCTGCAGCATCCGCCACATCCCTTCGACGTATTCGAGCGCAAAGCCCCAGTCGCGTTTCGCGTCGAGGTTGCCGAGCTCGAGCTTGTTCGCGTGGCCGAGCGTGATCTTCGCGACGGTGTCGGTGATCTTGCGCGTGACGAACTCGCGGCCGCGCAGCGGCGATTCGTGATTGAACAGGATGCCGCTGCAGCCGAACAGCCCGTACGACTCGCGATAGTTGACCGTCATCCAGTGCGCGTACAGCTTCGCGACGCCGTACGGGCTGCGCGGGTAAAACGCGGTCGTTTCCGTCTGCGGAATCGCCTGCACCTTGCCGAACATCTCGGACGTCGACGCCTGATAGAAGCGCGTTTTCGGGCTCACCACGCGGATCGCCTCGAGCAGGTTCAGCGGGCCGATGCCGGTCACCTCGGCGGTCGTCGCGGGCTGATCGAACGACACGCCGACGAAGCTCTGCGCGGCCAGGTTGTACAGCTCGTCCGGCTGCGTGCGTTCGAGCAGCCGCAGGCTCGAGCCGGCATCGGTCAGATCGTGTTCGACGAGCGTCAGGTTCGGATGCGTGGCGACGCCCAGTTCCGCGATGCGCCAGAAGTTCACCGAGCTCGTGCGACGGTAGGTGCCCGTTACTTCGTAGCCCTTGTCGAGCAGCAGCTTGGCCAGATAGGCGCCGTCCTGCCCGGTGATCCCCGTGATGATGGCCTTCTTGCGAGTTTGGCTCATGGCAATGTCCTGGTCGAAACGATGGATTGAGAAAGTCAGGCGGTCGTGCGCGCGGCGGCCGGCAATGCGCTGCGAGCGGGGCCGCGGGTCAGGCGTCGCTCGAAGCCGTACCAGCTCAGCGTCGCGTAGGCGAGCGTGATCGCGAGCGCGAGCGCGGCCGTGACGAAGCGGTTCAGGTGCAGCGGCCACAGCGCGTACAGCACGCTCAGGTGGATCAGGTAGACCGTGTAGCTGACGGTGCCGACGTAGACGAGCAACGGGTTCGTCAGCACGCGCTGCACGATGCCGCGGCCGCGCAGTGCGATCACGACGATCGACGTGCAGAGCAGCAGCGAGATGCTGTAGAGCGCGGCGTTCGACAGCGGCGTGTTGGCCGCGCGAAAGCGCGGGAACGACAGGTGCAGCCAGCCGAGGATCGCCAGCGCGACGAGCGCGCCGACGATCGCGAGCGGATAGAACGGCTCGAGCGCGCGACGGTCGCGGCGCAGCAGGATGGCGAGCAGCGCGCCGGCGGCGAGCAGGTCCATCCGGAACGGCGTCAGGTAGTAGATCGGCCA
The DNA here is from genome assembly GCF_013822785.1 of Burkholderia sp. MBR-1. Taxonomy (NCBI): domain Bacteria; kingdom Pseudomonadati; phylum Pseudomonadota; class Betaproteobacteria; order Burkholderiales; family Burkholderiaceae; genus Burkholderia; species Burkholderia sp. MBR-1. The sequence continues at coordinate 409,370 of NZ_CP053610.1, forward strand.
GAACGAATCGAACCACGGCGTCGCGATCGCGCGCAGCACGGGCGCCGCGACGACGAGCGCGGCGGCCACCCACAGCAGCGCGCGCTCCGAACACCACAGCACGATGAACGGCCAGAAGATGTAGAACTGCTCCTCGACGGCGAGCGACCACAGCACGTTCAGGCTGTCGTGGCCGATGCTGCCGAGCGACAGCCCGATGTTGGTCGAGAAGAACGCGAACCAGGGCCAGTGCGGCAGCCAGCTCGCGCCGAACAGCAGCGTCGACACGACCAGCAGCAACACGTACGGCGGCAGGATGCGCCGCACGCGGCGTGCGTAGAAGTGGCCGAAATACGACTGCCCGCGCGCCTTGCGCTCCAGCAGGATGCCGGTGATCAGCAGCCCGCTCAACACGAAGAACAGATCGACCCCCATCCATAGCGGCGCCTTCAGCGCGTGCTGCAGGAACACGGCGCCGACCGCGATCGCGCGCAGCCCGTCGAGCTGCACGATGCGGCCGTGTTGCGGCGGCGCGCCAGCGGCCTGATGCGACAGGTTCGTCATCGCGCCGCTCCTTCGCGACGCGCGGCCAATGCGCCGCCGTGCCGCGCATTCGATGCGTGAACGTAATCCATGCGTTTAAATGAAATATCGAATCGAAATCGATTCTAGGGAAAAGAAATCGGCAAAAAAACGCAGCTCATTTATTCGCCTGGAAAGATTCGAATTGCGCGCAATTCGTGCGCTGCATGAAAGGTTTGCAGTCCGTGAGCCCCATGTGGCGGGCCGATGCGGCATTTTCTACGGGACGCCGAACCAACACGCGGTCGTTATTGCCGCATTCCCGCCATTTCTTTGCTGCGCGTCGCGAGATATTTCATACGGAAACATCCCCAAATATTTCCAAATTTCTTGTGATTATTTTTGCTTGTAACCTGCATCGCGACGTTTGAAACCCATTTAGTGACAGGGCGTTTGCACGGGCCTTTTTGCCGCGCCGCCGGTCGCTTTTGCATCGAGTCTGGAGAGCGCATTGCGACGTGTGATTCTGGTTGGCATGGCCGTATGCGCGGCGCTCGCGGCGAGCGCCGCCCCGGCCGAAAACGTGTTGCCCGCGACCACGTCGTGGATCGGCAATACGTTCGGCTATGGCGACGGCAGCTGGACGCAGATCGATATCCGCGCGATCGCGGTCACGCCCGACGGCAAGGTGTATACGAACGCGCCGTGGGACGAGAGCGGCGCTGAAGCGAGCGTCTATCAGGACGGCAAGATGCTCGGCTTCGCCGGCGGCACGCACGGCTGGGGCAACCTCGGCGGCAGCGCGGTCGCGGTCAACGGCAAGTACGCGTACGTCGCGATCGGCGTCGGCAACGAGCGCGGCCATCTGCAGTCGCCCGGCATCTGGCCGGACAAGGGCAAGCAGTGGTTCGGCATTTCACGGCGCACGCTCGGCGACATGAAACAGCCCGCGCCGTTTCGCGCGGCGCCGCAGGTCGCGCCCGGCGGGCGCGCCGATGCAGGCCGCGCACGGATGGCCGCGAGCTTCATGGTGATGAACGAGGTGGCGGCGCCGGCGCGCTCGGAGGTGGGCGAGTCGAAGGCCGAAGTGGGCGGCCTCGCCGCGGACGACAAGACGCTGTTCGCGACGAACCCGACGCACGACGAAGTCGACGTGTACGACGCCGACACGATGCAGAAGAAGGCCACCTGGAGCGCGCACGAGCCGGGCCGCATCGCGCTGGCCGGCGACGGCACGCTGTGGCTGCTGACCGACACGCTCACCGGCCCCGCGCGGCTCGCGCACGTGCGCGCCGACGGCCGCAAGCTCGACGACGCGCCCGCGCTGCCCGAAGGCACCGCGGCGGTGGACGTGGCGGTCGATGCGAAAGGGCGCGTGCTGATCGCGGACAACGGCCCGCGCCAGCAGGTGCTGATTTTTTCGAAGGGCGGCCACGGCTATGCGCCGTCCGGCACGCTCGGCGAGCGCGGCGGCATCTTTGCCGGCCCGGTGCCGGGGCGGCCGGGGCCGCAGCGCTTCAACGGCTTGACCGGTGTCGGCGTCGATCGCGCCGGCAACGTGTACGTGTCGATGAACGGCATCGGGCCGCGCCACGACACGATCGGCGCCGGGCTCGGCGCGGTGCTCGAAAGCTACACGCCCGACGGCAAGCTGCGCTGGCAGGTGCAGGGGCTGCTGTTCGTCGACGGCGCGTGGCTCGATCCCGCGCGGCCGAACAGCGTGTACACGGGCAACAAGCGCTTCGAGCTCGACCTGTCGAAGCCGCCGGGGCAGGACTGGAAATACGTCGGGTTCCTGTCCAACCGCTTCAAGTATCCGGACGACCCGGTGTTCCACACGGACCAGTATCCGGGCATGCCGTTCGCGCGCCGCCTCGACGGTCGCACGTTCCTGTACCTGACCGACATGTACGCCGATCACCTGAAGATCTACCGCTTCGACGCCAAGCGCGACGGCGAGGTCGCGATTCCGTCGGGGCTGATCGCGGGCCGCGCGCGGCCGGTCGACAAGGTGCCGAACAAGCCGCCGGGCGGCGACTGGATCTGGCGCGATGCGAACGGCAACGGCCGGCTCGACGCCGACGAATTCACGATCAACACGACCGGCAAGGCGAAGGCGGGCGGCTGGGGCTGGTGGGTCGACACGAAGGGCGACATCTGGCGCACGAGCGACGTGCGCGGCATCCATCGCTTCGCTTACGGCGGCGTCGACAAGGCCGGCAACCCGATCTATTCGTACGACAAGGTCACGACCTATCCGATGCCGCAGCCGTTCACGCAGCTGCGCCGCGCGCTCTACGAGCCGCAGACCGACACGCTGTACGTGACCGGCTATACCGCGGACGCGCCGCCGCAACCGGGCATCAACAAGGAGGTCGGCCGCGTGCTGGTGCGCTTCGACAAATGGTCGAGCGGCTCGCCGGTGCTGCGCTACCAGGTCGCGTTGCCGTGGCAGCTCGACGCGAAGCCGATCTTCGATCTGATCGGGATCACCGTCGAGGGCCGCTACCTCTTCACGGTCGAGCCGGTCGGGAAGATCCACGTGTACGACAAGGAAACCGGCAAGGAAGTGGGCGTGATGAGCCCCGGTGCGGAGGTCGGCCGCGCGTCGGGCTGGGTCGACGTGCCGTTCGGCATCAGCGCGTTCCGGCGCGAGAACGGCGAATACCTGGTGTTCGTCGAGGAAGACGCGCGCGGCAAGGTGCTGATGTACCGCTGGAAACCGTAACGGCCGATAGGCAAGAGCATGGACAAAGGCATACTCAAGAACGTTTCGATCAACTTCATCGGGCTGATCCTGCCGACCTTCGTGTCGCTGGTCACGGTGCCTGCGTACATCCATGCACTCGGCGTGGAGCGCTACGGCGTCGTCAGCCTCGTGTGGACGCTGATCGGTTATTTCGGGATCCTCGATCTCGGGATGAGCATGGCCGCGCAGAACCACATCTCGAAGGCGCTCGCGAGCGGCGATGCGGCCGAAAGCGCGCGCGTGTTCTGGAGCGCGTTCTGGCTCAATCTCGGCACCGGCATCGCGGGCGGCCTGCTGATCTACTTCGGCGCGTTCGTCTATACCGCGTACTTCACGAAGGTGTCGGCGGCGATGCAGCACGAGGTGTATCTCGCGCTGCCGTGGCTCGCGCTCGCGATTCCGCTCGCGAACGTGTCGTGGGTGTTCGCCGGCGCGATCAACGGCGCGGAACGCTTCGGCGTGTTCAACACGAACCAGACGATCGGCACGTTCCTGTTCCAGCTGTTGCCGCTCGGCGCCGCGTGGTGGATCGCGCCGAACCTGCAGACGGTGCTCGCCGCGGCGGTGGTCGCGCGGCTGATCGCGGCGGTGATGCTCGGCCACGCGAGCATCAAGGTGCTCGGCATCCGCCGCATCGATCCGCCGCAGTGGGGCACCGCGAAAGGGCTGTTCAACTTCGGCGGCTGGATGCTGATCGCGAGCATGGCCAGCATGATCGCCGACACGCTCGACCGCGTGATGCTCGGCGCCGGCATGGGCGCGAAGTTCGTCACCTACTACACCGTGCCGCAGAACCTCGTCACGCGGCTCAACATGCTGCCGAACGCGCTGGTGCGCACGCTGTTTCCGCGCCTGTCGGCGGTCGGCCGCGATCACGCCGACACGCTCGCGCGCCAGTCGCTCGAATTCCTGAACGGCGTGTTCACGCCGGTCGGCATCGTCGCGATCTTCGCGCTCGCGCCGTTCCTGACGCTGTGGGTCGGCGCCGATCTCGCCGCGCATTCGGCGCCGGTCGGGCGCGTGCTGGTGATCAGCGTGTGGCTCGTCGGGCAGGCGAGCGTCACGCGCATCCTGATCCAGTCGCAGGTCAATCCGGCACGCGCCGCGTTCGCGGGGCTCGTCGAAATGCCGTTCTTCGTCGGCGCGCTGTGGTTCGGCATTCATCACTTCGGGCTGATCGGCGCGGCGGTGGTCGTCGCCGTGCGCGCGCTGGTCGACTACGGCGTGCTGCTCTACCTGTCGGCCATCCGGATGCGCGCGATCGTGCTCGACATGCTCGCGCACCTCGCCTTCCTGCTCGCGAGCCTGCTGCTCGCGCAAGCATGGTCGGGGCTCGGCGAGTCGATCGGCCTGTGCGCCGTCGTGCTCGTGCTGAACCTGGCGTGGTCGCTCACGATGACTCCTGGGCTGCGCGCGCTCGTGCGCGACCTGTTCGTCCGTCTCAATGCGAGGAAAACCGTATGAATCGCGATCTGGCGGAACACGCCTTGAACTTCGCCACGGCCGACGCGGCCGCGGCCGGCGATGCCGTACTGCGCCGCACCGAAGCGCCCGCTCGCGCGAGCGCACGCGATGCGTCGCGTCCGCTGCGCGTCGCGATCGTCCACGACTGGCTCGTCACGTATGCGGGCGCCGAGCGCGTGCTCGAACAGATCATCGCGTGCTTTCCCGACGCGGACCTGTTCAGCCTCGTCGATTTCCTCGACGACCGCGCGTTCGTGCGCGGCAAGCCCGTGACGACTTCGTTCATCCAGAAGCTGCCGTTCGCGCGCACCAAGTACCGCAGCTACCTGCCGCTGATGCCGCTCGCGATCGAGCAGCTCGACGTGTCCGACTACGACCTCGTGATCTCCAGCAGCCATGCGGTCGCGAAGGGCGTGCTGACCGGCCCGGACCAGCTGCACATCAGCTACGTGCATTCGCCGATCCGCTATGCGTGGGACCTGCAGCATCAGTATCTGGAGCAATCGAATCTGACGCACGGGCCGAAGTCGCTGCTCGCGCGGATGATCCTGCATTACATCCGCAACTGGGACACGCGCACCGCGAACGCGGTGGACGGCTTCATCGCGAACTCCGCGTTCATCGCGCGGCGCATCCGCAAGGTGTACCACCGCGACGCGGCGGTGATCTTTCCGCCGGTGGACGTCGACGGCTTCTCGCTGAACGACGTGAAGGACGACTTCTACCTGACCGCGTCGCGGATGGTGCCGTACAAGAAGATCGACCTGATCGTCGAAGCGTTTTCGCGCACGCCGGAGCGCAAGCTCGTCGTGATCGGCGACGGCCCCGAGATGCAGAAGATCCGCGCGAAGGCCGGCCCGAACGTCGAGATCATGGGTTACCAGCCGTTCGCGGTGCTGCATGACCGGATGCGGCGCGCGAAGGCGTTCGTGTTCGCGGCCGAGGAGGATTTCGGAATCTCGGTGGTCGAGGCGCAGGCGTGCGGCACGCCGGTCATCGCGTACGGCAAGGGCGGCGCGCTCGAAACGGTGCTCGAGCCGACCTCGCACGCGCATCCGACCGGGTTGTTCTTCGACGAACAGACGCCGCATGCGATCGTCGCGGCGGTCGACGAGTTCGAGCGGGCGCCGCAGCGCTTCGCGCCGCGTGCGTGCCGCGCGAACGCCGAGCGCTTCTCCGCCGACACGTTCAGGCAGCGCTTTCTCGACTACGTCGAGGCGGCGCTGCCGGGCTCGACCGCGCAGCGCAGCACGGCCGTCGCGCCGCTGCCGGTCGCGCGCGGCCCGGCGACGCTCGTGCTGGACCAGAGCGGCGTGCTCGGCGGCGCGGAGCTGTCGCTGCTGGAGATCATGAAGCACATGCGCGCGAACGCCGACGTGCTGCTGTTCGACGACGGCCCGTTTCGCGCGGCGCTAGGCGAGATCGGCGCGCGCGTCGACGTGCTCGACCAGGGCGCGCTGGCCGGCGTGCGCAAGCAGGGCGGCGTGTCGGCCGGCGCGTTGAAGCAGCTCGTCGCGCTCGTGCGCAACGTGGCGCGGCGCGCGCGCCGTGCGGAAGTGATCTACGCGAACACGCAGCGCGCGATGGTGGTCGCGGCGCTGGCCGGGCGGCTCGCGCGCAAGCCGGTGGTCTGGCATCTGCGCGACATCGTCAGCGGCGACCATTTCGGCGGCAAGCAGCTGAAAGCGATCAAGTATTGCGCGCGGTTCGGCATCACGCGCGTGATCGCGAACTCGGACGCGTCCGCGCAGGCGTTCCGTGCGTTGACCGGCTTCACGCCGCAGCACGTCGACGTGGTGTTCAACGGCATCTCGGCCGGACCGTTCGACGCGCTGGAGAACGTCAGCCAGGCCGCGCTGCGCGCGCGCTTCGGGCTGCCGGAGCACGCGTGGCTGGTGGGCTCGTTCAGCCGGCTCGCGCACTGGAAGGGGCAGCATCTGCTGCTGGAGGCCGCGACGCGCCATCCCGACATGCACGTCGTGCTGGTCGGCGCGCCGCTGTTCGGCGAGGACGAGTACGCGGCGCAGCTGCACGAGACGGTCGCGCGGCACCGGATGGGCGATCGCGTGCACTTCCTCGGGTTCCAGCGCGACGTGGCCGCATGCATGAAGGCGGTCGACATGGTCGCGCACACGTCGATCACGCCGGAGCCGTTCGGGCGCGTGATCGTCGAGGGGATGCTGGCGCGGCGGCCGGTGGTCGCGGCGCGGGCGGGCGGCGTCGTCGAGATCATCGAGGACGGCGAGAACGGCTTGCTGTGCGAGCCCGGCAACGCGGCCGCGCTGGCCGATGCGCTCGGCAGGCTCAAGCACGACGGCGCGCTGCGCGAGCGGCTGGTCGCGAGCGGGCGGGCGACCGCGGTGCGCCGGTTCGGCACCGAAACCTATGTCGAGCGGGTCGAGAAGATCCTCGCCGATACGGCGAAGGCGGCGAAGGCGAAGAAGCGCTAGGCGCGAGGCGTCGAGGCGTGTCGATTCTTGTCGGCACGAGGCGGCGAGGAGGGGCCCTCATGCAGTGGTGCGCTGCATGAGGGCCTCTTGTTGTTTGGCGCGCACGATGCGGCGCGCGGGGCGTCATCGTAGCCGTAGTCGAAGATGCGCAACGCCGGCTCGTCGATCGGTGCTCTCTCGGCGGGTGCGGTTTTGCTTCTGGTTCCGCTTTGGTTTCTATGTGCCGCGTCGGGGCAGCCGACGCGTGGCTGTGGGCGGGAGCGAGTGGTCGTTTGCGGGGTAGCACGAGACGCGGCCGGAAGGCGGCGCTGATGCAGAGCCGGCTCGGTCCGCCTCTGGGGCAACAGCGGCAACCCCGGCAACCCCGGCAACTGTCGTGCAGCGGTCCGGCCGGCGTCGTGGCGGTTCCGCGTGGCGCCTGCATGCACGTGCGTGGAGCTTGCGCGCCGGCGTGTGCATGCTATCCAAGCGTACGCAGGACAGCATGCCATCCAAGCCCAGCGCTTCGCCGACGCTGCAAGCGCCATCTGTCCGCCCCATCGCGACGCACCTTGGCGGGCGGATCGCCGCGCTGCCGCTGAAACGGCGCCGCCCGGCCGAAGTCGGGCCGAGCGGGAGTGCCGCGTTCAGGCAGCCTGTTCGGGCGTCGGCGCGACGGCGCGCGCCGTACGCGCGGGCTTGAGGCTCGCCGACCACGTCATCGCCGGGCGTTCGAACAGCCGGTAGAACAGATACGCGACCGGAATCGCGGCGGCCATGAAGCCGAACGACGGCCAGATCGACAGCTGCAATTCCGAGTGGAACAGCACCGAGCCGAGGCACACGAACAGCGGCAGGTGGATCAGATACAGCGAATAGCTGAAGTCGCCGAACCAGCCGAGCAGCCGCAGCAGCGGCGTCGGGCGCGGCGGGCACGCGAGCGCGCGGTACAGGAAGCACGCGAAGCCGGCCGCCCACAGCTGGAACGCGCCGTACTGGCCGAAGTGGAACGCGCCGCAACCGGCGGCGAGCAACAGCGCGGCCGCGCCGTACCACCAGCGCGACGGCACGGCGGTCGCGCCGCGCGCGGGCTGGGCGCGCACGTCGGCGATCCACGCGCCGACCGTCCACGACAGCCAGTACGACGTGAAGAACTGCAGATCGTGCCGCTCGAGCAGCCACGCCGACGCGACGTTCACCAGCGCGACGGCCGCCACGATCGCCGGCATCCCGACGCGCCGGCGCAGCGCGAACAGCAGCGGATAGATCACATAGAACTGCACCTCGAGCGACAGCGTCCACAGCGCGCCGTTCGAGCCGTACGTGTAGCCCGCGACGCCCTGCAGCGACAGCAGGTTCACGACGAATGCGCTGAGCCCGATGTCGCGGATCTTGTGGCTGACCGGCGCGATCTGCAGGCTGATCGCATCCATCGCGAGCGTGAACAGCAGCGCGGCGAGCAGCACCGGATAGATGCGCGCGAAGCGGCGCGCCCAGAAGTTCGGCGCATCGAGCCGGTACGCCGGGTTGGCCGCGAGCTTGAGCGCCGCGTTGCGGTGTATGCAGTAGCCGCTGATCACGAAGAAGATCGGCACGCCGGCCGACCCCCACGCGAACGGGAACGTCAGATAGCCGACGATCACGCTCGGGTCGAGCGCGTGGCCGTAAGCGCGATGGAAGCCTTGCATGCCGACCCAGACGACCTGCCGGCAATGAAAATAGGCGACGAGCAGCGCCGCGAACCCGCGCATCGCGTCGATCACGTGTTCCTTGTGATCGGCGACGGGCGGCGCAGTCAAAGGCGATCCGCTGAATGCTTGCATGCGATTCGAATCCTTGCGACGGATGAAGGGGATGGTCCGATCGTAATGCGCAAGAATTCGAGCGAATCAATAAAAAAATCCCGCCGGCGAATAACCGTATTTCGGATCGTGGTTTTATATCGGGGTGAAAGCGGGTTCGGACGGGGTGCAATTATTTGCGGATTTTTTTCTGATAGTTTGAAGATCCGGATGATTGATGCAAAGGAGCGGCAAGATGGATATGCATTGGATCGCGAGCGCAGCGGTACTGCTGGTCATGGCCGTGCTGTCGGCCTACCGCGAGGCGCTGAAGAACGAGCCGATTCGCCCCGGCGTCGAACGGGGCGGCGTCCCGTATATCGAGGAATTCGAATCGTAACTATTTGTATCCGGAGAATCGGTAATTTGTTTCCGTAGCGATGCCGTATGCGGCAATATCGACCGGATTATGAATTATCGGTTTTCCGGATGGCCGGATAATCGGTCCATATCGAAAACATGCGGATTGGAATTGGCCGCGCCGCCGGTTCCCGATAAACCGCCCGCAAAACATTCGCGCCGGGTCGCTGGGCGACGCGGCGCATTCAACGCAATCAGGATGCGAACATGTTGAAAGTCACCAAGGCCGTGTTCCCCGTTGCCGGTCTCGGCACGCGGTTCCTCCCAGCAACGAAGGCGAGCCCGAAGGAAATGCTGCCTGTCGTGGACAAGCCGCTGATCCAGTACGCGGTCGAGGAAGCGATCAACGCAGGTATCACGGAGATGATCTTCGTGACGGGGCGCAGCAAGCGCGCGATCGAGGATCATTTCGACAAGTCATACGAAATCGAGGCGGAACTCGAGGCGCGCGGCAAGGAAAAGCTGCTCGAGCTCGTGCGCGGCATCAAGCCGAGCAACGTGGACTGCTTCTACGTGCGTCAGCCGGAAGCGCTCGGGCTCGGCCATGCGGTGCTGTGCGCGGAAAAGCTCGTGCACGGCGAGCCGTTCGCGGTGATTCTCGCGGACGATCTGCTGCACGGCGAGCAGCCGGTGCTCAAGCAGCTCGTCGACGTGTTCGACCACTACCACAGCTCGGTGATCGGGGTCGAGACGATCGCGCGCGAGGACAGCCGCTCGTACGGCGTCGTCGAGGGCCGCGAATGGGAAGAGGACATCATCAAGCTGGCGGGCATCATCGAGAAGCCGGCGCCGGAAGATGCGCCGTCGAACCTCGGCGTGGTCGGCCGCTACGTGTTCATGCCGACGATCTTCGATCATCTGCGCCGGATCAAGCCGGGCGCGGGCGGCGAGCTGCAGCTCACCGACGCCGTGCAGTCGCTGCTCGCGAACGAACAGGTGCTCGCGTACCGCTACTACGGCACGCGTTTCGATTGCGGCAGCAAGCTCGGCTACCTGAAGGCAACCGTCGAGTTCGCGCTTCAGCATCCGGAAGTGAGCCGCGAATTCGAGGCGTATCTGCGTACCTGTCTGCCGGCGCTCGCTGCCGTCGCATAAGTAGCCCCGCTCCTTTCGCTGTTTCAGGTGGTGGTTGTTCCGTTGGCCCCGGCCGCTTCGCGCGCCGGGGCATTTTTGCGTGCGTACGTGCGATGCGGTGGCAACGGTGGGGTGGTGGGCGCGTCATGCGCGCGGTCGATCGGCCGCTGTCCGGGGGAGTGGGCTACGCGTGCGGCTGCCGGGCCGCTGCGTTGCGTGTCGCGACCGGCTGCGCGCCGCGGGGTGGGGTGCGTGGCGGGTGCGCGCGTCGGGACGCGCACATGGGGGCACACACGTCCGCACGGACATGTCGGGACGCATATGTCGGGAGACACACGTCGGGGCGGCCACGTCGGGACACGCACGCCAGAGCCTACCCGGCGGGACACACGCGTCGGGAGGCATATGTCGGAACCCACCTGTCGGGTCGGCCGTGTCGGGACACACATCGGGACGAGCACGTGGGCGCGTGTAGGGATGCACCCGTCAGGGCCTCTATGTTGGGATACGCACATCGGGACGCACCGGTCGGTCGCATATGCCAGGACGCACATCTCGCGATGCACCCATCGAAGCGCGCACGTCGAGCCGCATCCGCCGGCGCGCACGGCGGGATGCGCATGTCGGTTCGAGCACGTCGGCACGGAACCCGTACGCAACAAATCCATCGCGGCAACGTTAGGCAGGCTCGCTATCAACCGCCCACAGCGCCGCGCGATTGCAGCACCGCCACCGCGGCCCGGTATTCCGTCAGCGCGCAGACGCGCTCGGCCGCGCCACGAAGTACCGCGCGAGCATCGCGGCGATCGGCTTCTTGAAGTCGAGCAGGCGCTTTTCGAGGTAGCGCCACGACAGATGAGCGAGCAGCACGGCGAGCGCGAACTGCAGCAGCTCGGGCAGCGCGTCGCGCACGAACGCGGGCATCGGCACGCGCGCGAACAGCGCGGGCATCGTGCCGAAGCGCGCCGGCACCAGGTTGTGGAACAGGTAGAAGCCGTAGCTGATCGTGCCGAGGTAGACGAGCGGCGCCCAGTCGAGCAGCGCGACGGCCGGATGGTCCGGCTCGGTGACGATCCACAGCATCAGCGAGCCGAGCGACGCCGACAGGCCGAGATCCGCGAGCCCCGTGACGACGTCCGGCAGCGGCGTGAGCGCGGGCAGCACGAGGAAGAACACGACGCCCGCCGCGCCGACCCATCCCGGCGGCACGCGACGCAGGACGCCGCGGCCGTGATCCGCGAGCGCCATCGCACCCACGCCGCCCAGTGCGATCAGCGCGAAATTCCACGGCGAAAACGCGTAGATCAGCACCGGCGATGCATCGACCGCATACAGCGCGAGATGCGCGAGCGCACACAGCGCGACGGCCGCGATGCCGAGCGCGACATGGCGCGCGGCCGGCACCGCGAGCAGCGTGAGCGGCGCGATCAGATAGAACTGCTGCTCGACCGCGAGGCTCCAGAAGTGCGACGTGGAGCCCGGCCAGCCGTCCTTGACGACGCCGATCCAGTAATTGGACAGGAACGTCGCGTGCCACGCGAGGCCGAGTTTGACGCCGCGCTGGTAGAACAGCGCGTGCGCGATCGCGAGCGCGGCGAGCAGCAGGTAGTAGACGGGAAAGATCCGCAGCGCGCGCTTCGCGAGGAACAGCGCGAGCGCATGACGGCGCGTCATCGTGCCGCATTCGATCGCCTGACGGTTGCGATGCAGTTCGCCGACGATCAGGAATCCGCTGATGAAGAAGAACGTCCACACACCGAGCTTGCCCACGTCGACGGCGAGGACGTGGCCCTTGTGGGACAGGAAAACGAGAATGACGGCGATGGCTCGCAGGCCGTCGAGTCCTTTGACGTATCTGACTTCGCGCATGAAGGCATCCGGGGCACTGAGCGAGGCCAGTATAGGTGCGCAAATATCGAACGTAATTCGCGTTCGGCTGCGTTCGAGCACTGCGTTCGACGCATACGTGCAGGCGTTTTTCGATGCTCGAACGTCGGCGAAGTCGGTCGAGCGCAACAAAACCTGCGGGAAACCCCGCGAAAACGCACAAAAGTACTCCACGAAGCGTCGACGCGCTTGTAGAATCCGGCGTTGAAGCGCGCGCGTTGCACGCTTCGTGTATCCAACGACCACACCTGGTAGGAGAAACATGGCGACTTCCGCAAAAAAGGTGGCCAAGAAGGCTGCCGCACCGGCCACCAAGAAAGTGGCTGCCAAAAAGGCTGCGCCCGCGAAGAAAGTAGTGGCCAAGAAGGCTGCCGCGAAGGCAGCACCGGCCGCTCCGACGCCGCTGAAGGACAAGTTCACGAAGGCATCGCTCGCAACGCACATCGCTGAGCGCGCAGCTGTCGAAGTGAAGGCGGTCAAGGCAGTGCTCGTCGCACTCGAGAACGTCGTGCTGGGCTCGATCCACAAGAAGGGCGCGGGCGAATTCACGCTGCCGGGTCTGCTGAAGATCACGGCGCAAGTCGTGCCGGCGAAGAAGAAGCGCTTCGGCAAGGATCCGTTCTCGGGCGAAGAGCGCTGGTTCCCGGCGAAGCCGGCCAGCGTGCGCGTCAAGGCACGTGCGCTGAAGAAGCTGAAGGACGCTGCTGCGTAATGCAGCGTGACGGTCGCCGCGTCCACGCCGGCGACCGTTGCAACGTCCGACGATCCCCGTACGCGAAAGCGTGCGGGGATTTTTCATTGATGGCGTCGGCCGCGCGGCCGATCGTGTGCGGCACGACGCGATGCGCTCGCGCCGACCGATGCGCTCGCGCGCGCTGCGCACGTGGCGAACGCGACGCGCTGCAGTATGCAGTAGCCGGCGGCACGCGCGCGGCGGCTGGCGTCAGTTCGCCGTGCCGGCGTAGGCAGCCTGCAACGCGGCAACGTCGAACTTCGTCATCTGCATCATCGCGGCGGCCACGCGCCCGGCCTTGACCGTGTCGCGATCGGCCATCATCGGGATCAGCGCGTCCGGCACGATCTGCCACGACACGCCGAACCGGTCGCGCAGCCAGCCGCAGCCGTCGGCGGTGCCGCCGTTGTCGAGCAGCGCGCTCCAGTAGCGGTCGAGCTCGGCCTGGTCCGCGCAACTGACCATCAGCGAAACCGTGTGGTTGAACGTCTCGGTGCGCGGATGGCTCATCGCGATGAACGGCTGGCCGAACAGTTCGAATTCGACCATCCGCGTGCCGGCGGTCCCCTGTACCGCGGTGACGCGCACGACCCGCGAGTTCGGGAAAATGCCCGCATAGAACGCCGCGGCCTCTTCGGCTTCGGTCGTATACCAGAGGAACGGCGTGATCTTCTGAATCGTCATCGAGCGTCTCCTGTCAGGTGTCGGGGAAGGCTGGCAATTCGCCTCCCGCCATCGTTACGACGCACGACGTACGTCGAAATCGACAGCTGGCAGCATACGCGGTTCAGGTTCGGGCGGACGCCGGCAACACGTAGTGCCGGGCACGGGTTCGGCATGCGCTCAGGCACGCGACAGACGGCCCGAGCGCCGCTGTCGAACGCCGCCGATACTGTCCGTCACAGGACGCGCATCGGGCGGCCGACATCGCGCCGCCACGCACGGGACGAAAAAAAACCAGCCGCGGCCGAAGCCGGGGCTGGTTTTGCAGTTCGGCGACATGGCGTCGAAGACGCCATGCACACCGGAAACGTACTTCTTAGAACTTGTGGCGCAGGCCGAGTGCGACGATTTCCTGCGAGCTCGTGCCGGCGACGCCGTACGAGCCGATCGACGCTTGCGCATCGCTGCCGTCCGAGTTCTTGCCGCTGGCGTGCTGGTACGCGCCGACCAGGTAGACGTCCGTGCGCTTCGACAGCGAGTAGTCGGCGCCGAGCGAAACCTGATGGTACTTGCCGTTGTTGTTGCCGTTGCCCTTCGTGTAGATGTAGCCGAGGCCCAGCAGCAGCGGTGCCGATGCCTGGTACGTGACGAATGCGCGACCCGTGTTGTACTTCTGGTTCGTGCCGAACGTCGAGTTCGCGTCTGCCTTGTACTGTGCGTTGCTGTAGCCGGCGCCAACCGTGACCGGGCCGAACGCGTACTGCGCGGCAACCTGAGCGATGCCGATCGACGACGCCGAGCGGAATGCGTTGTTGATGACCGACGAGCCCGAATCACCGTCGAAGATCTCGTCCGACGTGCCCGCCCAGCCCACACGCTTGCCGGTGGTCGGATCCAGGCCTGCCGAGTTGCTTGCGTGGAAGTAGCCTGCAGCCACGCCGAGCGGGCCGTTGTTGTAGGCTGCTGCCGCTGCCCACGTCTGGCCCTTGCCGGTTGCGCCAGCGACGCCGCCGAGTGCGTACATGCCTTCGAATTGCAGACCGCCCCAGACCGGCGACGTGTACTTGATCGCGTTGCTGACGCGCAGGCTGTTGTCGTTGTTGTCGACGTCGCCCGGCGTAGCGAACACGCTGCCGAAGTAGTTGTCAGCCGTCACTGCCTGAACCAGGTCGACCAGCGGGTCGTACTGGCGGCCGAGCGTCAGCGTACCGTACTGGTCGCTCTGCAGGCCGACGAATGCCTGGCGGCCGAACATGCGCTGGCCTTGGCCCAGTGCGCCGTTCGTCGAGTTGAAGCCGTTTTCCACCTGGAAGATTGCCTTCAGGCCGCCACCGAGGTCTTCGGTACCCTTCAGGCCCCAGCGGGCACCTTGCAGGTTGCCGCTGCCCATCGACCACGAATTGTTGCCTTGACCAGCGTTACCGTGAATGTAGGTGATCGACGTGTCGATCACGCCGTACAGCGTGACGCTCGATTGAGCGTGAGCGGCGCCGGCTGCGCCCAGCAGGGCCAGCGACAGGGTCGAGAGAGCAAGTTTCTTCATCGTTGAGTATCTCCACGCAAGTGATTCGTGATTCGTTATTTGTTGCGGATTGGAGAATAGCTCAGTGCAATACGGGCAAGAAAGCCCAAAAAATAAAGTGTCTCCAAAAGGTAACAGAGCGAAAAAATCCATATATATCAAGCACATCAACAACTGTTCCTGTTTTTGAAACAGTTGACAAGTTGTGCGCTGCGATTGTTGCAACAGTTGATGCGCCGTGCAGCAACAGCACGTATTTCGCCGTTGTGTGCACAGAAATCGAAGTGTGCAAACGTTTGCCGATGCAGATGGCGGCGGCACGCGATGCAAACGGCATCTCAACGCGTCACGAAAGGGGCGACGGCGCGGGGCTTGCGAAACGCTGCGCGTTCGCGTAATGGCACGCGGCCGCTACGGCGTCAGTTGCCGGGCGCGCGCTTGGCGGGAGGCTGCGGCGGCGCCGATGCAGCGGGCAGCGGGTCGCCGCGGCGATGCGCATCGCCGCGCGCGGCCGCGAATTCAGCCCCGAGCAGCAGCACGGCCGCCGAGAAGTACAGCCACATCAGCAGCACCGCGAACGACCCGGCCGCACCGAACGCGCTCGCCGTGCCGGCCCGCGCCAGATACAGCGCGAACAGCTTCTTGCCGCCAGAGAACAGGATGGCCGACACGACTCCGCCGACCATGGCGTCGCGCCACGCGACGCGCGCGTCGGGCAGGAACTTCATCAACGCGGCGAACGCGCCGGCCAGCACCGCGATGCCGACGAAGAACTGCAGCACGTTGGTGATGAATACGTATGGCGAATCGCCGAGCAGCCAGGTGCCGACGAACGTGATCGCCGTGTCGAGCACCAGCGACACGATCAGCAGGAAGGCGACGCCGAGCACCAGCCCGAACGACACCAGCCGCACGCGCACGAGCCCGAGCATGCTCGACCAGCGGTTTTCGGTGCTCGGCCAGATCACGCTCAGCGCGGTGTTCAGCGACGCGAACGTCGCCGACGCGCCGATCGCGAGCGCCGCGAACGAAATCAGCGTGGCGATGCCGCCGCTGCTGCCCGCGCGATGCGCGTTCTGCACGATCGTCTGGATGCTGGCCGCCGCATCGTCGCCGATCAGCTGGTGCGCCTGCTCGAACACCTGGCCGCGCGCGGCGTCGTCGCCGAAGAACCAGCCGGCCACCGCGATCACCATCACGAGCGTCGGCGCGAGCGAGAACGCCGAGAAGAACGCGATGCTGGCGGCCATCGCCGAGCAGCGGTCGGAGGAGAAGCGCTTGAACGCGTTGAGTGCCCAGTTCGCCTGCTGCTGCGCGAGACGGGTGGCTTCGGACGTGATCGGTCGTTTCATGACGGTTCGGTCTGTTGATGAACGCGGGTGAACGCGGGGCGTCGGTGGGGCGGGCATATCGGTATTGATCCGAGGATTCGATCATAGTTGCCTGAACTGTCTATAATTCCTTTCAGCTTCACCCCAACCCCACAAAAACGCCCGAGACCACCATGCTACAAATGTCCCGGCGCCAGTTCCTGAAGGTGACGGCCACGTCGCTTGCCGGATCGAGTCTTGCCCTGCTGGGCTTTTCTCCGACGCAAGCGCTCGCCGAAGTCCGACAGTACAAGCTGGCGCGCACAGTCGAAACGCGCAACACCTGTCCGTATTGCTCAGTCGGTTGCGGCATCCTGATGTACGGCCTCGGCGATGGCGCGAAGAACGCGCAGTCGAGCATCATCCACATCGAAGGCGACCCCGACCATCCGGTCAATCGCGGCACGCTGTGCCCGAAGGGTGCGAGCCTGATCGACTTCATCCACAGCCCGAACCGCCTGACGCGTCCCGAGTACCGCGCGCCGGGCTCGGACACGTGGCAGCCCATCTCGTGGGGCGACGCGCTCGACCGCATCGCGAAGCTGATGAAGGCCGACCGCGACGCGAATTTCGTCGAGACGACCGACGACGGCGCCAGGGTCAACCGCTGGCTGACCACCGGCATGCTGGCCGCATCGGCGGGCAGCAACGAAGTCGGCTACCTGACGCACAAGGCTGTGCGCAGCCTCGGAATGCTCGTATTCGACAATCAGGCGCGTGTCTGACATGGCCCGACGGTGGCAGGTCTTGCCCCGACGTTTGGCCGTGGAGCGATGACGAACCATTGGGTCGACATCAAGAACGCGGACGTGATTCTCGTGATGGGCGGCAATGCAGCCGAGGCCCATCCGTGCGGTTTCAAGTGGGTGACGGAGGCGAAGGCGCACCGCAAGGCGCGACTGATCGTCGTCGACCCGCGCTTTACGCGTACGGCGTCGGTCGCCGACTATTACGCGCCGATCCGCACCGGCACCGACATCGTCTTTCTGGGCGGCGTCATCAACTATCTGCTGACGAACGACAAGATCCAGCATGAGTACGTGAAGAACTACACGGACTTCTCGTTCATCGTGCGCGAGGATTTCGCGTTCAACGACGGCATCTATTCCGGCTACGACGCCGAGAAGCACGCGTACCCCGACAAGTCCAGCTGGGACTACGAGCGCGGCGACGACGGCTTCGTGAAGGTCGACCCGACGCTGCAGCATCCGCGCTGCGTCTACAACCTGCTGAAGCAGCACTACGGGCGCTATACGGCCGAGCTCGTCCAGCAGGTGTGCGGCACGCCGAAGGAGAAATTCCTGAAGGTGTGCGAGATGCTCGCGACCACGGCCGTGCCCGGCCGCGCCGGCACGGTGCTGTACGCGCTCGGCTGGACCCACCATTCGATCGGCGCGCAGATCATCCGCACCGGCGCGATGGTGCAGCTGCTGCTCGGCAACATCGGCATCGCCGGCGGCGGGATGAACGCGCTGCGCGGCCACTCGAACATCCAGGGGCTGACGGATCTCGGGTTGATGTCGAACCTGCTGCCCGGTTACATGACGCTCCCGATGCAGGCCGAGCAGGACTTCGACGGCTATATCAAGAAGCGCGCGCAGCAGCCGCTGCGGCCGAACCAGCTCAGCTACTGGAAGAACTACAAGGCGTTCCACGTCAGTTTCATGAAGTCGTGGTGGGGCGACGCGGCCAGCGCCGACAACAACTGGGCGTACGACTACCTGCCGAAGCTCGACAAGCAGTACGACCTGCTGCAGGCAATCGAGCTGATGAGTGCGGGCAAGATGAACGGCTACATCTGCCAGGGCTTCAACCCGCTCGCGGCCGCGCCGTCGAAGGCGAAGACGGCCGCCGGGCTCGCCAGGCTGAAGTGGCTGGTGGTGATGGACCCGCTCGCGACCGAGACGTCCGAATTCTGGAAGCCGCACGGCGATTTCAACGACGTCGACGCGTCGAAGATCCAGACCGAGGTGTTCCGGCTGCCGACCACGTGCTTCGCCGAGGAGAACGGCTCGCTCGTCAGTTCGAGCCGCGTGCTCCAATGGCACTGGAAGGGCGCGGAGCCGCCGGGCGAGGCGCGCAGCGATCTCGAGATCATGTCGGGGCTGTTCCTGCGGATGCGCAAGATGTACCAGGCGGAGGGCGGCAAGTACCCGGACCCGATCGTGAACCTCACGTGGCCGTACGCGAACCCGGAGAGCCCGACGCCCGAAGAACTGGCGATGGAGTTCAACGGCCGTGCGCTCGCCGACTTGCCCGACCCGAAGGATCCGACGAAGACGCTCGTGAAGAAGGGCGAGCAGCTCGCCGCGTTCGCGCAGCTGAAGGACGACGGCACGACCGCGAGCGGCTGCTGGATATTCTGCGGCGCGTGGACGCAGGCCGGCAACCAGATGGCGCGACGCGACAACGCCGATCCGACCGGCATCGGCCAGACGCTGAACTGGGCGTGGGCGTGGCCGGCCAACCGGCGGATCCTGTACAACCGCGCGTCGTGCGACGTGAGCGGCAAGCCGTTCGACCCGACCCGCAAGCTGATCGGCTGGAACGGCAGCGCGTGGAAGGGCGCCGACGTGCCGGACTTCAAGGCCGACGAGCCGCCGGAGAACGGGATGGGGCCGTTCATCATGAATCCGGAAGGCGTCGCGCGCTTCTTTGCGCGCGCGGCGATGAACGAAGGCCCGTTCCCCGAGCACTACGAGCCGTTCGAGACGCCGCTCGCCGCGAACCCGCTGCACCCCGACAACCCGCAGGCGCTGAACAACCCGGCCGCCCGCGTGTTCGCGGACGACCGCGCGTCGTTCGGCAAGGTGTCGGAGTTCCCGCACGTCGCGACGACGTACCGCCTCACCGAGCATTTCCATTACTGGACCAAGCATGCGCGGCTGAACGCGATCATCCAGCCCGAGCAATTCGTCGAGATCGGCGAAGACCTCGCGAAGGAAGTCGGCGTCGCGCACGGCGATCGCGTGAAGGTGTCGTCCAAGCGCGGCTACATCGTCGCGGTCGCGCTCGTCACGAAGCGGATCAAACCGCTGACGATCGACGGCAAGAAGGTCCAGACGGTCGGCGTGCCGTTGCACTGGGGCTTCAAGGGAGTGGCGAAGCCCGGCTATCTCGCGAACACCCTGACTCCGTCCGTCGGCGACGGCAACTCGTACACACCGGAATTCAAGTCGTTCCTGGTGAAGGTCGAAAAGGCGTAAGGGGAAAGAGATGGCATTGCAATCGCTGGATATCAAGCGCGTCTCGGCCACCACGACGCCGCCGCCCACGGCGCGCGAACCGGTGACCGGGAGCGTCGCGAAGCTGATCGACGTATCGAAGTGCATCGGCTGCAAGGCGTGCCAGACGGCGTGCATGGAGTGGAACGACCTGCGCGACGAGGTCGGCACCAACGTCGGCGTCTACGACAATCCGGCCGACCTGTCGGAGCACTCGTGGACGGTGATGCGGTTCGCCGAATACGAGAACCCGGCCGGCGACCTCGAGTGGCTGATCCGCAAGGACGGCTGCATGCACTGCGAGGACCCGGGCTGCCTGAAGGCGTGCCCGTCGCCGGGCGCGATCGTGCAGTACAACAACGGGATCGTCGATTTCCACGAGGAGAACTGCATCGGTTGCGGCTATTGCGTGACCGGCTGCCCGTTCAACGTTCCGCGGATCTCGAAGAAGGACCATCGCGCGTACAAGTGCACGCTGTGTTCCGATCGCGTCGCGGTCGGCCAGGAGCCGGCGTGCGTGAAGACCTGCCCGACCGGCGCGATCGTGTTCGGCACCAAGGAGGACATGAAGCAGCACGCGGCCGAGCGCATCGAGGACCTCAAGGAGCGCGGCTTCGAGCATGCGGGGCTGTACGACCCGCAGGGCGTCGGCGGTACGCACGTGATGTACGTGCTGCACCACGCGGACAAGCCGTCGCTGTACCACGGGCTGCCCGACAATCCGTCGATCAGCCCGATGGTGAAGCTCTGGAAGGGCATCGCGAAGCCGCTCGCGGTCGCCGGGCTCGCGCTCACCGCGCTGGCCGGGTTCTTCCATTACACGCGGGTCGGTCCGAACGAGGTCAGCGACGACGAGGAAGCCGCCGCCCGCGACGAGGCGCGACGCATCAAGGAGGACTCGAAATGAAGCACGACGACCCCAACCTGATCGTCCGCTACACGCCGAACGAGCGGAGCAACCACTGGATCACCGCGATCACGTTCGTGCTGCTCGCGCTGTCCGGGCTCGCGCTGTTCCATCCGTCGATGTTCTGGCTCACCGCGCTGTTCGGCGGCGGCCAGTGGACGCGGATTCTGCATCCGTTCGTCGGCGTCGTGATGTTCGTGTCGTTCGCGATTCTCGTGGTGCGCTTCTGGCATCACAACGTGCTCGACGCGGACGATCGGCAATGGCTGAAGCAGATCGGCGACGTGGTGAACAACCGGGAGGACCGGCTGCCGCCGGTGGGGCGCTATAACGCCGGACAGAAGCTGCTATTCTTCACGCTGGTGGCTTGCCTGCTGCTGCTCCTGCTGTCCGGGATCGTGATCTGGCGTCGCTATTTCTCGTTCTACTTCCCGATCGGCGTGATCCGCGCGGCGGCCGTCGTGCATGCGGCGGCGGCGTTCGTGCTGATTGCGAGCATCATCGTGCACATTTACGCGGCGTTGTGGGTGAAAGGCTCGATCGGCGCGATGGTGCGCGGCACCGTCACGCTGGGCTGGGCCCGCAAGCATCACCCGAAGTGGTTCCGTGAGAGCGTGAAGTAGCGCATCGGCGCGCACGCCACGCCGGCTTCGGCGTGGCGTTGCGCGAACCGCAGGAATCGCCCCCGAAGCGCCGATTCGTCGGCGCTTGTTTTTTGGAAGACATACTCGTGACACAACGCATTCTCGAGCCGACCGAGATCTCGGCACTCGATCATTCGGCCATTCCGCGCTTTCGTCTGCCGGAGCGCGGCTCCGTGTTTGCGGCGCGCGCCGCGCGGCTGCGCAAGCTCGCCGACCTGAACCCGATCAGCGGCTATCTGCGGCTGATGGCGACCGTGGCCGACGCGCAGCACGCGACGCTGCAGGCGCTGAACCTGCCGCTGCCGTCGCCCGAGGCGATCGCACGCGCGCAGCAGCATTCGATGCCGCTCGTGCCGGCGCTCGACGGCGAACGCAATCCGCAGTGGCGAGCCGTGCTGTACGAGCTGCTCGATCGCGTCGAAAGCGCCGGGCTCGTCAATCCGTCGCTCGCGAAGCTGCTCGACCGGCTGCGCCTGACGGCGCCCGCCGAACTCGACGCACAGGCCGACGCGATCCTCGCGTTGCGCTTCGCCGAAGTCGACCCGGCCACCGCGCCGTTCCTGATGGCCGCGCTGCAGGTCGTGTGGACCGACCTCGCGAGCCGCGTCGCGCCGGCCGACGTGCCGTATCTCGACCAGCCCGGCTTGTGCCCGGTGTGCGGCACGCATCCGGTCGCGAGCGTCGTGCGCGTCGGCGGCCAGTTCCAGGGCTACCGCTTCCTGCAATGCGGGCTGTGCACGACCGAGTGGCACATGGTGCGCACCAAGTGCTCGCACTGCGATTCGACCAAGGGCATCGCGTACCACGGGATCGAAGGCGGCAGCGAAGCGGTGAAGGCCGAATCGTGCGACGAATGCAAGACCTATCGCAAGATCGGCTATCAGGAGAAGGACTACGAATTCGAGCCGCTCGCCGACGATCTCGCGAGCCTCACGCTCGACCTTCTGATGAACGAAGCCGGCTACCAGCGCAGTTCGCCGAACCCGCTGCTGTGGCCCGACGTGTCGCGCGAAGCGGACGCCGACCGAGCAGACTGAGCGCGTGACACCGCAGCCCGCCGCGCGCCGGCTGCGGGCCGCGCATCGAAATGGAGCCACTTCGACGTGACCGAACCCGGTTTGAATGAACTGAATGCCGTCCTCGCGCGCGTGCCGTCGGTGGAGCGCGTGTTGTCGTCGGCGCCGCTGCAGCCGCTGCTCGCCGACTACGGCCGCACGCGCGTGCTGAACGCGGTGCGCGCCGAGCTCGAACGCTGGCGCAGCGACGCTCGCACCGATCCTGCCGCGGCCGAGCCGCTCGACGAGGCGCGCATCGCCGCCGCCGTCGCGCGCACGCTCGCCGCGCAGAGCGCGAGCGCGGTGCGGCCGGTATTCAATCTGACCGGCACCGTGCTGCACACGAACCTCGGGCGCGCGCTGTTGCCGGACGACGCGGTGCGCGCGGTGGTCGACGCGCTCACGCAGCCCGTCAACCTCGAATTCGATCTCGCGACCGGCCGTCGCGGCGACCGCGACGACCTGATCGACGCGCTGCTGTGCGAGCTGACCGGCGCGGAAGCCGCGACCGTCGTCAACAACAATGCCGCAGCGGTGCTGCTCGCGTTGTCGGCGCTGGCCCCGAAGCGCGAAGTGATCGTGTCGCGCGGCGAGCTGGTCGAGATCGGCGGCGCGTTCCGGATTCCCGACATCATGAGCCGCGCGGGCGCGAAGCTGCGCGAGGTCGGCACGACCAACCGCACGCATCTGCGCGATTACGCGGACGCGATCGGCCCTCGCACCGCGCTGCTGATGAAGGTGCATTGCAGCAACTACGCGATCAGCGGCTTCACGCGCGAAGTGGCGCTCGCCGAGCTCGCGCCGCTCGCGCGCGAGCACGGGCTGCCGGTCGCGGTCGATCTCGGCAGCGGCACGCTGGCCGATCTGACGCAATGGGGCTTGCCGCACGAGACGACCGTGCAGGAGACGATCGCGGCCGGCGCGAACCTCGTCACGTTCAGCGGCGACAAGCTGCTCGGCGGTCCGCAGGCCGGCCTGATAGCCGGCGACCGCGCGCTGATCGCGAAGATCAAGAAGCATCCGCTCAAGCGTGCGCTGCGCGTCGGCAAGCTGACGCTCGCCGCGCTCGAACCGGTGCTGCGGCTCTACCAGGCGCCCGAATTTCTGCGCGAGCGGCTCACGACGCTGCGCCTGCTGACGCGGCCGCAGCGCGACATCGCCGCCGCTGCCGAGCGCCTGCGCGCGCCGCTGCAGGCGGCGCTCGGCAGCGGCTACGACGTGCAGGTCGAGCCGATGTTCAGCCAGATCGGCAGCGGTGCGCTGCCGGTCGACCAGTTGCCGAGCGCCGGGCTCGTCGTGCGCACGCCGGACGGCAAGCGCGGCGGCCGGGCGCTCGCGCAGCTGGAGAAGCGGCTGCGCGAATGGCCGCGGCCGGTGATCGGCCGGATCGCCGACAACGCGCTGCGGCTCGACCTGCGCTGCGTCGAAGCCGCCGACGAAGCGGCCCTCGTCGCGCAATGCGTGCAGATCGCGGGGCCGGCTGCATGATCGTCGGCACTGCGGGACATATCGACCACGGCAAGACGACGCTCGTGCGCGCGCTCACGGGCGTCGACACCGACCGGCTGAAGGAGGAGAAGGCGCGCGGCATCTCGATCGAGCTCGGCTATGCGTACACGCCGCTCGAGAACGGCGACGTGCTCGGCCTGATCGACGTGCCCGGCCACGAGAAGCTGATCCACACGATGGCGGCCGGCGCGTGCGGGATCGATTTCGCGCTCGTCGTGATCGCCGCCGACGACGGCGTGATGCCGCAGACCCGCGAGCATCTCGCGATCCTGCAATTGCTCGGCGTCACGCATGGCGCGGTCGCGCTGACGAAGTGCGATCGTGTCGACGCCGCGCGCGTGGGCGCCGTGCGCGACGAGATCGCCGCGTGGCTGCATGGTTCGACGCTCGACGGCGCGCCGGTGTTCGACACGTGCGCGACGCGCGCGGACGACGCAGGCGTCGCCGCATTGAAACGTCACCTCGCCGACGCGGCGTTCGCGTGGCGCGCGCGCCGCGACGACGGGCTGTTCCGGCTCGCCGTCGATCGCGTGTTCACGCTCGCCGGGCAGGGCACCGTCGTGACGGGAACCGCGTTCGCGGGCCGCGTGACGACCGGCGACACGCTTGCGATCGTGCGCACCGGCCGCGCGGCACGCGTGCGCAGCATCCATGCGCAGAATCGGCCGGTGGACACCGGCCATGCGGGCGAGCGCTGCGCGCTGAACCTGGCCGGCGTCGAGAAGGCGGACGTCGAGCGCGGCGATACCGTCGCCGATGCGCGGCTGGTCGCAACGTCGCCGCGGCTCGACGTCGAATTGACGCTGCTCGCCGATGCGGGATTGACGCTGACGCACTGGGCGCCGCTGCACGTGCATCTCGGCACGCTGCATCGCGTCGCGCACGTCGCGCTGCTCGACGGCGACATGCTCGCGGCCGGGCAGCGGATGCGCGTGCAACTGGTGTTCGACGAGCCGGTGTTCGCGCTGCCGGGCGATCGCTTCATCGTTCGCAACCCGCAGGCGACGCGCACGGTCGGCGGCGGCCGCGTGCTCGATCCGTTCGGCCCGGCGCGCAAGCGGCGCACGCCGGCGCGCCGCGCGTGGCTCGATGCGCTCGCGACGTGGCTCGACGAAGGGCGGCTCGATGCATTGCTCGCACAGGCGCCGCTCGGGATCGCGCGCGCGACGCTCACGCACCTGACGGGTTTCGCGCCTGACGCATTGGCGTTGCCGACGGACGTGCTTTCGATCGGTCAGCGCGAGCGCGGTGCGTCGAACGACGGCACCGTGATCGCGCGTGCGCACTGGCAGGCGTTGCAGGCGCGCGCG
The DNA here is from genome assembly GCF_013822785.1 of Burkholderia sp. MBR-1. Lineage (NCBI taxonomy): Bacteria > Pseudomonadati > Pseudomonadota > Betaproteobacteria > Burkholderiales > Burkholderiaceae > Burkholderia > Burkholderia sp. MBR-1. The sequence continues at coordinate 434,612 of NZ_CP053610.1, forward strand.
ATCGACACGCTGCGCGCGTATCACGAGCGCGTGCCGGACGAGCAGGGGCTCGATGCGGCGCGGCTGCGGCGCATGGCTGCGCCGCTGGTCGGCGATGCGCTGTGGCGTGCGCTGGTCGATGCGCTGGTGGACGGCGGCGACGTGACGCGCAGCGGGCCGTGGCTGCATTTGCCGACGCATGCGGTGAGCTTCGATGCCCGCGAGGACGCACTGGCGCAGCAACTGTTGCCGCCGATTCATGCGGGGCGTTTCGATCCGCCATGGGTGCGCGATCTCGCGCGCGAGACGGGCACGGCCGAGGACGCCGTGCGCGCGCTGTTGCGCAAGCTCGCGCGGCGCGGCGACGTGCATCAGGTCGTGCGCGATCTGTTCTATCACGCGGAGGTCGTGCGCGAGCTGGCTGCGCTCGTTGCGGAACTCGCGCCGATGCACGGCGGCGGCCTCGATGCGGCGACGTTTCGCGATGCGACCGGGCTCGGCCGCAAGCGTGCGATCCAGATTCTCGAGTTCTTCGACCGGGTTGGGTATACTCGCTTCCACCGCGATCTGCACTTCCTGCGGCCCGATAGCGGTTGGGCCGGTATTCAGGTGTAGGCGCTCGTCGGTTTTCCTGATTTTTCCCGCACGGAAGGCATTCGTATCCGGTGGTACGGCCGGACTTCAAATCCGGTTGGGGGTGTCAGACGCTCCCGGGTCAGTTCGACTCTGGCTGCCTTCCGCCAGTCAACGCTTGTCGCGCATTCCGCGCGACTTCCGTAAATGCGCCTCAGGCCGCTAATGCCGCTCAGTTGAGCAACTGAACGGCATTTTCGTTTTACGAAGAGCGCGGTAGTAGAGGCTGCCCTGAGAGGTCGACTTTTCGGCACGATGCTGAGCTTGCGAATATGCCATCACCGCGCCGGCGACATCATCAGAGCGTCATTTCGACTGGAACGTCGGTGCGCGCTTGTCGAGAAAAGCCGCCGTACCTTCGGCCTTGTCCTCCGTCGCCGCGCACACCGCGAACAGCGCACGCTCGAGGCTCAAGGCCTGCTCGAGGCTCGCCTCGACCCCCTGGTTGACGGCCGTGATGGCGAGCCGCGTTGCGATGGGAGCATTCGCGGCGATCTGATTCAGAATCTGCTCCGCGCGCGCGATCAACTTGTCCGCTTCCACCACCTCGTTGACGAGGCCGATGCGATGCGCTTCGTTGGCGTCGATGAGCGCCGCGGTCAGGATCAGCTGCATCGCGATTCCCTTCCCGACGAGCCGCGGAAGGCGCTGGGTACCGCCGAAGCCCGGAATGATGCCGAGCTTGACCTCCGGCTGTCCGAACTTGGCATGTTCGGATGCGATGCGCATGGTGCAGGCCATGGCCAGCTCGCAGCCGCCGCCCAGCGCGAATCCGTTCACAGCGGCGATGACCGGCTTGCCGAGCGTCTCGATCAGATTCATGGTCGAATGCCCGAGCCCTGCAAATTTCTCCGCGGCGACGGCGGACAGTGCGGCGATCTCGGAGATGTCAGCCCCTGCGACGAACGCCTTGTTTCCCGAGCCCGTTACGATCACGCCATGAACGGCATCGTCGTCGCGTGCGTCCTCGAAGGCCGCGGTGATTTCAGTGAGCGTCTGGAAATTCAGTGCGTTCAACGATTTGGGGCGATCGACGGTGACGTACGCAATACCCGACTTCTTTTCGTATTGGATGTTCTGGAAATTCGACATGTTCGAAGAGCTCGACTTGAGTGTATGAGGATGCGTGTGCGTGCAATGCAATGCGGCCGTTGCGGTCCGCGATGCAGGCGTCGCGAACGCATGAATGTGACGGCCGCCATCTCGTCGGTGCGACACGTGCGCCTGACGCGTTCATGAACGTAAGCGGGAGGCCATCGGATTCAGGTGTCGAGACATCCTAACCCGGTGGAGTCGATATGTTCATGTCCAAGCCTGCCGTTTCTATGGCAAAACCGGTCAAACGGCAGGCCGTAACCCAGCCAGACATCCGGCAGCGACGATCGCACGGCTGCTCCGAGTGATAGGAGTCGTCGCCGGCTCGGACGATGGCCGTCACTGCGGCGAACGACAACGCGTCATGGACGCACTCACGCAGGCAACGCGCAAGCCCCGTCGCGCAACTTCAGTGCGATTTCGAGCTTGGCGATCCATCGCGCGTCGTCCAGCTTCGCGCCGAGAATGCTCTCCACCCGTTCGAGCCGATGGTCGAGCGTATTCGGATGGATGTCGAGCGCGGCCGCCGTCACTTTCCGACGCCGTCTGTTGGTGAAGAACGCCTCGATCGTGCGGGTCGCGCCCGACTCGACCGACAGTTCGTTCAGCAGCGAAAGAAAGTAATTCAGCGCGCTGTCGTTCCCTCGGATGCATTCCTCGATGACGATGTCCGAGTAGCGATGCACCTTCTGATCCGGCGCGAAGCGATTGCCGAAATCCAGCGCGCGTATCGCCTCGTCGGCCGATGCGGCCCAGCCTTGTGCGCCGACGCCGGCGAGGCCGATCCCGATCGACGTGACGGACGGCAATCGTTCCTGCAGTGTCGCCATGTATTCCGCGACACGTCTGTCGCTCGCGCTCGCGGATTCCTGCTGTATCGACGGAACCCAGATGACGAGGCGATCGTGATGGCGGGCGTCGACCAGCGTATCTCGCGAGGTCTTGAGGATGCCCGCCGTCACTTGCACGATCTGATCCAGTGCGCGATCGGCCTGAATCGGCTCGCCGTCCAGCGCCGACGACGCCAACGCAACCGCGATTCTCGGCACGGCATGATCGAGGCCCAGCGCCTTGGTGATCTTGCGAAACGCATCGTCGTCGCGCGATCTGCTGAAGACCACGTCGTGCAACTGGTATCGCAACGATTCCTGCCAGCGCGCCTGCCGGTACTGCTCATCCAGATAGGCGGAGGAGATCAGTTGCGACATGTGGTCGAAGTAGTCCATCAGGTACGGCGAAATCTCGAACAGCAGTTCGTCGCGCAAGATGTCGTGCTTGCTGCCCAGATCGGCGCATGCGCGCCAAACCTCTCTAAGCGCCATCCGGAAGGCTCGCAGCAGCGACTGCAGAGAAATGCCCTGATGAACTCTTCGTCGTCCGAAGTCCTGAAACGTCTTCAGACTTTCATTGTCGGGAAACTCGCCATCGACGATCGATTGGAACCACAGGCGCTCCGAAATCGATATGGAGTCGACGATGTCTTTCTTCACGGAGATGGGGAGATCCTCGTAGCCGTCGATATCGCCTAATGCTGCATAAGTGCGCTCGATCACCGTCGACAGATCGTCGGAGATTGTCTTGATCTGTTGCCGCAATAACGCAGACGGCGACGGAACATGTATCACTCTCATTGTGGCCAATCGTTCTCTAGGGTGGTGCCGGACCAGAAATTCTCGGGTGCCTCGGTCTCGATGGCACATACGCATTGCGCGACGCCACGTGCAAATTCCATTGCATGTGTCGTTTGCGCTGAGCTTTGCGTTCACGGGCCGAAGACTATCACCGATCGAAAAATTGCTCTCTGAAGCGCAGGGCATCGTGCGGCGAAAGTCGGCGTTCGAGTTGGCGGATTGTGACAAACCACATGCGGGTCGGAGACATCTCCCATGTCGGTCGTCTGCGCACCGGGATAAGGTATCGGCAGTTGGCGAGCACCAAAAGTCCGAGTCACCCATACAACACGCAGAGTACCTGCTACAGACATCATGCAGAACCCCGACAGCATTTTTTCTGAAGTCAAAGTCGTTGATTTCGCAAGCTATATCGCCGGTCCCGCGGCAACCACGATACTGTCCGATTTCGGTGCGACGGTTATCAAGGTAGAGCCGCCCGGCACCGGCGACCCCTATCGAAACCTCTACAAGCTGGCGCCGAACCCCGTCTGCGACACCAACTATCCCTGGCAGCTCACCAACCGCAACAAGCAGAGTCTTGCACTCGATCTCAAGTCTCCCGCAGCAAAAGACATTGTCGAAAAACTGGTCAAATGGGCCGATGTCGTCGTGGTCAATTTCCCGCTCAGCGTCCGCGACAAACTCGGCATCTCCTACGAAGCGCTCGCGCCGCTGAACGACCGTCTCATCTACGCGGACATCACCGGTTATGGCTTGAAAGGCCCCGAGGCCAACCGTCCCGGCTTCGACGTGACGACCTATTGGGCGCGCTCCGGGCTGATGGAAGTGACGCGCGACGGCGATAGCCCGCCCGCCGTTCCCATCCCCGGGATTGGCGATCACGCGACGGCCAGCACGCTGTTCTCGGCGATCGTGACGGGCCTTTATCATCGCGAGAAGACGGGCAAAGGCTCGCGCGTCTCCACCTCGCTCATTGCCGAAGGCGCATGGGCCTCGGCGCTCTGGACCGAGGGCGCGCTCAACGGCGCGAAGTTCTACGGCGCGCATACGCGCAATGCGCCGCTCAACGCGCTGTTCAATCCGTACCGCACCGCGGACAACCGCTGGCTGCTGCTGATGTTGCTCCAGGCGAACAAGGAATTCCCCGGCCTGTGCAAGGCAATGGATCTGCCGTCGCTGCTCGAAGACCCGCGCTTCGCGGACTCCGAGGGCCGCACCAAGCACGCCACCGAACTCGTCGGCATTCTCGACAAGGCATTCGCCGGCCATTCGCTCGAATACTGGAAAAAGACCTTTGACGAGGCGCGGGTCATTTACGGTGTCGTGCAAGTCGCCGACGAAGTCGTCAAGGACGAGCAGATGTACGCGAACGAGGTGTTCGTCCCGCTGGGCGAAGCCGGCGAGAAGACGACCTATACGGTCAATAGCCCGATGCAGATCTCTGGTGTCGACAAGGTGAAGCCGCGCCGCGCGCCGGATCTCGGCGAGCACAGCCGGGACGTGCTCGCAACGCTGGGCTACGACGCGAACGAGATCGAGCGGCTGATCAACGACAAGGTCGTCGCGCAACTGGATCAGGCCGCGCAATCGAAGTGATGCCGCATGCGGCACGGCGGTAGACGCTCGACGCACAGGCGTCCGGCGTCACTGTCGTGGTCGCTTCAAGTCGGGCCAATCGATGGCTCGGCAAGATGTAGATCTAACTGAATGGAGAAGTACGATGAGTTTTGTCGCACCGGTAAAAGATATTCTGTTCGTGGTCAACGAACTCGCCCAACTCGATCGAATCAGCGCACTCCCGGGGTGTGAGGACGCCACGGCCGAGACTGCACAGGCGGTTATCGAAGAGGCAGCGAAGTTCAGCAACGAGGTCGTCGCGCCGCTGAACGTGCTCGGCGACAAGCATGGCAATACGTGGAAGGACGGTGTGGTGAACGCGTGTCCCGGTTTCTCGGACGCCTTCAAGCTGTTCGCCGCCGGCGGCTGGCAGGGCGTCAAGCATCCGGTCGATTACGAAGGACAGGGGCTGCCCAAACTGATCGCGACGCCCTGCGCCGAAATGCTGAACGCGGCCAGCGTAGCGTTCGCGTTGTGCCCGATGCTCACCGACGGTGCGATCGAAGCGCTGCTCACGGCGGGCAGCGACGAACAGAAGGCGCGTTACGTGCCGAAGATGATCTCCGGCGAATGGACCGGCACGATGAACCTGACCGAGCCGCAGGCCGGCTCGGATCTGTCGATGGTGCGTTCGCGCGCCGAGCCGCAGCAGGACGGGTCGTACAAGGTGTTCGGCACCAAGATCTTCATCACCTGGGGCGAGCACGACATGACGGAGAACATCATTCATTTGGTGTTGGCCCGTACGCCCGGCGCACCGGAAGGGGTGAAGGGCATTTCGCTGTTCGTCGTGCCGAAGTTCCTCGTCAACGAAGACGGCTCGCTCGGCGCGCGCAACGACGTCCAGTGCGTGTCGATCGAACACAAGCTCGGCATCAAGGGCAGCCCGACCGCCGTGCTTCAGTTCGGCGATCATGGCGGCGCGACCGGCTATCTCGTCGGCGAGGAGAACCGCGGCCTCGAATACATGTTCATCATGATGAACGCCGCGCGTTTCGCCGTCGGCCTGCAAGGCGTGGGCATTTCCGAGGCCGCGTACCAGAAGGCCGTCGAATATGCGAAGGAGCGTGTCCAGAGCCGGCCGGTCGATGGCTCGGCGAAGGAGGCGGTGACGATCATCCATCACCCCGACGTGCGCCGCATGCTCGGGACGATGCGCGCGTTGACCGACGCGTCGCGTGCCATCGCATACGTGGCGGCCGCTCACAACGACATCGCGCATCAGCACGAGGATGCTGCCACCCGTGCGCATCATCAGGCGATTTACGAGTTCCTGGTTCCGATCGTCAAGGGCTGGAGCACCGAACTGTCGCTCGAAGTGACGAGCCTCGGCGTGCAGGTTCACGGCGGGATGGGTTTCATCGAGGAGACGGGCGCGGCACAGTTCTACCGCGACTCGCGCATTCTGACCATTTACGAAGGCACGACGGCGATCCAGGCGAACGATTTCGTCGGCCGCAAGACGTTCCGCGATGGCGGTGTCGTAGCGAAGTTCCTGCTGGGCGAAATCGCCAAGACGGTCGAGGAACTGTCGGCACACGACGGTGCGGCGTTCGCGTCGATGCGCAAGCATCTCGAGCAAGGCGCACGCTCGTTCGAGCATGCGATGGAATTCGTCGTCGCGAACATGAAACGCGATCCCAATGCGGTCTTCATCGGCAGCGTGTTGTATCTGCAACTGGCGGGCGTGGTTCTGGGCGGATGGCAAATGGCGCGAGCGATGCTGATCGCGGCGAAGAAGCTGCAGGAGGATCAGGCGTTCTACGGCGCGAAGATCGCCATCGGGCAGTTCTATGCAGAGTTCATTCTGCCGCGTGCGTTGTCGTATGAGGCGTCGATCGTCGGCGCCAAGGGCGGGGAGGGCGTGCTCGCCCTGACGGAGGACCAGTTCTGACTGGGTCCCGCATATGAACGAAATAGATTGCCGCTCGGCGCGCCAGGCCGCACTCGTCGAACAGTATGGTCCGCGCGAATCGATGGAGTACGACGTCGTGATCGTCGGCGGCGGCCCGGCAGGGCTGTCGGCGGCGATCCGGCTCAAGCAGCTGGCCAAGGAGAAGGGCGCCGAGATCGGTGTGTGCGTGCTAGAGAAGGGTTCCGAGATCGGCGCGCACATTCTGTCGGGCGCCGTGATGGACCCGGGCGCGATCAGCGAGTTGATCCCCGACTGGGCGGCGCTGGGTGCGCCGCTCGACGTCGAGGTCACGGAAGATCGCTTCCTGTTCCTGAGCGAGACCGACGCCAAGGCCGTGCCGAGCTGGGCCCTGCCGAGCAACTTCAGGAATCACGGCAACTACGTGATCTCGCTGGGCAACGTCACGCGCTGGCTCGGCACGCAGGCCGAAGGGCTCGGCGTCGAGATCTTCCCCGGCTTTCCGGCCGCGGAGATTCTCTACAACGACGACGGCTCGGTGAAGGGCGTCGCCACCGGCAACATGGGCGTGGGCAAGGACGGCGAGCCGACCGAGAACTTCCAGCTCGGCATGGAACTGCACGCGAAGTACACGCTGTTCGCCGAGGGTTGCCGCGGTCATCTCGGCCGCCAGCTGATCTCGAAGTTCAAGCTCGACGCGAACGCGGATCCGCAGGCGTACGGCATCGGCATCAAGGAGCTGTGGGAAATCGATCCGGCCAAGCACAAGCCGGGCCTCGTGATCCACACGGCCGGCTGGCCGCTGAAGTCCGACACCTACGGCGGCTCGTTCCTGTACCACATGGACAAGAACCAGGTCATGGTCGGTTTCGTGGTGGGCCTCGGCTACACGAACCCGTACCTGTCGCCGTTCGAGGAGTTCCAGCGCTACAAGACGCACCCGTCGATCCGTACGTTCCTCGAAGGTGGCAAGCGCGTGTCGTACGGCGCGCGCGCGATCACCGCGGGCGGGCTGCTGTCGTTGCCGAAGACGGTGTTCCCGGGCGGCGCGCTGATCGGCGACGACGCAGGCTTCCTGAACGCGTCGCGCATCAAGGGCAGCCACGCGGCGATCAAGACCGGCATGCTGGCGGCGGAAGCCGCATTCCATGCGGTGCAGACGGGCCGCCGCGGCGACGAGCTCAGCGCGTATCCGAACGCATTCAAGCGATCCTGGCTGCATGCGGAGCTGCACCGCGCGCGCAACTTCAAGCAGTGGATGGCCAAGGGCCTGTACCTCGGCACGCTGATGGTCGGCATCGAGCAAAAGCTGTTGGGCGGCAACGTGCCATGGACGCTGCACCACAAGCATGCGGACCACGAGATGTTGAAGCCCGCGTCGCAATGCACGCCGATCGAGTATCCGAAGCCGGACGGCAAGCTGACGTTCGACAGGTTGTCGTCGGTGTTCATCTCGAACACGAACCACGAGGAGAACCAGCCGGCGCATCTGACGCTGAAGGACGCGAGCGTGCCGGTGAACGTGAACCTGCGCACCTACGCTGGGCCGGAGGGACGGTTCTGCCCGGCAGCGGTATACGAGTTCGTGAAGAACGACGACGGCAGCGACCGCCTCGTGATCAACGCGCAGAACTGCGTGCACTGCAAGACCTGCGACATCAAGGACCCGACGCAGAACATCGTGTGGGTCACGCCGGAAGGCGGTGGCGGGCCGAACTATCCGAACATGTGACGGATGCGTAGCGGGCAGTGCGCTGCGGGTCGAGCGACGTCCATTTTTAGGCGGATAGCCTGCGTCGATATCCGGTCGCTTATGAGCGGTATCGGCGCGGATCCGCGACAGCCGGCGGCGCATCGGTGCGCCGGACGGCACGAGTTGCCGCTGGATGGCATGCGGCAATGTTGAAATTCAGGAGAATGGCTTGAAGATCCTTGTAGCAGTAAAGAGAGTCGTCGATGCAAACGTGAAGGTCGGCGTGAAGTCGGACAACACGGGCGTCGACATCGCGAACGTGAAGATGTCGATGAACCCGTTCGACGAAATCGCCGTTGAAGAGGCGGTGCGCCTGAAGGAAGCTGGCGTGGCGACCGAAGTGGTCGCGGTGTCGGTGGGCGTGACGCAGGCGCAGGAAACGCTGCGCACGGCGCTGGCGATCGGCGCGGACCGCGCGATCCTGGTCGAGTCGACCGACGGCGTCGAGCCGCTGGCCGTCGCGAAGATCCTGAAGGCGCTGGTCGACAAGGAGCAGCCGCAACTGGTGATCCTCGGCAAGCAGGCGATCGACGACGATTCGAACCAGACGGGCCAGATGCTGGCCGCGCTGGCAGGTCTGCCGCAGGCGACGTTCGCCTCGAAGGTCACGGTCGCCGATGGCAAGGCCACGGTCGCACGTGAAGTCGACGGCGGTGCGGAAACGCTGTCGCTGACGCTGCCGGCGGTCGTCACGACCGACCTGCGTCTGAACGAGCCGCGTTACGTGACGCTGCCGAACATCATGAAGGCGAAGAAGAAGCCGCTGGAAACGGTCAAGCCGGCAGACCTCGGCGTGGACGTGACGCCGCGTCTGAAGACGCTGAAGGTGGCCGAGCCGCCGAAGCGCGCGGCCGGCGTGAAGGTGCCGGACGTGAAGACGCTGGTCGAGAAGCTGAAGACCGAAGCCAAGGTGCTGTAAGAGGGAGCGGAAAGAAATGACGATACTGGTGATTGCAGAACACGACAACGCGTCGATCAAGGCCGCGACGCTGAACACGGTCGCAGCGGCAGCGAAGATCGGCGGTGACATCCACGTGCTGGTTGCGGGCCACAACGCGCAGGGCGCGGCGGACGCAGCAGCGAAGATCGCAGGCGTGTCGAAGGTGCTGCTGGCCGACGCGCCGCAGCTCGAAGCCGGTTTGGCGGAAAACGTCGAAGCCACCGCGCTGAACATCGCGAAGGATTACTCGCACATCCTGGCGCCGGCGACCGCGTACGGCAAGAACGTCGCGCCGCGTATCGCCGCGAAGCTGGACGTCGCGCAGATCTCGGACATCACGGCCGTCGATTCGGCCGATACGTTCGAGCGTCCGATCTACGCAGGCAATGCGATCGCGACGGTGCAGTCGAGCGATCCGATCAAGGTCATCACGGTGCGTGCGACCGGTTTCGACCCGGTGGCGGCCGAAGGCGGCAGCGCAGCGGTCGAGAAGATCGACGCGGCGGCAGACGCCGGCAAGTCACAGTTCGTGAGCCGTGAAGTGACGAAGCTGGACCGTCCGGAGCTCACCAGCGCGAAGATCATCGTGTCGGGCGGCCGCGGTCTGGGCAGCGGCGAGAACTACACGAAGGTGCTGGAGCCGCTGGCGGACAAGCTGTCGGCAGCACTCGGCGCTTCGCGCGCGGCGGTCGACGCCGGCTACGTGCCGAACGACTATCAGGTCGGCCAGACCGGCAAGATCGTCGCGCCGCAGCTGTACATCGCGGTCGGCATCTCGGGTGCGATCCAGCACTTGGCCGGCATGAAGGATTCGAAGGTGATCGTCGCGATCAACAAGGATCCGGAAGCGCCGATCTTCAGCGTGGCCGACTACGGCCTCGTCGGCGATCTGTTCACGCTCGTGCCGGAACTGGTAAGCGCGCTGGGCTGACGACGGCATTGCGTAGCCAGTGAGCGCAAGCTCCCCGGCTCCTCTGTCGCGGTAGCGCGATGGAGGAGCCGGCCGTCGACACGCCATCCGTCGGCTGTCGACCATGCCGCAGCACCTTGCACGCCATCGCCTTCGAACGTAGTGGCAAGAAAACATTCGATACCGTGCTAGACAGCTTTTCGACCTATCCGCTGGCCACAGTCCCGATCTCGGTGGTCAACGGCTTTCTGGCCGGGGCCGAACGCGAAGTCGTCGTGCGCCTTGCCGAACGCTCCGGCATCCCGGCCCACCTGCTGGAGAAGCCGGCCGCGCGCGTGACGCAGCAGCAGTTCGCGACGCTGTATCGCCTGCTGGCGACGGAGCTGGACGATGAAATGCCGGGCATTTTCAGTCGTCCCTTAAGAAGCGGGCTGTTGAAATATCTTTGCCTCAGTCTGATCGATGCACCCCGGCTCGATGTCGCGTTGAACCGTATCGGTCAGTTCTTTCGCCTGATACTCGACGATTTTCGCCTCGCGTCGTGGCGAGAGGGCGCGCTCGCCTGCGTCGAATTCATTCCTGATCCGGATGGTCGGCCGGTCAGCGCGCTGGGCAGCGAGCTGATGCTGAAGCTCGTCCATGGCGTCGCGTCATGGCTGATCGGGCAGAAGATCGCGCTGCGCGAAGTTTCATTCAGATTCCTTCGGCCGACGCAGTCGGGGGACTTGCTGTACCTGTTTCCCGGACCGGTGCGGTTCGGCAGGGACAAGACCTGCCTCTTCTTCGATGCCGGTTACCTCGATCGTCCGATTTCCCGACGAAAGCCGGATCTGGAGGAGTTCCTGCGCCGCGCGCCGGAAGACTGGATCTTCACTTCATTTGCCGAGCAGATGGCTTGTCATCGCGTTCGCCGGTTGATCGAGAATGCGTTGCCGAGCATGCCGACGATCGAGACGGTCGCGCGGGAATTGCACGTGTCGGTGCGTACGCTGGCACGACGCCTGGCGGACGACGGCACGAGTTTTCAAGCGATCAAGGACGACGTGCGGCGGGACGTTGCGATCTATCGGCTGACGCGCTCGGACGATTCGATCGAGGCCGTCTCCAATAGTGTCGGCTTCGACGATCCGACGGCGTTCTATCGCGCCTTCCGGCACTGGACAGGCAGCACGCCGGCGACATACCGCCAGCAGCCGTGGAAGGCCCGTCGGCAGGCCGGCTGATTGCCGGCGCCTCTCGTTAGCGATTCGCCGCGACGAGCGTGTCGAGGGGTTCGAACGCGGGCAAGGCGATGCCGTGCAGATGCTGAACGAAGGTGCTGACCTTCGCATCCAGATAGCGCTTCGACGTATAGAGCGCATACACCGTCAGCGCATTGACGCGATATTCCGGCAGGACCCGAACCAGCGTGCCGCGGCGAAGATCGTCGATCGCCGAATGCAGCGTCAGCGGGCCGATGCCGGCGCCCGCGAGCAGCGCGAAGCGCATGGCATCCGGCATGTTGACCTGAAACGGCGAGGCCTGAACCAGATGGGCATGCTCGCCGTCCGGGCCGTGCAGACGCCATTTTTCGGGAGCCGAGTTCGGCGCGTTCAAGGTGAGGCAGCTATGTGCCGCGAGGTCCGTGACCGTCGACGGCATGCCGCTTCTCTGCACGTAGTCCGGCGACGCGACGAGTACGCTGTAGTTGCCGCCGAGCGCCTTCGAGACATAGCTCGAAGTCGGCAAGTCGGCCGTTGCCATCAGCGAGACGTCGATGCCGTCCTCGATCAGGTTCGGGAATCGTTCCGACAGCGTCAGTTCGATTTTGACGTCGGGATTCGACACCTGGTACTGAACCATCGCGGACGTCAGGTAACGTAACCCGAGACTCGGCATCGCGTGTACCCGCAGCTTTCCGTACGGCTTTGCGAGCCGGTTGCGCGCTTCGGCCGACGCATGCTCGATGTCCGCAAGAATCGATTTCGCGCGCTTGAAGTAGCGTTCGCCGCTTTCCGTCATGCCGATGTGACGCGTCGTGCGGTTGAGCAAGCGGACCCCGAGCTGTCTTTCAAGAAATGCGACGGCGCGCGAGACCTGGGCGGTCGAGCCGTTCACTTGCCGGGCGGCGGCGGTAAAGCTGCCTGACTCCACGACGCGTACGAATATGCCAATTGCAGCGAAAAAATCCATCTTCATGTGACTCTGGAAGGAAAGCGTGCGAGATATCGGTGACCATGATCGGCGCAGCGATTCGTGGACGCTGACGCAGCGGGCCGCAATGCCGGATGCGGGCGAGGGCGTGGCCCGGCAGGTGGGTCGTCGGCCGACGTGGCGCGCCGCGATTGTCGGCTTGCGTCGCTAGTCGAGGGGAACTCCGGCATCGTCCGGCTTGATGAGGTCGAGCCACGCACGTGCGGCCCAGGATAGCGTCGTGCCCTTGCGCCATACGATCGCGACACGCCATTCCAGTCCGGGTGCATCGAGGTCGATCAGGCGTACGCCGGCATTGCCATGTCGGCGCGCGACCAGCCGCGGCAGACACGTCACGCCCAAACCCGCCGCGACGAGCGCAAGTGCGAAATTCGGCTGGGCGCTATGCGCGACTTCGTTGATCGTGAAACCTTGGGCAATGCACGCTTCGCGCAGCCTGCGCGTCAATGCGAATCCTTCATTCAGCGCAATGAACGGCACGCCATTCAGCTCATGCAGGTGGACACGGACGTGCGTTTCGAGCGCATGGCCGCGAGGTACCGCGAGCACCATCGGCTCGCGCCGGATGAACATCGCTTGCAGATCGGTTCGCACCGGCAGCATCGTTGCCGCGAGCTCGAGTTCGCCGTCTCGCACGGCTTGCTCCAGTTCGGCGCTGCCATGTTCGTGCAGATGAATCGACACGCCTGGATATCGCTCGCGGAATTCCGCCAAAGGAGCGGCAAACAACTCTGCGCTACCGACCGGTGGCAGTCCCAGACGGAGTTCGCCGCGATCGAGGTCGCGCAGCGCGTCGAGATCGAATTGCATCCGCTCGCGCTCTGCCAGGATGGCTCTCGCATGTTGCAGAACGACTTCGCCGGCAGACGTGAGCTTGACGGCGACGCCGCGTCTGCCGCGTTCGAGCAGCGTGACACCCAGTTCGTCTTCCAGCAGTCGAATCGCTTTGCTCAGTGCCGGTTGAGACAGCGGAAGGCGCTTGGCTGCCTTGCCGAAATTCCCTTGCCTGACGATCTCGTCGAAATAGCGAAATGCCTTCAAGTCCATTGCACTTCTTGGCGATGATTGGACCGACGGATTATCGCCCGAAGTGCAAATGCGCGTCGGATTGCAGCGGTGCGCGATGGTCACGATGTCGCCGGCAGTGAGGCGCACGCCCGGGAGTGTGCGCCTCGCTCGCTCATTCACGCCAGGGCGTCGGCGGCCTCCTTGTGCGCGTGGTGCGCGGACGGATGGGCGAGGTAATCGTGAACGACGTGGCCGAGGCCGAGGGTAAGGTCGGCCAGGATGTGCGTGCCGGAGAGAATCTCGAGCACGGGCAGGTCTTTCAGCGGTGCGAGCGCGTGCGAAAACAGCTCGAGGCCGACCGGGCCGGTCCAGGCGCCCTTGATCGTGACGTCCTGGCAGCGGTATTCGACCAGCTCGAGGATGCGCGGCGAACCGTCGACGTGCGGGATGATCTTCAGCAGATAGCCGGGCGCCTCGATGGTCGCCTTGGCGGCTTGAGCGTCGAGCTCCTGAAATTTGTAGCCCATCGTCGCGCTCGCCACCAGCACCTTGCCGTAGCGCAGTTCGCCGACGATCGTGTCGGTGTCGACTTCGAGCGACGGCTTCGCCATTTTCTTCGGGAAACCCCACAGCTCGCGGCCGGCGGCAGTCGGTGCGTGGTCGTCGAGGAACATCGCGTGCGTGTAGGTGCCGCGGCGGCCCTTGTACGTCACGGGAATGACCTGCCCCGATTCCGTGTAGTCGCCGAATCCGCCGCTGGAATCCGGCATGCGAATGAACTCGAACTTGACGAGCGGATTGTCCATGTCGATTTCGAGCGGTTCGGGAACCAGCTCCCGAAGTTTCTTCGCATCGGTACGGTACGTCACGATCAGGAATTCGCGATTGACGAATTTGTACGGGCCTTGCGGATAGGTCGGGCTGGTGAGGGGAATCGAAACTGCGCGTTGCTTGACGTCGCTGATGTTCACAATGGGTCCTTGGTCGGCAAAACTTTCGAGAGGCGAGGGTGGTGCGCCGGATCTGCGGGCGCTGAGCCCGCGTCGCTCGCACCGGAAACAGGCATCAGGTAACCCCGGCTGTGAACAGTCTAGATTTCGATTTTTCTTAAATAAATTGAATTCTTTTTATGAATTGCATGCCTGGAGGAAATTGAATTCCGCGTTGCTCAACCCGACATGCAAATTCGGTCATCGCATGGCGCTGCGGCTGCGTGCGATGCAACGAGTGATCGGGGATGGGGCGCCGCGCGATCTTTCGCCGGCATGATGCGGGACGTTGCGTCCGCTCGGGGCAGGCTCGATTCAGTTGACCGTTGCGCCCATCTGCGCGGCGAGGCGCGACACGATCGGCGAGGCGCGATTGCCGGCATACGCCAGCACGAGATTGAGGCGGCTGCTATCAAATGCGGTCAGGCGTCGCGTAGCCATCCCCTTGGGCAGCATGCGCGCGAAATGGCTCGGCACGAGGCTGCAGAGTCCGGTCGCGGCGACCAGCGAGAAAATGCTCAACATTCCGTCGGCCTCGAGAGGCGGCTTTGCGGGCGCGGTGCCGTCCTGATGGAGGAATGCGTCGATGGTTGCGCGTAGCGCGGGCGCGGCGGCCGCGGCCACCGCGATGATGCGTTCTTTGGACAGATCGGCCGGCGACAGGCGGCGTTTGTTCAGCAACGCGTGCCCGCGAGGCAGGATGGCGATCAGGTCTTCGGCCTGGACCGTCCGGCTCGTCCATTCCGGACCGATATCGCCCTGGCGGACGAATGCCGCGTCGATGCGGCCGTTTTCCAGCGCGCGAATCAGATCGAGATGCAGCTTGCTGTGAACGTCGATCGCGATGTCCTGCAACTCGGGACCGAGGGCGGCCGAGATGCGCCCCATCAGTTCGTCTTCCGTGCCGGGAATCATGCCGAGAGCGAGTTTCCGCGGATGTTGTTTGCCTTCCCGCGTGCGCTTGAGCGCCAGGTCGAACTGGGCGACGGCGAGCCGGGCTTCCCTGAGCAGGATTTCGCCGCTATCCGTCAGTTGCACGCCTTGCCAGGACCGCACGAACAACGGGCAACCAAGCTGGTCCTCCAACGCCCGAATTTGCCGCGTCAGCGACGGCTGGGCAATGCACAGTCGCTTGGCCCCTTCCGCAAAACTCCCCGCCTCGGCGATCGCCAGAAAATATCGAAAGTGTCGGATTTCCATCGCGAAAGTATAGCGCCGAGGCATAGGGTCGGTGCCACAAAGTATTGGAGCGTCGCGGTTCTGCTCGACTAGACTTTGAGGCGCGACGCAATCGACTCGTTTCGATGCAGGCTGCCGTCCGGCTCGCTGACCCACCCCGAATGCAGCATGCTGCGCGGTCCACGGTCCACGAGAGTAGGTGAGACCACGCCGGCGGTCTGCGGCGTCGCGCCAATTTCTCTATCAGTCATTGCGAGTCGCCATATGAGCAAGAATATTCGGAAGATCGGGGTAGTCGGTACCGGGGTCATCGGAGCCAGCTGGAGTGCGTTGTTTCTGGCTCAGGGGTTCGACGTCGTGGCGACCGATCCCGCGCCGGGCGCGGAAAAATCCTTGCGCGAGTACATCGCAAAGGCGTGGCCTGCGATGGAAACGCTGGGCGCCGTCGTGCCGGGCGGCTCGCAGGCGCGCCTGACGTTTACGACCGATATGAACGACCTTGCCGATGTCGACTTCGTCCAGGAAAACGGTCCGGAGCGTCTGCCGTTCAAGCACGAACTGTATCGTCAGCTCGATGCGATGCTGCGTCCGGACGTCATTATCGCGACCAGCTCGTCGGGTTTGACCATGACGGACATCCAGGAGGGTTGCGAACGGCATCCCGAGCGCTGCATCGTCGGCCACCCGTTCAACCCGCCGCATCTGATTCCGCTGGTCGAGCTCGTCGCGGGCAAGCGGACCGCTGCCGAGGCGATCGATCGCGCGGACGCGTTCTACACCGCGCTCGGCAAGAAGACGATCCGGCTCAACAAGGAAGTGCCGGGCCACGTCGCCAACCGACTGCAGGGTGTGCTGGTTCGCGAAATCATGTCGCTCGTCAGCGAAGGCGTGGTCAGCGTGGCCGATGCGGATGCGGCTTGCTCGTGGGGGCCGGGCTTGCGCTGGGGTGTCATGGGGCCGGTGATGCTGAATCATCTCGGCGGCGGCGCAGGCGGCATCGAACATTTCTACAATCAGTTTGCCGGCCCGCTCGTCACCTGGTGGACGCCGCTCGGCGACTTCGAATTCACCCAGGAAGTGCGCGAAAAGATGATCGCGGGCTTGCGTGAGGAAGTGGGTGGCCGTGACTTCCAGACGCTCGCTTCCGAGCGGGATCAGCTGCTGTTGACGCTGCTGAAGGCGCGTCTTGCTGGACAGTCGAAGCAGTAAGCCGTACGCCGCCCGGCGCCATCATTTGGCACCTGCCTGACCGAGCCGGTCGGGCAGGCGCCGGGCGGTTTCGTTGTACCGATCCCGGCGGGATCTTGGCAGTTCAGGCAGCCAGTGAACGTTTCGGCGGCTGTTTTGGATTTCAGCGGCCGATGATTGCGGTTCGCTGCCTTTCGCCACACACGCTTTCCCCACCTTTCGCGATCTCTCACCGACGTCCCGTCGCGTGCCAGCAGCGCCTGCGCCGTTGAAGCGGCCACGGCGTCGTCCAGCGGTGTCGATCGACCCCGCCCCCCGCGTCAAGCCCGACCGCACAGAACGATTCAGGAACTTTAGGGACGCCAGTGCCGCGCGGTCGCTATGCTCGTCCTATCTGAGCATGCACCGAGGACGGCAATGACGACTGATCGTGGGAACCGATCGAGAAGGATACGCAAGCACGTCGCGTCAGTATTGGCCGTCGTCGCGACAGCCTGGAGCGTCGCGGCGTTCGCCGCCGCCCCGTTTGCCGGCAAGCAGGCGCCGGGCTTCTACCGGACGATGGTGGGCCAGTTCGAAGTCACGGCGCTTTCCGACGGAACGCATGCGTTCCCGATCGACAAGGTGGTCAAGGGCGTGTCGAACGCGACCATCGACGGCGATCTGCATCGCGCATTCCTCGAGCAGCCGGTGCAGGGCTCCATCAATGCCTTCCTCGTGAACACCGGCAAGAAGCTGATCCTCATCGATGCCGGAGCCGGGAGCCTGTACGGCGATTGCTGCGGGCGGCTCGTCGACAATCTTCGCGCGTCCGGCTATCGCCCCGAGCAGGTCGACGAAGTGCTGTTGACGCATATGCACGAAGACCATATCGGCGGAATCGCGTCGAAGGGCGCGGCCGTGTTTCCCAATGCGATCGTCAAGGCGAATCGCACCGAAGCCGACTATTGGCTCGATCCGGCCAACAAGCCGGGCGCATCGCCGCTTCTCGCGCCGTTCTTCGACGCAGCGGCCGCGGTGGTCGAGCCGTACCGCGCCACGGGGCGCTTCCAGACGTTCGATGGAGCGGGCGTGATCGAACCGGGCATTCGCGCCATCTCGCTGCCCGGCCATACGCCCGGTCAAATCGCCTATCTCGTCGAAAGCGGCACGGCGCATCTGCTCGTGTGGGGCGACGTCGTGCACGTCGCCGCGATTCAGCTTCGGCATCCGCAAGCCACCGTCGCGTACGACAGCGATCCGCCGCAGGCGCGCGAATCGCGTCGCGAGATCCTGCGCGAGGTGGCCGAGCGACGCTACCTCGTCGGCGCCGCGCATGTCTCCTTTCCGGGCCTCGGGCACGTCAGAGCGGATGGCGACGGCTTCGACTGGGTGCCCGTCAACTACGACGCATCGCCGGTGCCGGATGCCGGCGCTGCACCGGGCCGCTGACGCGGCAGCGCAGCGGCGCTCCTCCATGCGCCTTTTTCGAAGGAACGACCGATGGAAACGTCGAACGATGTCGAAGTCACGCATCACACGCTCACCGCGAACGGTATCCGCCAACACTATCTCGACGCCGGCAACGGGCCGGTAGTCGTGTTGCTGCACGGCTTTCCCGAGACCAGTTTCGCGTGGCGTCATCAGATGCCGGTGCTGGCCCGCACGTATCGCGTGATCGCACCGGACCTGCGCGGCTACGGTGAAACCGACAAACCCGCATCCGGATACGACAAGCGCAACATGGCGCGCGATATCGTCGGTCTGCTGGATCGGCTCGGCATCGACAAGGTTGCGCTGGTCGGCCACGATCGAGGCGCGCGTGTGGCGACGCGCCTGGTGAAGGATCACCCGGAGCGGGTGGACCGGCTGGTCGTGATGGACAACGTGCCGACGCGCATCGTGGCGGAGAACATGCGCCCCGAAACGGCGCGGGCGTACTGGTTCTTTCTGTTCCATCTGGTCGCGGACCTGCCCGAGACGCTGATCGCGGGCAACGAGGAGCCGTGGCTTCGCCACTTCTTTTCCGACTGGTGCTACAACCCGCACACGATCGAAGGCGCGGACTTCGACACCTACGTGAAGGCGTACAAGCGGCCGGGCGCCGTGCGCGGCGCGATGTCCGACTATCGGGCGAACGCCGAGGATGTCGCGCAGGACAAGGCGGACGCCGACGTCCGCATCGCATGTCCGACGATGGCGATCTGGGGCGAGGACTTCTACGCGGTCGGCGGCATGTTCGATATGAAGGCCGTGTGGGAGTCGATGGCGATCAATCTGCGCGCCGAGCCGATCGCGCGCTGCGGCCATCTCCCGCAGGAGGAGCAACCGGAGCGCGTCAATGCGCTGTTGCTCGAGTTCCTGAGCGGTTGGACCGGCGGTTGAGTGTGCTGCGCCGCCATCGGCACGCCGCGAGCCTCACCGGGCAACTGCCCGAATCCGTGGCGGCCAGTGGCAGCCACCAACTTTCGACCACCGAGGAATCGGCATGAGCACGTTCACGACACGCGACGGCGTTTCGCTTCACTACAAGGACTGGGGCGCCGGCCGTCCCGTCGTATTCATTCACGGCTGGCCATTGAATGCGGACATGTGGGACGTCCAGATGCATCATCTCGCGTCGAACGGCTTTCGCTGCATCGCGTATGACCGGCGCGGGTTCGGCCGCTCCGATCAGCCGTGGACGGGATACGACTACGACACGCTGTCCGACGACCTCGCGACGTTGATCGAGACGCTCGATCTGCGCGACGTGATACTCGTCGGCTTTTCGATGGGCGGCGGCGAAGTGGCTCGCTACATTGGCCGCCACGGCACGGGCCGCGTCGCGAAGGCCGTGCTGGTCGGTTCGGTGACGCCGCTGGTGGCGCGACGCGACGATCACCCCGACGGCGCGGATATCGCCATATTCGACGGCATTCGTGCCGGCATCCTGGCCGACCGCGCCGCATTCTTCGAGAGCTTCTGGCCGTTGTTTACCGGTTCGAACCGGCCCGACTCGACGATCTCGCGCGCGGCGCTCGACTGGACGTCGTTCATGGCGCTGCAGGGCGGGCTGAAGGGCACGCTCGATTGCGTCGCGGCCTTTTCCGAGACCGACTTCAGGCCCGACCTCGACAAGTTCGACGTTCCGACGCTCGTGATTCACGGCGACGACGACCAGACCGCACCGCTGAGCCTGACCGGCGCGGTCACGGCGCAGCGCGTGCGTCACGCGACGCTGAGCGTGTACGAACGCGGGCCGCACGCGCTGTATCTGACGCATGCGCAGCGCTTGAACGACGAACTGCTTGCCTACGCGCGCGCTTGATGCCGCGGCCGGCAACATTGCGTTGACTTGAATCGCGCACGGTGTACCGCTCCGGGCGCCGTGCCCAATCGTTCCCATTCACCGGTTTCCCGTCCCGCTGTGGGCGTGCGGAAACCGGCTTGTCTCATGGCGCAGTTCGATGGGCGCCCCGACGGGCGCCGTGCGCCGTCACATTCATTCCGAGTACATCGCGCGCGCCGGCGTGCGGCTTGCCTTCCACAGATGCGACCGGCAAACCGCTCGATAACGCACACTTCCCGCATTAACTTCGGACCATGAAACGATATTTATTTCCGAGGCAAACGCATCGCGATGCATTTTCATTAATGAATTGACGTAAATCAATACTTCGCATTCCGTTTTTGATGCCTCGGCGAATCAGATTGGCCAATCTTCATTCGAATGAGAAGGCATTAGCCGTACGAACTGTCAAATTACTTCATGTAGTGGGGCGGCGCGTCCCCATTGGCCGGGCTGCGTGATACCTTTTTGCTCAACGTCGCCGCGACATAAAGCGTTGAATAAACCGTTAAGCCCGGCACGCTGAAACACCGAAAGGTGCGGTTGCCGTGGGGCAGGAATCCAACGTACGAGGCGTGCCGTGACACATCGGGAAAACAATGTCGTCGAGTTGCCGGATGCACTCGTCGCCAATCATTTCTTGGCATCGCTCGACGGAAATAGCCGTTCGAAACTGGCGCCGCATCTGCGGCTGACGACGCTGCGGACCGGCGAGCTTTTATGTGATGCCGGCGAGAACCTGGACGCCGTCTATTTTCCGGTGACGGCCGGTGTGTCGCTGCAATTCACGGGGTCGGGCAGGGGCACGCTCGGCGTGACGGAAATCGGCCGAGAAGGCGTCGTCTGCGACGACATCGTCGGCAGTGCGATGCAGCGCCGGGTCGTCGTCTATGGCGGCGGCTTCGCGTATCGGCTGGGTACGCACCGTTTCGCCGACGCGTGTGCCGCCTCGGCCGCGATCCGCCGGCAGGTGTTCGTGCGGATGAGTCTGGTGCTGTCCCAGGCGTCGCAGGTGATGTTCTGCAGCCGCCATCACACGATCCGGCATCAACTGATGCGCTGGCTGCTGATCGGCTACGAGCGCTCGCGCAGCATCGAAATCCCGGTCACGCACGGCATGCTTGGTCAGATGCTCGGCGTGCGCCGCGAGACCGTCACCGAAACCACGCGACAGATCCACGCGCTCGACCTGATTCATCAGCGTCGCGGCGTCATCGTGCTGACGGATCTCGCGCGCCTCGAACGAGCGAGTTGCGGCTGCCATCGGGCGATCCGCGACGAAACGCGGCGCCTCCTCGCACTCGACGCCGGTGCGTTACCGGCGCTCGGCGCGCGAATGGTCTAGCCGTCGGTTGCAGGTGATGCTGCGCAGCCGATACCTGTGCGTCGCGCAGCAGCGGCATGAACGGCGGTGCGCAGTACACGGGGAAGCATGGATGCGTGAACGCGGGATTTCCGGCGACGCGCCGGGCAGGTTGGATCGAGAAGAACCAGAAAGCAGTCGTGAAGGTATGGAAAACAGTACGAAGTTTCAGAGTCAGCGCAGCTCGTTTCACGTGTGGCCGTGGAGCCCGGCGCTCGGCATCCTGCCGGTCGTCGTCGTGATCGTGACGCTGGCCGGGTTCGTGGCCGTCAGTCTGGTCGTGATCATGTCGCTGCGCGTGTACGTCGGCGGCGAAAGCAGCTGGTCGAAGGCGCAGAAGGACGAGGTCATCCTGTTGAGCCGCTACGCCGACACCGGCGACGAAAAGCTGTTCGACGATTACCGGCTCGCGGACGCGACGCTTGTGTCGTTCAGCGTTGCGCACCGCGCGATGATCGGCGTGCCGGCCGACTACGACGTGGCCCGCTACGCGATGATCGCGGCCGGCATCAACCCGGTCGATGCGACCGCGGTCGTGTGGTTCTATCCGGTCCTGAACTCCTTCGCGCACGTGAACACCGCGCTGCAGTACTGGGCCGAGGCGGACCGGCATCTGCTCGACCTGCGCCGGCTCGCCGGTGCGCTGCGCGAGTCGGTCCACGCGGGCGACGTCGCGCGCACGAGCCGCCTGAACCGCGACCTCTGGGACATCAACTCGCGCATCGAGCCGTTGCCGAAACGCTTCTCCGACGAACTCAGCGCCGAATTCCGTTCAGCGGTGATCCAGCTGCTCCTGTCGTACGTGGTGGCGTCGCTGTTGATCATCCTGCTGTCGGTGCGCTGGGCGAGCCGCGCGCAACGCCAGCAGTCGTCGATGCAGACCGAGCTCGACCGCAGCCTCGCATTTGCCGACGCCGCGCTTCGTTCGGTCGTCGATGCGATCGTCACGATCGGTCTCACGCGCAGCATCGAGACCGTGAACCCGGCCGCCGAGCAACTGCTCGGCAGGACGGCGCAGCGGTGCGTCGGCGAGCCGATCAACGACGTGCTCGACCTGATCGACACGTCGACCGGCATGTCGATCAAGCTGCTCGCTACGCTTTGCAACGGCGGTGACCACACGTTCACGCGCGATCTCAACCTGATCCGCGTATGCGGTACGGCGGTGCCCGTGCGCGCGTCGCTGTCGCGGATGACCAATGCCGTCGGCCGTTGCGTCGGCCACGTGCTGACCCTGCGCGACATGACGCGCGAGCACCAGCTGATCGAGCGGCTCACGTGGCAGGCGTCGCACGACGCGCTGACCGGCCTGATCAACCGCACCGGGTTCGAGCGGCGCCTCGGCGAGATGCTGGCCGACGGCGCGGGCGGCGCGCTGATGGTGCTCGACCTCGACGGCTTCAAGGAAGTGAACGACGTATGCGGCCACGCGGCCGGCGATGTGCTGCTGCGCGACGCGACGGCGGTATTCAGCGGCTGTCTCGACGAAGGCGACGTGTTTGGCCGCCTCGGCGGCGACGAGTTCGGCATCCTGCTGCCGGCCTGCCGCAACGTCGCGCCCGACGACGGCAAGGCCGAGCGCATGCGCGCGCAGCTCGAGGCCTTCACGTTCACGTGGGACGGCGAACCGTTCAAGATCAGCGTCAGCATCGGGCTGCTGGATCTCGCGTGCCGTCCCGCGAGCATCGAGAAGGCGATGCAGATGGCCGACCTCGCGTGCTATGTCGCGAAGGACGGCGGCCGCAATCGCGTGCACGTCGCGCATCCGCGCGACCTGCATGCCGGCCGCCCGGCGTATCACACGCAATGGAGCCGCCGCGTGAAGACGGCGCTCGAAACGAATGCGTTCCAGTTGCACGCGCAACCGATCGTGCCGATCCAGTCGGGCGACGGCGCGCCGCAGCGCGTGGAGATCCTGCTGCGCGTCCCGGACGCCGACGGCAAGCTGATCGCACCGGTGTTCCTGCCGGCCGCCGAGCGCTACGGCCACATGACGATGATCGACCGCTGGGTGGTCAGCAACGTGATCCGGCGTCTCGCGCGGCTCGAACGGCGCGAGTACGTTGAATACAACGTGAACCTGTCGGCGCGCTCGATCACCGACGAGCGCTTCGTCGAGTTCGTGATGGCCGAGCTGTCGGCGTCGGGGCTCGAGCCGTCGCTGCTGTGCTTCGAGATCACCGAGACGAGCGCGGTCCGCAACCTGGAAGTCGCATCGCGCTTCATGTGTGAGCTGCGCGATCTCGGCTGCCGGTTCGCGCTCGACGATTTCGGCGCCGGCATGTCGTCGTTCTCGTATCTGCACCAGTTGCCGATCGACTACCTGAAGATCGACGGCGGGCTGGTCGCGACCATGACGTCCGACCACGTCAAGCGTGGCATCGCGTGCGCGATCAACGACATCGCGCACGTGATGCAGTACCGGACCGTCGCCGAGCACGTCGAGGACCCGGAGACGGCCGAGATGCTGCGCACGCTGGGCGTCGACTACTGCCAGGGCTATTACTTCGGCCGCCCCGTGCCCTGGCAGGAAGGGGGATTCCATTGAACCACGGAGGACAACAGATGAATGCTCCATTCGAGCTGAGCGGCGACATCATGGACCTGGCCAGCTATCCAGCGTGGCTGCGCGACGTGGTAGGCGCGACCGACGAGCTGAAGGCCCGCATCCGCGCGCATCCCGTGTTCGCGGCGATGATCGACGGGACGCTGACGGCGGCGCAACTGCGCACGTTCTTCGTGACCGGCTGGGCGGTGGTCAGCCAGTTTCCCGAGTACATGGCGATGAACCTCGTGAAGACCGCCGCGTACCGGTCGCCCGGCGACGAGAAGGCGCGGCGCTATCTGATCCGCAATATCCGCGTCGAGCAGAATCACGTCGATCACTGGGCCAACTGGGCCGCCGAGTCCGGCGTGACGCGCGACATGCTGCTCGGCGCCGACGCGCCGCTCGCCGGCTTCGCGCTGAGCCACTGGTGCTGGAAGAGCGGCAGCGCGGACGCGCTGGCGCCGAGCATCGCCGCGACGAACTACGCGATCGAAGGCGTCACGGGCGAGTGGAGCGCGCTGCTGTGCGCGTCGCCGTACGAGGAGAAGTTCGATGCGTCGGTGCGGCATCGCGCGATGCGCTGGCTGAGGCTGCATGCCGAGTACGACGACCGCCATCCGTGGGAGGCGCTCGATATCGTCGCGACGCTGCTCGGCCGCGCGCCGGACGCGCGCGACGTGCGCGAGGTCGGGACGTCGATCCGCAAGAGCTTCGAATACTTCCTGATGAGCCTCGATTGCTGTCTGCATGTTTAGGCGGTCGCGCCGTGCCGAAGCCGGTACGCGCGTCGTCGTCGGCACGTCGGCGTGATGGCGACGACGCGCACGCCGCTGTCCTGCTGGACGATTTCCGATGCTGACAAAAGTACTCGTCGCAGAGCCGGACCCGCGCATGCGCGGCATGATTCGTGCGTTGCTGCGCGGCTGTGACATCGCCATGTCGGTGCTCGACGACGTATCGATGCTGCGCGCGCGCGTCGCCGCGGTGGCGCCCGCGTTGATCGTGCTGCGCTTCGAGCCGCCGGGCACGGCAGTCTGCGCGGCGCTCGACGCGCTGCGGTGCGCGGGTTGCGACCTGCCGGTGATCGTGCTCGGCAGCAGCGCGCAGTTGGCGGACAAGCTCGTCGCGTTCGAGGCCGGCGCCGACGACTATCTCGTCTTGCCGTTCGAGCCGATGGAGTTCGTGGTGCGCGTGCGCTGCGCCATCCGCAGGCATGCGGCGCGCGCGCCGCGCCACGTCGATCGCTATGCGTTCGGCGACATCGACGTGGATTTCGTGACGCGCCGCGCGACGCGCGCGGGCGAAGATCTCGGGCTGCGCGCGAGCGAATTCGCATTGCTCGAAGTGTTCATCGCGCAGCCGATGCGTGTGCTGTCGCGCGCGGAGATCCTCGCGCGGCTCGGGCCGGCCGTCGCCGGGCGCGCGGAGCGCGGGCTCGGCGTGTTGGTTTTCAGGCTGCGCAACGTGGTCGAGGGCGCGCTCGGCGACTATCGCTATATCCGCACCGTACGCGGCCGCGGCTACATCTTCGTGCCGCTCGGCGTGCTGCCGGACGACGACCTGCAGACGCCGCCGCCAGCGCGCATTTAGGTCGTCGCCGTTGGCGACGGAGCCGACGAAGCCGACGCGGTCGGCATCGGTCGTGCCGTCATTGCGCGGGGGCGTCGGCAGGCGTGCGGTAGCACGTCGGCACGCCCTTCGCGCCGGACAGTTGATAGACGAGCTTGTGCGCATTCGTCGCCGCGCGTCCCGCGGGCGAACTCAGCACCACGTAGCGGCTGAATTGCCCCTGGCCCGTCGCTTCCTTCGTGATGATGAGCGGTGCGAGCACGGGATCGGCGCTGGCCGATTCCGGGTCGATCACGCGGCGCACGTGCGACAGGCTCGTCACGTACCAGTCGGCGTTCAGCTTCGGCGTCTTGAGAATGAACGGACGGTACGCCGGCCCCGCATAGTGGCTGTCGATGATCATCCACGGGTCCATGTCGGTCGTGCCGATTTCGGACGGCTGCACCTTGGTCGTTCCGCCGTCCGCACGCGAGAAGAAGCCGCCGAAATCGCCGCCCAGACGCGAGCCGCTCGCGCCGGCCACCGCCGGATCGTAGCGTTGGCCTTCGGGGCCGTTGCGCAGGTCGCTGAAGCGCTTGCCCGTCCACGTGACCACGTGCGACACGACGAAGCCCGACATCATGCTCTGCGGCGCCGCTTGCGGATGTGCGGTTTCGGTGATGTACAGCAGATCGCCGGGGCGCAGATGATCGACGAATTGCGCGACGTTGTCCTGATTGATGTCGAGCAGCACGCCGGTCTGGTCGGTCACGGCCGCGAGCGGGTCCGAACCGGTCGAGCATGCCTGCGTGCCGATGCCCGTCTGCAGGTTGCCGCTTGCGTGCGTGATGCCGGCAAAATCGTAGGCCCACGACGTGAAGTCCGAACAGTCGACGCCTTGCCACTTGATGTCGGCATTGGCGAGCGTCGCGGTGGTCTGCGCGCCGTTGCTGCGTCGATGCGGCGCGCAGGTCATGGACTTCGACGACGTATCCGAGTTGAAGAACGACGGGCGCGAAGCCGGCGGCAGCCAGCCCGGAATATGGTGATGGCAGTAGTTCAGCTCCTGGTCGACCCAGTAGTTCTCGGTCGCCAGCAACAGCTCGCGCTGGAACGTCGCGACGTCGCCGGCGCACGACGCCGTCGTGATCGCGCCGTACACGGCCGCGCGCGGACCCCACGAGCCGCCGTCGGCGAAGCTCGACCAGTTGTCGACTGTCACGTTGTGTCCGAGCCGCGCCTGTACGTCGTTCTTGCGGCTCGTGAAGAGCGGCAACTGCTCGTTGTAGAGCGCGACGCGATCGCGGCATGCGCCGTCGCTGACCGTGATCGTCGCCGGCTTGCCGGGGACGACCGGCTTGAGCATCGCCACCGACGCGATGCCCGAACGATTGAGCGGGTTCACCGCGTAGCCGGCCGCGCCGGTCGTCACCGCGCAATTTCCGCCGGGCGGCGCAGCGAGCGTCCCATCGGCCGCGGGATTGCCGGCGCCGGTATTGCACTCGGCCAGCGTGTCGCCGTTGGCCGATTGCGCGACGATGTTCTGCGTGCTGTCCTGAACCGATGCGCCGGTGTCGGTGCGGCTCTGCGATTCGGCGCCGAGCGCCAGCGCCATTTTTGCGCCGTCGGACAGATCGGCGGCAGCGAGCGCCGTACCGGGCGCGACGAACGCCGGTGCGGTCTGCTGCACGTCGAACCCGCCGGCGAACGCGTTGACCTGCACCATCGCCGCCGCGAGGTTCGCGCTGGTCAAGCCGCCTGCGGCGCGTGCCGCCTGAACGATCGCGTTCGAATAGACCGACACGATCATGCGCGCCGGCGCAGCCGTGAAGACGGCTTCGATGTCGCCTTGCAGCGCCGTGCGCGTACCGGTCGCTTCCTCGTCATACACGCCGCCCGTGGCGCGCACGAGCACCGGATAGTGCACGGCGCCGCCGAGCACGAACGTGCCGTCGTCGCGGGTCACCGCATGGGCGATCGGCTGGTCCGACGCGGAGCCATCGGCCGCGACCGCATAGACGCTGACCGACGCGTTGCGCAGCGGCCCCATATAAACGGCGCCGGTGGTAGATGACGATGTACCGCCTCCGCATGCAGAAAGAGAAAGTAGGAGTGCGGCGCCGAGCGCGGCATTGCGAAGATTGGGGTTCACGATCACCTGCCGTCAGGATGTGCGGGTATTTCCGGATGCGACGTCGCGTCGAACGCACGCAGGTCGCGGAAGCGATGCACGGAATGGGCAGAGTAGGGACGATCGGCGCCGGTTGATATGAGGATAAGCATGGCATGTCACGGCCATTTCATCGAATCGACGGCCTGCAAATCCGCATTTCGCGCTCAGAGGCCCGCTGGAAAAGGCGCATCGGACCGTTGAAATTATGGAATGCTGCGCAGGCTGCGTACGATGTGCGACGTTCGGTCGCGGCGTTGGGGCAGGGTGTCTGCGCGTGAGAAAGTCGGAACGTTGAATTGTTCCGGACTCCGTTTCGAAATGATGGCGCCGTGTGCGTGCCGAGCATCGGAACGTGGCCCGATTGCGCCACGTCCCGATGCCGCGCTGCCGTCGTGCCGGCCTGGCCGCGGACGAAAAAAAGCCCGCTTGGGAAGCGGGCTTCGTACCATCAGCAATTGCCTTTCTTCGCCTGGCCGGGCGGACAGAATCCGTTGCCCGGCCCGCCCTGCGGCGCGACGACGACCGGCGCGCCCGGCACGTAGGCGACACATCCGCTGAGTGCGCCCACCACGCTCGCTGCCGCGAGCAGCGCAATAACCCCTTTCTTCACATCGTTCTCCCGTTATCGAGGAAAGGGCCGTGCGGCCCTTTCGTGGTTGCTGCCGAGCGTCAGAACGTGAAATTGACGTTCGACTGGCTGGTGGTTGCGTTGACGTTCGTCGCTTGCGTCGCGCCCGACGCTGCGTCCGCCTCGATCGTGTATTGACCGGCGGCGCCCGGCGACGCGGCGAGCGCGACCGGCAACGTGCCCGAGTAGGTGCCGACGATCGGTGCGGCCGCGGGCAGGTTCAGCGCATACGCGCCGGTGTCCATGTTCGCGTTGATCGACGCGATCTCGTACGGGTTCGCGTCGATGGTCTGCAATGCGCGCACCAGCGCGTCGCCGCTCGGCGTCACCGTGCCGCTGACCGTACTCATCGTCGATGCCGGCAGCGCGATCGGCGCGCTCTGCGCCGCTACGGAAGTGGTGGTGTTCACCACGACCGGCACCGAGCGCACGATGCCCGACGCGAAGCTGTTCTGCACGATCACGACGTCGTAGTTGCCCTGCGTCGAGCTCTGGATCAGCGGCGACAGCACGAACTTGCCGGTGCTGTCGGCCACCGTGCCGCGCACGACCTTGCCGCCTTGCTCCGCATAGACGGTCGCGCCGGCTTCCGCCGCGGCGACGTAGCCCGCGATCGCGCCGCTCACCACGGTCGGCGTGGCGGTGACGACGGGCTTCAGCGCATAGGTACCGTTGCCGCGCTGGACGATCGACTTGCACGCGTTGAAGTCGAGCACGAGGTCGACGAGCGTGTTCGGCTGCACCGTAAACGGCTGGATGATCTTGTAGCCGCTTTGCGTCGCGCTCGGCGTGGCGAGCGCCTGCTCGGTGCCGCCGGTCGGGACGACCGAATTCGCGAGACTGTTGCCCTGGTTTTGCGCGAGCACGAGCCGCACTTGCTGATATTGGCCGGCGGGCAGCGCGGTCTGGCCGAGATCGGCGAGGACGCCGTTGGTCAGCGACAGCAGGTCGATTTTCTGCGGCGTCGTCAGCGCGACGGTGGACCACCCTGCATCGTTATCGGCAGCATTCGCATTCGCATTGACGCGGACCTGCGACACCGTCACATAGACATGATCGAAGCCGCATGACGGCGCATCGGTCATCGCGACGTGCAGCGTGCCGGTTTGCGTGCTGCCGCCGTCGCCGCCGCCGCACGCAGCCAGCGCGAACGGCACCATCGCCGCGCACAACGCGGCCTTCCAGAATCGATTATTCATTGTTTTGTCCCCTTCCATCATGATTGTGGATGGACCGAAGCATAGCCGCGCGTGGCGCCCACAGTGTGGACAGGTTTGCAACGAACGGTAAATTCTGCGTCCACGCGTAAAGGGGCTGGCTTGGCGGCGCATGTTCCGCCTCAGCGTCGCCGCAGTGCGGCGCGCCGCGAACGAACGAGCGCGCTCGGCCGAACGTGATAGCAGCGGACGGCGCGGCTTTGATCGGCCGCGCGAGGCAAAAACTTGATGGGGAAAAGCACCGAACCCGCGGTATTTTTTTCCTCGTTATAGTGCGGACGTGAGCGGTGAACGCGGCGCAATGCGCGCACACCGCCTGGCAACGACTGTAGACGGGTGCTGTATGAAAAACACGAAAGAAACGACCATCGGACCGGCATGGGGTGTCGCGGCAGGCGTGCTGCTGGCCGCGGCGGGATTGAGCCTCGACCTCTTTCCGAAATTGCTGAACGGCACGGGCGCCGCCCACGACTTCCTGGCATCCGGCATCGCGATGCTCGGCATCTTTCTCGCCGTCTACTCGACGCACGAATTCCGCAGGAAGCGGATGCACTGAGCACCGGCGCGTTACGAGCGGGCGCGCCCGTTCGCGCAACCGGCGTCGGCCAGCAAATCGTCGACGATGATCTCGGCAGCGGCCTGGCCCGCGCACAGCGCGGTGCGCGTCGTGTCGAACAGGCGGCCGCCGTCGTCGGCGAGCCGGATCGGTGCGAGCAGCCGCGGGGCGCGCTCGCCCGCGCGCACCTGCACGATGGCGACGAACCCGAACCGGGGCGGATCGGCCAGCGACGCGCGCGCGTGCGGCAGGTCGAGCCGGAATTCGCAGCGGACATCGATCGTGTATCCGCGGTAGGTGTACGCACTGTTCATCTGCAGCTCGCTCGAGAGGGAACGCGACGACGGACCGTGGGCGCATGATATCGGCTCGTGCGAGCCGGCGGGGCTGGGGCGTCTACCTAGGCGAGGATCTCGTGCCGGTAGACCAGTTCGACGATGCGCTTGGTCGGGATGCTGGCGCGCAGCGCCGCGACGCGATCGATCGCGAACCACTTGCACTTGTCGATCTCGTTGCTGGCGGTCGGCTTGTGTTCGGGGCCGACTTCCGCGAAGAACACGTGGTGCACCTTCGCGAGCCCGCTGAACTGCATCGAATAGACGAGGCTTTGCCCGACGATGCCGGTTTCCTCGAGCAATTCGCGATGCGCGGCTTCGAGCGGCGTTTCGCCGCGTTTGATCGTGCCGCCCGGCAGCGCCCAGCGCGACGACATGCGGGCGACCAGCAGCACCTGCTCGGCGCGATAGCACACGATGGTCGCCCGTTCCTTGATCGGGACGGTGGCGATTTCGGGCGGGGCGATGGAGGTGGCTGGCGACATGGTGCGATTCTAGCGGCTGCCGGGCGGCGGGCCAAGCAGCGGCGGCCGGCGTCGCCGAGCGCGACGATCAGATCGCGCCGTGCCGGCGTCGGTGGCGTTACTGCCGTTCCGGCAGAAACCAGTTCATCACCAGCGCGCAGATGCCGCCCGTCGCGACACCCGAGGCCAGCACGTTCTTCAGCGCATGCGGCAGGCTGTTCAGGATGTCGGGCACCTGCGACACGCCGAGGCCGAGCGCGAGCGACACCGCGATGATCAGCAGCGCGCGGCGGTCGAGGTGGACGCCGGACAGGATGTTGATGCCCGATGCGGCCACCGCGCCGAACATCACCATCGCCGCGCCGCCGAGCACCGGCTCGGGCACCGCCTGCAGCGCGCCGGCCACCACCGGGAACAGCCCGAGCACGACCAGCATCGCCGCGATCCAGATGCCGACGTAGCGGCTCGCGACGCCCGTGATCTGGATCACGCCGTTGTTCTGCGCGAACACCGAGCTCGGAAACGTGTTGAACACGCCGGCCAGCAGCGAGTTCGCGCCGTTCACGAGCACGCCGCCCTTGATCCGGCGCATCCATACAGGCCCTTCGACCGGCTCGTTCGAGATCTTGCTGGTGGCGGTGACGTCGCCGATCGCTTCGAGCGACGTGACGAGATAGATGATCAGCATCGGCACGAACAGCGACCACGAGAAGCCGATGCCGAAGTGCAGCGGCGTCGGCACCTGAAACAGCGCGGCATGGTGCATGCCGGTGAAGTCGAGGCGCCCGAGCGCCGCCGCGACTGCATAGCCGATCGCGAGCGCGATCACCAGCGCCGTGCTGCGCACCCAGACGATCGGCACGCGGTTCAGCACGATGATGGTGCCGAGCACGACGCACGACAGCGTCAGGTTCTGCGCGCTCGCGAACGTGCCGTTGGCCATCGCGCCGTAGCCGCCGCCCATGCTGACGAGGCCGACCTTGATCAGCGTGAGCCCGATCAGCAGCACGACGATGCCGGTCACGAGCGGCGTGATCAGCCGCTTCACGAACGGCAGGATGCGCGACACGGCCATCTCGACGAACGAGCCGGCGATCACGACGCCGAAGATCGCGGCCATCACCGTTTCGACCGGCGTGCCTTGCTTGACCATCACGCTGCCGCCCGCGATCAGCGGGCCGACGAAGTTGAAGCTCGTGCCCTGCACGATCAGCAGCCCCGCGCCGAGCGGGCCGAAGCGCTTGCACTGCACGAACGTGGCGATGCCTGAGATCACCAGCGACATCGACACGATCAGCGTCGTGTCGCGGCTCGAGACGCCGAGCGCCTGGCAGATCAGCAGCCCCGGCGTGACGATCGGCACGATGATCGCCAGCAGGTGCTGCAGGGCGGCGACGAACGCGATCGTCGGCGCCGGGCGGTCGTTGGGGCCGTAGACGAGGTCGCGCGCGGAAGATGCGTCGTCGGCGCCGTGAGCGGCGGATCGGGCAGAGGAGGCGGGTTGCATGGGCGAGCGGGCCGGACAGGAGGAAAGTGCGGCATTTTAGCCGAACGGCCGCGGGCGCCGCCCCTTGGTGTGGCGCGACGGCCGGCGCCTGGCGGCCACGGAACGGCGGCCGCGAACGGAGTCGAGAACGACGGTGCGGCAGTCCCGTGTACGGTCAGCGCGGGCGGCGCGGCGCGCGACGCTGCGGATACGCACGCTTGCAGACGTCGGTGACGACGTCGCGCAGCCGCCGATGCACCGGGTCGCCGTGCATGCGCGGGTGCCACAGCGCCGAGATCAGGATCTCGGGCAACTTGACCGGGATCGCGAAGCTGCGCAGCCCTAGCGCATCCGCGAGCCCCGGCGTGAGCGCGTTGCCGAGGCTCGAGCGCGGCACCAGCGCGATCAGGTCGGTGCCGGCCGCGACGCGCATCGCGTCCGGATAGCCGGGCACGACCACGTGGACGTTGTGCGCGGCCACCGCCGTGCGCTCGCCGTCGTCGGCCGGGCCGCCGAAGTCGCCGAGCTGCGCCGCGATCACGTGGCGGCAGGCCGCGTAGCGCGCCGGCGTGATTCTGGCCGCGGCGAACAGCGGGTGGCCGCTGCGCGCCACCGCGACGTGCGCGTCGTGAAACAGCTCGCGCGTGTGCAACTCCGGCGCGTCGTCGCCGCGCTTGCCGATGTCGAGATCGACCGAGCCGTCGCGCAGCGGCCCGGGGTCGCGCGCGAGCCGCGGCACGAAGCGCACGCGCACGCCGGGCGCGACGTCGCCGATCGCGGCGACGACCGGGCCGCCCAGCATCTCCATGAACGACGCCGCCGCGCGCAGCGTGAAGGTGGCCGACAGCGTCGCGAGGTCGAGGTCGGCCGCTGCCGGCCGCAGCACGGCCTGCGCTTCGCGTGCGACCGCGTGCACGCGCTCGCGCAACGCCGTCGCGTGCGGCGTCGGCACGAGCCGGCGTCCGGCGCGCACGAGCAGCTGGTCGCCGGTGGCCGCGCGCAAGCGCGCGAGCGTGCGGCTCATCGCGGACGCGCTTAAGCCCAGCCGGCGCGCGGCGCCGGTCACGCTCGCTTCGCCGAGCAGCGCATCGAGCGCGGTGACGAGGTTCAGATCGAGGTCTTCCATCCCGACAGCATAAGGCATGGCGCGGCGTGACATGGCGTCCGGTGCAATCGTGGATTGCGTTCGGTGCGTCTGGTGCATCCGATGGCGAGCGCCTACAGTAGCCGGAGACGAACGATCTCCAAGGTGAATACGATGCAACCGACTCTCTCGCACGCCGGCACACCCTCGATCCTGCTGGTCGCCGCATCGCGCGGCCTCGGGCTCGCGATGGCCGAGCAGTTCCTGAATCACGGTTGGCATGTGACCGGCACGGTCCGCGCGGGCTCGGGCTGCTCGAAGCTGCACGACCTCGCCGAGCGCGTCGGCGCGCGGCTCGACATCGAGACGCTGGACATCTGCGAGCCCGCGCAGCTTGCCGCGCTGCGCGCGCGCCTGTCGGGGCGGCGCTTCGACATGCTGTTCGTCAACGCGGGCACGAGCAACGATCCGGCCGAGACGATCGGCGAAGTCACGACCGACGAGTTCGTGCGCGTGATGATCACGAATGCGCTCGCGCCGATGCGCACGATCGAGACGCTGCAGGATCTCGTGACGGCGGACGGCCTGATCGGCGCGATGTCGTCGGGGCAGGGCAGCGTGTCGAACAACGTCAACGGGATGCGCGAGGTGTACCGCGGCAGCAAGGCCGCGCTGAACCAGTTCATGCGCAGCTTCGCCGCGCGTCAGGCCGGTACGGCGCGCGCGATGGTGCTGATGGCGCCCGGCTGGGTCCGCACCGAACTCGGCGGCCCCGATGCGCGGCTGACGATCGACGAAAGCGTGCCGGGCCTCGTGAACGTCCTGCTCGACAAGCGCCGCCGCCCGGGGCTCGAATACCTCGATTACCAGGGCCGCACGGTGCCCTGGTAGCGCGCGACGGTCGCGCTCTGCGCGCGTCGCGCCGATTCAATACAATGCGACGTCGAGGTGCGCGCGCCGTGTCGGCGTGCCGACCAGCCGACGACTCCGGAGCGCAGCATGAACGACCCCTACCTGCAGGTCATCGCGCATTACTTTGCGAAACCCGGCAACGGCGAGCGCGTGATCGAGCTGCTCGCGCAGCTCGCGCCGCCCACGCGAGCGGAACCGGGCAACCTCGACTACGCGTACTTCCGGTCGCCGGTCGATCCCGACCACATCGTGATCCTCGAGCGCTACCGCGACGCCGGCGGCCTCGACGCACATCGGGAAACGCCGCATTTCCAGCGCATCGGCATCGGCGAGATCATTCCGCTGCTCGATCGCCGCGACGTGACGCGCTACATGGTGCAGCCGGACACCGGCACGGCGACGCAACCGGGAGCCGCTCGATGAACCCGTTTCAATTCCGTACCGTCGCGACGCAGATCGTCGAATTCGGCGCAGCACGCCGGCTCGGCCCGCTGTTGCGCGAACGCTTTCCGTCGCTCGTGCGGCTGTGCGTCGTCACCGACGCGTTCCTGCATCGCAGCGGCGTGCTCGCGCCCGCGCTCGAGAGCCTCGCCGCGCACGGCTGGCAGGTGAGCGTGATCGACGACGTCATCGCCGATCCGCCCGAGCACGTGGTGCTCGAAGCGACCGCGCGCGCGGTGGCCGCCGACGCCGAGATCGTGCTCGGCCTCGGCGGCGGTTCGTCGATGGACGTCGCGAAGCTGATCGCCGTGCTCGCGCCGGGCCGCCAGGCGCTGGCCGACATGTACGGCGTCGACAAGGTCGCGACGCCGCGGCTGCCGCTCGTGCAGATGCCGACCACGGCCGGCACCGGCTCGGAAGTGACGGCCGTATCGATCGTCACGGTCGGCGAAGCGCGCAAGATGGGCGTGGTGTCGCCGCAGCTGTTCGCGGACGTCGCGATCCTCGATGCCGAGCTCACGCTCGGGCTGCCGCGCGCCGCGACGGCAGCGACCGGCATCGACGCGATGGTGCACGCGATCGAAGCCTTTACGTCGGCGCGGTTGAAGAACCCGGTGTCGGACATGCTGGCCGTGCACGCGCTGACGTTGCTGTCGCGCAATGTGCTGAAGGCATGCGACGACGGCCACGATCGCGCGGCGCGCGAAGCGATGCTGGTCGGCGCGATGTTCGCGGGTCAGGCGTTCGCGAATGCGCCGGTGGCGGCCGTGCATGCGCTCGCTTACCCGATCGGCGGCATTTTCCACGTGCCGCATGGCTTGTCGAACGCGCTCGTGCTGCCGCACGTGTTGCGCTTCAACGCGGCGGCTGCCGCGCCGCTGTACGCGGAGCTCGCGGCGATCGTCGCGCCGTCGGCGACGGGCAGCGACGCAGCGAGGACGCAGGCGCTGATCGACGAGATCGACCGGCTGATCGTCGCGACCGGCATTCCGCGCACGCTGCGCGAAGTCGGCGTCGGCGAGGCCGACCTGCCGAGGATGGCGGCCGATGCGATGCTGCAGACGCGTCTGCTCGTCAACAATCCGCGCGAAGTGACCGAAGCCGATGCGCTCGCGATTTATCGGCAGGCATGGTGAAGGCGGCGCGGATGGTGACCGGTGAAGACGGCGGTATGAGGCAAGGGGCTGAAGCCGCCACGACCGTCCGATGCGTCGCGTGGCAGGTGCTGCACACCTGGCAAGCCGCCGAATGGTGCCGGCTCGCGCCCGCGCCCGCGGGCATCGACCTGTCGGGTACGATCGCCGGCGCGCTCGACGGCACGCCGTTCCGCATCGACTATGCGATCGAATGCGGCGCCGACTGGCTCACGCGTTCGGTGCGCGTCGTGCATCGCCACGGCGCGGCGCCGCCGCAGCGGCTCGAGATCCGCTGCGAAGCGGGGCGGTGGACGATCGAGGGCGCACACGCGGCGGCGCTCGACGGTGCGACCGACATCGATCTCGGCTTCAGCCCGTCGACCAATACGTTGCCGATCCGGCGGCTCGGACTGACGGTCGGCGCGTCGGCCGTCATCCATACCGCGTGGCTGCGTTTTCCGGAGTTCGAGCTCGTGCGCGGCGAGCAACGCTATACGCGTACGGCCGAGCGCGTGTACCGCTATGAGAGCGGCGCCTATGCGGCCGACATCGCGGTCGACGACGCAGGCCTCGTCATCGATTACGACGAGTGGCGGCGCATTGGTGCGAGCGCTCGCGCGTAGCGCGGCGGCAACCGCGGCTCAGCGAGCGTCGGCGACGCTCACGCGGCCGGGAATCAGCTTCAGCGCGCTGAACGCGTCGGCGATGTTCTGCTGATAGGCGAGCGTTGCGTCGCTGACCGGCTGCACGCCGTAGCCGGTGCGCTTCAGTGCGACTTCGAGCGTGGCCGTGTCGAGCCCGACGAGCGGCGACAGTTGCGCGGCGACTTCGCCGACATGATCGCGGCCCCAGCGATCGACCGCGTCGACTTCGTCGAGCAACGCGCGCAGGATCTGCGGCTGCGCGCGCGCGTACCGGCGCGCGGCGAGATAGTACTGCGTGTTGCGCACGAGCCCTTCGCCGTTCGCGACCACGCGCGCGCCGAGCTGACGCTCGGCGGCCGCGAGATACGGATCCCATATCACCCATGCGTCGACGTTGCGCTGCACGAATGCGGCGCGCGCGTCGGCGGGCGTCAGGAAAATCGGCTGGATGTCGGTGTATGGAATGCCCGCATGCTCGAGCGCCTTCACGAGCAGGTAGTGGACGTTCGAACCCTTGTTGAGCGCGACCTTCTTGCCGCGCAGCTGCGCGAGCGTCCGGATCGGCGAATCGGGCAGCACGACGATCGCTTCGCCGCGCGGCGCGGGCGGCTCGTTGCCGATGTAGACGAAGTCGACGCCGGCCGCCTGCGCGAAGATCGGCGGCGTCTCGCCGACCGTGCCGACGTCGATCGCGCCCGCGTTCAATCCTTCGAGCAGTTGCGGGCCGGCCGGAAACTCGAGCCACTCCACGGTCACGCCCTGGCTCGCGAGCCGCTTCTCGAGCGTGCCGCGCGCTTTCAGCACGACGAAGTTGCCGTATTTCTGGAAGCCGATGCGCAGCCGCGTGCCGCCCGCTTGTGCGCGGGCGGGCAGGCCGGCGAGCGGCCCGAGCGCGACGCCGGCGAGCGCGGCGGCGGTGCCTTGCAGCCACCGGCGGCGGCGCGTGCTTTGCGGCGGCGTGTCGAGGGTGTCGAGGGTGTCGGGCGGAAGGTCGTTCATCGAGGCGTCCTGCGGGCTGCGGCGAGTTCATGGGCTGCGCGGGAACGTGGCCCGGTTCAGACCGGGCGCGCACTGCCCCGCGCGCGACTCAGCACGATACGGCGGCCTGTCCGCCCGGCCAACCAACGAATCCGCATATGCAAATCAGCGACGCGACGATGCGTGCACGACGGCGCGGCGGGCCGTCGTCGCGGTCAATCGCTGCCGGCCGCGCTTTCCTCGATCGCATCGACGCGATCCGGATAGAACGCGAGATGGCCGCGAATCGCTTCGACGGCCGGATTCGGATGCTCGTAGGTCCATACCGCATTCGCGGCGCGCGCGCCGGCCGCCGGAATCGAGTAGTACGCGCAATCGCCCTTGTACGGGCAGTAGGTCGCATGGTCGGTGCGCTGCAGCAGCGACATGTCGGCATCGTCGCGCGGAATGTAGAGCACGGCCGGATAGCTCGCTTCGCGCAGCGCCAGTGCGCGGCGCGTATCGGCGACGACCTTGCCGCCCGCCTTGACGACGACGCGCGACGGATGCGGTTCGATCGTGATCGGATGGTCGGGGCCGGGCGACTTCACGGGGCGAGACGGGGTATCGGGGCTGATCGACATCGTGGTTCCTCCGGGAGACGGTGGGAGCGCCGCGTGGAAGCGAGCTGCGAGGATGTGCGCGGCGATGGCCGCGTCGGCCAACTGAGAGCATGCGCGCATTGCGCAAAAGCTGCAGCGGGATGCGGTTGGGGCAATGGACGTTCCCGAACTTTTTGGCGTAAATCCGTGCGCTGCACAATTACCGGCGCGAATTGCAATGCCGTTGAAAACAGGTGCGGAATTACCGCCGACGATCAGGTATCGGAAACAATATGCATCATCGTTAATATTCTTACGTCCGGCCCGGAACTGTCGGCATCGCGGCGGTTAAATAACGGTAAATAATTCGCGCCGATCCGCTTCGATAACCGTTTTTTCCATAAATCCATTCCGACACCGAATGATTTGAAATCGCCGAAAAAATTGTCCATGCCCTAGACGAAATAGCGTGATTCGCATCGTGCTGAATGCGCTCATGCAATCGACGCGCGCACGTCGCGCGTCGCAGCGATCGAAGGGATTCCGGGGGACGCCGACGGCCCGATACAGCGGCCGCAGCATGAGTCTTGAACGGGCGAATGTCGTGCGCCACCCGAAGCAGTGCAGCGCCAATATATCAACAGTCGATCAGCGGCCCGGTCATACGGAGGTTGTCA
This sequence comes from Burkholderia sp. MBR-1, assembly GCF_013822785.1. Taxonomy (NCBI): domain Bacteria; kingdom Pseudomonadati; phylum Pseudomonadota; class Betaproteobacteria; order Burkholderiales; family Burkholderiaceae; genus Burkholderia; species Burkholderia sp. MBR-1. Next base: position 473,684 of record NZ_CP053610.1, read on the forward strand.
TGCTGCAATACGTCAAGACCTTGTTGCGCGATGAACGGGGCGTCAGCTCGCTCGAACACGCGGTTCTGGCCGGCATCGTCGTGGTCGCGCTCGCGGCCGTCGGCACGGTGCTCAGCGGCAGCTCGGGGCTGTCGTCGATCTTCACGACGCTGATCAACAAGGTCTCGTCGCTGATCTGATCTCCTGAACCCACGCGTCGCCGACGAATACACGGCTCCGCGGCAGTAAGGCGGACCCGGACGCGGCGCGCCGACGGACGGTTCTCCGATGCTCTATCTCGTGCAAGCGGCGGCGACGCTCGTGCTGGCGTCGCTCGCGATGCAGGACGTGCGCGCGCGTCGCTTGTCGAATTGGCTGGTGTCGGCGTTCGCGGCGCTTTACTTCATCGCGGCTGCGCTCGTGCCGCACGCCTTCGCGCGACTGCCAGCACCGCCGCACGCACGCGGACGTCGCGCGTGCCGGCCCAGGCGACGCACGCGGCGGCGATCGCGATCGCGGCGACACCGGCGTGGGCCGCATAGGCCGCGTTCAACGGCACGCCGGCGAGCCGCAGCGCCGCGAACGGCGTCGGCGACACGAGCCAGAACACCACGCCGTGCTCGAGCACGATCGAGCGCGCGAGCCCCGCGCTCGCGACGAACAGGCGCAGCGATTCCGCGCCGCACACCAGCACGCTGAGCGCGACGAACGCGGCGCTGGCGAGCGCGGCCCACGCGAGGGTGCGCCACGCGCGGGCGGCGATCAGCACGAACGGGAACAGCAGCGCCATCTGCGGCTTCACCGACAGCAGCCCGATGCACAGGCCTGCCCACAATGGCCGGCGCTCGGCCCAATAGACGGCGAGCGCCGCGCACGACGCGGTGAGGAAGGCGTTCTGCCCGAGCGTCGCGGTGACGAACACGCACGGCGCGGCGACCAGCGCGAGTGCGCCCGCGCGCGACGCGCCGGCCACGGCGCCGAGGCCGGCCACCCGCCAGGCGGCGCAGCCGAGCACGCCGACGCCGAGCGCGACGAACAGCGGATAGGCGAGCGCGAACGGCAACAGCGCGAGCGGCGTGACGAGCAGCAGATAGGTCGGCGGATACAGCCACGGCGCGAACGCGCCGTGGCGAAGCGTGTCGAACAGCGTGGCCGACAGCCGGGAGAGCGCGGAGAAGTCGTACGCCTGCGCCGGCGAGCCGTGCAGCATCAGGTACGAGGCGGTCCAGAACACCGAGAAGTCGGCGCCGACGCGCGGCGGCACGCGCTCGGGGAACGCATGCGCGACCCACGCCCGGATCGTGACGAACAGCGCGGAGAACACCAGCATCACGATGCTGTACACGACCACGCGGCGCGGCCCCGTTCTACTTGAACGACGCCTTGCGCGCCGCGACGTTGCCGCCCGCGGGCATCGGCGTGCGGCGGCGCGCCGCGTGCGTGCGCTTGAGCGGGAATTGCAGCAGCGTCGACGCGGGCGCTGCGGCCGCCTCGCGCTCGGCGCGATAGCGTCGCCGCACGAGATAGACGGGGCGCTGCTTCGATTCGTGATAGACGCGGCCGAGGTATTCGCCGATCACGCCGATGCCGATCAGCTGAATCCCGCCGACGAACAGCACGACGGAAATCAGCGACGGGTAGCCGTGCACCGGGTTGCCGTACAGCAGCGTTCGCACGACGATGAACGCGCCATACAGCAGCGACAGCAGCGCGAACGTGACGCCCACGTAGGTCCATACGCGCAGCGGCACCGTGCTGAAGCTGGTGATGCCTTCGAGCGCGAAATTCCAGCGCCGCCAGCCGGAAAACTTCGAGCGGCCGCCGCTGCGCGGCGCGCGCGTGTACTCGACCATCGCGGTGCGAAAGCCGACCCTCGCGAACAGCCCCTTCATGAAGCGCCGCCGCTGCGGCAGCGCGCGCAGCGCAGCGACGACCTCGCGGTCCATCAGCCGGAAATCGCCGACGTTCTCCGGCATCTCGACCTCGGACAGCGCGTTGTGGACGCGATAGTAGAGCGCGGCCGCGGCGCGCCGCAGGTACGGATCGCACATGCGGTTGGTGCGCTTCGCGGCGACGACTTCGGCGCCGTCGCGCCAGCGTTCGATCATGGCGGGAATCAGCGCGGGCGGGTCCTGCAGGTCGGCGTCGATCAGGATCACCGCGGCGCCGCGGCCGCTTCGTCGAGGCCCGCGGTGAGCGCGGCTTCCTTGCCGAAGCGGCGGGTGAGATCGACGACCCGCACGCGCGAGTCGGCGGCGGCGATCGCGAGCAGCCGCTCGAGCGTGCGATCGCGGCTGCCGTCGTTGACGCAGACGATTTCGAACTGCACGCCGTCGACCAGACGCGAGGATCGGCAGCGTTTCGGCAAAGCACGGGCCGATCGCTTCTTCTTCGTCATGAAACGGCACGACGAGCGAGAGCAGCGGTTTCCTGGCGTGCGTCGGCACGCTGCGGCTCCCCAGAGATCCGGCCGGTGCGCTGCACCGTGAGGTTCGAATCGATATCTGCCGAACGGGTCCGAGCGCGCGCATTCGGCTGCGGCGCGGCGGCCCCCGCGGACCGGACGACAGGTGTTGAGTTCATTGTAGGAAGGATTCGCCGATTCGTAACATGTATCGGCGCAGGCGCAATGCGGCGCCTCGCGCTGCCCGACGGCGGAGCGATCGGCGCTACGATGGGCACTTTCGATGCCGAAGGAGGTGGCGATGCAGGTTCAGGAGCTGACCGGCGCCGCGCTCGATTTCTGGGTGGCGATGGCCCAGGCGCTCGACGCGCCGCGGGTCGATGCTGCGGGCTGTATGGTGATTCGCGAGCCGGGCGGCGCGCCGGCGCCGTATGCGCCGTCGTCCGCATGGGCGGACGGCGGGCCGCTGGTCGAGCGTCTGCCGTTCGGCGCGTTCGAGCGCGACGGCGGCCGCGGCGCGTGGCGCGCGGTACTGCATCGGGCCGTGCCTGCGGCCGGCGAGCGCTGCACGTTCAACCAGTCGGGGCCGACGCTGCTGGTGGCCGCGATGCGCACGCTGGTCGCGTCGACGTTCGGCGACGACGTGCCGGATCTCGACATGTCGAGGCCGCGCTGAACGTACGAGAAGCCGGTTACGCCGCCGACAGGTTGCGCACCGCGATCGACGCGACGTCGATGCGCTTCGGCAGGATCGCATCGGCGGCCGCGCGATCGGCGACGCGCTGCAGCACGTCGATGTCCGTGCCGCTCACGTCGCGTTGCGCGAGCGGCGCCCGGCGCACGATGTCGATGGCCGCGTCGCGCGGCAGCCGCGTGACCGACGCATAGACGCTCGCGTAATCGGCCGGATGCGCGAGCGCCCACTGGCCGGCGCGCGCGAACCGCGCGAGCACGTCGGCCAGCGCCGCGCGCTTGAGCCGGTCGTCGAGCGTGTCGACCGGCGACGTAAGGAACGCCAGCCCGGAATTGATGCCGCTGCCGTCGCGCACGACGCGCGCGCCGCGCCGCACCACGTGCCCGTAATACGGATCGAAGGTCGCCCAGATGCCGATCTGCTTCGCTTCGAACGCGGCGAACGCGTCGACCGGCAGCACGAAGCGCACGTCGACGTCGCGCGCCGCGAGGCCGTGTTCGCGCAGCGCGCCGTACAGCTGGTATTGCGAAATGCTGCCGCGCGCCGACGATACGACCACGGTGCGCCCCTTCAGGTCGGCGACGCTTCGCACCGGCGAATCGGGCTGCACGACGATGCCGAGCGACGTCGGCGAGCCGGCGCGCGTCGCGACGATGCGCAGCGCCGGATCGCCGAGCGCGGCCGTCAGCACGGGCAGGTCGCCGGCCGGCGCGAGATCGAGCGCACCCGCGCGCTGTGCTTCGAACAGCGGCGCGGCGCCCTGGAAATTCGCCCAGCGAAACCGGTACGGCACGCCGTCGAGCACGCGCGCGGCTTCGGCCAGTGCGCGCAGCCCGCCGGCCTGATCGCCGAGCACCAGCGTCACGTTCGACAGGTCGGCGCCGGCCGCGCGCGCGGGGAATGCGGCGGCGCAGGCGAACGGTGCGGCGGCCAGCGCGCTCGCGCGCAGCAGCATGCGGCGACGGGCCGGGGAGGCGGGCGAAGTCATCGGTATGCAATCCTCGGTAATCCGCGCGGCATGCACGGCTGACCGGCAGATTACGGAATCGGTTTCGCGCCGGCAAACATCGAATCGCGCAATGCTTATTCGCGCGAGAGCGGTGGTGCGCGGTGACGAGCCCGGCCGCTCGCGGCGCGTGCTCAGCCGGCCGCGGCGACGGTGCGCAGGAACGCGCGGACCGCGGGCGCCTTCTCGAAGCGGCGATGCGCGAGCGCGAGCTCCGACGTGATCGGCTTGCCGGCGAGCGGCCGGTATACGACGCCGGGCAGCGCCACGCAGCCGGCCAGCGCGTCCGGGATCACCGCGACGCAGCCGTTCACCGACACGCACGCGAGCACCGCGAGCAAGCCGCCCGGCCGCGCGTCGATCACCGGAGCGAAGCGGCCGCGCCGTGCGACTTCGAGCGTGCCGCCCTCCTGTTCGGGCACCGCGAAGCGCGCATCGGCAAGGTCGGCCGCGCGCAACGTCGGCATCGACGCATAGCGCGAGTCGGCCGGCACGGCGGCGACGAACACGTCGCGTTGCAGCGTCACGGTCCGCACGCCGCCCGGCAGCGGCAATGGCGGGCGTACGTATGCGAGGTCGAGCCGGCCGGCGTCGAGCTGCTTCGCGACGTCGTCCATCGGCACCTCGCGCAGGTTCAGGTCGATGCGCGGATGCGACGCGAGGAATGCGCCGACCGTGCGCTGCAGCGTGCCCGAATAGACGGCCGACGACACATAGCCGATCTCGATCCGGCCGACTTCGCCGCGCTCGGCCCGCAGCGCGAGCTCATGGCCGCGCTGCAGATGCTCGAACGCGGCGCGCGCCTCGGCGCCGAACGCCTCGCCGGCCGCCGTCAGCGTGACCGCGCGCCGCGAGCGGTCGAACAGCCGCACGCCGAGCAGTCGTTCGGCTTCCTGGATCTGTCGCGTGAGCGCGGGCGGGGCCATGTCGAGTGCGTCGGCCGCGCGTGCGAAATGCAGGTGCTCCGCGACGGCGAGGAACGCGCGGACATGGCGGAATTCGAGCGGATTCACGATTGCAATTTTCGTCAATCAAATGGCTCCGGTGTGTCAATGACGGGCAATGTGGGGCAAGCCTAGCATACGCGTCGTTGATCCCGTTTCGGAGCGCTCGATGCCGCAGCCGTCCCCCGTTTCCCCCATGTCCTCCGTTTCCCGCTCGGGCGGCGGCGCTGCCGCGCCTGCCGCCGCAACGCTCGCGGTTGCGTCCGCGACGTGCTCGCTGATCGTGCTCGACACGAACGTCGTGGCCGTATCGCTGCCGAGCATCGCGCGCGGCTTTCATGCGAGCTTCGCCGAGATCGAGTGGGTCGTCAGCGCCTACATGACCGCGTTCGCCGCGTGCCTGTTGCCGGCCGGCGGCCTCGCCGATCGTTTCGGGCGCAAGCGCATGCTGGCAGCCGGCCTCGCGTTGTTCGCGCTCGCATCGCTCGGGTGCGGCCTCGCCCCGTCGGCGGCGTGGCTGATCGCCGCGCGCGCCGTGAAGGGCGGTGGGGCCGCGATGCTGCTGACCGCTGCACTGGCGGTCATCGCGAACCGTTTCCCGGACGGACGCGAACGCGCGCGAGCGTGGGCGATCTGGGGGATGTGCATGGGCATCGCGACGGCGCTCGCGCCGCTCATCGGCGGGGCGATCACGCAATGGATCGGCTGGCGCTGGGTGTTCCTGCTGAACCTGCCCGCGTGCGCATTGCTCGCGGCAGGCGTGCGCGCGGCGATCGCGGAGTCGCGCGATCCGCATGCGACGCGCGTGGACGCGCCGGGCAGCCTGCTGTTCGGTGCGGCGCTCGCGTGCGCGATCGCGGCGCTGATCGGCGCGCCGTCGCACGGCTGGCTGACCGGCGCGACGCTCGGCCGCCTCGGGCTCGCCGCCGCGCTGTCGACCGCGTTCGTCGCCGTCGAGCGCCGCCACGCGCGGCCGATGGTCGACCTCGCGCTGTTCGGGCAGCCGCGCTTCGTCGGCGCGGTCGTCGCGATGTTCGGCTATGCGGCGTGCGCGCAAGTGATGATGACGTTCCTGCCGCTGTATCTGCAGAACGCGTTCGGGATGTCGGCGATCGACGCGGGGCTCGGCATGCTGCCGTTCGCGCTGGCGATGATCGTCGGGCCGTCGCTCGGCGCGAAGCTGGCCGCGCGCATGTCGTCCGGCGGCGTGCTGGCGGGCGGCCTCGCGCTGATCGGCGTCGGCAATCTCGCGACTGCGCTGCTGACGGCCGGCGCCGACTACCGGCTCGTTGCGCTCGGCATCTGCGTGACGGGCTGCGGCGCGGGCATCATGAACGGCGACACGCAGAAGGCGATCATCGCGTGCGTGCCGCGGAACCGCACGGGCATGGCATCGGGCATCAGCACGACCACGCGCTTCTCGGCGATCGTGACGGCGGTGGGCGTGCTCGGGGCGGTGCTGGCCGGCAGTACGCACGCGCAGCTCGTGCGACGGCTGTCCGCGATGCCGGACGTACGCGCGTTCGTCGATGCGCGGTTCATGTCGAGCCTGCTGGCAGGCGATCTCACGCAGGCGCTCGCACGCCTGCCGCCGACGGCCGCGCGCGTGCTGCACGACGTCGCGCCGGCGGCGTTCGCGGCCGGGTTTTCGACGGCACTGACGGTGAGCGGTGTGCTCGCGCTGGCTGGCGCTGCGGTCGCCTATTGGTTGCTCGTGCAACCGATGCGCGATGTGGGTGTGTGATGGGGCGGTTCTGGCTGGGTGATGTGGCGGGGTGACGTGGCGGTACGGTGCGTGCGGCAGCCGCGGTTGCGTTTCATGTTCGAGCGGGCTGCTCGTGAAGTCGTTCGATGGGGCGATGCGCAGGTGGTCAAATCGCGCGTCCGCGCGTGGCTATGTGGCATCGCGGTGCGTGCAGCGGCCCCGGCTGCGGCGCGTTGGACCAAGCTGCTCGCGAAGTCGTTCGATGCGCAGATGCACGACGCCTCCGTCATCGTACGGCGCAGCATTTGCATCGGTGATGGCGCCGCGCCGCGCGGACATCGCAGTCGCGTTCGTGGCGATGTCAGTCTTTACCGAGCGTTCGACGGCTGCCGCACGCGACGCGACGCGCGCGCGTCGGCACACCGGCCTCAGCGCGCCTTCATCGCGATCCGATGGGCGCGCGTCGCCGTGCGGCGCTCGGCTGCGGTGTCGCATCGCACTGCGTCGGTTGCCGGCGTCGACCGCGCCGCGCGGATTCGGCCGCCGCGCCGGCGAGCGGTGCGGCGGTGGACGTCGGCACACGCGCGGCGACGGCCGTGACGGCCGGCAGCGCGGCTTCTGCGTCGAGCCATGCGCGCGTCGCTTCGACGATCAGCCCGCGCAGCCATCGCACCGCGTCCGCGCAGGCGCCGGTTTCGTCCCAGGCCAGCCGGTACGTGATGTCGGGCGGTTGAGCCGGCAGCGCAACGGTGCCGAGCGGCAGCAGCTTCGCGTAGTGGCTCGCGAGCCGGTAGGTCGTGGTCAGGACCAGATCGGAGCGCACCAGCGCATGGGCGGCGAGTTCGAAATGCGGCAGCGTGACGACGATCCGCCGTCGCAGCCCGACGCGTTCCAGCTGACGATCGATCGCGCCGGACGCCTCCAGCCACGACGGCGTCGGACACAACTGCGGCGCTTGCGCGAATTCTTCCGCGGTCATCGCGCCGCGGCGCGCGAGCGGATGCGTCGCGCGCATCACGCAGACGATGCGGTCGTCGAACAACGCGTCGTGCCGGAGCCGCGACGGGTGCGCCGGGCGGTTGTCGATCACGACGTCCAGCGCGCCGTCGGCGAGTGCGCGCTGCGCATCGAAGCCGTCGCCGAGCGGATGGAACACGAGCTGCGCGTCGGGCGCGCGTTCGCGGAACAGCGCGACGAGCTTCGGCACGAACAGCACGTTCAGGTAGTCCGGGCAACCGATCCGATAGGTTCGCACCGACGTGCGTGCGGCGAAGCGCGGCTGCTGGTTCCGAATGAAGTCGATCACCCGCAGCGCGTTGCGCAGCGGATCGATCAGCTGCGCGCCGAACTCCGTCGGCACCATCCCGTAGCGACTGCGCACCAGCAGCGGATCGCCGAGCAGCGTGCGCAGGCGCTTGAGCGCGGCGCTCGTCGCGGGCTGCGACATGTTCAGCCGCACCGCCGCACGCGACACGGTGCGCTCGGTGAGCAGCACGAGCAGGATGCGCATCAGCCGCGCGTCGAGCAGGTCGAGCGCGCCGCCTGCGTCGCGGGTGTCGGCGATAGCGCCGTGCTTTGCCGGTGGGTTGCGCATGTCGCTATCCATGTCGCTATCCGTTCACGCGGTGCGTCGGCGTTCGAAGGTGCGCCAGCCGTCGAAGATGCACCGGCAGCCGACAGGCCGTCCGCGCGACATCGATGCGTGGCTGCGGCACGCCGCGATTCACGGCCGCTCGCGCAGTGGTAGTAGCGATCCGCCCCGCATCTGCGTTCGGCCATTCGGCGGCCGGTTCGCTGTCGGCGTCGGTTTTTCTGCGCATGCACGAGGCGGGTCCGCCGCGGCAAACCGCATGCGCATGTTCGCGCGTCGCCGCAAGCCTGGCGCGGCGTTCGATCGCTTCGACGCGGGTTTGCGGTCGCACGCGTTGTCTCCTTCCATGGCCGCGGCGTGCGCCGTGCGTGCAGCGCGGGCGGACCGCCGTGGACGTCATATGTCCCATTCGTCCGCGAGTATGGGCGGCCGTCGCCGCGATGGGAAATTAAATATTCGGCAGGCCGCCATTCAAAAAACGAATGATGCGCAGCGGTGACGGCACGCGAATTGCGAATGGGTCGGTTCCATCCATTCATCGACATCAAGCGGAGGTGTCATGCAGCGATATTCCATTCGTCACGTATCGCGGGCCGTCTTCGCCGGCATCCTGATCGCCGGCCTGGCGGCGGGGGCAGGCTGTCAGAAGAAGAGCGAAACCGACACGGGCGCCGGCGCCACGTCGGACGCGAGCGCCGTGGGCGGCATGTCGCCCGCGCCATCGACCGTACCGTCGGGCACGCCGAGCAGCGGCGCGGCGGGCGCCGACAGCGGCACGGCCGGCACCACGGGCGGGGCGGCCAGCATGCCGGGCGCGGCGTCGGGGACGACGGGCGCGAGCGGCGGCTGATCGCGGATCGCGGGGCGGCGCCTGGCGGCACGTGCAGCACCGCCCGCGCTGCGCCGCCGCAATGGCGGACTCCTGCGGCACGCGCGCTCTCGGGCGCGCGGCCGCGCTACGCATGTGTGAAAGATTTGCAAGGACCGTTGTAGCGATTCCCGGCGCCGATGGCGCTCGTCGCCCGGCCGATCGCAGCCGCCGGCTGGCGACGACGGCGGCCCATTCGGACCGCGCTGCAAGGTCCCGAACAAGGAGGTGCGATGCAGAACGCGGAATCGAACCCAACCCCGCAACAGCAGCGGGAGCAGATCAAGCAGAGCCCGGTGAAGACGCCCGCGGCCGGTGGCGACATGCCGGATGCGGCGACCCAGGCTGCCGAAGTGGCCAAACGGCCGCAGACGCCCGAATCGGTCGCGGGCAAAACGCCGACCGGCCTGCCGGACATCGACGTCGACGCGCATGCGGTCGACAGCGGCGACCCGGTGCGCCGCGCGGCCAGCCGGATCGTGACGATCGACAACGCGAACATGGCGGCCACCGACAACACGGTCGACGTCGACGGCAAGGGCATGGAGGCGCGCACCGGCGCCGATGAATGGCACGACAACGTGATCTATTCGAACGCGTCGCTCGACAACGCGGTGAACACGCCGGCCGACGGCCTCGGCGGCTTCGAAAGCCGTCCGGGCGGCAACATGCCGCTGATCGCCGCGCGGCCCGGCTGGCAGGTCACGTACGTCGGCGACGTCGACGTCGTGACCGAGCATGGCGCCGGCGCACGCGTCGAGCATGTGATTCGTTTCGAGCGCACCAGCAACTGACGGCGCGCCCGTCACGCGGCGGATCGCCGAACGGCGATCCGCCGCCATCATTTACTGCGGGCCGAGTTCCTGCGCCGACGTGTCCGCATCGTTGCCCTGGGCGACGAGCACGTGGATGTCGTTCGGCGTTACGTCACCGATACCGCCCGACGGGATCGTCACGAGCAGCCAGTCGGCGTTGTTGTTGATCGTCACCGGCGGAGTCGTCAGGATCGGCGATTTGCTGCCGGCAGTCGTGACGATCACCTGATAGCTGCCTCCGTTCAGATAGATCGAGTCCTGGCCCGTGGCAGGCGCCGCGTTCTGGTACGCCGCGCCGGAGAGCGTCGGGCTCTGCGTGTTGATGTCCGTCCCCGGCGGCACGACGTAGACGTCGACGTTCTGCGCGTTCGGCGACGCATTGAAGGCGCGTACGCGCGCCTTGTCCGACAGCAGGCCCTTGTCATACGGATCGTCGATCACCGAGATCGGCGACGACGTGCTGGGCAGCGCGACGGTCGTGTAGTGGTGGCCGTTGGCCGCGCTGAACGATTGCGACGCGACGGTGGCGTTGGTGCCCGAAATGTCGTAACTGGCGTTCTGCGTGCCCGAGTCGATGTCGTGATAACGGGTCACGCCCTTGTACGCGACGCCGGACGCATCGACTTTCGCGTTCAGGTAGTAGTCGAGGTTCGGGCCGGCCGGCACCGCGTTGATGAAGCGTGCCTGCGGCTTCGAGATGCCGAGCACGGTGCCGACGTCGTTGCCGTCTCCACCGCATGCCGTGAGCATGGTGATGACCGAGCACAGCGCCACTATCGTTCGAATGGATTTCATGTCGTCCTCTCGTTCAGGAGTTACCTGCTGGCGATGCGGTGTCGCCGCGCGGAGCATCGCGCGGGACGCAGCGCCTGGATTGAAGAATGATTGCTGTCCGCCAGAGCGGCGGCGCATGGATGCCGCAACGCGCGTGCCCGCACGGCGAGATGCGCGCGATCGCGCCGACGGTGGGAGCGTTGCGCACGACGCGCGATGCGCGTGATGCGCGTGATGCGCGAGCGCGCGATTCGCGGCACACGTTTGTAAAAAGAGCGATTCGGCGCCCTACGAGATGACGCTCTCATCGCGGCCGAATCCGCACATGCAGGAAAAGCGTTTAAAACGCAACTCGATTCATGAGAGCAATGCGCGTGGACGTAGTCGATGGCTACTTCTTGTTGGTTGCGTACGCATCGATCTGATTGGAGCAAACCATTGATGATGAGCGGTCAGCTGGACACGGGAGTTCGATGCGCATCCGCCGACGCACACGCGACATGCGGGCGACCTCAGCGGCGCTCGACATGCTGAACACGCTCGGGGCGCTGCACCTCCGACCGAATACCCGCGCATCGGAGCATCGTGCTCCATGCATGAACCTATGCATGTCCTGCCGAGCGATCGGCAGTGCATCGAGCAGCGCGCACAGTTTCAGGTCGCCATGCGCCGCGCGCCGACGACTCCGCAAGCAACCGTCGACTCGCACAAACACCACGCGCCACGGCAACGACACAGCGCGTCCCGGGCGGCGCCACCCGCCGAGCGCCCAGCGATCGTTTAACCAGCCGAAACAATCTGTTCACTGAAAAGGGCATGATCTTCGGCGATCATGCAGGCATACTGTCGCCCATGTTGTCCGATGCCGTCGAATCGACGCGCGCTTGCCCTCATGTCCATCCCAGTACTTTTTCCATCCCTGCGATGGTTGACCATCGCGGCGGCTGCATGCTTGCTCGCCGCGTGCTCGACCGCCTCCGACGTGACCACGACGTCGAACCCGAACGTCTTCACCGTGACGACGCGCACGCTCGGCGTGTCGACGACGTGGGCCGACGCCCATGAAAAAGCCGTCAGCGAAGCGACCAGCTACTGCACGCAGCGCGGTATGCGCGCGAGCCTGAAGCAGGAGTCGCTGACCGGCGGCCGCCGCGTCGACGCGCGCTCGGAGCTGGCGTTCGAGTGCCATCCGACCTTCGAGACGGCGTCGAACCCGCGCAGCTGAGCATCGCGTCACCCGCACGACTGCGGCGATCCGCCGTGCAATCCGCGCTACCGGCCCGCGCCGCCGTCTACCGGCGGCGCGGGCCGTGCCGCGCGCATCTGGCACGTCACGCCGGCTGCGCGTCGTACAGCTTCACGCAAGCGGAGAAGTCGAGCGTGCCGAGCCCATGCTGGCTCATCGACTGATACAGCTGCTGCGCGAGCGCGCCCATCCACACCGGCTGGCGCGCATGGCGCGCGGCTTCGGTCGCGAGGCCGAGGTCCTTGAGCATCAGGTTCGCGGCAAAGCCGCCCGCATAGCCGCGCGCGGCGGGCGCCGCATCGTTCACGCCGGGGTAGGGGTTGCAGGTTTCCGAACTCCAGCAGCGGCCGGTCGACGTGTTGATGATGCCGGCCAGCACGACCGGATCGATGCCGAGCGCTGCGCCGAGCGCCATCGCTTCCGACACGCCCATCATCGAGATTCCGAGCAGCAGGTTGTTGCAGATCTTCGCGATCTGGCCGGTGCCCGTGCCGCCGCAATGCACGACGTTCTTGCCCATGTCGAGCAGCAACGGGCGAATACGCGCGAACAGCGCCGCCTCCGCGCCGACCATGAAGGTCAGCGTGCCGGCCTGCGCGCCGCCCGTGCCGCCCGATACCGGCGCATCGGCGAACGCGAAGTTGCGCTGCGCGGCCGCGTCGGCGATGGCGCGCACGGTGTCCGGGTCGATCGTGCTGCAGTCGACGAAGGTCGCGCCGGCGCGAGCGCCGGCCAGCACGCCGTCATCGCCGAGATAGACGGCGCGCACATGCTGCGCGGCCGGCAGCATCGTGACGACCAGCGACGCGCGCGCGGCCGCGTCGCGCGGCGACCCGGCCACCGTCGCGCCGGCGCGCACTGCCGCGTCGAGCGCGTGCGCGTCCAGGTCGAACACCGTCAGCGCATGGCCGGCGGCGAGCAGGTTGGCGGCCATCGGGCCGCCCATGTTGCCGAGCCCGATGAATGCGATATCCATGGTCATGCTCCCGTTCAGCGCAATGCGATCGTGGTGTTCACGCCGCCGGCCGTCGCGTCGTCGTCGAACCAGCGCGCGGTGACCGTCTTGGTCTGCGTGTAGAACTGCACGACCTGCTTGCCGTACGGGCCGAGATCGCCGAGCTTCGAGCCGCGCGAGCCGGTGAAGCTGAAGTAGGGCACCGGCACCGGGATCGGGATGTTGATGCCGACCTGGCCGACGTCGATCTCGCTCTGGAACTTGCGCGCGGCCGCGCCGCTTTGCGTGAAGAGGCCCACGCCGTTGCCCATCGGGTTCGCGTTGACGAGCGCGATGGCTTCGTCGAGCGTGTCGACTTCCATCACGACCACCACCGGGCCGAAGATTTCTTCGCGGTAGATCGTCATGTCGGTCGTTACGCCCGAGAACAACGTCGGGCCGACGAAGTTGCCCTGCTCGTAGCCGCGCACCGTCACGTCGCGGCCGTCGAGCTCGAGCTTCGCGCCTTCCTTGACGCCCGCGTCGATCAGCGACAGGATGCGCGCCTTCGCGCTGCGCGACACCACCGGTCCGACGTCGGTGCCTGCCTCCGAGCCCGCGTTGACCTTCAGCGTCTTCGCCTTTTCCACCAGCTCGGGCAGCCAGTCGCGCGCGCTGCCGACCAGCACGACCACCGACGTCGCCATGCAGCGCTGGCCGGCCGCGCCGAAGCCCGCGCCGACCAGCGCGTTGATCGTTTGCTCGCGATGCGCATCGGGCAGCACGACCGCGTGGTTCTTCGCGCCCATCATCGACTGCACACGTTTGCCGTGCTGGCTGCCGAGGTTGTACACGTGCGTGCCGACGCGCGTCGAGCCGACGAACGAAATCGCCTTGATGTCGGGATGCGTGCAGAGCCGGTCGACCACGTCCTTGCCGCCGTGCACGACGTTGAGCACGCCCTTCGGCACGCCGGCCTCGATCGCCAGCTCGACCAGTTCCATCGTCGACAGCGGGTCCTGTTCGGACGGCTTCAGCACGAACGTGTTGCCGCACACGATCGCCATCGGGAACATCCACAGCGGGATCATCGCCGGGAAGTTGAACGGCGTGATGCCGGCGCAGACGCCGATCGGCTGGCGCAGCGTGTAGGTGTCGACGCCGCCCGCGACGTTCTCGGCGAATTCGCCGAGCTGCAGCGTGCCGATCGAGCAGGCATGCTCGACCACTTCGAGCCCTCGGAAGATGTCGCCTTGCGCGTCGGGCAGCGTCTTGCCCTGCTCGGCGGTCAGCGTGTGCGCGATCCGCTCGAGATTGCGGCGCACGAGCTCCTGGAACTTCAGCATGATGCGCAGGCGCGTGCCGATCGACGTCGTCTTCCACGTCTGAAACGCGCGCTGCGCGGCGGCGATCGCGGCATCGACCTCGTGGGGCGTCGCGTACGGCACGCGGCCGATCGTTTGCTGCGTGGCAGGGTTCACGATGTCGCCCCATTCGGCGCTGCGCGATTCGACGAAGGCGCCGTCGATCAGCAGCTTGGCGGTGGGCAGCGCGAGGGTGGTCTGGGGAACTGCTGCGTTCATGTCACTCTCCGGAGAAACGGTGTGGGTGCGGGAAAAATGGTCGCCCCGCGTCCGCCGCGCATGCAGCGGCGGCGAACGTGAGGTCGAACGGAAAAAGGGATTGCGGTGCAGCGTTGTGCGGCGCGGCTTACGCCCGGGCCGGACGCATGAGCGCGGTGCACAGCAGCGCGAACGCGCCGAAGCCGACGAGATACGCGATCACGTAGTGCGGCTGGCCGCCGCCGGCCTTGAGCAGCGACGTCGCGATCATCGGCGCGAAGCCGCCGCCGATCACGCCGGCCAGCTGCACCGACAGCGAAATGCCGCTGTAGCGGATTTCCGCGGGAAACTGCTGCGCGAACAGCAGCGACTCGGGCGCATACAGAATCGGGAACACGACGCCGAGGCCGAGCACGATCGCCCACCACGCATACGAGGTCTGCTGCGTGCCGAGCAGCATGAAGAACGGCGCGGCGAACGCGCACATCAGCACGAGGCCGAGCGCGAACATCCGGCGCTGGCCGATGCGGTCGCCGAGATGGCCGCACAACGGCATCGTGACGAGCGACAGCGCGGCGCCTGCCGTGATCGCGTGCAGCATCTCGGCCTTCGGCAGGTGCAGCTGCTGCGTCGCATAGGCGAGCGAGAACGTGACGACCATGTAGAACCACGTGTTTTCGGCGGCACGCGCGCCGACTATCGTCAGCACCTCGCGCGGATGGCGGCGCAGCGCGGCCGTCACCGGCGACTTCTCGGCCTTGCCCTGACGCCGCACGTTCTCGAAGTCGGGCGACTCCGGCACCTTCGCACGGATGAACCAGCCGAGGCCGACCAGCGCGATGCTCGCGAGGAACGGCACGCGCCAGCCCCACGACAGCATGTCGGCTTCGGGCAGCGCGGCCACCGCGGCCATCGCGACCGACGACAGGATCAGTCCGAGCCCGACGCCGGTCTGCGGCAGGCTGCCGAACAGCCCCTTGCGGCCCTTCGGTGCGTGCTCGACGGCCATCAGCACCGCGCCACCCCATTCGCCGCCGACGGCCATCCCTTGCAGGAAGCGCATGGCGATCAGCAGCGCGGCGGCCCAGTAGCCGATGTGCTCGTACGACGGGATCAGCCCGATGATCATGCTCGGCACGCCCATCAGCAGCAGCGTGATCATCAGCATCGACTTGCGGCCGATGCGATCGCCGAAGTGGCCGAACACGATGCCGCCCATCGGCCGGCCGATGAAGCCGACCGCGAACGTGCCGAATGCGGCGAGCGTGCCGACGACCGGATCGAGCGACGGGAAGAAGATGCGGTTGAACACGAGCGCGGCGGCGGTGCCGTACAGGAAGAAGTCGTACCACTCGATCGTGGTGCCGGCCATGCTGGCCCAACCGGCCAGCAGATAGTGCTTCGCGGTGCGGGCGGGCGCCGGCGCCGCCGCCGCGACGGCCGCGTGCTCATCGAGGGTGGATCGGGTCTGCATGGTGTCTCCTGATTTTGTTGCCCGCGGCTCATGGTCCGCAGGTCACGGTCGAGTATAGTTATGCGCAGATCCATGATGTACCGACAAGAAATCCGGTTGGTTATGCATTTCTGCATATCGACGGCCGGCCCGGAGACACCCGCCTTTCCCTGCCTTTCGCACCGATGCGACCATCCACCGAGCCGGCTTCCGGCAGCCTGAACTGGGACGACCTGCGCTTTTTCCTCGAAGTCGCGCGCACGCAGCGCGCGAGCGGGGCGGCCAAGCGGCTGGGCGTCGACTACACGACCGTGGCGCGCCGCATTCGCGCGCTCGAAACCGCGATGGGCACGCTGCTGTTCGACAAGTCGCGCTCGGGCGGCTTCACGCTGACGGCCGAGGGGCAGCGGCTCGTCGCGTATGCGGACGCGATGGAGACGACCGTGCAATCCGCCTGTGATCAGCTCGCCAATACCGGCCACGCGCTGTCGGGCCATGTGCGGATCGGCTCGACCGAAGGCTTCGGCTGCTTTTTCCTCGCGCCGCAGCTTGCGCAGTTCCGCGTCGCGCATCCGCACGTGACGGTCGATCTGCTGCCCGTTCCGCACTTCGTCAACCTGCCCAAGCGCGAAGCCGATCTGGCGATCACACTCGAGCGGCCGGAGCGCGGCCCTTACGTCGTCACGAAGCTATGTGACTATCAGCTGCGGCTCTATGCGACGCGCGACTATCTCGCGAACCATCCGCCGATCGCGAGCACCGACGACCTCGCGCAGCATGCGTTCATCAGCTACGTCGACGATCTCGCGTTCAGCAGCGAATTGCTGTACCTGGAGCGCGCGGTGCCGGGCGCGACGGCCGGGCTGCGCACCACGAGCGTGATCGCACAGGTGTTCGCGGCGCTGCAGGGCGGCGCGCTCGCGATCCTGCCGTGCTTCATGGCCGCCACGCAGCCGGCGCTCGTGCCGGTGTTGCCGCACGACGTGGTGGTGACGCGCTGTTTCTGGCTGACCTGTCGCGAAGATCTGCGCAAGCTGCGGCGCGTAACCGCCTTGTGGGATTACCTGCGCGCGGCCGCCGAGCTCAATCGCGCGTTGCTGATGGGAGAGTCGTCGCAGTTGCGCTTCGTCGGCGATCCGCCGTGACGCGGTGCCGGGCGGGCGGCGCGGCGCAGGCCCGCGCGCGACGGCGCAGCGGCGGGAAACGGTTCCACCGGCAGGCGCCACGGGCCTGAGCGCGCGTGAATCGTCGGATAAATCGGGGCGCTGTTGGGGCCGCGCGGATTGACTGAGCGTAAGCCCCGATGCGAGCGAGAGTACTGTTTTGTATGGATTGGTGTTAAATGTAATGGCGTGCGCGCTCGGGGCGGGCACGAAAGGGGACGCACCGCGGGGCCTGTCGACGCGGGGCGATAAAGGGTGCACATAAAACCAACGAATCGGGCGCAATAGCCCGGTCGAACTGACGGCAGCATTCATATTGAATACCGAACCGCAAAGTTCTCGCTACAGCGCCGGGCTCGCAGCGGAAGTACTCGCGTCCGAGCAGAGTGTGCTGCGGCTGATCACGCGCAACACGCCGCTGCCCGAGTTGCTCCTCGAGGTATGCCGGCGTGCCGAGGCGTTGCTCGGCGACGGGGCGGCCTGCTCGATCCTGCTGCTCGATGCGGATCGCATCCACATGCACGTCGGCGCGGCGCCGTCGCTGCCTGAACAGTACAGCGCCGCGATCGAAGGCCTGCCGATCGGGCCGGCCGTCGGTTCGTGCGGCACGGCGATGCACGAACGCCGGATGGTCGCCGTCGAGGACATCGAAACCGATCCGCTCTGGGCCGACTATCGTGCGCTCGCGCTGTCGTTCGGCCTGCGCGCGTGCTGGTCGGTGCCGTTTCTCGACGACGCGGGCACCGTGCTCGGCGCGTTCGCCGTCTACCATCACGAGCCGCGGCGTCCGACCGACACCGAAACCGACCTGCTGCGAGATATCGGCAATAGCGTCGGCCTCGCGGTGCACCAGGATTCGATCGCTCGGCAACTGGTGCGCAGCGAGGAACATCATCGGCTGGTGGTCAACAGCTTGAACGAAGGCATCCTGGTCGTGTCGCGCGACGGCGTGGTGACCGCGTGCAATCCGAGCGCGCACCGGATGATGCGCGTGAAGGGCGATCTGGTCGGGCGCCGGCTGTCGACGGTGATTCTCTACAAGGTGCACGAGGACGGCACGTCGATCGCGCCGGACGACTGGCCGAGCCGGCGCGCGCTCGTCACGGGCGCCTCGCAGCTCGACTATGCGGCGGGCTTCGGGCTCGCGGACGGCGACATCATCTGGGTGCGCGGCAACGCGGTGCCGATCGTCAAGCCGGGCGCGACGCAGCCGGAATCGGTGCTGTTGTCGTTCCACGACATCGGGCCCGTGCGCGAGGCTCAGCAGCAGCTGCGCTATCTGGCGACGCGCGATGCGCTGACCGGGCTGTACAACCGGCGCTGGCTGTCCGAGCGGATGCGCGAGCTGTTCGGCAAGCGCGACCCGGTTGCCGGGCCCGCGCGCGTCGCGGTCCTGTTCATCGATCTGGACGGCTTCAAGAAAGTCAACGATACGGCCGGCCACGACGCCGGCGACGCGCTGCTGCGCAGCGTCGCGGCGCGGCTCGTCGTATGCGGCAGCGGCCGCCATGCGCTCACGCGCGTCGGCGGCGACGAGTTCGTGATCCTCGTCGAGGACTGCGACGATCCCGACGCGCTGGCCGCGCTCGCGCGCGAGGTGATCGACGCGATCGCGAAGCCGTTCGAGATCGCGAACAACGAGTACTGGCTCGGCGTGTCGATCGGCATCAGCGTCGCGCCGCGCGACGGCGACGACGCGGCCACGCTGATGCGCAACGCCGATTCCGCGATGTACGACGCGAAGCAGCGCGGTCGCAACCACTTCACGTTCTTCACCGCGCAGCTGAACCTGCGGCTGCAGCGCCGCTTCGCGATCGAGCAGTCGCTGCGCCGCGCGATCTCGTCGGATGCGCTGCGGCTCGCGTACCAGCCGGTCGTCGACGCGCGCAGCGGCCGCACGGTCGGCGCGGAGGCGCTGTTGCGCTGGACCAGTCCGGAGCTCGGCCCGCTGTCGCCGGCGGAGTTCATCCCGGTCGCGGAAGACACGGGCCTGATCGTCGCGATCGGCCAATGGGTGCTCGAAACGGCCTGCCGGCAGGCCGCCGAATGGCGCCGCACGATCGCGCCCGACATGATGCTGTCCGTCAACCTGTCGCCGCGGCAGTTCCACGAGGGCCTCGTCGAATCGGTTTACCGCTGTCTCGCGCTGACGAAGCTCGATCCGCGCGCGCTCCAGCTCGAAATCACCGAGGGCGTGCTGATGAACGACACGGAAACCGTGCTGCCGATGCTCGAAGCGCTCGCGGACCTGAACGTGCGGATCTCCGTCGACGACTTCGGCACCGGCTATTCATCGCTCGCTTACCTGAAGCGCTTCCCGCTGCACAACCTGAAGGTCGACCGTTCGTTCGTGTCGGGCGTGCCCGATCACCGCGACTCGGTGGCGATCACGCAGGCCGTCGTCGCGATGGCGCACTCGCTCGGCATGAAGGTGACCGCGGAAGGCGTCGAGACGCAAGCGCAGTCGCGGTTCCTGCAGCAGATCGGTTGCGACATGCAGCAGGGCTACCTGTTCGACCGGCCGCTCGAAGCGGCCGACTACGCGCGCCGCCTCGTCACCGCGTAGGCGAGCGGTCGGGATCGCTGCCGGGCGCCGATGGCCCCCGTGGCGCCGGCGTGGGCTGCGCATCCACGTCGACGCGATTCTTGCCGCCGTGCTTCGCGCGATACAGCGCGCGATCGGCCGCTTCGATCAGCAAGGTGGCCGGCACGCCCGGCGCGGGCACGATGCTCGCGCCGCCGATGCTGATCGTCACGTAGCGTCCCGTCGACGAATGCGTGTGCTCCAGCCGCAACGCCTCCACCGCGAGGCGGATCTTCTCGCCGAGCAGCCGCGCGGCGCCCGGCGTCGTGGCCGGCATCACGACCGCGAACTCCTCGCCGCCGAAACGCGCGGCGAAATCGCCCGACTGCGCGAGACAGCGCTCGATCGTCGCGGCTACCTGCCTGAGCACGCCGTCGCCCGACACGTGCCCGTACGTGTCGTTGTACAGCTTGAAGTTGTCGACGTCGATCATCAGCAGCGACAGCTCGCTGCGCTCGCGCGCGCCGCGGCGCCATTCGGCGGCCAGATATTCGTCGAGGTAGCGGCGGTTCGACAGCCCGGTGAGGCCGTCCGAGTGCGTGAGGCGCCGCAGTTCCAGATTGGCCTCGAGCAGTTGCTGCTGCGACTGCCGCAACGCGCGATAGGCCTCGTCGCGCTGCAGCAGGTTCATGTACGAGCGCGAGTGATAGCGGATCCGCGCGACCAGCTCGATGCGGTCCGGCAGTTTGACGAGGTAGTCGTTCGCGCCGCACGCGAACGCCGTGCTCTTGATCGCCGGGTCTTCCTGGGTCGACAGCACGATGATCGGCACGTCGCGCGTCGCCGGGTTCGCGCGGTACGCGCTCACGAGGCTCAGCCCGTCCGCGCCGGGCATCACGAGATCCTGCAGGATCACCGTCGGGCGCGTGTCGATCGCGACGGCCAGTGCGTCGTCCGAGCGCGGGCAGTAGTGGAAGTCGATCCCTTCCTCGTCGACGAGTGCGCGCCGGATCGCCTCGGCGACGATCGTCTGGTCGTCGACCAGCAGAACCATCGCCGGGGTGTCGGCGGTCGGCGTGCGCGGCCCGCGCGCAGTGTCGAGCGCCGCATGCGAGCCGCCGGGCGGGCGGGTGAAGTCACTGGTCATGATCGATGCCGGATTGCGCGATGGCTGAGGGAGTGTGGCGGCGTTTCATCGGGATCGGATCCGCGCGAACGCGGCCGGTCGGCCGGCGCTCGCGCCTGCATGCCGGCGCGGCGCGCCAACGGTTGCGCGCGAGACCGCCGAACGCTGCGGCAGGCGGGCCGCGCAGCGCGCCATTATCGCGCCGGATGCGGGAACGTGCCGGATGCCCGCGCAGGCACGACGCGATGTCGCACGCGGGTCGGGGTTGCCGGCCGACGCGCCGCCTCGGCGGCGCGGCTCGGGTCAATGGCTGCGCGCGTACCCCTGGATCAGCGCGCGCATCATCCCTTCGACGGTCGCGTCGCGCAGATCGGCCTCCTGCTCGGATGCCTCGACGAGCGCGGCGTACGCGGTGGCGAGCGTCACGCGGTCGACCTCGTGGCGCTGCTCCATCAACGTCACCATCCCGTCCTTCGCCAGATGAGCGGAGAACGCGCGGCTGCCGATGGTCTGAAATACGTCGATCATGGCGGCTCTCCCATACGTTGCGATGCTTTCCAGTTTAGGGCATGTTCCCTTGCCCGGCGGGCGCAAAGGCTCGTTCGCAAGCCCGTTATCAGCGTGAACATGCCCTGGTCGCCGCACCGGTGCCGCGCCACGCGGCCCGGCGTGCGCCCGTGCCGGCGCGGCGCGCCGCGCACCGACGCCATGCGACCGCCGCAGCCTGCCGACGGCGCGCCGCCGCCGCGTGCCGGCACGCTTCAACGTTTACCCGAAGCCGCAAATCATCGACTTTTTATCGATAAATTCTCGTGTTAGATTTTGCCGCCTGAACCCGTTCGAAACCGGGCCTGCGGCGTGCCGGGACGGCGCCGCGCATCCAACGGAAGGAGCGGCAATGCTGGTGCTGATTGGGGTGCCGATCGTGGTGATCGGTTTCGCGCTGCGCTTCAACGCGCTGCTGGTCGTCACGATCGCCGGGCTCGCGACGGGGCTGGCGGGCGGGATGGACATCGTCGGCATCGTGAGCGCGTTCGGCAAGGCGTTCGCCGAGAACCGCTACATGGGCCTCATCTGGCTGACGCTGCCGGTGATCGCGCTGCTCGAGCGCAACGGACTGAAGGAGCAGGCGAAGCGGATGATCTCGCGCGTGCACGCGGCGACGACCGGGCGCGTGCTGATGCTGTACTTCGTGCTGCGCCAGGTGAGCGCCGCGCTCGGCCTCACGTCGCTCGGCGGCCACGCGCAGATGGTGCGGCCGCTGATCGCGCCGATGGCCGAGGCCGCGGCGGTCGGCCGCCACGGCGAGCTGCCGGAGTCGGTGCGCCAGCAGATCCGCGCGCACGCCTCGGCGGCCGACAACGTCGCCGTGTTCTTCGGCGAGGACATCTTCATCGCGATCCAGTCGATCCTGCTGATCAAGGGCTTTCTCGAACAGAACGGCATCTCGATCGAGCCGCTGCAGCTGTCGGTGTGGGCGATTCCGACCGCGCTCGCCGCGCTGCTGATCCATTGCGCGCGGCTCGCGCTGCTCGACCGGCGGCTGTCGCGCGGCTTCGGCGCGTTCGCGCGGGAGGGCGCGCGATGATCGGCCTCGAACCGCTGTACACGGTGGCCGGCGCGATGTTCGCCGCGTTCGCATGCTTCAACCTGATGGACCGCACGAACCCGCGCCGCGTCGTCAATTTCGCGTTCTGGGCCATCTATGCGCTGACGTTCCTGTTCGGCGCGCTGCTACCGCACTTCGTGACGGGCTGTCTCGCGATCGCGCTGGCGCTGATCGCCGGCTCGGGCAAGCTCGGCCGCGGCAAGTCCGACGAAGCCGGCGAGGCGGCGGCCGCGCGGCGCGCGGCGAACGCGCTGCGCTTCGGCAACAGGCTGTTCCTGCCCGCGCTGCTGATTCCCGTCGTCACGCTGATCGGCACGTTCGTGCTCAAGCTCGTGCCGTTCGTCGAACCGAAGAGCGTGACGCTGATCTCGCTCGTGCTCGGCACGCTCGTCGCGTTCGCCGTCGCGCTCGCGATGCTGCGCGATTCGCCCGTTCATGCGCTGAAAGAGGCGCGTCACACGATGGACGCCGTCGGCTGGGCCGCGATCCTGCCGCAGATGCTCGCGGCGCTCGGCGCGCTGTTCGCGCTCGCGGGCGTCGGCGGCGTGGTGTCGGGGCTCGTGCGCGACTGGGTGCCGGTCGATTCGCCGTTCGCGGTCGTTGCCGCATACACGGTCGGGATGGCGCTGTTCACGATGATCATGGGCAACGGGTTCGCGGCGTTCCCGGTGATGACGGCCGGCATCGGCCTGCCGCTGATCGTCCATCAGTTTCACGGCAACCCGGCGATCCTCGGGGCGATCGGGATGCTGAGCGGCTTCTGCGGTACGCTGATGACGCCGATGGCCGCGAACTTCAACATCGTGCCGGCCGCGCTGCTGGAACTGAAGGACAAGAACGGCGTGATCAAGGCGCAGTGGCCGACCGCCGTGCTGCTGCTGGCCGTCAATACGCTGCTGATGTACGCGTTCGTATTCCGCTACTGACGAGACCCCATGACCGACCGACTGACTGCCGAGCTGGCCGCGAAATTCGCGTCGCTCGCGCTCGCGCACCTGACCCGCGAATATCCGAACAAGCTCACGCACGAACTCGCCGGCCCGCACGACGTGCAGGGGCCGCGTGCGCTGCACCCGATCTTCTACGGCAGCTACGACTGGCATTCCTGCGTGCACGGCTACTGGCTCGTGCTGCGCGTGCTCGAGCGCTATCCGGCGCTGCCGCAGGCCGCGCAGATCGTCGCCGTCGTCGATGCGCATTTCACCGACGCCAACGTCGCC
Organism: Burkholderia sp. MBR-1; assembly: GCF_013822785.1. Classification (NCBI taxonomy): domain Bacteria; kingdom Pseudomonadati; phylum Pseudomonadota; class Betaproteobacteria; order Burkholderiales; family Burkholderiaceae; genus Burkholderia; species Burkholderia sp. MBR-1. Next base: position 497,301 of record NZ_CP053610.1, read on the forward strand.
GGCGAACGCGCGTATCTCGCGCTGCCGCACAACAGCGGTTTCGAGCGGCCCTATGGTTGGGCGTGGCTGCTCGCGCTGTCCGGACAACTGGAGCGGCTCGCGCTGACCGGCGCGGTGCCGCAGGCGGCGCGCTGGGCGAAGACGATGGCGCCGCTCGCCGACTTGTTCGTGTCGCGCTTCGAGACGTTCCTGCCGAAAGCGACCTATCCGCTGCGCGTCGGCACGCACTTCAACACCGCGTTCGCGCTCGCGCTCGCGCATGATTTCGCGCGCGCCACGCGGCGCGACGGGCTCGCCGCGCTGATCGCCGATACCGCGAAGCGCTGGCATCTGAACGACGTCGCGTGCCAGGCGTGGGAGCCGTCGGGCGACGAGTTCCTGTCGCCCGCGCTGATGGAGGCGGAGCTGATGCGGCGCGTGCTGCCGGCCGCCGACTTCGACGGCTGGTTCGCACGCTTCCTGCCGGATCTCGCGCGCGGCGAACCGGCGACGCTGTTCACGCCGGCGACGGTCAGCGATCGCAGCGACGGCAAGATCGCGCATCTGGACGGCTTGAACCTGAGCCGCGCGTGGTGCCAGCGTTCACTGGCGCACGCGCTGCCGGAACATGACGTGCGGCGCGCGAAACTGCTGGATGCGGCCGAGCGCCATCTGTCGAGCGCGCTCGCGCACGTGGCCGGTGACTACATGGGCGAACATTGGCTCGCGACGTTCGCGTTGCTCGCGGTCGAAGCGTAATCTCGATGGCGATGAGCGGCGGGCGCGGCGGGACGCAAATCGGCCCGCAAGCCGCCCCGCGCCATCGCCCGCCGCTCGCGCTTACTGATAGAAGTTGAGCGTGACCATCGCCGAGCGGCCCGGCGCCCACGTCGCGTAGATCGGATACGCGCTCGCGTAATACTGCTTGTCGAACAGGTTCTGCACGTTCAGCTGCACATCCATCGTCTTGTTCACGCGCCACGTTGCCGCGGCGTCGAAGCGCGCGTAGCCGGGCGTCCACTTCTTCACGGTCGACGATACCGAGGCGTAGGTCTTGCTCATCACCGTCGCGCCGGCGCCGAGCGTCAGCTGCGGCAGCACGTCGTAGCTCGTCCACAGCGTGAAGTTGTGCTTCGGCACCATCACCATCGGCAGGCCCGACGCGCCGGGGCTGCCGGGGCCCGCATCGGTCGTGATCGCATTCAGGTACGAGTAGCCGCCGAACACGCGCCACTTGCGCGTCAGGTTGCCCGCGAAGCCGAGCTCGACGCCGCGCACGCGCTGGCTGCCCGCGTTGACCGTATGGCCGAGCCCGTCGCTCACGCGCGCATTGGTCTTGTCGGTCTGAAACAGCGCCGACGTCAGCGACAGCTGATCCTGCAGCACGTCCCACTTCGCGCCGACCTCGATGTTGCGCGAGCGCTCGGGCGCGAGATCCTGGTTCGTCGCGGTGATCTGGTCCGAGCCGCCGCCGAGGCCCGCGTTCGAGCCCGGCGGGTTCGACGACGTGCCGTACGACGCGTACAGGCTCACGTTCGTCACCGGCTTGAACACGAGGCCGAACTGGTAGCTGAACAGGTTCGACGTATTCGACAGGTCGGCGACGCCGGCCTGCTTGCCGGTCGTGTCGTAGCGGTCGAAGCGCAGCCCGGTGTTGAACTGCCAGCGCTCGGACAGCCTGACCGTATCGAAGATGTACGCCGACACGGTGTCGGTGCGCGTGTTGGTCGTCGCGCCGGGGAAGCCCTTGTCGCCGTTCAGCACGATGCTGCCGGTCCACGGCATGTTCGGGTTCCAGCCGCCCGCGAGCGGCGTGCAGTTGCCGGCCACCGAGCACGGGCCGCCGGTGCGGATGTTGTGGCCGGCGGCATCGGACACCAGATAGCCCTCGTAGCGCGACTGCTCATGGCTGAACTCGACGCCGGCCGTCATCGTGTGCTTCATCCCGAACAGTTGCGCGCTGCCGGTCACTTCGGTCTGGTTCGCGATGCTGTTCAGCGCGTACTTGCCGCTCTTCGCCTGCAACGCGATCAGGTTCGGATTCGACGCGAGGATCTGCGGGTTCGTCGCGACGTAGTCGAGCGTCGAGCGCCCGAACATCGTCGTGTTCTTCAGCTTCCACGCGTCGTTGAGGCGGTGCTCGACGCGCACTTCGCCGGTGTCGGTCTGGCCGTAGCGGTAGTCGCGCGTGTTCAGCCCGAAGAACCGGCCGCGATCGGTCGGCACCGGCGTGCCGCCCGACGCGCGGAACGGCACGCTGAAGTCGGGCATGTCGTACGAGTTCATGTGGTAGTAGCTGACCGTGACGGTGGTCGGCGTGTTCAGCCCGAACACGACCGACGGCGCGACGCCCCAGCGCTTGTTGTACACGTCGTTGCGGCCGGGCTGGTTCGCGTCGTGGCCCATCACGTTCAGCCGCACGGCCGTCGTGTCGCCGATCTTGCGGTTCGCGTCGAGCGTCGCCCGCTTGTAGCCGTCGGTGCCGAAGCCGATGCTGCCGTTGACGAAGTTGTCGTTCTGCGGCGTCTTCGTGACGATGTCGATGCTGCCGCCCACCGAGCCGCGGCCCGCGTACACGGAGTCCGGGCCCTTGATCACGCTGATCTGCTCGACCGCGAACGTCTCGCGGTTCTGCACGCCCGAATCACGCATCCCGTCGACGAAGATCGAGTTGCGCGATTCGAAGCCGCGGATCACCGGACGGTCGGCCGACGGGTTCGCGGCCGCGTCGCCGCCGAGGAACGTGATGCCCGGCACCGAGCGCAGCGCGTCCGCGAACGAGGTGACGTTCTTCTCCTTGATCAGCTGCTCGGGAATCACCGTGACCGAGCGCGGCGTGTCGAGCAGCGGCGCGGTGAACTTGTACGACGGCGAACGCTTCACCTGCATGTCCGACAGCGCGGACGACTGCACCGCGATGGTCGGCAGCGTCGCCGACGGCGCGGGCGCTGCGGAACCGGAGGAATCGGTCGAAGCAGTGGACGGAGCCGAAGCGGCGGCGGTTTCCGCGCGCGCGAGTAGCGGCGTCAGGAACACGGAGCAGGCGAGTGCGGACACGACGGCACGAGGCCGCGTCTTGAACGGGACGGACATGGCGAGAGGCAGCGAAAGTAGCGTGAATCGGACGCGTCGTCGCGACACGGCCGGCCGCGGCCGTCGTGTCGGAAAACGTCAATACAAATGCGTATGATTCGCATTAGCGATTGAGATTGTACGGAGCGGTGTGAAATCTGTAAACAATCGTATTGTTCCGCAACGAAATCGTCATACTCACGGCCGGCGCGCGGCGACGGCTTTGCGCATCGCGCAAAGCCGCTTTCCATCGGTGGGCGCTGCGCTCGAACGGCGAGTCGATACACTGCCGTACCGGTTGCACGGGCCCCGGCGAATCAGGCCCCGACGAAGGAGACAGTAGAAGATGGACACCCAACGCGCAGCGGTCGTCACGTACCGCGGCAATGCGATCGAGAACACGCACGTCGCCGATATCGCGGTGGTGGATGCGCACGGCAAGTTGTTGTTCCGGTTCGGCGATCCGTTCCGGGTGACGCTCGCGCGTTCGGCGGCGAAGCCGGCGCAGGCGTTGTCCGTGATCGAGACGGGCGCGCCCGAGCGCTTCGGTTTCGACGACGCCGACATCGCGCTCATGTGCGCATCGCACAGCAGCGAGGAGCGGCACATCGCGCGCACGCGCGCGATGCTGGCGAAGGTCGATGCGCACGAGTCGGACCTGCGCTGCGGCGGCCATGTGCCGCTGTCGGATGAGGTGTACCGCTCGTGGATCAAGCGCGACTACACGCCCACCGGCGTGTGCAGCAACTGTTCGGGCAAGCACGTCGGCATGCTGGCCGGCGCGCGCGTGCTCGGCGCCGCGATCGCCGACTACCATCTGCCCGAGCATCCGATGCAGCTGCGCGTCAAGCAGGTGCTCGCCGACGCGTGCGGGCTGCGCGAAGACGAGGTCGACTGGGCGATCGACGGCTGCAATCTGCCGACCCCGGCATTCCCGCTCGACCGGCTCGCGCGTCTCTACGCGTCGCTCGCCGACAGCGCGGATGCGGTCGAAGCCGGCAGCGTCGCGACCACCGATCGCGTGCGCGCGCTCGCGCGCATCCATCGGGCGATGACGGCGCATCCGGAGCTGGTCGCCGGAGATGGCCGCTACTGCACGGTGCTGATGAACGCGTTCGAAGGGCAGGTGGTCGGCAAGCTCGGCGCCGATGCATGCTACGGGATCGGCGTGCGCGCCTGCGCACGCACGCGCGAACTCGGCGCGCAGGGCGCGCTCGGCATCTCGGTCAAGATCGGCGACGGCAACATCGACGTGCTGTACATGGTCGTCAGCGAGTTGCTCGAGCGGCTGGGGATCGGCACCGACGCGCAGCGCGCGCAGCTCGCCGCGTTCCATCGGCCGCGCATGCTGAACACGCAGGGTGTCGAGATCGGGCACGCGCGCTTCCCGTTCGAGCTGCAACCGGCCTGACGCGAACCGCCGCGCCGGGCGCGGAAAGCGCTCGGCCGCTGCACACGCCGTGGAGCCCGGTATCCGAACGGACCATGGCGATGTCGCTGCCGCTGACCCTGACGCGCGCATGCCCGGCGCGACGCCGGCCATGCGATTGCACGGCCGCCGCCGCGCCGGTTACGCGAGCGCGTCGCGAATCTTCATCAGCTCGACCTCCGACAGCTCGCCGATGTGCGCGAGATGTTCGGCCAGAAAGTCCTTCAGCACGCGCAGCTTCGCCGAGCTGCGCCGGTTCGCCAGATACGCGATGTAGATGTAGTCGCCGGTCAGCTTGTTGTGCAGCCGGTAGCGCGGCAGCACGGCCTCGAGCCGGCCGCTCGCGAGCAGGTCGCGCACCAGCCAGATCTCGAACTCGGCGATGCCGAGCCCCGCGCAGGTCGCGTCGAGCAGCAGCTCCGAGTGATCGGTGACGAGGTTGCCGGCCGGCAGCACGCTGTGCCGCTCGTCGCCGCGCACCAGTTCCCAGCGCGGATCGCCGTCCGGATGCACGTAGCGCAGGCAATTGTGCTGCTGCAGATCCTGCGGCGTCGCCGGCCGCCCGCAACGGTCGAGATAGCCGGGCGTCGCGCACAGCACGCTGTCGTTGCGCGACAGCCGGTGGACGACGAGGTTGTCCAGATAGTTCTCGCCCTCGTGGATGTCGAGATCGAAGCCGCCGGCGACCAGATCGTTGTGGTTGTCGGTGAGCCGCACGTCGAGCTGGATCGTCGGGTAGCGCGCGAGAAACGGCGCGATCAGCGGCGCGAGATGGCGGCGGCCGAACGCGACCGGCGCGGTGAGCTTCAGCGGCCCGCTCGGCTGCGCGTTCAGCTCGGCGACGACGCGCAGCGTGTCGTCGAGATCGGCGATCAGCGTGACCGCGCGCTCCAGGTAGATGTGGCCGGCCTCGGTCAGCGTCACGCTGTGCGTCGAACGATGCAGCAGCGCGACGCCGAGCGCGTCCTCGATCGCGGTGATCTTGCGCGCGACCGTCGACGTCGACACGCGCATCTCCTTTGCCACCGCGGAAAAGCTCCCCATTTCGACGACCCGCACGAACGCGCGCATCGCGCCGAGGTGATCGATGCCGGTGTCTCTCGCCATGGTGTTCATCCGTCTCCTGCTGTTGCGTTCCACGCAAAACCGCTTTCGATAATACAGAAACGAGCATCACTCTGCAAAGGCATAGAATGCGATCCCGCGCGTCGGACAGCGGTGCACGCCGCCGTTTTCGGCAGCGCAACGAGACAACAGGAGGGACACCATGACGGAACGCGGCTTTCGCGTCGAAGCGGATCTATTAGGGCAGCGAAACGTGCCCGACTCGGCGTACTACGGCGTCCATACGCTGCGCGCGCAGGAGAACTTCGACATCTCCGGGCGCACGATCGCGTCGCTGCCGTACCTCGTCGTCGCGCTGGCGGCGGTCAAGGAAGCGGCCGCCGACGCGAACTGCGAGCTCGGGCTGCTGCCGCGTGCGTATCGCGACGCGATCGCCGCCGCCTGCGCCGAAATCCGCGACGGCCGCCTGCACGACCAGTTCGTGGTCGACGTCATCCAGGGCGAGGCGGGCACGTCGACCAACATGAACGCGAACGAGGTGATCTGCAACCGCGCGCTCGAAATCATGGGGCATGCACGCGGCCAGTACGAACATCTGCATCCGAACGAGCACGTCAACCTCGCACAGAGCACCAACGACGTCTACCCGACCGCGATCCGCATCGCGACCTGCTTCGCGGTCGAGCAACTGCTCGAGGCGATGGCGCACCTGCGCGACGCGTTCGCGCAGAAGGCCGACGCATTCGCCGATCTGCTCAAGCTCGGCCGCACGCAGTTGCAGGACGCGGTGCCGATGACGCTCGGCCAGGAGTTCTCGACCTATGCGGTGATGGTGAGCGAAGACATCGCGCGCCTGCAGGAGGCCGGCTGGCTGATGCGCGAGATCAACCTCGGCGCGACCGCGATCGGCACCGGCATCACCGCGCATCCCGACTATGCGGCGAAGGCGCTGGCCGCACTGCGGCGCATCACCGGCCTCGACCTGAGCACCGCGCCGAACCTGATCGAGGCGACGCAGGATTGCGGCGCGTTCGTGCAGATGTCGGGCGTGCTGAAGCGGATCGCCGTCAAGCTGTCGAAGATCTGCAACGACCTGCGGCTGCTGTCGAGCGGCCCGCGCGCCGGCTTCGGCGAGATCAATCTGCCGCCGGTGCAGGCCGGCTCGTCGATCATGCCGGGCAAGGTGAACCCGGTGATTCCGGAGGTCGTGAACCAGGTCGCATTCGAGGTGTTCGGCAACGACCTGACCGTGACGTTCGCCGCCGAGGCCGGCCAGCTGCAGCTCAACGCGTTCGAGCCGGTGATCGCCAGCGCGCTGTTCCGCAGCTTCGGCCATCTGAGCGCGGCCTGCACGACGCTCGCCGATCGCTGCGTGAGCGGCATCACCGCGAACCCCGAGCGGCTGCGCGACACGATGGAGCGCTCGGTCGCGCTCGCCACCGCGCTGAACCCGTACATCGGCTACAAGCGCGCCACCGCCGTCGCCAAGGAGGCGCACGAGAGCGGCAAGTCGATTCGCGAGGTCGTGCTGGAACACCGGCTGATGACCGATGCGCAACTCGACGACGCGCTGCAACCCGAAGCGCTGATTCGCCCGCGCGCTTACTGATTTCGGCCACGCGGCGCCGGCGCCTGCCGCCGGCCGCCCGCGCGCCGTTCCCGCGGCGCCGCGTCGGCGGCGCGACACATCAAGAAACGGAGACACACCATGAAGCACGTCAGCGAGCGCGCGCCGGCCAAGGCCGGCGGCGCGCAACCCCGCGATGCCGAGCGCGACGCGATGTTCGCGTCGCACGAGGCCGGCTATGAACAGAAGCTCAAGCCGCGCCACGTGCAGATGATCGCGATGGGCGGTGCGATCGGCACCGGCCTCTTTCTCGGCGCGGGCGGGCGCCTGCAGAGCGCGGGGCCCGCGCTCGCGCTCGTCTACCTGGTGTGCGGCGCGTTCGCGTTCCTGATCATGCGCGCGCTCGGCGAGCTCGTGATGCACCGGCCGACCAGCGGCTCGTTCGTGTCGTACGCGCGCGAGTTCATGGGCGAGCGCGCGTCGTTCGTCGCGGGCTGGATGTACTACCTGAACTGGGCGACCACCGGCATCGTCGACATCACCGCCGTCGCGATCTACATGAAGTACTGGGCGGTGTTCACCGACGTGCCGCAATGGGTGTTCGCGCTCGGCGCGCTGGGCATCGTGTCGGTGATGAACATGATCGGCGTGAAGGTGTTCGGCGAAATGGAATTCTGGTTCTCGATCGTCAAGGTCGGGACGCTCGCGCTGTTCCTCGCGGTCGGCGCGGTGTTTCTCGCGAGCGGCCATCCGGTCGCCGGGCAGATGCCGGGCCTGCATCTGGTCGCCGATCACGGCGGGATCTTTCCGCACGGCATCCTGCCGGCCGTGCTGATCGTGCAGGGCGTCGTGTTCGCGTATGCGAGCATCGAGCTCGTCGGCGTCGCCGCGGGCGAGACCGCCGACGCGCGCAAGGTGCTGCCGAAGGCGATCAACAGCGTGATGTGGCGCATCGCGCTGTTCTACGTCGGCTCCGTCGTGCTGCTGACGATGCTGCTGCCGTGGACCGCGTACAGCGCCCACGAAAGCCCGTTCGTGACGTTCTTCAGCAAGCTCGGCGTGCCGTACGTCGGCACGGTGATGAACGTGGTCGTGCTCACCGCCGCGCTGTCGAGCCTGAACTCGGGCCTGTATTCGACCGGGCGCGTGCTGCGCTCGCTCGCGATGGGCGGCTCGGCGCCGCGTTTCGTGTCGCGGATGAATGCGCGCGGCGTGCCGTACGGCGGCATCCTCGTCACGGTCGCGGTCAACGCGCTCGGCGTGCCGCTGAACTACATCGTGCCGGCGCAGGCGTTCGAGATCGTGCTGAACATGGCGTCGCTCGGCATCATCACGACCTGGGGCTTCATCGTGATGTGCCAGATCCTGTTCCGCCGCGCGGTCGATCGCGGCGAGCTGAGCCCGGTGTCGTTCCGGATGCCCGGCGCGCCGTTCACGTCGTGGCTCACGCTCGGATTCCTGGTCAGCGTGCTGGTGCTGATGGCGTTCGACTATCCCGGCGGCACGTGGACCGTCGCGATGATTCCGGTCGTCGTACTCGCGCTGGTGGTCGGCTGGAAGCTCGCGAAGCGCGGCGCGGCGCGCGATGCCGCTGCTGCGGCCGCGGCCCAGGCTGCCTCGCCCATCGCCGCCGATCCCGCGGGCAGCGTCTGACGATGCCGGCCGCGCGCGCCGGCGCCCGGCCGGCCCACCGCGCTCAGTTCAAGCCGAACCGCGCACCGATCCATTGGCTGAAATCGGCCGCCATCTGCGCGGTGAGCTCGTGGCCGGCGTCGTAGCGCCACGTGTCGTGCGCGACGCCGAGCGCCGTCAGCTTCGCGTCGGCCGTGTCGGCCCATGCGAGCGGCAGCTTGTCGTCGAAGCGGCCGTGCATCACCAGCGCGTGCAGCGGCTTCAACGCGTCGCGCGGTGCGATCAGCGGATCGATTTCCGGCAGGATGCGCCCGCACAGCACCGCGAACGCGGCGACGTCGGACGGCGACGTGAGCGCGACGCTCGCGCTCATGATGCCGCCCTGGCTGAAGCCGGCGATCGCGACCGGCAACGCGGCGGCTTGCTGCGCGTCGTCGCGGGCGCGTAGCGCGCGCAGCAGCGCGATCAGCTTCAGGCGGCTCGCATCGGCGCGGGCCGCGTCGATTTCCGGGCCGTTCGGGCCGAAGCGCACCGGAAACCATGCATGCTGGCCTGGCCCGAACGCCAGCGGCGCGCGCAGGAACGCGATTTCGATGCGCGGGTCGATCGTATCGGCCAGGTTCAGCAGATTGGTTTCGTTGCCGCCGACGCCGTGCAGCAGCAACAGGCGGCCCGCCGGGCGGCCGACGGCCGCGCGCAGCCGGTAGTGGAGGCCCGATTCGGGGTCGGTGGTCAGCTGGGCAACGTCGGTCATCGCGTGGGTCCGGTAGCGAAACGATCCGACAGTCTATGCCGCGCAGCCGGCAGAGTGAACCGCCGGATGGTGATTGATCCTTTCCCGACAGGAATGAATGCCGTCCGGCATCGCGGCCGGCGCTGCGTCGCGCGTATTGCGAATCAGCCACCGGAAAACTGCCGCCAAATGTCCGGCCGGCAGCCAGCCGACCTCGACGATTTGCAGGCGTTCTGCCGGAATCGACACCATTTGAATTGCCGAATTACGAATGGAAAGCGAATATCCGAATTCGCCCGTCGCCGCGCTGAAAGGAGATGGCGAACCCTTGCCGGATAACGATTAACGGCCGATTCCGTCGGAACTTTAGGAATTCGGCTGCGCAATTAATCATTGCAATTTCATCAACGATCCATTGATTTCCGGTCATCGGACCGTCATACACCATCCCCGATAATTCGCCGCTCATATTCTTTCAATAGACCAGAGGGCGATTGAAGCCGGATCGCTGCGGGGAGCTGTACTCATGACCATTCGTCATCGCATTACGCTGCTAGTCGTCCTGACGTTCATCGCGCTGTCCTCGATCGGCGCGTACGCCGTGTACCAGACGCGCAAGAGCGCCGCCGAGGTCCGTCAGGTTACCCAGGGAATCGTGCCGAGCGCGCTCGCGTCGGCGGATCTCGTCGCCGACGTGAAGAACATCCAGATCGCGACGATGACGCTGGTGTACGCACCGGACCCGCAAACCGCCTCGCAGGCGCGCGACGAGCTGAAGGCGAAGCAGGCGGCGCTGCGCGCCGCGCTCGACGCACAGGCGAAGTCGGCGGTCGGCCAGGCGCAGCAAGGGCTCGTCGCGCAAGCGCGCGACAGCGCCGCGAACTACTTCGCCGCGATCGACGACACCGTCAAGATGAAGGCCGACGGCAAGGCGGAGATGGCGCAGGCGTACCTGTTCGCGAACGTCGCGCAGTATCGCGACGAACTCGAAGGGATCGTCGACACGCTGCGCATCGAGAAGAACCGCCAGAAGGACGACGCGATCAGCGCGCTGAACGGCATGCTGGCGACCACGGCGACCGCGATCGCGGGCGTCGCGGGCACGGTCGTCGTGCTGCTGACGGCGCTCGGCTTCGTGCTGTACCGCCAGATCACGCGCCCGCTGAGCCGGATGCAGACCATGATGAGCGAGATCGCGACGAGCCAGGACTTCACGCGGCGCGTGCCGGTCGGCCGGATGGACGAGATCGGTCACTCGATCGTCGCGTTCAACGGGATGATCGAGAAGATCCAGCAGAACGCCGCGCAGCTGAAGCAGAAGACGGCCGACATCCAGGCGATGCTGCAGAACATGCAGCAGGGGATCCTGACCGTCGTCGAAGGCGCGCGCGTGCACGGCGAGTATTCGGCGTATCTGGAAACCATCTTCGAGACCGACGACATCGCGGGTCGCGACCTGATGGCGCTCGTGTTCGACGATTCGAGCATCGGCGCCGACGCGCGCTCGCAGGTCGAAGCGGCCGTGCACGCGTGTCTCGGCGAGGACAGCATGAACTTCGCGTTCAACGAGCATCTGCTCGTCAACGAAGTCGCGAAGCGGATGCCGGACGGCCGCGAGAAATGGCTCGACCTGAGCTGGTCGGCGATCACCGACGACACCGACACGGTCGTGCGGCTGATGCTGTGCGTGCGCGACGTGACCGAGATTCGCGAGCTGACCGCGCAAGCGGGCGAACAACAGCGCCGGCTCGAGATGATCGGCGAGATCCTGTCGATCAGCCAGGACAAGTTCCACGACTTCGTGCACAGCGCGAAGGGCTTCCTCAGCGAAAACGAGCGGATGATCCGCCAGCACGAGCGCGCCGATCATTCGATCGTCGCCGCGCTGTTCCGCAACATGCACACGATCAAGGGCAATGCGCGCACGTACAGCCTGCAGCACCTGACCAACATCGTGCACGAGGCGGAGCAGGCGTACGAATCGCTGCGCCGCGCGGACGGCGGCCCCGAATGGAACCGCGATGCGTTGATGGAAGACCTGGCCCGCGTGCGCGACGCGGTCGACCATTACGCGACGATCAACGCGGTGACGCTCGGCCGCGACGGCGAGCCGGTGCCGCGTGACGGCGCCGACTACCTGATGGTTGAGCGCGCGCATATCAGCGAGAGCCTGCGCATGCTCGACGGCGCCGATCCCGCGAACGCGAGCGACTGGCTCGCCGCGCGCGATTCGGTGCGCCGCCTGCTGAGCCAGTTCGGCACGCAGCGGATCGGCGATGTGCTGGGCGGCGTGATCGAATCGCTGCCGTCGCTCGCGGCCGAGCTCGGCAAGCCCGCGCCGGTCGTGCATATCGACAGCAACGGGCAGCGCGTGCGCAGCGAGATCGGCGCGACGCTGAAGAACGTGTTCATGCATCTGCTGCGCAACGCGCTCGACCACGGCATCGAAACGTCCGACGAGCGGCGCGCGGCCGGCAAGCCGGTGGCCGGCACCATCGACATCGCGGTTGCCGCCGACGGCGACGCGCTGCGCTTCGTGCTGCGCGACGACGGCCGCGGTCTTGCGCTCGCCCGCATCCGCGCGATCGCGCGCGAGCGCGGCTGGATCGACGCCGGCAACGACGCGGCGATGACCGATGAAGCCGTGGCCGAGCTGATCTTCCGGCCGGGCTTCTCGACCGCGCGCGCGGTGACCGAAGTGTCGGGGCGCGGCGTCGGGATGGACGCGGTGCGCAATTTCCTGAAACGCGACGGCGGCGACATCGCGCTGCGCTTCACCGACGATCGCGCCGGCGCGTCGTATCGCGCGTTCGAGACGATCGTGTCGCTGCCGGCGCGTTTCGCGGCCGAGGGCGACGGCCGGGACGTCGAGGCGCACGCGCGCGCCGGCATCGCGAACGTCGACGCAGCGGAGTGAACGTGCAGGCGTGGATGATTCCGGTCGGCGCCGCTCTGAGCGGCGGCGTGGCGGCCGCGGCGATCGCCTTCATCGTCGCGCGGGTGTTGCGCGCGCGTTCCGCAGCCGCGATCGCGAGCGAAACGCACGCATTGCGCGACGCGCTGAACGCCGCCGACGCGCGTGCCGACGCGGCCGTCGCCGCGCATGCGCAGGCGGCGCAGGCCTGGACGCAGCGGGAAGCGGAGCTCGAACAGGCGCTGGCGCGCGAGACGGCCGGCGCCGACGAGCGGCGCGACGCGCTGCAGGCACTAGCGGCCGAGCGCGCGGCGCTGTCGCAGCACGCGACGAAGCTCGCCGACGAAGCCGCGCGGCTGCGCGGGCTGGCCGGCACGTTCGAGCGCTGGCACGAGCAGATGATCTCGCTCACCACGCAGAACCAGGACATGCGCGCGAAGAACCAGGAGCTGTCGGCGATCGTCGCGCACGTGTCGATCGTGTCGTTGAACGCGTCGATCGAGGCGGCGCGCGCCGGCGCGGCCGGGCGCGGCTTCTCGATCGTCGCGAGCGAGGTGCGCGGGCTGGCGGCGCGCTCGCAGCAATTGTCGAACAGCTATCGCGACAGCCTGAACCGCAACGACCTCGTGACGGCCGCGACGTTCCAGGACATCCAGGCCGGCGGCAAGATGATCACCGCCGCGCTGGCAACCGTCGAGACGCTCGCGGCGCAGCTGCACGCGCGGCTCGAAGGAGCGGCGGCGTGATCAGTGCGCAGGCGCGTGCCGGCTTCGAGCGGATCTTCTTCGATGCGGCGCGCACGCGGCTCGCGGGCGGCGGCCCATGCGAGATCCGGCCGGTCGCGCACGATGCCGGGCGCGCACCGGACGATCCGTCGCGCACCCAGCGGCGCGCCAAGCCCGATGCGCGCGAGCAGGTCGTCGTGCTGACGATCTCGGCCTTGCATTTCCGTCTGCTGCTCGCGCTGCGCTTTCGCGACGATGCGCCGACGCAACGTCATTTCGCCGCGACGACGCCCGGAGCGAGCACGCAGCGGCCGCTGGCCGAAGCGTTCATGGAAGTCGCGAACCTGTGCTGCGGCGCGATCAACCAGGCGCTCACCGCGCCATTTCCCGATCTCGGGATGTCGACGCCTTATCTGCTGAGCGGCGAGAGCGTCGATTACCTGGCCGCGCTGCATCCCGCTCACACGGCCGCGTACGACGTGACGCTCGACGGCGACGTGCGGATCGGCGCGACGCTCTGCGTGTGCGCGAACGCGCCGGTGGATTTCCACGTGCCGGAAGCGGCTGCGGTGGACACGGGCGGCGAGCTCGAACTGTTTTGACCGAATCCGAGGATTATCCGAGATGACCGTGGACCAACCCGTCAGCAAGGTGCTCGTGCTGGACGACAGCCGCGCGCATGCCGCGACGATCAAGCGCTTTTGCGACGAGCACAACCTCGTGGGCCTGACCGTGCGCCGCAACCGCCTGTTGCAGGTGCTGCGCTCGAACATCGATCTCGGCGCGATCCTGCTCGCCGAAGACTACGGCGGCTCGCCGGCCGAGAGCGCGATCGTCGCGACGCAGATCGACGCGCTGCGCCCCGAGTTGCCGATCATCCTGCGCCGCGCGGCGGATGCGTCGCGCGACGGGCTGCCCGATGCGCTCGCGCGCGTCGCGTGCGCGGCCTACGTCGCCGATGACCTGACGCCGCTCAAGCGCGCCGTCGACGAATACCTGTTCGGCCGCGATTACCCGAACGCGCTCGTGCGCGGCATCGCGGAGATCACCGAGGCGCGCCTCGACGGCCTGTTTCCGGGGATGGCGATCGAATGCGACACGCCGTGCATCGTGCGCGACCAGATCATCTTCGGCGAAGTGTTCAGCCTGATCGCGCTCGAAAGCGCGTGGTGCCGCGGCTACATGCTGCTGCAGACGAGCGAGCAGCCGCTGCTCGACATGATCGGCGGCACGCGCGACGATGGCCGCGCACCCGATTTTCGCGACGTCAACAGCGTGCTCGGCGAATTGACGAATCTCGTGTGGGGCGCGTTCAAGGACCGCTATCTCGGCGACGCCGACGCGCTCGCGCGCCATCCGGTGCAGGTGCCGCTCGTCGTCAATCACAAGCAGAAGTTCATCTCGTTCGGCGGCGACTGCCCGCAGCTCTGCTTCAAGTATCGCGTGACCGATCGCGCGTCGGGCCGCGCGGTGCAGCTCGATCAGCGCTTCGTGTTCAGCTTGAGCTGGTCGCCGGAGGATTTCTGCGAAACGGTGCACGACGTCGGGCCGATGGTCGAGTCGGGCGAGCTCGAACTGTTTTGAACATTGAAGTCGGCAACGACGCAAAAGGGGAAGAAAGCATGGCAAAGATTCTGGTGGTCGACGATTCGGGCACGGTGCGCGACGAAGTCGCGGGCTTCCTGCGCAATCACGGGCTCGACGTCGCGACGGCGGTGGACGGCAAGGACGGGCTCGCGAAGCTCAAGGCGACGCCCGGCGTGCGCCTCGTGATCAGCGACGTCAACATGCCGAACATGGACGGCCTGACGATGGTCGAGAAAATCCGCGGCGAACTGGCGAACACGTCGGTCAACGTCGTGATGCTGACGACCGAAAGCAGCCCGGCGATGAAGGAGCGCGGCAAGGCTGCCGGCGTGAAGGGCTGGATCGTCAAGCCGTTCAAGGGCGACGCGGTGCTCGACGCGCTGAAGAAACTCGCGGGCTGACCGCGCGGCGTGGGCTTCCCCGTTGGACTATATTGATGCGTGATCGCATCGACATCATTTCAACCGGGGACGTCATGGATACGAATTGCGCTTCGGCAGCACCCATCCTGTTGCACGACGTGCGTGACGGCGTCGTCACGCTGCGGCTGAACCGTCCGCAGCAGTTCAACGCGTTGTCCGAGGAACTGCTCGCGAGCCTGCAGGCGGCATTCGATTCGATCGCCGCCGACCCGCAGGCGCGCTGCGTGGTGCTCGCCGCCGAAGGCCGCGCATTCTGCGCGGGCCACGACCTGCGGCAGATGCGCGGCAAGCCGGAACTCGATTACTACCGTGCGCTGTTCGCGCAATGCAGCCGCGTGATGCTCGCGATGCGCGCGTTGCCGGTGCCGGTGATCGCGCGCGTGCAGGGGATCGCGACGGCGGCCGGCTGCCAGCTGGTTGCCGCATGCGATCTCGCGATCGCGGCCGATACCGCGCGTTTCGCGGTGTCGGGGATCAACGTCGGGCTGTTCTGTTCGACGCCGGCCGTCGCGCTGAGCCGCAACGTGGGCGCCAAGCGCGCGTTCGACATGCTGGTCACCGGCCGCTTCGTCGATGCGGCGACGGCCGCCGCGTGGGGGCTCGTCAACGAGGCCGTGCCGGAGGATGCGCTCGACGCTGCCGTCGCGCGCAAGGTCGCGGAGATCGTCGCGAAGAGCCCGGCGGCGGTGCGCTACGGCAAGCAGATGTTCTACCGGCAGCGCGAGCTGCCGCTCGACGATGCATACGCGTATGCGGGCGACGTGATGGCCCGCAACATGATGGAAGAAGATGCGGGCGAGGGAATCGACGCGTTCCTGGAGAAGCGCGAGCCGATCTGGCGTTCGTAGCGGGCAGGGGAGCGGCGCGGTGCGGGGCCAGCGTTGCCTTCGCCGATGCGCGGCGCCTCTACGCGGCGGCTGCGCGCACGCGCCGCGTGCAATGCGGCCCGCAACCGTATGCGGCGCGCTGACGGCACCTGCAACGCGCCGCCGCCGCGCTCGTCAACGTCCGTAGCTGCCGGTGTGCAGCGCCGGCTCCGCTGCCGACGCGCCGGGCGGCACGACCACCACCGGCACGCGGCGTGCGAGTGCGCACATCAGCTCGTAGCCGATCGTGCCGCTCGCTTCCGCGACGTCGTCCACCTTCACCTGATCGCCCCACAGCTCGACGCTCGAGCCGATGCCGGCGTTCGGGCACGGCGTCAGATCGACGGTCAGCATGTCCATCGATACGCGGCCGATCACGCGCGTCATCACGCCGTCGACGGCGATCGGCGTGCCGGTCGGGGCGTGGCGCGGATAGCCGTCCGCATAGCCGCATGCGACGACGCCGATCCGCATCGGCTGCTCGGCCGTGAAGCGGCGGCCGTAGCCGACCGTTTCCTGCGGCGCGAGCGTTTGTACGCCGATGATCTTGCTGGTGAGCGTCATCGCCGCCATCAGCGGCGTATCGGCGATGTGCCGCGACGCGCCGGTCGGCGATGCGCCGTACAGGATCGTGCCGGGCCGCACCCAGTCGCGATGCGCCTGCGGATGCCACAGCACGGCGGCCGAATTCGACGTCGAACGCTCGCCCGGGATCCCGGCCGTGGCTGCATCGAACTGGTTGAGCTGCCAGGCGACTTCGCCTTCGTCGGCGTTCGCGAAGTGCATCATCAGCGTGATGTTGCCGATCGACGGTGCAGCCGCCGCGCGTTCCCACGCGGCGCGGAACAGGTGCGGACGGTAGCCGAGCCGGTTCATCCCCGAGTTCATCTTCAGCTGGATGTCGATCGGTCGTTGCGGCTGCGCGGCGATCAGCAGATCGAGCTGCTCGTCGCAGTGCACGGCTACCGTGAGCCGGTGGCGGTCGGCGAGTTCGACGTCGACCGGCTCGAAGATCCCTTCGAGCAGCAGCACCGGCTTGTCCCAGCCGAGCTCGCGCACGCGCACGGCTTCGTCGAGATCGAGCAGCGCGATGCCGTCGGCGGCCGCGAGGCCCGGATAGATCCGCTCGATCCCGTGACCATATGCATTGGCCTTGATCACGGCCCACACGCGCGAGCGCGCGGCGGTGCGGCGGATGAAGTCGAGGTTGTGGCGGACGGCGTCGGGACGGATATGGGCGACGATGGGACGGGGCATGGTCGGTTCGGATCGAAGGTCGTTCGGCGCGCGCACGACGGTGCAGCGCGGGGTCGGCAGGGTGGCGTGGCGACGTGCCAAGCCAGTTTCGATCGCTATCTTATGTATGTTGGACCAGTTTTAATTAACGTATTTAGCGTTGATTTGGTGGAATGTTCGATCTCGCGGGCGGGTCGTCGCGATTTCGCGCAGCCGGCCTTGCCGAGTCCGCCGTCTAGAAAACCGGTGCGCGAACGGCGTGACGCGATGCTAAGCTCTGGGAGACCGTGTCATTGACCAATGTAATCATAAAGGAGGAGACTTTGATGACGACGTCCCAGCTGTGCCTGTTCATCGTGGCGCTGTTGCCGTTCCCCATGACGTTTCTCGCGAAGGCCCGCAAGGGCTACGACAACCATGCGCCGCGCGCGTATCTCGCGCGGCTCGAAGGCTGGCGCGCGCGGGCGCAGGCCGCGCACCAGAACGCGTGGGAAGCGCTCGCGCTGTTTACGGCCGGGCTCGTCGTCGCGTGGCACAACGGCGCGAATGCGCATCACGTCGACCAGCTCGCGATCGCGTTCGTCGCGATCCGCATCGTGTATGCGCTGATGTACGTGCTGGACTGGGCGGCGCTGCGCTCGCTCGTGTGGTTCGCCGGGATGGCCTGCGTCGTCGCGCTGTTCTTCGCCGCGCCGTGACGACGATGAGGTAACGAGCCGGCGATGCCCGCGCCGCGCGCGTGAGCGTCATGGGATGCGTTGTGGATGCGGGCGCTACGGCCTTCGCGCGCTTGAGCGGCGGCGCGCCGGCTTCGCTGGGCACGAACGCGGTCGACGGCGACCGGCGCGCGCCGGCCCAGCGTGAGAGGGGATGCTTCGCACCAAGCGTCCGGCCCCGCTGCCCGCGGCAGCGTCCCTCGCTCGCTCCTTCCGCGGGATGCGCAGTCGTCCACTCCATTCCCGGATCGCCACGGCAACACACGAGTTCGCCGCAACGGCGCTCGCCCACATCGCCTCGTCGGCACTTTCGCACTTCCACGCTCCGCAACGGCGCGCCATTGCCACCGACCGACCGGTCGCTCCCGCCCCGCACCCCTGACGCCCCTTTCCTCAGATCAAACCCGCTTGCCCCGGCTCGGGTTTGTCTCGATACATTTTTCCGTTGCGCGTTTTTTTGTTGTCGTAGTATCCACACTGACAACACATGTTGCTATAATGTATAATTCAACATCGCATGTTGCGGTGCGGCTTGATGTCGTCGTTCCCCGGCCAGCCGGCCGGTTACCTCGCTCAACCATGCGAAGAAAAGTCATGAGTCGCCGTTCCTTCCTGAAAGCCGTGCGGTCGCTGCCGCGCTCGGCGCCAGCATCGCCCGCGCGGACACCAAGACGCTCGTCGTCGGTACCGATACGTCGTTCATGCCGTTCGAGTTCAAGCAGGGCGACAAGTACGTCGGCTTCGATCTCGACCTGTGGGCCGAGATCGCGAAGGACCCGGGCTGGAAGTACACGATCCAGCCGATGGATTTCGCGGGCCTGATTCCGGCGCTGCAGACGCAGAACATCGACGTCGCGCTGTCGGGGATGACCATCAAGGAGGAGCGCAAGAAGGCGATCGACTTCTCCGCGCCGTACTACGACAGCGGGCTCGCGGCGATGGTGCAGACCGGCAATACGTCGATCAAGTCGATCGACGACCTGAACGGCAAGGTGATCGCCGCGAAAACGGGCACCGCGACGATCGACTGGATCGAGGCACACCTGAAGCCGAAGGAAATCCGCCAGTTCCCGAACATCGACCAGGCGTACCTCGCGCTCGAGGCAGGCCGCGTCGACGCGGCGATGCGCGACACGCCGAACGTGCCGTTCTTCGTGAACAACGAAGGCAAGGGCAAGGTGAAGGTCGCGGGCCAGCCCGTCAGCGGCGACCAGTACGGGATCGGCTTCCCGAAGGTCAACGCGTCGCCCGTGAAGATCAAGGCCGACGGCCGCTACGCGCTGATCTACAAGAAGTGGTTCGGCGCCGAGCCGCCGAAGATGTGGGCGTGACGCCACACGATGGCGCGGCCGGGCGGCCGCGCCGGTCTTGAATCGAACGGGGAGCGACACGTGAATTTCGATTGGTCGGCGATCTGGGCGGCGCTGCCGGACCTGATGGACGGGGTTCGGTTGACGGTGTTCATCGCATTGGTGGGGCTGGTGGGCGGTTTCGTCGTCGGGATGATCGCGGGCATGTTCCGCGCATACGGACCGAAGGCGATGAACATGCTCGCCCAGATTGATATTGAACTGATCCGCGGCACGCCGATCGTCGTACAGGTGATGTTCCTGTACTTCGCGTTGCCGCTGCTCGCGCATATCCGCATCGACGGCCTGATGGCCGCGATCACGGTGAATTCGGGCGCGTATCTCGCGGAAGTGGTGCGAGGCGCGCTGCTGTCGATCCCGAAGGGGTTGACCGAAGCGGGGCTCGCGGTGGCCGTCATCTATCTGATACTGACCGGCGTGATGACGCTGACGCTTCGGCTCGTCGAAAAGCGGATGAAAATCTTATGAGCATGATCGAATTCCAGAACGTGTCGAAGAGCTTCGGCCACGTGCCGGTGCTGAAGAACATCGACCTGAAGATCGACGCGGGCGAGGTGGTCGTCGTGGTCGGCCCGTCGGGCTCCGGCAAGTCGACGATGCTGCGCTGTATCAACGCGCTCGAGAAGATCACCGGCGGCGAGCTGCTGGTCGACGGCCAGAGCGTGCGCGGCAACGCGACGACGATCCGCGACATCCGGCTCGAAGGTGGCATGGTGTTCCAGCAGTTCAACCTGTTTCCGCAAATGACCGCGCTCGAGAACGTGATGTTCGGGCCGATCCAGGTGCGCGGCGCATCGCGCGCGAATCACTATCCGTCGGAGCTGTCGGGCGGCCAGCAGCAGCGCGTCGCGATCGCGCGGGCGCTGGCGATCCGGCCGCGGCAGCGGCTGATGCGGTTCGACGAGCCGACGTCCGTGCTCGATCCGGAATTGCGCCATGAAGTGCTGAAGGCGATGCAGGATCTCGCGACCGAAGGGATGACGATGATCGTCGTCACGCACGAGATCGTCCGGCGACCGTCGGCGGCGCGTCGATGCGCTGCTGCCGGGCATCGACGTGCCTGACGAAGCCGCGCTGCTGCGTGCGCTCGGCGACCGCGCACCGGAAGGGCTGCCGATCTATCGCGACGATCCGGCCGACCCGGACGACCCGGACGACCCGGACGACGAAAACACGCTGGCGACCGCGGTGTTCGAGATCCGCGACACCGCGATCGACTTCACGATCCATCAACACGGCACGCAGCGCTTCGCGACGCGCATCGTGCCGTCCGGGCACGCGCCCCGCGCGTCCTGATCCATGAGGCAACGCATGACGACCGTTTTTCATCGCGCTCCGCGCGCCACCTTGCCCGTCGCCGTCGCAGGCGACGGCATCGAGATCATCGATTCGACCGGCAAACGCTATATCGACGCGTGCGGCGGCGCGGCCGTGTCGTGTCTCGGCCACAGCAACCAGCGCGTGATCGACGCGATCAAGCGGCAGGTGCAGCAGCTGCCGTACGCGCATACGTCGTTCTTCACGACCGACGTGGCCGAGGAGCTGGCCGACCGGCTCGTCGAGGCCGCACCGGCAGGGCTCGAGCACGTGTATTTCGTGTCGGGCGGCTCCGAGGCGATCGAGGCCGCGCTGAAGCTCGCGCGCCAGTATTTCGTCGAGAAGGGCGAGCCGCAGCGCCGCCACTTCATCGCGCGCCGCCAGAGCTATCACGGCAACACGCTGGGCGCGCTCGCGATCGGCGGCAACGCATGGCGGCGCGAGCCGTTCCTGCCGCTGTTGATCGAAGCGCATCACGTGAGCCCGTGCTATGCGTATCGCGACCAGGCGGCGGGCGAGACCGACGAAGCGTATGCGCAGCGCCTCGCCGACGAGCTCGAGCAGAAGATCGTCGCACTCGGCGCGGAGAACGTCGCGGCGTTCGTTGCCGAAACGGTGGTCGGCGCGACCGCCGGCGCGGTGCCGCCGGTACGCACTTACCTGAAGAAGATTCGCGCGGTCTGCGACAAGTACGGCGTGCTGCTGATCCTCGACGAAATCATGTCGGGGATGGGCCGCACCGGCTACCTGTTCGCCTGCGACGAAGACGATGTCGCGCCCGACCTGCTGACGATCGCGAAAGGGCTCGGCGCCGGCTACCAGCCGATCGGTGCGACGCTGGTGAGCGATCGCATCTATCGGACGATCGTCGACGGCTCCGGCTTCTTCCAGCACGGTCACACGTATCTCGGCCATGCCACCGCGTGCGCGGCCGCGCTCGAAGTGCAGCGCGTGATTGCCGACGAGAAGCTGCTCGACAACGTGAAGGCGCGCGGCGAGCAGCTGCGCGCGTCGCTGCGCGAGCACTACGCTGCGCATCCGCACGTCGGCGACGTGCGCGGGCGCGGGCTGTTCGTCGGCGTCGAGCTGGTGCGCGATCGAGACAGCAAGGCACCGTTCGATCCCAAGCTGAAGCTGCATGCGGCGGTCAAGCGCGAGGCGATGCAGCGCGGGCTGATGGTGTATCCGATGGGCGGTACGATCGATGGCGTGCACGGCGATCACATTCTCGTCGCGCCGCCGTTCATCTGCACCGCGCAGCAGATCGACACGATCGTCGAACGGCTGTCCGGCGCGATCGGTGCGGCGCTGGCATCGGCCGGCGCGTGAATCCCGAACCCCTGGAGAGGTTGCGATGACAGACAGATTGCCTCCGTTCGATCCGGCATCGGCGAGCGACGAGCAGAAGGCCGTGCTGGCCGAAATCCTCGGCGGCCCGCGCGGCAACCTGAACGGCCCGTTCGTCGGCTGGATCGCGAGCCCCGAGCTGGCGCAGCATGCGCAGCGGCTCGGCGCGTTCTGCCGCTATCGCACCGGCTTGCCGCTGCGGCTGTCGGAGCTGGCGATCCTCGTGACCGCCGCGCGCTGGCGCTCGCAAGCCGAGTGGCACATCCATCATCCGATCGCGCTCGAAGCCGGCGTGCCGGCCGCAACGGCCGACGCGATCCGGCGCGGCGTGAAGCCGGCGTTCGAATCGGACGACGATGCGCTGATCCATGCGTTCGCGACCGAGCTCTACGACACGCAGCGCGTGAGCGACGCGACGTTCGCGCGCGCACGCGCGCGCTTCGGCCACGAGACGGTCGTCAATCTGGTCGCGCTGCTCGGCTATTACGCGCTGGTCGCGATGACGCTCAACACGTTCGGTATGCGCGCAGACGGACAAACTGATTTGCCGTTTTCGGAATAATCGCCGGGTGCGCCGGTGCGGCCGGCATCGCGCGCATGCGTTGCGATGGCGCCGAAAAGCCCGTCGGCACGGGCTTTTCGGCGATGTGAGAGCGGGCGGCCGGCATCGTGGTCGCGCGTGGATTGCGCGCGTCGTTTCGCGTGCGCTTCAGTGCATGAATTTTTCCCCTTCCCTAAAATTTCTGCAAAGAACTTACGGGGGAAATATCGATGCGCTGGGTCCTGTTGATCGTGTTCATTGCGTGTGTGGTCCACACGCATCGGCGCGGCAAGGTTCGGCATCGGTTGTTCAGGCAACTATCCGATCACTCGACCTTCACCGCGCCGCTGAACTGCTTTTCGTATGCGTTCTCGTCGGTGCCGACCACGCCGTTCATCGAGATCGGCCACTTTCCTGAACTCGCGGTGCTGCAGCGCGAATGGCGCACCTTCCGCGACGAAGCGCTCGCGCTGCGCGATTCGAGCCGGATCAAGGCGTCGGCCGAGTACAACGACATCGGTTTCAATTCGTTCTTTCGCAACGGCTGGAAACGCTTCTACCTGAAGTGGTACGACGCGCCGCATCCGTCCGCGCAGGCGTTGTGTCCGCGCACGGTCGAGATCCTGTCGCGGATTCCGTCGATCAAGGCCGCGATGTTCGCGCAGTTGCCGCCGGGCGGGAAGCTCGGCCTGCATCGCGATCCGTATGCGGGGTCGCTGCGCTATCACCTCGGGCTCGACACGCCGAACGACGCGGCGTGCCGGATCGTCGTCGACGGCGAGTCGTATGCATGGCGCGACGGCGAGGCCGTGATGTTCGACGAAACCTATCTGCATTGGGCCGAGAACCGCACCGAGCACGATCGCGTGATCCTGTTCTGCGACATCGACCGGCCGATGAAATACCGCTGGGCGCAGCGCGTCAACGACGCGTTCGGGCAGCTGCTGATGCGCGCGGCCGCGTCGCCGAACGAAACCGGCGACCGCACGGGCGGCCTCAATCACGCGTTCAAGTATCTGTATGCGATTCGGCGCGTGGGCAAGCGGCTGAAGGCGTGGAACCGGACCGTGTACTACATCGTCAAGTGGGCGTTGTTCGGCGGGATCGCGGTCGCGATATTCTGGGTCTGATCGCATGACGGGCGGCAGCGGGGCGGTTCGGGCGGGCTGACGATCGCGGAGCCGCGCTGCATGGTGGGCCGGCTGCGCGTCAATGCAACCAAATGTATTCGCGCGGGATCGCGCGCCGACGCGCGGGTATCATGGCTTGTTCACGTCGACACGATCGGTGAGCAAGCATGACGAGTACCCGAAAGACATTGTGGATCGCCGGTGGGCTGCTGGTCGCGGCCGCGGGCGCCGGCTACGTAATGCTGCTGCGTGCGGACCACCGCGCGATCGCAGAGGCCGGCATCGGCGACGCAGCCGCACCGGCTGCTACGGCCCCAGCCGACGGCCGCACCGCGCAGGGCGCGATCGCGCCGCCCGCGCCCGATGCCGCTCCTTCCGCGCATGTAGATGAGGCGCTGCCGCAACAAGCGGCCGCACGTGACCGTTCGGTGCCGGCGTCTGCGGCGGTCGCGCAACTTGCGCCGGCCGCGCCCGTCGCTGCCGTGCCGGCGCCGAAGCCGGCTGCACCGCCGCCCGCCGTCCACGTGGTCGCGGTCGAGCCGGCCGATTCGACCCCGACGAATGCGAAATCCGCGCAGCTGCCGCAGGCAGCGCCGCAGACGATTCAACCGGTTCAGCCGACTCGCGCGGCGCAACCCGCTGCACCGGTTGACGCCGCGCAAGCGCCTCGGTCTGGCAAGCAACCGAGCCAGCCGAGCCGCCATGCCGCACGCACCCGCGACGGCCTCGAGCGCCACGCGGCAACGGCGCAGCCGGCGCAGCGCGCCGAAACACCTGAAACCGCCGCGCTGGTGCGCGAGTCCGCCAAGCTCGATCCGTCGTTGCCGCCGCCGCAATACGTGGCGACGCCGGGCCTCGCGCAACCGCATGCGGCCGCCGGCTCGAACCCGGTTGCCGCCGCGATGACCGAGCAGTTGGTGCGGCAATCGAGCACCATCAGGACGACGCCCGCGTCGACGAACGGCGCGCCTGTCGCCCCGTGACGAGCGGCAGCGCGCTCGCGCGGCGCGACGCCGGATAAAAAAGGGCCCCGCACGCCGACCAGAGCATGCGGGGCCAAGAGAGACGAATCGGTGCGCGCGTCGCGCGTTACGCGTTACGCGGCGAGTGCTTCGGCGGGCTGCGGCGCGGCGGTCGTGACCGGCGTCGCGTCCTGCCGGATCAGGTGATCGAACGCGCCGAGCGATGCCTTCGCACCTTCGCCGACTGCGATCACGATCTGCTTGAACGGAACCGTCGTCACGTCGCCGGCGGCGAACACGCCGGGCACCGACGTCCCCCCGCGGGCGTCGACGACGATCTCGCCGTGCTTCGACAGCTCGACCGTCCCTTTCAGCCATTCGGTGTTCGGCACGAGGCCGATCTGCACGAACACGCCTTCGAGCGCGATACGTTTCGTTTCGCCCGACTGCAGATCCTTGTAGACGAGCGTGTTCAGCTTGTTGCCGTCGCCGGTCAGCTCGGTCGTCTGCGCTTGCGTGACGATCGTGACGTTCGGCAGGCTGCGCAGCTTGCGTTGCAGCACCTCGTCGGCGCGCAGTTGTGCGCCGTATTCGAGCAGCGTGACTTCCTTCACGATGCCGGCGAGGTCGATCGCCGCCTCGACGCCGGAGTTGCCGCCGCCGACCACCGCGACACGCTTGCCCTTGAACAGCGGGCCGTCGCAGTGCGGGCAGTAGGCGACGCCGCGGTTGCGGTACTCGCGCTCGCCCGGCACGTTGATTTCGCGCCAGCGCGCACCGGTCGCGAGAACGATCGTCTTCGCCTTCAGCACCGCGCCGTTCGCGAGGCGGATCTGATGCACGTCGCCGGGGATCAGCGCCTCGGCGCGCTGCACGTCCATGATGTCGACGTCGTACTGCTTCACGTGCTGCTCGAGCGCGGCCGCGAACTTCGGCCCTTCGGTTTCCTGCACCGACACGAAGTTTTCGATGGCCATCGTGTCGAGCACCTGGCCGCCGAAGCGCTCGGCGACGACGCCCGTCGCGATGCCCTTGCGCGCCGAGTAGATCGCCGCGGCCGCGCCGGCCGGGCCGCCGCCGACGACCAGCGTGTCGAACACCGGCTTGTTTTCGAGCGACTTGGCGGCGCGTGCGCTCGCGCCGGTGTCGAGCTTCGCGAGGATTTCCTTCACGCTGCTGCGGCCCTGGCCGAACGTTGCGCCGTTCAGGAAGATCGTCGGGACGGCCATGATCTGGCGCGCGTCGACTTCATCCTGGAACAGCGCGCCGTCGATCGCGACGTGGCGGATGCGCGGGTTGATCAGTGCCATCACGTTCAGCGCCTGCACGACTTCCGGGCAGTTCTGGCATGACAGCGAGAAATACGTTTCGAACGCGAAGTCGCCGTCGAGCGCGCGAATCTGTTCGATCACGTCGTCGTCGAGCTTGATCGGATGGCCGCCGGTCTGCAGCAGCGCGAGGACGAGCGACGTGAATTCGTGGCCCATCGGAATGCCGGCGAAGCGGATGCCGGCCGGCTTGCCGGGTTCGCCGATCGAGAACGACGGCTTGCGCTCGGCATCGTCGCGGCGCTCGATGACGGTCACGCGCGACGTCAGCGACGCAATCTCGTGCAGCAGCGCAAGCAGTTCCCGAGATTTCGCACCGTCGTCGAGCGAGGCGACGAGTTCGATCGGGCGGGTGATCTTTTCGAGGTACGCTTTCAGTTGATTCTTGAGATTGGCGTCGAGCATGGCGTTCTGAATTCCGTATTGATGTGGCTGCTCGGGCACGAGGTGCCGAGGAGGGCGGGCGGCGAGAGCCGACCCGCGGTGGCGTGGCGCGCGCCGTGCGGCGCGCGCGGGGCGATCGTCAGATCTTGCCGATCAGGTCCAGCGACGGGGTCAGCGTTTCCGCGCCCGGCGTCCACTTTGCCGGGCACACTTCGCCCGGATGTGCGGCGATGTATTGCGCGGCCTGCACCTTGCGCAGCAGTTCGCCGGCGTCGCGGCCGATGCCGTTGTCATGGATTTCGCACAGCTTGATCTCGCCTTCCGGGTTGATCACGAACGTGCCGCGCAGCGCCATCCCTTCTTCCTCGATCAGCACGTCGAAGTTGCGCGACAGCGTGAGCGTCGGGTCGCCGATCATCGGGTACTTGATCTTGCCGATCGTCTCCGACGTGTCGTGCCATGCCTTGTGCGTGAAGTGCGTATCGGTCGACACGCCGTAGATTTCGACACCCAGTTTCTGGAATTCGGCGTAGCGGTCGGCCAGATCGCCCAGTTCGGTCGGGCACACGAACGTGAAGTCGGCCGGGTAGAACACGACGACGGACCACTTGCCCTTGAAGTTCTCTTCGGTCACGGGCACGAAATCGCCGTTGTGGTATGCGGTTGCCTTGAACGGTTTGATTTGGGTGTTGATGATCGGCATCTTGAGCGTTCCTTTGCGGTGGTGTTGATGAAGTGTGCTCAGTATCGGGGTTCACCCTTGCCTTGTGAAATTGCTTGTTTTAATCCGCTGCATCGGGAATTTCTATCTGGTTGCGGCGCGGTTTCGAACGGGCGTGGGCGGGGCTTTGGATCCGTGAGGCGGAGTGAGGCTCGGAGGGGCGGCATTGCGTGCGGCGCGTGCGCCGTGGCCGAACGCGAGGAAGCTCGATGCATCGCCTGGGGCGCTGCGGTCGGTCGATGGTCGCTGGGCACGAGGCCGGTGCGATATCGGCACCGCGGCCACGTGATGTATGGAAATGCCGGGTGCTTTGCATGTGCCGTTGGGCGGTGGCGCGGTTGCGCGATGCGGCGGTCAGTTCGAGCGTGTTGTGCGTGTCGGGGCGTCGTCGAGCGCATGAAGCGTATCGAGTACGTCGAACGTCGGCACGCACGGACCGGCGTGCGACGCTTGGCCTATACGGTCGCGCGGCTGCCGTCAGGGGGCAGCGACTGGCAGGGCAGGACGGGGCAGACATTCGCCCCGCCGCCGCCTGCGCTACAACTGATAGGGCGCCCGGATGCCCGGTTCGGTGACGGGAAAATCCTTCGTGTTGCGCGATACGAGCAGCAGGCCGTTCACTTGCGCGGAAGCCCACACGATCGCATCGGGCAACCGAATGCGGCGCGCCTGGCGAATCGCGACCGCGCGATTCGCCACCGCGCCGTCGAGCGGAATGATGTCGAACGACGACAGCCACGTGCGGATCGCTGCGTCGTCGCTTGCCGTTGCGCCGACCAGGACTTCCATCCAGGTCACCACGCTGATCGCGCGCGACTCGTAGCGGGCGAGTTCCTCGCGCGCGGCTTCCACGCCGCCGAGATAGTCGATCAGGATGTTGGTGTCGAAGAGGGCATTCACCATTCCGCGCGCAACGCCTGTTGATACGCGAGCCCGTCGAGCGCGCGCGTTTTCCAGAGACCGAACACGGTGCCGGCATGCGGCGGCCGAAGCCGTGCGGGACGAGCGTCGGCCGCAAGCCGGCGGCTCCGGCATGCGGTGACGTAACGGGTGTCGATGATCGCTTTTACCATTCTGAACGCAGTGCCTCCTGATAGGTGAGCCCGTCGACGGCGCGGTCCTTCCACAGGCCGAACACGATATCGGCATGCGATCGCTTGTGTTGTGCGATATACGCATCGATTGCATCGCGAATGATCGCGGCGCGAGGGCGTTGCTCAGTGTCGACGATGGCGGCCAGCTCGTCGAGCTGGCCATTCGACAGATCGATCAGGATGCGGCTCATGGCATTCTCCGATATATGATATGCGTATCATATATACATCGAGTGACGTCCGCAAGCTGGGGCATCGCCGACGCGCGGCCGCTACGACAACATCTGCGTGTGCTGAAGGCCCCGATGTCGTATGCGCGCCACATCGGCGCGGTGCGCGACGCGGCGCAGGCGTTCGGCTTGTCGCACCTGGACATCGTGTCGGGCGCAGGCCACGACGCGTGCCATGCCGCGCGTGCCGTGCGTCGACGGTCTCGGCCCAAACGAGGCCGACGCGATCACGCCGGAATGGTCGACGGCCGGCGCCAACGTGCTGCTGCAAGCGGTGCCGCGAAGCGCCCGTGAGCGCCGCGACTTACTTGCCGGCCTTGCGCCGCGCGACGTACGTCAGGTAAGCGACGATCTGGTCGAGTTCCCGGTCGCTCAGCTGCTCGGGCGGGAACGCCGGCATCACGCGGCCCGGCCAGTCGCGCACCGAGGCCGGATCGCGGATGTAGCGGCGCAGCGCGGCCGGCTGGAAGTAGTCGACCGGATTCATCGGCGTGTTCAGATCGGGGCCGGCCTGGCTGCTGCCGGCGCCGTCGATGCGGTGGCAGGCGAGACACAGCGTGACGAACAGCCGCTGCCCGGCGCGGGCCGGCGCGTTCGCCGGCAACGCGGGATCGACCGCGAGCGACGGCCAGCGCGCGAGCGGCGACGACTGGATCGTGATGCGCACGATCTGATACGGCCACTGCTCGCCGCGCACCGACGCCGCGTCCGGCCCCGACCACACCAGATAGAACGGGCCGGCGCTGACCTGCTTGCCCGGCAGCTTCGGCCACGGCCGCGCCGGGTCCTCGATCGCGAGCCATGCAACGGCGCCGGCCGGCGCACGACGGCGCACCAGATCGAGCGGCAGCTGAGCGGCGAAGCCGTCCGCCGCGCGCGTTTCGAGCACGCCGTCCGCCGGCAGCGGCGCATCGCCGAGCAGCGCTGCGAACGGCACCGCACGGAACGTCATCGGCCGCCCGTACGCGATGTCGTGCGGCACGTGCAGCTCGGTCGCATCGGCGCGCGCGAGCAAGGCGTCGCGCGTCAGCACGCGCGGCGCGCCGCCGGTGTCGAGTTCGAGCGTGGACTGTGCGGATGCGTGCGTGGCGAACGCGCACGCGAGCAGCAACAACAGCGAAAACCACCGGCGCGTCAGCATTCGTTCTCCGTACGAGGGTGTTCCGGCCGCGAGAAAACTGCAGGGGCGCTGGCCGGTGAATGGGATCGGGCGACAGTCTAGCCGGTGCGCGCGGCGTTGGCGACTTCGGAACGCGCGGCGTGCAGCGTGCGCGCGATATAGCATCGGGCACCGAAACATGCGCGGTGCGGTGCGCTGCCTCCTTCACGGCATCGCGGACATCGCGATACAGTCGGCCGCGCCGACGCTACCGGACCATCGGCATGGACACTGTCGCAGACCGTACGCTTTGCCCATATCCGACGATCGTGGCCAGCCAACTGGCGTCGGCCCGGAATTTCCCGTCATGCCGAATTTCCATCCGGACACGCTGCTGGGCGGCGTCTCAACGCTCGAGCGCATCGTTCGCGAAGGCGTCTATCGCTCGCAATTCGAAACCGTGACGAGCAACGAGCGCTGAACGCGCAGCCACGATGTGCGCGCGGGCGCTCGCCGCACCTTGATGGTCAGCGGCGCGCACACTGCGCGTCCGCGTTCGGCAATGGCGTCTCGCGCGCCGTGTCGAAGTCGGCTTCGCGTACGCCGGTCGGTGTCAGCGACACGAAATGCATCGCGGCGGCGCGCGCCGGGAATCCGACGATGCCGGTCGCCCCCCACGGCACCGGCGAGCGCTGCACGCCGCTTACGGTCATGCCGGTCGGCGACAGCGCCAATGTCAGCAGCCGGCCGTCGCGGGTCGGCACGTACGCGTGTGCGCCGTCGATGCCGATCCCCGACTCCCGCACCGACGCCGGCAGACAGTCGAGCGTCGCGACGCGGCGCCCGTCCGGATCGATCAGCATCGCGACGCCGCGCTCGTCGGCCGTCGTCGTCACGACGACGAAGCGGTCGATCGCCGGCACGTAGGCCGACGAGTACACGTAGTACTGGATCGCGTCGCTCAGCGTGCCGAGCTTGTCGAGCTTCGCGGTGACCGGATCGAACATCGCGTATTCGAGCGTCGCGTCGGTGCTGCCGGCGATGTACTTCTGCCAGACCAGCAGCGCGCGGCGCGGCGAGCCCGCGACCAGCGGCCACCATTCGCGGCGATGCGGCGCGACCGGCACGTGGTTCAGCACGCGTCCTTCGGCATCGTAGGTTTTCACATAGACGCCGTTGCCGGTGCCGAGATTGTCGACGCCGCCGCCGTCGATCCAATCGGTGGAATAGAACACGACGAAGCGTTCGCCGACCGCGGCGACATGGCCCGAATGTCCGCCCGACTCGACGTCGTTCGGATAGGGCTTGACCGGTTTCAGGTCGCGCCGATAGATGCCGTAGCGCTGGCTGACCACCTGCGGCGTATTCCAGCCGTCCTCGAACGTGACGAAGATGTCGCCGCGCGGGTTCTGCGCGATCGACACGGGCTCCTGCGCCTCCGGTCGGCTGATGAACGTATGGACGCGCAGCATGCGCGGCTTGCCGGGAAGCCATTCGCCGACGTACACGTCGTGCGGCCAGTTGCCGCTGCGCAGTGCGCCGCGCGGCGCGATGCCCGAGCTGCTGAAGAACACCCAGCGTCGCCCGCCGCCGGCGTCGGCCACGCCGACCCCGTGCATGAAGCGCCGCGGGTCGCCGTCGTCCTGCGGCGCGGCGCGTTCCTGCACGGTGACGGTATGCACGGCCGAGGTGCCTGCACACGCGAGCGACGGGACCGCGGCAGCCCAGCAGACGCCGCACAGCGCCGCCCCGAGCCGCGCGCGAGCGCCGCGCCCGCCCGCATGCGCGACGACGGCCGGCCGCCCCATCATTCGACGGTCACCGATTTCGCGAGATTGCGCGGCTTGTCGACGTCGGCGCCGCGCGCGCAGCCGACGTGGTACGCGAGCAGCTGCAGCGCGATCACGTTGACGATCGGCGACAGCGCATCGCCCGATTCGCGCACGCGGATCACGTGCGTGTCGCGGTCGGCGTCGATCCCCAGATGCTGGCCGGCGAGCACGTACAACCGGCCGCCGCGTGCGCGCACCTCCGCCATGTTCGATTTCAGCTTCTGGAACAGGCGGTCGTCCGGCGCGATCGTGACGACCGGCATCGCACTCGTCACCAGGGCGAGCGGCCCGTGCTTCAGCTCGCCGGCCGGATAGCCTTCAGCGTGGACGTACGACACCTCCTTCAGCTTCAGCGCGCCTTCGAGCGCGATCGGATAGTGCATGCCGCGCCCGAGGAACAGCGCGTGGTCGGCGCGCGCGAACTTCGCGGCCCAGCCCATGATCTGCGTTTCGAGCGCGAGCGCGTGGCCGATGCGCGCCGGCAGCGCGCGCAGCCCGTTCAGGTGCAGCGCGACCTGCGCGTCGTCGAGCCGGCCGCGTTGCCGCGCGAGCGTCAGCGTCAGCAGGAACAGCGCGACGAGTTGCGTCGTGAACGCCTTGGTCGACGCGACGCCGAGCTCGATGCCCGCGCGCGTGAGGAAGCAGAGCGGGGCGGTGCGCGCGATCGAGCTGGTCGCGACGTTGCAGATCGCCATCGACAGATGCTGGCCCATCGCGCGTGCATACTCGATCGCGCCGATCGTGTCTGCCGTTTCGCCCGACTGCGAAATGCCCACGACCAGCGTGTGCGGATCGGGCACGGTCTCGCGATAACGGTACTCGCTGGCGATCTCGACCTGCGCGCGGATGCCCGCGATGCTCTCCAGCCAGTACTTCGCGGTGAGGCCCGCGTAGTAGCTCGTGCCGCAGCCGAGCAGCAGCACGCTGCGCGTTTTCGACAGCAGCGCGCGCGCGGTTTCGTCGTCGCCGAACAGCGCGGGCGACACGGTGTCGACGCCGTCGAGCGTGGCGGCGATCGCCTTCGGCTGCTCGAAGATCTCCTTCTGCATGAAGTGACGATACGGTCCGAGCGCCGCGTCGTGGTCGCGCGCCCGGACCACGCACAGCGGACGCTGCGCGTCGCTGCCGATCGAATCGACCACGGCGATGCGCTCGGGCGTGATCAGCGCGACGTCGCCGTCTTCGAGGTAGACGAAGCGGTCGGTCAGCTCGCCGAGCGCCGCGCAGTCGGACGCCAGATAGTTCTGGTCCGCGCCGATGCCGATCACGAGCGGCGAGCCGGCGCGCGCGGCCACCAGCCGCTGCGGCTCGCAGGCGCTCAGCACCGCGATCGCATAGGCGCCGTGCAGCCGCTTGACCGCGCGCCTCACCGCGTCGAGCAGATCGTCGCGATACACGCTGTGGATCAGATGCGCGATCACCTCGGTGTCGGTCTCGCCGCGGAACATGTAGCCGCGCTGCCGAAGCTCGGCGCGCAGCGTGTCGTGGTTCTCGATGATGCCGTTGTGTACGACCGCGATCGTGTCGCCCGACATGATCGGGTGCGCGTTCATTTCCGACGGCGCGCCATGCGTCGCCCAGCGCGTGTGCGCGATGCCGGTCTGCCCTTCGAGGCCGAGCGTCAGCACGCGGTCCTGCAGGTCGGCCACGCGCCGCAGCGTGCGTTCGCTGCGCAGGCGGCCGTCGCGCAGCACGGCGATGCCGCACGAATCGTAGCCGCGATACTCGAGCCGGCTCAGCGCCTTGACCAGTTGCGGCACCTGATTGTTCAGGCCGCTTGCTCCGACGATTCCGCACATGATTCACCTCGTCTACAGAACGGGAAGTTGCCGCCCGGCGCGCGGCGCAAAGCGAACGATGCGCCGCGCGCGGACGGACGCGCACGCCGACCTACTCGCGGGGCTGCGGCCCCGCGTGCGAGATCCATTCGATGCCGGCGATCGAGCCGTTCGCGTCGTGGGACGCGACCAGAATGCGCGTCGTGCGCCGCGCGCCGTGGCGGCGTGCGCCGGCCAGCGCGTGCGCGGGCACCGAGCGCGCCTGCGCGCTGGCCGAGCGCCGCAGCATCTTCGATACGCGCAGCCGGTACGCGAGCGGATGCACGACGCGCCCCGCGATCAGCCACGTGACGATGGTGCCGGCGATCAGCGCGATGCTCGTCACATAGAACACGATCTGCTCGATCGGCATCTCGGCCTCGTTGAACGGCAGCAGATAGCGGTACGTATAGATGCAGATCGATGCCCAGACCCCGCCCACCAGCGCGGGCCGCACGAGGCGGAACCATGCGACCAGCACGGGGCCGACGAGCGTGCCGCGCTCCGCGATCATCTCGTGCGGCGCACGCAGGGAAAGGTCAATAATCGGCGCGTTCTTCATGTTGAATGCCTCGGTCGGGACTGACCCACACGGCGCGCTTGCCGCGGCCCCGCAGTACGACGGCGGGCAACGCGACGACGGTGGTGATCATGCTGATCAGCCAGAACGCCACGGGGTACCAGATGGTGTCAAGGAAGTACATCAGGAGTTTTTCGTCGTAACGACGATCGATCATGCTGCCGATGATCAGCTGCAGGATGCAGGTTGCGACCAGCAGCATCCCGTGCCAGTGCGGCACCACGGACACATGCCAGTTCGCCGGGAGCGGGTACACCACGTCGATCAGCGCGAGCAGCAGGATGAACGACATCGCGTATGCCCATGCGATGCCGATCAGATACTCCGCGAACAGCGGCCACATCATCATCTGGGTCGGCCGCGCGAGCGTGCCCGCGTACTTGAGCAGTACCTGAATGCCGCCCTTCGCCCAGCGCAGCCGCTGTCGGTACAGTCCTTTCAGCGTCTCGGGCATCAGGATCCAGCTGAGCGCATGCGGCTCGTAGACCACGCGCCAGTCGCGGCACTGCAGCTTCCAGCTGATGTCGATGTCCTCGGTCAGCATGTCCGAGCTCCAGTAGCCGACGTCGGCGAGCGCGGTCTTGCGGAACATCGTGATCACGCCCGACACTGTGAAGATGCGGCCGTACACCTGCTGCGTGCGCTTGATCAGCCCGACGATCGACGAGAATTCGCCGACCTGCATGCGGCCGAGCAGCGACGTGCGCGTGCGGATGCGCGGGTTGCCGGTGACCGCGCCGACGCCCGGATCGGTCACGAAATGCTCGAGCATCCAGCCGATCGCGTCGTGCGCGAGCAGCGCGTCGCCGTCGATGCACAGCAGATACTCGGCGTTCGATACCGCTGCGGCGGTGGTGAGTCCGACCGCCTTGCCTTCGTTGCGCGCGTGGTGAATCACGAGCAGGCGCGGAATCTCGACGGCCAGTTCGTTGAGGATCTCGCCGGTGCGGTCCTTGCTGCCGTCGTTGACCGCGATGACGTCGTAGTTCGGATAATCCATCGCATCGAGGTGGCGGATCACGCTGCGCGCGTTCGCGGCCTCGTTGAAGCACGGCACGACGATCGAGACCTTCGGAATGCCGCTCGCCGCGATCGCGCGCGTGCCGAGCGTGCGGCCTTCCTCGAGCAGGAAGTAGTGAACGACGCCGCCGATCATCCACAGATACGACATGAAGAAAGGGTAGTAGAACACGAAGTCCTGCACGCGCTGGATGAGGCTGTGGCTGGTCATGGCGTCCGGGTCCTCTGCGCGTTCTGCATCTGCATCAGCGCGTTGATCGATGTCGGGTCGAGGCGCGACTTCAGCGACATCACGTCGCGCATCGCGTCGAGCTCGGGCTGGCCGTTGAGGAAGTTGTCGGGGTAGTAGCCGAAGTTCACCGCGCCCTCGCTGCGCAAGCGCCGCATCTGCGCGAGCAGCGTGCCGGCCGACACTTCCTTGCGCGCATGCCAGTCGTACGACTGCAGTTCGAATACGGTGCGCTGCAGCCCGCGCTGCTTCGCGCGCACCGTGCGCACGAGCTGGTCCAGCCAGCGCTCCGGGTCGCTCGCCTGCTCCATGTACGGCATCGCCATCAATGCGACGTAGTCGTAGGTCGCGAGAAAGTCGTCGTAGTTCTGCGCGTACCAAGCCTCGGACTCGGGCTTGATCACCGGCAGCGCGAACAGGTTGCGCGCGGTCAGCACGTCGCCGACGTTCTGATAGGCGAGCACGATCTGTTCGAGCTGCCGCGTCAGGTCGATCAGGTAGCGCGATTTCTGGCGGGTCCAGCGCTTCATCAGGTCGGGGCTCTCGCGGATCTTGCCGACATCGGCCGGCAGTCCCCACAGCGAATAGGTGTGCAGCGCATGCCGGCCTGCGTCCTCGTAATCGTCGAGCACGGCGTCGTCGCTGAACAGGATGCCGCTGAACGACGCGTGCTTGCTGAGATCCTCGTAGATCTGCTCGATCATCAGTCGCGCATCCGGATCGAACGGGCTCAGCCGGAACACGCGCGTGCCGTTCTCGCGCGCCGGCGCGCCGCCGTATGCGGTGACGGCCGCGAGCCCGCGCAGCTTGTCGGGCGGCGGCCGGAACGCGATCACCGGCATCCACGCGTACACCTGCACGTTCGAGCGCGTGTTGAGCTGCCACGCGGCGCGCGAGAACAGGTCGGCGCGCATCGGCAGATGGCGGTTCGGGAAATACACGGCTTCGGCGACGCCCGTGCCCTTCGGGTCCGCATAGGCCTGCAGGTAGACCGACTTCGGCTGCATCCGGTAGATGCGCTCGATCAGCTTGCCGAGATTGGCTTCCTGGCGCGCCGGGTCCGGATCGTAGACCTGATCGAGATCGACCTGCACGATGCGCTCGGGCACGTCGACGTCGCCGCGGTTCGACGCCGGCTCGCGCATCGAGCGCTCGAACCCGCCGATGTCGACGTCGTACATCATCAGGATCCGCCTCAGCCGGTCCAACGGCACGTCGGGCGTGTTCGGGCCGGCATCGAGGCTGAACTGGATGTCCATGCCGAGCGATGTCGAAATCCTGCGCACGGGCTGGTTTTCCGCGCCGTACGGCCACACCATCGCGCGCGCGACGATGCCGGTGCGCTCGCGGATCTGCCGCACGCAGGTTTGCAGGTCGTCGTGCACGCGTGCTTCGAACTCGGCGTCGGTTTCATAGCGCTTCTCGTCTTTGAGATACAGATGCGACGTGGTCGCCGGCAGCTCGTTGCCTTGCGGGTTCGCGACCGCGCCGTGATGAAGGTTGTGGGTGTGGCAGCCCAGCTCGACGAGGTGCGACTGGCCGATCTGCTTCACCTCGTCCCACGACATGAAGTAGTCGCGCGGCACCTGGACCTTGTCGCTGATGCGGATCGGCAGATCGGGCGGCGCGTCGATCCACGCGGTGACGATGCCCATCACGGCCGGATATTGGAAGCGCTCGAGCAGCGGCAGCACCTTGGTGTAGTGGCTGCGGTAGCCGTCGTCGAACGTGAGCAGCACCGCACGCGGCGGCAGCGGCTTGCCGCCGCGCCGCGACTCCTCGATCTGGCGGACCGTGATGGTGTGATAGTTGTTGGTCTGCAGCCACGAGAAGATCGCCGTCAGCGTGCCGGTGTCGACCGCGAACGGGTCGACCATCGCCGACGCGGACGAGAACGACGCCATCAGGTTGTCGCGCACGTCATGCAGGCAGATCACGCGGAACGTCTTGCCGTCGGCCGGATCGGACGGCGGCAGCAGGTCGATCATTTTGGCCCCCGTCACGCCCGGGAACAACGAACAGGCGGCAAACGCGCCGACGCATCCGCACATGAAGGTCCGTCTCGATTGCATTGTCCGATCTCCTTGCTAGAACGGCAGGTTGACCGACAGGAAGCCGGTTTCGGAGCGCTCGCGCTGGCCGTCGTACGCGTGGCTGCTCACCTCGATGCCGTAGCTGAGCGTGATGTCGCGCTTGAAGGTCCACGCGTGTTCGATGCGCGCACTCCACAGCGCGCTCGTGCCGAAACCGCGCTCGTTGTACATGCCGCCCGACACCGACACGCGCTGCTGCAATCCCATGTCGCCCTTCTTCCACAGCATCAGCTGGTGCATCACGGTGACGGCAGCCGCATAGTCGCGGCCTGGGCTGAAGTACGGTGCGTCCTGGCGCGTGTTGCTGTCGGTGCCGAGATCGAGCGACACGTTGACGAGCTGGTTGGCCGACGTGTACACGCGCTGCGTCGCGCTCGCCGCGATCTCCTGATGCAGGTTCGAGTCGCTGTAGCGGTTCACGCCGTAGCTGAGCCGGACCTCGCGGCGATCGTTCTGGCGATACACGACCGCGACGTTCGCGGAGCGGCCCCAGATGTGCGCCGCATAGGCCTTCCACGGGAGCGAGTTGTCGTTGCTGTCGAGCGCGCCGCTCACGGTCCAGTAGTCGTTCAGCGCGTAGGCGATCGTGCCGCGGCCGCCGGTTCGGCCATCGGTGCCGAGCGAGCGCGTGACTTCTGCCTGCACGGTCAGCGGCCCGTGCCGGTAGTCGCCGCCGACGCCGGTGCGCGCGCGGCTGATCCTGCCGGCATCGGTCTGCGCGTAGCCGAAGAACGTGTGCGAGAACACGCGCCAGTTGTCGCCGAACGGCTGGGAGTACAGAAAGCTGTCCGACGTGAAGCTGTTGTCGGCCAGTGCGCTGTTGCCGTGTTCGTAGCTCAGTTCCGTCGTGAACACGGGGCTGCGATAGGCGTTGTAGTCGCGCTTGAAGCCGCGCACGGCGCCGCTGTCGGGGAACGTGTTGCCGAGCGTCTGATCGGCGTATTTCGCGCTCGCGTAGTCGTCGGCCGCGAGCGCCGCGCGGCCGAGACCGGCGAGCATCTCGACGCTGTCCGGATGATCGGTCAGCGAGGCGCGGTACATCGAGATCGCCTGGCGCGGATGCGACTGGCCCGACACCGCGTCGGCGTGCGCCGCGCGGATTTCCGCATTGAACGGCACCTCCTTCTCGAGCTGTTCGAGCGCGGCGATCCCTTCGTCGACGTGCCCCGTGACGATCAGGTATTGCGCGCGCAGCCGGTAGTAGCGCAAATAATCGCTTTCTTCCGGGCCGTAGTTGCGTACCTCCTTCGCGGGCGGCAGCGACGTGCGCATGTCGTCGAGCACTTTTCGGGCGTCGGCCGCGCGGCCCTGGTCGACGTACGACCAGAACAGCCCTTCGCGCAGTTCGATCGCGCGCGTGCGGGCGCCGTACTGGAAGCCGCGGGTCGCGCGGTCCGTCGGCGATGCGGTGGCCTGTTTCAGCGCACGCTCGTATACGGCGTGCGCCTTGGCCGGTTCGCTCAGGTACAGGTAGGCATCGCCGACGGCCGCGAGCGCGTCGATCGAGATCTCCGCGTTGGACGGGATCGTCTCGAACGTCGCGACGGCCGTTTTCATGTCGCCGCGTGCCGCATGCGCGATCGTGCGGTCGCCGGCGAGCGCGGTGCGGACCGGCGAATACTCGGGGGTCGGCGGCATCCGCTGGTCGAGATCGTCGGCGGCGCGCAGCGCGTCGTCGATCCCGTCGAAGCGGTCGGCGCTCGTCATCGAGCGCGACTTGTCGCGGCCGCCGCGTACCTGCTGGCGTATCGACAGTTCCTCCAGCTGCGCGACGTCGACCGCCGAGAATGCGTCGGGCCGTGCCTTCGCTTCCTCGAGCGCCTTGACCGCGCCGCCGCTCGCCGCGAGGCCGAATACGTCGTTGCGCACGGTGGCGACGTCGGCGGTTCGCAGGTTCGGCGCCTGCGCGTTCGGCGCCTCGACGTCGGGGCCTTGCGAGCGCTGCGGCGTATCGCCGGGGAGCTGGGCGCCGGGCGATTGCGAGTTCGGCGCGTCGAGCGTGGACGGTTGCGCGCCGGGCGGCCGCAGGGTGGGCGCGTCCGGCAGCGGCGGGGCGGATGCCGGGGCGGTTCGGGTCGGTGCAGCGGGGGGCGCGGCCTGGGCTAGCAGTTGCGGCATGGCCGGCGTGGGCTGCGCTGGTGTGGGCGGTTGGGGCAGGGCGAACGCGGATGTAGGCGGCGCAGTAGGCGTGCGCGTCGGCGGTGTAGCGGGTGGTGAAGGTGGCGACGACATCGCGGATACCGAGGACACCGAGGACACCGAGGACGGCGACGAGGCCGACACCGACACCGACGACATCGACTCAGCCGCACCCGGCGAACTGTGCAGCGATCCATCCGGCGTATGCTCAGCGGCCGGCGTCGTGTCCGGCATCGTGTCCGCGGAGGCGGCGTCCGACGTGCCGACCGCGTCCATCGACCGAACCGGAGCGGCCAGCGCCGGCTCGACCGCACGCGGTTCGCTTGGCGGCGACGTATCCGGCTCGACGACGACCGTGGTCGGCCTCGCCGACGCTTGCAGGCGCGACGCCTGCCGCGCCTGCGCGACCTGCATCGATGCATCGGAGGCCCGGGCGATCGGGGTCGGCGCCGTGGGCGGCTCGGCGTCGGCCACCTGCACGACTTGCACCGTCGTACCGGCCGGCTGCATATCGGGCGGCAGCGCATCGCGCCCGCCGCCGGCGTCGGCCTCGGCGATTTCGCGCGCGCCGAGAGCTGACGCATCGCCTTCGCCGGCCAGACACGAGCCCGACGCGACGAGCAGCAACAGCAGGGGCGCATGCAGCAGGATCCGCCGGTTGGGCGGCGCGACGGACGTGCATTGTTGCTGGCGATTGCTGGCCACGATGTCTCCTCTGTCCGAATCGGTCACGACCGTTGCGCGCCCGGCGACGCACGTCGCCGCGATCGCGCGGGCGGGCGGCCATGCCCGCCGGCCGTGGACCGTCTACAGACGATTGCGTATCGCTTGCCCAAGCAGCGCACGCGATTCGCTATTCGTCGGATCGATGGCGAGCGCACGGCTCGCGTTTTGCTCGACGCATTGCCACTGGTCGAGCTGCGCGCACCGGCGCGCTCTTGCCAGCGCACGAGCGCTTGCGAGCTCGTCGTGCGTGACGTTGGTGGTCTCCATCCGGGCCGCGTCGGTCAGATACGACTGCGCCGGCGCGGGCGGCTGCGCAGGAAGCTGCTGTTGCGGTGGGGGCCGCAGTTGCGACGCAGCCGCGCGGTGCCTGCGCGTGTGTCCCGGCGCTGGCGAACGCGACGTCCGGTGCGTGTCGCCCGTGTCCGTTACGCGCGCGCCGCCCGATGTGTCGTGCGGGCTCGTCGCGAGCGCCGCGTGCCGCGGGTCCGTACCGCGCGGCGGTTTCGCGGCGGAACCGGCGTCCGCTTGCGGTGCGGCGGGCGCTTTCGCGTCCGCGGCCGATGCAGGCGGGATGAGCGACGCCGACAGCGCGGCCGTCGATGCGGCGCCGACCGGTGCCGACGCGGCGACGAATGCGTTGCGATACCTGCCGACGGCCGTGCCGATCTCGCCCGCCACGTCGCGGGCGATGCTTGCGTGGCCGCGGCCCGGGTTGCGCTCGACGAGCGCAAACGCGCCGAAGATCGCGGCAAACGCCACGACGCTGAGCGCCGCATTCCTGCCGGGGCCCCACGAGGGTTTCGGTGGCCCGGCGGGGGAGTCGCCCGGTCGTTCTCCACGAGTCATTCGATGCTCCTCGGTGCGCGCGGATCCGATGGATGGCGCAACCGCGCGCGATCGGCCGGCGCCTACCACTTCAGTTGCGTGGTGAGCGCCCCCGTTTCGACGACCGCGAACTGTGTCGCGCCCGCATAGGTTCCTTCGATCCGGTAACTCGCGTCGGGCACGCTGAACAGGCAGCGCGGCCCGCTCGATTTGAACTCGACGAGTACGCGGCCATGTCGTCTGAGCCGCACCTGAACGTTCGACAGCGGCTGCCCGGTGCCGCCCGACACGAACGACACGCCGAGGTTGTACGGGCGACCGTCAGGCGGCAGCGGCGCGGTTCCGTCGATGCGTGCGTCGCCGCAGATGTACGAAATCATGTAGCGACCGGGCGCGATGCCCGACGCAGGTGCACCGCCGCCTGGCTGCGTCTGGGCGCCGGCATGCGCGAGACATGCGAATGCGACGACGCCGACGAGCACGCGCGCATGCTCCTTGAGCGACGAGGAAGACATTGTCACCTCCATCCGGAATTCATCGCACCGATTTATTCCGGGTCGAAATTAACGGCGTTCTTTTACGACACGCTATTGATACACGATGGATTTTGAACAAACAACCGCGGGTGGCGGATATCGGACGCGCTTTAAAGGTATTATTTAAACGGAATATGGATTAATTGGACGAAATGAATCAGATCTGAACAAAGTCGCTATTTCCGGTCGTCGAAATTGGGCCGCGGTAGGAATGGCAGGAAGCAGGTCTCTGCGTGGTGGTTGTACCGAACTTCGTGCCGAAAAATAACGACTGATAAAAGAAACATTTGCGTCTGTATTCGAGACGCTGCAGTGACGGCGAATGTGCAGATTCAATCGGTAGTAAATGAGGGTGCGACGTTTTTGGTGATTATCACCATTGCGCGCAAGTCGAGATTTTTATTTTGTTTTGTAACGAGGTATTTCCGGCATACGAATCGCGCAGCGGCGGCGATCGATTTTGCATTCGGCAATAACGGCGGTCCGGATTCGCAAACGTTTGGCGTGATGGCCGATTTGATCGGGCGTGCGGCTGCCTGCATATTTACCGGCGCGGGTGCGAAAAATGCGCAGC
Organism: Burkholderia sp. MBR-1; assembly: GCF_013822785.1. Taxonomy (NCBI): domain Bacteria; kingdom Pseudomonadati; phylum Pseudomonadota; class Betaproteobacteria; order Burkholderiales; family Burkholderiaceae; genus Burkholderia; species Burkholderia sp. MBR-1. The sequence goes on from NZ_CP053610.1 coordinate 539,138, forward strand.
CGCACTCGCCTGAGCGCGCGGGAGCGATCGGCCGGCGCGCGCAAGATGGCCGCCGACGTACCCTGCGGGCCGCGACGCCGCTACCGCCCGCGCGCGCTGCCGCGCGCGACGCGCACCGCTGCCGTGGCAGGCGACTGGCCGCCCACGGCGGCGTCGTTCGCTGCGCGTGGCCGGTTCATGATGTAGGTCCACAGCTGCTCGGCCGCGAGCCCGCGCTGGCGCGCCGAGCGGTACAGCCGGATCTCCAGCTCGGTGACCCACTCGGCGGACCCCGCGCGCACCAGCGAGCCGTCGGCGAGCTCCTTCGCCACGCAGCTCTCCGGCAGCCAGCCGATTCCGTGGCCGGCCACCACCATGCCTTTCAGCGCCTCGGACATATGCGTCTCGAAGCACCGGTGCAGCGCATACGGCCCCGCCGCATTCAGCAGCAGCATTTCGACGACGTTGCCGAGAAACGCGCCGGAGGAGTAGGCGAGCAGCGGCAGCGGCGCATCGGCGGCGCCCGGCAGCTCGAATACGGGCTTGCCGTGCGCATCGGGCGTCGACACCGGCAGAATCCGCTCGACGCCGAGCGTGACGAACGGGAAATGGTTGGGATCGAGCACGATCGGCAGTTGCGGATGGTGATAGCCGAGCAGCAGATCGCATTCACCTTCGACGAGCTGCTGCACGCCTTCCGGCACGTTCACCGCATTCACGCGGGCGGTCACATTGCCGACTTCGCCGTTCAACTGCTTCAGCCATTCGGGGAACAGCGTGAATACCAGCGTATGCGCGACCGCGAAGCGCACGACCTGATCGCTGGCGGCGAACTGGTCGTAGCCGTTCACGAGGTTGCGTGCCGCGTACATGCTGCGCAGGATGTCCGCCGCCAGCGCGCGGAACATCTGTCCGGCCGGCGTCAGCGCGACCGGGTTGATGCTGCGGTCGACCAGCTTGGCGTCCATCCAAGTTTCGAGCGCGGCGATTCGTCTGCTGAATGCCGACTGCGTCAGGTGCCGATGACGCGCGGCTCGGGAAAAACTCTTGGTATCCGCGAGGCTCAGGAAATCTTCCAGCCACTTTGCTTCCATTTCTTTCTTCGCTTTTTATAGTCGGGCGCCCACGGCGCGGCGCCACGGATTCGCTGCACGAACTTTCTAGCGTACCGCGCCTCGCCGCGAGCAGACCGATGTTTTTTTTCGATCGGTGTCAGTCGAAATATGCATGGGCATTGTCGGCGGCATTACGGCTGCATAAGTTTGAGACGCCGGAACCGGCTAACCGGTTAGTTCATCGCGTCGAACCGGGCGCCGCAGACGGTACTTCCCCAAGGGCCGGCCGCGGCAACCGTGGCCGGCCCGCTTCAGCCGCGATTCGGGGCCGCGGCGTGCCGGCGAATCGTCGCGGTGCAGATTGCATACGCGTGACACGCACGCGCACTAAGTTCGACGTCTGGCGCGGTGATCGCGCAATTGCACGCTGTCGATGCGACGCGCCGGGCCGCCGTTGCACCGACATGGTGCGGCATGGCGCGCAAGCGTGCGCGGGGCGGTGCAAAACGGGGGAAACGCACGGGTACGGCAAGGCACGGTCCTTGCAAAGCAGTATTTACGCCGGTCCGGCATGCGCAATGCCGGGAAGAATGATCGATGGAGAAAAAGATCGATGAAGCCATTCGATGAAATGCTGCAATCCGGCGACATGGTGAGGGCGCCTTATGCGCGCCTCAAGCAGTGGCTCGACACGCAGGACCCTGCCAGCCTCGCCCAGAAGGCCCACGATGCGGAGGCCGTGTTCCGCAGGACGGGCATCACGTTCGCCGTCTACGGCGACGCCCAGGCGGCCGAGCGCCTGATCCCGTTCGACATCGTGCCGCGCATCATCTCGGGCGCCGAATGGAGCCGCCTGTCGCTCGGCATCGAGCAGCGCGTGATGGCGCTCAACGCCTTCCTCGACGACATCTACCATCGCCAGGAGATCGTGCGCGCGGGCATCGTGCCCAAGCATCTGATCGCGCACAACGAGGCGTTCATCCCCGAGATGATCGATTTCCGGCCGCCCGGCAACGTCTATACGCACATCATCGGCGTCGACATCGTGCGCACCGGCGAAGATCAGTTCTACGTGCTGGAGGACAACGCGCGCACGCCGTCCGGCGTGTCCTACATGCTGGAGAACCGCGAGACGATGATGCAGCTCTTTCCCGAGCTGTTCCAGCAGGTCAAGGTGCGCCCGGTCGAGACCTATCCGCAGATGCTGCGCCAGTCGCTCGCGGCCGTGTGCCCGCCCGGCGGCAACGCCGACAATCCGACCATCGCCGTGCTCACGCCCGGCATCCACAACTCCGCGTACTACGAACATTCGTTCCTCGCCGACCAGATGGGCGTGCATCTCGTCGAAGGCAGCGATCTGCAGGTGATCGACGGCCGCGTCGCGATGCGCACGACCGAAGGCTTTCGCGCGATCGACGTGCTGTACCGCCGCGTCGACGACGCGTTCCTCGATCCGCTCACGTTCCGGCCCGACTCGGTGCTCGGCGTGGCCGGGATCATGGACGTCTACCGCGCCGGCAACATCACGATCGCGAACGCGCCCGGCACCGGCATCGCCGACGACAAGGCGATCTACTCGTACATGCCGGAGATCGTCGAGTTCTACACCGGCCGCAAGGCGCTGCTGGAGAACGTGCCGACGTGGCGCTGCGGCGACGCCGACAGCCTCGAATACGTGCTCGCCCATCTCGACGAGTTGGTCGTGAAGGAAGTGCACGGCTCGGGCGGCTACGGGATGCTGGTCGGCCCGTGCGCGTCGAAGGCCGAACTCGCCGCGTTCGCCGCGAAGCTGCGCGCGCGGCCGGCGAACTACATCGCGCAACCGACGCTGGCGCTCTCCACGACGCCGATCCTGACCGACGCCGGCCTCGCGCCGCGCCACGTCGACCTGCGGCCCTTCGTGCTGGTGTCGGACCGGATCCGCATCACGCCCGGCGGCCTCACGCGCGTCGCGCTGCAGGAAGGCTCGCTCGTCGTCAACTCGAGCCAGGGCGGCGGCACCAAGGACACCTGGGTGCTGGCCGACTGAGCCGCGAACGCACACGCGCGCCGCAGCCGGCGCGCGAACCGAACGAAGACGGAGTGGACACGAGATGCTTCTGGGACGAACTGCGAGCGGTCTGTACTGGATGTACCGCTATATCGAGCGCGCGGAGAACATCGCGCGCATCGTCGACGCCGGGTTGCGGATGGCGCTCACGCGCACGTCCGACGCGCCGGCCGAATGGTCGTCGGTGCTGGTCAGCTCGGGCGCCGACGACGGCTATCGGCGCAAATACGACGCGTATGCCGCCGACACCGTGACCGACTATCTGCTGCGCGACCGCGACAATCCGTCGAGCGTGCTGTCGTGCATCGAAGCCGCGCGCTCGAACGCGCGGATGGTGCGCACGGCGCTGACGCGCGAGGCGTGGGAGAGCGTGAACGGCGCGTGGCTCGCGCTGCGCCAGGCGCTCGCGCGGCCGGTGCCGGAGAGCGCGCTGCCCGCGGTGCTCGACGAAGTGAAGCGCGAGACCGCGCTGATCCTCGGCAGCTTCTACAGCACGATGCTGCGCAACGAGATCTTCGATTTCGCGCAGATCGGCGCGTTCGTCGAGCGCGCCGACAACACCGCGCGGATCATCGACGTGAAGTACCACCTGCTGCTGCCGTCGGTGTCGCACGTCGGCACGATTCTCGACAACTACCAGTGGGAGACGATCCTGCGCTGCGTGGCCGCGCACCGTTCGTACCGCTGGGTGTACGACGTCCAGTACAAGCCGATGAACATCGCCGACTACCTGATCCTGAACGGCCGCATGCCGCGTTCGCTGCGCTATTGCTACGGGCGCGTGGTGTCGAGCCTGAACCTGCTCGCGAAGGATTACGGCGTGACACATCCGTGTCACGACACGGCCACCAAGATCCTGCAGATGCTGTCCGACACGTCGGTCGAGCGGATCTTCAAGAGCGGCCTGCACGAGTTCCTGACCGACTTCATCGGCCGCAACAACAGCCTCGGCGTCGACATCGCCCAGGCCTACAACTTCGACTGAGACTTGCCATGCGACTCGCTATCCGACACATCTCGCGTTATCAGTTCGACGAGCAGGCGTCCCACGCGCTGCAGCGGCTGCGGCTGCGGCCGCAATCCGGGCCGGGGCAGACGGTGCGTGCGTGGCAGGTGACGATCGACGGCGTCGAGCCGACGTTGTCCTATGCGGACGGGCTCGGCAACCGCGTCGATCTCGTGCGTCACGAGCGCGGCGCGAAGCCGGAGATCGTCGTGGTCGCGGCCGGCGTCGTCGAGACGCAGGACCGCGCGGGCATCCTCGGCAATCAGGACGGTTATGCGCCGCCGTGGATCTTCGAGCGCGAGACCGCGCTCACGAAGGCCGGCGACACCGTGCGCGAGCTGACGCAGGCGTTGCCGATCGAGCCGCACAGCCTCGATGCGCTGCACTGGCTGATGACGGAAGTGCACGGCCGCATCGCGTATGCGCCGAATCTGACCGACGCGCCCGTCGATGCCGAAACGGCGCTGCAGAACGGCGAGGGCACGAGCCGCGATCATGCGCATGCGTTCATCGCGGCCGCGCGCGCGCTGAAGGTGCCGGCGCGCTACATCTCGGGCTACGTGCTCGCCGACGGCGCGATGCAGCGCATGGCAGACTCGAAGCAGAGTGCAGCGGACGGCGAACAGGAGGAAATGCTCGCGCTGCAAAGCGCCGACGGCATGCAGCAGGTGCTCGGCGCGTCGCACGCCGCGCAGTCGCAGCGCGTGCCGCTGGCGGCGCTCGGCGCACAGCCGCAACCGGCCGCGCTGATGCAGCAGCCGGCCGGACACGCGTGGGCCGAGGCTCATGTCGAAGGGCTCGGCTGGGTCGGCTTCGATCCGTTCATGAACCGCTGCCCGGACGAGCGCTACGTGCGCATCGCCGTCGGCCTCGACTATCGCGACGCGCAGCCCGTGACGGGGCTCGGCGCGAGCACCGTCGGCGTCGAGATCAGCGTCGTGCAGTCGCCCGAACTCGTCTGACCCGCAACTCTGCCCAGGCCGCCGCGCCGTCCCGCCGTATCGGCGGCGACGCGCGATGCGCGGCCGGCTCAACCCGAACCGAGCGGCTCTCCCATGCCTATCCACGTCGCGCTGCATCACACCACCCGCTACCGTTACGACCGGCCGATCAACCTCGGGCCGCAGATCGTGCGGCTGCGGCCCGCGCCGCACTGCCGAACGCCGATCCTCTCGTATTCGATGACGGTCGAGCCCGCGCAGCATTTCATCAACTGGCAGCAGGATCCGTTCTCGAACTATCTCGCGCGGCTGGTGTTTCCGGAGCGCACCGAACACTTCGAGGTCACGATCGACCTCGTGGCCGAGATGTCGGTGTACAACCCGTTCGACTTCTTCCTCGAAGCGAGCGCGGAGCAATATCCGTTCAGCTATGACGACGCGCTGAAGACCGAGCTCGCGCCGTATCTCGCGTGCGACGCGCAGACGAGCGCGGCGCCGCTGTTCCGCGCCTATCTCGACGGCGTCGACCGCACGCCGGCCGGCACCGTGAACTTCCTCGTCGCGCTGAACCAGCAGCTGCAGGGCGACATCGGCTATCTGGTGCGGATGGAGCCGGGCGTGCAGACGCCCGAGCAGACGCTCGAGCTCGCATCGGGCTCGTGTCGCGACAGCGCATGGCTGCTCGTGCAGCTGTGCCGCCATCTCGGCATCGCCGCGCGGTTCGTGTCCGGCTATCTGATCCAGCTGACACCCGACGTGAAGGCGCTCGACGGCCCGAGCGGCACGTCGGTCGATTTCACCGACCTGCATGCGTGGTGCGAGGTGTATCTGCCGGGAGCGGGCTGGATCGGCTTCGATCCGACCTCGGGGTTGCTCGCCGGCGAGGGGCATATTCCGCTCGCGTGCACGCCGCAGCCGACGAGCGCGGCGCCGGTCGAGGGGCTGATCGACGAATGCGAAGTCGCGTTCGAGCACGAGATGGTGGTGACGCGCGTGTACGAATCGCCGCGCGTGACCAAGCCGTATACCGAAACGCAGTGGGACGCCGTGTGCACGCTCGGCGGGCAGGTCGACCGCGCGCTGACGGCAGGCGACGTCCGGCTGACGCAAGGCGGCGAGCCGACCTTCGTGTCGATCGACGATCGCGACGGCGCCGAATGGAACACCGATGCGCTCGGCCCGACCAAGCGCGGCTACGCGACCGAACTGGTGCAGCGGCTGCGTGCCGAATACGGCGACGGCGGCTTCCTGCATTTCGGGCAGGGCAAGTGGTATCCGGGCGAGCAACTGCCGCGCTGGGCGCTGTCGATCTACTGGCGCGCCGACGGCCAGCCGGTGTGGCACGACCCGTCGCTGTTCGCCGACGAGCGCGAACCGTCCGCATGCACGACCGACGACGCGAAGCGCTTCATCGACGCACTGGCCGCGCGCCTCGGCCTGACCGACGAATTCGTCGTACCCGGCTACGAGGACGTGTGGTACTACCTGTGGCGCGAGCGCCGGCTGCCCGTCAACGTCGATCCGTTCGACTCGCGGCTCGACGACGAGCTCGAACGCGCGCGACTGCGCAAGGTGTTCGACCGGCAACTCGACAGCGTGGTCGGTTACGTGCTGCCGATCAAGCGCGTCGACGAAGGGGCGGCACTCGACGGTCCGCGCTGGCAGACCGGCCCGTGGTTCTTCCGCGACGAGCGGATGTACCTCGTGCCGGGCGATTCGCCGATGGGCTATCGGTTGCCGCTCGATTCGCTGCCGTGGGTCGCCGATGCCGACTATCCGTATCTCGTCGAGCGCGATCCGTTCGCGCCGCGCGACGTGCTGCCCGACGCGGCCGCGCTCCGCGCGCGTCATGCGGGCGCCGCCGACGCGCCGCGCTACCTGGCCGGCGTGCAGCGCGAAGCGCCGGCGCACACGGTGATGCAGTGGCGCAGCGACGGCAGCGTCGAACGCAGCCGGCCGGCCGACGGCGGGCGCGGGGAGCATGGGGAGCACGACGCACAGCGCCGCCCCGAGCGCTTCGAATCGGCCGCGTGGATCACGCGCACCGCACTGTGCGCGGAGGTGCGCAACGGCATCCTGTATCTGTTCATGCCGCCGCTCGCCGCGCTCGAGGACTATCTCGAACTGCTCGCGGCGATCGAGCTGACCGCGCACGCGCTCGACGTGAAGCTCGTGCTCGAAGGCTACCCGCCGCCGCGCGATGCCCGGCTCAAGCTGCTGCAGGTCACGCCCGATCCCGGCGTGATCGAGGTGAACATCCATCCGGCGAAGAGCTTCGACGAGCTGGTTAACCAGACCGAATTCCTCTACGACGCCGCGTGGCAGTCGCGCCTGTCGACCGAGAAGTTCATGGTCGACGGCCGGCACGTCGGCACCGGCGGCGGCAACCATTTCGTGCTCGGCGGCGCGACGCCGGCCGACAGCCCGTTCCTGCGCCGCCCCGACCTGCTCGCGAGCCTGATCGCGTACTGGCACAACCATCCGTCGCTGTCGTATCTGTTCTCGGGGTTGTTCATCGGGCCGACGAGCCAGGCGCCGCGCGTCGACGAAGCGCGCAACGACCAGCTGTACGAGCTGGACATCGCGTTCGCGGAGATCCAGCGCAACAAGCTGCTGTATGGCCAGGACATGCCGCCGTGGCTCGTCGACCGCGTGCTGCGCAACCTGCTGATCGACGTGACGGGCAACACGCACCGCAGCGAGTTCTGCATCGACAAGTTGTATTCGCCCGACTCGTCGACCGGGCGGCTCGGGCTGCTCGAGCTGCGCGCGTTCGAGATGCCGCCACATGCGCGGATGAGCATCGTGCAGCAACTGCTGCTGCGCGCGCTCGTCGCGCGCTTCTGGGCCGCGCCGTACACGACGCCGCTCACGCGCTGGGGCACCGCGCTGCACGATCGCTTCATGCTGCCCGCGTTCCTGAAGATGGACTTCGACGACGTGCTCGCCGAGTTGCGCGATGCCGGCTTCGCATTCGATGCGGCGTGGTTCGCGCCGCATTTCGAATTCCGCTTCCCGCTGTTCGGGCAGATCGCGGTGAACGGGATGCAGCTGTCGCTGCGCGGCGCGCTGGAGCCGTGGCACGTGATGGGCGAGGAGGGGGCGACCGGCGGCACCGTGCGCTACGTCGATTCGTCGCTCGAACGGCTCGAAGTGCGCGTGACGGGGCTCAACGACAACCGGCACGTCGTGACCGTCAACGGTCGCGCGCTGCCGCTGCAGCCGACCGGCACCGCCGGCGAATACGTCGCGGGCGTGCGCTACAAGGCATGGGCGCCGCCGTCCGCGCTGCATCCGACCATCGGCGTGCATGCGCCGCTCACGTTCGACATCGTCGATACGTGGCTCGAGCGCTCGCTCGGCGGCTGCCGGTATCACGTCGCGCATCCGGGCGGCCGCAACTATGCGACGTTCCCGGTGAACGCGTACGAGGCCGAGAGCCGGCGGCTCGCGCGCTTCGTCGCGATGGGGCATACGCCGGGGCGGATGGCCGTATCGCCGGTCGCGCCGAGCCGTGAATTTCCGTTCACGCTCGACCTGCGACGGCCCTGAATCGCCGATGAAAGGACGGACCACGATGCGCGTTTCGCGCGCCCCCGGCACGCCGCGTCAGGTGCTAGGATGCCGACAGGCCGCGGCCGGCCGACGCGCCGGCCGTGACCGCATGCCGGGCGGCAGCGCGCAGCTGCCATCCCATCCTGACGACGCAACGCCCTGACCGTGCCGCCCTTATACCCCGACGATCTCGCCGACGCCGACGCGATGCCCACGCTTTTCGATACCGGCGCTCAGCCGGACGCCGCGGAACTCGCCGCCGCGCTCGCGGCGCCGGCTGCGGCCGGCCGCTACGACGAGCTGCGCGGCAGCGCCGCCGGCCTGAACGCACCCATGCTCGCGCCCGCGTGGCGCAGTTTCTTCACGTCGCTCGGCAGCGACGGCGTCGCCGACCTCGATCGCCGCGCCGACGCGCTGCAACGGCGCATGCGCGAGAACGGCCTGTTCTACCAGCTCCATGAACAGCGCGTGGGCGACGGCGCCGCCGGCCCGTGGTCGCTCGATCTGCTGCCGCTGATGGTCACGCCGGACGACTGGGCCGCGATCGAGCGCGGCGTGCTGCAGCGCGTGCGGCTGCTGAACGCGACGATGGCCGACCTGTACGGCCCGCAGACGCTCCTGGAGCGCGGGCTGCTGCCGCCCGCGCTCGTCACCGGCCATCCCGGCTATCTGCGCGCGATGCGCGGCGCGCGCGTGCCGGGCGATACGTGGCTGCACGTCGTTGCGTTCGATCTCGCGCGCGGCCCCGACGGGCAGTGGCGCATCGTCGCGCAGCATACGCAGGGCGCGGCCGGGCTCGGCTATCTGCTGGAGAACCGGCTGATCGTGTCGCGGCTCTTTCCGCGCGCGTTTCGCGGGCTGCGCGTGCAGCGGCTCGCATCCGCGTACCGGTCGCTGCTGCAAAGCATGCAGGCGTTGAGCCCGACGGCGAAGAACTCGCGGATCGTGCTGCTGACGCCGGGGCCGCACAGCGCGACGTATTTCGAGCATGCGTATCTCGCGCGCTACCTGGGGCTGACGCTCGTCGAGGGCGGCGATCTGACCGCGCGCGACAACCACGTGTTCCTGAAGACGCTCGGCGGGCTCGAGCCCGTGCACGGCATCCTGCGGCGCGTCGACGACGCCTGGCTCGATCCGCTCGAGCTGCGGCCCGATTCGCTGCTCGGCGTGCCGGGGCTGCTGCAGGCGGTGCGCGCGGGCAACGTGCTGCTCGCGAACGCGCCGGGCTCCGGCTTTCTCGAATCGCCCGGCGTGCTCGGGTTCCTGCCGCGGCTCGCCGAGGCGCTGCTCGGCGAAACGCTGACGCTGCCCGCCGTGCATTCGTGGTGGTGCGGCGAGGCGGCTGCGTGCGACGACGCGCTGCCGCAACTGGCGCGCTGCATCGTGAAGCCGTCGTATCCGCCCGACGTGCAGGCCGGCGGCGCATTCGACCCGGTGATCGGCGCGCGGCTCACGTCGGCGCAACTGTCCGAGTGGCGCGCGCGGATTCTGGCGCAGCCCGAGCACTACACGATACAGGCCGATCTGCCGCTGTCGCAGGCGCCGACCTGGCCGGGGAACGGCACGTCCGACGGCCACGGCGGCGCGCGCATCGTGCCGAAGCCGCTGCTGCTGCGCGTGTTCGCACTGGCCGACGGCGCGCAGCGCTGGCGGATGCTGCCGGGCGGCCTGTCGCGGGTCGGCACGCGCGACACGCTGTTCAACGCGCCGATGCCGCGCGGCGGCAGCACCGTCGATACCTGGGTGATGACCGACGGCATCGTCGATTCGACGACGCTGCTGCAGGCGCGCCTCGGCCCCGACGATCTGGTCGGGCGGCCGCGCGCGATCGCGAGCCGGGCGGCCGAGAACCTGTTTTGGCTCGGCCGCTACACCGAGCGCGCGACCAATTTGATGCGCCTCGCGCGTGCGGCGCTGGAGCGCCTGCGCGGCGAGGACGACGTCGACAGCCCCGCGCATCTCGAGCTGATCGACACGTTGTGCCGCGACACCGGGCTGGTCGCCGCCGATGCGCCGAATGCCGTCGAGGCGCCGCGCGCGTTCCAGCATGCGCTCGCGACGTCGCTGACGCGCGGCGCGGATCGCACCTCGGGCATCGCGTCCTGCCTGTTCGGGATGCGCGGCGCGGCGGCCGCGATCCGCGAGCGGCTGTCGAGCGAGCAGTGGCGACTGATCGACGACGCGACGCAGTTGTTCGCCGACAGCGCCGACCATCCCGAAGCCGAGGAGCAGATCGGCAACGAGGCGTTGCAGCTGCTGGAGCGCGTCGGCCTGCTGCTCGGCGCGATCACCGGCGCGCAGACCGACCACATGACGCGCGACGACGGCTGGCGCCTGCTGTCGATCGGCCGGCAGATCGATCGGCTCGACTTTCTCTGCAGCGTGCTGAAGTTCGCGTTCGACGAAGGCGCGGTGCATCGGCAGGACGGCTTCGAGCTCGTGCTGGAGCTGTTCGACAGCACGATCACGTTCCGCTCGCGGTTCCAGCGCCGCTTCGACATCGCGCCGCTGCTGTCGCTGCTGGTGCTCGACACCGACAACCCGCGCTCGCTGGGCTGGGTCGTGCAGGCGCTGCGCGGCCGGCTCACGAAGGTCGAGCGCAGCGAAGGCTATGCGTTGTCCGAACTGGCCGAGACGATCCCGGACGTGCCGGCGTGGTCGCTGCACGAACTGTGCGAGACCGAGGGCGGCCGGTACGAGCGGCTGCTCGCCGCGCTCGACGAGACCGTGAAGGCCGTGTGGGATCTGTCGAACCGGATCGGCGAGCGCTATTTCAGTCACGTGCGCGAGGCGGGCAGGACGCTATGGTGACGAGCAAACATGCGGCGAAGACGAAGGCGAAGGCACAGGCGAACGGCGAGGCTGGCGATGCCGTCGGCGCGAAGCAGACGGAGGGCGCGATCGCCGCATCGGCAGCATCGACCGCATCGACGCCATCGGCCGGCGCGCGCGGGCGCTTGTTGCGCGTCACGCACGACACCGAATACCGCTACGCGGCGCGCGTCGAATCGGCGCAGCACCAGGCGCGGCTGCAGCCGCTCGCGACGCCGCGCCAGCAGGTGCTGTCGTTCGCGCTCGACATCGAGCCGGTGCCGGAGACGGTCGGCACCGACGTCGACGCGTTCGGCAACGCGCGTGCCTCGTTCGCGCTGAACCAGCCGCACGATGCGCTGCTCGTGCGCAGCTGCAGCACCGTGCGCGTGACGCCGCCCGTGTGGTCGCGGGGCGCGCGCGGCGCGCCGCCGCCGGCGATCGCGAACCCCGATGCCGATCATGCGACCGCGTGGGAGGCCGTGCGCGAGCGCCTGCGGTTCCGCGCCGGTGCGCCGTACGATGCGGCGAGCGAATTCGTGTTCGCGTCGCCGCATGTCGCGTGCGATCCGGAGCTGGCCGCGTATGCGGCCGTGAGCTTCACGCCGCAGCGTCCGCTGGTGCAGGCCGCGTGGGACCTGATGCGGAGGATTCACGCGGACTTCGCGTACACGCCGAACAGCACCGACATCACGACTACCGCGCTCGATGCGCTGCGCTTGCGCAAGGGTGTGTGCCAGGATTTCGCGCACGTGATGATCGGCGCGCTGCGCTCGCTCGGGCTGGCCGCGCGCTATGTGAGCGGGTATCTGCTGACGCAGCCGCCGCCCGGCCAGCCGCGGCTGATCGGCGCCGATGCATCGCATGCGTGGGTCGACGTGTACGATCCGGCGTGGCCCGAAGATGGCGGATGGCTGCAGCTCGATCCGACCAACGACCGCGCGCCGGGCGACGACTACGTGATGCTGTCGATCGGCCGCGACTACGCGGACGTGACGCCGCTGCGCGGCGTGATCCGCGGCGGCGGCGCGGATCAGGAGCTGAAGGTCGGCGTGACGGTCGAGCCGCTCGACGAGGGAGCGTGACGCGGCATGATCGGCCGCCCGCGCCGCGCGTCCTGCGTTTAAGTCTTCGTTAATACGGCCGGCTTAGCATGGTGATGCTGGCGAACGGATCGCACGCTGGTCCGGCGCCGGTGGCACGTGCGGGTGCGCCGCCGCGATGACGGCGCGCCGACGCGCGTCGCCGGCCGAATGCAGGGGCGGCATCCATGATCAAGCACTTCGACTACACGCTCGACGATCAGACGATCGCGCTTTGCGCGAGCTTCGGCGCGGGCCCGGCATTTCGGCGCGTGCTCGTGAGCCGCGCGGATTCGATGGAGACGCTGGTGGTGCTCGACGCGCGCGGCTTGTCGGGGCTGCTGAAGGTCGCGACCGAGGCGCCGGAAGGGCTGCTCGACGATGCGATCCGCAAGGTCGGCGACGAACGGCTCGTCGAGCGGGCGATCAGCGGCCGGACCATCGTCGAAGCCGCGTTGTGAGCGCAGTCGCGCGTGCACGCGCGATGTCGCCTCGTGCCGCTTACGCGGCGAAGCGGTCCGTCGCGGCGAGCAGCGCTTTCAGGATGCCCGGTTCGTTGTACGCATGGCCGGCGTCCGGCACGATCTCGAAGGTTGCGTCCGGCCATGCTTTCGCGAGTTCCCACGCGGTGCGGGCCGGCGTCGCCACATCGTAGCGGCCTTGCACGATCACGCCCGGAATGCCGGCGAGGCGATGTGCGTCGCGCAGCAACTGGCCTTCGTCGACGAAGCCGCGATTGACGAAGTAGTGATTTTCGATCCGCGCGAAGGCGAGCGCGTAGTGGCCGTCCGCGAAGTGTGCGGCCAGCGCCGGGTTCGGCAGCAGCGTGATCGTGCGGCCTTCCCAGATGCTCCATGCGCGCGCGGCTTCGAGCTTCGCGGCTTCGTCGTCGCCCGTCAGCCGGCGATGGTAGGCGGCCATCAGGTCGCCGCGCTCCGCTTCCGGTATCGGCGCGAGAAACTCTTCCCACAGGTCCGGGAACAGCCACGACGCGCCTTCCTGGTAGTACCAAAGCAGCTCGGCACGACGCATCGTGAAGATCCCGCGCACGACGAGCGCGCTCACGCGCTGCGGGTGCGTCTGCGCATAGGCGAGCGCGAGCGCGCTGCCCCATGAGCCGCCGAAGACGAGCCACTGCTCGGCGCCGACCATTTCGCGCAACCGTTCGATGTCGGCGACCAGATCCCAGGTCGTGTTGTTGTCGAGACTCGCATGCGGCGTCGAGCGCCCGCAGCCGCGCTGGTCGAACAGCAGGATGTCGTAGCGCGCGGGATCGAACAGACGCCGATGGTCGGGGCTGCAGCCCGCGCCGGGGCCGCCGTGCAGGAATACCGCGGGCTTGCCGGACGGGTTGCCGCAGCGCTCCCAGTAGATGCGATGGCCGTCGCCGGTGTCGAGGTGGCCGTGGGCGTAGGGTTCGATCGGTGGGTACACAGGCAGGCTCCGGGTGAGGATCGGCGAAAGTGCGTGATATTGCGGTGCCGCAACGGATCGTTGTGCGTGCATCGAAGCGGCCGCCGGCGAGTACGGGTTGTCATTATGCCCGTGCAATTTGGGGTGGTGTGGGGCGGTGTTTTGTGGGCGTGGGGCGGCCGCGGCGGGGTGAATCGATCGCGAATTCGGCATTGCCGGGCGCGGCGTGCGTCCTTGCCCGGTTTCGTTTGTCCGCTGTCGACCGGGACGGGCAGCTTCTGCTGGTCGAGAAACCGTTTCGGGGAGGGTTTGCTATATCGCGCGCGACACGCAGGTCGTCGGCGCGTTACTTGACGCGCTCCATCGCGGCGGGCGAATACCAGAAGGTCCGGTACGTGTCGATTCCGTACGACTTGCCGTCGTATTTGACGACGGTGCGCACGGTGTGCTCTCCCGTGTAGGAGGATTTGGCGCTGTCGCTCTCTGCCTTCGTGACGTGTGCGGTGATCGATAGGGCCGCAAAGCCGGTTTGCTCGATGCGGCTATGCCGGCAGAAGACCAGCGATGCGATAACTTTCAATCAATCCGTCATAGAGAGAAATGTCCGAGCGACTCCTGGCAACGAGCTGAGCGCCGACGACGGCCGCGTAGATGGCGCGAGCACGCCGCTCGATATCGTCGGGGCTGACCACGGCCGCGGCGGACAGCACCTTGCTCAGCCACGCAACATTGACATCCGCAAAAGTCTGAATCTCTTTCACCACCGTTTCCGGCAGGTCGTCAGATTCGGCAGCCAGGAAGCTACACAGGCATATGCGATTGCCACGCTCAAGCGCCTTGCGAAACGTATCGGGATAGTGGCGCAGGCAATCGAGCGGATCTGCGGATTCGGCCAAAAGCGCATCCAGAGTCGCTGCTGATTCCTCCCAATACCGCCTCGCCACTGCTGCGCCGAGATCGGCCTTGCTTGCGAAGTGGTGGTAGATGCTCGCAGCCTTGATGCCGACAGCTTCGGCGAGATCACGGAAATTCAAGCCGCTGTAGCCATGGGCCTGCGCAATCTTTGTGGCTGCCACCAGGATTCGCTCCCTGGAGCTCAGGCCTGAATCATTCTTCACTGCTACCGCCTCCGCGACCGTTGACACGAGCAATTATACGCTCTAACGTAAACCTAACTAACGTTAGGTTGGATGTAGGTGACAGGCCGGATATCGTCCGCCCCCCGTGTGACAGACCGCTTAGAGAGAGGCACGCATGGCTTCCAGCAGCATGAACTTCGACGTAACCAAACTTCCGATCATGACGATCTACGATTTCCCCAAAGGACCCTATCCGACACGCGTCCGTATCGCCCTGGCCGAGAAAGGTCTGCGATCGCGCGTCGAGTTCGTGATGGTCGACCTTTACAAAGGGGAGCACAAAAGGCCCGAGTTCATCTCCGAGAAAAACTACTCGGGAACGCTGCCGGTCCTCGAGCTCGAAGACGGAACGTGCATTGCCGAATGCACCGCCATTACCGAATACCTCGATACGCTCGATGGTGCGCCCACGCTGACCGGCCGGACACCACTCGAAAAGGGTGTGATCCACATGATGAGCAAGCGCGCCGAGCTGGAGTTGCTCGACGCAATCAGCGTCTATTTCCACCATGCCACGCCAGGGTTAGGACCTAACGTCGAGCTCTATCAGAACGCCGAATGGGGGCTTCGTCAGCGCGACAAAGCCCTGAGAGGCATGCACTACTTCAATGACGTTCTGAAAAGGCAGCCATTTGTCGCTGGGGATGCGTTCTCTATGGCCGACATCACCGTTATCGGCGGACTGGTCTTTGCGTCAATCGTGAAGTTGCCCGTGCCTACGGAGTGCGAGGCCCTTGTAGATTGGTACATGAGAATGCAGGAGCGCCCAAGCGTGAGGAACCAGCCGGCGTTCGCGTGAAATAGCAGCCGCGCCCGACCGTCATCGATGATCGGCCAATCTTTGGTTGCAATCGGGGACGGCCTGCCTACGCGACATCGGCGACTCGTCTATTCAATCGATACCGGATCAGACGACGCCAGTGTTGCGCAGTAAATCTGTCGATCGTAACGGTTCCGAGGCCTGCGCGCGGTGGTCGCGTTGCAAAAGCGGGGTGGCAGGACGCGGTGGCGGCACGTGCGTCTACAGATTGCTTGCTCACCCAACCGGAAAACCCGCTTTAGCCACCCGTTCACCAACCGGCCCTCAGCGTCCACATCGCATTCGCCGGTTGGCAAATCAACCAGACGCGTCGCGCTACGCACCAGCCCCCGCCCTGATCACATGCTCGAGCCCCACTGGCCCGACCGGCGCCTCCGCGAGCCACGGAATCAGCGCGGTGCGCTGCGCCAGATCGTCCGCCACGCGGCGCACGAACGGGACCTCGTACGTGCCGCGCTGACACAGCATCGGATCGGTCGTGCCGCTCGCCAACAGCGACTGGTTGATGACCCAGGCATATGGCGTGATCCCGGCACGGGCGAGGTCGGCGCTCAGGCGTTCGGCTTCGTGAACCGGCGTCGCTTCAGGCAGCGTGACGATGAGGATGCGGCTGTAATCCGGATCGCGCAAACGCGGCAGCAACTGGCGGACCGACTCCGGCATGTCGCCCTGCGTGCGCATCACTTCGCGGTGATAAGCCTCGGCGGCGTCGAGCAGCAGAATGGTATGCCCGGTCGGCGCCGTATCGAGCACCACGAAGCCGGACTTGCCTTGATCCACCGTCCGTGCGAACGCGCGAAAGACCGCAATTTCTTCGGTGCACGGCGAGCGCAAGTCTTCCTCGAGCATGGCCCGGCCGCCCGCATCGAGGTGCGATCCCGCTTTCGCCAGCACCTCTTCGGTGTACTGCTGTACTTCGCGCGCCGGGTCGATGCGGGTGACGCTCAGCCGCGGCACCACGCCGTCGACCGTGGCAGCCACGTGCGAAGCGGGGTCGGTGGTCGACAGGATCACGTCGTGTCCGCGCCCCGCGAGCGCGACGGCGATGGCGGCCGCAACGGTGGTCTTGCCCACGCCGCCTTTGCCCATCGTCATGATTACGCCGTGGCCCGTAGCCGACAGCGCGTCGACGAGCCCGCCGAGGCCGGGCGGCAATGCGGTGTCGGGCATGCGGCGCTCGGTCGGCATGCGCACGCGTTCGGGGTGCGCCATGTCGCGCAGCGCGTCCAGTCCGACCGTGCCGCGCGGCAGAAACGGAATGCGCGTCTGCGGCAGCACCGACAGCTCGCGCGGCATGTCGGCCAGTGCCTGTCGCGCGCGCTCGGCCATCGCGGTTGCAATCGCGTCGTCATGCCGCTCGGTGGCAAAGAGGCCATTGATCGCCAGCACCTGGTTGCGAATGCCGAGCTCGGCCAGTTCGTGCCGCGTGCGATTCGCTTCGCGCAACGCGGCGACTTCCGGCCGGCTCACCAGGACGACGGTGGTGTCCACCGCGCTCGACAGTCGTTCGACGGTCGCCGCGTACAGCGCCTTCTGCTTCTCCAGTCCGGCTAACGGCCCGAGGCAGGAGGCGCCCCCGGTCGACGACGAAATGAACTCGTTCCACGCGGAAGGCAACGTCAACAGACGCAGCGTATGGCCGGTCGGTGCCGTATCGAAGATGACGTGATCGAAATCGGCCGTCGCGGCGGGATCGCCGAGCAGTTTGGAGAATTCGTCGAAAGCCGCGATCTCGACCGTGCAGGCACCGGAGAACTGCTCCTCCATGTTGCGGATCGCCGCGGCAGGCAGGACGCCGCGATACGGTCCGACCATGCGCTCGCGGTACGCCTGCGCGGCCGCTTCGGGATCGATGTTCAAGGCGAACAGACTGGACGCGCCGGGCACGGCCGTCGGCGATTGGCTCAGGCCGACGCCGAGTACCTCGTCGAGATTGGACGCCGGGTCGGTGCTGACGATGAGCACCTTCTTGCCGGCATCCGCCATCGCCAGCCCGGTCGCACAGGAAAGCGAGGTCTTGCCGACGCCGCCTTTGCCGGTGAAGAACAGATAGCGGGTCTGCGTGTCAGGGAGGGACATGTGCGCTCCCTAGCAGCAGCCGGAGCCGGGCGAGCAGCAACTGCCGGCCTTGACATGAGGCTTGTCCGCCGTCGTCAGCGCGATGCCCAGCTTCTGCGCAAGCTGCTGGCGGGACGGATACATGCCGGTCGATACGATGTGGCCGTCGATCGCGAGGATCGGCAGCCGCTCCATACCCGCTTCCATTTCCTTGACCACCGCCGCGTTGGCGGCGAATGCCTGCGGCTGCTGACCCAGGTTGTAGCGGGCCACGGTCACGCCGTGCGCCTCGACCCACTTCAGATCGGCGGCGAATTGCGCCAGCACCGGGTCGACGTCCACACCGCAAACGCCCGTCGAGCAACACATCGCCGGATCGAACACTTCGAGCTTCTTCATGGCACTTTCCTCAAGGCAATCGAAATTCAGCGCTTTCCACAGGCACGGATGCGTCTGTGGGCACAGGTGCGTGAATTCGGGCAGACCGCGAATCGCCTCCGGAAGGTGGCGTCGCTCGATCTGCGTGAAGCCGCGCCGCACAAAGAACGCGAGCGCAGGTTCATCGTTCGGAATAAGGTAGAGCGCGCGCAGCGATCGCGTTTGCGCTAGCGCAATGGAAGCGTCGATGAGGCGGCTCCCCAGGCGGGATTGGCGCATTTCCGGCCGAACTGCGACCGAGCGCAACAGGGCCGCATCGCCGGATTGTTCCAGTCCTGCCACTCCGACGATCTCACCGGCGAGTATGGCGACATGGAAGCCGTCGAGGCTCTGTGGTGTGAGATCGCTGGCCGGCAGCCCGCACAGGTTCAGCAACGCGACGATGCGGTCGAAGTCCGTGGCGACTGCCCGGCGAATTTCGTCAACGGGCGTACTCATGACCGCGCTCCTTCAAGTGTGCCGTGATGATTCGTATGCGGAATGGTGATGCATCGCTCGCGATCGTGCCGCTCATCGGGCGCGTGTCCTGGGCGGCGAGATTGGCATCGTTCTGCCCCTCATGTTCGACCGCTTCAGCATCTATCACCCCCGCTCGTACCAGTCCTTCGTCCGGTTGACGATACGGACCACGAGCAGCATGACCGGCACTTCGATGAGCACGCCCACCACGGTGGCCAGCGCCGCGCCCGAATTGAAGCCGAACAGGCTGATGGCGGCCGCGACCGCCAGCTCGAAGAAATTGGATGCGCCGATCAGCGCGGACGGGCACGCCACGTTGTGCTTTTCACCCACCGCGCGATTGAGCCAGTACGCGAGCGCCGAGTTGAAGAACACCTGAATCAGGATCGGTACCGCGAGCAGCGCGATCACGAGCGGCTGGTCGAGGATGGCCGCGCCCTGGAACGCGAACAGCAGGACGAGCGTCGCGAGCAGCGCCGTGATGGACCAGGGGCCGATCTTCGCGATGGCTGCGTCGAATGCTGCCTGTCCTCTTGCGAGCAGCGCCTTGCGAAGCAACTGCGCCACGGCTACCGGGATCACGATATAGAGCACGACCGAAGTGAAGAGCGTCGCCCAGGGCACCGTGATGGCCGAGATGCCGAGCAACAGGCCGACAAGCGGCGCGAAGGCCACCACCATGATGCTGTCGTTGAGCGCCACCTGCGACAGCGTGAACAGCGGATCGCCGCCGGTCAGCCGGCTCCAGACGAACACCATCGCCGTGCAGGGCGCGGCGGCCAGCAGGATGAGGCCCGCAACGTAACTGTCGAGTTGCGCTGCAGGCAGCATCGGAGCGAACAGGTGCTTGATGAACAGCCAGCCGAGCAACGCCATCGAAAAGGGTTTGACGAGCCAGTTCACCACCAGCGTGACGCCGATGCCCTTGAGGTGCTGGCGTACCTCGTGCAACGATCCGAAGTCGACCTTCACGAGCATCGGGATGATCATCACCCAGATCAGCAGGCCCACGGGCAGATTGACCTGCGCGTACTGCATGCGGCCAATCGTCTGGAACATCGCAGGGAAAAACTGGCCGGCCAGGACGCCGGCGACGATGCAGAGCGCGACCCAGACGGTGAGGTAGCGCTCGAAGAAGCCGATGGGCGGCTTCGCGGGCGGCTTGTTCGAAGCGGTAAGGTCGGTAGCGGTCATGGGGCGATTCGCAAAAGGAGCGCTCAGCTTTTCAGGATGCCGTCGAGCGCGTGCAGGAGTTCGGCATCGCTCAGACGGTCGAGCGGAAGGGCGAGCAATTGCAGCATGCGATAGCCGATGGCCTCGCGCGTGAGTTCGAACGCCTGCCGCTTGCCGTCATCGCCGCCCGGCGCATTCGACGGATCGGCATAGCCCCAGTGGACCTTGACCGGAGCGCCCGGCCAGAACGGACATTGTTCCGCGGCTGCGCTGTCGCACACCGTGATGACGATGCGCATGCGCGGTGCGTCGTCGGCTGCGAATTCGTCCCAGCTTTTGCTGCGATAGTCGCGCGTATCGACGCCCGCGTTCGCGAGCGCTTCGAGCGCGAACGGGTTGACCCGGCCGCTCGGTGCGCTGCCGGCGCTATATGCGCGCACATCCTTGCCGAGCTTCTGCGCCCAGTGGTTCAGCATGCCCTCGGCGAGCACGCTGCGCGCGGAATTGTGGGTGCAGAGAATGAGTACGTTGGTCGTCGTCACGGGCGTGCCTTATCGCTTGCTGATGTCGCGCACAAGTTGGGTTGGCGCAGAGCTGCCGCGACGCTGGCCGCCGGAGCGCGGATGTCGGCGCGAATGTAAAACCGTCTCACGAACGTGATCCTTCAGCACTTGCAGGAATCGGCGGCCGCGGCGACGCACGGCTCGCCGCTGCAACAGTTCTCGGTGAGAAAGCCGAGCAGCGCGTTCATCTGCTCGAAGGCAGCTCGGTAGATCAGGCTGCGGCCATCGCGCTCCTGCGTGACGAGCGCCGCGTTCGTCAATTCCTTCAGATGGAACGAGAGGGTGGCGTTGGGAATGTCGAGTTGCGCCGCGATGGCGCCGGGCGTCAATCCGGCCGGGCCTGCGACGACGAGCATCCTGAATACGTTCAGGCGCAGCTCGTGAGCAAGCGCGGCGAAAGCGCGGACAGCATCTTTGTTTTCCATATTTCGAATATAGTCGAAATGATGGGCGGGAGCAACAAGGTGTTTGTCCGTCTGCTCGATTCGTTCAAGATCGACTACCCAACAAAAAGGCCCTCACGGGCCTTTTCCTTGACGCAACCTGCAACCACCACTCACCGCGTCAACGCCGTAAACCCCTCCAGCAACCGCTCGACATCCGCGGCCTCGATCGCGCCCATCGTCGAGATGCGGAACAGCTCCTTCGACAACCCGCCTTGCCCGGCATAGATGACGAACCCGCGCGCCTTCAACCCGTCGTGCAGCGCTTCATACGCCACGCCCTGCGGCAACCGGTACGCACGCAACACGACCGACGATTCACCGTCAGGCAACACCAGCGGCATCCCTCGTGCGGCGAGCCCGGCCTGAACCTGATCGGCGAGCGCCTTGTAACGCGCATGCCGCGCGCGCCAGCCGCCGGCTTCGTCGAACTCGCGCAACGCTTCGACGAGCGCGTAATACGCATGCACCGAAGGCGTAAACGGCGTATTGCGCTGATCCTGCAGCTTCGCCAGCCGGCCGAGATCGAGATAGTAAGTCCGGCTCGCGGCCTTCGTGAGCGCGCTGCGACGCACGATCACGAACGCGGCACCGGGCACGCCGTGCAGGCACTTGTTCGCGGTCGCGGCAACGGCATCGATCACGCCGCCGCCGAAGTCGATCGCCTCGGCGCCGAAGCTGCTCACGCCATCGACGAGCATCCTCACGCCGCGCGCACGGCACACGTCGGCGATCGCACCGAGATCGTTCAACCGGCCCGTCGTCGTCTCATGATGAATCACCGCGACGTGCGAATAGCCGCCCGCGTCGAGCCGCGCGGCGACTTCCGCGACATCGGGCGCCTGCATCCATTCGTGCTTCAGCACGTCGTGCGCGATCCCGTACTGCGTCGCGATCTGCGTGATGCGCTCGCCATATACGCCGTTCTCGATCACGAGCAGCTTGCCGTCCTGCGGCACGAGCGCCGCGATCATGCTTTCGACGGCGGCGGTGCCCGAGCCGGTCATCAGCACGGCGGCCCATTCGGCCGGATCGAGCTCATACGCGGCGACGAGTCGCGCGCGCGCCTCGTCCTGCAGATCGAAGAATTCGCTTTCGCGATGGCACAGGTCCGGTTGCAGCAGGCTGCGGCGCACGCGTTCGCTGAGCGTGACCGGGCCGGGATTGAGCAGCAGCATCAATGGGCTCCTTCAACGTGGGCTTCGGTCTGCGCGGCGCCGATATGCCGCATCAGGCGCGTCTTCACTTCGACCGGCGTGACGGTCGGGCGGGGCAGCCCGTCGGGCACACCGGTGCGGATCGCGACCCGTACGAACTGTGCGCCGTCGGCCTGCGCCGCGAGCGTCGCATCGAGCACGTCGAGCGTGTCGCCCTCGACGGCCGACGCGTAACCGCACGCGGCAGCCACGCCCGCGAACGACACATGC
The DNA here is from genome assembly GCF_013822785.1 of Burkholderia sp. MBR-1. NCBI lineage: Bacteria > Pseudomonadati > Pseudomonadota > Betaproteobacteria > Burkholderiales > Burkholderiaceae > Burkholderia > Burkholderia sp. MBR-1. The sequence goes on from NZ_CP053610.1 coordinate 561,550, forward strand.
TGCGAGACGGTCGCCTGACCGCCCGTCGATTCGTGCGCGCCGTTGTCGAGCAGCACGTGCGTGAGGTTCGACGGCCCATAGGTGCCGAGCGTCGCGAACACGCCCATGCGCATCAGCGCGGCGCCGTCGCCGTCGACGGCCACCACGCGCAGGTCCGGGCGCGCGAGCGCAAGACCGAGCGCGAGCGGCGTCACGCAGCCCATCGAGCCGACCATGTACAGCTGGTTCGGCCGATCGTCGATCGCATACAGCTCGCGGCCGCAGAAGCCGGTCGACGCGAGCACGACGGTCGAATCGACCGGCGTATGCGCGATCACGCGCTGCAATGCGTCGTGGCGCGTCGGCCACGCGGCCGGCGATGCGGCGCGCGCGCCCGACTGCGCGGCGACGTGCGCGCGCGGCGCGGCCGCCGGGTTCGCCTTCAACTCATACGACGCGACGCTGCCTTTCTGCATCACGAGCGCGTACGGACGGCCCGTCGCGTCCATGTGCGCGACCGCGCGGTCGAGCGCCGGGCCGACCTGTTCGGGGTCGGTCGGGAACGTCTCCCACGGGATCTCCATGGTGTCGAGCATCGCCGGCGTGATCGGCCCCATCAGCGCATGCTGCGGCTCGTCGGGCACGCCCGGCTGGCCGCGCCACGTGACGATCAGCAGCTGCGGCAGCCGGAACGTCCACGTCAACGACGTGAGCGGGCTCACGGCGTTGCCGAGGCCCGAGTTCTGCATCATTGCGATGCCGCGCTTGCCGCCGAGCGTCGCGCCGGCGATCAGTGCGACCGCGTCGCCTTCGTTGGCCGCCGACAGGTAATGCAGCGTCGGATCCTGCAGCACGTAGTTGATGAACGGCGTCAGGTAGGAGCACGGCACGCCCGCGTACCAGTCGAACCCGCGCTCGCGCGCGGCCTCGACGAACTGCGCCGCTTCGATCATTGCGCGCCTCCGTTGGCGGTGCCCGGCTCCGACAGCGGCGTCTGGCCGTGCGCGAAGTCGCCCGCGCGACGGAAGTCTTCGAGATCGTTGACGCCGCGCCAGTGGCCGTGCACGTACTGCACTTCGATCTTCTCGCCGGCGGCGATCAGCTCGTTGAGCAGCGACGGGATGTCGAGCGTGTCGAAGTCGGCGCGCGCCTGCAGCGTTGCGAGCATCGCCTTCAGCCGCTCGACGCCCGCGCCGCGCACGTTCAGCAAGCCGATCCAGCGGCCGTGCGGCGCGCCGGCGGCAACGTCGCTCGACACGCGTTGCAGATACGTCTTCTGGCCGAACAGCCCGCGATCGTCGGCCGCCGAGCACAGCGCGAAGTCGCGCACGCTCTGGTTGGTTTCGGTCAGCGACGAATCGACGACGACGCTGAACTCCGCCTCGCTCTCCGCGAGGTCGCGCAGGATGTAGCTGCGGAACAGCAGGTCGCCGTACGAGATCACGGTGTCGCCGGTCAGGCGTTCGGCCGCGCATGCGAGCGACGCGAGCTCGCCCGTCTGCGCATGGCGCTCGTTCACGACCAGCTTGATGCCCGACGTGTCGATCGCGTCGGCGCGATAGCCGCCGACCACGGTGATGTCGTTCACGCCATGCTTCTTGAAGCCGTCGACGAGCCAGCGCAGCAGCGGCTTGCCGGCGACCGGCAGCATGACCTTGGGCTTGTCCTCGGTGACGGCCTCGAGCCCCTTGCCGCGGCTCGCGGCGAGCACGATCGCGGCGTTCGACGCACGCGACGACGACGACAGGTAGATGCGCTCGGCCGCCGAGTATTCGTCGGCGTCCTGCAGGCGGAAGATCTCGTTGACCGACGCGACGCGGTCCTCGACGTTGATCAGCGTTTCGTTCTCGTGGATCTCGCGTGCGACGGCCTGCATCGCGGAGGCCGACGCGCGGATCAGATGGTTCGCCCAGATCACGGTGCTGATGCCGGCCTGGCGGAACACGTCGGTCGGCGTGCTGTAGTACTTGGTCGGCACGATCACGAGCGGGGCCTTGCCGCTCCACTCGCGCGCGAACTGCAGGATCTCGTCGGGGCGCGACAGCTTGCTGTGGATCAGGATCGCGTCGGCGCCGGCTTCGGCATACGCGTTCGCGCGGCGCAGCGCCTCGTCCATCCCCCAGCCGGCGATCAGCGCCTCGACGCGCGCGACGATCGAGAAGTCGGGGTCGCTCTGCGAATCCTTGCCGGCCTTGATCTTGCCGCAGAATTCGTCGATCTCGGCGAGCGGCTGGCGTTCGCCGTCGATGAAGCTGTTGGTCTTCGGGAACTGCTTGTCCTCGATGCACACGCCGGCGATGCCGCGCTGCTCGAGCTTCTTCACGAGGCGGCGCACGTTGTTGAAGTTGCCGTAGCCGGTGTCGCCGTCGAGCAGGATCGGCAAGTCGCTCGCATCGGCCATGAACTCGAGCACGTCGACGACCTGGGTCCAGCTCGCTTCGTTGTTGTCGCGCACGCCGAATTGCGCGGAGATCGCGAGGCCCGACGCCCAGATTCCCCTGAAGCCGGCTTCGCGCACGATCCGCGCCGACAGGCCGTTGTGCGCTTCCATCAGGAACTCGAGCTGGTCGCTGACCAGCATGCGGCGCAGTCGCGCGCTGCGCGATTCGGAGAAGTTGGGTTCGCGTGCGTTCATCGTGCGGCTCCTGCGGTCGTGCGTTGGATCAGGGGAAGGATGTCTTGGGTCGCGCGTGCGACGTCGTTCGGGAAGTCGATCTCGATCCACGGCATGCCGGTGACGTCGGCGACGTCGAACGAATGGCCGCCCTCGAGCAGCAGATCGCGGACGGCTTCCTCGTGCGGCAGGTTCGCGCGGCCGCTGTCGACGTAGCCGGCGACGATCGTCGCGAGGCGGCGCGCGGTGGCCTCGGTGAAGCGGAAGAAGCCGACCGATTCGCCGATCGTGTCGTAGTCGAGATCGACTGCGAGCTGTTTGCGCAGTTCCACCGGCACGCCGTTCTTCAGGCACAGCTTGACGGGCTCGTCGCCGGCCTCGAAGTCGCGATCGATCAGCAGGCGATCGACCGGGCGGTCCGCGTTCGCCACCAGCGCGTGCAGGATGTTCTCGTCGTACAGCACGTCGGCGTCCATCAGCAGCACGTCGCCGCCGCGCGTCATCGCGTCGGCGACGGTGTGCACGGTCAGCACGCTGCCGAGGTCGTAGCGTTCGTTCAGCACGATCTCGGCGCTGCGGCCGAGGCGCTTCAATTCCTGCTCGACCTTCGCGGCCTGGAAGCCGAGCCCGAGCACGATTTCATCGACGCCCGCGGCGTCGAGCACGCGCAGATGGCGCTCGAGCAGCGACACGTCGTCGAAGCGCAGCAGGCATTTCGGAAATTGCGCCTCGGGTGGTTGTTGCAGGCGCAAGCCGAGGCCTGCCGCAAGAATGATGGCTCGCATGGGTTCTCCAACCAAAAAGCCGGCGATCTGAACGATCAGTCGGCGAGCGGCTGCGGCGCATGGCGCCGTTGCCAGTTTCTTTCACTGAAATGCAGATAGAGCAGGCCGGGCAGGCCGAGCGCGAGTTCGCGCGCGCGCTTTGCGAGCGACAGCGCGAGCGCCGCGTCGGGCGGCAGTCCGACCAGCGGCGCGAGCAGCAGGTAACCGCCTTCCTGCGCGCCGAGCGAGCCGGGGATCGCGAACGCGGCGCCGCGGATCGCCTGGCCGACGCTCTCGAGCAGCAGCGCGTCGAGCCAGCTGACCGGGTGGCCGAGAAAGTGCAGCGCGAGCCACACCTCGGCGGTGCCGACGATCCAGCCGACGAGGCTCAGTGCGAAGGTCTTCGCGACCTTCGCGCGATCGCGGTACAGCGCGCCGACCGCGTGGTCGATCGCGTCGGCGCGCGTCGCGAGCGACGACCAGTCGCGTGGGCCGAGCAGCTTCGACGCGAGACGCATGCCGCGGCCGAACAGCCCGCGCCGCTGCGCCGCGTAGAACGCGACGGCGAGCGCGCCGAGCACGCCGGTGGCGATCAGCGCCGGCGTGCGCAGGTGCGTGACCGATTCGTGCGTCGCATACGCGCTGAACGCGGCGATGCCGATCAACGCGAACGCCATCTGCGCGAGCGCCTGCATCGTCGTGCTGACGGTGACCGTGGCGGCCGCGTCGGCCATCCGCGTGCCGCGCTGCGCGAGGTAGCGCACCATCAGCACGGGGCCGCCGATCTGACCGGCCGGCAGCAGGCTGTTCACCGACTCGCCGACCCAGCGCGCGCGCAGCGCGTTGCCGAGCGCGGCGCCGGGCTGGCCGCGGCGGAACATCGCCGAGATCGCCAGCGCGTCGATCACGAGCGGCACGACGTGGAACGCCGCGACGAGCGCGAGGCCCCAGCCGGCCGCGAGGAACGTCGACGCGACCGCGCCGACGCCTTGCCACGCGAGCAGCGCGACGAACAATGCCGTTCCGACGGACAGCAGGATCAGGCCAGCGCGTGTCATGACCCGGTCGCGCGTCGCGTCGCCAGCTGCTTGAACACCTGGCGGAAGCCGAAATAGGCGATCGCGTCCTTCATGTTCGAGACGAAGCGCTTCCACGGCCGCATGCCGGGATTGGTCACGTATTCGAACGTGAGGGACACGCGCATCTCGTTCTGGCCGAGCGGGGTGACGCGATGGCGCAGCTTGTCGCCGTCGAACAGCACGATGCCACCGTCGGCGATCTGCACGGAGCCCGCTTCGTCGGGCACGTCCGGGTTGCGGGTGTGCAGTTCGTAGTCGAGCCGGCACGTCGAATCGTCGATCACGCCGAACAGCAGCGTGTAGCGGCGGCCGTCGTAGTACGACGTGTCGTAGTGCCAGCCGATGTGGTCGCCCGGCTTCGTGTAGTAGTACAGCGCGTAAGCGTGCGGATCGTCGTCCGGCGACAGCATCAGCTTGTCGCCGGTGATTTTCTCGAGGAAGCCGATCAGCGCCTTCGAGCGGTACAGCTCGGCGATGTACGGCGCCTGTTCGTCGATCGTGTGCCGGCTCACGCTGCCGCCCTGCTTGTGGCCGGGCAGGTAATTGCGGTTCAGGTCGGCCTGCATCGCGCGTGCGGCGGCCGCGAGTTTCGCGTGCGCGTCGGGCGGCAGGAAGCTGTCCAGATACAGGAACGATCCCTGGCGCGTGTAGTCGCCGCGCAGGCGATCGGCGTCGAGACGGCCGACGCAGTCGGCCACGGTGCGATCGGGATCGGCCGCCGCCGCGCGCGCAGGCGCGGGGCGCGCCGGGCTCAGCACGGAGTCGTCGCGCGTGCTAGAAGTCATTTGGAAGCCTGGATTTCAGTTTGATTTTGAGTGCCGCCCGGCCGGTCGCTGCGTGCGCGGCCGCTCGACGGGGACATGAAGACCTGCGGCGCGGCGTTCGATTGCGCGGCGCCGTCGCGGCGCACGACGCGCCACCAGTCGATCACGACCCATGCGGCGAACAGCGGCGCGCCGATCGACGCCGCGAGCAGGAACGGCTGCACGCCGTCGACGAGCGTGACGAGCGGCAGCAGGTAGAGGACGTCTTCGGTCTCGAAGCCGCCCGCGAATGCCTGTTTGGTGCCTGCCTTGCCGGCGATCGATTCGATCCGCATCCGCAGGAAGAAGATCAGCGCGACGGCCGCGCCGGCCGCGGCGCCCAGCAGCACCGGCGACGCGATCATCTGGCCGCCCTGTGCGACGACGCCGACGCCCATGCTCACGAACAGCGCGACCGTGACGAGCGCATCGGCGGCGAGGTCGTAAAAGTGACCGATCTTGCTCGACTTGCCGCTGATGCGGGCGAGCTCGCCATCGGTATGGTCGACGAAGTTGGACAGCACGATCAGCAGCGCGCCGGCGTTGATCCAGCCGAAGCCGCCTTGCGCGAGGCACCACGCGCCCGCGACGCCGATCAGCAGGCGCAGGGTGGTGAGGTGGTTGGGGGTAACGGGCGTGTCGATCAGCGGTCGGACGAGCGCGCGCGCGAGCCGCGCATCCCAGGTGCGGGGCAGGGGGGGCTCGGAACGGTTGGCGGTTTTTCTTTGGTCCATCGGCGAAATATATACGGAATTGTAATTTGTTGCTTTTCCTTGGACCAATGTCCTGACATGTGCCTGTGTTACGGAGTATTCCGGGTGTTGGCCAGTTGTAATCCGGGCCCGTGAATTGACGTTCCCGCCTGCGGATCGTACCGGTTCCAGCGGGGTTCGCCGGGCGCCGCCGTCAAGGGCCGGCGGGCCGCGCAGCGGCGCTCGGCGCGGATCCGCGCGGGCGTGCGGCTTTGATCTCGGTCACGGGTCGAGATGGGGCGCCGCGCGACAATTCGCAGCAGCGATTCGCGAAGCGCTCGGCGTGCGCGGATTGCCCGGTTGCCGACGCCGGATCCGGACGGTTTTCGCTCGGTCGACGTTCAGCATTTCGTAAGCTGTGCGGGCGAGAATGGCCGTTTTCTTTCTAATGCCTTTCTGTCGCATTCGGTCGAATTACGACCGACTGACACAGAAGTGCCGTTCGATATCAGGCGCATCCGGCAAGAATCTTTTTCATTCGGGCTGACATTTCGCGACGACGGCGTCTGCGATACTCGGACCGTGCCCGTGGTGCCGGGCCGCCCTCGCGGCCCCAAGGGCTTCGCGTCGCTCAGGAGACACCCCCCGCGACGTCAACGACAGACCAGAAGCTTCAGATATATAGCCATGTCTTCTTCACGCATCCTTGCTCCCGCTTTGCGTTCGCTCGTCCGCACCGCCGACGAAGCCGCCGCGATGATCCGTCCCGGCATGACCGTCGCGATGAGCGGCTTCACCGGCTCCGGCTATCCGAAGGCCGTGCCGGCCGCGCTCGCCGCGCACATCGAGGCGGCCCACGCCCGCGGCGAAACGTTCCGGATCAACGTGCTGACGGGCGCGTCGACCGCGCCTGAACTCGACGGCGCGCTCGCCCGCACCGACGGCATCTCGATGCGTCTGCCGTACCAGTCCGACCCGACGCTGCGCGACAAGATCAACAACGGCGAAGTCGATTACCAGGACGTCCACCTGAGCCACGTCGCCCAGTACGCATGGTTCGGCCTGTACGGCGATCTCGACGTCGCGATCGTCGAAGTCGCGGGCATCCGCGAGGACGGCCTGCTGATTCCGTCCGCGTCGATCGGCAACAACAAGACGTGGCTGGAGCAAGCCAAGCACGTGATCCTCGAAGTCAACTCGCGCCAGCCGCTCGGCCTGGACGGGATGCACGACGTCTATTACGGCACCGCGCTGCCGCCGCACCGCAAGCCGATTCCGCTCACGAAGAGCGACGACCGCATCGGCGAACCGTACCTGCGCTGCCCGGCCGAGAAGATCGTCGCGATCGTCGAAACCGACGCGCCCGATCGCAGCAACGCGTTCTCCGCACCGGACGCCACGTCGAAGCAGATCGCGACGCAACTGATCGACTTCCTGCGTCATGAAGTGAAGCGCGGCCGGCTGCCGGAAAACCTGCTGCCGCTGCAGTCGGGCGTCGGCAACATCACCAACGCGGTGCTCGCCGAACTGAGCACGGCCGGCTTCTCGAACCTCACCGCGTACACCGAGGTGATCCAGGACGGCATGCTCGACCTGCTCGACGACGGCACGCTGAGCTTCGCGTCGGCCACCGCGCTGTCGCTGAGCCCGCCGGCCGTGCAGCGTTTCGCCGACGAGATCGCGACGTTCCGCGAAAAGATCCTGCTGCGTCCGCAGGAGATCAGCAACCATCCGGAACTCGTGCGCCGCCTCGGCTGCATCGCGATGAACGGGATGATCGAAGCCGACATCTACGGCAACGTGAACTCGACGCACGTGATGGGCACGAAGATCCAGAACGGCATCGGCGGCTCGGGCGACTTCGCGCGCAACGGCTATCTGTCGTGCTTCATGTCGGCCAGTACCGCGAAGGGCGGCGCGATCTCGCGGATCGTGCCGATGGCGAGCCACGTCGATCATACCGAGCACGACGTCGCGGTGGTCGTCACCGAGCAGGGCCTCGCCGATCTGCGCGGCCTGTCGCCGAAGCAGCGCGCGCGCAAGATCATCGCGAACTGCGCGCACCCGGATTACCGGCCGATGCTCGAGGACTACTTCGAGCGCGCGTCGCGCGAGAGCTTCGGCAAGCACACGCCGCATCTGCTCGCCGAGTCGCTGTCGTGGCACGAGCGCTTCGTGCGCACCGGCTCGATGAAGGTCTGAGCCTGACCGGCGCGGAGTGGGGCGTGCGCCGCGCGTGCGCCCCCGCCGCGCCGTTAATTTGTCGCTTCCGCGCTGCATGCGCGGCGGGCGGCTCCAATCACGCCGCAACCCCTGCGGCGGCACGCACGCGTCGCGCTTGTATCGGAACGGTCGAGCGACTATCTTGCGGCTTCAAGTTCACTCGAGGCCAAGCATGAATCGTCTGGATATCGCCGAGGTCGCGCGCCGCTCGGGGCTCCCCGCCTCGACGCTGCGCTACTACGAGGAAAAGGGCTTGATCGTGCCGAGCGGACGGCATGGGCTGCGGCGTCAGTACGACGCGTCGGTGCTGGAGCGTCTCGCATTGATCGCGCTCGGCCGGGAAGCCGGTTTCTCGCTCGACGACATGCTGGCGATGTTCGGCGCGGACGGCCGACCGGCGATCGACCGCGCGACGCTCGAGCGCAAGGCCGACGAACTCGACCGTACGATCCGCCGCCTCGGCTCGGTGCGCGACGCGCTGCGACATGCAGCCGCCTGTCCGGCGCCGAGCCATCTCGAATGTCCGTCGTTTCGCAAGCTGCTGCGCATCGCCGCGCATCGCGCCCCGGCGCGCCGGACGAAACCGGATAGCCCTTGACGAGCCAGAACGGGCTAGAACGCCGTACGGCCCGTCATCCCGCGTGGTACACGCGGCATTCCATCTCGCGTCCTCGCACGACCCGCTTGCCGGCGAGCGCGCCGAGCGTCCCGGTGACGACGGTGCGCAACTGTTCGCGTTGCGTTGCATCGTAGAAATAGAGCGCGACCCAATCGGCGGTCGCGGACGGTTCCTGCGCGCGGGCAGGGCACGCGGCCAGTGCGGTGAAATGCCAGCCGCCCTTCGTCATGTGCATCACGGGCGGCGACACGCTGACGTCCGCGTTCAGGCGGCGCGGCACGAGGGTCGGCAGCATGCCGGCGGCCGCCTTGTTGCGGTACAGGCGATCGATATACAGCAGCAGTTCGACCGGCGGCTCGGTGCCGAGGCCGGCGTCGCGCGCATGGCCTTGCCAGCGTCGGCGGCGGCTCAACACGTCGTCGAGCGCGGCGCGGATGCCGGCCGCACGTCGCGGGCCGACGCCCGCGATCGCTTCGAGCTGGCCGCTGCGCGCGGCGCGCTCCAGCTCCTCGAGCGTATCGATCTGCAACTGGTCGTGAATGCGCAGCGCGAGCCCGTGGCCGATGCCCGGCACGGCCTCGAACGCGGACACGCGCTCGGCGTCGCCGCGCAACCGGTCGAGCAGACGCCAGCGGCCGCTCACCAGCAGTTCGGCGATCGCCTGCGCGACGCCTGCGCCGACTGCCGGCAGCGCGCCCAGCGCATCCACGCCGCCCGCGTCGAACCGCGCGCGCAGCGCTTCGTCGAGCGATTCGATCGTATCGGCGGACGCGCGGTAGGCGGCCACCCGATACGGATTCGCTCCCTGGTCGGCAAGCAACTGCGCGGCCTCGCGCAGATGGTCGGCGATCTGCCGGTTTTCCTCGTCGGTGTGGCTGATGGTCGTTTCCATGGCGCGGGACCGGGGCAAGCGCAAACGGGATGGACGCGGCGCGCAATGCGCCGCAGCACGCTTCATTTCAGCACATTGTCGCGGCCCGTGACGGATGGAAATTGACGCGCATCAACGGCGAACGTTGCGGGCGTGCGGCAGCCCACACGCGCGCGTTCGCACCGGTGTGCGGCGCGTCGCGCGTGGCCGCTTATGCGTCGAGGAACGACTGCGCGCCTTCAGCCTGCGCGGCCGTGCGCAACGTCGCGAGCGCGCGCTTCTCGATCTGCCGCACGCGCTCGCGCGACATTCCGGCGTCCTGCGCAATGGCGTCGTAGGTGTCGGGCTCGGCGCCGCCGAGGCCGAACCGGCGACGCAGCACGTCGGCCTCGGTCGGCGTGACCGAGCGCAGCAGCGAGCTCACGCATTCCCGCATGCGCATGTTCGCCAGCCGTTCGAACGGGCTCGCCGATGTCTGGTCCTCGATCAGGTCGACGAGGCCGGTTTCCGCGTCCGGCAGCGGCGTATCGAGCGACAGCGGCTCGGCAGGCAGCGCGAGCAACGCGCGCAGCTTGTCCTCGGCGAGGCCGGTGTCGGCGGCGAGCTCCGCCGGCGTCGCGCGGCGGCCGTGGCGCTGGCGAAAGCGCAGCGCATGCCGCTGCACGCGCTGCGACTGGTCGCCGACGTGCACCGGCACGCGGATCGTGCGCGAGCGGTCGGCCACCGCGCGCGCGACCGCCTGCCGAATCCACCAGGTCGCGTAGGTCGAGAACTTGAAGCCGCGCCGGTATTCGAACTTCTCGATCGCGCGCATCAGGCCGAGGCAGCCGTCCTGCACGAGGTCGGGCAGATCGACGCCGCGATTCACGTACTTGCGCGCGATCGACAGCACGAGCCGCAGGTTCGCTTCCAGCATCGCGCGCGTGCCGTCGCCCAGTTTCTGCTGGCCGTCGCGCAGCGCGGCGCCGAGCGCGCGCCGCGCGGGCGCATCGAAGCACGCCGCGTCGGTGCCGGCATCGCCGGCCGCGTTGGCGGGCGCGCGCGCCAGTGCATCGACGACGCGGCTCGCGTCGTCGACGGCCGGGACGGCCCAGCCAAGCTCGCCGAGCAGCGCGGCCACGCGGTTGCGCGCGTCGCGGTATTCGGCCGAACGGCAGCCCTGCGCGTGCAGCGCGCCGCGCAGCGTCGCGAGCGCGTCGCGCAACGCGTCCCGGCGTGCGGATGCCCGCGCGCGCGATTCGTCGTTCGGCGTGTCGTCGTCTTCGTCGCCGGCCGCGTCCGTCGCGCTCGCCGCGCCGTGGCGCGCCAGCAGCGCATCGACCGCCGGCGGGTAGCCGGCGAGCGCGTGCAGGATCTGATGGCGGCCCGTTTCAATTTCGCGCGCGAGCACGATTTCATCCTCGCGCTTGAGCAGCGGCACCGCATGGATACGACGCATGTAGAGCGCCATCGGATCGGTGGACGCACTCGCGCCGCGGGCGAGGTCGCCGAGCAGCGCGCGGCTCTCGTCGAGCGTGTCTCGATCGACGTCGACCGGCGTCGTGCCGACGAACGGCGCGGGCGCGGCCGGCTCGTCGAGCACGTCGATGCCGATGTCCGCGAGCGCGGCGCGCACGACTTCCAGCGCATCGGCGCTGTCGGTGTCGGGCGGCAGCGCGTCGACGAGGTCGGCGTGCGTCAGATATCCCTGCTCGCCGGCGCGCGCGAGCAGCTGGATGATCGGATCGAGGGGCGTGTCCGCCCGAAGCGTGGGGCGTGGCAGGGTCATGTCGATAGCGGCGTGAGCCGCGCTCCTGTATGGGCGGGCCGAAGGTCCGCGGGTTTCAGGTCGCCGGGGGCCGCGAACGCCCGTCCGCGCCGGCCAGCCTGACTCGATATCCAACGTGAGGGCGATCGCGCCAACTTCAATGTCGGCGCGGCAGACGCGCAAGCAGGCGGCGTGCCTGTGGGGCCGCATCGGCCCGATTCATGCGGCGAAACAAAAAGTCACCGATCAAACCCGCAGAAATATGTAGGGGACGTAAGCTAGACACAGGCGCGCGCCGCGCGGCGGCGCGCCGATTTCGTACGGAGCATTCGATGATTTCCCTTTCCGCTGCGAAGCGACCTGCGATGGCGTTGGTCATGCTTGCGCTGAGTGGTTGCTATTACACGGGGCCGTACGGTTATGCACCGTATTACGCACCGGCGCCCGCACTGCTGTCGCAGCGCGAGCTTCCCGTCGCGCCGGCGAGCGGGGCGTCCGCGGCTGCACCGGCGCCGACGCCGGCCCCCGCTCGGGCGCCTGCTCGGGCCCAAGCCCAGGTTCCGGCTCCAGCTCTAGCTCCAGCCGAGCCGCCGCCTGATTACACCTACGCGCCGCCCCCCGTTTATGTCGCGCCGGCCTACGTGCCGTATCCGGTCTATTACCCCGCGTACTATCCGGCGTACTACCCCGGCTGGTACGGGCCGCCCATCTCGATCGGCTTCGGCTTCCGCGGATACTGGGGCGGCGGGCACTGGGGCGGCGGGCACCACGGCGGCCATCGACACTGAAGAACGCGCGGCTGCACCGCGCGGGAGAGCACCATGAGCAAAACGATGATTCGAAGTCTGTGCGTCGTCCTGTTCGGCATCGCCGCGGCGCCGGGCATCGCCGCCGCGCAAAGCAGCGCCTACACGAACTCGGTCGCGGCGCTCTATGCCGGGCCGGCACCCGACTATCCGGTGGTCGCGCAACTTCCGCCCGGCACCGCGGTGGACGTGTTCGGCTGTCTGAGCGACTACTCGTGGTGCGACGTCGCGCTGCCTGGCGTGCGCGGCTGGATCGACGCGGAGCAGCTCGACTATCCCTACCAGGGCTACTACGTGCCGCTGATCGAATACGGCGCGATCGTCGGCGTACCGGTCACCGGGTTCGCGATCGGCGCGTACTGGGACCGCTATTACCGCAATCGCCCGTGGTTCCACGATCGCGATCGCTGGGAGCATCGCGCCGAGCCGCGCATCGGTCCGGGAGGGCTCCCGCCGGGACAGGGACACCCGCAGCCGGGCGGCCCGATCCAGCGCGCGCCCGGCGGCGCTCCGCCGCCGCAGCACGATACGCGGCCGTCGGCAACGCGCGGCGGCTGGGGTGGACCGAACCGCATGCCGGCCCCGCAGGCGATGCCCCAGCCGGCGCCGGTACCGCACGCGGCGCCGCAACCGGGCCCGGCAGCCGCACCGCACCCGGCGCCGCCACCCGGGCCCGGTCCAGCCATCGTGCGCCCGGCGCCCGGGCCGGGCGGCGGGCCGCGCATGCCGCCGCCGCAGGGAAACCCAGGCGGCGGCGGTTACGGCGGCCGGTCGCAAGGTGGCGGAAATGCCGGCGGCGGCCACGGCGGCGGTGTCGGCAACGACGAGTTTCGCCGCTGACACGCGGCGCCCGCGTTGCCGCGGGACGAAAAAAAGCCGCTCCGAAGAGCGGCTTGGGCAGCTTGCCGATCCGGCCGGCGGGCTGCGGGTGGGGCTCGGGTAGAGGCCGGGAACGAGCCCGTCTCGGCCCGTTCCCGGCCTCTAAGGCGACGGTCAGTCGTCGAGCAGCGACAGGTCGCGAACCGCGCCCTTGTCCGCCGACATCACGAGCTTCGCATAGGCCTTCAGCGCCGCCGACACCTTGCGCGGACGCGGCTGCGCCGGCTTCCAGCCCTTCGCGTTCTGCTCTTCGCGGCGGCGCGCGAGTTCTTCATCCGACACCAGCACGTCGATCGTGCGGTTCGGGATGTCGATGCGAATGCGGTCGCCGTCGCGCACGAGGCCGATCGCGCCGCCCGCGGCCGCCTCCGGCGAGCAATGGCCGATCGACAGCCCGGACGTGCCGCCCGAGAAGCGGCCATCGGTCAGCAGCGCGCATGCCTTGCCGAGGCCCTTCGACTTGATGTAGCTCGTCGGATACAGCATTTCCTGCATGCCGGGGCCGCCCTTCGGGCCTTCGTAGCGCACGATCACCACGTCGCCGGCCTTGACCTTGTCGTTCAGGATGTTCTCGACCGCTTCGTCCTGCGACTCGGTCACGTGCGCGGAGCCCTCGAACACGAGAATGCTCTCGTCGACGCCGGCCGTCTTCACCACGCAGCCGTCGAGCGCGATGTTGCCGGTCAGCACGGCGAGGCCGCCTTCCTTCGAGAACGCGTGCTCGTACGAGCGGATGCAGCCCTCGGCGCGGTCGAGGTCGAGGCTGGGCCAGCGCGTGTCCTGGCTGAACGCGACCTGCGTCGGGATCCCGGCCGGACCGGCCAGGTAGAACTTGCGCACCGCTTCGTCCTGCGTACGGACGATGTCCCACTGGTCGAGCGCATCTTTCAGCGTCGGCGCGTGGACCGTCGGCACGTCGGTGTGCAGCTTGCCCGCACGGTCTAGCTCGCCGAGGATCGCCATGATGCCGCCCGCGCGATGGACGTCTTCGATGTGGTACTTGTTCGTGTTCGGCGCGACCTTGCACAGCTGCGGCACGACGCGCGACAGGCGGTCGATGTCCTTCATCGTGAAGTCGATGCCGGCTTCGCGCGCGATCGCGAGCAGGTGCAGGATCGTGTTGGTCGAGCCGCCCATCGCGATGTCGAGCGTCATCGCGTTCTCGAACGCGTTGAAGCCGACCGAGCGCGGCAGCACGCGCACGTCGTCCTGTTCGTAGTACTGGCGGGTCAGCTCGACGATCCGGCGGCCGGCGCGCTTGAACAGCTGCTCGCGATCGGCGTGCGTCGCGACCACCGTGCCGTTGCCGGGCAGCGACAGGCCGAGCGCTTCGGTCAGGCAGTTCATCGAGTTCGCGGTGAACATGCCCGAGCACGAACCGCAGGTCGGGCAGGCGGAGCGTTCGACTTCGGCGACGTCGGCGTCGGAGTACGACTGGTCGGCTGCGATCACCATCGCGTCGACGAGGTCGAGCTTCTTCAGCTCGATGGTCTTGGTGACCGGGTTCGCGAGGCGCGTCTTGCCGGCTTCCATCGGCCCGCCCGACACGAAGATCACCGGGATGTTCAGGCGCATCGCGGCCATCAGCATCCCCGGCGTGATCTTGTCGCAGTTCGAGATGCAGACCATTGCGTCCGCGCAGTGCGCGTTCACCATGTACTCGACCGAGTCGGCGATGATGTCGCGGCTCGGCAGCGAGTACAGCATCCCGTCGTGGCCCATCGCGATGCCGTCGTCGACGGCGATCGTGTTGAATTCCTTCGCGACGCCGCCGGCAGCCTCGATCTCGCGCGCGACCAGCTGGCCGAGATCCTTCAGGTGGACGTGCCCGGGCACGAATTGCGTGAACGAATTGACGACCGCGATGATCGGCTTCGAGAAATCGTCGTCTTTCATGCCGGTGGCGCGCCACAGCGAGCGCGCGCCCGCCATGTTGCGGCCGGCGGTGGAGGTTTTGGAGCGGTATGTGGGCATTGTGATGGCTGAAGAAATATCGCGGAAAAGGGTGGAGGCACGGGGAATAAAGGCCTCTCTCGCGCCCGTGCGAACAACCTCTTGAGCTGCGCCCTGGGCAAACGGGGCAATTATCCCACAGCCGCCGGGCGTGCGCCGGCCGTGGGAGCGGGTGGTGGGGCACCGGGTTTGGCCATTCCATCGGCGATGAGCGGCCGCGGGCCGCGGCGCGCTGGGCAGGCCGTGTAGGCCGGCCCGCACCGCCACGCCTCACTCGACCAGCGCGAGAATCTCGTCGTACAGCGCCCGCGGAATCCGCACGCCGTGCGCGATGCTGCGCGCACGGGCGTCGAAGCGCCGCTGCGACGGCAGTCGCGCCCCTTGCGCGGTGATCGCGTCGAACAGCCGTTCGCCGCGCGCGAGACCCGCGTCGAGGTCGTCGCCGAGGAACACCTTCGGGTCGAACGCGACCACGAGCTCGCCGTGGCACGGCGTGGCGCCGACGCCGCCGTCGAACGCCAGCGACTCCTGACTCGTCAGGTCGCCGATCAGCGCGCCGCCGAGCAGCTCGACCATCGCCGCGAGCGCCGAGCCCTTGTGCCCGCCGAACGTGCGCATCGCGCCCCGCAGGGCGGCGTGCGGATCGGTGGTCGGCCGGCCGTCGGCGTCGATCGCCCAGTGCGGCGGGATCGCGTCGCCCCGTTTCGCGTGCAGCTCGATGTCGCCGCGCGCGATCGCGCTGGTCGCGAAGTCGAACACGAACGGCAGTCCGCCCGGGCGCGGCCAAGCGAACGCGATCGGATTCGTGCCGAACACCGGTTCGCGGCCGCCTTCCGGCGCGACCCAGCTGTGGCTCGGGTTCATCGCGATGCCGGCCAGCCCCTCGGCGGCGATCGCTTCGACTTCGGGCCACAGCGCCGAGAAGTGGTAGCAGTTGTTGATCGCCATCGCCGCGATGCCGTGTTGCTTCGCCATCCCGACGAGCACCGGCAGCCCCGTCTTGAAGCTCAGCAGCGAGAAGCCGCGATGCGCGTCGAGCGCGACGATCGACGACGACAGGCGTCGCAGCGTCGGCACGGCGCGTGGATCGACCTTGCCTTTCTTCAGCGTGCGCACGCATACGAGCAGCCGATACACGCCGTGCGAGTGGCACTCGTCGCGCTGGCCCTGCGTGATGACGTCGGCGATCGCATGCGCGTGCGCAAGCGACATCCCGTGGTGTATCAGCACCCGCAGCGCGAGTGCATGGACGTCGTCGAGCGCCAGCACGACGTCGGCGCGCGGCTCAGACATCGCGCGCTGCCCGCGGCGCCGGCACGCCGTCGATGCGTTGCGGCACGTTCAGCGGGTTGCCGTCGCGGAGCGCGTCGGGCAGCAGTGCGTCGGGCACGTCCTGGTACGACACCGGCCGCAGGAACCGCTCGATCGCGCGCGCGCCGACCGACGTGGTGCGCGTGTCGGACGTCGCCGGGAACGGGCCGCCGTGCACCATCGCGTGGCCGACCTCGACGCCCGTGCCGAAGCCGTTGACCAGAATGCGGCCGGCCTTGCGCTCGAGCGTCGGGCGCAGCGCGGCGAACAGCGGCGCGTCGTCGTGGGCGATGTGCGCGGCGATCGTCAACTGGCCTTCGAGCGACTTCAGCACGCGATGCAGCGTATCGGCGTCCGGGCAGCGCACGATCAGCGACGCGGGGCCGAACACTTCGTTGCGCAATTCGGGGTGCGCGACGAACGCGTCGGCCGACGTCGCGAACAGCGCGGCGCGCGCCTGATAGCGGCCGCCTTCGGCGCCTTCCGCAAGCAGCTCGACCGCGCCGTGCGCGCGCTGTGCGATCACGCCGCGCGTGTAGCTCGCATGCATGTGCGGCGTCAGCATCGTCTGCGCCGCGCTCGCCTGGATGGCGGTGACCGCCGCGCCCTCGAACGCACGCAGGGCCGGGCCGTCGATCGCGAGCACCAGGCCGGGGTTCGTGCAGAACTGGCCGGCGCCGAGCGTGAGCGACGCGACGAACTGCGTCGCGATCGCATCGTGGCGCGTGGCGAGCGCGGCCGGGCACAGCAGCACCGGGTTGATCGAGCTCATTTCCGCATAGACGGGAATCGGCTCGTGGCGCACGGCCGCGATGTGCATCAGCGCGACGCCGCCGCCGCGCGAGCCGGTAAAGCCGACCGCCTTGATGCGCGCGTCGGCGACGAGCGCCTGACCGATCTCGCGCGACGCGTCGAACAGCAGCGAGAACACGCCGGCCGGCAGCGTGCAGTCGCGCACGGCCTGCTGGATCGCGCGGCCGACGAGCTCGGACGTGCCCGGATGCGCCGAGTGCGCCTTGACGATCACCGGGCAGCCGGCGGCCAGCGCCGACGCGGTGTCGCCGCCCGCCACCGAGAACGCGAGCGGGAAGTTCGACGCGCCGAACACGGCCACCGGGCCGATCGCGACGTTGCGCAGCCGTAGGTCCACGCGCGGCAGCGGCTTGCGCTCGGGGCGCGCGGGGTCGATGCGCGCATCGATGTAAGCGCCGTCACGCAGCAGCGCCGCGAACAGCGCGAGCTGGCCGACCGTGCGGCCGCGCTCGCCTTCGATGCGCGCGCGCGGCAGCCCGGTTTCGACGACGCAGCGTTCGATCAGCTCGTCGCCGAGCGCGACGATGTTGCGGCCGATCGCCTCGAGAAACGCGGCGCGTTGCTCGGGATGCGTGTCGCGATAGGTGTCGAAGGCGGCGTCGGCGAGCGCGCATGCCGTGTCGAGGTCGTGCGGGTTCGCGCCGCCGAATGCGGGCGCGAGCGGCTCGCCGGTCGCGGCGGCGATCGCATGAAAGGTGCCGTTCTGTCCGGCGACGGCCGTCTGGCCGATCAGGAGCTGGCCTGTGAGTTGCATGGGGTTCCTTGGAAAATGCGGCGCCGCGCGCACTGCGTGCGGCCGGAGTGGAAGGGAGCGGAAAGCGGGGCGTCCGCCTTCGTCGTCGTCGAGCTGCAGCTCGTCGGCACGGATGCCGGTGCGGGCGCCCCAGTAATGGAGGACGAGCGCGACTGCCGCGACGACCGCCGTGTCGTACGGATGCGCGAGCCGGCCGATGCCGCCGAAGCCGCCGCGGAGCGGGGCAACGGGACGGGCGGATGGGCGTTGCCTTGGGCTGGCATGGGTGCGTCTCCTGGGATGTATCGGGGCCGGGGCCGGTGCGGGTGGCGGCCGGTCCGGACGAGCGGCGCGGGCGCCGGCCATTCATGCGCCGCGCGCGGCGCGCTGCGGCGAACGGGCTCGGCGCCGGCGATGCCGGGCACGCAAATGGCGAAGCGGCGGTGTGCCGCCGCCGCGCTGCCGGCAAGCGCCTGCCCCGCACGTTCGGCGGTTCGCCCGCTGACCGCTGACCAATGACGCACGGCCGGCGCGGTGCGCCGTGACGAAAGCGGCTTAACACCGCCCGCGCACCGGCCGGCTGCCGGGCGCGGCGCGAAGTCCGCCGCTTGTGGCCGACGTCCCGGCGCACCGCGTACGCCTGCCGCATCTCGATCGACGACCGGCGCGGCGACCTGCAACCAGTATCGCCGTGCCGGTGCCCATCACGCTTGAGCCGTATCGCGGAGCGGAATGACGAAATCGGCACAATGCGCGGCGCGCGTCCGGGCGGCGCCCGACGCTGTGCCGATTTCGTCGTCGGCCTCATCGAAAACCCACAAGCGGGCCGACGCGCGACGGAGGAAGCTATGCTCCTTTCCCATCTCGGACGGCTCATGATGAAGCGCATTCAGATCATCGATTCGCACACGGGCGGCGAACCCACGCGGCTCGTCGTGTCCGGCTTTCCTTCGCTCGGCAACGGCACGATGGCCGAGCGTCGCGACGTGCTCGCGCGCGAGCACGATCGCTACCGCACCGCCTGCATCCTCGAGCCGCGCGGCAGCGACGTGCTGGTCGGCGCGCTGCTGTGCGAGCCCGTGTCGCCCGACGCGGCGGCCGGCGTGATCTTCTTCAACAACAGCGGCTACCTCGGGATGTGCGGGCACGGCACGATCGGCGTCGTGCGCACGCTGCATCACATGGGCCGCATCGGGCCGGGCGTGCATCTGATCGAGACGCCGGTGGGCACCGTCGAGGCGACGCTGCACGACGACCTGTCGGTCAGCGTGCGCAACGTGCTCGCGTATCGCCATGCGAAGGCGGTCGAGGTCGACGTGCCGGGTTACGGCCCGGTGAAGGGCGACATCGCCTGGGGCGGCAACTGGTTCTTCCTGATCAGCGAGCACGGCCAGCGCGTCGCCGGCGACAACGTCGCGGCGCTGACCGCGTATTCGTCGGCGGTGCGCGCGGGGCTCGAGCGCGCCGGCATCACCGGCGCGAACGGCGGCGAGATCGACCATATCGAACTGTTCGCCGACGACCCCGAGCACGACAGCCGCAGCTTCGTGCTGTGTCCCGGCCATGCGTACGATCGCTCGCCGTGCGGCACCGGCACGAGCGCGAAGCTCGCGTGCCTCGCGGCCGACGGCAAGCTCGAACCGGGCGTCGTGTGGCGGCAGGCGAGCGTGATCGGCAGCGTGTTCCATGCGAGCTATGCGCTCGCCGACGGCGGCATCGTGCCGACGATTCGCGGCAGCGCTCACCTGAGCGCGGAAGCGACGCTATTGATCGACGAAGACGATCCGTTCGGCTGGGGCATCGTGTCGTGAGCGGGACGACGACCGACGTCGTGGTGATCGGCGCCGGCATCGTCGGCGCGGCATGTGCGCACGAGCTGGCGCAGCGCGGGCTGCGCGTGCTGGTGGTCGACGACGCCAGCGGCGGCGCGACCGGCGCCGGCATGGGCCATCTCGTCGCGATGGACGACAACGCGGCCGAGCTCGCGCTGAGCCATTATTCGATCGGGCTGTGGCGCGCGCTCGCCGACCAGATGCCGCAGGGCTGCGCGTACCGCAACTGCGGCACGCTGTGGCTCGCGGCCGACGCGAACGAGATGGATCTCGCGCGCGCGAAGCAGGCGACGCTCGCCGCGCACGGCGTGGCCGGCGAGCTGATCGACGCGGCGACGCTCGCGCGGCTCGAGCCGATGCTGCGCGCGGGCCTCGGCGGCGCGCTGAAGATCCCCGGCGATGCGATTCTCTATGCGCCCGTCGCAGCCAGCTGGCTGCTGCAGCGCGCGCCGGGCGTCGCGTTGCGCCGCGATCGCGCGGTGGCGGTCGACGGCGCGAGCGTGACGCTCGCGAGCGGCGACACGCTGCGCGCGCAGCGCGTGGTGGTCGCCAACGGCGTCGCTGCACGCGCGCTGTTGCCCGAACTGCCGTTGCGCCCGAAGAAGGGCCACCTGTTGATCACCGACCGCTATCCCGGCCGCGTGTCGCACCAGCTCGTCGAGCTCGGCTATGCGGCGAGCGCGCACGCGAGCGACGGCACGTCGGTCGCGTTCAACGTGCAGCCTCGGCCGACCGGCCAGTTGCTGATCGGCTCGTCGCGCCAGTTCGACACCGACGACGCGCGCGTCGAGCCGCCGGTGCTCGCGCGGATGCTGCGCCGCGCGGCCGGCTATCTGCCGGAGCTGGCCGACTTGAACGGCATTCGCGCATGGACGGGCTTCCGTTCGGCGAGCCCCGATGGCCTGCCGCTGCTCGGCGAGCATCCGGCGCGGCCGGGCGTGTGGCTCGCGGTCGGGCACGAAGGGCTCGGCGTGACGACCGCGCCGGGCAGCGCCCGGCTCGTCGCCGCGGCGATGACCGGCGAGCGGCCGCCCATCGACATCGAACCGTATTTGCCGGGACGTTTTCTCGCGACGTCCCCCGTAGCCGGAGCGCATTCTTCATGATCATTCATCTGGACGGCCGCGCGCTGATCGTGGCCGACGGCGCGACCGTCGCGGCCGCCGTCGCGGCGAGCGGCGACGATACGACGCGCGTGTCGTGCACGGGCGCCGCGCGTGCGCCGTTTTGCGGCATGGGAATCTGCCAGGAGTGCAGGATGACGATCGACGGCCGGCGCCGGCTGGCTTGCCAGACGCTGTGCCGCGACGGGATGCGGGTGGAGCGCACGCGATGAAACAGGAACGACTGAGCGTCGACGTCGCGATCGTCGGCGCGGGGCCGGCCGGGTTGTCGGCCGCGGGCGCCGCCGCGCGCAGCGGCGCGACGGTCGCGATCGTCGACGACAACCCGCGCGCCGGCGGGCAGATCTGGCGCCAGGCAGTCGACGCGACGCCGGCGCCGGCCGCCGCCGAACGTCTCGGGGTGCTGCGCCGGCCGAACGTCACGCATCTCGCAGCTACGCGGATCGTCGCCGAAACGCAGCCGGGCACGCTGCTGCTCGAGGACGACGAGCGCGGCTTGCTGCTGGAATTCCGCACGCTGATCGTCTGTAGCGGCGCGCGCGAGCTGCTGCTGCCGTTCCCCGGCTGGACGCTGCCCGGCGTAACCGGCGCGGGCGGCCTGCAGGCGCTGATCAAATACGGCCTCGACGTGCGCGGACAGCGCATCGTGATCGCCGGCAGTGGCCCGCTGCTGCTCGCGAGCGCGGCGACGGCCCGGCACGCCGGCGCGCGGGTGTCGCACGTGCTCGAACAGGCCGCGTGGCGCGATGTCGCCGGCTTCGGCGCAGGGCTGTGGCGCTGGCCGTCGAAGCTCGCGCAGGCCGCGAAGCTCGCCACGGCCGTCTATCGGCCGGATGCGTACGTCGTCGAAGCGTTCGGCGACCAACGGCTCGAGCGCGTGCGGATCCGGCAGGGCGAGCGCGAGTACGAGGTCGACTGCGATCGGCTCGCGTGCGGCTTCGGGCTCGTGCCGAACACCGTGTTGCCGAGCCATCTCGGCTGCCGGATCGAGCACGGCGCGGTCGTGGTGGACGCGCACCAGCGCACGAGCCGCGACGGCTGTTTCGCGGCGGGCGAATGTACGGGCGTCGGCGGCAGCGAGCTGGCGATGGTCGAAGGCGAAATCGCCGGTCATGCGGCGATCGGGCAGACCGCGCGGCTCGCCGCGCTGGTCGAGCAGCGCGCGCGTTGGCAGGCATTCGGCGATGCGGTGCGCGAGCGCTTTGCGATCCGCGAGCCGATCCGCCGGCTCGCACGGCCCGATACGCTGCTGTGCCGTTGCGAGGACGTGCGCTACGACGCCGTCGCGCCGGCCCACGGCTGGACGGCCGCGAAGCTGCAGACGCGCTGCGGGATGGGCGCGTGCCAAGGCCGCGTGTGCGGCGCGGCCGCGCACGCGCTGTTCGGCTGGACGCCGCCCGCGCCGCGCACGCCGCTCGTGCCCGCGCGGGTCGGCACGCTGATGCTCGACGATACCGATACGGCGTCCTGCGACGGCGTCTGAGCCGTCGCAGCGAAGCAGCACGCGGCGCGGCGCAGTTGTCGCGTCGCGCATCCCTCCGTTTGCCTTTTCCGTCTCGCTGCGACCGAGTGCCGCGCGAGCGCACTGCCGACAAACAATATATACAACGATATAATATTCCAACTGAAATCGTAGCGAGGGTACCGATGAACGCAGATTCCGTCTCTGGACTGCCCGAGCCCGACGAAATGCGCGCCGCCGCCGAGTCGGCGTGCGCGTTGCTCAGGGTGCTGTCCAATCCCGACCGGCTGCTGCTGCTGTGCGAACTGTCGCAGGGCGAGCGCTGCGTGAGCGATCTCGAAGCGCGGCTCGACATTCGGCAGCCGACGCTGTCGCAGCAACTCGGCGTGTTGCGCGACAACGCGCTCGTCCGAACGCGTCGCGAAGGCAAGAACATTCACTACTCGCTCGACAGCCCGGCCGCGATCGCGGTGATGGGTGTGCTCTACGAACAATTCTGCGGCCCGGCCGCGACGAGGAGGCGTCATGCAGATTGATACGTTTCATTTCACGCCGGCGCTATCGCTTGCCGGTGGTGTGCTGATCGGACTTGCCGCCGCGTGGCTCGTCGCGTTCAACGGGCGTATCGCGGGGATCAGCGGCATCGTCGGGGGGCTGCTCACGGCCCGCGGCGGCGAGCGCGCGTGGCGCGCCGCATTCGTCGCCGGGTTGATCGCCGCGCCGCTGATGATGCGCGTCGCCGGCAGCGGCGCGATGCCGCAGGTCAATGCCGGCTGGGGCGAACTGCTGGCGGCCGGGTTGCTGGTCGGCATCGGCACGCGCTATGCGGGTGGATGTACGAGCGGTCACGGGGTGTGCGGGTTGTCGCGCGGCGCGGTCAGATCGATCGTCGCGACGGCGGTGTTCATGGTGGCGGGTTTCGCGACCGTATTCGTGCGCAGGCACGTGCTCGGAGGCTGACATGCAGGCAGGATTTGCGTTTCTGGCGGGACTGCTGTTCGGCGCGGGGCTCATCGTGTCCGGGATGGCGAATCCGGAAAAAGTGCTCGGTTTTCTCGATCTGGCCGGTCGCTGGGATCCGTCGCTCGCGTTCGTGATGGCCGGCGCGATCGGCGTTGCCGTGTTCGCGTTCGCATGGGCGAAGCGCCGCACGCTATCGCTGCTCGGCTTGCCGATCCAGTTGCCGGCTGCGCGGGCGATTACGGTGCGGCTCGTCGCGGGCAGCGCCGTGTTCGGCATCGGCTGGGGGCTGGCCGGATTCTGCCCGGGGCCGGCGATCGTATCGGTCGGGTTCGGCTCGCTCAAGGGCAGCGCGTTCGTTGCCGCGATGCTGGTCGGGATGGTGTTGTTCGAATGGATCGAGCGGCGGCGGAACGCTTAGTGGCAGGGAGGCGGGGAGCGGGCGTGGTCGGGCGGTGTTCATCGCTGGGCGGTGACAGCGGTGGGGTCGCTCGTTTGAATTGCTTCTGCAGGTGCACGGACGCACGGTAACACGGCAGACGGCAGACGGCAGACGGCGCGAAACGCCGAGGGCACGCGGCAACACGGCGTACGGGGTCGTGACGACGCGGCCCGTCTATAGCCGCCGCGTTACGGCCGTTCACGCGCATGACGCGCGCCGAGCGCCTGCGCCACGCACCGCCGCAGCCATGCTTGCAACATCGCGAACATACCGGGCCGCGGCGCAGGTGGCGCGATGCTCGCGCCGCTCGGCCGCGAGCCGTCAGCGGACAACATCAGGTGGCCGGCCGTGTCGATCGCCATGCATTCGCCTTCGTCGAGCACGCGGCGCATGTACGGCGGCGTCTCGGGCAGCCAGTCGAGACCGCCGTGGCGCCAAGTGACCGCGAGCGCGCCGTCGAGCACGACGATCCGGCTGCCTTTGTCGAACCACGCAAAGTGGCTTTGCCCGGCGTCGAGCCGGATATGTTCCGTGCGCATGGCGAGTCGTTTTCCAGGTTCCGCGGCCCCGCGACGGCGGGACGATAGCGTGAGACAAGATTAAGAAAACGCGTGCGAGCGGGACAGATTCAGCGAGCCGCGATCTGTTGCGGTGCAGACGGCGATTTGGTCGCGCTGTATCGGTGGGTTTTCCTGACATCTGTATCTGGCGCCCGGGAAGGCGCGCGGGCACGATCGCTCGCATGACGCCCATCGACGCCCCGTCCCGCACGCCCTTGCCGATGACCGGCGCACCGCTCTATGAGCGGCTCGCCGAGCATTACCGCCGCATCATTGCGGCCGGCACACTGTCGCCCGGCGACCGGATGCCGTCGGTCCGCGCGTTCATGGCGCAACATGCGGTGAGTTTGTCGACCGCGATCCAGACGTTCCGGCGGCTCGAGGATACGGGCTGGTGCGAGGCGAAGCCGCGCTCGGGCTATTTCGTGCGACGCCGCGCCGCGGCGGCGCTCGGCACGTTGCCGGAAACCGAAGCGCCGCCGCTGAGTGTCGCGCCGCCGTTCGCGGGGCTGCACGAGCGCGTGTCGCGCGTAATCGATCGCGGCAATGCGGCGTCCGATGCGCTGAACCTCGGTGGTGCCTCCGCGTCGGCGACGCTCTATCCGGCCGAGCCGCTGCAGGCGCTCGCGATCCGGCTGCTGCGGCGCAAGCCGACGCTGCTGACCGATGCGGGGCCGGTGGGCGGGTCGCCCGAATTCCGGCAGACGATGGCCCGACGCGCGCTGTCTTACGGCGTGACCGTCGCGCCGGACGACGTGATGTCGACGAGCGGCGGTGTCGACGCGGTGAATCTCGCGCTGCGTGCGGTCGCGCAGCCCGGCGACACGATCGCGATCGAATCGCCGGCCTTCTTCGGCCTGATCCAGATGCTCGAGAGCCTCGGGCTGCACGCGCTCGAGATTCCGGCGAGCCCGACGACCGGGCTGTCGATCGAAGCGCTCGACGTGGCGCTGACCGCGTATCCGGACATCCGCGCCGTGGTGGTCGTGCCGAATCTGCAGAACCCGCTCGGCAGCGTGATGCCGGACGAGCGCAAGGCCGCGCTGGTCGCGCTGTGTTCGCGACACGGCGTTGCCGTGATCGAAGACGAACCGTACCGCGAGCTCGTCGAGGCGCCGCACGCGGTGAAGCCCGTCAAGGCCTGGGACCGCGACGGCACGGTGATCTACTGTCCGTCGTTCAACAAGGTGCTTGCGCCCGGCATGCGGCTCGGCTGGATCAGTGCGGGCCGCTGGCACGCGCGCGTGAAGATGCTCAAGTTCGCGCACAGCCGGCACAACGCGGCGTTGCTGCAGGCCGTCGCGGCCGAGTTCGTCGGCTCCGGCGCGTTCGATCGCCATCTGCACCGGTTCCGCGAACAGCTTCGCGTGCAGCGCGACGTGACGATCGATGCGATCGCGCGGCATTTTCCTTCAGGCACGAGAATGAACCGCCCGCCGGGCGGCATGCTTCTGTGGATCGCGCTGCCGGACGGCGTGCATTCCGAAGCCTTGTTCGACGTGGCGCTGGCCCAAGGGATACGGATTGCGCCGGGTTCGATCTTCTCGAATTCCGACCGCTTCGACGCGTACATTCGGCTTGCCTGCACGCGGGTATTCGATGCGGCGCACGAAGAGGCGATCCAAACGCTTGGCCGATTGATACGCGATGCGGCGGCCGCTGCGTAAGCGCGGGCGCCGGCTCGGCACGGGCGTAGCCTTCCGCGCCCGTTTGCCGCGACGGCGGGACGGGGCGGCCGATATGGCGGGTCGTGCTTGCGCCGGTCGCGCGCCGTGCGACGCTGCGCCACCGGTATGACTTCGGCGCGTTCATCGACCGACCGTATGCGTGGCGAGGTGCTGACGGATCAGCGACAGATAGCGATCGCCGACGGAGAAGTCGCGCGCGACACGCGACCGCTCGGGCTGGCGCAGCGTTGCCGGCGCGCTCACGCCCAGATAGCGGCAAAGCGCGGACGGAAACGGCTTGCGCGTATGGCCGAGCTGGCGCGCCGCGCGCTCGACGCGGGCGTCGCCGACCTGTGCACGCAGCCAGGCGAGCACTTGCCGATCGGTGTCGTTGACGATACGGACCAGATGTTCCGCTTTAAACAGGGACCCTTGTTGCATAAGGCTCTCCGGGGGGTCTCGTCGATCGACCGGGCCGGCCGCGATGCAACGCTACGCCGGACCCGGAGCCGACAACCAGTCCTGCCGACGGTGGCGCGTGCTTCGTGCCGGTGCCGCCAATACTGGTTGGTTATACAGCTGGTTATCCATACAGTATTTGGGGCGAAGTGGGTTGTCAAGCGGAATGTCGGGCTATCGGTGAAAGGGATGAGGCGGGACAGAGGGCGCTTGCGTCCAAGCACCGCGGAAGGGCTTCCGCGCCGGTCGTTATCGCCCGCGTTTCAGGCCGTGATACCGAGACGTGCCACGGTCTTGCGTCGCCCTACAACGCGAAGCAACCGCCCAACGTGCAGACACCCCGTTCGCCCCGCGCCTTCCCGCCAGGTTCGCTTCGACAACCTCGCGCGACAAGGCAACGGTACGCGGGCTCCGGCGAGCCCGCGCGCCCATACGCGCCCATCCCCCCCACTCAGCGCGTCCGCGCCGCGCCCCGGGCCACTCCATCGGAACCGCCCCGCGGCACGAGTTCCGCATAGCGCGCATCGGTGAGCGTGCCGAGGAAGGCGACGATGTCGTCGATCTCGGCGTCGGTCAGCGCCGGCGGCGTGCCCGGCCGACGATTCAGCGGCGTCGAATTGACGTTGATGTTGCCGCGATAGGCCACCGGCACGTCGTCGAATGTCCGCGCGCCGTGATACCAGAACGCAGGGTCGGTCGAGCGCGTGTTGTAGAACGCGACGGCGTCGCGCAGCGTGCGGAACACGCCGTTGTGCATGAACGTCTGCTTGACCGCGACGTTGCGCAGCCCCGGCGTGCGCAGGTAGCCGCACCATTGCGTCGGCTCCGGCCAGCGCAGGCGCGCGGCGGTGTCGCACAGTCCGTTGTCGAAATGCCGCGGATCGCGGTTCGCGGCGAGCGCCCGGTTGCGCGGCACCGCAATCGCGTCGTAGCCGAAATCGGTGAACAGCGAGCGCTCCGGCCGGCTGGACGTCTCCGACAGCGTATGGCAACTCATGCAGTTGCCCTTGTCGGGATTGCGAAACAGCGCCAGGCCGCGCATCTCGGCCGGAGCAAGCGGCGCACGCGTGCGCAGAAACGCGTCGAAGCGCGACGTGAACGGCGCCATTTCATCGCTCTGCAGATAAGCCTCCATCGCCGACCCGAGCGCCTGCACCAGCCGTTCGGGATCGCGCCGCACCGACGCGCCGAACCTCGCGGCGAGATCGCCGGCCAGTTCGGTGCCGTCAACCTTGCGCAGCAGCGCGGCCGGCGACCGGTTGTTCATCTCGTTCGGATCGAACAGCGGCCCGCGGATCTGTTCGGCGAGCGTATCCGCGCGGCCGTCGTCGAACAGCCCACCGAACGGCGCCGGCGCCGGCGCGTCGTCGTCCTGGTAGAAGTGGCGGCGCGGCACGTAGCGCACATACAGCAGCGACGGCGCGTTGCGCCGGCTGAAGCGGCCCGGGCGGCTGCCTTCCGGCACGCCGGGCCCCGCGAGTGCGGCGGCCGACAGCGTCGGCGCGAATGCGCGCGCCGGATCGTGGCAGCCCGCGCACGACATGCCGCGCGGCTCGGACAGCCGCGAATCGAAGAAGATCCGACGGCCGAGCGCGACGAGCGTCGGGTCGGGCGCGAAACGGGCGGTAGCCGCATCGATCTTGCCCGCCACCTGCGGTGTGCCGTTGCCGATCGTGCCGACCACGCGCGACGGCGGCGCGCCCGCCAGCAGCGTCGTTTCCGGCGGTGCGGCCCGCGTCGACGGCGCCGCCGATAGGGCGATCCCAACGAGTGCCGCTGCAGCGGCCATGCGTATCGTCCGGCTGCCGACGCTGGAAGTCGAGGCAGTCGCCGGACCGGCGACTGCGCCGTTCGCCAACCCATATGCACCCGCCGATCCGACCACCGCCGCGCGCCGCACGAGCACCTCGCCGCAATCCCTCAGCGAACGACCCGTCGCTCGAATCGCGTCGATCACGGCGTGATGAATCCGGTCTTGTCGCAGGCGAGCGTCGTGCCCGACTGGCTGCACGACGCGAGCAGCTTGCCGGCCGCCGAATAGGCATGGAACAGCCAGCCCGTCGCGGGCGCCGGGCGCCGCTCCATGATCAGGAAGCCAAAGCTGTTGTTGTGCGACAGCCGTTCGATCACGGCGCCCGGTGCAGGCGTGAGGCCGGCCGGGAACGGATCGGGCAGCGCGACGTCGAGGTTGTCGCCGCCGTTGCCCGACACGATCGTCGCCGGATGTCCCGACGAGAAGTTGATGGCCTGGAAGTCGTGCACGTGGCCGTGCAGCGCGACATGGATGCCGGGCGGGTAGTACGCCTGCGCGTTCAGGCTCGCCATCACCGACTGCAGCGCGAGGTTGCCCGGCGCCGGCGTGCTGCCCGCGATCGGCGCGAACGCGAGGATCGGATGATGGTTCGTGAAGATCGTCGTCGACATCCCCGCCTTCGACGCGAGCGACGCCACCGACTGAAACTGCTTCTGGTAGATGCGAAATTGCGCGTCGGTCGTCTTCAGCGGATTGCGCCCGACCTTCGCGCTGTCGAACACGATCACCTGCGTGCCGCCGCCGAGCGATACCGCGTACGGCTCGGAGTAGTTCGCGTCGGCGTCGTTGGCCGGATCGTCGCACGTGCGCGTCGCGGCATACGGGCGCGGATCGAGGAAGCGATACCAGCCCTGTCCCGCGCGCGCGCATTCCTCGTGGTTGCCGCGCACGACCACCCACGGCGCCTTGGCGAACAGCGGGGCGGCCGGGCGGAACAGGTCGGCCTGCCACGCATCCCAGCCGTAACCCCACGGGCTGTCCTTGCAGCCGGCGATGTCCGGCGGGCAAGCGTTCTCGCGATAGTGGTAGTCGCCCACGTGCAGCACCAGGTCCGGCGACAGCTTCGCGACGCTCGCCGCGATCGTGTCGAACGGCCAGACGGTCGCGTCGTTGCACGCCTGCCATGCGTTGTCGGCCTTCTTCATCCGGCAGCCGGTATCGGCGATGATCGCGACGCGCTGGGGTTGCGCCTTCGGCAGCGGCAGCGTGCGGCCCGCGACGCTCGCCGCCTGCGCATCGGCCGGCAACGTCGCCTCGCAAACCGACACGGGGAAGCTCGACGGCTTCGAGTCGGCCGGGTCGCTGGCCGTCGGCCGTTGCGCGACGGTCGCGGCGCCGGCGCGCAGCGTCATGCGCGACTGCTTGCCGTCGACCGATAGTTGCGGACACACCGGATCGCTCGCGGAAGCCGGGCTGTAGTTGGTGATCACGCGTGCGATCGCCTGGTTCGCGTCGCCGATCTCGACCCATGCGGCCTGGACGTTGATCGCGGCGCTCGCGGGGTCGGCGGGCGAGTCGATGTGGTTCGAGCACGCGGACAGGGCGACCGCGGCGAGCGCGGCGCAGCGCGCGAACAGCGCGGATGAGAGCAGTCGTGGCATGGAAGGCACCGTAGGAAAGCCGTCAACGATACGCAGCGCGAATGTAAGAAATATGAACGGTCGGCGAGCGCAGCCTTGACTTCAAGCCGGCTTGAAGCAGCATAGTCGCGATTCCGATCAACGCTGCAGCGCAAAGGATGACGATGATGACAGACAGCCGCCCCAACGAAGCACAGAGCGCGCTATGGAACGGCCCGTCCGGGCTCGCATGGGTCGAGGCGCAGCGCACACTCGACCGGATGTTCGAGCCGTTCGAGACGCTGCTCGCGGACGCGGCGGCAGCCACGTCCGCGCATGGCGTGCTCGACGTCGGATGCGGGACCGGCGCGGTCACGCTCGCGATCGCGCGACGGCTCGCGAAGGAGGCGCAGTGCACGGGTGTCGACATTTCGGCGCGGATGATCGCCGCGGCGCGCGGGCGGGCCGAGCGCGACGGCGTCGATGTCGAATTCGTGCATGCCGACGCGCAGACGCATCCGTTTGCACGCGAGCGCTTCGATCTGATCGTGTCGCGTTTCGGCGTCATGTTCTTCGACGATCCGGTTCGCGCGTTCACCAACCTGCGGCGTGCGGCGCGCGCGAACGCGCAACTGCGGTTCGTCGCCTGGCGCGCCGCGGCCGACAATCCGTTCATGACGACGGCCGAACGCGCCGCCGCGCCGTTGCTGGCCGATCTGCCTGCGCGCCAGCCGGGCGCGCCCGGGCAGTTCGCGTTCGGCGACCGGCAGCGCGTCGTGTCGGTGCTGTCGGACAGCGGCTGGGCCGACCTCGCGGTCGAGCCGGTCGATGTCGCGTGTGCGTTGCCGACGGCCGCGCTGGGCGACTACGTCGCGCGGCTGGGCCCGGTCGGGTTGGCGCTGCGGCAGGTGGATGTTGCGACGCGGCAGCGTGTGCTCGACGAAGTGCGCGGCGCGTTCGATCGCTACGTGCAGGGCACGGATCTGCGCTTTGATGCAGCGTGCTGGCTGGTCACGGCACGGGCGCCGTCTGCGTGAGGCGGCCGCGGCGCAACGGCTAATGCTGCCCGGCATATGCATCGTCGTTCACGTGTGACGGACGCGCGGCTGACACCGCAGATATCAACCGCGACGCCCCCGCAACATCACCCAAGCGCAACCGGCGGCAACGAGTGCGAGCCCGAGCAGCACCGCTTCGACGCCGAGCGCGAAACCGGGCGGCATTTCCCCGTGGTCGTGCTCCGGCGACAGGTTTTGCGTGATCGCCACGGCGCCGCCGGCCAGCAGCGCGATACAGACGATCCAGTAGAGCTTGCCGCGCGGCGCGGCCGCGCGAATTCGCCACAGCGCGAGCCCGACGCCGCCGAGGTAAAGCACCGCGAGCGTCGCGAGCGCGACGATGTCGCCGGTGCTGTCGTTCAGGAGCCCGCTCATCGCGTTGCTCCGTCGGCCGGCGCGCGCCGGCGCGGCGCGATCGCGACGGCATGCGCGTTCGTGCGGCTTCCATCGCGTGTTCGGGCGCACGGCGCGGCAGAGACGCGCGCCGGCGGGCCGTCGGCGGCACGCGACGCCTGCGATGACGCGACGGCCGCGAATGTCGTGCGAGGCAAAAGACGGAAATCCGGCATGGCTGGTATTCAGTTGTAGGCGCAACGAGACACGGCGCGTGTGTCGCGGTGTGAGGGCTGCAAGAACGGAACCTGCAGCGACGATCGAACCGGACGAATTGTAAGTGATCGCCGCGGGCGGGAAGGGCCGTGTGACGGGCGCGCCGCAGGCGCTGCGCAGCGCCCGCCGTGCATCGTTGCCGCGACCATCGATTTGCACGCCCGACAACGCGCGAAAGCGGCTCGCTCGCCGCCGCACGGGAGCAAACGACGTGCCTCCGCGAAGCGGCGCGTTTTTCGTAACCACCAGGCAATAATCGGCGCGCAGATGTTATATTGCGCGCGCGTGCGCCCGACCGATGGGCCAGAAAAATCAGTATCCGCGGACCGGCGCGCAACAGAAGAAATTCAACTAGAACGGGTCCGTCGCGCCGTCGGTCCAGCGTCTCCTGGACCAACGCCCGGCCCATGCGTCTACGCACCGAGGGGACCGACATGAACCGCGTTTATCGGCTGGTCTGGAGCCGCAGCTTGCGCGCTCCGCAAGTGGTATCCGAGCACACCAAAGCATCCCACGGCGGGGTCGACGCCAGCCATGGCGCCACACCCGCGCGCCGCTGCGCTTCCATCGTTTCCATTGGCGTGTCGCTGGGTCTGGCCGGCGCGGCCGTCCCGGCCTGGGCCGTCACATGTGCGCCCAGCACCATCGCTAATTGCAGCGCCGCGGGCGGCAGCGGCACCCCTGACCGCAGCGGCAACGGGGGCAGCGGTAACGGCGGCGGCGGCGGTGCATCTACGCTGAGCGGCCCCAACACGGTCCAGATTCCGGGCGGCGCCACGTCGGGCGGGACAGGCGGCACCGGCGCGATGAACGACAGCGGCCAGGGCGGCCCGGGCGGAGCCCCTGCCGCGGCGCTCGCCGGCGATGTGGTAATCAACGCGAACGTGCAGGGCGGCGCAGGTCAGGCGTTCGACGGCTTCAACTTCGCCGGCGGTGGCGGTGGTGGCGGCGCGGGTGTGTATTCGA
Organism: Burkholderia sp. MBR-1; assembly: GCF_013822785.1. NCBI lineage: Bacteria > Pseudomonadati > Pseudomonadota > Betaproteobacteria > Burkholderiales > Burkholderiaceae > Burkholderia > Burkholderia sp. MBR-1. The sequence continues at coordinate 593,947 of NZ_CP053610.1, forward strand.
CCGGCACCAGCGTGACGGTCAACAGCGGCGTGACGGTGCAGGGCGGCACCGGCGGCAATGGCGGGGCCGGCACGTCGGGACCGGTGTCGAACGGCGGCGGTGGTGGCGGCGGCGGCGCGGCGTTGGTCATGGTGACGCCCGCGGCCGACGTGTCGAACCAGGGCACGCTGATCGGCGGGAACGGCGGCAACGGCGGCGGCGGTGGCTTCGCCGGCGGCGGCGGCGGCGGTGGCGACGGGTTGCTCACGCTCGGCAGCGGCTCGCAGGTGACCAACATCGGCACCATCGTCGGCGGCGTGGGCGGGGCCGGCGGCGGGGGCGCGAGCACGGCCGGCGCCAGCGGCGCGGGCGTCAACCTGGCGAGCGGGTTCACCGTGCTGACCAACGTCGGCACGATCACCGGCGGCGCCGGCAATGGCGGGGCCGCGGGAGCCGGCATCATCGTGAACGGCACCAGTGTCATCGTCAACGGCGGCACGATCGCGGGCGGCTTGTACGCCGACGGCGTGACGCGGGCCGCAGCGATCCAGTTCAACGGCACGAACAACACGCTGCAGTTGGTCACCGGGTCCAACATCGTCGGTGACATCGAGGTGTCGGCGGGGGCGGCGACCAAGATCACCGCGGGCTCCGCGGGGCTCACGCTGTCCAACCAGATCACGCTCGGCGATGCGGCATCCCGCGTGACCTTCGATTCGACCACGACCAACCTCGTGGTGTCGGGCGTGGTATCCGGGGCCGGCGGCATGGCCGTGAGCGGGAGCCGAACGATCACGCTCACGGGCGAGAACACCTATACCGGCGGCACCACGATCAACGCCGGCACGTTGCAGATCGGCAATGGAGGGACCACCGGCTCCGTCGCCGGCGACATCGTCAACAACGGCACGTTGGCGTTCAACCGCAGCGACACGGTCGCGTATGGCGGCACCATCAGCGGCACGGGCAGCATCGTACAGGCGGGCAGCGGCACGCTCGCGATCTCCGGCGCCGCAGGCTATGCGGGCAGCACCAACATCAACGCCGGCACGCTCGCGCTGATCGGCGCGGGCAGCATTGCGGGGTCCAGCGGCGTCGTCAACAACGGCACGTTCGATATTTCGGCGACGACCGCCGGCGCCGCGATCAATGCGCTCACCGGCTCGGGCACGGTCGCGCTCGGCGGCCAGACGCTGACGCTGGCCAACGCGGCCGGGACGTTCGGCGGAACCATCGGCGGCACGGGCGGGCTGACGGTTGCGGGCGGCACGCAGACGCTGTCAGGCGCCAATGGCTACGCCGGTGCAACGTCGATCAACGCCGGCACGCTGGCGTTGAGCGGGGCGGGCAGCGTTGCGGCATCGAGCGGGATCGTCAACGACGGCACCTTCGACATCTCGGCGACGACTTCCGGCGCCACGATCAATGCGCTCACCGGCTCAGGCACGGTCGCGCTCGGTGGCCAGACACTGACGCTGGCCAATGCGGCCGGCACGTTCGGCGGCACCATCGGCGGCAGCGGCGGGCTGACGATTGCGGGCGGGACGCAGACGCTGTCGGGTACCAACGTCTACACCGGTGCAACCTCGATCAATGCCGGCACGCTGGCGTTGAGCGGATCGGGCAGCGTCGCTGTGTCCGGCGGCGTCGTCAACAACGGCACGTTCGATATTTCGGCGACGACCTCCGGCGCCGCGATCAATGCACTCACCGGCACGGGCGCCGTTGCGCTCGGCGCTCGCACGCTGACGCTCACGAATGCGGTCGGCGCGTTCGGCGGCGCCATCAACGGCAGCGGCGGGCTGACGGTCGCGGGCGGTACGCAGACGCTGTCGGGCGCCAACGGCTACACCGGTGCAACGTCGATCAATGCCGGCACGCTGGCGTTGACCGGCTCGGGCAGCCTTGCCGCGTCCAGCGGCATCGTCAACAACGGTACGTTCGATATTTCGACGACGACCTCCGGGGCCGCGATCAATGCGCTCACCGGCACGGGTACGGTCGCGCTCGGCGGCCGGACGCTGACGCTCGCCAATGCGGCCGGCACGTTCGGCGGCGCCATCAACGGCACGGGCGGGTTGACGGTCACGGGCGGCACGCAGACCTTGTCGGGTGCCAATGGCTACACCGGTGCAACCTCGATCAATGCCGGCACGCTGGCGTTGACCGGTTCGGGCAGCCTCGCGGCATCGAGCGGGATCGTCAACGACGGTACGTTCGACATCTCCGGCACCACCTCCGGGGCCGCGATCAATGCGCTTACCGGTACGGGCGCCGTTGCGCTCGGCAGCCGCACGCTGACGCTCGCGAACGCGGCCGGCACGTTCGGTGGAACCATCAACGGCAGCGGCGGACTGACGATCGCGGGCGGCACGCAGACGCTATCGGGTGCCAACGGCTACACCGGTGCGACGTCGATCAATGTCGGCACGCTGGCGTTGACCGGGTCGGGTAGCCTTGTGGCGTCCAGCGGCGTCGTCAACAACGGTACGTTCGATATTTCGGCGACGACCTTCGGCGCCACGATCAATGCGCTCACCGGCACGGGTACCGTTTCGCTCGGCGCTCGCACGCTGACGCTCGCCAATGCGGCCGGCACGTTCGGCGGGACCGTCAACGGCACGGGCGGGCTGACGGTCGCGGGCGGTACGCAAACGCTGTCCGGCGTGAACACCTACACCGGGGCGACGATGGTCGACGCGGGCACGCTCGCGTTGTCCGGCGCCGGCCAGCTCGCGTCGTCCACGTCGGTCACGCTCGCCGGCTCGACGGCCGCGCTCGACCTGTCCGCGGCCGGCAGCCAGACGGTCGCGCATCTGTCCGGCGTGACGGGCAGTCGCGTGGTGCTCGGCGGCAGCGCGCTCACGCTGTCCGACGACTCGTCGCAGACCTTCGGCGGCAGCCTCGTCGGCACCGGCGGCCTCGTCAAACAAGGCGCGGGCACGCTGACGCTGAACGGCGTCAGCACCGCGTTCTCCGGGACGACGACGGTGGCGGGCGGCACGGTGGCCGTCGGCGACGCGGCGAATGCCGGTGCGGTGCTGGGCGGCAATGTCGTGGTGAATGCACTCGGCACGTTGCGCGGCCACGGCACGGTAGCGGGCGACGTCAGCAGCAGTGGCGTCGTGGCGCCGGGCGGCTCGATCGGAACGCTGTCCGTCGGCGGCAACTATGCGCAGGCGGCGAGCGGCACGCTGTCGATCGAGGTCAGCCCCACCGAAGCGTCGCAGCTGCGCGTAGGCGGCGCGGCGACGCTCGGCGGTTCGTTGGCCGTCCTGTTCGATCCCGGCACCTATACCGCGCGCCGCTACACGGTGCTCAGCGCGGCCAACGGCGTGACCGGCCGTTTCGCGAACATCGGCGCGACCACGGCCGGCGCGAATCTCGGCGCGTTGCAGCCGTCGGTGGACTACGGCGCGAACGCGGTCGACCTGCTGCTCGCGGAGCCGGGCGGCCCTGGCACGCCGACCGGCCCGACGGTCATCGCGCCGACCAAGACGTCGATCTACACGGCGCTCGGCACGACCGCATTGCTGCAGGCGCAGGACGCCAGCTCGACGCTGCTCGGCCGTCTCGCCGGCCCACAGGACGACCCGGCGGGCTCCCGCAACGTATGGGCCGTCGCCAGCGGTTCGAGCACCAAGGTGGGCGGCACGGGCGGCGCGCCGGGCTTCCTGACGCACGCGTACGGATTCCTGGCTGGCGCGCAGGGACGGCTCGGCGGCGCCACGGTCGGTGGGGCCGGCGGCTACACGCACACCACGCTCGGCGAAGACACGACCGGTGCATCGGGCACCATCGACACGCTGCGCGTCGCGCTGTACGGCGCGCAGCCGGTCGGTGCCGTCAACCTGTCGGCCACGCTCGGCTACGGGCTCGATTTCCTGTCGCAGAAGCGGCCGTTCGGCAGCGCGGGTACGGCCGAAGGCGACCATCTCGGCCACGAGTTCACCGCGGCGACGCAGGCGAGCCTGCCGATGGAGGCGGGCGGTTTCCGCTTCACGCCGCACGTCGGGCTGCGGTATGCGTACGTGCGCGGCAGCGGCTTCGGCGAGAGCGGCGCGAACGGCCAGAACCTGAACGTCGGCCCCGACAACGCGCGCAGCCTTCAGCCTTATGTGGGCGTGTCGCTCGACAAGGCGTTCGGCGATGCCATGCGGTCGCTCGACGTGCAGCTTCGCGTCGGCTATGCGCACGAGGTGCTGCGCGGCAGCCGCGTCGTGCAGGTGCAGAGCCAGGACGGCACCGTGTTCGCCGTGCCGGGCACCGACCTGCCGCGTTCGTTCCTGACCACGGGCGCCAGCGTCACGCTGCAGGCCGCGAAGACGACCACCGTATCGCTCGGGTTCGATGCGACGATCGACACGAGTCATGTGTCGGCGCAGTCCGCGTATGTGCGGGTGAATCACCGGTTCTGATGTCGTTGTCCAGGGGGAGCGGACGGGGCCGGCTGCTCGCGTGACGGCAATCGACGAACTGCTGTCACGCGACGGGCGGACGTTGTCGAGCGGCGGTGGTTTCAAGTTGACGCTGCCGATGCCCCCCCGAAGCCGAAGCCAAAGCCAAAGCCAAAGCCGCCAACCGCACCGATATCGAAGCCAACACCACAGCCAACTCCGCTCCTCCCACATCCGCACGCGAACCGACTTGCTCGGGGTTTTCCCGAGGGCGAGCGGTTCGATCCCACTCCCTCTCTGCACCGGCCGAACGCTCTCCGCCCGCGCGCACGCTGGCGCGCCGCCGCCCACCCTCCGCCGCAAAACCAGTCCGTCGTACTAAACGCGACGAGCACGTGACACCGCCGCTGAAAATTTATTTTTTTCCTCCCGGTGGATTGTGTAAATTGATTTTCATCCACCTTCCAGTCAGCATTCATGACGCCACTCGTTCCGCCCGAAGCAAATCACGACGAGTCCGCGATCGCGGAGCGCATCGCGTCGGCCATGCCGAGGATGACGCCGATCCACCGCCGGATGGGCGAATACGTGCTCGCGAATCCGTTTCGCGCAGCGACGATGCGCATCGACGAACTCGCGCAAGCGGTGAACGCGTCCATCGCGACCGCGAACCGCTTCGCGAGGGCGCTCGGCTTCGACGGCTATCCGGCGATGCGCGCGGCGCTCGTGCGCGGCTTCGAGGCGACGCTCGGCCCGGTCGAGCGGCTGCGCTCCGCGCAGGAACAGGAGCAGGGCGTGCGCGGCGCGGCGTGGATCGACGCGGTGTTCGATCAGGCCGTCGCCAACATCGAGAACACGCGCACGCAACTGGATGCGGCCGACGTCGAGGCGGCGGTCGAGGCGATCGTCGGCGCGCGGCGCGTGCTGATTCTGGGCGCCGGCTCCAGCGCATTCCTGGCCGGACTGATGGAGCACGGCCTGTCGGTGTGTCATGACAACGTGCAGTCGCTCGCGCTGCTCGGCGGCCCTACGCATGCGGCGCGGCGTCTGTACACGGCCGATTCGCGCGATCTGGTGATCGCGCTCGCGTTGCCGCGCTACGTGAAGGACACGGTCGAGCTCGCACGCCGCGCGGCCGCGCGCGGCGCACGCGTGCTCGGCATTTCCGACGGCCCTGGCTCGCCGTTGGCCCCGGTCGCCTCGCTGAATCTCTACGTGAAGGCCGAGCGGCGCTTCGCGGCCACCTCGGAAGCGGCCGTGTTGACGATGATCGAAGCGCTGATCGACGCGGTCGCGCTGCGCACGCATCGCTCGGCGAAGTCCGCGGCCGAGATGACCGAATTCCTGTTGCCGTGGCTGCTCCAGCCGCAAGCCGCGCCGTCCGCGCCGAGCCCATCTTCCACCGATCGGAACAAGACATGACTTCACGCGCGATCGTCGCGATTCACGGCGGCGCAGGCACCATCCTGCGCGACGCGATGGACAGCGATACCGAACGCCGTTACCGCGCCGAGCTCGACGCGATCCTGCAAGCCGCGCAACGCGTGCTCGCCAGCGGCGGCAGCGCGCTCGACGCGGTGACCGTCGCGGTGCGGATGCTCGAAGACTGCCCGTTGTTCAACGCGGGGCGCGGCGCCGTCTATACGGCCGAAGGCAAGCACGAACTCGACGCCGCCGTGATGGACGGCGCGACGCTCGCGGCCGGCGCGATCTGCTGCGCGACCCGCGTGCGCAATCCGGTGCTGGCCGCGCGGCGCGTGATGGAAGCGAGCGAGCACGTGCTGTTCGCCGGCGCGGGCGCCGATGCATTCGCGGCCGCGCAGGGGCTCGAACTCGTCGAACCCGGCTACTTCGACACCGAAGCGCGTCATGCGCAATGGCTGCGGGCGCGCGCGGCGGCCGGCGCGATGCTCGACCACGACGCGGCGACTTTCTCATTCGGCGCCGGCCAGCCGCCTGAACCGCTCGACCCCGACCGCAAGCACGGCACGGTCGGTGCGGTCGCGTGCGACGTGCACGGCCATGTCGCGGCGGCGACGTCGACGGGCGGCATCACGAACAAGCAGCCCGGCCGCGTCGGCGACTCGCCGATCATCGGCGCCGGCTGCTACGCGGACGATGCGACCTGCGCGGTGTCCGCGACCGGCACCGGCGAGATGTTCATCCGGCTCGCGACCGCGCACGACGTGGCCGCGCAGATCGCGTATCGCGGCGCATCGCTCGCCGACGCCGCGCACGACGTCGTGATGAACAAGCTGCCGCGCCTGGCCGGCCGCGGCGGGATCATCGCCGTCGATGCGCACGGCAACGTCGCGATGCCGTTCAACACGGAAGGCATGTATCGCGGCTACGCGCGTGTCTGCGCGGCGCCCGTGGTCGGCATCTACCGCGACGACGCGGCGTGATTGCCGATCGAACCAGGAGACCTTCGCGATGACTTCGAGCCGAACCCCGTCCGCGCTGGTGCTGCCGGAGCAGCGCGTGGTCGCCGTCGACGGCCTGTCGGTGACGTTCCGCCGGGAGAACGCGACATTCGACGCCGTGCGCGACGTGTCGTTTCACGTCGATCGCGGCGAGACGCTCGCGATCGTCGGTGAATCGGGCTCCGGCAAATCGGTCACGTCGCTCGCGCTGATGCGGCTCGTCGAGCACGGCGGCGGCGAGATCACGAGCGGCCGGATGGTGTTGCGGCGTCGCGGCGGCGCGCTCGTCGATCTGGCTGCGGCGAGCGCGGCGGCCATGCGCGGCATCCGCGGCGCGGACATCGCGATGATCTTCCAGGAGCCGATGACCTCGCTGAACCCGGTGTTTACCGTCGGCGACCAGATCAGCGAGGCGATTGCGCTGCACCAGTCGAAGGGCGCGTCGGAAGCGCGCGCGGAGACGCTGCGCCTGCTCGATCTCGTGCGGATTCCCGAGGCGCGCCGCGTGTTCGCGCGCTATCCGCACCAGTTGTCCGGCGGGATGCGCCAGCGCGTGATGATCGCGATGGCGCTGTCGTGCCGGCCCGCGCTGCTGATCGCCGACGAGCCGACCACCGCGCTCGACGTGACGATTCAGGCGCAGATCCTGCAATTGATCCGCGGGCTGCAGGACGAAATGAAGATGGGCGTGATCTTCATCACGCACGACATGGGCGTGGTCGCCGAAGTGGCCGATCGCGTGCTCGTGATGTATCGCGGCGAGAAGGTCGAGGAGGGCGCGTCGGAGCGCATTTTCGCGACGCCCGCGCATCGCTACACGCGTGCGCTGCTCGCGGCCGTGCCGCGGCTCGGCTCGATGCAGGGCACCGATACGCCGGAGAAATTCCCGTTGTTGAGCGTGGATGGGACGCGCGCGACCGTGTCGGCGGAGGATGCGGCCGCAACGGCCAATGTAGCCACTACGCCCAACGCACTAAACCCCGTCGACGCCCCCCAACCCGCCACCGACCTTAGCGCACACGCCTCGATCGATCGCGCCGCGTCGCCGATCCTGCGCGTGCGCGATCTCGTCACGCGGTTTCCGGTGAAGAGCGGCGTGTTCGGCCGCGTATCGCAGTACGTGCATGCGGTCGAGCGCGTGAGCTTCGATCTGCACGCGGGCGAGACGCTCGCGCTCGTCGGCGAATCGGGCTGCGGCAAGTCGACCACCGGCCGTTCGCTGTTGCGCCTCGTCGAATCGCAGAGCGGCTCGATCGAATTCGACGGCCGCGACATCAGCGCGCTGAGGGGCCATGACCTGCAGGCGCTGCGCCGGAACATCCAGTTCATCTTCCAGGACCCGTTCGCCTCGCTCAATCCGCGGCTCACGGTCGGCTTCTCGATCATGGAGCCGCTGCTGGTGCACCGCGTGTCGAGCGGCCGCGACGCGCAGGCGCGCGTCGACTGGCTGCTCGACAAGGTCGGCCTGCCGCCCGACGCCGCCCGTCGCTATCCGCACGAATTCTCGGGCGGCCAGCGTCAGCGGATCGCGATCGCACGCGCGCTCGCGCTGAACCCGAAGGTCGTGATCGCCGACGAATCGGTGTCCGCGCTCGACGTGTCGGTGCAGGCGCAGATCGTGAACCTGATGCTCGACCTGCAACGCGAACTCGGCGTCGCCTACCTGTTCATCTCGCACGACATGGCCGTCGTCGAGCGCATCAGCCATCGCGTCGCGGTGATGTACCTCGGCCAGATCGTCGAGATCGGCCCGCGCCGCGCGGTGTTCGAGGCGCCGCAACATCCGTACACCAGGAAGCTGATGAACGCGGTGCCGGTGGCCGATCCCGCGCGCCGGCATGCGCCGCGCCAGCTGGCCGCCGACGAGATGCCGAGCCCGATCCGCGCGATCGGCGACGAGCCCGTCGTCGCGCCGCTCGTCGCGGTCGGCCCCGATCATTACGTCGCGGCGCATCGCGTCGGCGGCGCGTATTAGCCGGGATGTCCCGTCGAACCGGATTTGAATCGAGTGCCCGCGGGCCCACGGTTCGGGGTCGCCCCGGCAGCGCATCCGATGCGCGTCACGCAGCAGGAAGTCGAAACCGAAACGCCCGTTGGGCGTCGTCGATCCACGTAGAGGAACGTAAAGGAGCCCAGCAACATGAACCAGCCGCATCCGTTTCCGATGTTTCGTCCGCGCGCATCCTTCGTCGCGCTCGCCGGCGCGTTCGCGCTGACGGCCGCCGTGCCGGCCTTCGCGCAGCAGAACGTGGTGGTCGCGGTGTACTCGACGTTCACGACGATGGACCCCTACGACGCGAACGACACCGTGTCGCAAGCGGTCGTCAAGTCGTTCTACGAAGGGCTGTTCGGTTTCGACAAGGACATGAAGCTCGTCAACGTGCTCGCGACCGGCTATGAGGCGAGCCCCGATGCGAAGACCTACACCGTCAAGCTGCGCTCGGGCGTGAAGTTCCACGACGGCACCGACTTCAACGCGGCCGCGGTCAAGGCGAACTTCGACCGCGTGACCGACCCGGCCAACAAGCTGAAGCGCTACGGGCTGTTCCGCGTGATCGAGAAGACCGAGGTGGTCGATCCGCTGACCGTGCGCTTCACGCTGCGCGAGCCGTTCTCCGCGTTCATCAACACGCTCGCGCACCCGTCGGCGGTGATGATCTCGCCGGCCGCGCTGAAGAAGTGGGGGCGCGACGTGTCGCTGCATCCGGTCGGCACCGGGCCGTTCGAGTTCGTCGAGTGGAAGCAGACCGACGACATGAAGGTGAAGAAGTTCGCCGGCTACTGGAAGAAGGGCTATCCGAAGATCGACTCGATCGACTGGAAGCCGGTGGTCGACAACAACACGCGCGCGGCGCTGCTCAAGACCGGCGAGGCCGACTTCGCGTTCACGATCCCGTTCGAGCAGGCCGCCGACCTGAAGAACAACCCGAAGGTCGACCTGATCGAGCGTCCGTCCATCATCCAGCGCTACATCTCGCTGAACACGCAGAAGAAGCCGTTCGACAATCCGAAGGTGCGCGAAGCGCTGAACTACGCGGTCAACAAGGAAGCGCTCGCGAAGGTCGTGTTCGCCGGCTATGCGACGCCGCAGACGGGCGTCGCGCCGGTCGGCGTCGAATACGCGACCAAGCTCGGGCCGTGGCCGTACGATCCGGCCAAGGCGCGCGCGCTGCTGAAGGAGGCCGGCTATCCGAACGGCTTCGAGTCGACGCTGTGGTCCGCGTACAACCACTCGACCGCGCAGAAGCTGATCCAGTTCGTCCAGCAGCAGTTGGCGCAGGTCGGCGTGAAGGTGCAGGTGCAGGCGCTCGAGGCCGGCGAGCGGGTCGCGAAGGTCGAGAGCGCGCAGGACCCGGCGACGGCGCCGGTGCGGATGTACTACAGCGGCTGGTCGGCGTCGACCGGCGAGGCGAACTGGGCGCTGTCGCCGCTGCTCGCGTCCACCTCCGCGCCGCCGAAGCTCTACAACACCGCGTACTACAAGAACGCGGCGGTCGACGACGATCTCTCGAAGGCGCTCGAGACGACCGACAACGCGAAGAAAGCCACGCTGTACGCCGACGCGCAGAAGCAGGTGTGGGCCGATGCGCCGTGGATCTTCCTCGTGCAGGAGAAGATCGTGTACGCGCGCAGCAAGCGGCTGCACGGCATCTACGTGATGCCGGACGGCTCGTTCAACTTCGACGAAATCTCGGTGAAATGACGGCGCTTCGCCTGCCGCGCGGCGCGGGTGGCGCACGTTGCCCGCGCTGCCCGCGCGCTGATTCGATCGGTGCCCCATGCTGAATTTTCTCGTCAAACGCCTGTTCGGCCTGCTGCCCACGCTCGCGCTCGTCGCGGTGCTGGTGTTTCTGTTCGTGCACCTGCTGCCGGGCGACCCCGCGCGGCTCGCGGCCGGCCCCGAAGCCGACGACGCGACGGTCGCGCTGGTGCGCGCCGATCTCGGGCTCGACCGGCCGCTGCCCGCGCAGTTCGCGAACTTCTTCGTGAAGATCGCGCACGGCGATTTCGGCACGTCGACGCGCAGCAAGCGGCCGGTGTCGACCGAGATCGGCGAGCGCTTCATGCCGACGCTGCTGCTGACGCTCGTCAGCATGGTGTGGGCGACCGCGTTCGGCATGGCGATCGGGATCGCGTCCGCCGTGTGGCGCAACCGCTGGCCCGATCGTCTCGGGATGACGATCGCGGTGTCGGGCATCTCGTTTCCGGCGTTCGCGCTCGGGATGCTGCTGATGGAGATCTTCTCGGTGAAGCTCGGCTGGCTGCCGGTCGTGCCGGACGGCACGTGGAAGAGCTACGTGCTGCCGTCGCTGACGCTCGGCGCGGCGGTCGCGGCCGTGATGGCGCGCTTCACGCGCGCGTCGTTCGTCGAGGTGCTCAACGAGGACTTCGTGCGCACCGCGCGCGCGAAGGGCGTGCACGAGCCGATGGTGGTGCTCAAGCACTGCCTGCGCAACGCGATGATCCCGGTCGTCACGATGATGGGGCTGCAGTTCGGCTTCCTGCTCGGCGGCTCGATCGTCGTCGAGGCCGTGTTCAACTGGCCGGGGCTCGGGCGCCTGCTGGTCGATGCGGTGACGATGCGCGACTACCCGGTGATCCAGGCCATCGTGCTGCTGTTCTCGCTCGAGTTCATCCTGATCAATCTGACCGTCGACGTGCTGTACGCGGTCATCAATCCGACCATCCGGTTCAAGTGAGGCGCGCATGAACGCGACTGTCCAGCCGGCGGCGACGGCCGCATCGACCGCGATCCGCACGCCGTGGCGCGAATTCTGGCGCAAGTTCCGCAAGCAGACCGTCGCGCTGGTGGCCGGCGGCTTCGTGCTCGCGCTCGTCGTGCTCGCATTCGTCGGCCCGCATATCGTGCCGTTCGATCCGGAGAACTATTTCGACTACGACGCGCTGAACGCCGGGCCGTCGGCCGTGCACTGGTTCGGCGTCGATTCGCTCGGCCGCGACATCTTCAGCCGGATCGTCGCCGGCACGCGCATCTCGCTCGCGGCCGGGTTCTTCTCGGTCGCGCTCGGCGCGCTCGTCGGCACGTTGTTCGGGCTGCTCGCCGGCTACTACGAAGGCTGGTGGGACCGCATCACGATGCGCGTGGCCGACGTGCTGTTCGCGTTTCCGGGCATCCTGCTCGCGATCGGCGTGGTCGCGATCCTCGGCAACGGGATGGTCAACGTGATCTGCGCGGTCGCGATCTTCAGCATCCCGGCGTTCGCGCGGCTCGTGCGCGGCAACACGCTGATGCTCAAGCACATGACCTACGTCGAAGCGGCGCGCAGCATCGGTGCGTCCGACTGGACCATCATCATGCGGCACATCCTGCCGGGCACCGTGTCGTCGGTGGTCGTCTACTTCACGATGCGGATCGGCACGTCGATCATCACGGCCGCGAGCCTGTCGTTCCTGGGCCTCGGCGCGCAGCCGCCGACGCCCGAGTGGGGCGCGATGCTCAACGAGGCGCGCGCCGACATGGTGAGCGCGCCGCACGTCGCGATCTTCCCGAGCCTCGCGATCTTCCTGACCGTGCTCGCGTTCAACCTGCTCGGCGACGGGCTGCGCGACGCACTCGACCCGAAGCTGGAGCGCCGCTGATGGCTGGCGTACCGATGTGGTCGGCGACGCTGCCGGCCGGCCCGCGCGGCACGCTTGCCGACGTGCCGGGCGTGACCGTTGGCCACGCGACGCTCGCGGCCGGCGACGTGCAGACGGGCGTCACCATCGTGAAGCCGCATGCGGGCGACCTGTATCGCAGCAAGGTGCCGGCGGGCGCTGCGGTGATCAACGGCTTCGGCAAGAGCGTCGGGCTCGTGCAGGTCGACGAGCTCGGCACGCTCGAGACGCCGATCGCGCTGACCAACACGTTCGGCGTCGGCGCGCTCGCCAACGCGCAGATTCGCGCGGCGATCGCGCAGAACCCGCAGATCGGCCGCGACTGGCCGACCGTCAACCCGCTCGTGTTCGAATGCAACGACGGCTATCTGAACGACATCCAGGCGTTCGCGGTGACGGCCGCGCATTACGACGCAGCGTGCCTCAGCGCGTCGCGCGACTTCGCGCGCGGCGCGGTGGGGGCGGGGCGCGGCATGTCGTGCTTCGACCTGAAGGGCGGCATCGGCTCCGCGTCGCGCGTGACGGTCGCGGCCGGCAGGCCCTATACGGTCGGCGCGCTCGTGCTCGCGAACTTCGGTCGGCTGCCGATGCTGACGCTCGCCGGCGTGCCGGTCGGGCGCATCGTCGCGCAGCGGCGCGCCGTATCGTGCGTATCGCGCGCGCAGGCAACCGACGCGACGGCGCCCGAGCAGGGCTCGATCATCGTGCTGCTCGCGACCGATGCGCCGCTCGACGCGCGCCAGCTGTCACGGCTCGCCCGTCGCGCGGGCGCAGGCCTCGCGCGGACCGGCTCGGTCTACGGGCACGGCAGCGGCGACCTCGCGCTGGCGTTTTCCACTGCGTACACGATCGCGCACGATGCGTCGACCGTGTCGCTGCCGGCGCTCGTCGCCGACGCGGCACTCGATCCGCTGTTCATGGCCGCGGCCGAAAGCGTCGAGCACGCGATCGTCGACGCGGTGCTGCAGGCCGTGACGGTGACCGGCCGCGACGGCCACGTGCGGCAGTCGCTGCGCGATGCGGTGAACGACCTCGACCGCCTGTTCGGCGGCCAAGACGACGGACTTCCTACCCGCTCATGAAGATTCTGATTTCAACCGATATCGAAGGTGTGGCCGGCGTATTCGCCGTCGAGCAGACCCGCGCCGGCAATCCGGAATACGAACGCGCGCGCCGCTGGATGACCGGCGAGGCGAATGCGGCGATCGAAGGCGCATTTGCCGGCGGCGCGCAGGCCGTGTGGGTCAACGATTCGCATGGCGGATACCGCAACCTGCTGCCGGACGGGCTCGATGCACGCGCGCGCGTCGTGCTCGGCAAGCCGCGCACGCTGGGGATGATGGCGGGCCTCGAGCAGCGGCCCGATCTCGTGTTCATGATCGGCTTTCACTCGAAATCGCAGACGCGCGGCGTGCTGGCGCACACGATCAACAGCTTCGCGTTCGCGCAGGTCTGGGTGAACGGCGTCGAGCTCGGCGAAGCGGGGCTGTATGGCGCGCTCGCGCACGAATACGGCGCGCACGTCGCGCTGGCGTCCGGCGACGACGTGTTCGTCGACGAAACGCGGCCGCTGTTTCCGGACGCGCGTTTCGAGGTGCTCAAGACGGCCGGCGGCGCATCGAGCGGCGACACGCTGACGCCCGCCGCAGCGTGCGGGCGCATTGCGGTCGCGGCACGCGAAACCGTCGAGCATGCGCTTGCGTCCGGCTGGCACGCGGATGCGCATCGGACTGCCCCGGCCGCGTGTACGGTGCGCGTGCAGAGCGCCGCGCTCGCCGATCTGTTCTGCGTGCTGCCGTCGCTCGAGCGGGTCGATGCGGTGACGCTGCGCTTCGACGCGCCGTCGGTCGAGCACGTCGTGCGCACGCTGAACAGCCTGTCGGCCATGTCGTTCATGCTGCGGTGATGCGTGCCGAGCCGATGCCGCGCAGCGGCGGCGCATCAGGCGGGCGCGGTCGCTGCATCGTCGAGAAAGCGTTCCATCGCGGCGACGAGCGCGAGCGGCGTTTCGTTCATCGGGTAATGGCCGGCATTGCGCAGCACGTCGACGCTTGCGCGCGGGTAGCGGCGCAGATAGGTGCGCGCCATCAGCGCGGCGTCGAACGCCGGGTCGTGTTCGCCGATCAGCACCTTGACCGGATGACGGCCTGCAATTTCGTCGCTGAAATCCGTGTCGGCCCAGGCGCGGAAGTACGCGCCGAACGCCGTCGGCGACGAGCAGGATGCAGAATACGCGGCTTTCCACTCGACCCAGGCGGCGGGCAGGCGGCTACCGGTGCTGCGCTCGATGATGGTCCGGCGCGCGGCGATGCTGTCGGCCGCGCGTTCGAATAGCGCGTGACGCGCCGCGTCGAACGGCAGGCCGCCGCACGGGACCGGCGCGATCGGCACCAGCGCGCGTACGCGTTCGGGCGCGATGGCGGCAACCTTCTCGATCGCCATGCCGCCCATCGAGTGGCCGACGAGGCTGAAGGTGCGCCAGCCGAGTGTGTCGGCGAGCGCGAGCGTGTCGGCGGCGATTTCGGCGATCGAATACGCGCCGTGTGCGTCGCGCATGCGGCCGTAGCCGCGGTAGTCCATGAAGACATAGGTGAAGCGCTCGCGCGACAGCCACGGTTCGACGGGCTCGAACGCATGTGCGTCGCCGAACCAGCCGTGCAGCACGAGAACAGGGTGGGGGCCGTCCCCCACGCGATGAAACGTATTGGGCATGTTCGCTCCGATGAAGTCGCTATCCGGCCGGTTCGGCCGTCGGGTTGCGCGGCCGTGCGGTCGCGCAGGCGTGGAGCGGATCGTAGATCGATCGAAGGTGACCCGCCTTCGATATCGGGTCATTGACGATGGAATTCGGGCCGTGAGAAATACGCTGCTGGACCCTTACGAACATATCCCGCGGAGCGTGGTGGTCACTGCCAACGACTACGCGGCGGGCACGACTTTCCGCGAGCACGCGCATGCGCGCGGGCAGTTCGCGTTCGCGTCGCGCGGCACGATCAGCGTGTCCACGCCGCACGGGCGCTGGCTGGTGCCGCCGCAGCGCGGGTGCTGGGTACCGGCCGGCGTGCGGCACGAGATGACGATGACCGGGCCGGTCACGATGCTGAACGCGTTCGTGTCGCCCGATGCGGCGCAGTCCGTCGGCTTGCCGGACCGGTGCGGCGTGTACGGCGTGTCGTCGCTGTTGCGGCAACTGCTCGACGACGCGATCGATCTGCCGCCGATGTACGACGTCGAGGGCCGGCCGGGCAAGCTGATGGCGCTGCTCGTCGCGGAAATCGCGACGATGCCGCAGCTGTCGCTGCACGCGCCGCTGCCGGCCGACGCGCGGCTCGCGAAGATCTGCCGGCATTTGTTGGAGTCGCCGTCGATCTCTGCCGATCTCGACCAGGTGGCGACCGATGCGGGCGTGAGCCGGCGCACCTTCACGCGACTGTTCCGCGCGCAGACCGGCGTGAGCTTCGCGGCGTGGCGTCAGCAGGTGTGCATGCTCGCGGCGATCGCGCGGCTGAGCGACGGACAGCCGGTCACGCGTGTCGCGTTAGACCTCGGATATGCGAGCGCGAGCGCGTTTACGTCCGCGTTTAAGCGGATTCTGGGCGAGACGCCGAGTCGGTATGTGGAGGTGCGGCGGTAGGGAGTGGCAGCAATTGCAGAAATGTGGGGGCCGGTAATTGCCGTAGCGCACTTGCGCTTGTCCGTCTGTTGCTCAAGCTTTGTGTCGCGAATCCGTTAACGCGTGGGTCCAGTAGATGTTTGGCCGATGAATACGCGTGGAGATTAGACGGACATGTTGCTGAAAAAAACCGGTTTCGCCGCTTTGATGCTGTTGATTTCGATCGCGGGCCATGCGCGCGATACGACCTCCGAAGTCAATGCTGAAAAAGTGAGTGCGGTCAAGACTGTGACGGTCGTCTATCCAGGCAAGGCCGTGTACATCACGGTGGGGCCGTCCGGCCCGATTCACATTCCGGTTCCGATTCCAGGTGTCGGCGTAGTGGGCGCGCTCGCCACGGGGGCTGTCGCGGGGGCCGTCGGCGTCGGGCTCGGCAAGCACGACAACGATTCGCCGACATCCCTCAATGATCTCGTCACCGCCAGATTCGGCGATACGGGGCTTAACCGGCGCTTCACCGACAGTATCGAAACGGTCCTGCGAAATCATGGCTTCACGGTGCAGGAGGTCGATGCATCGGCGCCGGGCTTGCCGACGCTCAAACCGGACGCACACCGCATGTGGCAGGCAAGCGGCTCGCCCTATCAGGGTAGCGATGCGGTCTTGTTCCTGCGCGTCGGCACCGGTTATGTCACGCCCGGCGGTTTTCACGGTTTCACACGCCGGGTGATCGGCGACATCGTCATGTTCCAGAGCGACACATACGATGCGATTCTCCGACAACACGTCAACTGGAAACAGTCTGGCGACCCGTACAGCTATTCGTCGATCGATGCGCTGGACAGCGATCTCCGACGTGCGATCGATGGGCTCGACGAAGGTCTGATGGCGCAGGTCGATCCGTTCAGCAAGTTGCTCGATTCGATTCCGCGTTAGCGGATAGGGTCCGGAGGGGGCCGCGTGCGACGAGGGTGTAAATAGGCGCGGCTCATGGAACGCGCGGTGTGGTGGCCAATGCCCGCAGAGGATGGTGGCGCCTTCGATACGCCGGCGCAGCGGTCTTATCCATTCGCTGCATCGACGGGATGAATTCGCATTCCCGGAACCGAAGGTCATGCGGGCCATGCCGGAGCCTCGGCCAACGGTTGGCGCAAGATTACGTTTCGAGACCGCGACCGCAATCGGCCAGTTCTCGTCGCCCGCAGAGTGCGGGCTTTATTGCATCAATATTTCGCGCGCTATCTGCCCAGCACAATACTGCGTTCCATATATCCGCCTATTCCCTTCGCGCTCGACGACCGTTAACCGAGGTGAGCAGCATACGTATGCTCGCAACCTCTAGGAGATGTACATGAGCGTTTCTTCTGTTGGCGGTAACCAACAACTCCAACTCCCGATTCAGACTGCGCAAACGGCACAACGCGGCATGACGTCGTCGGAAGCCCGCGAAGTCGGTCCCGATGTCGACGGTGACGGCGACGATGCGGGCGCAAAGGCGGTCCAGGCAGCAGCTGCGCAGCCGGCGCCGAGCGTGAACAGCAGCGGCCAGCAAGTCGGGACGATCATCAACGTCAAGGCCTGAGCGCGCGATTCGTTTCAGCAACCGCGTTCCTCGGCATGAGGTTTCTCGCGGCCTGGACGCGTCCTTCGCACGTCTTCGCTGACGTGCGCTAAGCCCGCACACTGCACCCCAGAAGTTGGCTCCGATCCGACCTTTGGGGTGTTTTCCATGGCGAAGTACATGGAGCAGCAAGCGTACGCATGAGCACTACAGCGCACCGTCCAAGCAGTCGGTACGGGAGCAGATGAAGCACGAAGGCGCATCTAATCGGCAAGCTGCCGCGCGCTTCAACATTCGCAATCGCCCGATCATGCTGATCGCGCAGCGTTTTCGGTCCGGATCGGAAAGACGCGCGGCAGCATGCCTCAATGATTTCCGAAGTCCTTACTCCGTCGTCGGCCTTACCGAACCCCGCCGCCAGGCAAAAGCAAAGAAGGCCGCAGCACCGAGGATCAGCGGAAAATAAAGCGTCGCGAAGCGCCAAAGGACCAGGGCCGGCGCCATGGCATCTTGCGGAATCCAGTTTGCAAATGCTGCCGCAAGCGCCAAGTCGCCGGCGGCACCGCCGGCCGGTATCCCGGTCCAAAGCGCCGCATGCAGAACCACGGCCTGCACCGCCACGACGAATCCGAACGGCAACCGGTAGCCGAGTTCGAGCAGCACGAACCAAAGGACGCCATAGCGAGGCAGCCATTGCAGCGTAGTGAAGACGAGCAAGCCGGCAAACCGGTGGCGAGGCCCCATCATGAGCAGCCCCGCTTGCCGGCGCACACTCTGGCGGAACGCGTCCCACCGGGCTCGCTGGCTCCCGAGCCACTGAATGCGGCCACATGCAGCATTCACCGCGCTCGCGACTTTCCCGCGGCACGCCCATAGCGTCGCTACAAGAATCGCGACACCTGCCAGCATTCCGACGACCATAGACACGTTTGGCCTCGGCACGACCTGAGCCAGCGGACCGACAGCGAACGCAATCGCGATCGGAACCGCCACCGCCAGGAAAGCCAGGTCGAGCGCCTGGTCGGCGCCGACGATCGTCGTGGCCGTCGCCCACGAGGCTCCAGCGCGCTGCAGCAGCCCGATATTGACGCCATATCCTGCTGCACCCAGGGGCGAGACGAGAAAGGCAGAGTCGGTCACGAGGGCGATGCCATATGTGCGTCCGAAAGGAAGACGCAAGCCCAGTGCCGTTTGTATCAGGTACTGTTTGCCAGCCTTGCCCAGCGCGCTCGCAGCGGCGCTCGCCGCCAACACCAGGAACATCTGCATCGAGACGGTCCGCAGCCAGGCAAGCGACTGGTGGGAGCCCACTACGAAAGGTGCCCCCACGGCGAGTCCAACGCCAAGCACAGCGAGCATCGTCGCCGTATTACGGTTGAAAGGCCTGCTCAAAGGAGCCGCCCCGGAACTCGCCGCGGGGCAACGTGGCTTGGCGTTCGCGAGGTGCGCTGCGCCGACGTAAGCGGAAGAATATGAATAAGCATGCGGATGTAAGGATCGTTCCGGCAGCAGCGGCGTCACCCTGAGTGCGATGTGCGACGACACGACGCTGCATGGCACGGCCGGCGGCCGCGCTCGTACCAGCTTTCAGCGTTTTGAATGTAGCATGCCGTTCCGGTCCACGTGAAAAGTGAAGCCGCGCCAGGTGACCAGGGTCGAACTGTAGCTCGCGAGGAAGATCAGGAACAACGCAATATCCCATATCGGCAGCAGCCACAGCTCTCGATGGGGATGGCACAAGGCCCGGTCCGCGCGGAGCTTCAGCCAAAGGCGGGCCAGCAGGGCGATCGCGGCGAGCGACCACGACCAGCTTGCGGCGCCCGACAGTACGATGGTCAGCGTGGCGAACGCAAACGGATGCATCAGCGCCGAGCCCAGGTGGCCCGCCGGATCGATGGAGCGGATCGTGCGGCTCCAGCGTAATTCGTGCGAGATCAGGCTTGCGGCGCTCGTTTCAGCACAGGCGTGGGAAATGAAGAACGGTGGAATCACGACGCGCTCGCCGGCCTTGCGCACGGCCTGACCGATCGCGTGGTCCTCGGCGAGGTGATGCGCAAACTGTTCGAAACCGCCGATCTTGTCCACCGTCGCGCGGCGCATTGCGATGGTCGGTCCCATGCAGGGTTTGGCCAGCCCCAGTGTCAGGCCGGTCACCACGCCCGGAACGAACTGATAGTTGATCGCATTGACAGCCAGGCGTGGCCAGAACCCCGGCGCGGACTTTCCACGATAGATACAGCTCACGAGGCCCACGCCCGGCTTTTGCAATTCGCCTACGACGCTGCGCAAATACTCTGGGCTCACACTGACGTCGCTGTCCGCAAAGATCATCACATCATGGGCCGCCTGCGTCAGCATGTTCACGATGTTGGCGATCTTCCTGTTCGGCCCGTACAGGCGGGCATCCGCTACCACCGTGATGTACGCCTCGGGGTAGAGCGTGCGCAGCATCTCGACCGCCTCCAACGCAGGGTCAGCCGCATCGTGCACGCCGAACAGATATTGCACGTCGCCCGGATAATCCTGCTGAAAGAAGCTCGACAGGTTATCGAGCAGGTTCCACTCGTTACCGTGTAGCGGCTTGACGACCGTGACAGGCGGATAGCTGGAGGGAACTGAAGTCGGGCGCGCAAAAAAGCGCGACATCAATACGCTTGCCAGCAACGTATAAATGATGCCGCCTACGGCCGCCGAAGCTGAGATACCCAGCAGCGCAACGAGCAGCAGATGGGCTGCCCGCATCGTACCTTCGAATGCGGCCAGTCCGGTCATGAGCAGCAGACCGGGTGGGAGAATGATCGACTCAGGCAGTGGTCGATCAGAGCAGCCGAAAAATTTTGACGTGTGGAGGTGTCGAACACGCTCCTGATGGGACTAGCGTCGGTCAAAAGATCGTTCCGGTTGTCGTGAAAACGGTCATGTGCTCTGTCCGGCATGGAACTAGCTATCCTGAAAACGATCCAGGTTGGCAAGACTACGCCTAAATTCTTACATCTTGATGCTCGCCGCTGGATTGTTCCTACCGTCAGGTCGTGCAGCTCCTTTACAGGCTGCTGTATTGCTGCGGCATACGTTTACGTGTACGGACGCCGAGCATCAGAACGCTCGGTTTGCGTGGTGCGGGAATCCGGGATGCCATCTTCGAAGATTTTCGTCCGCCAAGCGCCACGGGGTCTGCACCGGCCCGTGCCTCGGCGGATTTCGGACGGCGGTGCAAGTATCGTCCACCGCAGAGTTGCTATGCGGGGTCTGGATCAGCAAACTGCTGCCGTCTCCCTTTGCACTTCACCCAGCCCCGTGGTCATCATCCGCAACAGGGATGGAGCGAGCCCGATTCAGTCGATCAGCTTGTTGAGCGTTCGAACCGCGGCCTCCAACACCGCGCGTTCTTCGCGGCTCGTCTTCGTCAGCAGTTGCTCGGTAAGCCATTGCGAACGTGCATCTCGCGCCTGCGCAGTCTGTGCACGCCCCGTATCGGTCAGATCCACGACCCAGGCGCGGCGATCTTCATTGTCTACCGTCAAGGTCACCAGCCCTTGTTCGACCAGTTTCTGCACGATCAGCCGCATGGTCTGATGGGTCACGGCTCTGCGCACGGCGAGTGTCGCGATACTCACCGGGCCGCAGCGTTCGAGTAGCGCAAGCGTCTCGTTCTGCGCGTTCGATTGCGTACCGCTTTGCTCGCGAACGACCTTGACCAGACGGCTGACGACATCGCGAATCGCTTCGCCCAACACCGCAGCTTCGGCGGCGCGGTCGCTAGGGGCGTTTCTGGAGATCCGACTCATTTTGGCCGCACCGCGCGTTCGCGAAGTCGCGCAACGACGGCGGCAAGCGTATTGACGCCCCAATGCTCGACATATTGCCCGTCCCGAATGCGGACGATATCGATGACGTCGATCGAAATGTCGTCGCCAGTCGCGTCGACGCCCAGCAGTGGCCCGACATGTTTGCCGGTGATCGACTTCCGCGTCGTGACTTTGTCACCGTCGCATAGTTGTTCGTGAATGTGGATCTCCATGTCGGCAATGGCCGGCCGAAGCACGGACGCAAACGTTGCCCACATCGCTTCGGCACCTCGGCTCGCCTCATTCGGCGCGGACCAGTTGACGAAGTCGGGCGCCATTAGCGCTTCGAAGCAGGCTCGATTGCCATCGCGGATCACTTCGTAGTTGAACCGCTCGACGACAGCTTTGGGATCGTTGCTGTTCATGCTTGTCCTCAATTGTTCGGAAATTCGTTCGCCCCGGCCGAAGGGGGGGAACGAATAATATACAGCAAGGCTGTATATTTCAACCGAATGAGTGCCCGGCTCGGTAGGTGCCCGACCCGGGCGTTCGACTATTCGATGTGAACGAGGACTTGCTACGCCGCCTGGTGCCGAAAGCGCGCATATCGGGATGCCCGCCGTAATCAAGCGGTCGCGCACATCAACGCATTCAATCTGTTGCCATTGACGAGGCGCCCGGTCCGTTCACCGGCGCTTCCCGGACGGAAAGCCGTGGGTCTTCGCTCGCCATGCCGTGAACAGCCCAATCGCAAGCAGCGACGAGACCACCCACGGAAATGCAACGACACCGGTCGTTTCAAGTAATACGCCACCGATGATCCCACTGCCAGCAAACGAGAGATTGAACACCGTCACCAGCGCGGATTGCGCAACGTCGGCGCCATCGCTGGCTGCATCGGCCAGGGCAGTTTGAAGAAGTGTCGGCGCACCGCCGAAACTGAAGCCCCATATCACCACGCCGACCCAGATAACCGCGGGTGACGTGACGCCCAGCCCGAATATCAGCGAAACCATCGCGAAGGCCGCCAGTCCAGCCAGCACCAGCAGACGCAGCGATCCGTCAACGAGAGCACCGATTACCCAAATCCCGAGCATGGCGGAGATACCAAACAGCAACAGCACCGAATCCATGTCGCGGGTGAGTCCGACGGATGCGAGGAACGGCGCAATGTAGGTGTAGAGAATGTAGTGCGGAAGAATCCACGCGCTGACCACGAACAGCACGGACCGCACGCCCGGGATAGCGAGAACTCGCCGCATCGGCAGACGCTGGCCCGCCATCTCGCCGGGATAGTCGGGAACCTTCCAGCACACCAGGGCCATCAGCGCGAGCGACATTCCGGACATGATGCCGAAGATGCTGCGCCAGCCGACCATACTGCCGAGCCACACGCTTAACGGCACACCGACCGACAACGCCAAAGGGATGCCGATCATCGCCACCGCGAGCGCGCGTCCCTGCATCGCCGGGGGAACCATGCGCCGCGCGTAAGACGCCAAAAGGCTCCACGCGAGCCCGGTGGCGAGTCCCACGGCAAAGCGCGTCGCCAGCGTCAGCATGTAGTTCGACGACACTGCGGTGATCGCATTGCAAGCCGCAAAGACGCCGAGCACCAGTAGCAGGACATGCCGGCGCTGCCACCTGCGCACGGCTGCGGTCAGCGGGATGGCCGCTACACCGGAGCCGAGCGCGCAGCACGTCACCAATTGCCCGGCCCACGCTTCGCTCACATGAAACCCTCGTGCAATCTCCGGAAGCAAGCCGGCCGGCACGGCTTCGTTTGCCGTGGCGATGAAGCTGGCCATCGTCAACGCGAGCAACGCTGCCATCGGGAGACGATTTACCGTCGCCGCGCATCCAATACCAATGGCCGCTACACCGCAATCTTCATCCATCTTTCTCTCCATGTTTCCTCGCTTGCCTGCATCCGGGCTTGCGGAGTGGCAGTCTGCTTGGTAAATACGGATTTGATAATTGGCCGCCCGTTTGAATACATCTCAAATCTGGATGAAGAATGGCAACTGATCGACTGGGTGATATGCGTTTGTTCGTGGAGGCGGCGGCACTGGGCAATTTGTCGGCCGCCGGCCGGAAGCTGGGATTTTCCCCGGCAGCAGCGAGCGCACGGCTCGCCAAATTGGAAGCGGCACTATCGACGCGGCTATTCGACCGCAATACGAGGCAACTACGCCTGACCGAAGAGGGGCGGCTATATCACCATCACTGCAGCATTGCATTGAGGGCCATCGAGGATGGCGAGGCTGCTCTCACTGCGAGCCGGGGCATAGCGCGGGGCAAAGTCCGGATATCGGCATCGGCCGATTTCGGTCGCCATCTGCTGAACTCCTGGCTGGAAGCCTTCGTCCGCACGCAGCCCGAGCTCAAAACCGCACTCGACCTTACCGACTCGGTATCGGATTTGCTGCAAGACGAGGTCGATCTCGCGATCCGATTTGGCCGGCCGAACACCCCCTCACTGATTGCACGCCGGCTTGCACCGAACTGGCGAGTGCTATGTGCGTCCCCCCGACTATCTGGCCAAATGCGGCACGCCGCTCGTTCCGGCCGATCTGGTTGCGCATGAGTTCGTCGTTCTGGTTACGGCTGCAGGGCCACTGAACGAGTTTCGCCTGGTGTCGGAAGGCAAGCGTTGCAATCACACCGTGGCAATGGAAAATGCGTGGGAAACCAATGACGGCGCGTTGGCTCGCGCGTGGACACTGGCCGGATATGGCATCGCTCGAAAAACGATCTGGGACGCCGCAGCGGATATTCGCGCCGGCAAACTCCAGGTCGTTCTGCCGGACTGGATCGAAAGCGAACCCGGCATTTATGCCGTGTTGAACCGGAATCGCTATATGACGCCGCGGGTGAGAGTGCTACTGGACTTCCTGGTCGAGCGCTTCCAACGTGCGATATCTGACGGCATCCTGGCCGGGCTCCCGTCGCCATCCGTGTCGGAAAACGCGGACTGATTGCCGTCGCGCGAGTGCTGCGCGCCGGTTGTACGCCCGGCGCGGGCCCACCCGCGCTCCGCCTCATTCAAAACCGCCCCACGCTCGCGCATTCGACGAAGCGCAGCATCGCCCCGTGCGAAACCGCTCCCTCGACCACCACACCGCGTTCGCTTCGCCGCATCTCGACGCCGGCACCGCCCAGCACATCGGCAAGCCGATCGAGCGACTGCACCGTGAACGCGAGCTCCGTGAAGTGCGGTCCGGTGCGCAGCGCCTCTGCGCGCGCTGCGCCGTCGATACGAACCTCGACCTTCCCGCAGCGGATCAGATAGCTTGCATCGTCCAGGCGCGTCGCGCTCGCTGCGAGCACGCGTTCGTAGCGATCGACGGTCATCTCGAGCGCGGCAGCGTCGACGGCAATCGTTATCCCCGCAAGGCTCGTTACGCCGTTCGGATGCAGCGCGCCACCGGGCGGGTAGACGAGTTCCGGCGTCAGATGTTCGCAAGCGAACACGCGGCCGCCCGGCGTATAGGCGACGTCGACCTGCGTGATGCGGAAGCTCGCATCGCCGGTGCCGTTGCGCGTCGCGACGGGCCGCGAAAACGCCACCGGCGGCTCGGCCGGTACGCCCGCCGCGTGCCAGTCGCGATACAGCGCGTCCGCGCTGTCGGTCGCGACCACCATCGCAGCCGCTCCGTCACCGTGTTCGAGAAAGTCGGAGAAGAATGCCGTGACGGGATGCGGCCGGCGAACCGTCAGCAGTTCGAGGTAGCAGCCGTCGAACATCGCGCAATGATTCTCGGAGCCCATGGTGTGATAACCGCGCGGCGTGAGTGCGAATCCCATCCGCGCAAAGTCGTCGCGCGCGGCATCGAGGTCGCGCACCGCGATGACGAAATGGTCGATTCCCGAAAGATGCTGTGTCATGGCAGGTTCCTAATCTCGGTGATCTTTCCAGCGGTAATAGAGCATCGCGCCGATCGCCACACGCCTGACGAGCGCATGGGCGGCGATCGTCCGCAACGTGGAAAACGGCAGCCGCGACGCGCGCTCGTCGCCCGTCAGCGCCACTTCCGCAAGCTCGGGGCCGACCGCGGTCGACAATGCGACGCCGCGACCATTGCAGCCGAACCACGTGTACAGACCGTCATCCAGTTTCACGAAGCGAGGCATCCGGTCCGGCGTGACGGCGAAGTCGCCATGCCACAGATATTCGAAACGAAGCGGCACGTCGTTCAGCTGCGGAAACATCCGCTGCACGCGCGCACCGATGCGCTGCGGCAGCCGGCGCTCATAACCCATCGGCACGACGAGCGCGCCGCCGGTCACGAGTCGCCCGTCGCGATCGAAGCGGGCGAAGTGGAGATCCGACTGCGTATCGGACATGGCGTGATCGAGCGGCAGGATCGAGGCGCGCAGATCGGCCGGTAGCGGCTGGGTGGCCATCTGATACGAGCGCATCGGCAGCAGCGCCTTCGCAATGCCGGGCCACGGCGCGCGCGTGGAGTGGCCGCTGTAACTGTGCGTGGCAATCACGACCCGGCTGGCGTGCACCGCCGCGTCGCCGTGCGCGGCCACCCAGTGCGTGCCCTGTCGCGTCAGCGACGACACGGGCGTGTGCGTATGGATGCATGCGCCCGCGTCCTGCGCGGCGCGCGCGAGTCCGCGGACGAACGCAAGCGGATTCACGTGCCCGCCGGTGGGGTTCTGCCAGCCGCCGTGCCAGAACGACGAGCCGGTCAATTCGGCGGTGCGATCGCGATCCAGCAACTCCACTTCGACGCCGCGCCGCCGCCATTGCTCGACGCGCGAGCGCGCAAGCGCCAGGCGGCTCGCGCGATGTGCGGGCTGCATCCATCCAGCCTGCACGGCCGCGCAGTCGATCCGGTGCCGGCGTGCGAGCTCGAACACGGTGTTCGCAGATTCGCCGATCAGCGAGACGAGCGTTTCGCCCTTGTCCGCACCGTACTCGGCAACGATCGCGTCAGGATCCGCGCGCGTCATGGCCGGGATCACCTGTCCGTTGTTGCGGCCCGACGCGCCCCAGCCGATCTCCGCTGCCTCCAGCACGACCACCCGGGCGCCGCGCTCGGCCGCATGCAGTGCGGCGCTCAGGCCCGTGAAGCCGGCGCCTATGACGAGCAGGTCCGCGAAGTACGTGCCGCTCGGCAGCGGCGCAGTTGCAGCGGCGGGCGCGGCGGTGGCCGCCCACAGCGATGGAGGCAGGCGGCTTGGGTCGAGGCTCGCGTCAGGCATGGCAGATTCCCCGTCCGGAATGGTCCGGTGCGTTTGCATGAATAGGCGTCGTTGAAGAAAACGGGCGGGTGAGGTTCGCCGAGGGTAGGCCGAGCGTGCCTGGCAAACGGCCGGGATACCGTCCGCCATGACTGAGACGGGCTTGCATCGAAGGTTGTCTTGCGTCGAGGGCCATGCGTGTCCTTTCCGTTCAGAGCGGGCACCGCGCGAGCCGGTCGACGACGGCTCGCTTGCTGCGCGCGACTGCTTCCCACATATCGGGTAGTGCGTGCGATTGGGGAATCATATCGTCCGGCAAGGAGAAGCCAATTTCCCTATCTTTTTTGATTCCGATGATTTGGAGATATTTTTTCTATCTAACGCAGGCGCGGTACACGATGCCGAGCGGCGCGCGGAAGCCCGGCGAACTTGCGGACGCCGCGGCGGCTCATTCGAGCCGCTCGCGCGAATCCAGATCGGGGAGGTTCGACGTCGCGCCGATTCGGCGCGGAGCGTTCGCTTGCCGATTGGCACGTCTCGGCGTCAGCCACTTCCGGACGACGCGGTTCGACGGCTCGGCGTAACTGCGCGCGATGGCGGCGCCCAGGCCGACGGAAAGGAGCAGATAGCCGACGAGAAGCGCCAATTTCTCGTCGCCCGTGACGTGCGACGGCGGATAAATGGTTCTCAGCAAGCCGAGCACGATAAGGTGGAACAGATAGAGCTCGTAGCTGAGCTTGCCGAGCGCTTCGATGAGCGCGGACACGCGCGCGGGCCGCAGCGACGTGCCGGCTGCGCAATTCGCGGACAGCAACAGAACCGCCGTGCCGAAGGCAATGGCGGTCACGCCGAGCACGTTGCTTTGCCCGATCGGCCAGGACAGGTAGACGAGCGCCATGCCCGCGGCCGTCAACCCCGTGAACATGGTCTGCGCGCGGCCGTGCCATTTGACTTTGCGTGCGAGCAGGGCCGCGCAGCAACCGATGGCGATGGCATCGAAGCAGGCGAGATACGCATAGAGATAGCCGCCCTCGTCGCCTTGGTGGAAGAAACGATAGGCGGGGCCGGCGACGATGCACGCCAGCCAGAACGCCACGAGCCGCGCCTCCCGGCGAAGCGCGACGCACAGCAGCGGAAACGACAGATAAAACACTTCCTCGACGGAAAGCGACCACAACACGCCGAGCGCATAGTTGGTCCAGCCGTGAGAGCCGACCAGCACGTTCATCCAGAACGTCAACGACGCGAGATTCACCAGCCAGAACGAAACCGGCGTGCCGGCCGGCGAATGATTCTGAAAGATCGCGATGCCGGCCAGCGCCAGCGCGTTGACGATGGCCAACAACAGCAACAGGCAGGGGACGATGCGGGCGATGCGCAGCGCATAGAACGTTCCGAGATCGACGTGGCCGAGTTCGGACCAGCGCCGCATCGCGTTCGTCGTGATCAGATAGCCGGAGATCACGAAGAACATCGTGACGCCGTAGTTGCCGTTTCGCGCAACGGCACGCACCGCATTCCAGCCGAATACGTGCGACAGCGCAGTGTCGTCGAGCCGGTAAGCGATATTGAAATGGTGAAACAGCACGAGCAGGATCGAAAAGCCCCGCAGGAAATCGATCTTCCGGTTTCGCATGTCGGCGCCGTTCATCCCGCGTTCGTCGCCCACTGCACGAATGCCGAGCCGGCCTCGCGCAACGCGGCCTCGCGCGCGTCCATGCTGACGCCCGGCGCATCGTAGTAGACGGCGACGAGCAACGGCGCGCGCCCGGGCGGACGGACTAGCGCGTAGTCGTTCGTCTCGCGGTCGACGCTGGTGCCGGGCCGGTCGGCGGCTAGCCAACCGGCGGGCAACGCGGCGCGAATCCGGTTGAGCCCCGGCTTGCAGTCGGTCATGCCGCGCTCCAGTCGCGCGCGCGAGCCGGCGCTGAGCACGTCGCCGAGCAGCAGGCGCTGCGCCGTGGCGGCGATGGCCTTCGGCGTGGTGGTGTCGAGCACGCCGTGATAGCGGTTCGAGTCGGGCTCGTAGCGGTCGGAGCGCGTCACGGTATCGCCGAGGCCGCGAACGAAGCGCGCCAGCGCCGCAGGGCCGCCGGCGCTGCGCATCAGCAGGATCGCGGCCGTGTTGTCGCTCTCCACCAAAACCGCGCGGCAGAGCGCCTCGATCGACATCGCACCCTGAGCGACGTTGGCCTTCGTCACCGGCGACGTGAAAATCAGGTCCTTTTCCGTGTAGTGGACGAGGCGATCTAGCCGCTCCGAGCCGCTGTCGACGCGTGCCAGGATCTGCGCGGCGAGCAGTCCCTTGAACGTGCTGCACATCAGGAAACGTTCGTCGGCGCGATGGCCGAGCGTGCGTCCCGAGCCGGTATCGATCGCGAACACGCCGAGGCGGCCGCCGCTTCTGCGCTCGATTTCGGCAAGCGGCGATTCTTCGGCTGCGCGCAGCGCGGGAGCCATGCACGTGCCGGCGAGCAGCGGTAATCCGATCAGTAGTTTTCTGCGCAGGAGCGAGTGGGGCACGGTCGGGTCCGGTGGGTTAGGGCAAGGAACAGGAGGAGACACGCTCGACACGTCGAAGCGTGTCACGCGAATCGAGTATCACGTCGCGACGGCCGATGACCGCGCGCGCTTCGAGTACATCGTCGCCGTACGTCGGGGGATTTTCGCAGAGCAGAGGCGCTGTTTGCACGGCACGTTCGAGCCGCTTGGGTCTCTCGCTGCGCTGCGACACACGGGCATCGATTACGGCCTCGAAGAACAAAAAAAGCGCCTGCCGGGTATGGGACAGGCGCGTTTAAAGGCACTCGGTCAGAAAAACCGCGCGAATGAGCCGCCGCTTGAATCACGCATCGCTCGGGCAATTGCTGCGCGGCCCGATTCAATCGCGGCACTTCGCTTGCGATAAGAAAGCATACGCCGCACAACACGCAAACGATATCGCGTGTCTGAGGAAATCGATGTGCTCGTGCAGCATGCGTTTCAAGCGCATGTTTGATACATGTTCAGAATTCGCCGAACGGGCGCGCATCCGCCCACGCCGGTCGTGGATGTTGCAACACGGCATCGAACCTCGCGAGAAAAACGAAACCGCCGGACGACGCGCCTGCTGGCGGCGCGTCGACCCGGCGGTCCGGTGTGATCGACCGGCCGATACCGGCCGGCGCAATTACACGTCGAAGAACACGGTTTCGTCCGGCCCCTGCATGCGGACGTCGAACCGATACACGACCGGGCGCCCCGGCTGCGCGTCGCGCTTCGCCACCAGCGTCGCGCGACGCTCGGCGGGCACCAGGTTCAACACCGGATCGGTCGCGTTCGCCGCGGCTTCGTCGTCGAAATACACGCGCGTGAACGCATGCGTGAGGATCCCGCGCATCATCACCGTCACGTTGATGTGCGGCGCTTCGTCGGCGGCGATGCGGCCGGGCTTCACCGTCTCGACGACGAAGCGGTGCTGCGCATCGGTGCCCGTGCCGACCCGCGCGAAGCCCGTGAAGCCGGACTTCGCGACGTCGTCGCGCGATGCCGGAAAGCGGCCGGCGCCGTCCACCTGCGTGAATTCGAGCATCGCGTCGCTGACGACGTTGCCGTCGCCGTCGAACACCTGCCCGACCAGCAGCACGTGCTCGCCGTCGGCATGCGGTGCGGCGATCGTCGGCGTGAACAGGCTCTTCAGGTCGTAACCGTATTGCTGCGGGCACAGGCCGTACGCGAAGTACGGGCCGACGGTTTGCGAAGGGGTTTGCTTCAGCGTCGTCATGGTTCAGCGCTCCATCGGGGTAGCGTCACGGCCGCGCAGCACGATGTCGAATTCGTAGCCGAGCGCATGGCCTTCTTCGGTGGTGTCGAGCGAGAAGCGCGAGATCAGGCGATCGCGCGCGGCCTCCGGCGTGCCCTGGAAGATCGGGTCGTACGCGAGCAGCGGGTCGCCGGGGAAGTACATCTGCGTGACGAGGCGCGAGCCGAAGTAGTCGCCGAACAGCGAGAAGTGGATGTGATTCGGACGCCACGCGTTCGGATGGTTGCCCCACGGATAGGCGCCGGGCTTGATCGTCAGGAAGCGGTAGCGGCCTTCGGCGTCGGTCATGCAGCGGCCCGCGCCGAGGAAGTTCGGATCGAGCGGCGCGTCGTGCTGGTCGACCTTGTGCACGTAGCGGCCGGCCGCGTTCGCCTGCCACACTTCGACGAGCGTGTTGCGCACCGGTTTGCCGCCCTCGTCGAGCACGCGGCCCGTGACGACGATGCGCTCGCCGAGCGGTTCGCCGTTCTTCACCGCGTTCTTCGTCAGGTCGTGGTCGAGCGGGCCGAGATCTTCCGCGCCGTAGACGGGCGCGTACTGGTCGCGCAGCCGCTCCTTCAGCGGGATCATCGGGCGCGTCGGGCCGCGCTTGACCGACGAACGGTAGTCGGGATGGACATACGCGGGATGCGACGGCCAGTCGCGCGGCGTGAGAATCGTGGGGGAATCCATCGGGCGTCTCCTGTTGGGTTATTTCGCGTGAGTGGATGGCAGGACTTTAGCTAATCCGGAAAGTTATGAAAAATGACCTTTTTTCGCGAATTGCATAACCGGGAGTTATGGTCGGCCGCCCAATGAAAGATCCGCCGGACAGAAGATCCGTCCGGCGGAGAAAGCGATCGGGCGTCGCATCGTCGGTGACGACTCCGTGCACGGCCCTCCAGCCCGCCCGTCGCTGCTTTTTGTCGGTTCTTCTTGTTGTTGTTCGAAGGTCTCCCCGCGCGCCGCGCGGTTCGCCGTTACGGGCGGGCGGGATCGAACACGATCCCGTCGAACTCGACCGACAGCCGGCCGCTGCGCAGTAGCGCGGCGGCCGTCGCCGCGCGGTCGGCGCCGATCACGTCGGCGACGTAGTTGGCGCAGAACCCGCGCCCCGCCAGCAAGCCGAAGCGGCCGCCGAGCAGCACATCGATCCGCTGTTCGGCCAGCGCGTGCACGCTGCGCTGCGCGTCGGCAGTCGCGGCCGCGACGCGGCGCGCCAGTGCGATGCGGCCGCCGTCGGCCCGGGCGACGAAACGCGACAGCGGCGTGAGCTTCGTACGCGCCCAGGCGGGTTCGGCGATCAGCGGCTCGTCGCCGGACGTATCGACGACGATGCCGAACCGGTCGGCCCACGAGCCGCCGTGGTCGGCCGCGGCGCCCGGCTTGCGGGACGGCGCGCGGATGAACAGCAGATCGCCGACGTGCGCGCCGGCCGCCAGCGTGCGCAGCGTGGCGAGCGGCAGCATGCGCTCGGTGTCGCGCGCGGCGCGCGGCGCGGGGTGATGCGGCTCGAAGGCAGGGGCGTCGGTTCGGGTGTTCATCGCGGCTCCGTCGGTGGGTGACAGCACGGAGCGGATTATGCAGACGAGTAACCCAAAGTGCTCACGCGGATGCGCCGGTAGCCTAATATCCGACCTGGAGCATCATTTTTCGATACTGGAATGACCGAAACCGCCCAACTCATCCACACGTTGAAGCGCCTGTTGAAGGCGCATGGAATGACCTATCGCGACGTCGCGCGTGCGCTCGACGTGTCCGAGACGAGCGTGAAGCGCCTGTTCGCGAGCGGTCGCTTCACGCTGGAGCGCGTCGTCGAGATCGCGCAACTGCTCGGCTATACGCTGGCCGAGCTGGTGCAGGAGGCCTCGGCGTCCGCGCCGCGCCTGCGGGTGCTGACCGAGCAGCAGGAGGCGCTGCTGGTCTCGGACGAGAAGCTGCTGCTGGTCGCCGTCTGCGCGGTCAATTACTGGACCGTGCAGGACATCGTGTCGGCCTACTGCCTGACGCACGCCGAATGCGTGAAGTACCTGCTGATGCTCGACCGGATGAACGTGATCGCGCTGCTGCCGGGCGACCGCATCCGCGTGCGCGTCGCCCGCGATTTCGACTGGCTGCCGGGCGGGCCGATTCGCCGGTATTTCCACGCGCACGTGCTCGACGATTTTCTCGGCAGCCGCTTCGACGGGCCGGGCGAGACGATGATGTTCTCGCAAGGGATGCTGACCGACGCGGCCGCGGCGGAACTCGAGCAGGAACTGCGGCGGCTCGGCAGCAAGGCGGCGGCGCTGCATGCGGAGTCGTCGTCGGCGCCGCTCGGGCAGAAGCGCGGAACTGGCCTGCTGATCGCGAAGCGCATCTGGGAGCCGACCGGTTTCCACGCGCTGCGGCGTCATGGGTAACGCTGCCTCCACGCGCTTGGGTCTTTCCGGAAAGTTATGCAAAATGGCGCTACATCGTCATTCGTATAACTGCCCGTTATGAATAACCGTATCGCGGACGGCCGCGTCAAGTTCCGGCACCTGCAGTGTTTTCTCGCGGTCGCGCAACTGGGCGGCGTGCAGAAGGCGGCCGAAAGTCTGTCGATCACGCAGCCGGCCGTGTCGAAGACGATCGCCGAACTGGAGGCGATCCTCGGCGTGAAGCTGTTCGAGCGCGGGCGGCACGGCGCGCAACCGACCCGCGAAGCGCAACTGTTCATCCCGCATGCGAACGCGTGCGTGCTCGCGCTGCGGCAGGGCGTCGGACTGCTCGCGCGCGAGGGCGGGGCTGCTGCGGCGACGCTCGAAATCGGCATGCTGCCGACGGTCGCCGCATCGCTCGCGCCCGCGTTGATGAAGGCGTTGGCCGCGCGCTGGCCGCGCGTCGTCGTGCGGATCGCGACGGCCGCGAATGCCGAGCTGCTGGAGCGGTTGAAGGCGGGGGCGATCGAATGCGCGATCGGGCGTCTGTCGGAGCCCGAGCGGATGATCGGGCTCGCCTTCGAGCAGTTGTACAACGAGCCGCTGGTCGCGGTCGTGCGCGCCGGCCATCCGCTGCTCGCCAGCGCCGCGCCGGCCGCCGAACTGGCGCGCTATCCGGTCGTGCTGCCGCCGTTCGGCACGCTGATCCGCCAG
This sequence comes from Burkholderia sp. MBR-1, assembly GCF_013822785.1. Classification (NCBI taxonomy): domain Bacteria; kingdom Pseudomonadati; phylum Pseudomonadota; class Betaproteobacteria; order Burkholderiales; family Burkholderiaceae; genus Burkholderia; species Burkholderia sp. MBR-1. The sequence goes on from NZ_CP053610.1 coordinate 627,420, forward strand.
TCGGCCGAGCAGGTGCTCGGCGCATGCGGCGCGCCGCCGCTCGATTCGTTCATCGAGGTGTTGTCGGTGTCGGTCGCGCGCGCGCTTGCGCTCGAGAACGACGCGGTGTGGTTCGTGCCGCTCTACGCGGCCGAATATGATCTCGCGGCCGGTACGCTCGCGCGCTTGCCGTTGCCGTCGGCCGGTGCCGACGAACCGGTCGGGCTCGTGCTGCGCACCGATGCTCAGCCGTCGCCCGTGGCCCGGACGCTGATCGACGCGCTGCGCGAGATCGCTCGCACACGGTTGCGCGACGTGCAGGCGAGCCGCGCGCCGCGCGCTGCACGCAAGCCGGGGCGCCGCGAGCGCTGAGTTGGGCTGGCCGGTGCGCGGTGCCGGGTGTCGTCGTTCGCGGCGAAGCGTCCGGTCGGCGATGCGGCTGGCGCCGGCAGCGGCTTCAGCGCCGGCCTCACGTCATCGGGGTGATTCGTTGCGCCGACAGATTCGATCGGCGACGCGCCGTGCGGCGACGCAACGCGGCACGCTGCCGCGCCTCGCGCACGAATGCGCGTTAGTGCACGTTAGTGCGCCGGTCACGCGCGCCGTCGCGCGAGCCGCAGATAAAGCAGCGCCGCGCCCGCCAGCAGCAACGGGAAGAACAAATACCAACCGGTCGTCAGAAACAGCCCGGCCACGGCGATCAGCGAAACCCACGCGCAGCGATACGCGGCGCTCGCACGTGGCAGCAGCTTCAGCGCGGCGGCGGCGCCGAGCCCGTACACCATCACGAAGCAGCCCGACGTGACGAGCACGAGCGGTTTCGGCCCGACGTCGGAGAACGCGGTCGCGGCCAGCGCGGCGGCGGCCAGCGCCGCGATCACGCCGAGGCTGCGGCGCGGCACGCCGCCCACCTGACTGCCTTGCGCGAGCCACGCGGGCAGTGCGCCGTCGCGCCCGAGCGCGGCCCCGAGCTTCGCCGCGCCGGCGAAATACGCGTTCATCGTCCCGAGCGTGAGCAGCAGCGCCGCGGCCGCGGCCAGCACCTGCGCATGGCCGCCGATGCCGCCCGCGATCAGTTCCGCGAGCGGCGCGCCCGACGCGCCGGCCGACGGGCCGAGCACCGTCACGCTGGCCGCGGCGACCGACAGATACAGGAACCCGACCACCACGACGGCGATGCCGGCCGAGCGCGGCATGTCGTGCGCCGGCCGGCGGAATTCGGCGGCGAGGTGCGTGATCGCCTCCCAGCCCGCGAAGCTCCACACCAGCAGCGCCGCGGCCTGGCCGACCGCGAGCCAGCCGTGCGGCGCGAACGGCTGCAGATTCTCCGGGCGCGCATGCGGCGCGGACGCGAGCACGGCGGCGAGCAACAGCGTGACGAGCAACGCCGACAACACGAGCTGCATGCGGCCCGACACCGTGACGCCGAACGCATTCGCGGCCGATACGGCGGCGATCAGCGCGGCGGCCGTGACCACGACGGTCGTATGCCCGCCGCCGATCACGGCCGCCACGTATGCGCCGCCGAACATCGCGGCGGCCGGTGCGCCGGCCGGCACCGCGAAATAGAAACACCAGCCGACGATCGCCGCGGCCTTCGGCCCGAACGCGCGGCGCGCGTAGGTGGACACGCCGCCCGCGTCGGGATAGCGCGCGCCGAGTGCGGCGAAGGTCGCCGCGAGCGGTCCGGACAGCACGACGAGCCCCGCCCACGCGAGCAGCGAGGCCGGCCCGGCGACCTCGGCGGCGAGCGCCGGCAACGCAATGACGCCGGTGCCGAGCACCGCGCCGATATACAGCGCGGCGCCCTGGAAAATCGTCAACGAGCCTGCGTGATGGACGGCAGGCGAATCGGCATGCGAGGGCATGAAAGGCAGTCTCCGGAACGCGTGGGAGGCGCGCGGTCGGGCGCGCGTCGAGTCGTTCGATGCTACCCGAACCGGCATGGCGAAACGGCGCGGCGTTCAGTAGTCCGCGGTCTGCGGCGTGTCAGCCTGTGTCAGTGGCGGCGCGCGAGCCGCAGCCGCGCATCCTCGCGCGCGGCGGGCATCAGGTCGGCCGCGTAGTGGAACGTGCCCGAGACGAGCGAGGCGATCGGCACGCCGTCGCGGAACAGCACGCGATTGCCGGCGAGCGCCGGCACCTTGTCGCCGGGCAGCAGCGTGCCGGCAAGGTTCAGCGGGTCGACGCCGGTCACGCACACGTACTGCCCGTCGCCCGGCTGCCGGCGCACTTCACGCAGGACCGGGATCGCTTCCGGCAGCGCGAACTGCTCGCCCGCGATGCCGGCGACGAAGCGGCCGCCGCGAATCTCGCCGCGCGCCTCGAGCCGTTGCAGCACGCGCACGAGCTCGCGCCAGCTCGGCAGCCAGTCGGCCTCGCGCTCGAGCAGCCGCCAGAACACCACGCCATAGCGGCGCAGCAGCGTCCACACGATGTGCTCGAGCGCATCGGGATCGGTCGCCGTTGCGCCGCGCTTCGGCGCGGGCGCCGGGGCATCGTCCGGCACCGCGCCGCGCTGCACGAGCGCCCAGCGGCCCGCATCGTCCATCCCGCCGATCAATGCGCCGCCGCGCCGCGTGCGCGGCGCATACGTCGCGCTGCGCTTGACCGCCGGCTTCAGCAGCGCGCGCAGCCCGGCGAAGCTGTCCGCATTCACGAGGCCGGCAGACACCAGCTCGCCGAGCGCCTGCTCGAGCTCGACGGGGAGCATGTGCAACTCGTCGAGCAGCGCGTCGAAGAACATCGCGCCATGGGCGACGAGCGCGTCGCGTACCTGCGTCGCGCGCGCGGACAACGCCGGTTGCGCGTCGGGGTCGCGCAGCGCCTGCCATGCGCGCAGGTGGCGGCGCGGCAGCAGCACGACCGGCGTGGTCTTCACCGGCGTGCCGGCCGCGCGTGCCGGTGCGCCGATGCGCGTCCACACGAGCTTGCCCGAGCGGCACAGCTCGTCGAGGCCGCCGGCCGTGTAGTCGGTCAGGCGCGCAGGCAGCAGCGCGTCTTCCCAGGCGCCGGCCGCCGCCTCGTAGCCTTCGAGCTGCTCGACGACCGCCGCGAGCGCATCGCGGCCCGTGCCGCGCGTGTCGGGCGTCAGGTGCTGCCAGTGCAACAGGAACCGCATGAAATCCGCGCGCTCGACCGGCTCGATCTCGCGGCGCAAGCGCTTGACCGTATAGCGATGAATCCGGGCGAGCAGGTGGCGTTCGCACCATTCGTCGTTCGTCGCGCCGGGCGTGAAGCGGCCGCGCATCACGTAGCCCTCGCGCTCCAGCGCGGCGAGCGCCGTCTCGACCGACGCGGGCGGCAGGCCGAGCGGCTCGGCGATCGCGCCGACCGTCAGCGGCCCGAAGCCGGTGAGCCGCGCACGGATCACGTCGACGAGCGCCGCGTCCGCTTCCCACGGCTGCGCGCACGCCGCGGGCACCTTCAGCGCGGGGCTGAAACGTGCGTCGGGATGCAGCGCGCGCATGCACACCAGACGTTCGACCGGCACCCACAGCACATGGCCGTCGGGCGTGACGCAGCGCGTCGCGCGACGGTGTTCGGCGAGCGCCGCGAGCCATGCGGGCCAGCCGTCGTGCACGTTCGCCTCGCTGTCGGCGACGCACGCGAGCGTGAGCAGCGCGTCGTGCATTTCGTGCGCATCGCGCGCGAGCGGCCACGCTTCGTCGCGCACCGCGGCGATCGCATCGGCGTCGAGCGCGCCGAGATCGTCGGCGGATTCGGGGTCGCTCCAGCGGCGCGACTGCACGGCCTGCGTGCGGCGCTCCTCGAGCGGCGCATCGTCGAGGAACGCATACGGCTTCGCGTTCAGGATCTCGGCCGCGAGCGGCGACGGCGCGGGCAGGTCGCGCGCGATCAGCTCGATTTCGCCGCTTTCGATCCGGCGCAGCAGCGCGAGCCAGCCGTCGGTGTCCATCGCGTCGTGCAGGCAATCGTCGAGCGTCTGGTCGACGAGCGGATGATGCGGGATCTCGCGTTCGCCGACGACATTCTCGAGGCAGGCGGCCTGATCGGGGAACACGGTCGCGAGCAGATCGTCGCTCTTCATCCGCTGCAGTTGCGGCGCGGTGCGCCGGCCGCCGGTGAAGCGCGGCAGCGCGAGCGAGGTCGTCGCATTCCAGCGCCAGCGCACGCCGAACAGCGGCGCGTCGAGGAGGGCCTGCACCAGCACATGCTCGGCGCTGGCGGAGCGCAGGTAGCGCCACACTTCGTCGAGCGCGAAGCTGTGCGCGAGCGACAGCGACAGGACGATCGCGTCGTCGGTCGCGGCCGCCTGCAGTTCGAAGTTGAAGCTGCGGCAGAAGCGCTTGCGCAGCGCGAGCCCCCACGCGCGGTTGATGCGGCTGCCGAACGGCGAATGGATCACCAGCTGCGTGCCGCCCGACTCGTCGAAGAAACGCTCCATCACGAGCGTGTGCTGGGTCGGCAGCGCGCCCAGCGCCGCGCGCGTGCGTGCGAGGTAATCGACGATCTGGCGCGCCGCTTCGGGCGATAGCCGAAGCTCGTCGACGAGCCAGCGCAGCGCCGGCGCGAGACGGCTTTCCGCGGCGGCGAGGGCGGTGTCTGTCGCATTGCTGCGCGACGCTTCGATCGGCTTCGACTTCGATTTCGACTTGGCCGCTGCGCCGTTCGCGTCCGCGCTCGCACTCGCGCCGCGCGGCCGATCGATCCGCGCGGGCTCGCGTTCGCCGGCCTGCACGAGCCGGTCGCCTTCGGCGAGCAACCCGTCGAGCCGCGCGCGCAGCCGGCCGACCGCTGCCGACAGCTCGTCGCTGCGTCCCGGCGCTTCGCCGAGCCAGAACGGAATGCTCGGCGGCTGGCCGCGCGCATCCTCGACGCGCACGCGGCCCGTCTCGACGCGAATGATCCGGTACGACTGATTGCCGAGCTGGAACACGTCGCCGGCCAGGCTCTCGACCGCGAAATCCTCGTTGACGGTGCCGACCTGAATACCCTGCGGTTCCAGCAGTACCGCGTAGTCGGCCATGTCGGGGATCGTGCCGCCCGACGTCGTCGCGGTCATCATCGCGTTGCGGCGGCCGCGCACCGTGCCGCCGACCACGTCGCGATGCAGATACGCGCCGCGCACGCCGCGCCGGCTCGTGAAGCCTTCGGCGAGCATCTTGAGCACGTCGTCGAAGCGCTCGCGCGACAGGCGCGCATAGGGCGCCGCGCGCGTGAAGGCCGCGTACAACGCATCTTCCTGCCACGGCGTGCAGGCGACCTCGGCGACGATCTGCTGGGCGAGCACGTCGAGCGGCGCTTCGGGAATGCGCAGCGTGTCGAGCTCGCCGCGCCGCACGCAGTCGAGCAGCGCCGCGCATTCGACCAGCTCGTCGCGCGACAGCGGAAACAGGCGGCCCTTCGGCACGCCGCCGACGTGGTGGCCCGAGCGGCCGACGCGTTGCAGGAACGGCGCGATGCCGCGCGGCGAGCCGACCTGGCAGACGAGATCGACGTCGCCGATGTCGATGCCCAGTTCGAGCGACGCGGTCGCGACGAGCAGCTTCAGCTCGCCGCGCTTCAGCCGCTGTTCGGCCTCGAAGCGGTGTTCCTTCGCGAGACTGCCGTGATGCGCGGCGATCGCGTCCTTGCCGAGACGCTCCGCGAGATGGCGCGCCATGCGTTCGGCGGTGCGCCGCGTGTTCACGAATACGAGCGTCGTGCGATGCGCGGCCGCGAGCGCGGCGATGCGGTCGTACACCTGGTCCCACACGTCGGTCGCCATCACCGGTTCGAGCGGCACGTTCGGCAGTTCGAGCGCGAGGTCGCGTTCGCGCGTGTGGCCAGTATCGACGATCGTGCAGTCGCGCGGCGCGTCGGCCGGGCCGCCGACCAGGAAGCGCGCGACCGCCTCGATCGGCTTTTGCGTGGCCGACAGCCCGATGCGCGGCAGCGCGCGGCCCGTCAGCGCGTCGAGGCGCTCCAGCGACAGCGCGAGATGGCTGCCGCGTTTGGACGACGCGAGCGCGTGGATCTCGTCGACGATCACCGAACGCACGCTCGACAGCATCTGCCGCCCGGACGTCGACGACAGCAGCACGTACAGCGACTCCGGCGTCGTCACGAGGATGTGCGGCGCGCGTTTGCGCAGCGCGGCGCGCTCGGACTGCGTGGTGTCGCCGGTGCGCACCGCAGTGCGGATCGCCGGCACCGGCAGGCCGAGGCGGGCGAGTGACTCGGCGATGCCGGCGAGCGGCGCGTCGAGGTTCACGTGGATGTCGTTCGACAGCGCCTTCAGCGGCGACACGTAGACGACGAGCGTCGCGTCGGGCAGCGCGCCATCGTGGGCGAGCGCGTCGCGCACGAGATCGTCGAGTGCGCACAGGAACGCGGTGAGCGTCTTGCCCGAGCCGGTCGGCGCGGCGACCAGCGTCGAGCGGCCCGCCTTGATGTGCGGCCACGCGAGCGCCTGCGCGCCGGTCGGCGCGGCGAACGTGCGGCGGAACCACGCGGCGACGGCCGGGTGGAACGCGTCGAGCGCTTGGGCGGGGCGGGTGGCGGTGACGTCCATCGGTGCGTTGAAATGGGGTGCGAGCGAGCGGGCGCGCGAACGGCGACGCGCATCGTCAGTGTGCCAGACGTCGCGTGCGCGTGTCGGGCGTGGGCGGCGCGGCAGACGCGCGCTTCAGGAATGCAGATGAGGTGCGCCGGCGGGGTTTCAATAGGCGCGCGTGGGGATGGCGCCGGTGGGTTACGGGGGGCGGGTGGTTGGGGGAGGCTGTGTTGTTGTGTGAATGGCGCTGGGAGCGGCCGGCCGGGCGAGCTGCTTGCGGGTGCACGTGCGGCTCGTGCGGCCAATGAGACCGACGAGACCGACGAGACCGATTCGACCGATTCGACCGATTCGACCGATTCGACCGATTCGACCGATGCGACCGATGCGACCGATGCGACCGATGCGACCGATGCGACCGATGCGACCGATGCGACCGATGCGACCGATGCGACCGACGCGACCGAGGAGACCGAGGAGACCGAGGAGACCGACGAGACCGACGAGACCGACGAGACCGACGAGACCGACGCGCCGAACGCGCCTACACGCGCTGCAACCAGCCGAGCCAGTGCTCGAGCAACGGCGTGCGCGTCCACAGCGACTGCGTGAGCCAAAGCGTGCCGCCCCATGCGGCTGCGACGACGAGCAGATCGCAGTGGCCGCTCTTCCAGAGATTCAGCGAGTGACGCCGCCAGATCCACGGCACGCCGAGCGGATTGGGCCAGTCGGCGAGCAGATGCATCACGCCGCCGCACGCGAAGCCGAACAGCGGCGCGGCCCACAGCGGATGCGGACGATGGGTGAGGCCGTGCCAGCCGAGCGCGAGCAGCGCAACCCAGGCGATGCCCCAGTGCGTGATGGTGCGGTGCGTGATCCACAGGCGGCGCTTGCGCGTCCACCACGCGACTTCGAGCCAGTCGGGCGCGGTGCCGCCGACGACGCCAGCCGCGAATGCTGCGAACAGGCCCGCATGCCAAGGGCCGCTGGCGCCGGTTTGCACGACGAGAACGGCGGCGGCGACGCCGGCTGCGAATCCCGACGCATGATGCGCATTGTGTGATGCCATACGAGACGAAACGAAAAAACGTGAAGCGTGCGATCCGGGCGGGCGGGATCGCACGCGAAAGCGGGGCGCTATCTTCGCAGATCGGCCCGCGTAGCGGGCGATTCGCGCGCGGATTTTTTGCACTCGGCAGACGGCACTCGGCAGACGGCACTCGGCAGACGGCACTCGGCAGACGGCACTCGGCAGACGGCACTCGGCAGACGGCACTCGGCAGACGGCACTCGGCAGACGGCACTCGGCAGACGGCACTCGGCAGACGGCACTCGGCAGACGGCACTCGGCAGACGGCACTCGGCAGACGGCACTCGGCAGACGGCACTCGGCAGACGGCACTCGGCAGACGGCAGACGGCAGACGGCACTCGGCAGACGGCACTCGGCAGACGGCACTCGGCAGACGGCAGACGGCACTCGGCAGACGGCACTCGGCAGACGGCACTCGGCAAACGGCAAACGGCAAACGGCACTCGCCAGCCGCGCCCCGACCCGCGCCCACACTTCGCGCTCACCGCCCGCCAACATGTACCCAACCCCACACAGCCCATCGCAATCCGTAGCCACCGACGACTTCTTCCTGCATATTCCCATCTCGACTACGAAATCGACATATCGGCGCCGCCGCGGCTGCGGCTATAAGCGGATCAGGGCCTGATCCCGGCCCCCCGCAACTCAACATGGGGAACATCCAATGACTACGCTGAACCGGTTCAAATCATCCGCCGCGGTGCTGGTAACGGCAGCGGGCCTCGGCTTCGTGCCGGCCGCGCCGGCCTGGGCGAAGGCGCCCCAGCCGGCGCTGCTGACGAGCTCGGCGGTGGCGGTGGCCGACAAGTACAGCGCGGACGCTGCGGAGCAGATCTTCAAGGAAGGCGGCAATGCGATCGACGCGGCCGTGGCGATCGCCTTCACGCTCGCCGTCACGTATCCCGAGGCCGGCAACATCGGCGGCGGCGGCTTCATGACGATCTACAAGGACGGCAAGCCGTACTTCATCGACTACCGCGAGCGCGCGCCGCTCGCCGCGACCAAGGACATGTACCTCGACAAGAACGGCAACGTCGTCGAGGGCATGAGCCTCTACGGCCCGCGCGCGGCCGGCGTGCCGGGCACCGTGGCCGGCATGTGGGAAGCGCAGAAGCGCTTCGGCAAGCTCAAATGGAAGCAGGTGCTCGCGCCGGCGATCCACTATGCGCGCGACGGCTTCGTCGTCGACGAGCAGCTCGCGCAGCGCGGCGTCGACGCATCGAAGGAGTTCGGCGGCAAGACCAACTTCGACAAGTACTTCTCGACGATGAAGGCCGGCGAGAACTTCAAGCAGCCCGATCTCGCCGACGTGCTCGCACGCATCGCGAACGACGGCGCGAACGGCTTCTACAAGGGCAAGACGGCTGAGCTGATCGCCGCGTCGATGAAGACCGGCGACGGCAACGGGCTCATCACCACCGAGGATCTCGCGCAATACCGCGCGGTGTGGCGCCAGCCGGTGCAGGCGAAATGGAACGGCTACGACGTGATCACCGCGCCGCCGCCGAGCTCGGGCGGCATCGGCCTCGTGCAGCTGCTGAAGATGAAGGCCGACCTGAAGCAGGACTTCGCCGGCGTGAAGCTCAACTCGCCGCAGTACATTCACCTCGTCGCCGAAATCGAGAAGCGCGTGTTCGCCGATCGCGCGCAGTATCTCGGCGATCCCGACTTCTACAAGGTGCCCATCGCGCGGTTGATCGACGACGCGTATCTCGCGAAGCGCGCGGCCGAGGTGAACCCGTCGCGGATCAGCGATACGAAGAGCGTCCAGCCGGGCCTCGGCACGTCGATGCCGGAGAAGGCCGAGACGACCCACTTCTCGGTCGTCGACAAGTGGGGCAACGCGGTGTCGAACACGTACACGATCAACGGCTATTTCGGTTCGGGCGTGATCGCCGACGGCACCGGCATCGTGCTGAACGACGAGATGGACGACTTCTCCGCGAAGCCCGGCGTCGCGAACATGTTCGGCGTGGTCGGCAGCGACGCGAATGCGATCGAGCCGAACAAGCGCCCGCTGTCGTCGATGTCGCCGACGATCATGACGAAGAACGGCAAGGTGTCGCTCGTGATCGGCACGCCGGGCGGCTCGCGGATCTTCACGTCGATCTTCCAGGTGATCAACAACATCTACGACTTCAGGATGCCGCTGAAGGACGCGGTGGCCGCGATGCGCTTTCATCATCAGCTGCTGCCGCCGAATACGATCTACTGGGAGCCGTATCGCCCGATCGAAGGCGAACTGGCGGCACAGCTCGAAGCGCGCGGCTATACGCTGAAGGGGCAGGATTTCAGCGGCGACATCCAGGTGATCAAGATCGACGGCAGGACGCCCGAAGCGATGGCCGACCCGCGCGGGCGCGGCGTCACGCGCATCATCCGCTGACGGCGCGGGCCGGTCCGCCGGCGGACCGGCCCCTTTTTCATCAATTTGACGCGCGACGCTGGGATAATGGAAGCGTTTGCTTGCGTCAATTGATGGAAGGAGGCCCCATGGGCGACAACGACAACCGCACCGAGACCGACGACTTCACCGCTCCGGAAGCGCGCGAGGACCGCCGCCGCCGTCTGGAGGAAGATCTCGTCGACGCGTACGACGAAGAGCTCGAAATGGAGCTCGACGATCGCCGCTTCGACAATGCCGACGATCTGCTGTTTTCGCCGGAGCGGCGCGAAGTACGCAAGCAGTATTTCCGCGAGCTGTTCCGGCTGCAGGGTGAGCTCGTCAAGCTGCAGGACTGGGTCGTCAGCACCGGGCACCGGCTCGTCGTGATCTTCGAGGGGCGCGACGCGGCCGGCAAGGGCGGCGTGATCAAGCGCATCACGCAGCGGCTGAATCCGCGCGTATGCCGCGTCGCCGCGCTGCCGGCGCCGAACAACCGCGAGCGCACGCAATGGTATTTCCAGCGCTACGTCGCGCATCTGCCGGCCGGCGGCGAGATCGTGCTGTTCGATCGCAGCTGGTACAACCGCGCGGGCGTCGAGCGTGTGATGAACTTCTGTACCGACGACGAATACGAGGAGTTCTTCCGCTCGGTGCCCGAGTTCGAGAAGATGCTCGTGCGCAGCGGGATTCAGATCGTCAAGTACTGGTTCTCGATCACCGACCCCGAGCAGGAGCTGCGCTTCCAGAGCCGCATCGAGGATCCGCTGAAGCAGTGGAAGCTGAGCCCGATGGATCTCGAGAGCCGTCGCCGCTGGGAAGCCTACACGGCCGCGAAAGAGGAGATGCTGCAGCGTTCGCACATCCCGGACGCGCCGTGGTGGGTCGTGCAGGCCGTCGACAAGAAGCGCGCGCGGCTGAACTGCATCCACCATCTGCTGACCCAGGTGCCGTATCACGAGGTGCCGCGCCCGACGATCGATCTGCCGCAGCGCGAGCATCACGAGGATTACATCCGTCGTCAGGTGCCGGACAGCATGATCGTCCCCGAGGTGTATTGAGCATTCGCAGGCCGCCGCGCGCGGCCGCCTGCGTCACAGCGCCGGGAAGCCCGAGCGGCCCTGCGTCAGGTCGAACAACGCCGTTTTGGCCGCGGCGGCGGCGGTTTCGGGGAGCTTGATGACGAGCCGCACCGTCATGCCGTACGCGCTGTCGACGAGCGTGTAACCGGCCTGTTCGATCCAGCGCCGCACGCGCGCCTCGTCCGGATAGCCGATTTCGATCGCGAGCCGCGTGTAGTGAATCCGTTCGACGCGCTCGGCATCGAGCAGCGTCGATGCGATCGCATCGGTGTATGCCCGCACCAGGCCGCCCGCGCCGAGCTTCACGCCGCCGTAGTAGCGCACCACCGCCCCGAGCACGCCGTCCAGATCGTGATGGCGCAGCACTTCGAGGATCGGCCGGCCTGCGGTGCCCGACGGCTCGCCGTCGTCCGACATCCCCGACTGTCCGCCCGCGAGCAGCGCCCAGCAGACGTGCGTCGCGGCCGGATGCGCGTCGCGCAGCTGTTGCAGCGCCTGCATCGCGGCGTCGCGGTCTTCGACGGGAATCGCGAATGCGATGAAGCGGCTCTTGCGGATTTCGAGTTCCCGGGTGTAGGTGGTGGCGAGCGAGTAAGTCATGGTCCGGGACACGATGAAGGGGTGAAACGCGGCGAGACGGCGGCGCCGATGCACGGGGTCGTCGATCGTCGGAAAGCGGCGCCGGACGTCATGCCCGGTGCGGCGCCGCAATGCGGCGAGCACGAATTTTACCGTGCCGCGCGTCAGTGCCTTTCGTTGCGGCCGGATGCGTGTCGATGAGGGTAGGGATGCGCGCGTGTCGAGGGCGAAGCGGCGGGGGCCCACGAGGCGCACGAGCGCAAGAAGCGGCAGCAAGTTGTCGCGATGGGTGAGAGGCTTCGGATCGCGGCAAGGCTCGACGCTGCCAGCGGCAACTCGCGAAACTTCATTCGATGCTCCCAACGATGCGGCAGGCCTTAAGCCACACGCAATGATCGGGCCGAACAACATGGCCAAGTGTTGTCGCTTAAAGCAACGCGTCACGGTGTCGCAAGCGTTGGAAATCTCTCCGCAGTCGCTCTATCGCAACCTGTCAAGCCAACACATTGCAATTGTCGGAAGGCACTGTTCCTGGATCGAGCGCTAATCCTGGCCGGCGTTCAAGCCGTAAATCAATTGTGTCAGTGGGCGCCGCGTCGGCGGGCGCTGGCCCATGCCCGCTGCGCGGATTTTGCCGCTTGATCGATCACTCTCTCCATTCATTCCCCATGAAACTCCTTGCGCGATTCAGCCTGACTCATCGACTGTACGCAGTGTCGGCCACATTGATCGTTGCCTTGACGGCAGTTGCCGCCATCTCGTGGATCCAGTTGACCGACGCGCAGCGTATTGCAGCCGCTGCGGGCAATGTGCGAATGCAACAGCTGGAGCGCATTGCAAGCACTGAACTCAGCGTGACGCAGGTATTGCTGAATTTGCGGCACGCGATGCTGGTGTCGTCACCTGGCGACGTACTGGCCGCCGCGCAGAGCATCGATGCGGCGCGCCAACAGATTCGTCGCAACGATGATGCGTTCTTGAGCAACATTGCCACCGAGGAAGGAAGGGAAGCCTTTCGGAATGTCTGGCTCAAAATGCAAGCCGATGCATGGCCGGTGGCGGATGCCAATCTTCGGCTGGTTCAGGAGGGCCATCGTGATGAAGCGTTCCAGATGTTGACAGCGCAAACGGCCCCCACCTTCGCGCGTATTCAGAAATGGCTGGGCGAGGAGCGGGCGAGACAAGGCGAGCAACTTGGCGGTCAGGTCGCGGCAATCGAGGGAGCCTTGCAGTCGATCCGGGTGCTGCTGGTGAGCCTGGTGGCGATAATCGCGAGCGGCCTCATTGCGTTCTCCTGGTATATCGGAAGCAGCCTTCGCAGCCGTATTGGCGAAGCGCAGAAAGTGGCTGAACGCGTTCGCGATGGCAACTTTACCGTTGCAGTCGTCGATTCCCATGCCGACGAAATCTCGCCATTGCTGGCTGCGCTTGGCGCCATGCAGCGTTCGCTCGCCGACGTCGTGCGCAGTGTCCGCAGCAATGCGGAAAGCGTGGCGACGGCCAGCGCGCAAATTGCGAGCGGCAACACCGACTTGTCCTCCCGCACAGAAGAGCAGGCAGCGTCACTGGAGCAAACGGCGTCGAGCATGGAAGAACTGGCCGGCACGGTTCGTCACAACGCCGATAACGCAAGGCAGGCGACCTCGCTGGCAAATACCGCGTCAGACATCGCGCAGCGCGGCGGCGAAGTAGTCGGGCGGATGGTCGAGACCATGCACGGCATCTCCGACAGCTCGGCCAAAATGGCGGAGATCATCACCGTCATCGAAGGAATCGCATTCCAGACCAACATCCTCGCGCTCAATGCGGCGGTCGAGGCAGCTCGCGCCGGTGAGCAAGGGCGGGGGTTTGCCGTCGTGGCAGGCGAAGTCCGCACGCTTGCCCAGCGCAGTGCCAGCGCGGCCAAGGAGATCAAGGATCTGATCGGCGACTCGGCGAGCCGGGTGGACGCGGGTTCGAAGCTCGTCGAGGAAACGGGCAGCACGATCAGCGAGGTCGTCCAGTCGGTGAAGCGCGTGACGGACATCATGAGCGAAATGGCTGCCGCCGCGGCGGAGCAGAGCACGGGTATCGAGCAGGTCAGTCAAGCGGTCAGCCAGATGGACCAGGTGACCCAGCAGAATGCCGCGCTGGTCGAGGAGGCATCGGCTGCTACGCAGTCGATGGCCCAGCAGGCCCAGGCGCTGCGTGACGCGGTGTCCGTCTTCAAGATCGACGACGTGAGCGCATCCGCGCCGCGCGTCGCTGCCCCCCAAACGGCAGCGCCTCGTTCGGCAACCGCCGCTCGCCCGCCCGCGGTTGCAGCGTAGAGGGCGGCGACGTCCACGCCGACCGCAGTCATGAACACCCCGGTTGCGCGCGGCACGCGACGGCGAGGCCGGTTCACCACGAGTCGATTGCGTCATTGAATTCGCCCCGACCTGGGTTCGGACCCAGGTCATGGGGGAAATGCATCCGACGGATATCGAACGGGAGCGACTGCTGTCGATCGCGCCCGTTCAATCGAGCGGCACGGTCAGCCGGTCGATCACCGCGCGCGTCTCAGGCCGCACGCCGCGCCACCATGCGAATGCTTCGGCCGCCTGCTCCACGAGCATCCCGACCCCATCCGCGATACCCAGCACGCCGGCGTGGCGCGCGTGCCTCAGGAACGGGGTGAGACGCTTGCCGTAGACGAGCTCGTAAGCTGCTCCGCGCGGATCGAATACGCTCGGCGGCACTGGCGGGAGTTCGCCGCTGAGGCTCGCCGACGTCGCGTTGACGACGAGGTCGAAGCGTCCCATGGCTGCGAGGTCGTCGTACCCGCAAGCGACGAGAGAATTCCCGGTCGCGACTCGTGCGATCAGCGCCTCGACCTTCGCGACATCCCGGTTCGCGACGACGAGTTCCGCAGGACGCGCCGCGATGAACGGCAGCAGTGCGCCGCGCACCGCGCCTCCCGCGCCGAGCACCAGCACGCGCTTGCCGGCCATCGGGAGGTTCAGGTTGACTTCGATGTCGCGTACCAGGCCGACGCCATCGAAGTTCTCCGCGATGATGCGGCCGTCCCTGAAGCTCAGCGTATTCGCCGCGCCGGCGAGTGCGGCGCGCTCGCTGCGTTCGTCGGCCATCGCGAACGCCTTCAGCTTGAACGGGGCCGTCACGTTCATGCCCTTGCCGCCGGCGGCGAAAAACGACCGCACCGTCGCCGCGAAAGCGTCGTCCGGCTCCAGCGGTCCTTCGATCGCCGTGTACGAAATGTCCTGATGCGATTCTTCAGCAAACAACCCGTGAATCAGCGGCGATTTCGTGTGTCCGATCGGATTGCCGATCACTGCGTACTGGTCGCTCATCACGGCCTCGCTTTCGAATACAACACGCCATCGGTCTGCATGGCGTCAATCTCTGCCGCAGTGAAGCCCAGCGACGTTGCCACTTCCGCATTGTGCTGACCGAGGTCCGGCCCGACCTCGCGGATGGTCGTGTCGCAGTCGGAAAAGCGGAACGGCAGATTGGGCAGGCGCAAGGTGCCGAAGCGGGGGTGTTGCTGCTCGAGCACCATGCCGCGCGCGATGATCTGCGGGTCGGCGAGCACCTCGTCGATGCGCTGCACCTTCGCGCACGGTACGTCGATGCCGTCGAGCAGTTCCAACACCGCCGCGACCGCTCGTCCGGCAATCCACGGCTTCACCACCGACAGAATCTCGAGCCGGTTGGCATTGCGCCCGTTCAGTGTGTGGAACCGCGGGTCCGTACCGAAGCCGGCAGGCCCGCCATGCGCCTCCACCAGGGCCGCGAAGCGTTTCCACGCGTCGTCGACCTGGGCGGCGATCACGAGGTCGCCATCCGCCGCACGAAACACGCCGTAGAGCGTCGAGGCAGGCATGTCCTGACCGGTCTGTTCGGGAACGATGCCCTGCATCGTGTAGCACTGCACCGCGTATTCGTGCATCGAAACGAGCGTGTCGTACAGCGCCATGTCGATGTGCTGTCCCCGGCCGCTCTTCACGCGACCGAACAGCGCGGCATTGATGGCCGCCACCGCGTGAATGCCGGTGTACATGTCGCCGAGCGAGATGCGCATCAGCGGCGGCGGTTCGCCCGGATTCCCGATCATCTGCATGATCCCGCTCTTGGCCTCGGCAATCAGGCCGAAACCGGCGCGGTGCGCGTCCGGTCCGGTGTGGCCGTAGGCGGAGATCGAGCAGTAGACGAGGCCTGGATTACGCGCCGACAGTTCGTCGTAGCCGAGTCCGAGCCGGGTCAGCGCGCCGGGCCGGTAGTTCTCGACGAACACATCGGCCGAATCGCACAGGCGCTGCATGAACTCCTTGCCGCGCGGGTCGCGCATGTTGACGCTGACGCCGCGCTTGCCCATGTTCATCTGCAGAAAATAGGCGCTTTGCTCGTCATCGAGCACGGTCGCATGCTGACGCCCTGCGTCGCCGGTGACGGGGCGTTCAACCTTGATGACTTCGGCGCCGAGCGCCGCAAGACAGCGCCCGACATACGGACCGGCGAGAAAGTGGCTGTAGTCGACGACGCGAATACCTTCGAGCGGACGTACCTGCATCAGAATGCTCCCGGTCGGCGCGGCACCATCAAGCGGTGCTCGCCATGCTGGACGACCTGGCCGTCCTGATTGATCAGCTGCGACGGCAGCACGACGATGCCCCAGCCCGGACGGCTCTTGCTGGCCCGCATCGTGCCGACGCGGAATTTCACGTGCAGCACGTCGTTCACTTTGATCGGCAGATCGAAGTCCCAGGTCCAGCCGAGCGACATGCCCGGCAGAAAGCGGTACGCGCTCTGAGTCTTGAGGCCGTCCGCAATCGACAAGCCGAACAGGCCGTGCGCAACGATCGAGCCAAAGTGGCTCGCGTTCGCGTAGTCCTCATCGACGTGCACCGGCGTGTGATCGCCGGTCAATTCCGCGTAAGCCAGGATGCGCGCTTTGGTGACGGTGTAGGTCGGGCTGACGCACTCGTCGCCTTCGCGGGCGTCGTCCCAGAATTTGTCGACGATCGTCATCTCAAGCCTCCGCACGCGGGTCGATGGCCAATGCGCGCGCCACGCACGAGGCGGGCCTTGCCTGGATCAGTTCGATGGCGAGACCGTCAGGCAGTCGCAACCAGTTGCGTCCCTGCGGCATCTCGGTGACGCCGTACCTTTGCGCCGCGGCGAGCGCGGCTTCCATGTCTTCGCACATCACGCCGAGATGGCCGAGCCGGCCTTCCGGGGCATCGTGGTCGGGGGCGTGGATGAATTGCAGGCCGCCGAGCGTCCAGTACTGGCGCGGTGCGTCGACGGTGCCGTCGACCTCGCGCATCGTCATGCCGAGCACGTCTTCGAAAAAGCGGATATGCCAGTGGATATCCTTGACCCAGATCGCCACGTGTTCGAGATAAGCCTTGCTGCCGTTCATGCGGTTGTCTCCTGTTTTTTCCGGTCGGCCATGCCGCGCTCGATGCCTTTGATGCAGGCGACCAGCGTCGCGTTGACCGGGGTCGGCACACCATGCCGTCGTCCCCAGCGCACGACCGCGCCGTTGATGAAGTCGATCTCGGTGATGGATCCTTTCTCGAGGCTCTGCAGCATCGACGTCTTGAAGCCCGGCGAAAGCCCTTCGCCGGCGAGCGTCCAGGCGCGTTCGGGATCGTCCGTGGAAAGGGGCACGCCGGCGGCGCGGGCGACCGCCATCGCTTCTGCGACTGCTGAGAGTGCAGTCGCCTTCAAGAGCGGTTCGTCGTAAAGCTGGCCGTAGGTGAGGCCGGTCGCGCCGGTCAGTGCGCCGGTCGCGACGTTGACCAGCAGCTTGTCCCACATCGTGCCGACGATATTGGCGCTGACCGTCGTGTCCAGTCCGGATGCGTTGAACGTGTCGGCGATCGCGTTTGCGCGAGGGGTGATACGACCGTCCAGCTCGCCAATGTGAGTGGCTTTGCCGACGACGCCCGATTCGATGTGCCCCGGATTGCGCATGACGCCGCCGACATAGGTCTTGCCGGCCAGCACGCGTTCGAGCCCTACGATGTCGGCCAGCACATCTTCGTGTCCAAGGCCGTTCTGCAACGACAGCACCAGCGTTTCCGGCCCGATCAGTTCGACTGCGCCGCGCATCGCGGCGTCGGTATCGAACGACTTGACCAGCACAATGACCAGATCGACGACGCCGGCCTCAGCGGCCCGCGTCGTGGCGCGAACTTTCACGTGACGCGAGCCGTTCCTGTCGTCTACCCGTAGACCGTCGCGCCTCATTGCCTCGACGTGCGCCGCCGAGCGGTTCAGCAACCAGACTTCATTGCCGCCTTCGGTCAGCGCGGCCCCAATCGCACAGCCCAATGCGCCGGCGCCCAGAATTGCAATCTTCACTGCCGTCTCCTTAACGTGCAGATCAAGATACGAGCGGACGCCCATTCTCGCAATGCTATGATCGCAATGACGTCATTACATAGAGCAATAGTGCTATGAGCTCGGCCCCCCTCCCGGATTTGAAGCTGCTGCAGCTGTTCGATCTCCTCTACGATGTCCGCAGCGTGACGCGCGTGGCCGAACAGCTGGGACAAAGTCAGCCGACGATCAGCATCTGGCTGGGGCGTCTGCGGGATCATCTGCAGGATCCGCTCTTCATACGAACGCCGACCGGCATGGCGCCGACGCCGCAGGCCGATGCGCTGATCGGCCCTTGCCGGGAAATTCTGGAATCGCTGCGGCGCTTTGCGGCCTGGGAAATTGCGTTCGATCCGGTCACCGCGAAACGGCGCTTCCGGATCTGCATGACCGACGCCAGTCACATCACGCTACTGCCGCGAATGCTGGCGCACGTGCGCGAGCAGGCGCCCGGTATCCGGCTGGAAGCGGCGCGTATCGACGGCAACACGGAACGGGCGCTGGAGTCCGGCGAAGCTGACCTGGCCATCGGTCACGTGCCTTGGCTTGGCGGCGGGATTTATCAGCAGCAGTTGTATCTGCAGGACTGGGTCTGTCTGACGAATCGCCATCATCCGCGGCTAAAGACCCGACTGGGGCTGAAGCAGTACCGCACCGAGGGGCATGTCGCGATCACGGCCGGCACGGGCGCGCAGCTACTCGAACAGGCGCTGTTGCGCGAGCAGATCGAGCGCGAAGTCGTGCTGGAGTTGCCGGGGTTCCTTGGGCTCGGTGCGATCATCGAAAGCACCGATCTGATCGCGACACTGCCGCGCCACATCGGCGAGACGCTGGCGAAAATCAACGATCTGACCGTGCATGCCTGTCCGGTGCCCGTCGATGGATTTGCGGTCCGACAGCATTGGCATGCCAGATATCACCACGAAGCGGGAAACCGGTGGCTGCGGAGTCTGGTCGCGCAGTTGTTTTGCAGTGGGGGGTGATCCGACGGGGCGTGCGGCCGAACGGAATGCCCGATCGTCGACGCACGCGACCCATAGCCGATTCGCCCGACTACCGCTGCGCCACCGCGCTCGTCTCCGACCAGCCGCCGCCCAGTACCTTGTACAGCGTGATCAGGTTCGACTGCTTGTCGAGCATGTCGGTGACGAGCTGCTGTTGCGCCGTGTAAAGCGTGCGCCGCGCGTCGAGCAGGGTCAGGAAGCTGTCGGTGCCGCTGCGGTAGCGTGCCTGCGCGAGGTCGTAGTACTGCTGCGCCGAGCTCACGTAGTCGCGGTCCGCGGCCACCTGCGTGACGTAGGTCGTGCGTCCCGCCAGCGCATTCGACACTTCCTTGAACGCCGTCTGAATGGCCTTTTCGTAGTTGGCGACGTCGATGTCTTTTTCGACTTTCGCCACGTCCAGCGACGCGCGGTTGTAGCCGAAGTCGAAGATGGGCACCGAGATGGACGGCGCAAACGCCCATGCGCCCGTGCCCGCCTTGAAGAGGTTCGAGAGGCCGCTGCTCGTGGTGCCCGCGGAAGCCGTCAGCTCGATCTTCGGAAAGAACGCGGCGCGCGCCGCGCCGATGTTGGCGTTGGCCGCCTTCAGCGTGTGCTCCGCTTCGACGATGTCGGGCCGGCGCGCGAGCAGATCCGACGGCACGCCTGCGCCGATGTCCGCGAGGGTGTGCTCGCTTTCCATCAGCGAAGGGCCCTGGGGCAGATCGTCGGGCAGCGGCGCGCCGATTTCGGCCACCAGGTCGTTGCGGTCCTGCGCCACCGCACGCGTGTACGAGGCGAGGCTCGAGCGCGCGCTCGCCAGCGAGTTTTCGGCCTGGCGCACGTCCTGCAGCGACGCGCTGCCCAGCTTCATCATGTTCACCGTGAGGTCGTAGGTGTGCTGGTCGGCGGCCACGGTGTTCTGCGCGATCTGCAACGAAGCCTCGTCGGAGAGCAGTTGCAGATAGTCGGTGGCGACGGTCGCGATGAGGCTGATCTGCGTGCTGGTGCGCGCGGCATCCGTGGCGAGGTACTGTTCAAGCGCCTGGCGCTTCAGGCTGCGCAGGCGGCCGAAGAAGTCGATTTCCCACGACGTGAGGCCCACGCTCGCGCTGCTCGAACTGTATGCGCTCGTGGAGCCGGCCATGTGTTCGCGCGTGAGCGACCCCGACGCGTCGATGGCCGGCGCGAGGTTGGCGCGCGCGATGCGGTACTGCGCTTCGTACTGCGCCACGTTGAGCGCGGCCACGCGCATATCGCGGTTGTTCGCGAGCGCGAGTTCGATCAGCTTTTGCAGGCGCGGGTCCTTGAAGAAGTCGCGCCAGCCGAGGTCGGCACCCAGCGGTGCCGCAGCGGTGCTCTGCGTCGCCTGCGGCTGCGCCGGCGCGGCCACGGTGGACCACGTGTCGTCGATCGGCGCCGCGGGCCGCTGGTACGTCGGGTCCAGTGAGCAGGCGCCGAGTGCGCCCGCGCAAAGAAGGGCGATCAGTGTGCGTTTCATGCGTTGCCCTCGTTGATTTCAGCGGAGTCGGTGGCGTGACCGTGTTCCTTGAACAGCCTGCGCACCACGACGAAGAAGACCGGGACGAAGAAGATGGCGAGCACCGTGGCCGCGATCATGCCGCCCGTGACGCCCGTGCCGATCGCATGCCGCGCCCCGGCGCCGGCGCCCGTGCTGATGACGAGCGGCAGCACGCCGAACACGAAAGCGAGCGAGGTCATGAGGATGGGGCGCAGCCGCAGGTGGGCGGCTTCGAGCACGGCGTCCACGAGGTTGTGCCCCTCGGCCTGCAGGTCCTTTGCGAACTCGACGATCAGAATGGCGTTCTTCGTGGAGAGGCCGATGGTGGCCAGCAGCCCGACCTTGAAGTAGATGTCGTTCGACAGACCGCGGCCGTGCGCGGCGAGCAGCGCGCCGAGCACGCCGAGCGGCACCACGAGCACCACCGCGAGCGGAATCGACCAGCTTTCATAGAGACCCGCCAGGCACAGGAACACGACGACGAGCGAGATCGCATAGAGCGTCGTGGCCTGGGAGCCGGTCTGCTTTTCCTGGTAGGACTGTCCCGTCCATTCCAGGGCGAAGCCGGGCGGCAGCTTGCGCGCGAGCTGCTCCACGGCATTCATCGCTTCGCCGGTGCTGACGCCGGGCCGCGTGGCGGCCGAAATGCCCATGGCGAGCTGCCGGTTGTAGCGCTCGATCTGCGGTGGGCCGAACGTCCAGCGGCTCGTTGCGAACGACGAGAAGGGCACCATCGTGGCGTCGTAGCCGGCGGTGTTCGTCACGGTGCTCGTGCCCGTGGCGGTGCCCGAAGACGAAGACGACGAACCCGATGAGCTGCTGCCCGCCTTCACGTACCAGTCGCCGAGGTCGGAAGGCATCATGCGATACGGCGCATCCGCCTGCACATACACCTTCTGCACGCGCCCCGTGTCGATGTAGTTGTTCACGTAGGACGAACCGAACGCGGTCTGCAACGTGTCGTTGAGGTCGGCGACGGAAAGCCCCAGCGCGTTGGCCTTTTCGCGGTCGATGTCCACCTGGAGCTGCGGCGTGTCCTCGAGGCCGGACGGGCGCACCATCGCGAGCGTCGGCTCCTTCGACGCCATGCCGAGAAACTGGTTGCGCACGGCGAGCAGCTTGTCGTGGCCCGCGCCGCCGCGGTCCTCTATCTCGAAGTCGAGGCCGCTTTGGGTCCCGAGCTCCTGAATGGCGGGCGGGTTCAGCACGAAGATGCGCGCATCGCGATTCGCGGCGAAATGCTGGCTGGCGCGCGCGATGATGGCCTGCGCGCTGTCGCGCGAACCGCGCAGGCTCCAGTCCTTGAGCGTCACGAACGCGATGGCGTTGTTCTGTCCTTGGCCGTTGAAGCTGAAGCCGTTGATGGCGATCACCTGCTTGACGCCCGGTTCGTCCTTCAGCACGTACTGCTCCACGGCCTCCACCGTCTTCAGCGTGCGCGATGCCGGCGTGCCCGCCGGCGCGCTGATCGACACGATGAAGTAGCCCTGGTCTTCGTCGGGCAGGAACGAGGAGGGCAGCGTGACGTAGAGCAACGCCACGATGCCGGCGATCGCGCCGTAGACCAGCATGTAGCGCGCGGGCTTCGCGACCACGCGGGCGAGCGAACTGCTGTAGCCCGCATTGCCTTTCGCGAAGCAGCGGTTGAACCAGCCGAAGAAGCCGCGCTTCTCGTGGTGCTCGACGTCCGCGCGCTTGAGCAGCGTGGCGCACAGGGCCGGCGTGAGCGTGAGCGCGAGCATGACCGACAGCAGCATCGCCGAGACGATCGTGATGGAGAACTGCCGGTAGATCGCGCCCGTCGAGCCGGAGAAGAATGCCATCGGAATGAACACGGCGGTGAGCACCGTCGTCACGCCGATCAGCGCGCCCGTGATCTGGCCCATCGCCTTGCGGGTGGCTTCCTTCGGTTCGAGCCGTTCCTCGCTCATGATGCGCTCGACGTTTTCCACCACCACGATCGCATCGTCCACCAGCAGGCCGATGGCGAGCACCATCGCGAACATGGACAGCACGTTGATCGAGAAGCCGATCATCGACATCACGCCGAACGTGCCGAGCAGCGCGACCGGCACGACGATGGTGGGAATCAGCGTGGCGCGCACATTCTGCAGGAACAGGTACATCACGAGGAACACCAGCACGACCGCTTCGAGCAGCGTCTTCACGACCTCTTCGATCGAGATGCGCACGAACGGCGTGGTGTCGTACGGATAGCTGATCGCCACGTCCTTCGGCAATTGCGGCTGCAGCTCCGCGAGCTTCGCGCGCACGGCGTTGGCTGCTTCGAGCGCGTTGGCGCCGGTCGCGAGCTTGATGGCGAGCGCGGATGCCGGCTTGCCGTTCAGGCGCGACGACGTTTCGTAGCTGTCGCCGCCCACTTCGACGCGCGCCACGTCCTTGAGCAGCACGCGCGAGCCGTCGCTGTTCACGCGCAGCAGGATGTTGGCGAACTGGTCGGCGGTCGTGAGCAGGCTCGACGAGCGGATCGTCGCGTTGATGGCCTGCGAATCCGTGGCCGGCGCGCCGCCCACCTGGCCGGTGGAAAGCTCGACGTTCTGGTTCGTGATGGCCGTGGTGACGTCCGAGGTCGCGAGTCCGAAGCTGTGCAGCTTCACCGGATTGAGCCAGATGCGCATGGCGTGCTGCGCGCCGAACAGCGTCACGTCGCCCACGCCGTTCAACTGCGAGAGCGGGTCTTCGATCCGGGTGGCGACGATGTTGCCGAGGTCCACCGAATTCCAGGTGCCGCCCGGCGACGACAGCGCGACGATCATGAGGAAGCTCGTCGACGCCTTCGCCACCTGCACGCCTTGCTCCTGCACCGTTTGAGGCAGGGTGGGCGTGGCCTGCGACACCTTGTTCTGCACCTGCACCTGCGCGATGTCGGGGTTGGTGCCGGGGTTGAACGTCAACGTGATGGTGGCCTGTCCCGCGGAACTGCTCGTGGATGACATGTACAGCACGTTGTCGATGCCGCTCAGTTTCTGCTCGATCACCTGGGTCACGGTTGCGGCCACCGTGTCGGCGGAGGCGCCGAGGTAGGTGGCCGTCACCTGCACCGAGGGCGGCGCGATGGTGGGGTACTGCGCAACGGGAAGGGTCGTCACCGCCGCCGCGCCCACCAGCATGATGACGATGGCCATGACCCACGCGAGGATGGGACGCTTGATGAAGAACTCTGCCATGCCGCTCTCCGCCTAGTGTTGCGCCGACACGGGCGAGGCCGTGCCGGCTGCGGATGTGTCGGTGGCAGCGGACGCCGCAGATGCCGCAGATACCGCGTTCCCCTGCGTCTGCGGCGTATCGGCGGCCACCTTGACCGGCGCGCCCGCATGCACGCTCTGCAGGCCGCTCACGATCACGCGGTCGCCGGCGTGCAGGCCCGAGGTCACGATCCACTGGTCGCGGAATGCGTTGTCGGCCGTCACCTGCACCTGCTGCGCATTGCCGGCCGCACCCACCACGTAGACGCTCGCCTTGCCGTCCGACGCGCGCGTCACGGCCATCTGCGGCACGAGTATCGCGTCGTCGTTCTCGCCTTCTTCCAGGCGGGCGCGCACGAACATGCCGGGCAGCAATTCGCGTTCGGGGTTCGGGAACGTACTGCGCAGCGTGACCGAGCCCGTCGTGGCATCGACCGTCACGCCGGAGAACTGCAGCGTGCCGGCGTGGGCGTATTCGGTGCCGTCCTCCATCACGAGCGTGACGGCGGCGCTGTCGCTGCCCGTCTTCTTGAGGCGCCCCGAAGCGAAGGCCTTGCGCAGCTTCAGCCACTCCGTGCTGGGACGCGTGACGTCGAGATACATCTGATCGAACGCCTGGATGGTGGCGAGCGCAGTGGTCTGGGCGGACGTGACGAGCGCGCCTTCGGTCACGGTGGAGGCGCCGATGCGTCCTGAAATGGGCGCCCGCACGCGCGTGTATTCGAGGTTCACGCGCGCCGATTCGAGCGCGGCCGCGTCGGCCGTCACGGTGGCGGCGTCCTGGTGGACGGCGGCGACGGCGTCGTCGTAGTCCTGCTTGCTCACGGCGTTGATCTTCACGAGTTCCGTGTAGCGGTCCGCTTTCGTCTTCGCATCGGCCAACGTGGCGCGGGCGTTTTCGAGCGTGCCGCGCGCCTGGTCGTAGGCCGCCCGGTAGGTGGCCGGATCGATCTGGTAGAGCACCTGGCCGGCCTTCACGTCACCGCCTTCCACGAACAGGCGCTTGAGGATGATGCCGCTCACCTGCGGTCGGACGTCGGAGACCTTCTGCGAGGAAAGGCGGCCGGAGAGTTCGGTGGTTTCGACGATGCGCTGCGGCGCGAGCGTGAGCACGCTCACCTGCGCGGTCTGCGCGGCGGCGCCGCCGGGCGGCCCGCCTGCTTGCCTGTTGCAGCCGGCGGTGCCGACGATCGCCAGTATCGAGAGGGCGGCAAACAGCTGGCGCGGCCTGCACGTCATGGGGCGGTGCGCGTGGTTGGGGAGGATTGGCGTCTTCATCTTGGACCTGTTTGGACATCGCGACGTCGCGCGATGCGAGAACGGGACGGCACCGGACGCTTCCGGCGCACCTTGGTGGCGCCCCGACGGAACCGGTACTGGGCAAGGCGTAACGCTACCGACGGCGCATTTTTTCGTGCTTACGGAAACTTACTGTCCCGTGACGCGCGAATACGGCCGAAAGAGAACCGGGCTTTCGGCGTACGAACTACCGTCGCGGCCGGGTCTTCGTGCGGGTTTCGTCAGCGGGCGCAATTCTCGGTAATATTCCGAAAGCCAGCCGGGCCCTCTCCGGGCTACCATCATTTCGTCCTCACGCCGCCCTGAATGCCCGAAGTGCACGCACCTTCCATCCCCGACTCCGCGCTGCAAGTCCTGCTCGTCGACGACGACGCCGAACTGCGCGACCTGCTGCGCAAGTTCTTCCAGCAGCGCGGCATTGCGTTCTCCGTTCTGCACGACGCCACGAATCTCGCGCGGCGGCTGGAGCGCGAACGGCCGTCCATCATCGTGCTGGATCTCATGATGCCGGGCGTCGATGGCCTCACCGCGCTCAAGCAGTTGCGCGCGCGCGGCGACACGATTCCGGTCATCATGCTGACCGCGCGCGCCGAGGGCGTGGACCGCGTGCTGGGGCTCGAACTGGGCGCGGACGACTATCTGGGCAAGCCGTTCATGCCGCAGGAACTGCTCGCGCGCATCCATGCAGTGCTGCGCCGGCAGGGGCCGCCGCCGCCCGCGGTGGTCCAGGAGAAGCGCGCCCCGTGCCGGTTCGGCCGTTTCGAGCTGGATTTCTCGACGCGCACGCTGCTGTGCGAAGGCGCGCCCGTCAAGCTCACGGGCGGCGAGTACGCGCTGCTCGAAGTGCTGGCCTCGCATCCGATGGAAACGCTGTCGCGTACGCGGCTCATCGAGCTGCTCCACGGTCCGGACGCCGACGTGACCGAGCGCGGCATCGACGTGCCGGTATGGCGCCTGCGCCGCCTGATCGAGGACGACCCGTCCAATCCCCGACGGCTGCAGACCATGCGCGGCATCGGCTACATGTTCATTCCCGACAACCCGGCCGATGAAGAATCCGTTTGATTCGATGTTCGGGCGGCTCGTCGTCACCACGGTGGGCCTGCTCGTGCTGGTTCACCTCACGTCGCTGCTGCTGATCGAGCAAAGCCGCGCGAGCCTTGCCGCTTTCCATATTTCGCGCGTCGTGGAGGCTGCCGCGAGCATGGGCGAGCGGGAGAGCGGCGGCGATCGGTCGGTGGCCGACATCCTCGGTATTTCGTTCGCGGACCTGAAGCAATTGCCGGCCGCCGACGCGCAGCGCTTTCGCGGCGACACCAATGGGCCGATCGAACGGCAATTGCGGCACGTGCTGCCGTCGGGCACCCACGTGGCAATGGACGGCGACGGCACGCTGCGCGTGCTCCCCGCGGGCAGCGTGCGCGGCATCGTGCTGCCGCAGGCCGATGTGCCGCTCTACCGCTTCACCGGCGCGCTGGCGTTGACGCTGGCGTTTGCCGTCGTGGTCGCGGTGATGCTCGCGTGGCGGTTCAACGGGACGGTGCGCGACCTCGCTGCCGCGGCGCGCGAGCATCGTACGGGCGTTCATGCGAGCCTCGTGCGCAAGCGCGGACCGCGTGAAGTGCGCGAACTGATCGACGACTTCAACGACATGACGCGCGAACTGGCCGAGGCCGAACGCGAGCGCGCCGTGATGCTCGCGAGCATCGCGCACGACCTGCGTACGCCGCTCACGCGCATGCAGGTGCGTGCGGATCTGCTGACCGATCCCGGCGATCGCGACGGCTTTCTGCGCGACACCGAATCGATGTCGCGCGTCATCACGCAGTTTCTGGACTTCGCCCGCGAAAGCCCTGAAAGTTCGTCGCAGACGAGCGTGGACGCCCACTGCCGGCGCGATTACACCGACGCGCTGGCTCCCGGCGGTGCAGCGGACACCGACGCGCTCGTGACGCTCGATCTGCGCGCCGGGCCGGACTTCACGCTGCCCATCGTGGATATCGACCGCATTCTCTCGAACCTCGTCGAAAATGCGCTGACCTACGGCGAGCCGCCCGTGGAAATCGCCACGCGAGCGCATGACGGGCACTACGAGCTCGTGGTGCGTGATCACGGGCCAGGCGTGTCCGAGCCGGACCTCGACCGCGTGCTGCGTCCGTTCGTCCGGCTCGATCCGGCGCGCGGCGGCACCGCGCACAGCGGCCTAGGCCTCGCCATCGTGCGCCGCCTCGTTCGCCATCACGGCGGCACGCTGCAGATTGCCAACGCGGCCGACGGCGGGCTCGTCATCGCGATGAGGTTTCCGAACAACAGTGGCGCGCGGTGAGGCGTAATGGGGCGCCGCATGCGGTGCCTTCTCCCGTTTGCATGCCCGCCCGCGGCGGCTAGTCGAGCTTCCATGCGCGCATCGCGTCGGCAAGCGTGCGGGCGCGTTCGTTGAGGTCCTCGGTGGTGCGGCGACCGATAAAAAGACTATACGTCGTGGATCGTTTGCGAGGACGGATAGTCACCGGATTCGACCCCGTGTCAGGGCGAATTGACCAATATATTCAGCCATCATGAGGAATACTTCCTCAGGCACGGAAAGCGCGAATTACAGTAAGTCTTCCTGCTTGCCGACATAACGAAACAACACAAGGGGAGGAAGAACATATGGGCTCCATGACAGTCGGCAGGAAGCTGGCCGCAGCATTCGGTATCGTCGTACTAATTGCGTTGATCGGCAGCGCCATCTCGATCGTCAATTTTCTGAAGCTGAACCAGGCGAACGGCTGGAACGTTCATAGTTATCAGGTTCTGCGAGCGAACGACGACATGTTGACCAGCATGGTCAACATGGAGACGGGCGTGCGCGGCTACGTGGCTGCGGGAGACGACCGGTTTCTGGAGCCCTATAAGGCCGGCCTCAGGCAGTTCGCCAAGTCGTTCGACGTCGTGCGCAGCCTCACATCGGACAATGCCGCGCAACAGCGCCGTCTCGAGACGCTGCGCGACATGCATCGGAAGGTGGCGGAGGTCGACGACAAGCTGATCGCGATGCGGCGTGACGTCAATGCCGGTACGCAGCCTGCCAACGTGCTGATCGACTACTTCAAGCAGGGCGACGACAAGCAGTTCATGGATCGCTATCGAGCGGTAGCCGCCGAGTTGAACGAGGCCGAGCAGTCGCTGCTCGATCAACGTTCAGGAGAGGTGGCCAGCTTGACTGCGTTGACCAAGGTGACGCTCGCGGCAGCGGGCGTCATCACCGTCATCCTGTCGATCGTGCTGGGAACCGTCATCACGCGCGGAATCATGCGGTCGCTGGGTGGCGAGCCGGCCGACGCCGCGGTCGTGGCCGGACGTATTGCCGAAGGCAATCTCGAAGCACCGGTGCCGGTCGCGCCGAATGATCGCGGCAGCCTGATGGCGTCGCTCGAATCGATGCGGCGGCAACTGAGCGGCATCGTGTCGGAAATTCAGTCGACCGCGGAATCGATCACGACTTCGGCCGGCGAAATCGCGCAGGGGAACCTCGATCTCTCGCAGCGAACGGAAGAGCAGGCGGCTTCGCTCGAGGAAACGGCGGCCAGCATGGAGCAGTTGACCGCGACGGTTCGTCAGAATACGGAAAACGCGAAGCAGGCGAATGCGCTTGCGGGTAGCGCCTGCGAGGTCGCGATGCGCGGCGGCGAGGTGGTGAACGAGGTGGTCGACTCCATGCGCGCCATTTCGAGCAGTTCCGGCAAAGTTGCCGAAATCATTGCCGTGATCGAAGGAATTGCGTTCCAGACGAACATTCTCGCGCTGAACGCGGCAGTCGAGGCCGCGCGTGCGGGCGAGCAGGGGCGCGGGTTTGCGGTGGTGGCCGGCGAGGTTCGCACGTTGGCGCAACGCAGCGCGAATGCGGCGAAAGAGATCAAGGACCTCATCACGGGTTCGGTCGAGAGCGTGGCGCTGGGGTCCCAGCAGGTCGAACGCGCGGGCTCGACCATGTCGGATATCGTGCAATCCGTGCGGCGAGTGACCGACATCATGAATGAAATCGCATCGGCCTCGGACGAGCAGGGAACGGGTATCGAGCAGGTCAATGTCGCCGTGGGCCAGATGGATTCGGTTACGCAGCAGAACGCGGCACTCGTCGAGCAGGCGTCGGCAGCCGCGCAGGCGATGGCGCAGCAAGCGACCACGCTGCGCGACGTGGTCGGGGTATTCAGGATCGGACGCGTCGCCGCGCGCTGAGGACTTGGCCCTCGGTGCTTCGCCGGAAGTCGATGCGAGCGGGAGCCGAGCCGCTCGCGTGGCGATGCTTTCGTAGATCCGCAGCGGCCGGTCCGCGCGGACCGGCCCTGCGCACGACGCACGGCAATCGCGCACGTCGGGGCGGGCAGTCGGACGCCGATCACCCCCCGGCGTCCGCCGCTGCCAGCCGCTTGCTCAACTGCCCTGCAAACGGATATCGCGCGACGACGCACCGACATACACCGTGCCGCGCGCGACGTAACGCCAGCCGTTGTGCGACGTGTCCCACACGCTCTGCATGCGCGGCGTCACGGTGATGCTGACGCGTCGCGCGTCGCCGGGGTTGAGCTGGACCTTGTCCCAGCCGACCAGGCGTTTCGGCGGTTCATCCTTGTACGGCACGCCGAGGTAGACCTGCGGCGTTTCCGTGCCGGCGACGCGCCCGTCGTTGCGCACGGTGAACGCGACGTTGAGCGAGCCGTCCGGCTGCCGCGACACCGACAGCCCCGAGTACGCAAAGTGCGTGTACGACAGCCCGTGGCCGAACTCGAACAACGGCGCGATGTTGTGCGCGTCGTACCAGCGATAGCCCATGTTCAGCCGTTCCGCGTACAAGGGATCGTTGTCGAACCCGCCGTTTTGCACCCACGCCGGCGAGTCCTGATCGCGCGCGGGGAACGTCACGGGCAGCTTGCCGGACGGATTCACCGCGCCGAACAGCACGTTCGCGATCGCATTGCCGCCGCCTTCGCCCGGATACCACGCTTCGACGATCGCCGACACGCGATCCTTCCACGGCATCAACACCGGATTGCCGCTCTCGACCACGACGATCGTGTGCGGATTCGCGCGCGCGACCGCTTCGACGAGCGCATCCTGATTCGACGGATTCGCGAGGCGCAGACTCTGCAGATCGCCGAAGTCCTCGCCGGCCGGCTGCGCGACCACGACGATCGCCACGTCGGAATGGCCCGCGAGCGTCGCGGCCTGATCGATTTCCTGCTGCGTGTAGGCGCGGAACGGCGACTGCTGATCGCTGTTGCCCGCGAACGTCACGCGTGCGGACGGCGCGAGCGCGCGGATCGCCGCGACGATCGGCACGTCGACCTTCAGCCACGGATTGCGCCACCAGCTGCAACCGGTCGAGGATCCGAACACCAGCCCGCCGCAGCCGGCGAACGAACCGGTGACGGGGTCGCGCGTGTTGCCCGAGCCGCCGCCGGACAGCACGGCCGCATCGGCGTGCCCGCCGATCACCGCGATGCGCGACAGCGCGGACGCCACCAGCGGCAACTGGTTGCCGTCGTTCTTCAGCAGCACGATCGACTGCTCGGCGACCCGTTGCGCGAAGCGGTTCGCGGCCGCGAAATCGATCGTGCCGCCGGCCTTCGCTGGGTCATCCATCACGCCGACGCGGATCATCACGGCCAGCTTGCGGCGCACCATGTCGTCGAGGCGCGCGGTCGATACCGAGCCGTTCGCGATCGCCTGCTTGACGGCCTCGGGCGTCAGGTAGACGGTCGGCCCGACGTCCTCTTCCTCGTCGAGCCCGGCGTTGATCGCGGCGGCGGTGCTGTGCGCCGCGCCCCAGTCCGATTGCACCTGCCCCTGGAAGCCCCATTCGTTCTTCAGCACGTCGTTGAGCAAATGGTTGTTCTCGCACGCATACGTGCCGTTCAGGCGGTTGTAGCTGCACATCACGCTGCCGGGTTGTCCGCGTTTCGCGGCGATTTCGAACGGCAGCAGATAGAGCTCGCGCAGCGTGCGCTCGTCCATCTGCGTGTTGCCGCCCATCCGGCCATGCTCCTGTTCGTTACCTGCGTAGTGCTTGATCGTCGCGATCACCTTGTGCTGCTGCGTCGCGATCGTGCGTTCCGCGAGCAGCTCGCCGGCGAGCAGCGGATCCTCGCCGAGATACTCGAAGAGCCGGCCGCCGCGTGGCTCGCGCGCGAGATTCGTACCGCCGCCGAGGCCCATGCCGAACCCTTGCGCGCGCAACTGAATCGCGACCTGCTTGCCGAAGTCGTACGACAGCCGGCGGTCCCAGCTCGCGGCGAGCGCGATCGTCGCGGGGAACGTCGTGCTCGGCTGCGACGTGCTGCCGGAGCCCGTTGCCGAGTCGACCATGTTCAGGTCGGGAATGCCGAGCCGCGGCACGCCCTGGATATAACCGGCGCCGCCGCCCGGCACCTTCGACATCTCGTACTGGGAATGGATGAACTGCAGCTTTTCGTCGAGCGTCATCTTGCGCACGAGCAGGTCGGCGCGCTGCTGCGCGGCCGACGACGCGAACGCGTCGGCTGCACTGCCCGGTGAATCGAAATCGGCGTTGGCCGCATAGACGCTGGTGCAGAGGGTCGCTGCCAGCACGGCGGCCGGCCAGAGTTTGTCCCGCATGTTGCTCTCCATGATCGTATTGCCGGTTGTTCGGATGATGTCTGGAGCTGCACACGTTCGATCGATTCGCATCGAACGCCTTCGGCCGGCGATGCACGGTGATTGCGCGTCGGCACGCCACGCCGGGCGGGGAATCGTTACGGCCGGTTGGGCGCGAACGGCACCGACGACGGCGACGCGGACCGTCGAACGCTGCCGAATCGTATGTAGCGATTCTCTGCAGCGACCAATCCTACGAATGTAGTTTGGCTACAGCATCGGTGTTTGTACCGATACGTACGATCTTTTTTTGACGCGGTCGTGCGGGGTCGCGAAAACGCGGTCATCGTTCCCGAGTGCCGCGATGCAGCGTCGTAACAACTACCTGCATTCCGGCGGTTGCGTCGAAAACGCTGCACATTGCCGCGCACTGAACCGGCCGCCGAAACGCCGTTGGTGCACTGCGACGAACGTAAGTGAGGTGGCTCACATACGCATCGCGCGGGACGGTATTCAATCGCGTGATGCCGCATCGCCGTGTTCGCGCCGGATGATGTGGTTTGAAAATGTAATGTGCCGTACCGAATGTGGCGGGATCGAATGGCCTAATCGCCGCGTGGGAGCAGGCCGAGTGCCAGGCCTGCGACGCCGATTTCGCGAGCGCGTAACGGCTATGTGGCGCAGCACGAATCAAACAATTGCAAAGACCAAGCTCAACCCAGAGGCGCCTGCACGTCAGGTGATGCTCGACAGACACGCGCGGCCCGCTCGGGCATGCGGGTGTTTTCATATACGGGTGTATTCGTGGGAACCCAAATCGATACGCAAGGACGGAGCCGGCTACGGGGATACGGCTCAACGCGTCGCAACGTCAGTCGTTCCCGATCCGTCGAATGCGGCTGCCCGGGCATGCGAGTGTGCTTCGCGCACACGCTGCGGCTGCGCCCGCCGATGTACGTGCAATGCTGTTCCCGGCCCGGCCGCTCGCCCCGAGGCGGAGCGCCGGCGCATCGGGCGTTCAGCGCGAGGACCGCATCATGATGCCGATTCAGTTCGACGGTTGTGTCGGCTGGCTTCACGCGGGCGATCGGTCGCATGGGATCGTGATCTGCGAGCCGCTCGGCCACGAGGCGTTGTGGCTTCACAAGCTCGTGCGCTCGCTCGCCGAGCGCCTCGCGGAGCGCGGCTTTCCGGTGCTGCGATTCCATTACCCGGCGAGCGGCGACTCGCTCGGCGACGAACACGATGCCGAACGCTTCGACCGCATGCTCGCGAGCGTCCGGCATGCGGTCGACGCACTGCGCGAGCGCGTCGCCGTCGATACGCTGTCCGTCGTCGGCATGCGCGCCGGTGCCACGTTGGCGTTGCTGGCCGCGGACGGCATTCCCGAATTGACCCGCTTCGTCGCGCTGGCGCCGGTGGTGCGCGGACGCGGCTATCTGCGCGAGCTGTCGCTCGTCGCACAAAGCTGGCTCGACAACGTATCGCCCGCGGTGCGCGACGCGGTTCGCGACGAACGGCCGCTGCGCGTGCTCGGCCATGTGTATCCCGAAGATCTCGTCGCGCGCCTGCGCAGCATCAATCTGAGCGAGTGCGTCGCACGCGCGCGCGTGTTGCCCGCGCGCGCGTTACTCGTCGATGCGCCCTACGGCGACGGCTCCGCGCTCGCGGATGCGTTTGAGGCGCGCGGCGTGTCGGTGGAGATGCGCACCTGCGCCGACTGGGGCGGCATGATGCGCGAGCCGGTGTGGTCGCGGCTGCCCGCCGGCTTGCTCGACACGGTCGTGAACTGGATCGACGACGGCACCGACGGTGGCGTACGCGGGCCGCTACCCGGCGCCGGGCCGGGCGTGACGTTGACGGCGCAGAGCAGCGTCGAACGTATCGTCGCCCTCGAGCCGGCTCGAATGATCGGCGTGCTGTGCGAGCCGGCCGGCATGGTCCGGCGCGCTGCCGCACCGACGCTGCTGATCGCCAATACGGCGACCAATCCGCGTGTCGCCGACGGTCGCTTCGCGGTCCGGCTTGCGCGCTCGCTCGCGGCGGCGGGGATCAGCAGCCTGCGCATCGATTCGACCGGCGTCGGCGACAGCGGCCCGCGCGCGACGGACGATCAGTCGAACATTCCGTACTCGGATCAGGCGATCGCGGATGTCGTCACGGCGGCGCGCTGGCTGAACGCGCACGGGCATCGCGAGATCGTCGCGTTCGGCATCTGCTCCGGCGCGTATGCGTCGCTTCATGCGGCCGCGCGCGAGCAACTGGCCGGCGTGATCGCGGTGAATCTGCCGGCGTTCGTCTGGCCGCGCGGGCAAACGCTCGCCGATGCATTGAACAACCAGACGAATTCGATGCGCGGCTACTGGGCGTCGCTACGCTGCGGTCGCAAGCTGCGCCGGCTGCTGACCGAAGGACGCGACCTGCGGCCGGTGCTGCGTGCGATGTTCCGGTTCGCCGCGGGTGTCGCGACGGGGCCGCTCAAGCGTGTCGGCGAACATCTCGGCTGGCGCCCCGGCAAGGACACGCCGCGCGGCTTGCTGCGCGACATGTCGGCGCGCGGCATCCGCACGCATCTGGTCTACGGCACCTTCGACCCGGGCGTCGACGTGCTCGTCCGCCACTTCGGTCCTGCGGCGCATGCGTTCGCGCATCTGCCGAACGTGTCCGTCGACATGCAGGACGCGCTCGATCATTCGTTGCACGGCGATGCCGCCGCGCAGTACGTCGTCACCCGCTGCGCGACGCTGCTGTCCGGCTGGGATGCGCCGGCCGAACTCGCCATGCCCGCGCAGCCCGAGCACGCACCGCTGTAGCGCGCTTACGGAACATTCGAGCGGCACGTTCGCGCGGCATGCGGCGATCGCATCGTCGCAGCCGCCCGTACGCTTCGCGAGCCGCATCGCCGCAGCACGGCGCCTGCCGCCAACGTAACCGGACGAACAGATCGCGCGCGTCGGCGGCCGTATCCTGACGCTGTCGAATTTTCATGCGAGCCTGTTCGCAGGCGCAGCCGCGACCCCGCCCAGGAATGACAATGAAGCAAGCGTGCCGGAAACATCGGAAGTGGAAAGGCCGTCACGGCGAGCGCGCGATGCGCGCGCGCTTCGACGCGTCGGCGCACGACGCGGCCTCGCGCGCCCGGCATTGCGGCGGCCGGGGGCGAGCGTGATGCGCGTGCTGGTGATCAACGACTTCGCGCGCAAGGGCGGCGCGGAGGAGGTGTACCGGCTGTCCGCCGACGTGCTGCGCGCACGCGACGGCGTCGCAGTCGAGACGTTCGATCAGCAGGCGGTGCCCGAGCTTGCCGGCAGCGCGCGCGCGCATGCGTGGTCGCCTGCCGCCGCCCGCGCGCTCGACGCGCTGCTCGACCGGTTTCGCCCGCAACGCATCCTCGTGCACAACTACCACAACCTGTTGTCGAGCGCGATCCTGCCCGTGCTCGCGCGCTACAAGCGCCACGCAGATTGCGGCCTGTTCATGACCGCGCACGACTACCACCTGCTGTTCTACAACCCGAGCCTGCTCGTCTATTCGCGCGGCCGCGCGCAGCCGTTGTCGATCGAACGATTGCGCAGCCGCCGGCGCATCGCGATGACGGCCAGCCCGCGCGGCTTCGTCCACGACGTCGTGAAGAAGCTGCACTGGCATGCGGTCGATACGCTGTTCGATCCGCTGGGGTTGTTCGACGAGATTCTGTGTCCGAGTCCGTTCATGCGCGATCTGATCGCGCAGCGTGGTCGCGCCCGCGCGA
The DNA here is from genome assembly GCF_013822785.1 of Burkholderia sp. MBR-1. Taxonomy (NCBI): domain Bacteria; kingdom Pseudomonadati; phylum Pseudomonadota; class Betaproteobacteria; order Burkholderiales; family Burkholderiaceae; genus Burkholderia; species Burkholderia sp. MBR-1. The sequence continues at coordinate 662,758 of NZ_CP053610.1, forward strand.
CGCTCGTGCGCAACCCGATCGATTCGACGCTGGTGCCGCGTCCGCCGAAACCGCCGCGCGGCGAGCGGCTCGATCTCGCCTTCGTCGGTCGCGTGGACTGGGACAAGGGCCTCGCGCCGTTCCTCGCGCTGATGAGCGGGCCGGCCGGCGATGCGATCGCGTCGCTGACCGTCTACGGCGACGGATCGGAGCGCGGCGAGCTGGAGCGGCAATACGCGGCGCTCGTCGAGTCGGGGCGGTTGCGTTTCGCCGGCCGCGTCGACCATGCCACGCTGTTTGCCGCGCTCCCGCTCCATGACGCGCTGATCTTGCCGTCGATCTGGGCCGAGAACGCGCCGCTCGTGATCGTCGAGGCTGCGATGCTCGGTTTGCCGGCGCTCGTCCACGACATCGGCAGCCTGTCGACGTTCGGCGACGAGATCGGCCACAAGATTCTCTACCGCAACACGCCCGACGGCTTCGCGCGTGCGCTCGCCGAATTGCGCACGCATCTCGCTATCGCCGATCGTCGCTACGACTGGTCGCCTTACTCGGTCGAGTGCTACGCCGCGTCGCTGTGTGCGGTGCTCGGCATCGACGCGCACGCACCGCGCGCGCGTGCGCCTTGACGGTCGGCACACCGTTCTCTCACCGCCAGAAAGCCCGATGACCGCTGTTCGAAAAAACTTTGCGTTGTTGTTCGCGCTGCAAATCTCGACGTATGTCGTGCCGCTCGTGACGCTGCCGCTGCTGACGCGCGTGCTCGGGCCGCAGCAGTATGGGCGGCTGTCGTTCGTCCTCGCGGTCACCACGTATTTCATCAATCTGGCCAATTACAGCTTCGACCTGACGGCGACGCCGCGCGTCGCGCTCGCGAACGGCAAGCTGGAGCGCTCGCGCATCTTCTGGGCGACCGTCAGCGCGCAATGGGCGATCACGGTCGCCGGGTTTGCGGTGCTGCTCGCGTTGACGCTGCTCGTCCCGCATTTCGCGGCGGAACGCACGGCGCTGCTGATCGGGTTCGGGATGGCGGTCGGCGCGGCGCTGACGCCCGGCTGGTACTTTCAGGGCATCCAGAAGTTGAGCGTCTACAGCGTCACGGTGGTCGTGTACCGCGCATGCAGCGTCGTCGCGTTCTTCGCCTGGGTGCGCACGCCCGACGATCTGCTGCACGCGGTCGCGATCAACGCGGCGGTGCCGGTGCTGTGCGGCGTGACGTTGCTCGCGTACCTGTTCCTGCGGCGCGAGGTCGACAGCGTGCGCGTCGGCGTGGCCGACATCGCCGCCGCGCTGAAAGGCGGCTCGCAGGTGTTTCTCGCCTCGACGTCGATCTCGTTCTACGCGTCGACCAACACCGTGTTGCTGAGCATCGTCTCGGGCAGTGTCGCGGCCGGCTATTTTGCCGCCGGCGACAAGCTGATCCGCGCCGCGGTCGGGCTGCTGCAACCGCTGAGGGCCGCCACCTATCCGCACGTCACGTACTTGATGCACCACGCGCGCGACGACGCGTTCGCGTTCCTGCGCAAGCTGATCGTGCTGCAGGGCGCGCTGGTGCTGGTGATGTCGGCGACGATCTACGTATGCGCGCCGTTCGTCGTCAGGATGCTGTACGGCGGCGCGTTCGCGCCGACGGTCGGCGTGCTGCGCTGCCTCGCGCTGGTGCCGTTCATGGCCTGCATGACCGACCTGTTCGGCGTTCAGACGATGCTGCCGATGGGCATGAAGCGCACTTTCAGCATCATCCTGATTTCGTCCGGCGCGCTGAACGTGACGCTGCTGCCGCCGCTCGCGATGCTGTTCGCGGAACGCGGTGCGGCCATCGCGGTGCTGATCGCCGAATCGGCCGTGGCGGTCGCGCTCGCATACGTGCTGTGCCGCGAACGCGTGGGCCTGCTGAACCTGTCGGCGCGTTCGGGATGACGCGATCATGCGCGGGGTGGGGTGGTAGGGAGGACGGTGAGGGCGTGACGCGCCGGATCTCCACGCGGCCTCGGTGCTGCGCCGGAAAGGCGGCGCGCACTGCCGCCGCCTTCCCGCGATCCGCCGCTTACTTCGTGATGAGCGCGCCGGTCAACCCGGCGCTGATGGCCGGCAGCAGCAGGTTCAGCACGCGGCTCGCGCGGACCAGCCCGGTATTGTCGACATAGACGATGTCCTTCGACGCGAGCGGAAACTGGTTCGCGAGCAGCATCGAAACGGGTGACTCGAGGTCGAGGTGATAGATGACCGGCGGGCTGTCGGCATCCTTGCGCAGCACGAATACCTGTCCGGCGTTCGACGTCTGCTGATTCAACTGGCCAGCCTCGGACAGCGCCGCGCTCAACGTGAGCGTGCCGTCGCGCTGCGGCGGCACGGCCAGCGGCTTGTTCACTTCGCCCATCACGTACACGGGATTGTCGTCGCGCGCGGCCACGTGCAGCAGGTCGCCCGGCTGCAGCATGATCGCGGCGGGGCTGCGGCCGGTCTTCGTCATCTGCGCGACGTTGACCGGATAGATCGTGCCGTTGCGCGTGATCGTCACGCGGCTCTGGTCGGCGCTCGGCGCAAAGCCGCCCGCGCGATTGACGGCTTCGACGAGCGTCATCGGGATGTCGTTGATCGCCTGCGAGCCGGGCGCGCGCACTTCGCCGTCCACATAGATCTGCTCCGCGCGGAACGACGCGACGCGCACGGTCACCTGCGGCTTGATGAACACCTTGCGGAGTTCGGCGTCGAGCTCGCGCTGCACCTGCGCGGCCGTCTTGCCGGCCGCGTGAATCGGCTGCGGCACGAAGGGAAACTGCACGTTGCCGTCGCTGTCGACGACGAAACCGGGCGCCGCGTCGGACGGCCTGGTATTCGGCGTCGGCTGGCCGACCGCGGCCGCGAATTCGGGGTGATCCCAGACGGTGATCTGCAGCACGTCGCCGGGGCCGAGCTTGTAGCCGCTCGGCTTGCCGAGCAGATTGCCGGGGATCGGCGCGGCGGTATGACCTTTCTGGGCCGCATGGATCTGGCCGATCAGCGTCAGATCAATCTGTTTGACCGCGACCTTCATGTCGCTCGTCACGTCGCCGTTGTCGGCCGTCGTGACCGGCAACGCGGCCGGCGCGGTCATGTGCTGGCCCGGCGCCATTGCGCAGGCGGACAGCAGCGCGGCAAGCGCCACGGCGAGCGCGACGCGCGTCTGTCGCAGCGGCGCATCGTTGCGCGTCGGCGCGAGCGTATCGGATAGCGAGTGGTTGTTCATGTCGTCATTCGCGATGGTAGACAGAAGAGCATTGCGCGACGTCTCTCAAGTGCTGCGTCGCTTCGGTTCGAAGCGACGCAGCACGGACGCCGACGCGACACGATGTTGCCCGGCGCGCGATCGGCCATTCGGGTTGCCGGCCGGCCATGACCCGGATTCGAATCAAGCGGGCGATTGCACGTCGTTTGATAAAGACCGTTAAATCGAGGTGAAGCGACGGACGAACGAGATGGAATCGCGCGCTCGTGAAACGGCACCGGTTCTTGATGTCATCGCTTGCGCGCACGTTTAACAACAGGCCACCCAACATAGCATGAGACCGGTCGGCGACCCAGTGGTCGGCGCACTGAGTGGCCATTAATGTAAGCCATCGCACTTAGTGGGCGGCGGGTTTAACGCATAGTGGCTCGGGTAAACAGAATCAATGGCGTTTCGTGGGCGGCGGCCGGCGCGTGCATGCTTCGCCGGCCCGCCATCCGGTGCGGCGCAGGCGCGCCGGCGGGCCGTGCCCGGACGAGCCGCGCGGCACGGACGGCCATGCGCGTACCGTCGCCACCCGCCTGTGTGGGCAGCAATTTGGGAGCATATGCATGACATTGGATAGAGCCGCATCTAATGAATACCGGGACGGAGCGGGCAGTATTTCCCGCGACGCACCGCGGTTTGCGCTGACCGAATTGCTGGAGAACGTGCTCGATTATCGTTATGCATTTATTTCGGTCTTTCTGGGCTGTTTTTTATTGGCATTGATTTATGCCGTTTCGGCTGCGCCGGTTTACTCCGTCGATACGCTGATTCAGGTTCAGGAAAACAAACATAGCGCGTTGGGCGCGCTTTCCGAAATATCGAACGCACTCGACATTCAGAACTCTGCGGTAATCGGCGAAATCGACGTCGCGCGTTCGCGCACGGTCGTCACGCAAGCCATCGAAGAAACCGTCGCGCAGGCCGAGGCGACCGTCGGCAACCGGATTCCGCTCGTCGGCGGGTTCGTCGAATCGGTGTTGCCGAAGGACGCGGACGGGCTCGTCATCGCGCCGTTCAGTACGCCGTTCTTCGCCTGGGGCGGTGAGCGCATCGAATTCCACAGGTTCGACGTACCGGAATCGCAGATCGACAAGAAGCTGGAGCTCGATTATCTGGCCGGCAACCGGTTCTCGCTGAAGGACAGCGACGGACAGGAAGTGCTGAAGGGCGTAATCGGCAAGCCGAGCGAAGCGAACGGCTATCGCGTCGACATCGCGCGCATCGTCGCGCACGCCGGTACGGAATTCCGCGTACGGCGGGTGACGACAGCCGAGCGCCTCGATTCGGTCCTGACGAAGCTGGCGGGCGCGGAAACGAAGCGGCAGTCGGGGATCATGCAGCTCAGCCTCGAAAGCCGTGACCCGGTGTCCGCCGCGCGGCTGCTCAATGCGATCGCCGCCGCTTATCTCGACGTGAACGCAAGGCGGCGTTCCGAGGACGCCGAGCACAGCCTCGCGTTCCTCGAGACGCAACTGCCGGTGGTGAAGGCCCGTCTGGAGCAGGCGGAGCAGGCGCTGAATTCGTTTCGCAACGCGCAGGGCTCGATCGATTCGCAGGGCGACGTGAGGTTGCTGATCGATCAACTGGCGCTCGTCGACAAGGCGCGGCTCGAGGCCAAGCTCGAGTATCAGGACTTGTCGTCGAAGTACGTTGCCGGGCAGCCTCAGCTGACCGCCGTCGTCAACAAGCTGAAGACGCTCGATCAGCAGTCGGCCGAGTTGAAAGACAAGGTCGCGCATCTGCCTTCTCAGCAGCAGACCTATCTGCGGCTCGCCCGCGATGTCGAGGTCAACAACCAGCTGTACGTCGGCTTGCTGAACAACACCCAGCAGCTGCAGATCGCGAAAGCAGGCACGGTCGGCAATGCGTCGATCGTCGACAAGGCGGTTCCGACCGACAAGCCGATTCGCCCGAAGCGGATGCTCGTGCTCGCACTGGGCGCCGCGGTGGGCCTGATCTTGGGCGCCGCGGCCGCGCAAGGCTACGCGTGGTTCTTCCGGCGCGTGCGCGATCCGAAGCATCTCGAGGCGGCGGTCGGCGTCCCGATGCTCGGCATACTGCCGTCGTTGCCGCAGCCGGTCGATGGCGATGCGCACGGTCGCTCGGCGTCGGTCGCCGTCAGGGACGACCCCGACACGCCGCTCGTCGAAGCGCTCGCCAATCTCGCGTTGCTGCTGCGTTGCAAGACGGGCGTCGAGCACGGCCGCTCGAAGACGGTGCTGATCACGTCGCCGGAGCCGGGGCAGGGCAAGTCGATGATCGCCGCGAACCTGGCGTGCCTGTTCGCGGAAGACGGCCTCAAGACGTTGCTGCTGCGCGCCGACGCGCGGCAATCCGGCATCGAGCACGCGCTGCGGGTGAAGGCGGACCGAGGCTTGTCGGACGTACTGAAACAATCGCTGGATCCCGAGCGGGTGATTCGCCGCGTCGACGAAAACCTCGACGTGCTGCCGGCCGGGACCCACGCGCAGCCCGCGCGCAATTTGTACGGCGCCGACAAGCTCGACGCGCTGCTCGCACGACTGCGCAGTCAATACGACATGATCGTCGTCGACGCGCCGCTGACCCGTCCGGCCGCCAACGTCGCCATGTTGGCGCGGTTCGCCGACATCACGCTGATGGTCGCGCGGCAGGGCTCGATCGGCAGCGCCGACGTTGCGGAAGCGGTCGAGAACCTGCAACGGATCGGCGCGAAGGTCGACGGCCTCGTATTCAACGGTTTCGATCCTTCGCCGCTTCGCTACGGTTATTACGCGAACGCGTATCGCGATGCGAAGGGGCCGCGCGCGCAGCCGGACCGTCGCGACGTTGCGGCCGAGACGTTCCTGTTCAGGGCATGGACGCGCGTAAGAAAGGAACTGCTCGGCAAGGCTGCGTGACGGCGATCGCCACGGAGCGCGACACATGACCGATCGCAACGGGATGGACCGCGCGCGGCAGCCGGGCGCGCCTTACCGGCCGCAACGCGCGGCGCCGACGGTCGAACGCAACTTCGGGTTGCAGCAGCATGAATCAGCATGAGCCATGCATGAGCCAGCATGAATAGAACCACGGGAACGATGGGCGGCGGCCGCGGCGTCGCTTCTGCGAGCGGCGTGATGTTGCTGACGCTGTTCGCGCTCGCGCTGCTGTTCAATGCGGCGATGCCGGCGCTCGGCCTGAAAGAATCGAGCGCGCTGTGCACGCTGCTGTTGGCGACGGCGGCGCTGGTCGGCCTGGTCAGGTCGCGGCCGGTGTTCGCGGTGTCGATGCTGTACGTGCTCGCGATCGGCATGACCGCGTTCCTCGCCGGCGTGGGGCTCGAGAACGGCGGCTATCTGACGGAAACGGACGTGATCGGCGACGCGACCGGCGCGTTCAGCCGGCTGCTGTCGTTCTATGTGATTTTCGTGGTCTGTGCGCTCGTTGCGTTCGACCGGTTCCTGGACGAGCGTCCGGTGCGCGTACCGATCAAGGCGCGGATCACGTTGCAGCCGCACAGCATCGCGATCGGATTCGTGCTCGCGGCGACGATCATCGCGATCGGCGTGCTCGCCGGGCTGACGTCCGGGTTCTCGCTGTTTTCCGGCATCAACCGCTATGCGCTGCGCAACGACTCGTCGAACGGGACGATGTTCAACCTGTTCCTGAACAACCAGTCGTTCATGGGCTTCCTGCTGGGCACGATCGCGACCAGCCCCGACAAGCGCATCCGGGCGGCCGCGATCCTGACGATGGCGGTCGATCTCGCGCTCAACGTGATGCACGGCGAGCAGTTCATGGCCGTGCTGCACATCGGGCTGTGCTCGCTCGCGCCGTTCATCGCGATCCATGCGATGAACGGCAAGCCGGTCGTGCGTTATCTGGGCATCGGCGCGGGCCTCGCGCTGTTGCTCGGCGCCGTGTCGATCATCTACTCGTATCGCGGTCAAGGGCTGGAAGTGGCTGACATGCTGTCGTCGCGCTTCCTGCTGCAAGGGCAGCCGTGGTACGTGGTCGACAACGACGCCCATATGTTCACCGCGCCACGGCTCGGCGGCACCGATGCGTTCTGGCGTTTCGTGAGTTCGCTGCGCTCGTGGACCATGCCGACCTTCTTCGACGAATCCGAGCCGAGCGGCTTGCGCGATCTGATGATGTCGTACACCGAGCCGAGCGTGCTGCGCGCGTACATGTTCGACGACGTCACGTTCACGATGGGGAACATGGCCGTGCCCGTGTACTGGTTCGGCTATGCGGGCGGCGCGCTGTTCGTCGCGATGACGGGGCTGGTGTATGGCGCGCTCGGCGCGCTGCAGATCCTCGTCGCGATGCGCGGCGGCGTCGTGATGCTGTGGCTCATCGCCAAGGTGTTCTCCTATGCGACGTTCGCGGTTCAGCAGGGCGAGTACTGGATGATGTTCGGCTCGCGCACGGCGTTTTACGCGTTGCTCGCGCTGATCTGGTGGTATTGCGTCGACGCGAGACATGCGCACGCCAGGTGAAGCACGGCGGGCGATGCCGGACGTCGCCGCCGCGCTCGTGTCGTCGTCGTCGCCACGCGGCGTGGCGCGACGAAGTTTTCAAAGCACGCTCGGCCGTGGCACGCAGGTGATCCGCCTGCGAACGGGGCGGGCGATTCCGTCTGCGTTGTCGGTGATCGGCGCCGGATGTTCCGATTCCCGTACGGGCAGCCCCGTGTGTTGAGCCGTCACCATTCCAGTCATGTCAACAGCGAAAGATCCGGAGCGATTTCAGCATATCGACGCGATGCGCGCGATTGCGGTGATCCTCGTCATATGGACGCATTACGCGGAGCGGTTCGTCGAAATGGCCGGCTCGCAGCAGGCGCTCGACGCGCTGCAGCGGTCGGTGAACTTCGGCCGGATCGGTGTCGTGATCTTCTTCGCGATCAGCGGCATGCTGATTCCGACCAGCCTGCACGGCGACCTCGGCCCGGGCACGAAGCGGTTCGTCATTCGGCGCTTCTTCCGGCTGTATCCCGCGTATTGGCTCGCATTGCCGGCCGGCTACTTCGTTCATTGGGTACTGTTCGACAAGACCATGGACGCGCACGGGATGCTGGCGAACGTGACGATGATCCCGGCTGCGTTCGGCGCGAGCCTGATCCTGCCGCATGGCTGGACGCTCGAGACCGAGCTGTATTTCTATGTCGTGTGCCTGCTTCTGTTCTGGTGCGGCTGGCTGCATCGGATGCTGCATTTGTGTGTCGTCACGGTCGCGCTGTGTGCGCTGTTCGCGTCGACGGTCGCGCTGCACGTGTTCCCGGCGGAAATGCTCAGTCAGTACAAGACGATGCCGTATCACCTCGGCATCATGTTCTGGGGCGCCTGTTTCCGCCAGGCCTATGACGCTCCGTCGAAACTGCTGCGTCTGCGGCTGGCCGCAAGCGGGCCGTTGTCCCGGCTGTCGATGACGTACCGGGCGGCGCTCGCGTACGTGACGATAGCGGTGGTCGGCGTCGCGCTCGCGGGCGCGATCGACGACTGGCGGCATCACAACGCGTTTCATCTGCCGATCTCGCTCGCATACATGATCGGCATCGCGGCGTTCGCGATGCTGGCGACTGTGCTCAAACTGCGCAACCGTCCGCTCGCGTGGATCGGCAAGATCAGTTACTCGGTCTATCTGTTGCACAGCCTTCCGCTGTTTGGGGCGTTCTGGTTGTGCCAGCGCTTTCATCTGGTCGGATGGCCGCTCGGCGTTTACATGATCGTGCCGATGCTGCCGTTGATCCCGTTGTCGTGGGCCGGTTACCTGCTGTGCGAAGCGCCGTTCGTGAAGCTCGCGCATGCACTCACGTCGCGGCGCGCGAGCGGTGTGCTCGCGACCGGCGAAGCGAATGGCTGAGCGGATCGAATGGCGGATTCGTCGAGGCGTCGGTTGAGCGGCGCTCGATCGTCTCGCCGACCGCCACGCGCGGCCGCTATGGAGAAACGTTTCGATATGCGCAGACCGGGATGCTTGTCTCGCGTGCTGGCCGGCATGACGCTGGCCGGCGCGCTCGGTGCACCGGCGCACGCGGACGATGTGTCGCGCGCGCCGGCACGCAGCGCGCGTCCCGCCGACAGCGCCAACGTTTACGTTCGTCCCGCGCCGAATGCGACCGACCAGGCGGACGAGCTGCAACGCGCGCTGGACGCGCTGCGGCCCGGTCAGCGATTGACGTTCGTGCCGGGGCGTTATGTCGTCGGCCGTTCGCTCGTCGTGCGGCAGCCGCACGTCCTGGTATCGGGTTACGGCGCGACGCTGAGCGCAACCGATGCCGCCGATCAGACGATCGAGCTGCGCGGCGACGGCACGACGCTCGCCGGCTTCCGCCTGAGCGGAACGGGCGCGACGCGCCTCGATACACCGGCGTCGACCAAGGTCGAGGTCACCGGGCGCGACGTGCAGGTGCTCGACAACGTGATCGACGGCGGCGCCAGCGCCGGCATCTTCGTGTTCGGCGGCGCGGATGTCGCGATCGTCGACAATCGCGTGCTGTCCACGCTCGCGGACGGTATCCACATCACGCACGGCGCGCGCAACGTGCTCGTCCGGCACAACGTCGTGCGCGACACCGGCGACGACATGATCGCCGTGGTCAGCTACGTTGCCGACGGCGCGTTGAGCCGCAACGTGCTCATCACCGGCAACGTGCTCGAAGGCAATGCATGGGGCCGCGGGATCACGGTGGTCGGCGGCGCCGACGTGACGATCTCGGACAACGTCGTGCACGACGTGCAGGTGAGCGCCGGCATCCTCGTCGCGCAGGAGGACAGTTACCACACCTATGGCGCGTCCAACGTCCGCATCGAGCACAACGTGATCGCATCCATCCAGACCGCGAGCGGGCGCAGCGATCCGCGGCCGCTCACGCAGCAGGCGGCGATCGACGTCAGCACGTGGTCGGGCACGGTGACGCGCGTGGCCGTGATCGGCAACCGCGTGTCGCATGCGCGGTTCGACGGCATTCGGTTGTGGGGCAACGTGTCGGGGGTTCAGCTTGCCGACAACCGCTTGTCGGAGATCGGCGGGATGCCGGTGCGGGTCGGTCCGGGACGCGATTGCACGGCCGCCGACGCGACGGCCGCACCGTGTGCGGGCGCACTGCGATCACGAGCGATCGCGCCTGACGTGGTTGGCGCGAACGTCGCGCTGCTGCCGCATGTGCGCGCAGTCGCGAGGCGCGAATGACGGCGGCAAGCACGGGTCGAGCGCCAGCGCGTAAGCAGCGTTAGCGGCGATACCGCGCGCCGCTCACGGCGCGCGGTATCGCCGCCGCGCTATGCCTGCTCCGCAGGCAGCGCGTCGACCGGCCGGCCGTACTGATCGTCGAACCGCACGATATCGTCCTCGCCGAGATAGTCGCCCGATTGCACCTCGATGATCTCGAGCGGAATCCTGCCGGGATTCTCGAGGCGATGCACTTCGCCGACCGCGATGTACGTCGATTCGTTCTCGCTGAGCAGAAACGTCTCGCTGCCGCGCGTGACGCGTGCGGTGCCGCGCACGACGATCCAGTGTTCGGCGCGGTGATAGTGCATCTGCAGCGACAGGCGCTTGCCCGGCTCGACGACGATCCGCTTCACCTGGAACCGCTCGCCGAGGTCGATCGAATCGTAGTGTCCCCACGGCCGCTGCACCTTGCGGTGCTCGATCGCCTGCGGCCGCCGGTCGTTCTTCAGCCGCGCGACGATGTTCTTCACGCGCTGCACGTCGTGCTTGTTCGCGACCAGCACGGCGTCGGGCGTTTCGATCACGACCACGTCCCTCATGCCGACGCACGCGACGAGCCGCCCTTCGGAGCGCACGAAACTGTCCTGCGTGTCCTCGAACACGATCGGGCCGCGCGCGACGTTGCCGTGATCGTCCTTCGGCATGATTTCCCAGATCGCGTCCCAGGTGCCGACGTCCGACCAGCCGGCCGCGAGCGGCACGACGATCCCTTCGATGCCGAGCTCGCCGTGTTCGGGCAAGCGCTCCATGACCGCATAGTCGATCGAATCGGACGGGCATGCGTCGAACGCGGCCGCATCGATCCGGAAGAACGGATCTTCGGCGATACCCGCGCGCCATGCCGCCTCGCAAGACGCATGAATCGCGGGCGCGAGCGCGCGGATCGCCTTCAACCAGACCGACGCGCGCGTGACGAAGATCCCGCTGTTCCACCAGTAATCGCCCGATTGCAGATAGCGCTCGGCGAGCGCCTCGTCGGGCTTCTCGACGAAACGCCCGATCGAATAGCCGCCCTGGCTACCGTGGCAGCCGTTGCGCGGCGCGCCGACCTGGATGTAGCCGTAGCCCGTTTCCGCGCGGCGCGGCAACACGCCGAGCGTGACGATCGCGCCTTCCTCTGCGTAACGCGCCGCGCGTGCGATCGCGTCCTGGAACGCGCCGACGTCGACGATCACGTGATCGGCCGGCATCACCGCGAGCACCGGATCGTCCGCGAACGCGCTCGCGTCGAGCGCGGCGAGCGTGAGCGCGGGCGCCGTGTTGCGCGGCGCCGGCTCGAGCAGGATGCGCGCCGGCGCGGCACGGTCGGTCACCTGCGCAGCGCTGAGCGTCCGATGCTGTTCGCTACAGACGAGCAGCAGCGTGTCGTCGAGCGACGCGTTCGCGATGCCGTTCAGGCGACGCGCGGTCGCCGACAGCGGCGATTCGTTCGACGTCAGCTCGATCAGCTGCTTCGGAAACTGCTCGCGCGACAGCGGCCAGAGGCGCGTGCCGGAGCCGCCGGCGAGGATCACGGGAAGGATGCGCGGCAGCGCGGGATCGGGGACTTGGCGAAGGGTGCGGATCATCGGTTGGCTCCGGAATCGGCGGCCAGTCGGCCATGAGCGCGGCCGTCGGCGCGCGCCTCTTCGTTGCGGTCGCGCTGCACCGACACCGCGCGAGACAGCAGCTGACGCAGCGCGCCGGCAGCGCGTTGCGCCGGGCGGATCATGCCGACGAACGGCGCGCCCTGATGGAGAAACGGACCGTAAGCCTTGCGGAATCCGAACTGCTTGTAGAACGCCTGCCGCGCGGCGGGCACGTGCGTGCGCAGCGCGGCATCGGGCCACGCGGCGTGCGCGGCGGTCAGCGCGCGTTCGAGCAGATGCTCGAGCGTATCGTCGTCGCGACACGCCTCGCTCGTCAGCACCTTGTCGATCACGACGTCGGGATCGATGTCGTCGCCGGGCAGGATGCGCGCGTAGGCCGCGACTTCGGCCGCGTCGCCGTGGCGCTGCGTCGCGTAGACGTGCAGTGCGCTGGCGTCCTTGCCGTCGATGTCCAGATGCGTATGCGCATCCTCGACCACCAGCACGGCGTTGCGCGCGCGCAGGATTGCGTAGAGATCGACGGCGCTCAGATGTTCGAATTCACAACAATGCCATTCCATGATGCGGTCCTCGCGTGAAGCATTCAACACGCAGTGCCGCACGGGCCGTGCGGCGCGTGCGGTGCGGCAACGTCGATGATCCGGATGCGCCGTATGCCGGTCTGTTCGAAAGCGTACTGACGCTACGTATACGTGCTGGAGCGCACAACGCGAACGGCGCAGTGTGCGGCAGCACACATCGGCCGCGCTGCTCCCTTCGGATAATTGCTGCAGACGGCCGGCGCACGAACCGTGTGGCCGGCTCATTGCGAACGTGAAGGAAGAACCAGGGGCCGCACTTGAAGATAGCGATCGTTCACGACTGGCTGGTGTCGCCCGGCGGCGCCGAGCGCGTGCTGGCACATATGATCGACTGCTTTCCGCAGGCCGACCTCTATAGCCTCGTCGACTTCCTCGACGATCGCGAGTGCCTGCGCGGCCGCGCGGTATGCACGTCGTTCATCCAGAAGCTGCCGTTCGCGCGCACGCGCTATCGCAGCTATCTGCCGTTGTTTCCGCTGGCGATCGAACAGTTCGACCTGTCTGACTACGACGTCGTGCTGTCGAGTTCATATGCGGTCGCGAAGGGCGTGCTGAGCGGCCCCGACCAGTTCCATGCGAGCTACGTGCATTCGCCGGTGCGCTACGCGTGGGATCTGCAGCATCAGTATCTGAACGAAGCCGGCCTCGCGCACGGCGCGAAGTCGGCGCTCGCGCGCGCGTTGCTGCACTACATCCGCAACTGGGATGCGCGCTCGGCGAACGGCGTCGATCGCGTGGCCGCGAATTCGCGCTTCATCGCGCGGCGCATCCGCAAGACCTATCGGCGTGACGCGACGGTGATCTATCCACCGGTCGACGTCGAGCATCTCGCGTTGTGCACCGACAAGGAGGCGTTCTACCTGACCGCGTCGCGGCTGGTGCCGTACAAGCGGATCGACCTGATCGTCGAGGCGTTTTCGCGGACGCCGGAGCGGCGTCTCGTGGTGATCGGCGACGGGCCGGAGATGGCGAAGATCCGCGCACTGGCCGGCCCGAACGTCACGCTGCTCGGCTATCAGCCGTTCGACGTGCTGCACGACCACCTGCAGCGCGCGCGCGCCTTCGTGTTCGCGGCCGAAGAGGATTTCGGCATCTCGCCGGTCGAGGCGCAGGCCTGCGGCACGCCCGTGATCGCATACGGCAAGGGCGGCGTGCGCGAGTCGGTGCGCGCGTGGCCGGGCGCGGGCGCTACCGGCCTGTTCTTTCGCACGCAGTCGGTCGACGCGCTGCTCGACGCGCTCGCGCGCTTCGAGGCGCTGCCGCGCGGCTCGATCAGCCCGCACGCATGTCGCGCGAATGCGGAGCTGTTCGGCGCGGCGCGCTTCCGGCGCGAGCTGACGCGCTTCGTGCTGGACGGCCATGCCGCGTTGCTGGACGAGATGGCCGGCGCTCCCGGCCTTGCCGATCTGGCCCAGCACGACGACGTGGCGGTCGACGGCCTCGCGCGCGACGGGCAGGCCGGGCGGCCCGCGGCGCTGGGGAGGGTCTGAGCGGCCGGGCGGCGGAGGCGATACGACGTGTAACAGTCGTGCGCGCTGCGCGCCGCCTGGCCTCGAAGCGGCGGCCCGGCCACGCCGGCAATTATGTGACGTGAGGGCGATGGTGGCGGTCGTTCTTGGGTATTTCGACAAAAATCGCGGATAATCCGCGGCGCGTATGTTGCGAAAATGTGGTATTCGCCACTAAACCTCTCGATTGTTCATGGATAATCAAAACTGGTGATCGAAAGTCGGCTGGAGGCGGCGTGCCGGCGCGGTTACCGCCGGATTCAGCATTATCTTTTGGTAACACGACCGTCCGGCGACCGGGTGTAAATTCGGGGCGGATGCAACGAGGCGGCTATTCCGGGAGCGATATGGCGGCCGGCGGTTCGGTATCGAGCACGGCTGTCGTGTACGACTCGACGCGACTGCAAGCGGAAATTCCGTTTACCGGCGTGCCCATTGGTAATGGCGTAATGGCGCGTCGCATGTAAGCCGGGACGTCGTGGCTTCGCGGCCGCACGTTCCTCTTCAAGTTCGATGAAAACGAGGCCGGATGACATTCGGCTCGACCTCCGGGGGTTCTCGCCGTGTGCAGTTTCGATCTTCGCCAAGGCTGCGGCAACGCAGCGCGGACCGGTGGCTATGCGCCGCCGCCCGGAGCGCACGCGAACGATTCGCGGAGAGGAGAAAGTGATGGTGCGCTATGAATATCCCAATAACGCGCGATAAAAGTGCCGGCGAAGGGAGGGCCAACGGGCAGCGTCCGCTGATCTACTGGACCCAGTCGCCGTCCGTCATGCTTCGCAAGGAACTGACGCGGCGCAACTGGAAGGTCACGGTAGTCGCGAACGCGAGCCAGTTGCGCGACACCTCCGGCGAAATCACCTGCGGCATCCTCGACCTGAGCGGCGGCCATGCCGACGCGATCGGCAGCATCGCGTCCACCTGTGCGTCGATGCGCGGCGTCGTGTGGGTCGCGCTCGTCGAGACCGGCCAGACGGCGTCGGCGAACGTGCGCGCGCTGTTGCGCGACTATTGCTTCGACTACATCACGTTGCCCGCGTCGCACCAAAGGATCGCGGATACCGTCGGCCATGCGTACGGCATGGAATGTCTGTTCGCGCGCGATCGCGAGCGGCTCGAATCGCAGGAAAACGGGATCGTCGGCACCTGCAGCGCGATGCTGCGGCTGTTCGACACGGTGCGGCGTTTCGCGCGCACCGACGCACCGGTGTTCGTGTTCGGCGAGACCGGCACCGGCAAGGAGCTGACGGCGGTCGCGATCCATCGTCATTCGGAACGGCGCAACGGCCCGTTCGTCGCGGTCAATTGCGGCGCGATTCCGCCGCACCTGTTGCAGTCGGAGCTGTTCGGCTACGAGCGCGGCGCGTTTACCGGCGCGAACGCGCGCAAGGTCGGCTACGTCGAAGCTGCGAACGGCGGCACGCTGCTGCTCGACGAAATCGGCGACCTGCCGCACGAGAGCCAGGCCAGCCTGCTGCGATTCCTGCAGGAGCGCTCGATTCATCGGCTCGGCGGCAGCGATCCGGTGCCGGTCGACGTCCGCATCGTGTCCGCGACGCACGTCGACCTGCGCGAAGCGATGGAGGAAGGGCGGTTCCGCGCGGATCTGTTTCATCGCCTCTGCGTGATGCGGATCGACCAGCCGCCGCTGCGCGCGCGCGGCAAGGACATCGAGCTGCTCGCGCATCACATGCTCGAGCGCTTTCGCAGCGACGCGCGCCATCGCGTGCGCGGCTTCTCGAGCGATGCGATCACCGCGCTCTACAAGCATGACTGGCCCGGCAACGTCCGCGAGCTGATCAACCGCGTGAGACGCGCGGTCGTGATGACGGAAGGACGTTTGATCACCGCGCACGATCTCGAGCTCGAATATTGCCTCGATGCGGCATCGCCGTCCGTGGCCGACATCCGCAAGTCGATCGAGCGCGAAGCGATCGAAACCGCGCTGCTGCGCACGCGCGGGCGCGTCGCCGCGTCCGCGCGCGAGCTCGGCGTGTCGCGCGCGACGCTGTATCGCTGGATGGAAGCGTACGGCATCGAGCGGCCGCGCGGCACGGGCTCGTCCGACTGACGCGCGACGGCCGCCGCTGCAGCGGGCGGTTCATTTCTCTCGGCGTCAGACGGCCAACGCTGCGCGTACCGTTCGCGCGGCGTTGACCGCGCGAATGTCGACGCTCGGCGGCGCGTCGTCGATGCGCGGCGTGCCGATAGGTTGCGGGATCAGCGCGACGCGCGCGGTCGCGCCGGGCGCGAGATGGAACCAGTCGTCGAGCGGCATGAAGCCCGGTGCATCGATCTGCACGTGACGCGCGACGTGGCGCGTGTCGATGTCGACGTGCCACGCGTCGCCGGCGCGCGACACGCGCGCTTCGATGCCCGGATCGCGTCGCGCGAACACGGCCGGATGCGTGCGCGACGGAAAGTGGAACGCCTGCGACAGCAGCGCGCCGTCGTCGCCGCGCAGCGACGCGACGACGGTGTCGTGCTCGCACGGTCCGAAGCGATACGCGTAGGTCCAGTCGAAGAAGCGCCCGAGCAATTCGGCCGAGCCGAGCCGCACCGCATCGTGCGCGGCGAGTCGAACCTGCCCGCCGCAGCGCGCGACCGGCGTGCGGCCGTCGCGCAACGCCACCAGCTCGACGCTCGCCGTCAGCGGCGCCGGGCGTTCGTTGATCACGTGCACGTCGAGGCCGTTCAGTCCTTCGTCGACCACGACGATCTGCACCGGCTGCAGCACCTGGCGCAGTGCATACCATCCCGATTTCGGCAGATGCGCGGCATCGAGCAAGCCCCATCCGGCGCCCGGCATCACGTCCTGGAACTGCCACACGAGCGCGCCCGCGCAGCGCGAGCCGGTGCGGCGCCACTCGGAGAACGTCTCGCGCATCACGTCGGCGATCACCGCGCGCGACAGTTCGAAGTAGCGCGCCGGGTCTTCGCGCCGCAGGCGCTCGGGCGCCACGTCGTACAGCGTGCGCAGATAGTGGTCGCGGACGTCGTCGAAGTCCCACGACGCGCCGGGATCGCGCGGGACGGCCGCCTTCCATCGCGGTTCGTGCGGATGCGGCCGGCCGATGCGCTCCAGCGTCGCATCGCACGGCACGTTCGCGAAGGCGAGGCATTCGCTCGCGAACCGCACGTCGGCGCGCCGCGCATCGTCGAGCGGCCGCAGGTATGCGCCGACGCCGTAGTAGTGCGACACGCGCTCGCGCGGCACGAACGGCAGCACGCCGCCGTCGGGCGAATCGGAGACGTACGGTACGTCGGGCCGCCATGCCGCGGCGCGGGCGGCGAGACGCTCGGCCGTCAATTCGACGGCGCGTTGTTTCGGGCCGAGCCCCGACATCGCCGCCTGTTGCGCGATCTCGCTGCCGCCGCACAGCACCGCAAGCGACGGCGATGCGCGGCGCCGCGCGAGGAACTGGTCGGCTTCCGCGTCGACGGCGTCGGCGAACGCGCGATCGTCGAGCGCGTAGTCGAAGTTCGCGAACATGAAGTCCTGCCAGACCATCAGCCCGAGCCGGTCGCACCAGGCGTGGAAGGCGTCGGCTTCGTAGGTCATCGTGCCGCCGACCCGAATCATGTTGAAGCCCGCGTCGCGCGCGAGGCCGAGCAGGCGCGCGTAGGTCGCATCGTCCGCATGCAGCGCGAGCGGCGCCGCGCTGCTCCAGCATGCGCCGCGCGCGAACACGGGCGTGCCGTTCACGCGCAGCCCGAAGCCGTTGCCGTCGTCGCCCGCGTGCTGCTCGATCGTGCGAAACCCGGTTGCACCGAGCACGATGCGCTCGGCGCCGACATGCAGCGCGATGTCGTACAGCACCGGTTCGCCGTGCGTGTGCGGCCACCAGAGCCGCACGTTCGGCACGGCGACGGTCGCAAGCAGCCGGTCGGCGCCGGCGCGTTCGAGCGTCGCGTGGTGCTCGCCGCAGGACAGCCTGGCCGCGAACGCGTCGGGCAGCGGTGCGGCGAACGTGAGCTCGGCGTCGAGCCAGCCGGTGTCGCCGTCGACGCGCGCATGCAGGTCGCAATGCGCGGGCACGGTGCCCTCGGCCGGGTCGAGCACGTCGACGGGCCGCCACGGACCGGTCGGCACGTGATGCGGAAACCAGCCGGGCATGTGTCCGAGCAGCGACGTGCGTACCGTGCGCAGCGTCGCCGGCTCCGCGAGCCGCGTGCGCCAGCGTGCGCGCCGCGCCGCGCGTGCGGTGCGCAGGTGCGGCGCGAGCGCGCGAAAACAGACGAACAACGTGTGCTGGCCGGCGAGCGTCACGCGCACGTCGTGCGTGACGAACATGCTGTCCGAGTGCAGGATCGGCGTGTCGTCGAGCCACGCTTGCGCGAGCGTCGCGAGACCGTGAAAGCGCAGCAGGCGCGCGCCGTGCCCGCGCAGCTCGACGCGATACCAGTGGTCGCGCTCGTCGAGCGACGCGGCCTCGTCGAGACGGCCCGCGACGGCGAGCGCCTGCGCGACGGTGCCCGGCACCGGCGCCGCGATCCACCCGGCGCCGGCCGGAAGATCGGACGGCGCGGGCGCCGCGCCTGCCGGCGTCGCGAGCATCGACCACGCCGGCATTGCCGACGCGCGCGTCACCGCGTCGCCGGCACGGCGGCCGCTTCGCAGCGAACGGGCGCCGGGTGCCGCAGCGGCGGGCTGATCTGCTGCGCGCATGCGATCAGGTCGGTATAGGCCGCTTCGATCGCGTCGAGCGGCGCATCGCCGCGCTCCTCCTTGCCGCGCGCGCAGGCACGCGCAAGCCGGAATTCGAGCACCATCGACTCCGCCGCGATGCGCTCGCACGCCGCGCGTATGTCGGCGAACGGGCCGATGCAGCCGCTCGCCTGCAGCCAGCGCGCGTAATGACCGAACAGCTCGAAGTTCGCGCCGAGCTGCCGCACCGAATTGAACGAGTACCCGTGGAAGCGCTCGAGCGGCGACGCGGCGAGCGACTTCGCATCGGCCTGCAACTGGCGGCGGAACGCCGCCACCGGATTGACCAGCGGCAGGCGCCGCAGATGCCGCTGCAAGGCGGCGAGCGACACGTCGCACAGCACGCGCTCGTCGAGCGGCGCGAAACGCCGCTTCGCGCACTCGACGTACGGCGGCAACGGCATCGGCGAGCTGCCGCCGACGAGCCCGTCGTAGTCGATCTCCTCGGCCACGTAATAGCCGCTGTTGTGGAAGTAGCCGAGCTGGCGGCGCACGCGGTCGATCGCGTCGATGCCGATCGTCGTCTTCGTATGCTGCGTGCGATAGGCGCTGCCGCGCGTATCGGGCAGGAACCACGCGTCGACCTCGACGATCATCAGATGGCCGCGCGCGACCTGCGTCTCGATGTGCTGGGCGAGCGGCTCGTAGATCGAGTGTTCCTGCACGACGATGCCGTACAGTCGTTCCAGCTCGTCGTGCGGAAACTTGAAGAACGTGAACTGGTCGCCCTCGAAGTCCATCGCGATCGTAAACGGCAGCGCCGCGTACGGATTGAGCCCCCACCAGCGCAGCACCTCGAGCCACATGTCGACGTAGCAGTTGGTCTGCTTCCAGACCATCTCCTGACTGTGCAGCGGGTGCGGCCGGTAGTGGCGCGCGCGATGACGCACGTCGTCGAACGACGCGTCCTCGCCGTCGCGTGACACGAAGCTCATCGCGTGCCCCACAGCGCGTCGCGCACGTCGGCCGGCCACGCGTCGAGGTCGAAGCCGTGATGGCGGAACAGCGCGAGCGTGAGGCGCTCGAGGCCGAAGCCGACGCAGCCCGTGTGCGCGACGTCGCCGCTCGCGGTGCGGATGTCCCACAGCAGCCCGAAGTGGTCCATGTGGTAATTGAAGCTCAGGCAGGCGGTCTGACGGCCGTCGTGCTCGATCGGGATCAGCAGCTCGAACTTGAGGTTCTGCTCGCGCTGGCTGTCGGCGACGATCTTGCCGCCGCGTCCGAAGAACGGGTCGTTCGCGAGATCGATTTCGTTCGGCAGGCGCAGCGCGTCGATCATCCGCGTACCGCGCTCCATCCAGGTGCGGCGGAACGCGACGATCTGCTCGGGCGTGCCGATTCGCACGTACTCGCGCATCCGGAACAACTGCATGCGGGTCGGGTCGAGCGACGGTTCGTGGCGGAAGCAGTACGAGAACACGTCGACGATGCGTCCGTCGTCGGGCAGCGCCCCGGCGCGCGCGACGACCGGATAGACGGGATAGCAGGCGGCCGGCGTCATCACGACGTAGGTCGGCTTCTGGCTTTCGGTCCAGTCTTCGCCGCGATCGAGGCATTGCAGCACGCGCTGGTGCCGCTGTTCGTCGCCGCAGAACGCGTGAACGCTGCCCGCGAGTTGCGGGAAGCTCTTCATGTATTCGCTGCGCTCGAACTCGGTGCGGCTCATCGCTGGCGGGAAGCGCAGGACCTCCGCATGCTGGTCGGCGCCGAGGCGCGTGACGAATGCGTCGAGCGCTTCGACGACGCGCTCGAACCGCTCGCTGCGGCCGAACAGGCCCTGGATGCCGGTCGACACCAGCAGGCCGGCGTCCACCAGTTCGTCGCGCAGCGGGTTCACGCCGGCGCGGTCGAGCGGCGCGTCGGCGGGCGTGGCGGCGGAGCCGGCCGAAGTCACGGAGAGGCGATCGTTCACGAGAGTTTCTCCAGCGTCGACGGACGCAAGGCGAGCAGCAGGTTCGAAGTGTTGGCGGCGATGCGGTCGTTGCTGATCATCAGCGGCGCGGCCTGCAGGTCGCGCAGATGGCGGCCGACGCTGTACGGTGTGCCGTTCTTGTAGCCGGCCATCCCGCAGATCATCATGGCCTGCTGCACGACTTCGAGCGCGGCCGTCGATACGTAAGTCTTCAGCGTGTTGACCTCGGCGGCCCACGCCATGCCGGCCGACCACGAACGCGCCGACGCGCAGCCGTAGAGGCGCAGCACGCTGTCGACGCGCGCCTGCATCGCCTGCATCAGGTCCAGCGATTCGGCGATCCGTCGTGCCGCGGGCGACGGCGCGCCGTCGGACTGACGCGCCTGCGCGCGGAAGAACTGATGCGCGCGCTGGAACGCGTCGCCGGCCACGCCGATCCACACGGCGGCCCACAGGATGTGCGACACCGGCACCATCGTCTGTTCGGCGATCTGCGCGAACGGCACCGGCGCGCACTGGACCGTCGCGCCTTGCGCCTCCAGCACGAAGCCGTTGCTGCAGGTGCCGCGCAAGCCGAGCGTGTCCCATTCGTTGCGGCGCGTGAGCGTATAGCCGTCGCGCAGCAGCGTCACGAGCACCTGTTCGGACGCCGGTGCGTCGGCGTCGCGGCGTGCGGTCGCGAGGATGCCGTCCGCGTAGTCGCCGTACGAGATCGCCGGCGCCGCTTTGCGCAGCCTGAACTCGCCGCCGTTCGTCTCGAGCGCGCACTGGCTCGTGCGCAGGTTGCCGCCGACGCCGTCTTCGGACGTCGCCGATGCAAGCAGCCATTGATGGCGCACGAGCTGCTGCAGGAACAGCCGATGCCATCCCTGGTCGGCCGCGTGATCGACGATGCAGGCAACCTGGATCTGGTGCATCGCGAACACCATCGCCGACGACGCACAGGCGCGGCCGAGAATCGAGCAGGCCGATGCGACGTCGGCGAGCGATGCGCCGGCGCCGCCCAGATGGGTCGGCACCATCGCGCCGAGCAGGCGGCGGGCGCGCATCGCCTCGATGGCCTCGACGGGACAACGGGCGTCGCGATCGACCGCATCCGCGTGTTGCGCGGCGACCAGCGCGACGGCGAGGGCGGCCTCGTCGAGCCGATACGCTTCGTCGGGGGGCGCGAGTTCGGGAAGGAGCGCGCTCATGCGGAATGCTCGGAGCGTTGGAGGCTGGCGACCGCGTCCGCGAGCGCGTCGACGCTGCGGAACAGGTTGCGGTTCAGCATCTCGTCGGGGATCTCGACGTTGAAGTGCTTCTCGATCGCGAGCATCAGCTGGATCGTGTCGAGCGACGAGAGGCCCGCGTCGTAAAGGTCGTCCCCGTCGCCGATCGAATCGATCGCGGCTTCGAGATTGGCGACGTGCTTCAGGATGGTTCTGATTTCGTTTTTCACGTGCTGCTCCGGCGTGCGTGGTGTCGTCCGCTCGGGCGAACGCGCGCAGCGCGCTGACATCCCCCCGGCAGTCCGGCATCAGTAGACCATCCGCATGCACGACGTTCTGTTCGCCACCCTACAGTCGGCTGAACGCGATCGACCGGGCGCGCCGAAATGCCGAATCGGTCAAGCGCGCGCGGCGGTCGTCACGCCCGAGTCGGCCGACAGGATCCGGTTGATCTCGTCGCGCACGATCGCGCGGCAGCCGCACGACATCTTCTCGAGGCCGCCGAGATTCGCGAGCACGATCGAGCTTCGATACTGGCGGATCAGGCCGAGCTTCTGGACTTCGCCCGCCGCGTCGGTGACCGTCTCGCGCCGCACGCCGAGCATCTGCGCGAGCATGCTGTGGGTCACCTGGATCTCGATGCTGCGCGAGCGGTCGTACGCGAGCAGGAACCATCTGCACAACTGGTGCTTGAGCACATGGTGGCGGCTGCAGAACGTGATCTGCGACACCTGCGCCATCAGCAGCCGCACGCACACGAACACCAGATGGCGAATCACCGGGGACGCGTCGAACGCGCGCGCGAACACGCGCCGGTCGAGCCGATAGACGAAGCCGTCGCGGCATGCGACCGCGCGGCACGGCATGCTGCCGCTGCCGCCGATCACGTCGTCGCACACGATGCTCTCGCTGCCGATCTCGGCCACTTCCAGCGTCATGCCGCCCGACGATACGTACTGCAACGAAACGGCCGTCGTGACGGGTAGATAGACGGCGCTCAGCATTTCGCCGGGTTCGCACAGCACCTGACCGGATCTCAGGTGAACCAGCTGCAGGTGAGCGACCAGCGCCGCGCGTTCGTCGCGGTCGAGCGCCGCGATGAACCGGTTCGCGTCGAAGCTGTGGGAGAGCTCGATCATGCCGCTCGGGGCGGCGACGGCGTCATTGGCCTGAAGAGTCACGGCGCATCCTCATAGGGTGGGCAATCGACTTCGTGCCGTGTATCCGCGCGGATTCGGCACGAACGTTCGATTTCTGTTCGTCGGAATTGGAATGTCTATGGCTAAAAAAGCTAGCACGCAATTGAATTCCCTCAATTGCGTATTACGTCACTTCACAAAGTTTGACGCTTCGGACGTCGGTAAGGAACTGTCATATGGAGCCCAAGATTTGGTTATCCATAATTTGCCCGTCGCGCACGAATTGGGATGCTCGCTCCGGAATGAAGTACCGATCGTGAATCAATTGAGCGTCGCTTCGCATGCTACAGGAAAAAATATAAAAGGCGTTGAACATTGTTTGACAATTGAGATATTGACTTGAAGTTCAACAATAGAATCAATGTCTTGCGATATGTATGTGCGCTAGGTTACAAGCCCGTAAATCAAGCGATCGAATCAATTTTGAGACAGTTTCAAACGACCTTTCGAGTCGCGTGATGGCCGCCTGCGGGTCGCCCGGACATCATGGAATCAAATGAAAACGCGTCGTAAGTATTTGACCGGCAAGCCGTCGCGGAAGCGCGTCGGCCACCCGGCCGCGCGCGGCGCTTATTGATCAGTCGAATCACCTGCCGCGTCCGCGACGCGTGGGGGTGTCCGGAAATGAGACATTTTTTGAAGTTTCAGCGCGATTAATCCGTCGTTCTAATGCGGTCGTCATTCATATATTAAGGATGGACGGGTATTGGCACGTAAATCGCTTATTCGAGCGGGCGTGTCGAAACGGGATTGCCGATTTCCGGAGGCGGTGGAAAGCCGAGGGTCGATCGGAGCGAGGGTTGTGGGCCTCAACCTGCGTCGCCGTCGATGCGCATCGCGATAACGAGCTTCGCTGCCGCGGCTGCGCGCGGCGCGGACAATAAAAGGAATACAGCCATGCTTCATCTTCACTCGAGTTACTCCGCCAATGCCATTCTGGATGCGCTGCCGGAGGACACCCTTCATGCGATCGCACCGCACCTCGAACTGGTCAGGATCAAGGCCGGGATGCTCGATCGCGTCGGCGAACCGATGCGTCATCTGCACTTTCCGACGACGGCGATGATGTCGGTTCAGCACCTGATGGAGGACGGTGCGATGGTGGAGGTGGCGGTGGTCGGCCGCGAAGGCGCGGTCGGTCTCGCGACGCTCGTCGGCGGCGTGGCCGTGTCGAGCCGCGTCGAAGTGCGCGCCGCCGGCATGGCGTATCGCGTGCCGACCTGCGTGATGCGCGCGGAATTCGAGCGCTCCGCGGCGACCTATCGCCTGATGCTGAACTACAGCCAGGCCACGATGGCGCAGATCTCGCGCAGCGCGCTGTGCAACCGGCATCACTCGGTCAGCGAGCAATTGAGCCGCTGGCTGCTGCTCGCGCACGACCGCATCGACGGCGACGAGCTGGCCGTCACGCAGCAGACGATCGCGAACATGCTCGGCGTGCGGCGCGAAGGCGTGACCGAAGCAGCCGGCGACCTGCAGGAAGCCGGGCTGATCCGGCAGCGCCGCGGCCGTATCACGGTGCTCGACCGCCATGGTCTCGAACATCACGCGTGCGAATGCTACGACCTGATTCGCGCCGACTATCGGCGCTTGCTCGGCACGCGCACGAATGCAACGCCCGCGCCGCTGCGCGCGCGCATGCCGGAACTGCAGAGCCGTTATCCGGCGCACGGTGCGTGACGATGCAGTCGATGTCCGGAGGAGCGAATGCGTTGCGGCGTGCCGCGATCGCGGCGGCCGACGTTGCGCTCGTGCTGGCCGGGGCGCTTGCCGCGCAGCAGGCGGCCGGCCTCGGATGGCGCGACCTGTCCGATGCGCAGCACGGCGCGATCGCGCTGTTGTGCGTGCTGACGGTCGCGTTGCTGCCGCGTTACGTGCGGACCGTGCGCAACGGGGTGGCCGTGCCGGACGGCCCGCACGTGCTCACGCGCACGGCGCTGGCGCTGGTGTGCGCGAGCGCGCTCACGGTGGCCGGCACGATGTGGCTGATGAATCGCAGCGCAACGGTGAACACCCGCTGGATCGTGCGCACGGTGCTCGCCGGCGACGCCGCCGTGCTGATCGGCCGCGCGATGCTGCTCGCGTTCGTGCTGACGCGCGACGACGCGCACGTGCACCGCCGCCGCGTCGCCGTCGTCGGTGCGACCGCATACGGGCGCGTGGCGGTCGAGCGGATGCAGCTGACGCCGGGCGGGCCGTTCGTCGCCGCATGCGTATTCGACGACGAAGCGCCGGCCAATGCGGCAGGCATCGGCGGCGTGCCGGTGATCGGCGATTGGGATACCTTGCGCGACATGATCCGCGGCGCACGGATCGACGAGGTGTGGCTCACGCTGCCGATGTCGCATGAGTGGCGGATCCAGCGCATCGTGCGCGAGCTGCGCGACGAATTCGTGCAGTTGCGGCTGCTGCCCGACGTGCGGCAGATGGCCGTGGTCGAGCGCTCCGCGACCGACGTGCTCGGCATGCCGGCGATCAATCTGGCGACCACGCCGCGCGCCGCGCCCGAGCTGTGGGCCAAGTTCGCGTTCGACCGGCTGTTCGCGCTCGGCGTGCTGATTCCGTTGCTGCCGCTGCTGTCGGTGCTGGCGCTCGCCGTCAAGCTGTCGTCGCCCGGGCCGGTGTTGTTCAGGCAGCGCCGCAAGGGCGTCGACGGCCGCGAATTCGACATCCTCAAGTTTCGGACCATGCGCGTGCACCGCGTACAGCCGGGCGTCATCCGGCAGGCGTCGCGCCACGACACGCGTATCACGCGCGTCGGCGCATTCCTGCGCCGCACGTCGCTCGACGAGCTCCCGCAATTCTTCAACGTGCTGTGCGGGCAGATGTCGGTCGTCGGGCCGCGTCCGCACGCGGTCGAGCACGACGACTTCTACCGGCAGCTGATCGACTGCTACATGTACCGCTATCGCGTGCGGCCCGGCATCACCGGATGGGCGCAGGTGAACGGCTATCGCGGCGAGACGCGCAAGGTCGAGGCGATGGAGGCGCGCGTGAAGTTCGATCTCTTCTACATGCAGAACTGGAGCTTCGCGTTCGACATGAAGATCATCGTGCTGACGATCGTGCGCGGCTTCATCGGCCGCAACGCATTCTGACGCCTCGAAAATCCGCCCGGAACCGCGGCGTTGTGAGAGCGAACGTACCGACCGGCGCGCGCGCGGCGCACACACTGGCCGTATAGCAGCATCCCGCCCGGCGGGATGTCCGGCGGCGCGCTGGTGCGCCGCCGCCATCGGAACAGTCACGATCATGTCAACGTCGATTCGGGAGCGCAACGGGGCCGTGCTGCAGGACGCCCGCACGGAGCGGGGCATTGGTGCGGCAGCGCATGCCGCGCGCGCGCGCGGCCTCGTCATCAACGGAAAATTCACGGCCCAGCGCATGACGGGCGTGCAGCGCACCGCGTACGAGCTGACCTGCGAGCTCGCGCGGATCGCCGACGATGCGCCGTCGCTGATCGTGCCGCCCGATCACGACCCGGCCGCGTTGCCGGCCGGCGCGCGCGCGCAGCCGTCGACGCACCTGCGCGGCACGCTGTGGGAACAGTGGGCGCTGCCGCGCACGACGCGCGGCCGGACCTTGCTGAGCCTGTGCAACATCGGCCCGCTGTTCAAGCGCGATCAGCTGGTCATGATTCACGACGCGGCGATTTTCGACCTGCCCGACGGCTATTCGCTCGCGTTCCGGCTGTGGTACCGCTTCGCGTTCTGGATGATCAAGCGACGCGCGCGCCACCTCGTGACGGTGTCGCATTTCTCGCGCGCGCGGCTGGCCGCAAGGTTGCGCATATCGCCGGCGCGCGTGTCGGTCGTGCCGAATGCGGTCGATCATATCGACCGGATCGACGCCGACCCCGGCGTGCTGTCGCGATTGAACCTCGAACCCGACCGCTATGTGCTGTTCGTCGGCTCGCTCGCGCCTGGCAAGAATCTCGTGCGCGCGCTTGCCGCGATCGCGCTGATGCGCGAGTCGCACCCGACGTTGCGCTTCGTGATCGCGGGCGGCGCCAACGCGAAGATATTCGGCGTGCGAGAGGCCGGCCTGCGCGAAGACGACCCTTGTGTCACATGGGCCGGCTACGTGACAGACGGGGAACTGAAGGCGCTGTATGCGAACGCCGGCGCGTTCGTGTTTCCGTCGCTGTATGAAGGCTTCGGTTTGCCGCCGCTCGAGGCGATGCGATGCGGTTGCCCGGTCATCGCGTCACACGAGGGATCGCTGCCGGAGGTGTGCGGCGGCGCGGCGCTGTTCTGCGACGCGTATTCGCCGCCCGATATCGCGGCGGCGATCGCGTGCGTGATGGACGATGCCGAACTGCGGGATCGACTACGCGTACTGGGTCGCGAACACGCGCAGCGATACAGCTGGCAGCGCTCGGCGCGGGCTTTGCTCGAGATCCTGCGGGCGGATGCGGTGACGTGATGCAGCTGCGGTGCGGCGCGCTCGTGGGTGGATCACACGGTGCGCTGGGAATTCGCCGAGACCGATAGCCATCCGAATGATCGACGTGACGTGACGTGTTGCGTTGCGAACCGCCGAGCGTCGGCGTAACGAGCCGACGCGTTCGCGTCAGCCGTCCTCGTTCGACCGCCCGCTCGCCGGCAGCACGGCGGGCGCGCCTGCGGGGCGCGCGTCGGGCGCGGCTTGCGGGCCCGATGGCTGCACCGCGTGCTGCACCGTCGGCACGACCACGGTCGGGACGAAGACAGCGAGTGCCACCCAGACCACGACGCCGAACAGCATGACGTTCTCCCGCAGAGCCGCGGATATACCGCACATGCTGTCAATCTATGTCGCAAGTTTCAGCAGGGAATTGATCGACCTCAACGGCGGGAGCGTCATACGAATGGCGCGCATCGGCCCGTCGTCTCCGGCCCCGGTTTCCGTGCAACGCGCGCGGTTGCAGATGCAGGTCAACACGTCCGCGTTCAATGGGTTTATGCTGCGTCGAACGTCCGGCGCTTCGAGCGCCCGGGCGCACCTCCGGGCGCGGCATACGGGGCAATCCGGCCCGCCGTGACCGGCGACCGCCGCGCGACGTGCAGCGTCGCGCGGAACCCGGAACAGGAGACACGGCGATGGCGCTCGACCCCCAACAACGGCAGACGTTGCAGCAGCGGCTGACGGAAAGCGAACAGGTGTTGCGCGCGGAGATTCGGACGAGCGAGGATCAGCGCGCGTCGACCTCCTATGCGGACCTCGCCGGCGCCGCGCCGGACGAAGGAGACGAGGCCAACGCCGATCTGTTCGTCGACGTGGATCACGCACTGATCGGGATGAAGCTGGCCGAGCTGCGTGCGATCGACCGCGCGCAGCAGCGCATGCGCGACGGCAGCTACGGCGAATGCGTCGATTGCGACGCCGCGGTCGGCTATGAACGTCTGCTCGCGCGGCCGACGGCCGAGCGTTGCACGCATTGCCAGTCCGTATACGAGCGCCGTTACGCGACGACACCGCGCGCATCGCTGTGACGTCGGCGGCCGATGGCGGCAAAGAGGGCGACCGCCGGCACCCGGTTGCGTCGCCCGATTCCGCAATCAACCCAGCATGTCTTCAGCAGGGACGTACGGCAGCCCGAGCGCGAACGCGACGGCCTCGTAGGTGATGTGTCCGTCGCATACGTTCAGGCCCGCGCGCAGATGCGGGTCGTCGGTCATCGCGCGTTTCCAGCCCTTGTCGGCGAGCGCGAGCGCATGGCCGAGCGTCGCGTTGTTCAACGCGAACGTCGACGTGCGCGCGACCGCTCCCGGCATGTTCGCGACGCAGTAATGCACGACGCCGTCGACCACGAAGGTCGGCTGCGCATGCGTCGTCGCATGTGACGTCTCGAAACAGCCGCCCTGATCGATCGCGACGTCGACGACGACGGCGCCCGTGCGCATCGTCGCGATCATGTCGCGCGTGACGAGCCGCGGCGCCGACGCGCCCGGCACGAGCACCGCGCCGATCACCACGTCGGCGTCGCGCACGGCTTCTTCGACGGTGTGCGTGTTCGAGCAGACGGTCGAGATCCGGTTCGCGAACACGAGATCGAGCTGGCGCAGCCGCGCGACGTTGGTGTCGAGGACGGTGACGCGGGCGCCCATGCCGACCGCCATCTGCAATGCGCCGGTGCCCACAACGCCCGCGCCGAGCACGACCACGTGCGCGGCCGGCACGCCCGGCACACCGGCCATCAGCACGCCGCGGCCGCCACGCGGGCTCTCCAGGCAGGCGGCCGCGACCTGCATCGACATGCGCCCCGCGACCTCGCTCATCGGCGCGAGCAGCGGCAGTCCGCCGCCGACGCCGGTCACGGTTTCGTACGCGATGCAGACCGCGCCCGACTTCACGAGTGCGGCCGCCTGTTCGGGATCGGGGGCGAGGTGCAGGTACGTGTACAGCATCTGCCCGCGGCGCAGCATCGCGCATTCCGCAGGTTGCGGCTCCTTCACCTTGATGATCAGGTCGGCGCGCGCGAAGACGTCGCGCGCGTCGTCGCAGAGCGCGGCGCCGGCGGCTGCGTAGTCGTCGTCGAGCAGGCCGATCGCCGTGCCCGCGCCGCGCTGCACGAGCACGCGATGGCCGTGGCGCACCAGCTCGCGTGCGCCGGCCGGAGTGAGGCCGACGCGATATTCATGGTTCTTGATTTCCTTCGGCACGCCGATCAGCATGAGTCGTCTCCATGATCTTTCGTCATCGCGGTCGTGCCGGGCGCGCGGCGGTTGCGCATGCACCGGCGCGATTGCGCGATTGCAATCAAAGGGTAGTGGTGGCCGGTGGGAAGTCAAGTGCCGGCCCCGCGCGCGCGGATGCGCACCGCATCGCAGCATGCGCGTGTCCGCGTGTCCGATTGCGACCGGACGCCACACTGCAGGCCGCGCGCGATTTCGGTATCGTCTCGGGGGCACGCGCAGGCGCGCGCGTGCGGGCAGGTCCATGCCCGACCGATACACGACCACACGACGACCAGATGAGACAGGGGACCCTACCGACATGACCGGCGCGTACTTCAGCGTGCCGACGCTTTGTGCGATCGCACTCGTTCACGTCTACTGGGCGCTCGGTGGACAGCGCGGCAAGCGCGCGGCCATTCCGGAGCAGGATGGTGTCCCGCTGTTGCGTCCGACCCGGCGCGGCACGCTCGCAGTCGCGGCGGCGCTGCTGTGCGGCGCCGGCGCGGTCGCGTCGCGCGCGGGCTGGTTGGGGCCGAAGGTTCTGCCCGGCGCGACCGCGTTCGCGATCGTTGCGTTCGCACTCATTTTCGCGGTTCGGGCGGTCGGCGACTTCCGATACGTCGGCTTCTTCAAGCGTGTCCGCGGGTCGCGCTTCGCGCGCATGGACACGCTGTGTTATTCGCCGCTTTGCGTGGCGCTGGCGCTGGCTTTCGCGTCGATGTACTGGGCGAGGTGAGCGGCGCGCGCGCCGGGTCGACCGGAGCCATCCGGCTGGCGCGCTCCTGCCTGCCGCCCACCGTCTCGCGCTGCGGCGGCCGGCGATCGCGCCGCGCCATTTTTCAACTGTTGCGCTTCGCGATGCAATGGCCTGCCTCGAACCCAATTTGCAATGGAACCGGTTCCATTTATAATGCGCAGCACGTCGCTTGCCCCTGACGAGGGCCGTGCGCGTCGCGCTTGCCGGTGGCGGGCGTGGCGTTCGAGGTAATTCGGGGGAAGGGCGATGAGGGCGGATGACGGCAATAGTCGTGCGTTTGCCCGACGATAGGCCCGCGAAGAGGCCGACCATGCGCGGCGGGCCGCAGCCGGCACGCCGCGCGCGGGCATTGACGCACCGCGTGCGGCGTCCGGCCGATGCCGGACGCGCCGAGGTTCGCAGTGTTGCCAATCCAGGACGGCCGGCCGCACGCGGCATGGCTGCCGTGCCGGGCATGCCGCATGCGGAACGCGCCTTCCCGGATCTCGCCCCCAACGATCAACATCCCGACCATGTCCACGCCCACCGACAAATCCAACTCGCGGCGCCGCTTCCTGCGCACGTCGGTCGCTCTCGTGCCGATCGCCTCGGTCGCAGGCTGCGATCTGCGCTCGCCGCCATCTTCCGGCAGCCCGTCCGGCGCGGCCTCCGCGGCATCGGCGAGCGCCGAACGCGCGCCGTACAAGCCGACCTTCTTCGACGCGAAGGAATGGGCGTTCGTCCAGGCCGCCGTCGACCGTCTGATTCCGGCCGATGCGGAAGGCCCCGGCGCGCTGGAGACCGGCGTGCCGGAGTTCATCGACCGGCAGATGGAAACGCCGTATGCGCATGGCGCGACCTGGTACATGCAGGGGCCGTTCCAGCAGGGCGTGCCCGAGCTCGGCTACCAGCTGAAGCTGGTGCCGCGCGACATCTACCGGCTCGGCATCGCGGCCGTCAACCGCTATTGCGAGAAGGCGCACGGCAAGGCCTTCGCCGATCTCGACGCGCCCACGCGCGATAGCGTGCTCGGCGCGCTCGAGAAGGGCGCGGCGCCGATCGACGACGTGCCGTCCGCGGTGTTCTTCGGCCAGTTGCTGCAGAACACGCGCGAAGGGTATTTCTGCGATCCGGTGCACGGCGGCAATCGCGACATGGCCGCGTGGAAGATGATCGGTTTTCCGGGCGCGCGCGCCGACTTCATGGACTTCGTCAACCAGAACGGCAAGCCGTATCCGTACGGCCCGGTTTCGATCAACGGGGAGCGCACCTGATGGCCGCAGAAAACAAGCCGCACGTCGATGCGGTGATCGTCGGCTTCGGCTGGACCGGCGCGATCCTCGCGAAGGAACTGACCGAAGCCGGGCTGAACGTGGTCGCGCTCGAGCGCGGCGAGTATCGCGACACCTATCCGGACGGCGCGTACCCGAACACGATCGACGAACTGACCTACAACGTGCGCAAGAAGCTGTTCCTCGACCTGTCGAAGACGACCGTGTCGATCCGGCACGGCGTGCAGGACACCGCGCTGCCGTACCGGCAGCTGGCGGCGTTCCTGCCGGGCGAGGGCGTGGGCGGCGCGGGGCTGCACTGGTCGGGCGTGCACTTCCGGATCACGCCCGAAGAACTGCGGCTGCGCAGCCACTACGAAGAACGCTACGGCAAGAAGTTCATCCCGGACGGGATGACGATCCAGGACACGGGCGTCAGCTACGACGAGCTCGAACCGTACTTCGATTTTGCGGAGAAGGTGTTCGGCACGTCGGGGCAGGCGTACCAGGTCGGCGGCAAGGTGGTCGGCGACGGCAATGTGTTCGAGGCGAACCGCAGCGACCACTTTCCGCTGCCCGCGCAGCTCAATACCTATTCGGCACAGCGCTTCTTCGATGCCGCGAAGTCGCTCGGGCTGCATCCGTACCGGTTGCCGTCGGCCAACACGTCGGGGCCGTACACGAACCCGTACGGCGTGCAGATGGGGCCGTGCAACTTCTGCGGCTATTGCAGCGGCTACGCGTGTTACATGTATTCGAAGGCGTCGCCGAACCTGAACATCCTGCCCGCGCTGCGGCAGACGCCGAACTTCGAGCTGCGCTCGAAGTGCCACGTGCTGCGCGTGGATCTCGACGACACGAAAAAACGCGCGACCGGCGTCACCTACGTCGATCCGGCCGGCCGCGAGATTCACCAGCCGGCGGATCTCGTGATCGTCGCGGCGTTCCAGTATCACAACGTGCACCTGCTGCTGCTGTCGGGCATCGGCAAGCCGTACGATCCGATCTCGGGCGAGGGCGTCGTCGGCCGCAATTTCGCGTACCAGAACCTGTCGACCATCAAGGCGTACTTCGACAAGGATACGTACACGAATCCGTTCGTCGGCGCGGGCGGCAACGGCGTCGCGGTGGACGACTTCAATGCGGACAACTTCGACCACGGGCCGCTCGGCTTCGTCGGCGGCTCGCCGCTGTGGGTGAACCAGGCGGGCGTGAAGCCGGTCAGCGGCATCGCGACGCCGCCCGGCACGCCGCAGTGGGGCTCGGCGTGGAAGAAGGCCGTGAAGGACAGCTACGCGCACACGATCTCGATGGATGCGCACGGCACCAACATGTCGTACCGCGACGTCTACCTGGACCTCGATCCGACCTATCGCGACTCGTATGGCCAGCCGCTGCTGCGCATGACCTTCGACTGGAAGGACAACGACATCAGGATGGCGCAGTACGTGACCGGGCAGATGAAGAAAATCGCGGAAGCCATGGGGCCGAAGGCGATCGGCGTGTCGACGCGCGAATTCGGCAAGCACTTCGATACGCGCGCGTACCAGACCACCCATCTGGTCGGCGGCGCGATCATGGGCACCGATCCGAAGACGAGCGTGCTGAACCGCTACCTGCAGTGCTGGGACGTGCACAACGTGTTCGTGATGGGCGCGTCGGCGCTGCCGCAAGGCATCGGCTACAACCCGACCGGGATCGTCGCCGCGCTGGCCTACTGGTCGGCGCGTGCGATCCGCGAGCAGTACCTGAAAAATCCCGCCCCGCTGGTGACCGCATGAACCGCACGATGAACTCTCGCAACGCGGCGCGCCGCGTGTTTCCGCTGCGGCGCGCCGCGTTGCTCGGCGCTGCATGGGCGGCGATCGGCGTCGCGGGTGCGCCGGCTGTCGCGCAACCTGCCTCTCAATCGGTCGCGCCAGCGCCCACCGCAACCCACGCCGCGCAATCGGCGGACGCCGACCTCGTCAAGCGCGGCGCATACCTCGCGCGCGCCGGCGACTGCGTCGCGTGCCACACCGCGAGCGGCGGCAAGCCGTTCGCCGGCGGGTTGAAATTCGACACGCCGATCGGCGCGATCTATTCGACCAACATCACGCCCGACCGGAACACGGGCGTCGGCGGCTGGACGCTCGACGACTTCGCGCGGGCAGTGCGCGAGGGCATGCGCAAGAACGGCGACACGATGTACCCGGCGATGCCGTATCCGTCGTACTCGCGCCTGTCCGACGACGACGTGAAGGCGCTGTACGCGTACTTCATGCACGGCGTCGCGCCGGTCGAGCAGCAGAACCGCGCGGTCGACATCGTGTGGCCGTTGTCGATGCGCTGGCCGCTGGGGTTCTGGCGCAAGATGTTCGCGCCGGCGCCGAAGCCGTTCGATGCGGCGCAGTACGGCGATCCGGTCGTCGCGCGCGGCGCGTATCTCGTGCAGGGCCTGGGCCATTGCGGCGCCTGCCATACGCCGCGCGCGGCGACGATGCAGGAGCGCGCGCTGACCGACGCCGGCGGTCTGGATTTCCTGGCCGGCGGCGCGGCGATCGACGGCTGGGTGCCGACGAGCCTGCGCGGCGAGCCGCGCACCGGGCTCGGCACGTGGAGCGAGACCGAGATCGTGCGGTTCCTGAAGACCGGCCGCACGCTCCGCACCGCGGCGTTCGGCGGGATGACGGACGTGGTCGGCCACAGCATGCAGCACCTGAGCGACGACGACCTGACCGCGATCGCGCGCTATCTGAAGACGTTGCCGCCGCGCGTGCAGGGCGAGCAGCCGCACGTGTACGACGCGGCCGCCGCCACCGCGCTGCGCGCCGGCGATGCGAGCAAGCCCGGTGCGGCCGTCTATCGCGACAACTGCATGGCATGCCACCGCAGCGACGGCCACGGCTACACGCGCGTATTCCCGGCGCTGGCCGGCAACCCGGTGGTGCAGGGCGACGATCCGACGTCGCTGATTCACGTGGTGCTCGAGGGCAGCGCGCTGCAAGGCACGCATACCGCGCCGTCGACGTTCACGATGCCGCCGTTCGGCTGGCGCCTGTCGGACCAGGAAGTCGCGGACGTGTCCAACTTCGTTCGCACCAGTTGGGGCAATTCCGGCACGCCGATCACGGCCGAGCAGGTCGCGAAGCTGCGCAAGCGCGTGCCGTCGACGCGACCGGAGCCGCCGCCCGGCGCACGCTTCCCGCAGGCGTCGCGCTGACGCGCGCGGCGGTTGCGCTGCGGTTGCGCGCCGGCATTCGCCGGTATTCGCCGCCGTGCGTCGGCGTGCGTCGGCGTGCGGCGGCGACGACGGGCCGGCCGCCGCCGTTCGCAGCACCGCACTGCCACGCCGCCATGGCGCGCCAGGCCGCGAATTTTTCGCGGCGGCGCGCCATTTCCTTGTCCCATCCCGTATCCTTTGGTTTTTGAGCCTTACTAAATAGTTACAAGACCTTGGGAGAGGGGATGCCACATGACGTCAGCCTGATTGCACTGCTCGCGGCCGGTTTCGGGCTCGCGATGGTCTTCGGTTATCTCGCGTCGCTGCTCAGGATGCCGCCGCTGGTCGGCTATCTGCTCGCCGGCATCGTCATCGGCCCCGGCACGCCGGGGTTCGTCGGCGATCTGTCGCTCGCGCAGCAGCTCGCCGAAGTCGGCGTGATGCTGCTGATGTTCGGCGTCGGTCTGCACTTTTCGCTGCGCGACCTGCTCGCGGTGCGCAAGATCGCGCTGCCCGGCGCGGTCGTGCAGATCACCGTCGCGACGCTGCTCGGCGGCGCGCTCGCGCTCGCGTGGGGCTGGAGCGTCGGCGCGGCGCTGGTGTTCGGCCTCGCGCTGTCGGTGGCGAGTACGGTCGTGCTGCTGCGTGCGCTGGAAGGGCGCGGGCTCGTCGAGACGGTCAACGGGCGCATCGCAGTCGGCTGGCTCGTCGTCGAGGATCTCGTGATGGTGCTGGTGCTCGTGCTGCTGCCGCCGGTCGCGGGCCTGCTCGGCGGCACGCCGCCCGGCGATGCGCAGGCGGCGGGCGGCGGCGTCTGGAGCACGCTCGGCGTCACGATGCTGAAGGTGGCGGCGTTCATCGCGCTGATGCTCGTGGTCGGCAAGCGCGTGTTCCCGCGCATCCTGTGGCTCGTCGCGCGCACCGGGTCGCGCGAGCTGTTCACGCTGTGCATGATCGCCGCGGCGGTCGGCATCGCGTTCGGCGCCGCGAAGCTGTTCGACGTCTCGTTCGCGCTCGGCGCGTTCTTCGCCGGCATGATGATGCGCGAATCGGAATTCAGCCGGCGCGCGGCCGACGAGACGCTGCCGCTGCGCGACGCGTTTTCGGTGCTGTTCTTCATTTCGGTCGGGATGCTGTTCGACCCGAAGGTGCTGATCGAACAGCCGCTGCACGTGATCGAGGTCGCGGCGATCGTGCTGATCGGCAAGACGCTGGCGGCCGTCGCGCTGGTGATCGCGTTCCGGTATCCGCTGAACACCGCGCTCACGGTCGGCGCGGGGCTCGCGCAGATCGGCGAGTTCTCGTTCATCCTCGCGGGTCTCGGCCGTGCGCTCGGCTTGCTGTCGGCCGAGGGGCAGAGCCTGATACTCGCGGTCGCGCTGATCTCGATCGCGATGAACACCCTGCTGTTCGCGATGATCGATCCGGCGCTCGCATGGATTCGCAAGCATTCCGCGTTCGCGCGCAGGCTCGAGGCGCGCGACGATCCGCTCGCCGCGCTGCCGATGTCGACGCCGCAGACGCACCTGACCGGGCAGGTCGTGATCGTCGGCTACGGCAAGGTCGGTACGCGCATCGCGCATGCGCTGGACGAGCGCGGGATCGCGTATGTGGTGGTCGAGCAGAACCGCGAGCTCGTCGAGAAACTGCGCGCGGACGGCGTCGCGGCCGTGTCGGGCGACGCGATCGAGCCGGTGGTGCTCGTGCAGGCGCACATCGCGCGCGCGGGGATGTTGGTCGTCGCGCTGCCCGACGTGTTCGACGTGCGGCAGATCGTCGAGATTTCGCGCACGCTGAATCCGGCGCTCGAGGTCGTGTTGTGCACGAACAGCAGCGACGAGGCCGGCCTGCTGTCGAGCGAGGGCGTCGGCACGGTGTTCATGAGCGAGAGCGAACTCGCGCGCGCGATGACCGAACACGTGCTCGGCAGAATGGCCAGGCCTGCGGCGGTTGCGCATTGAGGGGCGTGGCGTTGGGCGGCGTGTGTCTTGCTGCTCGTGGCTCGCCGTTCGTAGCTCGTAGCTCGTGGATGGTGGATGGTGGATCGCGGATCGCGGATCGCGGATCGTGGATCGTGGCGAACGGCGAACGGCGAACGGCGAAGGGCGAAGGGCGAAGGGCGAAGGGCGAAGGGCGAAGGGCGAAGGGCGAAGGGCGAAGGGCGAAGGGCGAAGGGCGTGCGGCCGGGCGGCGGCACATGGCACAGGATCGTCCGGCGCGAGATGCGGGCCGTCTGCGGGCGCGGCGTCGGCAGTGCGGCCAGCATCCGAAGCCCGAGCGCAACGCATTCGGCGCGCAGCGCGGCGCTGGCACGCTCTCGCCGCCGCGCCAGCCCGCTTCAGCCCGCCGCGGCGTCGGTCCGTGCCGTCGCGCGCGGTCCGGCGTCCGCCGTCACCGGCGCCGTCGCTTTCCGCGCGGTTGACGTCTTCGGCGGCGCGGCCGAGTCGGCTGCCGCGGCCGTCTTTTGCCGCGCCGTGGGTGCATCGGGCGCCGTCTCGAACGGCGCATCCGGCGGCACGCCGAGCAACTGCAGCGAGCCGCTCGTGATCGACGAGAACACCGGGCCGGCCACCGTGCCGCCGTAATAGCCCTTGCCGCGCGGCTCGTCGATCATCACCGCGACGATCAGGCGCGGGTTGCTCATCGGCGCCATCCCCGCGAACAACGCGCGATATTTCCCCTTCGCATAGCCCGTGCCCACCTGCTTGCGCGCGGTTCCGGTCTTGCCGCCGATCCGGTAGCCGTCGACGCGCGCGCGGCGCCCCGTGCCGCCCTCGCTGACGGCCAGCTCGAGCATCGAGCGGATGGCCGCCGCGGTTTGCGGCGACGTCACGCGATGGCCGCGATGCGCATCGGCCGTGTGCGGGTCGGTGCCGTTCTTCAGTAGCGACACCGGATGCAGCGTCCCGTCGCCCGCATACGCGGTGTACGTCTGCGCGATCTGCAGCAGCGACATCGACAGCCCGTAGCCGTAGGCCATCGTCGCCTGCTCGATCGGCCGCCAGCGCTTGTAGCCGCGCAGGCGGCCCGACGCGACGCCGGGGAACGTCAACTCGGGCGCACGGCCGATCCCGTACTCCTGGTACTTGTTCCAGATCGTCTCGGCGGGCAGATTCAGCGCGAGCTTTGCGAGCGCGACGTTGCTCGACTTCTGCAGCGCCTGCGCGACCGTCAGCGAGCCGTGGTTCGACGTGTCGTGGATCACGGCCGGGCCGATCCTGTAGGTGCCCGGCGACGTGTTGACGATCGTGTTCGGCGTGACCTTGCGTTCGTCGATCGACAGCGCGACGACCAGCGGCTTGATCGTCGAGCCCGGCTCGAACGTGTCGATCACCGCGCGGTTGCGCAATTGCTGACCGGTCAGCCGCGCACGGTCGTTCGGATCGAAGGTCGGGTAGTTCGCGAGCGCGAGGATCTCGCCGTTCTGCGCGTCCAGCACGACGACGCTGCCGGCCACCGCGTTGTTCTCGATCACCGCCGCCTTGAGCTGGCTGAAGGCGAGCTGCTGA
Organism: Burkholderia sp. MBR-1; assembly: GCF_013822785.1. Taxonomy (NCBI): domain Bacteria; kingdom Pseudomonadati; phylum Pseudomonadota; class Betaproteobacteria; order Burkholderiales; family Burkholderiaceae; genus Burkholderia; species Burkholderia sp. MBR-1. The sequence goes on from NZ_CP053610.1 coordinate 701,278, forward strand.
ATCCGCCGGTCGATCGTCAGCTCGATCGTCGCGCCGTGCTGCGCGGGCACCAGCGGGCGCGTGTCGGAGACGATGCGGCCGAGCCGGTCGCGGATCACCTCGCGCTGGCCCGACGTGCCCGACAGCCGCGCGTTGGCCGCGAGCTCGACGCCTTCCTGGCCCTTGTCCTCGACGTTCGTGAAGCCGACCACGTGCGCGGCCGATTCGCCTTCCGGATAGAAGCGCTTCGAATCGGCGATCTGCGTGATGCCGTCGAGCGCCAGCTTGTCGAGCCGGCTCGCGGTGTCGGCGTCGACCTGCCGCTTCAGCAGCACGAACGTACGATCGTTGCGCAGCCGGCGCTTCACCTCGGCGAGCGGCATGTCGAGCAGCTTCGCGATCTGCGGATAGTCGATTTCGGCGACCTGCTTCGGGTTCGCCCAGATTTCGTAGGTCGACAGGCTGACGGCGAGCATCGCGCCGTTGCGGTCGACGATGCGTCCGCGCATCGCATCGAGCTCGATCGTGCGCTGGTAGCGTTTCTGGCCTTCGCCGACGTAGAAGTCCTGATTCGCGACCTGCACCCAGAATGCGCGTCCGATCAGCGCGGCGAAGCCGGCGGACACCATGATCACGACGAACTTCGAGCGCCACATCGGCAAGCGCGACGCCAGCATCGGATGCTTGGTCGCGGCGGAATACGGGTCGGCGGGGTGGGTCTTCTTCTTTGCGCTCATGCAAGGGCCGGGTCGGGCCGCCGGGCGGCGGCAGGTCAGTCTGAATAATGTGATTGTAATAAATGAGTAAGCATCGCGTGGGGAAAGTGTGAGCCGCCGGCCGGCCGCTGCTGGCCACGCAGCATACGCAACGAGGACGACGGAAAGGACGCGCTCCGTGGCCGCGCGCGAGCCGCGACCCGCGACCTGCGCGCCAACCGTTATTGCCGAGCCGGGCGGATTTACCCGTCCCCGATTAGTTTTCTCGCGCCAAAAGAAAAAGCGCCTCGTCGAGAGGCGCCTTATTGATGAATATCGAAATTAATATCGCGTATCGCGAAATGGGAATATCCCTAAACCGCAGACGATTGCCGTCAAAAAAACTAACGCGCGACGGAAATAAATTCCTCGTATTCCGGCTCCGCGGTGGAACGATCGACCGCCTGCAGCCGCCAGGCTCCGTCGGGATGCTCGCCGGCGAGCACCGCAGGGCCTTGATCGCGCTGCATCGCGCTGAACGACAGGCCCTTCAGCTGACATACTGCGTTGCCGCTGTCCGCCGCGCACAGTGCCATCGCGCCTTCGACGTGGCGCACCTTGCCCCAGCTCGGAAGATCGATCCCCTCGTGTGCCTCGCGCGACCACAGCCCTTCCTCCGTGTCCACCCACAGCACTGCGTAAGCGTGGCGGGTTGCCGAGTCGCTGCCATTAATACGAATAGTGAGGCGCATTGGATCCTCTCCTGAAGAAAATCACACGTTCGACCGTTTTGGTTTGACCAGTCTAGATAGACTGTGGTGAAACGCAAGTGATAATCCTCAATAAATCGAATTGCGTGCATTCGTATACGCCATGAAACGACGTCTGACGATCGGCCGAGATCCGAATCTCGCCGGCAAAGACCCGCCGTAGCGCGATCCGTGCGTCGCGGCGGCAAATCGAGTGGCTCCGGACATGCGACGACTCGGATCGACCGGCGTCGAAGTGTCGCGTCGGCGCCGTCACGACATACCCCGACATACGCATACAAATCCTCACACTTTCACGAAACTTTCAGGACAGACATCCGGACGATCGGGCCCCACACTGCCGGTTTCCGATCCTCTGTCGCGGACGCCCCTCCGTGGCGTCCCACGGCCTTCCACGCCGAGACGCGTTCGACGCATATCCCTGCGGCAGCGCAACGGGATCGGGAGCCCCGGGACCCATGCCAGTCCCGGCCGGCCGGGCGCGAGGCGCATCCCGTGAACCGGGGCCGCGCGGCGCCGCGCCGATTTTTCGAAGGAGACTATCGTGCTGATCTGGAAAACCGCGCTATCGCTCAACTGGCGCACGAGCCTCGTCTCGCCCGCCAGCGCACCGGTCGCGGCGGCCAACGTCGGACGGCTGGTGCTGACCGGCGCGACCGGCTTCATCGGCAGCAGCGTGCTGACGGCGCTCGTCAACGCCGGGTTGCTCGAACGCATCGTCTGCTTGGTGCGCGCGGACGACCGCGGCCACGCGCTCGCGCGGCTGCGTGAAGCCGCGCTGCGCGCGGGGCTCGCGCCGTACTGGGCGTCGCGTCTGAGCGACGCGAACGTCGCGCTCGGCGCGCTCGGCGACGTGTGGCAGCGCGCCGACGCGCCGCGTCTGGCCGGCGCGACGCACGTGATCCACTGCGCGGGCCATGCGTCGCCGGCCGGCGGCGCGCATCTGCAGGCCGACCTCGCCGATTCGGTCGGCTTCGCCGCGCGCTTCGCGGATGCGCCGCAGCTGCAGCGTTTCGTCCACATCGGCACCGCCTACGCGCATGCGGGCCGCGGCGGCCTCGTGCATGAGGAGTCGCGCAGCGCGGGCGAAGCCGCGCAGGCCGCCCACGCGCTGCCCGGCGCGGTGCTCGCCGCCGACTACCTGCGCGCGAAGGCGGAAACCGAGCAGCGGCTGCGCGGGCTCGGGTTGCCGCTGGTGGTCGTGCGGCCGTCGCACGTCGTCGGCCATACGGTGCTGGGCACGCGGCCCGCGCCGAATTCGTTCTGGACCTTCCGCGTTGCACATGCGGCACGCCGCTTCACGGCGCGGCCGATGACGCGCATCGACATCGTGTCGGTCGACGACGTCGCGCGCGCGACGATGCTGCTCGCCGTGAAGCCGACGCTGATGCACGACGTGTACCACGTGTCGGCCGGCGACGGGGCGCCGCAGGTCGCGCAGATCGTGCGCGCAATGGACGAGGCGGCCGGCATGACGGCCGCGCCGCGCTACGCGGCCTGTGCGCCGGCCGAGTTGCCGCTGGTGGTGCGCGACGTGCTGGGGCGGCGCGACGCGGCGCTGGAGCGCGTGATCGGCCGCGCGTTGCAGCGCTGCGCGGAGTTCGCGACGGTCGATCGCGTGTTCGACAACAGCCGCGTGCGCGACGAGATCGATTTCGAGCCGCTGCCGTTCGTCGATTACGTCGAGGAATGCATGCGCACGTCGCGCGGTGTCGCGGTAACCGAACTGGTGCGCGGCACGCCGCACTGATCGTTCGCGCCGTTCGCGCGCTTCGCTCGGGCCGCGCCAGCGGCCCGTCGCGGATCGGCCGCGGCGCGCCGCCCGGCGTGCGTCACGGCGCGTTGCCGAGTTCGATCAGCCGGTCGAGTGCGCGATAGATGTCGTCGAGGCCGTCCGCGCCGAACCGTGCTTCGAGCAGACGATACTGCTCGTCGATGCGCGGCCCGATTTCCGATACCAGCTTCCTGCTTTGCGGCGTCAGGCTCACCAGCAGCCGGCGCTGATCCTCCTGCGCGCGCGTGCGCGTGATCAGGCCGTCGCGCTCCATCCGCTCCAGCACGCCGGTCAGGCTCGGACTCAGGATGCAGCAGCGCCGCGCTATCTGTCCCGCCTCGAGCGCGTGCGCCGGTTCGCCGTCGAGCACGCGGACGATCCGCCATTGCTGTTCGGTCAGCGCGAATTCCTTGAGAATCGGGCGGAACATGCCCATCAGCGTCTCGCGTGCCTCGAGCAGCAGCATGGCCAGGTTGCGATGGTCTAGCGTACGGTTCATCGGCGTGGAGAGTGGGCGGGTACGCGGCAATCTTAACAGCGGCCGGAGATGAATTTCGCGTATCAGGGTAATCGAGGTTGTGGGCCGTCCATGCCGTACTTAAGATATTAATTATCGACGATGCGCCGCGACGCGCGGCAGGGGAACGACGCATGGAGCTGTCTTGCAGGACCGCCGGGGCGCCGCCGCTGCCGGTCGCGATCGGCACCGTGTACGGCGCGCTGCTGAACCAGCGCAGCGCGCTCGACGCGCTCGGCGACGCCGTTCATGCGCCGCCCTATGGCCGGCCGCCGCAAGCGCCGGTTCTGTACATCAAGCCGGCCAATACGCATGCGTGCGACGGTGCGGCGGTCGTCGTGCCGGCCGGCGTCGATGCGCTGGAAATCGGCGCGTCGGTGGCCGTCGTGTTCTCGCGGCGCGCGACGCGCGTGCCGGCCGCGCATGCGTTCGATTACCTGCACGGCTTCACGCTCGCGAGCGACGTGTCGATTCCGCATCCCGACTATTACCGGCCCGCGGTGCGCTTCAAGTGCCGCGACGGCTTTTGCCCGCTGGGCCCGGCGATCGTGCCGGCGCACGCGCTCGCGCTCGCCGATGCGGACGCGATCGCGCTGAGCGTGAAGATCGACGGTGCCACGGCCGCCGCCGCCTCGACCGCCACGCTGATTCGCCCGGTGCGCGAACTGATCGCCGACGTGACGGCCTTCATGTCGTTCGACGCGGGCGACGTGCTGCTGCTCGGCGTCGCCGGCGGCGCACCGCGTGCGCGCGCGGGCAGCGCGATCGAGATCGCCGCGGCCGGCCTCGGCACGTTGCGGCATACGCTGATCGCGGAGCCTGCGCAATGAAGACCGCACGCGTGATCTACAACGGCGCCGTGCATGCGGCCGAGCCGGCCGACGACGGCGCGGTCCGGCTCGACACCGGCCGCGTGCTCGGCGAAGCAGCCGTGACGTGGCTGCCGCCCGTCGTGCCGCGCACGACCTTCGCACTCGGGCTCAATTATGCGGACCACGCGAGGGAACTCGCGTTCGACGCGCCGAGCGAGCCGCTGATCTTCCTGAAAGGACCGAACACGTTCATCGGCCATCGCGCGCATAGCGTGCGCCCGACGGACGCGACGCACATGCACTACGAGTGCGAGCTGGCCGTCGTGATCGGCCGGCCCGCGCGCCGCGTGAGCCGCGCGCAGGCCATCGACTGCGTCGCCGGCTACACGGTGGCGAACGACTACGCGATCCGCGACTACCTCGAAAACTATTACCGCCCGAACCTGCGCGTGAAGAACCGCGACACCTGCACGCCGCTCGGGCCGTGGCTCGTGAGCCGCGACGAGATCGGCGATGCCGGCGACCTCACGCTGCGCACGACGGTCAACGGCGTGGAGACGCAGCGCGGCAGCACGCGCGACATGATCTTCGACGTGCCGGCGCTGATCGAGCACATCAGCGGCTTCATGACGCTGTCGCCGGGCGACCTGATTCTCACCGGCACGCCGCAAGGGCTCGCGGACACCCAGCCCGGCGACGAAGTGGTGACCGAAATCGAACGGATCGGCCGGCTGGTGAACACGATCGTCGGCGAAGCGGACTACTATCGCGCCGGCTGAGCCGGTCGCGCGAGGAGCACTGATGACCATCAAGCACTGGATCGACGGCCGCGAAGTCGCGAGCCGCGACACCTTCACGACGCTGAACCCGGCAACCGGCGACGTGATCGCCGACGTCGCGTCGGGCGGCGACGCCGAAGTCGATGCGGCGGTGCGCGCGGCGAAGGCGGCGTTTCCGAAGTGGGCGAACACGCCGGCCCGGGAGCGCGCGAAGCTGATGTGCAGGCTCGCTGAATTGATCGAGAAGAACGTGCCGATGCTCGCGGCGCTCGAGACGCAGGACACCGGCCTGCCGATCGCCCAGACGAGCAAGCAGCTGATTCCGCGCGCGGCCGAGAACTTCAACTTCTTCGCGCAGGTGTGCGTGCAGATGAACGGCCGCACGTATCCGGTCGACGATCAGATGCTCAACTACACGCTGTACCAGCCGGTCGGCGTGTGCGCGCTGGTGTCGCCGTGGAACGTGCCGTTCATGACCGCGACGTGGAAGACGGCGCCATGTCTCGCGCTCGGCAACACCGCCGTGCTGAAGATGTCGGAGCTGGCGCCGCTGACCGCCGACCAGCTCGGGCGTCTCGCGCTCGAAGCCGGCATTCCGCCGGGCGTGCTGAACGTCGTGCACGGCTACGGCGCGACCGCCGGCGACGCATTGGTGCGCCATCCGGACGTGCGCGCGGTGTCGTTCACCGGCGGCACGGTCACCGGCAAGCGCATCATGGAGCGCGCGGGCCTGAAGAAGTATTCGATGGAGCTCGGCGGCAAGTCGCCGGTGCTGATCTTCGACGATGCCGATTTCGACCGCGCGCTCGACGCGTCGCTGTTCACGATCTTCTCGATCAACGGCGAGCGCTGCACGGCCGGCTCGCGCATCTTCGTGCAGCGCACGATCTACGACCGCTTCGTGCAGGCGTTCGCGCAGCGCGCGAACCGGCTGGTGGTGGGCGACCCGGCCGATCCGGCGACGCAGCTCGGCGCGATGATCACGCGCCAGCACTGGGAGAAGGTGACCGGCTATATCCGCCTCGGCGAGCAGGAGGGCGCGCGCGTCGTCGCGGGCGGCGCGCAAGCGCCGGCGGGCCTCGCCGCCCATCTGCGCAACGGCAACTTCGTGCGGCCGACCGTGTTCGCCGACGTCGACAACCGGATGCGCATCGCGCAGGAGGAGATCTTCGGGCCGGTCGCGTGCCTGATTCCGTTCGACGACGAGGACGACGGGTTGCGGCTCGCCAACGAGACCAGCTACGGCCTGGCGTCCTACCTCTGGACCCAGGACGTCGGCAAGGTGCATCGGCTCGCGCGCGGGATCGAGGCCGGGATGGTGTTCGTCAACAGTCAGAACGTGCGCGACCTGCGCCAGCCGTTCGGCGGCGTGAAGGAGTCGGGCACCGGCCGCGAGGGCGGCGAGTACAGCTTCGAGGTGTTCGCCGAGATCAAGAACGTCTGCATCTCGATGGGCTCGCATCACATTCCGCGCTGGGGCGTGTGACCGGCCGCCGCGCGCGCTTCGGTTCGCCGCGCCAGAACAGGAGACTTCACGATGGGCAAACTGTCCCTCGCCGCGAAGGTCACGCACGTGCCGTCGATGTACCTGTCCGAGTTGCCGGGCCGGCATCACGGCTGTCGCGACGCGGCGATTCGCGGCCACCGGCTGATCGGCGAGCGCTGCCGCGCGCTCGGCGTCGACACGATCGTCGTGGCGGACGTGCACTGGCTCGTCAACGCCGGCTATCACGTGAACTGCAACGCGCGATTCGCCGGCACGTACACCAGCAACGAGTTGCCGCATTTCATCCGCGACATGCAGTACGCGTATCCGGGCAACCCGGCACTCGGCCGCCTGATCGCGCAGACGGCCAGCGCGCGCGGCATCGCGACGCGCGCGCACGAGATCGACAGCCTCGAGCTCGAATACGGAACGCTCGTGCCGATGCGCTACATGAACGCCGACCAGCACTTCAAGGTCGTGTCGATCGCCGGCTGGTGCATGTGGCACACGCTCGACGAGAGCCGGCGCTTCGGCGAGGCGCTGCTCGAAGCGATCGGCAACAGCGATTCGAACGTCGCGTTCCTCGCGAGCGGTTCGCTGTCGCATCGCTTCAACGACAACGGCAGCCCCGAGGAATCGATCCACACGATCAGCCGCGAATTCTTCCGGCAGGTCGATCTGCGCGTGATCGAGCTGTGGAAGCAGGGCGACTTCAGCACGTTCTGCGCGATGCTGCCCGAATACAACGTCCATTGTCACGGCGAAGGCGGCATGCACGACACGGCGATGCTGCTCGGCCTGCTCGGCTGGGACCGCTACGACCGGCCGGTCGAGATCGTCACCGACTACTTCGCGAGCTCGGGCACCGGGCAGATCAACGCGATCTTCCCGCTCGACTGAGCGCCGCATTTTCCATCAGGAGCATTGCCATGCCACACATCGTCGTCGAATACACCGCGAACATCCGCGACGACGCGCACGTTCCCGCGCTGCTGCGCACCATCAACGCGACGCTGATCGCGCAGGGCGGCGTGTTTCCGACGGGCGGCATCCGCTCGCGCGCGATCGAGCTGCACGACTACTGCGTCGCCGACGGCACGCACGACGACGCGTTCGTGCACGTGACGCTGAAGATCGCCGCGGGACGCAGCGACGCCACCAAAAAGGCCGCGTGCGATGCGCTGTTCGCAGCGATCACCGCGCACTTCGCGCCGTTGTACGCGACGCGCTACCTTGCGCTGTCTATGGAGCTGATCGAGTTCAGCGAAACCGGCTCGTACAAGCAAAACAACATCCACGCCCGCTATCAGCGGGCCGGTTGAACCCCGCTCCCGAACCGACCATGCTCGAACCCGCCCTCATCGACCAGCTCGCGCGGCGTTTGCACGACGCCGAGCGCGAGCGCAAGCAGATCCGCCAGATTTCGCTCGACCATCCGGACATCACGATCGACGACGCGTACGCGATCCAGCGCGCGTGGGTGGCGCTCAAGCTCGCCGAAGGCCGCACGCTGAAGGGCCACAAGATCGGCCTCACGTCGAAGGCGATGCAGAGCGCTTCGCAGATCGACGAGCCCGATTACGGCGCGCTGCTCGACGACATGTTCTTCGACGACGGCGGCACGATCCCGACCGGCCGCTTCATCGTGCCGCGCGTCGAGGTCGAGCTCGCGTTCGTGCTCGGCAAGCGGCTCGGCGGCTCGCGCTGCACGATCTTCGACGTGTACGACGCGGTCGATTACGTGGTGCCGGCGCTCGAGATCATCGACGCGCGCAGCCAGTCGATCGATCCCGCGACGCAGCGGCCGCGCAAGGTGTTCGACACGATCGCCGACAACGCGGCGAACGCGGGCGTCGTGATCGGCGGCCGGCCGGTGCGGCCGCACGACCTCGACCTGCGCTGGGTCGCGGCGATCATGTCGCGCAACGGCGCGGTCGAGGAGACGGGCGTCGCGGCCGGCGTGCTGAATCATCCGGCCAACGGCGTCGCGTGGCTCGCGAACCGGCTGGCGCGTTTCGACGTCGCGCTGGAGCCCGGCCAGATCGTGCTCGGCGGATCGTTTACGCGGCCCTGCGCGGCGCGGCCGGGCGACACGTTCAGCGTCGATTACGGCCCGCTCGGCACGATCCAGTGCCACTTCGCGTGACGGGAGGGCAGGCGATGCAGATGCCGTCGAATGGCTTCAAGGCCGCGCTCGCCCGCGGCGATGCGCAGATCGGGCTGTGGCTCGGCCTCGCGAATCCGTACAGCGCGGAAGTGGTTGCGGGCGCCGGTTTCGACTGGCTGCTGATCGACGGCGAACATGCGCCGAACACGGTGCCGACGATCCTCGCGCAGTTGCAGGCGATCGCGCCGTATCCGTCGCATCCGGTCGTGCGCGTGCCGTCGAACGATCCGGTGATCGTCAAGCAGGTGCTCGATCTCGGCGCGCAGACGCTGCTCGTGCCGATGGTGCAGAGCGCCGACGAAGCGCGCGCGGCGGTCGCGGCAACGCGTTATCCGCCGCACGGGATGCGCGGCGTCGGCAGCGCGCTCGCCCGCGCGTCGCGCTGGAACCGCCTCGGCGACTATCTGCAGCGGGCGAACGACGCGATGGCGGTGCTGGTGCAGGTCGAGACGCGCGCCGGGCTCGATGCGATCGACGCGATCGCGCGGGTGGACGGCGTCGACGGCGTATTCATCGGCCCGGCCGATCTGGCCGCCGATCTCGGGCATCTGGGCAATCCCGCGCATCCGGACGTGCAGGCGGCGATCGACGGCGCGCTCGCGGCGATCAAGCGCGCCGGCAAAGCGCCGGGGATTCTCAGCGCCGATGCGGCGGCCGCGCGGCGCTATCTGCGCGCGGGCGCGTCGTTCGTCGCGGTGGGCGTCGATACGACGCTGCTCGCGCGCAGCGCGGAACGGCTGGCCGCGCAGTTCAGGAACACGGGCGGCGACGCTTCGACGAACGGCGACGCAACGTATTGACGACGCGGGCGGTGGCGCGGTGGGGCGATGAAGCGTCGAGCCGCCGCGTGCCGGCATTCGGGAACCCGCGCCGGATCGCGCCCGCCTCGCCCGCCCGCTATGCCGCCCCGCGCACTGCGCTGCCCGCGACCGGATATTTTCCCGGCGTGGTGCCGGTCGCGCGGCGGAACATGTCGATGAAGGCGCTCACGTTGTCGTACCCGAGATCGAGCGCGATCGTCGTCACCGGCGCGCCGTCGGCGATTTTCTCGAGCGCGCGCAGCAGCCGCGCCTGCTGACGCCATTGCGCGAACGTGAGCCCCGTTTCGGCCACGAAGCGGCGGCTCATCGTCCGCGCGCCGATGCCGGCCCATTCGGCCCATTCCTCGAGGCGCCTGTTGTCCGCGAGATTGGCGGCCAGCGCGTCGGTAATGCGCGCGAGCCGCGGCTCCTGCGGCCGGATCAGGCCGAGCGATTCCGCCGGCGCCGCGGCGATCTCGTCGAGGATCACGTCGGCGATGCGGGTCTGCGCCGCGTCGAGCGCCGCGCCGTCCCAGCTCGCCGCACGCTGCACGGCCTCGCGCAACAGCGGCGTGGTGCGGATCGCGCGCGGCGCGGCGGGCAGCGACGCGCATCGCGCGGGCGCGATGAACGCCGACCAGCCGGCGATCGGACCGAACGAGTGCAGCGAATGCCGGAAGTGCGGCGGAATCCACACCGCATGGATCGCGGGGACGACCCATTGCTGATCGTCGAGGCCGATCGACACCAGCCCGCTCAGCGTGCCGACGAGCTGGCCGCGCGCGTGCGCATGCGATGGCGTCACGCGCGGGTCGCGCTGCGTGAGCAGCGCGGCGGCGACGAACGGGCCGTCGTCGGACGCGATCAGATGAGCAGGAAGCAAGGGATCGGGCATGGCCGGATTTCAGTATCGAATGGCTTTTATACCGGAGATTGGCCGGCGCTGCACGCGTACATTGGGCGCATCGACAACCCAAGGGAGTGCTGCACGATGCGAGCCGAACAGGTCCTTCCCGACCATGCCGACCAGATCGACGCGTGCGGAACGACGATCCGCAAGGGCACGGTCGCGGCGTTTCTGATCAATGCGCGCGTGCTGGCCGACCCGCATGCGGAGCCGGCCGAGCGCGCGCGTGCGGAAGCGGACACGATCGCCGCGTTGCCGACGTTGCGCGCGCTCGGCCTGTTCGACGTGCTGGAGGTGCGCGACGCCGCGCTGCGCGCGTGGCTCGCCGCCCGATGACCGGCGCGCAACCTCGGCCGCCATCCCGATTCAAGGAGTGAACATGAAAGCTGCAGTCGTCACGGGCGCCGGCGAGCGTCCGGTGTATATGGAGTTCGACGCGCCGCGCGCGCTGCCCGGCCATCGGCTGGTGGCCGTGGCGGCATCTGCGCTGAGCCGCCTCGCGCAGGGGCGGGCGGCGGGCACGCATTATTCGTCGAGCGGTCGCTATCCGTTCGTCGTCGGCGTCGATGGCGTCGGACGCACGGACGACGGCCGGCGCGTGTACTTCTTCGGCGCGCCCGCTCCGTTCGGCGCGATGGCCGAACGCACGATCGTGCCCGACGACCGCTGGGTGCCGCTGCCGGACGATCTCGACGACGTCTCGGCGGCGGCGCTCGCGATCCCCGGCATGTCGTCGTGGGCCGCGCTGACCGAACGCGCGCGGCTTGCCGCCGGCGAGACGGTGCTCGTGAACGGCGCGACCGGCACCTCGGGCCGGCTCGCCGTGCGGATCGCGAAGTATCTGGGCGCCGCGAAGGTGATCGCGACCGGGCGCGATCCGGCTGCGCTCGATGCGCTGCTGGACGCCGGCGCGGATGCGGTCGTGTCGTTGCGGCAGGACGACGCCGAGCTGGTGCGCGCGCTGGAGCCGCATTTTCGCGCCGGCGTGGACGTCGTGCTCGACTATCTGTGGGGCGGCAGCGCCCGCGCGGGGCTCGTCGCCGCGGCGAATGCGACGGACGAAGGGCGCCGGCTGCGTTTCGTGCAGATCGGCTCGATCGGCGGCGCCGACGTCTCGCTGCCGGGCGCCGTGCTGCGCGCGACGGCGATCGAGCTGATGGGCAGCGGCCTCGGCAGCGTGCCGATGCCGCGTCTGCTCGCGGCGATCCGCGGCGTGTTCGACGCGGCCGCGCCGGCGGCGCTGTCGATCGACACGCGCACCGTGCCGCTTGCCGCGGTCGGCGAGCATTGGGCCGATACGGACAGCCGGACGCGCACGGTGTTCGTGATGCGCGATCGATAAAGCGGGAGCACGGCGCGCATCGAACGCGTCCCGGCCGTCGAGTGCTCGCACCGGCATCGGCATCGACGCCGGCGCCCGCGGCGCGTCTCGCCCTCGAGCCGCGCCGCGGGCCGGATCCGCGTCAGAAGCGCTGCTGAATCCCCGCCGTCACGCCGACCTGCGTCGTCCCGTATCCGGCGACATCGCGCGACACGCCGACCTTCTCGCCATGCTGCGCGATCGCGAACGCGCCGGCCGCATACAGCACCGTGCGCTTCGACAGCGCGTAGTTCGCGCGCACCGACACCAGCGTCGGATCGGCGTCGCTGCCGCCCTTGATGTTCTGGTGATAGACGGCGGCGATCATCGAGAACGTCGGCGTGAACTGGTACGTGCCGCCGACCCACATCATGTCGCTCAGCTGGTTCGCGGCGCGCGTGTGGTAGGTGCGGCGGTAGTTGCGATAGCCGGCCATCGTTTTCAGGCTGCCGAAGTCGTAGCTGACGCCCGCGTGTATGCCCTGAACGTAGTTGACGGTATCGGCCGGCGTGACGCTGTCGGCCGCGCCGTTCTGCCGGTCGAACGTGACGACCGCCGCGAACGGGCCGGCCTCGTAGCCGAGCGCGAAGTCGTACTTCGAACTGGTCTTCACGCTGCCCGGCACGTTGCCGAAGCCGTACAGCGCGCCGAACCGGAAGCCGCCGAACTCGCCGTCGTAGCGCACGGCGTTCGACGCGCGCGTGAACAGCCCGTCCTTGCGCGCGCCCGTCGCCATCGACGACGTCGCCCACGAGTAGTTCTGTGCGTAGCCCATCGGGTCGAACGGCAGCATGTAGTCGTAGGTGACGGTGAAGTTGCGCCCGAGCGATACCTCGCCCCATTTGCCTTTCAGGCCGACGGTCGCGCGGCGCGCGAAGATCGCGTCGGGGCCGTCGTCCGACGCGCCGTTCGCGAGGTCGATCCCGCTTTCGAGGCGGAACACGGCTTTCAGCCCGCCGCCGAGATCCTCGACGCCGCGCAGGCCCCAGCGCGACGTGTTCTTGTTGCCCGACTTGAGCTTGAACGAATCGCCGCCGTCCGGCGCCGCGTGATTCGCGTATTCGATGCCGGCGTCCATGATCCCGTACAGCGTGACCGACGACTGCGCGTGCACGGCGCCGGCCGCGACGCCGACCGCGAGGGCCGGCACGCTCACGCGGGCGGTGCGGGCGAAACGTTGAACGCATGACTTCATTGACGGTGTCTCCTGGTTCGTTGTGGGTTCGGTGAAACGGATGCGCGGCGCGCAGCGGCACGCGGCGCACGCCGGGGAGCGCGCGCCGCATGCGGGTTGAAACGGGGTGGAACGGGTGGGGGATGCGGCGGCGCGCGGGCCGCCGCAGGCGTGTCAGCCCGCCTTCGCGAACGCCCAGCAGTCGTTGGCCGGGAATTCGATCCAGTGCGCGCCCGCCGCGCGCGGTGCGTGGCCGAACGCGCGCAGCCGCATGTCGCCGCGATGGAACAGGTATTCCCAGCGATCGCCGAGATACATCGACGTGACGAGATCGGCCTGCAGCCGGTTCGCGCCGGGGCCGTCGACGACCTGCACGCGTTCGAGCCGGATCACGGCCTGCGCGGGCTGGCCGGGCGCGAACGTGTCGCGCGCGAGCGCCTGCAGCTGCCAGCCGTCGCCGGCCAGCGTCACGCGCTCGCCGTCGACGGCCGCGACGCGCGCATCGATCCGGTTGTTGCTGCCCATGAATTCGGCCGTGTACAGCGAGCGCGGTGCGCCGTACAGCTCGGCCGGCGTGCCTTCCTGCTCGATGCGGCCGTTGCGCAGCAGCAGGATGCGGTCGGACATCGCCATCGCCTCGGTCTGGTCGTGCGTCACGCACAGCGCCGACAGCCCGAGCGACACGATCAGTTCGCGCAGCCACGCCCGCGCTTCCTCGCGCAGCTTCGCGTCGAGGTTCGACAGCGGCTCGTCGAGCAGGATCACCGGCGGGTTGTAGACGAGCGCGCGCGCGATCGCGACGCGCTGCTGCTGGCCGCCCGACAGTTGATGCGGGAAGCGTCCGGCCAGATGACCGAGGCCGAGCTGGTCGAGCGCGGCCTGCACGCGGCGCTTCTGTTCGGCAGCCGCCACGCGGCGCAGCTTGAGCCCGTAGCCGACGTTGTCGGCGACGGTGCGGTGCGGCCACAGCGCGTACGACTGGAACACGAGGCCGAGCGAGCGCTGTTCGACGGGCAGGTCGATGCGCTGCGCGCCGTCGAAGAACACGCGGCCGTCGAGCTGGATGCGCCCGCCGGACGGCTGTTCGAGGCCGGCCACCGCGCGCAGCAGCGTGGTCTTGCCGCTGCCCGACGCGCCGAGCAGGCACACGACTTCGCCGGCCTTCAGTTCGAACGACACGCCGTTGAGGATCGGGTTGGCGCCGTAGCTGAGATGCAGGTCGTCGACGATGAGCTTATCCATGAAGTTTCACTCCGAAGCGCAGGGCCACGCCGAGTCCGGCGCCGACCATCGCGATGTTGATGACAGACAGTGCGGCGACCTGGTCGACGGCGCCGGTCGCCCACAGCGACACGAGCAGCGCGCCGATCACTTCGGTGCCGGGCGACAGCAGGTAGACGGCCGTCGAGTATTCGCGCTCGAAGATCATGAAGATCAGCAGCCACGCGGCGAGCAGCCCGAAGCGCACGAGCGGCAGCGTCACGTCGAGCGACACGCGGCTGCGCGTCGCGCCGACGCTGCGGCCGGCTTCCTCGAGTTCCGGGCCGACCTGCAGCAGCGCGCTCTGGATCAGCCGCATCCCGTACGCGAGCCACACGACGGTGTACGCGATCCAGATGCTCCACATCGAGTTCTTCAGCTCGCGCAGGCCCGGCACGAACAGGAAGATCCACAGGAACGCGAGGCCGGCGAGCAGGCCCGGCACCGCGCGCGGCAGCAGCACGAGGTAGTCGAGCAGCCGGGTCGCCCAGTCGTGGCGGCGATGACCCGCGAACGCGACCAGCGAGTAGAAGCCGACCGCGAGCGCGCCGCCGATCACGCCGATGCCGAGCGTGTTGACGATCGCGCGCACGAGGTTGTCCTGCTCGAACAGTTCGACGAAGTTCGCCAGCGTCAGCACGTCGGCGAGCGGCACGCCTTCGCCCCAGTTGGTCACGAACGCGCGCAGCACGATGCCGGAGATCGGCACGATGACGGTCAGCGCGAGCCACAGCGCGACGATCGCGAGCGCGACCCAGCGCCATGCGCCGAGCGGCAGCACGGTCGAGCGGCCGGCCTTGCCCTTGACGGTGACGAAGCGGTTCGCCGTCTTCAGCAGCCGGCGCTGCAGCAGCACCAGCGGAAACGTGATCGCGACGATGCACACCGCGACGGCGGCCATCAGGTGATACGACGGCACGCCGAGCTTGTTGGTCAGCTTGTACAGGTAGGTGGCGAGCACGAGGTGGCCTTCGGGGTCGCCGAGCACGAGCGGCAGCCCGAACACCTCGAAGCCGAGGAAGAACACCAGCACGCCGGCGAACAGCAGCGCGGGCATCGTCATCGGCAGGCTCACGTCGAGCGCGACGCGGAACGGACGTGCGCCCGTCACGCGTGCGGCTTCCTCGACGTCCGAGCCGAGATTGCGCAGCGCCGCCGACGAGTACAGGTACACGTGCGGCACGTGCGTGAGGCCGACGATCACCGTGATCGCGAGGATCGAGTACACGTTCCACGGCACGTCCTGCACGCCGAACAGCTGCCGGAACCAGACCGAGTAGAAACCGACCGGGCCGGCCGCGACGACGTAGCCGAACGCGAGCACCATCGGCGACACGAACACCGGCGTGAGCAGCAGCGGCTCGAGCCAGCGGCGGCCGGGCAGGTCGGTGCGCACCATCACGAACGCCAGGATGCCGCCGAGAGGGATCGAGATGAACAGCATCCCGCCGGCGATGATGAACGAGTTCTTCACGGCCGACCAGAAATCGGGATCGGCGAAGATGAAGCGGAAGCCTTCGACGCCGAGCGTCTTGTTCGCGTCGAAGAACGGCGCGGTGAGCAGGCTCTGGAACAGGATGAAGCCGAGCGGCAGCGCGACCGCGATGGTCAGCACCGCGACGACGATCCAGCGCAGCATGCCGGCGAGCGGCTGCAGGCCGTTGGCCGGGAGCGCGGGGATCGCGTCGCCGGGGCCGGTGGTGCGCGCAACGGCCGGCGTCGTTGCCCGTGTGCTGGTTGAAAGCATGAGTACACCCCTGCGGCCATCCGGATGGCCGCCTACGGAAAGTCGGTAACGGGAAGCGGCCGGCCCGCGGCATTTTCAGCGGGCGGCCGGGGCTCGGCGGGTCAGCGCATCAGCGGATCAGCGCTTGATCGCCTGCTGCCATTGCTTCAGGAATGCGAGCCGCTTCGACTGGTCGAGATACACGAGCAGGCCGGTGCCGATCTGGATCGGCTTCAGCGAGTCGCCGAGCTCTTTCGTGAGGCTCGCGGCCGACGTTTCGCCGGCGACGTCCGTGCGGATCGCATACAGGTTCGCCTGGTTCGCGATCAGCGTCTGGCCGCGCTTCGACAGCAGATAGTCGACCCACAGCTTCGCGGCGTTCGGGTTCTTCGCCTTCTTCGAGATCGTCGCGAGGCGGCTCACGACCTGCGTGTAGTCCTTCGGAAACACGTAGCCGATCGACTTGTCCTTCTTCGCCTTCGCGTATGCATACGAGCCGATGATGTTGTAGCCGATCAGGTTCTCGCCGGACGAGATGCGCTCCATCATCGCGCCCGTGCTCGACTGCAGTTTCGGGCCGGTCGCGCCGATCGCCTTCACCAGCTCCCACGTGACCTTTTCGTTCACGTGCGCGTCCTGCGTCAGGTAGTTGAAGCCGACGCCGGACTTCTCGATGTCGTAGGTCGTGACCTTGCCCTTGAACTTGTCGGCCTGCGTCGTGAGCAGCCGGATCAGGTCGGCGCGCGTCTTCGGCACCTCGTTCTCGGGGATCAGGCGCTTGTTGTAGACGATCGCGAGCGGCTCGAACGTCGTGCCGTACGCCTGCTTCTGGTATTGCGCCCATTGCGGCACGTGCTGGCTTTCGGGCGAATCGTACGACGCCATCAGGCCGTCGTTGACGAGCTTCACCTGCAGGTCCATCGCGGAGCTCCACAGCACGTCGGCGCTCGTGCTGCTGGCGGCGTTCTCGCTGATGTAGCGGTTGTACAGCTCGGTGCTGTTCATGTCGTTGTATTCGACCTTCACGCCGTACAGGCTTTCGAAGTCCTTGATCAGCGGGCGCACGAGGCCCGTGTCGGTGGTCGAGTAGACGATCAGCTTGCCTTCCTTCTTCGCGGCGTCCACGACGCCCTGATAGCTGCCCGGATATCCGGCGGGAACCTGTGCGACGGCGGTGCCCGCGACGAGTGCCAGCGCGGCGGCGAGCGGCTTCGGTGCAAACGGCATGTCTTCCTCCAGTGATGCGTGTGTGGTTCGAGTGACGCGGATGTTAATTGCGCGGCACTTTCAGCCTGCTTTCATTTTCTTGAGCAATCGCGTCCGGCGGGTCATGGATTTCCCGGAGACGATGGGGCTGCGGGCGCGGCTGCGCGGGCGCGCAACCGGTATTTGCGCGAAGCGTCGGCGCGGAAAGGATCATGTAATGTAGCGGCCTGTCGCTGACCTTACGGAATCCGAATGCGTGTGCTGCTCGTCGAAGACAACCCGAACCTCGCGCAGTCGCTGCACGACGCGCTGAGCGCCGCGCGCTTCGCGGTCGATCACATGGCGGACGGCGAAGCCGCCGATCACGTGCTGCGCACGCAGGACTACGCGCTGGTGATCCTCGATCTCGGGCTGCCGAAGCTCGACGGGCTCGAGGTGCTGCGCCGCTTGCGCGCGCGTCGCAATCCGGTGCCGGTGCTGATTCTCACAGCGCACGGTTCGGTCGAGGACCGCGTGAAGGGGCTCGATCTCGGCGCCGACGATTATCTGGCCAAGCCGTTCGAACTGACGGAGCTGGAAGCGCGCGCCCGCGCGCTGATCCGGCGCAGCCTCGGCCACGAGCACTCGCGGATCGAATGCGGGCCGCTCGCGTACGACAGCGTCGACCGCAGCTTCCAGCTCGCCGGCGCAGCGCTGTCGCTCACGCCGCGCGAACGCTCGGTGCTGGAGGTGCTGATCCTGCGCAACGGCCGCGCGATCAACAAGGAGACGCTGTCGGAGAAGATCTTCGGGCTCGACGAGTCGGTGAACGCGGACGCGATCGAGATCTACGTGTACCGGCTGCGGAAAAAGCTGGAGAACACCGGCGTCGCGATCGTCACGCTGCGCGGGCTCGGCTACCTGCTCGAAGCGAAGGCCGCCGCATGAGGCGCGCGCCGACGCATCCGCGGGCGGCGGCGTGACGATCCGCCCGAACCTGCGCACGCAGGTCGCGCTGTGGCTGCTGCTGCCGCTGCTCGGCCTGCTCGCGCTCGACTCGTGGCTCACCTACCAGCGCGCGATGAGCGCCGCGCACGTCGCGTTCGACCGCACGCTGTCGTCGTCGCTGAAGTCGATCCGGGAAGGCGTGCGGCTCAACGACGGCGAGATCGAGGTCGACCTGCCGTATCTCGCGCTCGAGATGTTCGAGTCCGGGGACGGCGGCAAGATCTACTACCTGATCCGCGACGATCGCGGCCGCACGATCACCGGCTACCCGGACCTGCCGCTGCCGCCGCGCGGCGGCGCGCTGTTCGTCACGCAGTACTACGACGTCGTGTATCGCGGCGAGCAGTTGCGGATGGCCGCGCTGCGCGTGCCCGTCCACGACGTGCCGAGCGCGCAGACGCGCATCGTGTGGGTGATGGTCGGCGAGACGATCGAGGCGCGCCAGGCGCTCGCGCGCGAGATCCTGACCGGGTCGCTGCTGCAGGAAGGGCTGCTCGTCGTGCTGGCGCTCGGGATCGTGTGGCTCGGCGTCGGGCGCGGGCTGCGACCGCTGAACCGGCTGTCGGCGACGGTCGCCGCGCGCAGCGACGGCGATCCGACGCCGCTCGACACGGCCGGCATGCCGAGCGAACTCGCGCCGCTGGTCGAGTCGATCAATCTGTACATCGCGCGCACGCAGCGGATGCAACTGGCGCGGCGGCGTTTCTTCGCGGATGCCGCCCATCAGCTGAAGACGCCGCTCGCCGCCGTGCAGGCGGGTGTCGAACTGGCGCTGCGGCCCGACGAGCAGCCGCGCGCGACTGCGCATCTGCGGCGCGCGAACGGCGCCGTGCGGCAGGCGGCGAAGATCGTCCAGCAATTGCTGTCGCTGTCGCGGCTCGATTCGGACAGCGGCCACGCGGTCGCGCATCAGCCGGTCGCGCTGCACCGGATCGCCCGCAGCGCGACGCTCGACTGGTCGCCGGTCGCGCGTGCGCGCGACATCGACCTCGGCTTCGAGCACGACGCCGACGTCGACGTACTCGGTCAGCCGGACCTGCTCGGCGAACTGATCGGCAACCTGATCGACAACGCGATCCGCTACGCGGGCGACCGCGCGGTGATCACCGTGCGCGTGTCGCGCGACGGCGCGCGCGCGCGCCTCGACGTGATCGACGACGGGCCGGGCATTCCGGCCGGCGAGCGCGATGCGGTGTTCGAACGCTTTCATCGCGGCAGCACCACGCAGACGATCGAGGGCACCGGGCTCGGGCTGTCGATCGTGCGCGAGATCGCGCGCGTGCATCGAGGCAGCGTGACGCTCGCCGATGCGGACGGCGGGGGATTGATCGTGACGGTGTGGCTGCCGGTGTTGCCGGAGGCGGGGTAGGGACTGGTGGTGGAGGCCGAGCGGCTGAGGCGGCCGTTACGAACGAGCCTCGGAACCGGCGCGTCAGAAGGCGGCGCTACAAACGAACGTTGGCGCCGAGCAGCAGCAAAACCGACGCGCCACGAGCGACGCGTCCACTTCCCCTCAGTCCCCGAACCCCAGTTGCGCGTCGAGCGCCTGCCCGACTTCGAGCCATGCGCCCGCGCCCGCGACGACGATCGCGTTGATGCCGAACGTCAGCGCACCGTCGAAGTTCGGGTTCGCGCGATACGTCTGCATCGTGTCGGTCGGCTCGTGCGGCCATTGCGGGTTCGGCTCGCCGCTCGCCTGGTCGATCGTCGGGATCGGGCAGCGCGTGCACAGCTTCACGAGGCGCAGCCGCACGGGCGTCGCGCCGGCCGCGTCGAGATGCTCGACGAAGTCTTCCTCGTACGCATCGAGGTCCGACACGACGAGGTTCGGGCGGAAGCGGTTCATCGGAATCGCGGGCGCGCCTTTCGCGGCGAGCCGCGCGTTCAGGTCGTCGAGCGACGACTGGCCGATCACGAGCAGCGGATAGCCGTCGGCGAACTGCGTGTGGGTATCGACGTCGCCGGTCCATTTGCGGTTGCAGCCGCGGCGCGCGCCGTCGCCGAAGCGGGCGAGCTTCAACGGCGTACCGACGAATTGCGTGAGCCATGCGGCCGTCTCGGCGCCCGTGTCGATCGCGTCGACGGTGTCGCGCCACACGGTCGCCGCCATCGCGGGCGTGGCGGGCGTCGCATCGCCGTCGAGCGGCGTGCGGATCTCGGGCATGCCCGGCGCGTTCAGCACCAGCGCGTCGTGCTCGAGCGCCGTGCGGATCAGCGCGAGCCGCGGATGCGTGCGCTGCGTGATCATCATCCCGTCGGGTGTGGTGATCAGCCAGTGGCGATCGTACGCGAGGCCCGTCTCCAGCAATTGCGCGCGCGGCAGCGCGATGCCGGCGCAGGATTTGATCGGGTAGACGAACAGTTCTGAAATGGCTGGCATGACGCTGGCTGGCAAACACGGGATGGGCGAATCGCGATTGTGCCAGATCGTGCGCCGGCCGTTTGGACGGTTGCTCGCGTGTTTGCCTGCACCTGCCTGCCTGCGCGCGCGGCGCCGGCCGGTCACGCGAGCGGGAAGCCGCGGTCGAACGTCGCGCGCACGTCGAGCGGCTCACGCAGTAGCCCGGCCTTCAGATAGAAATCGGCGGTGCGCTGCTGCTGCGCGATCACCGCCGCGTCGATCGGTTGCCAGCGCGTGTTGCGCCGCTCGAACTGCAGCTTTGCCGCCGCCGGCGGGATGCCGATGATGCGCGCGAGCGTCGCGGAATACGCGTCGACGTGCCGGTACGACCACGCCTGCGCACGCACCACGCGTTGCACGAAGTCGCGCAGCACGTCGCGCTTCGCCGCGATCGCGGCATCGGTGGCCGCGATGTAGCTGAGGCCCGACCACAGCCCGCGGCCGTTGACGAGCACGCGCGCGCGGCCGCTCGTTTCGGCGAGCGCGGTGTACGGTTCCCACGTCGCCCATGCGTCGATCGATCCGGTGGCGAGCGCAAGCATCGTGTCGGCCGGCGGCAGGAAGCGGAACGACACGGCGTCGGGCGGCAGGCCGGCCGCATCGAGCGCCTTCAGCGTGACGAAATGGCCGATCGAGCCGCGCGTGGTGCCGATGCGCTTGCCCTTCAGATCGGCCGCGTCTTTCAGCGCTGCGTCGGGCCGCACGAGCACCGCGGTGCCGTACGGGTCCGAGCGGTTCGCGCCGATCACCTTGAGGCGCGCGCCCGACGCGAGCGCGAAGATCACCGGTGCGTCGCCGATCGGCCCGCAGTCGACGGCCGCCGCGTTCAGCGCTTCGGCGAGCGGCGCGGCGGCCGGAAACTCGGTCCACGCGATGTCGTAGGCGACGCCGTTCAACTCGCCGGCTGCTTCGAGCAGCGCGCGCAGCCCGCCTTTCTGGTCGCCGGCGCGCAGCAGCGGCCGCGTGCCCGATTGCGCATGGAGGATGGCCGGCGCGGTGCCGAAGGTGGCGGCGAGTGCGCTGGCCTGCGCGAGGAAGTGGCGTCGGTTCGGATTCATCGTCGGGTCGGTTCGGTTCGGGCGGAGAAACGGTTCGGGGTGTCAATGCGGCAGCCCGGCCTGCACGTCCTGCACGGGCTCGCTGTCCACGCGCAGCAGCAGCGCGGTCAGCGGATCGGCGTTTGCGGCGGCGTCGGACGGGCGCGTGCTCGTCTGCGCGCGGCATAGCAGGTCGTCGGCGGACCAGCCGGCGCTGCCCGGCAACGCGCGAGCGCGTAGCCAGCCGCGCCGGTCGGCGAGCAGCTGCGTGCCGCCGAACGCAGCGGGCGGCACGCCCGCGATCGTCGCGAACGCCTGCCAGGCGCCGGCCGTCGTCGCGACGCAGTTCGCGCGCGCGCCGGCCGGCGCGTTCGGTGCGGCTGACGTACGAGCGTCGTCGCCGGTCAAGATCAGCGTCTGCCAGCGCGGATCCTCGCGAGGCGGCGTGGCGCCCGCGGCGAGCGCGACGATCCGCACGCGCTGGCCGTCGCGCCAGCGCGCGAGCGGCTGCGGCGCCGCATCGCCGCAGCGCACGTCGAGCGCCGGCAGCGGGACGGGCACGGGCCACGCGCCCTCGGCGCGCGCACCGCTGCCGGCCGACAGCGCTTTCAGGTAATCGAGTACCGCCCACGTGTCGGCCGGCCCGAGCGTCGCCGCAAAGCCCGGCATCGAGGTCGCGCCGTGCGCGTCGCGGGTGCCGTGGCGCACGCGCCAGTACAGTTCGCCGTCCAGCCGCCGCGCGAGCAGCGCGCCCGCGAAGGTCGGCGGCCAATGCGCGAGCGTCGCCGCGAGCGGTCCCTCGCCGCGGCCGTCCGCACCATGACAGGCCGCGCAATGCTGCCCATACAGGCGCGCGCCGTGCATCACGTTCGCGACGGAAAACGGTTCGGGATTGCGCTGGAAGCTGGTCGGCACGGCGGGCGCGAGCCACAGCGAAGCCGGCGGCCACGGCGCGAAGCAAGCCCCGGCGAGCGCGGCGATCGACGCGGCCGCACGGTACTTGCGGCTCGCGATCGCGACGCAGCCGAGCGCCGCGGCGAACACGGTCGCCGCGACGGCGAACGCAAGCTGCCGCGTGAGGCCGGCGTCGATGCGCAGCGTTTCGAGCGCGACCCGCTGCGCCCACGGCCACGCGGCCTGGCCGTCGGCGTCGCCGGTCAGGCCCAGCGCATGGAGCGTTTGGGCACACGCGAGCTGCGCGCGATACAGCAGTTGCAGGAACCGCAGCGCCCAATCGGCAAACGGCAGCGCGTTCATCCGCGCCGCGCGTGTCGAGGCAAAGCGCCGGTTCGGCGAGCGACGCCGTGCATCTACCAGCTCGCATCGAGTCCGAGATGCCGCAGCGCGTCGTGGCGCAGCTCGGCGAGCCGCGGATCGCCGCGATGGCGCGGATAGGGCAGGTCGACGCGCAGCTCCGCGACGATGCGCGCCGGCCGCGGCCCGAACACGATCACGCGCTGGGCGAGGAACAGCGCCTCCTCGACATCGTGCGTGACGAGCAGCGCCGAGAAGCCGTCGCGTTGCCACAGCGCGGTGAGCTCGGCCTGCATGGTCAGGCGCGTCAGCGAATCGAGCTTGCCGAGCGGCTCGTCGAGGATCAGCAGGCGCGGATCATTGACGAGCGCGCGCGCCAGCGCGACGCGTTGGGCCATCCCGCCCGACAGCTGATGCGGAAACGCGTTCGAGAATTCCTGCAGCCCGACGCGCGCCAGCGCATCGTCGACGCGATGCTGGGCGCGGCGCGCGACGCCGCGCGCTTCGAGGCCGAGCGCGACGTTGGCGCGCACGCGACGCCACGGGTAGAGCGTCGGGTCCTGGAACACGACGATCCGCGACGGGTCGGGCTGCTCGATCGGCACGCCGTCCTGCGCGATCGTGCCTTGCCGCGCGGCATCGAGCCCGGCGACGAGCCGCAGCAGCGTCGATTTCCCGCAGCCGCTCGGCCCGAGCAGCGCGACGAACTCGCCGGCGGCGACCGACAGCGTGACGTCGTCGAGCACCGGCAGCGGCTCGCCGGGGCCGTCGAACGCATGACTGACGCGGCGGATGTCGATGCGCGCGCCGCGCGGCGGCGTGGCGTTTCCGGCGACGGGCGTGGTCGCGGCGAGCGGTTCCACAGCGGCGGCGCTTACCATTTGACGGTTCCTTTCTGCCAGGCGAGCACGCGGTCGCGCACGGCGAACAGCAGCGCGATCAGCCCGGAAAACAGCAGCGCCATCACGATCAGCGCCGCATACATGTTCACGTACGATGCCCAGCCCTGCGCCCAGCTCAGATACCAGCCGAGCCCCGACTTGACGCCCATCATCTCGGCCACGACGAGCACCGTGAACGATGCGCTGAGCCCCATGAAGATGCCGACGAACACGTGAGGGAGCGCGGCCGGAATCGCGACGCGCAACACCAGGAAGCGGGCGTTCGCGCCGAGCGTGCGGGCGACGTCGTAGTACTGCCGATTCACGCTCGCGACGCCCGACCACGTCAGCACCGCGACCGGGAAGCCGGTTGCCAGCGCGATCAGGAACGCGGCGGCCGAATAGCTGGTCGGGAAGAAGTAGAACGTGAGCGGCAGCAGCGCGGTGGCCGGCACCGGCCCCAGCACGCGCAGTACCGGATGCACCCAGTAGCCGATGCGGCGCGACCAGCCGATCGACACGCCGACCGCGAACCCGACCGCGACGCCGTACGCGAAGCCGAGCGACAGCAGCTTCAGCGTGTTGGCGGCGCTGCCGGCGAGGCGCGGCCAGTCGTCGACGTAGACCTCGATGAGCGCCTGCGGCGGCGCGAAGAACGGCGTCGGCAGCCACGCGGTTTTCGCGGTCGCGACCTCCCACGCGGCGAGCACGAGCGGCAGCGCGACGAGCCACGGGCCGGCCGGCCGCACGCGGGCGAGCTGCGCGCGCGTGGCCGGCACGCGCTGGCCGAGCGTCGCGGCGAGCAGCAGCAGCGCGGCGATCGCCCATGCGGCGGCGCCGAACGCGTCGGTATACGCCCAGTCGCTGAAACCGGCGATGCGGTTGGGCCACAGCCGCGTCAGCGCGCCGAGCGCGCTCCACGCGAGCGCGGCGGCGACGCCGGTCGGCCAGTTGCGCGCGCGGCGCGCTTCGGCGGCGAGCGTCGCGTCGCAGGCCGTGCAGCCGGCCGCGGACGTGGCGGCGGCGGGTGCGCCCGCGATGGACGCGCGGCGTGCGGCGGAGGCGGGTTCGATCGTCGACATCGGCTCACCCCAGCACGTTCGCATAGACCTGCTGCGCGAAGCGCTGCGGGTCGGTGCTTTTCTTCAGCACGTTGATGCGGCGGAAATCGTCCGCATAGAACGCGATTTCCTGCTGCAGGTCGACGTTGGTCGGATGGTGCGTGTAGGTCAGCGTCGCGTACAGCTTGCGCAGGTCGTCGGGGCTGATCTTCGGCGAATACTTCGCGAACACCTTCGCGGCTTCGTTCGGGTTGTCGTGCGTGTATTCGGTGGCCTGCACGATCGAGCGCGCGAGCGCGGCCGCCGCCGGCCGATCGTTGCGCACCAGTTCGCCGCGCGCGCCGATCACGCAGCACACCTTGCGCGCGTATTCGCCGGACAGGTTCGTCGCCAGTTCCGCATACGCGCCGTTGCTGCGCTTTTCGAGCAGGTAGAGGTTCGGGTCGCCGTCGGCGATCGCCTGGATCTCGCCCTTGTCGACGGCGACGCCGAGCAGGTCGGCCGGATACTGGCGCCACGTGATGTCGCGCTCGGGGTCGATGCCGTTCTTCGCGAGCAGGATCGAGAAGAAGTGCTTGCCGGGCGCGGCGAGATCGCTGACGCCGACCGTCTTGCCCTTCAGCGCCTGCAGCGTCGTGACGCCGGCCGCCTTCGCGCCGACGAGCCGCACGCAGCCGCCGTGCGAGCTGCCGATGATCTTCACGTCGAAGCCGGCTTCGAGCGGCTTGAGCCAGCGATGGATCATCCCGACCGCGGCGTCGGCCTTGCCGGTCGCGATCGCTTCGAGCAGCTGGTCGGTCGAGCCGCTGTAGTTGATCAGGTCGACCTTCAGCCCGTTCTTCTCGAAGAAGCCGCGTTCCTGCGCGACGACGATCGGCGTCAGGCAGAACGCGTTCTGGTTCCATGCGAACGTGAGCTTTTTCAGCGGCGCCGCGGACCAGGCCTTGCGGCCCAGTGTGATCGCGGGCGCGGCCAGCGCGACGGCGCCAGCCGCGCGCAGCAGCCGGCGACGCTTGTCGCTAGGGGCGCCGGCCGGCGCGGGTGCGGTGGTATCGGTCATTCGTGTGGTCTCCGGTTCCGGTCGTGCGCAAGGGCGCTCAGTCGAGCAGGTCGGGTTCGTCGGCGACGACGCGTTGGAACAGGCTGTCGAACGCGTGCAACGCGCCGTCCGGGCCGCCGATCTGGCCGTGCGTGTGCCGCGCGGTCGCGTGATCGATCGGTTGCGGCGTGCCGGCCGCTTCGGCCAGCAACTGCGTATGCGCGGCGTTGTCGAGCGCGATGTACCACCACGCGGCCGCCTCGACGCTCGGGCCGGCCGTCAGGATGCCGTGGTTCTTCAGGATCACGCCCTTGTGCGTGGAGCCGTCGGGCCGCGCGAGCGCATCGGCGATGCGCGCGCCTTCGCCGGTGTCGACGACCATTCCCGTGAAGTCGTCGAACAGCGCGTGGTCCTCGTAGAACGCGCACGCGTCCTGCGTGAGCGGATCGAGCGGGCGGCCGAGCGTCGACCACGCCTTGCCGTAGGTCGAATGCGTATGGGCGGCCGCGACGAGATGCGGATGCGCGTCGTGAATCGCCGCGTGGATCGCGAACGCGGCCTTGTTCAGCGGCCGGCTGCCGATCGCGGTTTCGCCGCGCGCGTTGACGAGCAGCAGGTCCGACACCTTGATCTGCGAAAAATGCACGCCGAGCGGATTCACCCAGAAGTGGTCGGGCAGCTCCGGATCGCGCGCGGTGATGTGGCCGGCGAGCCCGGCCGCGAAGCCGAAGCGCGCGAACAGGCGGAACGCGGCCGCGAGCCGCTCCTGACGGTGGCGGCGCTCGGCGGCGACGTCGATGCGCGGGGCCGGCGGATCGAACCAGAAGTGCTGGCGCGGCGCCTCGGCGAGCACGAGGCCCGACGCGGTGCGCGTGCGCGACGTGGAAGACAGGACGGCGGACATGGCGATGGTCTCCGTGCGTCAGGCGGCGCGGCGCGCGGCGTCGCGGGCGGCGACGCCGCTGCGCACGCGCGGGATCAGTTCGCGGCCGTAGTCGAGCGCGTCCTCGAGCGGATCGAAGCCGCGGATCAGGAACGTCGTCACGCCGAGGTCGTAGTAGTCGAGCAACGCGTCGGCGACCTGCTCGGGTGTGCCGACCAGCGCGGTCGAATTCGAGCGCGCGCCGGTGAGTTTCGCGATCTCGGTCCACAGCCGCTTGTCGACGCGCGAGCCGCGCTCGGCCGCCGCGAGCAGACGCCGCGCGCCTTCGCTCTGCTGCGGGTCGCCGGTGCCGAGGCCCGCGGCGTCGCGCAGCCGGCGCGTTTCGTCGAGGATCCGGTGGGCGCGCGCCCACGCTTCGTCCTCGGTGGCCGCGAGGATCGGCCGGAACGACACGGAGAAGCGCACCTGCCGGCCGTGTTTCGCGGCTTCGGCGCGCACGCGGGTCGTGAGGTCGCGCACCTGGTCGAGCGATTCGCC
Organism: Burkholderia sp. MBR-1; assembly: GCF_013822785.1. Lineage (NCBI taxonomy): Bacteria > Pseudomonadati > Pseudomonadota > Betaproteobacteria > Burkholderiales > Burkholderiaceae > Burkholderia > Burkholderia sp. MBR-1. The sequence continues at coordinate 728,770 of NZ_CP053610.1, forward strand.
CCACAGCGCATAGACGTCCGCGTGCTTGCCGGCGACCGCGAGCGCCGCTTCCGACGCGCCGCCGAAATAGATCGGCACGTGCGGCTTTTGGTGCGGCTTCACTTCCGAGTAGCCCTGCCTGAAGCGATAGTGCGCGCCGTCGTGATCGAACGGCTGCGACTCGGTCCAGATGCGGCGCAGGATGCCGAGATATTCGTCGGTGCGCGCATAGCGTGCGTCGTGGTCGAGGAAATCGCCGTCGCGCTGCTGCTCGCTGTCGGAGCCGCCCGAGATGAAGTGCACGGCGAGGCGGCCGCGGCTGAACTGGTCGAGCGTCGCGATCTCCCGCGCGGCGAGCGTCGGCGCGATGAAGCCGGGACGATGCGCGAGCATGAAGTGAATGCGCTCGGTCGCGGCGGCGGCGAACGCGATCGTCAGCGTCGCGGACGGGCTGGTCGAGTGATGCGGGACGAGAATTCGGTCGAAGCCGGCCGTTTCATGGGCGCGCGCGAAGTCGCGCACGTAGTCGGGGTCGACGGCCGGGCCAGTGGCCGGATGAATTTCCGACTGCTTCTGGCTCTGGATCATGCCGATGAATTCAACGCTCATCTCGGTCTCCGATGCAAGGAAGGCCCGCCGTGCCAGCTGCGGCCGGCGGGGCAGGAATGCAGCGCAGATTACCGTCCGGATCAGGCGCAACGGAAATAACGATTGCCGATTTCAATATCAGATTTGCATGGTTTGGGCGGGCACCATGCTGCGCATACGCTGTGCGCTCCGAATGGATCGACAGGGCGTCTGCCGGCGCTTGTGCGGGCTTGCTGCCGCACGGGCGCAAACGGTCGGCGCGCACGCATGCCGAGCGGCGAAGTCGGCGCGCAGACGGCCGTCGGCGCGGGCACGGCGCTCGCGCGTCGATCCAACGCTGCCCCGCTACCCGTCACCGAAGGGAAACCGTACCGATGTCCGCCAGCCTTGCTGCTTCCGCGCCGCTTCCGGCGCAATCGTCACTGCGTCATCTGCCCGCCGACGATGCACGCGTCGCCGCGTTGCTCGAGCGGCTCGCGCCCGAACTCGCCGCCGACGCCGCGCGCAACGACGTCGACGGCCGTTTCCCGCACGAGAACTTCGCGCGGCTGCATCGCGCCGGCCTGATCGCGCAGGTCGTGCCGCGCGAGCATGGCGGCGCGGGCGCGACGCTCGCGCAGGCGAGCCGCATCGTCGCCGCGATCGCGCGCGCCGACCCGGCGACCGCGCTGGTGCTGACGATGACGTATCTGCAGCATCGCGCGCTCGGCCGTGCGGACAGCCGCTGGCCCGCGCGCGTGAGGCGCGCGGTGTTCGACAGCGCCGTCGACGAAGGGGCGCTGATCAACGCGTTGCGGGTCGAGCCGGCGCTCGGCTCGCCGTCGCGCGGCGGGCTGCCGGAGACGATCGCGCGCCGCGACGGCGACGGCTGGCGGCTGTCCGGCCACAAGCTGTACAGCACCGGGATTCCGGCGCTGCGCTGGCTGGCCGTCTGGGCGCGCACCGACGAGCCAGAGCCGCGCGTCGGCGTGTTCCTGGTGCGGCGCGACGGCGACGGGCACGACGACGCGCGGATTCGTGTGATCGAAAGCTGGGATCATCTGGGCCTGCGCGCGTCGGGCAGCCACGAGGTCGTGTTCGACGACGTGTGGCTGCCCGCCGATCATGCGGTCGACGTGCGCGCGCCCGGCGCGTGGGCCGTGTCGGCCGCGAGCCACGCGGACATCGACGCGCAGACCGACCAGCAGGCATGGATGGTCGCGCTGCTCGGCAGTCTCTACGATGCGGTCGCGCGCGCGTCGCGCGACTGGCTGCTCGGGTTCGCGACGACCCGCGCGCCGAGCGGTCTCGGCGCGCCGCTCGCGACGCTGCCGCGCGTGCAGGAGGCCATCGGCGAGATCGAAGGCTGGCTGCACGCGAACCGCGTGCTGCTCGACGAGCACATCGCGCGCACCGATGCGGGCGACGCGCCGACGGTGACGACGAGCGGCCTCGTCAAGCGAACCGTGACGGAGCAGGCGATCCGCGTCGTCGAGCATGCGTTGAAGCTGTCCGGCAACCACGGGTTGAGCCGCCACAATCCGCTCGAACGTCACTATCGCGACGTGCTGTGCGGGCGCGTGCATACGCCGCAGGACGATGCGATCGCGATGGCGGCCGGCCGCGCGGCGCTCGATGCGGCAGCGGCGGCGGCGGCGCGCAACGCGCCGAGCGACGCCGCGAGTTCGCGCAGCGCGCCGCACGCTGCGCGGGCATTCGATCGAAGCGATGCGTAAGGACGGCGATGGGGCATACCGCGCAGGCCGGACCGCGCCGTGCGTGCGTCGCCGAACGGGCTCGATCGGCCACATCGGCGCGCAGGGCGAAGGCGCCGCAGACTTGCGCGGGACTTCGCACGCGTTGCGCGATCACTGGCTGCGTGATTCCGAGGCCCGCTGCGGCGCGGCTCGGCCGAGTTCGGCGTTCGGCAACGCACGACCACCACAAAGCATCGATATCGCTGATTTTCACGTTTGTTCTGCATGCACGACCAGGTGCATCATGACGATCGATCAAGCCGGGCATTTTTATTCGAGGAGACCCCGATGAGTACGCTTTCGTTGCAGCACACGCCGCTGCGCCCGTTCGTCGAAGGCTTGGGCGCCTTGCTCGCGTCCGGCGCGAACGAGGCGCGCATCCTGGACGACGGCGGCGCGCTGCTCGCCGCGCTGGTCGCGCGCGACGACTGGCTGCCCGACGCGTTCGCGCAACCCGATCCCGAGCGCTACCGGCAGTACCTGCTGCATCTCGACCCCGACGAACGGTTTTCCGTCGTCAGCTTCGTGTGGGGCCCCGGCCAGGCCACGCCGATCCACAACCACACGGTGTGGGGGCTGATCGGCATGCTGCGCGGCGGCGAGTTTTCGCAGCCGTACCGGCTCGACCCGACCGGCAAGCCGGTGCCGTCGGGCGACGCAGTGCGGCTGCAGCCGGGCGAGGTCGAGGCCGTGTCGCCGCGCATCGGCGACATCCATCGCGTGACCAATGCGTACGCCGATCAGGTGTCGATCAGCATCCACGTCTATGGCGCGAACATCGGCAAGGTCGAGCGCGCCGTGTTCCTGGACGACGGCACCGTGAAGCCGTTCATCTCCGGCTATTCGAACGCATGACCCGCAGCGCGGCGGGCCGCGCCCGGCGCGCCCGGCATCCATCCGACGCCCGCTTCGCTTTTCAACGACTTCAACCGAATCCGACCGAGACACCGTGACGCAATCCGCCGATTCCCTTTCCCGTTTTCCCGTCGCGACGTACGAAGACGTCCGCGCACGCCTGCTGGCACGCGACGAACTCGCGCTGATCGACGTGCGCGAGGAAGATCCGTACGCACAGGGCCATCCGTTGTGGGCCGCCAACTTGCCGCTGTCGAAGCTCGAACTCGACGCATGGACGCGCATTCCGCGCCGCGACACGCCGATCGTCGTCTTCGGCGAAGCCGGCGGCGAGGATCTCGCGCCGCGCGCCGCCGCGAAGCTCGCGCAGCTCGGCTACACCGACGTGCGCGTGCTCGACGGCGGCCTCGCGGGCTGGCGCGCGGCCGGCGGCGAGCTGTTCATCGACGTCAACGTGCCGAGCAAGGCGTTCGGCGAATGGGTCGAAGCCGAGCGCCACACGCCGTCGCTGTCCGCCGAGGAAGTGCAGGCGCTGATCGACGCGCAGGCCGACGTCGTGATCGTCGATGCGCGCCGCTACGACGAATACCAGACGATGAACATCCCGACCTCGACCAGCGTGCCGGGCGCGGAGCTCGTGCTGCGCGTGCGCGCGCTCGCGCCGAACCCGGCGACGCAGGTCGTGGTGAACTGTGCGGGGCGTACGCGCAGCATCATCGGCACGCAGTCGCTGATCAACGCCGGCCTGCCGAACCCGGTGGCCGCGCTGCGCAACGGCACGATCGGCTGGACGCTCGCGGGACAGACGCTCGAGCATGGCGCCGCGCGGCGCTTCCCGGACGACGTCGAACCCGCGCAACGCGACGAAGCGCGCCGCGCGGCGCGCGCGGTGGCCGAGCGCGCCGGCGTGCCGCGCATCACGCTCACCGAACTGGCCGCGCTCGACGAGCCGGGCCGCACGCTGTACCGCTTCGACGTGCGCACGCCCGAAGAATACGAAGCCGGCCACTTGCCGGGCTTCCTCGGCACGCCGGGCGGCCAGCTCGTGCAGGAGACCGATCATCACGCGGCCGTGCGCGGCGCGCGGATCGTGCTGGCCGACGACGACGGCGTGCGCGCCGACATGACCGCGTCGTGGCTCGCGCAGATGGGCTGGGACGTGCGCGTGCTCGAACCGGTCGATCCGGCCGCGTTCACCGAGCGCGGCCAGCCGCCGCGCGCCGTGCCGGCCGCGCCGCAGGCGGCCGAGGTGGCGCCTGCGACGCTCGCCGGCTGGCTGCGCGAAGCGGGCGCCGGCGAGATCGCGATCGTCGACGTGACGACCAGCGCCAACTACGTGAAGCGCCACATCCCCGGCGCGTGGTTCGTCGTGCGTGCGCAGCTGCGCGACGCGCTCCGCGCGATCCCGTCTGCGCAGCGCTACGTGTTCACGTGCGGGTCGAGCCTGCTCGCGCGCTTCGCGGCCGACGACGCGCGCGCGTTGCTGCCGGCGTCCGCGCCCATCTCGGTGCTGACGGGCGGCACGGCCGCGTGGATCGACGCGGGGCTGCCGCTCGAGCACGGCGACACGCATCTGGCTTCGCCGCGCGTCGACCGTTACCGGCGGCCGTACGAGGGCACCGACAATGCGAGCGCGGCGATGCAGGCGTATCTCGACTGGGAGTACGGGCTGGTCGAGCAACTGAAGCGCGACGGCACGCACCACTTCCGCGTGATCTGAGCGCGGTGCGGCAAGCGCGGGGCAGGCGAGGCAGGAGGCAGGCGAGGCAGGCGAGGCGGCGGGCCGCGCACGGCGCTCGGTCGCCGCGCCGGCGGCAGCAGTCGCGCCGGATGCACTAAACTTGCGGGACTTTTGCATCGCCGCGTCGGGCCGCGTCTCGCGTGCACGCGGCGGTGCGGCGAATCGCGGGCCGGCGCGGGCGCCCGGCGCCGGTTGGCGGCCGGCGCCCGCGCCGGCCGACCCTGACCGACCCATGACGACTCATACCGAACCCGCCTACCTGCTCGGCGATCTGCTGAAAAACGTTTCCCGCTCCTTCTACCTGACGCTGCGCGTATTGCCCGACGGCATGCGCGAACCCGTCGGCCTCGCCTATCTGCTCGCGCGCGCGGCCGACACCATCGCCGACACCGCGCTGGTCGCGCCCGAGCGGCGCGCGACGCTGCTGAATGGCCTGCGCGACGAGATCGAGCGGCTCGGCGACGGCGCGGCGCTGTCGCGCTCGCTCGACGACGTGACGCGGATGCAGGCCGATTCCCACGAGCACGTGCTGCTCGGCTCGATGGAGCCGATGCTCGCGCTGCTGCGCGTGCAGCCGGACGCGGACCGCGCGGCGATCCGCAAGGTCGTCGCGACGCTCACGTCGGGGATGGAGTTCGACCTGCGCACGTTCCCCGACGAGCAGTCGGGGCAGGTCGCGTCGCTGCCGACGCGCGACGCGCTCGATCGCTACACGTACCTGGTCGCCGGCTGCGTCGGCGAATTCTGGACCGACATGACGGCCGCGCACACGCGCGCCGCGCGCGGCTGGGACTGCGCGGACATGCGCGAGAAGGGCATCCGCTTCGGCAAGGCATTGCAGATGACCAACATCCTGCGCGATTGCCCGAAGGATCTGCGGATCGGCCGCTGCTATCTGCCGGACGACGTGCTGGCCGCGCACGGCGTCGGCGTCGCCGAACTGATGGCGCCGCACGCGTCGGCGCGTGCGCGCGGCGTGCTGGTCGACCTGCTGCGCGTGGCGCTCGACCTGTATCGCGACGCATGCCTGTACACGCTCGCGATTCCGCGCCGCTTCGTGCGGCTGCGGCTGGCGTGCCTGTGGCCGATCATGATCGGCCTCGAGACGCTCGAACGCCTCGCGGACCACGACGCGTGGCTCGATCCGGCACGGCCGGCGAAAGTGCCGCGCAAGCGCATCTACCGGATCATGGCGGCGTCGCTCGCGCTCGTCGGCTCGAACGCGGCGGTTCGTGCGCGCCTGAACGCGCTCGTCGGCGCGGTCGACGCGCGGCTCGCGCAGACGGGCCGCGCGTCCTGACGCGCGCCGAGCCGCCGTCGGCCGGCTGGCGGCAGCCGGCAGCAGCGTCGCTCGGCGGCATTCTTCCGCAGCATTCTTCGGCCCGCGCTCGCGGGCCGTTTCCATTCAGCGCGCGTCTCCGTACAAAAACGTTTTCACGATTTCGTTTTCAGAAATGTGGCTGTCATGAATGTCAGCGATCCTGCGCGGCGGTGTGATCAGTCTTCGGGCAGGGTCCGCGCCTCGGCCGGGCACTATGTGCCGAAGGCGTCTGACGACATCGGGCGGTCGCGTTACAGCCGTAAAAATGTAAAGCTAGGGTTTTCACCGGGAAATGCCGGAAAGGCCCGCTGCGTAAGCGTTTTCAGGTGTTAGGTAACCGCTTGGTGAACCACCGCGTTGCGTCGATCATACGATGACCGACCGCACGTGTTGGGAAACGATTGGTAATCCGTCAGAATCGCACCGGCATGTACTCGCACATGTGTCAGTCATAAAACCACACCAGAAAAGAAATCATTCTTTGAGGACGGAGAATCAATGAAAAAGCGCGTCGCTTTCGCCATGACGGCAGCGGGTCTCGCAGCCGCAACCGCAGCCCACGCTCAGAGCAGCGTGACCCTGTACGGTATCGTCGACAACGCCATCGCTTGGCAGAACAATTCGTCGGGAACCGGCGCGACCTCGGGCGGCCACTCGAAGGTGCAGATGGCCACCGGCATCTGGGCAGGCAGCCGCTTCGGCCTGAAGGGCAGCGAAGACCTCGGCGGCGGCACGAAGGCGATTTTCCAACTGGAAGCCGGGTTCAACGCGAACAACGGCTCGTCGCAATGGGCGAACGGCATCTTCACGCGTCAGGCGTGGGTTGGCCTGACCAACCAGACGTACGGTACGCTGACGGCCGGCCGTCAGTACACCGCGTACTACACGCTGCTGTCGCCGTATAGCCCGACGACCTGGCTGACCGGTTACTACGGCGCACACCCGGGCGATATCGACTCGCTCGACACCAGCTACCGCGCGAACAACTCGCTCGTCTACATGTCGCCGAAGTTCTACGGCTTCACGGTCGGCGGTTCGTACTCGCTCGGCGGCGTCGCAGGCAGCTTCAACCGCGGCTCGACCTGGAGCGCGGCGATCCAGTACCTGAACGGCCCGGCAGGCATCGCGGTCGGCTTCCAGAAGGTCAACAACTCGACGCTCGGCGGCGGCGTGTGGGGCGACAACTCGACGGTCACGAGCGGCGGCCAGCCGGCCGTGTCGTCGATCAACAGCGGCTACCAGACGGCGCAAACGCAGCAGCGCCTCGGTGTGACGGCCGGCTACCAGTTCACGCCGGCATGGGACGTGTCCGTGTCGTACACGAACGTCCAGTACGTTCCGGGCGTCGGTTCGGCGTTCCGCAACACGGCGATCTTCAACACGGCAGGCGCCGTGCTGCATTGGAAGGCAGCGCCGCAGTGGGACTTCGCGGCAGGCTACTCGTACACGGCGGCAACGCAGTCGAACGGCATCTCGAGCTCGGCCAAGTACCACCAGGTCACGCTGTCGCAGTACTACAGCCTGTCGAAGCGCACGGGCCTGTACGCAGTCGAGGCTTACCAGCACGCAAGCGGCAACACGCTGAACAAGACTGGCGTCATCCAGGCAGCAACGACGTCGATCGGCGACGGCGTGGGCGCAGGTTCCAAGCAGAACCAGATCGCTGCCGGCGTCGGCATGATCCACCGCTTCTGATGTCGCGCGGCGCGCGAGCGCCGCTCACGGCATGCGGTACGAAACCGGCCTTCGGGCCGGTTTTCTCGTTTACGGTGCGCGCCTTTGCGTGGCGCGCCCGATCACTGGTCGATCGGCGACTTCAGCGGCTGATGCTCGCCGGTCAGCCCGAACACCACCAGCTGCGCCGGTTCGGTCGCGCTCGCATTGCGCGACACCATGTGACGCGAGCCGGGCGGCTCGTACCAGCCTTCGCCGGCGCGGTAGCGGCGCAGCGGGCCGTCGTTCACCTGCGACAGCACTTCGCCTTTCGACACGACCGCGAACACCGAGCCGAGATGCTTGTGGGCGGCGGATGCCTGACCGGGCGCGTAGTCGACGGTCGCGACCACCGCGAGTCGGCCCGGCGCTTCGGGCACCGGCTGCTGCAGGATGGCGTGCACGTTGTCGCCGCCGTCGTGCGCCTGCGCGGCGGCCGGCAGCGCGACGCCCAGCGCGAGCGCCGCGCCGACGAGCGCGCGGCGCAACGTCATGCTCGTTTGCGTCATCGTCGGCTCCTTACTCGGGCATCTTGCGGAACGCGATCGCGAAGCGGTTCCACGAATTGATCGTGGCGATCAGCATCGACAGGTCGAACAGTTCTTCATCGGTGAAGTGCGGCCGGACGGCTTCCCACACCGAATCGGGCACGTGGCTGCCGGCGACGAGTGTCAACGCTTCGGTCCATTCGAGCGCTGCGCGTTCGCGCTCGGTGAAGAACGGCGTCTCGCGCCACGTGACGACGGTCGCGAGGCGGCGATCGGTTTCGCCGCCCTTGCGGGCATCGCTCGTGTGCATGTCGACGCAGAACGCGCAGCCGTTGATCTGCGACGCGCGCAGGCGGACGAGCTCGGCGAGCGGCTTTTCGATCGAGCACTTCCCGAGGAATTCCTCGGCGTTGCGCATCACCTTGATCGCGTTCGGGCTGGCGGTATAGAAGTTCAGGCGGGGTTGCATCACGGCTCCTCGTTCGGTTGGTGCGCACGGCGGCGCGACAGGACCCACTTTAAGCGCGCCACTGGCCCGCTTGAATGACCAATTCCGGGAAAAGTCAGGTGACCACCGGCATCGCACCGGCACCCCCGGATTTCAGCAGCACGGCGAGCCGGGCGAGCGCGGTGTCGATGCGCAGCGCGTCGATTCCGCCGTATCCGAACAGCAGCCCGGCGCGTGCGCCCGCGCCGACATGGAAGCCCGAGATCCCGTACAGCCCGATACCCTCTGCGCGGGCCGCCCGGATCAGCGCCGTTTCGTCGAGCCACGGTTTCAGCGGCGCGGCCACGTGGATGCCGGCGGTCGGCACGATCGCGTCGAACCAGCGCGCCAGCTCGCCGTGCAGATGCGCGAGCAGCATCTTGCGGCGCGCGTCGTAGTGCTTCTGCACGCGCCGCAGATGCCGCGCGAAATCGCCTTCGAGCATGAAGCGGGCGAGCGCCGCCTGCGTCAGCGTGCAGCTGTGCCAGCCGACGATCTGCCGCGCCTTCGCGAGCGCGCCGCGGAGCGCGCGCGGCGCGATCGCATAGCCGATCCGCAGTTCGGGAAAGATCGTTTTGGAGAACGTGCCGACGTATACGACGAGGCCGGTACGGTCGAGGCTCTTCAATGATTCCACCGGCCGGCCCTCGAAGCGGAATTCGCCGTCGTAGTCGTCTTCGACGATCACCGCGCGGCGGCGCTGCGCCCATTCGAGCAGCGCGATGCGCCGCTCGAGCGTCATCGGCATCCCGAGCGGGAACTGGTGCGACGGCGTCACGTAGACGAGCCGTGCGTCGTCGGGCAGTTGCTCGATCACGAGGCCGTGCGCGTCGACCGGCACGCCCGCCACCGTGGCGCCGAGTGACGCGAACGCCGCGCGCGCGGGCGGATAGCCGGGATTCTCGACGGCGACCACGTCGCCGGGCCGCAGCATCACGCGCGCGACGAGGTCGAGCGCCTGTTGTGCGCCCTGGGTGACCAGCACGTCGTCCCAGCCGCACGCGACCGCGCGGCTGAATCCGACGTAGCGGGCGATCGCGCCGCGCAGCTGCGCGTCGCCGGCCGGGTCGTGGTACTGGCCGGGGCCGCGCGCCTGCTGGCGCAACGCGTGATGCAGGCAGCGCCGCCACGCGTCGAACGGGAACAGCGCCTTGTCGGTCACGCCGCCGCGGAAGTCGAACGCGGGCGAGTCCTGCGGCGCCGGCATGGCGAGCGTGTCGGGCAGTTCGTCCCACAGCGCCAGTGCGCTGACGGCGGCGGGCGGCGGCGTGCCGTCGACCAGCGACGCGGCGGCCGCGGCCGCATGCGGCACGCGCGCGAGGCCGTCGGCGACGAACGTGCCGTCGCCCGCGCGCGTGCTCAGATAACCCTCGGCGACGAGGCGCTCGAACGCGTCGAGCGTCGTCTTGCGCGATACGCCGAGCTGCTTCGCGAGATCGCGGGTGGACGGCAGCCGCGCGCCGCCTTCAAGCCGCCCGTCGACGATCGCGGTGCGCAATTGCCGGAAGATTTGCCCGGTCAGGTCGTGCCGGCCTTCGATGCGGATCGCGATGTCCATCGCAGTGGTTACCTCGACGTAGCGGAATGGGGTGTCGGTCAGCATACCGGAACAGCGGCGGCAGAGCGGCGTGAGCGGATCGCGGGCGGGCCGGCGGACGGATGAGCCGTGGACGAGCCATTGCGGCGCGGGGAGGCGGCGGTCGCACTGCGGCGGATCCCGCCGGTGGATTCCTGCGTGGATCCGATTGGACCGCCGCTCGCCGCTGCCTTAGGATCGACTCCATTACCGCGACCGGAGTGCCCTCATGCTGTCCGAAGACGAACTCGCGTTGCTCGACGCGATCCGGGCGACCGGCAGCCTGTCGCGCGCCGCCGCGCGGCTCGGCAAGGCGCCGTCGACGATCTCGCACGCGGCGCGGCAGCTCGAAACCCGCTTCGACGCGCTGTTGTTCGACCGGCGCGGCTACCGGCTGCAGCTCACGCCGGCCGGTCAACTGCTGACCGACGAGGCGGCGCGCCTCGCGCTCGACGTCGCGCGGCTCACGCAGCGCGTGCGGCAGGTCGCGAGCGGCTGGGAGGACCGGCTGTGGATCGTCAGCGACGAGGTGCTCGAGTTCGATACGCTGCTGCCGGTCGTACGCGCGTTCGATGCGCTCGAGTCGGGCGTGTCGCTGCGCTTCACGCACGAGGTGCTCGGCGGTACGTGGGAGGCGCTGCGCGACGGCCGCGCCGATCTGGTCATCGGTGCGACCAACGAGCCGCCGGCCATCCCCGGCTTCAAATGGTTCGAACTCGGGGCGATGGAATGGGTGTTCGCGGTCGCGCCGCGCCATCCGCTCGCATCGGTGGCCGGGCCGCTCAGCCGCGACGCGATCGGCGCCCATCGCGCGGTCGTGGTCGCCGATTCGTCGCGCCGGGCCGTCGGCCGCGCGTACGGGCTGCTCGGCGGCCAGTCGCTGCTCGCGGTGCCGTCGATGCGCGCGAAGATCCTCGCGCAGCGCGACGCGCTCGGCGTCGGCTGGCTGCCGCGCCGACGCGCCGCGACGCTGCTTGCGCGCGGCGAACTGCTCGAGAAGGAGACCGCCGATCCGCGCGAACCGAACGTGCTGTACGTCGCGTGGCGCGGCGACCGCGACGGCCGCGCGCTGCAATGGTGGCTGGAACGGCTGCGCGAGCCGCGGCTCGCGCAGCGGTTGCTCGACGGAATCGACGTGACCGGGTGAGGGCGCGGCGCGCGGCGCAAAGTGCGGCTCCATCGACTCGTTCGACGTTTTCGAACGTGTTCGTCGTGCCGCTCGTACGGCACGGCCGGGCGACGCGCGCATCCTGTGTTCACGGTCAACTCACCGGTTCACAGGAGAACATCATGCAACGCTTCGAAGGAAAGACGGTACTCGTCACGGGCGGCAACAGCGGCATCGGCCTGGCGGCCGCACGGGCATTCGCGGCCGAAGGCGCGCGCGTCGTCATCACCGGCCGCGACGAGCAGACGCTCGAAGCGGCCCGCGCGACGCTCGGGCACGGCGCGCTCGCGATCCGCAACGAAGTCGGCAGCGTCGCGTCGGCGCGGGCGCTGGCCGACGCGCTCGGCGCGGCCGGCGTGCGGCTCGATGCGGTGTTCGTCAACGCGGGCGTCGCCAAACTCGCGCCGTTCGCGGACACCGACGAGGCGCTGTGGGACCTCGTGTTCGACACCAACGTGAAGGGCGCGTATTTCCAGATCCAGGCGCTCGTCCCGCTGTTGAATCGCGGCGCGTCGATCGTGATCAACGGCTCGATCAACGCGCATATCGGCATGCCGGGCTCGTCGGTGTATGCGGCGAGCAAGGCTGCGGTCAATTCGTTGGCGAAGACGCTGTCGACGGAGTTGCTGCCGAACGGCGTGCGCGTGAACGTGGTGAGCCCGGGGCCGGTCCAGACGCCGCTGTACGGCAAGCTCGGGCTCGACGCGGCGACGCTCGACGAGACCGCCGACAAGATCAAGGGGCTCGTGCCCCTCGGCCGGTTCGGCACGCCTGACGAAATCGCTTCGACCGTGCTGCATCTGAGCGCGCCCGAATCGGCGTTCATCGTGGGCGCGGAGATCATCGCGTCGGGCGGGATGGGCTTGCTCTGAGCGCGTGGCCGGCGCAGCGGCATGCGTGCCGCTGTGCCGGCCGGGCGTTCGTGTCGCTAGCGCGCAGAAGCCACGCAGTCGCCTTCGCCGGCCCGGTCGCGCGCGCCGAGCGGCGTCACCGTCAGTCCTGAAAACGTCGCAGTGCCCCGTTCGGCGAATACCGAAACCCGGTCCGCGTCGGCGGGCGGGAAGACCACGTCCGTCAGCACCGTGCGGCCGCCGTTGGCAAACACTTCGACGGACCCGCGATCGACGATGATGTCGAGTCGCAGCAAGCCGTTCTCGAGCGGCAAGGCGACGATGTGCTGGCGGCTGAAAGTGGCGGCGAAGTCCGGTGTGCCGGAGCGTGAGCGGTCGAGCGTCAGCGTGCGCGCGGCGGTGTCGTACACGATGCGCGTGCCGATCGCGCCGTCCGCCGACGCCCGCACGACGACGCCTGCGCGGGCCGCCTGCCCAGGTGCGATCGTCACCTGGATGCGCTGTGCGACGCCGCGGGTGGCCGGCGGCAATGCGCGCGCGGCCGAATCGACTTCCAGCGTGCCCACGTGCACCGCGGGCCGCCGGTCGGCCCATGCGGTGAATGCAGCGGCCGGCGTGACGACGAGCGTCGGCTCCCCATCGATCGCCTTGAGTGCGAGTTCGCGCGGCAACGTCATCGCGCCGCGCCACGGCGCGGTCGGCGATTTCGCCGCGTAGTCCCAGTTGCTCATCCACGCGATCGCGAGCGGGCGGCGGCCCGGCGCACCGGAAAACGTCCCGGCCGCGTAGAAGTCGGCGCCGTGATCGACCCAGCGGAATTGCGCAGGGTCGGAGCCGGCCGGGGCGACACGGTCGGGAACGAACGTGCGGCCGTCGAACTCGCCGACGAAGTACATCGCGCCGGAGCCGCCGGCAATCGACCACGGATTGACGTTGACGATCATCACCCACTTGATGTGCCGCGGGTCGTCATCGACGGGTAGCGGCACGAGATCGGGCATCTCCCACAGTGCGCCGGTATGCGGCACGCCCGGCAAGGTGAAGTCGCTCAGGAACGACCAATGGATCAGGTCGTCGGAACGGTAGAGCTTGACCACCTGCGCGTCCGCGACCACCGTCGTCATCAGCCAGTAGCGCCCCGGCGCGTACCACGAGACCTTCGGGTCGCGGAACGCCTTCGATTCCGGATCGAGCGTCAGTACCGGATTGTGCGCGTACGGTTGCCAGCTTGCGCCGTGGTCGAGGCTGTACGCGATCGATTGCGCCTGGGTGCCCGGCGGGTGCCCCGAACCTTCCTTGTAGACGCTCGTGTACACCGCGATCAGCGGCGTGTCGCCCGGCGCGCCGAGGCCGGAAGTGTTGTGCGGGTCCGCGACGATCGAGCCGGAGAAGATTTCCTCGGTCGCGTTCGCGCGCATGGCGACCGGCTGCTCGTGCCAGTGGACGAGGTCGGTGCTGGTCGCATGGCCCCACGACATGTTGCCCCAGTCGGCGCCCAGCGGGTTGTACTGGTAGAACAGGTGATAGCGGCCGTTCTCGTAGACGAGGCCGTTGGGGTCGTTCATCCAGTTGCGTTGCGGCGTGTAATGGAATGCGGGCCGCCATTGCGGCGTGCCGTCGGCGGGCGCTGCGGTGCAGGCGGCGCTCGCCGCCTGTACGCCGGCCGAGCAGGCGAGCAGGAGTCCGGCGAGCCGGAGGAAAAAGCAGGGGAAAGTCGATGTCATGCGAGAGGCCGGGCGTCGTCGTGCGGGGCGGGAGAGAAGCGCGCACGCTGCCGGCACCGGCTGCATGCGCGTGATGGGGAACGGAAGGCGAGGCGCACGCGCGACACGCGCGACGTGCGCCTCCGCAGCAGGCGGCGTGTGCCGCCTGAGCCTGTTACGGCCGCGTGCCGGGGCCGCCGTCGTTGTGGCCGGCGCCCGTCGCCGGCAGATTCGACGGAATCTCGCCGTATCCACCGAGGCCGCCGCGGCCGTAGCTGCGGTCGACCGCCGTCGACGTGCCGTTGATGTTCACCTTCACGGTCGGCGCGAGCGTGCCGCCGCGGCGCGGGCCGATCGCGTCGATGAACGACTCGACGAGCCCGCCCGGCATCACGTAGTGCGAATACGACTGGAATTCGCGCGGATTCTGATTCGGGTCCTGCGCATACGGGGCGCCGGCCGGTGCGGAGAAGTCGGTCGGGTTGCCGAGCACGAGGCCGCTGCCGCCGTTCAGCGGCTGGAAGTCGCTGCGGATGCCGTTGCCGACGAAGCCGTAGACGCCGTCGGGGCCGTCGACGCCCGCGGCCATCGTGGTGCGGTGGCTGATCGTGAACAGGTAGTACTTGCCGTCCTTCAGATAGATCTGCGGGCGCTCCGTCTGGTCGTCGACGCAGTTCGCCGACAGGATCGGCGGCAGGAACTTCCACTCGGTGAGTTGCGGGTCGGTGGCCACCGCAAGACCGACGTTGGCCTTTTGATACACTGCGCCCGCGTTCATCACGGCGTTGAGGTCCTCACGGTACGGATCGTTCGGCGCGTAGCCGAGATCGGCTTCCGTGCAGGTGCGTGCGCCGCGGGGGCCGCCGGTATTGCCTTCGAACACCATGTAGGTCTTGCCGGGGTGTGCGGGATCGGTGAACACGAACGGGTCGCGGAACGAGAAGTAGGTGTTCTGCTGGCCGGTCTGGTAGTAGTTGCCGTCGGGCTGCAGCAGCGCCTTGTGGTCGTCGAAGCCGGTGAACCACACATGCTTGTCGTCGGCATGGATATGGCCGTCGGCGCGCGTGATGATCGCCTGCGGCGGCGTGATGTCGGCGCCGCCCGGTGCCGAGCGGTTGAACGACGTCGCGGTGTAGTACAGGCTGACGTTGTCGCCATGCGTGAGGCGCGCGGAGCCCGACCATTCGGCGTTGTTGGTCATCGGCGACGTGCCGAACACCTTCACGCTCGCCCCGTCCGGGAACAGATGCCCGCCCCAGATCCAGCCGCCGTTCGCCGGCCGCAGCGCTGCCGGCACGCCCGCGCGGCGATAGAAGAAGCCGATGCGCGCATGCACGTGGCGGTCGTCGAAGGTATAGCCGGCGTGCGGGTCGGCGGTCAGCGAGAAGATGACTTCCCAACCCTTGTAGCTGAGCTGGTTTGCGCGCAGGTCCGCCAGCGGCCAGGTGTCCCACACCCAGACGTCCGAATTGATCAGCGGGAAATCCTGCGGGATGGCGGGCATCGTCAACGCCTGCGGCAGCGAGTTCCGGTCGGCGCCGGACGTGTGCGACTGTGCGACGATCTGACGGATGTCCGCACGGGTCCAGCGCATCGTGAAGTTGCTCTCGGGGTCATGCGCCTGCTGCGTGTGAGGCGTGGGCGCGGGTGCGCCGGAGGTCTGCGCTTGCGCAGCGCCCGCGAAGGCGGCCAGTGCGGCGCCGGCGAACAGCAAACGTTTGGCCGCGGTCGCGCGGCAAAAGGGAAAGCTTGTCATGGCGGTGAGTTGTCCCGTTGACGGTAAAGGTGAACGAATGACGGTGGCATCGATTTCCAAACCGGTTTGGATACTATTTCAAACCGGTTTGGTCGTCAAAAGATAATTTTTTGACGGTATTAATTGCTGTCCGGAAATAATTGCCGCGCCGCTGGTGGGGCGCGACTCGAGCGAGGAGCAACGTGAAGGTGAATCTGAAGGCGCTGTCGGATGCGCTCGGGCTGTCGCGCACGACGGTCAGCCGTGCGCTGAACGGCTATGACGACGTGAGCGAGGCGACCCGCGAGCGTGTGATGAGGGCTGCGCGCGAACTCGGCTATGTGGCCGACCCGACCGCACGCCGGCTCGCGACGGGGCGGGCCGACACCATCGGCATCGTTTATCCGTTCGGCGCGGGCGATCTGGGCGACCCGCGTTTCGGCGAAGTGGTGGCAGGCGTGACCGAGCGGCTCGCGGAACGCAATCTCGATTTCATCATCGCGGCCGCGCGGCCGAACGCGGAACTGGACACCTATCGGCGCCTCGTCGAAGGCAAACTGGTCGACGGCTTGATCGTTGCGCGCACGCTGGTCGACGATCCGCGGCTCGCTTACCTGCGGTCGAGCGCGTTTCCGTACGTCGCCTACGGCCGCACCCGCGTCAGCGAGCCCTATGCGTGGTTCGATTTCGACAACGAGGCGGGCGCGCGCGACGCCGTGCGGCGGCTGATCGGCCTCGGTCATCGCCGCATCGCGATGATCAGCGCGCCGCTGGCGCTCAATTTCGCGATGCAGCGCCGTGCCGGTTATCTCGCGGCGCTGCGCGAGGCGGGCATCGAGCCTGATCCGGCAGGGCAAATCGAATGCGCGTTTACGCGCGACGGCGGACGCGAAGGCGTCGAGGCGCTTCTCGCCGTATCCGAACCGCCGACGGCGCTGCTCGTCGACAACAACATCGCCGGCTGCGGTGCGTTTCGCGCGCTGGTCGAACGCGGCCTGCGCCTCGGTCACGACATGTCGTTGATCGTCTACGACGGCGTGCCGCCCGATGTCGCGCTTCCGCATCGCGTGACCGCGGTGGTGCAGCCGACCGGCCATACAACCGGGCGCGCGCTGGCCGAGCTGATGCTCGGGCTGCTTGCCAATGGCGTGCACGGGCAGCGGCTGGAGCACCCGGTGCTCGAGATCGGCGACACCGACGGGCCGCCGCCAGGCTGAGCGGTGCGGCGACGCGGCGGTGCGAGGCGAGGGCGAGCCGCCGGTCGTCGGCCCGGTGGAGTTCGCCAGCTCCACAAAAGCCATGACATCGACAGGGTGTAGTCGACGCGACTAGACGACCGGTCTAATTCGCGACTATCATCCCGTCTCGACAGTGCAACGAGACAGCCGCCATACAGGCCTGTGCGCCGAAGTCCTGTCGATCTGGGCGGAACTTCCGTCTTTTTTATGCCTTTCAACTAGACGACTGGTCTAATAGCCAGGCAAACATATTCTGCGTGGACGGGCACGTTGCCGCGCGGCGACGGCCTAACCGGCAGGCGCCAAGTCGTCGCCGGCAGCGACAAGCGGCACGCGCCATGCGCGACATCGACCGCCGCCGCGACGCGGCCCGATCCACCCGATTCGAAGGAGTATCCGATCATGAAGATTCTGGTTGTCCTGACCTCGCACGACACGCTCGGCGACACCGGCAAGAAAACCGGCTTCTGGCTCGAGGAGCTGGCCGCGCCGTACTACGCGTTCAAGGATGCGGGCGTCGAGCTGACGCTCGCGTCGCCGAAGGGCGGCCAGCCGCCGCTCGACCCGAAGAGCAGCGATCCGTCCGCGCAGACGGACGCGACGCGCCGCTTCGACGCCGATCCGGCCGCCAAGGCCGAACTGGCGGCCACGCGCAAGCTGACCGACGTGTCGGTCGACGACTACGACGCGGTGTTCTACCCGGGCGGCCACGGCCCGCTGTGGGATCTCGCCGAGGATCTGCATTCGATCGGCCTGATCGAGCGCGCCCTGTCGGCCGGCAAACCGGTCGCGGCCGTCTGCCACGCGCCGGGCGTGTTGCGCCACGTGAAGGACCCGGCCACCGGCGAGTCGGTCGTGCGCGGCAAGCGCGTGACCGGCTTCACCAACAGCGAGGAAGCGGCCGTCGAGCTGACGGAAGTGGTGCCGTTCCTCGTCGAGGACATGCTGAAGACCAACGGCGCGCAGTTCGAGCGCAGCGCCGACTGGGCGCCGCACGTCGTCACCGACGGGCTGCTGATCACCGGGCAGAACCCCGCGTCGTCGGCGCCCGCGGCCGAGGCGCTGCTCGCGAAGCTCGGCCGCCAGTAAGCGCGTACCCGGCGCGGCGATTGTCGCGCCGGCTCAATTTGCGCCGGCGCGCTTGGTTCGCGCGCCGGTCGCCCCAAAACGTTCCGCCGTGCGCCTCGCACGGCGGCTCACCCCGTCGTTTTGCCTGACCAACACAAAGGAGTGGTGGATGTCTGCCCTGTTCGAACCGTTCAAACTCAAGGATGTCACGCTGCGCAACCGTATTGCGGTGCCGCCGATGTGCCAGTACGTCGCCGAGGAAGGCGTCGTGAACGACTGGCATCACGTTCATCTGGCCGGCATCGCGCGCGGCGGCGCCGGTCTCGTGATCGCGGAAGCGACGGCCGTGGCGCCGGAAGGCCGCATCACGCCCGGCTGCGCCGGGTTGTGGACCGATGCGCAGGCCGAAGCATTCGCGCCGTCGGTCGCGGCGATCAAGGCGGCCGGCGCGGTTCCCGGCATCCAGATCGCGCATGCGGGCCGCAAGGCGAGCGCGAACCGTCCGTGGGAAGGCGACGACCACATCGCGGAAGGCGACCCGCGCGGCTGGCAGACCATCGCGCCGTCGGCGATCCCGTTCGGCGCGCATTTGCCGAAGATGCCGCGCGCGATGACGCACGACGACATCGCGCGCGTGCAGGCCGATTTCGTCGCGTCGGCGCAGCGCGCCCGCGACCTCGGCTTCGAATGGCTCGAACTGCATTTCGCGCACGGCTATCTCGGCCAGAGCTTCTTCTCGGTTCACTCGAACCAGCGCGACGACGAGTACGGCGGTTCGGCCGAAAACCGCGGCCGCTTCCTCGTCGACACGCTGAAAGCCGTCCGCCGGGTATGGCCCGAGCATCTGCCGCTGACCGCGCGTCTCGGCGTGATCGAATACGACGGCCGCGATGAAGAGACGCTCGCCGAATCGATCGCGCTCGTGCAGCGGATGAAGCAGGAAGGGCTCGACATGCTGAGCGTGTCGGTCGGCTTCTCGACGCCGGATGCGCAGATTCCGTGGGGGCCGGCGTTCCTCGCGCCGATCGCGCAACGCGTGCGCCGCGAGACCGGCCTGCCGGTGTCGTCCGCGTGGGGCATCGACACGCCGCAGCTCGCGAATCGCGTCGTGGCCGAGCAGCAGCTCGACCTCGTGATGGTCGGCCGCGCCCATCTGGCCGATCCGCACTGGCCGTACTATGCGGCCAAGCAGCTCGGCGTCGAGCGTCCGTCGTGGACGCTGCCCGCGCCGTACGCGCATTGGCTCGAACGCTACCGCGTCGCCGACAAGGTGGCCTGAGCCAGAGCGCGAGCACGCGCCGTGCATTTGACAATGCTTGGCAAGGCGCGTGCCTCGCGTCGCGACATCGATGGATAGAATGGCGGTTCGTGCAGGCATGCGGCCTGCGCGAACCGCCATTCCTACTTTCCGAGGTGCCATGACCGCACAGGTCCCGCCGTCAAACGACATCGCCGCGCGGCCGCGCGCACAGCAGATCGCCCGCGTCGTGCTGTATGCGGCGCTGCTGGTGCTCGCGTTGTGGGTGATCCGCGATTTTCTTCCCGCCATCGCGTGGGCCTGCGTGATCGCGATCGCGCTGTGGCCGCTGTTGAAGCGCTTCGAATCGAACCGCTGGTTTCGCGACCGGCCGACGCTGATCGCGACCGTCGTCACCGCGGGCGTTTCGCTGCTGGTCGTGCTGCCGGTCGCGATCGCGCTCGGCCAGGCGATTGCGCAGGCGCACGACCTGCGCATCTGGCTGCACTCGATCCAGGACAACGGCATCGCGCTGCCCGACGTGGTGAGCCGCTTGCCCTACGGCTCCACGCAGATCGCCGACTGGTGGCAGGCCAATCTCGGTCACCCGCTGCACGCGGGCACGGCGATGCATGGCGCGAACGGCGAGAAGGTCATCGCGTTCGGGCGGCAATTCGGCACGAAGCTCGCACACGCGCTGTTCGAATTCGGCTTCATGCTGGTCACGCTGTTCGTCATCATGCGCGCCGGCCACCAGCTGTCGGGCGCGTTGCTGCTGGGCGCGCGGCGTGCGTTCGGACGCGGCGGCGCCGCGCTGATCGAGCGGATGGTCGCGGCCGTGTACGGCACCGTGACGGGGCTCGTCGTCGTCGGGCTCGGCGAAGGCGCGATTCTCGGCGTCGCGTACGCGCTGGCCGGGCTGCCGCATGCGGCGCTGCTCGGCTTCGTGACGGCCGTGGCGGCGATGCTGCCGTTCTGCGCGCCGATCGTGTTCTGCGGCTCCGCGCTGTGGTTGTTCGTGCAGGGCGCGACGGCATGGGCGATCGTCGTGCTGGCGCTCGGCATCGTCGTCGTGTTCGTCGCCGAGCATTTCGTGCGGCCGGTGCTGATCGGCAACTCGACGCGGCTGCCGTTCCTGCTGGTGCTGTTCGGCATCCTCGGCGGCGCCGAGACGTTCGGGCTGATCGGACTGTTCGTCGGCCCCGCGCTGATGACCGTGCTGACGATGCTGTGGTCCGAGTGGGTCGCATGACGACGGACGCGCCGGCCGGCGCGTCGGCCACCTGTCTGTAGATTTCTTTTCGATCCGGACCCAAAGGTCGAGTAGCATGGGGCTTTCGATCACGCCGGCATGGCGCAGCAGGTTTCCCCGAGCATGCGATTGATTCCGTTGTCCCGTCCCGCCGCGACGCTGTCCCTGGCCGCCAGTTGCCTGATGCTGCATGGCTGCGCGTGGTTCGACTCGTGGCTGCCGTTCTCGTATTCACGCACGCCGTTGCCGCGCGCCGCATCGCGGCACGGCACGACCCGCGCCGACGTCGTGCGCGCTGCCGGCAACCCGCGCAGCGTGTGGATGGTCCGCAACGGCAGCGGCGTCTGCTACAACTACTTCATCGAACACGGCAACGAACACCGGCCTTATTTCGTCGTGTTCGACAAGGCCGGCGCGGTCACGCGATCCGGCTTCGACACCTGCATGGATGCCGACCGCAAGGGCATGCTCCAGTCGCACAAGGCCGCCGCGCGCTAGTACGACGGCAAGGCAGACGGCAAGGCGCAAGGCCCGCCGTCGTGCAATGTCACACTGCCGTCACGCGATCGTGTCCACCACGCCGCCGTCGACGCGCAACGCGGCGCCCGTCGTCGCCGACGCCTGCGGCGAGCAAACGTACACGACCAGATTCGCGACTTCCTCGGTGGTCGCCGGCCGCTGAATGATCGAGCTGGCGCGCTGGCTGCGCACGAAATCGACCGCGACGTCGTCGATGCTGCGGCCGGTTTCGTCGGCGGTCTGCTTCAGCAACGCGCGCACGCCTTCCGACATCGTCGGGCCGGGCAGCACCGAATTGACCGTCACGTTGGTGCCGGCCGCGAGCTTCGCGAGCCCGCGCGCGATCGCCAGCTGCGCGGTTTTCGTGAAGCCGTAATGAATCATGTCGACCGGAATGTTCAAGCCCGATTCCGACGAAATGAACACGATGCGCCCCGTGTTGCGCGCGAGCATCCCCTTCAGGTAGTGCCGCGCGAGACGCACGCCCGACATCACGTTCATCTCGAAGTAGTGCGACCACTCGTCGTCGGCGATGTCGAAGAAGGCCTTCAGCCCGTAGATGCCGGCATTGTTGACGAGGATGTCGGCGTCCGGCGTGTGCTGCGTGACACGTGCGACGCCTTCGGCGTCGGACAGATCGGCGGCGACGCCGTCGAATTGCGCGCCGGGCACCGTGGCGCGCAACTGCGCGAGGGCGGCTTCGACCGACTCGTCGCTGCGCCCGTTGACGATCACGCGCGCGCCCGCACGTGCGAGCCCCTCGGCGATTGCCAGCCCGATGCCGGCGGTGGAAGCGGTGACGACCGCGGTCTTGCCTGTCAGATCGATGTGCATGAGCGTACCGGTGAAAGAAGGAAGGGAGCCGCCGCGTGCGCCGCGGCGGGTGGAACCCAAAGCTTAGGCGATTCGGCGGCAACGCGTCCGTTCGCTGTTGCGCCGCGCCGCGCAGTCTTGTACGGTGTGCGTTTGCCGTCCGAACCGGGAGCCTGTCGCGTGAGCCGTTCCGCCCGTCCTGCCGCCGTGCCGTCGCCGTTCTGGCGCGACACCGCATTGCCGTTCATCGAGGCGCGCAGCGTCGACGACGGCCGGTCGATCTGCTACGCGAAGCACACGCACGACACGTTTTCGCTCGGCGCGATCGTCGGCGGCACGAGCACCTATCTGAACGGCGCGCGCAAGGATCACGTGGGGCGCGGCGTGCTCGTGATCGTCGATCCCGAGCAGGTGCATGCGTGCAATCCCGACGGCGCCGATCCGTGGGCATACCGGATGGTCTACGTGGACGTGCCGTGGCTCGCGCGTCTGCAGCATTCGCTGGGACGCAGCCCGAACTGCGATTTCCACGGCTTCGCCGCGAAGGCGACGCAGCGGCGCGACCTGTTCGCGCAGTTCGGCGGCTTCTATCGCACGCTGGTCGCGGCCGAGGTCGATCCGCTCGGCAAGGAAAGCGCGGCGGTCGAGTTCTTCACCGCGCTGCATCGCGCGCTCGACCGCGCGTTGCCGGCCGGTCGCCGGCCGGGCGCCGACAACGCCAAGCTCGCGCGCGCGGCCGACTACATCGCCGCGCATTGCCGTCAGGCCGTCACGCTCGATGCGATCTGCGCGGCCGCCGGCCTGTCGCCGTCCTATCTGATCCGCGCGTTCAACGCCCGTTACGGGATGACGCCGCACGCATTCCTGATCGACCGGCGCGTGCAGTACGGCCGCGCGGAGCTGCGGCGCGGCCGGTCGATCGCCGACGTCGCGCTCGATGCGGGCTTCGCGGATCAGGCGCATTTCCAGCGCGCGTTCCGCCGCATCGCGGCCGCGACGCCGGGCCAGTATCGAAGCGCGGCGAGTTGAGGCGCGTGCTGCGGCGCTCGTCGTCGACGGGCGGCCGCGTCCGCCGCACCCGCCGCGACGGCATGCAACGAAGCGCCGCCGCTACACGTCGAGCAGATACAGCGCGCTGCCGGCGAGCAGCAGCGCCATCGCACGGTTGAACAGCCGCATCCGGCGCGCGTTCGCGAGCCGTTCCCGCAGCGCGGCGCCCGCATACGCCCAGCATGCGATCGACGCAAAGCAGATCACCAGATACAGCGCCGCGAACTGCCACACCTGTGCGCGGCCGCCGTCGGCCGCATAGGCGCCCATCGCCGCCACACAGGCGAGCCACGCCTTCGGGTTGAGCCACTGCATCGCGGCGCCTGCGGCCGCCGACGGGCCGGCCGCGTCCGCTGCCTGCGGGTCGGCCGGCAGCCGGCCGTCGTCGAGCGCGAGCCGCAACGCGAGGTAAAGCAGGAACGCGATGCCCGACCACTGGATCGCCGTGGTCAGCATCGGCCAGCGCGCGAGCGCGGCGTGCATGCCGAGGCCGATCAGCAGGAACAGCGCGACGAAACCGAGCGTCGCGCCGGCCGCATAGCGCAGGCTCGCGCCAAGACCGTGGCGTGCGCCCGCGCTGAGCGCGACGATGTTGACGGGACCGGGTGTGATCGACGATGCGAGCGCGAACGCGGCCATCGAAACCAGCATGCTCATCAGGTGTCTCCATGCGAATGTCAAAGTCGCATCGAGACTAAGGCCGCGGCGTGCGCCCGTATTGAAGAAAACTGCCCTCGGCGCGCGGACCGTCAGCGCAGCGCGCGCGATGCCTGCGCCAGCACGGGCGGCCCGTCGGCCTCGACACCGCGCGCGGGAGCGCGGCCGTCCGCATGTATCGCCACGGAGAAGCCGAACGTGTTGACGCCGCCTGAGCAGGTGACGAACACGCCGCCGCCGTGCATCTCCGCGACGGCCTTGACGATCGACAGCCCGAGCCCGTGGTTTTCCTTGCTGTTCGCGCGCGCTTCCTCGAGCCGGTAGAAACGCTCGAACACGTGCGCGCGCTGCTCGCGGTCGATCGGCTCGCCGGGGTTCGCGACCGACACGTCGACGAGCGTGTCGCGGCGCGCGATCGTGACGGTCAGCGTCGCACCGGGCGCCGAATGCTGGATCGCGTTGATCAGCAGGTTCGTCATCGCGCGGCGGAACAGCGACGGATCGACGGCCGCGCGCGCATCGCCGTGCAGCTGCACGCGCAATTGCGCCTCGTCGAGCGGAATTTCGAGGAAGTCGAGCATGCGCCGCACTTCGTCGGCGAGCGACACGTGCTTCAGGTCGGTCGCGCGTTCGCCGCGATCGCTGCGCGACAGGAACAGCATGTCGTTGATGATCACGCGCAGCCGTTCGAACTCTTCGAGGTTCGACTGCAGCGTCTGGCGCATCCGGTCGACCGAGCGGTCGCGGCTCGTCAGCGCCACCTGCGTCTGGCCGATCAGGATGCTGATCGGCGTGCGCAGCTCGTGCGCGACGTCCGCGTTGAACGCCTCGAGCCGCGCGTAGGTCTGCTGGATGCGTTCCAGCGCGCCGTTGAACGACGCGGCGAGCTCGCGCAGCTCGGTCGGCAGCGCGTCGGTGTGCAGCCGCTGGCGGCGGTTCGTCGCGCTCACGCTCGCCGCGTCCTGCGACAGCCGGTCGAGCGGCGCGAGCCCGAAGCGCGCGACCGCGCGGCCCAGCAGCAGCGTGACGGCGCTGGCGATCGCGATCAGCGCCGCGAGCGTCCACGCGAAGCGGCGCAGCATCCGCTGCGTGCGTTCGCACGACGACGCGACGATCAGCTTCAGGTCCGGGCGCTCGCCGCTGCCGGCGATCGGGATGGTCTTCGTCATCACGTCGTAGCTGCTGTGGTTCAGCGCGTACTGCTGGAACGCGCCGAGCGGCGGGCCGACGGGCACGCCGTCGACCGGGCGGCCGAAGCGGAAGTCGGCGTCGGGGCTGTCGATCTGGTAGCGCGTCGATCCGTCGGGCGGTTCGAGGTCGGCGAGCTTGTCCTGCATCAGGCGGCCGCGCATCGCCGTGGTCGCATGCGAGACGATCATCTGCGCGACCTTCGCGCGCGTGTCGATCGTCGCGCGCAGCTCGGCGAACAGCTGGCGTTCCATCACTGCGAACAGCCCGCAGCCGACCAGCGAGAACACGAGCAGCGACACGATGCCGAACATCGCCGCCAGCCGCAGCGTGATCGAGCGCTTCATGCGTGCCTCTCGCTGTCGCCGTCGTCGCGCGCCTCGAGCACGTAGCCCATGCCGCGGATCGTATGCAGCAGCTTGTCCGCGAACGGGCCGTCGAGCTTCGCGCGCAGCCGCTTGATCGCCGTCTCGACGACGTTCGCGTTGCTGTCGAAGTTCACGTCCCACACCAGCTCGGCGATGGTCGTCTTCGACAGCACGTCGCCGCTGCGCCGCGCGAGCACGCCGAGCAGCTGGAATTCCTGGGCGGTCAGGTCCAGGCGCGTGCCGTCGCGGGTCGCGCGGCGGCCGATCAGGTCGACGCGCAGATCGCCGATCGAGATCAGCGTCGATTCCTGCACGCGCGCGCGGCGCGTGAGCGCGCGCAGCCGTTCGATCAGCTCGAGGAACGAGAACGGCTTGGTCAGATAGTCGTCGGCGCCGCCGCGCAGCCCGCGCACGCGATCGTCGACGCGGTCGCGGGCGGTCAGCATGATCACGGGCGTCTGCTTCTGCGCGCGCAACGCGCGCAGCACGCCGAAGCCGTCGAGCTTCGGCAGCATCACGTCGAGCACGACCACGTCGTAGTCGAACTCGACGGCCTTCCACGCGCCGTCTTCGCCGTCGAGCGCGGTGTCGACGACCCAGCCTTCCTCGGTCAGGCCGCTCTTCAGGTATTCGACGACCTTCGGTTCGTCTTCGACGATCAGGACTTTCATGGACAGGTTCGCGTAACGGATTGAGGGCCGGCGTGCGCGCCGGGCTGCGGGAACGGCTGCACGGCCTTGACGGCGGCGCGATGCGTGCGATTTCGCGCGACTTCGTGTGCGCCCGGCGCCGCGATCCTGCATGGCTAGCCGCTGCAACGACCGTGCGGCGAGCCGCAAATCGACGCGCGGACTTCGAATGATAGGTGACGGCGCGCAACGCGTTACTGGCGCGAAACTGGCGGAATTGTCAGGATCGCGTGCGGCGGCGCGCACCGATTCGTCGGATTCATCGGGTTCCTCGCGCCGACCCCCGCCGCTCAGATCTGCTCCATGCCGACCCGCGCGAGCGCCGCCAGATCGACGACCTCGATCTGGTTGTAGGCGAGCCGCAGCACGCCGCGTTTTTCGAGCTGCTGCAACGCCTGGTTGATCCGCTGCCGCGACACGCCGACGAGCATCCCCAGTTCCTCCTGCGAAATCGCGAGCGACGGGCCGGTGTCCGGGTACAGCGCCGCGTTGAACAGCTGGGCGAGCGACTGCGCGACCCGCGCATCGACGTCGAGCAGCCTGCTGTTCTGGATCGACGCGATGAACTCGCCCATCCGGTTGTTCAGCTGATGAATGACGAAGCGCGTGAACGGCAGGCTGGTGTCGAGCAGCGCGTGGAACGTGTCGACCGGCACCATCAGCACGGTCGAGCGCTGGACCGCAACGACCTCGTACTTGCGCAGCTCGCGCTTGATCACGCTGCCTTCGCCGAACCAGCCGCCCGACGGCACGCCGGAGAACGTGCAGCCGCGCCCCGAGGCGTTGAAGATCGCCAGCTTCAGCAGGCCGCGATGCACGCCGATCCAGTACTCGGACGGCGCGAGCCGCTGCGCGATCACGTCGCCGGCCTCGTGCCGCTCGGCGTGCGACTGCGCGAGCACGAGCGCCTGGTGCTCGGGCGCCAGCGCGCGAAACCATGCGCACTGGCCGAACATCGTGGCGAGGTCGGGGAGTGGGGCGGGCTCGGCGGGGACGATGGAGGCGGCCGCCGCCACGGCCGAGTCGGGTGCGTCAAATGCGCCCGGTCCGGCCGGAGTAACGGTCGCAACGGTCGCGACGGCCGTGACGGTCAAGTCGGCCGACTGGTCGTCCGGCGGCTCGGCGTGGGGCGCGGCCGTCTCGGGCGGCGCAACGGGATGGTCGTGCATGGGTGCGGGTTTGCGAGGATAGGGATAACGCGAAACGCTCGAAAGGGACTCTGTCGTTTCGATGACAGACGGCTCACAATAGCGCCCGTTAGGCTATCGGCAATTGAACCACATCAAAGCAGGCCGCCGTGCATGCGCGCCGGCCGAAAGAAGACGGAGACAGGATCATGACCCAGATGTTCGAGGCCGGACTCGGCCGCCGCGAAGCCAACTACGTGCCGCTCACGCCGATCGATTTCCTGGTCCGCGCGGCGGAAGTCTACGGCGCGCGGCTCGCGATCGTGCATGGCGACGTGCGGCGCACGTGGGCCGAGACCTACACGCGAGCCAAGCAGCTCGCGAGCGCGCTGGCCCGGGCCGGCGTCGGGCGCGGCGAGACGGTCGCCGCGCTGCTGCCGAACATTCCCGCGATGGTCGAAGCGCACTTCGGCGTGCCGATGGCGGGCGCCGTGCTCAACACGATCAATACGCGGCTCGACATCGCGTCGATGCTGTTCATGCTGCGGCACGGCGAAGCGAAGGTGCTGATCGTCGACACCGAATATGCGGAGCTCGCGCATCGCGCGGCGCTGGAAGTGCCGGGGCTGAAGATCGTCAGCGTCGCCGACGCGATGCCCGCCGATCCCGCCCGTTTCGCCGGCGCGACCGACTATGAAGCGTTCGTCGCGAGCGGCGACCCGGACTACACCTGGACGCCGCCCGCCGACGAGTGGGAGGCCATCGCGCTGAACTACACGTCCGGCACGACCGGCGACCCGAAGGGCGTCGTCTATCACCATCGCGGTGCCTATCTGGCGGCGATCAGCAACATCCTCGAATGGGACATGCCGAAGCACGCCGTGTATCTGTGGACGCTGCCGATGTTCCACTGCAACGGCTGGTGCTTCCCGTGGGCGATCGCCGCGCGCGCGGGCGTCAACGTCTGCCTGCGCAGGTTCGACGCGAAGACCGTGTTCGACCTGATCCGCAACGAGCGCATCACCCATTACTGCGGCGCGCCGATCGTGCAGAGCGCGATCGCGAACGCGCCGGCCGAGCTGCGCGCCGGGATCGACCACAAGGTGCATGCGATGGTCGCGGGCGCCGCGCCGGCGCCGGCCGTGATCGCCAAGATGAAGGAAATCGGCTTCGACCTGCTGCACGTGTACGGGCTGACCGAGGTGTACGGCCCGGCGACCGTCTGCGCGAAGCAGGCGCACTGGGACGACTTGCCCGACGACGAGCGCGCGCGGCTCAATGCGCGCCAGGGCGTGCGCTACCACCTGGAAGCGGGCGCGACGGTGCTCGATCCGGACACGATGGAGCCGGTGCCGGCCGACGGCGAGACGCTCGGCGAGATCATGTTCCGCGGCAACATCTGCATGAAGGGCTACCTGAAGAACCCGCATGCGACGGACGAGGCGTTCCAGGGCGGCTGGTTCCATACGGGCGATCTCGGCGTGCTGACGCCCGACGGCTATATCCGGATCAAGGATCGCCGCAAGGACATCATCATTTCGGGCGGCGAGAACATCTCGAGCATCGAGGTCGAGGACGCGCTGTACCGGCATCCGGCCGTCGAAGTCGCGGCGGTGGTCGCGATGCCCGATCCGAAGTGGGGCGAGGTGCCGTGCGCGTTCGTCGAGCTGCGCAACGGGATGAGCGCCACCGAGGACGAAATCTTCGCGCATTGCCGCCAACTGCTCGCAGGCTTCAAGGTGCCGAAGGTCGTGCGCTTCGGCGAGCTGCCGAAGACCTCGACCGGCAAGATCCAGAAGTTCCAGCTGCGCAACGCAGTCGGATCGGACAAGGCGATCGACCTGGCCGGCGACAAGAAGTAACGAAGTAACGGTCCGGTCGCGCGGCGGCGTAGCACGTCACGCGCTGCGCGCCAGCCGGAACACGCTGACGGCTTCGGACAGTTGCGCGGCCTGGTCGCGCAACGCGACCGCCGCACGCTCGGCCGCCGAGATCAGCGTCGCATTCTGCTGCGTCGCGTCGCCGATCTGCGTGATCGCCAGATTCACCTGCTCGATGCCGGTCGACTGCTCGCGCGACGCGGTGCTGATTTCGCCGATCAGCGTGCTGACCTGCTCGACGCGCTGGACGATGTCGCGCATCGTGCCGCGCGCGGCGTCCGCGATCCGGTAACCCTGTTCGACCGTGGTCGCCGATTCGGCGCTCAACCCCTCGATCTCCTTCACTGCGGCGGCGCTGCGTTGCGCGAGCGCGCGCACTTCGGCCGCGACCACCGCGAAGCCCCGGCCGTGCTCGCCGGCCCGTGCGGCCTCGACCGCCGCGTTCAGCGCGAGGATGTTGGTCTGGAACGCGATGCCTTCGATCGTGGTCGTGATTTCGGCGATCCGGCGCGTCGTGCGGCCGATGTCGTCCATCGTCGCGACCACGCGCTGCACGGCCGCGTCGCCGTCGGTGGCCGCCGCCGACGCGTGCGCCACCAGCGCATCGGCCTGCGCTGCGTGCTCGGCGTTCTGCTGCACGGCGGTCGTGATCTGCTCCATGCTCGCGGCCGTTTGCTCGACGCTGCTCGCCTGCGTCGCGATCCGCGCAGCGATGTCGCTGCTGCCGGCCGCGATGCCGACCGTCCCGCTCGCGATGTCCGAAGCGCTGCCGCGCACCTGCGCGACGATCCGGGCGAGGCCGTCGCCGATACCGTCCACCGCCTGCACCAGCCGGCCGATTTCGTCGTTGCCGGCGACGCCGCGCGCGGTCGCGCCATCGCGGATCCGCACGCTGAGATCGCCGGCCGCATAGCGTTCCGACGCACGGGCCGCCGCATCGAGCGGCCGGCTCACGACGCGCCGCACGACCAGCACGAACAGCCCCGCGAACGCCGCCACCAGCACGGCCGCGATCATCAGGAAGCGATTGCGCAGCGTGCGCATGCCGGCCAGCAACTCGTCGTCGAGCGCGATGCCGCCGACCAGCCATTGCCATTGCGGGATCGTCGTGAACGACACGAATTTCGCGGTGGGCTGCGCGTCGTGCGCGGCCGGGTCGAGCGACGTGTACGCGAGCCGGCCCTGGCCGGCGGCGAGCATCTGCGCGTACGGCGCGCGCGTGTCGTCGGCGCGCTGCCCGGCCGCGTCGGGATGGACGACCAGCGTGCCGCGCGAGGCGCCCGGCGACGCATCGACGACGAAGTAGTAGCCGTTGTCGCCGATCTTCAACGCGCGGATGCCGTTCTCGACGACCTGCAGTTCCGCGCCGACGTCGAGGCCGACGAACAGTGCGCCGATCACGCGGCCGGTCGCGTCCGTGACCGGCTTGTATTGCGTGATGTACGGCCGGCCGAACAGCTTGGCGAGGCCCGTGTAGCTGCGTCCGGCGACGAGCGGGCCGTACGCCGGGCCGGCGCGGTCGAGGCGCGTGCCGACCGCGCGCGTGCCGTCCTGCTTCTTCAGCGACGTCGTGATTCGCACGAAGTCGTCGCCGTCGCGCGCGAAGATCGTCGCGATCGCGCCGCTTTTCTGCAGAAACTGGTCGGGGATCGCGTAGTCGAGATCGAGCGGCTGGCCGCCGGCCGACAGCACGGGCGCGGCGACGCCGCCGATGTCGACGGTGCGCGCCGGATCGAGCGAGAAATCGGCCGGCAGGAAGCTCGCGAACAGCGCCATCGCGCGGTTGGCTTCGGCCGACAGCGCCTTGTCGAACATCTCGACCATCGCGCGGATCGACTGCTCCTTGTCGGCGATGCGTGCATGCGCTTCATCGGCCAGCTGCTCGCTGGCGAAGTGGGCGAGCGCCCATGCGAACGCGGTGAACAGCAGTGCGACGAGTACACACGCCAGCGCGGCCAGACGCGCGCCGACGCTCGCCCGGCCCAAGTGGGTCAATCTCATGGGAATCCTGAGTGGGTGAGAGGAGCGGAACGCACGCGTCACCGCAGACTGTAAGGAGTACGGCAGCTTCGGCGGATTCTTTAGCGATGCGAAACCGGCCGGGTGCGCAGTGCGCGCGCGCGCCGGCATGCCGGGGCGGACGCCGTCAGCGCGTCACGAGCCATGCGATGACCAGATACCGCGCGACTTTCGCGATCGTGACGATCGCCGTGAAGGACCACAGCGGCTCGCGCAGCACGCCGGCGATCATCGTCAGCGGATCGCCGATCACCGGCGCCCAGCTGAGCAGCAGCGACCAGCGGCCATAGCGCGCGTACCAGCGCTCGGCGCGCGCGAGCGCGGCCGGTTTGATCGGGAACCAGCGGCGCTCGCGGAAGTGTTCGATGCCGCGGCCGAGCGCCCAGTTGATCACCGAGCCCGCGACGTTGCCGACGCTCGCGACGAGCACCAGCGCCCACGCGGGCTCGCGAGCGGCGAGCAGCAGGCCGGCGAGTACGGCTTCGGACTGGAGCGGCAACAGCGTCGCCGCGATCATCGACACGGCGAACAGGCCGCCGTAGGTGAGGAGTTCGGACATCGCGCGATTGTACTGGGCGCGTGGAGCGGGGGAGTGTTCTTGGCGGGCGATGGCGGTGGGCAGCGCGGTGCGACCCACGCGATACGGCCTATGCGACGCGATCTACGCGCGAAGGCTGATGTGGTGTGGCCGCGCGGATGCGACCTACGCGCTGCGATCGCGATGTATGCGACAGAGTTGCGTAAGTCGAGACCTGATCTCTCAGTCAGCGTCAGACAAGGCCTGAGATTGCTCTTTCCGTCACTTCATCGAGGGCCGTGATCGATTGCGGATTCAACCGGTCGATGCAACAGATTGATGGAACCGCTGGGCGGGTGTGTCAAAGTTTAGCGTCTTACGCGGACGCTCGTTGAGACGCCTCGCTACAGCGTCGAGTTGGGCTTGGGAATAGGCAGAGAGGTCGGTGCCTTTCGGGAAGTACTGCCTCAGCAGTCCGTTCATGTTTTCATTCGAGCCGCGTTGCCACGGATTCTGCGGATCGCAGAAATAGACCTGAATCTTGGTCGCCACGGTAAAGCGTTTGTGATCAGCCATTTCCGTGCCCCTGTCCCAGGTCAGCGATTTATATAGTTCTCGAGGTAACTTGCTGGCGTGTCGTATCAGCGCGTTGACCACAGCCTCGGAATCCTTACCGGCTACTTTTACCAGCATCACGTATCGACTCTGACGTTCGACAAGAGTCGCAATCTGGCTGGTCGCGTTGCCAAACAGCAAGTCACCTTCCCAGTGCCCGGGTATCGCGCGATCCTCCGCCGTCGCGGGGCGTTCACTGATCGATACAGCGTCGCGAATGTTCGTGCGGTCTTCGGTTTTCAATGTGTGATGGCGAGACCGGCGCATCGCTCGAGAGCGTCGCAAGTGTTCAAGCAATTCCTTTTTCAGGGCACCGCGGGCTTGAATATAGAGGCTCCGATAGATCGTCTCGTGTGACACCAGATGGTCCTTGTTGACGGCATACGCATGCTTGAGCCAACCAGAAATCTGCTCAGGGGACCACTGCAGCCTCAGCTTTGCAGCGACAACTCGCGCCAGCGTCTGGTTGCTCACTAATTTGCAAATCTTTGGGCGACGTGCCCGATCCCAGGCGAGCTCATCCGCACGGCTCGCTCGATAACCTTGGCTGCCTCCGTTGCGCTGCAGCTCGCGGCTGATCGTGGAAGGAGCACGTCCCAGCTTGACCGCAATAGACCGAATCGATAATCCGCTCACCAGGCAGCGAGAGATTTCCTCGCGTTCCGCGAGCGTCAATGTCTGCGGTGCGCGACGTCTTTGCGGAGGCTCGATGCCGCCGGCCTCTGACAGAATCCGCTGTATCGAAGAGTGGCCCCGATCGAACAGTTTGGCAATTTGATGAATCGTTTCACCTTTACGCCAGCGGTCCCACATGAGTGCTTTCTGACTCTCAGAATAGTAGATCCTCGGCCTCTGCTTCATTTGCAACACCTCCACTGCTTGCGCAGATTCTAGTGTGTTGCATCGACCGGTTGAATCTGCAATCCGATTCGGACAGTCGAAGCTTCCGACCGCCGACACTTCATGATGCAGTTTCTCTTAAGCGTGATTCAAAACTTTGACCGGTCCAAATGGGTCTTGTGTGTTACATAGCTTAAGATAGGAACCTATAATTCCAACGCGCGATGAACTGCTGCCATTAAAACATCCCTATCGATTGCTGAATTCACAGGGAATCGTTCAAATTCTTGGCCGACTCGAAGGTCGGCGTAAAGCCCCGTCGCATCTTCGTGGAAGTGCAGAAAAGATCGAGATTTTCTGTAAAAAACACCGGTTGAACGTTCACGTAAGTCCGGAAACTCACGCAAGTCGCGAAGGGTACTTTCAAGCTGCCCGAGCGCTGCTAGACCTGCGTGTTTCACGGGGTTCCATCCTTGTGGTTAGTCGGTCGACGTCCGTTGCAGGAAGCAAGCCGACCGGTTCCTGCGGAGGACAGCAAACTATTCGTGGCAACTGCACAGCTCGAATTCGTGGCCCTCGGAGTCGCTGAGAACAACGCCCTGCATGGTCTCAATGTTTAGCGCATCGAGAACGACTTTTGCTCCAAGAGCCTTCGCGCGTTCCACAAATGTGTGCAAGTCAGATATATCGAACTCGAACACCGGTACGCATCCGCTACCGGCGAACTCATCACCGAAATCGTTCAGTAATAACCCGAATCGGATTTCACCTAGCGAAAACTCGGCCCATCTCTCCGTCTTGCGGTTCGGCGGCTGCTCTAATAGATTTTCCCAGAATGTTGCGGCCCGCTCGAGGTTATTCACTTTCAAATAAGTGCTTCGGATTCGCATCGAAATGCTCCGGGAATGGGTCTAGCAAGGCGCAGAAAATTATAGCGGTTCAAAAATATGATGCTAATGATCGTCGACGGCCTACGTCCCGGTGCCGAATGTCCCAAAGTGCCGAACCGAGTCAGCCGATGCGGCGAGTCGACGCGATACTGCCCACGCGGTCTGCTCTATGCGACGGACCTACGCGGCCCGGCCACTCCCGCGCCGCAAATTCCGGGCTACCGCGCGTCACACGGGCGCAATCACCGGCGCGCCCGCCCGCGGCCCTCAGTTCCAACCGGCCATGATCGCGCCCATCCCGACCAGCAGCCCGCCCGTCACGCGGTTCATCGCGTGCATCCGCGCGGGTCGCTGCAATGCGCGGCTGAGCCGGTGCGACAGCAGCGCCATCGACGCCATGCCGCCGACGAACAGCAACGCGAAGGTCGTCGCCAGCAGCAGGAATTGCCCGTTCAAGCTCCAGTCCGCATTCGGGACGAGGA
The DNA here is from genome assembly GCF_013822785.1 of Burkholderia sp. MBR-1. Classification (NCBI taxonomy): domain Bacteria; kingdom Pseudomonadati; phylum Pseudomonadota; class Betaproteobacteria; order Burkholderiales; family Burkholderiaceae; genus Burkholderia; species Burkholderia sp. MBR-1. The sequence continues at coordinate 763,160 of NZ_CP053610.1, forward strand.
ATTGCGGAAAGAACGACGGGAAGAACAACAGCGTCTTCGGGTTCAGCCCGGACGTCGCGACGCCGCGCCAGAACAGCGCACGTCCCGATTCGGCGTCGCGCGCGGCGTGGCCGGTCGCGGGCGTCGCGGCCGCCGCAGCGTCGGCCGGCGCGCGGCTCAGCCATTGCTTGCAGCCGAGCCATACGAGGTAGGCGGCGCCGGCCCAGCGCAGCACGGCGAGCGCGTGCGTATCGAGGTGGACCAGCGAGTTCAGACACAGCGCGGTCAGTGCGAGCTGCAGCAGCACGGCGAGCGTGCCGCCCCATACGCAGGGCAGCGCGCGGCGCCAGCCGGTGCGCAATGCCTGGTTCATCGTGAGGAGGTTGACGGGGCCGGGCGCATAGATGAGGACGGCCGATGCAGCGACGAACGACAGATAAAGCCGGAACGACATGACAGGGACCACGGAACAGGGGTTCGGGCGCCGGCCCGGACAACCGGATAGGCGTATGGGAGGCGGGTTTCGCATGCCTGCGTGACCGGCGCCGCAACTCGTGATTGCGGTCGGACATCCGTCGCGAGGGGGTTGTCGCAGCGGGCGCGCCGGTCGACAGGCATGGAGAAAATGTATCAAGCGCGGCGGTTAAAAGGCTTCCTGTTTTCCGGCGAAGGGCCGCTCAAATCGGAACCTCGTTCGGCTAGAATGAAAATTCTCAGTAGAAAATTCCTTTTGCCATGGCCACCCGCGAACGCACGCCGAAAACCCTCGACAACCAGGACCGCAAGATCCTCGCTGCACTGCAAAAGAACGCGCGTCTGTCGAACGCCGAACTGGCCGAACAGATCGGCATGTCGACCACCGCCTGCTGGAACCGCACGCGGCAGCTCGAACTCGACGGCTACATCGACGGCTACGTCGCGCTCGTCAACCAACGCATGCTCGGCTACGCGGACATCGTGATCCTCGAAGTCACGCTCGATCGCCACGAGGACGATGCGCTGGGCCGCTTCGGCGCGGAACTCGCGGCGCTGCCGGAGGTGCTCGAGGCGTATCTGGTGTCGGGCGAGTACGACTACTGGATCAAGGTCGCGGTGGACGGCACGGCCGGCTACGAGCGTTTCCTACGCGAAAAGCTGTACCGGATTTCGAGCATTCGCCACAGTCGCTCGATGTTCGCGCTGCGGTGCATGAAAGACGTGCCGTCGATTCAGGTGTGACGACGCGGGCGCGGCCGGCCCGGGCGCGGCTCGGGCGGACTACGGTCGAAGTGGGGAAGGCGGCTACCATCGCGCCGCCGAGGCCCGCTGCGCGTGGCATTCGAACCGGGCGCAGCGGCTGCGGATCCGGGGCACCGACGGCGATTGAAAGCGGATGAATCTTCCGCGACGCGGCGGCCGGCGCTGTCGGGTGCGCCTTCGGTGTTTCCGCGAGACGCCCGGACGTCGTTACGTCTATCGGCACTGAACCGACGGCTCGTAAGACCAAGCGGGCCGGTCGGCTCGACGCGCGCTTAGCGCGGCAGTCGTGCGTGTGCTTGCGCGATGATTTCGCAGTTTTCGAGGTGCAGTGCCCAGGCTTCCGCGATCAGATCACCAATACGTGCGAGCCAGCCAGCGGATTCGGCAGAGCGGTTCGAGACATTAGACGTTTGCATGACGAAACCCCATTTGGGTGGTGATTAGGGATAACCCTAATGATAGAGAAACATCGCCACCTTGTGAAATGCGATTTCGTTATATGAGAATTCCTGACGGTTATCGTTGCGACTGCACAACAACGGACCTGCACGCCTTCGCCGAGAGGTGACGGCCAGTAGCGTCGCGGCCGCGCCGTCACGGCATTGCGACGCGGGCAACACGCCGGCGAGCACCGCCGAGGGACGGCAAGCAACCGCAGGCAATCACCCGCCGATCCACCCGAATCGCCACGACAGCCGGCGCGCGGCCGCGAGCAGCGTATGAGCGAGTTCGCTGTCCGTCCCGCGCGGGAAACCGCGCGACGAGCCGATGATCGCGATCACCAGCCGAATGCTGCCCGTGTGATCGAACACCGGCGCGGCGATCGTCCCGATGCCGGGCACCGGCGCGTCGAACGCGAAATCGAGCTGGTCCGCGCGGATCGTCGCCAGCCGCGCACGGAACCCGTCGTCCACTTGCGTCGCGCCGCCTGCCAGGCGCACCGGCTCGTCGGCCAGCAGGCCGGCGAGCACGTCGTCGGACATGCCGGACGCGAACACGCGTCCGATCGCGGTATTCACCAGCGACATCACGGTGCCGACCTGCAGGCTCACGTGCTGCGGCCGCGCCGATTCCTCCAGGCGAATCACGGTCGGGCCGAGCGGCCCGAGCGTCGCCGCGGCCACGCTCATGTCGGTCGCGGCCGCGAGCGCGACGATCTCGGGCTCCGCATCGCGCGTCGGCGACACGCGCTGCATCGCGATCAGCCCCAGCGCCAGGCCGAGCGGACCGCCGTCGAAGCAGCCGGCGTCGTCGCGGCTCAGCAGGCCGATCTTCTGCAGGCTCACCAGATGCGGAAACGCCTTGGCCGCCGGCATGCCGGCCGCCGCCGCGAGGTCGCGCAACGGCAGCCCGCGGCCGGCCGATACGAGTGCGAGCAGCAACTCGCCCGTGCTGTCGAGTGCGTTGATGCCGCGCTGTGCTTTCGCATCGTCGCCGAGGGCGGGCGGGATGCGCGGCACGGCCGGCGTGCCCGGCCGCACGTCGGGCGCGGCGTCGAGCGACGCAGTGGCTTGCCGTGCCGCGTCGCGCAGGGCGGTCGCGATCGGGCCGTCCCAGCCGACATCGATCGAGCCGCTCGGGCCGATCACCGTCAATGCCAGCTGCAGCCGTCCGTGTGCGTCGAGCACCGGCACGCACATCGCGCTGACCCCAGGGCTGGGCCGATCGACGCTGCGCTCGATGCCGCGTGCGCGGATCGCGTCGAGTTCGGCGCGCGACGGGTGCGCGTCGGGCCGGGCATGTGCGTCGGCGTGTGTGTATTCATGCGCATCTGCACCGGCGGCGTGGCTCGCCGTCATCGCGTCGAGCTGCGCAGGATCGCCGAACGCGCGAAACACGCGGCCGGTGGCCGTCGCGTCGAGCGACATCACCGAGCCGACGTGCAGGTTCATGTGCAGCGGATAGCCGCCGTGCTCGATGCGCACGATCGTCGGCCCGAGCACGCCCGGCACCGACAGCGCGACGCTCAAGCCCACCGTTTCGGCGAGCCTGGCCGCATGCGGCAGCGCGGCCCGATAGGCCGGCTGGCGCTCGATCGACATCAGCCCGAGTCGCAGCGACAGCGGGCCGGGCTCGTAGTTGCCGGTCAGCGCGTCGCGCTTCACGAGCGCCAGCCGCGTCAGGCTGACCAGATAGGTGTGCGCCTGCGCGCTCGACAGGCCGGCTGCCGCCGCCAGCTCCGACAGCCCGAGCGGCTTGCGCCGGCGCGCGAGCGCGTCGAGCAGCCGGCCGCCGACCTCGACGCTCTGGATGCCGCGCTGCGCCTTCGGCGGCGCGTCGTCCGCGCTGACTTCATGGTTCTGCACGCGTTGATTCTTCCGATGACGAAACCCCGCATGGTATCCGACGCCCCTTGTCGCGCCCGTCCGCAGGTTTACCCGTATTAAACAATAGCAAGCGCGTTTGTCATTGACAAATTGTCGACGCAGGACGATCATCGGCTCACTCCCTTCAACACATGGCTCGCAGCCACGGAACGCAACATGGCCAAAGCATTCGCCTCCCAAGCCGATCTCGAAGAGAAGAAGATCACCTGGACGCAGCTGTCCGAGAACGCGTACGCATACACCGCCGAAGGCGACCCGAACTCGGGCGTGATCGTCGGCGACGACAGCGTGCTGATCGTCGACACGACCGCGACGCCCGCGATGGCGCAAGACCTGATCGCGAAGATCCGCAGCGTGACCGACAAGCCGATCAAGCACGTCGTGCTGTCGCATTACCACGCGGTGCGCGTGCTCGGCGCGTCCGCATATTTCGCCGAAGGCGCGCAGCACGTGATCGCGAGCCGCGGCACCTACGAGATGATCGTCGAGCGCGGCGAAGCGGACATGAAGTCGGAGATCGAGCGCTTCCCGCGGCTGTTCGCGGGCGTCGAGACGGTGCCCGGCCTGACCTGGCCGACGCTCGTGTTCGAGCGCGAGATCACGCTGTTCCTCGGCAAGCTCGAGGTGAAGATCATGCACGTCGGCTCGGGCCATACGAAGGGCGACACGATCGTCTGGCTGCCGTCGCAGAAGGTGCTGTTCTCCGGCGATCTGGTCGAATACGACGCCGCGTGCTATTGCGGCGACGCGCAGCTCGAACAGTGGCCGGCCACGCTCGAGGCGTTGCGCGCGCTCGGCGCCGACAAGCTCGTGCCGGGCCGCGGCCCCGCGCTGCTGAGCCCGGCCGACGTGAACAAGGGCCTCGACTACACGAAGGACTTCGTGACGACGCTGCTCGAGCAGGGCCGCAAGGCCGTCGAGCGCAAGCTCGACCTGAAGGCGTCGATGGCGCTCACGCGCGAAGCGATGGACCCGAAGTTCGGCCACGTGTTCATCTACGAGCACTGCCTGCCGTTCGACGTGTCGCGCGCGTTCGACGAGGCGAGCGGCATCACGCATCCGCGCATCTGGACCGCGCAGCGCGACAAGGAAATGTGGGCCGCGCTGCAGGACTGAGGGCGGCTCGGCGGCGCGGCGTCCGCGCGGACGTCCGGCCGTCGTTCTGACGGCGCGCATCGGCGCGCCGCGTTCCGATCTCACAAGAAAGCAGGGCGCACGCACGCCCTCGGAGACTGCCGCGCGCTCGCATCGCGCGGCCCGTTTGGAGACAGACATGCCCCAACCGCTTCCCGCCGAAGCGACGCTCGCGCACGCGAGCGCCTCGGCTTCCGCTTCCGCTCCCGCCTTCGAATCCGCCGGCGCGCCCGCAGCGGGCGATGCGCTGCTGTTCCGCAAGATCGCGTGGCGCATCGTGCCGTTCCTGTTCCTCTGCTACGTCGTGTCGTTCCTCGACCGCATCAACATCGGCTTCGCGCAGCTGCAGATGAAGCACGACCTCGGCTTCAGCGACGCGATGTACGGGCTCGGCGCCGCGGTGTTCTACGTCGGCTACGTGTTCTGCGAGGTGCCGAGCAACCTGCTGCTCGCACGCTTCGGCGCGCGCCGCACCTTCATGCGCATCATGCTGCTGTGGGGGCTCGCGTCGACCGGCATGATGTTCGTGTCGCAGCCGTCGCATTTCTATGTGCTGCGCTTCCTGCTCGGCGTGTTCGAGGCCGGCTTCTTCCCCGGCATCGTGCTGTATCTGACCTACTGGTTCCCGTCGAACCGGCGCGCGGCGGCGATCTCCGTGTTCTTTGCCGGCGTCGCGGTCGCCGGCGTGCTCGGCGGCCTGCTGTCGGGCTGGATCATGCGCGACATGAGCGGCGTGCTCGGGCTGCACGGCTGGCAGTGGATGTTCGCGATCGAGGGCGCGCCGGCGATCGTGCTCGCCTGCTTCGCGTTCACGTATCTGGTCGATCGCCCGCAGGACGCCGCCTGGCTCACGCCCGACGAAAAGGCGCGCGTCGCGGCCGTCTGCGGCGATGCCCGCGCGCACGGCGCGCACGACCGGCGCAGCGTGGCGGCCGCGCTCGCGAATCCGCGCGTCTACCTGTTCGCGTTCGTCTACTTCTCGCTCACCTGCGCGTCGCTCACGCTCAACTTCTGGATGCCGCTGATGATTCGCGACTTCGGCGTCACCGACGTCGTGGCCGTGAGCCTCTACACGGTCGTGCCGAACGCCGTCGGCGCCGTCGGACTGATCCTGATCGCGCGCCGCTCGGACCGCACCGGCGAGCGCCGCCGGCACTTCGCGTGCTGCACGCTCGGCGGCGCGCTTGCGCTCGCGGCGCTCACGCTGCATCTGCACAGCTTTGCGGCGATGCTCGCATGCCTGTCGATCGCGGCGACGCTGATCTTCGCCGCGCTGCCGATCTTCTGGGCGGTGCCGACCCGCTACCTGTCGGGCAACGCGGCGGCGGCCGGGATCGCGCTGATCAGCAGCATCGGGATCACGAGCGGCATCGTCAGCCCGTGGGTGATCGGGATCATCCGCACCCGCACCGGCAGCATGGATCTCGCCGTGTACCTGCTGGCCGCGCTGCTCGCGCTGAGCGGCGTCGCGCTGCTGGTGGGGGTGAAGGGCGACGCGGGGCGGCGGGGGTGATTTAGGGGCGAGCGCCGCCGCGCTACCGCGCAACCACATAACGCGCCGCCGGCGCGTTCGCCGACAGATGCGGCGCCATCGTGCGACGCGCGGCGTCGTACGCTTCCCATTCGTCGGCCGCATGCAGCGACGGGATCGTCACGAGCTCGCCGCGATCGAAGCCGACCAGCGCCGCGTCGACGAGCTCGGACGCCGACATCACGATCTCCTTCGGCAAGTGCTCGAGCGGCAGGCCGCCGGTCTGCCAGAATTCGGTCGCGGTCGCGCCGGGCAGCACGGCCTGCACCTGCACGCCGCGCTCCGCGAGTTCGTGATGCAGCGACTGGCTGAACGCGAGCACGAACGCCTTGGTGCCGCCGTACACGCCGTTGAGCGTTTCCGGCGACAACGCGACGATCGACGAGATGTTGATCACCGCGCCGCGCCCGCGTGCGACGAAGCCGGGCACGGCCGCATAGGTCAGCCGCGTGAGCGCGGTGACGTTCAGGTCGATCATCCGCGTCATCGCGTCGACGTCGCTGTCCAGCAGCGCCGCGTGCGTGCCGACGCCCGCGTTGTTGACGAGCAGCGTGATGCTCGCGTCCTCCTTCAGCTTCGCCTCGACGGCGGCGAGCGACGCGCGATCGTTGAGGGCCGCGGCGACGATCTCGACGCTGCGCCGCGTGTCGTTCGTGATGCGCTCGGCGAGCGCGGCCAGCCGGTCGCGATTGCGTGCGACCAGGATCAGGTCGTAGCCGCGGCGCGCGAGGCGGTCCGCGTAGATTGCGCCGATGCCGGACGATGCGCCCGTGATGACGGCCGTACCGCGATGTGCTTCAGTCATGATGTCGCTCCGTGTTGGGGAAAAGGGTGACTGCATGGCTGCATTCTGGCGTCGAATCGCCGCGACACAAATGACGTAGATGGGTATGATTTCGGACATCGGGCCGGTCAATCGCGATCGCGACGCCCGCCCGCCCGCCTCCGGAGATATGCATGCACCGCATCGGCTTTCTGCTCAGCGACGGCTTCCAGATCATGGCGCTCGCCGCGCAATCGGTGTTCGAGTACGCGAACCTGACCGCGGGCGAGCCGTTCTACGCGATGGACAACTATTCGGTCGACGGCGGCGAGGTGCGCTCGTCGCTCGGGCTGCGGGTCGCTACGCGACCGTTGCGGGGCCGGCGCACCGACGTCGACACGTGGATCGTCGCGGGCGTCAACGATCCGTTGGCGTCGCCCGCGCCGGCCGCGGTCGTCGCGTTCCTGCGCCGTGCCAACCCGCGCGCGCGGCGGATCGCCGGCATCTGCACGGGCGCGTTCGTGCTCGCCGAGGCCGGGCTGCTCGCACAGCGCCGCGCGACCACGCACTGGGCGTTCGGCCGCGACATGCAGAAGCGTTTTCCGGACGTTCGGGTCGAGGAGGACCGCATCTACATCGTCGACGGGCCGGTGTGGACGTCGGCCGGGATGACCGCGGGCCTCGATCTCGCGCTCGCGATGGTGGAGAAGGATCTGGGCGCAGAGGCCGCGCGCTCGGTCGCGCACAAGCTCGTGATGCAGCAGCGCCGCGCGGGCGGGCAGTCGCAGCATTCCGAAATGCTCGATCTCGCGCCGAAGTCGGACCGGATCCAGAACGCGCTCAACTATGCGCGGCAGAACCTCGGCCGTGCGCTGACCGTCGAGGCGCTGGCCGACGCCGTGCACCTGAGCCCGCGGCAGTTCAGCCGCGTGTTCACGCTCGAAACCGGGCAGTCGCCGGCGAAGGCGATCGAGCGGCTGCGGCTCGAGGCCGCCCGGCTGATGATCGAGCAGAGCCGGCATTCGCTCGACGTGATCGCCAAGGAGAACGGTTTTCGCGACCGGCGGCATCTGCGCGATGCGTTCGTGCGCGGCTTCGGCGTGCCGCCGCAGGCGATCCGGCGCGACGCGCGCGCAGACGTGGGCGAAGCCGGCTGACGCGTCGCGGCGCCGTCTGCGCGCGTTATAAAAATCGCGCAGAATCGCGTCGATATCCTTCGCGAGGAGACACGATGCACGCCGTCCCGTTCAACATCGAGATTCCGGATCATGCGCTCGCCGACCTGCGCCGGCGCCTGCGCGACACGCGCGTGCCGCTGCTGACGCCTGCCGAGCCTTGGCAGCAGGGCGTCGACGGCGCGTGGCTGCGCGACCTGACCGCGTACTGGGCCGAACGATTCGACTGGCGCGCGGCCGAGCAGGCGCTGAACCGCTTGCCGCAGTTCGTCGCGGACGTCGGCGGGCAGCGCGTGCATTTCATCCATCGGCGCGGCGCGGGGCCGAACCCGTATCCGCTCGTGATCACGCACGGCTGGCCAGGGTCGGTGTTCGAATTCGACGCGCTGATCGAGCGCCTGTGCGACCCCGCCGCGTTCGGCGGCGACCCGCACGACGCGTTCGACGTCGTCGTGCCGTCGCTGCCCGGCTTCCTGTTCTCGCCGCCGCCGGCGGCGCCCGGCGTCGCGGCATTTCAGGTCGCCGACTGCTGGGCCGCATTGATGGCCGGCCTCGGCTATCGCCGCTTCGGCGCGCAGGGCGGCGATCTCGGCGCGGGCGTGTCGATCGCGCTCGGCGCGCGACATGCGGACGTGGTCGACGGCATCCACCTCAACTACCTGCCGGGCAGTTACGAGCCTGCGATCGACGCGGCCGCGCCGCTGACCGACGAAGAACGGGCGTTCGTCAAGGAGCGCGCCGAATGGGCCGCGCTGGAAGGCGGCTATGCGCATGTGCACATGACGCGGCCGCAGACGCTCGCCGCCGCGCTCAACGACTCGCCGGCCGGGCTCGCCGCGTGGATCGCCGAGAAGTTTCGCGCGTGGAGCGATTGCGACGGCGACGTCGCGCGGCGGTTTTCGCACGACACGCTGCTGACCGGCATTTCGCTCTACTGGTTCAGCGCGTGCATCGGCTCGTCGATGCAGATGTATTGGGAGAACCGGCTGCAGCCGATGCGCTTCGCGGCCGGGCAGCGCGTGACGGTGCCGATCGCGTTCGCCCGCTTTCCGAAGGAGATCAGCCGGCCGCCGCGCAGCTGGGTCGAACGGGTGTTCGAGGTCGTGCAGTGGACCGACATGCCGAGCGGCGGCCATTTCGCGGCGATGGAAGAACCGGACCTGCTGGCCGACGATATTCGGCGGTTCTTTCGGCGTTTTCGATGATGGGCGGCGGGCGGGTGGCAGACGCGGACGAGCGGGGCCGTCCGCCGCCCGCCCGGTCGGCCTCGCGGCGCGCCGCTGTTGCCGGTCTTAGCGGGTGACGAAGGCCGTCGCGTCGTGCGGTGCGGTACGCGCGTGCTTGCGCTGGCGCAGCAGCGCGACGCGGCAATTCTCGCGGGCGGTCTCGCGGCCGTCGTCGTCGAGCAGCACGAGGTCGCCGCGCATCACGTTCAGCGTGATCACGTCGTCGCCGGGCGCGCCGAGCGTTTCCGGCGTATGGACCGACCCGGCCGGTTCGAGCACCGTCGAGCCGGCGTGCGCGATCCAGTCGTATTCGCGGTAGCGCCATGCGCCCTGCAGCGTGTGCACGAACACGTCGCCGTCGTGGCGATGACGCGGCAGCGTGCCGCCGGCCGGCATCTTCAGCAGGGCGGTGAGCGTGTCCTCAGCCGCGTTGATGTGCAGGTACTTGATCGCGAGCCCCGGCAGGTCGGCGCTCATCGGCAGCCACGGCAGCGCATCGCCGGGCAGGCAGGAAATCGGCGGCAGGTCGGTGGAGAGCGGGGCGGACGGCTGCGTCATGGCGTGAGGCGGAGCGGAAACGGGAAGTGCGCATTATCGCAGAGGCGGATCGGGCGGCCGATGGGGGGCGCGGCGGTCGGCGCCGGGCACGGGGGCAACCGCCGACCGCCAACGGCGGTTCCACACATGCGCCGACATCCCGGCTACTTTGCCCGACGCGGCCGCCTCAATGCCCCGCCTACGCCCGCTCCCCCGATCCTTCGCCCGCATGCCCCGCCGCATGCGCGGCCTCGAGGCACGACTGGAACAGCAAAGCCGCCCGCGACGGCCGCGGCGAGCGCCGCAGCAGGCTCACGAAGCGGCAGCGGTAATTGAACCGATGCGGCGCGATCGGCTGCATCAGCCCCTTGTTTTCGAAGCTCTCCGCGTAATGGTCGGGCAGGAAGCCGAGATAGCGCCCGGACAGGATCAGCGTCGCGATCGATTCCTGGTCGGAGGCGGTCGCGCTGCGCGTGAGCTTCGCGCGATGGCTCAGCTCCATGTTCGGCGAGTGAAAACCGAGCCCCGCGAACGCATGGTTGCGGATCGAGGTCCACGTGAGCTTGCCGTGCGGCGCGTCGTAGAGCGGATGCTGGCGGCCGCAGTACAGCAGCATCCGCTCGTCGAACAGTTCCGCATAGACGAGGCTGCCCGAGTTGCGGTGCGCGGGAATGATCCCGACCTGATAGCTGCCGTCGATGATCCCGCGCTCGACCTCGTTGATCGACGCGACATGCAGGTTCAGCGCCACGTCCGGCGCCTCGTCCGCGAACTGGCGGATCGCGTCGCCGAGCCGGGCCTGCGGATTGGTGGCCGTCTTGTCGAATACGGCGATGTGCAGTTCTCCGCCCATCTTGTCGTGAATGCCGTCGATTCTGCTGCGAAACGCCTCCATCGACGCCAGCAGCCGCAGCGTCTCCTCGTAGACGGTCTGCCCCTCGGCGGTCAGCGTGAAACCGGCGCGGCCGCGCCGGCACAGCACCAGGCCGAGGCGCGTTTCCAGATCCTTCACGTGGCGGCTGATGGTCGAGATGCCGATATTCAGCTCGAGTTCCGCGGCCGCCATCCCGCCGCACTGGACCACGCCCTTGAACACCCGCAGCAGCCGCAGGTCCATGTCGCTGAGCTGCCCGAGCAGCGCGCGGCTCTTCGGTTTCTTTGCTTGCATAGTTGCGCAAGTGAACATTGATATTGCGATATTCAAAAGACTAATCGGCGTCCCGACAATGCGCAACATCATTACCCGTACGAGGGGCGCACCGCGCCGACCCACATGACCGACACGATCTCCGCCAGCCAGCACGAAGACACGAACCTCCGCACCGACGCCGCATGGCTCGACGCGCACTGGATGCCGTTCACCGCGAACCGTCAGTTCAAGTCCGACCCGCGGATGATCGTGTCCGCCAAGGACGCCTATTACACGGACGCCGAAGGCCGCAAGATCTTCGACGGCCTGTCGGGCCTGTGGTGCACGGGCCTCGGTCACGGCCGCACGGAAATCACCGAAGCGGTGAGCCGCCAGATCGCGCAGCTCGACTACGCGCCGGCGTTCCAGTTCGGCCACCCGAAGTCGTTCGAGCTCGCGAACAAGATCAAGGAGCTGACGCCGGCCGGCCTCGACTACGTGTTCTTCACGGGCTCGGGCTCGGAGGCGGCCGACACGTCGCTGAAAATGGCCCGTGCCTACTGGCGCGCGAAGGGCAAGGGCACGAAGACGCGCCTGATCGGCCGCGAGAAGGGCTATCACGGCGTGAACTTCGGCGGCATCTCGGTCGGCGGGATCGGCGCGAACCGCAAGCTGTTCGGCCAGGGCATCGACGCCGATTTCCTGCCGCACACGCAGCTCGCCGAAAACAAGTTCTCGCGCGGGATGCCGGATAACGGCGCCGACCTCGCCGACCGTCTGCTCGACCTGATCACGCTGCACGACGCGTCGAACATCGCGGCCGTGATCGTCGAGCCGTTCTCCGGTTCGGCAGGCGTGGTCATCCCGCCGAAGGGCTATCTGAAGCGCCTGCGCGACATCTGCACCGCGCACGACATCCTGCTGATTTTCGACGAGGTCATCACGGGCTTCGGCCGCTCCGGCGCGATGACGGGCGCCGATGCGTTCGGCGTGACGCCCGACATCATGAACTTCGCGAAGCAGGTGACCAACGGCACGCAGCCGCTCGGCGGCGTGATCGCGACGAAGGAGATCTACGACACGTTCATGGCGGCCGGCGGCCCCGATTACATGCTCGAGTTCCCGCACGGCTACACCTATTCGGCGCACCCGGTCGCGTGTGCGGCCGGCGTGGCGGCGCTCGACCTGCTCGTGAAGGAAGACGCGGTCGCGCGCGTGCGCGATCTCGCGCCGCATTTCGAGGCGGCCGTGCACGGGCTGAAGGGGCAGCGCCATATCGCCGACATCCGCAACTACGGGCTCGCGGCCGGCCTGACGATCGCGGCGCTGCCGGGCGAGCCGGCACGGCGTCCGTACGAGATCGCGATGCGTTGCTGGGCGAAGGGTTTCTACGTGCGCTACGGCGGCGACACGATCCAGCTCGCGCCGCCGTTCATCGCCGAGAAGCGCGAGATCGACAACCTCGTCAACGCGCTGTCCGACGCGCTGAACGAAGTCGACTGAGCGAGCGCCGCGTCATCGCGACCACCGCGGTCACCGACGTGACCGCGACCAACGAATCGACGAAAGAGCCATCCATGAAACACGACAGCAATGTGACTTCCACCCTCGGCCATCTGATCGACGGCAAGCGCGTCGACGGCGGCAGCCGCGTGCAGCCGGTGTTCGACCCGGCCACCGGCGAATCGCACAAGAGCGTCGCGCTTGCCGACCAGCTGACCGTCGACGCCGCGATCGCGTCCGCGCAGGCCGCGTTCCCGGCGTGGCGCAACACGCCGCCGCTGAAGCGCGCGCGCGTGATGAGCCGCTTCAAGACGCTGCTCGAAGAGCATGCGGACGAACTGTGCGCGCTGATCACGGCCGAGCACGGCAAGGTGCTCGCCGATGCGATGGGCGAGCTGCAGCGCGGCATCGAGAACGTCGAATATGCGAGCTACGTGCCCGAGCTGCTGAAGGGCGAGCACAGCAAGAACGTCGGCCCCGCGATCGACTCGTGGAGCGAGTTCCAGGCGCTCGGCGTGGTCGCCGGCATCACGCCGTTCAACTTCCCGGTGATGGTGCCGCTGTGGATGTGGCCGATGGCCGTCGCGTGCGGCAACACGTTCGTGCTGAAGCCGTCGGAGCGCACGCCTTCGTCGACGCTGCGCATGGCCGAGCTCGCGCTCGAGGCCGGCCTGCCGCCCGGCGTGCTGAACGTCGTGAACGGCGACAAGGAGGCGGTCGACACGATCCTCACCGACGCGCGCGTGAAGGCGGTGAGCTTCGTCGGCTCGACGCCGATCGCCGAGTACATCTACTCGACCGGCTGCGCGAACGGCAAGCGCGTGCAGGCGCTGGGCGGTGCGAAGAACTTCGCGGTCGTGATGCCCGACGCCGACATCGACAACGCGGTGAACGCGCTGATGGGCGCCGCCTACGGTTCGTGCGGCGAGCGCTGCATGGCGATTCCGCTCGTCGTCGCGATTGGCGATGAAACGGGCGACCGCATCGTCGCCGGGCTCAAGGCCGAGATCGAAAAAATGAAGGTCGGCCCCGGCAACGGCGCGGGCGTCGACATGGGGCCGCTCGTCACGAAGCAGCACTTCGACAAGGTCACGGGCTTCGTCGACGCGGGCGTCGCCGCCGGCGCGACGCTGGTGGTCGACGGCCGCGGCGTGAAAGTGGACGGCCACGACGGCGGCTACTACCTCGGCCCGTGCCTGTTCGACCACGTGAAGCCGGGCATGCCGATCTATCAGCACGAGATCTTCGGGCCGGTGCTCGGCGTGATCCGGCTGAACTCGCTCGACGAAGCGATGGCGCTGATCGACGCGCACGAATACGGTAACGGCACGTGCCTGTTCACGCGCGACGGCGAGGCCGCGCGCTATTTCAGCGACAACATCCAGATCGGCATGGTCGGCATCAACGTGCCGCTGCCGGTGCCGGTCGCGTACCACTCGTTCGGCGGCTGGAAGCGCTCGCTGTTCGGCGATCTGCACGCTTACGGCCCGGACGCGGTGCGGTTCTACACGAAGCGCAAGACGATCACGCAGCGCTGGCCGTCGGCCGGCGTGCGGGAAGGGACGGTGTTCAGCTTCCCGTCGAACCGCTGACGCGTTCGCGGCTGCCGCGCCCGGTGCGCGGCGCCGCGTGTGCGAAGCAACGCAGGCCCGCGCCGAGCGACGATCGGCGCGGGCTTTTTCATGCGTGCGGCCCGCGTGGGCGCGGTGAACGCGCGCGACGGGCGCCTACGGCGCGACCACGTGCCATGCGTTCTTGAAGTTGTCGCCGTTGCGGTCGCCCTGTTTCATGTCCTTCGAGAAGAAATACAGCGGCTTGCCCTTGTATGCCCATTGCGGGCTGCCATCGTCGCGCTTGACGATCGTATAGGGGCCGACCGGCACATCGGTCGCGCTGGCCTTGTACGGCGGCCAGAGCGCTTCGCACTGACCGCTGCACGCGCTGGTGCCCGCGTTCGGTTTGTCCTTGTCGAACGCGTAGACGGTCATGCCGTTCGCGGCGACGAGCGCGCCGTTTTCGATTTTGGTGATCGAGCCTTGAGCCGACGCCGAAACGGACGCCATGGCGAGCAGGGCGGAACTGACGAGCAGCACGGCTTTCATGGATACCTCCTGATGGTCCGGTGGGCGGCACAATCGCGCACACGGCCGGGCGTGCGCGCAATTGCGGGGCGTGGCGCCGGAACGCGGCGCCGGCGCCGCCGGTGCGGGCGTCGGACGGTCGGACGGTCGTGCGCGACGCATGCACCGACACGCTCCATTCACCATAGGCGGTTTTCGGCGCGGCTGCGAGAAGAAGCGGGCGCGCATCGGCGCCGCTGGGGGTATGCAGGCGCGCGTGCGGCTGCATCGGTGGGGCGGGCGGCGATTGGCGATTGGCGGAAGCGGTGCGAGCGTTCGCGGTCGGAAGCGTTGGCGCGCGCCGACGTCGGGCGCACGCGCGAACGCGCGGCGGCTGACGCGGCGATGTGCGACAGACGACGCCGCCCGTAGCACCGCAGGCGCCCGCGGCTCCGTAGCGCCTCGATACCGCGGCACCGCATACGGCAGCATCGCGGCACGGCAATACGGTGACACGGCAATACGGCAATACGGCGAAACGGCGACAACCCGTCGCCCTCCACCCGCCGACCTTTCAGCGCTACATCGGCAGCGCGCCGAACGCGGCCAGCACGACCGGCATCGCGAATGCGGCCGCAATCGTCTGGAACGCGGTGATGCCTGCCATCAGCGGTGCATCGCCGCCGAGCTGGCGCGCCATGATGTACGACGAGGACGACGTCGGCAGCGCCTGGAACAGCAGCGCGATCGTCAGCGCGGCATCGCCGAGCCCGAACAGGCGGCCGGCCGCGAGCGTCGCAAGCGGCATCGCCATGAACTTGAACGCAGACGCGATACACATCGGCTGCATCCAGCCGCGCGCTGCGTCGAACCGCAGCGCAGCGCCCACGCACAGCAGGCCGAGCGGCATCGACGCGGCGCCGAGCGCGCGCACGGCCGGCTCGATCGCTGGCGGAAACGCGATCCCGCCCGCCTGCATCGCGATCCCGAGCGCGCAGCCGACGACCAGCGGATTCGACACGATCCGGTGCACGAGCGCCCATGCGCCGAGTCGCGTCGCGCCGAAGCGCGCGAACACCAGCACGCACATCAGGTTGACGGTCGGCACGATGGCGGCGACGCATACGGCCGCGAGCGCGATCCCGCGCGCGCCGAACAGCCCGGCGGCGAGCGCCGTGCCGACATAGTTGTTGAAGCGCACCGCGCCCTGGAACACCGACGTGAAGCCCGCGCCGTCGACCTGCACGAACCGGCGAACCAGCAGCACCAGCGCCGCGACGACCGCGGTCGACCCGACCAGCGCCGCGGCGAGCGGCACGACCGGCAGCGCTTGCAGCCGCGCATTCGCGAGGCCGTGCGCGAACAGCGCGGGCAGCAGCACGTAATAGCAGAGCCGCTCGGCTTGCGGCCAGAACGCGTCGCCGATGAAGCCCGTGCGCCGCAGCCCGTGGCCGAATGCGACGAGCAGCGCGACCGGCGCGAGCGCGAGCAGGACGGGGCCGATCATCGGCGCGCCCTCAGGCAGGCGGCGAAGCACGGCGACGCGGGAATCCAGCGGGCAGGCGACATGACGGCGGGCGATCGAAAGAGTGACGATGCCGCCAAGTTAGCACGCCGATCCAGCAGCAATAATGGTTAATTATCGGGCGTTCAATGAGAAATTCTCATCGCTGACGCGGTGACTTCGGCCGCCAGCGCACGCGCGAAGCGCTCGGCCGGGCGCGATTGATGTTCGAGCAGCACGACCTCGCGGCCCATCTGCGGCTCGCCGAACGGCAGGCGCGTGACGGGCGGCAGCCGCGCGAGCGTCGCGTCGGGCAGCGCGACGATCGCCGCGCCGAGGCCGCGCGCGACCATCCGTGCGATCGTCTCCGCGCTGTCGAGCACCATTTGCTCGCGCACGCGCACGCCGATGCGGCGCAGCTCGGCGGCGATCATTCGGCCGGCCCAAGCCTGCGCGTCGAAGCGGATGAACGGCAGCGCGTCGAGCAGCGTGCGCGCGTCGCGCTGCGTCGCGTGCGGCGGCGCGAGCAGCCAGAAGCGGTCTTCGTACAAGGTGGTCCACGTGAGCGCGGGCGGGTGCGGGCGCACCGGGCGCGTCGTGATCGCCGCGTCGAGCTCGCCGGCGGCGACGCGGTTCGCGAGTTCGGCCGACATGCCGGCCGACACGTGCACGTGCAGCGACGGATGCGCGGCGCGCAGCGCCAGCAGCGCATCGGGCAGCGGCCCCGACAGCGCGGTCTGGATCGCGCCGATGCGCAGCCGGCCGACGAGCTTCTTCTCGTCGCTGAGCGCATCGGGAATCCGGTCGACCAGCGCGAGCACCTGTTCGGCCTGCGCGAGCAGAATGTTGCCGGCTTCGGTCAGCACCGGCTGACGGCGCGACCGGTCGAACAGCCTGACGTTGTATTCGCTTTCGAGCGCCTTGATCTGCAGGCTCACCGCCGATTGCGTAAGGCCGATCGCTTCGCCGGCGCGTGCGAAGGTCCGGTATCGGGCGATCGCGACCAGCGTTCTGAATGCGCGTAGTGACATGGATTCGGTGACGTAGACGGCCCGCGCCGGCACGCGGATTGCTCAGGATGCCGGTCGCGCGCGGCGACAACCGCTGCGCGTTCAGCCGGCACGCTGGCCCACATCATGCCCGCGCGCCCGCGACCCGGCAATCGCGGCGGCGCGGGCCTGCGGCCTCGCTGCCGCATGATGTCTGCCCGATGCTTTCGGGGCGACGCACGGCCGTTGCGTTCGCCCCGGCTATCTTCGGAGGTAACGACGATGCCCGACGACCCCGGTGAGGTTGCACGCGCGAGCTACCGCGCGTACGTCGACAAGGACCGCGACGCGATCGAAGCGCTGATTGCGCCGGATTTCCATTTCACCAGCCCGCTCGACAACCGGCTCGACCGCGACGCGTATCTGGCCCGTTGCTGGCCGAACAGCGCGCTGCTCGCCGGTTTCCGGTTCGTCGACGTCGCCGTGCACGGCGAGTACGTGTTCGTCGTCTATGAAGCCGACACGACGAGCGGCAAGCGCTTCCGGAACGCGGAGCGATTACGCGTGCGCGATGGTCGGATCGTGGAGGCTGAAGTGTATTTCGGCTGGTACGTGCCGCATCCTGCGCCCGACGGCGGGTTCATCGCGTCGGCAGGGTGACGGTGTGGCGGGACGGCTGCTGGATGCGGTGCGCGAGGTGAGGCGAGGCGAGGCGACGTGGCGCCCAGGGCGGCGGGCCTGAAACGACCACGCCGCTTCAATCGAAGCGGAGTGACGGGCAATGCGGTTGCAGCGATCGGCCGGCTCGTCGGGCGCGCGCGCAGGCAATGCGGACGATGCGCGCGCGGCGGGCCGGGCCATGACGACGCGGCGTCATGCTCAGCTGCCGAAGTAGACGTTGCAGAAGCTGACGGGGCCCACGCAGGCGTTCGGATCTTCCTGCTTCGATTGCGTACGATCGACACGGCCTGCGGCCTCGACGGTTTCGGCGCGGTTCGCCGGTTGCTGTGCACCGTCGGCCGGGGCGGGCTGGGCGTGCGCGACGGCAGCGGTGAGCGACAGGGCAACGACGGCGAGATACAGCGGCTTCATTTGGGGCTCTCCTGGGTCAGTACCGGCGTCGCCGGCAGTGACCAAACTATAGGCTCGCGGTGCCTAAAGATTAATCACCGCGGGTGTAGAGCTTATTTCCAATCGCAACAAGGGTGAGGTTGCGTGCGCATCGATCGCCGTCGCAGCCGACACGGTTTCCGCCGCCTTCAGCCGTAGTGACGATTGAACGGCGCATCCTTGTCCAGCAGCGCGCTGCGGAGGAAGTGCAGGCAGCCGATGATGCGCTGCATGCGGTGGCGCTCGTCGGGCACCGCGTACCACGCATGCAGCGTATGCTGCGCGGCGCGGATCGCCAGATTCACCGATTTCAGCGTGCGGGCGTGGTGACTTGGCGTCGGATCGTCGAAGAAGCGCGGTAGCTCGTGCAGCACCGCGTCGACCGATGCGGTCCAGTGCAGCGTCTGCGGCGGCTTCGTTGCGCAGAACTCGTTCATCTCGTCGCGCAGGTCGATGACCGCGTGGCCGACCTCGAGCGTCGACAGCATCCAGCGCAATGCAATCCGATGCTGGCGCGTGCGCTTCACGAGCAGCGTGCGCAGCTGCGCCATCAGGTCATGCGTGCTCGACTGGAACCGCGCGGCGAGACCTTCGCGCGTGTCTTCGCAGGCGAGCGTGACCTGGCGGCGCAGATCGTGCGCGATGCGCGACGTGAGCCACGGCATGTGCGTCGGAAACACGACCGCGAACATGATCGAGCAGGCGAGCAGCGCGACGACGACCGCGACGCCGTTGTTGATCAGCAACTCGGGCGTATACGAAATCGCGTTGTCCGGCCCGGCCAGCAGACAGAAGAACACCGCAAACCCGATCCCGTAGCCGGACAGGCCCGGTCGCATCGCGAGAAATGCGCCGAGGCCGAGCACCGGCGTGAGCGCCGCGCACAGCAGCGGAAAGCCGTCGATGTTCGGATAGACGTAGCACAGGCACACGTAGCCGACGGCCGTCGCGAACGCCGCGCCGACGCTCATCTGTGCGACGAATTTCGGCGCGCGCGGCGACGTCGAGCTCAACGCGCACGCGATGGCCGTGGAGATCACGGCCAGCGAACCGCTCGGCCACTCCGACGCGATCCAGAACGCGCTCATCGCGCCCACGGCGACGAGCGTGCGCAGGAACGCGAAGCCGACGAAGAACGAATTCGTCTTCACCGCGTAGTGCGTGACCGAGCGCTCGAACGCATGATCGTCGCGGTCGAGCGACGCGTTGGTGTCCGCATAGCCGAGATACTCGCCGATGAAGCGATACATCAGCTCGATCGCGGTATCGAAATCGAGCAGGCCGCCGGCCGCATGATCCTCGATCGCGCGGCGCGACGCGCGTGCGGCCTTCGGCAGCGCCGCGTGGAAGCGGCGCAGTTCCAGCAGCGCGCCGGTCGTCGTCGTGATGCCGCGCTGCCGCTCGTCGCGCAAGGCGGCGATCCGCTGCGCGAGGCCGTCGAGGTGCGGCGCGATCGCACCGAGCACGGCGTCCGACTGGTTCACGCGCAGGCGCTTGATGAGCTGGTGCAGCGCGTGCAGCCGCGTGCAGGCGTTCATGAACTCGCTGTTCAGCCGCGCGAGCCGGCGGCTGCGTGCGCGAATGTGCGGGTCTTCGAACGATGCGAACGCACGGTTCGCCTCGAAGCCGACGATCTCGTCGACGAAGTCGGCGAAGCGCCGTTCGAAGTCGCCGCGCGCCAGCTCGCCGGACAGCGCGCTGGCCGCGAACGAGGCGAACTTCACGCGACGCGCGGCCAGCGAGCGCATCAACGCCTTCGCGGAACTGAGCGGCAGGATCAGCGCGCTGACCGCACCCGAGCAGGCGATCCCGAGCGCGACTTCGGCGGCGCGCGTGAGCGCCGACTGGAACAGCGTCTGCGGCGTCATCACCGCGGGCAGGCCGATCAGCGCGGCCGTGTAGCCGGCGAGCACGAAGCCGTACCAGCGAAAGTGACGGTTGCGCACCGCGAGCGCGATGCAGCTGCCGATCCACAGCGTGATGCCGGCCATGTACAGCTCGGGCTGCTGCGCGAACAGGCCGCCGAGCGCCAACGCGGCCACCAGGCCGGCCGCCGTGCCGAGCACGCGGTAGAAGCTCTTCGCGAACACCATCCCCGACAACGGCTGCATCAGCACGAACACGGTGGTCATTGCGGTGCGCGGCTGCGACATCTCGAGCCGCATCGCGATGCCCATCGCGAGCAGCGCGGCGAGCACGGTCTTGGCGAGGTGCAGCCAGATCAGCCCGTCGCTCGTCGCCCAGTCGCGTGCGGCTTTGCCGAGCGGATCGAGCCAGGTGCTCCATCGTGGCGGTTCGATGGGAGGTTGCTCGATCGCAGGTTGTGGCTTCATGAAAAGGCAGAGGTCCGTGCGGTGCCGTCGTGCGGCCGAACAGGACCAGTCGACTGATGAGGCACCGATTGTAGGAGCGCCGCGCGTGTGCATTAACGCAGTTGCAGGGAAACGATAGTTGCTGGCGTGGCAACAATCTGTCGCACCCGCTGGAGGAAAATGACGGCTCTGCTACAGGTGGCTTACAGGAATGGATACGCTACAAAACATGCGCGTGTTTACGCGCGTGGTCGAGACAGGCAGTTTCACTGCCGCCGCACAATCGCTGAACTCGACGACGGGCGCGATGTCGCGCGCGGTGTCCGAGCTCGAAGCGCGGCTGCGCACTCGTCTGATGAATCGCTCGACCCGCCGCCTTGCGCTGACCTCGGCCGGCGAAAACTATTTACGGCGCTGTCGCCAGATTCTCGCCGACGTCGATCGCGCGGAGGAGGAGGCGAGCTGCGCGCACGAGCGCCCGGCGGGCGTGCTGCGCATGCACAGCTTCGCGAGCGTCGGCCATCACTACGTGATGCCCACGCTCACGCGCTATCACGCGCAGTATCCGGACGTGTCGATCGAACTGTCGCTGTCGCAGCGGATGCCCGACCTGTTCGACGGCACGAGCGACATGGCGGTCGTGACCGCGTCGTCGCTGCCCGATTCGGAACTCGTGTCGCACCTGCTCGGCTCGACCTTCAGCATCCTGTGCGCGTCGCCCGAATACGTGACGCGCCACGGCGCGCCGGAGCATCCGACCGATCTCGGCGCGCACGCGTGCCTGACGCTCTGCACGCCGGCGTTCCCGACGCACGAGTGGGTGCTCGAAGGCGCCGACGGCGTCGAGCAGATCCATGTCGCCGGGCCGGTGCAAACCAACACGGCCGAGTCGCTCGCGCTCGCGATCCGCGACGGCCTCGGCATCGGCATGCTGCCGCTGTATTCGGCGATCGACGCGTTGCAGGACGGCACGCTCGTGCGCGTGTTGCCGAGCCACATCCTGCAGAAGATGAACGTGTATGCGCTGTATCCGTCGCGCCGTTTCGTCGACGCGAAGGTGCGCACCTGGGTCGAGATGCTGCGCGCGCAGGTGCCGGGGATGATCGCGCACGACGTCGAGATGCTGCAGGCGATCGCGCGCGAGAGCGAGCCGCAGGAAGCCTGAGCGTGCTGCACGAGCGGCGAACGCCTGCCCTGTGTGGGTTGCGCGGCTCGCATCGCTTGCGGGGCGTCGTGTAGAAGCCGTGCGCCGTGCCGCGCCCGCATGATGCGTATCGTGCGGGCGCGGCGTCGTTTGATGCGCGTTACAGCGAAGGCTTCGCCGCCACGCCCGATTCGGTCGCGCCGCCTTCGGCCGGGCCGTACGCGCGTTGCGCCGCATCGCGCGCGGCGAGCCGCTTGGCCGCGAGGCGCTGCTGGGCGGCCATGAGATCGTCCGGGTAGTTGCCGGCGTCGCCGAGTGCCGGGTTGTAGCCGACCGATTCGAGATCGTAGAGCTCCTGAAGCACCTGCGCGCGCGTGGCGGGCGCCTTGGCCGACTGGGCAAACGACAGGGCCGGAGCGACGAGCAGCACGGCAGCAGCGGCGGTGACGACGAGCGATTTCACGAGATTCTCCTGTACACGGGGTGAGGCCGGTTCGACGATCGCGATGCATGATCGCAATGCGATTCGATCCATGGATGCCAGTCTATTCAGCGCACGCAGGCGCAAAAACCCCGATTCCAGGCAGGCAGCTTCTCAGATGGAACAACATTCTGGGATGCAGCATGAATGAACGCCGCCCGCGTCGGATGAACCGGCCGGTCAGGGCAGGTTCATCGTTGCGGGCGGCGTTCAGATCAGCCGAATCGACGCTCAGAAGCGCGTGCGCATGCCGATCGTGCCGACGATCTGGTTGGCGGTGGTCGATGCGCCGCCCGACGTGTTGATGAACGCCTGGTAGCCGCGGCCCGATGCGTGCTGATACATCGCTTCCGCGTACAGGTCGGTGCGGCGCGACAGCTTGTAGACGGCCTGCAGGTCGACCTGGTGCCACTTCGGATCGGTGCCGTGCTTGCTGTCCGGATTCGACACGCTCGCGTCCGTGTAGACGTAGGCTGCGCCCAGGCTCACGGCCGGCGTCACCGCATAGCGCACGTTCAGGTCGTAGTTGTTGAACGCGACCTGGCCGGTCGAGCCGAACGAACCCGAGTTGTCATACTGCGAGCGCGTATAGACGAAGCCGACGGTCGCCGGGCCGAACACGTAGCTGAGGCCGCCGCCGTACGAACGCATGCGGTCCGCGCCGACCGACCAGCCGCCCTGGCTCAGGCTCTTCGCTTCCGCGACGTCGGTCGCGCCCGGGCTCGCGCTGGTCGAGCCCTTGGTGCCGTTCATCTGCAGGTACGCGCCGGCGACCTTCAGCGGGCCGTTCGTGTAGCTCGCCGCGAAGCTGTAGGCGCGGTTGCTGCCGAAGTTCGTCGCGTTCGAGAAGCCGTACAGCGCGCCGACCTTGAACCCGGCGATCGTGTCGCTCGTGTACTTGACCGCGTTGTTGATACGCACCGAGTGGTTCAGGTTGTCGTTGTCGAACGGATGCGCGAAGCCCGTGTCACCGAAGTCGCCGGACGTCGCCGACAGCGGCGCGACGAAGTCGACCATCGTGTCGTACTGGCGGCCGAGCGTCAGCGTGCCGTAGCCGGCTTCGCTCAGGCCCACGTATGCGTGCCGGCCGAACAGCTTGCTGTCCTGGCCGAGCGCGCCGTTGTTCACGTTGAAGCCGTTCTCGAGCACGAACAGCGCCTTCAGGCCACCGCCGAGATCTTCGGAGCCCTTCAGGCCGAAGCGGCTGCCGTTGATCGTGCCGCTCGTCATGCGCCAAAGCGATGCGCCGCCCGCGTTGTTGGTATAGGCGATGCCGGCGTCGATCAGGCCGTACAGCGTGACCGAGCTTTGTGCATGGGCGAGCGGCGCGAACAGCGCGGTCGTGCATGCGGCGGCAACGAGGGTTTTCTTCATCTGACAGCTCCTGCGTGTGGATGGATGACCAAAGTTCGGCGCAAGTTTAGGGGCGCGCGCGCCCGATTCGCGCGACGGCCGTCCGGAGACACTGTTGCGAGTTACGCAAAAGTGTGTCACACGGAGTTCACAAATCGCTGCAGCCGCGGAACCATACGCGTTTTCGTCGCCGATGCGCTCCGCAAGACGCCGGCTGGGTGTGCGGCGTGTCGCAAATCGACAACATGCAGGCTCGCCGGTGCGAGCAGTTGATCGGCGCGCGGTGCGCATGGACAATGCACAGGCCCATACCGAGATCCGGAGATTCCGATGGTCACGCCCCGCCGACCTTCCCTCAGCAGCGCGCTGTGCTATCGCGACCCGAAAGGCGCGCTGGACTGGCTGGAGCACGCGTTCGGCTTCGAGCGCGCGATCGTCGTCATGACGCCGGCCGGCGACATCGCGCACGCGGAAATGACGTTCGGCGACGGTCTCGTCATGGTCGGTGGCGCCTGGGCCGACTGCATCGCGTCGCCGGAGGACACCGGCGGCCGCAATACCCAGCACGTCCACGTGCATCTTCCGGACGACGCCGACATCGACGCGCACTGCGAGCGCGCGCGTGCGGCCGGCGCCGAGATCCTGCAGCCGCCGGCCGACCAATTCTACGGCGACCGCACGTATCGCGCGCGCGATCCCGGCCGGCACGTATGGACCTTCGGCAAGCACGTGCGCGACGTGACGAACGACGAAATGCGCGCGGCGACCGGCCTGACGATCCACACGTTCCATTGAGCGCGACGCGGCATCTCGCTCACCCGTTCCCACCCGCGGCCCGCGGTGGCCGCTTCACGCCTGGACCCACATGAACGTCATCAATGCGCGCCTGCGCGGCCGCGACGGCCTGTTCACGATCGGCATCGACGCCGACACGATTACCCGCATCGACGCGCAGCATGCGCCGCTCGCGCCCGGCCACGCCGACGACGTCGACGCGGGCGGCCGGCTCGCGATCGCGCCGCTCGTCGAGCCGCACATTCATCTCGATGCGGTGCTCACGGCCGGCGAGCCGGCCTGGAACATGAGCGGCACGCTGTTCGAGGGGATCGAGCGCTGGTCCGAGCGCAAGGCGACCATCACGCACGACGACACCAAGGCGCGCGCGCATGCGGCGATCGGCATGTTGCGCGATCACGGCATTCAGCACGTGCGCACCCACGTCGACGTTACCGACCCGACGCTCGCCGCGCTGAAGGCGATGCTCGAAGTGAAGGAGGAGGCGCGCGGGCTGATCGATCTGCAGATCGTCGCGTTTCCGCAGGAGGGCATCGAGTCGTTCGACGGCGGCCGCGCGCTGATGGAGCAGGCGATCGACCTCGGCGCGGACGTGGTCGGCGGGATTCCCCATTTCGAGAACACGCGCGAGCAGGGCGTCAGCTCGATCCGCTTCCTGATGGAGCTGGCCGAGCGCACCGGCTGTCTCGTCGACGTCCACTGCGACGAGACCGACGATCCGCAGTCGCGCTTTCTGGAAGTGCTCGCGGAAGAGACGCGCGTGCGCGGGATGGGCGCGCGCGTGACGGCCAGCCACACCACCGCGATGGGCTCCTACGACAACGCGTACTGCTCGAAGCTGTTCCGGCTGCTCAAGCGCGCGGGGCTGAACTTCGTGTCGTGCCCGACCGAGAGCATCCATCTGCAGGGCCGCTTCGACACGTTTCCGAAGCGGCGCGGCGTCACGCGCGTCGCCGAACTCGATCGCGCCGGGCTGAACGTGTGCTTCGGACAGGATTCGATCAAGGATCCGTGGTATCCGCTCGGCAACGGCAATATCCTGCGCGTGCTCGACGCCGGCCTGCACATCTGCCACATGATGGGCTACCAGGACCTGCAGCGCTGCCTCGACTTCGTCACCGACCACGGCGCGACGACGATGCATCTCGGCGAGCGCTACGGGATCGAGGTCGGGCGGCCGGCCAGCCTCGTCGTGCTCGACGCCGACAGCGACTACGAAGCGGTGCGGCGGCAGGCGAAGGCGACGCTGTCGGTTCGCCACGGGAAAATCATCATGCGGCGGGAGCCCGAGCGCATCACGTATCCGGCGTGACGCGTTCGGCGCGGCGCACCGCGCCGCGGCTTCGTTTCCCCGATATAGTCATGAAGCGCATGACTTGATTCGAAAAAGACGTTTGCCTCATGATCGGCCGGCACCTACGATGCGTTCCTGACAGCGGCGCGCATGGTGCGCGCCGCGGCGTCGATCCTGACTCGCCTGCCCATGCGCCCCGATCTGCCGTCCGCCCCCACGCCTGTTTCGCCGCCCGCCAGCCCGTTCGCGCGGATCGCCATCGTCACGGTCCTGACCGGTATCGGAGCCGGCTTCGGCGGGATGCTGCTCGCGCTGCTGCTGCATGCGATCCAGCACGTCGCGTACGGCTACGACCTCGCGCATGTGATCGGCGCCGAGAGCTTTCTGACCGGCGTGACGCGCGCCGAGCCGCTGCGGCGGGCCGGCGTGCTGATCGTGTGCGGGCTCGTCGCCGGCGGCGGCTGGTGGGCGCTGTACCGTTACGGCCGGCCGCTCGTCAGCATCCGGCGCGCCGTGCGCGCGGCCGATCCGCGCATGCCGTTGGTCAGCACCACGGTTCATGCGCTGTTGCAGATCGTGACCGTCGCGCTCGGCTCGCCGCTCGGCCGCGAGGTCGCGCCGCGCGAAATCGGCGCGCTGCTCGCCGGGCGGCTCGCGCAGCGCGCGGGGCTCACGCCCGCCGACTGTCGGCTGATGGTCGCGTGCGGGGCCGGCGCCGGCCTCGCGGCCGTCTACAACGTGCCGCTCGGCGGCGCCGTGTTCGTGCTCGAAGTGCTCGTCGGCACGTTCGAGCTGCGCGCGCTGGTGGTGGCGCTCGTCACGTCGGCGCTCGCCGCGGCCGTCGCGTGGCTCGGCCTCGGCAACGAACATCAGTACACGGTGCCGCCGTTCGTGCTGAGCACGCCGCTGGTGGCGTGGTCGATCGTCTGCGGGCCGCTGTTCGGCTTCGCCGCGTACGGCTTCGTGCGGCTCACGACCCGCGCGCGCGCCGATGCGCCGAAGGGCGCGTGGCTGCCGGTGCTCGCGCTCGTCAACTTCGCGGTGATCGGCTTGCTCGCGATGCGCTTCCCGCAACTGCTCGGCAACGGCAAGGGGCCGGCGTCGCTCGGTTTCGACGGCACGCTGACGGTCGGCCTCGCGGCCACGCTGCTCGTGCTGAAGGTGCTGATCGAAGCGGGCAGCCTGCGCGCGGGCGCAGAGGGCGGGCTGCTGACGCCGGGGCTCGCGAACGGCGCGCTGCTCGGCGTCGTGCTGGGCGGGTTGTGGAGCGCCGTGTGGCCGGGCGCGTCGGTCGGCGGCTGCGCGCTGGTCGGCGCGACCGCGTTTCTCGCCGCGTCGATGCAGATGCCGATCACGGCCGTCGTCCTGCTGCTCGAATTCACGCGCGCGAATCACGACAGCCTCGTGCCGATGCTGCTGGCCGTGGCCGGCTCGCTCACCGCATACCGGTTCGCGCAGCAGCTCGCGCAACGCCGGGCGAATGCGGTCGCGGCGGTGGGCGTCGGCGCGACGGCGGCTCGCTAGGGGGCGTACGCAGCGCATCGCCGCGCATGCGCCGGCCGCGCGCCGTTCAGGCAGAATCGGCATTCCGTTTCCTGCCGAT
This sequence comes from Burkholderia sp. MBR-1, assembly GCF_013822785.1. Lineage (NCBI taxonomy): Bacteria > Pseudomonadati > Pseudomonadota > Betaproteobacteria > Burkholderiales > Burkholderiaceae > Burkholderia > Burkholderia sp. MBR-1. The sequence continues at coordinate 790,348 of NZ_CP053610.1, forward strand.
GGACGCCGCCATGACCGATCCGACTCAGCCGAGCGCGCGCGACGCATACGCGAGCTTCGCGCAACGCTACGCGGACATCGCGCCGACCAAGGCGCACAACGCGCTGTACGAACGCCCGGCGTCGCTGGCGCTGCTCGGCGACGTCGCCGGCCTCGCGGTGCTGGACGCCGGCTGCGGCCCCGGCATCTGCAGCGAGCACCTCGCGCGCCACGGCGCGACCGTCCACGCGTTCGACATCACGCCCGAGATGGTCGCGCTCGCGCGAGCGCGCTGCGCCGGGCTCGCGGTCGAGGTGGCGCAGGGCGATCTCGCGGCGCCGCTCGACTGGCTGCCCGAGCGCGCCTTCGACAAGATCCTGTGCTCGCTCGCCTTCGACTACGTGCGCGATCTCGCCGTGCCGCTGCGGGAATTTGCGCGCGTCGCGCGGCCGGGCGCGACGCTGGTGTTCTCGATGGCGCATCCGATGCGCGACTGGATGGACGAGCGTACGCGCGGCGACGGCACGTACTTCGAAACGAGCCGGTTCGGCTTCCACTGGTCGGGTTTCGGCGAACCGAAACCCTATGTCGAAGCGTGGCGCCGGCCGCTGGCCGAGATCCTGAACCCGCTCGCCGACGCCGGCTGGCGGCTCGACCGCTTCGTCGAACCGACGCCGCTGCCGCAGATGAAGGCCGTGTCGGAACGGCTCCATGCGGAGCTGTCGCGCTCGCCCGCATTCCTCTGCATCCGCGCGTGCCGCTGACGCCGCCGACGCCACATGCGCGGCCGGCGTCGTGCGCGGGCTACTTCTGCGGCGCGTCGGTCAGCGTGCCGAGGAACGCCTCGATGTCCTTGATGTCCTGCTCGGTCATCGCGGGCCGGTCGCCGGGCTTGCGGTCGAACGGCGCATCGGTCACGTCGACGTTCGCGCGGTATTGCGGCGGAATGTCGTCGTATTCGTCGACCTTGCCGTCCGCGCCGCGCGGATAGAACTTCTGCGGCGCGATGCTGCGCTCGTTGTAGAACGCCATCACCTGATCGAGCGTGTGGAACACGCCGTTGTGGAAGAACACCTGGCGCGTCGCCGCGTTGCGCAGCGTCGGCGTGAGGAACATCCCGCAGTACTGCGTCTGGTCCTTCAGGTCGTCGCGGAACGGCCCGCACACGCCGAGATCGTGGAACGCCGGGTTGCGGTTCGCCGCGAGCGCGCGGTTGCGCGGCACGCCGAGCGCCTCGTACTGGTAGTCGGTGAACATCGGCGGCAGGCCGTCCTTGCCCGGCTGCGACAGATGGCAGCCGGCACAGTTGGCCTTGGCCGGATCGTTGAAGAGCCGCAGCCCGCGCAGCTCGGTCTGCGTGAGGCGCGCGCGGCCTTCCAGCCAGCGATCGTACTTGCTGTCGTACGGATGGAACGACCGGTCCTCGACCTGGTATCGCGCAATCGCGAACATCGCCTCCGATACGACGAGCTGCGAGCTCGCGAACACGCGCGGGCCGAACAACTGCTCGAAGCGCGCGCGATGCGGCGACTGCGCGAGCTTGCGCGCGACGTCGTCGATGCTCGCGTTGGCCATCTCGACCGGGTTCAGCAGCGGCCCGAACGCCTGCTGCTGCAGCGTGTCGGCGCGGCCGTCCCAGAACATGCCGCCTTGCGGCACGAGTTGCGGCGCGGCCGCCGTGCCGGCCACCTTCTGCGCCTTGACCACGCCGGCAGCCGACGCCGCCTGCTGCGCGACGCTCGGCGCCGCGTCGTTTTCGCCCGCATCGGGGCCGATGCTGAAGTTCGGCTGCCGGTACAGATACATCAGCGACGGCGGCGGGCGGTAGCCCTGCTGCGTCATCGTGAGGCCGCCGGGCTGCACGTCGAGCGCGTTCGGCGGCCCGTAAGCGCGGTCGGGGCTGTGGCACGACGCGCACGACTGCTTGCCCGATGCCGACAGCGACGGATCGAAGAACAGCGCGCGCCCGAGCTGCGCGACCGCGGACAGCGGCTGCACGGGCGGCCGCTGCAGCACCACGGGATGCGGATTGGCGCCGGTCCAGTTCGCGACGACCTCGCCGATCGCGGCCGGCGTGCGCGCCGGAAACGCGACCGCGAAGGCGCCGTAGCCGAGCACGGCCGCGGCGAGCACGAAGGCCGCGCGGCGCAGCACGCGGGTGGGGGAGCGCGGCGCGGCGGCGCCGGGCGTGTCGGGGGACGGGTACGCGGGACGAGCTGTCATGCTGTGGGTCGAGGCGGTCGGGCGCCGCACGCGGCGGCGCTTGAAATGGAAACGGCCGGCGCGCGATGCGCCGGCCGACAGAGGCCGGTCAGGCGGTACCGGTCAGTTCGCCGGCGCCGCGCTCAGCACGGTGCCCTGGGTCGGATCGAGATACAGCGGCGCCGTGTTCGGCTTCGACGAGAAGTCGAACAGCCCGCGCAGGTCGCCTGCGACCGCATCGAACGAGCCGCCGCCGATGCGCTGGCCGCCGAGCCAGTTGTCCTCGATGAAGCGCAGGACCGATGCCTGGTCGATCAGCGTGTGGTCGACGTAGTTCTGCTTCGCGTACGGCGAGATCACGACCAGCGGGATGCGCACACCGGGGCCGCAGCGGCCGTTCACGGTGCTGCCGTTCACGCCGGTGGTGCCGCCGGAGCCGCACTTGCCGTTGCCGTTGAGCTGGTCGACCGCGTCGGACGACGCATGGGTCGGCGGCGTGTACACGTGGTCGTACCAGCCGTCCGAGTCGTCATACGTGACGATCACGGCCGTGTTCTGCCAGTCCGGCTGCTGCTGCAGGAAGTTGACCACCTTCGTCACGAACGCCTGCTCGTCGAGCGGGTCCGAGTAGCCGGCGTGCGCGTCCTGTGCAGCCGGCGCCTTCAGGAAGCTGACCGACGGGAAGTTGCCTGCCTTCACGGCCGCGAAGAAGTCGTCGCTGTCGTACTGGTGGTTCGCCGGCTCCGCCGTCTTGCCGTCCGTCTGGACGCTCGAGCCGATCGCCGCGATCGAGCTCGGCCGCGTGTGCTGCGGGTTCGACGTCGACGCGTAGTACTGGAACCAGTTGTGATGCGGGATGTAGTCGGCCGTCGCCGCGTTCACCGCGGTCGCGACCGTGCTGCGCGCGCAGCCCGTCGTGCCGTTGCCGTTGGTCGTCGACAGGTTGAAGCCGCCCATGAAGCCGCCCCAGGTGATCTTCGCGGCGTTCAGCAGGTCGCCGATGTTCTTGCCGCTCATCATCGCCTGGTCGGTCGTGCTCGAGCACACGTCGTAGCCGGGGTCGACGTCGTTGATCATCGTGAGGCCGCCCTGGCCGTCGTTGATGTAGTACGACGTGGCCGCGAGCGTCGACGGCTGCTTCGACGTCTTGACGATCTGCATCCCGTTGGTCTGGCCCGCGATCAGGTTCAGCGCGCCCGGCGTCGACGGGCCGTAGACCGTCGTGTACGCGTTGTCGCTCATCGAGAAGCGCTGCGCGTAGTTCCACAGTGCCGTGACGGTGTTGCCGTCGAAGTAGCCCATCACCTGGCCCTTCGTGCCGAACGCGCCGGCGCCGCCCGCCGACGCCTTGCCGGTGTATTTCGGGAACAGGTCGGCGAGGCCGTTGTCCGCGGCCAGCTGTTCGGCCGTGTACGCGTGGTTCTGGTCGGCCGTGGCGGCCTGTGTGCGATCGAGGCGGAACGGATTGGCCGCGTCGGTGCCGTTGGCGGTGTTCGTGAAGTTCGGGTTCGCGGTGAGCAGCGTGCCCGTCAGCCCGTTGATCGACGGCGTGCCGGCCTTCGCGGTGAACGCCGGCTCGCCGGCCGGGTTCGTCGCGTTCGGGTAAGTGCCGAAATAGTGGTCGAACGACACGTTTTCGCCGTAGATCACGACGACGTGCTTGATCGGCGTGGCGGTCTGCAGCGCATCCTGCGACGACACCGCGGGCGTCGACGAGGGACCGTCGCTGCCGCCGCAGGCGAACAGCGCCAGTGTGGCGCCGGCGCAGGCGGTGACGAGCAAGGCTTGACGAAACATCGGGAAACTCCAGGTAGGTTGTTCGACGAAGGAGCGCCGCTGCGTCACCGGGTCGGTTCGGCGCGGCGCTCGTGGTAGAGCCCCGGCATTGAAACAGCTTGGTATGAAGATATGGGGGCGGAGCGGTTTCGCGATCATTGCGTGCCGGTATCGATTCCATTACGCCGCGCGCCGATGCGAAAGACAGTGGAAAGGAACGGCGCGCGTTCAGGCGCGTGCGATGACGGCGGCGGCATGTGTCGGCATCGCCGAGGCCCGCCTCGTGCGCCTCCTGCGTCGCGCGGCCGGTCGCTCATTCGGCGAAGCCGGTCCGCAAGCCTTTTTTGACAAGCCCGGGACGGATTCTTACGATGATCGGCCTGCGGCGACCCATTCCGCGTCGCTGCCGTCAGCGAGTGTCCAACGTGCCGATTCCCGTCCTGTTCGCCGTCCTGTGTGCCGCCTTCCTGCATGCGTCGTGGAACGCGCTGGTGCGCAGCAGCGGCGACCGGCTGCGCTCGGCCACCGTCCTGCAGATCGCGATCGGGCTGTTCGCGCTGTTGTTCCTGCCGGCCGCCGCGCCGATCGCGGCCGCGAGCTGGGCTTGCGTCGTCGCGTCCGCGGCGATTCACGTGGTCTACACGCTGCTGCTGGTGCGCGCGTACGAGCACGGCGACCTGAGCGTCGCGTATCCGGTCGCGCGCGGCACCGCGCCGCTGCTCGTCACGCTCGGAGCCGCGGCGTTCGCGGGCGAGCGCCTGAGCGCCGGCGCTCAATGCGGACTCGTCCTGATCTGCGCGGGCATCATGGCGATCGGCCTCGAGCGGCGCGCGGGCGCGGCGCACCGGATGAAGCAGGTGCTGCCGATCGCGTTCGCGACCGGCGTTTCGATCGCCGCGTACAGCGTCGTCGACGGAATCGGCGTGCGGGAAAGCGGCAGCACGATCGGCTATGCGGCGTGGACGTTCGTGCTGACCGGGGCGCTGATGGCCGCGTACTACCGGCTGCGGGCGGGGCCGCTGCGGCTCGCGCAGAATCTCGCCGACACCGCGAAGGCCGCGTGCGGCGGCGTGTTCGCGGCGCTCGCCTACGCGATCGTGATCTGGGCCATGGCGCGTGCGCCGATGGGGCCGGTGTCGGCATTGCGCGAAACGAGCGTGGTGTTCGCGGCGCTGATCGCGCGCGTGTATCTCGGCGAGCGGCTGACGCCGCGTCGCGCGGCCGGATGTGCGGTGATCGCCGGCGGCGCGCTGCTGATCAGCGCGTTCGAAGCCGTGCGCTGAGCAAGGCGGCCCGCGCTGCGCGGCAGCGCGTCAGGTTTCGACCGGCATCGCGCTCGTGCATTTGATTTCATCGAGACAGACGCTCGAATGCACGCCGCTCACGCCGGGAATCCGCATCAGCGTCTCGAGCAGGAACGTCGACAGGCCTTTCAGATCGCGCGCGACCACCTTCAGCACGTAGTCGATATCGCCGGTCACCGAAAAGCATTCCTGGATCTGCGCGAGATCGGACACGAGCTTCTGGAATTTCGACAGGTCGCGGATATGCCCGCGCTCCATCGTGACGTGCACGAACGCGGTGACGCCGAAGCCGAGCGTGTCCGGGCACAGGCGGGTTTCGTAACGGCGGATCGCGCCGATCTCCTCGAGGCGCCGATGGCGCCTGAGCGTCTGCGCGGGCGACAGGCCGACCGCCTTCGCGAGATCGAGGTTCGACGCACGGCCGTTCTCCTGCAGCACCGCCAGCAAGTGGCGATCGACGCGATCGAGAACCGGTTCAGGCATTTTTGTTTCCTCATCTGTCTCCCGCGTGCAATCTTATCTCATAATGTAGGGTTTGCATGAGCGGGTTACGCAACCCGATTTCGCGGTCGCGACGCTAAACTGACGCCGGATTTTCGCGTACGGCCGCGACCATGCGGGCGATGGCGGCCCTCCGCGGCAGGTCCGGCGGGCCTGCGGACGAAGGGGCGCCGCCGCGCGAAGATCGCAGTCCCCAACCCGGCGCCTCCACGAACGGTGGCCGGCACAGTAAAACAGCGCCCGGCACACCGAGGCGCGCCGCACCGCTTCGGGCGGAGGCGGACAGAACGGAGAAGACATGGTTTCTGGAAACGAGAAGGACGGCCTGAAGCGGGGGCTGAAGAACCGGCACATCCAGCTGATCGCGCTCGGCGGCGCGCTCGGCACGGGGCTGTTCCTCGGCATCGCGCAGACGATCAAGATGGCCGGCCCGTCCGTGCTGCTCGGCTATGCGGTCGCAGGCGTCGTGGCGTTCTTCATCATGCGCCAGCTCGGCGAGATGGTCGTCGACGAGCCGGTCGCCGGTTCGTTCAGCTACTTCGCCGACAAATACGTCGGCCATTTCACCGGCTTCCTGTCCGGCTGGAACTACTGGGTGCTGTACATCCTCGTCAGCATGGCCGAGCTGTCGGCCGTCGGGATCTACGTGCAGTACTGGTGGCCGGGCGTGCCGACCTGGGTGTCGGCGCTCGTGTTCTACGTCGCGATCAACCTGCTGAATCTGGCGAGCGTGAAGTCGTACGGCGAGACGGAATTCTGGTTCTCGATCATCAAGGTCGCGGCGATCGTCGGCATGATCGGCTTCGGCGGCTGGCTGCTGGTGAGCGGCCACGCGGGGCCGGAAGCGAGCATCGCGAACCTGTGGCAGCACGGCGGCTTCTTCCCGAACGGCGTGTCGGGCCTCGTGATGTCGATGGCGGCGATCATGTTCTCGTTCGGCGGGCTGGAGCTGATCGGCATCACCGCGGCCGAGGCCGACGATCCGAAGCACAGCATTCCGCGCGCGACCAACCAGGTGATCTATCGCATCCTGATTTTCTACATCGGCGCGCTGGCCGTGCTGCTGTCGCTGTATCCGTGGGAGAAGGTCGTCACCGGCGGCAGCCCGTTCGTGCTGATCTTCCATGCGCTGAGCAGCAACCTCGTCGCCAACGTGCTGAACGTGGTCGTGCTGACGGCCGCGCTGTCGGTCTACAACAGCGGCGTGTACAGCAACAGCCGGATGCTGTTCGGGCTGGCGACGCAGGGCAACGCGCCGAAGGTGCTGTGCTCGGTGAACCGGCGCGGCATCCCGCTCGCCGCGCTCGGCGCGTCGGCGCTCGCCACCGGCGTCTGCGTGCTGGTCAACTACTTCATGCCCGGCAAGGCGTTCGAGGTGCTGATGGGGCTGGTCGTGTCGGCGCTCATCATCAACTGGGCGATGATCACGCTGATTCACCTGAAATTCCGTCAGGCCAAGCGCATCGCTGGGGAGCAGACTTCGTTCCGCAGTCTCGGCTATCCTTTCACGAATTATCTGTGCCTGGCGTTCATGGCCGGCATTCTCGTCGTGATGTACCTGACGCCGGATCTGCGCCTGTCGGTGTACCTGATCCCGGTCTGGCTCGCGGTGCTCGCGATCGGGTATCGGTTCCGCCAGAAGAATGCCCGCTATGCGCTCGGCGACGGCGCATCGGCCCGCTGACGCAGGCCCGCACCCGATCACTCCTACGAACCAGACCGACATAGCCATGTTCGAACACATCGACGCGTACCCGGGCGACCCGATCCTGACGCTCAACGAGAACTTCCAGAAGGATCCGCGCGACCAGAAGGTCAACCTGAGCATCGGCATCTATTTCGACGCCGACGGCCGGATTCCGGTAATGGCCGCCGTGCGCGAGGCCGAAACCGCGCTGCAGCGCGACGTCGGCCCGAAGCCGTATCTGCCGATGGTCGGCCTCGCCGCGTACCGCGACGCGGTGCAGGCGCTGGTGTTCGGCGCCGATCACCCGGCGCGGGCGGCCGGCCGCATCGCGACCGTGCAGACGCTCGGCGGCTCGGGCGCGCTGAAAGTCGGCGCCGATTTCCTGAAGCGCTACTTCCCGGACGCGCAGGTGTGGCTCAGCGATCCGAGCTGGGAAAACCACCGTTTCATCTTCGAGCGCGCCGGCTTCACGGTGAACACCTACCCGTACTACGACGCGGCGACGGGCGGCCTGAAGTTCGACGCGATGCTCGCGGCGATCGACGCGCTGCCGGCGCGCAGCATCGTGCTGCTGCATGCGTGCTGCCACAACCCGACCGGCGTCGATCTCGACGAAGGCCAGTGGGAGAAGCTGATCGACGTGATCGAGGCGCGCGAGCTGCTGCCGTTCGTCGACATGGCGTATCAGGGCTTCGGCGCGGGCCTCGACGCCGATGCGTTCGCGGTGCGCGAGTTGGCCCGCCGCGGCGTGCCGGCGCTCGTCGCGAATTCGTTCTCGAAGAACTTTTCGCTGTACGGCGAGCGCGTCGGCGCGCTGAGCGTCGTGTGCGAGGATGCGGACGCGGCCGAGCGCGTGCTCGGCCAGCTGGCCGGCGCGGTGCGCTCCAACTACAGCAACCCGCAGACGTATGGCGCGAAGCTCGTCGCGACCGTGCTGAACACGCCGGCGCTGCGCAAGCAGTGGGAGGAAGAGCTTGCCGCGATGTGCCGCCGGATTGCGCGGATGCGCCAGGCGATCCACGACGGCCTGCGCGACCACGTGAGCGGCGAAGCGCTGACGCGCTACGTGAAGCAGCGCGGGATGTTCACGTACACCGGGCTGACCGAGACGCAGGTCGACGCGCTGCGCGACGTGCACGGCGTCTACATTCTGCGTTCGGGCCGCATGTGCGTGGCCGGGCTGAACGATTCGAACGTCGGCATCGTCGCCGATGCGATTGGCAAGGTGCTGAAGAGCGGCGTCTGAGGGGCGTCTGAGGGGCGTCCGAGCGGCGTCCGGGCACGCCCGATCGTCCTGACGAAACCGGCTGTCTCCCGCGCGGAGGCAGCCGGTTTTTTGTTGTGCGGCGCGGGTGCGGCAGTACGATACGGAATCGAATCCGTAGCAAAGGAGCGGCATGGCAATTCGAATCGTACGGCTCGGCACGCCGCGGGCGGCCGGCGAGGGCACACGGATCGGCACGGTGCGGCGGCCGCCGCGCGGCGTGCCGAAGGCGGAATTCGCGTCGCGCGACTACTATGACGTGTGGCTGCCGACGCTGTCGCCGAGCGCGGAGCTCGTGGCCGACGCGCAGGCCGCCGAGACCGACGCGCAGTGGCACGCATTCACGCGCCGGTTCCGCGCCGAGATGGCGCACGGCGACGCTCCCAAGGTGCTCGACCTGCTCGCCGCGTTGTCGGCGACGAGCGCATTTTCGATCGGCTGCTACTGCGAGGACGAGCGCCGCTGCCATCGCAGCGTGCTGCGCGAACTGCTCGAGGCGCGCGGCGCGACGATCGCTTCGGACGCCGACTGAGCCCATGCGGCGGCGCGATCGGGCACGGCGGCGGCGCGCGCTGCGGCCCGGTTGACGTGGGTCAATCGGACGGTGGCGCGGGCCGTTATGCTCATGGCTTGAATCGTCCCGACGATGACAGGCGCACAAATGCAGATAGCCTTTCCACCGGAACCGCCCGAGTATCGCGGGCGTGACCTGGTCGTCGCGTTTTCGGCGCGGGTCGACGGCCACGGCGTGCCGTGCGCGATCACGGCGGAAGCACTCGAAGACCATTTCGGTGCGCGCTCGCTGCTCGAGCGCGACTTGCTGGTTGCATTCGAAGCACACCGGCCGGCGATCGAGGCGATGGCGGCCCGGATGCTCGCCGAAATCGGCGGCCGGCCGGTGTTGCTGCACAGCGGCCACTTCCGGATGGCCGACTGACACTGCAGGAGGGCGCATGACACTGCAAGGCACGATTCATGAACGCGACTGGTCCGTCGAGATCGAGACGCGGCAATGCGAATCCGGCGGATTCCGCTGCCGCGTGACGGTCGAGCACGGTGCCGGGCCGACGCACTTTCATCATACGTTCGAGCACAGTCATGCATATCCGACCGAGCACGAGGCGGCGATCGAAGGGCTGCGGGCCGGGATGACGTGGATCGAAATGAAGGCGGCGCAGACATTCAGCGTGTGAACCTCGCGCGCCGATCGTGTGTGGATCGATTGCCGGATTCGGCAACAGGCGGACTTGTAGGACAGGCAACGTGGTCGACCAGCGTGTGACCCGTCAGGAGGGAGCAACATGGGCGTGGGCATGCAGATCGTCTGCGTCGGATTCGCGGGTTCGGCCGCGCTCGAAGCTGAAGCGGGCGCGCAACTGGTGCGGCTCGAGCGCTTCCACGCGCGGGTCGACGAATGTCGCCTGGCGATCGAATCGCGCGCGACGAGTGACGACGACGCGCTGTACGACGTACGGCTCGAATTGCTGATGAACGGCCGTGCGGTGGCGCCGGTGCCCGCCTGCAGCGGCGTCGACGTGAACGAAGCGATGGGGCGTGCGTTCGCCGCGGCCGAGCGGGTGTTGGCCGCGGGGCACGCGGACGATCCGCTGTCGCCCGCATTGTCGGCGGCCGAGACGGGCACCGCCGCGCACTGACGTGCGACCCGCACCGGCACGCGCTGGAGCGCGCCGGCGCCGCACGCGCGACCGGTTACACCTGCGCGAGCGCCGGCGCGTCGATGATCCGCACGCGCTTGCCGCGCGTTTCGATGAGCGCGTCGCGATGGAAGCGCGAGAACATCCGGCTGACGGTTTCGAGCTTCATCCCGAGATAGCAGCCGATTTCCTCGCGCGTCATCCGGAGGTTGAACTCCGACGCCGAGTAGCCGCGCGCCTCGAAGCGTGCAGACAGATCGAGCAGGAAATGCGCAACGCGCTGTTCCGCCGACATCGTGCCGAGCAGCAGCATCTGGCTCGATCCGCGCACGATCTCGCTGCTCAGCATCTGGTAGATGAAATGCTGCATCGACCTCAGCTCGCGGCACGCGGCCTCGAGCGCGGCGAACGGGATCACGCACACGACGCTGTCCTCGAGCGCGATCGCGTCACAGCAATGGTGTCCATGGCCGACGCCCTCCATGCCGAGCGTTTCCCCTGCGATCTGAAAACCCGTCACGTGTTCGCGGCCGTCGCGATGCATCATCACCGTCTTGAACGAGCCTGCGCGCACCGCGTACAGACTGTGGAACGGATCGTCGGTGCGAAACAGGGTGTCGCCCTGGCGCACCTGTCGCGTCGCGCAGATGATCGCGTCGAGCCGGCTGTACTCGGCGGCGGTCAGTTGCGGCGGCAGGCACATCGAGCGCATCACGCAGGCCGAACAGCGGACTGCGCAATGCTTCGCGCCGTCGTGACGCGTGGACGCGGGAAGCGGAACGTTCGGCCGGGGCGCGATGGCGGGATCGGCGGCGCAGGCGGTGGCTTGATGCATGAGTCACTCCGGCTCGGTCAGGGCTGGTGCGCGCGAGCGTGCACCAGCGATTCGATCACGTGGCACGCGGCGTCGAATTCGACGGTCTTGTCGAAGAAGTAGTCGGCTCCGGCCGTCGCGCATGCCTTTCTGAATGCGGGCGCCGAATGATTCGTCAGCACAATCGTGACGATGCGCGGCACGGCCTTCGACAGCGCGCCGATCAGATCGAGGCCGCTGCCGTCCGCGAGGCGCAGATCGACGAGCACGACGTCCGCGTGCGTGCCGCGGATGTGCGTCAGCGCATCCTGGCCGTCCTCCGCCTCGCCGACGACCACGACGCCGCGAATCGCGCCGACGAGCAACGCGATCCGTTGCCGGACGGCATTCGCGTGGTCGACAAGAAACACCCTGAGCGCGGCGGCGGGTGGCAGGCTGGCATTCATCCGGCCAGTATCGTGTTGCGCCGCCGAAAAGGAAATCGGCCGAACTGGAAGTTTTTGTAGGGGAGTTCGGCGCGTTGTAGGGCGTTTCCTACAACGCCGTCGGGGAATCGGCAGTGCGGCGGGGCGTGCAGCTGGTCGTCCAGCTGGTCGTGCGGTCGGCGGCGCGGCGCTGCCGGGAGCGTCGCGCCGCCGTCGAATCAGCCGCGCTGGCGCGCGTCCAGCGCGTCGCGCGCCGTGCGGCACGCGGCCAGATCCCACGCGGCGCAGCCCACGGTCTTGAACAGCAGCGGCCCGCTGCGCTCGAACGCGCCGCGCAGCACGTCGGCGAGCGACGCGACGCGCTGCCAGTCGACCTGCGCGACGATCAGGTCGCCGGCCTCGTGGCGCGCGCCCGCCGGATCGTCGACCACGAGCCGGCTCGCGCGTACCGTGTCGGCGTCGATTTCGGCGGCGTCCGCGGTGAATGCGCCGACCCCCACCACGAGCCGCCCTTCGCGCGCCGCCTCGCGATAGACGGGCGTGCGGCTCGTTGTCAGCGTGACGACGACGTCGATCGCATCGGGAATCGCGTCGCCGTCGAGCGGCGCGAGCTGCGGCGCCTGCGCGCGATGCGCGGCGCAGAACGCCGCGGCGCTGCCCGCGCGCGAACCGCGCACGTGCAGACGCGCAGCGGGGAAGATCGCCGCGAGCGCCTCGGCGTGATTGGCCGCCTGCTTGCCGGTGCCGATCAGCAGAATGTCGCGCGGTGCCGCGCCGTGCAGCGCCTGGATCCCGAGCGCGGTGACGGCTGCCGTACGGCGGCCGGTGACGGTCGGGCCGTCGAGCACGAAGCGCAGCGCGCCGGTCGTCGCGTCGTACGCGCTCACCTGGCCGAGGATCGTCGGCAGCCCGCGCGCGGCGTTGCCCGGGCATACGTTCACGAGCTTGTGGCTTGCCAGATCGCGCGCGCTGGACGGCATCGACAGCATCACGCCGCCTGCCTGCAGCGGCACGACCAGGCGTTCGGGGCTGACGATTTCGCCCGCCGCGTAGTCGGCGACGGTCTGCGCGAGCGTGGCGAGCAGCGCCGGGTAGTCGAGCAGGGCGGCCGTTTCGGTGGCGTCGAACGAGGGGATCGGGCTGGCAGCGGTCATGGTGTGGGTCGGTATGGTGGTGAAGTCGGTGGGTGCATGCTGCGCGTGCTGCAGTCGGCGGCCCGGGAGGCGAGCGGCAATCGCCATTGTGGATCGAATCTATACCAATTTGGCGGCATCCGGCAAGCTGGAAGGTCGGCATTTCGCTGAATTTGGTTCTAATATCCGTCCAGATGGGGCGTTGCACCTGTCGGCGCCGATGCCGCTCCGGTATAGTGCGAACCCGTTCCAGACCACGCCCGGCCCAGGGCAGGAGCCGCAGATGATGTCCGCACGTCCCGAATCGCCCGAAGCCGGTTTCCGGCCGTTGCAGATCTACGAACAGGTCGCGGAGAAGATCCGCGACGAGATTCGCGCGGGGCGTTACGCGGCCGATTCGCGGCTGCCGTCGGAGCGCGAGCTCGCGGCGCTGTTCCAGGTCGGCCGCCCGGCCGTGCGCGAAGCGCTCGGCGCATTGCAGAACGAAGGGCTGGTCGTCACGAAGCGCAATTCGGGCACCTACGTGGTGGCGGCGCCGCTCGACGTGCTCGCGCAGCGCGGCGATGCGCGCGACGCGGCCGATGCCGACTTCAGCCCGACGTCGACGCTCGACGTGCGGCTGATCCTCGAGCCGGCGATCGCGCGTCTCGCGGCGGCCCAGGGCCGCGCCGATCCCGTCGCCGAAGGCTATCTCGCGCAAATGGAAACCATCGCGGACATCGACGACCCGCACCAGCGCGCGCTGTGGAACGACAGCGACCGGCTGTTCCACCGGCAACTCGCGTTGATGACCGGCGACCCGTTGATCGTGAAGATCGCCGACGAAGTCGCGAAGACGATGGATCAGCCGTTGTGGAAGCGTCTGAAGGACGACGGCATCTACGATGCCGGCCGGATCCGGCTGTACGTGTCGGAACATCGGCTGATCTACGAGGCGATCGTGTCGGGCGACGCCGATGCGGCTGCGTTCTACGTCGAGCAGCACATTCGCCGCGTGCGACGCGACATCGCGCCGAAGTAGGGTGGCGGTGGCGGTTTGGTTCTGAGCGCGACCAAAGGCGACGCACATCGGGCGAGGCTGGTCGGAGGTTGACCGGGTTTATGGTGGATTGGCTCGATACATAACCAATCGCCGGGCCACCTTATCGGCGGCCCGGCGTTTGGCCCATCCGAGCCACGGCCGTCGCGCGCGGCATCCACGCAGCAATTCGCCGTGACGGCGCCGCCGATCGGCGCGGCACGCGCGCTGAATGCGGCGAACCGGCTAAACCAGCTAAACCCGCCGAAACCGCCGAAAGCGCCGAAAGCGCCGAAAGCGCCGAATCCGCCGAATCCGCCGAATCCGCAGGCAGCACCGACCGCGCCCGCTTGCCGTCTCCCCGACGCATAGCGCAGCTTCCCACTGCGCACACCCGCCTTTTTCGACAAGAAATCACCCGCGGAACCCCGCCAAACGGGCGCCGCCCGGAATTGCGCCCGACTTTTGGTACGATGCAGCCTTTCCAGCAGATCCCCCACCCGCGTGAATCGCCGAAACGTGTCGTCAGTGCGTGAGCTCCTTGCCAAATGGGCCGCGCGCGCCCAACCCGTCGCGGCCGCTGCCGCCGTGCCCGTCAAGCGCGTACTGGCCAGCGCCTGGCGCCATCTCCGCCATCCGACGCGACGCGGCGCGTTGCGCGCCGCCGCCGCCGTGCCCGTGCTGTTCCTGCTCTACGTGCTCGCGCTGATACCGTTTACGCCGGGCATCGGCGACATCCGCAAGGCGCGCGTCGATCAGCCCGCGCAGGTGCTGTCCGCCGACGGCAAGGTGCTCGCGGAATTCAAGCCGTCGAACCGCGAATGGGTGTCGCTCAAGCAGATCTCGCCGCACATGGTCGACGCGCTGATCGCGACCGAGGACCATCGCTTCTACGAGCACCACGGCCTCGACTGGAAGCGCACCGCGTCGGCGGCGCTCCATACGTTCTCGGGCGATCGCCAGGGCGGCTCGACGATCACGCAGCAGCTCGCGCGCAACCTCTATCCGGACGAGATCGGCCGCGCGCCGACGCTCACGCGCAAGGTAAAGGAAGCGATCACCGCGCTGAAGATCGAGGCCGTGTACAGCAAGGAGCAGATCCTCGAGACCTACCTGAACACGGTGCCGTTCCTGTACAACGCGTACGGCGTCGAGATGGCCGCGCGCACCTATTTCGACAAGTCGGCCGACGAGCTCGACGTGCTCGACGCCGCGACGCTGGTCGGGATGCTCAAGGGCAACAGCTACTACAACCCGGTGCTCAATCCGGAGCGCGCGCTGCAGCGGCGCAACACGGTGCTCGCGCAGATGGTGAAGTACGGCAAGCTGTCGGCGGCGCAGTTCGCGCAGTTGCAGCGGCGGCCGTTGCGCATCGACTTCGAGCGTCAGAAGGAGCCGCCGGGGCCGGCGCCGCACTTCGCGCAGCAGCTGCGCAAATGGCTGATCGGCTGGGCCGACCGCAACGATTACAACATCTATTCGGATGGGCTGATCGTGCGCACGACGATCGATTCACGGCTTCAGCAGATCGCGACGCAGGCGCTGACGCAGCAGGCGAACCAGCTGCAGGGCATCGCGAACAATGCGTGGAGCGGCAGCGACGGTTGCGGCACGGACAACGAGGTGTTTCGCACCTTCATGCGCGAGTCGCCCGAATACAAGGCGGCGCAGGACGCCGGCAAGAACGACGCGGCCGCGATGAAGCAGCTCGCGGCCGACCGCGGCTTCATGCGCGCGCTGTGCAAGGCCAAGACCGACGTGCAGGCCGGGTTCGTCGCCATCGATCCGCGCGACGGGCAGATTCGCGCGTGGGTCGGCAGCCGCGATTTCACGAGCGAGCCGTTCGATCACGTCGCGCAGGCGCGGCGTCAGCCCGGCTCGACGTTCAAGCCGTTCGTATATGGCGCCGCGTTCGCGAGCGGGATGACGCCCGACGACACCTTCATCGACCAGCCGGTCGAGATTCCGCTGAAGGGCGGCGAGATCTGGCGGCCCAACGACGATGTGCCACCGTCGGGCAAGCCGATGACGTTGCGCGATGCGCTCGCGCTGTCGCGCAACCGGATCACCGCCCAGGTGATGGAGAAGGTCGGCCCGGCGGCCGTCGCGCGGCTCGCACGCGACATGGGCGTGCGCGAAAGCCCGCTCGAGCGCGTGCCGTCGCTTGCGCTCGGCACGAGCCCGGTGACGCTGAAAGAGATGGTCGCGTCGTACGCGACGATTGCGAACGGCGGGCTCTACACCGAGCCGCAGATGGTGACGCGCATCGAAAACCGGCAGGGCGACGTGCTGGCCGAATACGCGCCGGCGCCGCCCGAACGCGCGCTTGACGGCGAAACCGACAAGACGCTGCTCGACGTGATGCGCGACGTCGTCACGCGCGGCACCGGCAGCAGCATCCGCACGCGTTTCGGCGTGCGCGGCGACGTCGCCGGCAAGACCGGCACCACGCAGGACAACGCGGACGGCTGGTTCATCCTGATGCAGCCGGGACTGGTGGCCGGCGCCTGGGTCGGCTTCGACGACGGTCGCGTGACGCTGCGCAGCGACTATTGGGGGCAGGGCGCGCACAGCGCGCTGCCGATCGTCGGCGAGTTCTTCCAGCGGGCGCAGCGCGCGCGGATCGTCGATGCGAAGCTGAAATTCGATACCGAGCCGTCGCCGGGGTGGTTCGCGTCGGTGCGGGAGCGCGTGACCGACCTGTTCGACGGCTGGTTCGGACCCGAGCCGAAGAAGGCGCCGACGCGCATCAGGACGCAGCGTATCGAGCGGCAATCCGACGCCGACGCCGATGCGGCCGCGGCTTCGGCGGCCTCTGCAGCATCGGCGCCGGAGGCTGCGTCCGGCGGCATCGTCGAGCAATGGATTCCGGCATCCGAGGTGGCCGCATCGGCGGCTGCGATGTCGGGCGGCGCGTCGCAAGCACCGGTCTTGCCGCCGCCGGCAGCCGGCAGCGCGGGGAACGCGGGCGGCGCCGGGCCGGGTGCGGCATCGGGCGTCGCGCCTGGGCCGGCGCCGGCGCCTGCGTCGCCGGAGAGCGCCAGCAGTTCGCAATGAGCTTGCGATCGGCTGTCGCGCCTGGGGCGATGCCTGGGTCGGTATCACCGGCAATCCGCAGTAACCGGACGTTCGGTTTTCGCGCGATGCTGCCGTAATCACGTTGTCGCGACATTTCGCGCGGCCACGCCGCGCCTTTCCGGTGCGGCCCCATCACTGATCACGTCGCGCTCGCGCGCGACGAGGTGCCGCTTCGTTTCGATATATGCGGATGCAGACGACGCTGCGTGATCCCGCGCAGCAGCAGTCCTGTTCGATCGCTTCCGGTCCGTGCGCCAGCGCGATGACGAAGCGCCCGTCGCAACCGAGCACGGCGCCATGTCGGCAGCAACGCGCACGAGGTCTGACGAACGCGCTTACCGACCGCGATTGCGCGCGAATGTGTGGGTAATCATCTGAAGATTCCGCTGAAACGCCCGAGATTGTACAGATGCCGTCAACAGTGAATTTGCGATTTAAGTATTTACCCTGATAGTCGCGCCTCCTAGACTTCCACTCATGCGCAACGACTACCGAGTCCGAAGCGCCCGACAAAACAATCTGGAGGTAACGCATCATGAAATCGCTGATCCAAGCAGTTGCATTGGCCGCGCTGGTCGCCGCACCGGTCGTGTCGTTCGCTCAATCGAACCAGCAGCCGCTGACGCGTGCGCAAGTGCGTGCGGAACTGGTCCAGCTCGAAAAGGCCGGCTACAACCCGAACGACTGGATGAACTATCCGGACAACATCCAGGCTGCGCAGGCGAAGATCGCCGCTGCTCGCGACACCGGCGCACAGGCTGACGTCAGTGGTTACGGTGCCAACCCGGTCGCGACGTCGCAGTCCGGCCGTCGCGCAGTCGTGCCGGTCGCGACCGATCGCTCGTCGGTCTACTTCGGCCACTGAGCCGTTCGTCGTCACGCGGCCGCCGGCCGCCGCGCCGGCTGCATCGACAAACCCGCACTCGCCCTGAGTGCGGGTTTTTTCATTTGCACGGCCGCGGCGTGCGCTGACAACCGGTCGCGCGTGCGCTAGGATCGCGGTCGGTATCGACGCGGCGGTCGGCGGCGCAACGCGCTTGTCGCCGGCCGATTCGCGACGCCGCGCGCCGAGGCGCGGCGGGCACCAGCAACACGCCCGGCACCACGTTCCACGACTTCAACGAAAAACAAACAGGAGCATCCATGCGTGTCCCGACCGGTCTGCTGTGCGCGCTCGCGCTGACGGCGAACCTTGCCCATGCCCAGACGAACTGCGCCGATGCGGCGGATCAGGCCGCGATGACGGCGTGTGCCGATCGCGCGTACAAGAAATCCGACGCGGAACTGAACCGCACGTATCAGGCCGTCACGGCGCGCCTGCGCGACGCCCGGCCGCTCGCTGACAAGCTCGTGAGCGCACAACGCGCGTGGATCGCCTACCGCGACGCCGAGTGCAGCTTCTCGAGTGCGAACGCCGAAGGCGGCAGCGTGTACCCGATGGTCGTGTCGACCTGCCTCGACGATCTGACGAAGACGCGCACCGAAACGCTGAAGGGCTATCTGTCCTGCGAGGAAGGCGATCTCGCGTGCCCGGTGCCGGCGCGCTGAAAGCGGCTCTAGACGTCGTCCGCTTCGTCGAGCAGCTTGTGCCGCATCGCGTAGCGGACCAGCGCCGCCTCGTGCGGCATCTGCATCTTTTCGAGGATCCGCGTCTTGTAGGTGCTGACCGTCTTCGCGCTCACGCATAGCGACTGTGCGATCTCGGTCAGCGTCTGGCCGGCCGCGATCCGGCGGAACACGTCGAACTCGCGATCCGACAGCCGCTGATGCGGCAGCGTCTCGGCCGGCTCGTTCAGGCTCTGCGCGAACTGCTCGGCCATCGTGAGGCTGACGTAGACGCCGCCCGTCGCGACCTTGGTCACCGCGCCGACCAGCTCGGCGCTCGCGCTTTCCTTGGTCAGATAGCCCGACGCTCCCGCACGAAACGCGCGCACCGCGTATTGCTGCTCCGCGTGCATCGTCAGCACGAGCACGCGCAGCGCGGGTTTTTCGTCCTTGATCTGCTTGATCAGCTCGACGCCGTTGCGGCCCGGCATCGACAGGTCGAGCACCAGAACCTGCGCGGGCGTCGAACGGACCAGCGCAATCGTCGACGGGCCGTCGCACGCTTCGCCGGCCACTTCGAATCCGGTGGCGTTCTGCAGAATGTGCCGCAGACCGTCGCGCACGAGCGTATGGTCGTCGGCGATGAGCACCTTGATCATGTGAGGGTGTTTTCCTGTTGAACAGCGCCGAGCGGGAACGCGACCGTGATCGAGAAGCCGCGCGCGAGCGCGGTGTCGATCGTCACGCTGCCGCCGAGCATGTGCGCGCGTTCGCGAATGCCGATCAGCCCGAACGATTTGTCGTGCGCGGGGCCGCCCGGCGCCGCGCCGCGGCCGTTGTCCGCAACGCGCAGCACGCAAAAGCCTTCTTCGATGTCGAGCCGCAGCGCCACGCGTGTCGCATCCGCATGGCGCGCGACGTTCGTCAGCGCTTCCTGCACGATCCGGAACAGCGTGGTCGCGCCCGTGCTCGTGAACGCGATGCCGCCCGTTTCGATGGTGCGCTCGACGTCGATCCCGTAGCGGTTGGTGAAATCGTTCGCGAGCCACTCGATCGCCGGCACGAGGCCGAGGTCGTCGAGCATCACGGGACGCAGGTCGGCGGCGATGCGCCGAACCGACGCGACGGTCGCGTCGATCAGCCGGCGCATCCCGTGCAGGTGCGACAGCACGCCGTCGTCGGGCTGCGTGTGGCCCTGCGCGCGCAACTGCTGCTCGACGACCGACAGATCCATCTTCAATGCGGTGAGCTGCTGGCCGAGGTCGTCGTGCAGTTCGCGCGCGATGCGCGTCTTTTCTTCTTCGCGCACGTTCTGCAGGTTCGCCGACAGTTCGCGCAGCTCCTCGCGCGATTGCTTCACCGCGTTCTCCGCGCGCAGCCGCTCGGTGATGTCGCGCAGCATCACCGTATAGAGCTTGCCCGATGCGTCGCGGATCTGCGAGATCGACGCCTCGATCGGGAATTCCTCGCCGTTGCCGCGCAGCCCGAACAGCACGCGCTGACGACCCATCTGCCGTTCCGAGACGCCCGTCACGCCGAACTGGTCGACGTGCTTCGCATGCGCGGCGCGGAACCGCTCGGGGATGAAGCGCGACAGCGGCGCGCCGATCGCCTCCATTGCCGACACGCCGAATACCTGCTCGGCCATCGGGTTGAAGATCACGATCGTCTGCTTCTCGTCGATCGTGATGATCGCTTCCATCGACGAACGGATGATGCCCATCATCCGCGCCTCGTTCAGGATGCCGCGGCTGTTCGCGCCGGCATCCGCGCCGCCCGCGCGGCCGCGCAGCAGCGCATGGACCAGCGCCGCGAACGCGATCGACGCGATCAGCCCGGCTGTGAGCACGATGCCCGCCGCGCGCTGCGCGCCGGTCGCGCTCGGACGGCCGTCCGCGGAATAGGCCAGCGTGAGCAGCGTGCCGCCGAAATTCAGCTGGTCGGTGCGCTGCATCAGGTCGGGGGACGCCATGGCCTCGTCGGTCGTCGTTTCCGCGCTCGCGATCGGATGCGGATTGTCGCCCGCGCTGATGCGCAGATCGAGCCCGCGCTCCGCGTCGAGCGCGCGCTCGACCAGCCGATTCGGGTTCAGTTCGGCGAACAGCACGCCGTCGGCGTCGGCTGGCGTGGCGGCCGTCCGGGACGCGGCCGCGGCGCGCAGAAACAAGGTGAGGGTGCGCGCATCGCGGGACGTATCGCTGTCGGCGGGATGAATGCCGAGCGCGACGTCGCCGTTGCGCAGCGCGCGGGCGAGCGGCGCCTGATCGAACGAGCCGAAATGCACGTCGGGCGCGTTGGACGCCGGGGCGCTGAGTGCGGCGACCGCGAGCGGACCGTCCGGCATCGGCGCATGGCCGGCGAGGGCGCCGAGTGCTGCCGGCGACAGCGGCGCGTAGCCGATCAGCCGGACCGGCGAGCGGCCGCTGTCGAGATCGAGCGTGTCGACGTACCGGCGCCATTGCTCGGGCGTCATCTGCGGCGCGAGCGCGAACGCGCCACGCGCGCCTTCGAGCACGGCGACGCTTGATTGCAACTCGTGACGCAGCATCGCGCTCACGTGCGAGGTGCGACGCTCGAAGCGTGTATGGACGGCGCCTTGCCACTGCTCGCGAACGAGCAGCGCGACGCCGAGCGACAGCGCCGCGCCGGCGAAGAGTGCAACGACACCGGCCGCGAGCGGCTGGCGTAAAAAGCTTGGCGAACGCGTCGGGCCTCGGGCGTCACGCGGCGGGGTTCCACTGGCGGTCATTCGATAGCCATTCAGATGTCGGGGTTGCCCGTGGCACGGGGCAATGCGGCAAATCCGGAAAAAACTCGCACCGGCCGCGGACGGCGTCTATTTTGAAGGTGAAATTGTGCGCGTTTTGCACGTATTTTGTAATAGGGGCCAGCCAAAAAACCGACGCGAGGCGTCGCGACGGGCGTCGCGGCGGCGTTTGACGCGGGTCAAGCGGAGGCTCGGGCCCACACGGCAGACTGTTCGGCAGGCGAGCCGGCATCGGGCCGGCCCGCGATGACGGGCGCGCTACGCGCGTGCCTGCTCGGAGGAAAAAACCATGTACAAACGGATTTTCGTCGGGCTCGACGGCAGCCCGAGCGCGCGTCTCGCGCTGAACGAGGCGATCCGGATCGCGGCGGCATCGGGCGGCAACGTGACGTGTGCGTACGTCGTCGAACATCGGCCGCAACTCGTCGACGTCGATGCGGGCTTCGCGGCCGAACACGACGGCGATGCGGCGGCGGCCGACGCGGCGACGCAGGTGCTCGACGACGCGAAAGCGGTACTCGCGCAGCATCGCGTGCCGGGCACCGTGCGCGCGCTCGACGCGTACGGCGACGACATCGCCGCGGTGCTGATGCGCACGGCGGCCGAAGCCGACGCCGATCTGATCGTGATGGGCACGAGCGGGCGGCATGGCCTGCGCCGGCTGTTGCTCGGCAGTGTCGCGGAATCGCTGCTGCGGGCGGCCGATCGTCCGGTGCTGCTGGTGCGGCAGCAGAGCGCCGCTCCGGGCGCCTGACGCGGCGATGCGGGCCGCGCAGGGTCGCTCGTGGAGGGCGGGCGAGCGTGTGCTGCGTTGCACGAGCGGCCCCGTGAGGCGCTGCGGTGGGCGGCGGACCGACGGCATGCTCGTCCGCGGGCCGCCTGCGCTCGTTGCCGATCAGCGGCGTTGGCGCAGCGGTTGCGTGTCCGCGGGAATTTCTGGCAGGATCGGCACGGGTTCGCCCGGGCTTCGTCGGCAGGCGGCGTCCCGCGCGCTCGCGTCGCCGTTTGCATGGCGGCGGCAGGTGGCGCGGCGGTGGCCCATTGCCATCCTGCGTTGCCAGCCCGATTCCATCCTTCATCGACTTCATCCACCATGCCGATCAGCGCCGCCGACTTGATTCGCCAGTTCAATCTGCAACCGCATCCCGAGGGCGGCTATTTCCGCGAAACCTACCGCGCCGCCGATGCGGTCACGCGTGCCCCCGACGGCGCGCCGCGCGCGGCGTCGACGGCGATCTACTACCTGCTGTGCGATGGTGCGTATTCATCGTGGCACCGGATCCGTTCGGACGAGGTCTGGCATTTCTACGCAGGCGACCCGCTCGAGGTGTGGGTGCTTGACGAGCACGACGGGCTGACGATACACCGGCTCGGCAACCCGCTCACGCATCCGGGCACCGTGTTCCAGGCCGTCGTGCCGGCCGGGCGCTGGTTCGGTGCGCGGTGCGCCGCGCCGGAGCACGTCGCGCTGGTCGGCTGCACGGTCGCGCCGGGGTTCGAGTTCTCCGAGTTCGAGCTGGCGGACGCGACCGCGCTGGCCGCCGCGTTCCCGCAGTACGCGGAACACGTCGCGGCGCTCGCGCAGCGCCGCGACGCCTGACGGCGCCCGGTACGTTCCCGGCGGCGCTCGGCAAACCCGTTTAGAATGCTCGGTGGTGCAGGATCGGCCGCGGACGTGCCGCGGCGATCGCTGCCTGCCGTATCGACGGCCGCCCCGTCGCACGGTCCGCATGTCTTCCAGGAGCGCCGCCGTGTGGCACTTTCCCGTTGCGATTCCCTCGTCACTCGGCCCGTGGGCCGTGTTTGCGAGCGTACTGATCACGCAGCTCGGCGTGCCGGTTCCGGCCGTGCCGATGCTCATCCTCGGCGGCACCATGGCGGCGATGGGGCAGGCGTCGTGGGCGAGCATGTTCGCGGCGGCGATCGGTGCAACGATGCTCGCCGATTCGCTGTGGTTCTTCATGGGCCGCACGCGCGGCCGGCGCCTGCTGAACGGGCTCGTGCGTTTCTCGCTGTCGCTCGACACGACGCTGCGGTTCGCGCGTAACGTATTCGAACGCTACGGCGCGCCGCTGCTCGTGCTGTCGAAGTTCCTGCCGGGCCTCGGGCTGGTTTCGGCGCCGCTGCTCGGCACGACGGCGATCGGCATCGGCGTGTTTCTGTTCTGGGATCTTGCCGGCGCGTCGTTGTGGGCCGCGTTCTGGCTCATCGGCGGTGCAGCGGTACACGACCAGATCGTCCAGTTCGTGCTGTGGGTGCGCGCGAGCGGCGGCACGATCCTCGATGCGTTTCTCGCGATCTTCATCACGTTCCTGCTGTACCGCTGGGTGCGGCGCGTGCAGTTCCGCCGCTACCTCGCGCAGGTGCGCATCTCGCCGCCGCAACTCGTCGAGATGATGACGTCGAACGAGCCGCCGCTGATCTTCGACGCGCGCCCGCGCGCGATTCGCGAGCGCGAGCCGTACCGGATCGCCGGCGCGGTGCCGGTCGATCTCGATTCGCCGGATCTGCTCGATCCGGAATTGCTGAAGCGGCCGATCGTCGTCTATTGCGTGTGCCCGAACGAGGCGACCGCGAAGCGGCTGATCGCGAAGATGCAGCGCAAGAAGATGATCCACAACGTCCGCGCGCTGAAGGGTGGCCTCGATGCGTGGGAAAAGCACGGCTATCCGGTCGAACCGCTACCGGCGGATGCGGATGCGTCGCGGTATTTCGTGCAGCCGGACCACCATGGCGCCGCGCTCGCCGGCGAATACACGGTGCGGGCGACGTTGTCGAAGTGAGGCGGCGGCGCTCGCTTCGTCTTTCGTCGCACGTATGTCGGTGACTTCGGGCGCGATTCTTCATATTCGGATTGCGTTTTACCCGGCAAGCAAGAACGTCGATTATTTCTTATCAGAAGTATTTCCCGGCAAGTCGCAGCGACAAACGTTGATCGCCGAAGCTGTTTGATCATCTCTGACACTGTGGTTTGCCTGCTTTCTGTTACGCTCACGCACCGTGAATAACACCATATCAATTGCGGATGCGCTGGGCCGATGAAACATTGCGACGCACGCGGAAAAACCATCAACGAAACACGATGGCGAACTCCCGAATCTGCGTAATCCCGAGACAATTCCAGAATGATCGATTCAAATCGGCACGCGCCCAGATACGGGAATCCCGCCTGGCGTCGCAACAGCGCATCGGCCGGGCGCGCATTGACAGATCGCCACTATTTCGGCGACTTGCGATTCGAGCACTCGCTCGTCCACCGCACCGTGTAGCCGCGCCTGGAGCACACGGTGACCGATCGGCCGCCCGCCGTAGCCCGATGTACCGCTACGCAGCCGGTGCGATCGATGCGAACCTCCCGGCACCGTTGATGATCGCTACACCGGCTCGTTCGCTACGCAGCGATCACGCGCGGTCGGTTTATCGGCGGCACGCGATACGAAATCGATAATGCGATCACCGAAGGCCGCCACCCGGACCGGTTTCGACCGCGTAACGATACGGCGGTGGTGCGACGTTTCAGCGGACTAAACGAAGCACAAATACCAGTCGATCAATGCGGCAGTCCGCAACCCATCTTTACCAAAAAAGTCCCGACAACTACGGGAATACATGAGGCCAATACCATGAAAACATCCATTCGTTTGCCGGCCCTGTTGGCAACTGCACTCGTCTCGGCGGCACTGTCTGCGTGTGGCGGCGACGGCGTGAATCCGATGAGCGCCGGCGTTGCCGGTGCGGCGTCGTCTCCGGCGCCCGTAGCGCCGCAACCTGTGCCACCAGCTGCCCAGGCGGCGTGTCGGCCGGCCGGCAAGTTTACGTACACGGGTTCCGCGTCGCAAATCGCGGCGAATAACGGGCAGTTCGCCGTCGTGACCGTGCCCACGCTGCCGCCCGCATATGCGAACAACCGCAACTTCACCGCGCCGAATGCGCCGGCGTCGAGTCTGGTTCAGCAGGCAAGCGGCGCGTTCACCACGCTCGCGTCGTCCGCTGCGGCGACCGACTGTCTCGGTCTCGATCACGGCGCCGTGACCGAGATCCAGAGCAGCGGCACCGACGTTGCGATCGGCCGGTGGAACCAGGCGATGGACACCGACGGCAACACCTATACCAGCACGCAAGGCGTTCATTACGCCGTCGGTACGCCGCTGGCGTTGACGGCGACGAGCGGTACGCTCGCCTGCACGCAACTGCTCGCGGATACGGTCGCGAGCGACAACGGCGGCGCGTCCGGCACGCTCGGCGCGACTACGGCTACGCTGGATCTCGGCGCACGCACGCTCGACAACCTGCGCCTGTCGCTCAACGTCGCAAACACCGCGTACACGCTGACGTACGCACAAGCACCGTTGAACGGGACGTCGAAAACGGGGCAGCTGTCGATTCAGTCGGTCGTCGTCGGCCACGATGCGACGCAGCCGCTGGTCGCCGTCGGCTACGCGGGCTCGGTGCCGAATGCCGGCGGTATCGGCGGCGTGGTCGTGCTGGCGTGCAAGTGAAGTGACGGGCGCTGCGCGCCGATAGTGCGGATTCCGGCCGCGCTCGCGATCGGCCCGGTGAGGGGCGTGCCGCTCGGCATCGCGTATGCGATGTTCTACGCGAACCGCGCGAGCGCATCCGCGCCGACGAAGCCGTAAGCGGACCGGTGCGCACCGGCGACGGCCCGCGGCCGCATTGATCACGATCATGCGTGCGCGGGCCGGACGTCATATGCTGTCGAAATCGCTTGTCCGCGCTTCGCGTGCGCAGCCGTCGATTCGTGCGACCGCGCCGGCGGTCCGGCCGACGTGCACCGCCGCCGCGCGAAGCATCCGTCGTCGCTCCCGACGACGTGCCCGCGAGGAGACCGCCGCCATGCCATCCACCCCATCCATTCCGACGCTCGCCAGAATCGCATTGGCCGTCGATCCGACGCCCGAGGCGCTGTCGGCCGCCCGCTACACGCGCACGCTGCTGCGTCCCGGCATGCAGTTGCGCATCATCTGCGCGATCGACAATCCGCGCCTCGTGCTGCCCGACATCCCGCGCGTCGACGCGCTGCTGACATCGGCGCGCGAAGAGATGACGCGTGAAGCGCAGGCGACGCTCGCGCGCATTGCCGCGTTGTTCGAAGACAGCGGCGTGGCCGTCGAGCAGGCGATCGTCGATACGTCGGTCACCGGCGGTACGGTGGCCGATGCGCTCGCGAGCGACACGTCGGCATGGCAGGCCGATGTGCTCGTGGTCGGCGCGAACCCGCACCACGGCCTGCTGAGGCTGTTCGAAGGCGCGGTGTCCGATACGCTCACGGCGCGCGCGCAGTGCGCGCTGCTGATCGTGCCGGCCGGCTATGCGCGGCCGTCGGACGGGCCGCTGCAGCGGCTGATGTTCGCGGTCGACGGCAGCGAGCCGTCGCTGCACGCGGTACGCGTCGGGCTCGGCTTCGCGGCGCCGACGACGTTGCTGTACGCAGCCTATGTCGTCGACCGCGCGATTCGTCTGACGGACATCGTGCCGGTGCGCGCGCTCGAGGACGCGTATCGCGCGGAAGGCGAGGACGCACTCGCGCGGGTCGGCCCGCTGTTGCATGCCGCGGGAAATCCGACCAAGCGCGGCATCGTCGAAACGCGCCCGACCAGCGACGACGTCGCGCACGCGCTGATGCGGGATGCCGTGCACTGGCGCGCGGAGCTGCTCGTCGTCGGTACGCATGGCCGCCGCGGCATCGCGGCGTGGCTGATCGGCAGCGTCGCGCGGCGCATTGCTCATGTCGCGCAGGTGCCGGTGTTGCTGGTGCGAGGCGCGGCGTAAAGGATTGGCCGCGCCGCGTGCAAGGGCGATGCTTTCGTCGACCTGCGGTAGAAACGACGCGTGCTTTCTGTAAGATATTCGGAATAGTTGCGCACGCGGCGTGCGTCGTGTCGTGCGCTCGTCACGCCGCGATTCGACGCGTCGGATGCGGCGCGCACGATCCGGCGAGCATCTGGGGCCGGTTCGATTCGTCCGCTTTCCGGGGTGCGGCCATGCAGCGCGTAGCGCGCGATCCCGTCAGGGACTCTCTGGCACGAGGGTAGGCAGCCTGCGGCTGCCTTGGATAACGGACGGGGTGGAGTTCACCCCGTCCGCTTTCCTGGCCGCGTGCCAACGGCTTTTCTCGCAGGTATGGTCTGGTTCGATGTCGCGGTGTGCAACGGCGGATGATGGTGCGACGTGGAGCGATGCATCTGCGGCCGCGGCTCGGTCATGCGACGCCGCCGACGTCGGCGCTCAGTCGCTCATGCGGCACGTAGCGTTCGCTGATCGCGCGCGCGGCGCGTACGCCGGCATGCACGCATGCACCGATGCATCGCATGCAGGTGCGCACGCGAGCCCGGCCGGCGATCGCGCAGATGCGGCCAGCCGGGGCGCGGCTTGCGGCGCGGCATCGTGACGATCGGCGCGGGCGCGGCGGTCCGCACGCACAGCGCCGCCGCAAAGCGCTGCAACGCGCGCACCGAACCGGCAATGCTCTGGTACTTTTCGCGGCCGATCTGCGCATCGAGCGTGACGAGCAAGCCCGCTTCACGGGCGAGCGCGAGCAGCGCGTCGAGATCCTCGTACGGACGATTCCCGGCCGACCCCGCGGGGCCGGGCAGCGCGCGCGGGCGCCGCAGTGCGTCGCGGGCCCGGATCGTGCGATATGTCATGGTTGGTCTCCTGCGCCGGACCCCGCGTGCCGGCTCGATGGCCGGCTGCGCGATGAACGGTATGAACGCTTGGTTCATGACGTCAGTATCTTCCGCCTGCACGACGTTGCCAATCGGTGCGTGCTGAAGTCGCTGTAGGCCGATGCGCGCCGGCTATCGGAATCCACTGACAAGTGCGGCCGATGCACGGCCGCGATACCGCTCGAACCTGCATCCCGCGGCCGTGACGGGCACGCGTCGTGCGGCCTCGTCGTGCGGCCTGTCTTGCCCCTTCGAACTGACGAATGGCGGTCTGCACGCGTTGCTTGACGCGGCATTTCGGCCCGTCTAACTTGCTCTATGTATCGCTGTCATCGCGACGGTTCGTCGTCGGCGCGATCGCACGATATCTCGTCCTCGGGGGGACGTGGTCATGCTTCCGGTTGCTCGCGGCCAGTTGAGCCGCGAATCTGCGCGCGTATCGATCCTTCGAACGGTCGACGCGGCGGCACGCAAGGTGCCGTTGATCGCGCGCAAACCCGCATCGGTGCATCGCACGCCGGGCGCGCGTCCAGTCGTTAATCTTCAGGTAGTGCCCTTGATCTTCGTTCCTCGACCCGCCAGGAGCCGTCGATGTCACCCGACAATTTGCTTGATTCGCTGAAGGCCGCCGCCGCGCAGCGCGCGATCGACGCCGACCAGCTGCGCACGATGCTCGACGACGAAGTGCGCGCGCTGTCCTCCGATGCGCGCGTGCACGACTATATCCACGTGTTCGCGATCCGCCATCTGCGCGAACGCATGCGCAGGCAGGACGAACTCGAGCGCGACGCGTCGTCCGGCACGCGACGCAACGAGTCGGACAGGAGCAGCAGCCGGCATCCGTGACGCCGATGCGCCGCCGGATGCCGGCGGCCCGCTCGCGCATGGGCGAGCGCTCGCGCGATTCGCCACACGTTTGCGAATCATCACGACAACCTCAAGTAAACCGCGCAATTGCCGTATACCAGGTGAACTGGTCCACTGCGCGTTCGCGCTTCCTTACTGAGTCGTTGCTGCCATGCTCTCGTCCATCCGCACCCGCATTCTTGCCGCGTGCGTCGCAATCGTCGTATTTGCACTCGTCGCCACCACGCTCATCAACTACTTCATCGCGCGCTCGTACAACGACGATGCGATCGATCGCAACCTGACCTCCGTCGCGAGCGGCCACGTGGTCGGCATCGGCGACTGGGTCGCGACCAAAAGCCGGATGATCGCGTCGCTGCAGGATGCGGCGCTGTCGCCCGATCCGCTGCCGGTGTTCAAGCAGATGGCCGCAGCCGGCGGCTTCACTAACGTGTACGCCGGCTATGCGGACAAGGTGTACCACTTCGCCGACCCGACCGGCATTCCGTCCGACTACGATCCGACCGTGCGGCCGTGGTACAAGCAGGCCGCGCAGGCCGGCAAGCCCGTCGTCACGCCGCCTTACGTCGACGCGGGCACCGGCAAGCTGGTGGTCTCGTTCGCGGTGCCGATCCTGCGTGACGGCGTGCTGAAGGGCGTCGTCGGCGCCGACGTCGGCATGGACAGCGTGATCGCCAACGTGAAGTCGATCCACCCGACGCCCGCGAGCTTCGGGATGCTGGTCGACAGCAGCGGCCACGTCGTCGCGCATCCGGACACGAAGCTCACGCTGAAGCCGGTCGCCGACGTGTCGTCCGAACTCGGCGGCATGAGCGCCGCGTCGATCGCGACCGCCACCGCGCCGGTCGAAGTGCACGTCGGCGACGACGCGAAGCTGGTGCGCGCGCAGGCGGTGCCCGGCACCGACTGGTATGCGCTCGTGCTGCTCGACAAAGCGGAAGCGACGGCCGGCATGCGATCGCTGCTGACCGCGTCGTTGATTACGCTGGTGGTGATCGTCGGCATCGCGTCGGTGATCATCGGTGCGATCACGACGACCGCGTTTCGCCGGCTCTCGCAGGTCCGTCAGGCAATGGCCTCGATCGGTTCCGGCACCGGCGACCTGACGCAGCGCCTGCCGGCCGAAGGCCGCGACGAGGTGTCCGACATCGCGCGCTCGTTCAACAGCTTCGTCGACAAGCTCAACGACGTGATGCGACAGATCCGCGACGCGAGCGAATCGGTGCGCACGGCCGCGAACGAAATCGCCGCGGGCAATCAGGACCTGTCGTCGCGCACCGAATCCGCCGCGGCGAGCCTCGAGGAAACCGCCGCGTCGATGGAGGAAATCACCGCGACGGTCGGCCAGTCGGCGGCTGCGGCCACGCAGGCGGACGAACGCGCGGCATCGGCGTCGCGGATCGCGTCGCACGGCGGCGTCGTGGTGTCGGACGTCGTCGCGACGATGGGCAAGATCGAGGAAGCGTCGGGGCGGATCGGCGACATCATCGGCGTGATCGACGGCATCGCGTTCCAGACCAACATCCTCGCGTTGAACGCGGCCGTCGAAGCCGCGCGTGCGGGCGAGCAGGGACGCGGCTTCGCCGTGGTCGCGCAGGAAGTGCGCAGCCTCGCGCAACGCAGCGCGCAGGCCGCGCGTGAAGTGAAGGTGCTGGTCGAATCGACGGTCGCGAGCGTGTCGGCCGGGTCGGGACAGGTGCGGCAGGCCGGCGACACGATGCGCGAGATCGTCGCGAACGTCGCCAACGTGACGACCATCATCTCGGAGATCACCCATGCGGCCAACGAGCAGACGCGCGGGATCCAGGAAGTGAACCGCGCGGTCACGCAGCTCGACGAAATGGTCCAGCAGAACGCGGCGCTCGTCGAGCAGTCGACCGCGGCCGCCACCGCGCTGCAGACGCAGGCGAACGCGCTCGCCACGACGGTCGGGCAGTTCAAGATCGCCTGACCTTCCTCCGGTACGCGGTGCGGCCCGCCGCGCGCGGCCGCGCTCACGCGTGGCCGTCGTCGCGCATCAGCGCCAGCCGGTTGTAGAGCGTTTTCAGGCTGATGCCGAGCGCCTTCGCGGCGCGCGGCTTGTTGCCGTCGAAGTGATGCAGCGTGGCGGCGATGAAGCGCTGCTGCGCATGGTGCAGCGTCGCACCGATCGGCAGCGCGATGCGGTCGTTCGACGTGTGCTCGGGCGGCATCGCCAGCTTCGGCAGCGCGAGATCGATCCCGTCGTCCGCGAGGATGTACGCGCGCTCGATCATGTTATGCAGTTCGCGCACGTTGCCGGGCCACGAATACGCGCGCAGCGCCGCGATCGCCGCATCGGTCAGCTGCTTGTGCGCGCGGTTGCGTGCGTTCAGCGCCGCGACGAATTCATGCGCGATCGCCTCGGCGTCGCCGCTGCGCTGCCGCAGCGGCGGCACATACAGCGCGAAGGCGGCGAGGCGGTAGAACAGATCCTCGCGCAAGCGGCCGGTGCGCACGGCTTCCGCCGGATTGTGACGCGTCGACGACAGCACGCGCACGTTCAGTGCGATCGGCTCGCTGCCGCCGACCCGCATGATCGTGTTCGACTCGAGCGCGCGCAGCAGCTTCACCTGCAGCGCCGCAGGCATTTCCGCAATTTCGTCGAGCAGCAACGTGCCGCCGCACGCCGCTTCGAAGAAGCCCTCGCGCCTCGCGACCGCGCCGGTGAAACTCCCTTTCTCGTGGCCGAACAACTGCGCGTCGGCGATGTCGGCCGGAATGGCGCCGCAGTTGACCGGCACGAACGGTCCGTCCCGGTGCGCGCTGAGCGCGTGCAGACACCGCGCGACGATATCCTTGCCGACCCCGCTTTCGCCCGCGATCATCACGCTGGCGCCGGTCGGGGCGATCCGCTCGATGCGGTCCTGCAATACGCGTACGGCAGTCGAGCCGCCGGACAGCCGCGATGCATCGCCGCGTTGCTTTGGATGGACATTGAATTCAACCATGACTGTCAGAGCGCGCGCCGTTTTGAAAATCGGCGTCGCGCATTCCGTCGGCTGCAATATCTACATCGACAACGGAATGGCCGTCGCAGTGCCGCGATATAGAAAATTTCAATGTGCGGCGTGTGGCCTCTAGAAATATCCGATCGCATTACGGCGATCGGGATCGTTGCTTTTTTACAGTCGACGAATGCAAATTCGTCAGACATTTGTAGGGCCGGAGGCCTGCGCGCACCGCGGCGGGCCATCCGACATGCGCCGCTGCGACATGCGGGGCGTCCGCGGCCTACGCCCGAGATCCCGCGCAGGTACGCTGGTTGCTGCGCCGTCGAGGCTCGCCCGGCATGCTTTGCGGCTAGTCCTCCGCCGGGGCGGCAGCCGCGAAATGACGGTCGCCGGCGCGATGCAAGGTAAAGATGAGGACCTTAACCCGTGAGCTCTTTCGGCAGGGCGCGTGGGTGCTGCTTGCTGTCGGGGTGGCGTCCGCGCTGCAGGCGTGGGCGATTCGCGTCGTCGGCGTGCATGAGCCCTTCGCACCGCTGCCGTTCTATGCCGGCGTCGCGGCCGCCGCCTGGCTGACTTCGCTGGCCGGCGGGCTCGCTGCGACCGCCGTCAGTCTCGCCGTGATCGGCGCGCTGTGGTGGCGCCCGGCGGCGCCTTCCGAATTGCTGGCCCAGGCCGTCGCGTTCGTCGCGATCAGTTTCGTCGAGTGCGCACTGGTCGTGGCCGTCAAGCCGCTGTTTGCGAACGACCGCTTGCGCGGCGCCGACAGCGACGACGAAGCGCCCAGCCCGACGCGTCGCGAGCCCGCAGCCGCGTCGCTCGAGCATGCGCCTTCCGACGACTTGGCGTTGTTGCACAGCGTGGTCGACGCGTCGCCCGACGCCATCGTCGGCGTCGACGCGGGACGGCGGATCGTCAGCTGGAACCGGGCCGCGCGTCGGATCTTTGGCGTCGATGCGACGGCGGCAATCGGTCGCGACGTCACGACGTTGATCGCACCGCGCTGGCTCCGGCTGCAGCCGCTTCCGGCGTCGTTCGAGCACCCGCGCGCGGCCGTCGGCCCGTTCGACGTGCTGTGCGTGCGCGGCGACGGCGGCCGTTTCCGCGCGAGCTTCGCGGCCGCACCGATCGTCGATGCCGGCGGCAACTGCACGGGCCTGTCGATCACGCTGCGCGAGGCCGACCAACGGCGGCGCGACGAGCGCGGCCACCTGCGGGCGTTGCGCGGCGCACGCGTGCAGGCGGACCAGTCGAACCGGCTGAAGGACGAATTGCTGTCCACCGTATCGCACGAACTACGCACGCCGCTGAACGTGATCTACGGCTGGGTCGAGGTGTTGCGCAGCGTCGACGGTCAGGCATTCGCGCAGCAGGCGATCGATGCGATCGATCGCAGCGCGCGGTCGTTGTCGCGGATGGTCGGCGACCTGCTCGACGCATCGTCGCTCGCGACCGGGCGTACGCGGCTCGAGCGCGCGCCGGTCGATCTGGTGCGCATCGTGCGCGATGCGGTGCGCGAACTCGGCGGGAGCGCGGACGCGAACGGCATCGCGCTGTCGACCGACTGCGCATTGACGAACTGCGTCATTTCCGCGGACGGGGAGCGCTTGCGCCAGGTGCTGTCCAACTTGCTGTCGAACGCGATCAAGTTCACGCCGTCGGGCGGTCGCATCACCGTGTCGCTGGCCCGCGCTGGCGCGCGCGTGCGCATGGCGGTCACCGATACGGGCCACGGCATTTCCGCCGAGCGTTTGCCGCATCTGTTCGATACGTTCAACCGGCCGGAAGGCGCCGCGGCCTCGCCGAAACGCGGGTTGGGGCTCGGCCTGTCGATCGTGCGCAATATCGTGCGGCTGCACGGCGGCGACGTGGCGGCGAGCAGCCCTGGCGCCGGCCTCGGCACGACCGTGACGGTGACGTTGCCGGTGGACTGGGACGCCGACGATCCGGCCGCTGATCCGGCGCGCCCGGCCACGGCGTTGAAGGCGGTCGCGCTCGACGGCTACCGCGTGCTGGTCGTCGACGACGACGCCACGTCGCGCGCGAGTCTCGCGGCCGCGCTCGAAACGTTCGGCGCGCAGGTCGCACTGGCGCATTCTGGGCGCGACGCGCTGAACGCGCTGTCGCGCCAGCGGCCTGGCGTCGTGCTGTCCGATCTCGCCATGCCCGACGGCGACGGCTTCTGGCTGCTCGATCACATCCGTCATCTGCCGGGCGACGACGCACGCATGCCCGTGGTTGCCGTGACCGCGCATACCGGCGCGGAAGACCGCAAGCGCGTGATGGCGGCCGGCTTCGACGCGTATCTGCCCAAGCCGGTCGATATGCCGACGCTCGCGAGCGTGATCGTCGACGTGTCGTCCGAAGGTGACGGAGCGGCGGCCGGCCGGGGACAGCACTGAATTGCGGTGGCATGCGCCTATCCCGAGGAGCGGACGATGAAGCGATCGAACTACACGCAACGCGACGGCATCGGCGGCCGACCGGCGCATCGCATGCGGATGCGGATGCGGCCGGCCGCGCAGATCATCGGCGCGTGGCTGCTGTCCTGCGCGTGCGTCGCGACGCCGCGCGCGGCAGCGGCCGACGAAAGCGTGGGGCACAAGCTCGCGAGCGAAGCATCGGCGGTGGGCGGCCAGCTGCGCGATGCGACGCTCGCATCGCGTATCCGCGCGGCGCTCGTGGCCGAGCGCGGCCTCGCGTCCGACGACATCGATGTCCAGGTCCACGGCCGCGTGGCCGAGTTGACGGGCAGCGTGCCGGACGAGCCGCAGCATGCGGCGGCGATCCGCGTCGTGCGTGACGTCAGCGGCGTGAGCGGTGTGCAGGATCGGCTGAAGGTGGGCCGGAAGTAGCGCGACGCAGCGGGGTGGTCGAGTTGACGCAGCAGCGTTGCCACGACCTACAGCATGCGGCGGCGCTTCACGTCGTGCATGACGCGGAGGGACGTGCGTGAGAGACGCCGACGGCGCTCTGGAAGCAGCGTTCCGGACGAGCGCCGTGTGACGGGGCTGCAACCGTTCCGAGTTCGCGCTGCGCCGCCGCGACGCATACGCCCGCAGCCGTCGCGATTTTCGCGCGCCGATTGACCGACGAATACGGAGACGCCGATGAAGACGAGCACGAACCATCACGGCAACAGAGGCCACCGCAGGGCGTCCCCTCGCATCCCGCTGCTGCTGTCGATACCGACGGCGCTTGCACTGGCCGCCACCTCGGCGCTCCCGCAGCCGCCCCCGGCATCCTCGGTGCGCGTTGCCCCTGGCGTCGTGCGCCCGGGCGAGACGCCCGACGAGGCGGACATGACACGGCGGCCCACCGTTTTCGATGCGGAGTTCGTCGACAAGGCCGGCATCGTCGGCAAGACGGCGGTGCAGGCGAGCCAGCTCGCGCTCGAGCGCTCGTCGAATCCGCAATTGAAGGCGTTCGCGCGCAGAATCGTCGACGACTACGGCCGCATGACGGCCGAACTGCGCCGGCTCGGCGCACGTAAAGGCGTGCCCGTGCAGACGCGCATGCTGGTCGACCCGGCGCTCACTGCGCTGCGCACCGAAACGGGCGTGGCGTTCGACAAAGGCTATCTGTCGGTCGCCGGGCCGACGGCGCAGGAGGCGGCGGTGAAGCTCTACGAAGCCGAACGTCGCGACGGCCGCGACGCGCAGCTTCGCGCGTTCGCGGCCGATGCGCTACCCACGCTCAACGAACACCTTCGCGCGGCGCGCGAGCTTGCACGGTCCGTTGCGGC
Source organism: Burkholderia sp. MBR-1 (assembly GCF_013822785.1). Lineage (NCBI taxonomy): Bacteria > Pseudomonadati > Pseudomonadota > Betaproteobacteria > Burkholderiales > Burkholderiaceae > Burkholderia > Burkholderia sp. MBR-1. Next base: position 825,762 of record NZ_CP053610.1, read on the forward strand.
GCGTTAGGCCGCCGTCTCCATCTCATTGCCGCCCGGTCGTCGCGTCATTCTCCGGGCCGCCGGGCGACGCCTCGTAAGGCGGCGAATCGAGCGCGGTTTCGCCTTCCTCGATCAGCCAGTAGGGCGACGCGCCGTAGTACGCATGCAGCGCCTCGGCCCACGCCGGATCGGCCATCGCTGGCCAGCGATCCTTGTCGAAGCCCGGCGCCTCGCGCACGCGCTCGGTCGGCACCGGCAACACGAAGCAGCGACGCTCCGCATCGAGCGTCAGCACGTTCCACGGCAGCGCGAGCAGCTTGTCGCCGATGCCGAGAAAGCCGCCCGACGACACGACCGCATACGCGATCCGGCCGGCGCGCACATCGAGCATGATGTGCGTGACCTTGCCGATGTCGTCGCCGTCGATGGTCAGCACGTGATCGTCTTCCAGCGTGCCGGCGGCCATCACGTCCGGCCCCGGCCCGCCCGTCGAGCGGCCGTCATCGCCGACGATCCCTGCATGCGCGCGTGGCGCCCGGTCGGTTGTCATCGCTGTTCTCCTGGTCGAAACGATAGGGGGTGCCTGGGTAGCCGCCATCACCGCCGGCGCGGCAGCGACACGTCCTCGAGCGTGTTGGCCAGCTCGTCGCGCGCCGGGCCGCCGGCGCGCGTCGCGATGTCGCCGAGCGACACGATGCCGACCACGCGGCGCTGGCCGTCGAGGACCGGCATCCGGTGCAACTGCACGTCGGCCATGCGCTGCTGGACGTCGCCGACGCCGTCGTCCTCGATGCACCATTGCACCGGCGCCGACGCGACGGCCTTCACCGGCGTGTCGGGCAAATGGCCATGCGACAGCGCGCGTATGGCGAGGTCGCGGTCGGTCACGATCGCGACCAGTTCGCCGCCTTCGCATACGGGCAGCACGCCGATGTCGAAGCGCTGCATCAGTTCGGCCGCATGGCGGATCGTGTCGTTCGGCGCGACGCAGACGACGTCGCGCGACATGATCTCGTTGACGCGATACATGGACGCCTCCTTTTTCAGAGCAAGACGAGCGCGGAGCAGGATGCGTGCCGCGCGCGATTCGCTCGCGGCCGGCGAACGGGTCGCGCGGTGCGACAAATTTGCCAGCGCGCTTGTACATCTTCCACGGCTTCCGCCGCGGCCGGCTCGACGAGCAGTGCGTCAGTGTCCGACGCCCGTCATCACGACGATGGCGAACACCAGCGCGCTCTCGACGGCCGCGAGCGCCGCGACGCCGGCGGCGCCGCTGACCTCGTGCCATGCATGTTCCATGCGTTTCATCTGTCTGCTCCGGTCGGTCCGGCCCGGCGCAGCGTGGCCGCGCAGCCTGGGCCGGGTGCCGCCGTCAGCCGTGATCGCGGCGGCGGTGTCAGGACACCCGGCGCGCGTGGTTCGCGCGGAGCCGGAAGGGTGTCGCGGCGTCGATCGCGCTCGCGCCGCCGAGGGCGGGTTGGGCGCTGTCAGGGAGCCCTGCATCGATCGGTTCGTCGATATGGACTTCCCGGCACGGCCGTCGCAACACGCTGATGCGGCGACGGAAAGGAGCGGCGGCCGCTGACACGGCATCGCGGCCGCCAGCCCGAGTGATCGAGCCTCCGGGATCGAAGGGCGCAACGACCGTACCTGTATACGGCGCGCGGGATGTCGCTTGTCGCGACGTCACGCATGCGGACGCGGCAATACATCGCGATCCGCCAAGGGACAAAGAAAGGAAAACGCCGACGAATAAGCCGCTGCGAGGCGACGGTACGCGGTGATTTCTGCACGTGGCGCGAGCGTTTCGACGCAAGGAAGCTCGCCCCGCGCATCTATCGAGTTCAATGGAACGTACGAGCGCTGCGTGGGACGGCACCTTCTGCGCGAAGCCGCGCTGCGCGCGCTCATCGCTTGTCGCCGCGAACGCGCGCAGCGCACGGCCCACGTCGCAAGCCCTGCGCTCCGCAGCAACCCGCCGCAGCGGCTCACCAACCGATACCACCTCGCGCCGCCCGCATCGCCCGCCGCAAAAAACACGACCACCAAGGCCCAGCAGGCACGCTGTTTGCGCACGCTCGCCGCGCCAATCGACACGCGCGACCCGCCGCGCAGGAGCCACATGAACAGCCGATCCTTGCTGCACCGTCCGGAACCCACGCCCGACCTCGATCCCGATCCAGCGCTGCCGGAGCACGACGATCCGGTGGACCCGCCCGTGCCGGCCGGCCCGCCGCAAGGCGACCCGCCGTCGCGGCCGCCGCCGGTACGGATGCCGGGCGGGGGCGGCGCACCGCAGCCGGCCGCGCGCTCACTGAGAGGAGGACCATCATGGACATTCACGTGCAATCGCCGGACAAGCGCGCGATCGCCCAGGTGCTGGGCCGCTATTTCGAGTCGCGTTCGCTGCGCTATCACATCGAGGAACTGCCGGGCGGTGTGCTGCAGATCGGCTTTCGCGCAAGCGGCCGGCCGGCTGCCGTCACGGTGTCGTTCGACGAGTCGGCTTACTACACGTATACGCACTGGGACGCCAGCCAGAAGCAGCTCGCGCTCGGCCGGCTCGCCGACGGCTTCTCGCGCATGATGTCCAAGCGCAGCACGGCCGCGCTCGCCGGCGACTATCACGTCGAGCGTTTCTGATTCAGCCATTCAGCCCCGGCTTGCGCCGGATCCCGGCAAAGCGCCCCGGCTCAACGGGCGCTTTGCGACTTTGCGCGCGTCGCGTAGGATATTTGCTGTTAAGCGCACGCTACGTTCGCACGGCCCGCTGCCGGCGGCCTTGGCCGGCAGCGCGCGACGCGCTTTGATCAGAGTTCATCTTGATTCGAGTTCGATACGCATACCCGACGGAGATTGCCCCGATGACCGTTGCCCGCCCGTTGCTGTCACCCGGCATGCGCCGGCTGGTGTTCGGCCTGTCCGCCTTCACTGCGCTGACCGCGGTCGGCGCGCGCGACGCGGCGGCCCAGACGCCTTCGCCGCTCGGCGAATGGCAATATTCGGCGGGCGTTCCGCTGCGGAAGATCTTCAGCCCCACGATCCCGACGTGGCAGGTGAGCGTCGGCGCCGCGATGACGCTGCAGCCGCGCTATGAGGGCTCCGATCGCTATCGGGTGATGGGCGGCCCGAACGTCGACATCCGCTATCGCGACCTGTTCTTCCTGTCGACGGGCGAGGGGCTCGGCGCGAACGTGCTGCGCGGGCCGAACTGGCGCGTGAGCATGTCGGTCGGTTATGACCTCGGGCGCCGCTCGGCCGACGACCTCGGCCATCTGAACGGCCTCGACAACATCAACGCGGCGCCGGTGATGAAGCTGGCCGCCGACTACGTGATCTCGAAGGACTTCCCGCTCGTGCTGCGCGCCGACGTGCGGCGCAGCATCGGCGGCTCGAACGGCTGGGTCGGCGATTTCTCCGCGTACATGCCGATGCCGGGCAGCAACGAGCATTTCTTCTGGTTTGCCGGGCCCACCGTATCGTTCGCCGATTCGCGCTACATGAACAGCTGGTTCGGCGTGAACCAGGGCGCAGCCGCGCGTTCGGGGCTGCCGGCCTATTCGTCGGGCGCGGGGATGAAGTCGTTCGGCGCCGGCGTGACGATGGTCTGGTTCGTCAACAAGAACTGGTTCGTGACGATGGACGGCGCGATCGAGCAGCTGGTCGGGCGCGCAAGACGCAGCCCGATCACACAGCAGTCGACCAACGGCGTGTTCGACATGTCGGTCAACTACCAGTTCTGATTGCCTCGGCACGCCGCGGCGCGCAGATGACGCACCCGCGCGCGCCTGTGGCATCCGGCGTCACGGTGATATGATTCCGACCTGTACAAACGTACAGTGATCGATCCCGTGACGCCTGCATCGCCGCCGCCTCCGGCGTTTTACTACCTGACCAACTTCGAACGTGCGCTCGCGTGGCTCGGCGAGCGCTACGACGACCTGCTCGACGCCGCCGAGCGCGCGTTCGTCGCCGAGTTTGCGCGGCTGCCGCAGGCATCGCGCGCATTGCTCGTGCGGATGCTGATGCGCAACGGCTCGGACTTCCGCGCGAGCAAGCTCGCGTATGACGAGATCGGCTGCCCGCTCGACGCGGCCGCGCCGCTCGCCGCGCTCGGCTGGGTCGATCCGGCGCCCGCGCTGACGCTCGACGAGCTGTTCGCGCTGTCGACGCGCGCCGATCTGCTGAAGATGGTTCCGTCGCTCGGTGCGCATGCGGGCGAGCGCAAGCCGGAATGGCTCGAACGCCTGCGCCCGGCTTACGGCGACGTCGCGCAACCGCTCGACGCATGGTGCGCCCAGGCCGACGATCGCGTGCTGCGGGTGACGGTCGGCGCGCTGTGCGAACGGCTGCGGCTGATGTTCTTCGGCAATCTTCATCAGGACTGGACCGAATTCGTGCTCGCCGATCTCGGCGTGTTCCAGTACGAAAGCGTGCCGTTCGCGCCGTCGTCGCGCGCGTTCCAGCAGCGGGCCGACGTCGATGCGTATCTCGCGCTGCACGCGTGCCGCGCGGCGCTCGACGCCTGGCCGGACGAGCTGCCGTTCGACGAGCTGCTCGACGCGATCGACGTGGTCGAATGCGCGCAGCCGTGGCTCGCGACGCGCCGCGCAAAACTCCTGTTCACGCTCGGCCAGACCTGCGAGCGCCGCGCCGACTGGGACGCCGCGCTCGACGCGTATGCGCGCAGCGCGTGGCCGGGCAGCCGGCATCGGCGCATTCGCGTGCTGGAACGCTGCGAACGCATCGCCGATGCACTCGCGCTCGCGCTCGATGCGCGCGAGCGCTTCGAAAGCGACGAGGAACGCCAGCGGGTCGAGCGGATGCTGCCGCGCTTGCAGCGCCGCCTGGGGCAGCCGGTCGAACGCGCGCGCGGCGCGCCGGCCGTGCCGCGCGAGACGCTCGTGCTGGCGCGCCCGGACGCGTCCGTCAGCGTCGAATACGCGGTGCGCGACCATCTTGCGCAGCCGGGCGCGCCGGTCCATTACGTCGAGAACACGCTGATCAATTCGCTGTTCGGACTGCTGTGCTGGGAGCCCGTGTTCGCGGCCGTGCCCGGCGCCTTCTTCCATCCGTTCCAGCGCGGCCCGGCCGACCTGCACGCGCCCGATTTCGCGGTGCGCCGTGCGGACGCGTTCGCCGCCTGTTTCGCACAGCTCGAGTCGGGCGCATACCAGGACACGATCCGTCGGCACTATGCGACCAAGACGGGGCTGCAGTCGCCGTTCGTGTTCTGGGGCGTGCTGACCGACGAACTGCTCGACGACGCGCTCGCGTGCTTGCCGCCCGAGCATTTGCGGCTGTGGTTCACGCGCCTGCTCGCGGATATCCGCAGCAATCGCTCGGGGCTGCCCGATCTGGTGCGCTTCTGGCCCGGCGAGCGGCGCTACGAGCTGATCGAGGTGAAGGGCCCCGGCGACCGGCTGCAGGACAACCAGACGCGCTGGCTCGCGTACTGCGTGGCGCACGGCATCCCGGTGCGCGTCGTCGATGTCGAATGGGCGGGCGCCGGCGTCGAACACGCCGAAGCGGCGGGGCTGTCCGCATGAGCTACGTCGTCGCGGTGCGGGCGATGTGCGAGTTCACCGCGCGGCGCGGCGATCTCGACCTGCGCTTCACGCCCGCGCCGACCGCGCTCGAAGGCATCGCCGGCCACGGCGCCGTCACGTCGGCGCGCGGCGCACGCTACGAAACCGAAATCGCGCTCGCCGGCACGTGGGGCACGCTGACCGTGCGCGGGCGTGCGGACGGCTACGACCCGCTCGCGAACCGCCTCGAGGAGATCAAGACCTACCGCGGCAGCCTCGACGCGATGCCGGCCAACCATCGCGCGTTGCACTGGGCGCAGGCGAAGGTCTATGCGCATCTGATGTGCGCGACGCGCGGCCTCGCCGAAATCGACGTCGCGCTCGTCTATTTCGACATCGTGTCCGAGCGCGAAACCGTGCTGACGGAAACGCTGAGCGCCGAGGCGCTCGCCGCGTTCTTCGCCGAACAGTGCGCGTGCTTCGTCGGCTGGGCCGAGCGCGAGGCCGCGCATCGTGCGGCCCGCGATGAGGCGCTGCGCGCGCTGACGTTCCCGCACGGGCAGTTCCGCAGCGGGCAGCGCGAGCTGGCCGTGTCCGTCTATCGCGCGGCGCGCGACGAAGGCTGCCTGATCGCCCAGGCGCCGACCGGGATCGGCAAGACGCTCGGCACCGTGTTTCCGATGCTGAAGGCGTGCGGCGAAGGCAAGCTCGATCACGTGTTCTTCCTGACCGCCAAGACGCCCGGCCGCGCGCTCGCGCTCGACGCGGCCAGGACGCTCGGTGCCGGCACGCCGGCGCTGCCGCTGCGCGTGCTCGAACTCGTCGCGCGCGACAAGGCATGCGAGCATCCCGATCGCGCGTGTCACGGCGAGTCGTGCCCGCTGGCGCAGGGCTTCTACGACCGGCTGCCGGCCGCGCGCGACGCCGCGATCAGCGCGGGGCTGCTCGATCGCGAGACCGTGCGCGCCGCCGCGCTCGCGCACGACGTGTGTCCGTATTACCTCGCGCAGGAGCTGGCGCGCTGGTCCGACATGGCGATCGGCGACTACAACTACTACTACGACGGCAGCGCGATGCTGCATGCGCTCGCGCAGCAGAACCAGTGGCGCGTCGGCGTGCTCGTCGACGAGGCGCACAACCTGCTCGACCGCGCCCGGCGGATGTACAGCGCGTCGCTCGATCCGTTCGCGTTTGCCGCCGCGCGCGAAGCGGCGCCGCCGACGCTGCGCAAGGCGTTCGACCGGCTCGCGCGCGCGTGGGGCGCGCTCAATCGTGCGCAGGCCGAGCGCTATGCGGCGTACCCGGCTATTCCGGCGGGGCTCGTGTCCGCGGTGCAGAACCTCGTGGCGACGATCGGCGAGCACCTGACCGATGCGCCGCGCGCGAACGACGACGCGCTGTTGCGCTTCCATTTCGACGCGATCCAGTTCGGCGTGCTCGCCGATGCATTCGACAGCGCGTCGATCTTCGACGCGACCTTGCACGGCGAGCCGCTGCCGCGTCAGGCGGCACTCGACACGGTCGATGCGCTCGTGCCGGCTGCGCGCCGCCGTCGCATCCAGTCGACGCTGTGCGTGCGCAACGTGATACCGGCCGGTTTTCTCGCGCCGCGCTACGAGGCCGCCCGCGCCACCGTGCTGTTTTCCGGCACGTTGAGCCCGTTCCGGTTCTATCGCGACACGCTCGGCTTGCCGGCCGACACGGGCTGGCTCGACGTCGAAGGGCCGTTTCGCGCCGAGCAGTTGACGGTGCGCGTGGCGAGCCACGTGTCGACGCGCTGGCGCGATCGTGACCGCTCGCTCGAGCCGATCGTCGATCTGATCGCCGCGCAATATGCGACACGTCCCGGCAACTACCTCGGCTTTCTGAGCAGCTTCGACTATCTCGCGCGCGTCGTCGCGCTGATGCAGGCGCGCCATCCCGACGTGCCTGTCTGGGCGCAGTCGCCCGGCATGGCCGAAAGCGAGCGCGACGCGTTCCTGGCGCGCTTCGACGCCGGCGGACGCGGCGTCGGCTTCGCGGTGCTGGGCGGGGCGTTCTCGGAAGGCGTCGATCTGGTCGGCGAGCGGCTGATCGGCGCGTTCATCGCGACGCTCGGCCTGCCGCAGATCAACGACGTCAATGAACAGATGCGGCGCGCGATGGACGCGCGTTTCGGCAACGGCTACGACTACATCTATCTGTATCCGGGCCTGCAGAAGGTCGTGCAGGCGGCCGGGCGCGTGATCCGCACCGAACGCGACGAAGGCGTCGTGCATCTGATCGACGATCGCTACCGGCGCCGCGAGGTGCGCGATCTGTTGCCGCGCTGGTGGCGCATCGGTTGAACGCGAGGGCGGTGCGGCGCGCCGCTACAGCACGTTGAGCATCGCGAGCGCCGTTTCCTGCAGATGCGGAAGCACGCGCCGCACCGCCGCGTCGGTCGATTCGCCGGCGATCGGCATGTTGGTGCTCAATGCGGCGACCACTTCGCCGTGACGATTCTTCAGCGGCACCGCGATGCCGCGCACGCCCACCTGCAATTGCTGCTCGATCACCGCGAAGCCCGCGTCGCGCGCGTGGTCGACCTGTTCGAGCAGGCGCGCCTTGTTCGTGATCGTGTGCGGCGTGAACGGCGCCAGTTCGGTGCCGTCGAGCCACGCGCGCACGGCCTCGCGGTCGGGATGATGGGCGAGCAGCACGACGCCCGGCGACGTCAGCGGCGCCGGCACGCGCGCGCCGAGCACGAAGCCGGTCGTCATCACGCGCGACACGCCGTTGCGGGCGATGAACACGAGTTCCCAGCCGTCGAGCACGCTCACGTACGCCGATTCGTTCAGCGACGCGCTCAGTTGCTGCAGATACGGCTGCACCATGCGCGGCAGGCGTGCCGAGTCGAAGTACGACCAGCCGACCCGCAGCACGCGCGGCGTCAGCCCGTAGAGCTTGCCGTCGGTGTACACGTAGCCGAGCGATTCGAGCGTCAGCAGGTAGCGGCGCGCGGCCGTACGCGTGAGGCCGGTGCGCGCGGCGGCCTGGGTGGGCGTCATCCGTGCATGCTGACTGTCGAACGCCTCCAGGATCATCAGGCCTTTTTCCAGGCCGGCAATCCAGTCGCGTCGGTCGAGTTCGGGCTTTTTCATCGTCGAGGGCGGAGTGGGGCGCGTGCGGTCGCCGCGCCCGGACGGGCGATCATCGTGCGAATGCGCGGCTGGGAGGCGAGGCGGTCGATGCGGTCGACGGCTTGCGATGGAGGACGCCGCAGCGACGCGGCGGGATGGGCACGAAGCATCGGATGCGGCGTGCGCCGCATCCGGGATGCCGTTACTCGCTGCTCGTCCACTCGACGTTCGCGCCGACCGAACGCAGGTTTTCGACGAAGTGCGGATGGGCACGACGGATCGGCAGCGCGTTCATGATTTCCGAGCGGCCTTCGATGCTCGCGGCCACCATCAGCAGCGCGATCGCGACGCGGATGATGTACGGGCTTTCGACGCGCGCCGGCGTCAGCGTCAGCCCGCCGAACGTGATGAGCCGGTGCGGGTCCGACAGCAGCACGTGCGCGCCGAACTTCGACAGCTCGCCGGACCAGCCGAGCGCGCCGTCGTAGACCTTGTTCCAGAACATCGCGCTGCCTTCGGCGCGCACGCCGAGCGCGATGAAGATCGGCAGCAGGTCGACCGGCAGGTACGGCCACGGCGCGGCTTCGACCTTCGTGAGGATGTTCTGCGTAAACGGACGCCGCACGCGCAGCGGGCCGTCGCGTTCCGCGCGCGACCAGCCGTCGCGGTGCGTGACGGTCACGCCGAACTTCGCGAAGGTGCGGTCGATCAGCGGGAAATGCTCGGGCGACGAATTGCGCACCGTGATGTCGCCGCCGGTGATCGCGCCGAGCGCGAGGAACGTCGCGATCTCGTGGAAGTCCTCGGCGAAACGGAACTCGCCGCCGCCGAGCTTGCCGCCGCCCGTCACGCACAGCCGCGAGGTGCCGAGCCCGTCGATCGCGACGCCGATCATCGCGAGGAACTGGCAGAACTCCTGCACGTGCGGCTCCGACGCCGCGTTCATCAGCGTGGAGGTGCCGCTGGCCGCCGTCGCGCACAGCGCGAAGTTTTCGGTGGTCGTCACCGATGCGTAGTCGAGCCAATGATCGTTGGCCGTCAACGGGCCGTCGGCGCGGACGATCAGCGAATCGGGCGTGCGCTCGATGTGCGCGCCGAAGCGCTCGAACACCTCGACGTGCGGGTCGATTTCGCGCACGCCGAGCGTGCAGCCCTTCACGTCGTTTTCGAGCCGCGCGACGCCGAAGCGCGCGAGCAGCGGCGGAATCAGCATGATCGACGAGCGCATCGCCTCCGGCAGCCGGTGGACGGCCGGATCGAACGTCGTGTTGCGGTGGTGCAGCTCGAGGATGCCCGTCGCGAAGTCGACCGACACGTCGCTGCCGAGCGTGCGGAAGATGTCGAGGATCTTGCGCACGTCGGTGATGTCCGGCACACCGACGAGACGCAGCGGCTGATCGGTCAACAGGGTGGCGCACAGGATCGGAAGGACGGCGTTCTTGTTCGCGGACGGCTTGATGTCCCCGCGCAGCGGGGTGCCGCCGTGGACGATGAGATTCGACATGATATGGGGGCGTATCGGTGACTGACGTAGGCCCATATGATGCCATTGGTCGGCGACCGGCGTGGAATGTTCGGCACGGAAAAGGGGCGTGCGCGTGGGGGGCTTGACCGTGTTTGACGTTGGCTGCAGGCGCGACGCGCGGCTGCAGGTCGGCCGGGCGCCGCGCCGCGCATGGCCGGGCCCATATGGCCGGCCGATGCCGGGCCGGCCATGACGCTCATGGCGTCATTGGGCGACCCGCATCCGCGCGGCGACGACCAGCGAGATCAGGCAACCCACGGCGAGATAGCCGGCCACGAGATGCCACGCGCCGCCCGCGAAGCTGACCAGCGCCACCGCGATGAACGGCGTGAAGCCGCCGCCGACGACGCTCGCGAACTGGTAGCCGACGCCCGCGCCGCTGTAGCGGTACTCGGCGCCGAACAGCTCGGTGAAGAGCGGCTGCTGGACGCTGACCACCATGTCGTGCGCGGCATTGGCGAGCAGGATCGAGAACACGACGATCCACGCGACCGAGCGCGACTCCAGCGCGACGAAGAACGGCACCGCCGATGCGAGCCCGATCAGCGCGCCGGTCAGATAGATGCGGCGCAGGCCGAAGCGATCGGCGAGCCACGCGAAGCTCGGGATCGTCACGCAGCTCACCGTGCCGACCAGCAGGCCGATGTTCAGGAACAGGTCGCGCGACATGCCGAGGTTCGACGTCGAATAGCTGAGCGCGAACGCGGTGACGATGTACATCGTGAACAGCTCGGCCAGCCGCAGCGCGACGATCAGCAGGAACGCCTTCGGATGGCGCGTCAGCGCTTCGAGCACCGGCAGACGCAGCTTGCGGTTGCCGTGCTCGACCTTCTCGACGAACTCCTGCGACTCGTCCATGCTCTTGCGCACCCACAGTCCGACCAGCACCAGCACGATGCTGAACAGGAACGGCAGCCGCCAGCCCCACGACTTGAACGCGGCGTCGCCGAGCGTGTGGCTCAGGATCGACACGATGCCCGTGGCCAGCACCAGCCCGACGCCGTAGCCGACCTGCACGCCGCTGCTGTAGAACGCCTTCTTCTGCTTCGGTGCGCTTTCGACGGCCATCAGCGCCGCGCCGCCCCATTCGCCGCCGACCGCGAAGCCCTGGATCGCGCGCATCGTCACGAGCAGCACCGGCGCCCACCAGCCGATCGTCGCGAAGCCGGGCAGCAGGCCGATCGCGACGGTCGACAGCCCCATCAGCATCACGGTGAGCACCAGCATCCGCTTGCGGCCGAGCCGGTCGCCGTAATGGCCGAACACGACGCCGCCGAGCGGGCGGAACAGGAAGCCGACGCCGAAGGTCGCGAACGCCGCGAGCGTGCCCATCGTCGGGCTGACCTTCGGGAAGAACGCGGAATTGAAGACCAGCGCGGCGACGATTCCATACAGCAGGAAGTCGTACCAGTCGACGACGGCGCCGACAAAGCTGCCGATCGCCGCCTTGCGGGCCTGGCTGCGGGCGCGCTCGCCGGCAGCGGTGTCGAGGGTGTCGAAAGTTGGGGTCACGACGGTGTCTCCTGGCATCGCGCATCGTGATTCGCGGCGGCGCCGCGTCCGATGCTGCATTGAGATGATTGGGTGAACCGAGAATAGGGCGCGCGCCACACGGCGGCAATTGGCCGATCGGGAGATTTGCGCGATTATCGTTCTTCAATGTGCGATTATCGGACGCTTTGCGGGTTTGCACTAGACGCGCCACCGGCTGGCCGAACGGCCGGGGTGTGCCGCCGTGAACGATCTGGTTAAAATCTCGACCATCGAAACCTTGCCCGACTCGGGCGGACCTCGGCCGTCGCATCGGCCGGCGGGCGCCGCGCAGGTCGGGCGTACTCACCGACCGCATGCCTCCGGAGACTGGAATGCCCGGCAATTCTCACCCACTGTCCAGCGATACGCCGCCCGTTGCCGATCCGGCCGCCAATCCGCTCGGGATGGCCGGACTCGAATTCGTCGAGTTCGCGGCGCCGGTGCCGGACGCGCTCGCGCAGCGCTTCGAGCAACTCGGGTTCAAGGCTGTCGCGCGCCATGTCAGCAAGAACGTCACACTGTACCGGCAAGGACAGATGCAGTTCCTGATCAATGCGGAGCCCGATTCATTCGCCGCTCGCTATGCGGAGGAGTACGGGATGGGCGTGTGCGCGATCGGGCTGCGCGTGGCAAGCGCCCGGCGTGCGTTCGAGCGTGCGATCGAGCTGGGGGCGTGGGCGTTCGAGGGCGAGCGGGTCGGCGTCGGCGAACTGAAGATTCCGGCGATCCAGGGCATCGGCGATTCGCACCTGTACTTCGTCGATCGCTGGCGCGGGCGCGACGGTCAGCGCGGCGGCGTCGGCGACATCTCGATCTTCGACATCGATTTCCGGCCGATCGACATCGCGACCGCGCACGCCGATCTCCACTGCGAGGGCACCGGGCTGCAACAGGTCGACCACTTCACGCAGACGGTCGGCGCGGGGCGCATGCGCGAGTGGCTCGACTTCTACCACGACCTGCTCCACTTTCGCGAAATCCACGAGATCGACGCGCACTGGCACGTGTCGGAGGAATCGCGCGTGATGGTGTCGCCCTGCGGCGCGGTGCGGATTCCGGTCTACGAGGAGGGCACGCGCCGCACCGAGCTGATGCACGCGTATCTGCCCGATCATCCCGGTGAGGGCGTGCAGCACATCGCGCTCGCGACCGACGATATCGTCGCGAGCGTCGATGCGCTGCGCGCGAACGGCGTCGACTTCGTCGAGCCGCCTGCGCGCTATTACGACGAAGTCGATGCGCGACTGCCGGGGCACGGCGTCGATCTCGACGCGTTGCGCCGCTGCGCGGTGCTGGTCGACGGCGAAATCGGCGCCGACGGCGTGCCGCGCCTGTTCTTCCAGACCTTCGTCAAGCGCCGGCCCGGCGAGATCTTCTTCGAGATCGTGCAGCGTCAGGGGCATCACGGGTTCGGCGAAGGAAACCTCGCCGCGCTGGCTCGCGCCCGCGACGCCGGCTGAGCGGTACCGCGGATTGCTTAGGCGCGGCCGCCGCAAGCAGGGCGGCAGCCGCGGCGGTGCTTTCAGCGAGTGCCGGACGCGAGTACGCGGCGGCATGCCGCTTCGAGCCGTTCGCGCATTGCATTGGTCGGGCGCCGGTCGTGCGGTTGCGCAGTGGCGGCCGTGGTCCCGATCGCCGCTCGGCGGAGCGCAGGATCGAGTACGACGGGCTCCGTGCCGGGCACGCAGCTGCATGAGCACGGCGGCGACCATCGTGCGGACCACGGGTGCGGACGTATTCTGCGCACGCTGCGTGGTGTGCAGGCGGCCTAGTCGGCCGCCTGCAGCTTGCGCGCCTGAGCGCGCATCCCGTCGAAGATCGCGTCGGCCACATCCATCGGGAAATCCGCCGGAATGTGCGACGCGACGTCGGCGATCACCGCTTCCGTGCGTGCCGCCACGTCGGCCATGGCTGCGCGCACGTCGTCCTCGGTCAGCCCGACGCGGCTGCCTTGCGCGATCCAGTGACGCGGCCGGATGTCGCCGATCACGTAATGGCGATTCTTCCCGCACACGGCCATCGCGAGCCGTGCGCGCCGCGGCGACAGCTGGTTGCGGCGCGTCCCGATGATCGGATGCGCGGACAACACGTCGTACAGCGGCGTGCTGCGATACGTGTTCCCCGGCAAGTGCGCGATGCTGAAGTTCTTCGCGTGGCCGTCGATGGCCGCGAGCACCCAGAACACCAGCTGCGTGACGAAGAAGTTCATCCGGTCCTGCGCGGCGGCGGAATTCGCGAGGATGCCCATGATCGCCGCGATGCCCGGACCGCCGTCGGATTCGTATTTCATGCCCGACGGCGTGCCGGTAGCCTGGCACATGTCCTCTTGCGGCAGCCGCAGGATCCATGTGCGGTCGCGGGACGGCCTGCGATCGAAGCGCTCGACCACCAGCGCCTTCTGATCGTCGAACCGGCCGATGTCGCAGGCGGCCACCGGCAAGCCGTAAGCGGCGACGATCTTCGAGCACAGCCATTCATTTTCGACCGACGTCCGCATGTCGGCCTGCATGTTGCCGACGCGGCCCAGCGGCAGCTTGAAGATATGAGTGGTGGGCGTGCTGCCCGACGGCAGCATCCAGCGGTTGCCGTGACGCAGCAGCGCGGTTTTTTCCTGCGCGCCGGCGATCGACAGGCGCAGTTCGTCGCCCGATTCGGCATGGCCCGGCAGCGGCGCGGCGGTCGCGTCGCGCAGCACGCCGGCCACGGCCGCTTCGTCGAGCACCGTGCCGTCGATCGATTCGAGGTCCAGCGGCGTCTCGTCGGGCGGCAGCAATTGCAGCGCGCCGACGCAGTCACGGCCGATCGACGCGAGCAGTTCGAACGGCGCCGTGGACGCCAGCCGATAACGCTGCGCGATGCGGCGGCGGATCGGCTGGCTGTCGGGCAGCAGGTTGTCGAAGTAGTCGGCGACGGTCGCGCCCTGATGCGGCTGGTTGCCCGGCGTGAATGGCAGCGACAGGGACAGCGGCCGACCCTGCGGATCGTCGATCCAGGTGGGCAGGTAGACGAGGCGTTCGACGCCGCGTCGAATTTCCCAATAACCGACCGGAATGCCGTTCATCCACAGGTCGAGACGGTCGTGGCGGGGGCGGCGAACCATCGTCACCAGTCCTCGCGGCCGGCGTCACGCGCTTTGCGCGGTGCGGCCGCGGCGGGCTGCTTGCGGGTGGCCGCACGCGTGGCTTTCGCGGCGGCCGGCGCCGGGGCGGGCTGAGCGGACCGGTTTGACGAGCCGGACGAGCTACGCCGAGACGGCGGCGATGTCTGCTCGGGCGCGGACGCGGAAGGTGCGGGCGCCGCAGCGTCGCCGGGCTCGAGCGTCACGCGCACGCCGAGCACATTCAGCACCTTGAAAAGCCGTTCCATACTGACTGCCGAGGGATTGGCCTCGAGCTGCGCGTACGACTGCTGCGTGACGCCGAGGCGGGCCGCGAGTTGCGCCTGCGTGAGCCCAGCTGCCTTTCGGAAGCCGACGAGGATCGGGCGCAATTGGGGCAAGGTCTGGACAGGGAATGCCATGGGCTCTCCGCGGAATGACAGGCGATCGCTTGTAATGGGTAAATACAGTCTATCGAATGTATTTGCAAGATACAAATCGTAGCCTGTATTCGGCGAAAACAAGCGATAGGCTGTTGGGGAGTCGCTGGGGCGGAGCGTGGAACGGGGCTGCTGCGCGCCTTATGGGCGGTGGTTGCAGTCGCGGTGCGACAGGTTGTTGGTGCCGCGCCGCGACTGAGCCGCTTCATGACATGACCTGCTGGTCCAAGTGGCACGGTTTTGTGGGCTAGGGTTGCGATCGCGCTACGCGGCACGTCGTGCATCGGCAAGATTCGCGATCAGATTGTCGACCACGACGCGCTTCAGACTGACGAGCGCCGCCGACGCGTCGAGATCGCCCGAGTGGATGCACAGCTCGACCGACGGCAGCGGCGGCAGGCCGTCCCGTTCGCCCAGCCGGCGTAGCGTCGGCGGGACGCCGGCCATCGTCCTCAGCGTGATCCCCAGCCCGCCCGCGACGCCCGCCCACAGGCTTTGCAGGCTGCCTGTCGTATAGGCAAGTCGCCACGGGATACCTGCGTTGTCCAGCGCGCTCGTGCCGGCCTTGCGGAACATGCAGGGCGACTTGTACAGCGCAAGATCGAGCGGCTTGCCGGATGGCGGACGGATGTCGAGGCCGGCCGGCCCGATCCACGCCATCGGCAGGGTGATCAGGTGCTCGGCGTCGGCACGGCTTTCGGCACCCATCGCGAGCACGACGTCAAGTTCGCCTGCGTCGAGCCGCTCGAGCAATTGTCCGTTGCGTTCGACCACGATTTCCACGCGCACCGCAGGATGTGTGCGTTTGAACTGGCCGAGCGCGGTGGGCAGCCACGATTCGGCGAAGTCTCCGGGCAGACCAAAGCGAACCGCGCCTTCGATCGCCGAGCCGCGGATCGCTTGCACGGCCTCGTCATTCAATTCCAGGATGCGGCGTGCATACGACAACATCAGATCACCCGCCTCCGTCGGGACGAGGCCGCGCCCCTGGCGACGAAATAGCGGCTGGCCGATCTGCGTTTCGAGCTTGCGCATCTGCTGGCTGACCGCGGATTGCGAGCGGCCGATCCGGTCCGCGGCGCGATTGAGGCTGCCGAGCCGGTCGGCAGCGAGCAGTGTGCGCAGCGCGTCCATGTCGAGATTAGGAACGGTCATGATGTCGTTTCTCTTATGGGTCCGTTTCGAATTATCGTATTTATCGCACATTTTCGCAGCTACCATCAACTCGACCATCTCCCCCGACCGGGATGGATGCGGATTCCGTTGCCGATATAGGCGGTGTGTCTTTCAAATCTTTCATCTAAGGAGTGACCATGAACATCGGTTCGATACTCAGACAAGGTATCCCTGGCTTGCTACTGGCCGCATCGATCATTCCGGCCGGCGCGTCCGCTGCGCCGTCGCTCGCAGGTACCTGGACACTCGTCGCCGCCGACGTTCAACATCCCGATGGGACGCGTGGCCGCGACTATGGTGCCGATCCGAAGGGCTTGCTGTTGATCGACACGAGCGGAAATTATTCGCTGCAGATCTTCAAATCGGAACGGCCGCGCTTTTCGTCGAATGACAAAAGCAAGGGCACGCCCGACGAGTATCGAGATGCAGTGCTGGGATCAAGCACGCATTACGGTTCAATCACGATCGATCCGGCAGAGGGCACGCTGACGTTTCACATCAAAAACTCGTCGTTCCCGAATTGGGTAGGACAGGAACAGAAAAGGAATTACGAATTGAAAGGGAATGAATTGAGTTATCGCGTAACGCCGCGACCGAATGGCGATGTGCCGATTTCCGTCTGGCGGCGCGTGGATTGAGCATTGTTTCCAATTAAAGCGGAAATCGGTTGTCGTGCGATTGAAACATCTTCATTCTGGATATAACCTGCTTTGGCATTAGCCTTCGAGCGAGCTGTTAAAACTGCCAGTGAATACGATTTTTAAAAAGACGTAAGATGGGCTCCGTGACTTGAAATTATGCAGGTTACTCATCAAATAAATATTCTTAATCCCATTTGAGGTTGGCTTACCGCCTCCTTGTCGAATCGCCGGAGATCGTCCTCGGTAAACGGAAAGTCCGCTGGATTAATCCCCGGCATGACGGGTCGTCGTGCCGCATCGCGGCGAAACGGCAAGTGCGCGGTGCTCAACCCCTCTTCGTGCGCGATACGAGAGGGCAATCCTTCGTCCCGCGCGCGCTGTTGAGCGGACGGATCACTTGCTTGAAGTTTGGTAGGGGATTTCAGTGCTAGATCGACAACAACTCGAAGCTTTTGCCGTCGTCGTCGAAACGAGGAGTTTCGAGCGTGCGGCGGAACGGCTGAATATTACGAGGGCCGCCATCTCGCAACGCATCAAGGCGCTGGAGGATGCATTGGCGGCGGCCCTGCTGGTCCGCAGCAAGCCGCTGGCACTGACGCCGGTGGGCGAAGTTCTGTTCAAGCACACCACGGCGGTGCGTCTGCTCGAAGCCGATACGTTCAGCCAGATCGACCGTCGTGGCAATCGGGGCGGCATGCAACTCGCGGTCGGCGTCGATGCGTATTCAATCGATGCATGGTTCGGCCGGGTCGCGCACCGGATTATCGAGCGCAACGTGCTCGAACTGGAAGTCGTTGTCGACGATGCGGACCCGGCCTTTCCGGCGCTGGCGCGTGGTGAAATCATCGGCAGCGTGTCGACGGTGTCGAGGCCAGTCCAGGGCTGCATTGCCGTACCGCTCGGCGCAATGATCTATCGATGTGTCGCGAGTTCGGCCTTCATCGAGCGCCATTTCGAGAAAGGCTTCAATCTCCACGCTGCATCGTTGGCTCCGGCGGTCGAGGTCGGCAGACGCACGGCGCTGCTCGAACGGTATTTCGAGGCGGCATTCGGCGTGAGCGTCGGCCGCTATCGAAGAAACTTGCTGCCGTCGATCGCGTCGCAGCTCAAGACGATCCAGTCCGGCCTGGGATACGGCATGCTGCCGGAGCAGACGGTGCTGCCGTTTCTCGAAGACGGCCGGCTCGTCGACGTGCGACACGACATGCCGCTTCCTGTGCCGTTGTACTGGCATCGATGGCGCGCGGCCCCCCCGGTCTGCGAGACGCTGTCCGAGGAACTGGTCAATCGCGCGCGCGAGGTTCTGGCCGCGGACGACCGCGAGCGAGTCGGGATGAGCGAGCACGTGCATGAAGCGGTAACACCGGCTCGCATGTGCGAATCCGTCGACTGCGCCGCTACGGGTTGACGGCTATCTCCGTTCGTTCGCTCGCCGCGAGAGTGCCGAGACGGGTAAGCGCCGCACGTTCGTCGAGCACGTGCATCAGCGATTCCACCGCGCCGTGCAAGCGCTGCGCGAGCGGCGCTGCGATCCGGTATTCGCCGTCGACGCGCGCGATGTCGGCTTCGGTGGCGAACACGTTGTCGAGCACGTGCCGCGCGCCGAGCGCGGTGAGCACCGGTTTGAGTGCATAGTCGAGTGCAAGCAGATGGGCGAGACTGCCGCCGGTCGCGAACGGCAGCACCGGCTTGTTTGCGAAAGCCGCCTGCGGCAGCAGGTCGAGGAAGGCCTTGAATAAACCGGAATAGGACGCTTTGTAGAGCGGCGTCGCGACGATGACGGCGGCCGCGTGCTGCACGGCCTCGAGCGCCGCCTGAATGGCGGGATCGTTCCAGTCGGCATGAAGCAGAGCACCAGCCGGCAGATGCCGGATGTCGATGCACTGCACCCGGTGGCCGCGCGCAGTCAGCCGCTCCGACGCAATGCGGAGGAGGTGCCGACTGCGCGACGGCTCGGTGGGACTGCCCGACAGCATCACGATATCGAACATGGCGATCAAGACCTCAACACTGTCGAATCGTTACGTCGCCGCGCAGCCGGCACTGGCATGCAAGACGCTTGTCGCCGTGGTCGTGACCGAGCCATTCGAGAAACGTGCTTTCCTTGTCTTCGGGATGCGAAAGATTGTCCATGCCCGCCAGTACCTCGATCACGCAAATGCCGCACATTCCCGCGCGGCATCCGAAGGTCAGTCCGCCCAGTTGAAGCTCCGCCGCGTCCGACAGATACGCGTCGTGCGGCAGCGCGAACGATTCGCCGGTCGTGCTGATGATGACTGTATGCATGTCCGCTCCGTCGAAAGTGGCTCAGGCTGCCGCGCGGTGGCCGACTGTGGCCTCGAAGAGCTCGCGGAAATACAGCGCGAGAATGGTCTGGATGTCGTCGAAATAGCGCAGCACTTTGTCGACGTCCGCCTCCTCGCGAATCAGGTAGCGCAGGATGCGCCACATCTCGCCCGCGTGATCGTCTCCGACGTCCGTATTGATGTGCGCGAGTTGCCCCTTGATCTTGTCCTCACCGAGCGTCTCCTTCATCGACTTGATCTGGCGGGGCGTGAGCTTCGCGGTCGTGTATTCGACCAGGTAGCTGGACGCGACCACGCCGATCGGATGCTCGTGTTCGGCGATGAAGTAGAAAAACCCCTGCAGCAGCCTCGTCGCGAGGAATGGCTCGGTCGCGTACAACTCCTCGTCGGTTACGCCGAGTGCCTTGCAGTCTTGCCTGAACAGCGTGTCGTGATTCATTTCCTCGGCCTGGTATTCCGCATACAGCTGCGCGGCCTCGGGAGAGATCTTCGTGATCGCGTGGAGAGCCTTGGCGTGCGCGGAGCGGCTGAGACGAATGCGCCAGACGTGCTCGATGGTATGACGGCGATACCACTGGCTATCGAGCTTGCTGCCTTCGAGATGGCTCGCGTAGGGGACGGTTGCCGCCCATTCGGCCATTTTCTTGTCGAGATAGCGATCGAGTCGATTACGGACAGCTTCGCCGTCTGCGAGCGAGTAGAAGGGAATCGGATGGTCGATGCCGCAATGCTGGACGCGATTCATGATTTCTCCTGGGGTGTGGGTTCTGCATCGGTAACTGCTGAGTCGGAATAGCGAACGACGAGCTGCGCGTCGAGCATCGCCGAGAGCGCGCGCACCTGGGTCGCGATGTCGGACACGGGCACCTTCCAAAGCGCGTTCAGGATGAAGATGCCGCGTTCGGAATCGGGTAGACGGGTGTGAGGCCGGACCGGCATGTCGACGATGTCCGGCGCGGGCGTCAGCCGGTCGATCGACAGCACTTCGAGCGTGCGATTGCGTTCGCCGTATCGGCTGAAGAACACGGTGCCGTCGCTGAGCGTGCCCGCCCGCCGCCGCGTGCTTTCGCGCAGCGCGTCCAGGCGCCGGTGCCACGCGCCGGCGGCGGTTCGTTCGGTACAGAGTGCTTGCACCCAAAGCTCCAGCATCGAGATGCCGCCGGTGAACACGCCGACGCTCTGATTGATCAGGGCGCCGCCCATGCGAGCGTTGATCTCGATGATGTCCCACCGGCCGGCTCGCCCGTCGAAGCGGGTCTCGATGTGGTAGCACCCGTCGCTGAGGCGCAGTGCGGCGAGGCATTGCTCGATGAACTGCTCGCCTTCGCGCTGCTGCGCGTCGGACAGGGCGGGTGCCGGCAGCGAGTTGCCCATCTCGAGCGTCGTACCGGTAGCGTCGTCGAGGTATTTCGCGTGTACGCCGATGACGTAGCTGCGGGCATCGGTCGCGACGACTTCGAAGCTATACTCGTCGCCGCCGATGTAGTCTTCGGCGATGAAATCGAACTGCCCGTCGAAGATCGCCCGAAACGCGAGGTCGGCACGCATCTGCTCGCGCAGCGCGTCGAGGCGAGCAAGCGTCAAGCCGGCATCGAGCCGGAAGCAGGCGAACGAACCGGCGCCGCGACGTGGTTTGACGAACAATGATCGATCGCTCGCAAGCAGCGCGGGGAGCGTCGCGTGGTCGAGCAGCGTAGCGCGTGCTCCGCTCAGGTTGAGCGCGTTGAGCTGCGTGCGGCACTGCAATTTGTCCATACAGACCCGCAGCGCGTCGGGATCGGCGTCCGTGGCGCCCAGCAGGCGATTGGCGCGCGCCATCAGTAATCGGTAGCCTTCGAATGTGGCGAGCGTCGCGACGATCGCGAAGCTCTCCGCCCGTGCCTCCGCCATCGTCTCCTCGACGTGCACATCGTTCAGATAATCGTCGTCGACGTGCCAGAGCCGGGCGGCACCCACGGCGGAAATCTGTTCGAGGTCGCGCGAATCGCGAGCGCGCGAACTGAGGATGACGAGCGCGATGCCCAGGCGCTCCGTATATGTGCGAACCAGCGCTGCGTAAGAGCGGGCCTGATGCGCGAAAAGAAGCAGGGCGGGCGTACTCATGATCCGGAGCTCACGGTTGGGTGGTTTCGATGCGGAAGGCTTCGAGCACGTGCGCGACATCGCGCGCGACCTGCGTGCCGGAGGGCGAGTCGAACAGAAAGCGGCCGGACTGGAGCGAGCAGTAGCCATCCTCGTGCTCGATCAGCTGTCCGTCGCTCGGCACCAGTTGCCGATACAGACTGTCGAGCCGCCCGTCGAACCGCGTGACGGATCGCACGCGCTGCGGCAGGCAGGTCGGCCGCGGGAACATCAGCCACGCCCCCACCGAGCCGGTCGGTGCATACAGCTGTGCCGGTTGGTCGAGACTCATGTTGACCCACTCACGAAACAGGTTGATGCCGGTCGCGCGGTGAATCATCGACGGCACGTCGGCACCGCCGACGCGGGCACCGACCTCCAGAAAAACCAGCTCGTCGTCGGTGGTATGGAAGAGTTCCAGGTGGAACGGGCACGCGCGCAGTCCGATCGCCGTCACGCATTGAGTCGCGAACTTCGATACGTAGGCGTGCAGCGCGGTGCCGGGCTCCAGCATGATCGCGCCGAGCGGTGCGCCGGCCGTGAAATCGAGGCAGGTGTTGACGTAGCGAGACGGTACGACGAGCGTTACGTTACCGTTTCGATCGACGAGTCCGTCGACGTGCATCAACGTGCCGGCCACGAACTCCTCGAGATCCCACGCGCCGCCGGACGGCAGGTTGGCGATCGCGGTGCGCAGTTGCACCGCATCGCAGATTTTCTGCACACCGTGGCTCGACTGGCCGTCGATCGGCTTCAGGATCAGTGGGTAGCCCGTCTGTTCGGCAAACGTGAGTGCGCCGCTCACCTCCGTCGACGTCACGGACCGGTAGCGCGGCGTGCGCAGCCCGGCTTCCTGAACCTTCTGCTTCATCAATAGCTTGTCGCGTCCCAGCCGGTTCTCATCCGGCTTCTTGCCTGGAATATCGAACTCGGCGCGCAATTGCGCGGCCAGATCCTGAAGCGACTCCGAAAAGACGATGAGTCGGTCGATCGGGCCGCTCGCGCCGACGATTTCGGCGATGACCGTGCGGTAGGCGGCGATGTCGTCCAGCCGGTCGAGCTCATAGAGCCGGTAGCTGTCGGCAGAGGCGGTCACGGCGGAGCGGCCGCGACGGTTGACGAGATAGCTGACCCGATGCTGCCTGTGATCGACGAATTCGTCGTAGCGCACCAGGTCGAAATCCCACCGCCCGGTGCCCGGGAATTGCGCGAGATTGTTGATGATGAGAATGTTCATGCGAGTACTCCATTGGCGTCCGATCCGGTCCGTGCCCCGACGAGTCGACGCACGAGATCGACCAGCCGGTCGATCTCGTCCGGCGTGCCGATCGCGATGCGCAGATGCGTCGGCAGTCGATAGGCAGACATTTGCCGCGTGATGAAGCCGTGCGACAGCAGCGCATCGTAGATATGCGCCGCGTGCGGACCGAAGTCGGCGAGCACGAAATTGGCGGAACTGTCGACGACCGTCGCGCCGAGCGTGCGCAGGTCAGCAGCGAGACGTGCCCGGCCTCGCGCGGTCGTCTCGACCACACGGGCCAGATGCGCTTCGTCGTCGAGCGCCGCCGTGGCGCCCGCCAACGCGACGCGGCTGACCGGAAAGGGCGGTCGGATCCGCGACAGTGCGTCGATCAGGCCCGCAGCGGCGATTGCGTATCCGATGCGCAACCCCGCGAGACCGTATGCTTTCGAGAATGTGCGCGTGACGACGACGTTCGGATGCGATAGCGGCAACTGCCCGGTATCGCGCGGCGCGTCGTCGTCCGCGAATTCCGCGTAGGCCTCGTCGAGCACGAGCAGCACGTTGGACGGGAGCTGTGCGATCAGATGCTCAAGTTGCGCGGCCGTGAGCGAGCGGCCGGATAGGTTAGTCGGACTGTCAACGATCAGCATGCGCGTGTTCGAGTCGACCTGTTCGAGTAGTCGATCGACGTCGTGACCGAAATCCGGCCCGCTTGCCGCGATGCGCAGCGCAGCGCTCTGGGTGGTGACGAACGGCGGATACGCACAGTAGCCGTACTCGGACAGCACGACGTTGCGGTCGGCCGGAACGAACGCCTGGACCAGCGATGCGATGACGTCGATCGAGCCGTTTCCGAGCGCCAGCATGTCGGCCGGAACCCGCTGGTGCCGGGCAAGCTTGTCGAGCAGCGCGCCGCTGTCCGGATAGCGGTTCGATTGATCGAGCGCGCGTTGCATCGCGGCGAGCACTCCGGGCGGCGGCGGGAACGGCGACTCGTTGCTCGAGAACTTGTGGATATCGTGCAAGCCTCGCTCTGCTCGCAGTTTTTCCTCGGTGATGCCCGGCCGGTACGGAGCAAGCCCGCGCAGCGCCGGAACCAAAAAGGCGTTCCAGTCCATCGGATCTCCCGTGTTCAGCGTCCCGAGGCTGCCGTCACTGCGTAGCCGGACGTTTTCATGGTCGTCAGTGCCTTGCGCAGGTGAGAACCTTCCTGCACCTCGTACAGGGACCCGAATTCGCGTTCGGCGAGCGGCAGCAGATGCGTGCCCTGGTCGACCCGCGCGACTTTCGAACGTTGTCCACGCAACAGTTCTACACCCGGTTCGTTGTGTGCGGCGTGCGGTCCGAAGTAAATCGGGAATGCATCGGCCGCCCGATAGGCGGGCAGGAACGTGCGGCGCGGCAGCTGCGATACGTTGCGCGCCGATGCATGGAGCGTCAGGCAGTGCAGGAACAGGACGCTGCCGGCTGGCACCTCGATGCTGACCGCCCGAGCTTCATCGACGTCGTGGACCTTGCCGCGGAAGAATCCATCGACCTCGTGTGACAGCAGGCCGCGCCGGTGCGACCCGGGTACGACGCGCAGGCAGCCGTTCGCTTCGCTTGCATCGTCGAGAAAGATCAGCGCGGTGACGAGATCGGCGTTGGTGTGCGGATAGTAGGAGAAGTCCTGGTGCCATTCGACGACACTGCCGACTTTCGGTCCCTTCATGTTGAGCTTGCTGTAGTGGAACAGCACGTTCTTGCCAATCAGCCCTTCGATGCAGTCGAGCAGGCGCGGGGCAGTCGCCATGTCCTTGAATGCGGGATGCTTTTGCGTCGGCGACCAGATCCGGCGCACGGTTGCGCCGTCCTCGGGTTCGAATTCATACGGCTTCTCGGGATTGGCGGGCGACAGCAGCGTGTCGATCGCGGCGAGCGAGCGAACAACCTCGTCGGTATCGAAGAGTTTTTCGATCACGAGATAACCATGTTCCGCATAGAACGCCAGTTGCTGGTTGGTAAGCATGACAATTCTCCGTTGGGATCAGACCGCCTGCAGTAGCGAACGCTCGTCGTCGTGCGACGCGCCGGTCCCGACTTCGCGATAGGCGGCACCGAGATGCTCGAACTGCGTGAAGAAGTCGGGGAACGAGCAGTTCACGTCGCGGTAACCCTCGAGCCGGTTCGGCTGGCGCGCACGCAGCGATGCGATGAACAGCGACATGAAGATCCGGTGGTCGCCCCAGCTCGACAGGTCGACGCCGCCCGGATACGGCTCGCCGGTGCCGCGGATCTCGAAGCCGTCGTAGACGCCGTCCTTGAAGAGGCCCTTGATGTCGACGCCCATCTTGCCCAGCTCGCTAACCATCGCCTTGATGCGAGGCGACTTGTGCAGCCGCGTGATCGAGCCGCCGACCACGCGGAACGTTCCTTTCACGTAGGCGCCGATCGCGGCGAGCGTCGGTACGATGTTCGGGAAATCGCTGGCGTCGAATTCGTAGTCGCCGGTGAGCTGGGAGTGGGAATTGACGAGCGTCAGCTCATTGCGCGTGTCGTCGAAATGGACGGAGAGGCCGAGCGCCTGTACGACATCGATGATTGCGCGCTCGCCCTGCAGGCTCTCGCTGCCGAGGTTGCC
The DNA here is from genome assembly GCF_013822785.1 of Burkholderia sp. MBR-1. Lineage (NCBI taxonomy): Bacteria > Pseudomonadati > Pseudomonadota > Betaproteobacteria > Burkholderiales > Burkholderiaceae > Burkholderia > Burkholderia sp. MBR-1. Next base: position 851,072 of record NZ_CP053610.1, read on the forward strand.
CAGCACGAAGGTGCCGGGGAACAGCGCGGCGGCGCCGATCAGGTACGACGACGATGTGTAGTCCCCGCCGATCCGGTACTCCGCGGCTTGATAGTTGCCCGGCTGGACGCGGATCAGCGAGAAGTCGTCGGTAACGTCAACCTGGATTCCCGAATGGCGCAACGTCGCGATCGTCTGGCGGATGTAGGAAATCGACAGCAATTCGCCTTCGATCGCGATTTCGACCGGCTTGTCGGCGAGCGGCGCGGCGAACAGGATTGCGGTGATGAACTGCGAACTTACGTTGCCAGGGACCGTGCAGCGTCCGCCGCGCAACCCGCCTCCCCAGTTGACGACCGGCGCCTTGCCGGCCTCGCCGATGCATTCGATACGCGCGCCGAGTTCCTCGAGTGCGTCGAACAACGGCTTCATCACCCGCGTGCGCAGAATGGTGTCGCCGGTAATGATGGCAGGCGAGTCGGCGAAACTCGTCAACGCGGTGAACGTGCGAAACACGAGCCCCGAGCCGATCGCGTCGACGACGCGCTGGCCCAGATGCAGCGCGCCGCCGACACCGCGGATCTCGAGGTATCCGGCGTGTTCGTCGATGCGCGCGCCGAGTGCGCGGCATGCTTGCTTCATCGCGCTGGTCTCGACACAGCGCAGATCGTTGTGGACGATCGACGTGCCGTCGGCGAGAGTCGCGGCGAGTATCGCGCGCTGGGTCTCGGGCTTGGACGAAGGGGTGACGGCGTAACCCTTGAGCGAGTGGATGGGTTCGACATGGAGCAGGCTGGACTGTTCGGTCATTTGAATCGCTTCCTGTGTTTGACGATGGCGCGACGATGCAGGCGGGACGACGAAAGCCGGCGGCCGGTCAGGCCGCCAGGCGTTGAAGGGTCCGGTCGTGGACGCTCAGTGCGTCCACGAGTCGGTCAGCACCCGAGCGGATGACGTCGACGGCAGGCAGGCCCGTTTCCCATTCGATCTCCTCGATGGCGCGCGCGGCTTGCTCGGCCGGAAGCGCACCTGTATGGACGCTGACGCCGACCACCTTCGCCGGTCGCAGAAACGAGCCAAGCTGTTCATACAGCGTGACGAGTTCGGGTAGCGGACGCAGCGGCGCATGCGCCCAGCCCTTGTGATGTGCAAGGCCCGCCTCGTGGCACAGCACGAGGGCCTGCGGCATGGCACCGTGAAGCAGGCCCAGCGTGACGCCGCTGTAGGCGGGATGGGAAATCGATCCCTGTCCCTCGACGACGATCCAGTCGTGGTGACGCGCCGATTCGAGTACGAGCGATTCGGTGACACCCGCGACGAAGTCGGACGGGACGGCATCGATCGCGACACCGGCGCCGCTAATATAGATACCGCTCTGGCCGGTAGCGACGAAACCTGCGTTGATGCCTCGTCGTCGTGCAGCTTCCGCGATCTCGATGGCGGTGGTTTTCTTGCCAACCCGGCAATCGGTGCCGACGGTATGGACGATGAAGCGATCGAGCGCGTCGAGCTTGCCTTCACTGGTCGCGAGCGTATCGGGCGGCTCTTTCGTATCCCAGATCCGTGCGCCGGATTCCGACGCAAGTGCGGCGAAATCAGGATCGGTCGCAATTCGGAAATGCAGACCGCTGACGACGTCGAGCCCGCGGGCGAGTGCGAGCGCTATCTGCGCGCGCCATGCATCGGGCAATGCGTTGGAGAACAGGCCCACACCGATCAGGAAAATGTCCGGATCGAACTGCAATGCCGATTCCAGCGAGTCGAGCACCGGGATGCCGTGGCCGTATCCGAGTACCTCGCCCACGTCCTTTCCGGCACAACGGCTGTCGACGACGGCGACGCATTCGCTGTGGCGATAGCGCAGGTAAGAGGTCGCCACCTTGCTTGTCACAGGGCCGAAGCAGCCCTCGGCGAAGACGACGACGCGTTTGTTTCTCAGGTTCAACATCAGCGTGGCTCCATTTTCTTCGATGAACATTCGTGACCGTCGCCGGCCGCGTCGTGTCGCGCCGGAGGGCGGTGATGCGAGAACGGATGCAACAGCAATGACACACGGGAATGTCGGCCGGCGCATATTCGTGCGGAATCGCGATACGTCTTCGATATCGGCCTCGACGTGTTGACGAGAGTAGGCGAGCGCGACGGATCGCAGCGCATTCGTGAGAACTTATTGCGGCCGGTAAATGTCAGCGATGGATCAAAAAATTGGTGTGCCGTCAAAGTTTCTTCGTCGGCGCGGTGCGGGCTTGCTCGATTCGTTGCTCGACTCCTAAGCTGAAGGTCACTACGGCAACAGGCCGGATTCGACTATCGGGAGAGGCGACGATGCGGGTATTTCAACCCCTGAAGATTCATTGGTGCGCGCCGCGCGGAGCGGGCAATACTAAGGCGTCCGAGCGGGACCTCGCGAATGAACTCGATCTCGACGGTCTGGTGGACTTTGCGCAGGAAGCGGAGGACATGCAGATCGATACGCTGCTGATGGGAATCGGTTTTCATCTGCCGGAGCCGTTGCCGCTGATCGGCGCACTCGCGCGCGAGACGCGCAGACTGTCGTTCATGCTGGCCTATCGCCCGGGACTGCTGCCGCCGACGCTATTCGCGCAGGCAGTCAATACGCTGTCGTGGATGTCGAACAAACGGATCTCGCTGAACATCGTCGCCGGCATTTCTCCGGAGGAACAGGCGTACTACGGCGACTATCTGGCGCACGACGCGCGCTACGAGCGCACGTCCGAATATCTCGGTGTGCTGCATCGGTTCTGGCGCGGCGAGACGCCGGTGTCGCATGAAGGCACCCACTACCGGTTCGACGGCGCGCGCCTCGGCCTGCCATTCAAGGACGGCGAGCGACCGCGAATCTATCTGAGCGGCGCGTCCGCGTTGGCCAAGCGCATCACCATCGAATCGGGGGACTGCTGGCTGCGTTACGGCGACACGCCGGAGGGCATCGCGGTCGCTGCTCGTGAGCCCCTGGAGGCCGGGCGCAGCGTCGGCATCCGCATGCACGTGCTGGCTCGCGAAACGCGGGAAGAGGCACATGCAGAAGTGGCCGCCATGATGGCGAACTCGGATGAAGCCCATCGTCAGCAGGTTCAGGCATTCGTGAAGACGTGCGATTCGGAGGCGGTGAAAAAGTCGTTCGATCTTGCCGAGCAGGCGTCCGGTGGCTGGTTGTCACCGATGCTGTGGACGGGCGCCGTCGCCTATCGCGGAGGCCCGGCCCTGTGTGTGGTGGGCAGCTACGACGAGGTCGCACGGTATCTGCTCGAATACAAGCAGGCCGGTGTCAGCGAATTCATCCTGTCCGGCTGGCCGACGCGTGGAGAGATGCGGCGATTCTGTCACCACGTGCTGCCCCTGATTCGCCAGTATGAAGCGCGGACGGCCGGGAGCGAAGACAAGGCAGCGCTCGTCATCTGATGATCACACGATGTTGCGCGACTGGCGCGGCTCGGCCGCACCAGATCGGAAAGCCGGTCAGGAATCTAAAATCAAGGATATAGATAAGTGATACGAAATGATGGATCAGAGGCGAGTGAAACGTGTGGTGTTCATCGGTCAGGACGGCGGCCAGGGTTCCGTCGCGACGTGAGCGCCTCGAGCATGGAGGTGGCGATTGATCGGTGAATCGCGCTCCGCTTCGCTGCGCTGGTTCGCGTCGGGACTGATGCTTGGATTGATCGCCGAGCAGACGGTGCTGTTTGCGGTGCCGCTTCTCATTTATCAGCGGACCGGAAGCCTCGCGTATTCGGGCATTGCATATGCAGTCGAATGGGTGCCGGCGTTGATCGCTTATCCGTTCGCCGGCTTGTTCGCGGACCGGCTCGGCGGCCGCCGGTTGTTCCGGTATGCAAATCGCGTCCGGATGACCTGCCTGACGATTGCCGTGGCAGCCTGCTTCGCGATGCCGTCGGCCACGATCATTGCGCTGATGGTCAACAGCGTCTTCCTGTCGCTGCTGATCGCGCCGGTGCGGATGTCGGTGGAAAAGACGGTGCCGATGCTAGCGGACGGCGGCAAGCTGTCGGATTTGCAGTCGTTGGTGCAGAACGTCGAATTGCTCGCGATGGCCCTCGGTCCAGCCCTTGCGGCGGGGCTGGCGCAATGGCTGGGTAAGCTCCCGCTCCTGCTCGTCGCGGCGGCCGGATTCGCGCTGGCCGCGTGGTGCTGGCGCGAACTTCCGGCGAGCCCGCGCGGCACCGCTCACGGTCGGGTCCGGCACGACCTGGTTCTGGGATGGCGATTGCTGATCGCGAACCGGCCGGTTGTGTTGCTTGCGTTGGTGAACTTCGCCATCAACCTCGCGTTTGCGATCGCGGCGAGCGCGAACGCATATCTCGTCACGGGCGTGTTCCGCGCATCCGACAGTGTATTCGGCTTGATGAACACTGGCGCGGGCGTGCTCGGGCTGCTGAACCTGTTGCTGATTCCGAAGCTGACCCGCAGTTGGAGCATCTATCGGCTCGGTGCAGGCGGCTTCGCGCTGATGTGCACCGGGCTCGTATGCATGGGATTGGCGCAGGGTGTCTGGGTTTATGTGATCGCGTTTCTCGGCGCGATGGCGGGGGCTGCTTGGTACAACGTGTTCAACCGGACATTGCGCGTACGTGCGATCGAGCGCGAGCACCTCGGCAAAGTGATCGGGCCGTTCTATCTGATCAACGGGCTCTCGTATCCGCTCGCGGGCGTGTTGACCGCGAGCGTGGGGCCGGTGCTAGGCATCCAGCACATCCTGTTGTTCATGGCCGTGATGCTCAGCGGTCCGGGCGCGTGGGTGCTGTGGGTGACGTCCCGATTGTTTCGCAAGCGGGTCGATGCGCCGCAGCCTGCGGACGAGGTGTGCGAGGGCGCGGAACCGCTGCCCGAGGCCGCCGATCGCGCGTGAGCGAGGTCGCGCGACGATACGATTGCCGATGTACGGAGGATGTCATGACTTCGAAAATCAGAATGGCCCGGCGGCGGCCGGATTTGCCGATCGAGACGGCGTCTCCGCACGCGGAATTCCATGAGTGCGGCGGGGTGCCTCTGCTCGACGAGACCGAACCTCGCCGGATGCGCGACGAATCCGGCGACGGTGGGGTAGTCTTCACGCCGGAGGATCCGGATACCGCCTCGAGCGTGTTGTTCTGAGCGTCGTGCCGGAAAGCTGCGAGGGAGCGATACCGTTCCGGTACGTGCGGGACGTTCGATTCGGGTGCGGGAAGCCGCGACATGCACCATCGGCGCTGCCGGCCCGTCGTCGCGAATGGTTTTATTTCCGGCCATGAGCAACGCGCTCCCGTCCGCCTGACTGCCATCAACCAGCTTCGTACATGGGCCGCGACGCGAATCGGCCCTACGTCAGCTATCTTCGCTCATCGTCAGGATGATCTTTCCTACGTTCACAGCAGACTCCATCCGTCGATGGGCGGCCGCGGCGTCTGCGAGCGGAAACACGCTGTCGACGACCGGCTCCAGACCCGCGCCTCCCGCAAAGCGGTCCAGCCAATGTTCGCGAAACCGCCGAACCATCGCGTGTTTCTCGCTCTGGTCGCGCGACTTCATCACCGTGCCGATGATTTGCAGATGACGGTACAGGATCTGTTCGAGGCTCACGCTGACGTCACCGCCGCCGCCGAGTATGCCGACCTGCACCAGCCGGCCGCCGTTTGCCAATGACGCGACGTTCCGGGAAAAATACGGTGCGCCCACGAAGTCGATGACCACATCGACACCACGTTTGCCCGTCCTGCTTGCGACGACTTCCGAAAAGTCCTGCGTCTTGTAGTCGATCGCATGGTCCACACCCAGTTGAACGATCCGTTCCAGCTTCGAGGCTTCGGCCGTTGCGAAAATCGTCGCGCCGGTTGCATAGGCCAGCTGGACCGCTGCGGAACCCACCCCGCCCGCCGCTGCGTGGATCAGCACCGCATCGCCGCGCTGCAAGCGGCCCAGATGCAACAACGCTTCGTGCGCAGTGACGAACACTTCCGGTATGGCGGCCGCATGCACATAGTCGAGCGTTGCCGGAATGGGCATCGCCATTCTCCAGTCAATGCGCGCCCGTTCTGCGTAGGCCCCGCCGCCCACGACGCCCATGACACGATCACCGACCTTGTAACCCTGCACGGAAGATCCGGTCTCGATCACCTCGCCGGCGATTTCGAGACCCATGATCGTCGAGTCGCCGAAGTTCGGCCGGCCGTATCCGCCACGCCGATGGGTCAGATCGGCGCGATTCACACCCGCGGCATGGACGCGTACCAGTAGATCGTCGGGCCGAACCTCAGGAGCCGCGACCTCGGCCAGTTGGAGCACCTCGGCATCGCCGAATTCCTTGAATGTGATGGCTTTCATTTCAAACCTTCCTGCGTCGTAGATGCATTGCCGGCGAGATCGTCGGGCTGAGGATGGGCGCCGAGCGTTGCCTGCGCCGTGGCGGATGCGGAGATTGCGGCGGGAAACCCGGCATAGAACGCGAGGTGAGTGATTGCCGCTGACAACTCTTCACGGGTTACGCCGTTCGTCAACGCGCGGCGCAGGTGCGCCGGCAACTCGTCGAGATGGCCCCCCGCGATCAGCGCGGCAACAGTCACGAGGCTGCGGTCGCGCGGCGAGAGCGTCGGATCGCTCCAGATCCGCGGATAGAGCGTGTCGTCGACGAATGCCGAAAGCGTCGGCGTGAACGCACGCGCGGCTTCGCGCGGACTATCGAAATGCGTATCGGACATGGCGATCTCCTTTCAAGCCTGGCTGATGAACTTGTGTGTGAGGTAGTACTCGATGCCCTCGGTGCCGCCTTCCGAGCCGTGGCCGCTTTCCTTCATGCCGCCGAACGGCAGTTCGGTCGAGACGATGCGGTACTGGTTGATGCCGATCATGCCGGCTTCGAGGCCGTCCGCTGCATCGATGGCCGTACGCGCACTGCTTGTGAACGCATAGGCAGAGAGCCCGTACGGCAACCGGTTCGCTTCGGCGAGGCCGTCGGCAAGGGCATCGAAGCGCATCAGCACCGCGATCGGGCCGAACGGTTCTTCGTGCATCACACGCGCGTCCTTCGGTACGTCTGCGAGGACCGTTGGCTCGAAGAAATATCCCTCGCCTTCGATGCGCTTTCCGCCGGCCAGAATCGTTGCGCCACGCTCCACCGCGTCGGCGATGAGTTCCTCCATCTTGGCAAGCTGGCGCGGGTTCGCCAGCGGCCCGACCTGCGTGCCGGCATCCATGCCGTTCCCGACCTTGAGCGCGCTCGTCGCACGTACGAAGTGACCGACGAACTCGTCGTAGACTTCGCGTTGGATCAGGAAGCGCGTCGACGAGATGCAGACCTGGCCGGTGCCGCGAAAGCGATTCGCCGCGCCTTCGACCGCAGCCTTTTCGACGTCGGCATCGTTGAATACGAGGACGGGCCCGTGGCCGCCCAGCTCAAGCGTGATGGGTTTGACGCCTTCGGCTGCGCGCGCCGACAACAGACGGCCGATCGGCACCGAGCCCGTGAACGTGACCTTCCGGATTACCGGGGAAGCGATCAGTTGCGTAGACACCTGGTCGGGCACGCCGAACACGACTTGAAGCACGCCCTTCGGCAAGCCGGCGTCGTCCAGTGCGCGTGCCAACGCGAGCGCCGTTGCGGGGCTTTCCTCGCCGGGTTTGATGATGACACTGCATCCGGCGGCGAGTGCGGCGGAGAGCTTGCGCGCCGGGGTGATCGCCGGAAAATTCCACGGCGTGAATGCGGCGACGGGCCCGATCGCCTGTTTCTTCACGAGCTGTTGCACGCCCGGACGGTTGGATGGCACCACGCGGCCGTCGATGCGACGCGCCTCTTCGGCGAACCATTCGAAATAGTCGGCGGCGCGCAGGACTTCGTCGCGGCTTTCTGCCAGCGGTTTCCCTTCCTCCAGCGTCATCACGGTAGCAATGTGCTCGGCGCGCTCGCGCATTAGTTCCGCCGCGCGCTTCAGAATGCGCGCACGTTCGGCCGGCACGGTGTTGCGCCAGACATCGAACGCCGGTACCGCAGCCTGGAGGGCGCGATCGAGGTCCGCTGCCGTCGCCAGTGGAACGCGCCCGATCTGGATTTGCGTGGCGGGATTGATCACCGGCGCCGTTTCGCGTTCGCTCGCGCCGATCCATTCGCCATCGATGAAGAGATGAAGCGCGTCGTATGTGATGTCCATGGTTTAGCCTTTATGGTTAGGATTGCGATTTGATGCGGGTTCGTCTAGAGCCGGATAGGGAGCCTGCGCTACGCCGTGTCTGGATCATCGACCATGGCGGACGGAGCTCAGGATTGAAACGTCTACGTTCCGACTGCCTGACTTCGGGACCAAGTCTAGGCGTGAAGCAGGCGGCAACTTAGATGGCCCGGCAAGAATGAATCTTGTCTCTGGAGGGAAAATCCGCCGCCGAAATGAAAGATAAGTGAAAGGATGCAAAAAAACGACACGATGCCGCTCGCTGACTGCACGAAACAGGTGCGGAACCTATGATCACAGACTCGCGCGGGCCGAAACGCAGCGATTCGACGAAAAATTCAAAGCGAGGGTGACTAATGGACAAGGTGCACACCATGTCGGTGTTTGTGAAAGTGGTCGAGATGGGCAGTTTCACGGCTGTCGCAAACCACCTCGATACGACGGTCGGCAACATTTCTCGAGCGGTATCTGTCCTCGAAGACAATCTCAACACGCGGTTGCTACAGCGCTCGACGCGACGGCTCGTCGTTACCGACGCGGGGCGACGTTTTTACGAACGCAGTGTTGCGATCCTCTCGGACATCGAACGGGCGGAAGCGGAAGCACGCGATGCGCTGCTGGAGCCGCGTGGTCTATTACGCGTGCATGCGGTGCCGGGATTGGGGCGCCAACTCGTTTCGCAAGCCGTGCTTGCCTATCGGAGCGCATATCCGGAAGTATCGGTCGATCTCATGCTGTCGCAGCGGATGCCGAATCTGCTCGAAGAGCAACTCGACGTGGCGATCGTGATCGCGCGCACGCTGCCCGACTCGGCGTACGTGAGCCAGAAGATCGGAACCAGTCATTGCATTCTCGCGGCGTCGCCCGACTATCTGGCACGGCATCCGGCTCCCGAGTGTGTGGAAGACCTCGTCGGTCACACATGTGTGCTTCTGAGCACGGTCGATTACGCGCCGGACGAATGGCATCTGCAAGGCAGAGCAGGCGAGGCGGTGTATCGTCCAACGGGATCGCACTTCAGTGTGAATGACATGGATGCGATGTCCACGGTACTGCGGGAGGGCGCGGGAATTGGATTGATCGCTGCCTTCTCGGCAATCGACGATCTGCGCAAAGGATCGCTCGTTCGCGTCCTGCCGGAATTTCACACCGCGCAGCGCAACGTATATGCGGTGTACTCGTCCCGTCAATTCGTCGACGCGAAAATCAAACGGTTCATCGATGTCCTGAAGGTGCAGGTAGGGGATCGGTTGAATGCGTATGCGGATGAGCTCGCGATCATGGTCGCATGATCCCCGTTGCGCTCGGCACGGTCGAGCGGGTATCCGATTGCTCACATCGCCTCGCTCAACCTCACGATCCTGATGACGCGCTTGGGGACGTGTATGCCCGTACGTGCATGTACATTTCTGTCGCGCCGCGGCAACGCCTGAGTGTGTGGAAGTGAATCGCACCCATCGGGTGTTTGCGTGCGCCGAACCCGTGTTCGACTGTGCATCGTCGTCATGGCACCGAACTGGCGGTCCGGTCTCTGCGGCATCGCCTCGAGCACCGCTTGGTGCTTCCCCCGCCGGATTTGTCCGTAATCGCTTGTTCCAGGATTGGGACGTGAGCAGCGACGCCGAATGCGCGTTGATGGAGCGTTCACATCGCTCCGTGAAGTAAGAGACGCCCGTACGCGCAGACAGTCGGCCAACGAGTTCTCGTAGACGCAGTCGTGCCCGGAATCAGAAAATAGATTCGGCATGCAGATCATCGTGCATATTTGATAGGTATCTTGAATGTCACTATTTTAATTTGTAGTCAATTACGAATAAGTTAATTGGATTCGTCCGAGTATTGTTTTGAAAATCCGTAGCCCCGCATAACAACGGTCGATAGGCTTCCATCCATGCAGGAGACAATGAGACGTATCCGATAACGCTTCATTAAATCCGCGTCGATTCGGTGCATCGCACTAAATTGGTGATTATTGGCCATAAGCACCGAATGAGTGCGATAACCATACAAATTAATTACAGAATCAATAAAAAATGTTTCGTGAAGCCTTTTGACTCGTTATTCGAGCAAGTCCTCCAAACTTTGTATTCGGACATCAAAAAAAGTTTGACGGCCAGATTTTTTCCTTGCTATCGTCTGCACCCAAGACGCACGGCCACGCTGCCATCGGGGTGTAGCGACGGTCCGATCGTCATGCGCGAACGTGCCTGTGTCGACGCAGCTGACAATTGCCTGAACGCTGGTGCGGGGTGGATGCCGGATAAGGCGGCTATCCCGTGGCGGTTGAAACGATTCCTTGAAATTGAATGAATTCGGATCCGAAATCGATGCTTTCGATTCGGATTGCAAGTTGCATTAAAAATTAGATTTCGCGTTGAGGCGGCGACGGAACCGACCCGGTTCCTGGGCCGGCCATCATCGTGAAACTGGGCGATTCGCTTGGGGGATGGATAGTGGGCATGAAAGTCGAAAAGCATCTGATTGCTTCGAACAGCGGGCTTGCCACGCTCGGGCGTCCGCGGGAATTCGGCAAGAAGCAGCAGAATCCGGTGCGCCGTTTCGGCGGCATCGCAGTCGTTCTCCTGTTGCACGCAGTGCTGATCTACGCATTGCTCAACGGCCTCGCGACGAAAGTCGTGCAGGTGATCCAGCATCCGATCGAAACCCGCATCATCGAGCCGGTGAAACCGCCGCCGCCCCCGCCGATGCCGGTCGTCAAGCTTCCGCCGCCGAAGTTCGCGCCTCCGCCGCCGCCGTTCGTGCCGCCGCCTGAAGTGCCGGTGCAAGCGCCGCCGCAGGCGACGATCACGCATCAGTCGGCACCGGTGCAGTCCGCGCCGGCCGTGCAAGCGCCCGTCATCGCACCGCCCGCACCTGCCAAGCCGGTCAGTCACGAAGTGGGCGTCGTCTGCCCGAATTCGGACACGATCCGCGCATCGATGCAGTACCCGAAGGAAGCGCAGGAAAACAACATCACCGGTGACGTGACGATCGAGTTCGTCGTGGATGCGGAAGGGAACATCACGAACGAACGCGTGGCCCAGTCGGCCGACCCCGTGCTCGATCGTGCCGCCTACAACACCGTGAAGCGGTTCAAATGCGTGGCGCAAGGCCAGGCAGTACGGGTGCAGGTGCCGTTCTCGTTCAACCTGAATTGATGCAGTGGGCGGTCCGGCGGGAGCCGGACCGGAGAAAACCGGCCTGAAATTTAATCATAAGTTATACGAAAGAATCGGAGTGGGTTATGACCAAGCGTTCTCTGGCCGCGCTGGCGGCAAGCCTGTTGATGTCCGTCGCCGCGATCGACGGGCTCGTTGCACCGCAATTCGCTTACGCGCAAGCGAGCGGATCCGCGGCGGCATCCGATGCGTCGACACAGGCTGCGGCGCCTGCGCAGGCGCCTTCCACCGCCGAGCCGGCACCGCCGCCGGCGCCTGCCGCCACCGAAGCGGTCGAGAATCCGTACGGGCTCGGCGCGCTATGGAAGAACGGCGACTTCGTCGCGCGCTTCGTGCTGATCCTGCTCGTGATCATGTCGATGGGCAGCTGGTACATCATGGTCACTAAGTTTGTCGAGCAGTTGCGGGCGAACCGCCGCGCGAAGCTCGCCGACGCGCAACTCTGGAGCGCGCCGTCCCTGGCCGAGGGCGCGAAGCTGCTCGACGAGGCATCGCCGTTCCGCTTCATCGCCGAAACGGCGATCGAGGCGGGCGAGCATCACGAGGAGGCATTGCTCGAAGCCGTGGACCGCAACACGTGGATCGACGTGTCCGTCGAGCGGTCGATCACGAACGTGTCGAACCGCATGCAGGACGGGCTCGCGTTCCTGGCGACGGTCGGTTCGACCGCGCCGTTCGTCGGGCTGTTCGGGACTGTCTGGGGCATCTATCACGCGCTGACGGCGATCGGGATCGCGGGCCAGGCGTCGATCGACAAGGTCGCGGGCCCGGTGGGCGAGGCGCTGATCATGACGGCGATCGGCCTGGCAGTCGCGGTGCCTGCCGTACTCGGCTACAACTTCCTCGTCCGGCGCAACAAGTCGGTGATGGAGCGGGTCCGCAACTTCGGCGCCCAGCTGCATACCGTGCTGCTGGCCGGCGGCAAGCGTGCCGCTCGCGCACCGTCGCGTGCCGCGTCGCTCGTGAACTGACCGGCTGACGGAGGCGCGCGATGGGCATGAACGTCGGGCAGGACGAAAGCGACGAGGTGATCGCGAACATCAACACGACGCCGCTCGTCGACGTGATGCTGGTGCTGCTGATCATCTTCCTGATCACGATTCCGGTCGTCACGCACACGATCCAGCTGCAGTTGCCGAAGGAGGTCGTGCAGCCGCTGCAGACGACGCCGAAAAGCGTCGAGATCGCGGTGAACCGCGACGGCGATTTCTTCTGGGGCGAGCAACTGGTGGATGCGTCGACGTTGCTCGCGAAGCTGAAGGGGGTGTCTCAGCAGCAACCGCAGCCGAGCGTGCACGTGCGGGGCGACCAGAACACGCGCTACGAGTTCATCGGCCGGGTCGTCACGATGTGCGAGCGGGCCGGTATCGCGAAGGTGTCGTTCATTACGGAACCGCCGGCGCGGGGTGGTTAGCCTTGCGGGGGAACAGCATGCGCGCCGATTCCGATTGACGGCGACGCATGGGATCGGAGCGAGCATCGACAGGAGCAGACGATGGGAATGAACGTGCCTTCGGGCGGGGGCGGCAGCGAGCCGGACGTGATGGTCGACATCAACACCACGCCGCTGATCGACGTGATGCTGGTGCTGTTGATCATGCTGATCATCACGATCCCGATTCAGATGCATTCGGTGAAGATGGATCTGCCGGTGGGCAACCCGCCGCCGCCCGCTACGCCGCCGGAGGTCGTGCAGATCGACATCGACTTCGACGGCACGACCACGTGGAACGGCGCGCCGGTGCCGGATCGCGCGGCACTCGAGGCGAAGCTGACGACGGTCGCGCACGAGCCCGTGCAGGCGGAGATCCATCTGCGGGCGAACAAGCTGGCGCCGTACAAGGACGTGGCGGCCGTACTGGCGTCCGCGCAGCGTGTGGGCGCGACGAAGATCGGCTTGATCGGAAACGAGCAGTTCATGCAATGACGGAACAGGCCGACCGATGAACCAGCGACGATGGAAACGGATGATGGCGCTGACGGCGCTCGGGGCGGCCTGCGTGCTCGGCCGGCCGGCGTGGGCGGCCGACACGTTGCGGCCCGATGTGGCGAAGCCGCTGGCGGCGGCGCAGGACCTGTATCGCGCGCACAAGTATCGCGACGCGCTCGGCAAGATCGCGCAGGCGGCCGCCGTGCCGAATCGCACGCCGTATGAAACCTACATGGTGGAAGCGACGCGCGGCGCGGCGGCGATGGCGGCCGGCGATACCGGCGTGGCCGCGCAGGCCTACGAAACCGTCGTGAACTCGGGGCGCCTGTCGGGCGCGGATGAGCAGCGGACCACGGCGGCGCTCGCCGGGATCTACTTCCAGCAGAAGAACTATCCGCAGGCGATCCGCGTCGCGCAGCGCTACCTGAAGGCGGGCGGCACGGATCCGGACATGCGCACGCTGCTCACACAGTCGTATTACCTGTCGAACGATTGCAGCCAGGTCGTGAGCCAGTTGAAGGCGAGCACGGAGGCGCAGGCGCAGGCCGGCCATGCGCCCGACGAAGGGCAGTTGCAGATGCTGGCGACCTGTGCGCAAAAGAGCAAGGATGCCGGTGCCTATCGCAGCGCGCTCGGCATGCTGGTCGCTTATCATCCGAGTCCCGCGTACTGGGCGGACATGATCTCGGCCATTCGCGGCAGCCCCGGCTACCTGTCGTCGCTCGACCTCGACATCTACCGGTTGCGCAGGGCGACGGGCTCGCTGACGACGGCCGACGCCTACATGGAGATGACGCAGCTCGCGCTGGCGGCAGGAACGCCAGCCGAAGGCAGGCAGGTGATCGACCAGGGATTCGCGTCCGGCGTGCTCGGCAAGGATGGGCAGGCCGACCGCGAGAAACGGCTGCAGGCGCTGGCTGCCAAGCGTGCGCAGGCGGGTGCGGACCCAGCCAATCCGGTGGCGCCGCTCGATGTGGGCATGAATCTGGTGTTTGCGGGCCACGCGGCGCAGGGGCTGTCGATGATGGAGCAGGTGATCGCGAAGGGCGGGCTCGAGCACCCCGATGCGGCGCGGCTGCGGCTTGGCGAGGCGTACTACGTGGCGGGCCAGAAGGCGCATGCGGTCCAGGTGCTGCGCACGGTGAAGGGTAACGACGGTTCGGCCGATCTGGCGAAGCTGTGGATCGCGGTGGCATCCCGGTAGCGCGACGTAAGGGCACGACGGCGTGCGACACGCACGCAATCGACGAGCAGCGTAGCGCGGCAGAAGGACAAGCCGTCGAAGGTCGGACATGAAGATGGAAAGGGGCGATCTTGTTGATTAGCAAGGCGAATCAAATTTGCGAAACATCCGATGACGGGCGACGACGGCGCCACGCCGCACCACGCGCCGGCTGCCCGCGGCAGCGCGCGGCCGGGTATCACGCCGAGCCGGTCGCGTCATCGCATCGGTCAAGGATCGACGACATCAAACCAGTTTCGACTGCGAGGCCCCGCACTTCCATGACTGTGTCCGCTGATCAGTCGGTTCTGGTCGCCGTATCGCTAGGCAACAAGATCCGGGCGCTGCGCCAGCGTCTGAAGCTCACGCTCGACGAGACGGCCGGGATCGCAGGCATTTCGAAGCCGTTCCTGTCTCAGGTCGAACGCGGGCGCGCGACGCCGTCGATCACGTCGCTGGTCCGGATCGCGCAAGCGCTGGGCGTCACGATGCAGTACTTCATCGACACGCCGACAGAAGCGCGTTCGGTATGCCGTGCGCACGCGCTGCAGTATTTCCAGTTCACGAACTCGGCCAACCTGTTCGCCAAGCTGACGAACCCGGTGGATGGCCGCAAGCTCGACGCGATTCTCGTCAGGATGCCGGCGGGGCAGTCGCCGTCCGAGATAACGACCCATGCGGGCGAGGAATTCGTCTATGTGATGCGCGGGCAGGTCGCGCTGACGCTCGAGGATTGCACGTTCACGCTGAACGCGGGCGATACCGCGCATTACGAATCGACGGTGCCGCACGCGTGGCACAACACGGCCGACGAAGAGGCGGTGATCGTCTGGGTTGGCACGCCGAGGCTGTTCTAGCGGAGGCGGCAGGCGCCGCACGCCGCGACGCAGGAGAAGTATCCGATCGATGGAAGGCCGCACGCAGTACGCAGTACGGCCGGCAGACGTCTTCACTGCTCGTCGTCCATCGAATTGGAAATTGCAGGAAGTGCGCTCATTACATGTAGTAAGTATTGCGAATAAAAACACTAAGAGACGGTGATGCCGAGTGGCAGGGGTGCCCGAGGCCGATCCGTTCGAGTCGTGGCAGTCGAAAGGGTGGCTATGGCGGGGTCCGTTACACGGGCGCCCAGGACGCGCAAGGAACTCACAAAGTTCCGGCGTGCAGCAGGTGGGGTCTTACTACGAGCGAGAGGGAACAAGATGAAGCAGAAAGTTTTGGCGTTGGCCATCAAGAGGATAGTCTGGGCGGAGCTGGCGTTGACGGCCGTGCTGGTGCCGCCGGCGTTCGCCCAGAGCCAGCCGGCGCCGGGAGCCGCATCGATCGCGGATGCGGTCGCGAACGGCGCACCCGTGACCGTTTCGCAGGCGAACGGCACGGCGGGCTCTGTCGCTGCCACGGGTGCCGCGGCATCGAGCGCGGCAGCCGAGGCGACGCCTGCCGCGCCGGGCGCGAACGGACAAGGCAAGGTCGCGCAGATCAAGCGATTCGAAGTGACGGGTTCGCTGATCCGGCAGGCCGACAAGGTCGGCTTCAACCAGGTGCAGACCATCACGAGCAAGGACATCCAGAACAGCGGTCAGACCAACGTCGCTGATTACCTGCGCAGCACCTCGGCGAATTCGGCAAGCAGCTGGAGCGAAGGTTCGACGAACAGCTTCGCGCCGGGCGGCGCAGGTATCGCGCTGCGCGGCCTCAGCGAGAAATACACGCTGGTGCTGATCGACGGCATGCGGGTGTCGCCGTATGCGTTCGCCGTGAACGGCAGCGATCAGTTCTTCGACCTGAATACGCTGCCGCTCAACATCATCGACCGCATCGAAATCGTCAAGACCGGCGCGGTGTCCCAGTATGGTTCGGACGCAATCGCGGGCGTGGTGAACATCATCACGAAGAAAAACTTTCAGGGTCTTGAACTGGGCGGCAGCTACGGTGGTGCGACAAACGGTGAAGGCGGCCAGGGCACGACGCAGTTCAGCGTCCTCGGCGGCATCGGCGACCTGAACGCCGACCGCTTCAACGTGACGGCGGCGCTCAGCTACTACAAGTCGAACGGCATCTCGATCGCCGATCGCGACACGACGCAGAACCAGGACTTCTCCAATTTCCCGGGCGGCCTGTCGAACCAGAACGTGTCGTACTGGCGTAATCCGACCACCGGCGCGAAGGTGCCGCTGAGCCCGTGTCCGAACGGAGGCCAGGCCGTGCCGGGCACCTCCGTCGCGCAGGTCAACGGTCCGGGCACGGTCTGCGCAAACAACACCGCGTACGCATCGTCGCTGTCGCCGTGGACCGAACGCCTCAGCGCGAAGGTGCACGCCGACTTCAAGATCAGCGACGCGATGCAGGCGTTCGCCGATCTCTGGGAAAGCAACAATACGACGGTCACGAACAATTTCGTCGGCCGCCTCGGCAACAGCACGCAGACCTACGATCCGGCGACGGGCGGTCTCAACCCGGTTTCGAACCTCGTGCCGGGCAGCAACCCGTATAACCCGTTCGGCGTGCCGGCCAAGCTGGTCTACTCGTTCCCGGCCACGCAGTCCGTGCACACGAGCTCGAACTTCTGGCGTGCCGCGACGGGTGTGAAAGGCTCGTTCAGCACGCCGCGCGTGGGCGACTGGGATTGGACCGCGTCCTACACGCATTCGCAGAACACGGTGTCGAACAACTATTCGAACCTGATCAACGCGGCCGCATTGGAGAACATCGTCCAGAACGGCGTGTTCAACTTCGCCAATCCGTCGTCGACACCGAACGGGTTGAACGGCCTTTACGGAAGCACGTCGACGCAGGCCATCACGAAGCTCGACGCTGTCGATGCGACGCTGTCGACGCCGAACTTGTTCACGTTGCCCACGGGTAACGTCGGCCTCGGTCTCGGTACGCAATTCACGCACCAGAGCCAGTACATCGGTACAGGCGCGGACTACGCGAACGGCACGCTCGTCCAGCCGTCGCTGCAATCGGTCAACGGCGAGCGCAACGTCGCGGCGGTCTACTACCAGATCGACATTCCCATCCTGAAGAACCTGACGTTCAGCCAGTCGGGTCGCTACGACCACTACAGCGACTTCGGTGGCGCATTCTCGCCGCGCTTCGCGTTGCGCTTCCAGCCGATCCGCGAGCTGACGGTGTACGGTTCCTACAACCGCGGCTTCCGCGCACCGACGCTGATCGAAAACACTTCGTCGAGGACCTACGGCGCGCAGGGCGCGGTCGATTCGAACGATCCCAACAACCCGAACGCATACAACCTCGTCGAGGAAGTGCAGGCCGGTAACAGCAAGCTGCAACCGGAGCGCACCAAGAACTACAACATCGGCTTCCAGCTGTCGCCCACCCGCAATACCGATTTCGGCTTCGACTGGTACAAGATCCACATCGACAACGTGATCGGCACGGAAGACATCCAGACGGTGGTCGACCAGAACGATCCGTCGAAGGTGATCCGTAACCCGAACGGCTCCATCGCGTATGTGGTGCTGCCGTATATGAATCTGTCGTCGCTCGACACCGACGGCTTCGAGACGACCTTCCGCCAATCGGTGTCGACCAAGATCGGTACGTTCACGCTGTCGGGTGACTGGGCCTACGTATGGCACTTCAAGATGCCGGTGGGCGGCGAGACGACCGACTTCGCGGGCAACAACGGTTCGCTGAACGAGCCGTTCGGCGGCAGCTTCCCGCGCTGGAAGGGCAATACGAGTCTGAACTGGAACTACCACAACCAATGGAATGCGACGTTGACGTGGATGTTCACGGGACCGTACAGCCAGGCCATCCTGTCGCCGGGCCAGTATCCGAACATGCAGGACAGCGTGGCTTCGTACAGTCAGTTCAACCTGATGGTCAGCTACACCGGCTTCAAGCATTGGACGATCTACGCCGGCATCGACAACATCTTCAATCGTGCGCCGCC
Organism: Burkholderia sp. MBR-1; assembly: GCF_013822785.1. NCBI lineage: Bacteria > Pseudomonadati > Pseudomonadota > Betaproteobacteria > Burkholderiales > Burkholderiaceae > Burkholderia > Burkholderia sp. MBR-1. The sequence goes on from NZ_CP053610.1 coordinate 869,484, forward strand.
GTTCGATCCGGTCTTTATGAACGCGAGCTACCAGACGGGCTATGACACGTCGCTGTACACGTATGTCGGTCGATTCGCGCAGATCGGCGCGACCTACAAGTTCTGATGCTGCAATCGGTTTGAATGGCACGCGATGGGCCGCTCCGCTTCCCTTTACCGGCCGGGAGCGGCCCTTTCCGGCCTGACGCCGTTATGTGCGATCCGGCGGCGTCGAGCCGTTGCGACAACCATACTGAATCCGTGCCGGCAGCCAACCGGCGCATCCCAGGACAAGCAGAAGATGAGACTTGTAACGTTGCGTTTGCCGCACGCGCCGCAATCGGTTCGCTTTGCGCTGCGGGCCGGCCGGCAACGCGGGCGAATCGCTCGCATCGCAGCTGCCGTGTGCGTGGCGTCGACGCTGAACGCTTTCGCGCCTTCGGCCGCCGAGGCCGCCAACGCGATCTCTCAATACGATCAGCCCAAGTACTCGGCCAACTTTACGCATTTCGATTATGCGGATCCCGACGCGCCGAATGACGGCACGCTCAACTTCGAGAACTACGATACGGCCCAGAGCTACGACTCGCTGAACCCCTTCCTGACCCGCGGCTCGCCCGCGCCGGACATCAAGAACCTGATGTTCGACACGCTGATGCAGCGCAGCTGGGACGAGCTGGCGTCCGAATACGCGCTGATCGCCGACGACGTCGAAGTGGCGTCCGACGGGCTGTCGGCCACGTTTCACATCAATCCGGCCGCACGCTTCTCGAACGGCGACGCGATCACCGCGGCCGACGTCAAGTATTCGCTCGACACACTGGCGAGCCCCCAAGCGTCGCCGATCTACAACGCGCAGTTCTCGATCATCAAGCGCGCGGTGGTGGTCGACAGCCACACGATCCGCTTCGAATTCAAGCACGCGGAGCGCGACGCGGCGCTGATCGCAGGCGACCTGCCGGTGTTCTCGCCGAAGTGGGGGCAGCGCGCCGACGGTACGCGCCCACCGTTCGACCAGATCGCGAACGTGCCGCCGATCGCGAGCGGCGCGTACCTGATCGAGCAGCGCAGAAACGACAAGCAGATCGCATACGTGCGCAACCCGCACTACTGGGCCGCGAACCTGCCGTCGCGGCGCGGGATGTTCCGCTTCGCGCGCGTGTCGTTCAAGCTGTATCTCGACCAATACACGGCGCTCGAGGCGTTCAAGGCCGGCGATGTCGACGCGCGGATGGAATACAGCTCGACGCAGTGGGCGCGCAAGTACGTCGGCAAGAACTTCCGCAACGGGCTGTTGAAGAAGGGCGAATTCCCGGACGGCCCCGCGCAGATGCAGGGCTTCATGATGAACCTGCGCAAGCCGATGTTCCGGGACGTGCGCGTGCGGCATGCGCTCGCGCTGGCATTCGACTTCGACTGGATGAGCCGGATGATGTTCTACGGGCAGTATCGCCGCACCAACAGCTTCTGGGAGGCGAGCCCGTTCGCGGCGTCCGGCATGCCGAGCGCGAAGGAGCTCGCGCTGCTCGAACCTTACCGGTCGACGCTGCCGGCGGAGGTGTTCGGCCCGATGATCAAACAGCCGTCGACGCTGCCGCCCGGCTCGCTGCGCGCGAACCTCAGGCAAGCCCGCGACCTGCTCGCGCAGGCCGGCTGGCACTATCGCGACGGCGCGCTGCGTGACGCGAACGGCACGCCGATGACGATAGAGATCATCGACGACCAGCCCGGCATGGACCGCCTGATCCTGCCGTACACGCAGGCGCTCGAGACGCTCGGCATCCATGCGTACCTGCACGAGCTCGACAGCGCGCTCTACCAGAAGCGGCTCGACAATTTCGAGTACGACATGACGACCTATATCTACTTGCCCGTGACGATCCCGGGTGCGGAGCTGACACGCCGGTTCGGCAGCGAGGCCGCATCGCAGCCCGGCTCGGAGAACTATCCGGGCGTGAAGTCGAAGGCGGTCGACGCACTGATTCGAGCGGCGCTCACGGCCGGTACGCTCGACGATCTCGAGACGGCCGTGCATGCCCTCGACCGCGTGCTGATCAACCTGTACGTGCTGGTCCCGCAGTACTACCTGCCGAACGCGCGGATCGCGTACAAGACGGCGCTCGGCCATCCGCCGGTCGTGCCGGCTTCCTATCAGTACGAGGACTGGATCATCGACTACTGGTACGTGAAGCGGCCGGCGGCCCAACCCGCTCCGGCGGCCTGACGAGGGAGCTACGATGCTGGCATACATATTGAGGCGGTTGCTACTGATGATCCCGACGCTGATCGGGGTCGTGACGATCACGTTCGCGGTCACGCAGTTCGTGCCGGGCGGCCCGGTCGAGCAGGTGCTCGCGCAGTTGCGCCACGGCAGCGCGCGCGGCGGGGACGCGGGCGGAGGCGGCGGCGGCTACCACGGCAGCCAGGGCGTCGACCCGCAGCAGATCGAGCAGATCCGCAAGCAGTTCGGTTTCGACAAGCCGCCGCTCGAGCGCTATCTGCTGATGCTGAAAAGCTACGCGACGTTCGACCTCGGGCAGTCCTATTTCGCGCACCGCAGCGTGTGGGCCGTGATCCGCTCGAAGCTGCCGGTGTCGATCACGCTCGGCTTGTGGACGGTGATCCTCACCTACCTGATATCGGTGCCGCTCGGCATCGCGAAGGCGGTGCGCAACGGCTCGCGGTTCGACACCGTGACGAGCGTGCTGGTGCTGACCGGCTACGCCGTGCCGGGTTTCGTGCTCGGTGTGCTGCTGCTGATGCTGTTCGGCGGCGGCACGTTCTGGCAGGTGTTTCCGATGCGCGGGCTCACGTCGGACAACTTCGACGACCTGACGCTGCTCGGCAAGACCCTCGACTATCTGTGGCACATCGTGATGCCCGTCACCGCGTCGGTGGTCGGCAATTTCGCGATCGTCACGATCCTCACGAAGAACACGTTCCTCGACGAAATCGGCCGGCAATACGTGCTGACCGCCCGCGCGAAGGGCGCGCCGGAACGCGACGTGCTGTGGAAGCACGTGCTGCGCAATGCCGCGATCCCGCTGCTCACGGGGCTGCCGGCCGCGTTCGTCGGTGCCTTCCTGAACGGCAACCTGCTGATCGAGACGCTGTTCTCGCTCGACGGGATGGGGCAACTGTCGTACGACTCGGTGATCCGCCGCGACTATCCGGTCGTGCTGGGCTCGCTGTTCCTGTTCACCCTGATTGGTCTGCTGACCAAGCTTATCGCGGATATCTGCTATGTCCTCGTCGACCCCCGTATCCAGTTCAGCCGGCTGGACCACTGATCCGGCCGCCGTCGCGGACGCGGCGTCGCCGTCGCCATGGCGACGCACGTGGCTGCGGTTTCGCGCGCAGCGGCTCGGCTACTGGAGCCTCGTGATCTTCGTCACGCTGTTCGCACTCAGCCTGCTGGCCGAAGGATTGTCGAACGACCGGCCGTTGGTGGTGCGCTACGACGGCCACTATTATTTCCCGATCGTGAAGGACTATCCGGAGACACAGTTCGGCGGCGATTTTCCGGCGAAAACGAATTATCTCGATCCGTACATCCGGGCCAAGATCGAGTCGCACGGCAATTTCGCGATCTACCCGCCGAACCGCTACCGCTACGACACGATCGACTATTTCGCGTCGCGGCCGTACCCGGCGCCGCCGTCCGCGAGCAACTGGCTCGGCACCGACCAGTTCGGCCGCGACGTCCTCGCGCGGCTGCTGTACGGATTTCGGCTGTCGGTGCTGATGGCGTTCGCGCTGACGGTGTCGGGCGTCGCGATCGGCGTGCTGACGGGCGCGCTGCAGGGCTTCTACGGCGGGCGCACCGATCTCGTCGGGCAGCGCCTGATCGAAGTCTGGAGCGCGCTGCCCGACCTGTACCTGCTGATCATCTTCGCGTCGATCTTCGAGCCGTCGCTGTGGCTGCTGTTCATCCTGCTGTCGATGTTCGGCTGGCTCGTGCTGTCCGACTACGTGCGCGCCGAGTTCCTGCGCAACCGCGCGCTCGACTACGTGAAGGCCGCGCGCACGATGGGGCTGTCGAACCGGCAGATCATGTGGCGGCACGTGCTGCCGAACAGCCTGACGCCCGTGATCACGTTCCTGCCGTTCCGGATGAGCGCGGCGATCCTGTCGCTGACGAGCCTCGACTTCCTCGGCCTCGGCGTGCTGCCGCCGACGCCGAGCCTCGGCGAGCTGCTGCAGGAAGGCAAGAACTACCTCGACGCGTGGTGGATCTCGATCTCCGCGTTCGCGGCGCTGGTCGTCACGCTGCTGCTGCTCACGTTCATGGGCGACGCGCTGCGCAACGCGCTCGACATGCGCGCGCGCGGCTCGGCCTTCGGCGGGGAACAACGATGACCGAGCCCTTGCTGGACATTCGGCGGTTCTCCGCGCACTTCGGCGCGAAAGCCGCCGTGCAGGATCTGAGCCTCGCGGTCGGGCGCGGCGAGCGTGTCGCGCTCGTCGGCGAGTCGGGCTCGGGCAAGAGCGTGACGGCGCTGTCGATCCTGCGGCTCGCGCAGCAGGCGACGCTGTCGGGGCAGATGCTGTTCGACGGCGAGGATCTGCTCGCGAAGACCGAGCAGCAGATGCGCGGCATCCGCGGTGCCGATATCGCGATGGTGTTCCAGGAGCCGATGACGGCGCTCAACCCGCTGTATACGATCGGCAAGCAGATCGCCGAGAGCCTGCGGTTGCACGAGGGGCTGCGCTCGGGCGACGCGCGCGAACGCGGCATCGCGCTGCTGCGGCGCACCGGGATCCCGGAGCCGGAGCGGCGCATCGACAGTTTTCCGCACCAGTTGTCGGGCGGCCAGCGGCAACGCGCGATGATCGCGATGGCCCTCGCGTGCCGGCCGCGGCTGTTGCTCGCCGACGAGCCGACGACCGCGCTCGACGTGACGGTGCGCCAGCAGATCGTCGACCTGTTGATCGAACTGCAGGAGCAGGAGGCGGCCGCGCGCGGGATGGCCGTGCTGCTGATCACGCATGACCTGAACCTCGTGCGGCGCTTCGCGCAGCGCGTGGCCGTGATGGAGCAGGGCGTGCTCGTCGAGACGAACACGACCGCCGCGCTGTTCGCCGCGCCGCAACACGCATACACGCGCCGGCTGCTCGACAGCGCGCCGCAACGCGCCATCGAGCCGGTGGCGGCCGGCGCGCCGACGATCCTCGACGTGCAGCAGCTCGCCGTCGATTACCGCATCGCGACGAAGGGCTGGCGCGGGGTATTCGGCAAGACGGCGTTTCGGGCCGTACACGACGTGAAGTTGAGCCTGAAACGCGGCGAGACGCTCGGCATCGTCGGCGAATCGGGGTCGGGGAAATCGACGCTGGCGGCGGCCGTGCTCGGGCTGCAGCGGCCGGCGTCGGGCGGCATCGAAATCGACGGCATGCCGCTGGCGTCGCTGCGCACGACGCGCGGCCGGCGCACGCTGTACGGCCGCATGCAGGTCGTGTTCCAGGATCCGTTCGGCTCGCTGTCGCCGCGCATGACGGTCGAGCAGATCGTCGGCGAGGGGCTCGCCGTGCACCAACCGGCGGTGGCCGGCGCCGCGCGGCGCGCGCGGGTCGCCGCGCTGCTGCAGGAGGTCGGCCTGCCGGCCGAAGCGATGCTGCGCTATCCGCACGAATTTTCCGGCGGCCAGCGCCAGCGCATCGCGATCGCGCGCGCGTTGGCGGTGGAGCCCGAGCTCCTGGTGCTGGACGAGCCGACGAGCGCGCTCGACGTGTCGATCCAGAAGCAGGTGCTGAATCTGCTGACGCGTCTGCAAAAGAAGTACGCACTGAGCTACCTGTTCATCACGCACGATCTCGCGGTGATGCGCGCGATGGCCCACCGGGTCATCGTGATGAAGGCCGGACGCGTGGTCGAGGAGGGCGATACGCTCGACGTGTTGCACGCGCCGTCCCATCCGTATACGCGGGCGCTGCTCGCGTCGTCGATGCTCGCACCGGATCCGGAACCTGAATCAGAGCGGAGGGAAGGGGATGCACATGATTGACGTGAGTCGGGCGCGGGGCGCCCGTGCCGCCCGGGCGTCGCGCAGCGACGCAGGTTCGATGCGGCGCGACGACGCCCGCCACCGGTCGTTCGGCCCGGCGGCAAGCGCAGTCGCGCCGCTGGCCCTTCGCTGACGCACCGCGATGCCGTCGTTCTTCATCGACCGCCCGGTATTTGCGTGGATCGTCGCGCTCGCGATCGTCGTCGCGGGCGTGCTGGCCATTCCGCAATTGCCGATCGCGCAGTATCCGCGCCTCGCCCCGCCGCGCGTCGTCATCACCGCGGCCTATCCGGGCGCGTCGACCGAGACGGTCGACGGCGACGTCGGCAGCATCATCGAGGAAAGCCTCGACGGCGCCGACGGCCTGCAGTACTACGAGACGAGCAGCGACGGTCACGGCAATCTCGAGATCGACGTGACGTTCGCGCCGGGCACCGATCCGGACATCGCGCTCGTCGACGTCAACAACCGGCTGAAGCAGGTCGAGCCGCGGCTGCCGCAGCAGGTCGTGCAGCAGGGCATCGGCGTGTTCAAGGCGGCCAACACGTTCCTGATGCTCGTCACGCTGACGTCGACCGACGGCACGCGCGACTCGGCGCAGCTCGGCGACTATCTGAACCGTTACGTGCTGCGCGAGCTGAAGCGCGCGCCGGGCGTTGGCTCGGCCCAGCTGTGGGACGCCGACGAGGCGCTGCGGGTCTGGCTCGATCCGGGCAAGTTGCGCGAATACGACCTCGGCGCCGACGACGTGATCGCGGCCATCGCCGCACAGAACGCGACGGTGACGGCCGGCGCGATCGGCGATGCGCCGTCCGTGCACGGCCAGCAGCTGACGGCGACGATCGTCGTCAAGGGACAACTGACGACGCCGGAGGAGTTCGGCCGGATCGTGCTGAAGTCGAAGCAGGACGGTTCGGTGGTGCGCGTCGCCGACGTCGCCCGCGTCGAAATCGGCCGCGACGACTATTCGTTCTATTCCCGGCTGAACGGCCGTCCGGCGGCCACCGTCGGCATCCAGCTCGGCCCGCGCGGCAACGCGCTCGAAACCTCCAACGCGATTCGTGCGCGGCTTGCCGCGCTGTCGAAGACGCTGCCGCCGGGCGTCGCGATCGAGATTCCGTTCGACGGCGCGCATTTCGTGACGATCGCCATCCGGGAAGTCGTGCTCACGCTCGCCGAGGCCGTCGTGCTGGTGTTCTGCGTGATGTGGCTGTTCCTGCGCGAGCTGCGCTACACGCTCGTGCCGACCGTCGTGATTCCGGTCACGCTGATGGGTGCGTTCGTCGCGATGTGGGCGTTCGGGCTGTCGATCAACGTGTTCACGATGTTCGGCCTCGTGCTGGCGATCGGCATTCTGGTCGACGACGCGATCGTCGTGGTCGAGAGCGTGCACCGCGTGATGGAGGAGGGCGTGTCGCCGCGCGAGGCGACGCGCCGTGCGATGAAGCGGATTGGCGGGGCGATCGTCGGCGTGACGGCGGTACTGACGGCCGTGTTCGTGCCGATGGCATTCTTTCCGGGCAGCGTCGGCGGCATTTACCGGCAGTTCGCGGTGTCGATGATCGCGTCGATGCTCGTGTCGTCGTTCATGGCGCTGTCGCTCACGCCGGCGCTGTGCGCGAATCTGCTGAAACCGGTCGGCCGTCGCGAAGACGGGGGCCGCCGCGTGCCGCGACGCGGCCTCGGCACGCGGCTGGCCGACCGCTTCGGCGTCGCATTCGCTCGCGCGGAGGCCGGCTATCGGCGCATGACCGTGTCGGCGGTGCGCCGCACGGGCACGGTCGCGGGCATCTACGTCGTATTCGTGGCCGTGTGCGGACTGCTGTACTGGATGATGCCGGGCGGTTTCCTGCCGACCGAGGACCAGGGGCAACTGCAGGTGATGATCCAGTTGCCGGCCGGCGCCACGCAGGCGCGCACGGTCGCGGTCGTGCAGCGCGTCGAGGCGCTCCTGCGGGCGGAGCCGGCCGTCGCGAACGTGACGAGCGTGATCGGCTGGAGTTTTGCCGGCAGCGGGCAGAACGTCGGGATGGCGTTCGTCGAACTGAAGGACTGGGCGCAGCGCGACGTCGATGCGACGACGCTGCGCGATCGTCTCAATCGGCGTTTCGGCGAGATTCTCGACGGCGACGTAGAAGCGACGCTGCCGCCATCGGTGCCCGGCATCGGTCACGCGGACGGCTTCACGTTCCGTCTCGAGGATCGTGGCGGGGTCGGGCTCGACGTGCTGAAGGCCGCTCGCGAGCAACTGGCAGCGCGCGCGAAGGCGGACCCGGCGCTCGCGTCCGTGCATTTCGAGGACTTGCCGGATGCGCCGCGAATCGAACTAGACGTCGACCGCGCGAAGGCGTATGCGCTCGGCGTGCCGTTCGAGCGCATCGCGGGCCTGCTCGGCGGCACGTTCGGCTCGAACTACATCAACGACTTTCCGGCATCGGGCCGGATGCGCCGCGTGATCATCGAGGCGGATCCGGCCGCGCGCGCGACCGACGGGGAGCTGATGGCGCTCACGGTGCCGAACCGGACGGGAGACATGGTGCCGCTGTCGGCCATCGCCGCGCCGCACTGGACGGTCGGGCCCGTGATGCTGAATCGCTACGACGGATATCCGTCGCTCGACATCAGCGGCCGGGCGGCGGCCCACACCAGTTCGGGCGCGGCGATGGCCGAGATGGAGCGGCTTGCCGCGGTGCTGCCGGCCGGGATCGGCTACGACTGGGTCGACGCGGCGCGCCAGGAGCGGATCGCCGAACGACAGACGCCGCTGCTGGTCGGGTTGTCGGTGCTCGCGGTGTTCATGGCGCTTGCCGCGCTGTATGAAAGCTGGACGATTCCGCTGTCGGTGCTGACGATCGTGCCGCTCGGGATCGTCGGCGCGGTGGCGGCCGCGCTCGCGCGCGGAATGCCGAACGACGTCTACTTCAAGGTGGGGATGATTACGGTGATCGGCTTGTCGGCGAAGAATGCGATTCTGATCGTGCAGTTTGCGCGCGAACTGGGCGGGCGCGGCGTGCCGTTGCGGCAGGCGGTGGTCGAGGCCGCCGCCGCGCGGTTTCGGCCGATCGTGATGACGTCGATGGCGTTTCTGCTCGGCGTCGTGCCGTTGGTGCTGGCGACCGGCGCGGGTGCGGAAAGCCGGCGCTCGATCGGGACCGGCGCGTTTGGAGGCGTGCTCGCGGCGACGGTGTTCGGGCTGGTGTTCGCGCCGGTGGCGTTTCGGGTCGTGGCGTCGGGTGGTCGGCGTGGCCGGCGTGTGGGGGTGACGAAGCGGGACGACCGTCAGGCCGAGGCCGTTCGCGAGTGAATTCGAGGGCAGCGAACGTCAAGTAGCCATGGCGGCCGACCGCATTTTCTGCAGCTTTTCTCGTTCGACGGAATCGTTTCTCGAGAATTTTTGTTCGTAAGAGTGAAGTTGTAATGCGGCGCGCTTCAGGTAAAGTCCCGCTGAAATCCCCGGTCCGGCCTTGCTAGACGACCGGTCTAATCGTTGCTAAGATACGCCATCATGAATGCATCTTCGGGCGCGGAAGTCCGCCAGCACATCCTGAACATCGCGAAGCCGATCATGCTCCACAAGGGGTTTTCGGCGGTCGGTCTGAACGAGATTCTCGCCGCGGCGGGCATCCCGAAGGGCTCGTTCTACCATTATTTCGGCTCGAAGGAGGCGTTCGGCGAAGCGCTGCTCGACGCGTATTTCGACGGCTATCTGGCGCATCTCGACAACCTGCTCAAGCATCACGAAGGCACCGGCGCGCAGCGCCTGATGACGTATTGGGGCAACTGGCTACACACGCAGTGCGCGGACGATCTTGAAGGCAAATGCCTGGCCGTGAAGCTCGGCGCCGAGGTGTCCGATCTGTCGGAGGCGATGCGCGCGGTCCTGCGGCGCGGCACCGGCCAGATCATCGAGCGGATCGCGGGCGGCATCGACGCAGCATTGGCCGACGGTTCGCTGCACGGCGTCGACGATCCCGCGCACACGGCCGCGACTCTCTACGAACTGTGGCTCGGCGCAACGCTGCTGGAAAAGATTCACCGCAACCGCAAGCCGCTCGAACACGCGATGCGCGAAACCCGACGGATGCTGAACCTGCCACCCGTCACGGACGAGGGGACGCAGGTGTGATGCAGGCGCGCACTGGCGCGCCTTGTTTTTGCTCCAACGCTAGACGACTGGTCTACTAAACCGAAATCTCATTGCTCGATCCCGATGGCCGCGGCTTCGCCGACGACGTCGCCGCATCGGCCACCGATCCGATCCTGCCAATCGCAACTGCCAACCCGCACTTGCCAACCTGTTGACGGAGGTTCCCATGCCGCAAAGCAACACAGCAAACCGCAGAATCGTCCTAAACGCGCGCCCGGTCGGCGCACCCACCGCGAATGACTTCCGTGTCGAAACCGCCGACGTGCCGGTGCCCGGCGCCGGCCAAGTGCTGTTGCGCACCGTCTGGTTGTCGCTCGATCCGTACATGCGCGGCCGCATGAGCGACGCGCCGTCGTATGCGCCGCCGGTGGCGCTCGGCGACGTGATGGTCGGCGGCACGGTCAGCCGCGTCGTCGCATCGAACCTGCCCGCGTATCGCGAAGGCGATCTGGTCGTCGCGGGCAGCGGCTGGCAGGACTATGCGCTGTCCGACGGCCGCGACCTCATCCCGCTCGGCCGCGACTTCGCGCATCCGTCATATGCGCTCGGCGTGCTCGGCATGCCGGGCTTCACCGCGTACACGGGGCTGCTGAGCATCGGCGAACCGAAGGCCGGCGAAACCGTGGTCGTGGCCGCGGCGAGCGGCGCGGTCGGCTCGGTGGTCGGCCAGATCGCGAAGCTGAAGGGTTGCCGGGTGGTCGGCGTCGCGGGCGGCGCGGAGAAGGTCGCGTACGTCAAGGACACGCTCGGCTTCGACGCCTGCGTCGATCACCGCGATCCGCAATTCGCCGCGCGGCTGAAGGATGCCTGTCCGGACGGCATCGACGTCTATTTCGAGAACGTCGGCGGCGCCGTGTTCGACGCGGTATGGCCGCTGCTCAACGATCACGCGCGTGTGCCCGTGTGCGGCATCATCGCGCATTACAACGACGCGGCATACGACGACACCGCCGTATCGGCCGGCCGCGATCGCGTGCCGGCGCTGATGGGGACGATCCTGCGCAAGCGCATCCGCATGCAGGGCTTCATCATTCTCGACCACTATGCGACCGGCTACGCCCCGTTCCTGAAGGAGATGAGCGAATGGGTCGCGCAAGGCAAGGTGAAGACGCTCGAGGACGTCGTCCCCGATCTCACCGAAGCGCCGCAGGCGCTGATCGGCTTGCTCGCCGGCAAGAACTTCGGCAAGGTCGTCGTGCGTGTCGGCCCAGACCAGCTCGACTGACACCGCAGCCGCCCCCCCACTGCACGCTGGCGTCGCGCAACGCCGGCTTGTGGCATGCTCGTTTCCGTTTCCAAAGGAGTGAAAGATGGCGCTACACGTGATTGCTTCATTGTTCGTGAAACCCGAACACTTCCAGGCTGCCGAGGCCGAATTGCGCAGCATGGTCGCGAAGACGCGGGTCGAGCCGGGCAACCGCCGCTACGACCTGTTCCGCGAGCAGGACGGTTCGCCGAACCTGCACCTGTACGAGGTCTACGACGACCAGGCCGCATTCGATGCGCACCTCGCCAGCCCGCACTTCACGCAGTTCCGGACGAAGTCGGCGGACTGGTTCTCGGCGCCGCCGGTCATCAAGGTGCTGGCCGGCCTCGACGTGGCCGACTGACGCCGCAGCAGCACCCGTGCGGCTCGCCTCCCGCCCCGAGCCGCACGGCAGCCGCTGCGCATCACGCAGCGGCAATGACGACAATAACGCGGCGCAGCAGATCATCCGCGCCGTCTCCCCAATAAACCGGCCCCGGAGGCTGAATGGTCACCCTCAATATCAACGGCGAAAGCCGCACGGTCGACGCGCCTGACGACATGCCCCTGCTGTGGGTGCTGCGCGACGTCGTCGGCCTCACCGGCACGAAATTCGGTTGCGGCATCGCGCAGTGCGGCGCATGCACCGTGCATCTCGACGGCGTCGCGGCGCGTTCGTGCGTGCTGCCGGTCGCAGCCGTCGCCGGCCGCAAGATCACGACGATCGAAGCCGTCGGCGCAACGCCGGCCGGCCAGAAGGTGCAGGAAGCATGGCGCGAGCTCGACGTGGTGCAGTGCGGCTATTGCCAGTCCGGGCAGGTGATGGCGGCCACCGCGCTGATCGCGTCGAACCCGCATCCGAGCGACGCCGACATCGACGCGGCGATGGCAGGCAACATCTGCCGCTGCGGCACCTACAACCGGATTCGCGCAGCGGTCAAACACGCCGCGAACGGAGGCTGAGATGTCGCGAGGACTGATCGAAGCAGGGCGGGTCGGCGCGCGCGTGTCGCGCCGTTCGTTTCTGAAGGCCGGCATGTCGCTCGGCGCGGCCGCGGGCGGTGGCCTGCTGCTCGGCTTCAGCATGCCGGCGGCGGGCGGCGAAGCGCGGCGCTCGGTGATCGGCGGCGACGCGGATGAACCCGCGCGCCCAGGCGTATTCGCGCCGAACGCGTTCGTGCAGATCGATCGCGCCGGCCAGGTCACGCTCGTGATGCCGAAGGTCGAGATGGGACAGGGCGTCTACACGGCGCTGCCGATGCTGATCGCCGAGGAGCTCGAGGTGCCGCTGTCGAGCGTCACGCTCGACCATGCGCCGCCGAACGAGAAGCTGTTCTCCGATCCGCTGCTCGGCGGCCAGCTGACCGGCGGCTCGACGTCGGTGCGCTATGCGTGGGAGCCGCTGCGGCGCGCCGGCGCGACCGCGCGCACGTTGCTGGTGTCTGCCGCAGCGAAGCAATGGAGCGTCGATCCGGCCGCATGCCGCGCGGAAAATGGCGAAGTGCGGCACCCGCCGAGCGGCCGGCGCGCATCGTATGGCCAGCTTGCGGACGCCGCAGCGAAGCTGCCGGTGCCGAAGGACGTCGCGCTGAAGAAGCCGGCCGATTTCAAGCTGATCGGCAAGCCGGTGAAGCGGCTCGATTCGCCGGAGAAGGTCGACGGCACCGCGCAGTTCGGGCTCGACGTGAGGCTGCCCGGCATGCTGTACGCGGTGATCGTGAACAGCCCGGTGTTCGGCGGGACCGTCGCGAGCGTCGACGCTACGGCCGCCAAGAAGATTCCCGGCGTGCGCCAGGTGGTGCGCGCCGACGACGCGGTCGCGGTCGTCGGCGACCACACGTGGGCCGCCAAGCGCGGCGCGTCCGCGCTGGTCGTCAAGTGGAACGAGGGTGCCGACGCGAAGGTGTCGACGCAGGACATCGTCGCCGATCTCGCACACGCCGCCGCGAACGGCAAGGGCGCGGTCGCGCGCAAGGAGGGCGACGTCGGCAACGCGTTCGCGCACGCGAAGACGCGCATCGATGCCGTCTACGAGCAACCGTTGCTCGCGCACGCGACGATGGAGCCGGTCAACTGCACGGTGCACGTGCGCGGCGATGGCTGCGACGTGTGGGTCGGCACGCAGGTGCCGACGCGCGTGCGCGACACCGTGCACGGTCTGACGGGCCTGGCGCCCGAGCGGATCGTCGTGCACAACCATCTGCTCGGCGGCGGTTTCGGCCGTCGGCTCGAGACGGACATGGTCGCGCAGGCGGTGAAGATCGCGAAGCAGGTGAACGCGCCGGTGAAGGTCGTGTGGACGCGCGAGGAAGACATCCAGCACGACATGTATCGCCCGTACTACTACGACAAGATCTCGGCCGGCCTGGACGCGAACGGCAAGCCGGTGGCATGGCAGCACCGGATCGTCGGCTCGTCGATTCTTGCCCGCTTCGCGCCGCCGGCGTTCCGCAACGGCGTCGATCCCGATGCGGTCGAGGTGGCGGCGGATCTGCCGTACGACCTGCCGAATCAGCTCGTCGACTACGTGCGCCAGGAGCCGCGCCACGTGCCGACCGCGTTCTGGCGCGGCGTCGGCCCGACCCGCAGCACGTTCGTGGTCGAGAGCTTCATCGACGAACTCGCCGCGCAGACCAGCACCGATCCCGCGCAATACCGCCGCGCGCTGCTCGGCAAGACGCCGCGCGCGCGCAACGTGCTCGACGTCGCGACCAAGGCGGCCGGATGGGGTTCGCCGTTGCCGAAGGGGCAAGGGCGCGGCGTGTCGGTGATGCACGCGTTCGGCAGCTTCTTCTCGATCGTGATCGACGTCGCGGTGGAGGACGGCGAAGTGCAGGTCAAGCGCGCCGTGTGTGCGGTCGACTGCGGGATGGTGGTGAACCCGAGCACGATCGAGGCGCAGGTGCAGGGCGGCATCATCTTCGGGATCACCGGGGCGTTGTACGGCGAGATCACGATCAAGGACGGGCGCGTCGTGCAGAGCAACTTCAACGATTACCGGGTGCTGCGCATCAACGAGACGCCGCCGATCGAGGTTCACCTCGTCAAGAGCGCCGAGGCGCCGGGCGGCATCGGCGAACCGGGCACCGCGGCCACCGCGGCGGCCGTCGCGAACGCGATCTTCGCGGCAACCGGCAAGCGGCTGCGCAAGCTGCCGGTCGGCGGCCAGCTGAAGACGGCCTGACGGGAGAACGAACCATGCAAAATCTGTCTCTGAATCCCGTGAATCGTGCCGTGCGCATGCTCGGTGCGTCGCTGCTGGCGCTTGCCGCGCTGACGCCGTTCGCGGCGCGCGCCGCGACGGCCGCGCCGGCCGACAGCGCGCTCGTCGAGCGCGGCGCGTATCTCGCGAAAGCCGGCGACTGCATCGCGTGCCATACCGCGCCGCGCGGCGCGCCGTTCGCCGGCGGCCTGAAGATGGCCACGCCGATGGGCGCGATCTACACGACCAACATCACGCCCGACCCGGACACCGGCATCGGCGGCTACACGGAGGCGCAGTTCGCGGCCGCGCTGCGCTCGGGCGTCGCGAAGGACGGCCATCGGCTGTATCCGGCGATGCCGTATCCGTCGTACGCGAAACTGCGCGACGACGACGTGAAGGCTTTGTACGCGTACTTCATGCACGGCGTCGAGCCGGTGAAGCAGGCCAATCGTGCTTCCGACATTCCGTGGCCGCTCAACATGCGCTGGCCGCTGGCGCTGTGGAACGCCGTGTTCCTCGACACGACGCCGTACACCGACAAGCCGGCCAAGGATGCGGCGTGGAATCGCGGCGCGTATCTCGTGCAGGGTCTCGGCCATTGCGGGTCGTGCCATACGCCGCGCGGCGTCGGCTTCCAGGAAAAGGCGCTGGACGAGGGCGGCAGTGCGTTCCTGTCCGGTGCGGCGCTCGACAACTGGTTCGCGTCGAACCTGACGGCGGAGCCCAATACCGGGCTCGGCCGCTGGAGCGACGCCGAGGTCGCGCAGTTCCTGAAGACCGGCGCGAACCGGCATGCGACCGCATTCGGCGCGATGGTCGGCGTGATCAACCACAGCACGCAGGCGCTGAGCGACGACGATCTGGCGGCGATCTCGCGCTACCTCAAATCGTTGCCGGCGGCGGGCGGCACGGGTGCGCCGCCTTACAGCTACGATCCCAAGGCGACGCAGGTCGCGCTGGGTCGGCCGGCGAACGATCCGGGCGCGAAGGTGTATAACGCTTACTGCCTGCATTGCCATGGCGCCGACGGTCGCGGTTATGCGCCGCTGCTCGCGCCGATCGCCGGCAACCCGAACGTGCTCGAAGCCGATGCGTCGTCGCTGATCAACGTGACGCTGAACGGAAGCGACACGCTCGTCATCGGCGGCGTGCCGTCGGCGTATCCGATGCCGGCGTTCGCGGACCAGTTGAACGACCGGCAGATCGCCGATGTGCTGACGTTCATGCGCGCAGGCTGGAACAACGGCGCGCCGGCCGTGCAGGCTGCGGAGGTCGCGAAACTCCGCAAGGCGACGGCGGCCGCGCGTTGAGCCCGGCCGGGTGCGGCGAACCACGACGGGCGCGCGTACCGCGTGCCTGTCGTCGAGCTGCCGCATGCCGCGCGCGGTAGCGCGGCTTTTTCTGTCAACCGGCGCGCGGCCGTTCGCGGCAGCGCGCGATTTATCGACGCAAAGTAGGGGTGTCTGGATGGCTAACGTGACTTATACGGATACACAACTGCTGATCGACGGCGAGTGGGTCGACGCCGCGAGCGGCAAGACGATCGACGTCGTGAACCCGGCGACCGGCAAGGCGATCGGCAAGGTGGCCCACGCGGGCATCGCCGATCTCGACCGCGCGCTTGCCGCGGCACAGCGCGGCTTCGAAGCGTGGCGCAAGGTGCCCGCGCACGAGCGCGCGGCGACGATGCGCAAGGCCGCCGCGCTGGTGCGCGAGCGCGCCGATGCGATCGCGCAACTGATGACGCAGGAGCAAGGCAAGCCGCTGACGGAAGCGCGCATCGAGGTACTGTCGGCAGCCGACATCATCGAATGGTTCGCCGACGAAGGCCGCCGCGTGTACGGCCGCATCGTGCCGCCGCGCAATCTCGGCGCGCAGCAGATGGTCGTGAAGGAGCCGGTCGGTCCGGTCGCGGCGTTCACGCCGTGGAACTTCCCGGTCAACCAGGTCGTGCGCAAGCTGTGCGCGGCGCTCGCGACCGGCTGCTCGTTCCTCGTGAAGGCGCCGGAGGAGACGCCGGCATCGCCGGCTGCGCTGTTGCGCGCGTTCGTCGACGCCGGTGTGCCTGCGGGCGTCGTCGGTCTCGTGTACGGCGATCCCGCGGAAATCTCGTCGTATCTGATTCCGCATCCGGTGATCCGCAAGGTGACGTTCACGGGTTCGACACCGGTCGGCAAGCAGCTGGCGGCGCTGGCCGGCCAGCACATGAAGCGCGCGACGATGGAGCTGGGCGGCCACGCACCGGTGATTGTCGCCGAGGATGCGGACGTCGCGCTCGCGGTGAAGGCTGCCGGTGGCGCGAAGTTCCGCAACGCGGGCCAGGTGTGCATCTCGCCGACGCGTTTCCTCGTGCACAACAGCATCCGCGACGAATTCACGCGTGCGCTGGTTGCGCATGCGCAGGGGCTCAAGATCGGCAACGGTCTCGACGAAGGCACGACGCTCGGCGCGCTGGCGAATCCGCGCCGGCTGACCGCGATGGCGTCGGTCGTCGAGAACGCGCGCAAGGTCGGCGCGAGCATCGAGACCGGCGGCGAGCGGATCGGCTCGGAAGGCAACTTCTTCGCGCCGACCGTGATCGCGAACGTGCCGCTCGAAGCCGACGTGTTCAACAACGAGCCGTTCGGCCCCGTTGCTGCGATTCGCGGCTTCGACAAGCTCGAGGATGCGATCTCGGAAGCGAACCGTCTGCCGTTCGGGCTGGCCGGCTACGCGTTCACGCGTTCGTTCGCGAACGTGCATCTGCTGACGCAGCGACTCGAAGTCGGGATGCTGTGGATCAACCAGCCGGCTACGCCGTGGCCGGAAATGCCGTTCGGTGGCGTCAAGGATTCGGGCTATGGGTCGGAAGGCGGGCCGGAAGCGCTCGAACCGTATCTCGTCACGAAGTCGGTGACGGTGATGGCGGTTTGATGGTCAGGTGATGCCGTGCGCGCGCCGCGTTTCGCGCGGCGCGCGGTTGAGCGGTGGTTGGTGGTGCTGGGTTTGAGTTGCCTATTTTAGACTTTACATAACGTGAATTATCAATCTGAGCGATGTAGTAGCTTTTTAGAAATGTCGTGTTCTAGCCATTTAGAAATGTCCGCTTTCGGGCGCGTAAGCTGTCCGGCTGCCGATTTCCCGGCGTCGGAGGCTGCGATGGCTGCAACGGAGCGGATCTCGATGACGATGCGCGAACTGGACCGATTCAAGATCATTCAGGACGTAACGGCGAGCTCAAGCCGTGGCGTGCAGCCGAATGGCTGGAATTGACGAGCCGGCAGATCCGGCGACGGGTCGGCCGATTGCGTGATCACGGGCCGCCACGTCACTGCCAGGCGATCGAACGAATGAAACCCGCCGCGAGCACACAATAGAACGCGCCGCAAAACAGACCGAACGGCTTGCGCGTGCGCGTGAAGAACGGCCCGGCCGAATGCGACGAGAACGCAAGCGCGTACGTCGTGAACACGATGCAGCCGAGCGTCGCGCAACCGGCGACGAGCATGAAGCTCGTCCACGCCGGCGAGTTCGCCGACAAACCGAGCGTCGTCACCGTCAACCACGACAGAATCGCCTTCGGGTTGGTGAGGTGGATGCCGAGTCCCTGCAGATAAAACACCGCCGCGCCGCCGCGTCGCGTCTGCGTGGCCGCCTTCATCGGATCGCGCGACGAGAACGCCGTCCGAACCGCCTTGTGCGCGAGCCACAGCAGATAGAGCGCGCCGAGGATCTTGAGCCACATGAGCAGCGGCCGGTACGACAACAGCATCGCCGACACGCCGGCCGCCGCGGTCACGCCCCAGCACAGCGAGCCCGAGATCACGCCGGCCGCCGTCGCGAGGCCCGGCATGCGTCCGTAGTTGAGCGACGCGTTCGCGATCGACAGGTTGCCCGGCCCAGGCATCGCCGTGCCGATCAGGTAGACGGCGACCGCGACGCCGAAGCTGGAGAAGTGCGCGAGATTCATCTAAGGGTCCTTGTGCTCATCGCCACGCGCGGCCGTTCCGCTGCGCGCCGCCGTGCTCGTGTGAAACAACCGTGATCGAGTTTTCTTCCCGTCGGAAATCCACCTCCGCGGCTCACGCCGCCCTTACAGGCGCTCGTCCCGGCGTTCTCGGTCGAGACAGCGCACGGCCCGATGACAGGCCGAACCGATGCGGAGCGGCGGCGTCGCGCCCTCCTTCACGACCACGCCGTGCAGTGCCGGCACCCGCGAGACGACCAGCGGCACGCTCATCGCGACGTTGAAAACATGGGTGTTACCGAGGCGCATGGGCGTACCGCCTTTTCCATTCGGAACAGCCCGATTTCGCGCATGTGATCGCCCTAGCCGCTACGGTTCGACAGCGGCCCCACCGAACGCCTGCGGTAGCGATTATTCGACTAGAATCCGCTCACCGGAATGAACACAACCAAACAATCACCATCAAAGTGTTCGGGCATTTCGCCGAACACTTTGCCCGCCCTTCCTGACGATGGTGTCAAATGAAACTCGCGCTCGATACGACGACCGGCGTCCCGCTCAACGAGCAACTCGCTCGCCAGCTCGAACAGATGATTCGCTCGCGACATTTGCGCAGCGGCGTAAAACTGCCGTCGATCCGCAAGATGGCGGCCGACCAGCAGATCAGCCGCTTCCCCGTCATCGAGGCATACGACACGCTCGCGGCCCGCGGCCTGATCCAGCCGCGTCACGGCGCGGGCTTCTACGTGACCGACCGGTTCGACCGCAGCGCGCCGGTCGGCGGCACGGATCCGCAGATCGCCGAGGAAGAATCCGGCCACATCCTCGAGCAATTCGCGTCGACCGACGATCGCCTCAAGCTGTCGAGCGGCTTCATGCCGGCTGCGTGGCGCGACGTCGACGGCATCGCCCAGGCCATACGGCACGTCGTGCGCAGCGACGCGGCGAGCCTGGTCGACTATGCGCAGCCGCAAGGTGACCCGCTGCTGCGGCAGTACCTGAGCGGGCATCTCGCGCCACTCGGCATCCACGCGCAGCCGCAGCAGATTCTCGTCACGCACAGCGCGAGCCACGCGCTCGATCTCGTCGTGCGCCTGATGCTGAAGCCGGGCGACACGGTATTCGTCGAGGATCCCGGTTACTTCAACCTGTTCGGGCTGCTGAAGTTGCACGGCGTGAAGCTCGTCGGTGTGCCGCGCCGCGCGACGGGGCCCGACGTCGAGATCACCGAGGCGCTGCTGCGCGAACATCGTCCGAAGCTGTTCTTCGTCAATACCGCGTTCCACAACCCGACGGCGACGAACATTGCGCCGCCGGTGATGTTCCGGCTGCTGCAGCTCGCGCATCGGCACGACTTCACGTTCGTCGAGGACGACGTCTACGCGGACTTCGAAGCGGCGCCGTCGCAGCGGCTCGCGACGCTCGATCAGTTCGAACGGGTGATCTATCTGAGCGGGTTTTCGAAGGCTTTGTCGTCGTCGCTGCGGATCGGCTACCTGGCCGCGCGGCCCGAGCTGATCAAGCCGCTCGTCGAGCTGAAGGCGCTCACGAGCATGGGTGGCGCGCGGCTCGCGGAAAGCATCGTCGCGTCGCTGCTCGAGCGTGGCACGCATCGCAAGCATCTGGAACGGCTGCGCCGGCGCCTCGCGCAGGCGTCGGCCAACGCGGTGGCGCGATTACGCCATGCGGGCTGGGAAGTGTTCGAACAGCCGAGCGGCGGCATGTTCGTGTGGGCGCGCGTGCCCGGCGTGGAAGATTCCGCGCTGCTGTGCGACACCGCGCGCACGTTCGGGCTCGACCTTGCGCCCGGGCGCGAATACCGGCCGAACGGCGAGGCGACGCCGTGGGTACGGCTCAACGTCGCAGCGGCGAGCGATCCGCTTGCCGAGCCGTTCATCGACGCGGCCGCCGGCCTCGCTCGAGACACGTGACGGACCGTCTTGCGCGGATGTGATGCGATGCAAACGCGGCCGGCTTCCGACGGCCGCGCCGGTCGCAGACAGCCGGTCAGCTGCGCGACAACACGTCGTCATTTGCGGGTCCGTGCGATCGACGATACGTCGCTGCCGATTTCGCCGCCGGACTTCAGAATGCATGACCCGACGCCGTCGTCGCCGTTTCGGGCAAGCCGATGTGGCCAGCTCGGCCGTGTTGTCGGTAACCGACACGGTTCCCAACCATGCGTTGACGCCGGCGCAGCGAATGCCCGCTCGGATCGATGCGTATCAGTGCGCGATGCCCCAGCGGCGCACCGTCACGCGCTCGAGCGTATCGAAGACGAGATGCTCGACGAGCAGCCCGATCACGATGACGGCCGCGAGACCCGCGAATACGCGGTCGGTATACAGCTCGTTGCGGTTCTGGAAGATGTACCAGCCGAGCCCGCCCTGCCCGGCGCTCGCACCGAACACGAGTTCCGCCGCGATCAGCGTGCGCCATGCGAAAGCCCAGCCGACGCGCAACCCGGACAGGATCGACGGCAGCGCGGCCGGCACGAGGATCAGCGCGATCTGCCGCAGGCCGCTGAGCCCATAGTTGCGCCCGGCCATCTTCAGCGTGGCCGGCACACCGGCGAAGCCCGTATACATACTGAGCGCGAGCGGCCACAGCACCGCGTGCACGAGCACGAACAGCAGGCTGCCGGTGCCGAGCCCGAACCACAGCAACGCAATCGGCAGCAACGCGATCGACGGCAGCGGATTGAACATCGACGTGAGCATCGACAGCACATCGCGACCGACGCGCGTCGACACCGCGAGCGACGTCAGCACGAACGCGAACAGGACGCCGAGCGCATAGCCGCGCAACAGCACCGACATCGAGATGGCCGTCTTCCCCAGCAGTTCGCCCGACGCGATGCCTTGCACGAACGCAACGAGCGTCGCGCCGAAGGTCGGTACGAGCAAATCGTTCGCGACGATGCGCGCGACGGTTTCCCATACGGCGATCAGCACCAGCGCGATCACCGCGCGGCGAAAGCCGCTCGCACCGGCGATACGGCGCAACAGGGGCGCGGGCGCCGCACGCGCGGCTTCGGGCAGCGCGTCGAGCGTGCGCACGTATTCGGCACGAACGGGCGGCAACGGCGGCAGGACAGGATCGATCGTGGTCATGATGCAGTGGCCTCCGTGGTCGATGCGGCGTGCGTTTCGCCCAACGCGTCGGCATCGAACAGCAGATGATGAATGCGGGCGACGCTCGCGCGGAAGTCGCCGCTACCGACGCTGTCGAACGAATGCTCGTCGCTGTTGAGCTCGGCGCGCACGCGTCCCGGATGCGGCGACAGCAGCAGGATCCGGTTGCCGACCACGAGCGCCTCCTCGATCGAATGCGTGACGAACAGCAGCGTGAAGCGGAA
Source organism: Burkholderia sp. MBR-1 (assembly GCF_013822785.1). Taxonomy (NCBI): domain Bacteria; kingdom Pseudomonadati; phylum Pseudomonadota; class Betaproteobacteria; order Burkholderiales; family Burkholderiaceae; genus Burkholderia; species Burkholderia sp. MBR-1. The sequence goes on from NZ_CP053610.1 coordinate 891,370, forward strand.
TTCGTCCCAGAGGCGCAGCAGTTCTTCCTGCATCTTGCGCCGCGTGAGCGCGTCGAGCGCGGCGAACGGTTCGTCCATCAGCAGCACGCGCGGTTGCATCGCCAACGCACGCGCGATCGCGACGCGCTGTTTCATGCCGCCGGACAGCGTATGCGGATAGGCATCGGCGAACGCGGCGAGCCCGACCTTGTCGAGATAGTGCAGCGCACGCTCGCGTGCTTCGGCCCGCGACAGCTTCGCGGCAGCACGCAACGGAAACGCGACGTTCTCGACGACCGTCTTCCACGGCGGCAACTGGTCGAATTCCTGGAACACGACGATGCGATCGGGGCCCGGGCCGTGCACGGGCCGGCCGTCGAGCGCGATCGAACCCGAGACGGGCTCGATGAAGCCCGCGATCGCCTTCAGCAACGTGGATTTTCCGCAGCCGGACGGGCCGAGCAGCACGAAACGGTCGCCGCCGTACACGTCGAAGCTGACTTGATGGGTCGCGCGCACGATGCGTGCGCCCGCCCGGTATTCGAGGCTCACGCGCTCGATCGCCAGCAGGCGCTCGCTGGACGCGCCGGCCGCTGCGGCCTGAGGCGCGGACGCGTCGCGCGCGTCGGTGACGGGATGGACGGCCGATGCGGCCGCACCGCGCATCGCGTACGGCGGCAAGCCGATCGACGGAGAAGTGGCGTTCACGATGGAAACTCTCGCGGGTAAATCATCAACATACGGCGGTGTGGCGCACGGCCCAACCAACGATTGCGCATATCGAAACCGCGCAGCCGCATAAGCGGCGATCGCGACGCGGCAGCGTCGGCTCGGCGCCGGATCAACTACCGCCGGCCGTCGCCGGATCGTCGAAGAAGTAATCGCGCCACGATTTCGGCTCGTTGCGGATCGCGCCGGTGCGATACATGAACTGCGCGAGCTTCAGCGTGTTCTCGGGAGCCGTCTTGAACTGCACCTGTGGATTGCGCAGGATCTTCACCAACAACGCGCGATCGATCTTCGAACCGTTCACGCGAAGGTACGTGTCGGCCGCGCGCTCGGGGTCGGCTGCGATCTGGCGCGCGGCGTCGGCGAGCGCCGCGACGAACGCGCGATACGTCTTCGGATTGGCGTCGCGGAATTGCTCCGTTGCATACAGCACCGTCGCGGAACTCGGGCCGCCGAGCACATCGTAGGAATTGAGCACGATGTGCACCTTCGGATTGCCGGCGAGCTCCTGATCCTGGAACGGCGGGTTGCCGAAGTGCCCGGTGATCACATTGCTGTTCGCCAGGATCGCGGCCGTTGCATCCGGGTGCGGGATCGCCTGCGTCAGCGCATCGAGACGATCGAACTGCTTGTCGCCCCACTGCTTCGCGGCCGCGTACTGCAGCACGCGCGACTGCACCGACACGCCGACGGCCGGCACCGCGATACGGTCCTTGGCGCTCAAGTCGGCGATCGTCTTCACGTTCGGATTGGTGCTGACCAGGTAGTACGGGAAATTGCCGAGCGAGGCGACGCCCTTCACGTTTTGCCGCCCGCGCGTGCGGTCCCATACGGTCAACAGCGGCCCGACGCCTGCACCGGCGATATCGACTGCGCCCGACAGCAGCGCGTCGTTCACGGCCGCGCCGCCCGACAGCCGCACCCAGTCGACCTTGATGTCGACGCCGGCCTTGCGGCCCTCCTTCTCGATCAGTTGCTGGTCGCGCGCGACGTTCAGCATCAGGTAGACCACGCCGAACTGCTCGGCGATGCGGATGCGGCCTTCCGCGTGTGCGGGGCGCGGCGTGCCGGCGACCACGAACGCCAGCGCGGCGGTGAGCGTGACGGCCAAGGCGCGGCGCGCAGAACGGGTCGTGCGGCGCAGGGCCGGCGAAACAGGAAACGACATCGGAACTCCAGCAGAAACGAGGCGTCGGGACGAAACGTGGCGCTCAGAACGGCGCGTCGCCTTCGATCGTCGTGCGGTACAGCTTGCGGCGCAGATGGTCCGGCGTGCCGGCCGCGAGATGCATCAGCGAGCGGTTGTCCCAGAACACGAGGTCGTGATCGCGCCACCGATGGCGATACAGGTGCTCGTCCCGCACGCTGTGCGCGAACAGTTCGTCGAGCAATGCGCGGCTTTCGTCGGCGGGCAGGTCGACGATGCGTGTCGTGAAATGCTCGCTCACGAACAGCGCCTTGCGGCCCGTCTCCGGATGCGTGCGCACGATCGGGTGCACCACCGCTTCGACTTGCGCAAGCTGCTCTGCCGACAGCACGGGCCGCCACCGGTTGCGTGCCTGCAGCTCCGCATAGCGCGCGAGATACGTATGTTCGGCGCGCCGCCCTTCGACCGCGCGACGCAGGTGCGCCGGCAGCGTATCCCATGCGAGATGCATGTTGGCGAACAGCGTGTCGCCGCCTTCGGCCGGCAGTTCCTGCGCATGCAGCAGCGAGCCGAGGCTCGGTTTTTCCTTGTACGACAGATCGGAGTGCCAGAAATGGCCGGCGTCGCCGAGCCCGATCGGCTTGCCGTTCTCGACGATGTTCGACACGATCAGCACTTCCGGATGCCCGGCCAGCGCGAATTGGTGCAGCACGTGGATCTGCAGCGGGCCGAAGCGGCGGCTGAACGCGATGTGCTGTTCCGGCGTGATGCGCTGGTCGCGAAACACCAGCACGTGATGGTCGAGATGCGCGCGATGGATGCGTGTGAAAGCGGCCGCGTCCAGCGGTTGCGACAGGTCGATCCCGACGACTTCTGCGCCGACCGGCGCATCGAGCGGGATGATGTCGAACCGCTGCGCGGCGGCCTCGAACGACGGTGCAGGCTGATGGCCGACGCGCGCCGCTGTTGCGGCGTGGATGGCGGGAGTCGTCACGATAGCGCCCCTGATTCGATGAAAAGGCGAATCTTCGAGCCCATGCCGGACGGCGTCAACGAAGCGATTTCGATACGTTTATCTGCCGCAGCGATAAGGATCGGCGCTCGGGCGGCGGGCCTGTCGGACGAGGAAATCAGGTCATGCGGCCGACTGTCGGATGTCGGCGCGCGTCGATATGCAGCGATCGTGCGACGCACGCCTTCGGTGTGCTCTCGGTTGAAAGGACGGCCGAGGGTCGAAGCGTTTGTCGCTCCGCCGACGCGTGCGCGATGCGACATGCCACATCGCGTCGCAGCGAAAACGGACGGCCCGGCGACACAGTTACAAGATAAGCGTTGACTCAAGCATTCGCGGCGGTTAGTGTACGCACCGAAGTCCAAGAAGTCCGATTGCTGTTCATCAATGTCTCGCCCCTCAGCGGTATTCGTTGTCCTCTCTCTCCTTGACGCTTCAAACGCTCTACAACAGGGCAAATCTCCTATTTACTGCTCAAGGATTCATCATGGATACCGGTATCGTCAAATGGTTCAACGACAGCAAAGGCTTCGGCTTCATCACCCCGGACAATGGCGGTGACGACCTGTTCGCTCACTTCTCCGAAATCCGCGCCGACGGCTTCAAAACGCTCGCCGAAAATCAAAAAGTGAGCTTCGAAACGAAGCAGGGCCCGAAGGGTCTGCAAGCGGCCAACATCAAGCCGCTGTAAGTCTCAAGCGCCCGACGTCCGGGAACGGACGCGGGGCGCAGCGCCCCTCCACGACACGTCGTCTTCCTGAAGCGTACGCGCTCGGTGCCAGGCTGCGGCCGTTGATTCGGCCGCCTGCCACGCGTCGCATGCGTCGTTGCGTTTCGCGCTTTCGTCGGCCGGCGACTCTCTTTTGCGCGCTCTTATTGCGCCGGATTCAGCTAGTAACGGCCGTAAATCCGCGCCCGTTCAGCACGGCATGCGCGCGCTCGAATATTATTAAAATCAAAATGCAACACAACCAAACACAACAGTACAACGGCTATGCCATCCAGCCTTCGGCGCATCGCTTGCCCGACGGCAGTTATTCATCCAACCTGCTGCTCGAGCCGATCGACAGCCGCTGCGCCGATCGCCGCTACCAGTTCTATTCGCTCGACTACTTCCCGAGCGAACGGCAGGCGCTGCAGCATTCGGCTCGCTGGGCCCGCAACTGGGTCGATACGCGCGGCTGAACGCAACACCGCGCGGGCGTCGTTCGTTCGCGGCGGAACGCGAGACAGCAATCCTCGCTCTACGACTTCGGCCGCGCATGGCGCAGCCAAGCCGCACGCCGCGCCGGCTTGTCGCGACAACACAAGCACGTGGCCCACGCCTTGCTCACGCCGTGGATGCGCAACATTTCCAGGTTGCGACCAGGCCAGATGGCCGTGCGCAGCGCGGTACTGCCAGGCGCGAAACAGGTGGTCGTCATCGATCATGTGCCGAAGCGGCTGGAGATGGCGCGCCAGGGCGGCGCCGTCACGATCGACTTCGACGAGGAAAGCGTCGTCGAGCGCCTGAACGAACTGACCGGCGGCAAGGGGCCGGAGAAATGCATCGATGCGGTCGGGATGGAATCGCACGCGACACGTTCCATCGACGCGCTGTACGACCGCGTGAAGCAGGCCGTCATGCTGGAGACGGATCGTCCGCACGTGCTGCGCGAGATGATCTACGTATGCCGGCCGCCGGCATCCTGTCGATTTCGGGTGTGTACGGCGGCCTGCTCGACAAGATTCAGTTCGGCGCAGCGATGAACAAGGGGCCGACGTTCCGCATGGGCCAGACGCACGTGAATCGCCGGAGCGCCGACCTCCTCTCGCGGATCGAGCGCGGCCAGATCGATCCGTCGTTTGTGATCACCCATTCGGTGCCGCTCGAGCAAGGGCCGGGAATGTACGAGACGTTCCGCGACAAGCGCGACGGGTGCATCAAGGTCGTCATGAAACCTTGAGGCGGTGCGTCGCGGTCGCTGACGACGGCAGCCTGCGCGATCACTGCCGTACCGACGCGCGCAGAGCGATTCCCCCAATCGACATCGTGAAGCCTCGCGCGGCGGTCGTTGCGCGGGTATACCGCATCGAGCTCCCATTGGAGCGACCAGCGCTGCCGCCTCTCAGCGCCCCTTCGATGCGAGCACCCAGCGCGGGTGTCTGCCAGCGCTCTCCCGATGCGAGTCCCCACCGCCCGCGCCCGTCAACACCCCTTCCCGCCCATCGATTCCACCCGATTTCGCAGAAGACCTTTACTGTGCAGCGACTTAATCGACCGTTGCGCGATCTCCAATAATTGCCGCTCGATTCGTCGGCCGGGGGGGCCGACGCGGCCCGCACGGCGGTTCTGCCGCGCTAATGATAAATATTCCTATGCATTCCACGACCAAACGAAAGGCCCGCGCTCGCATCGCCGCGCTGCAATCCACCCAACGCGCGCGCCGCGCGGGCACGGCCGCGGGGACGGCCGTCGTCGCCTGCATGGCCGGCTTCCTTCCGGCCGCCGCCAACGCGCAGAGCAGCGTGACGCTGTACGGCCTGATCGACACGTCGATCACCTACGCAACCAGCCAGCGCGCCGGCGGCGCCGGCTCGCACGGCAGCGGCAGCGTCGGGCTGACGAGCGGCGCATTGAACGCATCGCGCTGGGGGCTGCGCGGCCGCGAGGATCTGGGCGGCGGGATGGCCGCGATATTCGCGCTCGAAAACGGCTTCTCCGGTACGAACGGCAAGCTGTCGCAGAAAGGCGTCGACATGTTCGGCCGCCAGGCGTGGGTCGGCCTGAGCTCGCACTCGGCCGGCGCGCTGACGTTCGGCCGCCAGTACGACCTGATCATCGACTTCGTCACGCCGCTCGGCGCATCGGGTCCGGGCTGGGGCGGCAATCTGGCCGTGCATCCGTACGACAACGACGATTCGAACCGCAACCTGCGCATCAACCATGCGGTGAAGTACGTGAGCCCGACGTATCGCGGGCTGAGGTTCGGCGCGATGTACGCGTTCTCCAACGCCGCCGGCCAGTTCTCGAACAACGCCGCGTGGAGCGCGGGCGTGTCGTACGAAAACGGGCCGTTGAAGCTCGGCGCCGGCTACCTGAAGATCAGCCGCGATCGCAATGCGCCGAACCCCGACGGTGCGCTGAGCACGATCGACGGCTCGGCGACGATCACCGGCGGCAACCAGCAGATCTGGGCACTCGCCGGACGCTATTCGTTCGGCCCGCACTCGGTCGGCGCCGCATGGTCGCACTCGGCGACCGACGGCGTGACCGGCGTGATGCAAGGCAGCGGTATCACTCCGTTGAAGGGCGAGTCGCTGGTGTTCGACAACTTCTCGGTCGACGGCCGCTATATGGCGACGTCCGCGTTGAGCCTGTCGGCCGCGTACACGTACACGATGGCGCGTTTCGACACGCGCACCGGCCAGACGCGCCCGAAATGGAATCAGGTCGTCGCGCAAGTCGACTATGCGTTCTCGAAGCGCACCGATGCGTATCTCGAAGGCGTCTATCAAAGCGTCAGCGGCGGCCACGGCAATCACGCGTTCGACGCCACCGTCTGGACGCTGACGCCGTCGGCCAACAGCAACCAGGTGGTCGTCGCGCTGGGGCTGCGCCACAAGTTCTGATGCCGTGCTGCCGCGCGTCATGCGCGGCACTGGAACCTTCCCGCGCTGCCCGTGCCGGGGCGGCCGGGAAGCTGGTCGCACCGCGACATTTTTCCTCGCTACGGGAAAGCCGCTGACGCTCGCCCACGCCGAAGCGTCGTGGGCGCAGAACCGCAGGGCCGATCTCGTCCATCGCCGATCGGCTGGACGCCGCGGCCGACGCGGCGTCTACGTCACCCGCGTTCGACGCCCGATGCGCCTACCACCATCCTCCCCGATCTCCCGCGCGACGCAATCGCCGTCGGCGCACCTGCACGCGCCACGTGCGGCTCGTCAGCCGCGAATACGAGGCGCGCGGCCGGTCATGTGGGTGAAACCGGTCAAGCGTGACGACGCGTGCGCGCCCAGGGAAAGCAATCCGCTCCTCTCCACCCAGGGACGCGCCACCCAAGAACCAGCGCTTGCCCCGATCAATCTCCGATGACCGCAGCCGTGCGCGTGATCGCGCATGCACGATCAGCGCGCTGAACCCGATATGCAAAAAGCATGGAATAAGCGGCGCTCGCGATACGTGTTGCCGTTGCGTTGCGCGCGCTCGTACGAAATGGCTCGTCAAGCGATCTGCGCGGCGAAAGGAGGCTGAGATGAAACCGGCACGAGCGACCGCGGCGCTGATCGCGGTGTTGGCGCTGCTGCTGACGACCGGATGCACGTCGGCGGACGGCGGCGCTGCGCAAGGTTCCGGCATGAGCCGATACGGCGGCGCGGGCGGTACAGGCGGAGGCGGTAGCTACTGAAGCATCGTCGGCCGTTTGCGGGCGGAGCGTCGTGCGCGGGCGCCGCCGTAACGCTGCCGCATCGCGAGCGGCGCCCCGTTCAGCCCACGTCCGCATAAATGCCTTCACGTCGGTCGGTGTGGCGCCGCGGGCGCGCCGCTAGCTGCATACAGATTCCCAGACGACGAGCGAGATCACCGCCGCCGAGCACGCGCGCGACGCTCGGCATCCGCCGCGCGCTTTCCCCGCCCGCGAACCGAAGCGCGGCACGGCCCGCACCCGACATCGTTCGGATATAAGCCCTGGCGCGCCTTCCACATGAAATACTTATTGAAATCCTGATGACGGCCTCGCCGCAGGGCGCGACGACCAGTCGCGAGCCGTCGTCCGGAGCGTCCCACGCGCCATAACCGCGGCGCCGCACCGGGGAATCCGCGAGGCTCGCACGCGCGATGTTTCATGGTAATGTCGTCGCATCCGACTCACCGGTCATCCCACCCTCTGCCGCGCGCCGGCGACCGGTTGGAAACCGCCTCGTGTCCAGGTCAAAAACAACCATGGCAGTCAAGGCCCGCCTGCTGAACGCCGTTCTCTCCACGCCGCCCAGCGGCAATCACCACGTGACGGCTGCGCTGCGCCCGTCGATGCTCGTCACGCTGTTCGAAGACGTCCGCCCAATGGCGTTGTCCGGCATCGCGAGCGGCTTCGTCGCGGCGATCGCCCTGATCCGGCTGCAGCAACTGTGGTGTCTGATCTGGCTGTGCGTCGACGTCGGCCTGCTCGCCGCGCGGCTCGCCATTGCCCGCGCCTATGTCGTGCACGACGCCGCCGGTGAAGGCCGCCCCGAATACTGGGCGCTGCGCTATGCGCCGGTGTCGCTCGCCGCGTGCTTCGTGCTCGGCCTCGGCGTCATGGGCTGCCTCGATTCGCCCGACATCGAACTCGGCACGCTGTCCGTGATGGTCGCGGGGGGCGTGTTCGGCGGGATCGCATCGCGCAATTCGGCGCTGCCGCGGCTCGCGATGACGCAGGTCACGCTCGGCGTCGTGCCGATCGCCATCGGCGCGCTGCTGGTCGAGCGGCCCGGCGCGTGGCTGCTGCTGCCGCCGCTCGCGATCTATCTCGCCGCCATGCGCACGGTCGTGCAACGCCATTACCGCGTGCTGGTCGCGCTGATCGCGGCGCGTCAGCGCAACGCCGAGCTCGTCACGCGCTTCGACGCCGCACTCACCTACATGCCGCACGGCCTGTGCATGATCGACGGCGACAGCCGCGTGATCGTCGCGAACCGGCGCACCGCGCAGCTGTTCGGCTCGCCGCGCGAGATCATGCTCGACACGCCGCTGCCCGACGTGATCGCGGCGCTCGGCGCGAACGCGTCGACCGATTCCGACGGCGCCGGCCTCGCGGCGCAATGCGACGTCTGGCTGAGCCACGACGAGCCGGTGCCGCTCGACATCGAGCTTGCCGACGGCCGCCAGCTCGAGCTCACGCGCCATCGTGTGCCGGACGGCAATGCGGTGATCATCGTCGAGGACGTCACCGCCCGCCGCCAGACCGAGCAGCATATCCGGCACCTCGCGCGACACGATGCGCTGACCGGTTTGCCGAACCGTCACGAACTGCATGCTGCCCTGAAGCGGATGCTCTCGCAGCGGCCGCGCCTGCCGAGTCCCGCGCTCGCGGTCATGTATCTCGACCTGGACGGCTTCAAGTCGATCAACGACCGCTGCGGCCATCAGGCCGGCGACGAAGTGCTGATGCAGGTCGCCGAGCGGCTCGCGCGCGCACTGCCGCCCGGCGCGCTGGCGGCGCGCGTGGGCGGCGACGAGTTCATCGTCGCGCTCGACGACACCACGATGCACGAAAGCTCGCTCCTCGCCACGCGGATCATCGGCCAGATCTCGGCGCCCTACACGCTGTCGATCGGCGTGACCGTCAGCCTCGGGATCAGCATCGGCATCGCCCTCGACGACGGCCACGGCAACCCGGACGAGCTGATCCGGCAGGCCGACAGCGCGCTGTACGACGCGAAGTCGGCCGGCAAGGGCATCTATCGCTTCTATTCGGCAGGCAGCCACCGCCCCATCGCCCCGGCCACCGCGAACTGAACGGTAGCCTGTCCGCGCGTTCGCGCCTATCCCGCGGTTCATTTCTGCAACGCATCGCGCGCCGCCGCGCGCGTGCGCGTGTTTCGCGGCAGCCGCCCGTGTCACGTGACGTGTTCCGTAACATCGCCGGCGCGCGCGCCGCACGTTCGCCGCAGAAGCCTGCACGATCGCGGCCGCACGCGGGTTTTCGAGCTTGGCACCCTTATTGCTCCTTGACTGGAAAACAGAACGTCAGGGAGCCCGCACATGAATACCGTCGAAGTCATCAGCCGCGCAGAAACCGTCGATCGAGTGGACGTGATCGACGGCGCCTCGCTGATTCGGCGGCTCGTTTCCGAGCGCCGCACGCCCGCCGCCCGCGAAGCCGCGTGCGTCGATAATCCGCCGCTGACGCTGTACGGCGCATTTCGCCAGGGCGTTGCCGATCACGCGGCGCGCCGCGCGAATCCGTATCGCGCGGGCAGCCGTTTCTGGGCGCTGTGGGAAGAAGGCCGTATCGAAGCTGAAACAGCCGGCCGTTGACGCGGCCGCCGGTCGAACGGCACGCGCGGCGCGGCTGCGGCCTCGTCCGGCGCGCGTGGGCAGCCCGCTGCGCGTCGATCGGTGATTCACCACTGCAACACGCGGCGCGTGCAGCACGCGCACTGCCGGGCGGCGGCCGATCGAGCCGCCGCCTTGCCACGCGTTTCCCGATAAGATGGCGGATTCCGTTCATCGAACGATGCCGCCATGACCGCTTCCCCGTCCCACCGAAATCCGATCCATTGCGAAATCGACCTCGATTCGCAAGGCAAGCACGCGGGCTATCTGCGCTTGCCGCATTCCGTGCATCGCTCCGCGTATGGCTGGCTGCCGATTCCGATCGCGTCGATCCGCAACGGCGAAGGGCCGGTCGTGCTCGTGATGGCCGGCAACCACGGCGATGAATACGAAGGCCAGATCATCGTGTCGCAGCTGATCCGCGAGATCGAGCCGGAGATGATCAGCGGGCAACTGATCCTGCTGCCGATGGCGAACTTTCCGGCGGCCGAGGCAGGCCAGCGCGTGTCGCCGCTCGACGGCGGCAACCTGAATCGCAGTTTCCCCGGCGACCCGACCGGCACGCCGACGCAGATCATCGCGGACTACATCGAGCATGCGCTGCTGTCGCGCGCGCAGTATCTCGTCGATCTGCACTCGGGCGGCAGCTCGCTGCTGTACCAGGGCGGCAACATGCTCGCCATCGATCCGCTCGATGCCGACGAGGCGGCGAAGCTCCACGGGCTGCTCGTCGCGTTCGGGCTGCCGAACGCGCTGCTGCATGCGCCGAACCCCGTGCATTCGGCGTCGGCCGCGCGCCGGCAGCGCGCGATCTCGATCGTCACCGAACTCGGCGGGGCGGGCATGGCCGATCCGGCGCTGATCCGGCTCGGCCGCCACGGGCTGCTGCACTACCTCGGCTATGTCGGGCTGCTGCACGGCGCACTCGTGCCCGATGCGCCGCCGACCGTCACGCGCTTCCTGCGCGTGGACGGCGATCGCCACTTCGTCTATGCATACGAGCGCGGGCTGTACGAACCGCTCGTCGAGCTCGGCGAGCGCGTGACGGCCGGCCAGCCGGCCGCGTGGGTGCACTTCCCCGATACGCCGCTGCGCGAACCGGTGCTGCATCGCTTCAAAGGCGACGGCGAAGTGGTCTGCAAGCGCGTGCCCGCGCAGGTGCAGCGCGGCGACTGCCTGTTTCAGCTCGCCGAAGCATCGACGCCGCCGACGGTCATCGGCTAGTTCGCCGTTCGCCGCCCCTCATATCGCCGACCGCAACGCCATGCCCAACCTTCCGGGACACGCTCATGGGTGACGCGACCACCGCGCTGATCGACACGAAGATATCGCGCGCGTCGGCGCCGAACGCGGCACGTGCGCTCTACGCACGTCTCGTCGAGGGCGGCGTCATCGTTCCCGAGCTCCGCAGCGGGTTGTCGCTGGGCGCGCCCGCCTTTCCGTTGCGCGCCGACTTCCGCGGGCTGGACGATCTCGAAGGCTGGGGTTCGCCCGAGCGGAAAGTCGATGCCTACAGTCCCGTCGTCACACGCATCACGGCGATTCAGATCGACGTGACCGGTCACGGCTGGCAGACCGGCGCAACGGGCCGGCCGGAACTGGTGGCTTCAGCGGACAATCACGGCCTGTTCATGAATTACGACGGCGGTTTCAGCGTCAATTGCCCGTCCTGCCGAACGGCGATCGAGCTCGGAGCAGACGGCAGCGACGAACTCGGTGAGGCGCTCGACGCGTGGTGCCGAGAACCGGAGTCGGCGCGGCTACGCTGCCCGTCGTGCGATTCGATCACGCCGGTGTCCGAATGGCGCTCGGTAAATTACGAATTCGCGGCCGGCCATCTCGGGATGACGCTCTGGGGCGAACACCTGCTGGGATTGGTCGAGCGTCCGTCGAGCGCAGCGGCCAAACACCTGAAGACGCTGTTTTCGGCGATCGAAGGCGCCGAGCCCGCGGTCGTGTTCTGCAATATCTGAGCGCTGCGCGCCTGATCGCCATCCTTGGTTCGATGCGCATGAGCTGCGAGACAACCGACGCGTGGGCCGCCTGCATCTGCATCACATGCAGGCCGAGCGATCACGGCCGCGCAACACGCACACCCCATGCCCGCTGCAAGCCTTTTGACTTGCGCCGCGAAATCCTTATCGAAATTGCTTCGTTCGCCTTTGCGCGCCGCACCGCTAACGTGTTCGGAACGGCGGCGGCACGCCCGATGCATCGCAGCACGCACTGAGCACTGAGGCCGCCGCCATCACGACAACCGCGTCGCGATAACGGCACTGACCGGACGGGCCGCATGCCCGGCCTTCGAACGGAACGTCCGCATCGCACGCCCCTCGCGATGCCCATGGCCACGAACGACCGCATCATCGACACGACGCCGCTCGACGTCCGCGCTCAGCCGCTGATCGACGCGCTGATCGACGAATACGCGACGCGCTACGACGCGTACCGCCCCGACAGCCGCGCGGCCGCGCGCGACGAACTCGCGCGCTACCCGGCCGATCTGTTCGCGCCGCCCGACGGCGCGTTCGTGCTGCTGCTGCGCGACGGCGAGACGATCGGCGGCGGCGCATTCAAGCGCTACGACGCGCAGACCGCCGAGCTCAAACGCATCTGGACGCGCGCGGACCTGCGCCGCCAGGGGCTCGCACGCGCGATCGTCGACGCGCTCGAACAGCGCGCCGCGCGGCAGGGCTATCGGCGCGTCTACCTCACCACCGGCTTTCGCCAACCCGAGGCGTGGGCGCTGTACGACCGCGCCGGCTATACGCGGCTGTTCGATGCGTCGATCGACCCCGAAGCGTACTTCCATCTGCGCTTCGGCAAGGACCTCGTCGATCCGTCGCGCACGTCGACGCTCGCCGACCTGTGGGCGCCGCTGCCCGAACCGGCCTTACCGCGCTGAACGCGCTGCGTCGTCGCAAGCGTTTCCGACTCCATCCCAGAAAAACCGTCAACTCCAGGATGCATTCATGCAACGAGCCGTTCCTTTCACGCCGCGCGCCGTGCGCACGCTGGCGGCCGCGCTGATCGGCGCGACCGCGATCGCCGCGGCGGCCGCGACCTTCGACCTGAGCCCCGAGCAGCACGGCCGCCCGCGCGGCACGGCCGATGCGGCCGTACAACGCGCGGTGCCGCCGACGTTCAAGTTCGCCGAGGCCGGCACGCTGACGATCGGCATCGCGCCGAGCCTGCCGCCGATCAGTACCTACGCGACCGACGCGCGCACGGTGATCGGCTTCGACGCGGACATCGGCCAGCTCGTGTCCGACAGTCTCGGCCGCAAGCTGAAGATCGTCCCGCTCGCGTGGGCCGACTGGCCGCTCGCGCTCGAATCCGGGAAAGTCGACGCGGTGATCTCGAACGTGACCGTCACCGAGGAGCGCAAGCAGAAGTTCGATTTCTCGACCTACCGCAAGGACCAGGTCGGCTTCTACGTGCGCAACGACAGCAAGATCCAGTCGATCCGCGAGCCGAAGGACGTCGCCGGGCTGCGCATCGTGACCGACGCCGGCACCAACCAGGAAAAGATCCTGCTCGCGTGGGACCGCGAGAACGTCGCGCATGGCCTGAAGCCCGTGCAGGTCCAGTACTACGACGACCAGGCGATGCGCATCGTCGCCGTACAGTCGGGCCGCGCGGATGCCGTGTTCAGCGTGAACTCCGTGCTCGCCTACCAGAGCGCGCAGCAGGGCAAGACGCGCGCGGTCGGGGCGATCAGCGGCGGCTGGCCGCGCACCGCCGACATCGCGATCGCGACGCGCCGCGGCAGCGGCCTCGCCGATCCGCTGACCGTCGCGCTCAACGGGCTGATTCGCAGCGGCAGCTACCGGCAGGTCCTCGAGCGCTGGAGCCTCGGGGCCGAAGCGATCGACCAGTCGCGCACGAATCCGCCCGGCCTGCCGAAGAGCTGAGCGGCCCCTTCCCTGACGCCCCCGCGAGAACGCCCATGTCATATTCGCTTTCCTTGCTGGACAAGAGTCCGATCGCCGACGGCGCGAGCGCGGCCGACGCACTGCGCTTCACGACGACGCTCGCGCAGCGCGCCGAACAACTCGGCTACGAGCGCTTCTGGGTCGCCGAGCATCACGGCGCGCCGGGCCTCGCGAGTTCCGCGCCCGAGATCGTCGTCGCGCATCTGCTGGCGCACACGTCGCGCATCCGCGTGGGTTCGGGCGGCGTGATGCTGCAGCACTACAGCCCGTTCAAGGTCGCCGAGACGTTCAAGCTGCTCGCCGCGCTCGGGCCGGGCCGCGTCGATCTCGGCATCGGCAAGGCGCCGGGCGGGCTGCCGCTGACGACGCGCGCGCTCCAATGGGGCCACGACCACGCGCGCAAACCCGACTTCGCGACACGGCTCGCGACGCTCGACGCATTCCTCGGCTGGGGTGTCGCCGAAGATCATCCGCTCGCCGGCGCGGTCGCGCTGCCGGTGCCGCCGCACGCGCCCGAACGCATCCTGCTCGGCGGCTCGCCCGACAGCGGCGCGCTCGCCGCCCGCCATGGCTGGCGCTTCTGCTACGCCGGCCACTTCAACGGCGACGACGCGAACCTCGAACGCTCGCTCGCCGCATACCGCGATGCGGGCGGCACGCGACCGCTCGTTGCGCTGTACGCAGTCGCCGCCGCGACCCGCGACGAAGCGGAACGACTGATCGGCGCGCTCAGGATCTTCAAGCTGCAATTCGCCGGCGGCTCGAGCTTCAACCTCGCGAGCGCACAAGCCGCCGCCGAATTCGCGCGGCAAAGCGGCGCGTCCGATTACCGGATCGACGAACTGCGCCCGACCGTGCTGGCCGATACGCCCGAGCGCATCCATCGCGCGCTCGACGCGCTCAGCCGCCGGCTCGACGTCGATGCGTTCGTGATCGACTCGCCGGTGACCGATTACGCCGCGCGGCTCGCGTCGACCGAATGGCTGGGCGGTGCGCAGTCGATCAGCCGCGCGCAACCGGCCGTCGCGGCCGAACGCGCCCCTTCCCCCGACCACAACGCGTGACACGCCCATGACGACCCGACGATCGATCCCCTTCGGCCTGATGCTGCAAGGCGCAGGCAGCCACATGAACGCGTGGCGGCATCCGAGCAACCCGCCGGACGCGAGCATCAACCTGGACTTCGCGATCGGCATCGCGCGCAAGGCGGAGGCCGCCGGCATCGCGTTCGCGTTCGTCGCCGACGGCCTCTACATCAACGAGAAGTCGATCCCGCATTTCCTGAACCGCTTCGAGCCGCTGACCGTGCTGTCGGCGCTCGCGGTCGCGACGAAGAAGATCGGGCTCGCGGGCACGATCTCCACGTCGTACAGCGAGCCGTTCACGGTCGCGCGCCAGCTCGCGTCGCTCGATGCGATCAGCGGCGGCCGCGCGGGCTGGAACGTCGTGACGACGCCGCTCGAAGGCACGGCGAAGAATTTCGGCAAGGCGCATCCCGAGCATGCGTTGCGCTACGAGATCGCCGACGAATACCTCGAGGTCGTGCAGGGGCTGTGGGACAGCTGGGACGACGACGCGTTCGTGCGCGATCGCGCGAGCGGCCGCTTCTTCGATCGCGACAAGCTCCACACGCTCGACCATCACGGCCGCTTCTTTCAGGTCGCCGGCCCGCTGAACATCCAGCGCTCGCCGCAGGGGCAGCCGGTGATCTTTCAGGCCGGCTCGTCCGACACCGGCATCGGGCTCGCCGGCAAGTATGCGGACGCGGTGTTCACGCATTCGCCGTCGCTCGACGAAACCGCCGCATTCACGCGCCGCGTGAAGCAAAGCGCGGTCGAGCACGGGCGCCAGCCGGGCGACGTGAAGGTGTTCCCCGGCGTGGGCCCGATCGTCGGCCGCACCGCGGCCGAAGCCGAAGACAAATACCAGGCGATCCGTGCGCTGCTGACGATCGACGAGGCACTCGCGTATCTAGGCCGCTACTTCGATCACCACGACTTTACGCAGTACGCGCTCGATGCGCCATTCCCCGAACTCGGCGAGATCGGCCGCAACAGCTTCCGCTCGACCACCGACCGCATCAAGGCCGACGCGAAGCGCAAAAACCTTACGCTGCGCGAGACGGCGCTCGCCGTCGCGACGCCGCGGCCGAACTTCATCGGCACCGCCGAGCACGTCGCCGACGAGTTGATCCGCTGGCACGACGCCGGGGCAGGCGACGGTTTCATCCTCGGCTTCCCGGTGCAGGCACAGGGCGTCGACGACTTCGTCGACCTCGTGATTCCGATCCTCGAGGCGCGCGGCCGCTACAGCCGCGACCTGCCGGGCAGCACGCTGCGTGATCACCTCGGCCTGCCGCGCAAGGCGAGCCGTTACGCGCCGCGCGACGCCGTGCAGCAGCAGAGCGACGCGGCCGAAGCGCACGCATGACGCCGCTGCGCCGCCGCGTCGAGCGCGGCGCTTACCACCGACGACCCGATCGAGGACTCTCACCGACATGAGCGACACGACCCATCTCGGCGGCGCGCTGGCGCCGCTGCCTTCCCCGGACGCGCAAGGCGCGCACGCGCGTCTTCGCATCGTGCCGGCGCGGCACCGGTCGCGCCTGGCCGGCACCGTGCTCGCGCTCGTGCTGATCGCGCTGGCACTGTATTCGATCCTCGGCAATCCGCAATGGGGCTGGCCGGTGTTCGCCGAGTGGTTCCTGTCGCCGCCCGTGCTGTCGGGGCTCGCGCGCACGCTCGTGCTGACCGCGCTCGGCGCGGTGTTCGGCTTCGCGCTCGGCGCACTGGTCGCGCTCGCGCGGCTGTCACGCTCGCGCCTGCTCGCCGCGAGCGCGTGGACGTTCGTGTGGCTGTTCCGTTCGATTCCGCTGATCGTGCTGCTGCTGATCCTCAACAACCTCGGCTATCTGTACGAGCACGTGCGGCTCGGCGTGCCGTTCACCGACATCGTCTGGTTCGACACACCGACCACCGACCTGATCTCCCCGTTCTTCGCGGCCGTCCTCGGCCTCACGCTGAATCACGCGGCGTTTTCCGCCGAAGTGATCCGCGGCGGCATCCTTGCGGTCGATCAGGGCCAGCTCGAAGCGGCCGCCGCGCTCGGGCTGCCGCGCGGCCGTCAGACCACGCGGATCGTGTTGCCGCAGGCGATGCGCGCGATTCTGCCGACGGCGTTCAACGATCTGATCACGCTCGCCAAGGGCACGTCGATGGTGTACGTGCTCGCGATGCCCGAGCTGTTCTATACGGTGCAGGTGATCTATCGCCGCAACCTCGACGTGATCCCGCTACTGATGGTCGCGACCGTCTGGTATCTGATCATCCTGACCGTGCTGTCCGCGATCCAGGTGCAGGTCGAACGCCACTATGCGCGCGGCGCGCTGCGCAATCCGCCGCCGTCGGCGTTGACCTTCGTGCTGGCGCGCGCCCGCGCGCTGTGGCGGCGTACCGCGGCACGCAACGCGACCGCACGCGCGGTTGCCGTCGGCGACGCTGCAGCCGTTGCGCCGCCGCTCGTCGGCGGCGACGTGGCCGTGCACAACGTGTCGAAGCAGTACGGGCCGCAGCACGTGCTCGACAACGTGTCGTTCGTCGCGCCGCGCGGCAGCGTGACGGTAATCGTCGGGCCGTCCGGCTCCGGCAAGTCGACGCTGCTGCGCACGATCAATCATCTGGAACGCGTCGACGACGGCTTCATCGACATCGACGGCGAGCTGATCGGCTATCGACGTGAAGGCGACGTGCTGTACGAGCTCAACGAGCGCGACGTGCTGAAGCGCCGCGCGGCGGTCGGCATGGTGTTCCAGAACTTCAATCTGTTCCCGCATCTGACCGTGCTGGAGAACCTGATCGAGGCGCCGGTCGCCGTCGGCGGCGTCGCGCACGATGCGGCCGAGCGCACCGCGCGCGCGTTGCTGGCACGCGTGGGCCTCGCCGACAAGGCCGATGCGTATCCGCGCCAGCTGTCCGGCGGTCAGCAGCAGCGCGTCGCGATCGCGCGGGCGCTCGCGCTGCGTCCGAAGGTGCTGCTGTTCGATGAGCCCACGTCGGCGCTCGATCCCGAACTCGTCAACGAAGTCCTCGACGTGATCAAGGAACTCGCGCGCTCCGGCACGACGCTCGTGATCGTCACGCACGAGATCGGCTTCGCACGCGAAGTCGCCGACAACGTGCTGTTCATGGAACGCGGGCGCATCGTCGAATCGGGGCCGCCCGAGGTCGTCCTCGATGCGCCGGCGCATCCGCGCACGCGTGCGTTCCTGGCGCGCGTCCTGTGATGCGTGCCGCTCTTCCGCTGCGAGGCCTGCACCGATGATCGACCGACGCCTGTTCATCACCGCCGCGCTGGCCGCCGTCGCGAGCCTGCGCTCGCACGCCGCGTTCGCCGAGGCCGCGACGGCCGACCTCGACCCGCGCCAAGCCGGCCGCATCCGCGCCGCGCGCGACGCCGCCGCGATCCGCGCGGCCGGCAACTATCGCTGGGTGCGCGACGGCGCATTCACCGTCGCGATCGCGCCGCACGCGCCGCCCGTGTCGACCTATGCGACCGACGCACGCACGGTGGTCGGCGCCGATCCGGATTATGCGCAGCTCGTCGCCGATGCACTGGGCCGCGCGCTGCTGCTCGTACCGATCGCATGGGCCGACTGGCCGCTCGGGCTCGCGTCCGGCAAGTACGACGCCGTGATCTCGAACGTGGGCGTGACCGAGAAGCGCAAGGAGAAGTTCGACTTCACGACCTACCGGCTCGGACTGCACGGGTTCTACGTGCGCAGCGCGAGCCCGATCGCGAGGATCGCCGAACCGAAGGACATTGCGGGCCTGCGCGTGATCACCGGCGCGGGAACGAGCCAGGAGCGCATCCTGCTCGAATGGAGCCGGCGCAATGTCGCACAAGGGCTGAAGGCGACCGAGCCGCTCTATTTCGACGACGATGCGGCAGCGCGCGTCGCGCTGCTGTCCGGTCGCGCCGACGCCGAACTGAATCCGAATGCGTCGCTCGCGTACGAGGCCGCGCGTGACGGCAAGATCCGTCGAGTGGGTGTCGTGAACGCGGGATGGCCGGTGAAGGCGGACGTCGCGATCGCGACGCGCCGCGGCAGCGGGCTGGCGCCGGCGCTGACGCTCGCGACCAACACGCTGATCGACAACGGCCGCTACGGCCAGGCGCTGGCACGCTGGGGATTGCAGAGCGAGGCGCTCGCGCGCGCGGAAACGAATCCGCCGGGGCTGCCGTCGTTTTGATTCGATGCGGCGGTGGGGCTGCCGTCGCATGCTACCGGCAGCGCGGGTAACGTGGCGCGGTTCGGGTTGCGCGTCTTCCGCGAAATTCGATCGATCGGCTCGTGCGCTTGATCGGCATATCGTCGAGCCGCGCTGCCGGCGGCTTCATGCGCATGCGCACTGCCACGCAGATCGCGATGCGCGGCGAATGCGCACGAACCCTCACGATGAGATCGATGCGCACGCGGCGCTGCGCTGGCGCCGTTCACGGGTGATCGCCGGTCGCGGCGACATCGTCACCGCGCGGTGGCCGTCTGTTGCGCGGCGGCCCCAAACGCACCCGCATACGAGCGGTCGAGCAGTTTCGTCGTGTCGTAGGCAACCGGAATCACGCCGGCCTTGTGCAGGAAGTCGGCGGTATTCTGCGCGTCCTTCGCGGCAGCGTCGTCGACGGGGCCCACGCGCTGGTGCGCATTGCCGAGCCAGCGATACGCGACGTCCGGCTCGAGCTGCGCGCGCTTCGCCCACAACTGTGCGTATTCGCGCGGATGACTGTCGACCCACTGGCGCGCCGCCACCACGCGCTTCAGGAAATCGGTGATCTCCGCGCGTTTGCCGGCTGCGGCCTCGTCGTTCGCGGCGACGAAGCTGAGCGCGGGCATCAGCCCCTGCGCGGTCGTCACCGGCCGCGCACCCTGCCGCAGCGCGAGCGTGCTGACGAACGGCTCCCATAACGACACGGCGTCAACCGAGCCGTTCGCGAGCGCATTGGTCGCGTCGATCGGCATCAGGTATGCGTACTTGACGGAATCCATCCGCAGGCCCGCGTGTTCGAGTGCGCGCAGCACCAGTTGCTGGCTCCACGCACCGCGCCACACCGCAATGGTTTTTCCCTGCAGGTCGGCCACCGTGCGCACGGGCGAATTCTTCGGTACGAGGATCGCGACGCCGTCGAGGCTCTGCCGCGACACCGCCACCACTTTCACCGGCGCGCCGCGTGCGGCCAGCGTCAGCAGCGCGGAATCGCCGAGGAAGCCGACGTCGATCGCATTGCCGCTCAGGCTTTCGGCGACCGGCGCGGCGGCCTGGAAGTGCTTCCACTCGATCGCGTAACGCACGTCCTTCAGCACGCCGGACGCTTCCATCGACGCCTGGATGTTGAAGTAATTCTGTTCACCGACGCGCAGCGTGACGGTGTCTTTCGCGATGCCCGGCTGCGCGGCGAGCGCGAGCAGCAGCGCGGTGACGATTCGGCTCGACAACGTGATTTCCTCCGGTACTTGACTGGCGTGCGCATCGCAGCAGCGCGGGATGGCGCATCGAACGAAGCACACGGCGCACGCCATGAAACCGTCGACGATACGTCGATCGCCGGCATCGAACAAACGCAATATTCTGCTATCGAAAGGCGCAAATCTTCGATGGCAGGACGGCGCGCATGCCGATGTTGCAACGCGCCACGGGAAAGCCGTTCGAGGACATCCTCGACAGATATTTCGTACGCGAAATACACCGAGAACTATATTTCGCATGCAAATTACCTTTCTGAACGAGGACGGACATGACATCGGGATCCATCGCGTTTTCCGCCGCCGACGGCTATGCGCTGCGCGGCACGCTCTGGTCGCCGGACGCGCCGCCGCGCGCGCTGGTGCTGATCCACCCGGCGACCGCCGTGCCCGAGCGCTTGTACGCCGGCTTCGCACGCTTTCTGACGACGCGCGGCTTCGCGGCGCTGACCTACGACTATCGCGGGATCGGCGCATCGCGGCCCGCGCGGCTCAACAAGCTGCAGGCCCGCATGCGCGACTGGATCGAACTCGACGTCGGCGCGGCCATCGCATGGGCGCGCGACACGCACCGCGCACTGCCGCTGCTGGCGGTCGGGCACAGCGTCGGTGGCCACGCGGTCGGCCTGTCGGCCGGCACCGCGCATCTGCGCGCCGCCGTGCTGGTCGCCGCCCACGCGGGCAGCACGCGGTTGATCGAAAGTGCGGCCGAACGCCTGAAGGTGCGCCTGATCCTGCACGTGCTCGGTCCGCTCGCGTCGGCGCTGCTCGGCTACGTGCCGGGCAAGCGGCTCGGGCTCGGCGAGGATCTGCCGGCCGGCGTGTTCCGCGAATGGAGCCGCTGGACCGCGCTGCCGCACTACTTCTTCGACGATCCGACGCTCGGCGCGGCCGAGCGCTTTTCGAAACAGCGGCTGCCGATTCTCGCGGTCGGCTTCGACGACGATCCGTGGGCCAATCGGCGCGCCATCGACCTGCTGGTAAGCTACCTGACCGGAGCGGCCGTCGAACGCCGGCAGATCGATCCGCACGCGGCGGGCACCGGCCCGGTCGGGCACATGGGCTTCTTCCGCAGCCGGCCGGGCGCCGTGCTGTGGCCGGGCGTCGCCGACTGGCTCGCGCAGGCGCTCGACGCGCGCCGCGACGCCGACCGCCCATCCCTTTCCATCGCAGCCGGGAACCGAGCTTGAGCGAACATCGACGACTGTTTTTTCTGTTGAACATCGGCCAGCGGCGCGTACAGCGCTGGGTCGACCGCAAGGCCGAGACCGACGCGCGCGCGAGCGCCGCGCAGGCCGGCGTGCTGTTCTTCCTCGCGAAGCAGGACGGCGCGCTGATCGGCGAAGTCGGCGCGGCGCTGCAACTCGCGCCGTCCGCGATGACGGGGCTCGCCGACCGGATGGCGAAGGCCGGCCTGCTCACGCGCCACGCCGATTCGGACGATGGGCGCGCAACGCGTCTGTTCCTCACCGACGAAGGTCATGCGGCGCTCAAGCGCGCGCGTGTGTTGCTGCGCGAACTGAACGGCAAGCTGTGCGACGGCTTCTCCGACGACGAACTCGACGTCGTCGCGCGCTGGCTGAACGCCTTGCAGCAGCGCTTTCCGGCCGAGCGCTGACCGCCGGCGCGGCGCGCCGCATCGGCTGCGTGCACCGCGTTCCGCACGTAATCGAAAGCGATTCCAATTCGCGCTTCGATTCGGTTTCCGAAGTTTTTCGAAGGAAAATTTTGCGCGCCTGCGCGAGCCGTTTCGGCAACGCTTTCCGGCTACGCTCTGTTACAAAAAATTGCCCCCCGCGCCGCATACGGATCGCCTACATTCCATTCCACTTCGATGCATTCGTCGTAGGCGCCGACCAGGCAACGAAAAGCAATGAAAACGAAGCGGAGTCTCACCGACGTGCTGGCGGGATCCAGCACCTGCGGCTTGCGATGACCGAAGCGGCTTCCTGATCGCCCGATCCGTCTCGTGCACGGCATCCGTTGCCGTGCGCCGGTTCGTGTCGGCTCGCCATGCCATCGCTGCCGCACCTCAACGAGGAGCAGTCCATGCGACGCCAGATCGAGTTCCACTCGCCCGTCACCCGCCTCACCCGCCTGACTCGACTCAGCCGATTTAGCCGACTCTCCGGCGCGCTGGCGATGGCCGCCGTCGCGACCGCGGCCCATGCCGACCCGGTCGTCGTGTCGGGGCCCAGCCCGTTCGCGGCCTGCACGATCGGCGGCCCGGGCACGAACTACGTGAACGCCGAGGTCGAGCCCTGGCTGTCGGTGAACCCCGCGAATCCGACCAACATGATCGCGGTATGGCAACAGGACCGCTGGTCGAACGGCGGCGCGCACGGGCTCGTCGCCGGCTACACGTTCGACGGCGGCTCGACCTGGGCGCGCACGCCGCAACCGTTCAGCGCCTGCGCGCCGGGCGGATTGAAGTACGAGCGCGCGTCCGATCCGTGGGTGTCGTTCGGGCCGGACGGCACCGCGTACTCCGTGTCGATCTCGTTCAATCAGTCGAACAACAGCAACGCGGTCGCGGCGTCCGTGTCGGCCGATGGCGGGCAAACGTGGAGCCGCCCGGCCGTGCTGATCGCGAACGACGAACCGACGACGCAGTTCTTCAACGACAAGGAATCGGTCACCGCGAACCCGGTGAAGGCCGGCACCGCGTATGCGGTGTGGGACCGCCTCGAGCTGCCCAACGGCAACCCGTATGCGAACCTGCACACGCAGGCGTACCGCGGGCCGACGTTCTTCTCGAAGACGACCGATGGCGGCAAGACCTGGAGCGCGGCGAAGGTGATCGTCGACGTGCCGTCGCGCCAGCAGACGATCGGCAACCAGATCGTCGTCGATCCGAAGACGGGCACGCTGTACGACTTCTTCGATCTGATCCAGCCGCCGTTCAACAAGGCGGCCGGCAAGGTCGCGTTCATCAAGTCGAGCGACGACGGCGCGACGTGGAGCAAGCCGCAGGTGATCGCCGCGCTGCAGACGGCCGGCGTGACCGACCCGAACACCGGCGAACCGGTGCGCACCGGCGACATCATTCCGGAGCCCGCGATCGATGCCGCGTCCGGACAGCTCTACGTCGTCTGGCAGGACGGTCGATTCAACGGCGGCAACTACGACGAGATCGCGCTATCGACGTCGAAGGATGGCGGCGCGAGCTGGAGCGCGCCGCTGCAGGTAAACACGCCGACCGGGCGTGCGGCGTTCAATCCGTCGGTGCGGGTCGACAGCGCCGGGGCGGTGATGGTCACCTACTACGACTTCCGCGACCTCGCGGCCGGCAACACGACGACGCTGCCGACCGGATTCTGGCGCAAGATCTCGCACGACGGCGGTGCGACGTTCGCCGACGAGCGGCGCGTCGGCGGTCCGTTCGACATGAAGCTCGCGCCGAACGCGGAAGGCTTTTTCATCGGCGACTACCAAGGGCTCGACGTGCTGCCGTCTTCGTCGTTCCACCCGCTGTTCGTGCAGACCAACGCGGGCAACCTGACGAACCGCACCGACGTGTTCTTCGCGCCGTGATGCGCACGTAAGCGCAGCGCAGCCGCGACGTTTCGCGCGTCGCGGCTGCGCATACGACGCTGGCGCGTCACTGCATGTCGGTCAGCACGATGCGCCCGTCGATCTTCCCTTCGCGCAAACGGGTGAAGATGTCGTTGATGTTGCCGAGCCGGTCGCGATGGATATGCGCGCGCACGAGGCCGTCCGCAGCGAAATCGAGCGACTCCTGCAGATCGCGGCGCGTGCCGACGATCGAGCCGCGCACCGTGATGCCGTTCAGCACGGTCGAGAAGATCGGCAGCGGAAAATCGCCCGGCGGCAAGCCGTTGAGCGCGACCGTGCCGCCGCGCCGGACCATCCCGAGCGCCTGCGCGAACGCGCTGCGCGATACGGCCGTGACCAGCACGCCGTGCGCACCGCCGATTTCCTTCTGGATGACCTTCGCCGGATCGTCGACCGATGCGTCGATCGTCAGCTCCGCGCCCAGTTGCCGCGCGAGCTCGAGCTTCGCCGGCGACACGTCGATGGCCGCGACGTGCAGGCCCATCGCCCGCGCGTACTGCACGGCCACGTGGCCGAGGCCGCCGATGCCGGAAATCGCGAGCCACTGGCCCGGACGCGTATCGGTGACGCGAATGCCCTTGTAGACCGTCACGCCCGCGCACAGGATCGGCGCGATCTCGTCGAAGGCGACCTGCGCCGGCAGATGGCCGACGTAGTTCGGATCGGCCAGCACGTATTCCGCGTAGCTGCCGTTGACCGAGTAGCCCGTGTTCTCCTGTCCGTGGCACAGCGTTTCCCAGCCCGTGTGGCAGTACTCGCAATGGCCGCACGCCGTGTACAGCCACGGCACGCCGACGCGATCGCCTTCGCGCACATGCGTGACGCCCGCGCCGACTGCCGCGACGATGCCGACCCCTTCGTGGCCGGGAATGAACGGCAGCGTCGGCTTCACGGGCCAGTCGCCGTCGGCGGCGTGCAGGTCGGTATGGCAGACGCCCGTCGCCTTGATGTTGACGAGAATCTGGCCGGGGCCGGGCGTCGGCACCGGGACTTCCTCGATACGCAACGGTTCGCCGAATGCGTGAACGACGGCCGCTTTCATGGTTTGGGTCATGCCCTGCTCCTGTCTGGTCGATGACCGGGCCAGTATCCGGGCTCGAGACCGCAACGACTTGATACGTATCAACGCTACGGGAAACGCACGCGATTGCGGCCGGTTCGCAGCGCGCCGTCGTGTGCAGCGCGGCCGTGCGCACGCTCGCAGCACCGCCTCGGGCCGTTGGCCGGCGTCGCCGATGAAGCGGTACGTCGGCGCATGGGCGGCATCGTCCCGGTTTGAATCAGAAATGATATAACGTATCATTATCGATGCTCGTCCGTCGTCATGGTGCGTTATCGACACGGCCGGGCGCCGCCGGATCGGATCCGCAGCGGGTCGGTGCGCGCACGCGATGAAACAATATATCGTTTCGATGTGTGCTCGCCGGGCTGACATTCCGATCCGATTTCTACACAAATTCCAATGTCTTCACCGCTCATGCGCGACCTTCGCCGTCTACCGCTTCGCCGGCTTCAGCCCGTCTCTCTGATGCTGTTCGCCGCCGTCACGCCCGCCCATGCGGCCGACCCGCCTGCCACGTCGCCGCCCGCGCCGCTGGCGCCGATATTCGTGACCGCGAACCCGCTCGGCGACACCGACCCGATCGCCGCCACCACGCAGTTGAGCGGCGACGCGCTCACGCGCCGCCAGGCCGATTCGCTTGGGGAAACGCTCGACGGCCTGCCCGGCGTGTCGACCACGACTTACGGGCCGATGGTCGGCCGGCCGATCATCCGCGGCATGGACGGCGACCGGATCCGGCTGCTGCAGAACGGCGTCGCCGCCTACGATGCGTCGTCGCTGTCGTACGACCATGCGGTGCCGGAGGACCCGCTGTCGATCGAGCGCATCGAGATCGTGCGCGGGCCGGCCGCGCTGCTGTACGGCGGTAATGCGGTCGGCGGCGTGGTCAATACGATCGACAACCGCATTCCGCGCGAAGCGATCGAAGGCGTGACGGGCGCGCTCGACGCGCGCTACGGCGGCGCGAACGCAGTGCGCGCCGGCGCCGCCCAGGTCGAAGCCGGCAACGGCCACTTCGCGTTTCACGTCGACGCGTTCGATCGCGAGGCCGGCAAGCTGCGGATTCCCGGCTATGCGCGCAGCAGCGCACTGCGCTCGACGGACGACGCCGACACGCCGCAACCCTACGGAAGCGTTCCGAACAGCGACGGCCGCGTGCACGGCGGCGCGGTCGGCAGCGCGTACACGTGGGCCGACGGTTTCGCCGGCCTGTCGTACAGCGGCTACGAATCGAACTACGGTTCGGTCGCGGAGGACGGCGTCCGCCTGCGGATGCGCCAGGAGCGCGTCGCGTTCGCGTCCGAGATGCGCAATCTCGACGGCCCGTTCACGAAGCTGAAATTCGACTTCGCATACACCGACTATCGGCACAAGGAGGTCGACGACGGCGAAACCGCGACCGTGTTCCGCAACCGCGGCTACGAGGCGCGCATCGAAGCGCGGCACCGGCGCATCGGCCCGTTCGAAGGCGCACTCGGCGTGCAGTTCGGCCAGAACACGTTCTCCGCGCTCGGCGACGAAATGCTCGTGCCGTCGACGCGCACCAACAGCGTCGCGCTGTTCGGCCTCGAGGAATGGCAGGTCGACCCGGCGCTGAAGCTGAGCGTCGGCGGACGGTTCGAGCACGTGCAGGTCGATCCCGATCCGGCCGGGATCGCGAAGTTCGCCGACGCGCGAGCGCGCGACTTCAACGCCGGCAGCGTGTCGGCCGGCGCATTGCTGTCGCTGACGCCCGTGTGGTCTGTCGCGGCAAACGTCGCGTACACGGAACGCGCCCCGACCTTCTACGAGCTCTACTCGAACGGCCCGCACGATGCGACCGGGCAGTTCCTGATCGGCAACCCGAACGCGTCGAAGGAAAAGGCCGTATCGACCGACCTGTCGCTGCGTTATGCGAGCGGCCCGAACCGTGGCAGCGTCGCGGTGTTCTACAACCGCTTCTCCAACTACCTGGCCGAGTACAACACGGGCCGGATCGTCGACGACCACGGCGACCCGGTCGCGCCCGGCACCGCCGATGCGCTCGACGAGGCGATCTACCGCGGCGTGCGCGCGGAGTTCTATGGCGTCGAGCTCGACGGCAAGTGGCGCGCGTTCGCGCAGCGCGGCCACACGATCGACCTGGAACTCACCGCCGACTACACGCACGCGCGCAACGTCGACACAGGCCAGCCGCTGCCGCGCATCGCACCGCTGCGCGCGACGCTCGCCGCCGACTACGGCTACGGCCCGTTCGGCGCACGCGCACAGGTCACGCGTGCGTGGGCGCAGCATCGCGTGCCCGACAACGACTTCCCGACGGACGGCTACACGTCGCTCGGCGTGCTGCTGACCTACAAGTTCCGCGTCGGCGCGACGCACTGGCTCGCGTTCCTGCGCGGCGACAACCTGACGAACCAGGAAATCCGCTACGCTACGTCCGTCGTGCGCGGCTTCGCGCCGCAAGGCGGCCGCAGCGTGATGGCCGGCCTGCGTACGACGTTCTGACGTTCTGACGTTCTGACGTTCTGACGTTCTGACGTTCTGACGTTCTGACGTTCTGACGTTCTGACGTTCTGACGTTCTGACGTTCTGACTGCCGACCGGTCCGCGACGCAGGTCGCGGGCCGGTCGGCGGCGGGAAACTGCGCGTTCGCGCGTCTCGCGCACTGAGTGCGTGGTCACGAGGTCCGGACACACACCACCGACAGCGGGCTCGAGCTGACCGAAGTCCGACAGGCGCACTAGCATCCGCAGGATCAACTCGCCAACTGAAGGACACGATGGCGAGCGCGCCTGACACGACCGATCGCGCACGTGAACGCGTCGCCGAGATCGTGTGGAGCGCGGCCGGCTACGAATCCGTCGCGCGCGACATCGTCGAACTCGCGCACGGACCGGCAAGCAAGCCGAAGCGAGCGCCGATATCGACGACTTCTGCAAACCGTTGCTCGCGCAACTTGTTCGTGCGGACGACGCGTATGCAACCTGCACGTATGAGCGCGGGGTAGTGATCGCGCAGGGATGCGTCGACCGCTGCGCAACCGAGCGCAACGTGCCGCCGGCCATCGGCTCAATCGCGGTCGCGATTCAGCGACGCACGAACAGCGCTTGCGCGTTTTTATCGGCTCGATGCGCAATTTTTATTCCCGAAGATGCGATACGGCACACGACGCATATTGCGACCGCGCGCCATTCCGTTCAACCCGGACGCGCACTTTTAAATCAGGCGAATGACGAGTATGCTTAAAAAGCACTCCACGTTCGGACGGCGAATCGCAGCCCCTGATTCCCTGCCGATCGTACCGCGGCCCCATCGCGCCTCGCGTCGGTGGCGGCGTCCGCCTCGCGCCCTGGCCGCACGAACCTTCCCCAACCATTCGCAGGAGAGCTGGTGAGCCGACTCGTCGTCGTATCCAATCGCATTGCAGATCCCCGTAAAGCCGCCGCCGGCGGCCTTGCCGTAGCCGTGAAAGACAGCCTGCAGGAATCGGGCGGCGTCTGGTTCGGCTGGAGCGGCAGGCTGCGCAGCGAGGGCGAGCGACCCGCGCAGGGCGACGACGTGCAGATCCAGAACGTCGGCGGGATCCAGCTCGCGACGATCGATCTCGATCCGCAGGATTACGACGCGTACTATCTCGGCTACTCGAACAACGTGCTATGGCCGGTGTTCCACTACCGGCTCGATCTCGCGCAGTTCGACCGCCGCTTCGCCGACGGCTACCGACGCGTGAACCAGCTGTTCGCGCGCAAGCTCAGCACGCTGCTGCGGCCGGACGACACCATCTGGGTTCACGACTATCAACTGATTCCGCTCGCCGCCGAACTGCGCGCGATGGGCTGCACGAATCCGATCGGCTTCTTCCTGCATATTCCGATGCCGCCGCCGCCGATCATGGCCGCGATTCCGGAGCACGAATGGCTGATGCGCGCGCTGTTTGCGTACGACCTCGTCGGCTTTCAGACCGAATCCGATCTGCTGCACTTCGAGCACTACGTCGAGGCCGAGGCCGGCGCCGCGCGTCTGCCCGACGGTCGCCTGCGTGCGTTCGGCCGCACGCTGTCGGCCGGCGCGTTTCCGATCGGCATCAACGTCGACGAATTCGCGGCGCTGGCGGAGAATCGCGACGGCATCGACATGTTCGAGCGGATGCGCGATGAATATTCGCGCCGTCAATTGCTCGTCGGCGTCGATCGTCTCGATTACACGAAGGGCCTGCCGCAACGCGTGCATGCGTTCCGTCAGTTGCTCGAACAGTATCCGGAGAATCGCGACCGCGCGACGTTGATCCAGATCGCCGCGCCGAGCCGCGAGGATCTCGGCGCCTACGACGACCTGCGGCGCGAGATGGACAGTCTGTGCGGTGCGATCAACGGCGACTACGGCGAGCTCGAGTGGATGCCGATGCGCTACATTCATCGGACCGTTGCGCGCAAGCGCTTGCCCGGCCTCTATCGCGCAAGCCGTGTCGCGCTCGTTACGCCGCTGCGAGACGGGATGAACCTGGTCGCGAAGGAGTTTCTTGCCGCGCAGGACGAGGCTGATCCCGGCGTGCTCGTGCTGTCGCGCTTCGCCGGCGCAGCCGAGCAACTGAAGCCCGCGCTGCTCGTCAATCCGTACGACACGCAGGGCACCGCGCAGGCGATTCAACGCGCACTCACGATGCCGCTCGACGAGCGCCGCCAGCGCCACAACGCGCTGATGGCGATCGTGCGCAAGACCGATGTGCACTGGTGGCGCACGTGCTTTCTCGATGCGCTGACCGAAGCGGCCGAAGTTGCGGCGGCGGCTGCGTCCTGAGTTGCGGTTGCGGGCGCGTGCGTTGCGGCACTGGCGGCGCATGCGCTTTCTCAATACGCCTGCCGAAGCGGACAAAATTGCCGCGGCGGCTGCGTCCTGATTTGCGTTCGCGGGTACGCCGTTATGCGACGTGGGTAGCGCATGCGCTTTCTTGATACGCCGACCGAAGCGATCGATGTCTATGCGGCCGCTGCGTCCTGACTGACGATCGCGGGCGAGGTGCGATTGCGCATCGCATCGTTCGCATCGTTCGCATCGTTCGCATCGTTCGCATCGTTCGCATCGTTCGCATCGTTCGCATCGTTCGCATCGTTCGCGCGCGACAGCACCGACGCCGCGAACGTTCCGCCGTGATCCGCAATTCTGCGTAGTCCGGTCCTGTCGAAGGCGTTTCTTCAGATCGTATCGATCAGTCGCATCGCGCATCCGGCCGCGCACGCGTGCGCGCCATTCGCAAAACGCGAGCAGCCACGCAGACAAAAATGCCACCGCGCCCGCATCTCGCCACGTCGCTCAATCGGATGAATGACGCAGCGCACCACAAGCGGATGTTGCTCGCACGAACCGCCCTGCCACCCCACCACCCTCGATTCCCGCCCCCCGCGCCCACCGTCGCCGCCTAGCTCCGACAAATCCCTTTCATCGCCCCAGCCGACCGCGCTATAGTCGCGTGCATGACATTTTCGTGACAGCGCGAAGCACACCGCCGTGAGCCCGCACGACGCCGGCTCTCGTGCACCTGCGCGCGCGCCAGCATGCACCACCCAGCGCGCCCCACATCGAACGACCATCGCCCATTCGAGGAGACCACGACGTGACCGACACCCCCGACCGCCCCGACGATCTTCCCGTTGATGCCGAGCGCCGCCGTGTGCTCGGTGGCCTCGCCACGCTCGGTGCGGGCGTCGCGCTAGGCGGCTGCGAGATCACGTCGGGACGTGCGCCGCGCACGGCCGCCGACCTGCAGCTCGACGAAACACTGCGCCGACACGTGCGTCACATCGTCGTGATCTTTGCCGAGAACCGCAGCTTCGCGAATCTGTACGGCGATTTCCCGGGCGTGCAGTATCCGCTGAGCGCGGTGAAGCCCGAGCAGGCGCAGCAACTCGACCGCGACGGCAAGACGCCGCTGCCCGTGCTCCCGAAAATCTGGGGCGGGCTCGTGCCGCAGGCGCAGGAAGTCGACGGCAAGCGTTACGTGATCGCCGAACGCGACATCGACAAGCTGCCGAACGCGCCGTTCCGGCTCGCCGATGCGCAAGGCAAGCCGCTACCCAACGGCGTGATCACGCGCGACCTGTGGCACCGCTTCTATCAGAACCAGATGCAGATCGCCGGCGGCCGCAACAACCAGTTCGCCGCATGGGCCGATTCGGGCGGCCTCGTGATGGGCCACTACCGCAACTCCGCCGACACGCTGCGCCTGTGGAACCTCGCGCGGCAGTACACGCTGTGCGACAACTTCTTCATGGCGGCATTCGGCGGATCGTGGCTCAACCACATGTTCCTGATTTCCGCGCAGCCGCCGGTCTACCCGGACGCACACAAGCATCCGCAGGCGACGAAGCTGCTGTCTAAGGTGGACGGCGACGATCCGGCCGGCACGCGCCTCGCGCTGGCCGCCAATTCGCCCGCGTCGGCGCTCGACGGCCCGCCGAAGTTCGCAGCCGACGGCGCCCTCACGCCCGACGGCTACGGCGTCAATACGATGGCCCCGCCGTACCAGCCGAGCTACGTGCCGCCGGCGGACCCCGGCAATGCCGCGTATGCGGACCCGGCAGACCATCGCGTGATGCCGCCGCAGGCTCACGCGACGATCGGCGATCGTCTGTCGGAGAAGAACGTCGACTGGGCCTGGTACAGCGGCGCGTGGCAATACGCGCTCGAGCATCGCGACACGGGGAGCGTGCCCGACTTCCAGTATCACCACCAGCCGTTCAACTACTTTGCGAACTACGCGCCGGGCACCGATGCGCGCCGCAAGCATCTGCGCGACGCGGGCGTCGGCGACGATCCTTCGACCAATCACTTCCTCGCCGCGGTCGACGCGGGCAAGCTGCCGGCCGTGACGTTCTACAAGCCGCAAGGCAACCTCAACATGCACGCCGGCTACGCGGACGTCGAATCGGGCGATCGCCACATCGCGAACGTGATCGAGCACATCCGCCGTAGCCCGCAGTGGGCGAACACGGTGATCGTAATGACGCACGACGAGAACGGCGGCTGGTGGGATCACGTCGCGCCGCCGGTGGGCGATCGCTGGGGGCCGGGCTCGCGGATTCCCGCGCTGGTGATCTCGCCGTTCGCGAAGAAGGGCCACGTCGATCACACGATGTACGACACGAACTCGATCCTGCGCTTCATCAGCCGCGTGCATGGGCTCGCGCCGCTCGACGGCGTCGCCGCGCGCGACCGTGCGTTCGCCTCGCGCGGCGCGCCGCCGCCGGGCGATCTGACGAACGCGCTCGATTTCGGTTGACGGCCCACTGAGGTTCGTCGAGGCGACGACGTGCGGCTTGCGACCGGTGTAGCAGCCGCACGATGCAGTGCGATGCCGCGCGTCGACGCACGGGCAGCGCGCACCAACGAAAACGTCCCGCGCCGGCAACGCATGCCGGCGCGGCACGTCATGCAGACACCGCGCTTCAGTTGCCGATACGCTGCTCGATCTTCTTCATCGTCTCCGTCAGCTCGGCGGGCAAGCGCAGCTTCAGCGTTTCGAACAGCGCGGCGTGCAGCTTCAGCTCCTCGCGCCACTCGGCCGCGTCGATCGACGTCGCCGCATCGAACTGCTCGCGCGTGAAGTCGAGCCCGTCCCAGTGCAGGTCGTCATACGCGGGCGTCACGCCGAACACGTGATCCTCGCCGCCGCCGTTGCCTTCGAGGCGCTCGATCATCCACCTCAGCACGCGCATGTTCTCGCCGAAGCCCGGCCACACGAACTTGCCGTTCGCGTCCTTGCGGAACCAGTTCACGCAGTAGATCTTCGGCAGCGTCGCGCCGCTCGCTTCGAGCTGCTTGCCGAGCTTCAGCCAGTGCGCAAAGTAATCGCTCATGTTGTAGCCGCAGAACGGCAGCATCGCGAACGGATCGCGTCGCACGACGCCTTGCTGGCCCGCCGCCGCCGCAGTCGTTTCCGAGCCCATCGTCGCGGCCATGTATACGCCTTCGATCCAGTCGCGCGCTTCCGTCACGAGCGGCACGGTCGTCGAACGACGCCCGCCGAAGATGAACGCGTCGATCGCCACGCCGGCCGGATCTTCCCAGTCCGCGTCGATCGACGGGCATTGCGACGCGGGCGCGGTGAAGCGCGAGTTCGGGTGCGCCGCCTTGCGGCCCGTTTCCTTGCCGAGCTCGGGCGTCCACGCGTTGCCCTGCCAGTCGATCAGCTTGGCGGGCGGCGTGTCGGTCAGCCCCTCCCACCACACGTCGCCGTCCTCGGTCAGTGCGACGTTCGTGAAGATGACGTTCTCCGTGAGCGTCGAGATCGCATTCGGATTCGTCTTCACGCCGGTGCCCGGCGCGACGCCGAAGAAGCCGGCTTCCGGATTGATCGCATACAGGCGGCCGTCGCGACCCGGCTTCAGCCATGCGATGTCGTCGCCGATCGTCGTGACCTTCCAGCCGTCGAAGCCCTTCGGCGGAATCAGCATCGCGAAGTTGGTCTTGCCGCACGCGGACGGGAATGCCGCCGCGACGTGATACTTCTTGCCGGCCGGCGACGTCACGCCGAGGATCAGCATGTGTTCGGCGAGCCAGCCCTGGTCGCGGCCCATCGTCGACGCGATGCGCAACGCGAAGCACTTCTTGCCGAGCAGCGCGTTGCCGCCGTAGCCGGAGCCGAAGCTCCAGATCTCGCGCGTCTCGGGAAAATGCACGATGTACTTGACCGGGTTGCACGGCCACGGCACGTCCTGCTGCCCTGCTTCGAGCGGATGACCGACGCTGTGCACGCACGGCACGAACGCGCCGTCCTCGCCGAGCACGTCGTACACGTCGCGCCCCATGCGCGTCATGATCCGCATGTTGGCCACCACGTACGGGCTGTCGGACAGCTCGACGCCGACGTGCGCGATCGGCGAGCCGAGCGGGCCCATCGAGAACGGCACCACGTACAGCGTGCGGCCGCGCATCGCGCCGCGAAACAGGCCGTTCAGCGTCTCGCGCATTTCATCCGGCGCGATCCAGTTGTTGGTCGGCCCCACGTCGTCGGGCGATTCCGTGCAGATGAAGGTGCGATCCTCGACGCGCGCAACGTCCGACGGATCGGATTGCGCGAGATACGAGTTCGGCCGCTTCGCCGGATTCAGACGCTTGAGCGTGCCCTGATCGACCATCGCCTGACACAGCGCGTCGTATTCCTGCTGCGAGCCGTCGCACCACACGACGCGCTCGGGTTCCGTGAGCGCCGCGATGCGCGACACCCAGTCGATCAGCTTGCGATGTTTGACGAATGCCGGAGGAGCGATCAGCGGGCCGTGCGTCGCTTCGGCCAATGAGTTTTGCGACATGGGGGTGTCTCCAGATTATTGGACGGGGATACAGGATGCGGGGCGAGCCCGCGAGATCGGGATTGCGGTGGGCGTGCAGACTGAAGCGACACGCAGCGCGCGACGCGCGAGCGGAGCGCGCGTCGATGCCGCGATGCGGGCGAGCGTATGTGAACTATCTGAACGATCGCGTGAGTGTACGAACGCGAGTTTCGCCATGCGAACAACCTGCCGTCCAACTCCATCCAGGCCAGCATACCATCGCCGATATTGCGCGGGCGTTGCGTTGCAACAAGAAACAACCGTGACGATGGGTCGGGCATGTCGCTTGAAGAGGGGTTGTTTTTACTGGTTCGCTGCATGCTCCGCGCGGACGAAACGGCCCGGCGCTTTGCAGTGCAAGGGTTGCGCGCCAGCGGCAATTTTGGTCGGCGCCTCGCGTGGCCCACGTACGCAAGCGCACGTTGCGCGGATCCGTGTTTTCGCTACTCAGGCAAACCCTGAATCAGGTTGCGCACACAAACATCTGTTGCGAGCGCGCTGCCTACGCACCGCTCAAAACCGCGCTTTCTGCAATTCGGGCGAACACGTGCGACGGCCGCTACGACGGTGAGCTGCGACTGCCTCACGACCGAGCGCGACTGAAAAAAAACGCCAACCCGTGAACAACGGGTTGGCGTCGTGTGCCGCGGCTATGACGATTACGAGAACTGGTTCATCGTGTTGTCCTTGCCCGCTGCCTTCAGCGCGGCTTCACCGCTGAAGTATTCCTTGTGATCGTCGCCGATGTCCGAACCCGACATGTTCTGGTGCTTCACGCACGCGATGCCCTGACGGATTTCCTTGCGCTGCACGCCGGCCACGTAGCCGAGCATGCCTTGTTCGCCGAAGTATTCCTTCGCGAGGTTGTCGGTCGACAGTGCGGCCGTGTGGTACGTCGGCAGCGTGATCAGGTGATGGAAGATGCCGGCTTCACGCGACGCATCGGCCTGGAACGTGCGGATCTTGTCGTCCGCGAGCTTCGCCAGTTCGGTGTCGTCGTATTCGACGCTCATCAGTTGCGCACGGTCGTATGCCGACACGTCCTTGCCCTCGGCCTTCAGCGCGTCGTACACCTGCTGACGGAAGTTCAGCGTCCAGTTGAACGACGGGCTGTTGTTGTACACCAGCTTCGCGTTCGGGATCACCTTGCGGATTTCGTTGACCATGCCGGCGATCTGCGCGATGTGCGGCTTTTCGGTCTCGATCCACAGCAGGTCGGCGCCGTTCTGCAGCGACGTGATGCAATCCAGCACGCAACGTGCTTCACCCGTGCCGGCGCGGAACTGGAACAGGTTGCTCGGCAAGCGCTTCGGACGCAGCAGCTTGCCGTCGCGCTTGATCACGACGTCGCCGTTGCCGAGCTGGTCGCCCGACAGTTCTTCGCAGTCGAGGAACGAGTTGTACTGGTCGCCCAGGTCGCCCGGCGCGTTCGTCACGGCGATCTGCTTGGTCAGGCCGGCGCCGAGCGAGTCGGTGCGCGCGACGATGATGCCGTCATCCACGCCCAGCTCCAGGAATGCGTAGCGGATCGCGCGGATCTTCGCGAGGAAGTCCTCGTGCGGCACCGTGACCTTGCCGTCCTGGTGGCCGCACTGCTTCTCGTCCGACACCTGGTTCTCGATCTGGATGCAGCATGCGCCCGCTTCGATGAACTGCTTGGCCAGCAGATAGGTCGCTTCAGCGTTGCCGAAACCGGCGTCGATGTCGGCGATGATCGGCACGACGTGCGTCACGTGGTTGTCGATCTTTTGCTGGATCGCGGCCTTCGCAGCGGCGTCCTTCGCGGCATCCAGCTCGCGGAACAGGCCGCCGAGCTCACGGGCGTCGGCCTGGCGCAGGAACGTGTACAGCTCGCGGATCAGCGCGCTGACCGACGTCTTTTCGTGCATCGACTGGTCCGGCAGCGGGCCGAACTCCGAGCGCAGCGCAGCGACCATCCAGCCCGACAGGTACAGGTAGCGGCGTTCGGTGCTGTTGAAGTGCTTCTTAATGGAAATCATCTTCTGCTGGCCGATGAAGCCGTGCCAGCAACCGAGCGACTGCGTGTACTTGGACGGATCCGCGTCGTACGCAGCCATGTCGGCGCGCATGATCTTCGCGGTGTACTTCGCGATGTCGAGGCCCGTCTTGAACTTGTTCTGGGCGCGCATGCGAGCGGCATACTCGGGATTGATGGCATTCCACGCGCTGCCGTGGTTTTCCTTCAAGCCAGCCACTGCCTTGATGTCGTCTTGATATTGGGACATGTCAATCTCCTGGGAACGAAGCGCATTTGAGTAAAGGGTTCCGCGTGTCCGCCGCGTCTGACGAAGCGAACTGCATGGACTTAATAGTACCGCTGCACGGCGCGCTTTCGGCCAACTCTTATATAAGACATAAGATATAAATTTCTGTTAATTTTCAATGAGATAGGTCCGCGTTTTTGCGATGCAAAACACTTTTTCAAGGCACGGAAAGACAGGCGGCACGAAAGCGCCCACGCCATTTCGCAACATGAAATGGCCTTTCGGTACACGGTGCGCGCGCCTTGCCTGCCGTGCGTCCAACGCCCTTTCCTGTCTGCGGCGCGACAAAACGTCTATACTTGGATGATTCATCTATTGCGACCGCGCTGCGCGCGCACTCCTACGGCCTGCCACGACATGACCGAATACCCCGTCTTCAACGGGCTGTGCGAGCTGCTGACCAGCAACGGTGCGCGGTTCCGCGTGCTCGAGCACCCCGCAGAGGGCAAATCCGACGTGATCGCCGCGATTCGCGGCACGCGTCCCGAACAGGGCGCGAAGGCGATGCTCTGCACGTTCAAGGATGGCGGCGATGCGACCGCGCTGGCAGTGATCCCCGGTCATCTGAAGATCGACTTCCGCAAGGTCGCCGACGCGCTC
Source organism: Burkholderia sp. MBR-1 (assembly GCF_013822785.1). Taxonomy (NCBI): domain Bacteria; kingdom Pseudomonadati; phylum Pseudomonadota; class Betaproteobacteria; order Burkholderiales; family Burkholderiaceae; genus Burkholderia; species Burkholderia sp. MBR-1. Next base: position 928,543 of record NZ_CP053610.1, read on the forward strand.
GGCCGTCGCAAGGCGACGCTGGCGCCGCCGGAGCGCGCGGCCGCCGTCACCGGCTGCGTGATGGGCGCCGTGCCGCCGTTCGTGTTCGACGCGAGCGTGACGCTCGTCGTCGATCCGGCGCTGGTCGAACGCAACGACGCGATCGCGTTCAACGCCGGACGCCTCGACCGCTCGATCGTGCTCGACGCGTCCGATTACGTGCGGATCGCCCGACCGCTGCTCGCCGACATCACGCGTCCCGAGACCACCGACGCACCTGCGCTCGAAGCCGCGCGATGAACCGTTCCCGCCCGACGCCGCAGCCGGAGCAGGCATCGCTGATCGAACAGGTGCTGCGCATCGCCGAAGGGCTCGGCGCGATGTTCGCGCCGTTCACCGAGGTCGTCGTGCACGACCTGCGCACGCCCGAGCACGCGATCCTCGCGATCCACAACAACCTGTCGGGCCGCGCGGTCGGCGATCCCGCGACCGAACTCGGCCTCGCGCGCATCGCGGACGACGACTTCCCGCAGGTGCTCGCGAACTACGCGAACCGCTTCGCCGACGGCCGCACCGCGAAAAGCACGTCGATCGGCATCAAGGATTCGAGCGGCCATTACGTGGCCGCGCTGTGCCTGAACGCGGACGTCACGCTGTTCCGCGGCTTCCGGGGGATGCTGAACCAGTTCTGCAGCGTCGAAGGCGCGCCGGTCGCCGACACGCTCGATCCGGCCGGCGCCGACGCGATCCGGCAGCGCATCGATGCGTTCGCGACGCGTCTCGCGTCCACGCCGCGCGAACTGAAGACCGACCAGCGGCGCGAGCTGATGCAGATGCTGAAGGCAGACGGCTTTCTCGAGGTGCGCCGCGCGATGGAAATCGTCGCGCAGCACCTCGGCGTATCGCGCGCCACCGTATACAACGATGCAAAATGACGGGCACGCCCGGCCCGATGATCGCCCTATCGACGAGAGCCACCGATGACCAACCCGACCCTTCCCACCTACGACGACGTCGCGGCCGCCGCCGCGCGCCTGCAGGGCCACGCGCACCGCACGCCCGTGATGACGTCGAGCACGCTCGACGACGCGCTCGGCGCGCAGGTGTTCTTCAAGTGCGAGAACCTGCAGCGCATGGGTGCGTTCAAGTTCCGCGGCGCGTTCAACGCGCTGTCGCGCTTCGACGCCACGCAGCGCCGCAACGGCGTCGTCACCTTCTCGTCGGGTAACCACGCGCAGGCGATCGCGCTGTCGGCGCGCATGCTCGGCATCCCGGCGACGATCGTGATGCCGCAGGACGCGCCGGCCGCGAAGATGGCCGCCACGCGCGGCTACGGCGGCAACGTCGTGACCTACGACCGCTATACGGAAGACCGCGAGCAGATCGGCCGCGAGCTGGCGGAGAAGCACGGGCTCACGCTGATCCCGCCGTACGACCATGCGGACGTGATCGCCGGCCAGGGCACGGCGGCGAAGGAGCTGTTCGACGAAGTCGGGCCGCTGGACGCAGTGTTCGCGCCGCTCGGCGGCGGCGGCCTGCTGTCCGGCACCGCGCTCGCGACGCGTGCGCTGTCGCCGCAAGCGAAGCTGTACGGCGTCGAGCCCGAAGCCGGCAACGACGGCCAGCAATCGTTCCGCAGCGGCGCGATCGTGCACATCGACACGCCGCGCACGATCGCCGACGGCGCGCAGACGCAGCATCTGGGCAACCTGACGTTCCAGATCCTGCGGCGCGACGTCGACGACATCCTGACAGCGACCGACGCCGAACTGGTCGACAGCATGCGGTTCTTCGCAACCCGGATGAAGCTCATCGTCGAGCCGACCGGCTGCCTGTCGCTCGCGGCCGCACGCAAGATGAAGGACGAACTCGCGGGCAAGCGCGTCGGCATCGTGATCAGCGGCGGCAACGTCGACCTCGCGAACTTCGCCGCACTGGTTTCCAGTCCCGCCGCATGAAATCGCCGGGGGCGCGCGCCGGCGGCTGCGGCGCGCGCTCCCGGCGCAACACCCCACCGCCTCGTTCGAACGACGAGGACGCGCGCGTTCCAGCCTCATATCGCCCCGCCACGGCCAGCCGCTTTCGTCAGATGTGAAATACGCTCCGTTGCGCCCGCGACACGACATCCGCGAGCATTCGACGCGCGGTGACGTTTTTTCGCACCCCTGCGCGATTCGACGATTGACGTGCCGGCGTGCTCGCCCTTACGCTTGCGCACCGATGGTTCCCGGAGACGGGATCAAAAGGGAACGCAGCAGAGGCCGAGCCTCCAATCTGCGGCTGCCCCCGCAACTGTAAGCGGCGAATCCGCGCCACCACGCGCCACTGGGAAACCGGGAAGGCCGGCGCGGATGACGACCCGCAAGCCAGGAGACCTGCCATCGACCCGAGGTCCAGCAGCCGCACCGGGCGGGGTGTCCCGATGCGCCGGCACCGCCGTTGGCGGTCGCCCCGTTGCATGGACGGCCCCGACCTCTGAACGCTTCGCATGTCCATTCTTACCGCCTTCGCTTCCGCGCCGGAAGCATCGCGCCGCTGCGCCGCCCGCGTGCGCGGCGCCGGCTCGCGCGCACGCCGCATCTGCAACACGACCACGCTCGCCGCATCATGAATCTTCGCCACCTTCTCGCCACGTCCGCCGCATCGGCGCTGCTCTGCCCGCTCGCGCACGCGGCCGGCGACACGGCGCCTGCCGAAGCGTCGCCGCCCGCGGCCGGCACGGAGCTGCCGACCATCGCCGTGACCGACACGCGGCGCCTGCCCGAGTCGTTCGACCAGCGCTATGCGACGACGCAGGTGCTCACGCGCGCCGACCTCGAGCGGCTGTCGCCCAGCGAGCCGAGCATCACGCAGGCGCTCGCGACGCTGCCCGGTGTGACGGTGTCGTCCAACGGCGGCCCCGGCTCGTCCGCGTCGGTCAGCATCCGCGGCTCGTCGGCGAGCCAGGTCGCGGTGTTCATCGACGGCATCCCGATCGGCTCGCCGACCACCGGCATCGCGCCGTGGGCTGACCTGCCGACCGAAGCGTTCGAGCGCGTCGAGGTGATCTCCGGGCCGGCCGCCGCGTCGTTCGGCGCGAACGCGATGGGCGGCGTCGTGCAGCTGTTCACGCGCCGCGCCGCGGGTCAGCCGAACCAGACGAGCGTGTCGTTCGGCGGCGGCTCGAACAAGACCTTCGATACGCAGCTGCGCACGTCCGGCACCGTGCCGTCCACCGGCCCGCTCGCCGCGCTCGGCGGCCTCACCTACTCGCTCGGCCTGCACGACTACAACACCGCCGGCATCGACGCCACGCAGCCAGTGCTGCCGTACCACGAGGCCGGACGCAATCCGTATCACGCGCAGGATCTCGATGCGCGTCTCGGCTATGCACGCGGCAACTGGTCGGTCTCGACGTTCGCGCTGTATCACCGCTCCGACCTGTCCTACGACAACGCAGGCTTCGCGAATCGCCAACTCGACCATCAGCTGACGACCGGCGTCGCGTTCCATCTCGACATCACGCGCGACACGCAGTTCGCGCAGTCGTTCGGTTATGCGAGCGACCGGCAGTTCCTGTATGCGAACGATCCGACCATCCCGACCGACCAGATCGATTCGCAGCGCATCAGCGTGTCGACGTCGCTCACGCATCAGGAGCACGGCTTCCGGCTGTTCGGGCTGCCGCTGTCGGGCGAGACGAAGCTGGCCTACGACTTCACGCGCGAGCAGGCGTTCCTGCCTGCCGACCTGCCGGACGGCATACCGACGCGCAACGACTCGGCGTTTTCGCTGCATCAGTCGGCGACGCTCGGCAGCGTGACGATGTTCGTCGCGGGCCGGCACGAGATCATCATGGGCAAGGCGGTGAACACGGGTAACGTCGCGCTGTCGTGGGCGATCACGCCGGTGTATGCGGCGCGCGTCTCGTACGGCAATGCGTTCCGCCTGCCGTCGTTCAACGACCTGTACTACCCCGGTTACGGCAATCCGAACCTGAACCCCGAACGCAGCGATTCGGTCGAGGCGGCGCTCGATGCGAATACGGCATACGGCACGTTCAGCGCTGCGATTTACGACACGCGCGTCAACAACCTGATCGCGTACAACCCGGCGACGTTCTCGCCGATGAACATCGGCCGCGCGCATATCCGCGGCATCGACCTGTCGTACAAGGGGACGATCGGCCGGTCGACGCCGGTCAGCATCGCGGTGGGCATCCTGAATCCGCAGGACGTGACCAACGAAAGCTGGCTGAGCCGCCGGCCGCGCCAGACCTTCAGCGCGAGCGTCGACCACACGTGGGACGAATTGCGCCTGCATGCGTTGAGTACCGGCGCCACGCTTAGCTACGGCGGCACGACGTTCGACGACCCGGCCAACACGACCTATCTGCCGTCGTACCTGAGCGTGAACCTGCGCGCGTCGTACAAGGTCAACGCGCATCTGACGGTGTCGGCCACGTTGTCGAACCTGTTCGACCGCCAGTACATGACCGCCTACGGCTACAACACGTTGGGCCGCACTGCGTTCGGCAAGATCAGCTATACGTTCTGATCGCGCCGGGTACGGCACTGGCCCGCGCGGGCGGTGCCGCATCGAGTCCTCGTGCATACGCGGTCGCGCCGCGATGCGCGTCACGCCCCTGCGACGCCACGCACGCCTGCGATCAGCTGGATCGCGCCAAATCCCGCGATCACGACCGCGGACACGCGCGCGAGTGCGTACATGAGCGCCGGCGGCATCCTGGTGCGCAGCGCGGCGCTCGTGCCGCTCAGGCACAGCCACCACGCCGCCGAACCGACGAACACGCCGCCCACCATCATCGCGACCGTCGCGCGCATTCCGCTGTCGTGCGCGCCGGCCAGCGGGCCGAGCGCCGCGAAGATTCCGACGAACGACAGGATCGTCATCGGGTTGGACAGCGTCAGGCCGAAGGTCGTGACGAAATCGCGCAGCGCGGTCGTGCGCGGCAGTTCGGCGCGCGCGGCCGGCGCAGGCGCTCCCTGCCGCGCGATGGTCCAGGCCAGCCACATGAGAAACGCGCCGCCGCCGATCTTCAGCACGACGGTCAGCATCGGAAACGCGGTGACGACGCCGGCCACACCGAGCGCGCCGAGCAGTCCGTAGAGCGCGTCGGCGCATGCGGCGCCCAGGCCCGTCGCGAACCCCGCTTGAAAGCCCCGGCTCAGGCTGCGCTGGATGCACAGCATGCCGATCGGGCCGACCGGCAGCGCGATCGACAACCCGATCACGACGGACTTGATGAACAGCATGACCGGCTCCTGGCGATGCGTGGTGACTGGAGAAACCATCGTAGGGAAAATCCGATCGCCGCTGAAGCCGGTTTTTAAGGAAAAATGGCGCTTTCACCTTAAAAACTCCGACACGATGGACGAACTCGACTGGAAGCTGATCGCGCTGCTGCAAGCCAACGGCCGCATCAGCTATACGGAACTCGCGCGGCAGGTTCACCTGTCCGTGCCGGCGGTGACGGAGCGCGTGAAGCGTCTCGAGTCGACCGGCGTGATCGACGGCTACACGGCGCGCATCGATCCGGCCGCCGCCGGCTATCCGGTCAGCGCGCTGATCGGCATCACCGTGCCGCAGCCGGCGAAGGCGAAATTCCTGAAGCTGCTGGAGACGATCCCCGAAGTGGTCGAGTGCCATCACGTGACCGGCGCCGACTCGTACGTGATGCGCTTCGTCGCGGTCAGCATGGCGCATCTCGAACAGTTGATCGAGCGCGTCAATCTGTATGGGGAAACGCGCACGTCGATCGTGATGTCGACGCCGTTGCCGGCGCGCGGGCTCGCGCGGCCGGCCGTCGCGAGCGATTTTCCGGCGAGGCGGTGAAGCGGTTTCGGCAGGCGTCGGGGAACGTGGGGGCAAGTCGCGCGATGTGAGGTGCGAGATGCTAGTGTCGTGAGTTAGAAATTCGTTGAACAAATTGCTGCCTGTAGTACCGTGTAGTGAATGCCACGGACACGAAGAGGCGGCAATGAGCGGAAGACCCAAGGCGGACCTCGTGTTGAGCGAAGCGGAACGCGAGCAGCTCACGGCTCTGACGATGCGCCGCAAGACGGCGCAAGCGTTGACGTTGCGCACGCGGATCGTGCTGACCTGCGCCGAGGGCATCGACAACAAGACGGTCGCGGCGAAACTGCGGGTCACCCAGCAAACTGTGTCGAAGTGGCGTGGGCGCTACGTGATGCATCGGCTGGACGGTCTGCTCGACGCGCCCCGTCCGGGTGCACCCCGATCGATCGACGACGCACGGGTCGATGCCGTTATCGCCAAGACGTTGGAGTCCATACCCAAAGGAGCGACGCACTGGAGTACGCGCACGATGGCACGGGAGATGAGTCTTTCGCAGACTGCGGTGTCGCGAATCTGGCGAGCCTTCGGGCTGCAGCCGCATCGGCAGGAAACCTTCAAACTCTCGAGCGATCCATTGTTCGTCGACAAGGTTCGCGACATCGTCGGCCTGTACCTCGATCCGCCACTCAAGGCGATGGTGCTGTGTGTCGACGAGAAGAGCCAGATCCAGGCGTTGGACCGTACGCAGCCCATACTGCCGTTCGCGCCTGGCATCCCCGAGCGTCGTACTCACGACTACATGCGCCACGGCACCACCACCTTGTTTGCCGCGCTGGACATTGGCACCGGTGAAGTCATCGGTGAATTGCACCGTCGCCATCGCAGTAGTGAATTCCTGCAGTTCCTGCGTACGATCGATGCCAACGTGCCCGCTGATCTGGAGGTGCATCTGGTGATGGATAACTACGGTACGCATAAGACGCCTTCGATTAAAAACTGGTTCGCTCGACATCCGCGTTTCCAGGTTCACTTCACGCCGACGTCTGCATCGTGGCTCAATCAGGTGGAACGTTGGTTTGCCACGCTGACCGAGAAGTACATTCGACGTGGCACGCATCGTTCGACACGGCAACTTGAAGAGGCAATCCGGCATTACCTCGACGTCTATAACGCGAATCCTCGGCCGTTCGCCTGGAGCAAGTCGGCCGATGAAATTCTCGCGAGCCTCGAACGGTTCTGCGCACGGGTCTGAACGATATTGGAATGGACGCCATGAACATCGACACCGCTGCGATCGACGACGCCGTCCTCGCGCTCCTCTACTTGACCTTGCATGACCACAACCGCGCCTGGAAGAGCTTCGATTGGGATGCGCTCAACCGACTCTATGAGTGCGGCCTCATCGGCGATCCAGTCAACAAGGCGAAATCCGTGATCCTCACTGACGACGGTTTGCGCGAATCCGAACGTCTCTTCAAGCAGCACTTCGTCACCGCAGGCAGCAAAACCGATTAATGAAGCGAATTTGCAACTCACGACACTAGGAAGCCGTCCGCGACCGGACGGCTACCTTCGCAACACGACCCAACCAGCAAGGACCATAGAAGAATGAAAATCGGATCCAGCTCGGCCGGCAAGAGCGCGGCAGCGACTTCCGGCGCAAACGGTACCTACAATGTCTCGCTGACCGGGCTGACCGCACCGTTCCTGATTACCGCGACTGAACCGTCCGGTGTGCCGTCGATGCTCTATTCGGTGGTGGCCAGCGCCAGTACGAACAATGGCGCGCCCGCCACGGCAAACGTCACGCCCCTGACGACCGCAGTTTCCGCGCTGATGACGCTGTCCGGTAATCCAGCAACGCTGGCGAATAACGCATCCGCCATCACACCATCGGCAATTGCCACAGCGGAGACCGCGCTCGATGCCGCGATCGCGCCGATCCTCTCCGCCAACGACATTGCCACCAGCCCCGATCCGGTCGGCACGGTCTTCACGCCGAACCAGACCGGCGTGGATGCGGTGATCGACTCCATCGCCGTCACGCCGTCGGCGACGGGTTCCGGCCTGCAAATCACGAGCCTCGCCAATCCCGATACAGCCATCCAGCTCAATTCCGGAACGACCGTCTCCGCCGCACTCGCGGCACCGGCCCAGCGAGCGAAACTATCTGGCGAGCTTGCAAGCCTCGCTTGCCGCCTGCGCGTCGGACGTTCAGGCCCGCGCGACGGATACCTCGGACAGCAACTGCACCCCGGCGATCGACGCGAACTACCTGAATAGCGGCGTCGGTTCGGGCGTTGCCGGCTTTGTGAAGCGTCACACTCTCTTCGCCAAGGGTACGGTGCTGACCGGCATCAAGACGGTTGCCTTCGTTCCGGCGGGCACGCTTGCCGGCATCAGCAATCCGGCCGCGCTCGTGTACCTGATGATGGCCGATCCGAATCGGTATGCCCGACTTTGGCATCGACCAAGCGATGTGTCGGCACCGGCGATCCGGCAGGCGTGCACCGGCCGATTCGTCGGTCCGGAATCAATATACGGAGGCAAAAACGGGCGTTGTGGGACCAATCCCGCGCGGAACAAGGGTGCCAAGTCTCACGATCCCGTGGGCGTGCCGAACGCGATGGCAAGACGATTTGAATAACTCCTCTAAAGATGATGCGAAACGCATGTGCATTATTACACTTCAAATACAAACATATTTCATTTTCGGATAATTTTGGGGGGATGCTCCAGTCGATAAATTAAACTTCATAAAAATCAGTTACTTGCCGGACGAACGCGATGCAATCCCCTCAAGTTGCAAATATTTCCTCTTATCAAAAAAAGTTTGACGAACCATATTTTGGTTGATTACCCTGCCTTAGCTCTCCGGGGAGCTTGATCCTGTCGAATAACGTTGTATGCACATCGACTTCTAAGTGCGATGTCGTTCGGCCGGCCATGCAGTAGTCACTTCATTTTTATACAAAGGACTTTCCGTGAATCAAGTCAAGGTGTATCTCCATAACACTTCGGATGCCGAAATGACCATGGCTATGGCTTCGCTCTCGAAGAAACTGCAGGCCCTCCGCGAAGATTTGTCTGAGGACGACCGGGAGTTGCTGTCGGCAGTGGCACAAGCCGCCGCAGCCGATATCGACGGTCTGCACGAGCCGAAGCCCGATGCTCAGTTTATATTTCTGAAGCCTATGTCGGTTATCGGTGCTCCGGCGGTTTGCGAGCAGGTGATCATGCTGGCCGAAAAGCTGCGTTAATTTTTGCGTGGGGCCGGCGATGGCGCATGCGCTGGTCCCACCTATAGTCCGCGGGAAGCGCGATGAACAGAACGATGGTGGGCGCACTGTCTAACCTCCCTGCGCTCGAACGAGAGTGCTTGAAGATCCTGATATCGAACGCTTGCAAGGCCCGATTCACCTCAGCAGGATCATGCAAGAAAGAGGCTTCTGAACCGTTCTTCTTAAGGCTCAACGACTTGCTTGCTCCCATTCGATCTCCGGCTGCAAAAAAAAGCGAGACTGGAGTCATATTTAAAGGATTTCTGCCGGAGTTCACGCATGACGTCATGATCCAGTTGCGAGAAGAAGCTAGAGGACGTCGTGAAAAAGCCGAAGTCGTGGGACGCCAGCTATCTATCAAAGGAGGACCAAGAGCACTTGAACTCGCATTGACCGTCAATTTCCGATCTATTGCACTAATGGATGACGCTTTTCTCGAGCCAACTGGATACGCGAACTACGCGTATTACGAACAGGAGGGATCTGGAATTGCACCGCACATCGACAGTTATGAATATCCCGTTAATGCGATATTGTGTCTATCTCATGAATACCCTCGCGATAGGGTATATGGTAAGTCAGCGCTTTGCATTTTCAACAAACATCTCAAGCCGATCTCGTATTTTCTACAACCGGGTGAAATCATCGTATTTCACGGAGAAAGCTTTATCCACTATCGATCTCCGTTAGAAAAAAACGAGCAATTAACCATATTAGCCTTTGGGCTTCGTATTGAATGATTAGAGGGTAGGAATGGAATCCATGCTATTGAACCAACTCAAGAGACTTTCGTCGGACCTGACGGCAAGTGAAAGGATGAGCTACAAGCTGCTAATGTCGCTGGCCGCCACGACTCTCTCGCCAGGCTTTATAGAAGACCGCGCCCTAGACAAACACGACGCTTATAGTATCGTAAGCAAGGTTCTAGTCGGCCTACATACTTATGGAAAACCGGTCACCGAAAATGGGATCGCCTGGAAGGGACGCCCTGATTTTGTGACAGACGAATTGCTCTCAAACTTACAGCATGAGGCGCGCCGCCTGCGGGCAACTGCCACATCCTATCGTGATCACACACTTGGTTATAACGGCGAGATCGCGAACCGGCTTGCCACCTCAAAGGAAATGGTTGAATTGGTTGAGGCGGCAGTAGGGCCCGCGATCGCGACGGGGGTCGCTAGTTTCATCTATTACGATCAAGAGGGACAAGGCATTCCCCCTCACGTCGATACTGACATTTTCGCGCTAAATATTTTGATGATGTTAGAACACGATTTTGATCATGAACGGCGTTCTGATCTAGTGCTTTTCCCCCCGGATGGACCAAAGACAGTCGTCCATTTGCAGCCGGGCGAAATTGTCATTTTCTACGCGGGTGGCGTTATGCATGGTCGCAAGCCGCTGCATACAAACGAAAAAGTGACAATATTGACTTTTGGATTTCAACCTCAGGCTGTTCTTTAATGGCGAATATCTCACTTGGTATACATGTCGGGCATGATTCGGCGTGTGCTGTCGTCGCGGATGGCAAAGTACTCGCTGCGACACAGCAAGAACGTCATACGTGAACCGCACCGAATTTTGTGGAGGCTCGGATTCTTGAGAGAATCGAGCCATGAACAAGAAGGCAACCAAGTTTTCCCCGGAAGTCCGGGAGCGCGCAGTGCGTCTGGTACGTGAGCAGCGTAGCGAACATCCGTCGATGTGGGCGGCGGTCGAATCGATTGCGCCGATGATCGGCTGTACGCCGCAGACGCTGCTGGATTGGGTCAAGCGCGAGGAGATCGATCGTGGGGAACGTGATGGCGTGAGCACGGCCGAGCGTGAACGCATCAAGGCCCTGGAGCGTGAGGTCAAGGAACTGCGCCGTACCAACGAGATTCTCAAGCTGGCGAGCGCGTTTTTCGCCCAGGCGGAGCTCGACCGCCGATTCAAGTCCTGAAGGCCTTCGTTGATCAGCATCGCGACACCTTCGGGGTCGAGCCGATCTGCAAGGTATTGCGGATCGCCCCGTCGGGCTACCGACGCCATGCTGCGCAGCTTCGTGATCCGTCCAAACGCTGCGCTCGTGCCAAACGCGATGAGGTCCTGCAACCCGAGATCAAGCGTGTCTGGCGGGCCAACATGCAGGTCTACGGTGTGCCGAAGGTCTGGAAGCAGATGAACCGGGAGGGCATTGTGGTCGCACGCTGCACGGTCGGGCGGCTGATGAAGCTGCAGGGCTTGCGAGGCACAGTTCGCGGCAAGCGAGTTCGCACGACGAATCCCGATACGAGCGCCCCGCGCCCGCTGGACCGGGTCAACCGGCAGTTCAAGGCTGAGCGCCCAAATCAGCTCTGGGTGTCTGACTTCACCTATGTCTCGACATGGCAGGGTTGGCTGTACGTGGCGTTCGTGATCGACGTGTTTGCCCGTCGCATCGTCGGTTGGCGCGTCAGTTCGTCGATGAGCACGGACTTCGTTCTGGATGCGCTCGAACAGGCGCTGTACGCGCGCCAACCGGGCGACGATGGGACCTTGATACACCACTCCGATAGGGGGGCTCAATACGTCAGCATTCGGTATAGCGAACGTTTGGCCGAGGCGGGTATCGAGCCGTCCGTCGGCAGCCGTGGCGACAGCTACGATAACGCGCTGGCTGAAACGATCAACGGTCTCTACAAGACGGAACTGATTCATCGGCGCGCCCCTTGGAAAACGAGGGAATCCGTCGAACTGGCAACGCTGGAATGGGTCGCCTGGTACAACCATCATCGGCTGATGGAACCGCTCGGCTATATCCCGCCCGCCGAGGCTGAGGCAAACTACTACAGGCAACTCAGAAATGCTGCTGAAGTGCCTGCATTAACTTAAACCAACCGGCCTCCACGATTCCCGGTGCGGTTCAGTTCGACACGTGTCCAGACGTTGAAGCGAGAAGACGACCCAGAACTGTACCAAATCATCTATGAGCTAGGAGAGGTGACGGGGTTCCCCATCATTTTGAACACGTCGTTAAATGGTCCGGCCGAGCCGATGATCGAAACTGCTGTCGACGCAATTGGGTTCTTTCGTCAAAATCCTGACGTTGATCGTTTGCTCCTAGATCGTTTCGAAATTGCACGCCACCCCGATCCTCTATCGGTGATTCATCCCAACACGGTGGTACATACTGCGCCATCTTTGATCGTTGCACGGGCAAGACATGGGCGCGGCTGGATCGTTGGCAGCGGAGGACGAAGCACGACAGTGTCCGTTGGTGTGTTTCTGATTCTCGAAGCCGCATTCACTCCGACCAAATATTGTTGCCTTCTCGGCGAAATCAACGGACTATCGCGCATCGACAGAGATTGTGTCCGCGACTGCTTCGATCTAGGTATCTTGAAATTTATGGCCCCAGGTATTGAGGAAGCAAGAAACGAATCATCCTCGTCGCTCGATGTCGCGGGCTGAAAAAAACCTTCTGCAATCACATTCTTACCACCTCATATATGTCCGATGCTATTGTTACGCCCCGCCTGATCTGCAAGCCGTTGAAGGAGGAGCATGCCTCGTTGATGTTCCCTCTATTGCAGGACCAACGGATATACGAGCATATCCCGGACCAGAAGCCGGAGTCGGTTGAAAGGCTACGCGAGCGATATCAAGCGTTGGTCCGCGGCAACACGAGGAATCCGAGCGAGTTGTGGCTAAACTGGATTTTGTTCATCAAAAATGGCAAGGTGCCTATCGGGTATTTTCAGGCCACAATTCAGGATAATTACTGCTCAATTGGCTATGTGATAGGTTCACCATACTGGCGGCAGCACTACGGCAGTGAGGCGTGCCTCCATCTCATAACAGAGTTATTCGCTACTTATCCGTTTACTTTCATCCAAGCCGAGATCGACACTAGGAACCATGCGTCACTGGAATTTGTAAAGAAAATGGGTTTCATCCACAAATCCTTCGATGAGGCAAACAATGATGAGGTCTTTGAGACGACCCGAAGCGCATGGCAGAAGATCGTCTGTGCGCGCGCGAAGTAGTATTGATAGTTGCCTTATCTTCCGGGATTAGCCATGCTCAAAAATCGGGATTTTCAGAAGTTTCTATTGGGATATCTTTTCTCATCGTTCGGCAACTATATGACGCCGGTTGCGCTAACCTTCGCGATGGTTGGGCAACCAAATGGCCTCCTGAATCTCGCAACCGTATTAGCAGCTCGAACAGCTCCGTCCGCCCTCCTTAGCATATTTGGCGGCTGGTCTGCTGACTCAATAAGCCGAAAGCACACAATCATTATTTCTGATTTGATTCGCTTTCTTAGCGTCGGAGCGGTTGGAATTATTTTGCTCAAAGGCGTGCAAGCGGTACCCGTGATCTCCGCAATGATGTTCGTTTCCGGCTTGGGACAGGCTTTGGGGAGACCTGCGCTCGGTGGCATGACTCGTGTACTAATAGAGGACGATAACGACCTTCCACTAGCCAATGGACAGCTTTCCGCCATAGACTCCTTTTCCGGCATTGTCGGGCCGTTGGCCGCCGCACTGCTCTCAAACCGCATCTCGATGGGCGGTGTCGTCATCATGGATGCAGCGACCTTCATACTTAATGCGCTTCTTATCGCACTCATTACGCACAACCCTAGTCGTCGTGAGTTAGGTGATACGAAGGGATACCGGCGTACGCTCAAAGATATCGCCGCGGGATGCCGCGAATTTGCGTCGCGCAAGTGGTTGGTGGCTATGACGGTTCAGATTTCGCTCCTGCAGGCTCTTGTTTCGGTTCCTTTCGCTTTGATTGGACCGCAACTCATGTCGTCACGGCTGCACGGCATTGAACTTTGGAGCGCCGTCGTGTCCGTGGAAGGCGCCGGTGCATTGCTTGGCTCTTGGTTTGCTGCGGCAGTACGCGTGAAAAACATCCTCTTTGTCGCAGAGGTTCTCGTGCTTGGGACCTGCTTGCCCATGCTCACATTGGGGCTTGGATTTCCCGTGCCGATCCTCATTGTGGCGAGTTTGCTGTTCGGTTTTTGCACCGCCGTGTACGGTGTTTTGCTTGACGTTGCCTTGCAAAGGTACGTTCCTGAGCGGGTGCTCTCGAGAGTCATTGCTGTGTGTGTTTCAATTTCGGTGATTTTGAACCCGATTGCGTTTCTTGTAACGAACCCACTTGTCGACACATTTGGTTCGCATCGTCTTCTGATTTTCGGTGGCTGGTTCACTTTGATTAGCACCGCTTTCGTTCTGTGGGCAGTCCGACCATCTAAAACAGTCGACATCTATCTCGCTCCGCTGTAGGGTGTTGCTATTGTGTGGCTGAGATATCGGGCAAGCTTCGGACCCGTACGCCGAGGCCCAGCGTAGGCGCTATTGCTTGCGATCTGCTCCACCCTTAAAGTCCGGCGAAGCGTCGCAGCCCGCCTCGTCGAACGGCGCCGGGGCGGGCCGCTCCATCGCGGCGAGCCGTTGCAGCGCGATCAGTCCCAACCCCGCGAGGCCGAGCCCGAGCGTGAAGTCCGCGTGAATGCCCGCGCGGTCAACAATCGCGCCGCCCACAGCCGACCCCACCGCGATTGCGACCAGAGTGATGCAGACAAACATCGCCGAGCCGGCCTCGGGCAGATCCGCCGTGCCGCGCGGAATCCACACGCTGACGGACAGCGGCAACGCGCCGGACGCGACGCCCCACAGCGACATCCCCACCGTTCGCCGCCATCCAAAGGCGTGAGTGCTGCCTCGACACAGCAGTAAGCGGCCAATCTGGCAACGGCTTGAGGTATGCGATTCTTTCAGTAACCGACCGGGAAAAACGGGAAACACGCGGAGCCCGCCAGCATTGACGAAGAATCTACACGGCGATTTCGTTTGCATCGTCGGCGCGCACGGAAATCGCATCGCGGGATTGCTCCACGATCCGCGACTCCGGAACCGTCAATTGACAGCACGGACACTTGACGAGCTGAATCTTACGTTCGGCACGAGTCTTCGACATCATCGTCTTGAGCGTGCCCTCCTTGATGTCAATGGCGTTGACCCTGTAATCCCGGACACAGCGTCACACTAAGGTTGCTGAATCCATTGAGCGCCGGAACTCGCGAGGCGAGCGGTACTCCAGCGCGCTATGGGGATGCTTCTCGTTGTAATGCTCGAACGCGATGGCCAAGTTGCGTGCTGCAGTCGCTGCGTCCGGCTTCGGCATGAAGGCAAACTAGTGTCGTGAGTTGCAAATTCGCTTAATTAATCGGTTTTGCTGCCTGCAGTGACGAAGTGCTGCTTGAAGAGACGTTCGGATTCGCGCAAACCGTCGTCAGTGAGGATCACGGATTTCGCCTTGTTGACCGGATCGCCGATGAGGCCGCACTCATAGAGTCGGTTGAGCGCATCCCAATTGAAGCTCTTCCAGGCGCGGTTGTGGTCATGCAAGGTCAAGTAGAGGAGCGCGAGGACGGCGTCGTCGATCGCAGCGGTGTCGATGTTCATGGCGTCCATTCCAATATCGTTCAGACCCGTGCGCAGAACCGTTCGAGGCTCGCGAGAATTTCATCGGCCGACTTGCTCCAGGCGAACGGCCGAGGATTCGCGTTATAGACGTCGAGGTAATGCCGGATTGCCTCTTCAAGTTGCCGTGTCGAACGATGCGTGCCACGTCGAATGTACTTCTCGGTCAGCGTGGCAAACCAACGTTCCACCTGATTGAGCCACGATGCAGACGTCGGCGTGAAGTGAACCTGGAAACGCGGATGTCGAGCGAACCAGTTTTTAATCGAAGGCGTCTTATGCGTACCGTAGTTATCCATCACCAGATGCACCTCCAGATCAGCGGGCACGTTGGCATCGATCGTACGCAGGAACTGCAGGAATTCACTACTGCGATGGCGACGGTGCAATTCACCGATGACTTCACCGGTGCCAATGTCCAGCGCGGCAAACAAGGTGGTGGTGCCGTGGCGCATGTAGTCGTGAGTACGACGCTCGGGGATGCCAGGCGCGAACGGCAGTATGGGCTGCGTACGGTCCAACGCCTGGATCTGGCTCTTCTCGTCGACACACAGCACCATCGCCTTGAGTGGCGGATCGAGGTACAGGCCGACGATGTCGCGAACCTTGTCGACGAACAATGGATCGCTCGAGAGTTTGAAGGTTTCCTGCCGATGCGGCTGCAGCCCGAAGGCTCGCCAGATTCGCGACACCGCAGTCTGCGAAAGACTCATCTCTCCCGTGCCATCGTGCGCGTACTCCAGTGCGTCGCTCCTTTGGGTATGGACTCCAACGTCTTGGCGATAACGGCATCGACCCGTGCGTCGTCGATCGATCGGGGTGCACCCGGACGGGGCGCGTCGAGCAGACCGTCCAGCCGATGCATCACGTAGCGCCCACGCCACTTCGACACAGTTTGCTGGGTGACCCGCAGTTTCGCCGCGACCGTCTTGTTGTCGATGCCCTCGGCGCAGGTCAGCACGATCCGCGTGCGCAACGTCAACGCTTGCGCCGTCTTGCGGCGCATCGTCAGAGCCGTGAGCTGCTCGCGTTCCGCTTCGCTCAACACGAGGTCCGCCTTGGGTCTTCCGCTCATTGCCGCCTCTTCGTGTCCGTGGCATTCACTACACGGTACTACAGGCAGCAATTTGTTCAACGAATTTCTAACTCACGACACTAGATGCGAGATGCGGAAGGCATCGCGCCCACAGCGGCCGCCCGCGCATCGGCGTTTCATCGCAACGCGCGTAGCGCGTCGCCAACGCCCGCCGCGCGCATCACACCAGCAGCGTCGCGATCGCCCACCCGATCAACACCGCCCCGAGCGCGCGGCCGGCGCGCTCGCCGCCGGGCAGCACCTTTTCGACGAGCACGACGAGCGACAGCGTGACGATCCACACGACGTTCATCACGCCGCCGACGAACAGCAGCGCCATCAACATCCAGCAACAGCCGACGCAATACGCGCCGTGACGCAGGCCGAGCACGAACACGCCCCACATCCCCGGCCGCCAGTGCGTCGCAAGAAAGCGTACGGGCGAGCGGCATTGCCGCAAGCACGCACGCTTGAGCGGCGAGAACTGATACGCGCCGGCCAGCGCCAGCACGATCGCCGAGAGCGCGGCGCTCTTCGACCACAGCATCAGGCCGGAGATCAACCCGGCCGGCTGCAACAGCATCTGCAGCGTCGCCGCTGCGACCGAGAACGCGAACCACGCGGCGAGATAGCCGGCCAACAGGCACGCGGACGACCACGCCGAGCCGTCCCGCCGCCCGCCGCTTTGCCGCAGCACGCGCCGGTACAGCAGCACGAGCGGCACGGCGCCGGGCGTCATCATCGCGATCATCATCACCCACCACATCAGGATCACGGTCGCCGCCGACGGATCCATGCGGCCGATGCCGCCGGCCAGTCGATGCGGAAACAATGCGACCGCCGTCATGTCGAGCGCCGACATGCCGGTCCCCGCGCCGGTCCACAGATAGCCCCAGCAGGCGGCGACGAGCGCGGCCATGCCGAGCAGCGTGACCACGCGCTCGCGCCCGAATAGCTCGTCGACCGGGATCATGCGCTGGCGCGATGCCGGACCACCCCGTGGTTGTTCAGATGCAGCCGCGCGAACTGCGCATAGCTGCGCTCGAGGTCCAGCGCGATGTGCCCGTGCGAGCGGCCGGTGCCCGAGCCGATTTCGGCCAGTTCGTATTCGAAGCCGTGCGGCAGATCGATCCGTGCGCGGTGCTCGGCGCCCGTCACCGGATTGCGGATCGGTTCGCCGACCACGTCGAACACGCCTTCGACACTGATGCGCCCACGGCGCGCATCGACGTCGACGTCGAAATCGATCTTCGCGAAGATCGGCTCGAACGCCTGCTCGAGCGTTGCCGCGAACACCGCGAACATCGTCGCGAACGGATCGGTATCCTGACCGGTCATGATCTTCAGCACGGCGTCGCACTGTGCGGGGCTCGCACGCGCGTCGACGATCGGCTGGCAGCGGCCGCGCCCTTCGTGAATCGGCCCCGGCCACTGAAATACGACCGCGATGCGCACGCCGTCGAGCACCACGTCGCCGTAGTAACCGCTGTCGATCGCAATCGCACCCATCGCTTCGCAGCGGCCATGGGTCGGCAGCGAATTGAACTGGCAGGGACAACCGTATGAACAATTGCAGTTCATCAGCTCGGTTCCCCGAATCTCCCACGGCGTCATGGCTCACCTCGCGCGGTCGACGGTACGTGATGCTTCGAATCTAGTGCACCGGATAGGCGAAAGCAAAGGACGCGCGAGCCGCACCGCAGCACCGGCCCGACGACGGACGCGCAGCGCGACACATACGTGCCCGGATGCGCCTCGGATACCTGCGCGCCATGTCCGACGAATGCCGACGCCCGGCTGCAACGTCGCGAATGCGGGCACCGCGCGGCGTTCCCGGTTCATACTGTCACGCTGTCGACGATCGTCCGACCGTCGCCGTCCAGGATGCCGTCATGCGCTTGCAAAGTGCGTTGCTGTTTCCCATCGGCACCCTGCTCACCGCGGGCGGCTACGGAGCGACCTTCCTGCTGTCGATGCGGTTTCACGAGATGGGCGGCAGCGATCTCGACACCGGCGCGGCGCTCGCCGCCGCGACCGTCGGCACCTTCGCCGGCCTCGCGGTAGTCGGCTGGTGTGCGCGCCTGCTCGGCGCCGCGCGGCTCGCCGCGCTGTGCGCGCTGTGCATCGGCGCGGGCGTCGCGGGCTTCGCGCTGGTCGGGCGTGCGCCGTACATCGATCTTCCGTCCGGGTTCCTGGTCGGCTTCGGCTGGGGCGCGTTTCACCTCGCCGCACCGATGATGCTGGTCGAGCGGATCGCCGGCGCGGCCCGAACCGAATGGTTCTTTCGGTCGGCGACGTTCCAGATGACCGGCGTCGGCGCAGCGCCGGCTTTCGCGGCATATGCAATGCGCGCACTCCACTGGTCGATCGACGACACGCTCTATGCGGTGGGGGCGCTGTGCGTGCTCGGCGCGCTGATGCTCGAAGCATTCGGACGCCTGCATCCTCGGCCGCCCGCCGCCGTATGCGGCGGCCGTTGGGTACGCGAACTTCGTGCGATATCGCGCACGCGCGCTGCCGCGCCGATCGCGATGATCGCGCTCGGCACCTGCGTGTTCGCCGGCCTGATGACGTTCCAGATGTCGCTGATGCCGGACCCGCACGCGCGCGCCGGCACATTCTTCAGCGTTTATACGATGGCGGTGTTGACCGCGCGCTGGTTGCTCGGGCGTTGGGCTCGTCACGCAAACGCCGACACCGCGACGAAAAGCCTCCTCGCGATGATGCTGCTCGGTGCGCTCGCGATGTTCGGCGCATCCGCTCACCCGTCGCTACAGTCGCTCGCCGCGGGGCTGCTCGGCGCGGGATATGGCCTTGCGTATCCGGTGATTCAGGCGCAGGCGCTGGAAGGATGCGCGGCCGAGCAACAGCACGGCGTGCTGACGTGGTTCGTCGTCGCGTACTTCGTCGGCACGTTCGGCTTTCCGTCGATCGGCGGCTGGGTGATGGTTCACGCGGGCAAAGGCGTGTTGCTGATGCTGATCTCGAGCTGCGCGCTCGCCGCGCTGTCGCTCGCGATTCTGCACGACCGGCCGGTCTCGGCGCACCCGCAGTGAGCGGCCGGAGGACGCGCCGGTTAACCGGCTTTCCTCCGCGCGCGTGCAACGGCGAACCACGCCATCGCCGCGCCGGCGGTCCATGCGCAGGTCAGCAGCAGGTCGACGTTCATCATCCGTTCGAAGTTCGAGTCGTTCTCGAAGCTGCAACGGCGGCTGCCAAGAAATTCGATGCAACCGCTGACGATCCACTGAACGTGCATGAACACGTGATAAACGGCGAAGGCCGAAGCGATGACGGCGACGCGCAGACGTAAGGTCGTTTTCATTCGGCGCCGGAGGCGGTGGCTGATCTGACGACGATCTTATGACAGCGGCGTCGCGGCTGGCAATCGATCGGAGACGAACGTCTCGATCCGCGTGCCCCGCGGCCGTTCGCCATCGGCATATACCCCGAGACGGCCTTCGCTCAAACGCGCGACAACTCGGCAACGGTAATGGACGCGTGGCGCGACGCCCTCTCGCAGCATTGCCGGCAGCCGTGGAAATCGAAGTCGATGCACCGTTTCCTTGGCGCGCAATGCTGCCATGCAGCGACGTGCGGCGGGCACGCGGTTTGCCCGCGCGTGCACACCGTTTTCACGCGCTCCGCACCGGCCTGCTGACACCATGCTGGCAGCAGGCGGTCGCTAAGCTCACGTGATTTCCCGTCGAGGAAGGCCCCATGCCCGATACCGGAAAACGCACCGCTTCTGCCGGCCGCGTTGCCACGCGCCGCGGCGTGACGCTCGTGACCCTGTGCATCGCCGTGCTGGTCGCGCAGGTCGATACGGCCGTCGTCAATCTCGCGACGCGCGCGATCGGCGCGTATTTCCACGCGGGCGTCGGCGCGCTGCAATGGGTCGTCGACAGCTACAACCTCACCTACGCGGTACTGCTGTTGAGCGGCGGGCTGCTGGCCGACCTTTACGGTCGGCGGCGGATCTTCATGGCGGGCGCGGCGGTGTTTAGCGTCGCGTCGCTGTTGTGCGCGCTCGCACCGTCGGTCGCGGTGCTGATCGCCGCGCGTGCGCTGGCCGGCGTGGGCGCGGCGCTGCTGCTGCCGGCGTCGCTCGCGATCGTTCGCGTCGTGTGGCGCGATCCGGTGGAGCGCGGCCGCGCGCTGGGCGTATGGGCCGCCTGCAACGGCGTGGCGATGGCGATCGGCCCGACCCTCGGCGGCGTGCTGATCCGACATTTCGGATGGCGCAGCATCTTCTTCGTGGTCGTGCCGCTGAGCGTCGCGGCGATTCTGCTCGCGATTCGCGCCGTGCCCGAGTCGTCGGATTCGCGCGGCCGGCACTTCGACGGCGGCGCGCAAGTGACGGGTGCGCTCGCGCTGGGCTCGCTCGCGTATGCGGCGATCGTGTTTCGCGATGCGCGGATCGGCAGCACGATCGCGGGCTGTGTCGCGATCGCGTCGTTCATCGGCTTCGTCGCGATCGAACGGCGCCACCGCGACGCCGCGCTGGTGCCGCTCGACCTGTTCCGCGCCGGTGCGTTTCGCGGCGCGATCGCCGCGACCACCGGGATGACGTTCGGCATGTACGGCGTGCTGTTTCTGCTGCCGTTGATGTGGCAGAGCACCGGCCGCCTCGATTCGACCGGGGCCGGTCTCGCGCTGCTGCCGATGGCGCTGGTGTTCGTCGCCGTGTCGCCGTGCTCGGGGCGCTTGTCGGAACGCATCGGCACACGGACGACGACGGCAGGCGGCGTCGCGGTGATCGCATGCGCGCTCGCGGCGATCGGCGCGTCGGCCGCGTCGCCGCAGCTGCTCGGCGCCGAAATCGGCCTCGCGCTGACAGGGCTCGGGATGGGGATCGCGACAGGCCCGCTGATGACCGTCGCCGTGGGTGCGGTGGACGCGGCGCGCTCGGGCACCGCGAGTGCGCTCGTCAACGTCGCGCGGATGACCGGCGCGACGCTCGGGATCGCGGTGCTCGGCACGCTGTTCGCGGTGGCGCATGGCGGCATCGCGGGCTTGCGCGTGGCGATGCTGGTCGGCGCCGCGGTGCAGCTTGCGGGCGCGGCCGGGTCGGCAATTGCTGTGCGGGGTGTGGAGCGGGCGGCGTGATGCCGTGGAGCGCGTTACGGAGGGTCGCGGCACCGCTATGGCCTGCAGCGCGACCGCGCATGCCGATGAGTGTACGGGGCGACGTCCGCGCGCGGAGCAGCGCGCGACCTGCGGCCCACTACGGCCCACATACGGCCACACGCGGGCATTCGATCGGGTGCACGACGCGAATCGCGCGGCTCGTCCCGCTGCCCGCCTGCGGCCCGGTGGCCCGGCCGCTAGTCGCGACCGGACGTAATTGCGGTCGGAGCAGCGTGGCGCGCCCGACCGTTACGACTTAGCGGCGCGCTTGACCGGCGCGCGGCGGACGCGGCGAATTCGCGTCCTTGTGACGGAAGTTGATGCGCCCCTTCGTCAGGTCGTACACCGACAGTTCCAGCGTGACACGGTCGCCGGCGAGAATGCGGATGTGATTCTTGCGCATGCGCCCCGACGCGTATGCGCCGACCACGACGCCGTTTTCGAGCGTCACACGGTATTTGCTGTCCGGCAGCACTTCGTCGACGATCCCGTCGAGTTCCAGCAGTTCTTCTTTTGCCAAACCAATTCCTCCAGACAAGGTGAATGACCGCGACGGCTGCGCGTTCGTCGGCGCCGTACCCGGTAACGGGACGGCAGCCGGCGGATGCCGGGATTCCAGTCGTTCGGACGGGCGACGCGCCCGTCCTGCAAGCAGAGCCCGGTGCGATGCGATGATCGGGCGGTCGATGGCGGTGATGCGAGCAGCACCGCGCGAAGTCGGGACCGCGCCGCGTGCAGCGTGGCGACGGTCTACTCGGGTTGCAGCACGGCCGCTCGCGACGCGGCGAACGCATCGCGAGGGCATTGGATCGCACGTCGTATCGACATGCGAAGGATGAAGGAAGCACACGACCGATGCATCGCGCGATTTCGCGATGCATCGGTCGTGTGCGTCGAATGCGCAGCACGCCGGCGCGAGCCGGCGTCCGTGCGCGATCCGTGGCGCGGCGGCCGCCCTGGGGGCGACCGCTGCCGACACGGCTTACTGCGGCGTGATGCTCGATGCTTGCAGACCCTTCGGGCCGCGCTTCACTTCGTAGCTGACCTTCTGGCCTTCGGCGAGGGTCTTGAAGCCCGTGCCGCGAATTTCCGAGAAATGGGCGAACAGATCGTCGCCGCCGTTATCCGGGGAGATGAAACCAAAGCCTTTGGTTTCGTTGAACCACTTGACGGTACCGGTATCCACAAATACTTCCTTAACACAAATGAAAAGACATGCGCCCGTGACGGGCACAGAAAGAATCAAAGAGGGAGAGACCAACGTGCACCGCACGACATCGCGCGGCCAATGATGAGCAATCGGACTTCTTGAAGACTTCGGCCTCAGACACTACGCGGTAGTGAGCGATACGTCAAGCTCTTTCGGTGAGACCGGCGGGCGAGACGCGTGCTTGCGCGTTGCCCGACAGGCGTCGGCCGCGTGGTGACGCGGGGTACGCGCCTCGCTTTTCGGTGGCAGCGGCGTGCGGGCCCGGGCCGAACGCGCGACGCAACCGCGGCGACTCGCGATCCCGCGCGCGCTGCGCTCGCATCGGCCGCGCGACCACATCGCATCGATTACACTCGTGCCACCCGATGCGCGCCGAATCCGAGCGGCACGCACCGGGCGTCGAGCTTCCCGGGTCTCATAACCACAACAGGAGCCACCATGCGCCGCCCGCTTCGTTCGGTCTTGCCCTGCATCGCCGCCGCCGCGACGTTCGCCGCCACGCCCGTTTCATCGCCCGCCTGCACGCGGGTCGTGTATCTGGGTGCGGACGACGACGTCATCACGGCCCGCTCGATGGACTGGAAACAGGACATCGCCACGAACCTCTACATCCTGCCGCGCGGCATCGAGCGCAGCGGCGAGGCCGGGCCGAACTCGCTGAAATGGGTGGCCCGATACGGCAGCGTCGTCGCGACGGGCTACGACGTGTCGACCACCGACGGGATGAACGAGAAGGGGCTCGCGGCCGAGTTGCTCTGGCTCGTCGAATCGAAATACCCGGCGTTCGACCGGAATTCCAAACCGGGCCTGACCATTGCGGCATGGGCGCAGTACGTGCTCGACAACTTCGCGACCGTTGCCGAAGCGGTCAGCGCGCTCGAGAAGGAGCCGTTCACGATCGTCACCGACAACGTCCCTGGAGAACAGCGGCTCGCCACCCTGCACCTGTCGATGTCGGACGCCACCGGCGACAGCGCGATCGTCGAGTACATCGACGGCCGGCAGGTCATCCATCACGGCCGGCAGTATCAGGTCATGACGAACTCGCCGACGTTCGATGCGCAGCTCGCGCTGAACGCCTACTGGAAGCAGATCGGCGGCACGGTCTGGTTACCGGGGACCAATCGCGCGGCCGACCGGTTTGCGCGCGCGTCGTTTTACATCGACGCGATACCCAAGAGCGAAGATCCGGGCATCGCACTCGCGAGCGTGTTCAGCGTGATCCGCAACGTGTCGGTCCCGTACGGCATCACGACACCGGACGAGCCGAACATCTCGTCGACGCGGTGGCGCACCGTTGCCGACCACAAGCGCATGCTCTATTTCTTCGAATCGGCGCTGACGCCGAACACCTTCTGGATCGATCTCAAGAAAGTCGACTTCGCCGCCGGTGCGCCGGTCAAGCGCCTCGACCTCGGCAAAGAGCAGCGCAATACGTTCAGTGGGGAGGTTTCCGCCGCGTTCCGTCCGGCCAGGCCGTTTCCGTTTCTCGGGCTCGGCGCCGCGCAGGCGCGCTGACACCGCGTCGCACGCGGCTCGACACGGGCGGCATGGTCCATGGCTACCCGCGATGGGCTCGCTCACAATACGCGCGAACGGTAACGGCCCGCGTCGGCTCCGTGCTGAGCGCAGCGCTTCGGTTGTGAAGAATCCGCTTTCCGCGCGCGTGCGCCAGCTTCCTCGAAGCGCGCCGACCCGCTGCGTGCAGCGCCATGCGCCACCCGCAGCGGGCCTCCCCGGCACGACATCCCGCAAGCAAGCTTGCTGTTTGACGGAGCGAACCTGCAGCCCGTTCATGTCGCCGATACGACGCAACCTGCGTCCGACACGAACCGCCGCGATCCTGCGGCTCGATCCGATACCCCGATATTTCGATGTCGTTTTGCGCCGCTCCCGCGATTCGTCGTTGCCATCTGTCGCGGTGTCGAGCGGCACGGGCATCACCGCAAGGCACGTGCCAGACGGCGCAGACCGTTGCGGCGCAAGCATCGCCGTTGGGCGTAGGCTGTCGTTCGGCAGCGCAGCCGATGGAAATGTTGCAGGAACGCATCCGTTTCCGGCCAGTCACGGGCGGCGGCGCGGTGCAGCGGCCGTGGCTCGTACTGCAACGCGCAAGGACAAGCTCGCGCGGCAGCATTCGTCGGGGAAAAGCGTTTCATCGATGTGACAACGGGCGATGGCTCGGGGCGAAGCGGAAACGAATCGCGCGGACGATGCGCACGCAACCAGTCTGCGGGAAACGAATCGGCATGCACGGGTACGCATCCGGTGCCAGGCCTGCCCGTCGGAGCGACGCAGATCCGGCATTGCCGAAGTGAGGCTGCGGGTCGGGCTTGCGCGTCCGACGCCCCCTCGCGCCCGTGCACGTCGTGCGCTCTACGCCGGCAGGCCCGCAACTGCGCGGCAGCCGGTGACGATCAGATCGTCCACCACCGCGCATGCCGCGAACCGCACGGCGCGATCGACCAGCATCCACCCAGCGCTCATGTGCACCGCATGATCGCCGCGGCTTTCCGGCGCCGTCCGGAATCGGTACCATCGTGGTCTCGTCAACCGGCGCACGCGCCGACGCGCGCCCGCCGCGGCCGCGCCAACCTGCGCGTCGCCGGCCACCGCTCGCCCAATTCCTTCATGTCCCGCGAACCCTCACACGCCGCGCTGCTGTGGATCGTCGCCGCCGCGTTCTTCATGCAGTCGCTCGACACGACGATCGTCAACACCGCCCTGCCGTCGATCGCGCACAGCCTGCACGCATCGCCGCTGGCGATGCAGCCGGTCGTGGTCGCGTACACGCTGACGATGGCGATGCTCACGCCCGCGTCGGGCTGGCTCGCCGACCGGTTCGGCACGCGACGCGTGTTCTCGGTCGCGATCCTGATGTTCTCGCTCGCATCGGTCGCCTGCGCCGCGTCGCACTCGCTCGGTCAGCTCGTGCTCGCACGCGCCGTGCAAGGCGTCGGCGGCTCGATGCTGCTGCCGATCGGGCGGCTCGCCGTGTTGCGGCGCGTGCCGGGCGAGCGGTACGTCGCGGCGATCGCGTTCGTGTCGACCGCCGGGCAGCTCGGGCCGATCGTCGGGCCGACGCTCGGCGGCTGGCTCACGCAGGCGATCTCATGGCACTGGGTGTTCATCGTCAACGTACCGGTCGGCATGCTCGGCTTCGTCATGGTGCAGCGCTTTCTGCCGCACGATCGGGCGGCCCGGCCGCCGCGCTTCGACTTCGCCGGCTGTGCGCTGCTGTCGGCCGCGATGATCGCGCTGTCGCTCGCGATCGATCCGCCGATGGCCGCACACCGCGCCGCGTGGGCCGCCGGCCTTGCCGCGCTCGGCGCGGCGAGCGCGCTCGCCTATCTGCCGCATGCGCGCCGCCGCGCGCAGCCGCTGTTCCGGCTCGGCCTGTTTCGCGAGCCGAATTTCGGCGCGGGGCTGCTCGGCAACCTGCTGTGCCGGATCGGCACGAGCGCGGTGCCGTTCATGCTGCCGCTGCTGATGCAGGTGCAGCTCGGCTACACGCCGCTGCAGTCGGGCACGATGATGTTGCCGGCCGCGATCGCCGGCGTGATCGCGAAGCGATGGATCGCGCCGCTCGCGAAACGGTTCGGCTATTCGGCATTCCTCGTCGTGAACACGGCAATCGTCGGCACGGCGATCGCCGGATTCGCGCTGGTGTGCGCGCGGCCGGCGCCGGCGCTGGAGATCGCGCTGCTGATCGTGTTCGGCGCGGCCAACTCGATGCAGTTCGCCGCGATGAACGCGGTGACGCTCAAGGGGTTGTCGCACGCCGACGCGAGCAGCGGCAACAGCCTGTTCACGATGATGCAGATGCTCGCGATGGCGCTCGGCGTGTCGATCGGCGGCGGGCTGGTGAACCTGTTCGCGCGGCAATCGGGCGCGATGGCGAGCGGTTTCATGCTGTCGTTCGTCTGCATGGGCGCGGTTACGCTGCTGTCGTCGGTCGTGTTCCGTCGCATCGACGCCGGCGCGTCGCCGACGCCCGCCGCATCGCGGCCGTCCGCGTGAGCGACGGCGCGGCTGAGTCGTGCCGCAAATGGTCAGCGGCGCAGCCGGCTTCGGCGTCGCAAGACGTCGGTTCGCACGACGATCTGGCCGCCTATCGCGCGTTCCGGCTCGCCCCCGAGCCAAAGCGAGCGCAGCCGTTCATCGCACGCCAGAACGTAATGAAATTGACGGCTTAATGAAAGGCGTCGCAGCACCGTCCATCTGCGGAAGTGACCGAATCGACCGACGCGACCGCACCGCCGTCCAACGCTGCAAGCGGGCAAATTGATCGCGACGCCGCCGTTGAACCTCCGGCGACCGGCACGCGCGACGCTGCCATCCGAAGCATCCCGTCCACGTGTCGAAAGTCGTCTGTCACACCGCGGCAAAACTGCGCTTCGACAATGCGTGGCACCGGATTCCCGCTCGTTTCCGGCCGCTCCTCCGGGCGTGCATGCGCACGGCCGGACGGTTCCGCCTTGCGCGTGTCATCCAACGAAAATCCGATCATGTCGAACCAGGACACCTTCACCGCCGAGTCGAACGAATCGAACGCGTCGAACGAGCCGGCCGCTTCCGTGTCGCGTCGCGGCTTCCTGAAACTGGCCGGCGTCTCCAGCCTCGCCACTGCGGCGAGCGGCCTCGGCGCCGCACGCGCGGCCGCCGCGACGCCGGACGGCACCCCCGAGCAGGTGCATCTGACGTGGGGCAACGACCCGAGCTCCGAAGTCGCGATCTCGTGGGCGTCGCTCGCGCCGGCCGTCAACCCGCGCGCACGCATCGTCGCCGACGGCGAACCGGCACGCACCGTGCACGGCGTGCAACGCATCTACACCGACGGCCTGAACGGCGAAACGGTGTTCACCTACCACGCGCGCGTGCATGGGCTCAAGCCGAACACGCGCTATCGCTACGAGCTCACCGCCGACAACGACAGCAACGCCGCGCAGCCGTTCGCCGCGACGTTCGCAACCGCTCCGCGCGGGCGCGCGCCGTTCCGCTTCACGAGCTACGGCGACCTCGCGACGCCGAACGGCGCATGGGTGCTGTCGTCGCCGCAGAGCCGCTTCGCGGTGCAGGCCGTCGAGCAATTCCAGCCGCTGTTCCACCTGCTGAACGGCGACCTCTGCTACGCGAACCTGAACCCCGCGCACCAGCCCGAGGTATGGCGCGACTTCGGCAACAACAACCAGTCGTCGGCCGCGAACCGGCCGTGGATGCCGTGCCCCGGCAATCACGAGATCGAGTTCAACAACGGCCCGCAAGGGCTCGACTCGTATCTCGCGCGCTACCAGCTACCCGAGAACGGCACGCGCTTTCCGGGCCGCTGGTACAGCTTCCGCGTGAGCTCGGTCCTGTTCATCTCGCTCGACGCCGACGACGTCGTCTACCAGGATGCCGCCGCGTTCGTCGCCGGCCCCGCGCCGCTGGTGCCGGCCGCGAGCACCGGGCACGCGCCGATCGAGCCGGGCACGTCGTTCTACGTGCGCGGCTACAGCAACGGCGAGCAGACGCGCTGGCTCGAGCACACGCTGCGCCACGCGGCGCACGACGACGACATCGACTGGATCGTCGTGCAGATGCATCAGGACGCACTGAGTTCGTCGAAGACGGGCAACGGCTCCGACAAGGGCATCCGCGAAGCGTGGCTGCCGCTGTTCGACCGCTACGGCGTCGATCTGGTGCTGTGCGGCCACGATCACGACTACGAGCGCAGCTACCCGGTGCGCGGCTGCAATCACCGCGCGGGGGTCGACGCCTCGACCGGCGAAGTGGTCGAAACGCTGCAGCCGCGCCCGGTCGGCCCGACCGAACCGGACCGCACCACGTTCGACACGAGCGCCGGCACGATCCATCTGATCCTCGGCGGCGGCGGCACCAGCGCGCCGCTCGACGTGTACGGAGAAAACCCGGCGACCGGCTACGCGCAGGCGAAGGTCTTCACGAAACCGAACCGGCCGGTGCCCGGCACGGCGCCGAACACGTTCGTGCGCAAGCCCGCCGACGCGCTCGAGGATGCGATCTGGTCGGCGCGACGCGATACGGGCACCGGGTACGGGATCGCGGTGTTCGACCACGATCCGGGCAAGCCCGGCGGCCACACGACGATCACGATGCGCTACTACCATGCGCCCGGTGCGGACCAGCACCCGAGCCCGCAGTACGAGCTGTTCGAGACGATCGAGTTGCGCAAGCAGCGCCGCGAGCATTGATCCGGTGGCCGCACGCCGCGCAGCGCGGCGCTGCGGCCTCGCGCCGACGCTGCGGACGGTCGCGCGGTGCGCGCGATGACTCATCGGCACGGCGTGACGATCCGCGCGATGCCGATCGTCACGCACCGTGCCGCGCGCTAGTTGCGCGATTCGACCGCGATACGCACGGCGAGGCCGGCCAGCACGGTGCCCATCAGCCAGCGTTGCGTGCGCGCCCACAGCGGCCGGCCGGCGAGGAAGCCGGCGATCGAGCCGGCCATGCAGGCAATCAGCGCGTTGATGCTGACGCTCACCGCGATCTGCACGCAGCCCAGCGCCAGCGATTGCGCGAGCACACTGCCGTATGCGGGCGAAATGAACTGCGGCAGCAGCGATAGGTACATCGCCGCGATCTTGGGGTTCGCCAGGTTCGTGACGAAGCCCATTGCGAAGAGTCGCGCGCCGCTGTCGTGCGGCAGTTGCCGGACCTCGAACGCGGAGCGACCGCCGGGCCGCAGCGCCTGCCACGCGAGATACAGCAGGTATGCGGCGCCGCAGAAACGCAGCGCGTCATACGCGTACGGCACCGTCAGCAACAGCGCGGTGATGCCGAATGCCGCGCAGAACATGTAGAACACGAAGCCCAGCGCGACGCCGCCGAGCGACACGAGCCCGGCGCGCCGGCCCTGGCAGATCGAGCGCGAGATGAGGTACAGCATGTTCGGGCCGGGCGTGAGCGCCATGCCGAGCGATACGAGTCCAAAAGCAATCAGGGTGGGCAGCGTCGGCACGGCGGGCTCCTTGCGCGATATCGGGTGACGGGTGAACGTCGAACAATGTAGTGCATGTCGGCCTGCGTCGGCATGAATAAACTGCAAGCCTCTGATGAGCAGTCTGCATCGCGCGGGCCGGCGCCCTACTTCGCCTTCTTCGCCCGCGTACGGACGGTCTTCCCGGTCCTGGCACGCTGCGCGTCGACCAGCCCCACGAATTCGTCGACGACCGCGTTGCCGGCCGCCTTCCACGCCAAGCGCACGGACCGGTGCAGCCGCGGCGACAGCTCGAGCACGCGACCGCCGAAGCGCGAGTACGTGAGCGTGATGCGCGGGACGATCGAGACGCCCATCCCGGCTTCCGCCATCGACAGGATCGTACGCATCTCGACCACGTTGAACGCCGCGCGCAGCGACGCGCCGTTGCGCGCGAAGTAATCCGCGATCACCGGCCCGCAGCCGGCTTTCGAGAAGATGAAGGGCAGCGCGGCGAGCCGCTTCGGCGACACGCTGTGGCGGCCTTCGAACAGGTCGGGCGCCGTCACCGCGACGAACTCCTCGTCGAGCAGCGGCAGCGTGTTCGGGAACGTCTTCGCGCCGGCGACCACGCCGATGTCGGCCGTCCCGTCGTCGATCCAGCCTTCGACCTCCGCATCGGTGCCTTCGAGCAGCACCGCGGTCACGCCCGCGTGCGCGGCTTTCAACGCCTCCAGCGCCGGCACGACGAAGGCAAGCGACACGCTCGGCAGCGACGCGACCACCAGCCGGCCTTCGAGCTTGCCGCGCGACAGCGCGAACTGCTGACGCAGCGTATGCGCGTCGCGGACGACGTTCTGCACGTACGGCCACAGGCGTTCGCCGGAAGCGGTCAGCACGACCGGCTGGCGGTCGCGCAACAACAGCTTGACGCCGGTGAGGTCCTCGAGCTCGGTCAGCGCGTGGCTGATCGCGGACTGACTGCGGCTGAGCCGCTCGGCCGCTGCCGTCAGCGAACCGAGTTCGACGACGGTAGCCAGCGCCTGCAACTGCGCAAGCGTCATCTGGTTTCCTTGTTTCGATGCGTGAACCGTCTGCATGATACGGTCGATTTACATGAACCGGACCGAAGCGGCGCTGCAGCATGTGCGCGATGCCGGCGCGGCTCGGGTAACATGCGGCGTCGCATCGGGCCGCGCGCTGCAACAGCACGGCCCGGCTCGATCCGACAACCCGACAACACGACAACCGCGTGCACGCGCGCACGCGTCGGCAATCGACATGAATCTGACTGAAGGTGTGCTGGTATCCGCCCTGCACGGGCTCTCGCTGCCCGATCTGGCCGGCATCGCGGTTGCGCTGCTGCTGGGCGGCATGGTCAAGGGCATCACGGGCATCGGCGTGCCGCTGGTGGCGATGCCGATCCTCAGCCAGTTCCTGCCGATTCGCGATGCGGTGCTGCTGCTGTCGATGCCGATCATTCTGGGCAACATCCCGCAGGCGCTGGAAGGCGGCCAACTGCTGGCCACCGCGCGCAAGATCGCCGCGCCGATCGTCGGCACGGTACTCGGCAACATCGTCGGCGTCGTCATCCTGCTGGCGATGAACGCGCGTCACGCGCAGGCCGCATCGGGCCTGCTGCTGATCGTCGCCGCCGCGCTGATGCTGAGCGCGCCGAAGCTGACGCTGCCGCCCGCATGGCAACGGCCGGTCGGCTTCGTGCTGGGTTTCGGCGCCGCGCTGATGGAGAGCATCGCATCGGTGCCCGGCCCGCTGCTCGCCACGTACCTCATTTCGGCGGGCGCGACCGGCCGAGCGTTCACGAAGCAGATCGCGATCATCCTCGTCGTGTCGATCGTCACGCTGATCACGACGTTCAGCGGCGCCGCGCATGCGAGCGGCGCGGACCTCGCGATTTCGGCCGCGGCCAGCGTCCCCGCGATCGCCGGCATGTGGCTCGTCCGGCCGCTGCGCGACAGGATGTCGCCGCGCGTGTTTCGCACGGTCGTCCTGCTGTTCGTGCTGGCCGCCGCCGCGCAGATGATCTGGAAATCGGCCGTGCTGCGGCCTGCCGCTGCGCCGGTGGCTCATGCCGATCGCGCGCGCGTCGACGGAAAATGACGGCCGCCGCGCGCCGCGCGGTTCATTGGATCGCCGCACGCGCGGTATCCGGATTGCCGCACCGCCGCCGCTGCCGCCATCCGGCCTCGATCCGCAACACGCGTTAGACTGTCCGGCATGGAACCATGCCGTTACTGCCACCGAATCCGCGATGAATGGGATTGCCACGGCGACGAGTGTCGCCGCGCGATCGCGAAGGCACTGCGCCGGCAGCGCGCGGGCTTGCCGATGGTGCCCGATCGCATCCGCAACGAACTGCCGTCGGACGCGCCGACCCAGCAGGTGATCGCGGTCCTGTCGCGCCAGCGTCTGCGCGCGCGCCGCGGCAACGAGGAACGCCGCGAGCGCAAGGAAATCGACGACGCGGACGGCGTCTGAAACGGGCCGCTGGCCTCCGCCGTCCACCGTCGACCCGCGTGGGATGCATGCGGGGACGAATCCCGTTTCGCCTTCGTTTGCGCCCGCGATTATTGCCCTCACCAAAAGAATCTTTCGTCGAAACCCGCGTTTACCCTGAATCTTCCGACGCCTACGATGTAATCAATCGCTCACGACACGGTGTCGCCGGCGAACTCAATAGAACATCGGAGGTCATCATGAAGTCGCTCGTTTCCGCAGTCGTTGCCGCTGTCGCCCTGTCCGCTTCGGTCGGCGCATACGCGCAAAGCACCGTCACCCGTGCGCAGTTGCGCAACGAACTGGTTCAACTCGAACACGCAGGCTACACGCCGAGCCAGTCGAGCCCGCACTATCCTGCCGACATCCAGGCCGCGCAAGCCCGCGTACATGCGGTCGACGACAGCGGCTACGGCGCACAGCCGGCTGCGGTAGTCGAAGGCGGCGCACCGGCGGCAGTCAAGGTGCGCCCGGCACACGACTCGGTCTATTTCGGCCACTAAGCGTGCCGCCGCGCGCATCGCGCGGCCGACGCAGATCCGGCGAGCCCGTCGCGAGACGGGCTCGCGCCGTTTCATCGTCGGGCTTCCACTGCCCGGGGACCGCGCTCAGCAGCCGTCCTCGGCCGCCGCGCGCTGCGCGCCGTCGGCGGCGCCTCCGCTGCCCAGCAAGGTCTGATACCGCACGCATGCGCTCTGCGCCGACGCCTTCGCCGCGTACATCGCCGCGTCGGCCTTCACCAGCAGTTCCTCGGCCGATGTGCCGTCGGCCGGATACTCGCTGACGCCGATGCTCGCGCCCACCGCCAGTTGCCGGTCGCCGAACTTCATCTCCTGCGCCATCACGATCTGGATACGCGACGCGATCTCGTCGATGACCGTCGGCGAGCGCACGTCGGCGATCAGCACGATGAATTCGTCGCCGCCGAGCCGCGCCGCCATGTCGCCGGTGCGCAGCACCTGAGTCAGCCGCGTCGCGACGGCGACGAGCGCGCGGTCGCCGGCCGCGTGCCCGTGCTGGTCGTTGATCTGCTTGAAGCGGTCGAGATCGACGAACATCACCGCGAGCCCGTCGCGCGTCGCGGCCGCGTGCCCGATCGCCTCCTCGAGGCGCTCCATGAACAACAGGCGGTTCGGCAGTCCGGTCAACGGATCGTGACCGGCCAGATGCGCGAGCTCCTGCTGCTTCGCGCGCAACATCGCAACCTGCGTGCGGATCTCGACGCGCATGCTGTCGAAGCAGCGCGCGAGCACGCCGATCTCGTCGGCGCGCGCGACGGGCAGCCGCTCGGTGGCCCGCTCGTCGAACACGTGGGTCGCCGCGCGCGCGAGCATCTGCAGCGGCCGCGTGATCGCGCGCGCGAACAGGATCGCGAGAATCACCGCCGCGACGCTCATCAGCAGCACCATCCGGACGATCCGCTCGCCGAGAATCCCGGCCGGCGTCAGCACGTCGGCGAGCGGGCGCGAGGCGCCCAGCACGACGAAGCGGTTGCCTTCGGCGTTGCCGAACGGCGTGCGCACGAACGCCGCCATCTCGCCCGGCAGCGTGTCGGGCTCGGCGAGCCCGTCGAGCGTCACGTTCGTGCGCACCCCGCCGAACAGCAGCCGCGTGGCCGGAAAGCTGTCCTGCATCAGCACGCGCCGGCCGCGATCGAAGCCGAAGGTCTGCGACGGATCGGGATGCACGATGAAGTCGCCCCACTCGTTCGCCATGTACACCGCATAGTCCTGCGGCAGGTCGCGCTCCAGCCGTTCGAACATGCGCGACAGCTCGACGTCGATCACCAGCGCGCCGACGATCCGGCCGTGCAAGTCGACCACCGGCGTGCCCACCCGCAGCATCGGCAACCCTTCCGCTTCGTGCGAACCGTTCTCGTGATCGATGCCGATCGGCGACAGGTAAATGTGGCCGGGCGCCGTCGCGAGCGTGTCGAAGACGTATGAAAACTGGCCCTTCTCCTGAAACATCGTCTCCGGCAACACGACCACGCCGTGCGCGTCGCGGTCGACGCGAAGCCGCTCGAGCCCGAAATCCGCGCGCGCGATCAGCCGGATCTGCAGATACTCGGGATGGTTGCGCATGAAACTGACGTACACCTGCTCGAGCCGCGTGCGCGGCGCGCGGTCGGGGTCCGTGCCGAGCGCGACGCGCGCGGACGAAGGCAGCTGCGCGAGCACGAGCGCATCGTCGGCGACGTCGGACAGCGCGGTCGTGAAGCGCTTCCCGAGCAGGTGCGTCGACATCAGCAGGCTGTGCTGCGCCTCGAGCACGAGCATCGTCCGGTTCGCGCGATAGGCGTAGTAGCCGGTCGTGCCGGCCGCGATCACGCCGATGCACGCGAACAGCACCGACAGCTTCGACGTGAGCCCGAGCCTGATCATTTGTCGAACCGCTCCGGGCGATCGCCCGACACGATGCGGCTCCACAATGCCTCGCGCCGCGCGATGTCCTCCACCGGCTGCAGCCACACCAGATGCTGGTGCCCGGCGTCGAGACCGGGCGTCGGCTGCAGCGTGTTGGCGAGCCCCTGGCGCTCGGTCAGCAGCGTGCCGACCGCCGGCTCCAGCATGTAGTTGATCCAGGCGAACGCGAGCGCGCGATGCTGCGCGCCGCGCGTGACGCCCCAGCAATCGAGCCAGGCGAGCGCGCCTTCGTCCGGAATCACGTAGCCGACGTCCGCGCCCGCGCGACGCAGCTGCTCGA
The DNA here is from genome assembly GCF_013822785.1 of Burkholderia sp. MBR-1. NCBI lineage: Bacteria > Pseudomonadati > Pseudomonadota > Betaproteobacteria > Burkholderiales > Burkholderiaceae > Burkholderia > Burkholderia sp. MBR-1. The sequence continues at coordinate 963,641 of NZ_CP053610.1, forward strand.
CCTGCTGCGTCCCGTAGTTGCCGAACATCAGCGCCGCACGATGCGCGACGAACAGCGCGGTCGCTTCTTCGGGCAGCGTGTAGTAGGTGAGCAGGTTGCGCCGCAGGTCGACCAGCTTGCGTGCGACGGCAAGCGTTTGGGCGGGCGTCAGGCGAAACGGCTCGGGATAGCCAAGGGCAAGTGCGGCGAACGAAAAATTGTGCTGCGCGCTGTTGAAATCGAGCACCTTGCCACGGTAACGCGCGTCCCACAGCGCCAGCATCGAGTGCGGCGCGACCGGCACCTGCTTGCGGTCGTAGATCAGGCCCATCGACGAATAGGTGAACGGAATCGCATAAGCGAAGCCGTTGCTGACGAGGCCGCCGATCGTGTCGAGCTGCTGGAAATTCGGCAGTTGCCGCCGGCGGTTCGGGATCTGCGAAAGCTCGATCGGCGCGAGCAGGCCGTCGCGCACGTAACGCTGGATCTCGGCGGTGTTCGCCGCCAGCACGTCGTACGGCGGCGGCGACGCGCTGTGCATGCGGCTCCACAGCGCCTCGTCCGAATCGACGAAGGTCACTTCGACGCGCGCATGGAATTGCGTCTCGAAGGCACTGACGACATCGTTGTCGGCATAGCCCGGCCACGCGAGCACACGCAGCACGTTGTCGCCGGCCGCTTCGGCCGAGGCCGCGGATGCGCGAGCGCCCGGCACGCACAGCAGCGCCGTGACGAACAGCCGGCACACGACCCGGCTCGCGTGCAGACGCACGTGCTGACCCACGCCGATTCCCCTGATCAATCGGTCCCCGCCCGCGTTCCCCGAATGCATCCGACTGTCCTTTTTAGAGTCGATGCCTATCGTGCCACAAGACCATAAAAACAATGCGTATGCAATCGGAACAAGCCGTACGCAAGCGGTGTGCAGTCGGGCTTCGCGGGAGCGACGGACGCGGCTGCGCGCGCGCTTTCCTTTTCCGGCCGCGCATCGGACAATGGCGCGCCGATGCCGCGCCGCGTCGGCGCACCTGCACGGCGACACCCTGCCCGCGCCCGTACCGATGAAACGCTACGAAACCCTCGCCCATACGATCGCCGACGAAATCCGCGACGGCAACCTCGCGGCCGGCACGCGCCTGCCGTCGCTGCGCCAGATCATCGCGCAGCACGGCGTGAGCCAGTCGACGGTGTTCCGCGCGTATTACCTGCTCGAGCAGTGGGGCTTGATTCGCGCGCGTGAACGTTCCGGTTATTACGTCGCGCCCGGTGCGGCCGCCGCAGCGCAGCCGCCCGCGCAAGACGGCGCGCAGCGCGCGGGCGCCACGCGCAAGGTCGATATCAGCGATCTGGTGTTCTCGGTGCTCGACGCCGCGACGCAGCCCGGCATCGTGCCGCTCGGCTCCGCGTTTCCGTCGCCGCAACTGTTCCCGCTGCCGCGCCTCGCGAAGTCGCTGGCGCAGGCCACGCGGCTCGTGAGTCCGTGGAGCACGGTCGTCGATCTGCCGCCCGGCAACGAGGCGTTGCGCCGGCAAATCGCGCGGCGCTATCTCGCGACCGGCATCGCGCAGCCCGTCGACGAGATCGTCGTCACGAACGGCGCGCTCGAGGCGCTGAACCTGTGCCTGATGGCCGTCACGCGGCCCGGCGACGTGGTGGCCGTCGAATCGCCCGGCTTCTATGCGGCGCTGCAGGCGATCGAGCGGCTTGACCTGCGCGCGGTCGAGATTCCGGTCGATCCGCGCACGGGCCTCGATCTCGACGCGCTCGCGAACGCGCTCGCCCAGCACGACATCCGCGCGTGCTGGTTCATGACCAATTTCCAGAACCCGACCGGCGTCACGCTTTCAGCAGACAAAAAGCGCGCGCTGGTCGACATGCTCGCCGCGCGCGACGTGCCGCTGATCGAAGACGACGTGTACGGCGAGCTGCATTTCGGCCCCGACTATCCGCTGCCCGCGCGTGCGTTCGACCGGCACGGCCTCGTGATGCATTGCAGCTCGTTCTCGAAGACGCTCGCGCCCGGCTACCGGATCGGCTGGGCCGCGGCCGGCCGCTTCGCGCAACGGGTGCAGCGGCTCAAGCTGATGACCACGCTGTCGGCCAGCATTCCGGCGCAGGCCGGCATCGCGAACTATCTGGAGCACGGCGGCTACGATCGTCATCTGCGCAAGCTGCGCGGCGCGCTGCACGCGCAGCTCGCGCGCATGGACGATGCACTGCGGCGCTGGCTGCCGGCCGGCGTCGAATGGACGCGGCCCGACGGCGGCTATTTTCTGTGGCTGTCGTTTCCCGACGCGATCGACGCGATGGAGCTGCATCGGCAGGCGATCGCGCGCGGCATCAGCTTCGCGCCGGGGCCGCTGTTCTCGGCCGCGCACGGCTTCGAGCGCTGCGTGCGCGTGAATTTCGGCCATCCGTGGAGCAGCGACATCGAGCGCGCGATTCGCGTGCTCGGCGAGCTCGTCGCCGAACCGTCGGTGCGCAAGGCCGGCTGAGCGTCACGCGCACGCAGTGCAGGCGGCGCACGTACGCGGTGCGGTGCGGTGCAAGCCCTTCGCTCCCTCGACGCGTGAGCACGGCGGCCACCCCGCCCACCAATGAAAACGGGCGACCCTCAGGCCGCCCGTTCCGCTCATCCTGCGTGCCGCGCCCGCCGCGACGCGGGCGCCGCCGATCAGCGCGCCGGCACCGGCTTGCCGAACCCGCCGAGGATCTTCTTCTCGAGCGCGATGTAGTCGTGGCCGAAGTGATGATCGCCGCCGGTCTTGATCACGTCGGCGCCGGTATTGACGAGCGCCGGGCACATCGTGTCCTTCTCTTCGGCGCCGTAGAAGCACTGCACGAGCTGCGGCGGCACCTTCGCGATTTCCGGCGCGACCTTCAGCGCCTTGTCGCTCGCCGGCATCCCGAGCCAGCCCGTCACGCGGATCTGGAAATCCGCGGCCGGCGCGAAGCCGAGCAACGCCATCACCGCGACCTTCTCGCGCAGCTCGGCCGGCAGCCGGTTGTAGGCGAACGGCATCACGTCCGCGCCGAACGAGTAGCCGACCAGCGCAACGCGGCTCGCATGCCAGCGCGCCGTGTAGGTGCGCATCACGCGCGCGAGGTCGCGGCTCACCTGGGCGGGCGGCTTCTCGCTCCAGAAATAGCGCAGGCTGTCGATGCCGACCACCGACACGCCGTCGCGCTGCAGCGCCTCGGCGATCGTCTTGTCGAGATCGCGCCAGCCGCCGTCGCCCGAGATCACGATCGCGAGGCGATCGCTGCCGCCCTTGGCCGGCAGCTCGACGAGCGGCAGGTCCGAGACGTCGAGTTCGTCGCTGCTGCTGGTGTCGTGCAGATGGGCCGTGACGAGCGACACGAGCTTCGCGGTGTCGCCGGCGGCGGCCGTTTCGACGAAGCCCGGCATCGCGCGCCGCACGATCGTCGGATCGGGCGGGCACGGCTTGAAGCGCGCATCGAGCTTCGCGGCCGGCTCGACCGACACGACGCCGGCGATGGTGTTCTCCGGCGCCATCGACAGAATCTGCCGGGCGATCGCGCCGCCCTGCCCGACGCCCGCGACGATCGGCGTGTAATAGCGTGCCGATTGCGCGAGGCGCTCGAGCTGGTGGCTGACCGCCTCGGCGTCGCCGTCGAGGTGGTGACAGGTCTCCTGCTTCGCGGCGAGATTGGCCGCGTAGCGCTCCGAATCCACGCCGACCGTCATCGCGCCCGCTTGCGCGAGCGCATCGGCCGCCTGCTGGTCGGCCGCGCCCCAGCCGCGCTCGCGCGAGAACAGCACGACGAAGCCGCGCAGCGGGCCGCTCGGCTTCGTGACGGTCACCGGGCCGTAGCGGCCGCCGGAGACGGTTTCCGGCTTCGCCGCGACAGGTTGTGCGGCGCTCGCGGCGCCGGCCAGCATCATTGCCGCGCAGACGATTGCCGTCTGCGCGATACCCTTCTTCAACATCATGAACGCCGACCTCCAGCCAGCAGGGACAGATCCGCGAGCGTGACGAACACGCCGACCGAGCCCGAGGCCGCCAGATAGCGCGGCTCCCAGTGCGGCTCGAACTTGCTCTTGAACGCACGCAAGCCGCGGAAGTTGTAGAAGCGGCCGCCGAAGCGCCACACCATCAGTCCGAACCGGTGCCACGGCGACGGCATCTTCGCCGCCCCCATGCCCGAGAACGGCGCGATGCCGAGGCTCAGCTTGAGGAAACCCGCTTCCTTCAGATGCAGCGCGAGCTGCGTAAACAGATACTCCATCGCATACGGCGACGCCTCCGGCAGATGGCGCATCACGCCGACGGTCGCCTCGGTGTTGAGGTCGGTCGTCATGAACGTGACGAATGCGATCGGCTTGTCGGCCTGGCGCACCAGCATCACCGACTGCGTGGCCAGATAGCCGTCGTGGAACGCGGCCACCGAGAAGCTCTTCTCGCGTGCGTCGCGGCTGTCGAGCCAGCCGTCGGAGATGTCGCGCAGCGCCGGCAGCGCGGCAGGCACGTCGTGCGGCGCGATCACCTCGACCGACAGCGCGTCCTTCTCGCCGCGGCGCAGCGCATAGCGCAGGTGCGAGCGGTTCGAGCCCTTCAGGTCGAACCGGTCGAGCGCGATGTGTGCTTCCTCGCCGAGCTTCATCAGCGTGAGGCCCGCGTCGAGATACAGCGGCAGCGCGTTGGCGCGCACCTGGTAGAACGCGGCGCGGCCGCTGTGCGCGTGTGCGAGCGCGATGAACTTGCTGATCAGCGCCGGCCATTCCTCGCGCGGCCCGACCGGGTCGTGCAGCGCGGCCCAGGTGCGGCCGTTCTTCGCATACATCAGGAACGCGCGGCGCGACTCGGAGAACAGGAACGACTTGTCGCCCATCAGCGCGAGGCCCGCGTCGCTGCATTCCTGCGCGCGGATGATCTGCTCGGCGTCGAGCAGGTCCTGCGCGGCCGGCTTCACGAAACGGCCGGGCGCCGGCCTCAGCAATTGCCACAACGCGAACATCGCGACGAACACGCCGGCCGCGAGCGTCGCCCGCAACGCGCGCGGCGCGCGCGCGTCGAACGAGAAATGCGACCACAGGTCGCGCGTGTACGGCACGTCGCGGAACGCGAAGCACAGCACCCACACGGCGAGGATCAGCACCATCGTCACCGACACGAACCAGCTCACCGTGAAGCGTTCGGCCAGCAGCGACGAATGCCGGTTGAAGCGGCGGCGGCTCACGAGCAGCAGCACGAGCAGCGTGCCGAGCACGCCGGCTTCGACGAAGGCGAGCCCCTTCGCGAGCGACAGCGCGAGGCTCGCGAGCGTCAGCGCGAAGGTCATCCACCATGCGCCGTCGAGCCGGCGCAGCAGCCCGCGCGCGACGAACAGCAACGCGACGCCCAGCACGCTGCAGATCACCTGCGAACCCTCGAGCACCCACAGCGGCACGATGTTGCGCAGGATCGCGATCCGATGCCAGAACGCCGGGGTCGCGCTCGAGATCACCAGCATCCCGCCGACCGCGAACGTCACGAGGCTCAGGAACAGCGGCGCGAGCTGCGACACGCGCGCGGCCTGCCGCGACACGAGCCGGTGGCGCAGCGCACGGCCTTCGAAACCGGCCAGCAGGCCGGCCGACAGCACGAGCGGCACGCCGAAGTAGATCGCGCGGTACGCGATCAGCGCGGCGACCATCGCATGGGCGGGCACTTCGCGGCCCAGCGTGAAGACCATCGCGGCCTCGAACACGCCGATCCCGCCCGGCGTGTGGCCGATCATGCCGAGCAGCAGCGCGGCCGCGTACACGGTGATGAAGGTCGGGAAGCCGACCGGCGCGGCCGGCAGCAGCACCCACAGCGTCAGGCCCGCGGCCACGACGTCGAGCACCGCATACACGACCTGGGCGACGAGGTCGCGCCGCGCCGGCACGTCGAACGACAGCCATTTGAAGCGCGTGACGACCGGTCGCGCGGTGCGGCCGCACATCGCCGTCATCGCAGCCAGCGCCGCGAGCAGCGCCGCGCCGCTCCACGTCGGCACGGCCGGCGCGACGTGCAGCATCGCGGCGAGCGTCTGCGGCACGCAGACCATCCCGAGTGCCGTCATCAGCACCAGCGCGAGCGCGAGCGTGCCGCTGGTGAAGACCGTCATGCGACCGATCTGCGCGGGCGTGACGCCCGACACGCCGTACACGCGCGCGCGCACCGCGCCGCCCGTCAGCGCGCCGAAGCCGGTCGCATTGCCGAGCGCGGAGCCGGCGATCGCGCCGGTCCACAGCGCCGCACGCGGCACCGCGGCGCCGACGTAGCGCAGGCCGACCGCGTCCCGCGCGACGAGCGCGAGATAGCTGAATGCCGTCGCGGCCAGCGACGCGCCCCATTCGCGGGCGGACATTTGACGCAGTTGACGGATCACCGACCGATAGTCGACGGATTGCGACAGGTGCTGGAAGACCACGATCAGCAGCAGGCCGATGCCGAGCGCGAGCAGCGGGGACAGCACGCGCTCGTTGCGCAACAGCGCCGAGACACGGGCGATCGCCGCCGCGGCACGGCCGGGCGGCCCAGGGTGGCGGGAAGACATAGGTTGTTCAGTGGTGGTGCATAGCAAGTCGCGGCGCGGGACGGCCGGGCGGCGACGAATCTGGCTGGTTGTTCTGCATGGGCGGTCCGCCTGAGACGATGGCAGGCGACGCCTGGGTCAGAAATTACGAGTATACGGAATTTACATTACAGAATGTTTCGATTTGGCGTCGGGCGGGTTGGACACGCCGCGCGCATCAAAAATCCGTAAAAAGAATGCGCGCTGCGAATCATACCGGGAAGCGGCGGGGGTTTTCATCAGGAGAATACCGGGAGGGGTGTGCGGCGGGAGATTCTTGCCGGCGGCTGGGTCCGCGAGCGGCGTCGGTGCGGCGACGCGGCCGGCGGAAAACGGGGCGCGAAGCGCTCGGCACGACGCAGCGCGTATTCGGCGCCAGCCGGCGCACCCTTCAGCGCAGGCGGCCGACGCCGACGGTCACGTCGAAGCGGCTCGCATGACCGACGGCGCTCGACGTGGCCGCCGCGGATGGAGAAGCGCGACGGCCGCCCCACCCGCTCAATACACGTCCCGCACGTAGCGCCGCGCCTTCGCGAGCCGCGCGACGTAGTCGTTCGCGGCTTCGTCCGACATTCCGCCGTGTTCGGCCACCACTGCCTTCAGCGCGGTATCGACGTCCTTGGCCATCCGGGCGGCGTCGCCGCACACGTAGAAATGCGCGCCGTCCTCGAGCCAGCTGTACAGCTCCGCGCCGTGTTCGCGCATCCGGTCCTGCACGTAGATCTTGTCGGCCTGGTCGCGCGAGAACGCCAGATCGAGCCGCGTGAGGAAGCCGCTGTCGCGCATCGCGCTCAGCTCGTCGCCGTAATAGAAGTCGGTCTGCGCGTGCTGCTCGCCGAAGAACAGCCAGTTGCGCCCGCGCGCGCCGCGCGCCTGCCGCTCGTGCAGGAAGCCGCGGAACGGCGCGACGCCGGTGCCGGGGCCGACCATCACGACCGGCACGTCGCCGTTGACCGGAGGCCGGAAATGCGCGGACTTCTGCACGAACACGGGCACGCGGCCGTCGTCCGCGCGATCGGCGAGGAACGTCGACGCGACGCCTTTACGCGCGCGCCGGCCGTTGTGATAGCGCACGGCCGACACCGTCAGATGGATCTCGCCGCGATGCGCGCTCGGGCTCGACGCGATCGAATACAGCCGCGGCTGCAGGCGCTTGAGCATGCCGACCAGTTCCATGCCCGACAGCTCGACCGGAAACTCGTGCAGCACATCGGCCAGCTGTTGTCCCCACAACCACTGCTTGAGGTCCGCCTTGCGATCGTCGCCGAGCAGCGCCTTGAGCGCGCCGTTCGCGCTGCGCGACGCGATGAACGCGAGCGTGTCCGGATGCGGGCGCGTGATGTCGAAGTGGCGCGCCAGCGCATCGGCCAGGCGCACGTCGCCGACGCCCGCCACCGACACCGGCGTGTCGGCCTTCAACGCGGTGACGGCCAGCAGCTCGTCCACCAGTTCCGGGCAGTTGGTCGGCCACACGCCGAGCGCGTCGCCGGCCTCGTATTCGAGGTTCGCGCCTTCGGTCGACAGCGACACGTAGCGCGTGTCCTTCGCCGCGCCCGGCCGGTTCAGCCGCAGGTTCGCGACGAGCTTCGACGGCGCCGGATGCGCCTTGCTCGGCAGCAGCCCCGACGCGCTCGCGCCGGCGCTCGGCACCGCGTGCAGCGCCGCGTCGGCCTCCTTGATCCGCGCGACCACGCGTTCGAGCCATTGGTCCGCGTCGCGCTGGAACTCGACGTCGCAATCGACGCGCGCACACAGCCGAGTCGCGCCGAGTTCTGCGAGCCGCGCGTCGAGCCGGCGGCCGTGGCCGCAAAACTGGTCGTAGTTGCGATCGCCGAACGCGAGGACCGCGAACTGCATGCCTTCGACGCGCGGGGCGCCGGCCGCCTGCAGTGCGTCCCAGAACTCGCTGCCGTTGTCGGGCGCGTCGCCGTCGCCGAACGTGCTGGTCATCAGCAGCACATACTGCGCGCTCGCCAGCGACGCGACCGGGTAATCGGACATGCACGCGGTGCGGATCTCGAAGCCGGCGTTCATCAGCTGCGTCGCGTAATCCTCGGTCAACGATTCGATGTTGCCGGTCTGCGACGCCCACAGCAGCGTCACCTTCGGCCGCGTGCGCACGATCCGCACGCCGCCCGGCGCGGCCGCGTCGGCCGGCAGCGCGGGCGCCGCGCGTTCCGTCGCGGGTGCGGGCGCCGAGCGGCTGAACAGCCCCGCGAGCATCCCGTCGAGCCAGTAGCGCACCGGCGGCGTGAGCGGCGCGCCGGCCGGCAGCACCGGCACGCCGCCGTCGCGGCGGCCCGCGCTCGCCCGCAGCCCGCCGACGAGGCCGGCCACGTACAGGCGCTCCGCGTCGGAGAGCGGCGGCGGCGCGAGATCGGCCACGCCGAGCGCCGCCGCGAAAGTGTCGAGGTCTGCCATGTCGGATTCCTGTGAAGCCGCGAGCGATCCCGGCGCAGCCTGAGCATCGGCTGCTGCGGCGGCGTGGGCGGCATCGGCTGCGGCCGCATCGGGTCGCGCCGTGTCGTCGTCGGCGGGCGCGAACGCGTTCGTGTCCGCGCGCGTCAATGCGACCGCGCAGTATTTCAGTTCGGGTTGCTGCGATTCCGCGTCGATCGCGTCGTTCGTCACCGCGTTGATGCACAGCTCGTCGCCGTACACGTCGTTCCAGTGCATCGGCGCGAAGCAGTTGCCGCGCAGCACGCGTTCGGTCACGACGGCCGGCAGCACCGCGCGGCCGCGGGCCGAGCGAATCTCGACGCTGTCCTTCGCGGCGATGCCGAGCGCGCGCGCATCGTCCGGATGAAGTTCGACGAACGGACGCGGGTTCAGCTTGTTCAGCATCGCGACCTTGCCCGTCTTCGTCATCGTGTGCCACTGATGCTGCAGGCGGCCGGTGTTCAGCACGATCGGGAAGGTAGCGTCGGGCAGCTCGGCCGGCGCGACGTGCGGCCGCGCGAAGAAGCGCGCGCGGCCCGACGGCGTCGGGAACGCGATGCGCGGCGCGGCGCCGCCGTCGGCCGCCGGCCGCAGCGTCTGGCTCACGCCGTCGTTCAGATAGCGGATCGGATGCCGCTCGCGCGCGGCGCCCGGCGCAACCGGCCATTGCACCGGCCCGTCGCGCAGCGCCGCATGGCTCGCGCCGCGCAGGTCGTAGCCGGTCGCCGGGTTCGAGAACCGCACGATCTCGTCGAACACGTCGGCCGCCGACGCATAGTCGAATGCAGCGCCGAAGCCCATCGCGCGCGCGACTTCCGCGACGATGCGCCAGTCCGGCAGCGCGTCGCCCGGCGGCGCCACCGCCGCGCGCATCAGCGTCAGGTTGCGCTCGGAGTTGACCATCACGCCGTCGCCCTCGGCCCACAGCGCGCCGGGCAGCAGGATGTCCGCATAACGGTTGGTTTCGGTGTCGAGGAACGCGTCCTGCGCGATCACCAGCTCCGCCGCCTGCAGCCCCGCGATCACGTTCTGCCGGTTCGGCACCGTCGCGACCGGGTTCGTGCAGATGATCCAGCACGCCTTGATGTCGCCGGCCGCCATCCGCTCGAACAGGTCGACCGTGCCGCTGCCGGTCTCCTGGCGCAGCGTGCCGGCCGGCACGCGCCACAGGTTTTCGACGAACCGGCGGTCGTCGTCGGACGCCACCGAGCGCTGGCCCGGCAGGCCGGCGCCCATGTAGCCCATCTCGCGGCCGCCCATCGCGTTCGGCTGGCCGGTCAGCGAGAACGGCCCGCTGCCGGGCCGGCAGATCGTGCCGGTCGCGAGATGCAGGTTGCAGATCGCATTGGTGTTCCACACGCCGTGCGTGCTCTGGTTGAGCCCCATCGTCCAGCAGCTCGTCCATTCCGGCGCATCGCCGATCCACTGCGCGGCCGTGCGGAGGTCGTCCGGCGCAAGGCCGGTGATCTCGGCGACGCACTCCGGCGTGTAGTCGGCGAGGAACGCGGGCATCGCGTCCCAGCCCTCGGTATGCGCGTCGATGAACGCGGCGTCGGTGCGGCCGTTCGCGTGCAGCAGATGCAGCAGCCCGTTGAGCAGCGCGAGATCGGTGCCGGGCCGGATCTGCAGGAACAGGTCGGCCTTGTCGGCCGTGCCGGTGCGGCGCGGATCAACGACGATCAGCTTCGCGCCGGCCTTCACGCGATCCATCATCCGCAGGAACAGGATCGGATGGCAGTCGGCCATGTTCGCGCCGATCACAAAGAACAGGTTCGCGCGATCGAAATCCTGGTACGAACCGGGCGGACCGTCCGCGCCCAGCGACTGCTTGTAGCCGGTGCTCGCGCTCGCCATGCACAGCCGCGAGTTCGACTCGATGTTGTTGGTGCCGACGAAGCCCTTCGCGAGCTTGTTCACGAGGTACTGCGCCTCGATCGACATCTGCCCCGACACATAGAATGACAGCGCGTCCGGCCCGTGCGCGTCGAGCACCGCGCGCAGCCGGCGCGCCGTCTCGGCGATCGCGTCGCGGGCCGGCAACGGGACGAGGTCGTCCTCGCGGGCGCGCCGCACGAACGCGCGATCGAGCCGCCCGGAGCGGCGCAGCGCGACGTGCGCGGACGAGCCCTTCGTGCACAGCCGCCCGAAGTTGGTCGGATGCTCGGAGTCGCCGGACACCTTGACGACTTCGTCATCCTCGACGTGCAGCACCATGCCGCAGCCGACGCCGCAGTACGGGCACACGCTCTTGACGGGGGTGGCGCTCATGCGTGCTCCGTGACGTTCAGGCGGCGATCCACACGAAACCGTCCTCGACCCGCGACGGATAGGCGCTCACCGATTTGTCGGGTGCTTCGAGGCATTCGCCGGTCCGCAGATCGAAATGCTGCTTGTACAACGGCGACGCGACGACGATGCGCTCGCCTAGGCTGCCGATCAACCCGCGCGACATCACCGCGGCCTGCGACACCGGATCGACGTTGTCGATCGCGAACACGCCGCCGGCTTCGGCGTGCGCGACGTGGAACACGGCGACCTGCTCGCCGTTGACGAGCGCGCATACGCCCGTGTTCGGCACGATGTCGTCGAGCGGGCATACGCGGGTCCAGGACAGCGGAAGACGATCGTTCATGATGGGCTCCTTGAATGAGGCGCTGGCGTCGGCCAGCTCAGGCGGTGGCGGGTTCCGCGACGACCGGGATCGCGACCGGCTTGCCGCCGGGGCGCTCGTCGGGCGTCGCGGGGCGGATCTGGCCGCGCGTCTCGACGAACGCGATGGTCGTGTCGGGCGCATCGCTGTTCACGAAGTGGCGGAAGCGCTTGCGCGTCTCGGGATCGGTGACGGCCTTCTTCCATTCGCATTCGTAGGTGTCGACCACGTGCTGCATGTCGGCCTCGAGCTCGGCCGCGATCCCGAGCCGGTCGTGCACGACCACATCGATCAGGTAGTCGAGCCCGCCTTCGAGGTTGTCGCGCCACACGCTGGTGCGCTGCAGCCGGTCGGCGGTGCGCACGTAGAACATCAGGAAGCGGTCGATGTAGCGGATCAGCGTGGCGCGATCGAGGTCGGAGGCGAGCAGCTCGGCATGGCGCGGCTTCATCCCACCGTTGCCGCATACGTACAGGTTCCAGCCCTTCTCGGTCGCGATAATGCCGACGTCCTTGCCCTGCGCTTCCGCGCATTCGCGCGTGCAGCCCGATACGCCGAACTTGATCTTGTGCGGCGCGCGCAGGCCCTTGTAGCGGTTTTCGATGTCGATCGCGAGGCCGACCGAATCGTCGACGCCGTAGCGGCACCACGTCGAGCCGACGCACGACTTCACCGTGCGCACCGCCTTGCCATAGGCGTGGCCCGATTCGAAGCCGGCCGCGATCAGCTCCTCCCAGATCGACGGCAGCTGTTCGACGCGCGCGCCGAACAGGTCGACGCGCTGGCCGCCGGTGATCTTGGTGTACAGGCCGTACTTCTTCGCGACCTGGCCGACGGCGATCAGCCCTTCCGGCGTCACCTCGCCGCCCGCCATGCGCGGCACGACCGAGTACGTGCCGTCGCGCTGGATGTTCGCGAGGTAGTAGTCGTTCGAGTCTTGCAGCCCGGCATGCTCCTTCTTCAGCACGAACTCGTTGAAGCACGATGCGAGGATGCCGGCGACGGCCGGCTTGCACACGTCGCAGCCGAGGCCGCGACCGTGCTTGTGCAGCAGTTCGTCGAACGTCGTGATGCGCTCGACGCGGATCAGATGGAACAGCTCCTGGCGCGAATGCGCGAAGTGCTCGCACAGATGGTTGTTGACCGCGAGGCCCTGCTTCTTCATCTCGGCCTTCATGATCTGCGTGACGAGCGGCACGCAGCCGCCGCACGACGTGCCCGCACCCGTGCACGACTTCAGCGCGCCGAGGCTCGTCGCGCCGTCGGCCACCGCCGCGCAGATCTGCGACTTCGACACGTTGTTGCACGAGCAGATCTGCGCGCCGTCCGGCAGCCCGTCGACGCCGAGCGCGGGCTTCGCCGCGCCGTCCGACGACGGCAGGATCAGGAACTCGGGCTGCGCCGGCAGCTCGATGCGGTTCAGCATCATCTGCAGCAGCGTGCCGTATTCGGTCGCATCGCCCACCATCACCGCGCCGTGCAGGAACTTGCCGCAGTCGGACACCACCAGCTTCTTGTAGACCTGGCGGCGCTCGTCCGCGTACTGGTAGGTGCGGCTGCCGGCCGTCGCGCCGTGCGCGTCGCCGATGCTCGCGACGTCGACGCCCATCAGCTTCAGCTTGGTGCTCATGTCGGCGCCAGCGAATGCGGCATCGGCCGCATCGGCCGCATCGGTCATCTTGCCGCCCAGTTGCTTCGCCACCACGCGCGCCATGTCGTAGCCGGGCGCGACGAGGCCGTACACCATGCCGTTCCACGCCGCGCACTCGCCGATCGCATAGATGTCGGCGTCGCTCGTGCGGCATGCGTCGTCGATCGCGACGCCGCCGCGCGGGCCGATGTCGAGGCCGCATGCGCGCGCGAGTTCGTCGCGCGCGCGGATGCCGGCCGAGAACACGATCATGTCGGCATCGAGATGCGAGCCGTCGGCGAACGCCATCCGGTGCGCGTGCTGCTCGCCCTCGACGATCTCCAGCGTGTTCTTGCCCGTATGCACGGTCACGCCGAGCGACTCGATCTTCGCGCGCAGCATCCGGCCGCCGCCGTCGTCGACCTGGACCGCCATCAGCCGCGGCGCGAATTCGACGACGTGCGTGTCGAGCCCCATGTCGCGCAGCGCCTTCGCGCATTCGAGGCCGAGCAGCCCGCCGCCGACCACCACGCCGCGCGTCGCGTGCGCGCCGCGCGCCTGCATCGCTTCGAGATCCTCGATGGTCCGGTACACGAAGCAGCCGTCACGCTCGTGGCCGGGCACCGGCGGCACGAACGGCCGCGAGCCGGTCGCGAGCACCAGCTTGTCGTACGCGAGCGTTGCGCCGGATGCGAGCGTGACCGTATGCGCGTCGCGGTCGATCGACGCGACGCGCGCGTTCAGCCGCAGGTCGAACTGCCGATGCCGTTCGAAGAAGCCGGGCTCGACCAGCGACAGGTCGTCGGCCGACTTGCCCGCGAAGAATTCCGACAGGTGCACGCGGTCGTACGCCGGGCGCGGCTCCTCGCCGAGCACCGTGACCTGCAGCGTGCCGGCCGCGTCCGCTTGCGCGGCGAGGCATTCGAGCAGCTTGTGGCCGACCATCCCGTGGCCGATGACGATCAGTTTCATGATGACGTTTCCCTCGGTCGATCAGTTCGCGGCATTGGCGGTGGCCAGCGCGCGGTCGCGCAGCTCGGCCTCGCGTGCCTTGTGTTCTGCGCTGAAGCGCACGGCCATCGCGCACAGCGCGGTCGCGGTGACGACGAGCCCGAGCAGGCTCAGCGCGTGCTGCACGTCGCCGACGCCCTTCAGCAGGAACGCCGCGGCCACCGCGCCGACGTTGCCGCCCGCGCCGACGATCCCCGCGACGCCGCCGAGCGCGCGGCGGTCGATGAACGGCACGAGCGCATAGGTCGCGCCGCATGCCATGTGCGTGAAGAGGCCGAACGTCAGCATCGCGACGAGCGCCATGCCGATGCCTTGCGCATGCGAGAACCACAAGAGCCCGAGCCCTTCGCCGATGATCAGCGCGCACAGCAGCGTCGCGCGCACGTCGAGGCTGCGCCGCGCGGCGATCCGGTCCGACAGCCAGCCGCCGAGCGCGCGGGCGAACAGCGCGAGCAGCCCGAACAGGCCGACCGCGAAGCCGGCGTCCTTCAGCGACAGCTTGAAGTGGTCGACGTAGTACAGCGCGGCGATGTTGTGGATGAACACCTCGACGCCGAAACACGCGCCGTAGGTGACGAACAGCATCCACACGCGATAGTTGCCGCACGCGGCGAAGAAGCTCGCCCAGCCGCCCTTCTTGCCGCTGTCGACCGTCACGCCCTGCTTGCGCAGCGCGACGAAGTCGCCTTGCGGGCAGTCCTGCGTGAAGCGCCAGTACGCCCACGCCATCGCGAGCATCGCGATGCCCGGCACGACGAGCGCGATGCGCCACGACGCGTCGTCGCCGAAGCCGAGCAGCAGGCCGGCCGCGACGAGCAGCGGCATCATCGCCTGCGTCGCGCCTGCGCCCGCGTTGCCCCAGCCGGCCGTCGTCGCGTTCGCGGTGCCGACCACGTTCGACGCGAACATCACCGACGTGTGGTACTGCGTGATCACGAAGCCGGCGCCGATCGCGCCGATGCCGAGCCGGCAGATCAGGAACGACAGGTAGTCGTGCACGAACGACACCGCGAACACGGGGATCGCGCCGAGCAGCAGCAGACCGACGTACACGCGGCGCGGGCCGAAGCGGTCGCACAGCGGGCCGACCAGCAGCCGCACCGCGATGGTCGCGGCCACCGCGGCGATGTTGATGTTCGCGACCTGCGCCGCGGTGAGATGGAATTCGCGCGAGATCAGCGGCATCAACGGCGCACACGCGAACCACGCGAAGAAGCACACGAAAAACGCCATCCACGTCATGTGGAACGCACGCATCGGCGCGCTGCGGAAGCTGAAGAGATCGATACGGGTAGCTTTGTCGGTCATGTCATCCGCCAAACGAAAAACGGCGTCCTGCACATCCGATCTCGTCGAGACCCGATGTGTAGGACGCCGTTGCCCATGAAGCCCGTTGCCGGGCGCGTCAGTATTCGGTACTGCGGACGAATCGCCGTTGATTCGCCCGAGCCAGCTAACGCAAGCGGCGTGCCATGCAACGCGAAATCGCCGCGAGCGCCCTGTCGTACAAGGCTCGCCGGGCGCCGTCGGCCGGCTTGCGCGGAATCGGCCGCGATACGTCGGGAGGCATCGCGGCACAGATGTGGTGCGCTGCAGCACTATCGCCGTGCGATGTCGCGGTGCGTGCCGGTGCGTCGCGATGCACGTCGCGCGGGCATCGGATGCGCGGCGGCGCCGCATGCGAGTGCATGCGTTCGCGTGCCGCGCTGGCGTCGTGCGCCGCACGTCGCCACGGGCGCGGGCCGCGACGCGACGCTTGGCCCGTTTATTGCTGAATCCGTTGTCGACACCGGCAACGGCGCCGGTGGGCGGTCTTTCCCCATGCCGTCCCGGCCGATCCAGGCGGGGCCGGCAGAACCGACGTGGACAACGGCGTCCAGCCCGTGCTCGGCACGGCGGAACGCCGTGGTCGCCTCGACCGCCCGCCGCCGCGAGCAACAACGCGTTATCGCCGCCGCATGCGGCACAGGAACACGACATGACGACTGGAAAAGTCACGCTGCTGGGCGCCGGCCCCGGCGACCCCGATCTGCTCACCCTGAAGGCCGCGAAGGCGCTGGCCGCCGCCGACGTGCTGCTGCTCGACGATCTCGTCGCGCCGGGCATCGTCGAGCTTGCGCCGCAGGCGCGCGTGATCCGCGTCGGCAAGCGCGGCGGCTGCCGCTCCACGCCGCAGGCGTTCATCGAGAAACTGATGCGCCGCTACGCGCTGCGCGGCGCGCACGTCGTGCGCGTGAAAGGCGGCGACGCACTGCTGTTCGGCCGCGCCGGCGAGGAGCTCGCGACGCTGCGCGCCGCCGCGATCCCGGTCGAGATCGTCAACGGCATCTCGTCGGGGTTCGCGGCCGCCGCGAGCCTCGGCATCTCGCTCACGCATCGCGAACATTGCCAGGGCGTCACGTTCGTCACCGCGCACCGCCAGGATCACGGCGAGCCCGACTGGGCCGCGCTGGCGGCCACCGGCACCACGCTCGCGATCTATATGGGCATGAGCCGCGTCGACAGCATCGCGACGGGCCTGCTCGCCGCGCTGCCCGCCGCGACGCCGGCCGCCGCCGTGCAATGGGCCGGCACGCCGCACGAACGCCGCTGGACCGGCACGCTCGGCGGCCTCGCGCGCGGCATCGACGACGCGCGGCTCGGCAGCCCGGCCGTGATCCTCGTGGGCGGCGCGATCGGTGCAGCGTGCGCGCAGCGCACCGACACCGATCCCGACACCGCAGCCGCACCGATGTCGTGGGCCGCGTGATGGGCTGCGCCGCGCGGCATCGTCCGCATCACCATTGCGCTCACGGCAGGCGCGCTCGCGCCGGCTGCCGGTGCGGCTTGCCCGACGCGCTCGACGCGTCCGCTGCGGCAAGCTCCGCGCGGACGTCGGCCGATCCGTTCAACCGTTGCACCGAAGCCCGTCCGTCCCCGTTCGCGTCATGAGTTCGTCCGTTCCGCCCGCCCGCCTGCGCGTGCTGCTCGTCACCGATACCGACAAGCCGATCGGCGAGCTCGGCGACGCGCTCGCACGCCTCGGCTACGAGATGCTCAACGACGTCGCGACGCCGGCGCGCCTACCCGCCGCCGTGGAGGAGCAGCGCCCCGACGTCGTGATCATCGATACCGATTCGCCGTCGCGCGACACGCTCGAGCAACTGGCCGTGATGCATGCGACCGCGCCGCGCCCCGTGCTGATGTTCAGCCACGACGCCGATCAGGCGCTGATTCATGCGGCCGTCGGCGCCGGCGTCAGCGCCTATCTGGTCGAAGGGCTGTCGGCCGAGCGCCTCGCGCCGATTCTCGAAGTCGCGCTCGCGCGCTTCTCCCACGACGATGCGCTGCGTCGCCGGCTCGCCGACGTCGAGCGCGAGCTGGCCGAACGCAAGCTGATCGATCGCGCGAAACGCCTGCTGATGGACAGGCGCAGCCTGTCCGAACACGATGCTTACGCGCAGCTGCGCAAGCGCGCGATGGATCAGGGGCTGCGCATCGTCGACGTCGCGCGGCAACTGCTCGACGCGCCTTCACAATGACCACCATGAACCCTCCGATTCCCGCCGCGCCCGAACGCGCGCATCTTCGTCTCGGTTTCGTCGCGTTGAGCGATGCGGCCCCGCTGATCGTCGCGCAGCGCCTGAATCTCGGCGCGCGCCACGGGCTGACGCTCGAGCTGCACCGCCAGCCGTCGTGGGCCGCCGTGCGCGACAAGCTGCTGAGCGGCGAACTCGACGCCGCGCACGCGCTGTACGGGCTCGTCTGCGGGCTGCAGCTCGGCATCGGCGGCCCGCAGGCCGACATGGCCGCGCTGATGGTGCTGAACCGCAACGGCCAGGCGATCACGTTCGCGCGCGGCCTCGCCGACGCCTACCGCGCCAGCGGCGACGTCCGCGCCGCGTTCGCGACGCTCGGCCGCAAGCCGCTGCTCGCGCAGACCTTCCCGACCGGCACGCACGCGATGTGGCTGAACCACTGGCTCGCGTCGCACGGCGTCGATCCGCTGCGCGACGTGCGCAGCGTCGTGATCCCGCCGCCCGAGATGGTCGCCGCGCTCGCGGGCGGCGAACTCGACGGCTTCTGCGCCGGCGAGCCGTGGCACGCGGTGGCCGAGGCCTGCGGCGCGGGCCGCACCGTCGCCGTCACCAGCGAGATCTGGCCCGATCATCCGGAGAAGGTGCTGGCGACGCGGCGCGATTTCGTCGCGCTGTATCCGGCGACCGCGCGCGCGCTGATCCGCACCGTCGTCGATGCGTGCGCGTGGCTGGACGACCCGGCGCACCGCCGCGACGCCGCCGACTGGCTCGCGTCGCCCGACGCGCTCGGCGTGCCGGCCCGCCTGATCGCGCCGCGCCTGCTCGGCGACTACGGCGCCGGCCCGTTCGCGCAGCCGCCGCTGCCGATCCGTTTCCACGATGGCGGCGGCGTGAACCGGCCGGATCCGCAGGAGGCGCGGTGGTTCCTGTCGCAATACCGGCGCTGGGGCATGCTCGAGGGCACGCAGGACGACGCGCAGATCGCCGCGGCGATCGCGCAGACGGCGTTGTATGATGCTGCCGTCGCCGAAGACGGTACGGCCGGCCGCTGACTCCCTCCGCGGAGATGCGGCGGCGGCCGGCCCGCCGCCCAGCGCAATGCGCGGGCGCCCAATGCCCGTACCGCTGCACCCGTATCGCCACTCCGTCCCCGGTCCCGAATCGATGCCGAAACGAACGCGCACGTCGCTCGACGTGCTGCTCACCGAAATCCACGCGTGCCGCACATGCGAAGCCGAGCTGCCGCTCGGGCCGCGCCCGGTGCTGCGCGCCCATCGCGACGCGCGCGTGCTGATCGTCGGCCAGGCTCCCGGCGCGCGCGTCCATGCGAGCGGCATCCCGTGGGACGACGCGAGCGGCAAGCGGCTGCGCGACTGGCTCGGCGTCGATGCCGACACGTTCTACGACGAGACGCGCTTCGCGATCGTGCCGATGGGGTTCTGCTATCCCGGCCGCGGCGCGAGCGGCGACAACCCGCCGCGGCCGGAATGCGCGGCGCTGTGGCTCGACCGGCTGCTGGCCGAATTGCCGTCGATCCGGCTGACGCTGCTGATCGGCCAGTATGCGCAGCGGCATTTTCTGCGCGACGCGCGCAAGGCGACGCTGACCGACACCGTGCAAGCGTGGCGCGACTACGGGCCCGGTGTGCTGCCGCTGCCGCATCCGTCGCCGCGCAACCAGGGATGGTTCAAGCATCATCCGTGGTTCGACGCCGAGGTCGTGCCCGAGCTGCGTCGGCGCGTCGCGCCGCTGCTGGCGCGCGACGCATGTACCGGGCCGCCGGCTGCGGCGCCATCCTTTCCCGCTTGAACGCGGCACCCGACACATGCGCATGAACGACACGCCGGCCGACCTCGATTTCGCGTGCACCGGCTGCGGCGGCTGCTGCCGCGACCTGCGCATTCCACTGACGATCGGCGAAGCGATCGCGTGGCTGCGCCGCGGCGGCCACGTCGAACTGCTGTGCGACGCGATGCCGTGGCTCGAGGAGCCCGAGGCCGGCAACGCGTTCGCCGCGTACAAGCGGGCGCGCTCGACGCCCGCCTCGAGCGGCACGCTGCCGCTGCGTGTGACGGCCGTGCTCGTCGCATCGCATGCCGGGCCGTGCCCCAACCTGCGCGACGACCTCCGCTGCGGGATCTACGACGATCGGCCGCTCGTATGCCGCATCTACCCGGCCGAAATCAACCCGTTCGTGCCGCTCGCGCCGCCCGGCAAGCAATGTCCGTCGGACGCATGGCAGCAGGCGCCGCTGCTCCGCGGCGGCACGCTCGTCGACGCGGCGACGGCCGAGCACGTCGCACGTTCGCGAACGGCGAGCGAGACCGAGACGCCGCTGCGGGCGCGGCTGTGCGAGATGCTCGGCATCGATACGGCGGCCGTCGCGAACGAGGGCTTCGCGGTTCATGCGCCGCCCGCGGATGCGCTGCTCGCCGCGCTGACGGCCGTGCGCGCGGCGCCGGCCGCCGACGACGCGCAAGCGACAGAGTGGACGCTGACGTCGAATCGCACCGCCACGATCGACGCGCTCGCGGCGGTGGGCGCGGCGAGCCGCAGCGCCGCCGCGCTTGCCGGCCCGCGCGTGCGCTATCTCGGCTTCCATCCGGACGCATAGCCGATCCGGTGCAGCGAGGCGCGAAGCGTCGAGCCGCCCCGCGGAGCCGTCGCCCGGCGCCCGCCGATTCCGGCGGCGCCCGGTTCGCTGTACCATCGCGGCTCAACCGCGTCTCGACCAGCCGAATTCTTCATGCCCTCCTCCGCCCCGCCGCGCCTGTACGGGATGCCCGAACGCAGCGACCGGCTCGATTTCTACATCCGCGACCAGGCGTCGCGCCAGGCGATCACCGAACCGCACCGGCACACCTACTTCCAGATCCAGTTCAATCTCGGCGGCGACACCGAGCAGCGGATCGGCGGCGTCACGCGGCCGTTTCCGCGCGGCGCGCTCGCGTTCGTGCTGCCGCATCGCGAACACCTGATTCCGCATCCGGAAGGCGCTCACTTCATCGTGATCAACTTCAGCCAGGCGTTCCTGCGCACCGATCTCGACGTCGATCCGCTCGATCTCGAGGACGTGCCCGCGCACCGCGTCCCCGAACTGACGCCGTTTCGCTTCCAGGAGCATCTCGACTTCATCCTGACCGGCGACGCGTTCGACGAAGCACGCCGCCTCGCGCTGTGCATGCTCGACGCCGACCGGGTCCGCACCTTCGGGTCGACCACGCTGCTGCGCGGCTATCTGCTGCAGCTGATCGGGCTCGTCTGCACGCAGTACGCCGGCGCGCTCGACAAGCTCGCGCAGCGCGGCGCCCAGCGCGCGGGCCGGCGCGACGCGCTCGCACGCGTGCTGCGCCATGTGCGCGCCAACCTCACGCGCGAAGACCTGACGCTTGCGGCCACCGCCGAGGCCGCGTTCCTGTCGCCGAACTATCTCGCGCATCTGGTGCGCAAGGAGACCGGCAGCACCTTCACCGATCTGGTGACCGAGCGCCGGATCGCGCTCGCACAATCGCTGCTCGCGCATACGAGCCGGCGCATCGCGGACATCGCCCGTGCGGTCGGCTTCCGCGACGAAGGGTATTTCGCACGGCGCTTTCGCGCGCGCGTCGGCATGTCGCCGAAGGCGTACCGCGACGCGAACGCCGCGCTGCCCGATGCAGTCGCTGCGGCGGATGCGGCCGATGCAACCGACGCGGCGCCGGCCGCGGACGCGTAGATTTGTCCGGTTAAAGCGCAGTTGCGTCGCATCGCGGCGCGCGGCGCTCCGGTATCGTTGCAGGCATGCCGGGCCGCCGCCGTCGGGTGGCGGCCGGTATCCGTCTTCCATTCGAACGAGGCCATCCGATGTCCGCATACGTCATCGACGCTCCCGAGCGTCCTTCCGTCGAAGTCGATCAATCGTCCGCGCGCTTTCCGGTACGCCGCGTGTTCTGCGTGGGCCGCAACTACGCCGACCACGCGCGGGAAATGGGCGCCGATCCCGACCGCGAACCGCCGTTCTTCTTCACGAAGCCGGCCGATGCGGTCGTGCCGGCCGCCGGCACCGTCCCGTATCCGCCGCTGACGAACGACCTCCATCACGAGATCGAGCTGGTCGTCGCGATCGGCAAGGACGGCCGCTCGATCGAGCCGGCCGACGCGCTGTCGCACGTGTGGGGTTACGGCGTCGGCGTCGACCTCACGCGTCGCGACCTGCAGGCCGAAGCCAAGAAGCTGGGCCGCCCGTGGGACTGGGCGAAGGGCTTCGACGCGTCGGGGCCGATGAGCCCGCTGCGCGCCGCGAGCGCGACCGGCCACCCGGCGAGCGGGCGGATCTGGCTCGCGGTGAACGGCGACACGCGTCAGCAAGGCGATCTCGCCGACATGATCTGGGCCGTGCCCGACGTGATCGCCTACGTGTCGCGCTCGGTCGCGTTGAAGGCCGGCGACCTGATCTTCACCGGCACGCCGGCCGGCGTGGGCGCGCTGCAGCCGGGCGATCGCGTGACGGGCGGGGTCGACGGCGTCGCGACGTTCGAGTTCGTGGTCGGCGCGAAGCCGTAACGACTGTAGTGGCGATGCGCGGGCGCCAGCGGGAACGGCTGCGCGTCGCGTCGTTTGGCTCCGGTCGGCGCGGCGCGCACATTGCGCCTGATCGGCGCGCCGGCCGCGCGCGGCGGCGCACATGACTCACGCGCGGGCATCGAAGGCCCGGATGCACATCGCCGCCGCCAACGCGATGAGCGTCGACAGCGACATCGTCGCGAGCGGCGCATACGCCGCATTGCCGGTGGTCAGGACGGCGCCGGTCAACGCACTACCGCGCCCGCACCGACACGAATCTGCGCGCGTTGTCGCGCTGGATCAGCACCGCGATCACGTTGCCGCCGTGCGCTTCCAGCGCCGGCACGTCTTCCGGCGTTTCGAGCAACGTATCGTTGAGTTCGAGCACCACGTCGCCGGGCCGGATGCCGGCGCGCGCAGCCGGCCCGTGCACCGCATCCACCATCATTCCGACGGCGAGCCCGGTCGATCGGCGTTCCGCGTCGCTCAGCGGATGCATCGTCAGTCCGAGCCGATCGCCGCCGTCGGCCGGCCGCGCGGCGGCCACCGTCAGCGCCGTCGCACCGGCGGCGCCGACCGGCCCCGTAGCACCTGGCACGCCTGCCGACGCCGCATCGTCGATCGCGTCGTCGGCGCCCGTGGCCGCGCCCGTGACCACCAGCGTCTTCGGCACGCGATTGCGGATCGCCCGCAGCGTCGCCTTCCCGCCCGCCGGCAACGCCGCGGCCAGATCGTTCAACTCCGCCGCGCGGCCGATCGGCCGGTCGCCGAACTTCACGATCACGTCGCCCGGCTTCACGCCGGCCAACGCGGCCGGTGAGCCGGGATCGACGGTGTTCACGAGCGCGCCCGCCGCGCGCGGCAACCCGAACGCGGCCGCCAGTCCGACGCCGACATCCTGCACGTCCACACCCAGTGCATTAGCCGACCCATTGCCCGCCCCATCCCCCGACGCCGCGCGCTGCGCCTGCGCATTGCTGCGCATCTGCGCCTGTACTTGCGCGCGCACCTTCACGGCGAGCGCGATCGGAATCGCGAACGTCGTGCTCGCGTAGCGATCGGCGTCCGTGTAGACCTGCATCGCGATCCCGATCACGTCGCCCGCGCGGTTGAACACCGGGCCGCCGGAGTTGTCGGGGTTCACCGCGATGTCGGTCTGGAAGAACGGAAACGCGCCGCCGTCCGGCAACAGATGCGACGTCGCGCTGACGATGCCGGCCGTGACCGTATTGCCCGCGCCGTCCGGCGCGCCGATCGTCATCACCGGTTCGCCGGCGCGCACCCGCGACGAGTCGCCGAGATGCACGACCGGCAGCTTCGTCGCGTCGACGTGCAGCACCGCGACGTCGCTCTGCGGATCGACGGCCAGCACCGTGCCCTTGAGCATCCGGCGATCGGCCAGGCGCACCGTCACGTCGGTCGCATCGGCCACCACGTGCGCGGACGTCAGGATCAGCCCGTCGGCGCTCACGATGAAACCCGACCCGCTGCCGGCGATCGCGCGCGGCAACGCATCGGAGGGCTGCGCCGGCGTCTGGGCGCGTGGCGCGGCCAACGGCGGCGACGCTGCGCGGCGAAAGAATGCGGCGAGCGGATCGTCGGGATCGAGTTCCATGAACGACGGGCCGCCGGATTGCGACTCCGCTGCGGCCGTCGAGACGGTCACGACGGCCGGCCCGTAGCGATCGACGATCGCGGGGAAATCGACCGGCATCGAATACGGCGGCGCGGCCGTCCTGACCTTCATGCCGGGCGGCGTGCGCGGCGCCGCGACGGTCCCGGCAACGAGCGGCGACGGCGCGCACGACCACGCGAATACGGCGCCGATCAACGCGCCGTGAAGCACGGCGCGAGCAAGCGTCTGGCGAACCACGGTGCACCTCCCCCGGGCGATCGCGGCGCGGACCCGCGCGGCACGCGCGTACGCCCGACAAGCACCGGTACACGTCTCCATTTATAGTCCACGCCGCGTCGCGGACCTACGCATCGAAACCCGGATGCCTACCACGCGCGCCGCGCCGCAACCGCGACAGCGTTCGTTCCGGACAAACTCGCCGGTTCGTCAATCGGCATATTCACCGCACGGTGCACGGCGTGCAGGCAGCCGCGAGTCGATGCCAATTCGGCCAACGCGCCGCGGCACGCCGGCTACCACGCCAACGCGAGAAAGTTGCGCACCACCGGCGACTGCGCGTCGCGTCGCGAGGCGATCGCGAGCCGCGCGCGCAGGCCGTCGCCGGCCACCGGCCGATAGACGACGCCCGCGACCTGCACCTGCGTGATCGCCATCGGCACGATCGACACGCCGAGCCCGGCCGCGACGAGCGTCACCGCCGACGCGATCTGCGGTGCGGGCTGCGCCATGCGCGGCTGGAAGCCGGCGGCATTGCAGGCGGCGACGATGTCGTCGAACAGCGCGCTGCCCGCTTCGCGCGGCACCTGCACGAACGCCTCGTCGGCGAGTTCGGCAAGCTCGATCCGACGGCGCCGCGCGAGCCGATGCGCGACCGGCAGCGCGACGAACATCGGCTCCTCGTCCCAGTCCGCGGCGTGCAGCGTATCGGCGATGCGGCGCTCCGGACGCACGATCCCGACGTCGAGCCGGCCAGCTTCGAGCGCGTCGAACAGCACGCCGGAGGTCGCCTCCAGCAGCGTCAGCTCGGTATCCGGAAACGCCTCGCGAAAGCGGCGGATCAGGTCGGCGACTTTCGAATTGAACGCCGCCGTCCCGGTGAAGCCGACGCGCAGCTGCCCGATTTCGCCGCGTGCCGCCCGCTTCGCCGCACGGGCAGCACGCTCGGCGTCGTCGAGCACGCGCCGCGCCTCTTCCGCGAACACCTCGCCGGCAACGGTGAGTTCGGCGCCGCGCGCGGTTCGCTTGAACAGCTCGACGCCGAGTTCGTCCTCGAGCGCCCTGATCTGCTGGCTCAGCGGCGGCTGGCCGATGCCCAGCGCCTGCGCGGCCTTCGTGAAGTTCGACGCGGCGGCGACGGCCAGAAAGTAGCGGAGATGCCTGAGTTCCATGCGCAATGCGATCGACGGTGGACGGGAAGATGCAGCCGCAACGAGCGGCCGCAGCCAGATGCAAAACATATCGCTACGGTTTCTTTCATATATTGGACATATGTTTGACCATGCGCAAGAATGGCCGCCTCCCCCAGCCCATTCAGTGCATCTCATGCCTTCTTCTACGAACCCGCCGGCGGCGGCGCGCGGCGCGACCATCGCGCCCGATGTGCTGCCGGCCGGCGTGTCGCCGCGCTCGGCCGCCTACCTGCGCATCGCGCTGGCGCTCTTTCTGGCCGGCTTTGCGACGTTCTCGCTGCTCTACTGCGTGCAGCCGCTGCTGCCCGCGTTCGTGCGCGAATTCCACGTCGGCGCGGCGTCGAGTTCGCTGTCGCTGTCGCTGTCGACCGGCATGCTGGCCGTGTCGATCCTGTGCGCGGGCGCGCTGTCGGAGCGCGTCGGCCGGCGCGGGCCGATGTTCGCGTCGATGACGCTCGCCGCGCTGTTCAACCTGCTGGCCGCCGTTGCGCCGAGCTGGCACCTGCTGCTGGTGTGGCGCGCGCTCGAAGGCTTCGCGCTCGGCGGCGTGCCGGCCGTCGCGATGGCGTATCTCGCCGAGGAGATCGCGCCCGAAGGGCTCGGCCTGTCGATGGGGCTGTACGTCGGCGGCACCGCGTTCGGCGGCATGATCGGCCGGATCGGGATGAGCGCGCTCGAAGAGTACTTCTCGTGGCGCACCGCAATGCTGACGATCGGCGTCGTCGATCTCGCCGCCGCCATCGCGTTCGTCGTGCTGCTGCCGCCGTCGCGCCGCTTCGTGAAACGCACCGACCTGAAGCTGCGTCATCACCTGCAGCTATGGAGCGCGCAGCTGCGTCATCCGCGCCTGCCGTTCGTGTTCGCGATCGGCTTCCTGGTGATGGGCGCGTTCGTGACCGTGTACAACTACGTCGGCTTCCGGCTGATCGCGCCGCCGTTCGACCTGAGCGCAACCGCGTGCGGGCTGATCTTCACGGCGTATCTGTTCGGGATGGTGTCGTCGTCGAGCGCGGGTGCGCTCGCCGATCGCGTCGGGCGTGCGCCGGTTCTCGTCAGCGGCATTCTCGTCTTCGCAGCGGGCCTCGCGCTGACGCTGTCGCCGTCGCTCGTGGCGATCATCGTCGGGATCGTGCTCATCACGATCGGCTTCTTCGTCGCGCATGCGGTCGCGAGCGGCTGGGTCGGGCATCTCGCCGGGGCGTCGAAGGGGCATGCGGCGTCGCTGTACCTGCTCGCCTATTACGTCGGATCGAGCGTGCTCGGCTCGGTCGGCGGCACGTTCTGGCAACACGGCGCGTGGGGCGCGGTCGTCGCGTATGTGGCGGCTCTGCTGCTGTTGGGCCTGGCCGCCGCGCGCCGGATCGTGCGCGCGGAACCGGCGCGCTGAGTGTCGGGCGCTGTCGAAACGCACGGGTCCGCTGCAGCGTGCGCACGACATGCCGGCGCTGCGCGGCGCATCGCACGTCTTGTAGGCGGCAACGGCCGATAGCCTCGGCACCATACGCTCACCGAGCGCCGGCTCCCCGCTCATCGTCTGCATACGCAACCGGCTCGCTGCGCGGCGCTTGCGCGATACGCTGCGCGATCGTCGACAACGTCCGCAGCATCGGTGCGAACGCATCGGCCGACGTATTGCCGAAGCCGAGCACGAGCCCGTTGTCGGCCGGCGCCGTAGCGATCGAAAAACCCGACAGCGGAAACGGCCCGATCCCGTGCTCGCGCGCCGCCGCGACGATCGCGCGGTCGGGATAGCGCGCCGGCAGCCGCAGCGTCAGATGCAATCCGCACGGGCCGCCCTCGACCTCGTGCGGCACGCTGAACGCGTCGCCGAGCGCGGCGAGCAGCAGCCGGCGCCGATCGCGATACAGCCGGCGCATCCGGCCGAGATGCCGTCCGTATTCGCCGGTCTCGATGAAGTCGGCCAGCGCGAGCTGCACGTGGCGCGTGCCGCCGCGCAGCATTTCGGGCAGCACGGCGCGCACGGCTGCGAGCAACGCGTCGGGCAGCACGAGGAAGCCGATCCGCAGCGCCGGGAACATCGTCTTGCTGAACGAGCCGAGATAGACGACCGGCGAATCGGCCGCGAGCCCGTGCAACGCGCCTATCGGCTCGCCGGTATGGCGAAACTCGCTGTCGTAATCGTCCTCGATGATCCACGCGCGATGCCGGCGTGCCGCCTCGAGCAGCGCGAGGCGGCGCGAGATCGACAGTACCGCGCCGGTCGGGAACTGGTTCGACGGCGTCGTGTAGACGAGCCGCGGCGTGCGTTCGGCCCAGTCGGCATCGTCCGCGCGCAACCCCTCCGCGTCGACCGGCATCGGCACGACATCGAGATCCGCCGCCTGCATCGCGCTGCGCGCGCCGCGATAGCCGGGCTCCTCGACCCACACCGTATCGCCGGGATTCGTCAGCAGTTGCGCGCACAACGCGATCGCGCCCTGCGCGCCCTCGGTGATCACGATCTGCTCGGGAGCGCAGCGCACGCCGCGCGTCACGGCCAGGTGTCGCGCGATCGATTCGCGCAACGTGCGCTCGCCGAGCGGATCGCCGTACGCGAGCAGCTCGTGACCGGTACGGCGCAGCGCGCGGTCGATCGCATGCCGCCATGCGTCCACCGGAAAGTGCGACAACGCGGGCACGCCCGGCCGGAAAAATTCGGACTCGCCGCTGCCGATCAGGCTCGGGCGGATCCGGCCGAGCCGCTGCGCGACGGCGGGCGGCGCCGCGGGCCGGCGCGGCGCGGCCGGCCGCGACAGGCCGACCACCCGCGTGCCGCGCCGATCCGACTGCAGGAAGCCCTCGGCGACGAGCTGCTCGTACACGGCCGCCGTCGTGTTGCGCGACACGCCGAGCGTATCGGCCAGCGCGCGCGTGCCGGGCAGCCGCGTGCCGGCCGGCATCGCGCCGCCGAGAATCGCATCGCGCACGCGGCGCAGCAGCTGGCGCTGCAACGACGGCGCGCCTGCCGTGCGGGCGAGCGGCGCGTCGAGCGGCAACGCGGGCGCGTCGTGGGAAGGAATGTCGGTCGTCATCGAATCTCGCGGCATCGGGGTATCGCGGTGCGCACCACGCGAGGCGGCACGCGTGGCACCATAAATTTGCATGAGTCTGGCGCTTTTCATGGTACCTCGGCGCGACTACGATCGTCTGCATGCCGGCAAGCCGCCGGCCGCCAACCGCCAACCGACGCGAGATCGATCTTGTCCACGCCCACCAACGATTTGCAGCAACCCATCGGCCGTCCCGTTCCCGACTGGTCCGCGCGCCCGCGCCCGGAGCGCATCGTGCTCGAAGGCCGCTACTGCCGGCTCGAACCGCTCGATGCCGAGCGCCATGCCGCCGAGCTGTACGCCGCGTATGCACAAGCGCCCGACGCCGGCGACTGGACCTATCTCGCACACGGGCCGTACGCCGACGAGTCGAGCTTCCGCGACTACCTGCGCGGCGCGGCGGCGAGCGCCGATCCGCTGCACTACACGGTGATCGATCGCGCGACGAACCGCGCGGTCGGCACGCTCGCGCTGATGCGCATCGATCCGGCCAACGGCGTGATCGAGGTCGGCTCGGTCACGTTCTCGCCGCTGCTCAAGCGCACGCCGGTGTCGACCGACGCGCAATACCTGCTGATGAAGTACGCGTTCGACACGCTCGGCTACCGCCGCTACGAATGGAAGTGCGATGCGCTCAACGCGCCGTCGCGCAAGGCCGCGGCACGGCTCGGCTTCCGCTACGAAGGCACGTTCCGGCAGGCGATCGTCTACAAGGGCCGCAATCGCGACACCACATGGTTCTCGATCGTCGACGGCGAGTGGCCCGACGTGCGCGCCGCGTTCGAAGCGTGGCTCGCGCCCGCGAACTTCGACGCCGACGGCGTGCAACGCGAATCGCTCGTCGCGATCCGCGAGCGGCAAGCCCGTGCGCGCGACGCGGCCGAGCGCGGGAGCCGCGCGACGCACGTCACGGTGCGCCCGCTCGCCGCCGCCGACGAAGCCGCGTGGCGGCCGCTGTGGGACGGCTATCGACAGTTCTACCGGTCTCCGGCGAGCGACGCGGTGACCGCGACGACGTGGGCGCGGCTGCTGGACCCGGCCGAGCCGATGTTCGTCCTCGGCGCGTTCGACGCGGCGGGCAAGCTGGTCGGCATCGTGCACGCGATCTACCACCGCTCGTGCTGGACCGACGGGCCGTACTGCTATCTGCAGGATCTGTTCACGGCGGCCGACGCGCGCGGGCAAGGCGCGGGCAGCGCGCTGATCGAGGCCGTGTACGAGCGGGCCCGCGAAGCCGGCGCGAGCCGCGTGTACTGGCTCACGCACGAAACCAACACCTCGGCGCGCGCGCTGTACGACAAGCTCGCGCACGACGCGGGATTCATCCAGTACCGGAAAGATCTCGGCTGACGGTGCGGCGCAGCCGCGACGTGGATCACGCTGCGACTGTGTGATGGGGCGGCGCGTTTTGGCCGCTGGCGGCGGCGTGCGTTGAGGGCTTGTGGCGGTGGTCGCCGGCTGGCGCTTGGTATACGGCGCTCGGCTCCCCCTCGCGCCCCGGCGCAGAACGCTCGTGCCACCGCCCACGCCAACAGCAACGAGCACGTACCGCGTCTCGCATTCCGTCTCAAATGCGTGAGACGACCGTCGCGTCGTCTCATCCGCACGGTGCCGTCGCAATTGCAGCAAATCCGGCGCCGGTTTCGCGTGCCACCGGCGCGATGTCGACGCAGCGCGGCGTGCTGCATTGCACATCGACAGCCCTGCCGCATCGCCGCGCAAGCTGCCTCATCCCGCTGGCCCCATTCCTGCATATCGGACGTTCGCGCAATCGCGCGACGGACGCACCGGCACCCTGCCGCGCGCCCGACGACAATCTGACGGAGACAGCAACGTGAGTACACCGGCACCGCATACCGCCCCCAGCATGAAGGCCGCCGTCTGGCACGGCCGC
Source organism: Burkholderia sp. MBR-1 (assembly GCF_013822785.1). NCBI lineage: Bacteria > Pseudomonadati > Pseudomonadota > Betaproteobacteria > Burkholderiales > Burkholderiaceae > Burkholderia > Burkholderia sp. MBR-1. The sequence goes on from NZ_CP053610.1 coordinate 993,963, forward strand.
AACGACATCCGCGTCGAGGAGGTTCCCGTCCCCGGACACCCGCCGGCCGGCTGGGTCCAGATCCGCGTGCACTGGTGCGGGATCTGCGGCTCCGACCTGCACGAATACGTCGCCGGGCCGGTGTTCATCCCCGTCGATGCGCCGCACCCGCTCACGGGCCTGAAAGGCCAGTGCATCCTCGGCCACGAATTCAGCGGCGAAATCGCGGCGCTCGGCGCGGGCGTCACGGGCTTCGCGCTCGGCGAGCGCGTGACGGCCGACGCGTGCCAGCATTGCGGCACCTGCTGGTATTGCCGGCACGGGATGTACAACATCTGCGAGAACCTGGCGTTCACCGGGCTGATGAACAACGGTGCGTTCGCGGAGTACGTGAACGTGCCGGCCGAACTGCTGTACAAGCTGCCCGACAACTTTCCGACCGAGGCCGGGGCGCTGATCGAGCCGCTCGCGGTCGGGATGCACGCGGTGAAGAAGGCCGGCAACATCGTCGGGCAGACCGTCGTCGTGGTCGGCGCCGGCACGATCGGCCTGTGCACGATCATGTGCGCGAAGGCCGCGGGCGCCGGACGCGTGATCGCGCTGGAAATGTCGGCCGCGCGCAAGCAGAAGGCGCTCGAAGTGGGCGCGACGGTCGTGATCGACCCGAAGGCGTCCGACGCGATCGCCGAGGTCAAGGCGCTGACGGGCGGCTACGGCGCCGACGTGTCGTTCGAATGCATCGGCCACACGGCCACCGCGAAGCTCGCGATCGACGTGATCCGCAAGGCCGGCAAGTCGGTGATGGTCGGCATCTTCGAGGAGCCGACGTCGTTCAACTTCTTCGACATCGTGTCGACCGAGAAGGAAGTGATCGGCTCGCTCGCGTACAACGGCGAATTCGCGGACGTGATCCGCTTCATCGCGGACGGCCGCATCGACGTGCAGCCGCTCATCACCGGACGCATCGCGCTCGGCGACATCGTCGCGCGCGGCTTCGAGGAGCTGGTCAATCACAAGGACCGCAACGTGAAAATCATCGTCCAGCCCGTGGCAGCCTGACGGACGCTCGAGGCGGCTGGGGCGCGGCGCGCGGGTGCCGCGCTCCGATGGGCGCTGGATGGCGAATGACGGGCAACGCGCAGCGGGCCGCGGGCGATGGGTGATGGGCGACTGGCCATTCGCAGTTCGCGTTGGGCGTTGGGCGTTGGGCGTTGGGCGTTGGGCGTTGGGCGTTGGGCGTTGGGCGTTCGGCATTCGGCGTTCGGCGTTCGGCGTTCGGCAGTTCGCGCTACGCGTTGGGCGATCGGCGGTAGGTCGCGGCGGGCAAGCCACCATCGGCTTAGCGGGCAGGTGGCCACTGCGCCCTGAGCCGCCGCCGCGCCGGCCGACACCCGCGCATCGCCCGCCGCCTTGCCTGCCTTCACAGCCGCCCCTGCGCCCCACACCGCCGCCAACACCCCACACCCCACGCACGGGGTCCGACTTCGATATACTCGAAACGCCTTCACAGCCGCGCGCCCGCCGCGCCCCGCTCCCGTGAAACCACGCGCCGGCCTGCTCCTCGAACTCGTCGTCAATCTGCTGCTGCCCTGGGTCGCCTACCGGGTCGCGCATCCACATTTCGGGGAAACCGGCGCGCTCTACGCGTCGGCGGTTCCGCCGATCGTCTGGTCCGTCGTCGAATTCGTCCGCTCCCGCCGCGTCGATGCGGTGGCCGCGATCGTGCTGCTCGGCATCGCGTTGTCGCTCATCGGCATGGCGCTCGGCGGCGACGCGCGCACGCTGCTGATGCGCGAATCGCTCGCGTCCGGCTCGATCGGCGTCGTGTTCCTGTTGTCGCTGTTTCGCGACCGGCCGCTGATCTTCTATCTCGCGCGTGCCACCGTCGCACGCGAAATGGCCGGCGGCGCCGAGCGCTTCGAGACGGTCTGGGCCGAGCAACCGTACCTGCGCCGCATGCTGCGGCTGATGACGTTCGTGTGGGGCACCTGCATGACGCTCGAGATGCTGCTGCGCCTGTGGATGGTGATGACGTGGCCCGTCGAGCGCGTGCTGGTCGTGTCACCGATCATGGGCTACACGGTGTTCGGCACGCTGCTGCTGTGGACGTTCTGGTATCGGCGGCGCATCCGCGAGCGCAACAGTGTCGACATCCCGACCCGCGACGGCCTCACCGAAACCGCGGGCCGCTGAGCGCTCGCGCCGCGACGCTGCGGCGCAGCATCGCGACTTCGCTGAGGTATGATGCGCGGCGTCCCGTTCGCCCGTTGCATCGCCCCATGTCCCTCTCGCTGCTCCCGCTCGCCACGATCTGGCTCGCGCTGTTCACGGCCGCCGCACTCGCCTGGCTGCGCCCGCTGCACGGCACCAGCGTCGCCGTCGCCGGGTTCGGTTATGCGCTCGCGCTCGCATTCGGCAAGCTGGCGCCGATCGCGCTCGCGCCCCTCGCGCTGCTGGCCGCCGCCGCGTGGGGTGTCGCGCCGCGCCGGCCGCTCGCCGTGCGGATCGCCGCGCACCTCGTGTTCGCGGCGCTCGCGATCGCGCTGAGCCTGCACCTGATACCGGGCTTCCACAACCCGCGCGTGATCGCGCCGACGCGCTTCACGCCGGATGCCGTGCCGTTCACGATGTACCTGAATTTCGACAAGCCGCTGGTCGGCCTGTGGCTGCTGTGGACGCTGCCGTGGGTGGCGCCCGAGGTGCCCCTCCGGCGCGCGCTGCGCGTCGGCGCGATGGCGGCCGTCGGTACGGCAGCCGCTTGCCTCGTCGGCGCGCTCGCGTTCGGGATGGTCGGCTGGGCGCCGAAATGGCCGGCCTCGGGCTGGCTCTGGCTGGTCAACAACGTGCTGCTCGTGACGCTCGCCGAAGAGGCGCTGTTCCGCGGCTACGTGCAAGGCGGGCTGACCCGCGCGCTCGGCCGCTTCCGCTGGGGGCCGTGGGCCGCGCTGGCCGTTGGCGCACTGCTGTTCGGCGCCGCGCACGCGGCGGGCGGCTGGCCGTGGATCGCGCTCGGCACGCTCGCCGGCGTCGGCTACGGGCTTGCATGGCGACGCGGCGGCCTCGTCGCCGCCGCGCTCGCGCATGCCGGGCTGAACGCGATTCACTTCGGGCTGTTCACCTACCCGATGCTCGCCGCCGCGCACTGAACGCCGAACCGCGCGGCGGCGCCGCGCCACTCCGGCTCAGGCGACGGCTCAGTTGAAGCCGGCCACCGCGTGCGGCACGTACGGACCTTCGAGCGCCGCGATCTCGTCGTCCTTCAGCTTCAGTTGCAGCGCGCCGAGCGCATCGTCGAGATGATGCGGCTTCGAGATCCCGACGATCGGCGCGGTCACGCCGCGCTTGTGCGCGACCCACGCAAGCGCGACCTGCGCCCGCGGCACGTTGCGCGCGGCCGCGATCGCCGCGACGGCTTCGACCACCGCGCGATCGGCGTCGGCCGTCGCGTCATAGAGCCGCTGGCCAACCGCGTCGCTCTGCTGCCGGCCGGACGTCTCGCTCCAGTCGCGCGTCAGGCGGCCGCGCGCGAGCGGGCTCCACGGGATCACCGCGATGCCTTCGGCCTCGCACAGCGGCAGCATTTCCCGCTCCTCCTCGCGATACAGCAGGTTCAGGTGATTCTGCATGCTGACGAAGCGCGTCCAGCCATGCTGCTTCGACGTGTACAGCGCCTTCGCGAACTGCCACGCGTACATCGACGACGCGCCGATGTAGCGCGCCTTGCCCGCCTTCACGACGTCGTGCAGCGCCTCGAGTGTCTCCTCGATCGGCGTGGCGTCGTCCCAGCGATGGATCTGGTACAGGTCGACGTAGTCGGTGCCGAGCCGCTTCAGGCTCTGGTCGATGTCGGTCATGATCGCCTTGCGCGACAGGCCCGCGCCGTTCGGCCCCGGCCGCATCCGGTAGAACACCTTGGTCGCGATCACGACGTCGTCGCGCTTCGCGAAGTCGCGCAGCGCGCGGCCGACGATCTCCTCCGACGTGCCGTCCGAATACATGTTCGCGGTATCGAAGAAGTTGATGCCGGCCTCGATCGCGCGCCGGATGATCGGGCGGCTGTCCGCCTCCGGCAGCGTCCACGGATGCGTGCCGCGCGACGGCTCGCCGAACGTCATGCAGCCCAGCACCAGCTTCGACACGTCCAGCCCGGTCGATCCGAATTTCACGTATTGCATCGCACGCCTCGTCGTTGAAGTGGAATGGCGGCCGTACGCGCATCGCGCGCCGGCCGGACGCTGGATGGTATCCCGTCGCGCGCGAACGCGCCGGCGCGCGGCGGCGCCGCCGCACCACGCGGGGCCGACGCCGCGCCGGCCGATGCGGCCCACGACGAAGCGGCTTACTTGATCTGGTCGGCGAGCGGCTGGAGGAACTCGGAGAAGCCGGTCAGCATGATCTGCACGCCGATGCACAGCAGCAGAAACGCCGACACGCGCTTCGCGACCTTGGTGCCTTCGGTGCCGAGATAGCGCGCGAGCAGCGCGGCGCGGCTGTAGGTCAGCCAGATCACGACCGCAACCAGCACGGACACCGTGATCGACACGATGCTCGACAGCATGAATTCAGACAGCTTGTGCGTGCGGTTTGCGTTCAGCGCGATCGCGGTGGCGATCGAACCGGGACCGACGGTCAGCGGCACGGTGAGCGGGAAGAATGCGCGCGTCATGATTGCGCTCGCATCGATCGGCTTGATCGGCGTGTCGCCGCCGCCGGCCGGGCCGTCCGGCTCGTTGAGCATCTGCCAGCCGGCGACGGCGACCGCGAAGCCGCCGCCGATGCGCAGCGCTTCCATCGAGATCCCGAAGAAATGCAGCACCGGCGTGCCGGCGAAGAACGCGACCAGCAGCACGATGAACGCGTTGAACGCCACCTTCTGCGCGAGCAGGTTGCGCTCGTGTTCGGTCAGCGCCTCGGTGCGCTCGAGGAACAGGAAGGCGATGCCGATCGGATTGATGATGCCGATCAGGCCGGTGAAGCCGAACAGGATCTCGGAAACAAGACGGTTGACGATCATCGAGGAAATCAACGGACAGGGCTGGGCCGGCGGCGTGCCGGGGGTCACGCATTGTAGAGCAAGCGCCCGCGCGCGCGCCGCAAATCGTGCGGCGCCGCAGCCGGCCCGCGCCGCCTTATTCGACGCCCGGCTCCCACGCCGGCGGCCGCTTCGCAAAGAACGCGGCGAACCCCTCCTTCGCTTCGGCCGTCGCGCGCACGCGCGAGATCGTCTGCGCGGTGAATGCCGCGCGCTCGGCCGACGGCGGGTATTCGCCGATCGCATCGAAAAAGCGCTTGATCTCCATCAGCGCGTTCGGCCCGTTGCGGCTCAGCTCGGCGAGCGTGCGCTCGAGCGCCGCATCGAGCGCATCGAGCGGCACGGCCTGATGGATCAGCCCAATCGCGACGGCTTCGCTCGCGCCGAGCTGCGTCGCGGTCAGCGCGAGCCGGCGCGCCTGGCGCTGGCCGACCGCCTCGACCAGATACGGGCCGATCACCGCTGGCAGGATGCCGAAGCGCGCCTCGCTCACCGAAAAGCGCGCTTGATCGCTCGCGATCACGATGTCGCAGGCCGCGCACAGGCCCACGCCGCCGCCGAACGCGTGGCCCTGCACGCGCGCGACGGTCGGCTTCGCGCACTGCCGGATCGCACGCATCATCGCCGCGAAGCGCTCGGCGTCGCGCAGGTTCGCGGCCGCATCGTTCGCGCTCGCGCGCTGCATCCACTGCAGGTCAGCGCCCGCGCAGAACGCGCGGCCGTCCGCGCGCAGCACGATCGCGCGCACGTCGTCGCGCGCGCCGAGCGTCGTATAGGCGTCGGTCAGCTCGGCGATCATCGTCTCGTCGAACGCGTTGAGCACGTCGCCGCGCCGCAGCGCGACGGTCGCAATGCCGCGCGCGTCGACCGCGACGGCCAAAGTCTTCAATCCATCCATCGAACGGGTTTCCTTGGGGTAGAACGGGTGACGGTCGGATTCACGCCGCCTGACGGCGGTCGATCACGCGCCGCGCCTTGCCGGTCGCGGTCGTCGGAATCCCGCCCGCCGCGAGCACGGTCACGCCGGCCGATACGCCGATCATCGTCTTGATCCGGTGCTGCAATTCGCGCGCGATCGCCGCGCGATCGCCGTCGGTCATGCCGGCCGCGGCTTCGGAGCGCAGCTCGACCGCCAGCTCGAGCCGATCCATGTGGCCGTCGCGCGACAGCGTGACCTGGAATTGTCCGGACAGCCGTGCCTGCGCGACGACGATCTCCTCGATCTGGCTCGGGAACACGTTGACGCCCCGCACGATCAGCATGTCGTCGGAGCGGCCGGTGATCTTCGCGAGCCGGCGCATCGCGCGCGCCGTGGGCGGCAGCAGCGCCGTGAGGTCGCGCGTGCGGTAGCGGATCACCGGCATCGCCTCCTTCGTCAGCGACGTGAACACGAGCTCGCCCGCGCTGCCGTCCGGCAACACTTCGCCGGTCGCCGGATCGATGATCTCCGGATAGAAATGGTCCTCCCAGATCACCGGGCCGTCCTTCGTCTCGACGCACTCGCACGCGACGCCCGGCCCCATCACTTCCGACAGCCCGTAGATGTCGAGCGCGTCGATGCCCGCGCGCGTCTCGACTTCGTCGCGCAGCGCCTGCGTCCACGGCTCCGCGCCGAAGATGCCGATCTTCAGCGACGAGTCGGCCGGGTCCATCCCCTGCCGCACCATCTCGTCGATCAGGTTCAGCATGTACGACGGCGTGACGAGGATGATCTTCGGCTCGAAATCGCGGATCAGCTGCACCTGCTTCTCGGTCTGCCCGCCCGACATCGGCACGACCATGCAGCCGAGCCGCTCCGCGCCGTAGTGAATGCCGAGGCCGCCGGTGAAGAGCCCGTAGCCGAATGCGTTGTGCAGCGTGTCGCCCGGCCGGCCCCCGGCCGCGCGGATCGAGCGCGCCGTCACGTTCGCCCACGTGTCGATGTCGCGCGCGGTGTAGCCGACCACGGTCGGCTTGCCGGTCGTGCCGCTCGACGCATGCACGCGCACGACCTGCTCGCGCGGCACCGCGAACAGGCCGAACGGGTAGTTGTCGCGCAGGTCGCTCTTGGTCGTGAACGGGAACTTCGCGAGATCGGCGAGCGTGTGCAGATCGTCCGGGTGCACGCCGGCCGCGTCGAACGTCCGGCGATAGTGCGCAACGTGGTCATACGCGTGGCGCAGCGACCACTTGAGGCGCTCGAGCTGCAGCGCCTGCAGTTCGTCGCGGCTGGCGGTCTCGATCGGCTCGAGCGCGGCGGCGGGATGCGTCGGGTGAGTCATGGGGTGCTCCTCCAGTGGAGTGATGTCGTTGTCGTGATCGAGGGGATGCGGGCGGCGGCTAACGGAACGTGCGGCCGGCCGCGTGCAGCGCGGCGATGCGCGGCGACACGCGATAGCGGTCCTCGCCGTAGCTCGCCGCGAGATGGGACAGCACGCGATGCACGCGGCCGATGCCGATCGCATCGGCCCACGCGAGCGGGCCGCATGGGTAGTTCACGCCCTTTTCCATGGCGAGATCGAGATCGGCGGGCGAGCACACGCCCTGATTGACGGTGTCGGCCGCCTCGTTCGCGAGCATCGCGACGGTGCGCATCGCGACCATGCCGGGCACGTCGCCGACGCCGACGACGCGGAACCCCGCTTGCTGGAACAGGCCGACGGCGTCCGCGTACGCGGCGTCGCTGCACTGGAGCGCGCGCGTGAGCGCGACCAGGCCGGCCCGAGCGTAGTCGCGCGCAAGATCGACAAGCACCAGATCGGCCACGCCGGTTTGCGCGGCGCGCAGCGTCGCGGTACGGCCGTCGGTCAGCGCGATGGATGCGCGGCCGGCCACCGCGATCAGCTCGTCGGCGTGTGCGCCGTTCTGCCGCGCGTTCGGGATGCGCTCGGCAAAGCGCGCGTGGAGCGCCACAGCCGGGCCTTCCTGCTCGAACAGCACGACGTCGGCCGGTGCGACGCAAGGCGCTTCGAACTCGGGCGCCGGCGGCGGCGCGTCGGGCGCGTACGAGTAGAAGCCGCGCCCCGACTTGCGGCCGAGAAAGCCGGCGTTCACGAGTTCCTGCTGAATCAACGACGGCGTGTAGCGCGGATCGTTGAAGTACGCGCGGAACACCGACTCGGTCACCGCGAAGTTCACGTCGTGACCGATCAGGTCCATCAGCTCGAACGGCCCCATCCGGAAGCCGCCGGCGTCGCGCATCACGGCGTCGATCGACGCCGGCGTGCCGCCCTGCTCGTTCAGCACGCGCAGCGCCTCCGCGTAATAAGGGCGCGCGACGCGGTTCACGATGAATCCCGGCGTCGATTTCGCCATCACCGGCCGCTTGCCCCACGCGGCGGCCGTGTCGTACAGCAGCTGTGCGACCTCCGCGGCCGTCGCGAGCCCGCTGACCACCTCGACGAGCGCCATCAACGGCGCCGGATTGAAGAAGTGCAGGCCGGCCACGCGCTGCGGCGCGCGCAGGCCGGCTGCGATCGACGTGATCGAGATCGACGACGTGTTGGTGGCGAGCACGCAGCGCTCGTCGACATGGCGTTCGAGCGTCGCGAAGATCTCGCGCTTCACGTCGAGCCGCTCGGCCGCCGCCTCGACGATCAGCGCGGCGCCGGCGAACTCGGCCAGCGCGCGCACGGCGCGGATGCGGCTGCCGGCTGCGTCCGCCTGCGCCGGCTCGAGGCGGCCTTTCTCCGCAAGCCTCGCGAACTGCGCACGAATGCCGGCGAGCGCCTTGTCGCACGCGGCCTCGTCGAGGTCGTACAGCAGCACGGTATGACCGGCCGCCGCCGCGACCTGCGCGATGCCCGCGCCCATCGCACCTGCGCCGATCACGCCGACGAGCGCCGATGGCGCCAGCGCGCCCGAGTTCACCGAATGTGCAGAAGAAACAGCCATCGCTTGCGATCCGTCATGAAAGTGGAAGTGCGAGCAATTATAAACCGGCCGGTCGGTAGATTTATGTCAGGGCCAGCCCGAATTCGTTGGGCAATGCCGCTTTACGGAAACTGCAGGAAAGGAATCATGCGGCAACGGCGCGCTTTATCGAACGAAAATTCACTAAATCTCTGGAAAATCGCGCAGTAGACCTTCAACGTGTGATAAAATCAGACAAATTGCAGCATCCTGGGGAACCGCGCGCAGCCGCCTCTCGCCGCCGTTGTGGCGTTCGGGTCGGTCGTCAGCCGCTCTGCTTGTCGGCGTGCGCATCCCATCATCGGTAGCCGGTCGCATCAACTCGCTTCATCCAGCGACGGGCTTCGGCCCGCCCGCACCCCTCGCCGCCCCGCTGCGGCAGACCCGACGCAGCACGGTTTCGTGCTGTCATCCGTTGAGCTTCATCGTCATCGTTCGGCGCATCACCCGGCCGGGCTTCGTCAACCCGTGACGGCGCGTGTCGCGCCGCCGCTCGCATAGGAAACCGTTCATGCCGATTTCGTCCAATCAGCTGCCGCGCTGGACCCTCTGGGCTCCGCTCGCCGCATGGCTCGTCCTCGCGCTGTCGCGCGCCGTGCCGGCCGAAGGCCTCGTCATCGCGGTGTTCGCGGCCGCGCTCGCCGGCGCCGTGTTCGCCGCGGTCCATCACGCCGAAGTCGTCGCGCACCGCGTCGGCGAGCCGTTCGGCACGCTCGTGCTCGCGGTCGCCGTGACCGTCATCGAAGTCGCGCTGATCGTGTCGGTGATGCTCGGCGCCGGCCCGGAAAAGTCGGGCCTCGCGCGCGACACCGTGTTCGCCGCCGTGATGATCATCTGCAACGGCATCGTCGGGCTGTGCCTGCTGGTCGGTGCGTGGAAGCACGGCGAGCAGGATTTCCAGGGCCGCGGCGCGAGCAAGGCGCTGGCGGTGCTCGCCTCTCTGTCGGTCCTGTCGCTCGTGATGCCGAACTACCTGAACGCGGCGCCCGGCCCGCAGTTCTCGAATTCGCAGCTCGCGTTCGCGGGCGTGTCGTCGCTCGTGCTGTACGGCGTGTTCGTGTTCGTGCAGACGGTTCGCCATCGCGACTACTTTCTCGCCAGTCACGACAGTGCGAACGAATCGATCCACGCGACGCCGCCCAGCGCACGCACCGCGGCAGTCAGCATGCTGCTGCTGTTCGCGAGCCTCGTCGCCGTGGTGCTGCTCGCGAAGCTGCTGTCGCCCGCCGTCGAGCACGCGGTGATGAAGCTCGGCGCGCCGGAGGCCGCCGTGGGCATCGTGATCGCCGCGCTCGTGCTGTTGCCCGAAGGGCTCGCGGCCGTCACCGCCGCGCGGGCAAACCGGCTCCAGACCAGCATGAACCTCGCGCTCGGCTCGGCGCTCGCCAGCATCGGGCTGACGATTCCGACCGTCGCCGCCGTGTTCATCTGGGTCGGACATCCGCTCACGCTCGGCATCGGCCCGATGGAAACCGTGCTGCTGGCGCTCACGCTGCTCGTCAGCACGCTCACGCTGAGCCAGGGACGCACGACCGTCCTGCACGGCGTCGTGCATCTGTCGCTGTTCGCCGCGTACCTGTTCCTGTCGGTCACGCACTGAGCGGCGGGCCGCCCGGCGCAACGGCGGCGCTGCGCCGCGCCCGCAACGCGCGGCGCGCTCGCCGCTTCAGCCCGCCGGGCTAGACGCCGTCGGCCGCGCCTTCGGTCAGGAACTGACCGACCATCGCGTTGAACACCGGCAGCGCCGGATTGTCGTTGTCCGCGCGCCACGCGAGATACAGCTCCGCCGCCACGTCGACGCCGGCCACCGGCCGGAACACGACCCCGTCGACGTGCAGCTCGCGCGCCGACGCCGGCACGAGCGCCGCGCCGAGCCCGGCGCGCACGAGTCCCAGTATCGTGTGCGTCTGCCCGACGTAATGCAGGTAGTTCGGCAGGCGTCCGGCACCGGCGAACATCCCCGAAATCATGTCGTGGAAGTACTTCCCTTCGTTCGGCGAGTAGGCGATGAACGGCTGGCGGTCGAGTTCGTCCGGGCCGATCCGCTCATGCGCGGCCAGCGGCGAGCCCTGCGCCACCGCGACGAGCATCGGCTCGCGCTGCACGAGCCGGTATTCGAGCGGATGACGCGCGGCGCGCTGGCGCACGAAACCCGCATCGAGCATGCGCGACGCGAGCGCGTCGATCTGCACGGTCGACACCATTTCGCGCAGCTCGACATCGACGTCCGGTAGCGCGTGGGCGGCGTGTGCGAGCAGCGCCGGAATCATCCGGTATGCACTGACGGCCGTGAAGCCGAGCGTGATCCGCCCCTCACGGCCGTGCGCGACGCGCTGCGCGGCCTGTTCGGCCCGCGCGGAAAATTCGAGGATGTGGCGGGCGTCGCGCAGAAAGCGCTCGCCGGCTGCCGTGAGCCTCACCTGCCGGCTGCTGCGTTCGAGCAGCGCGATGCCCAGCGCGTGTTCGAGCAGCTGGATCTGCCGGCTGAGCGGCGGTTGCGTGATGAAGAGCCGCCGGGCCGCGCGGCCGAAATGCAGCTCCTCGGCCACCGCGACGAAGCAGCGAAGCTGGTTCAGTTCAATCATTCGCGTCCTGAATCGATCGATAGCGCATCGATGTTAGACCGATATCGATTCGATTCCCATCCGCAGCGGACGCGATGCGCGGCGTGCGGCAGCTTCGAGCGGATTGGCGTCACGCCGCTTGAAGCGCGGAAAGTGCAGGCAGCGCCGCCCGGCGTGCCCGCACGGCGGGCGTCACGCGCTCTGGCGGGCAGCCGGCATCTGCGCGAGCGTGAGCCGGTCGAGTTCGCGCAGGTCGTTCTCCAGCGCCGGCGTGAGCGTCGTGCGCAGATGGTCGAGGAACGTGCGGATCTTCGCGTCGAGATAGCGGCGTGTCGCATACACCGCGTAGACGCTCACCGTCTGCAGCCGGTATTCCGGCAGCACGCGGATCAGCCGCCCTTCCCGGATGTCGTCGAGCACCGTGTACAGCGCCACGCAGGCGATCCCGCGCGACGCGCGCACGGCCACGCACAGCGCGTCCGGCACGTTGACCTGGAACGGCGCGGGCTGCAGCTCGTAGACCGTCTCCTCGCCGTCGCTGCGCTCGAGCCGCCACTCGCTCGCCGGCGACGCGGGCGTATCGAGGCGCAGGCAGACGTGGTTCGGCAGGTCGTCGGGCGTCTGCGGCGTGCCGTGACGCGCCAGATACTCGCGCGACGCGACCAGCACGCTGCAGCTGGTGCCGCAGGTTTGCGCGACGTAGCCGGAGTCGGGCAGCTGCGACGCCGTCACTATCGACACGTCGTAGCCTTCCTCGACGAGGTTCGGCATCCTCTGCGCGAGCGTCAGCTCGACCGACACGTCCGGGTTGTCCTCCTGATAGCGCACGATCGACGACACGACGTGACTCTGCCCGAGCCCCGTCATCGCGTGAATGCGCATCTTGCCGCTCGGCCGCAGCAGCGCGTTGCGCGCTTCGGCATTCGCATAGTCGAACTCGGCCAGGATCGACTTCGCACGCTCGAAGTAGCGCTCGCCGCTTTCGGTGAGGCCGAGATGGCGCGTCGTGCGATGCAGCAGACGCGTCTGCACGTGCGCTTCGAGGTTCGAAACCGCGCGCGACACCTGCGCGGTGGTCGCATCGATTTCTTTCGCGACCGCGGTGAAACTGCCGGCTTCGACGACGCGCACGAACAGGCGCATGTTTTCGAGCATGTCCATTGAATTGGCTTTGGGAGTGTCGGTGAGGAAACGTCGGCAGCGCTCGCGTCAGGCGGGGTTCGACTCGGGCGCGCAGACCAAGCGCACGCGATCGCCATGCCGGGGTACGGGCGGGAGAGCGGTCATCGCGTGCGTGCTTGTGGCATATCGGGGAATTCGGTGGCCTGAATTGTACGCCGCCGCACACGAATTTTGTGCAATTGCGTCGTGCGAATCTTTCATCAGATGAAATGTTTGCCGCGCACTCCGTACGTCCCGCACCCGCAACGCGTTGACGCAGCGGCACATTTTGTATCACAACGCGATATAATCTGCGGCTTCCTTGCGCTGGATCAGCGCCGCCTCTTTTTTGTATACGTCCATGTCGTCTGGCCCCACTCCGTCGCCGCGCCGCACGCTGCGCCAATGGCTGCACAGCTTCATTCCCCATCCGATGACGCTCGGTTGGCGCGAGCGCATGCGTTCGTGCACGGGCGCGCTCGTCGGCATCGCGACGGTCGGCGTGACGATGCGGCTGCTGCCCGGCGTACCGGGGCTCGTGCCGCTGCTGGTCGCGCCGATGGGCGCGTCGGCCGTGCTGCTGTTCGCCGTGCCTGCCAGCCCGCTTGCGCAGCCGTGGTCGATCGTCGGCGGCAATCTCGTCGCGGCGACGGTCGGCGTCGCCTGCGCGCAGTGGATCACCGATCCGATCACGGCGGCCGCGGTCGCCGTCGCGCTGGCGATCGGCGGCATGTTCGCGCTGCGCTGCGTGCATCCGCCGTCCGGCGCGGTCGCGCTGACGGCCGTGCTCGGCGGCCCGGCTATCCACGCGCTCGGCTTCGGCTTCGTGGTCGTGCCCATCGCGCTGCAATCGGCCATTCTGCTGTCGGCGGCGCTCGTCTATCACGCGCTCACCGGCCATCGCTACCCGCACGGCGGCGTGCGCCCCGACGCGCAATCGCAAGCCGGCGGCGCCGCGCCGCGCGGCGGCTTCACGCGCGCCGATCTCGATGCAGTGCTGAAGCGCCGCGGCGAATGGCTCGACGTCGATGCGGACGACCTCGAAACGCTGCTGCGCGAAACCGAAATGCAGGCGTATACGCGCACGTTCGGCGAGCTGCGCTGCGCGGACCTGATGACGAAGCACGCAATCGAAGTCTCGCCGTCCACGTCGGTGACCGCCGCGCTGACGCTGCTCGATCGCCATCGCGTGAAAGCGCTGCCGGTGGTCGACGGCGAGGCCCGATTGATCGGCATCGTCACGCGCGCCGACCTCACGCGCCCGTGGCGCCGCCCGCCGCCGCTGTGGCAGCGGCTGTCCGCGCGGCTGCCGCAATCGTTCGGCGGCCAGCCGGCGAGCGTCGCGTCGGTGATGACGCGCGACGTCGCATGCGTGCCGCAGACCATGCCGATCACCGCGCTGGTGCCGCTGTTCACGCATTCGGGCCATCACCACATTCCGGTCGTCGACGCGTCGCGCCGGCTGGTCGGGATCATTACGCAGACGGACCTCGTCACGGGCCTGTACCAGCAAACCCGCATGCGAGAAGCCGCGTAATCGTGTAACCGCCACCGACGATGAAAATACAGCCATTTCGCAGAAAAACGGCCGCTTATATCATGTTGTGATATATTTTGCGCTATCGAAACTGCCTGCACACCGACTGCGATGACCGATACCCGACGCGCCCTGACCAAAAGCGATTTCCAGCAACTGTCCGAGTTCCGCTACCAGATGCGCCGCTTCGAACGCTTCTCCGAACGCGCCGCCCAAAGCGAAGGCGTGACGCCGCTGCAATACCTGCTGCTGCTGCACATCAAGGGCTATCCGCATCGCGAATGGGCGACCATCGGCGAACTCGCGGAGCGCCTGCAGGCGCAGCATCACGGCGTCGTCGCGCTGGTGACGCGGTGCGAGGCGCTGGGGCTCGTGCGGCGCAAGACGAGCGAAGCCGACCGCCGCCAGGTCGAGGTACACCTCGAAGAAGCGGGCGAGACGCTGCTCGCGCGCCTCGCGGCGATGCATCGTGCCGAGCTCAAATCGCTCAAGGGCACGTTCCAGGTCCCGCAGATCGATTTCTGAACCACCTATTATCACCCTTCCGACTCCGATGAACGCACCGCACAAACGCGATTTCTCGACCAACGAGCGCCTGCCCAGGATCGCGCTGCTGGCAGCCGTGATCGGCCTGCTCAGCACGCTGGCCGCATTCGTGCTGTTGAGCCTGATCCATCTGTTCACGAACCTGTTCTTCTTCCAGCAGTTTTCGTTTGCGGATCGTTCGCCGGCCGCCAACGCGCTCGGCGCGTGGGTGATCGTGGTGCCGGTGATCGGCGGGCTGATCGTCGGGTTGATGGCGCGCTTCGGCTCCGAGAAGATCCGCGGCCACGGCATTCCGGAAGCCATCGAGGCGATCCTGTTCGGCAAGAGCCGCATGTCGCCGAAGGTGGCGGTGCTCAAGCCGCTGTCGTCGGGTGTCGTGATCGGCAGCGGCGGTCCGTTCGGCGCCGAAGGCCCGATCATCATGACGGGCGGTGCGCTCGGCTCGCTGATCGCGCAATGCGTGCACGTGACGGCCGCCGAGCGCAAGACGCTGCTCGTGGCCGGCGCGGCGGCCGGCATGACCGCCGTGTTCGGCACGCCGGTCGCGGCCGTGCTGCTCGCGGTCGAGCTGCTGCTGTTCGAATGGCGCCCGCGCAGTTTCCTGCCGGTCGCGCTCGCGTGCGCCGTGGCCGGCTTTGCGCGCGCCCTGTTCTTCGGCGTCGAGCCGCTGTTTGCGCTGACCACCGCGTCGCCGACGCCCGTCGCGCTGCTGTCGTGCATCGCCGCCGGCTTGCTGTCGGGGATGCTCGCGTGCGGGCTGTCCGCTGCGCTGTACCGCGTCGAAGACGGCTTCGCGAAACTGCCGGTCCACTGGATGTGGTGGCCGGCGCTGGGCGCGGTGGTGATCGGCATCGGCGGCTGGCTCGAGCCGCGCGCGCTCGGCGTCGGCTACGACGTGATCGGCGATCTGCTGCACCAGCACATCGCGCTGAAGATCGCACTCGCGCTGTTGATCGTGAAGGCCGTGATGTGGGTGATCGCGCTCGGCTCCGGCACCTCGGGCGGCGTGCTCGCGCCGCTGCTGATGCTCGGCGCGGGGCTCGGCACCGTGTTGTCGCCGGTGTTGCCCGGCGGCGATCCGGCGCTGTGGCCGCTGGTGTGCATGGCCGCGACGCTCGGCGCCACGCTCGGCGCGCCGTTGACGGCGATCGTGTTCGCGTTCGGCCTCACGCACGACGCGAACGCGCTGCTGCCGCTGCTCGCGGCAACGCTCGTCGCGCACGGCTTCGCGACCGTCGTGATGAAGCGCTCGATCATGACGGAGAAGATCGCGCGCCGCGGTTATCACATCTATCGCGAATACGGCGTCGATCCGCTCGAGCGGCACGACGTGGCCGAAGTGATGACGCCGGCCGAGGCGCTCGTCGCGGTCGACGGCGCCACGACGCTCGACGCCGTCGACGCGCAGTACTTCGGCGCGAAGCAGACCCATCGCGCGTACCCCGTCGTGCAGAACGGCCGCCTGCTCGGCGTCGTCGATCGTGCAACGCTCGACGCGCATCGCGCGCAAGCCGGCCCCGGCGCCACGCTCGCCAGCGTATTCGCCGAGCGTGCGCCGGCGGTCGCGCAGGCGCACGAGACGTGCCGCGTGGTCGCGTCGAGGCTCGCGATGCTCGGGCTCGAACGGCTGCCGGTCGTCGACGATCCGCAGTCGCTGCGCATCGTCGGCATCGTGTCGCGCAGCGACCTGATCAAACCCGCGCTCCAGCACTTCGACGACGAGCACAAGCGCGAGCGGTTCCGTCCCGTCGTACCGGTCAACCTGCGCAACGCCCGCGCACGCAACGCCGGCTGAGCGCCGCGGCGTGCGCACTGCCCCGCCGTCCCGCGCCCCGAACATCGTCGCGTTTAAACTTCGTTAACAATTCGTCAGACGAAATTTTGTCATCATGATGCTCATGCGACGGGGCCACCATTCAGCCATTCCACTCGTCATTCAATAAAGACGCGGCGCGACTTGCAGGCACATGCAGCGCGCCGCCGTATCACACCACCACACCCTCGGGGCAGCGAGCGGACCACGCAGCGCATCGTTGCGCATGCAGCGACACCGCGAACGTGCGGATTGCAGTTTGGCAAGCGCGTTAACAACTTGTTGCGCAATCGCCGGAACCGCATATGTCGGACGCAATCTCACAAGCACGCAGTTCTGCTGCGCATCCCACTCAATCAATCACGACTCGAGGGAGATACAACGTGAATCTGAAATATTTACCGTTCATCGCACTGACCGTGGCAATTTCTGCACATGCGGCCGATCCGGCCATGCAGAACGTGGGACAAAGCCAGAAGCCCGCTCAGGACGTGTCTGCGTGCATCGCGAAGACCTGGGCCGACAAGTCGCAGCAACAGGTGATTTCGCAGAACGTGCTGGCCAATGGCCTCGCGACCGACGTCTACGCACCGGGCCAGCAGCCGCCGAACGGCGCGGCCGCGATGGTGCGCCCGGCGCGGCAACCCGGCGCGAAAACGTGGGTCGGCATGCGCGGCGACGCGGCATCGGCCGGCGACATCAACGCCTGTCTGTAACGGCGAGTCGGACGGCCTTGCGCCGTCCCGATGCGACAAGCCCCGCTTCTGCGGGGCTTGTCATTTTTGCGCGCCGGCCGCGGCGCGCACCATGCATCGCGGCCGGCGTGCCTGCGTTCGCGCTTACAGGTAGCTGCAGACGTAGTCGAGCGTGTCGAGCACCTCGATGTCGAAGCGGCTGTTGCCCGGCACCGAGAACGATTCGCCGGCGCCGTAGGTTTGCCATTCGTTGCTGCCCGCGAGCTTCACGCGGCACTTGCCGGCCTGCACTTCCATCAATTCGGGCGCGTCCGTGCCGAAGTTGAGCGCGCACGGCAGGATCACGCCGAGCGTCTTGCGCGTGCCGTCCGGGAAGAGCACGGTATGCGACACGCACTTGCCGTCGAAATAGACGTTCGCGCGCTTGACGACCGATACGTTGTCGAATTGGGTTGCACTGGTCATGTGATGCCTCTGATTGCTGGATGCCGGTTGGCGTGTTGTCGAAAGCCGGCCGGGGCGGCAGGCCGGCCGCTATGATACCGGCTCGCAGGCGGCGGTCGATCGGCCGCCGTACCGGATCATCCGGATTTCCCTCCAGTCCGTCGTGCGCGACGTGCCATGCGGTTCATCGCAGCCCCTTGCGACGCGCGGAATCGCGCAGGCAGTCGAGCAGCATCGCGGCGGCCGGCGTGAGCGGGCTGTCGCGGCGCGTGACGACCTGAACCGACACGGCCGGCAGCCGCTCGCGAATCGGCAGCACCGTGAGCCGGTCGCGCGCCCATTCGCCTTGCAGCAATTGCTCGGGCATCGACGCGAGCAGATCGCAGCCGGTCATCAGGCTGTGCGCGAGCCCGAAGCTCGGACATTCGACGATCCGCTGCGGCAGCGGCAACCCATACGCGACGAACGAATTGAACAGCACCTGGGTCGAGCTTTCCGGCGACGGATTCATCAACCAGTCGGCATCGACGAGCTCGGCGAGCGAGGTGGCCGACGCGAGCGGATGCTCTTTGCGCGCGACGATCAGCGAGCGGCTCGCGTAGAGTTCCGCGTGATCGAATTCCGCCGCGAGCAGTTCGGGCACGACGACGGCCACCGCGAAATCGAGCGAGCCGTCGTGCAGCCGCGGCAGCGCGACGCCCGGAAAGCCTTCGATCAGGTTGACGCGCGCGACCGGAAAGCGCCGCCGAAACGCGCGGAACGCATCGGGCAAAATCGTCACCGCGGCGGCCGGCGTGATCGCCGCGGCGACCGAGCCGGTCATCGCGCCCTGCGCCTGCTCGATGTCGTCGCGCGCCCGCTGCATCTCGGCGACGATCAGCCGTGCGCGCACCTGCAGTTGCTGACCGAACGCGGTCAGCTGCACGCCGCGCGCGGTACGCACGACGAGCGACACGCCGAGCGCGATTTCCAGCTCCTTGACCGCCTTCGTCAGCGCTGCCGGCGACACGTTCAGGCGCCGCGCGGCCGCGCGGATGCTCCCTTCGTCCGCAACGGTGACGAATGCTTTGAGTTGATGGTATTTCATGGGGACACGCGTGAATCGGGGAAGCCCGCGCCCCGCGACGCAGGCCGGCTCGGGGTATTCCCGGGCGGCAACCGGTGGTGAGCACCAAAGCAATTTAGCAGCTTCTGGTGCGCGAAAGAAATTTATATGCTTGCTCGTCATATGCCTATCGAGCATCCCACCGCGCCGCCAGGAGAGTCCATGCTGCAAGCCGTGAACCCCGTCATTCCGGGCATCGCCGCGATCGCCGCCGAGCCGGTCGACGCGCATCGCCGCATCCACGCTCACCCGCACCCCGCAGTCGAGAAGACGCTCGCGAGCGCTGCGTTCGGCGGCTGCATGGCGCACGACTGCGGCCATGATTTCTATGACGATATCGTCGCGATCGCCGCGAGCGAGCGGGTGCGCGCGGCCGAACGCCGGCTCGCGGCCTGACGGCCTTCATCACGCAGTTCTGCGCCTCAGCAGGGGAACCTCATGGAAACGTCCGCCCTTCCGCTCGCCGGCTCGCCGGCCGATGCGCGCGCCGCCGCGCACAAGCGCCGCCTGATCGCGGCCGCCGCCGTCGGCAATGCGCTGGAGTTCTACGACTTCACGGTCTACAGCTTCTTCGCGATCCTGATCGGCAAGCTGTTCTTTCCGGTGCATTCGTCGTTCGGGCAGTTGATGCTGGCCGTCGCGAGCTTCGGTGTCGGCTTCGTCACGCGGCCGCTCGGCGGCCTCGTGATCGGCATGTACGCCGATCGCGCCGGCCGCAAGAACGCGATGATCGTCACGCTGCTGCTGATGGCGCTCGGCACCGCGACGATCGCGGTCGCGCCGACCTTCGCGCAGATCGGCATCGCCGCGCCGCTGTTGCTGGTGCTCGCGCGCCTGCTGCAAGGGTTCGCATCGGGCGGCGAAGTCGGCGCGTCGACGACGCTGCTGCTCGAACAAGCGCCGCAGCATCGCCGCGGCTACTACGCGTCGTTCCAGTTCTCGAGCCAGGGGCTCGCCGCGCTGGCCGGTGCGCTCACCGGCGTCGCGCTGACCTCGACGCTCACTGCCGCGCAGCTCGAAAGCTGGGGCTGGCGCGTGCCGTTCGTCATCGGCACGCTGTTCGTGCCGCTCGGCTACTGGCTGCGCCGCACCGTCGACGAAGTGCCGGCCGCCGCGCCTGCAACGCACGCCGCGCAACCCGCGGTCGCATCGCTGCCGCTCGCCGACGTGCTGCGTCATCACGGCAAGGCCGTGTTCGCGGGGCTCGGCGTGACGATCGGCGGCACGTCGATCCACTACATCATCGTGTTCTACATGGCGATCTACGGCGTGCAGGTACTGCATCTGCCGACGTGGCTGTCGATGACGGCCGGTTGCGTCGCCGGCGCGATCCTGATGCTGGTCACGCCGATCGGCGGCTATCTGTCGGACGTCTACGGGCGCAACCGGATCGTCTGGTGGACGCGCATCGCGCTGATGGTCGCGATCTATCCGGCGTTCATCGCGTTGAATCGCTGGCCGGGCGCCGCGTCGCTGCTGTCGATCATCGCCGCGCTGTCGATCGTGCACGCGATCAACATCGGCGCGACCGGCGCGATGCTCGGCGAGCTGTTTCCGCGTGCGGTGCGCGCCACCGGCGGCGCGCTGGTGTACAGCGTGGGCGTCGCGATCTTCGGCGGCTTCGCGCAGTTCTTCGTCACGTGGCTGATCGCGGCGACCGGCAATCCGAACGCGCCCGCGTGGTATGCGATCGGATGCGGCACGCTGACGCTGCTCGCGATCCGCTCCATGGACGAGAAGGCCGGCAAATCGCTCGATTGAGCGGCGCGTGACGCGCCCGCCATGAACGACCGCGGCAACGCACGGCCCATCATCGTCCGTGCATTGCCCGCGGCTCGCGCGACGTTCAGAACGTGTGCATCATCCCGACGTAGGCGCCGGTCTGCGATTCGCCGGTCAGCGGGCTCGTGCCGGACGTCGCGTCGCGCGGCGATGCGAGCAGCGAGAAGTTCGAATTGCCGCCGTTGCGCACGTACGCGACCGTGCCGTACAGGAAGGTGCGCTTCGACAGGTTGTAGGTCGTGCCGAGCACATACATCATCGCGTGGCCGGACGGATCGTGCGAGGCATCGCCGCCGCCGTCGCCGACCTTCACGTAGTAGCCGCCGCCCGTCACCGCCCACTGCGGCGTGGCCGTGTAGGTCGCGCCGAGCCAGTAGTGATCGGCACGGTCCGCGACGCCGGCCGGGCTGTCCGGCGCCTGGTAGTGCGTATACGCGCCCTGGATCTTGAACTGCGACACCTTCACGTTCGCGCCGACGAAATACTCGCGCGACGCCGTGAAGATGTTGCTCATCTTGCCGTTGCGGTCGCGCAGCTCGTCGTAGATGCCGCGCACGTCGAGCAGCGGCGAGTGGTACGAGATCATGATCCCGTCCGAGCGGCCGAAATCGTCGGCCGCGCCGTAGTTGAAGCCGCGCGACTGGTTGCCGAACGCATACTGCGCCTGCACGTCGAAGCCGCCGATCACCGGGCTGTGATATTCGACGTTGTTGCTGCTCTGCTGCCAGTTGCGGCCGCGCACGAGCGACGCCGACGAAAACGCCTGCTGGACGAACGGATCGAATTCCCACACGCCGTCGCTGTCGATGAACAGGTTGCGGCCAGCCTGCAGCTGGCCCCACGTGTCGCTCTTCAGGCCGACGTACGCGCGGCGCGACCACATGCGTCCGCCGCCCGTCGTGCCGTTCATCACCTGGAACGCGGTTTCCAGATTGAAGACCGTCGACATCCCGCCGCCGAGATCCTCGAAGCCCTTCAGGCCGAACATGCTGGTGCCCCAGTCGCCGCCCTCCGCGCTCCAGCGCGTCGCGCTGCCGCTCGGCGTCGCGATGTGGTTCAGGTATTCGACGCCGCCGTCGATGCGGCCGTACAGCGTCACGCTCGTCTGCGCGAGCGCGGTGGCCGGCGCGGCGGCTGCCATCAGCCATGCGAAGTGTTTGAGTCGCAAAATGATGCCCCCTCGGAGTCTCGACCGTCCGGCACGCGCCCCATGCGCGCGCCGGCGGCCCGTTCATCCTCGATCGACCGAAAAACGTCCGGGGCCTGCCGCGCACAGTGCGAGCAGGCCGCCGGCGATCGCGATGTTCTTGTAGAAATGAATCATGTTGTCGATCTGCGCGCCGCCCGTCATCGTCCAGTAGCGATGGCCGATGAGTGCGGTGCCGATCGTATACAGCGCCAGCAGCAGCGCGAGCGCGCGCGTCTGGAACCCGACCAGGATGGCGATGCCGGCGAACAGCTCCATCACGACGGCGATCGCCGCCGAGACGATCGGCGCCGGCGCGCCTTCGCTGCCCATGAACGCGATCGTGCCGGAGAAGTCGACGATCTTCTTCCAGCCGAACATCACGAACAGGATCACGAGCAGGATGCGGGACAGCAGCAGCAGCACATCGCGCTGGGACGCGAGAAACGGTTGATTCGGTGTCATGGTGTGATCAACGAAAGCGGTGCGCGCAACCGCACGCACCGGATTGCCTGTGAACCGGGGCGAACGACGCTCGCGCCGCCCGCCCCGCTCTGCAACAACCGGCATCGGGGCCAACCGATGTGCTGTGCTCCTCCTGTCGTCCGTGTTGCCGCGACTGCCGCGCGCGTCAGCGCGCCTTCGCGACGTCCTGCTCGGTCACCTTCGCGGCCGGGTTGCCGAACTGCCCGGTCAGGTAGTTCGTCAGCGCGGCGATCTGCGCATCCGACAGCTCGTTGCGGAACGCGGGCATCCCGACGTCCTCGCTGCCGGCCTTGCGCTGCACGCCGTTCAGGATCACCTGCACGAGGTTCGACGGATTCGACGCACCGACCGTCGAGTTGTGGAACAGCGACGGGTAGTAACCGTCAGGCGTGCCCTTGCCCTGCATCTGATGGCACGTCGCGCAGTTGCCGAGATACAGCCGCGCCGGATCGATGCCCGACGACGCGAGCCCGACGCCGCGCAGCTTCAACCCGTCCTCGGCCGGCTTGCCCCACGACGAACGCGACTGCTTCGCATCGCCGTCGGCGACGGCCGGCACCGTGCGGATATACGTCGCGATCGCGCCGATGTCCGAGTCGGTCATCTTCGAGAAGCTGTGCTGGACCGCCTCGGCCATCGGGCCGGCCGCCTGCGCGAGCCCCGGCACGCTGCCGGTGCGCAGATACTGGACGAGCTGCTGCTGCGTCCAGCCGCCGATCCCGGCGTTCGGGTCCGACGTGATGTTGTAGCCGTCCCAGCCCGCCAGCACCGAGCCCGACAGGAAGCTGCCGCCCGTTTCGTCGAGCGACTTCTCCTGCATCGCGATGCCGCGCGGCGTGTGGCACGTGCTGCAGTGCGCGAGGCCCTGCACGAGGTACGCGCCGCGGTTCCACTCGGCGCTCTGCGATGGCTTCGGCTGGTACGCGCCGTCCTTCAGGAACAGCCAGTTCCAGATCTTCAGCGGCCAGCGCGCGCTCAGCAGCGCGGGGATCTCGTTCTTCGGCGGCGTCTGGCGGACCGGCTCGACGCCGTGCATGAAGTACGCGTACAACGCCTGCACGTCGTCGTCGTTGATCTTCGCGTACGACACGTACGGCATCGCCGGATACAGGTTGTCGCCGTTCTTCGACACGCCGTGGCGCACCGCGCGCTCGAAGTCCTCGAAGGTCCACTTGCCGATGCCGGTGTCCGGGTCGGGCGTGATGTTGCTCGTATAGATCTTGCCGAGCTTCGGCACCGGCATGCCGAGGCCGCCCGCGAACGGCTTGCCGCCCTTCGCGGTGTGACATGCCATGCAGTCGCCGGCGACGGCGAGATATTCGCCGCGCTTGATCTGCGCGGGATCGGCCGAGTCGGCCGCGCGCGCGAAGCCCGGCAGCGCGAGGCAGCCGGCCACGAGGAAGGTGAGAGTAGATTTCCGCACGGTCAGACTTCCTTCTTCAGCGTGTCCGAGATGCGCAGCGCCAGCGCCGCGATCGTCAGCGTCACGTTCACCGTGCCGACGGTCGGCATCGTCGCGCTGCTCGAGATGAACAGGTTCGGATGGTCGAACGTGCGGCAGTCCTTGTCGACGACGGAGTCGCGCGCATCGGCGCCCATGATCGTCGAGCCGGTGATGTGGTTGTTCGGCGCGAACTCGTCGTTGAACACGACGTCCGTGCCGCCCAGCACCTGCGCGGCGGTCGCGTAGACCTCGCGCGTGTGCACCGCGCCGCGCTTCACGTAGTCGTCGATCGCGTAGGTGATTTCCGGACGCGGAATGCCGATCGCATCGGTCGCCGTCTTGCTCGGCACGATGCGGTTCTCGGGCTGCGGCAGGATTTCGTGGAAACAGTCGAACTGCACGTAGCGCGCGGAGCGGTCGCGGATCTGCGCGTCCAGCTCGGCCGGCTTCATCAGCTTGCCGGCCTTGAAGATCTTCTGCGTCTCCTGGTTGATGCGCGACATGTTCGACAGGTGGATCTTCTTCGCGGCTTCGGTCGCGCGGAACGGACCGTCGCGGAAGCCGATCAGCGACGTCATTTCCTGCGGGCCGCGGCCCGGCCACAGCTTCTCGCTCGCATAGAACGACACGCCGGTGCCCGGATGGTCCATCAGGTTGCGGCCGACCATGTCGGAGCTGTTCGCGACGCCGTTCGGAAAATCGCGGTTCGCCGACATCAGCAGGATCTTCGGCGTCTCGATGCCGTTCGCGGCGAGCACGAAGTACTTGCCCTCGACGCGATGGTCGGCGCCCGTCTTGTCCTTGTAGATCGCGGCGACGATGCGCTTGTCCGGGCCGGTCTCCAGCTTGTAGACGACCGCGCTGTCGATCAGCTTCGCGCCCGCCTGCTCGGCCTTCTCGACGTGCACGATGCCGTTGTACATCGCGCCGATCGGGCAGATCGGCATGCAGTTGTTGTTGCCGCAACAGGTCGGCCGGCCGTCGTACGGCCGGCTGTTGCGCGCCACCGGCTCGGTGACCACGTGGTACTTCGCGTCATGGGCGTTCAGCGCGCTCTTGATCGTCTGCTCGTTGAACGACAACGGCAGCGGCGGCATCGGATACGGCTGCTTGCGCGGCGAGTACAGATCTTCCTCGGGGCCGGGGCCCCACACGCCGAGCTCTTCCTCCGCGCGCTGGTAATAATGCTCGAGATCGTCGTACTGGATCGGCCAGTCGCGACCGACGCCGTACACCGTCTTCATCTTGAAGTCGTTCGGGATGAAGCGCCACGCCGACGCGGCCCAGTGCCACGTCGTGCCGCCCACCGCACGGATGTACTGCGAATTGAACTTGTGCTCGCCCTTCAGGATCAGGTAGTCGTTGGGCGGGCCGTATTCCGGATGCGGTGCCCAGGGGCTCGACGGGTACGGCGCCATGAAGTCCGTCTTGTCCGGCTGGTTGCGAAAGCGCTCGACGATTTCCCAGCGCGGCATGCGCGGGCCTGCCTCGAGCAGGATCACCGATTTGCCGGTCGACGCGAGCTGGTGCGCGACGATCGCGCCCGCGACACCGGACCCGACGACCACGACGTCGGCTTTTTGCGTATCGGTACCGGCCATCAGACTTGCCTCTCGATCGGTTTTTCGGCCCAGAAGCCGGGTTTGTTGGGGCAATACGAAGGAATCACGAGCGTGTCGGAGACGACGTCGAACATCAATGCTTCTTCGTAGGCAATCACGACGTTGTCGACGATGCCGAGATACCACGCCCCGAGAATCGTCAGCGCGGAGGCTTCCTGGTCCGCGCTCAACGAGCCGGACGCGAGCGCGCCGGCGAGCTGCGACAGACCGTCGGCGGTCTTGAAGGAGCCCTTCTGCAATGCTTGCAGATAGCGTTCGCCGAGCACGCGGCTCAGCCCTTTCTTGCCCGTCAACGCTTCGGAGAGCGTCATGAACGTGTCGAGCGGCGCGTTGCCGGGACTGTCGGCCAGGGCCCGCAACGCCAGCGAGCCGGTCAGGCCCGCCGCCGTCAGCGCCAGTGCGCCCTGCAGCCATTGACGCCGCGTGATGCCGCTTGCGGCTGCGTCGCTGTCGCGACGCGATTGGGGGGTGTTGTCGTTGTGCATGTTTCCTTCTCTCGAACACCGGATTCGGGAAAACCACGCTTGATATTTATCAAACTTTCGCGCGGCCCTGAAATGTACGCGCTCAATCCGAATTGGACAATCCTTTTATAGTTCAATAATTGTTCCGCAATCCGACACGATCCGGATTTCGCCGAGATTGTGTGTCGGCCGCGCGACAACGGGCGCGCCCGGTCGCGCTGTCGCAAGCCCGTCACACACCGCTTCCCGCCCTCCGCTCGCCTGCCCGTCGGTTAGAATCCCGTGCAATCAAACAGAAAGCTTCCCTCCGAGGGCATCGAGCGATGAAGCAGCACGACAAACACAACAAAGCCAATCGAACTCACCACATCACACGGCTGCTCTGGCGCATCGGCGCGCTCGCCGCACTCGGCGCCGCGACCGCGGTGTCGCTGCACGCCGGCGCCGCGCGCACCGTGAGCGTGTCGCCGCAAGGCACCGCCACGCAAGTCCGGCAAAGCGTCGTCAAGTTCGACGAAGCGATGGTCCCGTTCGGCTCGGCGTCCGCGCCGGCTCCCGCGCGCATGACCTGCACCGATGCCGCCGCCGCGCGCGGCCAGGGCCACTGGCTCGACGACAAGACCTGGGTCTACGACTTCGAGGACGACCTGCCGCCGGGCGTGCGCTGTTCGCTCGCGCTCAACGACACGCTGCGCTCGGTCGCCGGCAATGCGCTCGCCGGCCCCCGCCGCTTCATGTTTCAAACCGGCGGCCCGTTCCCGGTCAGCGTCCGCCCCGGCTCGCACGAGATCGAGGAGCGCCAGGTGTTCGTGCTGAAGCTGAACGGCCCGGCCGAGCCGCGCTCCGCGCTCGCCAACATCTGGTGCGAAGCGGCCGGCATCGGCAACCGGATTCCGGTCACCGCCGCCGACGACACCACCCGCGCCGCGCTGCTCGATCACTTCGGGCTCAAGAAGGACGCCGCGCGCGTGCTGACGCTGTCGTGCGCGCAGGCGCTGCCCGCCAGCGCGAAGATGCAGCTCGTCTACGGCCGCGGCGTCGCGAGCCCGAGCGGCATCGCGAACGACACCGAGCGCCGCTTCGACTTCACCGTGCGCGAGCCGTTCGCCGCGAGCTTCTCGTGCGAGCGCGAGAACGCGAAGGCGCCCTGCACCCCGCTGCGGCCGCTCACGCTGTCGTTCAACGCGCCGATCACCCGCAAGAACGCCGAAGCGATCCGGCTGCGCGGCCCTGACGGTTCGCTTTCACCGACCTTCGCCGCCGACGACCACAGCGACGAAGTGACGACCGTCACGTTCAACCCGCCGCTGCCCGCGCAGACGAACCTGACGCTCGAGTTGCCGTCCGGCCTGCGCGACGTGACCGACCGGCCGCTCGCGAACGCCGACCTGTTCCCGCTTGCAACGCGTACCGCGCCGATGCCGCCGCTTGCAAAATTTTCGTCGGGCACGTTCGGCATCGTCGAACGCTTCGCGGAGCCCGGCACGCCTGCGCTGGTGCCCGTCACGCTGCGCAACGTCGAAGCCGATCTCCACGTCGCGGGCCTGAACACGGCCGGTGCGCAATTCTCGAACCTGAAGGTCGACGACGACACCGCGATCCGCGAATGGATGCGCACCGTCGCGCGCTTCGACAACTGGTCGATGACGGCCGGCACGATCGACGAGCAGATGCCGGGGCTGCTGCGGCGCAAGGGCCAGCACCCCGTCTACGTGCCGCTGCAGGCCGGGGAAAAGATGCCCGCGCCGGCCGATCGCCGCATCGACGTGCGCTCGCTGTCGCTGCTCGCCGGCGCACCGGGCGCGCACGCGCTGACGCTGCCGAAGGCCGATCCGAAGACGCTGCGCCCGTTCGAGATCGTCGGCGTACCGATCGACAAGCCGGGCTTCTACGTGCTCGAACTCGCGTCGCCGGCGCTCGGCCGCTCGCTGCTCGCGAAGCCGTCGAGCATGTACGTGCGCACCACGGTGCTGGTCACCAATCTCGGCGTGCACCTGAAACAGGGCCGCGAGAACAACCTCGTGTGGGTCACGACGCTCGACAAGGGCAAGCCGGTGCCGAACGCGCAGATTCGCGTCTCGGATTGCAACGGCGACGAAATCGCAGCGGGCAAGACCGACGCACAAGGGCTGCTGAAGATCGACGGCCCGTTCGAGCCGCAGCGCGAATGCCACACGTCGGAGCGAGGCTTCGACGATTACTTCGTGTCCGCGCGCGTCGACGATCCGAAGACGGGCCCCGACATGGCCTTCGTCAGCTCGAACTGGAACCGCGGGATCGAAGCGTGGCGCTTCAACGTGCCGACCGACACCGACAGCGCGCCGACCGTGCGTGCGCATACCGTGTTCGACCGCACGCTGCTGCGGGCCGGCGAGACGGTGTCGATGAAGCACTTCGTGCGCACCGAGACGCTGCAGAGCCTCGCGTTCCCGGCGCAATACCCGAGCCGCGTGACGATCCGCCACCTCGGCTCCGACCAGACCTACAAGCTGCCGCTCACGTGGTCGGCCGACCATAGCGCGGACACGCAGTTCACGCTGCCGCAGGCGGCGAAGCTCGGCGAATACAGCGTCACGCTCGAAGGCGGCCCGGACGACGCGCCCACCTCCAGTTACTACAGCGGCAGCTTCCGCGTCGAGGCGTTCCGCCTGCCGGTGCTCAAAGGCACCATCGGCGCGCGCGACGCGCAGAAGAGCCCGCTCGTCGCGGTCAAGGAAGCGCCGCTCGCGGTGCAGATCGACTACGTGTCGGGCGGCGGCGCATCGAACCTGCCGGTGCAGGTGTCGGCGCTGATGAAATGGGCGTCGCCGCCGTTCGCCGACCGCTTCGAGGACTTCAGCTTCGCGCCCTATCGTCCCGAGCGCAGCGACGGCAACGCCGACGACGACGCGCAGGACGGCGACAACACGCCGGCCGCGAACGACGATCCCGACGCGACCCGCCTGATCGCCGACAAGCTGCCGCTCACGCTCGACCGCAACGGCGCAGGCTCGGTCACGCTGAAGGGCCTGCCGGACGTCGACGCGCCGAAGCGCGTCGCGCTCGAGGCCACCTTCGCGGACCCGAACGGCGAAGTGCAGACGATCCGCGGCGACACGATCCTCTGGCCGGCCGCCGTGGTGGCCGGCATCAAGGCCGGCCATTGGGTGTCGGTCGGCCAGCGCGTGCCGGTGCAGGCGCTCGCGGTCGACCTGCAGGGCAAGCCGCGCGCGTCGGTGCCGATCGAGATCAGGGGCGTCGCGCACGTCACGACGTCGTCGCGCAAGCGGATGGTCGGCGGCTTCTACGCGTACGACAACAAGAGCGACACGCGCGAGATCGGCGTGCTGTGCTCGGGCAAGACCGACGACAAGGGCCGCATGGCCTGCGACGCGAAGCTCGAACAGGCCGGCAACGTGCAGCTGATCGCGGTCGCGAAGGACGGCGACGGCCGCGTGTCGAACGCGGCGACGTCGGTGTGGGTCACGCGCGAGGACGACCTGTGGTTCGGCGGCGACAACACCGACCGGATCGACGTGATTCCGGAGAAAACCTCGTACGAGCCGGGCGAAACCGCGCGCTTCCAGGTGCGCATGCCGTTCCGCTACGCCACCGCGCTGGTCGCGGTCGAACGCGGCGGCGTGATGGAGACGCACATCGTCGAGCTGAACGGCAAGAACCCGACCGTCGACCTGAAGGTCGGCGAATCGTGGGGGCCGAACGTCTACGTGTCGGTGCTCGCGCTGCGCGGCCGGATACGCGAAGTGCCGTGGTACTCGTTCTTCACGTGGGGCTGGAAGGCGCCGGTCGAATGGGCGCGCGCGTTCTGGACGGAAGGCCGCCACTACGAGGCGCCGACCGCGTTCGTCGATCTGTCGAAACCGGCGTTCCGCTACGGCCTCGGCGAAATCAAGGTCGGCACGGCCGTGCATCGCCTCGGCGTGACCGTGACCACCGACGCGACGCGCTACACGGTGCGCGGCAAGGCGCAGGCGCACGTGAAGGTCACGCTGCCGAACGGACAGTCGGCCCCGGCCGGCACGCAGATCGCCGTCGCAGCCGTCGACGAGGCGCTGCTCGAACTGATGCCGAACAACAGCTGGGACCTGCTCGGCGCGATGCTGCAGCGCCGTGCCTACGGCGTCGAGACGGCCACTGCGCAGATGGAGATCGTCGGCCGCCGCCACTTCGGCCGCAAGGCCGTGCCGGCCGGCGGCGGCGGCGGCAGTGCGCCGACGCGCGAGCTGTTCGACACGCTGCTGCTGTGGAATCCGCGCGTGACGCTCGACGCGAACGGCAGCGCGACCGTCGAGGTGCCGCTGAACGACGCGCTCACGCGCTTCCGGATCGTCGCGATCGCGGCGGTCGGCCCCGACCGCTTCGGCACCGGCAGCACGTCGATCCGCAGCACGCAGGATCTCCAGCTGATTTCCGGCCTGCCGCCGCTGGTGCGCGAAGGCGATGCGTTCCGCGCGCAGCTCACGCTGCGCAACACGACCGAGCGCGCGATGCAGGTGGTCGTGACGCCGCACGTGACGGGCCTCGACGTCGCGCCGCAGTCCGTCTCGCTCGCGGCCAACGCGGCCGCCGAGGTCGCGTGGACCATCACCGTGCCGCAACAGGCGCTCGACGCGGCCGGCGCGCTGAACTGGCGCATCGACGCGGCCGAGCAAGGTGGCAAGCATGCGTCCGACGCGCTCGCCGTCACGCAGAAGGTCGTGCCGGCGCTGCCGGTCACCGTGCAGCAGGCGACGCTCGCGCAGGTCGACGGCACGCTGACGTTGCCGGTCGCGCCGCCCGCGGGCGCCGTGAGCGACGCGCAGGGCGCGACGCGCGGCGGCATCGCCGTATCGCTGCAAGCGAAGCTCGCCGACGGCCTGCCCGGCGTGCGCCGCTGGTTCGAGCGCTATCCGTACCGCTGCCTCGAACAGCAGACGTCGCGCGCGATCGGCCTGCACGATGCCGCGCAATGGCAGGCGCTGGTCGCGCGCATGCCCGTCTATCTCGACAGCGACGGGCTCGCCAGCTACTTCCCGCCGCCGTCGGACGATGCGCACTACGGCAGTCCGACGCTGTCGTCGTACCTGCTCGTGGTCGCCGACGAAGCCGGCCGCCTCGACCCGCGCTTCGCGCTGCCGGAAGACCTGCGCACGCAGCTCGAAGCCGGCCTCGCGCGCTTCGTCGACGGCCGCGTCGAGCGCAACGCCTGGGCGCCGCGCCAGGATCGCGACCTGCGCAAGCTCGCCGCGATCGAGGCGCTGTCGCGGTACGGCGCCGCGCAAGGCCGCATGCTCGGCTCGATCGAAATCGCGCCGAACCAGTGGCCGACGTCGGCGGTGATCGACTATCACGCGATCCTCAGGCGCGTGAAGGACATCCCGCAGCGCGACGCGAAACTGGCGCAGGCCGAACAGATCCTGCGCGCACGCCTGACCTACCAGGGTACGCAGCTCGTCTTCTCGACCGCGCGCGACGACGACCTGTGGTGGCTGATGACGAGCAACGAGACCAACGCCGCGCGCCTCGCGCTCGAGTTCGCCGGCGACCCGGCGTGGAAGGACGAGATGCCGCGCGTGACGGCCGGCCTGCTCGCGCTGCAACGCCAGGGCGCGTGGCAGACGACCACGTCGAACGCACTCGGCCAGCTCGCCGTCGAGCGCTTCTCGCATACCTACGAGAGCACGCCGGTCGCCGGCACGACGAAGGTCGCGCTCGGCGGCAGCGAGCGCGCGATCTCGTGGTCGCAGGCGCCGGCAGCCGATGCGGGCGGATCGGCCACCGCGGCCACCGCGGCGACCCGCGCGGCCGCCGCGCGCAGCGTGCTGATGCCGTGGCCGCGCGCGACGCAGGGGCCGGCCACGCTGTCGGTCACGCAGGACGGCACCGGCCGCCCGTGGGCGACGGTCGAGAGCCTCGCGGCCGTGCCGCTGCGCGCGCCGTTCGCGGCCGGCTACCGGATCGCGAAGACGATCACGCCCGTGTCGCCGGCCGCGCGCGGCGTGCTGACCCGCGGCGACGTGGTGCGCGTGCGCCTCGACATCGACGCGCAGAGCGACATGACGTGGGTGGTCGTCAACGATCCGATTCCGTCCGGCGCGACGATCCTCGGCTCGGGCCTCGGCCGCGATTCGGAAGCCGCGACGCAGGACGAGAAGCGGCCCGACGGCGCATGGCCGGCCTTCGTCGAGCGCGACTTCGACGGCTACCGCGCGTATTACGACTATCTGCCGAAGGGCAAATTCTCGGTCGAGTACACGGTGCGGCTGAACAACGTCGGCACCTTCGGGCTGCCGCCGACGCGCGTCGAGGCGCTGTATGCGCCGTCGGTGTACGGGCTGTGGCCGAACCCGCCGATGACGGTCAAGCCGGCCGACGCGGGCAAGTGACGGGCGCGCGATGAACGATCGTGCATCGGCGCGGCCGGCGCGTTTCGCCGTTCGCGCATGGGCCGCCGCGGTGTCGGCCGTGCTGCTGGCCGCGCCGCTCGTCGCGCACGCGCTGCCGGGCTACGACGACGTGCGCCGCAACTGGCGCAGCTCCGACTGGGTGCTGCTCGCCCGCGACGGCACGCCGCTGCAGCGCACCCGCGTCGACCTCAGCGAACGGCGCGGCGACTGGGTGTCGCTCGCCGACGTGTCGCCCGCGTTCCGCGACGCGATCGTCGTGTCCGAGGACAAGCGCTTCTACGCGCACAGCGGCGTCGACTGGCGCGGGATCGCGGGCGCGGCCTGGGGCAACCTGTGGAACGAGCGCACCCGTGGCGCGTCGACCGTGACGATGCAGCTGGCCGGGCTGCTCAGCGATTCGCCGCGCCGCTCGGGGCAGCGCTCGCTGCCGCAGAAGGCGACGCAGGCGATGAACGCACTGCTGCTCGAACGCGGCTGGCGCAAGGATCAGATCCTCGAGGCGTACCTGAATCTCGTGCCGTTCCGGGGCGAGACGGTGGGGCTCGCCGCGCTGTCGCAGGTGCTGTTCGGCAAGGCGCCGTCCGGCCTCGACGCGCGCGAAGCCGCGATCGCGGCCGCGCTGGTGCGCGCGCCCAACGCCGCGCCGGCGAAGGTCGCCGAGCGCGCGTGCCGGATCCTGCGCGACATGCAGGCAGGCCAGGCCTGCACGTCGCTCGACGGCTACGTGCAGCTCGTGCTCGCGCGCCCGGCCAACAGCGTGCGCGACGACGGCGCCGCGCTCGCCCCGCACTTCGCGCGGCGGATCGCGGCCGAGGTCAGGCCCGCGGCCGGCGCGCAGGTGCGCACGACGCTCGATGCGCCGCTGCAGCGCTTCGCGCGCGACACGCTGCTGCGCGCGTTGACCGAGCTGAATGCTCCGGCCCACCGGCGCAACGTGCAGGACGGCGCGGTGGTGGTGATCGACAACGCGAGCGGCGAGATTCGTGCGTGGGTCGGCTCGTCGGGCGCGTTGTCGAGCGCGCGCGACGTCGACGCCGTGCTCGCGCCGCGTCAGGCCGGCTCGACGCTCAAGCCGTTCCTCTATGCGCAGGCGCTCGACGAGAAGCGGCTGACGGCGGCGTCGCTACTCGACGACGCGCCGATCAACCTCGCGGCCGGCGGCGGCCTCTACATTCCGCAGAACTACGACAAGGATTTCAAGGGCTGGGTCAGCGTACGCAGCGCGCTCGGCGGCTCGCTGAACGTGCCGGCCGTGCGCACGCTCGTGCTCGTCACGCCGCACCGCTTCGCGCGCACGCTGCGAGCGCTCGGCCTGCCGCTCGCGCAGGAAGGCGATTACTACGGGTTCAGCCTCGCGCTCGGCAGCGCGGACGTCACGCTGCTGGCGCTGACCAACGCGTATCGCGCGCTGGCGAACGGCGGCGTCGCGCGCAAGGTCGTCGACCTGCCCGCTGCGCCGTCGGCGCGCGCCGACGGCGGCACGCGCGTGTTCAGCGAAGCGGCCAGCTTCGTCGTCACCGACATCCTGTCGGACAACAACGCGCGCGTGCGCACGTTCGGCTTCGACAACCCGCTCGCGACGCCCTTCTTCTCGGCCGTCAAGACCGGCACGAGCAAGGACATGCGCGACAACTGGACGGTCGGCTTCACGTCGCGCTACACGGTCGGCGTGTGGGTCGGCAACGCGGACGGCTCGCCGATGTGGGACGTGTCGGGCGTCACGGGCGCGTCGCCGGTGTGGTCGGCCGTGGTCGGCTATCTGCACCGCGCGCTGCCGAGCCGCGCGCCGGCGCCGCCGGCCGGCGTCGAAACGCGGCGCATCACGTTCGAGCGCGACGTCGAGCCGTCGCGCAACGAGTGGTTCGTCGCGGGCACGGCGCTCGACACGATCCGGCTCGCGGCGCCCCTCACGCCGGGTCACGACGGCGCGCGTGCGCCGCTCGCGATCGGCGCGCCGACCGACGGCACGATCTTCGCGATCGATCCGGACATTCCGCCGAACAATCAGCGGATCTGGTTCGAGCGTTCGTCGGGGCACGCCGCGCGGTTCGCCTGGCGGCTCGACGATCGGGTGATCGGACATGCCGACCGCGTTGCGTGGATGCCGTGGCCGGGCCGGCACCGGCTCGAACTCGTCGATGCGCGCGGCAACGTCGCCGACGCGATCGGCTTCGAGGTGCGCGGCGCGTTCGCGCGCAAGGGCGCGCGCAAACCGTGATGCCGTCTGCGCCGGCAGCGCACGAAAGGGTAAGCAGTACGCGGATCGCAGACCTAGAATACGAAGCGTGCGCCGGCGCGTCGGCGCGCCGCGTCCCCTCTCACGATCCGCCGATCGCCCGACCATGAACCTCCGACCTCCGCGCTTGCTCCGGCCCATCCTGGGCGCCGCCTTCGTGGCCACGCTCGCAGGCTGCAACGGCGAAGCCTGCTTCGGCGTCGACGTGTGCTCCAACGACACCCTGCCATCGGTCGCGCTGTCCGGCACGGCCGCCACCGGCGCGCCGCTCGCGAGCGCGGCGGTGACGGTGAGCTGCGTGCAGGGCTCGGCCACCACGCTGACCGACGGCGGCGGCAACTACCGCGTCGCCCTCAACGCCGCGCTGCCGTGCGTGATCGCGGTCGCGTCGGGCGGCACGAGCCTGCATTCGCTCGCGTACGCGGGCGGCACGTTCAACACGACGCCCGAAACCGAGCTGCTGCTCGTCTATCTCGCCGCGCAGCTCGGCGCGAACCCGGCCGGGCTGATCGGCAATTTTCCGCGCAATACGCATTTCCAGCAGGCAATGGGCAGCGCGAACACGGTGCTGGCCGCGCAATCGGCGGTCGTGGCGAACCTGCAGCAGCGCTATTCGGTCACGCTGTCGACGCCCGCCTTCCTGACGACGCCGTTCGTGGTCGGACAGCCGGGCGTCGACGGCGATCTCGGCGCGCTCGCGGCCGCAGGTGCGATCGACGCCAGCGGCATGCCGGCCGCGGCCACCGTTGCGCTGCTGACGCAGGCGGGCGCCGCGCAGCCGCTGTGAGCGGGCGGCGCGCCGCCGCGCACAAGTCTCAAGTCACGCGCCGGCCGCGCTCAGGTCGCTTCCCCGCTCGCGCACGCGACGCTGACCGGCTGCTGCTGGGTCAGATGGCGCAGCAGCTTCGTCACCATCCACACGACGACGAACGCCAGCACGACGAAGAACACCGCGAGCGGCGTCAGCACGTGAATCGACACGAAGCCGGCCAGCCCCATCATCGCGGACGACACGAGCAGCAGCGCGCAGCCGAGGATTGCGCTGGTCAGCCCGGCGATATGCGGAAACAGCGAATTGCCCTTGGCCATCAGCGTCGGATACATCGCGCCCGCGCAGAAACCCATCACGAGCACCGGCGTCGCGAGCGTCCACACGCGCAGGCCGACGGTCAGCGCGAGCACCAGCATCGCGACCGCGGCGCCCGCCATCACGCGCGCACCGATACGCAAGCGCTGCTCGGCGCTCGGCAGCCCGCGCCCGTGAATCCGGTTCGACAGCCCGCCGAGGAAATACATCAGCCCGATGCCGAGCGCCAGATAGCCGAAGAAGGTCGGCGGCTTGTGCAGCGTGGTCTGCACCATGAACGGCCCGACGATGTTGAACACCAGCAGGATGCTGTAGCACAGCCCCTGCGCGAGGAAGCAGCTCTGGAACACCGGGCTCGCGAGCACCCGGCCCGCATTCGCGAACAGCGTGCGCGGCGCGAGATGCACCGGTTTCGGCAAGGTCTCGCGATAGCGCCACAGCAGCGCCCACATCGCGAGCGAGTACACCAGCAGGAACACCAGGCAGGCGCGCCAGCCGAACCATTCCTGCAGGTGTGCGCCGATCACCGGCGCGACGATCGGCGCAAGGCCCCACGCGATCGACATGTAGGTGAACGCGTGCATCAGCGCCTGACCCGAGAACGAATCGGTGATGATCGCCTTCGCGAGCAGGTTCGTCGTCGCGATCCCGAAGCCCTGCAGGCAGCGCGCGAGCAGGAAGGTCTCGAGGTTCGGCGCGCCGAGCGACAGCAGGCAGCCGATCGTGTAGATCACGAGACCGAACGCGAGCACGCGCTTGCGGCCGTACGCATCGGCGATGGGGCCGAAGATCAGCTGGCCCAGCGCATACGCGGCCATGTAGCCGGACACGCTCGACTGGATCGCCTGCGGCGTGGTCGCGAACGAGCGCGCCATGTCGGGCAGCGCCGGCACGTAGATGTCGATCGCCAGCTGGCCGGCGGACGAGAACAGGCAGATCAGGAACAACAGGAAGCGCGGCGAATTCGATTCGCGCGCGGAAGTGAGCGAGGCGTTCATGACGGGCGGGAAGGATACGGGCGGCGGCATCGCTGCATGCCGGCGCGTTCGGATAGCGAACAGCCGTGCGCAGCGAAGCGCCTATTGTGCCCTTTGTTGCGCGCGCCGGCCGGAATCCCCTGGCGCGGGAGAGGTCGAATGGGGCGGCGGCGCGGGGGGACATAGGCGCCGGTGGCATGGCGGCACGGTGCGCCGTGCACCGCGAGCTTCGAGCTTCGAGCTGTCGGCTGGGCGTTGCGAGCTGTCGGCTCGGCGTTGCAGGCGTCGGCTGCAGCGTCCCGCCTACGTCCATCCGACCGGCTACGCCGCGGTTTTAATCCTGTTTTAAGCCGACCCACGCATAGTCGCCGATGGCTCCGTCCGTGAGCCGCACGATTCGTTCAATGTTGATTCGATCAGTATCGTTTGATGGAGATACGAATATGCGATTCCGTTCGTATATGGCGGCAGGCGCGGTAGCGCTGATGCCCGTGCTCGCGATCGCCGGGCAAGCCGCGCAGGCGCCGGCCGCACAACCGGTGTTCGTCAACGTCGATGGGCAGGCCGTGCCGGTCAAGGCCGATACGCGCGTCGTCCAGACGGCGCTCGGCCCGATGAAGGTCAGCACGTGGAGCTGGCACAGCCCGCATGGCGGCGCGAGCTTCGAGATGCAGACGTCGTCGACGTCGGGCGACGTGGCGCCCGCAACCGCATGGCGGCAGATGCAGGCCGCGCAGTACCGGATGCAGGCCGCTCAGGCGCAGATGGCCGCCATGCAGCAGATGATGGCGCTGCAGCACGCGGCGCTCGCCAACCTGTTCGCGATGCCGGCGCCGCAACCCGTCGGCTTCGCGATGCCGATGTGGGCAATGCCGGAGCCGGTCGTCGTGATCGTGCCGGCGCAGCCGTCCACACGTACGGTCGCGCCTGCACCGTCGGCGCCGGCCAGGCCCGCGGCCCGCGGGCCGGAGATCAAGGCCTGACGCGAGCGACCCCGCACAAAACCAAAACCGAAACCGCCGGCCGCCGCGCCGGCGGTTTTCGTTTGCAACCGTGTCGCCGCGGCCTGCTCAGTACTGCGCGCGATCGGTCGGGTTTCTGAACAGCTGCTTCATCTCGGGCGACAACGGGTAGTTCAGGCTCACGCCCTTCGGCGGTATCGGCTGCATGAACCAGCGGTCGTAGAGCTGCTCGGCCGCGCCGGAGGTCTGCAACTGCGCGATCACGCGATCGACCAGCTGCTTGAACGCGGGATCGTCCTTGCGCAGCATGCACGCGTAGTTTTCGTGGACGAGCGGCGTGCCCGCCACCGTGTAGGCGCCCGGATTGCGATCCTTCGCGATTTCGCCGTACAGCAGCGGCTCGTCCATCACGAACGCGACCGCACGCCCGGTCGTGACGTTCATGAACGCTTCGGCGTGGTCCTTCGCGCTGATGATCGTCATGTTCATCGCCTTCTCTTCGTTGAGCTTGCGCAGCAGCCGCTCGTCCGACGTGCCGGCCGTCGTCGCGACGGTCTTGCCGGCCAGATCCGCGAAGTCCTTCACGCCGGAATCCTTGCGCGTGCTGAAGCGGATCCCGTACAAGAAGATGCTGTTGGAGAACGCGGCCTGCTTCTGGCGCTCCAGCGTGTTGGTCGTCGATCCGCATTCGAAGTCGATCGTGCCGTTCTGCAGCAGCGGAATGCGGTTCTGCGACGTGATCGGAATCTCCTTCACCGTCAGGTTCGGCGCCTTCAATTCGGCCTTCAGCGCGTCGATGATGCGCGCCGCGATGTCGCGCGAGTAGCCGATGTTGTTCTGCTGGTTGTCCGAATACGAGAACGGCACCGACGATTCACGGATACCCAGCGACACGACGCCGGTGTCCTTGATCTTCTTCAGCGTGCCGGTCAGCGCCTGCGCGTGCGCGGCGCCGGCCAGCGCACCGGCCAGCACGAGGGCCAGCCAACGAAAGCGGCGATCCATGCTTTTCTCCTGACGAAACGTTGATCGAATCGCGATCCTACGCCCGACAATATTCGCGCCGCATCGGCCAACGCGTAGTGAAACGTCGAGCCGGCGACCCGCGCCGCGCGGGCGCGCGCGTTGCCGTGGCGCGCAAACCTCGTCCTCTCCGTCATCAGGGCCGCCGCAGCGCATCCGGTCGCGCACGGGCGAGCGCGCGGCCCGACAGGAATCGCACACACCGCTGCGATGCAGCAACGAAATCGTTTGCGCAAACGCTGCCTTTTCTACCAAAACATACTCAAGAACCCCGCTGGACGGCCGTTACCCAATGCATGGCGCGTCGCAGCAAGCCGCTGCAATCGCCAGACAAAAAAGACCAGATCCGGCATCGGCCGGACCACGCACTACCGCCGGCACGACGGTTATCCACGAGGACGAAGTTTCACCATGAGAGCCAATCGTTTCGATTTCGCACTGGCCCGCTCCGCTCACGCGCGCGTGCTCGCCGGCATGTTGTCGGCAGCCGCCCTGCTCCCCATCGCCGGCTGCGGCGGCGGTGGCGGCGACGGCTCGAGCCCGGCGACCGCAGCGCCGGCCCCCGCGCCGACGCCGGCTCCCGCACCTGCTCCGGCGCCCGCGCCCGCGCCGACCAACGGCACCACCTGTGCGGCCCAGCAGGCCGCGGTGCAGATGGCCGCGCAGACGGTCGCGCCGACCGAGCCGCCGGTCGATCATCTGATCGTCAGGCTGAAGCCGTCGACGGGAACGCGCGCGATGGCCGCGCTCGACGTCGGCACGCGGCTCGACGCGGTGATCCAGCGCTCGATGACGCGCTGGAGCGCGCCGACGACCACCGGCGCCGCGCGTGCCTATGCGGCCGCGACGACGTCGCTGAACGTGCAGGTCGAGCGCACGCTGGCGAACGGGGCGGCCGTCCTGTCGATCGGCCAGCGCATCGCATCGGACGACGCGGCCGCACTGGCCGCCGCATTCGCGGCCGACAGCGACGTCGACTACGCGGAACCGGATCACCCGATGCACGTCCGCGACACGCCGAGCGACCCCTCGTACAGCCAGCAATGGTATCTGTCCGACCCGGCGGTCGGCATCAACACGCCGCCCGCATGGACGCGCACCAAGGGCGCGCCGACCGTCGTCACGGCGGTGCTCGACACCGGCTACCGGCCGCACCCCGATCTCGTCGCGAACCTGCTGCCGGGCTACAACTTCATCTCGAACGCCAACACCAGCAACAACGGCCAGGCGCGCAGCAACGACGCGACGGACCCGGGCGACTGGGTCACGCAGCAGGAACTCGACGACGCGACCGGCCCGTACTACCACTGCGCGAGCGAACCGAACAACAGCAGCTGGCACGGCACGCGCGTGATGGGCGTGATCGGCGCCGGCGCGAACAACGGGATCGGCGTGGCGGGCGTGTCGTGGCTCGGCCGCATCCTGCCGGTGCGCGTGCTCGGCAAGTGCGGCGGCACGACCAGCGACATCGCGGACGCGATGCGCTGGGCGGCCGGCATTCCGGTCAACGGCGTGCCGACGAATCCGACGCCCGCGAAGGTCATCAACCTGAGCCTCGGCGGCGTCGGTGCGTGCAGCACGACGTTCCAGCAGGCGATCGACGACGTGAATGCGAAGGGCGTGACGGTCGTCGTGGCCGCCGGCAACGACGGCCTGTCGACCGGCCTCGACCAGCCGGCGAACTGCCGCGGCGTGATCAGCGTCGGCGCAACCGACGCGACCGGCCGGCGCGCATCGTTCAGCAACTTCGGCGCCGACGTCTCGCTGAGCGCGCCGGGCGTGGGCATCCTGTCGACCGCCAACAGCGGCACGACCGTGCCGGGTGCCGACTCGTACGGCACCGCGAGCGGCACGAGCCTCGCGACGCCGCAGGTGTCGGGCATCGTCTCGCTGATGCTGGCGGTGAACGGCAACCTCACGCCGGTGCAGATTCAGCAGAAGCTGCAAGGCGGCGCACGCGCGGCGATGCTGCCCGCCGCCACGACGTCGTGCACCGCCCTGCCGGCCGGCGCCGGTATCGCCGATGCGGGCGCGGCCGTCACGGCCGCCGCGCAATAAGCGCTGCGTCCCCGCGACACGAACGCGCGCATGCCGGCCCGGCGTGCGCGCGTTTTTTCATCGCCGCGGGTTGCGGCTGCACGCCGATGCATCGATGAAAACGCCGTAAAAACGCGGGTAAAGCGGGTAAAGGGTTGACGCTTCGCGTAACGAACCATTACCATCGCCCCCGTCTGATTACATGGAGTGTTCCGTGAACACCGATGCGAGTTGTAGTTGGTCGTCGACCAACCCGACTGCTGCCTGAGGAAACGCGCAGAGCCTCGTCTTCTGCCGCATCCCTGGATAGCAGGATGCGGCGTCCTTCCGGCCTGACCGGCCAGAATCCCCGCCCGATTTTTCGCTGACGCCGAAGCGCGTCGCCGCGCAGCACCACGCTGTCGCGTGCGTGCATTCGCGCGACGCACTGCGCGCTGCCGCGCGTATTTCATTCACGTGCCGACCGGCCGTGCGCACGCTCGCGTGCGCGGCCGCCGATCGCTCGTGCCGCCCATCCACGACCGAAGGAGCGCAGATGAACGCAGACGACAGTAGTCGATTACCGCTCGCCGGTGCGGCGTTGCGCATCGGCTCTGCGCGCGCAGTCGCCGCGCCGGCGAGCGTTTCCCCCTTTTCCGATCCACAGCCGATCGCGCGTGTCGCGACGCGGCGGGAAGCGTTCGCGCGTCGATAACGTCGCGACCGCTCCCGGCGCGCCGCCGCATGCGCCAGGAGCGAGTCATGACACAACGAAACCCATCCAGGAACCCGCAGCGCGGCTTCGTCGGCGCCGGCAACGGCCGGCAGAACGAACCACGCATCATGCGCATCGCGCAGGAAGCCGGCCGTCCGCTCGAGCAGACCTTCGAGGCGCTGCGTACCGGTGCACGCGGCCTCACGCACGGCCAGGCCGCCGACCGGCTGCAGCACCACGGCCCCAACGAAATCGCGCACGACAAGCCGCCGCACTGGACGCGCCAGTTGCTGCACGCGTTTC
Source organism: Burkholderia sp. MBR-1 (assembly GCF_013822785.1). Taxonomy (NCBI): domain Bacteria; kingdom Pseudomonadati; phylum Pseudomonadota; class Betaproteobacteria; order Burkholderiales; family Burkholderiaceae; genus Burkholderia; species Burkholderia sp. MBR-1. The sequence goes on from NZ_CP053610.1 coordinate 1,035,419, forward strand.
ACAATCCGTTCGTCTACGTGCTGCTGGTGCTCGCCGCGATCAGCTTCTGCACCGACGTCTGGTTCGCGGCGCCCGACGATCGCGACTACGTCGGCATGACGATCCTGCTCGCGATGGTGACGATCAGCGCATTGCTGCGCTTCGTGCAGGAATTCCGGTCGCTGCGCGCCGCCGAGAAACTCAAGGCGATGGTGCGGACGACGGCCACCGTGCAGCGCGCGGCAACCGACACGTGCGAGCCGACGCGCCGCGACGTGCCGATGCGCGACGTGGTGGTCGGCGACATCGTGCATCTGTCGGCCGGCGACATGATCCCCGCCGACGTGCGCCTCATCACGTCGCGCGACCTGTTCATCAGCCAGGCCGTGCTGACCGGCGAAGCGCTGCCGGTCGAGAAGTACGACACGCTCGGCGCGGTCGCCGGCAAGTCGGCGCAAGCACATGCGCCGGCTGCGGCCGGCGCGCCGCATGATACGCCGCCCGCCGCGTCGACGTCGCTGCTCGATCTCGAGAACGTCTGCTTCATGGGCACCAACGTGGTCAGCGGCACCGCGACGGCCGTGGTCGTCGCGACCGGCGACGATACCTACTTCGGCACGCTCGCGCGCAACGTGGTAAGCCACAAGCGCATCGAGACGAGCTTCGATCGCGGCGTCGCGAGCGTGAGCTGGCTGCTGATCAAGTTCATGTTCGTGATGGTGCCGGTCGTGTTCATGATCAACGGGCTGACCAAGGGCGACTGGCTGAGCGCGCTGACCTTCGCGCTCGCCGTGGCCGTCGGCCTCACGCCCGAAATGCTGCCGATGATCGTCAGCGCGAATCTCGCGCGCGGCGCGATCGCGATGGCGCGCCGCAAGGTCGTCGTGAAGCGGCTGAACTCGGTGCAGAACTTCGGCGCGATGGACGTGCTGTGCACCGACAAGACTGGCACGCTCACGCAGGACCGCATCATCCTCGAGCACCATCTCGACCTGGCCGGACGGCGCGACGAGGACATCCTGCGGCTCGGCTGGCTCAACAGCTTCCATCAAAGCGGTCAGAAGAACCTGATCGACGTCGCGATCGTCGCGCGCGCGGACGAGCTCGGCGACCGTGTGAAGCCGCACGGCTACACGAAGATCGACGAACTGCCGTTCGACTTCGTGCGGCGCCGCCTGTCGGTCGTCGTCGGCGATGCGCATGGCGCGCATCTGCTGATCTGCAAGGGCGCGGTCGAGGAAATGCTCGCGGTGTCGACCCACGTGCAGGACGAGCACGGCGTGCGTCCGCTCGACAGCGTCGCGCGCGAGCGGCTGCTCGAACAGGCGAGCGCGTACAACGACGACGGTTTCCGCGTGCTGGTGGTCGCGACGCGCGCGATCCCGCCCGCCGAGCAACGCGAGCAGTACCGCACCGCCGACGAGCGCGACCTCGTCGTGCGCGGCTTCCTGACGTTTCTCGATCCGCCGAAGGAATCGGCCGCGCCGGCGCTCGCCGCGTTGCGCGAAAACGGCGTCGCGGTGAAGGTGCTGACGGGCGACAACGCGACCGTCACGATCAAGGTCTGCCGCCAGGTCGGGTTGCAGCCGGGCACGCCGCTGCTCGGCGCCGACATCGATGGGCTCGACGACGCGACGCTCGCGCAGGCCGTCGAACGCACGACGGTGTTCGCGAAGCTCACGCCGTTGCAGAAGGCGCGCATCGTCCGCGCGCTGCAGGCGAACGGCCATACGGTCGGCTTCCTCGGCGACGGCATCAACGACGCGCCGGCGCTGCGCGACGCCGACGTCGGCATCTCGGTGGACAGCGGCGCCGACATCGCGAAGGAGACCGCCGACATCATCCTGCTCGAAAAGAGCCTGATGGTGCTGGAGGAAGGCGTGATCAAGGGCCGCGAGACCTTCGGCAACATCCTCAAGTACCTGAACATGACGGCCAGCTCGAACTTCGGCAACGTGTTCTCGGTGCTCGTCGCGAGTGCGTTCCTGCCGTGGGAGCCGATGCTCGCGACCCAGCTGCTGGTGCTGAACCTGATCTACGACACGTCGCAGATGCTGCTGCCGTGGGATCGGATGGACCCCGAGTTCCTCAAGAAGCCGCGCAAGTGGGAGGCCGGCAACATCGGCCGCTTCATGCTGTGGGTCGGGCCGACGTCGTCGGTGTTCGACATCACGACCTACGTGCTGATGTGGACCGTGTTCGGCGCCGGCGCGATGTATCACCTGCACGGCGGCGCGGGCGGCCAGATCGTGATGAACTCGGGCTGGTTCATCGAGAGCCTCGTCTCGCAGACGCTCGTCGTGCATCTGCTGCGCACGCAGAAGATCCCGTTCCTGCAGAGCACGGCCGCGCTGCCGGTGCTGCTGTCGACGTTCACCGCGATCGCCGTCGGCTGCTGGCTGCCGTTCTCGCCGTTCGCGGACGCGCTCGGCTTCATGCATCTGCCCGGCACGTACTGGCTTTGGCTCGCGGCGACGATGGCCGGCTACATCCTGCTCGCGCAGATCGTCAAGACGCTCTATGTGCGCCGTTACAAGCAGTGGTTCTGAACCGCGTCGAACGTAGCGCAGCGGGCCGCCTTCGGGCGGCCCGCTTTTTATCGCGCATCGTTCGCGCCGAACAGCTGCGCGGCGAGCACGCGGCCCTCGTCGGTCAACGCGGCGCGGCCGGTGCCGTCGTCGTTCAACGTCGTCGCGGTGATCCCGGCCGCGTCGAGCTGCGTCAGCACGCGACGCAGCATGCTCATCGGCAACTGCGCGCGCTTCGCGATCTTCGGCAGCGACCACGTACCGCCGGACGGCGCGTGCGCGGCCTCGTTCAGCGTCGCGAGCGTCGCCACGAGCGCGGGGTCCAGCGGGGAGTCGTCAGGTTCTGAAGTCATGGATCGAGATCGGTGCGCCGGTGCCGACCGGCATTCAGGCAGCAGGTGCGTGGCGGACGCGCTGCGTGCGCTCACGCGCCCTTCAACGCCGCGCGTATAAACGACACGAAGCGCGTGGTCACGGGATCGTCGCGGCCGGACAACCACGCCAGGCCGACGCGCCATTTCGCGTCGCGACCGGCGAGCGGCAGCACGGTCGCATCGCGCAGCAGATATTGCGCGCTCGACGGGATGAACGCAACGCCTACGCCGGCCGCGACCGACGTGAGGACCGATTGCACGTCTTCCGCCTGCTGCATGACGTGCGGCACGAAGCGCCGCGCACCGCACCACTGCTCGATCTGCGCGGCGAGGCCGGGGCCGCGCGCACGCTGCAGCGCGATGAAGCCGATTTCGTTGAGGGCGTCGAGATCGGTCGGCACGCGCTTGAAGCCGAGATGCGGCGGCGCGGCGAGCGCGAGCGCCTCGTCGGTCACCCTGAACGAAGACAGACCTTCGTCGGACGGCAAGCGCAGGAAGCCGGCATCGAGCTTGCCGGAACGCAGCCGGCGCGTCTGCTCGGACGACGACAGGTCGCTCAGCGTGATCGCGATGCCCGGATTGCACCGCCGGAATTCCGCGATCAGCTTCGGCACGAGCGTCAGCACGGACAGGCAGATGCCGAGCCGCAACTGCCCGCGCTGGCCGCTCGTGACCTCGCGCGCACGCGCGAGCATCTCGTCGGCATCGTGCACGAGCGCCTGCGCATCAGGCAGGAAGCGCTCGCCGAACGCCGTGAGTTCTGCACCGTGACGCCCGCGCTCGAACAGCCGGCCGCCGAGGCTCGCCTCGAGCGCACCGATCTGCTTGCTCAATGCCGGCTGGCTCATGTGCAGCGCGTCGGCCGCACGGCTGAAATGACTCAGCTCGGTGACCGTCAGGAAGGTGCGCAGCAGTTTCAATTCCATTCTTCGAAGGAATCCAATCGATCAAAACATTCATTTTACTGATCGAATCCGATGGCGTTCAATACGCACATGCCCTTCCTTGAACATACCGCGATGACCTTCGATCCTGCGGCCGCATGCGCGGCCGATCATTCATCCGACACGGCGGTCGTCGACGAATCCGCAGCGAAGCCCGACGCCGACGCGACAGCGAACGAGCGGCGCGCGGCGCGCGCGGGCGGCCGCGGCCACCGCGTGCGCTTCGGCGACGTGCCCGACGACGCGCCGCCGCAACGCGTCACGGGCGCGATCGCGCTCAGCTTCGCGGTCGTGTCGCGGCGACACTGGCCGCGCTGACGTCGCCGACGATTACCTTGCACGTTCCGCTCCGATCGGCCGCGACGCATCGCAGGAACCCTCACGAACCCGCATGCATCGATCGTCATCGCCCTGCGATCGACCGTATAATTTCCCGCTCCCGTCCACTGTCCACGTGTTTCGCGCTGCCGTCGCGCACGCGAGAAGGAGTACTTCGCTTGATCGGCCTCATCGCGCGCCTGCGCCGCGCCCGCACCCCTCTGATCATCGCGCTGTCGTTCGTGACGCTCGCGTTCGCGGCCAATGCGTCGGCCGCGAACGCGCATCGGACCGCGTCGACGCACGCGCATCCCAAAGTCGTCAAGGGCAAGGCCGCGCATCGCGCGCACAAGGCCATCAAGCACCGCCGGCCGCGCGTCACGCACCATCCGGTCAAGCATCACGCGGCGCCCGCGCCGCAGCATCGCCGCGCCAAAGGCACGCATCGCAAGCCCCGCACGAACGCGAACCGCCCGCGTCGCATCGAACCGCCACGCCTGCTCGCAAGCTGCGGCTACACGCCGCGCGCCGTGCGCACACTGCACTCGCGCGCCGCGTACGTAGTCGATGTCGACTCCGGCACGCCGCTGCTCGCGCGCAACGCGCGCACGGTGCGGCCGATCGCATCGATCTCGAAGCTGATGACCGCGCTCGTCGCCCGCGATGCCGACCGGCCGCTGAACGGCGTGCTGCGCGTCACGACACGCGATCGCGACACGATCAAGTTCACCGGCTCGCGGCTGCCGGTCGGCGCCGAACTGTCGCGCCGGCAGATGTTTCATATCGCGCTGATGTCGTCGGAAAACCGCGCGGCCGCCGCGCTGAGCCGCGATTATCCGGGCGGCCGCGCCGCCTTCGTCGGCGCGATGAACCGCAAAGCGCGCCAGCTCGGCATGCGCGCGACGCATTTCCGCGAACCGACCGGACTGTCGCCGCACAACGTATCGACCGCCGAGGATCTCGCGCGGCTCGTCGGCGCCGCCGCGCACGACCCGCTGATCCGCTATTTCTCGACCGACACGTCGACGACCATCGAAGCCGGCGACGGCGAGCTGCTGTACGTGAATTCCGATCCGCTGGTGCGCTACGGCCGGCTGCCGATCCGTTTGCAGAAAACCGGCTTCATCAACGAATCGGGGCATGGCGTCGTGATGCGCACGCGCGTGCACGGGCGCCGCGAAACCATCGTGCTGCTCGGCGCGCCGACGCGCGCGGGCGTGTCCAGCGATGCGCTGAAAATCCATCGCTGGCTGAGCTGCTCGATTCAGTAAGCGCCGCTCTTCCGGCGCAGGAGCGATGCGATGGAGCATGAGTACCGGTTCAACGCGTTCGGCCGCCTGCTTGCCGTCGTCCGCACAGGCGACGGCTGGCGCGTGTTCGATCTCGGCGCCGACGGCAAGCGCAGGTCGGCCGGCCTGCAGATTCCGGCGACGCTCGCGGCAGATGAACTCGCCCAATATCTCGGTGACCTGCTCCACGAGCATGCATCGCCGAAGTACCCCGACGTCGTGCCCGTTGCGCCGCCCGCGGGCGGGTAGCGGCGCGTCTCGCCGATTCAAAGCCGCGACGCGACGCCCTCTCGTTTGCCTCAACTCGTAGCCGCATGCCGCCCCATATCGACAGTCAAACTTGCAAGTTAGCCTGTCGTGTTCTATGCTTGGCCGCATGAATCCGCCACGCACACCCGGCGTTACCGCCGACACCGTCGCCACCGACCTGACGCTCGCGGTCGGCCAGTTGATCCGCCGTTTGCGCTCCGAAATCGACTCCGAAGGGCTCGGCATGTCGCAGACGAGCGCGCTCGCGCGGCTCGAACGACAGGGCCCGATGACGACCGCCGAGCTCGCGCGCGCCGAGGCCATGAAGCCGCAGTCGATGAAGGCGATCCTCGCGAGCCTCGAGGAAGACGGGCTCGTCGAACGCGAGCCGCATCCGACCGACGGCCGACAAATCCTGTTCCTGCTGACCGCGGCCGGCCGCGAAGCGCGGCGCAAGCGCAACGCGGCGAAGCACGCGTGGCTCGGCGCCGCGATCGGCAAGCTCGAACCTGACGAAATGCGCACGCTCGCCGACGCGATCGCGCTGATCCGGCGTCTCGGCGAGCAATGACCGCCGCCCGCATGCCGCGCGGCCGTCGCGCGCATGCGTTCCATCGTCCCCTTCACGGAGCATCGACACCATGAGCACGACCCGGCTCGACCCGAACACGGCGCTCGTCGTCATCGATCTGCAAAAAGGCATCGTCGCGCTGCCGGCCTGCCATCCGAGCGCCACGGTGATCGCGCACGCGCGCGAACTGCTCGACGCGTTCCGCGGCCGCGGCCTGCCGGTCGTGCTCGTCAACGTCGCGGGCGGCGCACCGGGCCGCACGCAACAACCGCCGCGCACCGCGGCGCTGCCGCCCGACTGGACCGAACTGCTGCCCGAGCTCGACCGTCAGCCGGGCGACCATGTCGTGACGAAGCACACCTGGGGCGCGTTTACCGCGACCGATCTCGACGCGTACCTGAAAGCCGCCGGCGTCACGCAGATCGTGCTCGCCGGGATCGCGACCAGCATCGGCGTCGAATCGACTGCGCGGCAGGCATACGACCTCGGCTACAACGTGACGCTCGCCGTCGACGCGATGACCGACCTCAGCGCCGACGCGCACGCGAACAGCGTCGAACGGGTGTTTCCGCGCCTCGGCGAAACGGGTTCGACGCGCGACATCGTCGCGCTGCTCGCGCGCCGCGACGCGTGAGCGAGCGACACGCGCAGCCGGTGGAGAACCGCCCGGCCGCCCCGCTCGATCCGACGGTCTGGAAAGTCAGCGCGGTCGCGACGCTCGGCGCGCTGCTGTCGCAGCTCGACGCGACGATCGTCAACGTCTCGCTGTCGAGCCTCGCGACCGACCTGCACGCGAGCCTGTCGACGATCCAATGGGTGACGAGCGGCTACCTGCTCGCGCTCACGCTGGTGTTGCCGCTGAACGGCTGGCTGGTCGGGCGCATCGGCGCGAAGGCGCTGTACCTGTGGTGTTTCTCCGCGTTCATGTTGACGTCGGCGCTGTGCGGGCTCGCGTGGTCGGCGGCGTCGCTGATCGCGTTCCGCGTGCTGCAGGGCGTCAGCGGCGGGCTGCTCGCGCCGATGGCGCAAATGATGATCGCGCGCGCGGCCGGCCAGCAGATGGCGCGCGTGATCGGCTATGCGGCGGTGCCGGTTCTGCTCGCACCGCTCCTCGGCCCGGTCGTCGCCGGCGCGGTCCTGCAGCACGCCTCGTGGCGCTGGCTGTTTCTCGTGAACCTGCCGGTCGGCGTGCTCGCGCTCGGGCTCGCCGTCTGGTTGCTGCCCGCCGACCGCGACGAGACGCAGCGCCGCGCGCTCGACTGGGTCGGCCTCGCGCTGCTGTCGCCGGCGCTCGTGCTGTTCCTGTACGGCGCGCAGCGGATCGAAGCCGCGCCCGGCATCGCCGCCGTCGCGGCCGCGATGCTGCTGCTCGCCGCGTTCCTGCGTGTCGAGCGGCGCCTGCGCGAACGGGCGCTGATCGACGTCGCGCTGTTTCGCTCGCGCGTGTTCGGCGCGGCCGCCGCCACCCAGTTCCTGTCGAACGGCGCGGTCTACGCGGGCCAGATGTTGATTCCGGTGTTTCTGATCCAGGCGTGCGGCCGCTCGCCCGGCGAGATCGGTTGGCTGCTCGCACCGCTCGGGCTCGGCATGCTCGTCACCTATCCGTCGATGGGCGCGCTGACGAGCCGGTTCGGCGTGCGGCGGGTCGCCGCCGCCGGCGCGCTGCTCGCGCTGATCGCGACGCTGCCGTTCGCGTACCTCGCGTTGCACGGCTTCGATCGCGACGTGCTGATGCCCGCGCTGTTTCTGCGCGGGATGGGTCAGAGCGCGATCGGCACGCCGTCGATTTCCGCCGCGTATGCGTCGGTCGAACGGCGCAGCCTGCCGATGGCGACGACGTCGCTGAATATCGTGCAGCGCCTCGGCGGGCCGACCTTCACGACGCTCTGTACGCTGTTTCTCGCGTGGCGGCTGCACGTCGAGACGGCGACGAGCGGCTCGCCGAGCGTCGCGTACGCGTGGGCCTTCGGCCTGTTGTGCGCATTGCATGCGGCGAGCTTCGCGACGGCGCTGCGGCTGCCGCTGCGGGCAAGCGGTGCGGGCGAACGGCCGCCCGGCGGCACGCGCTGAGGTTCGACGCAGCGGTCGGCAAACGGGCCGCCGCCCGCCATCGCGCGGCGCGGCACAGCGCGCGCTCATCCCGCCGCTCACCGCGCCGCGCATTCGGCCGCGAGCCGGCCGAGCACCTTCAACGCCTCCTCGATCTGCCGCGACCACAGGTAGCTGTAGTTGAGCCGGATGAAGTGCCGATAATTGCCGCTCGCCGAGAACATATGGCCGGGCCCGACCGTGATGCGCTGCGCGAGCGCGAGCGCATACAGCTTCATCGCGTCGACCTGCGGCGCCAGCTCGACCCACAGCACGTAGCCGCCGCGCGGTTGCGACAGCCGCGTGCCCTCGGGGAAGAAGCGCCGCACCATCGCGCTCATCACGCTCGCCTGCTGCGCATACTGCTTGCGCATGCGCCGCAGATGGAAATCGTAGCCGTCGTACTTCAGGTATTCGGCAATCGCGAGTTGCTCGATGGCGGGCGTCGCGAGCGTGTTCAGGAATTTCAGCTTCTCGACCTGGTCGCGATAGCGGCCCGGCATCGCCCAGCCGATCCGGTAGCGCGGCGACAGGCTCTTCGTGAACGACGCGCAATGCAATACGAGCCCGTCGCGATCGTACGACTTCAGCGCGCTCGGCGTCGTATCGCCGAAATGCAGCTCGTGATAGACGTCGTTCTCGATCGCCGGCACGCCGTGCTGCGCGAGCAGCTCGACGAGTGCGCGCTTGCGCGCGTCGGACATCTCGAAGCCGAGCGGATTCTGGAAATTCGGCATCACCATGCACGCGGCGATGCGCTCGCTCGCCAGGATCCGTGCGAGCGCATCGAGATCGATGCCGTCGCCCGGGTGCGTCGGCACTTCGAGCGCGCGCATCCCCATCCGCTCGATCGCATGCAGCATCGCGTAAAAGGTCGGCGACTCCACCGCGATCGTGTCGCCCGGCTTCGCGACGGCCTGCAGGCACAGGTTGATCGCTTCGGTCGCGCCGATCGTCACCACGATCTCGCCGGGCTCGACCGCCACGCCGCGCTCCGCATAGCGCCGCGCGATGTGGCGGATCAGCTCCTGGTTGCCGGGCGGCAAGTCGTCGATCACGCCCCAGCGCGTGCGGCGCCGCCCGATCGCCTGGGCGTAGCGCGCGAGACGTTGCACCGGGAAATGCGACGCGTCGGGATACGGTGAGCCGAGCGGCACGGCGTCGTCGCGCGCGATCGAGCGCAGCGTCGACAGCACGAGCCGGCTCACGTCGACGGCCGACGGCTCGGCGGCCGGCGTCGACACGTGCAACTCGGCGTCGGCCGGCGCGGCGGCCCGCGCGCGCACGAAATAGCCCGACTGCGGCCGGCTTTCGATCAGCCCGCGGCTTTCCAGCACGAGGTACGCGCGCAGCACGGTCGTCACGCTGAGCTGTTGCTGCCGGCTCGCCTGCCGCACCGACGGAATGCGCTCGCCGGGCCGGTACACGCCGCGCTCGATCTGCGCCTGGAGATCGTCGGCGAGTCGTTCGTATCGCTTCACGCGCGCTCCTTTCAGCTTCCCTTCAACGATGCCGTCGCGGGCCCGAATGGCTCGTACGGCCCGAATGGCCGCAACTGTACTCTTTTTTGATATGAGAAGGTGTACACACAGCGGTCACGGCGCCGCGCGTACCCTGCACGCACCAACCCCGACACACGCATCATGAAAAAGAAAACCGCCACTGCGCGCATCGAACCATATACGCACCCGGCCGCCGGCTGGGGCGCGCTGAAAGCCGTCACGATCAACCTGATCAAGGAGAAGGTCGCCGGCGGCAACTACCGCACGCTGCTGCGCCAGAACCAGCCGGACGGCTTCGACTGCCCCGGCTGCGCGTGGCCGGACCGCCAGCACGCGTCGACGTTCGAATTCTGCGAGAACGGCGTGAAGGCGGTCGCCGCCGAAGCGACCAGCAAGCGCGTGACGCCTGCGTTCTTCGCCGCGCACACGGTCACCGAACTGCTCGAGCAATCCGATTTCGAGCTCGAGCAGCACGGCCGGCTGACCGATCCGATGGTGTACGACGCGCAGACCGATCATTACGTGCCGATCGCCTGGGACGACGCGTTCGCGCTGATCGCGCGCCACCTGCGCGCGCTGCCGGACCCGAACCAGGCCGCGTTCTACACGTCCGGGCGCGCGAGCAACGAGGCCGCGTTCCTGTACCAGCTGCTGGTGCGGCGGTACGGCACCAACAACTTCCCCGATTGCTCGAACATGTGCCACGAGGCGACGAGCCGTGGGCTGCCGGCGTCGGTCGGCGTCGGCAAGGGCACCGTCACGCTCGACGATTTCGAGCATGCGGACCTGCTGCTGATCTTCGGCCAGAACCCGGCGACCAATCATCCGCGCATGCTCGGCGAGCTGCGCGAATGCGCGAAGCGCGGCGCGACCATCGTGTCGATCAACCCGCTGAAGGAGCGCGGCCTCGAGCGCTTCGCCGATCCGCAAAGCCCGCTCGAAATGCTGACGATGTCGGGCACGAAGATCGCCTCGACGTTCATCCAGCTGACCATCGGCGGCGATTTCGCGCTGCTCAAGGGCATCGCGAAGCGCGTGCTCGAACTCGACGACGCCGCACGCGCCGCCGGTACGCCGCGCGTGCTCGACACCGCATTCATCGACACGCACACGGCCGGCTTCGACGCGTTCGCCGCCGATCTGCGCGACGAAAGCTGGGCCGCGCTGAGCGCCGAAAGCGGCGTGCCGTACGAGCAGATCGACGCGCTCGCGCAGCGCTACGCGCGCAGCGAACGGGTGATCGCGACGTGGGGAATGGGCATCACGCAGCACAAGCACTCGGTCGCGACCGTGCAGATGCTGACCAACCTGATGCTGATGCGCGGCAACATCGGCCGGCCGGGCGCGGGCCTGTGCCCGGTGCGCGGCCATTCGAACGTGCAGGGCAACCGCACGGTCGGCATCGAGGAAAAGCCGACCCAGGCGTTCCTCGACCGGCTCGGCAAAGTGTTCGACTTCGCGCCGCCGCGCGCGCACGGCTACGACGTCGTCGAGACGATCGAAGCGATGCGCGACGGCCGCGTGAAGGTGCTGATCGGCCTCGGCGGCAACTTCGCGATGGCGACGCCCGACACGCCGCGCACGTGGGAAGGCATGCGCCGCTGCGACCTGACCGTGCACATCACGACGAAGCTGAACCGCAGCCACCTGATCCACGGCCGCGACGCGTTGATCCTGCCGACGCTCGGCCGCACCGAGATCGACCTGCAGGACGGCGTGGCGCAAGGCGTGACGGTCGAGGATTCGATGAGCATGGTGCACGTGTCGTACGGGATGAACCAGCCGGCCTCGGCGAACCTGATGTCGGAGCCGGCGATCGTCGCGCACCTCGGTCATGCGCTGTTCGGCAGCGGCACGATCGACTGGCTCGCGTACAAGGACGACTACACGAAGATCCGCGACGCGATCGAGGCGACCTTCGACGGCTTCCACGATTACAACGCGCGCATCGCGCGGCCGGGCGGCTTCCACCTGCGCGTCGCGTCGCGCGATCGCGAATGGCTGACGCCGACCGGCAAGGCGAACTTCATCGCGCACGCGCTGCCGGCCGACACGCCGATCCAGCGCGCCCGCGCGCTGCACGGCGAACGCCTGATGACGCTGATGACGACACGCTCGCACGATCAGTACAACACGACCGTCTACGGGCTCGACGACCGCTATCGCGGCGTATACGGCCAGCGCCGCGTGGTGTTCGTCAACCGCGACGACCTCGCGATGCTCGGGCTGCAGGCCGGCGAATGGGTCGACATGGAGACCGTCTGGCACGACGGCATCGTGCGGCGTGCCGACGGCTTCCTGCTGGTCGAATACGACATCCCGCGCGGCTGCATCGGCGCGTACTACCCGGAAACGAACCCGCTGGTGCCGCTCGACAGCGTCGGCGACGTCTGCAACACGCCGACGTCGAAGTCGGTGCCCGTGCTGCTGCATCGCGCGGCGGCGCCTGCGGCGGCCGCCGCCTGACGGAGCGCCGCGATGATCATTCGCCCGCGCGAACACTGGCTGCGGATGCTGCTCGTCTGGAACGGCTCGGTGCTGCCGACGATCCTGCCGCAACTGGTGCTGACGCTCGCGATCAGCCTCGTCGCGGTGTGGGGCGGCGGCCGCGTGCTCGGCGAGAAGGTGCCGCTGAATCCGACGCCGTTCACGCTGATCGGCCTCACGCTCGCGATCTTCGCCGGGTTCCGCAACAACGCGAGCTACGAACGCTACCGCGAAGGGCGGCAACTGTGGGGCGGCATGCTGACCGCCACGCGCACACTGGTGTCGCAGGCGCTCTGCTACGGCGCGATCGGCGACGACGCGGCCGCGCGCCGCGCGTTCGTGCACAAGGTCGTCGCGTTCGTCTATGCGCTCAAGCATCAGCTGCGCGGCACCGATCCGGCGGCCGACCTGCGTGCGCGGCTCGACGACGAGGCCTGCGCGCGCATCGCCGCCGCGCGCTTCGCGCCGGTCGCGCTCGTCCATGAACTGCGCGGCGCGTTCGGCGCACGCGCGGACGCGGGCAAGCTCGCCGAGACGCGGCTGTGGATGCTCGATGCGCGGCTCGACGAACTGGTGGCGATGGTGAGCGGCTGCGAGCGCATCGCGTCGACGCCGATCCCGTTCTCCTACGACGTGCTGCTGCACCGGACCATCTATGCGTACTGCGCGCTGCTGCCGTTCGGTCTGGTCGACTCGATCGGCGCGGCGACGCCGTTCGTCACCGTGTTCGTCGCCTATACGCTGATCGCGCTCGACGCGATCGCTCATGCGATCGCCGAGCCGTTCGGCGACGGCCCGAACCATCTGGCACTCGATGCGATCGCGCGCACGATCGAGCGCTCGTTGCTCGAGCTGAATCAGGAGCCGCTGCCGGACGAGCTGACGCCAGGGCCGTCGTATCGGCTCACGTGATGTGATGCGGCCGCGCCGGTTGTATCGAATCGTTTCAGCAGTCAACTCGCGTCGTATGCCGCAGGTATACTCCGACGTCAATCCAGCCGCCTGCCGTGTCGACCGTCACCGTCGGCGCGATGCCGGCGGTTTCGTCGCGAAGCCGCCCGTTTCGCGTCCCCCGCTCGCCGGCCCCGACACGACCTGCACGACGATCCCGACCATGAAACGATTCCTGCTGCTCCTTCCCGCCGCCCTGCTCGCCGCCTGCGGCTCCGCGCCGTCGTCCGACTCCGCTTCGTCCGGCTCGGCGCCGATGATCTACGTGTCGTCGGCGCGCCCGGCCTATGCGATCGCGAGCTGCCTCGACAACCGCCTGTCCGACACCGAGCGGTCGCAGCACAACGGCGTGACCGACATCACCGTCGGGTCGCGCTCCTACTTCGTCACGCTGACGCCGTCGGCCAACGGCTCGGTGATCAAGGTCGTGCGCGGCTCGGGCAGCGAGCCGGCGGAGGAAGCGATGCGCTTCGCGATCGCGCGCTGCGCGATCTGAGCGCCGCGCGGGCGGCAAGCGTCCGCCCGCACCGCCGAATATTTTCATCCGGGCCGGCGTCGATGAGAGAATCGCACCACGATTGCCTTTCCACGGAGCCCGCATGAAGCATCTGCTGTCCCGCCTGTTCGTCAGCGCCGCGCTCGTCGCACTCGTTCCGGCGTTGCCGGCGCAGGCCGCGACGCCGCCCGGCATCTTCGTCGTCGCCACCCAGCTCGGCGAATTCACGACGCTCGATCCGAGCGAAATCTACGAGCTGGTGCCGTCCGAGTACGTCGCGAACACCTACGAGCGGCTCGTGCGGGTCGACCTGAAGGACCCGACGCGCTTCGACGGGCAAATCGCGCAATCGTGGACGGTCGGCGCCGACGGCGTGACCTACACGTTCAAGCTGCGGCCCGGCGTCGCGTTCCATTCGGGCAACCCGGTCAGCGCCGACGACGTCGCGTGGTCGCTGCAACGCACGGTGCTGCTCGACAAGGGCCCGGCCGGCGTGCTCGCCGATCTCGGCCTGACGAAGGCGAACGTGATGCAGAAGGTGCGCGCGGTCGATCCGCAAACCTTCGTGCTCGAAACCGACCGCAAATACGCACCGAGCTTCGTGCTGAACGTGCTCAGCGCGTGCCCGGCGTCGGTGCTCGACAAGAAGCTGCTGATGTCGCATCAGCAGGGCAACGACTTCGGCAGCGGCTGGCTGAGGACCAACGACGCGGGCTCCGGGCCGTACCAGCTCGTCAAGTGGACGCCGAACGAGAGCATCGTGCTGCAGCGTTTCGACAAGTACCGCACGCCGTATCCGATGAAGCGCATCGTGCTGCGCCACGTGCCGGAGGCGTCCGCGCAGCGGCTGCTGCTCGAAAACGGCGACGTCGACGCCGCGCGCAACCTGAGCCCCGACAGCCTCGCCGCATTGAGCAAGGCCGGCAAGATCCGGATCGCATCGTGGCCGGTGTCCGCGCTGCTGTACGTGAGCCTGAACACGAAGAACCCGAACCTCGCGAAGCCCGACGTGCAGCAGGCGATGAAGTGGCTCGTCGATTACGACGGCATTCAGCGCAACATCGTCAGCACCACCTACAAGGTCCATCAGACTTTCCTGCCGGAAGGCTTCCTCGGCACGCTGAAATCGAATCCGTACAAGCTCGACGTCGCGAAGGCGAAGGCGCTGCTCGCGAAGGCCGGATTGCCGAACGGCTTCGACGTGACGATGGACATGCCGAACGATTACCCGTACATCGAGATCGCGCAGGCGCTGCAGGCGAATTTCGCGCAAGCAGGCATCCGCGTGAAGCTGATCCCCGGCGACGCGAAGCAGGCGATCGGCAAGTACCGCGCACGCCAGCACGACATCTTCATCGGCGAATGGTCGCCCGACTACATGGACCCGAACAGCAACGCGCGCGGCTTCGCGTGGAATCCGGACAACTCGGACCAGTCGAAGACGAAGATGCTTGCGTGGCGCAACAGCTGGGACATCCCGCAGCTCACGAAGGACACGGAGGCCGCGCTGGTGGAGCCGTCGCCGGCGAAGCGCGCGCAGCGCTACGAAGCGCTGCAGAAGGCGGTGCTCGCGAACTCCCCGTTCATCATCATGTTCGAGAAGGTCGTGCAGGTCGCGACGCGTCCCGGCACGACGGGGCCGGAGATCGGGCCGATCAACGACCTCGTGTCGTACCGGACGCTCGCGAAGTAATCGTCGCCGCCGGCGCGGCCACGTCGCCGCGCGGGTAATCGTCGCGCGGCGCGCGGCGGCGATCTTCAACGACCGGCATCGCGCGGATACCACGCCGGGTACGCGTTGCGGGACGAGCACACGCTATGCGTAGCGATCGACGACAACGACCGCGCGTGGTGCGAAACGCGCGTGCCGTGCCCGCGCAGCGCCGGACCTGCAGCAGCAAGCTGCCCGCCCGTATCGCGTTCAATTGAATGCCGCCCATACCAGGTACGCGTTCAGCCCGACGATCACGACCGTCGCCGCGCCGGCGACGATCCGCAGCGGCATCCGCATCGCGTAAGCGCCCATCACGTCGGTGCGCGCCGACAGCATCAGCAGCGCGATCATCGGCATCGGCAGCACGAAGCTCAGTACGACCTGACTGACCACCATCGCGCGCGTGACGTCGCAGCCGAGCGCGACCACCACGAACGCGGGGGCGATCGTCACCGCGCGCCGCAGCCAGATCGACATGCGGCGGCGGATGAAGCCCTGCATCACGACCTGCCCGGCCATCGTGCCGACCACCGAGCTCGACACACCGGAGGTCAGCAGCGCGACGAGAAACAGCGCGCCGGCCGCCGGCCCGAGCACCGGGATCAGCGTGTGATAGGCGTCGCCGATGTCGGTCATGCCCGGCGCGGTCGCGTGAAACGCCGACGACGCCATCATCACCATCGCGAGATTCACGAACCCGGCGAGCCCCAGCGCGATCACGACCTCGCGGTTCGAGAAGCGCACGAGCCGCCGCCGCTCTGCGTCGTTGCGCGGCGCTGCGCGATCCTGCGTGAGCCCCGAATGCAGATACAGCGTGTGCGGCATGATCGTCGCGCCGATGATGCCGACTGCGATCGTCAGCGCCGCATGGTCCGGAATCTGCGGGACCACCAGATGGAACGCGGCTGCCTGCCAGTTCTGCGGCGCGATCAGCAGTTCGCCGAGATAGCACGCGCCGATCACGCCGACCAGCGCCGCGATCGCGGCCTCCAGCGGCCGGAAACCGCGTTTTTCGAGCGCCAGGATCGCGCAGGTTGCGAACGCGGTCGCGATCATCCCCGCGAACAGCGACAGGTGGCACAACAGCCCGAACGCGAGCGCGCCGCCGAGGAATTCGGCGAGATCGGTCGCCATCGCGGCGATCTCCGACGCGATCCACATGCCCCACACGACGGGCGCCGGGAAGCGCGCGCGGCACAGCTCGGCGAGATTGCGGCCGGTCACGATGCCGAGCTTCGCCGACATCGCCTGGAACAGCATCGCGATCGCGTTCGCGGCCAGCACGACCCAGAGCAGCCGGTAGCCGTACGCGGCGCCGGCCTGGATGTTGGTCGCGAAGTTGCCAGGGTCCATGTAGCCGATCGACGCGATCACGGCCGGGCCGACGAACGGCAGCAGCGCGGCGCGCGCCGCGCCGTCGCTGGGCTGGGCGGACCGGCCGTTCAGCGCGAAGCCGCCGGCGGTTTTGCTCGGGACAGGAATCATGGTGAGTATTCCGTTCGAATGAAGTGGACCGATTCGGGGTTCGGCCCGCCAAGCCAGCAAGCCGCATGCCGGCCACGGCAGGACGCTGGCGGCGTTACAGCGGCACGACGTCGGGACGATTGCGCGGGAACTGCGCGATCACGTCCGGCGCGATGTTCAGGTGCGCTTCGACGAGCTGCGGCGGCGTGTGCGCGAGCCAGTCGGACAACGACACCTCCGCATAGCGGTCGGCCTTGAAGATCTCGAGGAACACGAGGTCGGTGCGGCCGGTGTTCTGCACGTAGTGACCGAGGCTCTTCTTCACATAGCCGACGTCGCCCGCGCGGAAGTCGGCCGTCTGCGCCTTCGGCCCCGTGTCGAACACGGTCATCCGCGCTTCGCCCTGCAGGTAGTACTGCCATTCGTCGGCGTTCGGGTGCCAGTGCAGCTCGCGCATGCCGCCCGGGTGCACGGTGACGAGCGCCGCCGCGACGGTCGTCGACACGTTGAAGTTGGTGCTGTCCGCGATCCGCACTTCGCCGCCGCGCGTCTTCCTGACCGGCTTCATGTCGCCGAGCGAAAACACGAACGGATGCGGCGGCGCACCGGCCGACGCGGCCGACGCGCGCTGCGCGTCCGCGAGCGGGCCCGGTTCGTCGCCCTGGAAGATCCACAGGTTGTCGAGCGGCACGTTTTTGAACGCGTCGGCCGGCACGCCGAAATTCAGCGCGAGCACGTCGGGCGGCGTATGCGCGATCCAGTCGGTCAGCAACAGCGTGTTGAATTCCGACGCGCGACCGTTATCGAAGGCGAGCAGGAATTCGGCGCCGTCGCTGCCGAGGCCCTGCAGCGAATGCGGCAGGCCGGGCGGGAAATACCACAGATCGCCGGTCTTGACGTCCTGCACCGACGGCCGTCCGAGCTCGTCGAGCACCGTGATCCGGCAACGGCCGTCGAGCATGATGGCCCACTCGGCCTGCTGGTGCCAGTGCATCTCGCGAATGCCGCCGCGCGTCAGCCGCATATTGACGCCTGAAATGGTTTCGGAAATCGCGAAATCGTCCTGCGTCACTTCGCGCGCCCATCCGCCATTCTGAATGCGTTTATGGGCATTATTGAAAGACGCCCAGAATGACGGCATCCCGTTGATATCGGTGGCCGGCGGATCCTGAAAAGACGGGAATTGATTGGCGATGGCCGGATTTTTAGGCCCCGGGTCGGACAGGCTCTGGCGGTTGCGGGCATTCACCGCGCCTTCCGGCGGGCTGTCCGGGTTACCGAACGAAGCGGCCTTCGCCGTTACCGCAATGCCCGCGGCGGCAATTGCGCCGGCCGTACTCGTCAACATTCTGCGTCGAGAAAGATTCGTCATGATTTCCTCTTCATTTTTACATTCGAGAGAATTCCCATTACGGAATACCGGCCGTTTTCGAATCATCTAAAATCGAACGTCCCGTGACGCAAATTAAATCCATATTCATCTAAAAATTAAATGAATTATTAAGCTGAATTAATGAATAAAACTGATCGACTTTAATTTTGTAATTATTGCGATGCAGCAGCGGATGAATGTCGAGGAGAGGAGAAGAGAGCGGGATGCGCGCCGCGCGATGGCGGCTCGATGCCATCGACGGGAACGCGAAAGTGCGGATGCGCCGGCTTTCAGCTGCCGAGTCCGGGCGGCGGCCGGGTCACTCCCGCGGCAGGTCGGCAAGTCGTTGCGCAGCGAAGCGCAATCCGCCGAGGATGCGTTCGGCGATCCGCGCCGGAAACCCGGCCGGCAGCGCCGCGCCGACCGATTCGATCACGTGCGGCGTCATCGCTACGAGTCGTTCGACGATCGGCGTGGCGATATCGCCGAGCAGGCAATACTCCGCCATCGCAGTGAAGTGCCGACGCGTGATGTCGCGCATCGCGTAGTGCTTGCGCTTGCCGTGCACGGCCATCGCGAGCTTCGCCTTGTGCCACGACCACTGGTTCGCGCCGTCCCCCTCCACCGGCCAGATCGACATCACGTCGTAGAGCGGCGTCAGCCGGAAGCGGCCGCCCGGCAGCAGGCGCAGGCTGAAGTTCTTTGCATGCCCGTCCGGCGCGGCGAGCATCCAGAACACCACCAGCGCGGTAAACAGCGTGTCGAGGTCGGCCTGCGCCGTTTCCGACCGGCGCAGGATGCCGGCCAGCTCGGGCACGCCGGGGCCGCCCTGCGATTCGTATTTCAGATGCGGCGGCACGCCGAGCGCCTGGCAAAAATCCTCTTGCGGCAAGCGCAACAGCCATCCGCCGTCACGATGCAGCGCGCGATCGAAGCGCGCGACCGACAGCACCTTGTGTGCGCCGAAACGCAGGATATCGGCATGCGCCGTCGGCAGGCCGAACGCGCGCAGGATCGCAAGGCACAGCCACTCGTTTTCGACGGATGTCGTCAGATCCGCACGCTTGTTGCCGACCAGCCCGAGCGGCAACTTGAGGATATGCGTGGTCGGCGTCGAGCCATGCGGACGCATCCAGCGCCCGTCGTGAAACAGCAGCGCGGTCTTTTCCTGCGCGCCGGCCAGCGACAGGCGAAAGTCGTCGTCGTCCTGCGCACCGCCCGCCGCCCCGCTCGCCTGATCGAGCACGCGCGCCACGTCGTCGTCGGACAACGGCGTACCGTCGATCCGGTCATGGCCGGTCGGCGTTTCATCCTCGCCGAGCAACTGCACCGCGCCGACGCAGTCCCGGCCGAGTGCGGCGAGCAGATCGAACGGCTCGGTCGTCGCCGTGCCGAACCGCGACGCAAGCCGGCGCCGGATCGCGTCGCTGTCGGGCAGCAGATTGTCGAAGTAGTGATTCACGCGCTCGCCGCGCAACGGCGCAGGACCGATGCCGAACGGCAGCGACAGCGACAGCGGGCGGCCGGCATCCGACTGTTTCCAGCCGGCGTCGTACAGCAGTTCCATGTCGCCGCGCGGGGGAATCCGCCAGATTCCGACCCGCACGCCATTGGCCCAGATCGATAGCGCGCGGCTGTGCGATTTGCGTCCCATCGATTACCACTCGACGTCGGCAGCGTCGCGCCCGTCCTTCGTGCGGATGCTGAGCTCGAGACCGTACAGCGCGGTCAGTTCGAGCAACTGCTTGAGCGACAGGCTTTCGGTGCGGATCGTTTCCAGCGACGACAGGCGCGATTGGCCGACGCCGATGCGTGCCGCCGCCTCGGCTTGCGTCAGCCCCTTGGCCTGACGCGCGGACGACAGGATTTCGCCCAGTTGAGCAGGGGTATTGACGATGAGATTCACGGCGGGCGTCCTGGATGCAATCTATGCAGTATATCTCTGACAGGCATAAACGTAAATTATCTCTGATAGACATAAACACAAAATATTCCTGACAGGAATATTTCCGCCGTACAGCGCGTTGCTGCCGGCCCTTGCGCGCACGCCAATTCCCTATCGCCTCTCGTCAGACCATAGTTTTTATTCGCTGGCGCAGATGATTTTGGCTTTGTCAGATAGATGACACCGAATCGTCAAATGACAACTATCTAACAGCCGATGACCTGCACGTTCGCCCACACCGTCGAAGCGCACTTTGCCGAGCTGACGCCGACCGCGAAACGCATCGCCAGCTACATGCTCGCGAACCTCGACCGGCTCGGCCTCGAAACCGCCGACCAGATCGCGCAGCAGACCGGCACCAGCGGCATCTCGGTCGGGCGCTTCCTGCGCAGCATCGGCTACCGGAACCTCGACGACCTGAAACGCGAACTGCGCGGCGGCGGCGATCGCCCGTGGATGATCACCGACCGCCTCGACGAATACCGCCGCGCCGCCGCCGCGCCTGCGACCGCCGACGCGCGCGACGGCGATCGCAGCGGCAGCCCGCTCGCCGCATCGCTCGAGCGCGAGCTCGACGCGATCCGCCACGTGTACCGGCTTGCCGAAGAACCGGTGTTCGCGCAGGTCGCGGACCGCATCGCCGACGCCGACGCGGTGTTCATCCTCGGCATCCAGTCGACGCGCGGCATCAGCAACGCATTCAGCAGCTACCTCGAATACCTGCGCCCGCGCGTGTTCTATTCCGACGGCCAGTCGGGCTCGTACGTCGATTCGCTGAACTCGGAATTCGAGCGGCCGTACTGCATCGTCACCGACACGCGCGCGTATTCGCGCAGCGCGCGCCGCTATTGCCAGGCAGCCGCCGAGCGCGGCCAGCCGTTCGCGCTGGTCACCGACCTGTATTGCCCGTGGGCGCGCGAATGGCCGGCCGACCTGCTGCAGGTGAAGACCGACGTCGGCCAGTTCTGGGATTCGCTCGCGCCGCTCACCTGCCTGTTCAACCTGCTGATCACCGCGGTGGTCGATCGCCTCGGTCCGGCGATCGACCGGCGCGTCGCGCGCAACCGCGAGTTGCAGCGCACCTTCGACCAATTCGAATCCTGAGCGAACCGGACCGCCGATGAACCCTCACCGCCTCGTCGAAATCACCCCCGCCACGCATCGCGTCGAGATCGATCTCGTCTACGCGAGCGCGCGCAACCTGACCGGCAAGCCGATCTACCGCCACGCGCACTGCCTGCTGCTCGAACCGGCGGAAGCCGCGCTGCGTCGCGCGATCGACGTCGCCGCGCAGGCCGGCTTCACGCTGCGCATCTACGACGCGTATCGGCCGCCGCAGGCGCAGCAGGTGCTGTGGGATTTCCTGCCCGATCCGAACTTCGTCGCCGACCTCGGCCGCGGCTCGAACCACAGCCGCGGCACCGCGCTCGACCTGACGCTGGTCGGCGCGGACGGCGCGCCGCTCGACATGGGCACCGGCTTCGACGAGATGGTGGCCGCGTCGGGCCACTTCCATGCGGGGCTGCCCGAGCACGTGCAGCGCAACCGGCTGCTGCTGCTCGGCGTGATGCACGCGGCCGGCTTCGCGCATATCGACAGCGAGTGGTGGCATTACGAATTGCCCGGCTCACGCGCGTTGCCGCAGATCGACAACGCCGCGAGCGGCCCGTGGCGACTGATGTAGCGGCGAGGCACGCCGCCGTTTCGATGCACGTGCAACGACTTCAACGACTTCAACGAAAGATGGAGAAGCGCCCATGAAACTCCCGATCTCCCGGCTCGTCGCGGCGCTCGCCGCCGCGTCCGTTCTCGCCGCCGTTCCGCTTCGCGCCGCGCACGCGGCCACGCCGAAGGACATGTTCGTGATGGCGACGCTGCTCGACGAATTCACGACGCTCGACCCCGGCGAGATCTACGAGCTGGTGCCCGAGGAATACGTGGCGAACACCTACGATCGCCTCGTGCGAGTCGACCTGCGCGACCCGTCGAAATTCAACGGCGACGTCGCGCAATCGTGGACGGTCAGCGCCGACGGGCTGACCTATACGTTCAAGCTGCGCACGGGCCTGAAGTTCCACTCGGGCAATCCGCTGACCGCCGACGACGTCGCGTGGTCGATCCAGCGCACGGTGCTGCTCGACAAGGGGCCGGCGGCCGTGCTCACCGGCATCGGCCTCACGAAGGCGAACGTCGCGGCGAACGTGAAGAAGCTCGACGACCAGACGGTGTCGATCACGACCGACCAGAAGTACGCGCCGACCTTCGTGCTGAACGTGCTCGGCTCGTGGCCCGCATCGGTGCTCGACCGCAAGCTGCTGCTGTCGCACCAGCAGGGCAACGACTTCGGCAACGCGTGGCTGAAGACCAACGAGGCCGGCTCCGGCGCATACCGGCTCGTCAAGTGGACGGCTGGCGACAGCATCGTGCTGCAACGCTTCGACGGCTACCGGCTGCCGCTCGCGATGAAGCGCATCGTGCTGCGCCACGTGCCGGAAGCGGCAAGCCAGCGCCTGCTGCTGGAGAACGGCGACGTCGATGCGGCGCGCGACCTGAGCCCCGACGATCTCGCGTCGGTCGTGAAGTCGGGCAAGGCGAAGGTCGCGGCCTCGCCGCAGGCGACGCTGCTGTATCTGGGCCTGAACACGAAGAACCCGACGCTCGCGAAGCCGGAGGTGCAGGAAGCGCTGAAATGGCTGGTCGACTATTCCGGCATCCAGGCCAACGTCGTCAAGACGACCTACAAGGTGCACCAGACCTTCCTGCCGGAAGGCTTCCTCGGCACGCTGAATTCGAACCCGTACAAGCTCGACGTCGCGAAGGCGAAGGCGCTGCTCGCGAAGGCCGGCGTGCCGAACGGCTTCTCGGTGACGATGGACGTGCGCAACGACTATCCGTACACCGAGATCGCGCAGGCCGTGCAGGCCAACTTCGCGCAGGCGGGCGTCAAGGTGCAGCTGATTCCGGGCGACAACAAGCAGACGCTCGCGAAGTACCGCGCACGCCAGCACGACATCTACATCGGCGAATGGTCGGCCGACTACATCGATCCGCACAGCAACGCGCAGGGTTTCGCCTGGAACCCCGACAACTCCGACAAGTCGAGCTATAAAATGCTCGCCTGGCGCAACAGCTGGGACATTCCTCAACTGACGAAGGACACCGACGCCGCGCTCGCCGAACCCACTGCCGCGCAACGCGCGCAGCGCTATCGGGCGATGCAGAAGGCGATGCTCGCGCGCTCGCCGTTCGTGATCATGTTCGAGAAGGTCGCGCAGGTCGCGACGCGGCCGGGCGTGAGCGGGCTCGAAGTCGGGCCGATCAACGATCTCGTGTCGTACCGTAACCTGAAGAAGCAATAACACTCGCCGCATGTCGACTCCCGTCTCCTCCCTCGAAGCGCTGCGCACGCTGCCCGCGCGGCGCCCGGCCGTACGCTGGGCGCTGCGCGTGCTGCGCTGGGCGCTCACGCTCGCCGTCACGTTCGCGGGGCTGCTCGCGCTGACGTTCGTGATCGGGCGCAAGGTGCCGATCGACCCCGTGCTCGCGATCCTCGGCGATCGCGCGTCGGCCGACGCTTACGCGGCCGAGCGCATCGCGCTCGGCCTCGACAAGCCGCTCGCGACGCAGTTCCTGATCTACGTGCGCGACGTGCTGCACGGCAATCTCGGGATCTCGCTGCTGACGTCGAACCCCGTGCTCGACGACATCCGCCGCGTGTTCCCCGCGACGCTCGAGCTCGCGACCATCGCGACGTTGATCGGCATCGCGCTCGGCGTGCCGCTCGGCGTCGTGGCCGCGGTCCGGCACAACCGGCCGGTCGACCACATCGCGCGCTTCGTCGGGTTGATCGGCAACTCGGTGCCGGTGTTCTGGCTCGGGCTGATGGGGCTGCTGCTGTTCTATGCGCGGCTGCACTGGGTGGCCGGCCCCGGCCGGCTCGATCCCGTGTACGACGGCATGGTCGACCCGCGCACCGGCAGCCTGCTGATCGACTCGGCGCTCGCGGGCGAATGGGACGTGTTCCGCAACGCGGTGTC
This sequence comes from Burkholderia sp. MBR-1, assembly GCF_013822785.1. Lineage (NCBI taxonomy): Bacteria > Pseudomonadati > Pseudomonadota > Betaproteobacteria > Burkholderiales > Burkholderiaceae > Burkholderia > Burkholderia sp. MBR-1. The sequence continues at coordinate 1,059,727 of NZ_CP053610.1, forward strand.
GCACATCGCGCTGCCGGCCGCGATCCTCGGCTATTACTCGGTCGCGTATCTGAGCCGGATGACGCGCTCGTTCATGCTCGACCAGCTGAGCCAGGAATACATCGTCACCGCGCGCGCGAAGGGTCTGTCGGAGCGGCGCGTGATCTGGCGGCACGCGTTCGGCAACATCGCGGTGCCGCTGCTCACCGTGATCGCGCTGACCTACAGCAACCTGCTCGAGGGCTCGGTGCTGACCGAGATCGTGTTCGCGTGGCCGGGCCTCGGCTCGTACCTGACCGGCGCGCTGCTGAATGCCGACATGAGCGCGGTGCTCGGCGCGACGCTCGTGATCGGCGCGATGTTCATCACCGTCAACCTGCTGACCGACGCGCTGTATCGCGTGTTCGATCCGCGTGCGCGCTGAGGGCCGCTTCGCCATGACCGCTTCCTGCTGCGCTGCCCTTCCCTTCCTGCCGAAGATCGTCCGCCCATGAACATCGAGCGTCCCACGCTGCGTGCCTGGCTTCTTTCCGACGCCCCCGCGTCGCGTTCGCAGGCCGCGTTCGGCCTCGCGTACCGTCGCTGGCGCCGCTTCGCCACCAATCCGCTGAACCTGTTCGGGCTCGCGATCCTGGTCGCGCTGATCGCGGTCGCGATCGTCGGGCCGCTGATCATGCCGCACGATCCGCTGCGTCAGGTGCTGTCCGACCGGCTGCTGCCGCCCGGCTCGCCATCGCACTGGCTCGGCACCGACCAGCTCGGCCGGGACATCCTGTCGCGGCTGATCGGCGGCTCGCGCATCACGCTCGGCATCGCGCTGCTGGTGGTCGTGATCGTGGTGCCGATCGGCCTGCTGATCGGCACCACGGCCGGCTATTGCGGCGGCTTCGTCGACAGCGTGCTGATGCGCATCACCGACATCGCGCTCGCGTTCCCGAAGATCGTGCTCGCGCTCGCGTTCGCGGCCGCGCTCGGGCCCGGCGTGATCAACGCGGTGGTCGCGATTTCGATCACCGCGTGGCCCGCATACGCGCGGCTCGCGCGCGCCGAGACGATCCGCATCGCGCAGGCCGACTACATTCATGCGGCGCGACTGCAAGGCGCGTCGGGGCCGCGCATCCTGCTGCGCTACATCGTCCCGCTGTGCATGTCGTCGGTGATCGTGCGCGCGACGCTCGACATGGCCGGCATCATCCTGACGGTCGCGGGCCTCGGCTTCCTCGGCCTCGGCGCGCAGCCGCCGAGCCCCGAATGGGGCTTCATGGTCGCGTCGGGCCGCAACGTGCTGCTCGACGCGTGGTGGGTCGCGACGCTGCCCGGCGCGGCGATCCTGCTGGTGAGCCTAGCGTTCAACCTGCTCGGCGACGGGCTGCGCGACGTCTTCGATCCGCGTCATGGAGCGTGACATGCAAGCGAATTCCACTGAAACGGCCGCGCCGCTTTGCGAGATCGACGGGCTGAAGATCGGCTTTCGCGGGCACGACGGCGTCGTGTCCGACGCGGTGCGCGACCTGTCGCTGACGCTCGCGCCCGGCGAGCGGCTCGGCATCGTCGGCGAATCGGGCTCCGGCAAATCGCTGACCGGCCGCGCGCTGCTCGGGCTGCTGCCGGACGCCGCGCGCTGGTCGGCGCGCACCATGCGCTTCGCCGGCCGCGACCTGCTCGCGATGACGCCCGGCGAGCGCCGTCGGCTGTGCGGCAGCCAGATGGGGATGATCCTGCAGGATCCGAAGTATTCGCTGAACCCGGTGATGACCGTCGCGAAGCAGATGGCCGAAGCGTTCCGGCGGCACGAGCCGGGGCTGCGCGGCCGCGCGTTGCGCGAGCGGATCATCGACGCGCTCGCGGCCGTGCAGATCCGCGATCCGGCCCGCGTCGCCGATGCGTATCCGCACGAGCTGTCGGGCGGGATGGGCCAGCGCGTGATGATCGCGATGATGGTGTCGACCGGCCCGCGGCTGCTGATCGCCGACGAGCCGACCTCGGCGCTCGACGTCGCGGTGTCGATGCAGGTGCTCGCGGTGCTCGACGCGATGATCGCGCAGCACGGCACGGGGCTGATGTTCATCAGCCACGACCTGCCGCTCGTGATGTCGTTCTGCGATCGCGTCGCGGTGATGTATGCGGGCCGCGTGGTCGAAACCTGCGCGGCGCGCGACCTGCGCGATGCGACGCATCCCTATACGCGCGGGCTGCTCGCGGCGAATCCGCCGCTCGTGAACCCGCCCGACGAACTCCCCGTGCTGCGGCGCGATCCTGCGTGGCTCGAGGCCGCGCCGCCCGCAAGCATGCCGATGCAACCACCGGAGGCCACACGATGATCGACGTCGACCACGTCTCGATCCGCTTTCCCACTCGCACGGGCCACGTCGATGCGGTGCGCGACGCGAGCTTCGCGGTCCGCGACGGCGAGGTGTTCGGGCTCGTCGGTGAATCGGGCTCCGGCAAGTCGACGCTGCTGCGCGCGCTGACCGGCCTCGTCCCGCTCGCCGGCGGCAGCCTGTCGATCGACGGCCGGGCCGTCGGCGGCACGCCGGATCGCGCCTCGCGCCGCCACGTGCAGATGGTGTTCCAGGATCCGTACGCATCGCTGCATCCGCGCTTCACGGTCGATCAGACGCTGCGCGAGCCGCTGTCGATCCACCGGATCGACGACGCCGATGCACGCATTGCGCGGGCGCTGTCGGAGGTCGGACTCGGGCCGACGTTCCGCTTCCGCTATCCGCACCAGCTGTCGGGCGGGCAGCGCCAGCGCGTCGCGATCGCGCGCGCGCTGATCGTCGAGCCGCGCGTGCTGCTGCTCGACGAGCCGACCTCCGCGCTCGACGTGTCGGTGCAGGCCGAGATCCTGAACCTGCTGCGCCGCCTGCATCGCGAACGCAAGCTGACGATGATCGTCGTGAGCCACAATCTCGCGGTGATCGGTTTTCTGTGTCAGCGCGTCGCGGTGATGCAGCACGGCCAGATCGTCGAGCAGTTGCGGATCGAGGACGTGCGTGCCGGACAGGTCGCGCGCGACTACACGCGCACGCTGCTGCGCGCGACCGAAGGGTATCGCCGTCTCGATCCGGTGGCCTGACACGCGCGCGACGCATGGGCGTGCAATGCTCGGCACCCCGCGCGCCGGTGCATCGGTGTGCCGAGCAATGGAACCTGCGCAGCGCGCGCTGGTCCATTGCTGTTCGTCAACAACTCAATGGCAACAGGGAGGCGTTCATGCTGCAATTCATCGAAACGCTGGTGGTCGGGCTCATCGTCGGCCTGCTCGCGCGCGCATTCAAACCCGGCGACGACAAGATGGGCATCCTGATGACCATCGTACTCGGCGTCGTCGGTTCGCTCATCGCGGGCTATGTCGGCCGCGCCGCCGGCTGGTATGCGCCCGGCCAGGGCGCGGGCTGGATCGCGTCGATCGTCGGCGCGATCGTGCTGCTCGTGATCGTCGGGGCCGTACGCAAGCGCGCGGGCTGAGCGAAGCTGCGGTAGCACGAGGCGGCCGCCCGGAATGGGCGGCCGTTTTTTTGGGTTCTTCGTGGAGTGCAGAAGAGGCACGTCGGTGATCGGCCAGTTCAATTGCCTGTATCGATTGCCTGGCGCTCGCCTGGTACACCCCAGCCGCTAGACGCGCGAGGACGTTAGCCCGACTGTCTCGAGGTGACCAACAAGGGCATCGATGAAAACGCGGACCTTTGCCGACATACTGCGGTGAGTCGGATACAGCGCGTGAAGCTCGATGGGTTCTCGTCTCAATGACGGAAGCACCCGCACCAAGGTACCTGCCCTCAAGGCGGGAGCAGCGAGGTAGCTTGGAAGAAAACCAATCCCGCCCCCGCCTTCAAGCACGATCTTCTGCGCAGCCGCATCAGGAATAATTGCGCTACCACGCGGCCGTATGGTCAATTCCGCCTGGCCATCCTGAAACACCCAGCTCGTGGGCGCCTCTCGAACGACGAGCCGATGTCCATGAAGCTCGCTTGCCGCCATCGGCGCGCCCGACCGCGACAGGTAGGATGGACTTGCGCACAGCCACAATTCGACCGGCGGCAGCCTGCGTGCGACGAGCGACGAGTCGGGAAGTGTACCGACGCGCACCGCTACGTCGATACCTTCGCGCGCGATGTCGACGTAGTTCGAGTCCGTCGTCAGCTCGACGGTGAGCGCCGGATAGCGGTCGAGAAACTCGGGCAGCATGGGCGCAACGAGTCCGTGTGCGAACGATTGCGTCGTGTTGATGCGTAGCAGCCCGCGCGGTTCCCCCGCGTAGCCATCGATGATCGCCTGCGCTTCCTGCAGGTCGTGAACTGCCCGCGACGCGTAGGGCAGCAGCAGTTTTCCCGCATCGGTCAGCCGGAAGTGTCGGGTGGACCGGTCGAAGAGCGCCGATCCAATCTCCGTCTCCAACCGGACGAGTGCCCGGCTTACGGACGATTTGGGCGACTTCAGCGTGCGTGCCGTGCCTGAAAGGCTTCCGCTATCGGCTAAGCGAAGAAATATGATGAGGTCGGCCTGGTCCATTTCGTGTCGTTTTCCGGAACGCGGAGTCTCGATTCAGCCATCTTATATTCAAATTCGGCACGACCTAGACTTCTCCTCGGCGCCGTCCACCGAGCGTCGTGACGAACCGAGGGAGTCATGGACAATACACACACGAGCTGTTTGGTCGTCGGCGCCGCCGGCAATCTTGGGCACCGAATCATCGATGCGTTACTTCGCACGCGACCCGCCGGTGAGATCCGCGCGGGAGTGCGCGGCGGTTCAGCAGGTAAACACGGCAATCGTGCAAGGCAGTGGCTTGCGAACGGCGTAACCGTCGTCAATACCGACCTGGACGACCCGCTCAGCCTCGAGCAAGCCTGTGCCGGCGTCGATACCGTTATTTCGGCAGTTCAGGGTGGCCCCGACATCATCGTCGATGGCCAGGCCCGTTTGCTCGAGGCAGCGCTCGCGGCAGGCGTCCGGCGATTGGTCCCGTCGGACTTCTCCGAGAACCTGTTCTCGATTCCGGAAGGCATCAACCCTTACCTCGACATGCGGCGGACCTTCGATCGCAAGGTCGCGCCGAGCGGCATCGGCCACACCCACATCCTGAACGGTGGCTTCATGGAGGCCGTGTTCTCCAACCCCGGCCTGATCGACGCCAAAGCGGGCACGATCGCTTACTGGGGCGACGACGAGGTGCCCCTCGATTTCACGTCCATGAACGACGTTGCAGCCTGGACCGTGGCTGCCGTCGAGGATCCGGCGGCGGCTAACAGGATAGTGTCCGTGGCAGGCGACTGCCGCACCATTGCCCAGATCGCAGCGGACTATGCAGCAGCGACCGGCAAGGAGCTTCATCGGGTGCGTCGAGGCTCGATCGCGGACGGCTATGCCGAGCTGCGGCGAATGGCGAAGGCCGGTGCTCATCCGATGGCAATGCTGCCGCTCCAGTATCTGCTGCCGATGATGTCGGGCGAAGGCACCTTGCGCGACATCGCAAATGACCAATATCCGACCGTGCGGCCGACATCGCTCCTGGACTTCATGAAACGTCACTACGAAGGCGCACGCACGAAATTCGACAGCTAAACTTGCAAGTTAGACTGTCGTGATTTATGCTTTTCGCACGGCCGCGCTCGGGAGCGCCGCCTTGCGCTGGAAGGTGCCGCCTCTGACCTGACGTTGGCGGTCGGCCAGTTTTCTTGCACCGGTCGTGGTTCATCGATTCCGGCGAACCGAATCTGTCGCGCTCCAGCGGGCTTGCCCGCCTGGACCGCGAGAGCCTTCCTCGCAGATGTCGATCGAGACAGTTCGAGCCTCACGACGTCGCGACCCGGGCTGCTGCCAATCCTTTCGGCTGCCGACTCGGCGATTCCGCGCGTCCCTATCCATTCATGCGTTTCACTCCCTTCGAAAGGACGAGTCATGAGCTTCGTTTCAGCCTTCTTTGCAGGTGCCTTCTTGTGCAACGCGATGCCGCACCTGACTGCCGGTCTGCGCGGCGAAGTTTTTCCGTCTCCGTTTTCGAAGCCGCACGGAAAGGGGCCATCGTCGCCGCTCGTCAATGTCCTTTGGGGCTTTCTGAACGCACTGATCGGCTTGGCGCTGCTGCTCCATCATCCGTTCCCGCCCGGGGTGAACGTAGATAGCGCGGCGATGCTCGCCGGCGTGCTGGTCATAGGTGTCTTCTCATCGGTTCACTTCGGCCGTGTACGCCGCGAAGGCTTGTTTTGAGCGTGCACGACGTCGGCACGCGAGTGCCCACCTGCGCAATTTACCGACGGCGACCACGACGAACCCATTGTTGGTACTGCGATCCACACGATCGCCGTTGGTTGACTCCCCAACGATTGGCCGGCAAACCGCCGTTCCTTCCACAGCGCTTGCATGCGCCATCCGTACTACCCCGAGTTGCAGTAGTACAAGTTCGAGATAGATTGATCACCGGAACCCGACGTCCCTTGCGTGCCGTCGTCTCCCCGTTCTCACTCAAGAGGTTCGATGAACTTGCCGTTTACGCATACAGCACCGCAGCGTTGACGGCCTGCCATTCGAGCGGCCTCGCTGCGACGCGCTTCCACTCTGGAGCCTGTCATGAAGCATCGCCGTGCTACCGCCTCGTTCGCCCTCGCTGCCGCGCTTCTGGTTTCATCGTCTTCCTTCGCGGCCGGCGCGTCCGGCATAGTTCGCTTCACCGGCATGATCGTCGAGCCGCCCTGCTCGTTCACGGTCGACAGCGCCGATGCGGAGCACGCCCGCATGCGTCCCGATTGCCCGCGCCCGGCCACCGGACAAGTCGCGTTCGTCGACGCGGCCACGCTGCACACGGTCGCCACCACGTCGTTCTCCCAGGGTTCGCGCACGATCGTCGTCCCCGAGCGCGCCGGCACCGCCCATGCGCCGCTGATCGCCGTCGTCACCTACCAGTAGGAAGCGTCGCCCGATACTGCGCGCGTCAGTCGCGATGGCAGGCGATCCAGTCGCTGAACGCGCGGATCTTCTGCTGACTGCCGATGCTCTCCGGATAGACGAAGTAGTAGCGCGCGCCGGTCTCGAGCACGATGTCGAACGGCCGCTCGAGCCGGTGTGCGCTGACGTCGTCGTCGACGAGCGTCACGTCGCCGATCGCGACGCCGAAGCCCTGCATCGCCGCGTTCGTCGCGAGGTCGAGCGTGTCGAAGGTCGGGCCGCGCTGCGCGTCGACGCCGCGCTCGCCCGCATGCTCGAGCCATGCGCGCCAGTCGCGATGATCGCGCGTCGGATGCAGCAGCGTATGGCGCACGAGATCGCCGACCGCGTCGAGCGGCGCGGCGTGCCGCAGCTCCGGTGCGCACACCGGCGTCAGCCGCTCGTCGAACAACGGCAGCGCGACGACGCCCGCGCCCGGCGACGTACCGTAGACGATCGCCGCATCGAACGGCTCGGTCGAGAAATCGACGACGTGCTGCCACGCGGTCGTGATCTGCACGTGCAGATCCGGATGCTCGCCCTGGAACCGCATGATGCGCGGCAGCATCCAGCGGATCACGCAGGTCGGCACCTTCAGCGCGAGATCGGTGCGCTGCCGCGTGAGCTTCATCGAGATGTCCTCGATGCGCGCGAAGCTCTCGTTGACGACCGGCAGCAACTGCTCGCCCTCCGGCGTCAGCAGAAGGCCCTTCGCGTGCCGCTTGAACAGCGGAAAACCGTAGTGCGCCTCGAGCGCCTGGATCTGGCGGCTCACCGCCCCCTGCGTGACGCACAGCTGCTCGGCCGCACGCGTGAAGCTGCGGTGGCGGGCCACCGTGGAGAAGATCTGCAGCGCGTGCAGAGGCGGAAGTCGGCGCATGGCGAGGCAGGTAAGCAGACGAACTGCGCGAACCAACGGCGCGCATGAAGCGCGCATCGCGCAGGCACACCGCGCGCCGGGACGGGCGCGGGCTGACCGACACGATAAGCGAAATGGCGGCGTTGCGCGAGCCGCGTCGCTCGCGCAGCGCGCTCAGGCCGTGGCGGTGAGCGCTCCGGTCGCGATGCGCGCCGCCGACGCGACGACGTCCGCGCGCGCAGCGGCGTCGGCCTGCGCTTGCGTGAACGACACCGCGAGCACGATCGGCGCGCGCGACGGCGGCCACACCACCGCGACCTCGGTCGTCGTGCCGTAACCGCCGGTGCCGCGCTTGGCCGCCACGCGCGAGCCCGGCGGCACGCCGGCCGCGATGCCGGTCGCGTCGGGCGCGCCGGCCGTCATCCAGTCGGTGAGCTGCGTGCGCTGCGCTTGCTGCAGCGTGTCGCCGAGCAGCAGCCGCTGCAGCGTATCGACCATCGCGACCGGCGTCGACGTGTCGCGCTCGTCGCCGGGCGCGGCACGGTTCAGCTCGGGCTCCCAGCGATCGAGCCGGAACACGGTGTCGCCGCTTTCGTGCGCGAACGCCGTGACGGCCTGCGGGCCGCCGAGCACGTTCATCAGCAGGTTCCCCGCGCCCTTGTCACCCGACTGCAGCATTGCGGCGCAGAGTTGCGCGATCGTCATGCCCGTGTCGACGTGGCTCTCCGTCACCGGCGAGCCGGCCACGACTTCGTAACGGCGATACAAGATGCGACGCGGCAGCAGCGATGCATCGAGCGACGCACGCGCGAGGATCGCGGCGGCCGCGACGACCGCATAGGTGCCGCACAGTGGGAAGCGCTCGCGCGCATGATGCGCGATGCGCGTGCCGTTCGACGTGTCGAGCGCGGCGACGCCGAGCCGGCCGTTCGACGCCTTTTCGAGTGCGGCGAGCTCGCTGCGGGCAACATGCGCGCGCCCCTGATCGGCAATGGGCGCCGACGTGCACGCGGCGACGAACGGCGCGGACACGGCGGCGAGCAACAGCGAACGACGAGTCGGAGAATGGTCCATGAATGAAGGCGTTCAGTCGGAAACGGTGGCGAAGCGGTGCATGGCGCAATACGCGCGGGCATTGGCGAGGCACGCGCGCGTTCATGGCGGCGGCCGGCTCGCGACGAAATGGCCGCGCCTCGCGCGACACGTTCGTCGCCGCCGCGAACGGCGGCCCTCGCGTGAACAGGCCCTAGCGTAGCAGCGAGCGCCGCCGCGTTCCAGCGGCGCGCCGCTTCAGCCTTGCGAAGAAGGCAGATAAGGCATCGGATTGACCGGCTTGCCGTCGCGCCTCACCTCGAACAGCAGCGCGACATGCGCGCTGTCGACGTCGCCCATTTCGGCGATCGCATCGCCCTGGCGCACGATGTCGCCGGTCTTCACGAGCACCCGGCGGCTATGCGCGTACGCGGTCAGAAAATCCGCATTGTGCTGGACGATGATCAGGCTGCCGTAATCGTTCAGGCCCGTGCCCGCATACATCACGCGGCCGTCGGCGGCCGCGCGCACCGGGTCGCCCGGCCGGCCGGCGATCTGAATGCCGCGGTTCTGGCCGGGACGGAACGCATCGACGATCTTGCCGCGGGCCGGCCACGTCAGCGACACCGCGCTCGCGTGCCGCCTGGTTTCGTTGACGACCCGGCGCTCGTTCGCCGGCGACACGTTCGGCTGCGCGGCAGCCGCGGGATTGGTCTGCGCGGCGGGAGCGGCCGGAACGGCACCAGCCGTCGCGTCGCTCGCGCGCTGCGCCGGTGCCGGCTGCTGCTGCCGGACGATGCGCAGCACCTGTCCCCGCCGCAATCTGGCGTGCGCATCGAGCTTGTTCCAGGTGCGCAGCTCGGCCACGCTGCAAGCGTGGGCGGCCGCGATGGCGCTCAGCGTGTCGCCGCGCTTCACCACGTACTTCCGTACGACGAGGATCGGGGCAGCCGGCGGCGCCGGTGTAGCCGGCAGTGCAGCGGCGGGCTGCTCCGACGACGGTCCCGCGAGCGTATCGCTCGGCGGAACGGGTACCGTACTTGCACAACCGGCCATGACGAGCACGGCGGCCAGGCCGGGCAGCCAGGCCGCGTTGCGGTACATCTCGCACAGTTTCATGGACGATCGACTCCCGTTTGACAATCTTTCAAGCATCTCAAAAACGGAACGGCCGACGTGTAACCGGATGCAAACAATGATGACAAACGATCACGAGGCACGCGTCGGCGGGACCTTCGTTCTCGGTAATACGGTCGGAATCGGAAAAACTTGACGGTTTCCTGCACGCCAGGCGGAAATTTTCTCGCCTGCGGACCGCCGGAACGGCATTCGGACGGCCGGCGCGGCCTTCATCGCAGCCAGTCGACCAGCTCGGCGCAGGCCCATGCGACGCCGATGCACAGGAACAACAGGTGCAACGCGATCTTGAACGACACACCCCACGACGGCTCGTCGCGCATCCCGGTCTCCTCCTGGATCGATATGCGGCGATGATCGGTGACCGATCGCGCCCCGAAAATGCGGAAGCGGCGAACCGTGTCTCAGGCTCAGCCTGAGGCACGAGGCCGGCCCGAGACCGGCGCGGCCGTTCCTGCTAACTTATCGGCCATTCCCGTCCTGACGCCCCGCTCCGACCATGCGCTTCGATCTGACCGACCTGCGGCTCTTTCTGAACATCTGCGAGGCCGGCACGATCACGGGCGGCGCCGAGCGGACCCACATCACGTTGCAGGCCGCGAGCGAGCGCATCCGCGGCATGGAGGACGAACTGGGCGTACCGCTGCTGCACCGGGCGAAGTCGGGCGTGCAGGCGACCGATGCCGGCCATGCGCTCGAGCATCACGCACGCACGGTGCTGCAACAGATCGATCAGATGCGCGGCGAGCTGCAGCAATACGGCCAGGGGCTGCGCGGGCACATCCGGCTGCTGTGCAATACGGCGTCGCTGAGCGAATACCTGCCCGACGCGCTCGCCGCATACCTGCCGCATCATCCGAAACTGTCGATCAGCGTCGAGGAGCGTTCGAGCCAGGAGATCGTGCATGCGATTCGCAACAAGACCGCGGAGGTCGGCATCGTCGCCGATTCGGTCGGCCTCGACGGGCTCGAGCAGAAGCGCTTCCGCGAGGACTGGCTGATCGCGGTCGTGCCGGCCGCGCATCCGCTCGCCGCACGCGAGCACGTCGCGTTCGACGAAATCGTCGATGCGGACTTCATCGGGCTCACCGACGGCAGCGCGCTGCAGGTCCATCTCGCCGAGCAGGCGCGTGCGCTCGGCAAGCGAATCCGCTACCGTGTCCAGTTGAAGAGCTTCGACGCGATCTGCCGCGTGATCGAAAGCGGCGTCGGGATCGGCATCGTGTCGCGCCATGCGGCCGAGCGCGCGGCGCAGACGCTGGACGTGCGGCTCGTCGAGCTGTCCGACGCATGGAGCCATCGCAAGCTGACGCTGTGCGCGCGCTCGTTCGACCAGTTGCCGAAATACACGCAGGCGTTCGTATCGTTTCTGTCGAACGACACGCCGCCGCGCTGAGCGACGCGCGGCCATCGAAGCAACCGGAGGACATACGAGGAGGCATTGCCATCATGACCGAATCCGACCTCGCGATCCGCTATCGCGCATACATCGACTGCCTGAACCGTCAGGATTGGGCGGCGCTGGGCGACTACGTCGCCGACAACGTGATCCACAACGATCGGCCGCTGGGCCTGGCCGGCTACCGCGCGATGCTGGAGCAGGATTTCCGCGACATCCCGGACCTGCGTTTCGAGATCCGGCTGCTCGTGTGCGAGCCGCCGCGCATCGCGGCGCGGCTGCGCTTCGCGTGTTCACCGCGAGGCACGTTCATGGGGCTTGCCGTCGACGGCAGGCGCGTGACCTTCGCCGAAAACGTCTTCTACGAGTTCGACGACGGCAGGATCCGGCAGGTCTGGTCGGTCATCGACAAGGCCGCGATCGAAGCGCAGCTGTGATGGTCGCGCGCGGCCGCGGGCGCGGCGGCGGCCGGCGCTGCACTACGCTGCCCGCTCAGAACTTGTGGCGAATCGCGGCGCGCACCGCGAACTGGTTCGACGACGACGACGGCCCGTCGGTCCCGACGACATAGCCGCCGTCCGCCGCGGTGCCGGTCTTGTCGCCGGCCACTTTCTGCCAGGCGCCCTGCAGATAGACGTCGGTGCGCTTCGACAGGCTGTAGTCGGCCATCAGCCCGACGGTGTGGTACTTCGGCTTGAACGAACCGGCCGCAGCGTCGAACTTGCCGTCGGTGTACACGTACTGCGCGCCCAGATAGAAATCTGGCGTGAGCTGGTACTTGCCGTTGACCTCGAAGTTCTGGAACTTGGTCGCGCTCAGCCCGAGCCCCGAGAACGTCGATGCCGGCAGGTAGACCGTCGACACCGGGTTCTTCACGTCCGTCTTCGTATAGACGAAGCCGACCGTCGCCGGGCCGAACGTGTAGTTGATGCCGCCGCCGAAGATGCGCAGGCGGTCGGCGACGAAGTTCGCGTCGTCGGCGGCGATCGCGCCGGCGTTACCGGCGCCCGGGTTGTTCGCCTGCAGATACGCGGCCGCGACCTGCAGCCCGGCCAGCGAATACTGCGCGCCGAGGCTGTACTGGCGGTTGTTCGAGAAGCCGGTGCTGTTGCTGAAGCTGTAGGTGCCGCCGAACGTCAGGCCGTTCCAGTCGGCGCTCGCGTACTTGACCGTGTTGTTGACGCGGAACGAGTTGTCGGTGTTGTCGTTGTCGAACGGATGCGAGAACAGCGTGCCGCCCCAGTTGCCGTTGGCCGTGAGCGGCGCGAGGTAGTCGACGACCGAGTCGTACTGGCGGCCGAAGCTGAGCGTACCGAAGCGCGATTCGCTGAGCCCGACGAACGCCTGGCGGCCGAACATGCGGCCGCCCTGGCCGAGCCGCCCGTTGTTCACGTCGAAGCCGTTTTCCAGCGTGAAGATCGCCTTCAGCCCGCCGCCGAGATCCTCGCTGCCCTTCAGGCCCCAGCGGCTGCCCTGCGCGTAGCCGCTCGCGAGCTGGTAATTGGTCTTGCCGAGCCCGTTGACGTTCACGTTGTTGGTGTAGTTGAAGCCTTCGTCGATCAGGCCATACAGCGTCACACTGTTCTGCGCAAGGACCGGCGCGGCGCAAGCGGCCAGCGCGGCGGTGAGAATGACGTGCTTCTTCATGACGAATCTCCGGAGCCTGGGCCGGGTTGGTCGAGCAACCGGCGCATGTTTGGTCTGTTGTTTACGTGGCCCGCCGTGCGGACGACGCGGTGTGCGGCCGCGTGAGGACAAAATGGTGTCACGTCGGAAATCGTCCGTCCATCGGGCTGCGGGTGCGCGGCGCAAACCGTTGCGCTCGTCCAACTGCGTACTGCGGCGTACTGCGCCGGCGGCCCGCCGCGGCTTGCCGGCGTTGGCCGGACGGGCCGCCATCCGCGTAAACCCGGTGGCAGCGGCATCGGTGGCACAATGCGCATCCGTTCGCCATTTCTTCACGAAGTCATGCTTCACCCCGATTCCTGCGCGGCACGTGCCAGCCGCGCATGCGGCGGGCGCCGGGAGGCGCTCCGATGACCGCGCCGGCCCGGGCCGGCCGCTACGCCGAGCTCGATTTCTTCCGCGGCCTGGTGCTGCTCGTGATCGTCGTCGACCACATCGGCGGCAGCATCCTGTCGCGCGTCACGCTGCACGCGTATGCGCTGTGCGACGCGGCCGAGGTATTCGTGTTCCTCGGCGGCTTCGCGACCGCCATCGCTTACAACTCGCTTGCGGAGCGCCACGACGAGGCAGCCGCGCGCCAGCGCTTCATCCGGCGCGCGTTCGAGATCTATCGTGCGTTCCTCGTGACGGCCGGCCTGATGCTGCTGATCACGGCCATGCTGAACGCGTTCTCGATCGACGGCCCGAACATGCCGACCAACGATCTCGACGGCCTGCTCGAGAAGCCGCTCGTCGCGCTGCGCGACATCCTGCTGTTCCGTCGCCAGCCGTATCTCGCGTCGGTGCTGCCGATGTACGCGTTCTTCGCGCTGCTGGTTCCGCTCGCGCTGCCGCTCGCGCGCGCGCAGCCGTGGCTGCTGCTCGCGTTCAGCGGCTCGCTGTGGTACGCGGCGCCGCATGCCGCGCGCTTCCTGCCGACCGTCGAAGGCGTGCCCTGGGACTTCAACCCGTTCGCGTGGCAGTTCCTGTTCGTGCTCGGCGTGATCGCGCGCTGCCAGCCCGTCTACCAGACGCTCGCGCCGAAACCGCAGGGCTGGCTGCTCACGGCCGTCTCGCTCGCGATCGTCGCCGCGGGCGCGTACTACCGGCTGCGCATCGAGCCGTTCCCGACCGATCCGTCGATCAAGCAGAACCTCGGTGCGCTGCGGCTCGCGAACTTCGTCGCGATCGCGTGGCTCGCGGCCAAGCTCGTCCACCTCGGCTGGATGAAGAAGGTCGCGCATGCGATGCCGTGGATCGGCACGATCGGCCGCCAGGGGCTGCTGTGCTTCGTCGCGGGCACCGGCATCTCGCTCGCGGTCGACTCGCTGCTGTACCAGGCGACCGAAGGCTATCTCGACGTGCCGCTCGGCCTCACCGCCGATGTCGTCGCGATGGGGCTGCTGTATCTGGTCGCGAAACTCTATGGGCCGCTCGTGTCGCGGCTGCCGTCGCCGTTCCGTTCGCGACGATGACCGGCCGAGCCGTCATGCGCGGCTGCTACGATAGCGGTCGCCTCCATTGAAACGCTTCGCCATGCGCCGCTTCGTCCTGCCAATCACCGCCGTGCTGCTCGCCGCCACGCTCGCCACCGCTCATGCCACGCCCGGTGGGCCCGCGGTGTCGCCGGGCGCGTCGTTCGCCGCGCCCGCCGCGGCTGCGCCGGCCGCTCAGGAGCCGGCGCTCAATCCGGGCAGCAGCATCGCGCTGCGTTCGTTCCGGTCGGCGTCGCTGAAGCGCGACTGGTCGTACACCGTGTACCTGCCGCCCGGCTACAACGCGGAAGGCGCGCGCTATCCGGTGCTGTATCTGCTGCACGGCAACGCCGGCAACGCGAACGACTGGATCACGCAGGGCCGCCTGCAAGTCACGGCCGACACGCTGATCGAGCGCCACGAGATCCCGCCCGTCGTGATCGTGATGCCGCAGGGCGGCACCGACTGGTACGTCGACCGCAAGGAGAAGATGCAGAGCGCGTTCCTCAACGATCTGCTGCCGGAGGTCGAGGCGCATTTCGCGGTGTCGAACCAGCGCGCGGGCCGCGCGATCGGCGGCGTGTCGATGGGCGGCTTCGGCGCGCTGCGCTTCGCGCTGCTCGAACCGGGCCTGTTCTGCGGCGCGATGCTGCTGAGCCCCGCGATCTATGCGAACGAGCCGCCGCTGAATTCCGCCGCGCGTTATGTGGGCGTGTTCGGCGACCGGCAATTCGATCCGCGCGTATGGCACGAGCTCAACTATCCGGCGCTGATGCGCGCTTATTTCACGCGCACGTGGCGCGTGCCGATGTTCATCGCGGCCGGCGACGACGACCTCACGATCCAGGCCGAATCGAGCCTGTTGTACACGCAGCTGCGCCGCGCGCAGAATCCGGCCGAACTGCGCGTCGTCGACGGCGGGCATACGTGGGACGTGTGGCGCGGGCTGCTCGGCCAGGGGCTGAGATACGTACTCGAATGCGTGAGGTAAGGACGCGGGATCTTGCGCGGGCCGCCCGGCATCGGCGCTGGCACCGGTGGGCGCAGTCACGGGCCGATCGCTTGCGGCAGACCTGCGCGTCAGCGTTCGTGATAGACGGCGAGCCATACGGACGGCTCGTCCGGATGCGTCCATGCGACCCGATGACGACAGTGCGGTTCGATCAGCAGGTAGTCGCCGGCACGCATCTCGAGCCGCGACCCATCGGCTTCGAACTCGAGCACCGCCGCGCCGGACAGCAACGCCACCCATTCGGCGCGCGTATCGTCGTACCAGAACCCAGCGGGACTCGCGTGGCCCATCGACACGATTCGCTCGATATCGACGCGCGCGCCGTGGACGAGCACGTCGACCTGCTCGTCGCTGCTGCGGCTTGCTTCGGGACTGAACAGGTTGCCGGTGTGAAGTTGCATCGTCTGATCCTCGTGTTCGCCCTTGGGTCAAGGCGGTTGACGCTCACTGTAGCCCACTGTCGCGCAGCGTCATGTCGACGGCCGGAACGCCGCAACCTTGTTTCGCCCGGTCGCATTCGCGCGGTATAGCGCCCGATCCGCGGCCTTGATCATGCTGTCGGCTTTTTCATCGCCGACCGTGCGCGACGCCATTCGCGATCCAGACCTTCCGCGAAGCTGCGGCGATTGCCTAGGCCGGTGAGACCGTCGGTGCGCGCGAGCAGCACGAGCTCCGATTCCGCGCACATCCGGCGTCGCAGCTGCGCGCCGGGCATCACCGACACCGCGATGAACGCCGCACCGAACGGTGCGACCAGCGCGCCGTCGTCGCGGATCAGCGACATCGAGCCGTGCTGTCCGAGCGACAGGCCGGTAAACAGCGGGTGGAAGTATTCGAGGTTCAGTGCGATGAGGACGACGCCGGCAAACGAGCCGTCCGGGTTCGAGATTCGCCGCGTGAGGCCGATGCTCGGCGCGCCGCGGCACGTCGGTAGCCGAATCGAGGACGACGTTACCGTCGGCATCGAGCACCAGCATCGACCCGAGAAAGCGCGCGGTCATCGCGTTGTCGAACAGCACTATTTGTGTGGGGGTGGGCGGATAAGCGTTGAACTTCGTGGGTTGTGACCTTGCATCACGCTGCACGCCAATCGGTCCATGCTCAGCGACGGCGCGCCGCTCGCGGCGTAGATGGATCCGGCGTCGTGTGCCGGCCTTCGTCATAACCGGCAGCGCTTCGTGTATCCAATCGACGTAGGATGCAAGCCGCCGAGGAAAAACGCGCGGCGTCCACCACAGGCGCCCATCCGGCGCGACCGATCAGAATCGGCGTCGCAAACCGAGTGATGCAATGAGCTGGTTCGCGCCGGACGCCCGTGAAAAGTTTGCGATCTGCGCGCCGCGGATACCTGTTCCGGCCAGTTGGTTGGCCCGTTGATAGACCGCCTCGGCGTAGATGTCCGTCGTCGGCGAAAGGAAGTAGGTGTTGACGATGCCGACCTGATGCCACTTCGGATAACGAACGCCCGCCGGCGTCGCGAAGCGGCCCGCAGTAAACGTATAACCGGCCGAAACGTCCCAGTTCTGCAGCACGCTATAGCGCACGTTCACCTCGACGTTCTGAAACCGCACATCGTCGCCCGGCAGGCTGACCGCCGTGTCCACGACGTCGTTGATCGACGTGGTGTGATCGAGCCGCGTCTCGCTGAGCACGAAGCCGGCCGCACCGTTGCCGAAATGGAGCAAGCCGCCCGCGGCCCAGGTACGCTGGCGCGCCGCGTTGAACGGTGCGCCGGCCGGTGCCGCGCCGTTCACGTTGGCGCTGGAGAGATTCGATGCGTTGTTGAACTGCACATAGCCCGCGCCCAGATCGAGATTGCCGTATTGATACGACGCGCCGAGGCTATACGCGCGGTTGTCGTCGAAGCCGCCGGCCCGGTTCGAAAAGCCGTACAGCACACCCAGCTTGAGGCCGCCCAGCAGCGGGCTCACGTACTTGACCGAGTTGTTGATGCGCGTCCAGTTGTCGAGGTTGTCGTTGTCGAAGACGTGCGCGAATGCCGTGCCGCCATATCGCGTCCCTCCCAGAGAAAACGGCTCGACGAACTGCACGACCTCGTCGAACTGGCGCCCCGCAATCAGCGAGCCGAGCCGTTGCGATTGCAACGCAACCCAGGACTGGAAGCCGAACAACCGGCCCTGCTGCGAAGCCGTGCCCGTCATCGGCGCAAAGCCGTTCGCCAGCATGAACGCCGCATTCAGATCTCCACCGAGGTCTTCCCTGCCCGACAGGATCCAGCGGCTACCGTTGATGTCCCCGCTCTTTGCCTGCCACGCGCTCTGATGCCCGTGGGTATTGCCGCTATCGCTCACGTACGCAATGCCCGCGTCGATGATCCCCGACATCTGGACGGCGCTCTGCGCCTGCGTCGCGGAACTTGTCGTCGCCAACAACGCGCCCGCGAAT
Source organism: Burkholderia sp. MBR-1 (assembly GCF_013822785.1). Taxonomy (NCBI): domain Bacteria; kingdom Pseudomonadati; phylum Pseudomonadota; class Betaproteobacteria; order Burkholderiales; family Burkholderiaceae; genus Burkholderia; species Burkholderia sp. MBR-1. Next base: position 1,077,618 of record NZ_CP053610.1, read on the forward strand.
GCAATGGTATGGCTCGTTCTGAAAAGTGCTGCTTGCGTCATCTTCCGCTGCCTGCCTTCCGGTCACCGTCAATTCGGGTTACGAATTAGTAAATACGAATTCATGCTTGAACGATTCTGTCACTGGCCACGCAGCACGGCTGCGGCAAGCAAGATTGCCAGTCGGCAAATATTCGCGACGACGCACGTTTCGATATAGTGCAAAAGCTGGAAGAGTCCTTTGTCGCGTGCATCAAACGCATCGGTGTCCATACGGTGCAAGCCACAGCTCTCGATCCGCTTTTTATCTATATGGATTTCCAGATTTCTCGTTTGACAGCGTCATCGATTCAGGGCGGCAGATTCGCCGGGGGCGTGCGTCACGTCGCATTGCACGGTGCGCTGTGAGAGAAACCGCCGGGCCTGCGCATCGTGGCGGGATTCGTTGGACCACGCCGATCACCGTCGGCACGCATGGATCGACGCGGCATATACCGGCACCGCTGCGTCGGCCGGCTAATCGCGGCGGCCACGGCCGACGAGCAGTGCCGCCGTGCGGCTCACGGAAACGCGGCTGATCGTCGGCACGACCCGTCGGTCTTGTCGCTCGTCGGCGTACCGTCAGATGCTCGCCGCCGCGAGAATGGGCTGCAATGGCGGCCGATGTGATCGACCGCCGCGCATCGGACCGTTCCACTCATTCGCCACGCTAGCGACACCGGTAGAATCGGTTCGCGCGAGCGGTGGATTCGCAATCGGAACAGCGCGTCACGATCCATGCCGCGCAACGCGCCGATCTTTGCTCCGTCGCTAACCGTTCGTCAGCGTCCGCCGGATGCCGATTGCCGGAACGATGCGCCATGCGCGGTATCCGGCAGCCTGTCGCGGCCACTGAGCCGCGAGCGGAAGGTACCAGCCGGCGACGAGGTCCGATACAGGCCGCGCTTTTTCAGCTCCGGCACGACGAGTTCGGCAAAATCGTCGAGCGTACCGGGGCTGATCAGCGGATTGAGCATGTAGCCGCTCGTGGTCGACTGTCGCGCATGTTCGGCGATCTGGTCGGCGACTTCGTCCGGTGAACCGACGAGGATGAGGTCGGTGCCGCGCGTGACGCTCGCAAACTTGCGTCGCACGTCGCCGGCAGTGAGCGGCTTGCCGCTTCCGTCTGCGCGCACCACGTAGGACGTGAGCCCTTCCGTCTGCGTCGTCAGCGGTTCGTCGTCGGCATAGCGGTCGATGTCGATGCCGGTGTCGCCCGCATAGCTGACGAGTTGCGCATGCTGGTGATAGTGCTGCTGCAGCGAATGGTATTTCTCTTTCGCCTCGCTCGACGAACGCGCGGTCACTATCCGCAGCACGGTCAGCGATTTCACATCGTCCGCAGCGCGGCCGCGTTCCGTCGCGAGCCGCCGAATCTCGTCGAGGCCCGCACGGATCTCGTGCGGATTCGACTTCGCGACGAACACCACCTCCGCGTGCTTCGCGGCGAATTCCCGTCCGCGCCCCGACCAGCCGGCCTGAATCAGCACGGGCGAGCGCTGCGGCGACGGCGCACAGACGTGCGGCCCGTGCACGCGATAGTGCACGCCTTCGTGCGCGATCGGCCGCACACGGTCGCCGCGTGCATAGCGCGGCGCGTGCTTGTCGGCGACGACCGCGTCGTCGGCCCAACTCCCTTCCCACAGCTTGTACACGACGTCGAGAAACTCCTCGGCGCGCGCGTAGCGTTCGTCGTGGCCGATCATCCGGTCGAGCCCGAAGTTGCGCGCCGCACTGGTCAGGTACGACGTCACGATATTCCAGCCGATCCGGCCGTTGCTGAGATGGTCGAGTGTGCTGAAGCGGCGCGCGAGCGCGAACGGGTGCTCATAGGTCGTGCTCGCTGTCACGCCGAACGCGAGCCGCTCAGTCTGCGCGACGAGCGCCGGAATGAGCATCATCGGATCGTTCGCGGGCGCTTCGACCGCCCATCGCAGTGCCGCGTCGGCCGATCCGCCATAAACGTCGTACAGGCCGAGCACGTCCGCGAAGAACAGCATGTCGAGATCCGCCTGCTCGGCCGTACGCGCGAGGTCCGACCAGTACGCGAGCGTATTGGCGCGCAGCCGTTCGTCGGCCGGATGGGTCCACAGACTCGGCGCGCCACCGCAGCCGACGCTGGCTTGCTCATACAGGGTGAACAACAAGGGGCGAGGATCGGACATCGTGTAGTTCGCTATCAAGACAGGAATCAATTGGGCGCCGCCCACGCGCCGGATGACGGGCGGTGCCGGACCGGCACCCCGGGTTCTGGCGCGCGCGCCAGATGGCGATTGACGCGCTTCTCGAGACGAGCAGCGGGAAAAGTGAACAGCGCGACCAGCACGACATAGACGATCGCCGCGCCGCCCAGCGGCTCGTACACGCGCAGCGTCTCGAAGCGCAGCGTATTGGCCGTCCCCATCACGTCGAACACGGTGACGGTCGATGCAAGGACAGTCGATTTCAGCAGCAGGATCGCCTCGCCGGTGAGCGCCGGTAGCGCGAGTCGCCAAGCACGTGGGCCGACGATCCGGCGCAGCACCTGCAGGCGCGTCATCCCGTATGCGTGACCGGCTTCGATCTCGCCGGCCGGCACGCCGGCAATCGCGCCGCGCAGGATCGTCGCCACATACGCGCTCTCGTTCACGCTCAACGCGACGATCGCGTACCAGAACGCGTCGCGCAGCAGCGGCGATGCCCAGCTGTCGCGCATCCATTCGCGCGGTACGATCTGGCCGAATCCGTAATACAACAGGTAGAGCTGGACGAGCAGCGGCGTACCGCGAATCAGCATGAGCCAGCCGCGTGCAGACCAGCGCAGCGGCGTATGGCGGGCATCGGCCGCAAGCGCGAGCGGTACGCCCAGCAGCACGCTGACCGAGCCGGACACGAGCGTCAGCGCAAGCGTCGTCGGCACTGCGGTGAGCAGCTTAGGCATCACCGTATCGAACAGGAACGGCAGCGAGAAAATCATGCTGTTGCGCGCCTCGTCCCACGATTCGCATGCCGCTCGAGCGCTGCGAAGACGCCCGTCGACGCGATGCTGAGCAGCAGGAACAGCGCGGCCGTCACCAAATAGAAGAACACGTAGTGCCGCGTCGCGCCGGCCGCGAGCTGGCTCGCCCTCAGGAGATCCGTGAACGAGCCGAGCACGCTGATGAACGACGCATCCTTGGTCGCGTTCAGCCACACGTTGCCGACGCCCGGCAATGCGATCCGCGCAGCAGCCGGAAGGCGGATGCGCGTCAATGTCTGCCACGGCGTCATCCCGTACGCGTGCGCGGCCTCGACCTGACCGACCGGGACGTTGACGAGGGCCGCACGGAAAATGTCGGTCAGATACGCACCCTGAATGAATCCAAGCGATAAAGCGGCGACGACGAACGGATCGAATGCGAAGCCGTCGGACACGATCCCGCTGTCGCGGAGCGCACGCTCGACGGCCGGCGCCACCACATAGAATGCGAGCAGCAGGCACAACAGCTCGGGCAGCGCGCGCACGAGCGTCGTGTAGAGCCGCGCGAGCCATGCCAGCGATGCGTGCCGCGACAGTTTGCCGAGCGCGCCGGCAACGCCGAGCAGCGCGCCGGTGCAGAACGACGCTGCCGCGACGGCGGCCGTCAACGCGAATGCACTGGCGAACATGCGGCCATAACCGCCGTCGCCGAATGCGAGCAGTGCAAGCAGTGAATCGTCAGCGGCCATCGGCGTCAGCGGCCCTTCTCGATCGAGCCCTTCAGGTTCGGATAGCGGGCGGTGATCGCATCCCACGTGCCGTCCTGCTGCAGTTGCGCGATCGCGGTCGACAGCTTGTCGCGTAGTGCATCGCCGCGACGCAGGCCCGCGCCGATGCCGAGGCCCAGCACCGGATTGTCCGCGCATGTGGCCTTGATCTCGAAGTCCTTGCCGTCGCGCGACGCGAGGAACGCCGTAAACAGTCCCTTGCCTTCCTGCACGTAGTCGACGCGGCCGGACACCAGATCCGCGAGCGCGTTGTCGAACTTGTCGAACGCCTTGATCTGCGCGTCCTGCTTGAAGCGGGCATCGAGGAACGCCGAGAAGTTCGTACCGGCCTCGACGCCGATCACACGCCCCTTGAAAGTCGCGGGTACCGCGCAGTCGACGCGACGCCGGTCGCTTTTCGCGCCGACGAACACCGTCGGCGATTCGTAATATGCACGACTGAAATCGATCGCCTTCTGCCGCTCGCCAGTGATCGTCATCGATGACCAGATCACGTCGATCTTGCGGTTCTGCAATGCGGGAATCAGACCGTCCCACGCAATGTCGGTCAGCTCGCACCGAACGTTCAGTTTGCCGCAGGCGGCATCGAGCAGGTCGATCTCCCAGCCTTTCCACTTGCCGGCAGCGTCCTTCGAAAAGAACGGCGGATACGACTCGGCATCGATGCCGACGCGCAGCGTCGGCTGGGCTGCATGGGAAACCGGCACGAGGCCGAGCACGAACAACGCGGCCGCGGCACGGCGGACCGGAGAGAGCATCGAACGATTCATGTGGCGAATTTCTGGAAAAACGTCGGAACAACCGGCGCCGCAGCCGGCACGAGGCGAGACTGTAATGCGTGCCGACGCGTGTACCAAATGGTTATTTTTTCGATGAATATCTGTTCGGACGATATGTGGCGAGTCGAGCATCGCGCGGGGGCTACGAGCAAGCCGTTCGGCGCTGCGCCGACACCGTCGGCAGTTGCCGTTGAACGTCGGCAGAAAGCCCGCTCGACCGGCACCCAGCGCAACTGTCAGGATCTTCACGTTGCCCACGACCGCGCCGTTCGACACCGCCTCGCCGGTAGCAGCCGTGTTCGATCACAGCCGGCCCCGCCCCGCCGTTCATCGTCGCGTTGCAACGTCAGCAACTCATTTGACGAGCGAATACAGCACGGTCCCTGAAAACAGCACCAGTACCATCGACGAAAAGCGAAGCACGGCAGTGACATGGTGCGAGCCGGATGTCAGCATGCGCGTTGCGCGCCCCAGGCTGGCCCATCCGGTCCCAACCGGTATGAGAACGAGCAGAAACACGCCGAATGCCTGGGCCGCGCTGCTCGAATCGTGAAACGTCTGCCATGGAAACGCCGTACTTGCGAGCAGAAAGGCTTTCGGATTCAGCAAGGTGGCGACGAGCAGATTCCGCCACGTCACCGCCTTCGGACGTCGATCTTCCTCCAGCCTGCCTCGCGTCCACATCTTGGCGGCCAACAGCAGCAGGTACGACGAACAGGCGACCTTGATCACGCTCAGCACGTGAGGATGCTGCGCCGCGAACGCCAGCAGCGAAACGCCCCAGACGGAAATGGCGATGACGTACCCGGCCGCTTCCGCAAGCACGAGCGGCAGCGTGCGCGCCAGGCCAACGCTGATTCCCGACGAAAACAACAGCGTGTTGGTCGGCCCCGGAACGATCAATACCAGGATCGTGTAGAAGCACATCGTCATCAATTGATGGGAGTTCAACGTAGCCTCGCCCGAGATAGTGACCGGTCTTTCAGCGTCGCTCGCCCTGCAGCGAAGCCAGATACGGCGACGCATCGGCTTGCTCGCTGAACTCGAAATTCGTCGCCTCCAGCGCCCCGTACAGGCGGGCCGAATCCGCCTCGCCGCAGCGAATGCCGATCAGTACGCGCCCGTAGTCGAACCCTTCGTTACGATAGTGAAACAGGCTGATGTCCCACGCATCGTCGAGCTTGCGCAGAAACTCCAGCAAGGCGCCGCGGCGCTCGGGGAACATCACCTGAAAGAGCTTCTCGTCGTCGATGCGGAACGCGTCCGCGCCGACGAGCTGATGACCATGCGTGCGCCAGAGCGTACTCCCGCCGAGATCGGTGGCCCGGTATCCGGCCGCCGCCAGATCCTGCACGATCTTGCGCGCGCCCTCGGCTCCCGGCGTCCGCACGCCGACGAAAACCTGCGCGTCGCCGCCCGTTGCGCGGCGGTAGTCGAACGCGGTCACCACACAATCGCCGAGTTGCTCGATGAGCGCGCGAAAGCTCCCGGGACGCTCGGCGATCGAAACAGCGAAGCGCGCCTCACGGTTTTCGCCGAGCGTCGAACGCTCGGCGATATAGCGCAGCTGATCGAAATTCATGTTGGCCCCGGATGCGATCGCGACCAGCGTCCCGCCCTTCTGCTCGCGTCGTTGCCACGCCTTCAAGCCGGCGAGCGCCAGAGCGCCCGACGGCTCGAGAATCGAGCGCGTATCGACGAAGACGTCCTTGATCACTGCGCAAACCTCGTCGTTGTCGACGCGCACGACGCCGTCGAGATACTGCCGGCACAGCTCGAAGCTATAGGCGCCGACCTGACGCACCGCCACGCCGTCGCAAAAGCGGCCGACGTGCGCCAGCCGCACCGGCGCACCGCCCTCGAGCGCCTGATACATGCTGTCGGCGTCGCTCGGCTCCACACCGAAAATCCTGATCTGCGGCTTCACGCGCTTGACGTACGCGCAAATTCCGGCGGCCAGCCCTCCTCCGCCGATCGGCACGAAAATCGCATCGAGTTGGGTCGTCTGCTGGAGAATTTCCATCCCGACGGTCCCCTGGCCGGCAATCACGTGAGGATGATCGAACGGCGGCACGAAGGTGCTGTCGCGCTCGCGCGCATCGGCCAGCGCGGCATCGCAGGCATCGTCGAAGTTGTCGCCGTACAGCACGACCTCGGCGCCATAGCGGGCGACGGCCTGGACCTTGATGTCGGGTGTGGTGTGCGGCATGAACACGCGCGCGCGGCACCCGAGCGTGTGTGCCGCGAGCGCCACGCCCTGCGCATGATTGCCGGCGGAGGCCGTCACCACCCCGCGGGCGAGCGCCTCCGCGGACAGCCGCGCCATCAGCGTATAGGCGCCCCGGACCTTGAAGCTGAAGCTCGGCTGCATGTCTTCCCGCTTGAGCAAGACGCGACTGCCCAGGCGTTCGGACAGCCGCGACAGGGATTCGAGCGGGGTCTTGACGGCCACGTCGTAGACGGGAGCGTTCAGGATACTGGTCAGATAATTGAAGTCTTCGTGCATGGTGTGATCGGACGTGAACTGAATCGCGGCCGCCTCAATGTGCGTCGCGCTCGGCCACCGCCGCCGACCACGGGGACGAGACGAAGGCGCCCCCGGTCAGCTGGCGGGTTTGGCCATTGCGCAGGACGACGTTGGGGCAACCGAACAGATTGGGTGCGACGAGATTGGCGGCCCGCCTGACTTCGTGAGCCGCTCCGATGGCCTGCGCAACCGATGCGTCGAAGCGATCGTCGATCGTGACCCACGGGTCGCCGCTCGCATCGACACGCGGGAAGTGAATCGCGTCCTCGATCGACATGCCGCAATCGACCAGATACGCGACGAGTTGCATGACGGCCGGCATTATCCGTCGGCCACCCGACGCACCGAGCGCCAGTACGTCCCCCGTCGCGCGCTTGACCACCGTCGGGCACATGTTCGACAGCGGCACGGCGCCCGGCATGATCGAGTTGGCCTTCCCCGGTCGCGGATCGAACCACATGACGGCATTATTCATGACGATCCCCGTATGCGGCAACGTCACTCTGGAGCCGAACATCGACAACAGCGTCTGGGTCAGCGCGACCGCGTTGCCGTGTCGATCGACGACACTGATATGCGTCGTGCACGTCCCGCGTCGCGCATCGTCGCCCGGCGCCGCGCCGCCGATCCGCTCGGCATAGGTCTGCGTCAACGCGTCGGCGATGCGCGAGAAGAATCGCGCGTCCGGACGTGCCGTCCCGTCGGCGTCCGCTTGCCGCGCGAACAGGGACAGCGCGCGCGTCAGCGCCGGTCCTGCCGTGAGCGCCGATGAGGTCAGGATGGATGCATCGCGGTAGCGCAGCGCTTCGATCGGCGTGATTTCGGCCCGATACGCGGCGAGATCGTCGAAGCTCAGACGCGACCCCACGGTTGCGAAATCGGCGGCGATTCGGTGAGCGAGCGCACCACGATAGAAATCGTCGCCGCCGCGCTCGGCAATCGCCTCCAGCGTGGCCGCCTGATCCTCCAGCACGATCGGCGATGCCGCGCCCGCCCAGTCCGACGCAGGCGCGTGTCCGTCCCGCAGATAGCATGCACTGCTTCCCGGATAACGTGCGAGCCCCGCGGCAACGGACGCGATCTTCAAGGTCAAGTACCAATCGATTTCGAGTCCTTCCCGCGCGCAACGAACCGCCGGCTCCACCAGCCGCCGCCACGGCAACGAGCCGCATTCGCGATGTGCCAGCGTCATGCCGGCGACCTGCCCCGGAACGCCGATCGAGAACGGACCTTCCAGATTGCGGTCGTCGACGACCGCGGGCCACCCGAACATGCCCCGCGCCGGTTCTCCGGTCAGGCGATAGTCGTCGGCTTCGAGCGCCAACGGCGCTCTCGCTGCGAAGTCGATGCTGAATGCAGTTCGGCCGGCCGGCGCAACGACCATATGCCCGACGCCGCCCAACCCGCTTTGCCACGGTTCGAGCACGCCGATCGCGAAACTCGCGGCTATCGCGGCATCGACCGCGTTGCCGCCGTCCTCCAGCACCGCCGCGCCGATGCTCGATGCCTTGTAGTGCTGGCTCACGACGATGCCGCCCGATGCGGAAATCGCGGCCTTGCGGATCTGCCAATTTTCTAGATGCGTCACTTCATCCCTCTGTCGTGATCGGGCGCACACGCATGGCGTGCCGGCGCAACGGATTCGCCGTGACGAAGCGCCAGCGAATGCTGGACGATCGCAGCCAGGTGATCCAGTACGGCTTGCATTGCCGAATGGATAAAAAAATGTCCGCCGTCGAAACGACGTATCGAAAACTCCGTCGACGTGAAGGCGTGCCACGCCAGCGCATCCGCTTCCGATACCAGCCCGTCGTCCGCGCCGGTCAGCACGTGGACCGGTATGCGCAGATCGTGCGGCGTGCTGCGCCAGGTTTCCCGGCACTGCAGGTCGGCGCGAATCGTCGGCATGAAGGTATCGAGGAAATCCCTGCGCTCGCGCGCAATGGGCGGCAGCCCGTCGAGATGGATCAACGCTTCGATCAGCGCGTCGCGCGGCAGCAAATGCAGCACGTGCTCACGCCGAATCGGCAGGTGCGGCGCGGCACATGCCGACGCGACGAGGGCGATCGGAGGCCGCCCGAGCTCGACCAGCCGACGTGCCAGCTCAGCCGCCACGACGGCCCCCATGCTGTGGCCGAACAACGCGAACGGCGCAGGCGGACAGTCGCCGACCATGCGAACCAGCTCGTCGACCACGGCATCCATATGCGTCAGCGCCGGTTCGGCAAATCGGCTGCCGCGCCCGGGCAATTCGATCGCACAGACTTCGAGGCTCGCGGGCAGCGCGTGTCGCCAGCCGGCGAAGATCGAGGCACTGCCGCCCGCGTAGGGCAGACAGAAAATCCGGGCGTCCGCGTGCCCGTCGGTGGGAAAGGACACGATACCGCGGGGAAGCCGCGTGGTTTCGGGCATGACGGGCATATCCGCGCGCGCCTATTTCCAGAACAGCAACGGCACGCATGCGAGCAGCAGCAGCGCCATCGTGCGGTTATAGATCACGCGCGCACGATCGGTATGCAGCAGCTTCTGCATCCCGACGCCGAGCGCGGCCCACACCGACACGGCCGGAAAATTGATCGCCACCATCAATATGCAGATTCCGATTACCGATGAAATGAAGCCCTGACCGTCGACCGAGAACAGAATGATCAGGTTCGCGGCCATCAGCCAGGTTTTCGGATTGACGAACTGGAACGTCGCGGCCTGAACGAACGAAAAGGGCTTCGTTTGCGCGTCCTTGGCCGCGGGCCGCCCGGCGTTCGCGATCTTGAACGCGAGGTATGCCAGATAGAGCGCGCCAACCACGAACAACGCCAGTCTTGCCGCCGGATATTCGGTGAACACGACCCCGAGCCCGGTCGCACTCAGCGCGACCAGAACGGTTGCGCCCACCGTAATGCCCAGCAAATGCGGTAACGTGCGCACGAATCCGAAGTTCGCGCCGGACGCGGCAAGCATCACGTTGTTCGGGCCAGGCGTAATCGAGAGCGCGAGAATATACGCGGCGACGGCCAGCGGCTTGAATTGTTCGATTCCTGATGCAAGAGCAAACGACATGAGGTCCCCCTGACGGACATTTCAACGGCGTTACGAAGACAGCACGCGCTGCCGGCGAATCGAGATCAGCGTGCGGTCGATCTGACGAATTTCTCGATGGCGTCGAGTTCTGCGCGCAGCACGCGATAGCTGACCGTTTTAACGGGATTGCGCAGCATCGGCATGTCGATGACGCCCTCGCCGTGCGGCTCGATCCCGAGCTTGCTTTTGACGCGCTGCGCCGAAACGTTTTCGGCAGGCGTCTCGAAGCGGATGCTCTCCAGATCGAATCGATCGAAGAAGATGCGCATGGCTGCCAGATACGACACCGGTCCGATGCCGGCGCCGCGGTATCGGGCCTGCCAGATATGGGCGTGCATCACGGCACTGCGCCCCGGGTCGAGGTGCGTCAGCTCGTGGACGCCGATCGCCTCACCCATGTGACGGATCGTCAATATCGGCGCAGGCGCGACACCGCCGCATGCCCGCCGTACCAGAATCGTCAGCAACTCGCGCATGCGTTGCTCGCTCGGCAGCTTGTCGACGTCGACGTTCATCGACTCCATCAGCGCCGGCGGCGACCGATACCAGTAGTCGAGACAAGGGCCGATGTCTTGCTCGGCGAAATCGTCGACGCGGATGTCCGGCAAATGAATCCTGTTCATGATCGCGCCACAATGAAGTCGATGATCGATCGGTTCACGTCGGCCGGCTTTTCAAGGTGAAGGAAATGCCCGGCCCCGTCGACGATCTCGCGCGTGAGCGTCGCTGAAAAATATTCCGGCACGCCGTCACCGGAAAATGCTTCGAGACGCCCTTCGCGATCGTGAGTGCCGTGCATCAGGAGCGTCGGCACGGTGACCGGCCCGGCGGCGATGCGGGCCTGCTGTTCACGACGCTCCGGGTCGCGCAGCGCGACATGGCGACAGCGGTATTGCGCGAGCGCCGCGTCGAGCACGCCTGGCTGGCGAAACGTGGTCTTGACCGCTTCGACGATGTCCCGCGGCACGTCCCAGTTGCGCGAAGCATCGCGCCACCACGCCTCGATGAACGCGAAATCGTCGTGGGCCAGCACCTGCTCGGCCGACGGCGACTGAAAGAAGAACGTGTGCCAGATGCCTTTCAGGTAGTCGTAGTGCAGCCGCTGCGCCGCGTCGGGACGGCTCCATCCGAGCGCCACCAGCTTCGTGACGCGCTCCGGAAACAGAATGGCCGCCGCAATGGACGCCTGTGCGCCCCAGTCGTGCCCGACCAGGATCGCCTGTTCGACACCCAGCGCGTCGATCAACGCGCGCAGGTCATGCGCCATGTAGCAGGTGTGGTACTGATCCGCCGGGGCGGTGCCGGACGGCGCGTAGCCGCGCAGGTACGGTGCGACGGCCGTGAAACCCGCGTGCGCCAGCTCGGCGAGCAAAGGCAGGAACGAGCGCGCATGGTCCGGAAAGCCGTGCGAGCAGATGACCAGCGGGCCGCTGCCTTGCCTCAAATAATGAATCTCGATGCCGTTCGCGTCGATCGCGCCGCGCGTTACGTCCATCGGGTTCGACAAGCAGGCTGCGTGACTCATGCGACGTTGCTCAGCCGTTGTTCGACGACCGCGGCGAAACCGTCGACCGTCGAATGATTCATGAAGTCCAGCAACGACACTTCGATACCGCACGCCTGCTCGACCTTCGTGACCAGCACCGCCGCGGCCAGCGACCCGCCGCCGAGCACGAAGAAGTCCGCATCGGCCGCGACGTGCTCGACGCCGAGCGCTTCGGAAAACAGGCGCTTCACGAGTGCCCTGGTTGTCTGCATGTTCACTCCATCACGTGAATCGGATCGCCACCGCCGTCGCCGCGCGCGCGGCGACGATCCGGATATCGCTGGTATCGAGCCGTCGGCCGTCAGCCGCGGTCGTCGAAAGCAAACGCCCGCCCTCGCGCATTGCTGAGCGCGCGCCGGTTGTGACCGTAATGGTCCTCACCCGAGACCAGCACGACGCCATACTTGTCGAGCGAAATGGCGCTGCCGTACTCCTCGACGACGTTCGTATCCGGATACACCTTCACGCCGGTCGGAACGTAGCGGCTCGCGTAGCCGAGCCGCGTCACGTCGGCCGTCGAATTCGGAAACGACGAATGCATCAGCGTGGACCAGAAGATCACGCACTCGCCGGCCTGCATCGTGATCGACACCGCCTGCGACTCATCCGGCTTCCACGACGGATCCTTCTGAAGGGAGCGGTAGTCGTAACCGAAAAACCCGCGCTTGATCCCGTCCTTCTCCTGGGTATTGATCTTCGAAGCGTCGTAGGCCATCTTCTTCGACTCGTCGTAGAACATTTCCTCGTGCGTGCCGGGAATGAAGCGCAGACAGCCGTTCTCCTCGGTCGCATCGGTGAACGCGGTCCAGGCGGTAATCGCCCCGCCGAAACGGCTTTCGCCAGGCCAGACTATCTGCGGCGCGCCCGATGCATGCGCGAACGTATCGGCCTGATGCCAGTCCGTCCCCTCGTCGCCCGGGTACTTCGGAAACATCTCCGATCGCCAGCACAACAGGTCCGGCCCGAGCATGCTCGCGACGCGATCGACGATCTCGCGCCGGCCGATGTGCTCGCTGAGCAGGTTCACGTCGAGGTGACGATCGTAATTGGCGATCGGGCTCGTCGCCGGCAGATCGTAGATGGCGTGTTCCCTGTCGAACAGCTCGGCGCGAATCGCCCTGTAGCGCTCGCGCGCCTCGTCGGGCGAGTACACGCGAAACGGCCCGAAAAAGCCCTGTGCACGGAATCGGGCAAGTTCGTCTGGAGTCAGTGAAAACTGCGTCATGTCGATCCTCTCGGTTGAGTCGCTTTGCGCTATTTCTCTACGGCGGTTGCGGCAACGGCTGCCGCTCGATAAAGCCCGGTCCAGCCGGCCAGCGTCGGCGCCAGCATCAGCTTGGCCGTGGGTACGGTCACGCCCAGATCCTCCTCGATCTTGACTTGCAGCTCGACGATCGACAGCGAACTGGCGCCCAGGTCGAAAAAGTCGTCGTCGTCGCCGATCTCACGATCCTTCAACAACTCGGCCAGTCGTTTCCGAATGGGTTCCTTGAATTGCAGCGATTCGCTCATGTTCATCTCCGGTATTGCGGTTCTCCTGCGAACTCATCAGGCTCCGCCGGTTGACCTTGCCATTGACGGTCAACGGCAGCGCCACTTGCACTTCGATTACGTCGGGAATCATGTAGCTCGCCAGATGTCGCCCGAGGTGGCGCCGGACGGCCGCCCTGACCTCGGCGGGATCCCGCGACGACTGCACGAACGCGACGAGACGCTTTTCCCCCAGCTCGTCGCGTCCGACGTCGACAATCGCGTCCTCGACGTCGTCGGCCGTCGCGAGCACCTGCTGCACCTGTTCGACCGATACGCGATAGCCGCGTATCTTCACTTGCCTGTCGACGCGACCGATGAATTCGTAGGCGCCGCCGTGGCCTTCCCGCACGAGATCGCCCGTCCGGTAAAGCTTGTGATCCCGGCCGTGCGGATCGTCGACGAACACGGCCCTCGTTCTCTCCGGATCGTTCAGATAACCGAGCGCGAGGCCGATACCGCCCGCATAGAGCTCGCCCACCTCGCCCGGGCGTACCGGCTGCCCGCTCGCGTCGAGCACGCATACCGTGGTACCGGTGACCGGCCTGCCGATGGGCACCGTCGCGACCGGCGGTGCAGCGGCCGTCATCACATGGCAGCAGGTAAATGTCGTGTTTTCCGTCGGTCCGTATCCGTTGATCACGGTCAGCGAGGGAAATGCGGCGAGCACGCGTGCGACCGCGTCGGCCTGGACCACGTCGCCGCCCGCGAGGAGCACGCGAAGTTCCGATAGCAGCGGCAGCCGATTGCGCACCACCAGATGGAACAGCGCAGCCGTCAACCACATGACCGTCACGCGCTCGTCGCGCAACAGACGGCCCAGCGCGTTCAGATCGAGCACCGGCGATTCCTCGACCACCAGCGTCGCGCCGTTGAGCAGCGCTCCCCATATTTCGAACGTCGATGCGTCGAACGTGATCGGCGCCATCTGCAGCACACGATCGTGCGGACTCAGCGCGATGTAGTTCGTCTCGACGACCAGACGGTGGACCGCCTGATGCGGCACCAGTACGCCCTTCGGCTTGCCCGTGCTGCCGGAGGTAAACATCGCGTAGGCCGGCGAGATCGGCGTCGGCGCCTGCACGGGTGCGCTCGTCTGCGCGCCGTCGCGCCGGTCCGGCAAGACCCCATCGCGCCCGATCTCGACAAGCGCGATGCCGGCGAGATCCAGATCGGATCTCACCTGCGCGACGGACTCGGGCAACGTCAGTGCGACGCGCGCACCGAGTTCGCGCAGCTGCTCGTTCAGCACCGAGGCCGGGCCGGCCGGATCGACCGGAACGTAGTAGGCGCCGGCCTTCAGCACGGCAATCATCGCAATCACTGCGCCGGGCGAACGCGGCAACAGCAGCACGACCGGCGAACCCGCGGTAACGCCGGATCGGGCGAGGCGCGCCGCCAACCGATCGGACAGCGCGTCAAGTTGCGCGTAGGTGTACCGCGCACTTTCCGCGGCAAGCGCGGTGTGCTCGGCATGACGCCGGACCATCTGTCCGAATCGCTCGAGTATGCTCATCTCCAGTCCTGCCGGCTCGACATCAAACAGACACTCGCTTCGGGACCGACGAATCGTCCGTAGCGAACCAAGGCGCACGTCGTCATGCCGCTCCTCTACCGCCAAGGAACTCGACGATCGAATCGTTGACCGCGTTCCTGCCCCGCAGGATCTCGTAGTGATCGCCCGGCACCACGACGTGTTGCTCGGCATTGCGCAACAGCGCCGCAATGACCCGCGAGCTGGCGGCACTCACCTGTTCGTCGCGGTCGGTCGAGATCAGCCGCGTCGGGTGCGGTACGCCGCCGGCCAACGCCATGAAATCGGTGCCGCGATACGTCAGGTAATTCAACCCGTGGCGATGCAGACGTGCAGCCGACGAGAACGGCACGAGAACCTCCTCGTCGAATTCGGTCCTGGCCGGCGCGCGCACGCGGCTCGCCGTGAGCTTCTCGCACAAGGCGGCCGCATGATTCAGGCTTTGCGCCGCCAGCGGCAACAGGCTGTCGACTTCCCGTTGAAAATTCGATTGCGGGCAGACCGTGGGGCTCAGCATGTACTCTCCGCAAACCAGCGCGAGACGATCGATGCGATGTCCCTCGATGGTTGCGGCGACGAGCGCGATGCCGGCGCCCGAGCAAAACCCGACGACGTCCGTCTTGCGCACGTCAAATGCGTCCAGCACCGAGCACATGTCCCGAACATGCGCCTCCGGCGTCATTCCGCTCTCGTGCGGCGCGAGGGGCCGATCGCACAACGAGCGCCCTTGCCAGGTGAGCACATTGAATTCGCTCGCCAACAGCGCGAACAGCGTGCGCGCGGCATCGACGCGAAGCCCGAACGGAAGTATCAACGTCAGGAACGGCCTCGTTTCAAGCCAGTCGCCATGCAGTACGCGCAGCTGCTTTCCATCGGACGCGGTAATGAACGATTCGTACATAGACAGGGTTTTCGTCGAGACTGGATGCATCTTGCGATGGACGAGCGGGCGTGATGGACGTCGACCGGACTAGTGCAGTAGTTTCCAGCCCGCCTCGTGATACACGAGGAACGTGCCGATCGTTCGGCGCAGCGACGAGCAGCGCTCGACCGCATGCAGATTGCGGCTATTGAAGACACACAGCTGACCGCTGCGTGGCCGCACCGTCAGCGCATCGACCCCGTCGAGCACGCCCAGCGTCTTGTGCTGCGCATACTCTTCGGCCCACTGGTCGAGCTGGCGACGCGATTCCGGGCGGATGTTCCACAGAACGAAGCCCGCTTCGTTCTCGGCCTTCTGTATCGTGATGAAGGCGCCCAGCTGCTCGAGATTGAGCCGGAACGGCCACCGTTCGACGTCGCGCCCGAAGTCGATGCAGTCGCAGTGCGGCGCGAAGCTGAACGGATCGCCTTCGAAAGGCGGATATTCGCGCTTCGTCGCCAGCATGAATTGACTCCAGTTGCCGAACTGGAGCGTTTCCGCGCCCAGCTCCTTCATGAACAACTGAATGAAGCGCGTGTCGCGCATCGGGATATTCGCGACGCCGGCATGGCCGAAGTACTCGGCGATATTGCTCACCAACGATTCGGGATGGGAGCGCTGAAGCTGACCGAGCGTTATCCCGGTTGCGTTCAGCGCGCGGTGGTACTGGTGGTTGCGCAAATCGGGGAAGCCGCGATCGTTCCACCATGCATCGATTTCGTCGGGGCCGACCACATCCAGCAATGCCACGGCAACTTCCCGATCCCGCACGCACTCGGCGGCCTCGCGCAGCGTCATGCGCCTGTCGACGCCTTGTCCGTCGAATGTCATAAACCGGCCAGCGAATACCGTTTCCATTTCACGTTTCCAGAATGGTTGAGTGATTTCCGCGTGCCCGCGAACCGACGCGTCCTGACTCGAAAGTCAAAACCCGTCGACGCGTCGACGCCGCAAACGAAGCTTCGATTGAATTGAATCGGATAACTACGCATCGACACGGCGGTCCGATCCATGTTCGATCGTGCGATGTCGACTTCGACGAAACTCGGGCAATGACGGATGCCGTGCGCACCGCCTCGTTGCAACGAGAGTGGGCACGCCGTCTTCCGTGGTGGAAACACTCTATCCCGCACCGGCCGCGTACGTAAAGAGCGGTCGACTCGCTCGAGCTCGCCACGCCACCGGCATCGCCGCGCGATCTCAGCGTCCCTGACGCTGCACGGCTCACCCGGCCTCAAACCCATACCCAGCAAGGATCCGAAGCGCTTCGTCGGCGCTTTTGGCGAGACGGAATCCGCTCCGGCCGCACGCGTTTTTCAATCGATCCGGCTCGCGCCGCCACGCGCGGCTGAGCAACATTTCGATACTAGTGCGCAATTTTCATAAAGAAGCGGACGAGCGGCCGTCGCTATGCTCTGGGCTCGACATCACGATTTGCCTTCATTCCGAGAGGAGAAAATGGCCGTTCTGTCAGAGCAAGACGATGCGCTACGAAACGACGCGTTCCTGTCGCTTTTCCCCAGAGGCGAATGTCACGGAACGTTCGGCGAGCTGATGCAGGGCGTGTTGCCGGACAATCGACATTTCCTGGTCACGTTGCCGGTCAACCTGAAGAGCGTCGTCGAGTTCGAGATCACCGGCGCCGATCGCGTTGCCGTGGATGTCGGATTCAAGACCAAGGCATGTCGCGCGGTTCAGGACTATCTGCGCCTGCACGGGCTGCCACCGGGCGGCATGCTGCATTTCAAGTCGATGTTCGCGGTCGGCAAGGGGCTGGCGAGTTCGTCCGCCGACATGGTCGCGGCGATCCGTGCGGCCGCATACGCGTACGGCCGAACACCGGCGCCCGAGACCATCGAGTCGATCCTGCGCGCCATCGAACCGACGGACGGCGTGATGTACGACGGCGTCGTGTCGTTCTATCACCGCGAGGTAAAGCTCGACGAGCGACTCGGCAAGACCCCCGCGCTCGTGATCGTCAGCGCCGATCGCGGCGGCGAATGCGACACGATCGAGTTCAACCGGAAGAAACGCGATCCGTCCGCGGAAGTGCGCGACGAATATCGCGGCATGCTGATGCGGATGAAAGCGGCGGTTCGCGCCCAGGACCTGCGCGAGCTCGGCGAGATCGCGACGCGCAGCTGCCAGTTGTCGCAGGCATTCAATCCTCATCCGCACATCGACGTCCTGCGCAAGCTGCGCGCCGAGACCGACGCGCTCGGCCTCGTCGCGACCCATTCCGGCACGTGCGTCGGGCTGCTCTACGACGCGAACGCTCCCGAAACGGCGACCGCGGCCGCCTATGCCCAAGCGCGCCTGCAGGTCCGTCGAATCGAATCCATTCAATACACAACGGTATAGGAATCGTACATGCTTCAATACGAATCGTCGCTGGATGCGATGCGGGACGCCGTGCTGTTTCCGATCGGGCAAGCCTTGCACATGGTGTCGTTCAAAGCGATGAAGATCGTGCCGGCCCATTACATCATCAGCAAGGCGCGCGATCGCGGCGACCTGCAGCCGGGCAAGACCGTGGTGGAAACGTCGAGCGGCAACTTTGCGCTCGGGATGGCCATCGTATGCAACCGCCTGAACCATCCGTTCGTGGCGATCGGCGATCCCGCGATCGATCCGGCGTTCAAACGCCAGCTCGAAATGCTGGGCGGCCGGGTTGAAATCGTCACGGACAAGAAGGGCAGCCAGGGATACCAGAAGGCACGACTGGACCGGCTGCAAGAGATCCTCGTCGCCGAGCAAGGTGCCTTCTGGTGCCGCCAGTACGACAACGAGAACAACGGGCTCGCTTATGCAAACATCGCGCGCGAACTGCTCGAAATCGTCGGCCCTCGCCTGATTCTCGTCGCACCGGTCGGTTCCGGCGGATCGAGCTGCGGGATCGCGGCCGCGCTGCGCGCCGGCGGTGCGGATTGCACGCTCGTCGGCGTAGACACATTCAACAGCGTCCTGTTCGGCCAGATCGACGGCCCGCGCAAGTTGCGCGGGCTCGGCAATACCATCATGCCCGGCAACCTGAAGCACATGCTGTTCGACGACGTGCATTGGGTCAGCTCCGAACTCGCCGATCACTTCACGCGCAAACTCTACAAGGCCACCGGCCATTTTCGCGGGCCGACCACCGGCGCCGCGTTTGCCGTCGTCCGCTTCGTGCGCAACCGATATCCGGATGCACCCATCGTATTCCTGAGCCCGGACGATGGCTCCCGCTATGTCGACACGACCTTCGCCAGCAACGACGACAGCCCGGCCTACGATCAGCTGCGACCCGTGGAGATCGGGCACCCCACCGCGTACGACGCGAATACGGAATGGGCGTGGATGAAATGGGATCGCTCTGACATTCACCGGTTTCAATGAATCATGGCGATCGTCTACATCGAATCGAACACCACCGGGTTCGGGCAAAGCCTGCTCGACGCGTCGCTGAACCATGACGAAACCTGCTTTCTCGTGCGCGACCGCGCGCGCTATCCCTTTCTCGCGAGACTGTCGCCTGCCGTTCGCGTGATCGATTGCGACACGCAGTCTATCGACGCGCTCGAGCGCGTCGTCGGCGAGATTCCGGACGTGCGTTATATCGCGTCGACGAGCGACGCGTTCATCGAGAACGCCGCACGACTGTCGCAGCGCCTGGGCCTGCCTGGCACGCCCGCGGAGGCCGTCGCATTATGCCGGGACAAGTTGCGGCTTCAGGATACGCTGCGCGACCATGGCGTCCCGTACCCGTACACGACGGCGATCGAATCGGCGGATGCCGCGCGCAAGCTGACCTATCCGGTCATCGTGAAGCCCAGGCAGGGCACCGGAAGCATCGGCGTGCGCCTTGTCGAACGCGAGCAGGACTTTCCGGACACATCGGGCGGCGCGTTCATTTGCCAGCGCTTCATTCCGGGCGCGGAGTTCTCCGTCGAATCGTTCAGCGACGCCGACGGACACCATGTGCTCGCAGTCACACGCAAGTTCCTGACCAAACCGCCCCATTTCCTGGAGCTGGCGCACGTCCTGCCTGCCGACCTCGATGCGATGACCCAGGCCCGCATCGTCGATACCGTGCGGCGGGCGCTCGATGCGGTCGGTTACGCGTTCGGTCCCGCGCACACGGAACTGAAGGTCCACGGCGACACGATCACCATCATCGAGATCAATGCGCGCCTGGCCGGCGGCATGATTCCCCGTTTGATGGAACGTGCGTATGGGTGGTCGATCGCCGACCTGTACGTGCGCAGCCATCTGTCGCGTCGCAGCCAGTTCGTCGTACCGACACCCGCGCTGTACAGCGCCGTTGCGTTCGTCGTGCCGGAAGTCGGGCGCCGCTACGTCGGTATCGATTTTCCGGACGACTGCGCGGATGCCGGGCTGTTTCGCGACGAAGGCGTCAACGCCGGCAAGTTCGACTTTTCGGATCGCGCCGGCTACGTGATTTCGGTCGGCCGCAGCGCGTCCTCGGTGCTCCGGAAAGCGCTGTCGCTGCGGAAGCGTTCGCGCGTGCTGTACGACGATCCGGAGCGGACGACTCCCGACCGCGACGCGATTCACGACATCGTCTACGAATCCTCTCCCCCATGCTTCGGCAAGCTCACGGTCAATCTGCTCGCGATCGAGAAGGCCCATCTGATCATGCTGCGGGAACAAGGGATTCTCAGCGCGGAACAGTTTCGCTCGCTGCGAGAAGCGGTAACGACGCTGGAGGCGAATCCGGCATTGTTGAGCGAACATGTTTCCGGTCGCGGAGACTACTTCGACTACGAGCAGTACGTGATCGACCGCTGCGGACGAGACACGGGCGGCATGATTCAGGCCGCGCGCTCACGCAATGACATCAATGCCACGCACCTCCTGCTGACCGTGCGTCAGGCGCTGTCGCATGTCACGCGGCGCGTCGTCGATCTCGGCGAGACGCTCGCACGACGCGCCGCGGATTCGGCCGAGGTCCTGCTGCCGATCTACAGTCAATACCAGACCGCGATGCCGGGGTCGGCGGGCCACTATCTCGTCGCGCAGTGCGAGATATTGCTCGGCACGCTCGATGCGTTGGCGTCGCTGCGCGACGGTCTTGGCTCTTCTGCGCTCGGCGCGTGCGCCGGTGCGGGCACCACGTTCGTCACCGACCCGCGGCGCACGGCGGTTTTGCTCGGCTTCTCGACGGGGCCGCTCAACTCGCTGAGCGCGATCACCGACAAGAATCCGGCGCTGCGCTGCGCCTGCCTGCTGACCGAGTTGAGCAGCAATCTGAACCGTATCGCGACGGATCTTCAGCTCTGGTCGATGCGCGAAATCGCGATCGTCACGCTGCCCGACGGCATGTACGGCGGCTCGTCCAACATGCCGCAAAAACGCAATCCGTATCTGCTCGAATGGCTGCGCCTCGGCCACGATCGCATCGCCGGACATTGCGCCACGGCGCTCTCTTCGCTATCGCATCTGCCGACCGGCAACTCCTATCAGGCAAGTCGCACTGCGGTGGAAACCGTCAGCGAGATGAGCGGACTCGTCATCGACATGCTGAGCGTGCTCGTCTATTCGATCGACGGCATCCGCTTCGACGCCGGCGCCGCGCGCCGCGCGATCGACATGGGCAACGCAGGCGCAACGCTCGTTGCGGAATCGCTGGTGCAGCAACGCATGGCCTCGTTCAGGGACGCCCACGCGGCGGTCGGTCGTGCACTGTCGAGCCCGCCGGATGCCGCGCCGGATGCCACAGCGGATCCGCTCGGCTCCGCCGCGGCCGCGTTGCTCGGGCGTCTCCATGACGAATTCGAAGGGGCGCACGTGTTCGACCGGCTCGACGGCGGCGGCGGACCGTCGACGCGCAACACGCACGCCGCGCTGACGATACTCGCCGCCCGCCTGCTGGAGCAGCGCCGACGCCAGCGATCGTGCGAATCGCGCGAGACAGCGGTAAGGCAGGCGCTCGATCGGTGCTTCATGAGTGTGCAAGCATGACGGACATCACACTGCTTTGTTCGGACGGCCCGCATCATCTGTATCTCGCCGCGGAAATCCTCGACGCGTTCGGACGCGTTCGCGTCATCGTCGAGCCCGGGCGAGAACAGGCATCGCGCCTGCTGCGCAACGGCCACTATCGCGCGTATCTGTGGACGCGCTATCACGAATGGCGACGCAGGCTGTTCGGCTATGACGCGTACCGGCGGCGCTACTTCGTTCGCGAGCGGGAACCGCGCACATGGGACGCGCTTCGACGTCATGCGGGCGTGCGGTATCTGGAAACGTCATGGATCAACGATACGACCGTGCTCGATGCGCTGCGCGACGACCTTTCCGACGTCTATATCGTGATGGGCACCAAGAAGATCGGCGAGGCCTTGCTGTCGCTCGTCCCGGCCGACCGCATCATCAACATCCATGGTGGCCACCTGCCGTACTACCGAGGCAATCACTGCTTCTTCTTTGCGCTGCACCACGGCGAACTCGACAAGCTGAGCACGACGATCCACCGCGTGTCGGCGGGCCTCGATACCGGCGCCATCATCAGCCGCCATTCGGTTCGGTTCTGCGCGGACGACAATTCGGAAACGCTCTATTCGCGCGCCGAACGAGCCGCAATCGACAGCCTCGTGGCGCGCCTGAAGCGCGAACCCGACATCGCCGCATGGAGCAGCGAGCCGCAGCCGAACGTCGGCTCCACCTATCGCATGCGCGACCGCGGCCCGCTCGTCGAACTCGTGCATCACCTCGGCGCCATTCGCCGCCGGCTGGCGGCAGGCCCGAATCGCGGCAAGGAGACCAGTTAGATGAACGTTGACGATGCACTTGTCGGCAAGTTGCTGCAGATCATCCTGTTCTCGACCCCGCTGATCATTTCGCCGGGGCCGAACAACTTGATGACGACCGCCAACTGCGCGCAATTCGGCTATCGGCGTACGCTGCCATCGCTGACCGGCATCTCGGTCGGCGTGGTCGTCCTGTTCATGGTCGTCGCGCTCGGGCTGTTCAGCGTGATGAGCCGTCACCCGTTGCTGCAACACGCACTCAAGGTGGTCGGCTCCGCGTACATCCTGTACCTCGCCTACAAGCTCTACACGGCTCAGTCCGAACACGCCGAACGCCGCTCGATCGAGCGTCCCATCACGTTCGGCGAGGCAGCCCTGCTCCAGATCGTCAATCCGAAAATCTGGCTGCTCGGCGCCAGCGCGGCGTCGACGTTCCTGCCGTTGACGGGGAACGCCTACGTCGACGCGACGCTCCTGTCGCTCACGCTCGGGATCGTTTTCTTCCCGTGCAACTCGATCTGGGCGGTATGCGGTCTCATGATGCACCGCATGCTGCACGGCAAGACGCTCCAGCGCATCATGGCGCTGCTGTCCGCCTCTTCGATCGTGTTCCTGCTGTTCTGAACTCGCTCGCCCCTCAAGGAAACGCTCGACCGTGAATCACATCGTCCTGGCATTCTGTACCGATCTCGACAAGGACCCGGTGTCGTCGCGCGTGCTCGCGCGACTTCTGGCATCAGGCATCGACTGGCACGCCGATGGCGTCGTGGACGGACGCCCCATCCTGCACACGCAATCCGGCGCGGTGCGCTACAGCCTCCTGCAACTCGACAACGTGTTCAGCCACGACTATCGGCGCTACGCCCCGCTGGCGAACAGCGTCTTCGCCGACGCCGACGCGATCGTGATCGTCAACTGGCATGAAGGGAAAAACGCGCCCGACCGGATCTTCACGATCCAGACCACCGGCGACATGGAAAGCGGAACGTTCAGCCCGGTGGACCCGGCCGTCACACGCAGCCTGTTTCTGGCTGTCGAGCACGCGCGCCAGCAAGCGGGCCTGGATTCGTATTCGACCTGGATGGAAGCCACGCACTGGTCCGGCCCGCTCTACGGCGCGCAGTCCGGTTGCCTGGTCTCCGCCGTCGAGCCGTCGGTCATCGATCTGGAAATCGGCAGCACCGCGGACGCTTGGGCGTGCCCCGATGCCGTCGACGTGCTGGCACGCGCGTTGCTGACGGTAGGCGAGCGAATCGCTCGACCGGCGATCTCGCTGCTCTGTATCGGCGGCGTCCACTTCGAGCCCGGCTTCACGCAACTGCTGCGCGATTACGGCGACACGCAAGGACTCGCGCTATCGCACGTGCTGCCCAATCACTGGCTGGTCGCGTACGGTTACGATTCGCCCGAACGACTGGCGGACCTGCTCGCGTGTGCCCGATCGATCAAGGGCGGTGTCGATGCGATCGCGTTTCATGACAACCTGAAGGGCGCGCACAAGCAGCAGGTGCGTAGTCTCGCGAGCGAACTTGGCGTTCCCGCGCTCTCGCATCGAAAATTGAGGTCACCCGATCTGGCCGGCCTGATCAACGATGCGAAAACCGTCGCTTGACGTCGGCGTTGTCACTTTCCGCGCACCGCGCCGGGAGAATAGCCGTAATGCCGCTTGAACGCGGTGGAGAACCGGCTGTGCTGGGCGTAGCCGCACTCGAGTGCGATGCTCATGATCTTGTGATCGGTATGTTTCAGCAGGTCGTGCGCGCGATGCATCCGCAATTCGGTCAAGAATGCGTGCGGAGACCGGTCGAACGTGTTCTTGAATTTGCGCAGGAAGTGATAGCGGCTGAGATTGACCAGATCGGCAAGATGCTCGAGCCGCACGGCCTCACCGAGATTGGCGTTGCAATATTCGCGGATCTGCTCGGCCTGCTTCGCCGACAGCCGGCCGCGCGCATCCACGCGCTCCAGGTCGGCCATCGCGTAACGGCTGATCGCATTCAGCAGAATCCAGCTCATCAGGCTATCGATGCCGAGCGACAGCGTGTCGTCGTTCCAGTCGGCCTGCGCGATGCTGGTCGCGGCCGCGCTGATGACGGGGGACGCCTCCTGGAATACCTCGCGGAACCGGTAAGCCTCCGCCGGCTGGCGCAAGGACCGAATCAGACTGGGCTCCAGATTGGGCAAATCGAAATAAATATGCAGGAAATTGAGGCGCTCGGTAATCCGCCACTGCGATTCGCCTTCGCCGACCGGGAACAGACAGACCGCGCTTTTAAAGCCTCGGCGTACGATGTGCCGGCCATCGACCTGCGCACAATTCTCGCCACCGGACAAATAGACGCTCAGCACGTTCTCGGACGAACTCTTATATTCGGTCAGCGTGTTATGACCTGTCCATTCTGACAGGATGATGCCCGACGGCAATTGCATGGATCGAACGACTTCGGCGCCAGCCGAATTCAGCGCGCCTCGAACCGTAATCGAGTTTGAAGAAGACATGTGTCGCAATCGTAGGTTGGGAATCTGATGCGAAACGACGGCTTTCCTGCCGGAGAGATACCGCACGCGCGTTCTGAAGCACGTTGCACCACGCCGGGGAAGCTCCGCCAGTGACGCGCGAAGCCGCTCTGTCCTCACCGGCGAGTGTAGTCATGCGTCGTTAGATTACCTTAAGTGCGCCCCAAATGGTCGAACGATGCGTCGCGAATTCGCGCCGGACTGCACGGGTATATATCGCGCGAATTCGGAACGGGACAGATGATTGGACTGAATCGCAAAGCGAGGAACGCCATCTCGGCGAAATTTGTCGGAAAATGCACGCAGCGAACGAAGCCAGCGGGATTCGATGAATGCTGTCCCGGAGAAGGCTGGCGTGATAATCCCCGCTTTACGTGGAATTCAGAAGCAGAAACTAAGCGGCCATGGTCGGCCACTGCTTTGGCGGTAATACGCGCAGGGGATTTGCTCTTCGGTGAACTTGCCCGTTTTCACGGGGTGACTCCTCGTCTCGATGACAATGTCACGCCGGAAATTTCTACTTTGAAGTCGGCAATTTTTACTGGTCTGAGTCACAGCGCCCCGTTCAACAAGAAACGACGCTGGCGGGCGCATGCGCCCGCCGGCGGTCCATCAGAAACCAGAACACATCACGGACTAGAACGACTGCCAGCTCGCAGCGCTTTCATTGGCAACGACTGCGGCCTCGGTTTTGCGTTGAACCGTCTTTCGCACAGCCGGCTTCGGGCGCGGCTGGACCTCTGCCGCACGCTCCGGTTGGCTTGCCGTAACCGCCATCCCGTCAGGCAGGCGGAAGATCGAAACCAGTTCGCGCAACGTGTTCGACTGCGATGCCATCGACTGCGCCGCGGCGGACGCCTCCTCCACGAGCGCGGCGTTCTGTTGCGTGACCTCGTCCATCTGCATGACCGCCTGGTTGACCTGCTCGATGCCGGTATGCTGCTCGACCGACGCCGACGCAATTTCGCCCATGAGGTCGGTGACACGCTTTACCGCGACGACGACCTCGTTCATCGTGGCGCCGGCGTTGTCGACGAGAGACGTGCCGGCCTCCACTTTGGCCACCGACTGACTGATCAGCTCCTTGATCTCCTTGGCCGCCGAAGCACTTCGCTGCGCAAGCGCCCGCACTTCGCTCGCCACCACGGCAAAGCCCCGACCTTGCTCGCCGGCCCGGGCTGCCTCAACGGCCGCGTTCAGTGCGAGGATGTTCGTCTGGAAGGCGATGCCCTCGATGACGGCGATGATTTCAGCGACCTTTGCCGAGCTGTGGGAAATGTCGTGCATCGTATCGACGACCTTCGCCACCACCTGCCCGCCTCGGACCGCGACCTCAGAAGCATTGCCGGCGAGCGTGTTCCCCTGCCGCGCGTTCTCCGTGTTCTGTTTGACCGTCGCCGTCAACTGCTCCATGCTGGCCGCGGTTTCCTCGAGCGAGGCCGCCTGCTCCTCGGTACGCTGGCTGAGATCGGTGTTGCCGGCAGCGATCTGCGCGGAGCCCGACGCGATGCTTTCGCTGCTCGAGCGCACGCGCCCCACCACGTCCTGCAGCCGCGCGTTCATATTCCGCAGCGCCAGCAGAAGCTGGCTCGTCTCGTCGCGACCGGATACTTCGATATTGGACGTGAGATCGCCGCGCGCGACCGTCTCCGCGATGCCGACTGCGCGACCAAGCGGTGTGACGATGGAACGGGTAATCAACCATGCGACAGCGACCGACAGCAGTAGCGCCGTGCCGCACAACACACCGGTCAACAGGAGCGTCGAGTGATAGTTGGTTGCCGCTTCGGCCGTCGCGACGCCCGCGCCCGCGCGGTTCAGCTTCACATCTTGCTCGACGAGGTCAATGCCTGCGCGAACAGCATTGCAGACTCCCCTGTCGCAAGCGATCTGGCCGCAGCAAATCCGGCATCGCCCGATTCCGACAGCGCCAGAAGTTTAGCGTCGGAGGCCAGGAATGCGCTCCATGCTTTACCCATACTGTCGAAAAGCTGTCGCTCCTCGGGCGAAGAAACGAGCTTCTCATAGCTGGCCATCGCAGCTTTCATGGATGCCAGCGCGGCATCGTGCTGACTACGCTGGCTGTTCTTCGCCGAAGCCTCGCTTTCCAGCACGGACCGGAGCGTAGCCCGCCGGACACCGTTGGCGAGCGCCCTGATTTCACCCAATGTCTGAACGCTGACGAGCCAGTTGTCGGCGATCTCACGGGTGCCCCCATAAATTCGCGATGCCTGCAACATGGCAAGTCCGCCCGTCACCATCAGCAGCAGCAACGTGATGCCAAAAGCCCACTCTGAGGCGAGTTCCAATGCGCAGGTTAACTAAGTACTTCATAAGCCATTCTCCATTTGACGTTCCATATAACGACTTAGTCTCATCAAGCCGACCGGCGATCGAGCGCAAAATCGACGCATCCGATCGCCATCGAAATCACTGCAGTTGCGCCCGGTATTCCGGGTCGCCTGGCGACTTCCTTCGGCCGGCGAGTGGTCCGCGAGACGCATTCGGCCTTCGCAGACGTGCCGGGCAAAGGAAGTGCCATCGGCTATCTCTGTCCTTGCCCCTCCGATGTGGAATCCCGTCCGCGCTCGAATATCTCGGCGGCGCCAAGCAGTTCTCCGAGCTTGCCGGACCGCCCGGTAAGGGCCGCTTTCATACCCGGCTCGAGCGGCAGTTCTTCTGCGAACTCATCCTGTTGCCGGCCGTAGACGACGTGCAACAGCGACAGCATGCCGGTCAGGTAAGCGGTCTGTGCGAAGGCCGTCTCGTTCGGGGACTCGAAGAGCGCGACGTCCAGCATGAAGGAAGCACGTTGTCTCGCCAGCGCGATCAGCGGATCTCGACAGACCGTCTCAGGATCGGGATGGTTGTAGAGCAGCAGGCTGCACCACTGGAATAGCCGTGTAGTGCCGATCGCAGCGAGTGCGTGATGCAGCGAAGCGATGGCCGTGCGCTTCGGATTCACATTGCCGGAGCAGTTGGCGAGGCGCAGAACCTGCGCCACCAGCACGGGCATGTCGGATAGCGCGTGAATGACGCGATGATCGCCAGCGTCTTCGATCAGCAGGTTGAGCAGATCCACCAGTTGCCCCAGGTCGGGCACCAGACGGCGCGCCTCCATCACCTGCGGTCTGCTGAAGTAAAAGCCCTGGACCATGTCGCAGCCGCTGCCGATTGCGGCATGCCACTGCTCGTGGCTATCGATCTTCTCGGCGACCACGATCTTGCCGGCGCGTTTCAGATCGCCCACCATCGCGCGCGCGCTCGGCGCGTCGAATGCCGGCCACTCGAGCTTGACGATGTCGACTGCCGGCAGGAACGCGACGATGTCGGGCGTGAGCTTCGCGACATCGTCGAGCGCCACGCGAAAGCCGGCTGCGCGCAATGCATTGCAGCGCTTTTTCAGCGACTCGTCGAGTTCACACGATTCGAGGACTTCGAGCACGAATCGCGGACCGGTCAAGATCTGCGGCACATCGGAGTGCAGGAAATGCGACGTGCAATTCAGGTATCCGTCGAGGCCCGCGAGCACCGTATCGAGGCCCAACGCACCCACGGTACGCTCGACGACATGTGCGGTGCTGCCGAAGCCGTCGACGACATCGGCGGTGGCCGTGTGGCCGTTCCTGAACAGCAGTTCGTAGGCGACGGTCCGGCCGTCCCGGTCGACGATAGGCTGGCGTGCGACGAACGTCGATGCGCCCTGATTGAGTACCCGTTGCCAAGCCTGGATCATTCCCTGATTCCCCGTTTTTTTCGTCTCTTATTGCTGTCGCTGGCTGCGCTGCGCGGTTCCTGCAACGTATACGTATCGATGGGCGGTTCGGATGCGTTGCGGTGCGGGCCATCTGTACGAAATGTTCCGGACAATCGCCGGTCGCTCGATACCCAGGTACACGCCTGCCCGTGCTCTTCTTCCGCTTCTTACCGGTATGTCGGCACATTGCAAACTTACTGTAATTGATGCGCTCGCCGGCCAAGGAGACATTTCTCAAGACGGCCGAGTAAATCGGTTCGCTTGCCCTACCACGCGGACGCGTCAGCGTGACTGCCAGCCCTCGCAAACGATCAACTGCGAATTAATTTTTTTATTGGCTGATGAGAAAAATATTGTGTTGGACGTAATGAGAAATGTTTAAATCGTCAGATGAAATTGGGAATCGATGAATCTTTCTTCCGCGTCGTTGCAACGTCCGCGGATACGGCAGATAAACCCTCATCGATTCGTGAAGATCGATGAAGTGCCGACAGCGAAGGCGATCGATCTCATCCGCGGGGAGCGGAAAACCGGCAGCATTCGTACCGAACGGTTCGGTTGTATCGTTCGAGGTATGCGTTCTGCTGCGTCTTGCACGGACGGCTGTAGTCCAGCCGAATGTCGTACTGTCGAGCCCATTCGAAAATCGCCGCGCTCAGAGACTCCGGCGCGTTACCACACCGCAGCGTTTTGGGCCTCGCCATGCACGGCTCACGCGCTCTGACGGCAGCGAAAAGTCGATCTCGATATCAAGGGCTTCGCGGTTGAAATCTTCAATCACGTTGAACAACCGGAAGCAGCGCCCGTGGGCCAAATGTCACTACTGGACCGCGCATGCATCGCCACCTCATGCGCGCAAGGTGCAACTCAATCTTTTTTGCGAGCGAATTTGGATTTAATCAGAGGCAGCATCCCTCAACCATCCCCCTCCGGAATCCTCGCCGACTGAATCACGACCAGCGTATCCCCCGCCTCGATCCGGCACGGCGGATCCTCATAAAACGAATGGATCTTCCCGCAGCGATCGAGCCCGACCACGATCGCCCCCGGCACGACGTTCGTCATGCATCCCACCTCATGCGGCAGCGCCGTGCGCTCCACCAGCGTCGCCCGGCCGCGCGTCGACAGCATGTCGTTGACGAACGGCACGATATAACGGCTGTGCACCGCATCGGCGAGCAACAGCGCGCCGATCTTCGTCGACGACACGATCACGTCCGCGCCCGCCTGCCGCAACTGACGCTGGTACAAATTCTCCTGGATCCGGACGACGATCTTCGTCTCGGGCGCGATGCTGCGCACCGACAGCGTCAGCAGGATCGCGGTCGGATCGTCGGTCACCGAGATGATCACCGCCTTTGCCGCGCGCACCTGCGCCTGCTGCAGCAGATCCTCGTGCGCCGGATCGCCGAGCAGCCCCGTCACGCCGAGCGACGTCGCGGCTTCGAGCGCCTGCTGCTGCGAATCGATCACGATGATCGTCGCCGGGTCGACGCCGCTCTCGAGCAGTTCGCGCACGGCGATCGAACCCGACAGTCCGTATCCGCACACGACGATGTGATCGGACAGTTGCTTCTGCAGCCGTTTCATGCGGAATTCCTCGATGACGCGCTGGATCACGAACTGATACGCCGTGCCCAGAAAGATGAACCAGATGCCGATGCGGATCGGCACGATGAAGAACGCATCGATCAGCCGCGCTCGCGCCGTGACCGGCACGATGTCGCCATAGCCGACCGTCGCGACGGTGACCATCGTGAAGTACACGAGATCGGCGACGCCCATCGGCGTGCTCTTGGTCGAATCGCGCAGGCCGTCACGGTCGAGATACAGCACCAGGAACGCCAGCATGCACAGCACGACCACCGCGCCGAGACGAAACAGCAGCGTGCGACGCGGCGACGTCGCGGGCCGCGTGAACAGCGTGCGCACGCGCGGCGCCTGCCACGGCTCGCGCGCGCGACGCAGGCGTGAGCGCAACGAACGGCGCTGGTCGGAAGGCGTTGCCAACGGGATTCTCCTGAACAATGCGGGCTCGATTCTACGACGGGCTACGACGGGCTACGACGCGAGCGTGCGCGCCCACGCGCGTCACAGCATGCTGCGCGGACGCACCATCGTTCCGTCGACGAACCGCCGCGCACGAAACGCGGACAGGTCCAGCGACGGCTCGCCCGTGTCGATCCATTCGGCGAGCAGCCGGCCGACGATCGGCCCCATCGCGAAGCCATGCCCGCAGAAGCCGGTCGCGATCGCGAGCCCCGACGGCGCCTCAGGCGCATCGATCACCGGAATCCCGTCGGGCAGCACGTCGATCAGGCCGCCCCACGCCTCGACGATCTGCGCGTCCTTCAGCGCGGGGAAGATCGCCTTCAGCTTCCCGAGCGCGCGCGGCGCATGCGCAGGATTCGGCTGCGGCTGCGGGTCGCGCGGCTCGATCGGCCCGATCGTGCCGCGGACCCGTGCGCTGAGGTCGCGCCACGCCGCCCCGTTCAGATGCAGCCGGAATTTCTCGCGGTGCGACCAGAATTCCGGCCAGAACAGGCTCAAGCCGCGCAGATGGCCCACGGTGAGATCGACGTCGACCTGCATGTCGTCCGCGAGATTGATCGCACCGTTGCGGCGCTGGCGGATCCCGAGGCCGTGCCCCCAGATCGTCGACGCCGACACGGCGGGCAGCACGTTGGTGCGCATGCAGGTACCGCGCACGGCGTGCTGCGGCAGACGGATGCCGACGCCGTCGAGCAGCCGGAAGCTGGTCGCGCCGGCCGCACAGATCACGCGCCGCGTGCGGATCGTGCCGCGCTCGGTCGCGACGCCGACCACCGCGCCGCCGGCCGTCTCGATCGCCGTCACGCCGCAGCCTTCGAAGAAACGCGCGCCGGCTTCGGCCGCGCGCGCGGCGAATGCGGCGGCCACGCGGCGCGGCTCGGCCTGGCCGTCCGAAGCCGTATATAGCCCGCCGAGCGTGCGCACGTGCGCGGAGAGTCCGCTCACGCGCCCGTCGATCTCCGCGCGTGTGACGGTGCGCGTATCGAGCCCGTGCTCGCGGGCGACGGCGAGCCACGCCTGGAACGACGCCCAGTCTTCTTCGTTGTCCGCCATGTACAGGCAGCCGCCCTGGCGCCACTCGAGGTCGAAGCCGAGCGTCTGCTCGAGCCCCTCCCAGATCCGCATGCCGGCCATCATCAACGGCACTTCGGCGGATTCGCGGCCTTGCTGCCGCACGAAACCCCACGCGCGCGTCGACTGCTGGCCGGCGATGCGCGACTTGTCGAGCACGACGGCCTTCAGTCCGCGCAGCGCCAAGTAGTAAGCGGCAGCGCAGCCCATGATGCCGGCGCCGGCGATCACCACGTCGGCTTCGGCCGGAAACGCCGCGTCGGCGCGGGTCAATGCATCGTGCAACGGATAAGTGGTCGTCATCGTTCTCGGTGGCGTGAGGTGTCCGGCCGCGCATCGCCATTCGCGATGGTCGCCGCCGAATCGGGCTGTCGAAGGTCGGATCGTGCGCGAACGCACGGCAAGGCATGCGAGCGGCCGTCCCCATTTTTTCGTCTTGACGGCGCTATGTTACCGCGCGCTAAACTGTATATCCATACAGTGTTTGTGCAGTGGCAATGATCCTCCCCCCATTCGATCCTCCGAAGCTGAACGACCTCACCGAATGGTGGACGAAGTGCACCTATGCGGACGTGCAGCGCCTGATACTGGAAGTCCAGCATCTGCGTCTGACGCTGTGGGAACTGAAGGCGCACGTCGCCGACGCATCGCGCCGGATTCGCGTGCTCGATCCCGACATGCTCACGCACGGCTCCGCGCTGCGGCGGCTGACCTACCTGCTCGAAAAGGAAATCGAACGCGCCAATCCGATCGGCCGCTCGCGCGACGTCTATGCGCCGTTTTCGGACGAATGGCGCGCTCGCGAAGCGCTGCGCTGCGCATTGCGCGCGCAACCGGGGCCGGCGCAAGCCGGCGCACGCGTACGCACGGTGCCGGCGTTCGAGCGCGTCACGTGGGCCGAACTGCGCGAACGCTGGCGTCACTCGAGCGACCGGCAATCGAGCCACTACAGCCTCGAACGACGCATGGTGCTCGAGATTGCGCGACAGCGCGTGGTGATACTCGCGCGTGCGCGCAAACTGGTCGACGACGCGATCGACGAAGCCGCCGCCGACGGCAAGCAATTGTTCGCGCTCGATCAGCTCAGGCGGCTGCTGTCCGTCGAGCGCGAAGACGGCGAGCCGTTCACGTACTTGCCGTCCTGACGCGTTCGTCCCGTAGCGCGAGTTCGTACGGTGATGCATCCGCTCGCGGCCGCTACATCACCACGAAAATCGCGCACACGTCTGTTCGCCATCGCACGTTGCACGTGTCACAGCGACGTCACTCGCACGGCCATACCATCAACCACGCGCGGCGCACCGTATGTCGTCCTTGCCGCGGCCGGGAACGAAACGTGCTGCGCCACACCGCCTGCCGGGACTCATTTATTTTCTTTGACGAGATCGGCATAACCGGCGAATATTCGCGTCGATCCATCGGTTAGTACTTCTTCAAAACACAAAAAATACGCCGCTCTCCGAGCAAAACGAGGACTTACGTTGTTTCGCGAACTGATATCCGATCGAAGGGGAAGAAATGACGCCGCCGTCCCAGGATGTGAGCATCAGAAAACCCGCTTCCGTAGCGAAAGCCGCCGAGCCTTCGCCCACCTTCTGGAAGCCCGCGCCGCCGATCGACGTGCCTGCGCCGCAACCGGAGCAGCAGCCGATGCCCGATCTGCGCGATTTTTTCGCAGCCGCGGCACTGCAAGGACTGTTGTCGCGCGATGCCGGTCGCAACGTGTCGTCCATCGCCGACTATGAATCGAAGCGCGCCGTTACCGCCTATCGGCTCGCCGACGAAATGCTGAAGGCGCGATAAGCACGCAAGCCTGCGAAAACCGCGGGCTTGCCTTCCCACCGGCCGGCTGCCGTGCCCGGCCACACGCAACCCCGCATCGACTCTTCCAATAAAGCTGCTTCTGCCGCGCGTAAGCGAAATGACAAGCGCTTGAAAAATCCGCCGACGCTTGCACGCATCGCGAAAGCGCCGCTCGCGTCTCGTCTTCCCCGCATCGCGAAAGCGCCTCAAACGGCCACGAACTTTGCCGTAGCGGCACAAGCGTTTGTCGGCCCGCACAGGTCATTGCGCCGAACCGCACCGTCATCGTCCGATCGCTACGCGCATCACTACGACGCGTTCGCGCGGCATCACACGCCGCACACGCCGCTCAAGCTCCGTCGAACCGCACCTACGTTCGCGAACACGCCGCTCGTCGCGCAGCGAGCGCAGACGCTCTGCGCGGCAACCGCTCGAGCGACGAACCGGCCGCTCGATCGACTGCGGGATCGCTTCCTGCTGTACGGCCATCGCGGATCTTCACGCGCAACCCACTTCATGGAGACTTCATGTTCATTCACAACACACGGCTTCAGTACACGGTGCGCGTCGATGCGCCCAATCCGGGGCTCGCGAACCTGCTGCTCGAACAGTTCGGCGGCCCGCAGGGCGAACTCGCCGCCGCGATGCGCTATTTCACGCAGGCGGTCACCGAGGAGGATCCGGGCCGCAAGGACATGCTGTTCGACATCGCCACCGAGGAGCTGAGCCACCTCGAAGTGATCGGCTCGCTGGTCGCGATGCTCAATCGCGGCGCGAAGGGCGAACTCGCCGAGGCCGTCGACGAGCAGGCCGAGCTGTACCGCAAGCTGCACGGCGCGGGCAACGACAGCCACGTGACGCAGCTGCTGTACGGCGCCGGCACGCCGCTCACCAATTCGGGCGGCGTGCCGTGGACGGCCGCGTACATCGACACGATCGGCGAGCCGACCGCCGACCTGCGCTCGAACATCGCGGCCGAAGCGCGCGCGAAAATCATCTACGAGCGGCTCATCAACGTGACCGACGATCCCGGCATCCGCGACGCGCTCGGCTTCCTGATGACGCGCGAGGTATCGCATCAGAAGTCGTTCGAGAAGGCGCTGTACGCGATCACCGCGAACTTCCCGCCGGGCAAGCTGCCGCCGGTCGAGCCCTACGACCGCGTGTACTTCCGCATGCAGCCGGACGCTGCCCCGCTGGTCGGCCCGTGGAATCACGGCGCCGGCCTGGAGATTCGTCCCGGCGAGCCTGCGGTCGACGGCGGCACCGGCATTGCGGAGGGCATGCTGGAACCGGAGCAGGCAGACGCGATCGACGCGATGTCGCAACGGCTGGCATCGGACCGCAACAGCGATCCGCTGACCGGCGCGGAGCTCGGTTCCGGCGCACCGACGCCGCAGCCGGGCGCCGCCGACGAACCCGATGACGCATGAACCGTCACGCGACGGACGTGCGCTCGCGAGCGGAACGCCCCTTCACTCAATCGAACGGAGAGAACGCAATGACCACGGACACGACCGCAGCAGAGGAAAACCTGATGGACTGGCTGCGCGACGCGCACGCGATGGAAGAACAGGCGGAGACGATGCTCACGTCGATGGCCGGTCGGATCGACCACTATCCGGATCTGAAGCGGCGCATCGAGCAACACATCGAAGAAACGCGCGAGCAGGCACGCCTGATACGCGGCTGCATCGAACGGCGCGGCGGATCGGTGTCGACGATGAAGGACGTCGGCGCCAAGACGATGGCGTGGGTGCAGGGCCTCGCGGGCATGTTCGCCTCCGACGAGATCGTCAAGGGCGGCATGGCGAGCTACACCTTCGAGCATTTCGAAATCGCCGCGTATCGCAACCTGATCGAAGCGGCGCGCTTCGTCGGCGACCGCGAGACGATGACGATCTGCGAGCGGATCCTGCCCGAGGAGCAGGCGATGGCCGCGTGGCTCGAACACAACATGGCGGGCGTCGTGCGCACCTATCTCGCCCGCGATGAGACCGACGCGCCCGCGAAACGCTGACGGCGCCGAGCGTCGCGATCACGCACCCGTTGCGCCGGGCTCGGACTGGTCGGCCATCAGGTACTGAATGACGAGCGTCGGATCCGCGACGTCGAGAATCAGGCGACGCATCACGCGCTTGCGCATGTGTGCGTCGTCGAGGGTCCATGGGCCGGCCGCGTCGCCGAGGTAGCGGGCCACCGCATCGCGGTGGTCGCCGTCCGGCGGCAGCCCGAGCCGCGCGGCCAGCAGCCCCGCGACGACATCGTCGATCTCGATGTGCAGCGGCTTCGAATCGATCGACAGCTGAAGTTTCATGATCGGTCTCTGCAACATGAAAAAGACGGTGCGCGCGCCTATCGCGCGCACCGAACCGTGCCGCGCCGGCCAGCGGCGGCGCCAGTGTCGGCGCGTTCAGTAACCGAGCTCGGGGGACGGCGCGGCTTCAGCGCGTTCGTCCTTCGGTGCGTCGGCGACGGTCGCATCGGTCGTCAGCACGAGGCCGGCGATCGACGCCGCGTTCTGCAACGCGGTACGCGTGACCTTGGTCGGATCGACGACGCCGGCCTCCACCAGATCGCCGTACTCGCCGGTCGCCGCGTTGTACCCGAAGTTGCCGCTGCCTTCCAGCACCTTCGCGATCACCACCGACGGTTCGTCGCCCGCGTTCGACGCGATCACGCGCAGCGGCGCTTCGAGCGCGCGCAGCACGATGCGGATGCCGGCATCCTGATCGCCGTTCGCGCCCTTCAGGTCCGTCAGCGCCGCGCGCGCACGCAGCAGCGCGACGCCGCCGCCCGGCACGATGCCCTCCTCGACCGCCGCGCGCGTCGCATGCAGCGCATCGTCGACGCGGTCCTTCTTCTCCTTCATCTCGACTTCGGTGATCGCGCCGACCTTGATCACGGCGACGCCGCCCGCGAGCTTCGCGACACGCTCCTGCAGCTTCTCGCGATCGTAGTCGCTCGTCGCTTCGTCGATCTGCACGCGGATCGACTTCACGCGCGCGTCGATACGCGCGGCGTCGCCGGCGCCGTCGATGATGATCGTGTCGTCCTTGCGCACCTCGACGCGTTTCGCGCTACCGAGATCGTCGAGCGTCGCCTTGTCGAGCTGCTTGCCGGTTTCCTCCGAGATCACCGTCGCGCCGGTCAGGATCGCGATGTCCTCGAGCATCGCCTCGCGCCGGTCGCCGAAGCCCGGCGCCTTGACCGCGGCCACCTTCAGGATGCCGCGCATCGCGTTCACGACGAGCGTCGCGAGCGCTTCGGCTTCGACGTCTTCGGCGACGATCAGCAGCGGCTTGCCGGACTTCGACGCCGCTTCGAGGATCGGCAGCAGGTCGCGAATGTTCGAGATCTTCTTGTCGTGCAGCAGGATCAGCGCGTCGTCGAGATACGCGGCCTGCTTCTCCGGATCGTTGATGAAGTACGGGCTGATGTAGCCGCGATCGAACTGCATGCCTTCGACGACGTCGAGTTCGTTGTCGAGCGACTTGCCGTCCTCCACCGTGATCACGCCTTCCTTGCCGACCTTCTCCATCGCGTCCGCGATGATCTTGCCGATCGCGTCGTCCGCGTTCGCGGAAATGGCGCCGACCTGCGCGATCTCCTTGTGCGTCGAGATCGGCCGCGACAGTGTGCGCAGCTCCTCGAGCACCACGCCGACGGCCTTGTCGATGCCGCGTTTCAGATCCATCGGGTTCATGCCGGCCGCGACGTGCTTCATCCCTTCCTGCACGATCGCCTGGGCGAGCACGGTGGCGGTCGTCGTGCCGTCGCCGGCCACGTCGGCCGTCTTCGACGCGACCTGCTTGACGATCTGCGCGCCCATGTTCTCGAAGCGGTCCTTCAGCTCGATTTCCTTCGCGACCGACACGCCGTCCTTCGTGATGACGGGCGCGCCGAAGCTGCGTTCGATCACCACGTTGCGGCCCTTCGGGCCGAGCGTCACCTTCACCGCGTCGGCGAGGACATTCACGCCCTTGACGATCTGGCTACGCGCACCGTCGCGGAATTTCACGTCTTTTGCAGTCATTTCGTTGCTCCGGGTAAAGTCGTTGAACGGAATGCCGCGCTCACCGGCCGCCTGCCGGCGCGGCGCGGGCGCATCGCGCTTCAGGCCGCCTTGCGGGCAGCCGGCGATGCCGCTTCGAGCACGCCCATCACGTCCTCTTCGCGCATGACGAGCAGTTCCTCGCCGTCCACCTTGACGGTCTGGCCTGCATATTTGCCGAATAGAACCCGGTCGCCGACCTTGAGCTGCAACGGCTGCTGCGAGCCGTCCTGCAGCAGCCGGCCGCTGCCGACTGCAATGACTTCGCCCTGTTCGGGCTTTTCCGCGGCGGAATCGGGAATGACGATGCCCGACGCCGTCGTCCGCTGCTGTTCGATTCGTTTGACGATAACCCGGTCGTAGAGGGGACGAATCTGCATTTTCATCTCCTGAGCGATGAGATCACCTGAATAAGGGAATCCGGCAGCGCAGCCACCGGCGAAAGCCGCGATGCGCTGTCGTGCCGTCGATCGGCGAAAAGCGAAATAGTGGCGAGCGAACGCGCTTCAAGACCCGCGCGCACGATGCGTTTGTAACAAAATGTTTCAACGGATCAGGATGCGGCGCACCTCGCCCAGCCGGTAGCGAACAGGCGCCGCGCGCTGCAGCGACGGCCGCTATGGCCGCGGCAAGATCGGGCACGGCGGCTGTCGGCCGCCGTCCGCATCGAGTGTGTCGTCGGGTTCGTCGAGCGTGCGCCAGAGGCCGCCCTTGACCGGACGGAACATCCAGCGTGCGTAGCCTTTGCGCGCGGCCACTTGCATCAGCGCGTCGCGCTCCGGCGCGCCGTCGACCAGATGATGCTCGACGCACGCGCCGGCACCGTAATCGCCGTAGTCGCCGAACGCCTGGCGACACGCGAGCGCTTCGCCGGCCGACGCGCCGAGCGTATTGCACGCGCGCCGCTCGACGCGCTCGAGCTCCCATGCGCCCAACCGCCATGCCGCATCGAGCAGCATCGCCTCGACGGATTCGAGCGCCGGCCCCGGGCGCTCGAACTGGATCGCGCTGCCGGGCACCGGGCGCGGCGGCACGTCGATGCCGGGCAGCGCGAGCGGCGTTTCGCGCAGCAAGCCATGCCAGTGCAGGATCGCGATCAACGGCGTGTCGGCACGTGCGGCGGCGGTCACGGTCACGGCATAGAGCGGCAGTCGAACGGCGTCGATCTGCTGGTTCACGATGTCGAAAAGGTCCATGAAACGTCCCATTCTTTCGAAAGCGGACGCCCCTTGAAATTCGCAACGCGTGACCTATTTTAGGTGTCGCTCGACGCAGTCGCGGTTCTCGCGCTGCGTGCTTCGATGGGTTATCGGCCAGGCAGGCAACGGCATGGTAGCGCACCGGTTCGTCGCGCATCGGGTTGCCGCCAGGCGATGCTTTGACATGAGAGACGAACATGCTGAGTCCACACGAATTTGCGACCTTGATGCTGATCCGTCATGCGCCGGATCAACTGGACAACGGCCGTGCCGAAATCGACACGCTGCTCGCACGCCAATTGATCATGCTGGAACATCGCGCCGACGGCGATCGGCGCGCGCATCTGACGCCGCGCGGGCTCGCGATGCTCGACGCGTTCGGCGCGAGTGGCGCCCGCCGCCGCCGCACGAGCGGTCGTCCGCCCGCGCTCGCGCACGACCGCAACGAGCCATACGCGCAGTGCGGTCAATGGTTCGGCGCGACGGCCGCCGATGCCGGCAGCGCGCAGCCGCAGACGCAGACCTGATAGTCGCGGCAATGCTCGCCGTATGCGGTGCCGCATACGGCGATGCGCGTGAATCGTGGAAGGAGTCTCCGGCGGCAAACGCCACCATTCGGGCGCGACCCGAATCAGTGGCTATGGCGCGTGCGGTTGCGGTTTCCGCTCGCGCGGTCGAACGGCTGCAATCTGGCGAGTTGCTCGACCGACATCGTGACGACTTCGAGAACATGCCGCGCGATCTGCTCGTCGGTCATCCCGGCGCTCAAGTACCGTTCGATGCTGATCGTGCGCGGCGGATAGCTTCCCGATTCGTCGTCGACGATGTGGATCCTGGCGGTTCGCCGCTCGGGTGAGAGCACGACCTGGACGGTCCTGCCGTGAACGATGGTCTGCATGCACAAGGCTGACATTGACGGTCTCCCGTTGCGTGTCGTTCTACCAATCATCGGCCGATACCGGCGATTCACCTGAGCAATCTACAAATTTACGTCGCCATTCGCAACCATATGGAATGAATCAAGGCGATCGCACGTGGCACGCCTGGCATGGCTGGCTTCGTTGAACGCGTTCGGCTGTCAGGAGAGCGTACTGCCCGAGGGTTCCGCAACCCGTCGGCGCGCTATGCGTAGCGGCTCAACCATTCTTCCGAGAATTTCTTCGCGTAGGCGACGGCTTCCGCTTCGGTGTCGAATTCGCCCAGCTTGCGGAATGCGGCCTCGCGGCTGAAACCCAGCTTCGTCACCTCGACTTGCGCGGCATATTTGCCGTTCTCGGTCACGCGCGGCTCGCAGTTCATCTCATACCCGCGCATCACAAACTTTTTCTGCATCGCTTCGATCTGTTTTGAGACGAGCGAAATCGTAGCATGGCGTGCGGCTCGTGCACGCAGCGCCCGGCAACTGTAACTTCATCGGTTGCGCTAGAGGATTTCATCGAAAAAGGGCCGCATGCTGCGCCGCTGCGCGCCGAGGCCTACGCGGCGCACCCGGGCCCGGCGCCGACCGTTATGCATGCCCCGAAGCGGTGCGCATCGCGTAACGTCGTGACACACCTTTCACAGAAACCCATCTTTTCGGCCACGGAATGGCCGCAGTTTTGCGGTAAAGTTATCGTTTCCGCGCGTGGCCGGTCGGCTCGCCCCTGGACGTCCTCAAGACTGTCCGCCGAGACTGCCGCAAGGCGTCGTTCTGAACGTCACGATCCGTTCCCGTAGCATGACCACTGAAGCAATCACCACGGATTCCCTCGCGGTTGCCGAGCGCGTGCGCGAGTTGATGACCCGCAACGGCATCGGCAAGCGCCAGCAGACCACCGAGCTGTGCCGCATCCTCGACCTGAGCTTTTCGCAGGGTCACCGCAAACTGCGCGGCAGCAGCCCCTGGACGCTCTCGCAGATCAAGAAAGTCGCCGAAGCCTATGGCGAGCCCGCCGCCCAACTGTTCGGCGCGCAGACGCTCGACCCCGGCATGGTCGGCGCCTGTTCACAGGAAGCCGTGCTCTATGCGGGCGTCGCCGAAATTCCATGCACCGCGTGGATCGGCGCGCCGCTCGAAGCGGGCGCCCGCCCCGAATTCGTCGCCTACGAACAGAACGGC
The DNA here is from genome assembly GCF_013822785.1 of Burkholderia sp. MBR-1. Lineage (NCBI taxonomy): Bacteria > Pseudomonadati > Pseudomonadota > Betaproteobacteria > Burkholderiales > Burkholderiaceae > Burkholderia > Burkholderia sp. MBR-1. The sequence continues at coordinate 1,118,577 of NZ_CP053610.1, forward strand.
CGCTGGCGCGTGCTGCGCCACACCGGCGTGCTGTATCAAAACGCGTACGACGTGCACAAGATCGAGATATATCCGCGCCGCGCCGAAAGCGACAAGCTGATCGTCGCGGTGATCGATCCCGACCGCGTCAGCGCGACCGAACTGTGCCGCTATCTCGAACGGCAAGGCTTCGCCACCGCCGCGTTCGACGGCCTCGCGCCGTTCGTCGACGCGCTGCAGGGCCAGGCGTTCGACGCGGTCGTCACCGAATGGCGGTTCGACGACGGCACGGCCGCCACCGCGATCAAGGCGGTGCGCACGTCCGACAATCCAGGCGCCCCGATCTTCGTGCTGACCGGCGACCTGCTGACCGGTCGCGCGAGCGAAGCGGACATCAGCGAAGTGATCCGCGCGTTCGACGTCGTCTGCTACGAAAAGCCCGCGCGCATGGCGATTCTCAGCGCCGATCTCGCGAAGCGGCTGGCCCGCAGTTGAGCGCCGGCCTGCGCTGACGGGCAGCCGGCGCAGGCCGCTCGGCGGTGGCGCACGGGTTCGTCAGTACAATGGCCGGATTCCGTTCACGACCGGCCTTCGCCGCCCGACTTCATGGCCCGCCTGATTCCCGACGACTGGAAAAGCCTTGCCGCCACCGGCGCGGCCGAACGCGAGCGCGAGACGCTCGCCGCGCTCGAACACGCGCTGCCGGACACCTACACCGTCTATCACGGCGTCCACTGGACGCGCGCCGACCAGGGCTTCTCGGTGTTCGGCGAAGCGGCCTTCGTGGTCGTCAGCGCAGCGGGCCGCGTGCTGCTGATCGAGCAGAAGGCAGGCTTCCTGCGCGAAACGCCGAAGGGCCTCGTCAAGGTCTACCTGCAGAAGGAGCGCAACGTCCCGATCCAGCTCGCGCGCACGCAGGAAACGCTGCACCGGCGGCTGACGGCCGCGCTCGGCGCGGGCGTCTACGGCGTCGATGCGCTGCTGTACTGCCCCGACTACGCGATCCGCGACACGGCGATCGCCGGCGTCCCGGCGGACCGCATCGTCGATGCCTCGCGCAAGGCGCAGCTCGCGCAGGTCATCCAGCAGATTCTCCCCGACGACGACGCGCCGTTGCCGAACGCCGCGAAGCTGCATCACTTCTTCGCGGACGAGCTCGCGCTCACGCCCGATACCAGCGCGCTCGTCGGCCAGGCCGGCACGCTGGTAACGCGGCTGTCGGGCGGGCTCGCCGCATGGGCGCGCCAGCTCGAGTTCACGCCGTTCCGATTGCGCGTGACGGGCACGGCCGGTTCGGGCAAGACCCAGCTCGCGGTGCAGGCGATGCGCGACGCGCTCGCGGCCGGCAAGCGCGTGCTCTACGTGTGCTTCAACCGGCCGCTCGCCGACTACATCGCACGCATCGCGCCGCCCGGCGCGACGATCGCGAACTATCATCAGCTGTGCGACTGGGTCGCCCGCGACGGCGGCTATACGCCCGACTTCGACGCGCCCGGCGCGTTCGAACGGCTCGAGGCGCGCTTCGCCGAAACGCCCGTGACGGAGCGCTGGCGCTTCGACGTGCTGATCGTCGACGAAGGTCAGGATTTCCACGCGCCGTGGGCGACGGCCCTCGAGCGCCTGCTCGCGCCGAACGGCGCCTGGTGGTGGCTGGAAGATCCGCTGCAGAACCTGTATCTGCGCGAGCCCGTCGCGTTGCCCGGCTGGGTCACGCTGAAGGCGTTGACCAACTATCGCAGCCCGCGCGACCTGCTCGAATTCGTGCGCGACGTCGTCGGCCGGGTGGAGCCACTCGCGGCCGAGCTGCGCTCCGGCAGCCCGTTCGACGGTTCCGATCCGGCCGTGTCGTCATACGGGGAAGCCGGCGCGGCCGACGACGCGCTCGCCGACGCGTGCATCGACGCGACCAAGCGCGCGATCACGCACGCGCTGTCGCTCGGCTTTCGCAAGCAGGACATCGCCGTGCTGTCGTATCGCGGCCGCGAGAGCTCGGTGCTGGCGCGGCTCGACCAGCTCGGCCCGCACCGGCTGAAACGGTTCACGGGGAAGTACGACCTGTTCGGCAACCCTGAATACCGCGAAGGCGACGTGCTCCTCGATTCGATCTACCGGTTCAAGGGGCAATCGGCGCCCTGCGTGATCCTCACCGAGGTCGACTTCGACACGCTCGATGCGCGCGCGGCCCGCAAGCTGTTCGTCGGCGCGACCCGCGCGACGATGAAGCTGCTGCTCGTCGCGTCGGCGCGCGCGGCTGCGCAACTGCCGGCCGCTTGACGCACGGCTGCCCCGGCGACCCCGGCGACGCCAACAACGGCACGCCGGCAGCCGCGCCGGCCGCTGCATGCGCCGGCGCCCGATGCGTCACGCGACCCGGAACGTCCCCACCGCCCGACGCAGACCTTCCGCCTGCTCTTCGAGCGACGCCGCGGCGGCCGCGGCCTGTTCGACCAGCGCCGCGTTCTGCTGCGACACCTCGTCCATCTGCGACACCGCGCGGTTCACCTGCTCGATGCCGTCGCGCTGCTCGTTCGACGCTGCCGCGATCTCGGTCATGATGCCGGTCACGCGGCCGATCGCCTGCTGGATGTCCTGCATCGTCGCACCGGCCACGCCGACCAGTTTCGAGCCCGTCGAGACGCGCTCGACCGACTCGCCGATCAGCGTGCGGATTTCCTTCGCGGCCGACGCCGAGCGCTGCGCGAGCGTGCGCACCTCGCCCGCGACCACGGCGAAGCCGCGGCCCTGCTCGCCTGCCCGCGCGGCTTCGACCGCCGCGTTCAGCGCGAGAATGTTGGTCTGGAACGCAATGCCTTCGATGGTGCCGATGATGTCGGCGACCTTCTGCGAGCTCTGGTCGATCTCGTTCATCGTGCCGATCACCTCGCCGACGACCGTCGCGCCGCGCGTCGCGATCTCGCTCGCGTTGTCCGCGCATGCCTGCGCCTCGACCGCGTGATCGGCGTTCTGCTTCACGGTGGCCGTCAGCTGTTCCATGCTCGCGGCCGTCTGCTGCAGCGCAGACGCCTGCTCCTCGGTGCGCTGCGACAGGTCCGTGTTGCCGGCCGCGATCTGGTGCGTGGCGGTCGAGATCGATTCGGAGCCGCGGCTGACCTGGCGCACCGTATCGGCGAGACTGCGCTGCATCCCCGTCACGCCCTTGACCAGCTCGGCCATCTCGTCGCGCGACGACCAGTGCAGCTCGGCCGTCAGATCGCCGTCCGACAGGCGGCGGAAATGCGCGAGCAGCCGGTTCACCGGCTGCGTGATCGCGAAATGCAGCCCGACCGCGCAGCCGAAGCAGGCGGCCAGCCCGAACGCGATGCCGGCGAGCGCGCCGATGCGCATCCAGCCGTAATAGGTCTGCGCGGTGTCGTAGACGTCCTTGCCGCGCGCCGCCTGGTATGCGTCCAGCGCATCGGTCGCCTGCGCGAGCGCGACCGACAGCGGCGGCGCGACCGTCATCAGCAGCCGGTCGGCGTCGTCGCGGCGGCCGCCGCGCATCGCGTCGATCATCGGCTTCAGCGCCTGCCCGATCAGCGCCTGGCGGGCGGCGTCGAGCCGGCTCGCGAGCGGAGCTTCGTCGCCGTCGTGCGGCATCGCCGCGTAGGTGCGCCACGCCGCGTCGGCTTTCGCGAGATAACCTTCGGCCTTGCCGACGAGGTCGGGCACCTCCGGCGCGTCCGGATGCACGAGCGCGCGGTCGAGCGTGGTGCGCACGATCATCAGGTTCAGGTTCGCCGCGGACAGCGCCGTCTTCGCGACCATCTGGCGCGTATAGGCCTCGTCGAGCGCGCGGTTCGAGCTCTGCATCCCGGCAAGGCCGATCAGGCCCGACACGACGAGCAGCACGGCCACCAGACCGAGCGTGGAAAAGATCCGCGTACGGATCGAAAAGCGGGAAAACAGGGCGTTCAGGTTCATCATGTCGGGAGTGAGCGATGAAAAATGCCGCGGCAATCGGACCGCGGCATTCTTTATTACGGTTTCCCTGCAAAAAACTTGAGTGCGAAGTGTGCTTGCACACTGATCTCGGTCAATTCATCTGACCTGAAATCTCCCGTTACCGCTGCAACAATTCGAGCCACGACGATCATTGATCGGACAACGGAATACGCCTATATTTCGACCGATTCACTGCCGAGGCAGATATTTCAATGGAAACCAATACCCTCGTTGCTGTCCCGCCCACCGCCGCGGCCGGCCGCGACGCGCCGAGCGGGCCGATCGTCGCCGCGCTGCTGCTCGTCATGCTGCTGTCCGCGCTCGACCAGACGATCGTGTCGACCGCACTGCCGACCATCGTCGGCGAGCTCGGCGGCCTCGACCGGCTGTCGTGGGTCGTCACCGCGTACCTGCTGTCGTCGACGGTCGTGCTGCCGCTGTACGGCAAGCTCGGCGACCTCTACGGCCGCAAAGTCGTGCTGCAGGCCGCGATCGCGCTGTTCCTCGCAGGCTCCGCGCTATGCGGCATCGCGCAGGACATGCCGCAGCTGATCGTGCTGCGCGCGCTGCAAGGGCTCGGCGGCGGCGGACTGATGGTCGTCACGATGGCAGCGATCGGCGACCTGGTGCCGCCCGATCGCCGTGCGCGCTACCAGGGGATGTTCGGCGGCGTCTACGGCCTCGCCACCATCGTCGGGCCGCTGCTCGGCGGCTTCCTCGTCGAGCACCTGTCGTGGCGCTGGATCTTCACGATCAACCTGCCGCTCGGCGCGCTCGCGCTCGCGGTGATCGGCGTCGCGTTCCGCCCGCAGGCAGCGCCCGTCAAGCACCGGATCGACTACATGGGCGCCGCGTTCCTCGCGACGGCGCTCACCTGCGTGATCCTGTTCACGAGTGAAGGCGGTTCGCTGCTGCCGTGGTCGTCGCCGCAACTGTGGCTGACGCTCGTGCTCGGCGCGGTCGCGATCGGCGGCTTCGTCTACGAGGAGCGGCTCGCGGCCGAGCCGATCATGCCGCTCGAGCTGTTCCGTCAGCGCACCTTCATGCTGATGAGCCTGATCGGCTTCGTCGTCGGCATCGCGCTGTTCGGCTCCGTCACGTTCATTCCGCTCTATCTGCAGGTCGTCAAGGGCTCGACGCCGTCGCAGGCCGGCTTGCAGCTGCTGCCGATGATGGGCGGGATGCTGACGATGTCGGTCGCGAGCGGCCGGCTGATCGCGCGGCTCGGCACCTATCGGCCGTTTCCGATCGCCGGAACGCTGCTCGGCGGTGTCGCGATGGCGCTGCTGTCGACGCTGTCGCTCGACACGTCGCTGCATACGATCTACGCGTACATGGCGCTGCTCGGCATCGGGCTCGGCATGGTGATGCCGGTGCTGACGCTCGCCGTGCAGAACGCCGTCGAATTCCGGCACATGGGCGTCGCGACCTCCGGTGCGACGCTGTTCCGCTCGATCGGCGGCTCGCTCGGCGTGGCCGCGTTCGGCGCGCTGTTCTCGCACGGGCTGCAGTCGCGGCTCGAGCAAGCGCTGCCGGCCGACGTGACGCTGCCGGCCGCGCTCGGGCCGACGGCCGTCCAGCAGTTGCCGGCCGCGGTGCGCGACGCGTACCTGCATGCGTTCGCCGGCTCGCTGCACGGTGTGTACCTCGCAGCGACGGGCGTGATCGCGATCGCATTCGTGCTCGCGTGGTTCGTCGAGCGCGCGCCGCTGCGGACGTGGCGTTGAATTGGCGGTGGCGGCGCGCGAGGCGGCAGCGCTGTCGGCCGGGCGTAGTCGCGCGAGGCGGAAAGTGCGCGAGGCGGCAGCACCACGCCGCTGGTCGTCTGCCTCGATTCGAGCAAGCAGTGCGCGGCGGCGGCTTGGTCGAGCGGTAACCGCGCCTGCCGCGCTCACGGCATCAGCGCCATGCCGCCGGTCGTCTGCTGCATTTCGAGCAAGCGGTGCGCGGCGGCGGCCTGGTCGAGCGGCAGTCGCGCCGCACGCGCTCACGGCAGCATCACTACGCCGTCGGTCGTCTGCTTCGATTCGAGCAAGCGATGCGCGTCGGCGGCCTATTCGAGCGGCAGCCCTGCCGCCCGCGCTCACGGCACCAGCACCACGCCGCCGGTCGTCTGCCGCGTTTCGAGCAAGCGATGCGCGGCGGCGGCCTGCTCGAGCGGCAGCCCTGCCCGCCCGCGCTCACGGCAGCAGCACCACGCCGCCGGTCGTCTGCCTCGATTCAAGCAGGCGGTGCGCATCGGCAGCCTGTTCTAGCGGCAGCCGCGCGCCGACCTCCACGTGCATCCCGCGCGCGAACCGCTCGAGCGTCGCGTGCGCCGCGTCCCGATAGCCGGCCACGTCGCGCGCGATGAAGCCCAGCACGCTCGGCCGCGCCAATGCGATCGAGCGCGCCGGGCCGAGCTCGTCGAGATCGATCGTCTGTCGCGCGCCGATCGCGGCCACCTGCCCGATGCTCGCGACCATCCCGAACGGCCGGATGGCGCCGAGCGTGCGGGTCAGCACGTCGCCGCCGATCCCGTCGATCGCGTAGTCGACGCCCGCGCCGCCGCCGAATGCGCGGGCGGCCGCGACGAAATCCTCGTCACGGTAATCGACCACCGCCTGCGCGCCATGCGCGCGCACCAGCGCGGCCTTGGCCGTCGAGCCGACCGTGCCGATCACGCGCGCGCCGAGCGCGTGCGCCCACTGCGTCGCCAGCAGGCCGACGCCACCCGCTGCCGCGTGGACGAGCACGCTATCGCCAGCCGCCACCTGCCGCACGCGGTGCAACAGCATGTAGACGGTGATCCCCTTCAACAGGCCGCCGGCCACCGTTTCGTCGCTCACGCCGTCTGGCACCGGCACCACGCGCTCGGCGGGCAGCGTGCGCAGGCTCGCGTAGCTGCCGGTCGGCAACCCCGCATAGGCGACCCGCTGGCCGGCGACGACGGCGTCCACGCCCGGCCCGACCGCGTCCACCACGCCGACGGCCTCGACGCCCAGCGCAGCCGGCAGCGCCGGCAACGGATGCGCGCCCGTCCTGAAATAGATGTCGACGAAATTCACGCCGACGGCGGTCTGGCGAATCCGCACTTCGCCGGGGCCGGGCGGCGCGACGGGCGCATCGACGCGGCGCAGCGCACCGGCGTCGCCGTAGCGGTCGATTCCGATGCGGATCGCGGTTTCAGTTCGGGTCATGGCATTCCTCGCGTTCGTATGAAGTGACGCGATCATCCCATCGTGCATAATCGAGCGAAATTCCCGTTTCCCACCCACTTCCTGTGCAAAATTCGACCGATCCATCCAGCGGTTCCGCGCCGGCGATGAGCTGGGACGATCTGCGTTACTTCCTCGCGGTGATGCGCGGCGGCAGCTTGTCCGCCGCCGCACGCGCGCTGCAGGTCCAGCATTCGACGGTCGCGCGGCGCATCGACGCGCTGGAGTCGGCGCTGGGCATCCGGCTGTTCGACCGGCTGCCGCGCGGCTGGCCGCCGACCGACGAAGGTCTGCATCTGGCCGAGCATGCGGCGCGCGTCGAGGCCGACGTGCATGCGTTCGCGCGCGCCGCGCAGGGCGCGGCGACGCTCGACGGCGTCGTGCGCGTGTCGGCGTCGCCGGTGTTCGCGAGTCATTTCCTCGCACCGCGGCTCGCCCGCGCGCAGCGCGCGTGGCCGGCGCTACGGATCGACCTGATCGGCGACATGCATGCGGCCAACCTGTACGCGCGCGAAGCCGACCTCGCGGTGCGCCTGTCGCGGCCGAGCGAGCCGGGCCTGGCCGCCCGCCGGCTCGGCACGATGCGCTTCGCACTGTGCGCGTCGCCCGACTGGGCCGCCGCGCCGCCCGATACGTGGGCGTTCGTCGGTTACGACGACGCGCTCGCGCAAATGCCGCAGCAGCAGTGGCTCGAACGCTTCGCGGCCGGGCGCCGTTTCGCGTTCATCTCGAACGATCTCGCCGCGCTGCATCGCGCGTGTGTGGCGGGCGCGGGCATCGCGCTGCTGCCGCGGTTTCTCGTCGATTTGCCGGGGATGGAGGCGGGTTCGGTCGCTTCGGGCATTTCGGGTGCGCCTGGCACTTTGATCACTTCGACTGCGCCGCCCGCCTCGACCACTTCGAGCGCATCGAGCGCATCGGGTGCTTCGGGTGCTTCGGGTGCTTCGGGTGCTTCGGGTGCTTTACCTGCTTCGACCACTTCGCCCCCTTCGATCGCGACAACCGCTTCGATCACCAAAACCACTTCAACCAATCGCCCCACCGCCCACGCACCCGCCCTAATCGAACTGACATCCGCCCCGCGCTGCGAAATCGAGCGCGAGATCTGGCTGGTCGTCCACCCGGACGTGCGCCGTTCGCCACGCGTGCAACGCGTCGCCGATGCGATCGCTGAAGCGGTCCGCGACGCGGATGGCCATCTGTAGAGCCGGCGCCGCACGCAGCGCGCCCGCTGACCACCGCCTTTACCGCGCCGCCCGACGGCCGGCATAGTAGCGTTTTCATCCGCCCGCCTTGCCGCCATGCCCGACGCTCCCGCCTGCACCGTCCGCGACGCGACCGATGCCGATCTCGACGCCATTCACGCGATCTATGCGCACCACGTACGCCACAGCGTCGCGTCGTTCGAGGAAGCCCCGCCCGACGTCGCCGAATTGCGCGCACGCCGCGACGCGGTGCTGCGCCACGGCCTGCCCTATCTCGTCGCCGAATGCGACGGCCGCGTGGCCGGCTACGCGTATGCGACGCCGTATCGCACGCGCAGCGCGTACCGCCACACGATCGAGGATTCGATCTACATCGACGACGCGCAGCGCGGCCGCGGCATCGGCCGTGCGCTGCTCGCCGCGCTGATCGCGCGTTGCGAGGCCGGCCCGTGGCGGCAGATGATCGCCGTGATCGCCGACGGCGGCACCGGCGGCTCGACGTCGCTGCATCGCGCATTCGGTTTCGAGCCGGCCGGCGTGCTGAAGGCGGTCGGCTACAAGCATGGCCGCTGGATCGATACCGCGCTGCTGCAACGCGCGCTCGGCGACGGCGCGCGCACGCTCCCCGCGACGCCCGACGCCGGCGCGTCGCGCTAGAATGGCCGCATGCCAAAACAGACTCCCAACACGCCTGACGAGGCCGCAGCGGATTCCCGCAACGAGTACACGGTCGACGAACTCGCTCGCGTATCCGACACGACCGTGCGCAACGTCCGCGCATACCAGGATCGCGGGCTGCTCGCGCCGCCCGAGAAGCGCGGGCGCGTCGGCATCTACGACGACACCCACGTCGCCCGCCTGAAGCTGATCAACCACCTGCTCGCGCGCGGCTACACGCTGTCGAACATCCAGGATCTGATCATGGCGATCGACGAAGGCCACGACCTGCGCTCGATCCTCGGGCTGGAAACCGCGATCGGCGGACGGTGGTCGCACGAACGGCCCAAGACCTACTCGCTGGCCGCGCTCGCCCAGATGTTCGGCCCGCAGACGGCGTCCCAGCTGTCGCGCGTAACCGAGTTCGGGCTGCTCGAACGGCACGGCCTGTCGTTCGTCGCCAAAAGCCCCGCGCTGCTCGAAGCAGCGGCCGCGATGACGAAGGAAGGCATCCCGCCGCGCGAATTGCTCGACGTGATCAGCGTCGCGCGACCGCACTTCGACGCGATCGCGCGGCTGCTCGTCGATCTCGTCGTGAAGCGGCTCGACCGCTACGACGAAGGCACGCTGCCGCCGGTCACCGACGTGCCGGCGCTCGTCGACGCCATCTGGCGGCTGCGTCCGCTCGCGGCCGTGTTCGTCGAAGCCGAGACCAACCGCGCGCTCGAGAACGCGGCCAGCGCCTATCTGGGCGGCCGCGTCGCGACGATCCTCGACAAGAAGCTCAGCGACGAAGCCGCGCGACAGGCCAGCGCATCCGCCCCTTCCGAGCACGCCGGCCGCTCGCCCAGGAAAGGCAACGGCGACAAAGCATAGGACCGCCGCGGTCATATTCATATCGGCAATGCTTGGTTTGCGGGCCCGGTCGCCCGTGCGACGATTCTTCCAACCGAGCGGCACACGCCGCTTTCCGAAGACGTCTCGCATGGAGTCCGTTCGATGATTCGTTTCACCCGCTGGATCGCCCGCATCGCCGTGACGGCGCTCGCCGTCGCCGCCGCGACATCGGCGCTCGCGCAAGGCAGCGCCGACAAGGTCGTACGCATCGGCTATCAGAAGGCCGGGCTGCTGTCGGTGCTCAAAAGCCAGGGCGCGCTGGAGGCGCGGCTGAAGCCGCTCGGCTACGACGTCCAGTGGTTCGAATTCCCGGCCGGCCCGCAACTGCTCGAGGCGCTGAACGCGAACAGCATCGACTTCGGCTATACGGGCGCACCGCCGCCGGTGTTCGCACAGGCCGCGGGCGTGCGCTTCGTGTACGTCGCCGCCGAACCGCCGTCGCCGCACAACGAAGCGGTGTTCGTGAAGGCCGATTCGCCGGTTCGCTCGCTGTCCGAATTGCGCGGCAAGAAGGTCGCGCTGCAGAAGGGTTCGAGCGCGAACTATCTGTTGCTCGAAGCGCTGAAGAAGGCCGGCGTGCGTTACGACGAGATTCGCCCCGTCTACCTGCCGCCCGCCGACGCGCGCGCCGCATTCGAAAGCGGCAACGTCGATGCATGGGCCGTGTGGGACCCGTATTACGCGGCCGCCCAGAATTCGCTGAAGGTGCGCACGCTGTCCGACTATACGGGCCTCACGCCCGCGAACAACTTCTACGAAGCTACGCGCACGTTCGCCGAACAACACGCGGACGTGGTCGGCACGATCCTGAAGCAGGTGCGCGAGACGGGCCTGTGGGTCAACGGCCATCCGGCCGAGACGGCCGCGCTAATCGCCCCGAAGGTCGGCCTGCCGCTGCCGCTCGTGCAGACGTGGATCCAGCGCGTACCGTTCGGCGCGGTGCCGATCGACGAGAACATCGTGGCCGTGCAGCAGCGCGTGGCCGACGCGTTTTATGCAGCGAAGCTGATTCCGCAGAAGCTGAGCGTGGCGGAGAATGCGTGGACCGACAAGCGGGTGGCAGGCGCGCTGGCGGCGAAGTAATACACGCGGCGGCATCCGCTCGAAACAGGCCGACGGGCGCGCTGCCCGTCGGCCTTCGTGCTTCATCGGTGCCGCGCGCTGCGATACACGCGTTCTGCGTCTGCTGTGCGGACGTCGCACGCAAGCCGCCATCGGCGAACGCTCGCGGCCACCGACCTTGCCGGCTGCGCGACGCGTGCACGACGCGCCACCTCAGCGTCCAGCCACCTTCTTCTGGCGCCACAGACACAGCAGATCGCATGCGACGTGTGCGGCCGCGATCGCCGTGATGTCGGCATGATCGTAGGCCGGCGCGACCTCGACCACATCCGCGCCGATCAGCTCCACCGCGCCGAGCCCGCGCACGATCGCCAGCGCCTGCGCGGACGACAGCCCGCCGGCAACCGGCGTGCCCGTGCCGGGCGCGAACGCCGGGTCGAGACAGTCGATATCGAAGGTCAGATAGGCGGGCCGCGCGCCGACGATCCCGACGATGCGCTCGACCGCCGCGCGCGCGCCATGGTCATGCACCCACGCTGCATCGAGCCGCTCGATGCCGAGGAAGTCGTCGTTCCACGTGCGGATGCCGACCTGCACCGACGTCGCCGGATCGATCAGCCCTTCCTTCACCGCCTTGTAGAACATCGTGCCGTGATTGAGGCTGTCCGGTTCGTCGTCGGCCCAGGTATCGCAGTGCGCGTCGAAATGAATCAGCGACAGCGGACGGCCGTAGCGCTCCGCATGCGCGACCAGCAGCGGATACGTGATGTAGTGATCGCCGCCGAGCGTGAGCATCTTCGCGCCCGAGCGCAGGATCGTGCGCGCATGTTCGACGATCGCCGGCTTGATCGACAGCGGATTGTGCGCGTCGAACCAGCAGTCGCCGTAGTCGACGGCCGCGAGATCGTCGAACGGGTCGAAGCCCCACGGATACGGATGCAGCTCCGCGAGCTGCACGCTCGCCGCGCGGATCGCGGCCGGCCCGAGCCGCGCGCCGGAGCGATAGGTCGTCGCGAGATCGAGCGGCACGCCGGAAATCGCGACGTCGACGCCGTCGAGCACACGCGAATAGTTGCGGCGCATGAACGACAGCACGCCCGCGTAGGTGTTCTCGATCGACGAGCCGTACGGCGTCGTGCGACGGATCGCGCCGTCGCCATGCAGAAATTCGGTCATGGTGGGACCTATCATGCGTGGAATGCGTGGAGGCCGTCCTGCGCAATGGCGCGGGCCGGGCACGGGTTCATCGGGCTCGCACCGGCGCGCATCGCTACGCACGGCCGGGCGGGACAACGTCAATACCGAGGCGAGCATAGCAAGGCGGACCGCAACCCTTGCCCCGGCGCGACCGGGGCAACGTGCAAAAAAACCGCTCGGTCGCGCCGCTCGCGCGCCGTCGTTTCCTAGAGGGATTCGCCAGTTTTCGCGCGCCGTTTGTTCCCGATAATGCGTGCAGCCGCGCGCTCGCCCGCGCGCCGTCCATCGCAAACCATCGCAGACCACCACGATCCGGAGACACCGCGTTGATCGCCACGCTTCCCGCCCCCTATCGCCGGCTCTGGCCGCTCGCCGCCGTCGCCGCGCTGCTGTACGGACTGTCGCTGGTCACCGCGCCCTATCCCGGCCAACCCGTCGCCAAAGCGGCGATGGGCATCCTGCTGCTCGCCGCGGGCAGTGCGTGCCCCGCGCCGCGCGAGCGCGCGTGGCTGTGCGCGGCGCTCGCCACCGCCGTGCTCGGCGACGTGCTGCTCGCGCTGCCCGCGTGGCCGCCGTCGTTCGTGCTGGGCCTCGGCGCGTTCCTGCTCACGCACCTGTGTTATTGCGCGCTGTTCTTGCGCTGGCGCGCGCGGCCGCGCGGCTGGCGCGTCGGCGCTTCGATCGCGCTGTGGATCGCGGCGGCCGCCTGCTACGTCGCGTTCTTCGCACACCTCGGCGATCTGCTCGTACCGGTGGCCGTCTACATGCTGGCGCTGTGCACGATGGCGAGCCTCGCGCTCGCGGCCCGCACGCGCGGGCCGTTGGTCGCGCTCGGTAGCCTGATCTTCGTCGGCTCGGACACGCTGATCGGCGTCGGCCGCTTCATCGGCGTGTTTCCGGGTATCGAGCTGCTGATCTGGGGCCTCTATGCGCTCGCGCAGCTCACGATCGTGGCCGGGGTTTTCCATGAGACGACGGGCGCAACGATCCGGCCCTGAGCGTGTTTCAAACGGGCGGCCGCCGACCGGCTCTCATCTGGCCGCGCGGCCGAACACCGCCGGCGGGTGCTTGCGGCCCTCCCGCACCGCCGCAACACCATACCGTTCCAAACGGCGAAAACCCTTCTGCCACGCGGCTTCCGGCCATTAGAGCGAGCGTTCTAGGCGCTTGCGGTTTCCCGGTTCACGCCCTATCGTTACATCAACCAATGTAACATTCAAAAATGAGCCAGATCGGAGACACCCGGATGAATGCTCGCACGTTGCCTTTCGGCCCGCCCGGCCATGACGGTCATGACGGTCATGACGGCCCGGACGAAACCACCGACATCGCCATCATCGGCACCGGCTTCGCCGGTCTCGGGATGGCCATTCGCCTGCGGCAGACGGGCGCGACCGACTTCGTCGTCCTCGAGAAGGCCGCGTCGGTCGGCGGCACGTGGCGCGACAACCATTACCCCGGGTGTGCCTGCGACGTGCAATCGCACGTCTACTCGTTCTCGTTCGCGCCGAACCCGCGCTGGACGCGCATGTTCGCGCCTCAGCCGGAAATCCGCGCGTATCTCGAAGACTGCGTCCAGCGTTTCGGCATCGGTCCGCATCTGCGAATGAACCACGAGCTGCAGCGCGCCGAGTACGACGAAGCCGCGCAGCGCTGGCGCCTGACCTTCGCGAACGGCAAGCGCCTGTCGGCGCGCGTGCTGGTGTCGGGGATGGGCGGCCTGTCGCGCGCCGCGCTGCCCGCGATCGCCGGCATCGAAACCTTCGAGGGCCGCGCGTTCCACTCGCAGCAGTGGGACCACGCTTACCCGCTCGAAGGCAAGCGCGTCGCGGTGATCGGCACGGGCGCGAGCGCGATCCAGTTCGTGCCGCAGATCGCGCCGCGCGTGAAAAGCCTCGCGCTGTTCCAGCGCACGCCGCCGTGGATCATGCCGAAGCCCGACCGCAACCTGACGCGCGTCGAGAAGTGGCTGTTCCGCACGCTGCCGTTCACGCAGAAGCTCGTGCGCAGCGGCATCTACTGGATGCTCGAATCGCGCGTGCTCGGCTTCGCGATCCATCCGTCGCTGATGAAGAACGTGCAGAAGCTCGCGCTGCGGCACATCCGCAAGCAGATCCCCGATCCGGAACTGCGCAGGACCGTCACGCCGAACTACACGCTCGGCTGCAAGCGCGTCCTGATCTCGAACGACTACTACCCGGCGCTGTCGCGCAAGAACGTCGACGTGATCACGACCGGCATCGACCACATCGAAGCCGATGCGGTCGTGACGACCGACGGCAAGCGGCACGAGGTCGACTGCCTGATCTACGGCACCGGCTTCCAGGTCGCCGACCCGTATCCGCGCGGCGCGATCATCGGCCGCGGCGGCCTCGACATCGTCGATGCGTGGCGCGACGGCGCGCATGCGTATCTCGGCACGACGCTGCCCGGCTACCCGAACTTCTTCATGATCGTCGGCCCGAACACGGGGCTCGGCCACAACTCGATGGTGTTCATGATCGAATCGCAGATCGAGTACATCCTCGGCGCGCTGCGCGCGATGCAGCGCGAACGCGCCGACGCGATCGAGGTGCGCCCCCTCGTCGAGGCGCAGTACAACAGCGCGCTGCAGGGCAAGCTGAAGAAGGCGATCTGGTCGACGGGCGGCTGCAAGAGCTGGTACCTCGATCCACGCACCGGCAAGAACACGACGCTGTGGCCAGGCTTCACGTGGCGCTTCCGGCAGGCGACCGCGCACTTCTCGATCGCCGACTACCACGCGTACCGCGCGCCGCAGCACGCTGCGGGCGCGCGGCCCGCAGCAGCGCCGGCCGCTTCCGCATCCACTTCCGCATCCACTTCCGCCGAAGCGGCCTGAGACAGACAAGGAGCAACCGACATGAGAGATTTCTCCAACAAGGTCGCCGCGATCACCGGCGCGGGCTCGGGGATGGGCCGCTCGCTCGCGGTGCAGCTCGCGCAGGCCGGCTGCCATCTGTCGCTCGCCGACAAGAACGCCGTCGGCCTCGCCGAAACCGAGCGGATCGTGCGCGCGATCGCGCCGAAGGTGCGCGTGTCGACGCGCGTGCTCGACGTCGGCGACCGCGACGCGATGTACGCGTGGGCCGCCGACACCGCGCAGGAACACGGCAAGGTCAACCTGATCTTCAACAACGCGGGCGTCGCGCTGTCGAGCACGATCGACGGAATGGATTACGCCGACCTCGAGTGGATCGTCAACATCAACTTCTGGGGCGTCGTGCACGGCACGAAGGCGTTCCTGCCGTATCTGAAGGCGTCGGGCGAAGGCCACGTGATCAACACGTCGAGCATCTTCGGCATCTTCGCGCAGCCGGGGATGAGCGGCTACAACGCGACGAAGTACGCGGTGCGCGGCTTCACCGAATCGCTGCGCCAGGAGCTCGACATGATGAAGTGCGGCGTGTCGGCCACCTGCGTGCATCCGGGCGGCATCCGCACCAACATCGCGCAGTCGAGCCGCGTCGCGAAGAACATGGTCGGCTTCATCGTCGAAAGCGAGCAGCAAGGCAAGGACAGCTTCGAGAAGTTCTTCATCACGACCGCGGACGACGCCGCGCGCACGATCCTCGCGGGCGTGCGCGGCAACAAGCGCCGCGTGCTGATCGGCCGCGACGCGAAGGCCGCCGACTGGATGGCGCGCGTATTGCCGGCCGCATACCAGGCACTCGTCGTGCTCGCGACGCGCCGCGAGGCCGCGAAGGCGCGCCGCGCGGCGGCCCGCTACGGCGCCGCGGCCGGCGCGCCGCTGAACGCGACTTACAACAACGCAGGCAATCAGGGAGGAGAACAATCATGACGACCCCGAACATGATGCCGGTGCGGCGCGACATCCGTTTCGCGCTGCCGCCCGAACGCGCGAAGGACTGGCACGTGCAGGGCGTGCCGGTCACGCACTTCATGAACGCGCTGTCGCTGCTGTTTCCGGCCGGCGAGCGCTTCTTCATGGATTCGGTGCGCAACTACCGCGATCGCATCGAGGATCCGCAGCTGAAGAAGCAGGTGCTCGGCTTCATCGGCCAGGAAGCGATGCACACGCGCGAGCACATCGAGTACAACGACCTGCTGCAGTCGGCCGGCCTGCCCGCGCACAAGCTGGACAAGCGGCTGTGGGCGATCCTCGGCTTCTTCAAGAAGGTGCTGCCGCATTCGATGCAGCTCGCGATCACCATCGCGCTCGAGCACTATACGGCGATCCTCGCGAACCAGCTGCTGTCCGGCCACGAGCACCGGATCGACGGCTCGGTCGAAGGCTATCAGCAGATGTGGATGTGGCACGCGATGGAGGAAACGGAGCACAAGGCGGTGTCGTACGACGTATGGAACGCGGTGATGAAGCCGGGAATCGGCAGCTACCTGCTGCGCACCGGCACGATGCTGCTGACCACCGCGATGTTCTGGACCATCGTGTTCGACTTCCACGTGCGGCTGATGCTCGCGCACCGTCGCAAGCACGGGCGGTTCGGCGGGATGGGCCGCCTCGTCAAGTATCTGTACGGCCCGAGAACGGGCGTGTTCCCGAGCATCGCGCGCGAATGGCTCGACTACTTCCGGCCGGGCTTCCATCCGTGGGACCACGACAACCATCAGTATCTGCAGGGGCTCGACACGCTGCTCGCGAACATCGATGCGACCAATGCGCGCTACTCGGCGCAGGCCGCGCCGCGCCGCGTGCCGTTGCACCCGGCCGCACAGGCATGACGCGATGGCGCGCGCAAGCGAGATGCTGACCGTTCGCTCCGGCGACGTGAAACTGGCCGTCTACGTCAGCGGCCCGCGACGCGCGCCGCCGCTGATCCTCGTGCACGGCTATCCCGATTCCGCGGCCGTATGGGCGCCGGTGCGCGCGCGGCTCGCGACGCGCTACCGCGTGATCGCCTATGACGTACGCGGCGCGGGCGCGTCCGATGCGCCGCGCCGGCGCGCGGACTACGCGCTCGCGCGACTCGCCGACGATCTGCAAGCCGTCGCCGCCGCGACCTGCGGCGACCGGCCGTTCCATCTGGTCGGACACGACTGGGGCTCGATCCAGTGCTGGGAAGCCGTCACGGATCCGGCGTGGCGCGGCCGCATCGCGTCGTATACGTCGATCTCCGGGCCATGCCTCGACCACGTGTTCCGCGCGAAGATGCGGCTCGAGCAAAGCCTGAAATCGTGGTACATCGCGTTCTTTCATCTGCCGGTCGTGCCGTCGCTGGTGTGGCGGCTCGGCGGCGCCGCACTGTGGCCGCGCTGGCTGCAGTTGACCGAGCGCGTGCGGCCCGCGCGCGATCCCGCGCAGTTGAAGAATGCGCTGAACGGCTTGCAGCTGTATCGCGCGAACTTCATCGCCACGGCGCGACGGCCGCGCGAGCGATATGCGCAGGCGCCCGTGCAGATTCTCGCGCCGGTGCGCGATCGCTACGTGACGCCCGAGATGTCGGTCGGTCTCGATCGCTGGCTCGGGCAGTACGTGCGCGAGGAGATCGACGGCGCGCACTGGGTCGTGCTGCGCCATCCGGATCTGATCGCGGCGCGGATCGACCGATTCGCGACCATGCATGAAAGGCGCGCGGTCACGGTCGCATAAGCGGGCGCAGGGGCGCACGGGCGGGCGATGAGCGGTAGCGGCAATTCAGCGTCGCCAGGCGTGTCGTAATCGGCCACGTCTGTGCTCGACGACAAATTCCCGGTATCCGGAATACCCCGTTCCGAAGCGGCGGTTGGTGTCCTATGCTCGCGGCTCGCCCTGTTCGTCCGCTGCCATGCCTACCGCCCATCCAGCCAGCCCGTCGACCGCCCTGCGCATTCTGCTGCGCAGCATCGGGCAGATCGTGCTGCAGGCCAACGCGTTCACCGGAGTCATGCTGATCGCCGCGCTCGCGCTGACCGACTTGCGGCTCGCGGGCGCGGCACTCGTCGGCGCGGCCGTCGCGAACCTGACGGCGGCGCTGAGCGGCGCCGCGCATTGCCACGTCGAACAGGGCCGGCACGGCTTCAACGGCGCGCTGGCCGCGCTGGCGGCCGTTTCGTTTGCGCCTGCTCCGCTCGCGGCGCTCGCGCTCGCGCCGTCGGCCGCGCTCGGCGCAGCGCTCGTGCAGCGTGCGCTGCGCACGCCGCTCGCCAAATGGCGGCAGTGCCCGTATTCCGCCCCGTACATCGCGGCCACCGCGTTATGGATGCCGCTTGTCGCGGTGCAACACCCGATCGACGCGGCGACGAGCGCGACGCTGACGCCTGCGTCGATCGCGTGCGCACTGTCGTCAGGGATGGCGCAGACCACCTTCGCGCAAGGCGCATGGCCCGCCGCGCTGATCGTCGCCGGCATCGCGGCCGCATCGCGCCGCGCAGCGGCGTTCGCGCTCGGCGGCGCGATCGTGTCGAGCGTGCTGCTGGTCGCGTTCGGCGCCAGCGGCGCGGCGTTCGACGCCGGCCAGCTCGGCGTCAACGGCGCACTCGCGGCGCTCGCGCTGATGTCGCGCGGCACCCGCACGGCGCTCGCCGCAGCCGCGCTCGCCGCATTGCTCCAGTGGCTCGCGATGCGTGTGGGCCTCGTCGCGCTCACCGCGCCGTTCGCGCTCGCATCGTGGATCACGGTGGCCGTCGCGCGACGCTTATCCCTCGGTGAAACCGATATCGTCGTTCGCACGCCGTCCTGACGCCGTGAAGCGTGGCGGCCCGGTCTCGGCTGCCGAGCGCCAGCTGCAAGCGGCGCTCGCTGTACATCGCGCTCACCGACATGAAAAAGGACAACCGCGCGACGGCCGGCAAGCTGTCGAGCGACGCGCGCTGACAGTCGCCGCGCGGCCGCGTGACCCTATCGGCCGGCACGCAGCATGCGGCGCTCTGCGCAGGCCGCCGTTGTGCGTCCGCACATCGCGCGGTGACGCGATCGGCACACCAATCGGCGCATAATGCCGAACACACCCGCAGCAGCCGATGGCCACCCGTCCAGGAGACCGCCATGGAAGCGAAGAACGAGGAAGTGGTCGCACATCTGCTCTCCGACGTCGTCGAATTCGCGCGCGCCCGCCTGCCCGAAGCCACGTTCCGGATCGTCGAGCCGTTCCTGCGCCACTACTACGATTTCGTCGACGCCGACGATCTGCAGAACCGCAGCATCGCCGATCTCTACGGCGCCGCGATGGCGCACTGGCAGACCGCGCAGAAATTCGTCCCTGGCAGCGAGCGGTTACGCGTCTACAACCCGATCCTCGAACAGCACGGCTGGCATTCCGATCACACGGTGATCGAGATCGTCAACGACGACATGCCGTTTCTGGTCGACTCGGTGACGATGGCGGTGAACCGCCTCGGCCTCGCACTGCACTCGGCGCTGCACCCGGTGTTCCGCATCTGGCGCGGCGGCAACGGCGCGATCGAGCGCGTGGACGCCGGCGGCGCGACGCCCGGCGACGGCAGCTCGCAGCTCGCGTCGTTCATCCATTTCGAGGTGGATCGCTGCGGCGACGCGACGCTGCTTGAGACGCTGCGCAACGACATCGCGCGCGTGCTCGGCGACGTGCGCGCGTCGGTCGAGGACTGGCCGAAGATCGTCGACATCGCCCGCGCGACGATCAAGGACATGAAGGCGCGCGAATCGAGCGCGGAAGACCTCGAGGCGCGCGCGTTCGTCGAGTGGATGGTCGCCGATCACTTCACCTTCCTCGGCCAGCGCGACTACGCGCTCGTGGCCGACGGCAACGGCTTCGCGCTGCGCGGCGTCGAAGGCTCGGGCTTCGGCCTGCTGCGCGAATCGCTGCGCCCGCCCGGCGCAACCGACGTGACGCCGCTGCCGCCGGCCGCCGCCGAGATCATCACCGGCGCGTGGCCGATCTTCGTGACGAAGGCGAATTCGCGCGCGACGGTCCACCGCCCCGGCTATCTCGACTACGTCGGCGTGAAGCTGGTCGGCGCTGACGGCAAGGTCAGCGGCGAGCGCCGCTTCATCGGCCTCTACACGTCGACCGCCTATTTCGGTTCGTACGCCGACATCCCGATCGTGCGGCGCAAATGCGCGAACATCGTCCAGCGCGCGGGCTTCCTGCCGAACGGGCATCTCGGCAAGTCGCTCGTGACCGTGCTCGAGACCTATCCGCGCGACGAACTGTTCCAGGCCGACGAAGACGAGCTCTACGACATCGCGCTCGGCATCCTGCGACTGCAGGAACATCAGCGCACGCGCCTGTTCGTGCGGCGCGACCGCTTCGACCGCTTCGTGTCCTGTCTCGCGTTCGTGCCGCGCGACAAGTACAACACGGACCTGCGGCGCCGCATCGCGAAGCTGCTCGTCGACGCGTACAACGGCGTGAACGTCGAGTTCACGCCGCTGCTGTCGGAATCGGCGATCGCGCGGATTCACTTCGTCGTCCATGCCGAACCGGGCACGATGCCGGACGTCGACACGCGCGAGCTCGAAACGCGGCTCGTGCAGGTCACGCGCCGCTGGCAGGACGACCTCGCGGATGCGCTGCTCGACGCGTTCGGCGAAGAGCAAGGCAACCGGCTGCTGCAGCGCTATGCGGACTCGTTCCCGGCCGGCTATCGCGACGACTATCCGGCGCGCACCGCCGTGCGCGACATCGAGCTGATCGAGCGCGTGAAGGCGTCCGGCCGGCTCGCGATGAACCTGTACCGGCCGATCGAGGCCGGCGCGCGCGCGTTCCGCTTCAAGGTGTATCGCGCGGGCGACCCGATCGCGCTGTCGCGCAGCCTGCCGATGCTCGAGCATCTCGGCGTGCGCGTCGACGAGGAGCGCCCGTACCGGATCCACACTCAGGACGGCGCGCATGCGTGGGTGCACGACTTCGGCCTCGAGCTCGCCGACGACACCGAGTTCGACATCGAACGCGTGAAGGATCTGTTCGAGGACGCATTCGACCGCATCTGGAGCGGCCGGATCGAGAACGACGACTTCAACCGCCTCGTGCTGCGCGCGCATCTGAGCGCGCGCGAAGTGACGATCCTGCGCGCGTACGCGAAATACCTGCGTCAGGTCGGCTCGACGTTCAGCGACGCGTACATCGAGCGCGCGCTGACCGGCAACCCGGCGCTCGCCCGCCAGCTCGTCGAGCTGTTCCTGCTGCGCTTCGACCCGGCGACCGGCGGCACGCGCGAGGTGCAGGTCGAGCGCATGCTGAAGGCAATCGAGACGGCGCTGGACCAGGTGCCGAACCTCGACGAAGACCGCATCCTGCGCCAGTTCCTCGGCGTGATCAACGCGACCGAGCGCACCAACTACTTCCAGCACGACGGCGACGGCGAAGCGAAGCCCTACCTGTCGTTCAAGTTCAACCCCGCGAAGGTGCCCGGCCTGCCGGAGCCGAAGCCGATGTTCGAGATCTGGGTGTACTCGCCGCGCGTCGAGGGCGTGCATCTGCGCGGCGGGCGCGTCGCGCGCGGCGGCCTGCGCTGGTCCGATCGGCGCGAGGACTTCCGCACCGAGGTGCTCGGGCTGATGAAGGCGCAGATGGTGAAGAACGTCGTGATCGTGCCGGTCGGCTCGAAAGGCGGCTTCGTCGTCAAGAATCCGCCGCCGCCGACGGATCGCGAAGCATGGCTGCGCGAAGGCATCGCGTGCTACCAGACGTTCCTGCGCGGGCTGCTCGACCTGACCGACAATCTCGCCGGCAACGCGATCGTGCCGCCGCCCGACGTGGTGCGGCACGATCCCGACGATCCGTATCTCGTCGTCGCGGCCGACAAGGGCACGGCCACCTTCTCCGACTATGCGAACGCGATCTCGCACGAATACGGCTTCTGGCTGGACGACGCGTTCGCGTCCGGCGGCTCGGTCGGTTACGACCACAAGAAGATGGCGATCACCGCGCGCGGCGCGTGGGAGTCGGTGAAGCGGCATTTCCGCGAGATGGGCGTCGATACGCAGACGACCGACTTCACCGTGGTCGGCATCGGCGACATGTCGGGCGACGTGTTCGGCAACGGCATGCTGCTGTCGCCGCATATCCGGCTCGTCGCCGCGTTCGACCACCGGCACGTGTTCCTCGATCCGGATCCCGATCCGGCCGCGAGCTTCGCGCAACGCCAGCGGATGTTCGCGCTCGAGCGTTCGAGCTGGGCCGACTACGACGCGTCGACGATCTCGGCGGGCGGCGGCATCTACCCGCGCACCGCGAAGACGATCGCGCTGTCGCCCGCCGTGCAGGCGGCGCTCGGCATCGACGCGCACGCGCTGCCGCCGACCGAGCTGATCCGCGTGATCCTGCAGGCGCCGGTCGACCTGCTGTACAACGGCGGGATCGGCACCTACGTGAAGGCGACCCACGAGACGCACCAGCAGGTCGGCGACCGCGCGAACGACGCGGTGCGCGTGAACGGCGCGGAGCTGCGCTGCAAGGTCGTCGGCGAAGGCGGCAACCTCGGCTGCACGCAGCTCGGCCGCATCGAGTTCGCGCAGCGCGGCGGGCGCATCAACACCGACGCGATCGACAACTCGGCCGGCGTCGATTGCTCGGATCACGAGGTCAACATCAAGATCCTGCTCGGGCTCGTGGTCGGCGACGGCGAAATGACCGACAAGCAGCGCAACGCGCTGCTCGCGGAAATGACCGACGAAGTCGGGCTGCTGGTGCTGCGCGACAACTACTACCAGACGCAGGCGCTGTCGATCGCGGGCCGCTACGGCGTCGAGCTGCTCGACGCCGAGGCGCGGCTGATGCGCTGGCTGGAGCGCGCGGGCCGGCTGAACCGCGTGATCGAATTCCTGCCGACCGACGACGAGATCGCCGAACGCCACGCGGCGAAACAGGGGCTGACGTCGCCCGAGCGCGCGGTGCTGCTCGCGTACAGCAAGATGTGGCTGTACGACGCGCTGCTCGAGTCGGACGTGCCCGAGGATCCGCTCGTCGCCGCGATGCTGGTCGACTATTTCCCGAAGCCGCTGCAGCAGCGCTTCAGCGAGCCGATGCAGCGCCACCCGCTGCGCCGCGAGATTCTCGCGACGCATCTCACCAACGCGCTCGTCAACCGGGTCGGCTGCGCGTTCGTGCACCGGCTGATGGAGGAAACCGACGCGAAGCCGGGCGACATCGTGCGCGCGTGCATCATGGCGCGCGACGTGTTCGATCTCGATGCGGTGTGGCGCGACATCGACGCGCTCGACAACCGCGTCGCCGACGACGTGCAGGCGCGCATGTTCGTCGACGTCGCGCGGCTGCTCGAACGCGCGGCGCTGTGGTTCCTGCGGCACCTGCAGTCGGGCGCGGTGGCCGACGGCAGCGTGGCCGGGCTGATCGCGCGCTGCCGCGACGCGGTGCAGCGCATCGCGCCGCAATTGCCGTCGCTGCTGCCGGCGAGCGACCTCGACGCGCTGTCGGAGCGGCAACGCGTGCTGGTCGACGCGGGCGTCGACGGCACGCTCGCCGCGCGCGTCGCGAGCGGCGACATCTCGGCCGCGCTGCTCGACATCGCCGAAGTGGCGGCCACCTGCGAGCGCAGTCTCGAACTGGTCGCGGGCGTGTACTTCTCGCTCGGCACGCTGCTGAACTACGGCTGGATCGCCGAACGGGCCGCCACGTTGCCCACACCGACGCATTGGGACATGCTCGCGCGCGCCGCCGCGCTGGCCGAGATCGCGCGGCTCAAGCGCACGCTCGCGACCAGCGCGCTCGCCGAATCGGCCGACTCGACGGCACCCGAGACGATCGTCCACGCATGGCGCGAGCGGCGCGACGCCGCGCTGCAGCGCTACGACCACCTGCTCGCCGATCTGCGGGCGTCGGGCGGCGCGAGCCTCGCGGTGCTGCTCGTCGTCGTGCGCGAGATCGCGGTGCTCGAACGCGCGTGACGGGCGGCAACGCGACGGGCGTCAGACCGTCGCGACGAGCAGCTCTTCGGCGTTGTTCGGCGGCCGCAGGCCGTCGGCACGGCCGGCGAAATAGCGGCGCGCGAGCGCGTCGGCCGACACGTGCTCGGCGCGCGCGAAGCCGGCGGCCGTCGCGAGCGCACGGATTTCGTCCGGCATGAAGAAGCTGATGAACGGCGTGCCGCTCGCGCGCGCGCCCTGCTCGGCCATCTCGAGCCCCGGCCGCACGTCCGGGTCCGCATGCTCGAGCGGCAGCAGGAACGTCATCGCGAACGTCGTGCCCGGCGCGAGCGACGCGACTTCGCGCAACGCCGCCGCGTTCGCTTCGCGCGTCAGGTACATGCTGACGCCGGTGGACACCACGACCGCCGGCTTGCCCGCGTCGAAACCGGCGCGCACCAGCGCGTCGCGCCACGACTGCTTCGCCTCGAAGTCGACCGGCACGAAGCGCAGCCAGTCCGGCACGCCGAAACCGAGCTCGACGAGCCGGCGGCGCTTCCACGCTTGCGGCGCGGGCGGATCGACTTCGAAGACGGTCACGCGCGACGCCATCTCCGGCCGGCGCTGCACGAAGCTGTCGAGGCCCGCGCCGAGGATCACGTACTGGCTCACGCCCTGCGCGGCCTGCTCGACGACGAGGTCTTCGATGAAGCGCGCCCGCGCGACGATCGACGCGCGAAACGGCCGCGTGAACTTCGGGTCCATGTCGCCGCGCTGCTGCCAGCCGGGCGCCGGCGCGAGCAGGCGCAAGCCGATTTCGTCGGCGAGCACGTGCGGCGGCGCGTCGAGCTCGACGTGCAGCGCGCGCCACAGCGCGACGCGCGCGGCGGTGCTGTCGGGTGCTGCTTTCGCATCGCTCATCGCCGTCCCCTCACGCGGCCGGCTGGCGCGGCGCCTGCAAGCGAGTTGTTGTGATCGGTCTCGAATTCCAGCGTGAACGCCGGCGCCGGGAAGAACTTCGCCGACTTGCCCCAGTTGTGCGTGGTGAGATACGCCGCTTCGATTCGCTCGGACGACACGTCATTCCTCCTCGGCAGGCGGCCGCCCCGACTGCGGCGCGGCCAGATAGGCGCGCAATGCGTCGGCCACCAGCGCGGACAACGACTGCTGCGCTTCGATGGCCCGGAACTTGCCCTGCCGGATCAGGCTGAGCGGCAGGTACACGTTGAACTGCTTCCCTTCTTCGTCGTTCGTGATTGCCAGCGTGCTGGCAAAATAGCAAAAGTCAAACGCCGAGGCGCGGCCCCACGGCCGCGCAATCCGCGTTCAGATGTTGCCGGCCCGCGCGGCGACCCGCGCGAACAGCGCGTCGAGATCGAAGCCGGCGGTGTCGATGCCGATCGTGTCGCGCAGGCACGCGCCCCACGCGGCCGCGTCGTCGAACGTGACGGTGCGCCCGGCGCCGGCCGCGTCGCGCAGCGTCAGCACGGTGTTGAACAGCGCCGCGCGGCCGGTCGGCAGCACGCGGCACGCGATCAGGTCGTTCACGAAGATCGATTCGGGATAGGTCGACGTGAACCAGTTCGCGGCGTCGTAATCGATCCACTCGGCCGGCTTCAGCGAAAAGCGGTAGGTGGTTTGCCAGCCGTCGGGAATCTCGAACTGCATGTCGAACTCGCCGTCGACCGGTGCGTCGACGACGCGAAACGCGCCGTGCGGCGTCAGCTGCCGCTCGCCCGGCGCGAAGCGCAGCGGCGCGGTGAGCGTCGCGCTGCCGAAGCCGATGTCGGCGAGCCACGCCGCGCCGTCCAGATCGATGCGCAGCAGCATGTGCGTCTGCGCGGTGACGGCCTCGGGCGGCCGCATCCAGCGCACGCGCGCAATCAGCGGCGTGACGCGAAAGCCGAGCGTCGTGAGCGCCGTGTAGAACAGCTTGTTCAGTTCGAAGCAATAGCCGCCGCGGCGGCGCGCGACGACCTTGGCGACGATCGCCGGCACGTCGAGCGCGACGCGCGCGCCGGTCAGCGGATTGAGGTTTTCGAACGGGATCGCCTGCGGATGCAGCAGATGCAGGCGGCGCAGCACGTCGAGCGTCGGCTCGGCCGGGCCGTCGTAGCCGATGCGGGCGAAGTAGCGCGAAAGGTCGAACGAGTCAGTCATGAAGCGGCACCGGAAGCGGAGAACACGTCACGATAGCATCGCGCGAAATCCCCCGGTTGCACGGGGCCATCGCGCGCAGCGGCGGCGCGCGCCGCCGGCGTTACGGCAGCAGCTTCAGCGCGGAAGACGCCACCGGCGGCACCGAAATGCCCTGGCTCGTCGCGAACTGCACGGCCTGGCTGAGCGTCGACGCGAGCGACTGCAACTGGCTCGGCGCGCTCTGCGCGATATACGACGCGGCCTGCATGTTTTGCGGATCGAGCCCGGCCTGCAGCAGCGATGCGGCGCTGGTCGAACCGAGGCCGCTCAGCCCCGACTGCAATTTCGAATATTGCGTGAGGCCCTGGCCGAGCGACGCGAGGCCGTTGCTGAACGCCTGCTTGTCGACCGCGCCATGCGTCGCGCCGCCGCTCGCGAACGCCTGCCCGAGCGCCTGCGACACCGACTGCTGCGCGCCGCCCATCTGCGACAGCACGGCCGGCGTCAGCGCATTGCCGCCGCCCAGCAGGCTGGCGGCCTGTTGCGCCTGGCCGGCCGCACCGGTGAGCCCCATCGCCGACGCGAGCGACGACTGGCCGGCCAGCACCTGCTGGTTCGCGCCGAGGTAGGCCTGCATCAGCTGCGCAATGCCGCCCTGCGAAGGCGCGGCCTGCTGCTGACCGCCGCCGAGCAGCGCCGAGCCGATCGACTGAAGGTCGAGCTGCGCATCGGCGTGACCGTTCATGCCGAGCAGCATGCCGAATGCGATGCCGGCCGCTGCCAGCTGCTTGCCCGTCGCGCGAATGTGCTTCATCAGTTTCCCTCGTGCCGAATGATTGAGGCCGATATTGTCGAAGCGCGTCGCGCGCCGCCGCAACGACTGAAACACATCGAAACGAAATCGCACGCGGCAATCGCTTGCAATTGCGCCGCGCGTGCCGTTGGTCGCGCGCATTCGTCGGCAGCGGCCGCGCGATGGGCCGCTATCGCCGGAATTCGTTCCTCACGCGCATCAATGTCGCGGGTCGGCGGCTTCGCGAGACGATCGCGCGGCGCGCACCACGCGCCCATTACGCGCCCATTACGCGCCTGCTACGCACCCACTACGCGGCCATCCAGCCGGGCAGCCGCCGGCCGACCCAGTCGGCCGCCTGCTCGTAGCCGCGCGCGAGCTGCAGCACCGCGAGATCCGCGCGCGGCCGGCCGATCAGTTGCATCCCCATCGGCAATCCATCGTCGTTGAAACCGACCGGCACGCTGATCACCGGACAGCCGGCCAGCGTCCACGGCACGACCGTTTCCATCCAGCGGTGATAGGTGTCCATCGGGCGGCCCGCGATTGCCTGCGGCCAGCGCAGCTCGACGTCGAACGGGAACACCTGCGCGCTGGGCGCCGCGATGAAGTCGTAGCGATCGAAGAAGCGCAGCACGGCCTGATGCCACGCGGTGCGCTCGACGCTCGCGTCGAACACGGCCGCGCCGCCCATCGCAAGCAGCCCTTCGACCTCGTAGATCGCCTCGGGCTTGAGCAGCGCACGCCGCGCCGGGTCGCGATAGTGCGCGAGCAGCCCGCCGCCTGCGAGCAGATGCCGATGCGCGAGCCACAGCCGCCAGATGCGCTCCGGCGCGAAGGCCGGCAGCGCGGCATCGACGTCGCAGCCGATCTCGCGCAGCGTCGCGAGACCCTGTTCGCACTGCGCGAGCACGCCGGGCTCGGTCGCGAGATAGCCGTCCCAGTCGCCGACCCACGCGATGCGCCGGCCGCGCAGATCCGTGTCCAGCGGCGTCGCGAACACCAACGGCTGCTCCGCGAGCGACAGTGGATCGTTCGCGTCGTAGCCGGCCTGGATCGCCAGCAGTTGCGCGACGTCGCCGACCGTGCGGCCCATCGGCCCTTCGGTGCCGAGCTGCTGCATGAACACGTCGACGGCGGGCCAGCGCGGCACGCGGCCCTGCGACGGGCGCATGCCGTAGACGTTGCAGAATGCCGCAGGATTGCGCAGCGAGCCGCCGAAGTCGCTGCCGTCGGCCACCGGCAGCATGCGCGCCGCGAGCGCCGCGGCCGAGCCGCCGCTGCTGCCGCCGGCGCTGCGCGTCAGGTCGTACGGATTGCGCGTCGCGCCATGGACGTCGTTGAACGTGTGCGAGCCGAGGCCGAACTCCGGCGTGTTGGTCTTGCCGATGAAGATCGCGCCGGCCGCCCGCATGCGGCCGACGCCGATCGAATCGGCCTGCGGCACGTGATCGCGGAAGATCGGCGAGCCGTAGGTCGTGCGCAGCCCCTTCGTCATCGCGAGATCCTTCGGCGCCTGCGGCATCCCGTGCAGCCAGCCGTGGTATTCGCCACGGGCCAGCGCCGCGTCCTTTTCCGCGGCTTCGGCGAGCAAGGTCGCGCGATCGCGCAGCGAAATCAGCGCGTTCACCGCACCGTTCACCCGCTCGATGTGATCGAGATATGCACGCATCGTCTCGACGCACGAGACCGCCTTGCGGCGGATCGCCGACGCGAGCTCGCCGGCCGACAGGCGCACCAGCGGATCGACGGGGATGGAGGCGGGAGCGAGATACGGGGCGCGGTGCGGCATGCGGGTTCTCCTGGGATCGGGATGGGCCGAGGGCCGCGCGATGGCGGCGCTCCGTTCCGGACAGCCGGAATGGAGGCGCGCTGCGGCCGACGCTCAACTGTACGCGACTCGTCGCGGGTTGCCCGACGCGTGAGTGGCTACGGCTCATGGCGTGCCGCATCGATACGGTGCCCGTCGGAGATCGCGTTTCAGACGGCATGCGTCTCGGCCATGACCGCATGGCCGGCCGGGCTATCCGACGCCGGGCAAGCGATCCTGCCCATCGCGCGTCCGACGCCTGCGCGCGCTCGCTGCGACCGAACCGTCATCGATCCGGCGCCCCACACCGTTTCGAGCGCGGCCGGGTTGGCGCGCCCCGCCCCCGGCCGACGCATCGGCTACTTCTGCGTGGGCTGCTCGTGGTCCAGCGTCGCGAACAGTTGATCGAAACGCGCCTTCGCCTCGCGCGGCTGCGCGACGCTGCGCGCCGCGGCCTCGTTGGTCGGGTGTCCCACCACGATCAAGCCGACCATCCCCAACATGTAATGCGGGATGCAGCGATAGCCATAGACGCCCGGTTTGTCGAACTTCACGGTCAGATCTTCGCTGATCTTTCCGGAAAAGGCCCCGGCTCCGGCCGGCGCCATGCCGGGAATGCTTTCGACGCCATGCCCGCTGTCCGCGGCAACAAAATGCACGCTGTCGCCCACGTCGATGTGGACGAGGGCCGGCTCGAAGCCCCGTTGACCGTCCGACGCGCGGTTCAACATCCGAACCTCGACATCGGCCGCATGCGCGCCCATCGATACCAGTAGCCCCGCACCTGCGATCAGGCGCAGCCATCCGATTTTCCTCATTTCGCCCTCCGATGGACCGGCCGCGGAATCGCTTCCGCGGCCGGTCTGATCACGGTATTAGATGCGCTTCAGATCGAAGCGATCGAGGTTCATGACCTTGGTCCACGCAGCGACGAAGTCGCGCACGAACTTCTCGTGCGCATCGTCCGATGCATAGACTTCGGCGACGGCGCGCAGCTCGGAACTGGACCCGAACACCAGATCGACCGGACTTGCCGTCCACCTGAGCGCACCCGTCTTGCGATCGCGCCCTTCGTAAGTCCCGTCGGCGCTCGGCGACTTCTTCCATTCGGTCGACATGTCCAGCAGATTCACGAAGAACTCGTTGCTCAGCGTGCCGGGATGATTCGTCAGGACGCCCAGCTTCGAATGGCCCGTGTTCGCGTCGAGCGCGCGCAGGCCGCCCACCAGCACCGTCATCTCCGGCACGGTCAGATCCAGCTTGCTCGCGCGGTCCACCAGCAATTCGGCCGGCGAGCGCTCATTGCCTTTCTGGTAGTAGTTGCGGAACCCGTCGGCGGTCGGCTCGAGCACGGCGAACGACGCGACATCCGTCTGCGCCTGCGTCGCATCCACGCGTCCCGGCGCAAACGGCACGGTGATGTCGTAACCGGCCTTGCGGGCCGCATCCTCGACGGCGGCGCTGCCGCCCAGCACGATCAGGTCGGCGAGCGACACCTGCTTGCCGTCCGTTCTGCCCTTGTTGAAGCCGGACTGGATGGCTTCCAGCGACTTCAGCACTTTCGCCACGCTCGCCGGATCGTTCACGGCCCAGCCGTTCTCGGGCGCGAGACGGATGCGCGCGCCATTGGCGCCGCCTCGGTAGTCGGTGCCGCGGAACGACGCCGCCGATGCCCACGCGGTCTTGATCAGCTCCGACTTCGGCAGCCCCGATGCCAGGATTCGGCTCTTCAGATCCGCAATGTCGGCAGCGCCGATCGTCTGGTAGCCGGCGACGGGCAGCGGGTCCTGCCAGATCAGGTCGACCTTGGGCACGTCCTTGCCCAGATAGCGCGCCTTCGGCCCGAGGTCGCGATGCGTCAGCTTGAACCAGGCCTTGGCGAAGGCCAGCTTGAATTCGTCGGGATGCTCCTCGAAGCGCTTCGCGATCTTGCTGTACGCGGGATCGACCTTCAGTGCGATATCGGTCGTGAACATCATCAACGGATGGAGTTTCGACGGATCGTGTGCGTCCGGCACGATGCTCTGCGCATCCTTCGGCATCCACTGGTGCGCACCGGCCGGGCTCTTCGTCAGCACCCAGTCGTGGCCGAGCAGGTTGTCGAGGTACTGCATCGTGAAATGCACCGGATCGACCGACCACGCGCCTTCGAGGCCGCTGGTGATCGTGTCGACGCCCTTGCCGGTGCCGCACTTGTTGGCCCAGCCGAGACCTTGCGCTTCGACGCCCGCGCCGGCAGGCGCCACGCCGACGCATTTGTCCGGGGAAGCCGCGCCATGCGCCTTGCCGAACGTGTGGCCGCCGGCGATCAGGGCGAGGGTTTCCTCGTCGTTCATCGCCATGCGGCCGAAGGCTTCGCGAATGTCCTGCGCCGCCGCAACGGGATCAGGATTGCCATTCGGACCTTCCGGATTGACGTAAATCAAACCCATTTGGGTCGCAGCGAGCGGCTTTTCGAGTTTGCCGTTCTTGTCGCGGTTATTCGACATGAATTTCGGTCCCGCGCCCCAATAAACCAGATCCGATTGCCAATCGTCTTCACGGCCGCCGCCGAATCCGAAGGTTTGAAAACCCATGGATTCGAGCGCAACATTGCCCGTCAGAACCATCAGGTCGCCCCACGAAATATTCTGGCCATATTTCTTCTTGATCGGCCACAACAAACGGCGAGCTTTATCGAGATTTGCATTATCCGGCCAGCTATTCAGCGGTTCGAATCGCTGCTGTGCGCCGCCGGCGCCGCCGCGGCCGTCGTAGGTGCGATAGGTGCCGGCGCCGTGCCAGGCCATGCGGATAAAGAACGGACCATAGTTGCCGTAGTCGGCGGGCCACCAGTCTTGCGAGGTCGTGAGCGTCGTCCGAATGTCCTTCTTCACGGCCTCGATATCGAGCTTCTGGAATGCCTGCGCGTAGTCGAAATCCTTGCCGTACGGATTCGACTCGACATCGTGCTGACGTAGCGGCGAAAGATCGAGCGTCTCCGGCCACCAGAAGCCATTCGCGCGCGGCGCTCCGTCCGCGCGGGCAGAAATGGAACCGGCGCTCATCGCGATAACGGCGAGCGCAGCCAGCACCGATTTTGCGATACGATTTCTTTGCATATGACCTCTCCACAATTGAACGTAATGTTGGAATGCGGGAGGATTGTGATCTTGTAGGGAATTCGTCGGCCAATCGGTAGTATTTATTCCTTCAATTGACCCAGACTATGACGCCGATTCGAATTCGGTCGAATAAAATAAGTCAATCGAATCCATCAAATCGCGTCGCCGGTAGTGCGCGCAATTCAATCAACGTTCGGAAGGGTTTCGAATTGGACGCCGGCGTGGGCCACGATGCGAGTCATCACGAATCGGATGCGAGGAACCGGCTCGATGATTTCGTGGATCGGCAGAGTCATTAGCGTTTGAGCCGTACAGGCGTCACGCCCGCTGTCGATAGAGGCGGCAGCATGGAGTAGCCGTGGAAATTCGCGAAGTTGTACGTCGCGGCTCGAAGCCGTCGTTGCTATCGGCGTCGCGAAGCGCCCGCGCACGGTGACGCGGCGGGGTGATCTCGAACGCGGCGACCGACTTGCCGATACGACAGCCTCAATTGCGCATCGACGACTCGCAGCACGGAGGCGCGCCGAACCGTTCATGCGACGAATGACGGTGCGCAGCGATGCTCGGCGCACGCAGTACCCCGCCTCGACGAAGCGCCGGACTGACGTACCGACCGACCGCCACGTCACTGAAATCCCCGTCCCGCGCCGCGATCAGTGAAAACGTTTATGCGCATAAACTTAAATTTCTTATATCTCTAATAAGAGCGGCAAGCCGGCCGGCGTTGACGACATTTTTACGCGGCCGGCCGCTTTCTTTAGCGCGTGCCTTCCTGGCGCGCGCTACGCTGCAACCGTCACCACTTCCGGGCGCTCGCCATGCTCAAGCTGCTGGTTCCGATCGGTCATTCGCCCCGCTCGCTGCACGCGGTGCGCCACGCGGCCTTTCTGTATCGCGAACGTTGTGCGTCGGAAATCGTGCTGATCAATGTGCAGCCGCCGCTCGAAGCGACACGGCTGGAGGCGTTTCACCCGCTGTCGCGGTTGCGCTCGATCGAGGACAGGTTTGCGTGCGACGATCTGGCGATGGCCGAGCGCGTGCTGCGGGAAGCCGGCGCCAGATACAGCGTGGTGAAGAAGGTCGGGCCGGTGGCCGACACGATCGCGGCCGCAGCGGCCGAGACGGGCTGCGACGAGATCGTCGTGGTCGCGCCGCGGCACGACCCGATTCATGCCCTGCTGTCGATGTTTCGCCGCAGCGTGATGAGCCGGCTGGTCCGGATCTCGAACGTGCCGGTGACGGCCGTCCGATAGGCGGCTGAAGAGAATTGCGCCGGCAGCATCGGTGCGCGGCGCGACGAATCGGTCGTGGACCGGATTCGGCTGGACTTTCGATTCAAGTCGGCGCGGCGATGCGCCGTGACGGACGCGATGCCGTACCGCACCGTCTACACCGCTGCGCTGCGCCTGAGTATGCGTGCGCGCAGCGCCGGCGTGCTTACTTGATGACCTTGCGGACGAACAGCAGATAGGTTGCCAATGAAGACGCGCCCAGCAGGATGACCCACAACGGCGCCATGCTGATCAGTACGGAAGAGACGTTTAGCATTTGGATTCCTCACCATTTCGATAGCGGTGTGCAACGAATGACCGCAGTGCCCGGAGCGGAGCCGCTGCGCGGTCACATGCCCGCGCATCGTGTTCCACAAACATGCATTCATGCTATCGCTTTGAACGCGCGCGCGACCGTCAGCCCGCGCGCGCATCCTGATATTGGTCAAACTCGCGTCACTCGCGCCGCTGCCGGGACGATCGCGCCCGATTGCGCTGCCGGTGAAAAAAGGACACGACCGATTCCGGCCAGCCGTTTCCGCAGACGTTAACCGGGGGAAGCCCCAAGTGCGGCGCGAGCCGTGCCCGCGTTACGCTCGGGCAACGAGGAGACGAATCATGAGACGAGTCGTGCACATCGCTTTTTTTGCGCTGCTGGCATACCTGATCGGCGATCGCGCGCTGCTGCACGCGCAAGGCCGCGACGCCACGCCGAGTGCATGCTCGCAGCGCGCCGAGCAGGTGAAATACGACGCGCTCAGCCGCGGCTTCGGCGCCGCGGCTGCCGGCAGCCAAAGCGAGGCGTTCATGTCGGGATGCCTCGTGAGCGGGCGCGCCGATATGGATGCGACGACCGCGTCCCGTTGACGTTCGGTGCGCGGCGTCCGCTGCGGCTCTCGCGCGGACTTCGGTAGCGATCGGCGCTTTTCGTCGGCTTGCGGCTTGCGGCTTGCGGCTTGCGGCTTGCGGCTTGCGGCTTCGGGCTTCGGGCTTCGGGCTTCGGGCTTCGGGCTTCGGGCTTCGGGCTTCCGGCTTCCGGCTTCCGGCTTCCGGCTTCCGGCTTCCGGCTTCCGGCTTTCGGCTTCCGCGGCTTGCGACTGATGGAGCCGACACCC
Organism: Burkholderia sp. MBR-1; assembly: GCF_013822785.1. Taxonomy (NCBI): domain Bacteria; kingdom Pseudomonadati; phylum Pseudomonadota; class Betaproteobacteria; order Burkholderiales; family Burkholderiaceae; genus Burkholderia; species Burkholderia sp. MBR-1. The sequence continues at coordinate 1,152,709 of NZ_CP053610.1, forward strand.
ACATCGCGGTGATACTTGCCCCACTACCCTACTGCGCCCGACGCGGTCGATAGACACGCACGCCGCATCCCTCGGCCGACACGGCCGCCGCTGCCGTTCCGCGCCGCAACCAACGCCCGCGACGCTCACAACACGACGGCCACGCGCCTCCGCCGCGCCGCGTCCCCGATCCCCATCGTTTGTTGTCGACAGCCCACCGCATCGCTCGTCCCGAGCCCCTCGCAGCGACCGCCTCCCCCAGGTACACCGATTGCTCCCCGATCGCCATATCCCCACGGGCCGCCAACCTACATGAACGACAACAACTCACTCGATTCCGCCCAAACTCGTCCGCATCGCGGCTCGTGGCTGCGTCGCCTCGGCCCCGGTCTCGTCACCGGCGCCGCCGACGACGACCCTTCCGGCATCGGCACCTACTCGCAGGCCGGCGCGCAATTCGGCCTCGAACTGCTGTGGTCGCTGCTGCTGACCTATCCGCTGATGACGGCCATCCAGCTCGTCAGCGCGCGCATCGGTCGCGTGACGGGCAAGGGGCTCGCCTCGAACATGCGCGCCCACTATCCGCCGTGGCTGCTCTACGCCACCGTGGTGCTGCTGATCGTCGCGAACGTGATCAACATCGCGGCCGACCTCGCGGCGATGGGCGCAGCCGTCAATCTGCTGCTGCACGGTCCGCAGGAACTCTATGTCGTCTTCCTCGGCGCGTTGTCGGCCCTGCTGCAGATCTTCGTGCCGTACGACCGCTATGCGCGCCTGCTCAAATGGACCGCGTTGGCGCTGCTCGCGTATGTCGCAGTCGCGCTGATCGTGCCGGTCGATTGGGGTGAAGTCGGCCGCGCGCTCGTGCGGCCGCGGTTCCAGTTGACCGCGGCGTACCTGACCACGGTCGTCGCCGTGCTCGGCACGACGATCAGCCCTTACCTGTTCTTCTGGCAGGCATCGCAGGAAGTCGAGGAATTGCGCGCGAAACCGAACCAGAAGTCGTTGCGGCGGGCGCCGCATCAGGCCCCCGCGCAACTGCAACGAATCAACTTCGACACCTGGGTCGGCATGGGCGTATCGAACGTCATCGCATTCTTCATCACGCTCACGGCCGCGGCCACGCTGAACCGCCATCACATCGCCGTGAAGACCTCGGCGGACGCCGCGCGCGCGCTCGAACCGATTGCCGGCCACTTCGCGTACATCCTGTTCGCGCTCGGGATCATCGGCACGGGCCTGCTGGCGCTGCCCGTGCTCGCCGGATCGGCCGCCTACGCGGCCGCGGGCACCTTCCGCTGGCGCAACAGTCTCGCGCTGAAGGTCGGTGTCGCGCCCGAGTTCTATGCGGTGATCGCGTTGGCGATCATCGGCGGCGTCGCGATCACGTTCATGCATTTCGATCCGATCCGCGCGCTCTACTGGAGCGCGGTCATCAACGGCGTGACCGCCGTGCCGATCATGATCGTGATGATGTTGATGGCGCGCAGCCGACGCATCATGGGCGAGTTCGCGGTCCGCGGCGTGCTGGCCTGGGGCGGCTGGATCGCGACGGCCGCGATGGCGATCGCCGCCACCGGCGTGTTCGTGCCGGGCTGAGCCGCAAGGCCGATCCCGGCGCGCTCGGCGGACGTCTCGTGCGCCGACCTGCCTGCCGACAGGCCGGCGCCGTGTGGAAGAAGGAGGAAGCATCGTGGCGAAACAAAGCGCAGCATCCGCGCGGCTGCCCGCGAGCGACGAACGCGCGCGCATTCTCGAGCGCCTGCGCAGCCGCAAGATGGCGCGCTCGATCCACACGTACACGCGCGGCAGCGCCGAACGCTTCTACGCGTGGCTGGCCGACCATCGAACCGGCACGTTGCCCGACGGCCCCGCGGTGTGGATCTGCGGCGACTGCCATCTCGGCAACCTCGGGCCGGTCGCGGCGAAGACGGGCGAAGTCGCCGTGCAGATACGCGACCTCGACCAGAGCGTGATCGGCAATCCGGTGCACGACCTGCTGCGGCTCGGCTTCTCGCTGGCGACCGCGGCGCGCAGCTCGGATCTGCCCGGCGTCATCACATGGCGCATGATGGAAGCGCTGATCGACGGCTATGCGCTCGCGTTCGATCCGCGGCGTCGCGACGAACTCGCCCGAACGAAGCGCCCGACCGCAGTGAAAGTAGCGATGCAGGCGGCGCTGCACCGATCGTGGCGCAAGCTCGAGCGGCAGACGCTGCGCAAACGCGCGCCGCACATTCCGCTCGGCAAGCGCTTCTGGCCACTGTCCGAAGCCGAGCGGCGCGCCATTCACGTGCTGTTCGAATCGGCTCCGGTGTCTCCGGTCAGCGCCGCGCTCAGTCATGCGGCTTGCGCCAACGCGCGCATGACGGTGCTCGACGCCGCCTACTGGGTCAAGGGATGCAGCTCGCTCGGCCGGCGCCGCTTCGCGGTGATGCTCGAGATCGACGACGGGTGTCCCGATGAGCGCCGCCCCTATCTGATCGACATCAAGGAGGCCACCACGGCCGACGCGCCGAAACAGAGAGGCATACGCATGCCGCAGGACGCCGCGCAGCGCGTGCTCGAAGGCGCGCGGCACGTGTCGCCGATGCTCGGAAGTCGCATGTGCGCGGCGCGCCTCGACGGGCGCCCGGTCGTCATGCGCGAATTGATGCCGCAGGATCTGAAGCTGGACGCCGAACGCCTGTCGGAAGCGGACGCGATCGACGCGGCGCGATATCTTGCGCGCGTGGTCGGACACGCACATGCGATACAGATGGACGACGCGACGCAACGGGCATGGCGTAACGAGTTGCGGAGCCGGCGTCCGAAGACGGTAGACGCACCGTCCTGGCTGTGGCGAAGCATCATCGAATTGATGGCCGCGCATGAGCAGGCGTATCTGGAGCATTGCCGTCGCCATGTGCTGCGGAGGACGGGTCGCTGAACCTTGGCCGCAGGATCACGCGATGCGCGGTGTAGCACGGTGCCGCTTCGGGCCGCGCCATGTCGTGTCGTGCCGCTTCGGGCCGCGCCCGTATCGCGCACGGCCGCACCAGCTCGCTCCGGGCCCGGCCCCACCGTATCGCACACGATCGACCCAGCCGGCCACCCCACCCGATCAACCGCTCGCCGGCCGAATCACGAGCTCGTCGAAGCCGGTACGCGCATCGCGTTCGCGCGAAAATCGATGCGCGGGCAACGATGCAACGAGCAGTTCAACGGTCGTACGCACGACACAGCCGCTCGCGACGTGTCCGCCCGACACGCGCCCGGATGCGTCGGCAACCGTCATGTGCAGGTGCGCGCCGTCCGGCGACACCGAGCCGGCCAGCGTCAGTATTTCGAGGTCGCCGTGCAACTCGGCCGGCGAATCGACGCCCGCATAACGCACGCGCGCGACGCTGAGGCTGCCGATGCCCTGCAGCACGAACGCCGCATGAACATCGAGCCGACGCAACGCGTGCTCGATCGACGCGCGCAGATCGTCACCGGGAGACAGACGTAAAGGAAGGGCTTGCATGGTCGATCACCTGCTCGAGAGCCGCGGTATCGACGCAGCGTACGTGCGCCCGCGCAATCCGGCAAGCCGCTGCCGGACCGCACGGCGCACGCGCATCACACGGTGAAGCGCTCGCTGGCGAACTGCGCGGCCGGCAGGCCGGCCGCGGCGGCCGCTTCACGCGCGCCCTCGACGAGCGGCGGCGGCCCGCACACGTAGAGGTCCGGCGACACGTCGGCCTGCGCGAGCGCCGCGCGCAATCCATCGACCGGCGTGCCGTGGAGTCCGGCCCATTGCGGGCCGGGCCGCCACACGCACAGGTCGACCCGCAACTGCGGCAGGTCGGCCTGCAGCCGCTCCAGCTCGTCGAGCAGGAACAGCTCGCTTTCCTCATTGACGCCGAAGAACAGCCGCGCGTCGGCGAGCTCCTGATACTCGGCCATGCGCCTGAGCATCGACAGGATCGGCGCGAGCCCCGTGCCGCCCGCGACGAACCAGCGTGGCCGCAAGCTGTCCGCGAACAGTCCGAAGCCGCCCATCGGCACGCGCACCGTCAGCGCGTCGCCGAGCCGTGCGCGCTCGCGCAGATAGGTGGAGAACCAGCCGCCCGGCCGCAGCCGGATCAGGAATTCCAGGCGGCCGTCCCAGTTGCTCGTATTCGCGAGCGAATACGGGCGGCGCAGGCCGCTGCCCGGCACCTCCAGCTCCGCGAACTGGCCGGCCTCGAATTCCGCCGCCGCGCCGAACACGTCGTCGGGCTCGATCTGCAGCTCGACGCGCATCGTGTCCCGCGCGATCGTGTCGAGCGTCACGATGCGCGCCGTGCGCACCGGCACCGGCTGCAGCAGCACCTTGCTGCGGTCGTACGGTGCGGCGACCCGCAGATCGCCGAGCGGCGTCGTCCGGCACAGCAGCACCGCGCCGGATTGGCCTGCCGCAAGCGCGTCGGCGCTGTGCCCCTGCAGCTCGTACGGGCCGTCGACGACGGTGGCCTGGCACGCGCCGCAACTGCCGCGCCGGCATTGCGACGGCAGCGTGATGTCGGCCTGCGCAGCGGCGGCGAGCACGTCCTGGCCCGGTTCGCAGTCGAAGCCGAACGGCTCGCCGTCGCGCGTCGTGATCTCGATCCGATAGCTCATCGAATCATCCCGCTCACGCTGCCTGGCGCGACAGCGCAGCGGCGAGGTCCGCACTGGCGTCGCCGATCGGCTGGATGCCGAACTGATCGACCAGCACGTTGAGCACGCCGGGCGTGATGAACGCCGGAAGCGTCGGTCCGAGCCGGATGTTGCGGATGCCGAGCGCGAGCAGCGTCAGCAGCACGGCCGCGGCCTTCTGCTCGAACCACGAGATGACGAGCGACAGCGGCAGGTCGTTCACGCCGCATTCGAATGCGTCCGCGAGCGCCGTCGCGATGCGGATCGCCGAATAGCTGTCGTTGCACTGCCCGACGTCGAGCAGACGCGGAATGCCGCCGATATCGCCGAACGCGTGCCGGTTGAAGCGGTACTTGTTGCAGCCGAGCGTCATCACGACCGTGTCGTCCGGCGCCTGCTCCGCGAACTCGGTGTAGTAGTTGCGTCCCGGCGCCGCGCCGTCGCAGCCGCCGATCAGGAAGAAGTGGCGAATCTGGCCGGCCTTCACCGCGTCGATCACCTTGTCGGCCACGCCGAGCACCGCATGACGGCCGAAGCCGACGGTGATGGTCTCCTCGGGCGCGGTGGCCGGGAAGCCGGGCAGCGCCTGCGCGGCACGGATCAGCGTCGAGAAATCGTGATGTTCGAGGTGCCGCACGCCGGGCCAGCCGACCGGCCCCGTCGTGAAGATCCGCTGCCGGTATTGCGGCAGCGGCTCGATGATGCAGTTGGACGTCATCAGGATCGGGCCGGGGAAGTGCGCGAAATCGCTCTGCTGATCCTGCCACGCGCCGCCGTAGTTGCCGACCAGATGCGGAAACGCGTTGAGCGCCGGATACGCATGCGCGGGCAGCATCTCGCCGTGCGTGTACACGTTGATGCCGGTGCCCGCCGTCTGTTCGAGCAGCGCATGCAGATCGCCGAGGTCGTGGCCCGACACGAGGATCGCCTTGCCGGCCACCGGCGACACGCGCACGGCGCTCGGCTGCTGCGCGCCGAAGCGGCCGGTGTTCGCGCTGTCGAGCAGCTCCATCACCGTCAGGTTCAGCCGGCCGAGATCGAGCGCCTGCTCGAGCAATGCGTTCACGTCGGTCGGGTCGGTCGCGAGAAACGCGAGCGCCGCTTCGATGCCTTCGTAGATGTCGTCGCGTTCGTAGCCGAGCACGCGTGCATGGTGTGCATATGCGCACACGCCCTTCAGCCCGTACAGCACCAGTGCGCGCAGCCCGACGATGTCGGCGCCCACCGTATCGAGGCCCGCGTCGATGCCGACGGCCGCTGCCTGCTTCAGCAGACCGGGCAGATCGTCCGCCGGCTGCCACGCGGCCGGACCCTGCAGCGCCGGCAGCGCCGCGCCCGTGGCGCGCGCCTGCGCGTCGCATGCGGCCTTCACGCGGTCGCGCGTCTGCGCCGCTTCACGCAGCAGCGTGACGAAGCGCGCGGCGTGGAAGTTCACGTTGGTCAGCGTCGTGAACATCGCGTACAGCACGAACCGGTCGGCTTCGCGGTCGCGCACGCCCATCGTGCGCGCGAGTGCGCCGTACTGCGCGATGCCCTTCACCGCATGGATCAGCAGATCCTGCAGGTCGGCAGTCGTCTCGTCCTTGCCGCAGTTGCCCTTCGCCGTTGCACAGCCGGGCCGTGCGCCGGTCCGGTCGGTCTGTTCGCATTGATAGCAAAACACGGTGCTCTCCTTTGTCGATCATGGGGACGCGGGTCGGTGCGTCGGCGCCGCAAATCGTGTTTCGGCCGCCGGGCGCTACGCCCGCTTCAAGATGCGTTCTTTATGCATCTTTTTCATGATCTTTCGGCGCAGCATCTGCCACCCTGACGCAGATCAAAAAAGCACACGTGTGGGACAACTTGTCGCTATGACTGCGCGCCGGCCGGTTCGGCGGGCGCGTCGTCGGCGTCGCCTTCGCTGAATTCGATGCCCCAGTCGCCGTAGCGATACCAGTCTTCGCCGAGCGATTCGCATGGATGCTGCGTGCGACTGCAGCCGTTGCCGCAACGCATCGCATCCGTCGGGCAGTAGTTGTCGCACCCCCAGCAGATCCGCTCCGGATGCGCCGGGTGCAGCGCGAATTTCTTGGCCATGATGCGTTGTCCTGAAGTCGGTGGGTACGCTACCGTCCGACTCTAGTACGCACACCGCACGATGCCGATGCGACATTCGTTCGCAGCGCAGAGGCGGGATCGATCGCGCGTGCGGAGGCCGTTTCGGTGTTGCTCAGGATGGACTGCGCGCGTCATGTCGCGCGACGTCTCGTCACGGCGTACGCGTGTCCGACGCCGCCGCAGCTTGCGGATTCGCGATCAGCTGCAAGCGCACGCGCAGCGGCTGCAACATGTCCGGCGGCGGCGCTTCGGCGAGCGCTCGCGCGACGAGCAACTGACGCAGCGCCGCGTCCGCGTCGGCCGAGCCGAGCGTCGCGAAATCCACTCGTGTGACCACGCCGTTCGCACCGATCCATGCGCGTATCGCGATCGGCGACGGCGCATCGGCGCTCACATCCGGGCCGCGCGCTTCGAGATAACGATGCAGCCGCTGCGACGCGTCTCCACCCGCTTCGAGCCACATCTCGAACTGATGCCCGACCAACTGGGCATATGTGACCCACGACTGCGGCACGTCGGTGGTCTGTGCGGCGATCGACGTGCACACGGCCAGCAGCGCCGCGCAAACGCCTGCGCGCAACCATCCGGATACCGTCCCTACCCGCGTTCGCGTCATCCCGCCTCCCGTTCCATGTGTATCGCTCGCGTGCGCGAACGGCGCGCATCGCACCGCGTCGGCCTGCGCGTTCATCCTGCCCCGATCGGCACATACAGCCGCGTGCCGCCGCGTTGCACGAGCAGCGCGACGTTGCCGTGCGCGGCGTCCATCGCGGCCATCAACGTGTCGATGCTCGCGACCGTCGCGCCGTTGACCGACAGCACGACGTCGCCCGGCTGCAACCCCGCGCGCGCCGCCTGACCGCTCGCCCGTTCGACGACGAGCGCCTGGCCCACGCCGAGCCGCCGCCGTTCGCGGTCGGTCGCGGCGCGCAGCACGAGCCCGAAGCGGGCCGGTCCGCGCGCGACGCCGGCCGGCGCCGCCCCGCTGTCGAACGCGCCGACCGTCGCGCCGACATGCATCGCCCGCCCCGCGCGCCACAGGAGCAGATCGACCTGCCGCCCGGCCCGCATGCCGGCGATCGTGCCGAGCAGATCCGCCGATTCGGCGACCGCGTTGCCGTCCACCGCGAGCACGACGTCGCCTGCCTGCAATCCCGCCTGCGCGGCCGGGCCGTCGGGCTCGACCATCGTGATCAGCGCGCCGTCCGGGCCCGGGAGGCCGAACGAGCGCGCGAGCGCGCGGCTCACTTCCTGCACGGCCACGCCGAGCCGGCCGCGCACGACCTTGCCGGTGCGCAGCAACTGGTCCTTCACGTCGAGCGCGATATCGATCGGGATCGCGAACGCGAGCCCCTGATAGCCGCCCGTCTTCGAGAAGATCATCGAATTGATCGCGATCACGCGGCCGTCGAGATCGAACAGCGGCCCGCCCGAATTGCCGGGATTGATCGGCACGTCGGTCTGGATGAACGGAATCGCGCGCTCGCCGGGCAACGAGCGCGACTTCGCGCTGACGATGCCCTGCGTGACCGTATTGGCAAACCCGTACGGCGATCCGATCGCCATCACCCAGTCACCGACCTCGGTGCGTGCCGGATCGCCGGTCGCGACGACCGGCAGGTTGTGCGCGTCGATACGTATCACCGCGACGTCGGACAGCGGATCGCTGCCGAGCACGCGGCCCGTGAACTCGCGCTTGTCGGTGAGCTTCACGTCGACGCTCGTTGCGTCGCCGACTACGTGCCGGTTCGTGAGGATCACGCCGTCCGCGTCGACGATGAAGCCGGAGCCGAGGCTCACCTCCTCGCGGTTGCCGATCACACGTCGCGCGAGAAACGGCGCGAGCGGATGATCGGGTGCGATGCCGGGCGGCAGCTGGATGCCCATCTGCGCGACTTCGCGCGTGACGCTGATGTTGACGACGGCCGGGCCTACGCGCCGCACGAGCGCCGCGAAGTTCGGCAGTGCGACGGTTGCGGATGCGCGGTTGTTCGTGGCGATGGGGCTGCGCTCGGTTGGCGCGGGCGTCGTGGAAGCCGTGGCAACCGTGGAAGCCGCGGAAATCGCGGAAGTCGTGGAAGTCGTTGGAGCCGTGGCAACCGTGGCAGCCCTGGCAACTGTGATAGCCACAATCCCCGCGCACGCGAGCACGAGCCCGCCTCTCAGCACTCGCAGCAGCGTGGCGCGATCCGCCTTCATGCGCATGCTCATGGCATCGCTGCGCGCCGGCCGCCGATACCGCGCGATCATCGCTTCGGCGGCACCGCGACCGGCGCGTCGGGCCGCTGCGGCGTCGCCGAGCGGCCCCAGTTCGAGCCGAAGCGGTTGCGTTCGGTCGACAGGTTGAACGTGCCGATGCGGTTCGACGGCTGCTTCGACAGCCGTTCGGCATCGGTCTGCGGTGCGCCGCCCGGTTGCGCGTCGGACGCCGGCTTCAGTTGCCGGCTCAGGCAGTCATAGGACAGCGCGCGCTTGCCGTCGACCTCCGCATCGACGCACACCGGCTTCCCAGCCGAACCGGGCTCGGCAGCCGCGCCGCCGCCCTGCGCGTGCGCGCCCGCGGCCTGCAGCACGCATGCGATCGTCATCATTACCCCAAGTCGTCTGTTCATCCGTTCTCCGTGGATCATGACCGGTCCGTCAGCATTCGCGCGCTCATGCACGCACCGCGCACGCGACCGGTTGCGCCAGAAAGCGCGCGAACGCCGCGCGCTCGGCCGCGCCGACCGCTGGCTCGTGCGCATCCCCGCATTGCACCCAGACGTCGCGCATCCCGTCGATCGGCTGCCACGCGAGCACCTGCGCGCCGGTCGGATACGGCGTGACGACGGGCTCGCGATAGTCGACGCGAAAGAGCCGCGGCGCATCGCCGCCCGCGGTCCACAAATCGCCGAAGTCACGCACGCTCGCGTCGAACCAGAAACGCACCCAGCGCGCCGTCGGGGCGAGCGCGGCAGCGCTGCGTGCGGCGGCCGGAGGTGTGTCGAGAGACGGTGTATCCGCGGACGACGCATCGGCAAATCGCGCACCAGAAGACGGCGTGACAGCGGACGACGCATCGGCAAACCGCGCAACAGCACACGCCACATCACCAGCCGCTGTATCCGCCCGCACCGCATCCCCACCCACCACCTCCGGCACGCGCATAAACCCCGCCAGCACGAGCAGCACGGCCGCCAGATCGTCGTCGCGCAACATTCGGTACGACCACAGATCCGCGACGTCCGCGCACGCGATCACCGCGATGAAGCGCTCGATCGTCAGCGCGGGCCACACATGCCGCATCGATGCGTAATGACACGCCCACCGCGCGACGAACCGCTCGCGATGACGCGCCGCGACCTCCACATCGCTCGACCCGCGGATCGCGAGCTCATCCGGTTGATATTGCCGCGTCGTCAGCACGCATTGCGCGGAGCAACGCGCGCTGCGGTGCCGCGCATAGCCGCCCGCGCCGGGCAGCGGCTCGAGCGCGCCGAAGCACAGCGGACAATGCGTCGGCCATTCGCCGCGGCGGCTCGGCCACGGCGTCGCCTTCGGCAGGCGCGGACGATCGGACGCGACGGCCGCGCGCCGCCGCTCCGGCGTGCGCGCATCGGGAGCCGCGACCGGCGGCGTCGGACGGACAGTTGCCATGGCGGCCTACCGGGCAGCGGCGAGCGCTTTCTTCAGCGCGTCTTCGTTGATCGGCGCGTTCGCGGCAAGGTTCGCGAGATACGTGCGCGCATTCTGCTGCGTGCGCTGCGCGCGCAGCATCGTGCGCAGCTGCTCCTTCACGTCGGCCAGCGGACGCGGCGCAGCCGCGCGCACGTCGATCAGCTTCACGACATGAAAACCCGACGGCGTGCGAACCGGCGCGGACACCTGCCCGGGCTTCAGCGCGTCGGCCGCCTGCCGCACGGCCGGCAGCATCAGCGAATCCGGTACGAAACCGAGATCGCCGCCGTTCGCCGCGCTCGCGGCGTCCTGCGAATTCGCCCGCGCAAGCGCCGCGAAATCGCCGCTGCGCGCGCGGTTCGCGAGATCGGCCGCCCGTTTGCGAGCGGCTTCCAGCGTCGCGGCGTCCGCGTTCGACGGCACCGCGAGGTAGATCTGGGCGACGTGCAGCGCACGCGGCGTAGTGAGCGCCGCGCGGTTCTGCTCGTATGCGGACTGGATCTCGGCATCGGACGGATAGTCGGCAGGCGGCGCACTGACGGATGCGAGATAACTGCGCGCGACGATGTCGCGCCGCGCCTGCTCGATCGCCGCCTGCACCTGCGCGTCCTTCTCCCAGCCTTTCGACTTCGCCTCGGCGAGCACCGCCTTCTGCGCGAGCGTCGCGCGCACGACCTGGTCGAGCGCCGCCGGGTCGGCAGCGAGCCGCTCGCGGCCTTCGGCGTTCACCGCCTTCAGCACGCCGGCGATATCGGCCTGCGTGACCGACGCCTGCGCGACGCTCGCGATCACGTCGTCCTGCGCATGCGCGGCGAGCGGTGCGGCCAGCAGCAAGCCGGCCGTCACGAGCGCCCGCGTCTTCATCTTCGTCATCATCGTTGCACTGCCCTCTCGGTTGCTGTTCAAGTGCGCACGCCGCCGGTCGCACGGCATGTGCGTCCTCACGTTCATCGCCGCATCGCCCTAGCGCACGCTCGACAGCGTCATGCGCAACACGATCGGCTGCGTCATGCCCCGCGGCGGCGCACTGCCGACCGCGCGGCCCACGAGCGCGTCGCGCAGCGCGGCATCGACCGCAGGATCGCCGGCCGGCACGCTATCGACGCGCGTCACGTGCCCGCGCCCGTCGAGCCACGCACGTATCGGCAGCACCGGCCGGTCGTCGCCGGTATCGGCGAGCCGATCGGCCCAGCGCCCGACATCCGCGCGCACCCGGCACGCGACGGCATCGTCGCCGTCGAGCACCGCCTGCAGGCGCCGCGACACGCACTCCGCATACGCGACCCAGACGGCCGGCGCCGCGTCGCTCGCCACCGCGCTCGCAGCGGGCAGCGCATGCGGCGGCAGCAGCGCACGCAGCGCGGCACCGATCCGACGTCCCACGCGTGCGCTCGCGGCGATCATGACGGCACCGCGGCCCCGGACGACGCCGCCACGGCAGCCGGCGCATCCGGACGGTCGGCGTCGGCCGCACGGGCCGCCGCTTCCTGCTCGGCGAGCGTCGGACGGTTGCGCAGATGCAGCAGGAATTCCTGGATCAGCCGGTCCCACAGCTCGACCGTCGAGCGCAGATGGCGCTCGGACACGCCGCCCGCGACCACCACGTCCATCTCGAGCGCGAGAAACGCGCCGTGGCTCGCGAGACGCGCGAAGCGCTTGGTCCGGTTCCAGTTCGCCACCAGTTCGGCCGGCAACTCGCCTTGCACCTGCAACACGCAGGACAGCGTGTAGTCGAGGTAGACGATCCGCGCGGCGTCGATGGCCGGCGGCACGCCTACGGCCGGATTGCCGAAGCGCACCGCGAAGCCGACGCCCTGACTCGCGCTCATCAGCTGCATCGCACCGTTCTGTTCGGCCACCGTCACGCGATAGCCCGCGCGTCGCAGGATCTCGGCGAGACGCTCGGCGCTGACGGCTTCGATCGGCGCATCGTGTGCCGCGCGTTCGTCGGCGGTGTTGGTTTGCTCATGTTCCATGTCTGTGTTCCCGGTATTCAACGAATCGATCGGTTCGGGCCGGCGCCGGCTCGCGGTCACTGCCCGCTCGCACTTGCACCAGCGCTTGCGCCGGAGGACGCGGCCGATGCGGCGGCCGCCGACGCGGGCGCCGCAGCCGGCGCGCGTGCGGCCGCGTCGTACTTGCCCGCATACAGCGCATCGCCGTAGCGTTGCGCGAGCTCGTCGTACCTGACGCGCACCGACTGCGCGAACGGCTGGCGCGACGCGAAGAACGTGCCGATGCCGACATGCTCGTACGCGTCGAGGATCTCGTGGCCGACGCGATACAGCGCCGCATTGTGGGCCTCGCAGGTTTTCAGTTGCGTGTCACGCGCGGCGAGATCCTGCTGCGCCTGCACATGCTGCGCATCGCGCGTACGCGACACGGCGAGCAAATCGTCGTACGACGCCTTGTACTTCGCGAGCGAGCGCGCATCCTGCTCGCGCGCCGCCCGTTCGGCCGCCAGCGCGCGCTTCGCGGCCGCTTCGGCGCCCGTGTCGCCGCGTGCGGCCGCGAGCTGGGCCTGCGCCGCCTTCAACTGGGCGAGCGCGTCGTCGCGCTGCTTCTCAGCGGCCGCCTTGTCGGCCTGCAACTGCGCCTGGTTGTCCTGCAGCTGGCGCAACTCCTGCACGGTCGAGCGCAGCTGGCTGCGCAGCTTGTCGTCGATGCTCTGCGCATGCGCTGCGCCGGCCGCCAGCAGCAGCACGCCCGCGAGCATCGTGCGATAGGTCGTGTTCATGCGCGGCTCCGGTCAGAAACGAGCGTTGAGCTCGAGCTGCAGCACGTCGATCGACACCGGCGGCCCGTACACTTCCTTCGAGCTCAGGTAGCGGGCCGACACCCACGTATCGCGCGCGACCGCATAGGCCGCGCCGATCACGTAGCCGCGCGCGTTGGTGCCGCCGAGATGGAAGTCGGAATCGTTGAATGCGTCGAGCACCGCGTCCGGCTGCAGGTACTTGTATGCGATCGAGAAATTCCACTGGCCCTTCTCGCGCAGCTCCGGCTCGCCGATCGTCGCCTTCGCGAGGAAGCCGTTCGGGCCGCTGCGATAGTCGGCGCGCGTCGCGTTCACCGACGTCGACTCGTAGTTGTTGACCGGCAGCGACGCCGCCGCGAACGCCTTGTTGTCGTTGTACGCGAGGTTGCGCACGTATTCGCCGTCCAGGCGCAGCTTGATGCGATCGGCGACGACCGTATCCCACTGCGCCTTCAGGTCGAGCAGCCGGTAGTTGTACGCGAGACCGAACAGCTGCGGCTGCGGCGTCATCCCCGGTGCGAGGTTCGGGTTCTGCACGATGTTGCGCAGCGCCATCAGCGTGTTGCCGCCCTGCATGAACACGGGCGCCTCGTTGTCGGTGCTGCAGCTGGTCGCGCCGAGATACAGCGCGCACGGCGACGACAGCGTGCCGCGCATGTTCTGGAAGTCGTAGTACGCGACCGCGCCCCTCAGCCGGTTCCGCGCGTCGATCTTCCAGTCCGCGCCGAACTGCGCGCCGAACATCCACTTGGTATCGCTGCCGGCCTTGTCGGTGCTGTTGGACGGGAAGTTCTCGCCCGTGTACTGGATCGGGAACACGCCGAGCGTGCCGAACAGCGTGACGTCCGGATTCCACGGCAGCGCATGCTGCAGGTTCGCGGCGAAGCCGTCCATCATCAGGTCGTCGGAGAACACCAGGTCCGACTTGAAGAACGGATTGTCGAAACGGCCGGCCGTCAGGTTCAGCCACGGCGCGGGCCGGTACGCGAAGAACGCCTTGTTCAGCCAGATGCTCTTCTTGCCCCAGCCGCCGCCGGCCGTCCCCGTCGTGGACACCGGGCCGTTGTCATTGCCGCTCGCGAGCTGCAGGCCGGCGATCATCTCGTCGGACAGCGTCGCGGTCACGCCGAGCCGCGCACGGTAGCGCAGCAGGTTGTTGCGGTTTTGCGTGGTGTTCTGCGTCGGCAGCTGCGTGGTGTTGGTGTTCGAGTTGATGTCGAAGCCGCCGCCCTGGTTGATCGCCGCGAAGTTCGTCACGTTGTTCGCGTTGCGGCTGCCGTAGAAGTGGTATTCGTCGCGCACGCGCATGTCGCCGTCGAGCTTGATGCGCGACACCCAGTCGGGGAACGTGTTCGGCTGCGCCCAGTTCTCGGCCTTCGCCTGCGCGATCACCTCCTGCTTCACCTGGTCGCGGATCTGGTCGCGCACGAGCTGCGGCACGTACGGCACCGCGACGTCGCCCGGCTGCGTCGGCGGGTTCACGACGCCCGCCGCGGCCGCGACCGGCACGCCGGCGCCGCGCGCGGCGCGCGCCTGCACGGCCTCGCTGCGCGCCTCGCTGATCAACTCGTTCGCGTTCTGCTGCGTGAGCACGCCGCGCTTGACGAGCAGGTTGATCAGGTTGATCACCACGCTCTCGGTCGGCGCGGCCTTGCCCGCCGCGGCTTGCGTGGCCAGCGATTGCGCGTGCGCGGTCGACGCGCAGGCCAGCCCGAGCGTGAGCACCGCCGCGCCGACGCGCGACAGGCGCGCGGGCAGCGCCCCGCTGCGGGGCGCCGCGCCCGGTCCATTCATCTTGTGACTCATCGAAGCACTCCGAACAATTTCCGTTTCTTGTGCGGCAGCATCCGTGCGACGGATCTGCCCCTTGGATTGATTCGCCATTCGCGCGCGGTGCGTCATGCGGGCTTGCGCCCCTGCAGCCGCACCAGCACCGGATACGCGG
Organism: Burkholderia sp. MBR-1; assembly: GCF_013822785.1. Lineage (NCBI taxonomy): Bacteria > Pseudomonadati > Pseudomonadota > Betaproteobacteria > Burkholderiales > Burkholderiaceae > Burkholderia > Burkholderia sp. MBR-1. The sequence continues at coordinate 1,167,786 of NZ_CP053610.1, forward strand.
TCGCGGGCGGCGGCGCTTCGTCGACCCGGCCGAGCGACTCGACCGCCGCGAGCACCGCCGCGTCGATCTTCGCGTCGCCGGTCGACTGCGCGATCGTCACCTTCGTGATGCGCCCGGACGCGTCCATCCACAGGTTCAGGCTGCCCGCGAAGCGCGCGCCGCCGGCTTCCTGCACGCCCTTGTCCTGCTCGATCGCGCGCTGCAGCACGTACACCATGTACTGCGCGTAGCTCGCATTGCCGAACTTGCCGCCGCCGCTGCCGACCATCCCCGAACCGTCGCCCGCGCCGATGTTGAAGCTGTCGGTGCCGGCCTGCGCGGGCGCGTTCATCGTCATCTGCTTCGGCTGGTCGTCCGACGGCTTCGGCGCTTCGGACGGTTTCGGCGCGATCGTCGGCCGCTCGACCGGCGTCTTGACCTCGTCCTTCACCTTCTCGGGCGGCGGCTTCTTCGGCGGCGGCGGTGGCGGCGGCGGCAGCGGGATCACCGTCGTCACCTGCGGCGCGCTCGCGCGCTTCACGCCGGCCGTATCGCCCGCGAAATGCCAGATCAGCGCGGCGAGCGCGGCCAGCGCGAGCGCGATCGCGACCGGCTTCACGTAGCGGCCGGGGCCCTTGTGCGGCGGGCCGCCGTTGTAGGTCATTTCCATCGCGTCAGCCGCCCTGCTTCGCCTTGCCCGTCACGAGGCCGACCTGCGACAGGTCGAGGCGGCGCAGCAGGTCGAGCACGTCCATCACCTTCTGGTATTGCACGGCGGCATCGCCCTTGAGCACGATCGGGAATTCCGGGTTGGTCGCCTTCTCGGTGCGCAGCCGGCTCTCTAGCTCGTCCATCGTCACCGGATACGCGTCGAGAAAGATCTGCCCGGAATCGGCCACGGTGATCGCCTTCGTCTTCGGCTTCGCGAGGCTCGCGGACGAGCTCGCCTTCGGCAGATCGACCTTGATGCCCTGTACCGACGCGGTGGTCATGATGATGAAGATGATCAGCAGCACGTACGCGAGGTCCAGCATCGGCGTGATGTTGATGTCGTCGTACGGCTTGTCGTCGTCCTGAACCTGCATGGTGGTCTCCTGCGTGCGTTCAGTCGGCCAGCACCGCGTGATCCGGCGTGCGGTGCGCTTCGGCGAGGCGCGTGACGAACTCGTCGACGAACACCTGCATGTTGGCGGTCACGTTCTTGTTGCGGATCAGCAGGTAGTTGTAGCCGAACAGCGCGGGAATCGCGACGAACAGCCCGGTGACCGTCGCGAGCAGCGCGGCCGCGATACCCGGCGCGATCGCGTTCACGTTCACGTCGCCGGCCGCGGCGATCGCGGCGAACGTGATCATCACGCCGACCACCGTGCCGAGCAGGCCGAGGAACGGGCCGCCGGAGATCGCGATGGTCAGCAGCACCATCGACTTCGACAGCCGCTGGTTCTCGCGCACGAGCGTCGCGTCCATCGACGCGCGAATCGCCTCGATCGATTCGCTGGTGATCACCGTGCGGCCGTTGCCGTCCACGCGGCTGTGGATCTCGTGCACACCGGCCTTGTAGAGGCGGTACAGCGACGACTGGTACAGCCGGCGCCCGTCGGCGCTCGCCTCGTCGACGTGCGCGAGGCCCACCAGATGACGGCCGGCCACTTCGCGAAAGCGCTGCACGAAGTACTGGTTCGCCTTGTCGACGGTGCCGACGTAGCGCGCCTTGGTCCACATCACGACCCACGACACGAGCGCCATGCCGAGCAGGATCGTGATCACGACCCAGGCGTCCACCGTCACCGACTGCACGATCACGCCGAAGTAGCCGAAGCCGAAGCCCGACTGCTTCTCGTCCGCGCCGTAGGCGACGAGCTTCGATTCCGAGCCCTGCGCGAGCGCATCGAGCGCGAGCGCGGCCGGCGTGCGCGCGATCTTCGACAGCCGCAGCTCGTCGAGCGCGCCGTTGTACGCGGCAAAGCCGGCCGGCGCGCCGGGCGCGTCCGCACCGACCGTCGCCGCGCCGTTCAGCGCCGGCAGCACCGCCGCGACCTGCGCGGCCTGCTTGCCGTTCACGTAGACGGTGAGGTTCTTGCCGTCGGCGGTCACCGCGAGATAGGCCCACTGGTTCGCGGCGAGCGGCGCCACAGTCGGCGTGCGCACCGGCGCCGCGCTGCCGGCCGCGCCGTCGACCTGCGCGAACGGCACGCCGTTGTCGAGGCCGATCAGCAACGCGTTCGCGCCGTCGCGGCGGCCGTACAGCAGCGTGTTCGGCGCGAGCGCGGCCGGCTTGACCCACGCGCTGAACGTGAAGCTGCCGCCGGCCGGCACGTTCAGCGACGGGCTCGCGGGCAGCGTCAGCGATGCATTGCCGTCGAAGCGCGCGCCCTTGCCGACGATGCCGTCCTCGATCGCGCGCGACGTCGCGTTCTGCGCGTTGTTCGCGTACGCGGTCGCGTCCTTCGGCGGCGTGCCCGGCGCGCCGTTGAAGTGGTACACGAGCGTGTAGTCGGCGTCGAACGTGTCGGCCGGCTTGCCGCCGTCCGGCGCCTTCTTGTTGCCGTAGTACATCCAGATCGATTCCGCCGCGCCCGCCGGCATCTTCGGCACGTCGACCCAGATCAGCGCGACGCCGAGCACCGGGTCGTACTGTTCGACGTGGTAGTTCAGCGGGGTCTTGTCGTCGGCCGCGACGAAGCGGATGTCCGCGCCGTTGTCGGCCAGCCCGTCGAACTGGAAGTTGCCCGAATGCAGGCGAATCAGCAGCGGCACGCGGCCGGCCGACTCGGCGAGGTTCGCGCCTTTCGGGCTCGCGTCGATGGTGATCGCCTTCCGGTACGACCAGTCGTTCTGCCACCATGCGTTGGCAATGCCGGGCAGCACGCCGAGCATCGCCGCCAACAGGAAAAACAAGACTCGCTTCACGATCCACTCCCCGAATGTGCGGGCGCCGCGCTCGCCGCAGCGCCCCGGCACGGTCAAAAAAAAATCCGTCAGAACCCCAGCCGTACGTAGAAATCGAAACGCGGGCTGTACTGCCGCGTATAGACGCCGGCCTTCAGCGGCCATCCGGCCTCGAAATCCGCGCTCGCGTACTTCATCAGCTGCAGCCGCGTGCCGACGCCGACGCTCATCAGGTTGAAGCGCGACGTCTGCTCCGGCAGCGGGCTCAGCAGCCACAGATGCGCGGCGTCGAAAAATGCGTGGAAGCGCCACTCGTTCACGCGGCTGCCGACCGCGCCGCCGAGCCACTTCGACAGCGACGGGCTGCGCAGCTCGAGCGACGCGATCACGCCGCTGTCCGCGGTGTCTTCGGCCTGCATGTAGCCGCGCACGCTGTTCATCCCGCCCGCGGCGAACTGCTCGCTCGACACGAGCGGCGAGTTCGACAGCTGCGCGCTCACGTGCGCGTTGGCCTGCATGTCGTTCGCGAAGCGCTGCGTATGGTTGACGTCGAACTTGCCGTACACGAAATCCGGCGTCGCGTTGTAGCGCTTGTTGTCCCAGGCACCCCAGTCGCTGCCGAGGCCGCGGATGTTGGTCGTCAGCGACGCGGAGAACGACGTCTGCGAGTTCGTCAGGCTCAGCTGGCCGCTGTACGAGAACGTCACCGGCACATAGGTCAGCGGCGCGGTGGAGGTCTGGCCGACCACGCTCACGTTCTCGTCGTAATGCTTGCGGTCGATCTCGATGCTGACCGTGTGCGCGTAGGTGTCGGATCCGGGCAGCGCATAAATCGCGGTGAAGCCGTACGTCGTGCCCTTGCCGAGCACGTTGGTGCCGCCGACCGACGCGACGTTGCTGTCCGAATGCACGACGGTCGCGAGGAAGCTCCAGCGCGTGTCCTTGATCGGCGCGAGATACGAAAACGCATAGACGCGCGCATCGTTCGGATGCTGCGGCGCGATCACGTAGGTGCCGGAGATCACGTGGCCGAGCTGCCAGAGGTTCGAGTAGCTGAGGCTCGCGCTCGTGCGCAGCGCGGACGTGCCGGGGCTGTTGTCGTTGTTCAGTTCGAGCGTGCCGTGCAGCGGGCTGTGATCGTCGACCTTGAGATCCACGTCGACCGTCTGCGGCATCGTGCCCGGCTTGAGCACCGGAATCACCTGCCGATCCGCCGAGCGGTTCAGGCCCGTGAGCTGCTGCTGCGCCTGGTTGAAGTCGGGCACCTTGCCTTCGGCGAGCGCGGGCACCGCGTCGCGGATGTTCTGCGGCGAGTCGTATCGCGCACCTTCGACGCGCAGCCGGCCGACCTTCGCCTCGGTCACCTGCAGCAGGATCACGCCGTTCTTCACCTGCTGCTGCGGCAACTCGACGACGACCGACTGATAGCCGCGATCCTGATAGACCTTCTGCAGCGCATCGCGCGCGCCGTTCACGTCGGCCAGCGTGCGGCCCGGCCCTTCGAACGGATAGACGGCCTTCTCGATCTCGAGCGCGGGCAACGTCGTGTTGCCGCGCACGACGAATGCGTTGACGTCGAACGTCTGCGGCGCCGGCGCTTGCGGCGCGGCGGCGCTCGCGGCCGGCGCCGCGGCGGCTTGCTGTGCGCGCACGCCCGGTGCGCCGCATAGGCCGCCGGCCAATACGGCGCCGGCCAGGCATCGGCATCTCAGCCGCCATCGTTCGCGTGACTTGCGGTCTACTCTCGGCGGCATGCGCCATTCCCCTATGTGGTTCCGATTCCCGGACCGGCCGTGCTGCATGCGCCGCCCGCTCCGTTATCAAATGCCTGTTTCACTTTGATGACGCTTGGTTCGCCATCCTTATCGTGGACTGCGCGGTGCGTTGCCGAGATTTCCGATACCCGCAGCCGTAGCATCGAACGATGGCGCCGTTCGTGTCGCCGCCGTCGCACTGTCGAACGGCCTCGACCGTGTCAATCGGAAAGGACGAATCGTCATCGCACAACCCGCAACCATCGACGCGGCCGCATCGCATTCGACCGCGTCGCGAGCGTGCCCGATGCACCGGCTTGCCGCTCTCACCTACCTAGACGGAACGAAGTACGCATTGCCGCAAACTTTTTTGTGCGAGCAGCCGGCGCGACGCCTAACACGTGCAGCCGCCGCTCGGCCCGCGAATACGCGCGGCCGACGGCGCCGCTCCAGCAGCGGCGTCGACGGCATGCGGCCTGCAATGCGCGCACGGCGGAAGCCCGCGCGCTCGCGCGGGATGCCGTGCAGGAATGTGCGTGGCCCCCGGTTTCGTATGCGTATCGTTTGCGTGGCCATCACGGCTCTACGGCGTTGCACTTGCTTGCAGCGTCGGCAAACGTACGCCGCCCGACGGGCATCGCGCGATGCGCGACGCGCCATGCGGGCAGCCCGACCATCGTCTGATGCTATCGGGAAGTTTTTGTGACATTGAGCTGAAGATATCCACCAGAGCGACGGCGATCGCGCACGCATCGTGAAAGGCTGCGGTATCGCGCGCCCCGATCCGTCTTAATCAAATGAGAACAACACGCCGACGAAGGGTCCGTTTCATGTCATTCGCCACGATGCTCGTGCGCTGGCTCGCCGGTCGAATCGCCGGCGTGGCCGCACCGCCGAACCCGCAGCGCGCGGCCGTCGCCCGCAGCACCGTGCCGCCGCGTCCGTCGCGTCCGTTGCGCTGGCGGGCGCCGTGGCTCGCGTGGCAACTGCTGTCATGGTGCGCATTGACGCTGCTCGCACCGCCGGTCTGGTCGATCGGCGCGCTGCTGCTGGTCAACGCGTCGAGCGACCAGCCGCTGTTCTGGGCATTCGCCATCGCGATCGTGCCCGTCGCGAACGGCATCGCGATCGTCGCGGCGAATCAGCGCCATCACCGCATGCCGTTCACGCGCCGCTCGACGGTCGCGCTGTTCATGTTCTTCGTTGCGACGGCGATCGGCTGCACGCTGTTCGTGCTGCTGATGTGGCGCTCGCATGCGATCGCGGCGCTGGTCGGGCCGCTCGCCGTCGACGGCGGCGACCTGCGCCCCGCGACGCTCGCATGCTGGGTCGCGGCGCTTGCGGCGACGTTCGGCGTCACGTCATCTGCGCATGCGAGCATCGCTCACGCATGGCTGGCGTTCGAGGCCTGAATCAGGATCTGAACGCGGCTGCGACCACATAACGGGGGCACGCGAATGCATCGATACGGAAGATCCTGTGCAACACGCGCGCCGCGCGCGCGCGGCATCGCGATCGTGACGGTGCTGCTGGTCGTCGCGCTGGCGGCGACACTCGCGGCCAGCGTGCTGTGGCGCCAGCAGGTGGCGACGCGCGACGTCGAGAACCAGCGGCTCGCGACGCAAACGATGTGGGTCGAGCGCGCCGCGGTCGAATGGGCGCGTGCGCTGCTGCGCGCGCAGAACGCGACGTCGAACGTCACCTTCGTCGGCCAGCCGTGGTCGACGCCGTTCGCCGACGTGCGGCTGTCCGACCTGCTGCCGCCGGATGCGATCGCGGTCAATGCAGAGCTTGCGCGCGCGTCGATCGCCGGCAACGTCGAGGACGCGCAGGCGCGCTTCAACCTGCTGAACCTCGTGTCGCGCGTCGCGCCGGGCAAGCCGTGGCAGGCCAACGCGGAAGGCGTGCTCGCGTATCGGCGCCTGCTCGGCGCACTCGGGCTCGACGCCGCGCTCGCGCAAGCGACGGCCGACTACATGCTGCGCTCGCTGCGCGACACGAACGGCCCCGACGGCTGGCCGCTGCAACTCGTGAGCGTCGACGATCTCGCCCGCATTCCCGGCTACGACGCACGTGCGATCGATGCGCTCGCACCGTTCGTGACGGTGCTGCCCGACCTGACGATGGTAAATGCGAACACGGCGGCCGAGCCGGTGCTCGTCGCGGCGATTCCGACGCTGTCGGCAAGCCAGGCAAAGCGGCTCGTCGACCGGCGCGCCACCGCGTACTTCGTCAGCACCGGCGACATCGCCGAATATCTGCTGCCCGCGCCGGGCGGCAACGCGACGCTGCCCGACGGCGCGGCCGTGGGCGTCACCAGCGGCTACTTCATCGTGCATTGCCGCGTGCATTCAGCGCGGATCAACGCACGCGTCGACACGCTGATCGCGCGCTACGGCAGCGGCAACTTCACGTGGACATCGGTGATCTGGGTGCGGCGGCTCACGAGTTGAAGCGGGCCGCGCTGGTTGCGCAGGCGCCGCCGCGCTAGACGGGCGACGACTCGGTCAACCCGACCGTGCGCGCCGCTTGCGGGGCCATCGCACACTCGAACGTCAAGCGCGTGAGGCTCGTCTCCCGCACTTCGCCGAGCAGGCGGTTCCAGTCGTCGATCGACACGAGCAGCGCGATCGGCCGGTTGTATTTCGTGACCATCACGAGCGCATCGCCCGCATGCCGCAGCGCCTTCGACGGATTGCTGCTGAAGTCGCGCGTCCCCATCGCGATCGTGCGCAGGCTGAACACGTTCGCGGCCGTATCGTCGCCGTCGTCGTGCAGCAGCCGTTCGAGCGTCGCCGCGCGCAGCAGCGCCTGCGATTTCGCGGACAGCCGGTCGCGCCGTTTGCGCCGCTCGCTGCGCGGATCGACATGCACGGCGAGCAGCCGCACGATCTGGCCGAGCGTGGTCGCGGGCAGCTGGTCGTAGCGGCGCCACCAGTCGGGCGGCAGCGCGACCATCATCCCCGCGTAGACCGCGGTGACGCCGTCGGCGATATGCGCAGGAAGACGCTCGGCGTTGCGCGCGTCGAGGTCGAGCGCCGCGCCGATCACCTGGGTCATCATGCTGAACGCGTTGTACGCGAGCGCCGCGATACCGCACGCGAGCAGCGACGCGCGCGCCGGCGCGTCGCCGAACGGCGCACCTTCCCGTACCGGCTCGAGCGGCAACGGCAGCGCGTCGCGCCAGCGTCGGCGCGACAGCTGCACGATCTGCACCGCATCGAACCGGGCGGGCGACAAGTCCGTCAACAGCGTGGTCGTCCCCGCAAGCTCGCCGTCCGCCCGCGCGCGACGCCATTCGATGCGGCGCAACGCACCGGCCGCATCGTCGTCGCCCGCCATCGCGACCGGCTGCTCGTACACGAGGCCGTCGCCGCATGCGCCGGCCTCGCGCCACGCACCGAGCGGCCGGCATCCGCTTGCGCGCCCATGTTCGCGCAAGATCAACGCGCCGCCGCGGCGCGGCCAGCCCGACAGGATCGCGTCCGCATCGAAGCCTCCGTCGACGATCCACAGCTCGCCGGGCCGCACCGTCTCGAGCAGCGCGGCGACGAACGCGCGCGCGTTCTGCCGGCCGCGTTCGACCGGCAGCAGATCGACGATCAATCCGAGATCGGGATCGTAGACGGGCAGCACGCGCGCGCCGGTGTCGGGCGCGCGTTCGCGCGCAGCAGCGTCGCGCGGCCGGCCGCCATCGCCGGCATCCGGCGCGGCCATCCATCCGTCGTCCGCGTCCTCGAGCACGCGCAGTCGCATCCCCTCGAATCCGCGCTCGTCCGCGCGCACCGCCGCGATCGGCTGCAGCAGCTCCGCGCTGTCCTTCACGAGCGCACGCCCCCAGCCGGCGCGCAGCCGGCTCATCGCGTCGTGCAGCGCGGCGACCGCGGCGCCGCCGGTCGATGCGCTGCCGCCCGCATCGGATCGCGTGCGCGCCCGTGCAGCGATCGCCGCGATCGCATCGACCGCGCGCGCGAACAGCGCCTCGCGGATCGGCTCGTCGTCGGGCTCGCCGCCTGCATCGTCGCGCGTATCGGGCCAGTCGTCGTGCAGCGCGCATTGCAGCATGAGCCGCGTCATGATCGCCATCGGGCTCTGTTCGACGAAGCGTTCGACCACCGCGCGCGTCATCGGGCCGCTCCGTATCGTTCGCCCCGGCACGCTCGCCGTTGCCGGGCCGCAGCAGCCGCCTCGCGAGCGACCGAACGCGCACCGCCGCCTGCCGTCGCGGCGCGCGGTTCGCCATCGACGCACGCGGTGACGCGCACTTCACTTACGCGCACGTCGCGACGATGCCTGACTGGCGCCCGGCGCAGGTCCGGCACGGCGGCGAGCTGCTGCAATGGATGGTCGACCATATCGTTGCTCTGCAAGAATCCGCCCGTTGTTCGAACGCTTCCCGTTTCTGTGTGAACCGCCACGCGACGTGGACGATCGGCTAGACGCCGCGCGGCGTGGCACGTACGACTGCCCGCGGCCGGCCGCTCACTGCGCCACACCCCACGCCCCACGCGGCGGCGATCCGCAGGCCCGCATCGGCCTCCGGTCCCGCTTCACGGCCCCCTCGCTCTCTCGTATACAAGGTCGAAGCGGGCGCGCCTAACCCGCAGAATTTCGCGCACGACGCGCTGCCGCGCAGACGAAAACGATTCCGCCGCGGCCCGGCATGCCGCGTGGACCGGGCGCTCAATGCGTACGCGTCGAGCCGCCCCGCTCCGGGCCGCCGATCGCCGCGAGCACGGCCCACATCCAGATCAGCTCGCGCACGGTGCGCGCATGCTCGTCGCTCTGCGCGCGCCAGCGCCGGAACGCGTCGAGTTCGTGTTCCGTGGTCTCGCCGGTGCGCAGCCACAGCAGCCAGCGCACCGCGCCTTCGCGGATCGCGTCGGCGCGCGCGTGCGCGGCGCCGGAATCCGCATCCCGTTGCGATTCGTCGATCATCACGCCACCGCCCGAAGCTGCCTCGACACCGATCCCCCGCGCCGCGCATCGCTGCACGGCCGGGGCGCCCGCCATCCACGCCCCGGATCCGACCACGCGCCACCGGGCAGCCGCATACGGCGGCCCGACGTTTGCCGGCCCTCATTGATCAGGTCGTATCGGTCGACGGTAACCCGCAACGCGCGCGCGGCAGCGCGAGCGCGCCGGCCGTTGCGGCAGAGGAAGGAGAAGAAGGAGAAAGAAGGCGACGAACGCGCCGGTCAGCTCAGCAACACGATGTTGCCGGGCAAGCGCGTGATATGCGCGCCGTACAGGCGGCCGACCATGTCGATCACGTCGTCGAGCCGCGCGATCGGAAACTGCGCCTGCATCCGGTTCGCGCCGAGCGCGGTGCGCCGCAGCACGACCCGGCCGGGACGATAGCGGTTGATTTCGTCGATGACGCTCGACAGCGGCACGTCGTTGAACACCAGCATGCCGCGCCGCCACGCGCTGATCGCACCCGGATCGGCGCGCGTCACCAGCTGCACGCCGCGATCGTCGTAGACCACCTGATCGTCGGCCTTCAGCGTGCGCGCGCCGCGCGGATGCGCGAGCGCGACCGTGCCGGACAGGCACGTCACGCACACCTGCGCACCGGTGCGCCGCACGTTGAAGCGCGCGACGGTAGCCTGCATGCGGCCGTCGCCGGCGACCACGGTCACCGGCTGCAGCGGCGTCGCGCGGCCGGCGGGCGGCGTGGCCGCGTCGATCTCAGCCTCGCCCGCGACGACTTCGACACCGTGCGCGGCATCGCTCGCGGGCAGCATGTCGATGCGCGTCTGCGTGTTGAGCGCGACCGTCACGCGCGACGACAGCGCGACGCTGCGCTGCTCGCCGGTGCCCGTGTGGTAATCGGCGGTCAGGTCGCCGAGCGACGGCCACAGCTGCAGCGGCGGGCGCACCGCGAGCCACGACGCGCCCGCGGCCACCGCGAGGCCGATGAACGCGCGGCGGCCCCTGCGCATCGTGCGCTCGCGCTTCGCGACGCTGGCCCACGCGGCGCTCGTGCGCTCTTCCTGCGCGAGTTCGGCGGCCGCCGTGCGCAACGATCCCCACGTGTCGCGCAGCAGCGCGGCCGCCTGCGGACGCTGCGCGCACCAGCGCTCGAACGCGTCGGCGTCGGCCTGGCTCGCTTCGCCCGAGCGCAGACGCAGCAGCCACGCGCTCGCTTCGTCGAGGGCGTCGTGGGCGGGTTCTGCCTGGGCTTTCGTCATCATCCGGGTACTCAAAATTTACGCGGCCCGCCTCGCGAGCCCGTGTACGAATCGCCGTCTTCCTGCATGCGTTGCAGGCAGTATTTCATCGCCGCGCTCAGTTCGCTTTCGACGAGCCGCAACGAGATGCCGAACTGCTCGGCGATCTCGCGGTTCAGCAGCCCGTCCACGCGCGCGGCCAGCAGGATCGCACGGCGCCGCGGCGGCAGGCCGAGCAGCACGTCCTTCAGCGTGTCGACCTTGCGGCGCGCCGCAACGATGCGCTCCGGGTCGGCCAGCTCGTCGGGCGTCTCGAGCAGCGTTTCGACGTCGTCGTCGTGCAGATGGCGGCGCTCGCGGCGATGCTGGTCGATCGCGACATTGTTCGCCATCCCGAGGATGTAGGCGTCCGCGTTCGTCACCTGCGTCGACACGTTGGCGTTCTCGAGGCGCAGCCAGGTCTCGTGCAGCGCGTCGGTCGCGCCGTCCTTCGAGCCGGTCACGCGCTCCAGACGCCTGACCAGGTACGCGTAGCGCGCCGCCAGCAGCTTCCGGAGGCCGCCGCGCGTGGTGTCGGACGTATCTGACGTATCGGACATGTCGCCCTAGCCTCGCGACGCCGCCGGCGGACAACGAAAATGCACGCCGTTGCCCTCCGGCCGCAGCAGGATCGTGACCGGCTGCGGCAGGTCGGCCGGCGGCGCATCGTCCAGCTTCAGCGCGCGCAACGCGTGCAGCACCGCCGCGTCGCGGGCGGCCGAACCGCTCGATGCCACCATGTTGACTGCCACCACCGTCCCCCTGTTGTCGATGCGCACCTGCGCGACGAGTCGATAGCTGCCCGGCACCGCCGCGGGCTGCGCGCACAGCGCATCGATCAGATGCGCCTGCAGCATGCCCGCGAACGCACGCCGCTCGCCCGATTCGCCGAGCCCGTCGATCGGCAGCGCGGCGTCCGATGCGTCGGCCGCGGACGGCGCCGCGTCGGCGGCCGGCTGCGCGACGATGATCGCTTCGTCCGGGCGCGCGAATTCCGCGCGCAACCCCGTTCCTGTCAGCATCCGCTCGAGCGCGTCGCGCGACGCGAAATCCCCCTGCACCGGTGCGCTCGTGCGGCCGTCGAGCAGCGGCGCCGGCGCGAGCACGAGCAGCTCGGTCAAGCGCGCGAAATCCTGCAGCGCCTTCGCGAGCGGCTGCGCGCGCAGCGCGAAGTGCGCGACGCTGCCCGGCGGGCGGCCCGCGACACCCGCCTCCTGCGCGAGCGCGCCGCGCAGGCACGGCACGACGAACACGAGCCACGCGACGAGCGCCACGACACCGGTCGGCGCCCGTGAACGAGTCATGAATCCCTGGTCGGAAGTGGAGTTGCACGCCGCGTGCCGGAACGCATCCCGCCGACAGCCGTACCGTCGCGAGCGAACGTCAGATTGTGAGCGGCCACTGTGACAGTCAGGTGAAGCGTGCGGTCGCGCGAAACCGGCCCGCCTCATGCGCCGCATCGCTCACGGCCGGCGCACGACGAAGTTGCCGATACCGGTGCCGATCACCGCCATCCGCACGTCGCCGGACCACAGCGTGATCGTGACGGGCACGTCGATGCCCTCGTTGCCGAGCACGACCGGCGACGGTGCGTCGCCGCCGCCGGTGTAGCGTACGGTGACGCCGGTCACCGCGGCGCCCCAGCGGCGCGCGCGATACAGGTCGTCCGTCATCGGCGCCCAGCCACCGCCGTCGGTGCGCTGGACGAACCGGTAGCCGCCGCCGACCGCTTGCCATGCGATCGGTATCGAGCGCACCTGCGCGTCGTCGCCCGCCGATTCGAGCAGGTTCGCGAGCCGCTGCGCTTCCTCGGCGAGATCGGTACGGCGATTGCGCGACGGCGTGAGCGTGACGACCGCGACCAGCAGCCCGACGATCACGAGCACGACCAGCATCTCGAGCAACGTGAAGCCGCGTTGCGTCCCTGTGCGCGGCCGCCGCGCGTCCGTGGTTCGTGGGTTTTCGTGCCGCGTCATCGTGGATTCACCGTTGCGTCAAAGAATGGAAAGCGTCGCCCGAACCGCCCGATCGCCATGAAACCGCTCACGCTGCTCCACACCGTCGCGTCCCGCGCGGATCCCGTCGCCGTCGTCGCGACGCTGGCCGCCGCGGCCGCGCTCGGCGCCGTATCGCTGTATGCGGTGCGCGTGCTCGGCACGACCGCAGCGCCGGTTGCCGCGCCGATGCTGCCCGCACCGCCCGACGTCACGGCCGGCGCACGGCTGTTCGGCGCGCCACCCGATGACGGGCGCGATGCGGTCCGGGTGCTCGGCGTGATCGCATTCGACGCACGCCGCGCGGCCGCGATCGTCGGCGTCGGCGGCGACGCGGCCCGCGTCGTGTCGCGCGGCGCGACGATCGGCGCAACCGCGACGCTCGCCGACGTGCGCGCGCGTTCGATCGTCGTCGAGCACAACGGGCTGCGCCGCGAGATCACGCTGCCCGCGGCCGGGCACGCCGACGCGTTCGTGCGCTGACACGCCCATCACTGCACCATGTTGTTCAGCTCGATGATCGGCATCATCACCGCCAGCACGATCACGAGCACCACGCCGCCCATCGCGAGGATCAGCAGCGGTTCGAGCAGGCTGGTCAGAAACATCGTGCGGCGCTCCAGCTCGCGCGACTCGCCTTCGGATGCGCGATCGAGCATCGTCGTCACGTCGCCGGTCGCTTCGCCGGAGCGGATCAGGTGCACGAGCACCGGCGGAAACGTCTTCGTATGGGCCAGCGCGCGCGACAGCGCCGAGCCTTCGCGCACGCGCACGATCGCATCGTCGACGTTCGCGCGCATCGCGCGGTTCGACAGCGTCTCGCCGGCCGCCTGCAACGCGCGCAGGATCGGCACGCCGGCCGCCGTCAGAATGCCGAGCGTGCTCGCGAAGCGCACCGTGTTGTAGCCGCGCACGAGCTTGCCGGCGAGCGGCGCGGTCAGCACCCACGTGTCGAACCTGAGGCGCGGCGCATCGCGCGACAGCACCTTGCGGATCGCATAGACGATCGCGACCGTCGCCGCGAGCGACGCCCACCACCAGTGCCGCACGAAACCGGACAGCGCCATCATCACGACCGTCAGCGTCGGCAGCTGCTGCTTCGTGCTGGTGAACACGTTCGCCACCTGCGGCACCACGTAGCTCAGCAGGAACGTGACGATGCCGAACGCGATCAGCGTGACGATGCCCGGATACGTGAAGGCCAGCAGGATCTTTTGTTTCAGCGCGTTGCTCTGCTCGATGTAGTCGGCGAGCCGCGCCAGCACGACGCCGAGCTTGCCGGTGTGTTCGCCGGCCGCGACCAGCGCGCGGTAGATGTCGGGGAAGTCGCGCGGATGCTGCGTCAACGCATTCGCGAACGAATGCCCGCCGACCACTTCCGCACGGATCGACGCCATCAGTTCGCGCACGTATTCGCGCTCCGCCTGCTCGCTCAGCACCGACAGCGATTCGTCGAGCGGCAGCCCCGCGACGAGCAGGCTCGCGAGCTGGCGCGTGATGATCGCCTGTTCGCGCTGCGACAGCTTGCGGCCGAGCGACAGACGCCGCTGACGCGCACCGTTCAGACGTTGCGCGGCCAGTTCGACGACGAGCGGGGTGAGGCCTTGCGTGCGCAACTGGCTGCGGCCGGCGCGCGCGCTGTCGGCTTCGAGCACGCCCTTCAGCGTGCGGCCGGTGGGATCGATCGCTTCGTAGCGGAATGCCGACATGCCGGGATTCTCCTGTCACGTACGCGACCGCCCGCGATGACTTGAGACGGCAAGGCGGATCGCGTCGCCCGCGCAAGACTAAGGCGCGAACCGGCGCAAATTTGTGACCGATGTTGGGCTACCTTTTTGATCGCGGCCGATTATCGGCCGATACGATTCAACTCGCCTCACACAAAAACGATTTCAGAACACGCACCTTAATCTCCGAATCTTTAAATCACTCGCTCTTATAATGCAGATCGAATACTCGATTCAATACGTTTCGCCGATTTAAATACGCCGACGAAAACGTCGTTCAAGCGACGACGCGTGAAATGTTACGCACCATTCGACATGAAACCGACTTGGCATTGGGTTAGCGCTTTGCAGCGCGCCGACTCAGCGCAAGCGCGGTGCCCGAGCGAGCATTGCGATGATGCGTCGATGCGAATGCCCAACATCCGGGACGCCGGTCCGCAGCGAACGCAGGCGAAATAACGGCATCGCCAATTCCAGTAACGCAATGCCGTATTCGCTCAAAATGTTACGCATCATTCGTTATGAAAAATTCACACGGACATTTTCGATTTACACCTACATTTACCCGGCGGTCCACAAGTATTCCAACCGCAGTAGCAGGGGTTCCCGTTTATCTTCGTCCAAGGAAATTTCTCATGAAATCCAGCAAGCGCAAGATCTGTCAGGTCCTGGCTCTCGTCGTCGCGGGCATGGGCGCATCGGTGGCGATGGCCGCCGGCCCGGTGCTTCAGGGCGGCGGCTCGTCGCTCGTCGCACCGACGATCGGCGCCGTGTCGCCGGCGTCCGGTGAAATCGGCCTGTTCGGCACGTCCGAAGGCACGTTCACGTACTACTCGGTCGGCTCGGGCGCCGGCCAGAACGCGTTCCTGAACAACCAGCCGACCTTCTTCGGCTCGGGCGTGACCGGCACGGTGCATTTCGCCAACAGCGATGCCGCGCTCACGACCGCTCAGGTCAGCGCGTACAACAACACGGGCCTCGGCACCAGCAACGGCCCGCTGATCCAGATCCCGTACATCGTGACGGCCATCACGGTGCCGGTCGTCAACGGCCCGGCCGTGACGAGCACGACGACGCCGCAAACGACGCCGGGTCAGGCGCACAGCGTCGCGCTGAACGACGACGACCTGTGCGGCATCTTCTCGGGCAAGCTGACGAACTGGAACCAGGTCACCAACCCGGAAACCGGCTCGGCCTATCCGCTGAACAAGGCGATCTCGGTCGTCTACCGTGCGGACGGCAGCGGCACGACCGAACTGCTGACCCGCCATCTGCACGCGGTTTGCACGACGGCCAATACCAAGACCGGCGTGTCGTTCGTCGATTCGCTGACGTTCGCGAACACGGTCGCATTCCCGTCCGGCGTGCCGGCGAACTTCGTCGCGGCGTCGGGCAGCGGCGGCGTGCGCGCTTCGCTCGCGTCGTTGTCGGCTGCCGGTACGGCCGCCGTCGCGTATCTGAGCCCGGACTACACGAACACGTTCCTCGCGTCGCAAAGCTCGGTCGTCACGTCGTCGGGCGCGCTGCAACTGCCGATCGCGAGCCTGTACAACACGGCGGCCAAGGCGTACTACGCCCCGACGTATACGAACGCCAAGACGGCGCTCGGCACGATCGCTCCGCCTTCGGGCATTGCCGCCAGCGATCCGACCAACTGGGTGCCGGTGTCGGGCTCGGCGTATACCGCATTGGCGAACCCTGCATCCGGTTATCCGGTCTCCGGCACGAGCCAGATCATCCTGAGCCAGTGCTATGCGAACGGCGCCGCGGCTACGGCGATCCACGACTTCCTCAACAACCACTACACGAACGCGAGCTACGCGTCGGTCGTGCACGGCAACGGCTTCGACACCGTTCCGTCGAGCTTCCAGACCGCGATTTCCGCGAACTTCCTGAGCAACTCGAGCGGCAACTTCCTCGACATCAACGACTCGACCATCTGCGGTTCGGGTGGCTACGCGGGCCGGTAAGCCGGATCGCTTCCGAATCGGCGCGCGGATGAAGCGCGTCGAGTGACGGACGGAGCCCCAAAGGTCGGAAGCCGACCTTTGGGGTTTTTCATTGCGGACAGCGCAGCGATTCACGCGAGCCGTGGTGAAGCGATGCATCGGGTTCCAACCGAAAGGAGAGAGCCGAGCGCCTGCGCGATACGGCGCTGCCCGATGCGGCACAGTGAGCCGATAACCGATCACTCTGGGGCCGAAGCACACGGCGTCTGCGACTGCCCCAGCGTCGATGAAATCCCGCCAAGCACTACGCGCGTCACATGGTCGATCTCGATGTCGACTTTCCGCGGCCGGCGACCGACGTCACCCGTCGCCGCCCCGTCAGCGCGCGTCCCGCTGCGACGCGCGCTTCAGAACCGGTTCAGCTTCGCCAGCTCGTCCTTGCTCAGCAGCGTCTTCTGCGTCGCCCCCGGCGCGCCGAAGCCGAGCAGCGAAACCGAATTCGACGAATCGTAGCCGACCTGCTCCGGCCTGCGCCGCTTCGATCCGCCATCCGGACCGTTGTCGCCGAAGCCCTCGACCTGCACGCTGATCGTCCAGCGACGCGGCGCGACGCCCGACGCGTTGTTCTTCGCAATGTCCTGCGCGGCCTGGCTCGCGGCCGAGGCGGCCGAACTCGCGGCGGTCAACGCCCCGGTGTTCACCGCCTGCACGAGCGGGATGCCGTTCACGGTGCCCGTCACCTGGATGTTGTCCGCATTCACGACGTGCAACGCGGCAACGTTCAGGTTGCCCGCACGAATGCCGGCGTCGCCCGCATCGACGGTGCCGCGCGGCGCGATCAGATTCACCGTGCCTTTCGGCGCGCCCGGTATGCTCTGCAGCGTCGCGATGCCGGCGCCCGTCACCTGCCCGCGCGCGTCGACGGTGCAGTAATGGTTCGCGTCGCACACGTACTGCGGCGCCGGCGTGTCGGCCGCCGTTTTCGCGCCCTTGCCCGCGTTGATGTCGCCGCTCGAACTCCAGATCGTCATGTCGCCGCCCTGCTCGGTGAAGATCCGGCTCTGCGCGAGCAGTACGCTCTGGTCCGTGAAGATGTCGACGTTGCCCTTCTCGAGCGTCAGGATCCCCATCGTGCCGGGGCCGGCGACCACGCTCCCGGTGCCGTCGACGATCTGCGGCGGCGCCGTCGTGCTGCCGACGAGCGCCTGCCCGCCGGGGCCGAGGATCGTCACGTCGCCGCCCTGCTGGGTCTGGATCGTCGTGCTGCGAATGTCGAGATTGCCGGTCGCGACCTGCCGGTTCGCGCCGTTCGATCCGCCGCCCAGACTGTTCGCCGTATAGCCCAGCGAACCGGGGAACAGTGTGTTGATCGCCTGATAGCCTCGCGCATACTGGCCGCGGTACGGACTCGACGGATCGTTGTAGTCGGCCCCGACCTGCGCGAGCACGCCGAACAGCACCTTCTGCGCGAAGCGTTGCTGCACATACGACGGCAACGCCTGGAATTGCTTCCACGCTTCGGCGGCCGTCAGCCGGCCGACCTTCGCGAGCGCCGCGTCGTGGTCGGCCTGCAGCCCCGTATCGACGCGCAGCCCCGCGTCGTACTGCTCCATGAACGCGATCAACGCCGGCGTCGCGCTCGGCACGCCGGCGACCGAACTGCCCGGCGCGACGTAGGCCGCCACGAAACCGGGAACGTCGATGCCGGGGCCCACGCCGAACAGCACGTCGAGGTTCGCGCTCTGGTGCGGCAGATTCGGGTTGTTCGCGTTGCCGACCGCGTCGATGCCCGTGAACACGTGCGCGATTCCGCCTGTGTTGGCGTGCTGGTTGTAGAGCTCGGCCTGGCTCGTCAGCGGGCCGATGTTGCGGCCGGCCTGGACATCGAACCAGCCAGGGCCGCCGACCGACAGGACTGGCACCACGCCGCTGCCGTTCTGAGGCGTCGGCGTGTCGTATATGTCGCGGCCGGCAACGATCCGCGTCACGTCCGAGCCGCGCAGGTTTTGCCCCCAGAACGCGAGGTTCACGATGTCCTGTCCGGCCTGCACGAGCGACGGCTTGTCGATCGACAGCGTGAGGAGGTTGCGATAGAAGCCGTCGCCGTCGGCGGACGTGTCGGCGACGCCGTTGACGATGCTGCCGTTCACGCTGTAGATCCGCGCCGGGGTCGCGTCGTCCCCGTGCAGCGCCGTGCGCGCATGGGCGGCGAGCGTCGCGTCGGTCAGCGCCGGGATCGCGGCGACCGGCAGCGGGTTGGTCGGCGACGGCATCGTCGACGGATCGGCGTCCGACAGGCCGAATTGCGTCGCCGGCGCCGTGTCGCTGCCGACCGACAACGCCGCGGCGTTGGACAGACGCACCGACCGATCCGCGATCAGGTTCAGTTGTCCGAGCGCCGACGGAAACAGCGTACCGCCCGATTCGACGTCGATACCGCCGCTGAATGCGGTCAGATTGACGCTGGCCGGCAGCACGCCGTTCGCACCGGTCAACAGGCTGCCGATTGCGCCGAGCCGGATATCGCCGGTCGTCGACGACACGTTCACCGACGAGGTCGGCGAGTAGCCCTGGCTGTCGGCGTACTGCCCGTAGTACTGCAGGTTGATCTGGTGGGTCGGCGAATCGCCTGCCTGAGGGAACGCGCTCGCATACGACGGATCGAGCACCGCGCCGAGCTCGACCCCCTGTCGGCCGGTCACGTCGAACACGCCGTCCTGGGTCGCCAGGATCGTCGATACCGCTACTGGAGCTTGCCCGGGGATCGACACCGGCACCGCGATGTCCGAGCCGATGCTGCCGCCTGCCGAGATCACGCCCGCGCCTTTCGCGACGAAGTAAGTGCCGCTCAAAATGTCGCCGTCGGCGCGTACCGACAGATTGCCGCCGCCGACGGTGACGGGCTGGCCAGTTGCGTCCTTGTACCAGGTGGTCGGCAACGACACCGCGAGATCCGAAATATTCCCGCCGGCACTGAGCGAAACATTGCCGCCGACGCTCATCACGCCCTGGTCGAAGGCGCCGAAATCGATCGAGGTCCGGGCCAGCGGAGCAACGAGTGTGTTGCCGTCGGCCGTTTTCGCGCCGGTGATCTGCATCCACTGCCACCAATACTGGTCGATCGAGTTACCGGCATTTCCGGTCACGGTTCCGTTCGCGTCGATCACCTTCTGCATGCCCTTGATGTCACGTCGCGCATGAATCGTGATGTCGCCGGCCGAATCGGGATTCACTGCCGAAGTCACCAGAACGTCCTGCAGGCCGGCGACGTTGCCATGCGCGATCGCGGTCGTCAAACCGACCGGCGGCGCGCCTGCCGCCGGCGCGCCGGCCGTATAGATCACGCCCGGAATGATCAGCGTCGACGGATCGGCGACCCGCGACGTGTCGAACAACGACACGTCGTTGCCGGCCGCCACGTCGATCGATCCCTTGCCGGTCCGGATCGTTACCGGTTCGACGAGCGTCAAGCCGTTGCTGTCCACGTAGCCCGTATGCCCGCTCAGCACCACGTTGCCGAGGTTGGCGGAAGCCGCCGCTGCGTTCGTGGACGTCGAAGCCGGCTGCAACGCGAGCGGGTTCGCGCTCGACACATCGGCGCCGGATACGATCCGGTACGACGAGCTTTCGCCGCCGAGCAAGGTCGCGAAAGCGACCGGTAGCGGATTGTTCGCGGTCGGCACGTTCGCCACCGCGTTGCCGGGTAGCGCGCCGATATTCACGACGCCGGTATCCGGCACCGACGAAGGCGCAATGGGCGCATAGAACACGTTGTATGCGCGTACAGGCGGTGTGAACAGGCTCGGGAGCCGACGATTGAAATAGCGTGAATATGCGAGCATATAGTTCGCGTAATCGGCAAGGTAGGCACGCTGCTCCGACAACGTCGCGTTCGCGGCCAGGCCGGTCGGCGGAGTCGGTGCGGCAGGTGTGCCAAAACTCGTAACCGTCCTGGGGGTGTACCCATTCATGTAAGTGCCGGGCGCGGGGCCGCTCGTGAGGTCAGAGCCCCAATAGGCCGTCAGATAGTCGCTGTAGGTCGAATGATCGGCCAGTACCGGCGCCGGCGTAACCGACGGCCTGACCGGCAGAATGTGCCCGGTGTAAATCGATGAGGAATTCGGCGACGTCCACGCTTCGATATCCTGTTGCCACGCGCCGGTATATGACAGATATGCCGAGTAATAGCCACCGGTCTGCCCCGTCAGCGGCGATACCAGCATTGCATTCGGATCCAGCGACGTGAGGCCCGCCGTTCCCCCGTTCGTAAACGTCACGGTCACCTGCGTCGGATCGTCAAGCGACACCAACTGGTCGAATTGCTGCTTCGCGTCCGTATAAGTGCCGGTTGCCGTAGCCGGCCCCGATCCGCCCAGGATCGACGCCACCTGGCTCTGATAAAACCCGTCCGAAATGCTTGCGTACGCATCGAAATCGTTGGCCGCGCGGAACGTCAGCGTCGGCGCGATCGTCGACCGATAGCGGAAATCCGGCGTGATGCTGCCGCTGTTGTTCGGTGCGCCCGCGCCGAGGTTCCAGTTCGACAGCACCGAGATATTGCCGCCGTTCACCGCATGGCCCGGATTGGCGAGCTCGATGCCCGGCGCGACGCTGAAATTCTGCAGCGATGCAGCGGCGAACTGGCCGGCGACGCCATCCGGTCCATGCTGGACGAATGCCATCAGCGTGCCCGGCGCTGCGCCGGACGCGTCGGCGCGATACCCGTAGAACGCGACATGATCGGCGTTGGCGGCCGCGGCGGCGAAGTACGCGCCGGACAGCCCGGTGAAGCCGCTGCCGGAAATCCCGTTGCGCAATTGATCCTCGGTCACCGCCGTCGACTCTCCGGTCGCGTCGTTGACGAGCGTTCCGCCGCCCGCGCCGCCCGGCGTATAGCTGTACGTCGCCGGCGTGCTGCCCGGCACCGTGAACGTGCCCGCCAGCAGATGGCCGCTGCCGTCGTACCAGCCGGCCGGATCGACGAGGCCGTCGAAATGCTGCGAGCCGGTCGTCGCATCGGCGGTGCTCCACACCGCATACGCTTCGACCGTCGTCTTGCGCGACCCGCGCACGCGGCTTCCGTCGAGCACGACGTTGACCGTGCCGTCGCGCAGCAGCGGCGCGCGGAAATCGACCGTGCCGTCCAGCGTGCCGCCGGGCGTACCGCCGGACACGTCGATCGACGCATTCGAACCGAGCCGGATCGCGCCGGACTGCGCGGCCGACACGTTCTCGTAGCCGTAGCTCGCGTTGTACGGATCGGCGACGGCCGGATCGAACGTCGCGCTCGTGCCGATCGCGACCTTGCCGCCGCGCTGGCTCGCATCGGTTGCCTTCGCGAGCAGCGAGCCCTCGATATCGACGCCGCTCTTGCCGTACAGGCTGATCTGCCCGCCCGCCTTGCCGGACGCATCGATCGTCCCCAGCACGTCGACGTTGCCGTTCGCCGTATCCGACGCGTTGCCCGCGCCGCCGTCGGCCGTCAGCGACACCGCGTGAGCGGACAGCGCATTGCCGGCCGACAGCGTCAGGTTGCCCGAGCGCGTGTGAATGTCGATCGACTGGTTCACGCCGCTCGACGCGAGCGTCTTCGCCAGCGCGTCGAGGTCGGCCGCACCGGCCGTGTCGAGCGACAGCGAGCCGCCCGCATAGCCGCTCGCCGCGCCGCCCTTGATCGTGCCGTTCAGGTTCACGACCTGCTTGGGCGCCGACAGCGTCAGGCTGCCCGCCGCGCCGCCGCCCTTCGCGCCCGAGAAATCGAGCGTCGCGCCCGGCTGCAGATCGACCGTCCCCGCATCGGCGGTCAGCGTGATCGAACCGGCCGGCGCGTACTGCGTCACGTCGAAGAACTGCTTCGACACGCCTGCCGAACTGACCGTCGAACCGCTGCCGATCGTCAGATTGCCGGTGGTCGCCTCGAGGCTCACGTTGCCGGCCGGCGCCGCGATCGTCGCGCCGTTGTCGGCGAGCGTGGCGCCGACGAAGTGCCATGCCCCGCCGACCGGCGTCTGCGGCAACGCGGCGCCCGCCGCGCCGTTCAACGTCAGCGCGCCGGCCGTCTTCACGGTCGACGCGGAGCGCGTATCGGCCAGATACACGGGCGCGTTCAGCGTCACCGGCAGCGCACCGAAATCGAACGTCCCCGTGCCTTGCCCGACGATGCCGGCGCTCGCGCTCAGGTTCGCCGACGCGAATCCGCTCAGCGACTTCGTGCCGGCGCCGAAATCGATCTCCTGCGCGTTGACCGTCAGCGTGCCGCGGCCCGGCGTGACGGCGCCGTTCGGCGCGCCCGTCTCGTTGGTGAACGCGATCTGCTGCCCGTTCAGCGTCACGCGGCCGCCGTCGCTCGTGAAGGTGCCCGCGCTGAGGTCGACGTGCTTGCCGAACGTCGCATTCACGTCGCCGATGAAGCCCATCGCGCCATAGCTGCGCAACGACACGAGATCGGCGTTCGCGAACTGCGCGAGGCCCGACGGATCGATCACGAAAC
The DNA here is from genome assembly GCF_013822785.1 of Burkholderia sp. MBR-1. Taxonomy (NCBI): domain Bacteria; kingdom Pseudomonadati; phylum Pseudomonadota; class Betaproteobacteria; order Burkholderiales; family Burkholderiaceae; genus Burkholderia; species Burkholderia sp. MBR-1. The sequence goes on from NZ_CP053610.1 coordinate 1,190,780, forward strand.
CGGGCAGGCTCGCCGCGGCTGCGCCGCCCGCATTCGTGAACGTGATCGCCGAGCCGTCCACCGTGATCGCTTTGGCCGACAGCAGCGCGCTCGGGTCGGCCTTCAGCGTGCCGGACGAATCGAGCAGCAGCGCCTGTCCGCCCGACAGCGTCGCGCCCGCGCCGACCGTCAACAGCCCGGCGCCGGTCGCGCCGCTGCGCGTGAGCGGCGCCATCGCGCCGTTCGATACGCGCAGCAGCGCGCCGTCGCCTGCGATCGTGATCGGTTGATCCTTGGCCGCCGGGTAGTCGCCCGCCGCCGCGATCGATGCCCCGGCGTCGACGCGCAAGCCGTTCGCCGCATTCGGATCCGTACCGCTCGCGTCGGTTCTCGTCGCGATCAGGATCTCGGGGCCCTTCAGCGACGAACCTGCGTCGTTCGACACGACCACGCTGTTCGCGATCGGCGTGATCGTCACGCCGTTCGCGGTCGCCGCACGCGTGCCGCCGATCAGCAGGCTGCCGGCATTCAGCGAATCGAGCGCATCGCTGCCGATCTGCAGATAGCCGGCCAATGCCGCGCTGCCGCTGCCGGTGATCTGGATGTCGCGCGACGCGATGTCGACCTCCGCCGGCGCGCCGAGTGCACCGGGCGCCGCGTTGAGCGTCGCGCCGAGCGCCAGCGCCTTGGTCGCGGCGAGCACGAGCTGACCGCCGTCCACCGGCAGCGGCGGCGTCACGTTGCCCTGCTTCGCGGCCTGCGCGGCGAAGAAATCGTTCGCGCCCTTCAGCGTGTACTGCGAATACTGCTGCCAGGTTGCGCCCGACTGCACGTCGAACAGCGTCGGCGTCGCGCTGCGGCCGCCGGTGACCGCGTCGGCGAAGTAGCCGGCCGTCGTCACGGTGCCGTCCGGCCGCACCTGCGTCGCGCCCGGAACGACGTTGCCGCCGGTGCCCGACACCGTCACGCGGTACGCGCCCGGCAGCGTCGCGTACTTGCCCGGCAACAGCGTGTAGTAGCCGGGTTGCAGGCCCGGCACGCCGGACAGGTACACAGCCTTGCCGATCGCGTCGTGCAAGCCGGCCTGGCCGACATCGAGCGTCGCGGTCGTGGTCGTCGGCGTCCCGTTGCTCGCGACGCCCGGCTGCAGCGTCTGCGCGAACATCGGATCGTATGCGGCGACCGGCGACTGGACGCCCGGCACGATTGCGTAGACGTTCCCGGCGCCGGCGTTGACCGGCACCGCCGTTGCCCCGTTGCCGCTCGCATAGCTCACGTTGTATTGCGCCAGCACGTCGCGCGTGCCGCCCGTGCCCGGCACCCATTCGGCGGCCTGCAGATCGCCGCCGCCCGACAGGTCGATCGTCGCGCCCTTGCCGAGCGCGACGCGCGCGCCGTTCACGCCCACGTACTTCGCGGGCGGCGCGTTCAGGTCCCCCGCCGACGCGCCGGCGAGCGGATTGAACTGCCATTCGACGCCGTCGATCGTCGTGCCGTACGGAATGATCGACGTGCCGTTCGAGACCGACGTGACGCTGCCGTTCGCGAACGTCACCGAATCGGTCGCGACGAGCGGCAGCGTGCCGAACTGTTTCTGCGTCGCACCGCTCGCAGGATCGCCGACGCCGAACACGAGCGCGCCCGACGGCGCGCGCACGGTGCCGCCCTGCACGATGTCGGTGGCGTCGACGAGCAGCGTGCCGCCCGCCGACGGTGGCGTGCCGGACGCGCCGGTCGAGCCGAACGTGACGGTGGTCGGCGCACGCTGGCCCGTGACCGGATCGACGGGACCGACCGCATCGACGATGAAGGTGCTGCCGGTGGCCGGATACAGGCTCGCCGCATTGAACGTGACGTTGCCCGGCGTGTACAGCACGCCCGGCAGCAGCGCATTGCCCTGCTGAGACACGCTCGTCGAGCTCAGACGGATGTCGCCGCGGCTGCTCAGGTTCGCGTGACCGAAGTTGTTGAGCTGGATCTGGTTGCGCAGATCGACGAACGACGCATTGACGTTCAGCGTCGCGTCGGACAGCGTCTCGACCGGCGCGAACTGCGGCGTCGACGACGTTGCCGTCGGGCCCGCCAGCGCGACGTACGGCGCGTCGATCGTCACCTTCGTGCCGAGCGGGTGAGCCGGCGCCTGCGACAAAAGGGCGTCGAGCGCCGAACCGGCGGCGCCCGGCTGCTGCGGCGTCGCCAGCAGCGTCTGCAGCTGGTCCATGCCGATCGCGGCGATGCGCCCGCCATTGAGCGTCACCGACTCGGGCAGCGCGAGGCTCACGTTGCCCGCGAAAGCGATCGTCGGCACCGGCGCCGAAAGCGGCGACGGCGTGCTGTCGCCCAACACGAGATTCGCGATCCCCGAACCGTCGAGGCGATCCGCGGCGAACTCGATCACGCCGCTCGGCTGGCCGGCCGCGCTATCGGCCGGCGTCGGGACAGCCGCGCCCGGCGCGAACCCGGCGGGCAGCAACGTGCCGCTCTGCCGCACGACGAGCGCGGTCGCGCCGGGCGAACCGCCGTTCTGGTGCGGCAGGATCGTCAGCGTGCCGCCGCGCGCTTGCGACGCGCCGCCGTGGCCCGCCAGCTTGCCGTCCGCGAACAGCCCGTATGCGGCCGACAGCGTGATCGAGCCGGCGTCGCTCCACACCGGTTGCGACGCATAGGCGCCGTTCGCCTGCAGGCGGTCGAAGTTCGTCGACGCGCCCGAGACGTCGATCGTCGAGCCGGCTTGCGCGACCACGTAGCCGGCATCGCTCGACAGCGTCACCGAGCCGCCGGGCAACACCTTGCCGGTATGCGGCGTGACCGTCGTCGCGCCGATCCTGACCGGCGCGGCCAGCGGATCGGCCAACGCGACACCGGCCGCGTCGAGCGTCGCATCGGCGCCCAGCCACACCGAGCGGCCGGCGCTCGGCGTGAACACGGTGGCTTGCCCCGGCTGCGCAAACGGGCCGCCGCCCGTATCGGCGCTCAGCGTGATCGAGCCACCCGGCGCGACCACCGAGCCGAGCACCGTCACCTGCAGCGGCGAACCGAAGCCGATGCTCGCGCCGGCATCCGCATGGATCGACGCGCCCGACGCCAGCGTCACGGCGCCGGTCACGTCCGCATAGGACGGCGGCGGGCCATTGGGCGTGCTCTGCCAAGTCAGATAGTTGCCGCCCGTCAACACGAGGCTCGTCGGTTGCCGGTGATAGGCGTCGAGTTGCCCGATCGTCGTCAGTCCCGCCGACGCGAGGTTCGCGCCCGAACCGGTGCGCTGCAGCGCGAGCGCGTCCGGCATGCGGTTGCGTTGCGTCAGCGCGAGCGTCGCGCCCGGCGCGATGGTCGAGCCGTAGTACGCGTTCAGCACGTACTTGCCGAAGCCCTGCTGCGCGAAAAAGCTGTCGGGCAGGTACACGTCCCACGGCGAGGCGGCCGAGCGGTCGCCGCCGATCCGCAAGCCGAGCGCCTCGAGCGTCAGCGTGCCGCCGCCCGAAAAGCCTTCGCTCAGTATCGTGCCGCCCATCGCGATCGTGCCGGCGCTCGGCTGCGTGGCGGGCAGCGGCGCACCGCCGTCGAGCGTGTGACCGAACTGCCTGGTCGCGCCGGATGCCGCATAGGTCTGCAACGTGACGTTGCCGCCGCGCCCGACCGGCACGCCGTCGCGCATCAGCAGTTGCCCGTTCGCGAGCATCTCGCCGCCGCTCGACACGTCGAGCACGCTGCCCGGCTGCAGCACGATCGAGCCGGTCGCATCCACGTCGGCGCCGTTCACGCGCGTCGAGCCCTGCATCGCCGACAGCGAGATGCTGCCGCCGTCGACGAACTGGCTGTTGCCGGGCGTGGTGCCCGGCGCGGCCTGCACGTCGTTGTTCACCCACTGGCCGGCCGCGTCGAGCGCGCCGTGCGGGCCGACCACGACATTGCCGCCGCTCGTGACCGAAATCTTGCCGGACGGCGCCGAGACACGCCCCGCGATGTTCACGTCCGCGCCGATCGCCGAGCTGTCGAGCGAAACGGAGCCGCCGGGCTGCAGGTTCAGCTGCGTGCCCTGCGCGACCTCGATGCCCTTGCCGGCGTTCCTGTCGCCGGTCACGTTCAGGCTCGCGAAGCCGCCGCGATTCAGCGTCGCCACCGGCACGACCTGCGTGGCCGGCAGATTGTCCGGATCGTTCGCGGCGAGCGCCGCCGACGCGCTCGGGTCGAGCCGCGTGTCGATCGAAAAGCCCGGCATCAACGCGCCGAGCTGCGGCGCTTCGTTCTGCAGGATCACGAGGCCTGCGATGCCGTTGATCGTGAGCGACGTGCTGGCCGCGGCGTTCCACGCCATCCCGGCCAGCGCGCCGCCGGCCAGCTTCGGGTCCGCGCCGAGGTTGAACGTACCGCCCGACGGCAGGCTGTTGCCCTGCGTCTGCTTCGCGCCGCCGAACGCCTGCGCGCTGACGTCGCCGTCGAGCACCAGCGCCTGCGACGCGAACAGGTCGAGCGTGCCCGCATTGCCGCCGACGATGTAGTCGGCCTGGTACGCGGCGCCCGTCTGCAGCGGGTTGAACCACGACTTCGTCACGCCCCAGCGCGGATGGCTTTCGACGAACTGCCCGGCAATGCCGACATAGCGCTCGTACGGGCTCGCCTGCCCGATCGGCACGATCGCGCCGTTGGCGTCCACCAGCCGCGTCGTGTTCACCATCCCGCCGTCGTAATGCACGTAGCCGCCGTTCAGGTTCATCGACGAACCGGTCGCGGTCATCACCTCGTTGCCGGACAGCGTGATCGTGCCGCCGTTGGTCAGCAGTTGATCGACGGTGCGCGGAATCAGGTTCACGTAGCCGGACAGGTTCAGGATCGGGCTGCCGACCCACTGCACGCCGTCGCTGCGCGTGCCGGTCAGCGTGCTGTCGACGACCACGCCCTTCAGCCCGAACAGGAAGCTGTTGCGCAACAACGGCGAGTCGGCCAGCTCGTTCTGGCCGATCCGGTCGATGGTCAGCAGCGTCTGCGAGATCGGCGCGTGCACGTCGGCCAGCCCCGATACGTCGATCGTCGCGCCGTCGTCCACGTAGATGCGGCCCGGCACCGCGCTCTGCCCCGGCGTCGAATTCGACACGACGGACGGCACATAGGCCGTCACCGACACGTTCGAGCCCGGCGCCTCGATCAGCGAGCCGCGCTGGAACCACACCGAACCGGCCGTCATCGCGATGCCGCCCGGCGTGAAGGTCGTGCCCGGCGTCGACGTCGCCGTCTGGCCGGCGCTGTCCGCCAGCACGGTGGTCACCGATTGCGGCCCGAAGCTCAGCAGGCCCGCGCGATTGACGTTGTCGGCGCCGCCGGTCCCGCTGGAGACCAGCCCCGAGCCGGGGTACGGATTGCCGAGCGGATCGTTCGACGCATATTCGTCCGCGGTCGAGATCGTGATCGTGCCCGGCGTGTTCACGCTCGTCGTCACGCCGACCACGCCGTTCTGCGCGACGCGGCTGCCGAGCAGGTTCACGTTGCCGCGCGCGGCCTGGACGATGCCGGTATTGGTCAGCGTGCCGGCGGGCGTGACGTCGATCGTGCCGCCGGTCTGCAGGTCGGTCTTGACGATCTGTCCGCTCAACTCCGGCAACAGCACCTGCGGATTAGCCGTCACGCCGGCGGTGTTGGGGCGCAGGCTCACGCCGACGCCCGCCGCCAGCACCACCTGTCCGGCCGTCGCGGAAATGCTGCCGGCGTTCGTCACGTTCGGCGCCGCGACCAGGACGAAGCCGCCGTCGCTCGCCGTCCCATTGGTGTGCGTCGTGATCGACGCGCCCTGCTCGATGGTCACGTCGCCCGGCGCCTGATACGCGCCGCTCAGCAGCACCGGGCCGCCGAGCCCGAGCACCTCGTTCGGGCGGCCGATGGCGCCCGCCACGCCGCTCGAACTGCCCGATTGCGGATAGGCCAGGCCGCCCGTCTTGCCGGGCTGCACGCTCAGGAACTGCAGGTTGCTCGCGACGATGCCGTCCGCGGTCGGCACGAGCTGCTTCTTCATGTCGAGCAGGTTCAGCGACGACGCGACCAGCGAATGCACGTTGACCTGCGAGCCGGCACCGAACAGCACGCCGTTGCGGTTGATCACGTAGACGGCGCCCTGCGCGGCGATGTTGCCGAGGATCTGGCTCGGCCGGCCGCTCGGATCGTTGACGCGGTTCAGCACCGCCCAGTTGTTCGCACCGTTGGTCTGCGTGCCGCCCGACTGGTCGAAATTCAGCGTGGTCTGACGGCCGACGTTCATCGTCTCCCACGTGAGCACCGCATTCTGGCCGGTCTGCTTGACGTCGACGTTCACGTGCCCGTTCGCGTCGACGCTCTGCGTCGGCGCGTTCGCGTTGAACCACAGCACCGGGTTGCTCGTGTCGGCCGTCGCGCCGGCCGCCACCTGCAGCCCGCCCGGCGCGAGCCCGTTCGGCACGCTCGACGGCAGCTTCGCCGCGGCGGCGGCCGCGTTCTGCTGCGCGGCGATCTGGGCCGCGATCGCATGCGCGGCGTAGCCGAGGTTGCGGATCGACGGCTGGCTCGCCTGCGCCGCCTGCTGCGGCGACACGCCGAGGTTCGGCATGCCCGGCACGCCGCCGGCCGCGCCGCTGCCGCCGCCCGCGGCGCGCGCGGTGGCCGCGCCGAGGTTCATGATGCCGGCCGCGTGCGCATGCGCGGACGCCGCAGCCAGCAACATCAGCGCAGCGGCGCGCACCAGCGGCCGCAGTTCCGAGTTGAGGGTCGAGCGCGACCCCGTCGCGTCAGATTGTCGTGCCGTACGTGCGCGTGCTGCCATTCGTCACCCCGAATCCTATGAAATGGCGCTCGGCGACGATCGCGCCGCCCACGACGCCGATCCGTTGCCGCGCCTGGTCGTTGCGCGTCGGCCGGAACCCGGCCGCGGGAATCCCGAGAACATACGAAGGCCCGATGGCAGCGACATGGCGGGTGTTACGGACCATTCCGGCCGCGCGCGAATGGTCCGTAGCTTTTGTCACAGTCGGCCGGCCGCGTGGGCGCGCACACGCGCGGCGAGCGCATCGGCCACGCGCTCGACCACCGCCGGCCAGTCGCCCGGCAGGCGCTGGCGGAACAGCGTCGCGTGCGGATACCACGGGCTGTCGTCGCGCTCGAGCAGCCAGCGCCAGTCGGGCACGCGCGGCAGCAGCACCCACACCGGCCGGCCGAGCGCGCCGGCCAGATGCACGACCGACGTGTCGACGGCGATCACGAGATCCAGCGCGTCGACGAGTGCGGCCGTTTCCGCGAAATCGGTCAACGCGTTCGCGAACGACAGCACGCCGCCGGCCGCGAACGCGGCGGCGTCGCGCGCGCGCACGTCGACCTGCAGGCTGACGAAGGTCGCGTCGAGCGCCATGAGCGGCGCCAGCGCCGCCAACGTCATCGACCGGTTCTCGTCGTTCGCGTGATGCGGATTGCCCGACCACGCGAGCCCGACGCGCAGGCGCCGCGACGGCGCGGCCGCGTCGAGCCGCGCGCGCCAGGCAGCGCGCCGCCGCGGGTCGGCATGCAGATACGGCACGTCGGCCGGCACCGTGTCGAGCGTCGTACGAAACGCGAACGGCAGGCTCATCATCGGGCAATGCAGGTCGAACGCCGGCGCGGGCTGCCCAGCGGCGACGACGCGGCTCACGCCGCGCAGCGTGCCGAGCAACTCGGCCAGCGCAGCCGGCGCATCGATCACGACGGTGGCCCCGCGATCGTGCGCGAGGCTCGCGTAGCGGCAGAACTGCAGCGTGTCGCCGAAGCCCTGCTCCGCGTGCAGCAGCAGCGTGCGGCCCGCGAGCGGTGCGTCGCCGGTCCACTGCGGGCGGCTCGCATGACGCCGGTGCAACGTCACGTCGGCGGCGTCCCAGCGCGCCTCGTGCAGCCGCCAGCCGGTGGCGAAGTCACCGGTCAGCAGACGGCAGAATGCATCGGAACGGCGGGCGATGCCGTGATTCGGGTCGTGCCGGCAGGCCAGCGCGAAATCGGCGAGCGCCCCCGCGTAGTCGCCGAGCTGCTGGCGCGCGACCGCGCGCGTGCAGAGCTCCTGCGCGGTGCTGCCGGGCGCGGCGGCGGCGGCCGCGTAGCTCGCGAGCGCATCGTCGTAACGGCCGAGCAACTGCTGCGCGATCGCGCGATTGCACAGCACTTCGGCATGCGGACCGCGCGCGGCGAGCGCGCGATCGTAATCGGCAAGCGCGTCTTCACAGGCGCCCAGCGTGCGCAGCGCGCCCGCCCGATTGCGCAGCGCGTCGAAGTCGCCCGGCGCGCGCGCCAGCGCTTCGTCGTAGGCACGCACCGCTTCGTCGTGACGGCGCAGTCCGAGCAACGCGTTGCCGCGGCCGAGCCACGCGCCGACGCTGTCGCGGTCGAGCGCGAGCAGACGGTCGGCGCGCTTCAGCAATTCGTCGTGCAGATGCAGCAGATCGAGCGCGACGCAGCTGACGAACAGCAACTGGGCGTCGTCGGGCATGCGCGTCAGCACTTCGTCGATGCATGCGAGCGCGTCGGCCGGGCGGCCCAGTTCGATCAGCGCATGGCCGCATGCGTAGACGAGTTCGGCGGTCTTGCCGCGCACCACCATCGCGAGCCGGAAGCAATGCACGGCCTCGTCGCCGCGCCCCAGCGCGCGCAGTGCATGGCCGCGTTGCGCGAGCGCGTCCGCGTCGTGCGCGTCGATCTGCAGCGCGCGTTCGATGCTGATCAGCGCGTCGGCGGGACGGCCCAGCACGCGCAGCGCCTCGCCGCGCCGCACCCAGGTCGCGACGCGCCCCGGCTCGCGCAGCAGCGCGAGGTCGTATGCGCCGAGCGCTTCCGCATGCCGGCCGAGCGCAAGCAGCGCGTCGCCGCGCACCGCATGCGCGCGCGCATGGCCGGGATCGCGCGCGAGCGCCTGCGTGGCCGCGTCGAGCGCGTCGCGATGGCGGCCGATGCCGGTCAGCGCCGCCGCATGGTTGGTGAAATTCCACGGCTGATCGAGCCCGAAGCGCATCGAGCGCGCGATCAGCGGCTCCGCGCGCGACGGGTCGCCGCGTTCCAGATGCACGACGCCGAGCAGGTGCAACGCCTCGACGTGATCGGGCAGCATCGCGAGCACACCTTCGTAGAGCCGCGCCGCGCCGGCGAAATCGCGCTGCGCGAGCTTCGCGCGCGCGTGTCGCAGCGCGTCGTCGACGGCCGCCCGCAGCGGCGGCGCGGGCACGGTGCTCATCGCGTCGCGCGCGCAAGCAGCGCCGGCAGCGCGGCGCGCACGCGCTCGACCACCGGCACCCACTGGCCGCCGGCCGGTTGCCGGAACAGCGTCGCGCGCGGATACCACGGGCTGTCGTCGCGATCGAGCAGCCAGCGGAAATCGGGCGTGTGCGGCAGCAGCACGGCGAGCGGGCAGCCCAGCGCGCCGGCCAGGTGCGCAACCGACGTATCGACGCTGATCACCGCATCGAGCGCGCCGATCAGCGCGGCCGTCTCGGCGAAATCGGTCAGGTCGTCGCCCACGAAACGGATCGCGCTCGCGTCGAGCACCGCGCGGTCGTCGTCGCGAATCACTTTCTGCACGCTGATCCAGTCGTAGCGATCGTCGAGCAGCGGCAGCAGCTCGGCCAGCGTCATCGAACGGTTGCGATCGTTCAGATGCAGCGGGTTGCCGGTCCATACGAGGCCGATGCGCGCGCGACCGCTGTCGCCGAGACGCGCACGCCACCGTTCGACCCGCTCGGGATCGGCGCGCAGGTACGGCGCGCCCGCGGGAATCGACGCGAGGTTCGTGCGGAATTCGAGCGGCAGACTCAGCAGCGGGCAATGCAGGTCGAACGGCGGCAGCGGCTCGCCGCGCGCGACCAGCACGTCGACGCCGTCGAGCGTGGCGAACAGCGTCGTCAGCTCGACCGGCGCCTCCAGTACGACGCGCGCGCCGAGCGCCTTCACCAGCGGCACGTAGCGGCAGAACTGCAGCGTGTCGCCGAGCCCCTGTTCCGGATACAGCAGGATCGTGCGACCGTCGAGCGGCATGCCGCGCGTCCAGCGCGGTTGCGCGAAATCGCGCCGGCTGGCGTCGAGCTGACTGTCGCGCCAGCGCCATTCGTACTCGGCCCAGCCGGTTTCGAAATCGCCGGTCGACAGGCACAGGAAGGCGCGCGTGCAGTGTGCGGCGGCATCGTCCGGATCGATGTCGAGCACGCGCGCGTAGGCGTGCAGCGCGTCGTCGTGCCGGCGCAGCGCGCGCAACGCGTGGCCGCGATGGAAGTGCGCGAGCTTGTCGAGCGGCGCGAGCGCGATCGCGCGTGAGAGATCGTCGAGCGCATCGTCGTAACGATGCGTTTCGAGCCGCACGCGTGCGCGCGTGAACCACGCCGGCGCGCACTGCGGGTCGAGCTCGAGCGCGCGCTCGCACAGCGCGTGCGCGTCGGCGTGGCGATCGACGCGCATCAGCGCATCGGCGAAGTTGCACAGCACGACGGTGCTGAGCGGATCGGCGTCGAGCGCGCGCGCATAGCTATCGATTGCGTCCGTGTGACGTCCGAGTTGGCTCGCCGCGTTGCCGCGGGTGGCGAGCGCGCACGCGTGGCGCGGCTCGAGCGCAAGCGCGCGGTCGCAGCGCAGCAGCGCTTCGTCGTGGCGGCCAAGCTGCTCGAGCGCGATTGCGCTGTTGACGAGCGCATCGACGAAGGTCGGCTTCGTCGCGATCGCCGCGTTGAAATCCGTGAGCGCGCGCTCGGGATCGTGCAGATCGAGATGAACGACGCCGCGCAGGAACAGCACGTCGGCACTGCCGGGCGCCAGCGCGAGCGCATGGTCGTAGCTGTCGGCCGCGTCGCGATAGCGGCCGAGTTCGCGCAGCGCGAGACCGCGCGCGCGCATCGCGTCGAACGTGCGGCCCGCGAGCGCGATTGCGCGATCGCAGTCGGCCAGCGCCGCAGCGTGGTGGCCGAGCGCGCGCTGCGTGTCGCTTCGCTTCACGTAGCCGTCGGCGAAGCCCGGGGTCAGTGCGAGCAGCCGGTCGTAGGCTATGCGGCCTTCGTCGTGCCGGCCGAGTTCCGCGAGCAGGCCCGCGCGCTGGAACAGTGCGCGCGCGTGCGTCGGATTGATCGCGAGCGCATCGTCGAGCCGTGCGAGTGCGTCGTGTGTGCGGCCGAGCCCAGCGAGTACCGCCGAGTAGTTCGCGAGCGCTAGCGGCGCCGGCTGGCGCTCGATCGAGCGCCGCATCAGCGGCTCGGCATCGTCGAGCCGTCCCTGCTGGAAACGCAACACGCCGAGCAGGTGCAGCGCTTCCGGATGGTCGGGATCGGCTGCGAGCAGCGCGGCGTACGCGTGCTCGGCCTGCTGCAGCGCGCCGTCGCGGTGCGCGGCGCGTGCGCGGGCGAGTAGTTGGTCGGGGGCGAGCGCTTCGGGGGCGCTGGGATTGGGTTGCCTGGCATTGGACGGGCCGGCATCGGCTCGGCTCGCATCGGGCGGGTTACCAATGGGCGCGCTGTCATCGGGCTGGCTCGCACCGGGCCGGCTGCCATTGGACCGGCCGGCATCGGCTCGCCTGGCATCGGGCGGGTTACCAATGGGCGCGCTGTCGTCGGGCCAGCTCGCATCGGTCCGGCTGCCACTGGACGGGCCGGCATCGGCTCGCCTGGCATCGGGCTGGTTACCAATGGGCGCGCTGTCGTCGGGCGAGCTCGCATCGGACCGGTTGCCATTGGACCGGCCGGCATCGGCTCGCCTGGCATCTGGCTGATGACCAACCGACGCGCTGCCATCGTGCTGACTGCCATCGGCCGATCGCGGCGCGGCCGGCGCGCTCGCGCGTGGCGCTCGTTCCAGGTTCGAGGACCTCGCGCGGCCGTCGAGCGCGTCGTCGTCGCGGCGAAGTGGCGGCAATGCATTGCCGCCACCTGCCAGCGCACGCACCTGATCCGGATCGGACGCCAGCACGCGCTCCCAGCGGGCAAGCGCTTCGTCCGCGCGACCGAGCCGTTCGAGCACGGCCGCGCTGTCGCGCAGCACGTCGAGCCGCGCCGGGTCGGCCGCGATCGCATCGTTGAACGCGGCGAGCGCTTCGTTGTCGCGGCCAAGATCGGCCAGTGCGCGGCCGCGCTCGGCCTCGATCGCGGCCACGCCCGGCCGCAGCGCGTGCGCACGCTCGAAGCAGTGCAGCGCGTCGACGGATCGCTGCAGCTCGCGCAGCACGAGCCCGCGGTTGAACCACGATTCGCACGATTGCGGGTCGACCATCAGCGCGCGCTCGTAGGTGTCGAGCGCTTCGTCGAAGCGGCCGAGCGCCCGCAGCGCACCGCCGCGATTGCACAGCGCATCGAGCACGAGCGGCGACAGCACCAGGGCGCGATCGAACGACGCAAGCGCGTCGTCGTAGCGCCGCAGCCCGAGCAGCGTGTTGCCGCGGCGCACGAGCGTCTGCACGTCGTCGGGCGATGCCCGCAGCGCCGCCGCGAAATGGTCGAGCGCCTCGTCGACGCGTCCCTCCTCGCCTACCAGCGCGCCGAGATCCGACAACGCGCGTGCGCTCGCGTCGAGCGCGATCGAGCGGCGCAGCAGCGCTTCGGCCTGATCGGCCGCACCGCGCTGGAACTGCAGCACGCCGTACAGGTGCAGCGCCTGCGGATGATCGGGTTCGTTCGCGAGCACGGCGAGATAGTCGCGTGCCGCATCGTCGAAGCGCCCGGCGCCGTGCCATTGCTGCGCGCGGCCGAGGAGCGCCGCCGCTTGCCATTGCCCGGACGCACCGTTCGCCGGCGCGCCCGCGTGTGGATCATGCCGGTGCTCGACCGTCACGTTCGCCCCCTTCCCGTTTGCCGATGCCGGCGACGGGCCGAAGCGGCCGGTCGCGGCGGTCATGTTCGGCACGAGACTAACGGACGCCCGATAACAGCCGTATGACGAAAGTTACGGACCATTTTTGCCGGGTCACGCAGCGCTCGGTCGGCTGCGGCCGACCGCGGCCGTGCCGGCGCCGCAGGGCGTTGCCGCCGCCGTCACTGACCGATCGCGATCGTCCTCACGTATTCGACCGGCGGCGCGCCGATCGTCACGGCGAAGCGCACACCGCGCGGCAGCGGCATCCCGAGCGACGTTGAATTGCTGATGCCGTGCTGCGCGAGAAACTGCGCGTAGGCTTGCTCGATCGCGGCCTGGCTGGTCGTCCAGCCGCCGGGGGCGATCCATACCGCGAGCTGCATCGCGCGTGCATCGCTGCTGACGACGACCTGCGCGAAATCGTCCATGTGCCGCAGCGCCGCGTCCACCTCGGCGAGCGTGGCGAGCGGCTGCGACGCGCTGCGCACGAGTGCGCGCCCGTTCAGCCGGTAGCGCACGACCTGCACGTGCGTCGGCCCGCTGCCGACGCCGAGACGGCGCACCATCACGAGCTCGTTCGGCCGGATGCGCAGCGGCGGCCCGAACACCTCGTCGGCCGTCACGAGGTTCATCAGGTCGAACTGCAGCTGGGAGAAGTAGCGGCCGAGCAGACGCGTTTGCGCCAGATTCGACGCGATGTCGTCGCGGCCGCGAATCGTCGCATCGAGGCCGCGCCACGACAGCAGCGCGATCACCGCGAGCAGCGCGATCGCGACCAGCATCTCGATCAGCGTGAAGCCGCGCGCATGGAGGCGCGCGGGCCGATCAGCGCCGTGCTTCATTCTGGATCACCGTCACGACTTCGGCGAGCACGGTGCCGCTCGATGCCGACGGATAAACGCTGACCGTCACGCGCCGCACGAGCGGGCTCGGCAGCGTGGCGACGGACTGTCGGCAGACGAACCGGTAACGGCCTTGCGGGCACGCGAACGTCTGCGTGCCGGCGTCCGGCCAACTCGACGCGATGCGCAGTTCGCCGAGCGCGTTGTCTGCGCTCCAGAGCGCGAGCAGCCGCATGCGGGTCGTGTCGGTATCCGCGGCGAGCGCGCCGATCGCGCGCATCACGGCGCCGAGCGCCACCGCGACGATCGCCAGCGCGATCAGCACCTCGATCAATGTGAAGCCCCGTCGCGATGCCCGAGCAGCGCGGAAAGTGTCGGTTCTGTCGTCGCACATGAGCTGCGTTCGAGTCGGTGAGTCGCCGCCGCGCGGCGTGCGCCGGGCACGCGACGCGTCGCGCAGCGTCGCCATGGCGGACGCCACCCGTGCACGTTAAGCGGAGCGTATGGCACGGACGTGTCGAAAGGTTCGGATCATTTTGGGCGGCGCACGCGCCAGGATCACGCCGATAAGTGACGCGAATGCGTGACGGGGAGCGCAGCAAAGTGGGGAAAGCGGCACGTATGGCAGATGCGTGGCGAAAGCTACGAATCATTTCGGGCGACGCATGCCCCGGCACCACGTCGTTGCATGACGCGATGCGTCGCGAGGAACTGAGGAAATTCGAAGGGTCCGGATCGTTTCGGTCGGACCGCGGGCGGCCTGAGGCACGCGTGCGCGTGACGCAATGCGTGGCAGCGAATGGAGGAAATCGGCGACGAGCACCGCGTATTGCAGCGGTGTATCGAAGCGTGCGGATTATTTGGCTCGATTGGCGCGCGGCCCGAGGTCACGCCGGTGTCTGGCGCGATGCGGGGTAGAGAGCTAAGAAAATCGGAAAGGCAGAAAGAAAGGAGACGACGAACGGACGCCTGCCCGCATACCGCCCGATGCGGCAGCGTCAGCGGCTCACGTCGTCACGGCGTCGTCATACTCGGCGCGCGCCCGCTCGCCGGCGGCATACGCGTCGGCTTCGCGGTGGTAGCCCTCGGTGCTGAACGCGACGACTTTCACGCCCACGCCGGACGTCCGCTTCACCGTCAGCGCCCATTGCCATCCGCCGTCTTGTTCGAAGACGTGCAGCGAGGGTTCGAGGGATGAGTCCAGTACGATCACGGATTGTGCTCCTGCCCTGCGCGTCGCATCGGCGCCGCCGGGCATGTCGAAAAATTGCGCCGAGTGCCGACGCGATCCTGCCATTCGCCAGTCTAGTCAAAGAATGTTGCGACGCACCATCAGGGCTTACACTTGCCTATCGGAACCGGCCAGTCGATCGAAACTGTTCGCAAGTCAAGCGGCACGGGCCTCGCAGGCCGCCCTCCGCGGCGCGCCAGCGCGCCGTGCGTCAACGTGCCACATCGACGACCAGCCAATGGCGACATACGTAATCGGGGCGCGCCAGATGTGCCCGAACGCAGCGACCGCACTCCGGCACGAGCCTCCGGCTGCTACTGCGCGGTCGGCGTCACGAACCGGAACGTGAGATTGACGCGCTCGCCCTGCACGGCCGGCGCCTTCGGCACGCGGTGCAGCCATTCGGCCTGCGTGCGCCCGCGCATCACCAGCAGGCTGCCGTGCGTGAGCCGGTACGCATGCGTGACGCCGCTCGCGCGATGACGCAGGTCGAACACGCGCATCGCGCCGAGACTCACCGACGCGATGACAGGCGCGTCGCCCAGCTCGCGCTCGTTGTCCGCATGCCAGCCGAGGCTGTCCTGGCCGTTGCGGTAACGATTGAGCAGCACGCTGTTGAAGGGCGCGCGGCTGGTCTCCTCGACCGCGCGCTTCAGCTCGAGCACGGCCGGCGTCCACGGCGCCGGCACGTTGCGGATCCCCGAATAAACGTAGACGGCATCGTGCTCGCCCTGCCACGCGGTCAGCCGCGGCAGCGGAATGCGGCCGCGCGGCGTGCGGATCGTGTCCTGTCGCCACGCGACCTCGTCGATCAGCGCGGCCAGCAGGCGGTCGGCATCGGCCGGGGCGAGCCAGTCCGGATACCAGTCCACCTCGGGAGCCGGCGTATCGGCGAAAAGATCGGGCGTCGACATGGCGGGATCAGACAGAGAGCGAAGGACGGGAGCGAATCATCCATGCATGGTAGCCAACGCCGCCTCGCGCCGCCATGCGCGATCGTCGCGGTGCCCATGTCAAGCGTGCGGCCGCGTCGCCATGCAGACCGGTGAGCCCTGCCGAACATCCCGATCCGCACGAGCTGCGTCGTTGGCGCCAGGCATGCCGAACCGGCACGTATGCTCGCGCACATCCCACACCTCCATCCGGACGACATCGCCCCTGACGCACGCCACGCTCTAGCTCCCGCGCGTCAGACGGATCAACGTGATCTCGGACGGCACGCCGAAGCGATTCGGCGGCCCCCAGTAGCCGGTGCCGCGGCTGGTGTAGAGCCACATCGCGCCGATCCGGTTCAGCCCGCCGATCACGGGCTGCTGCAGGCGCACGAACGGCGGCCACGGCAGAAACTGGCCGCCGTGCGTATGGCCGGACAACTGCACGGTGAAACCGGCGCGGCTCGCCGCTTGCGCGCTGCGCGGCTGGTGCGCGAGCAGGATCCTGGTGGCGACGTCGGGCGGCGCGCCCGCGAGCGCCTGTTCGGGATCGCTGCGATGCCCGGGATCGAAGCCGCCCGCCGTGAAATCGGTGACGCCCGCGAGCACCGCGCGTGCGCCGTCGCGCTCGATCAGCACGTGCTCGTTGAGCAGCACCGTCAGGCCGATCCGCCGGAACTCGTCGATCCAAGCATGCGCGCCGGCGTAGTACTCGTGATTGCCGGTGACGAGAAAGCTGCCGTGCCGCGAGCGCATGCTGCCGAGCGGCGCCGTATGCTCGCGCAGCCGCTCGACCGAGCCGTCGACCACGTCGCCGGTCACGACGACCAGATCCGCATCGAGCGCGTTGACCACGCGCACGATCCGCTCGATGAACGGCCGCTTGATGGTCGGCCCGACGTGAATGTCCGACAGTTGCACGATCGTCAGCCCGTCGAGCGCAGCCGGCAACTCGTCGACGGGAATCGACACGCGCTTGACCGCCGCGGTGCGCCGCGCGCCCACGAAACCGATCGCGCTGACCAGTACCGCGGCTGCCAACACTGCGAGCGCCGTAGCGGACGCCGCATCGCTCCACGCGCCGGGATGCACGAATTGCCGCCAGGCGACCACGCCGAGCAGCACCAGTTCGCGCAGCAAGGTCAGCACCAGCAGCGACGAGAAGAAGCCCATCGCGAGCGCGCCGGTCCAGCCGAACAACGTGGCGGCCCAGCCCTCGTCGAAGCGGCGCGAGAACATGCCGACCGGAATCAGCACGACGAAGCTCGCGAGCACAAGCGCCGCTACGGTTCGCGCGAGCGGCGACGTGAACGCGTCGGGGATGATCCGCATCCCGACATACAGATGCAACAGCACGCCGATTGCAATGAATCGGACAAAGAAACTTCGCATGGAATGCTCGTCCTGATCGGGATATCGATTGCGCGCCGCGCGCCGGACGTGAACATGACGTCGGCTCACGTTGTGTCCGGCGTCGCGCGCCCTATGTCCGATGGTACACAGATACCGGGCGGCACGACGGGACGCGCGTCGGGCGTACCTGAGCGGGCGGCGGCGGCCGCGCTCATGACGGAGACGATCGACGCGGCGCAATGAGCATTACCGCATGCGGCGGCCGTCCGCCGACGCTGCCGACGCGATTGACGTACGCGCGAGCCGCCCACTAGAATGCCGCCCATCCCTCCTTCAGGAACCATCGTGGACAGTTGCAGCCCTTCGCTGCGTGCGCCGCTCGCCGCCTGAACGCCTGTCCCACGCAGCAATCCTGCCGCGACTCGCGTTCCGCGAGTCCGCACGCTTCCCGTTTCACACTGAATGACGCATTCGCGCGGTACAGTACCGCGCGATGACGGCCATCGCATCGCGCTCGCCCAGCGCCGCCGCGATGCGGGCCGGCAAGCGCGCTTTACACGGCAGGACCAACATGACGCTCGATTTCGCACTCCGTCTTTTCACCGCGTTCGCCTGCGGCGTCGCGATCGGCCTCGAACGCCAGATGCGCCAACGCACGGCCGGCCTGCGCACGATCACGCTGGTGGCGAGCGGCGCCTGCCTGTTCGTGACGCTCGGCGTGCTGACCGGCAACGGCGTGGCCGGCGTCACGCAGATCGCCGCGTACGTCGTGTCCGGCGTCGGCTTTCTCGGCGGCGGCGTGATCATGCGCGACAAGGGCTCGATCCAGGGCATCAACACGGCCGCGACGCTGTGGTGCTCGGCCGCCGTCGGCGTGCTCGCCGGCGCCGGCCACTTCGTGCCCGCGCTGGCCGGCACGGGCGTGGTGCTGCTCGCCAACACGGTGCTGCGCGGCGTCAGTCAGGCGATCAACGCAACGCCGGTGTCGAATGCCGATCTGGTGCGCGAATACCGGATCACCGTGATCTGCCTGGCCGCCGACGAAGTGCACATCCGCACGCTGCTGTCGAACGCGATGTACGCGAAGCCGCTGTCGTTCCAGAGCCTGACGAGCGAGGACGTGCCCGAGCAGCCGGACCGGCTGAAGGTCACCGCGACGCTGAAGCTGCATCCGAAAGATCAGCAGAAACTCGAACAGATCGCGAGCCGGATCAGTATGGAGAAGAGCATTTCAAGCGTGAGCTGGACCGCGAAGGAGGCGGAGCCGATGATGGAGTGAGCGGCGGCCGCCCGATGCGCGCGTGCATGCGGGCATGCAGGCGGCTGCGGTGCCGCGTCAGGGCGTGTCGATGAGGCCGGCAGCGATCGCCTTGACCACCGCCTGAACCTTGTTGGTCGCCGCGAGCTTCTCGAGGATGTTGTTCACGTGGAAGTTCACCGTGCGCTCCGAGATGCTGAGGATCTGGCCGATTTCGCACGCGGTCTTGCCTTCGGCCGTCCAGCACAGCACTTCGCGCTCGCGCGCGGTCAGCGTGACGCCCGCCGCAGGCGACAGCTTCGGCAGCATGAAGCGGCTCATCAGCGAGTGCGACAGGTTCGCGAGCCAGTTGGTCTGCAGCGTCAGCATGTTGATCTCGGCGGGCGTGAGGCGGTCCGCGTGACGCGAGATACTCAGCAGCCCGAACGCTCCGCGCGCGGCCCAGCTCGACTGCGCGACGCCCACGGCCAGCCCGAAGTCGCGCGCGTCCTCCCACAACGGACACGGTCGATCCGGTCGACGTCCGGCCACACGATCATGTTGGTGCTCAATGCGCCTTCGCGCACCGTCGAGTCGATTTCGATGTAGTTGCGCGCCTGATAGTGCGCCATCCAGCCGTCCGGATAGGTATCGAAGATCGCGACCGCCGGCTTCGATACGGGCAGCGGCACGCGAATGCCGTAACAGCAATATTCGAAGCCGAGCCGTTTAGAATAGGCGGCGATCCGCTGGAAGAGCTGCTGCTCGTCTTCCGCGGCGCTGAATTGTTGGTAGGCATCCTGCCAGCGCAGTTCCATTCTTTCTCCGACAACGTCACGCTGTCATACCTGTCAGGTGCCAGCACCGGTTGGGGGCTGATACATTCCGCGCATGACTTCACCTTTGTTGCACCCGGTCCGCAGTCCGTCTCTGGACGGCTACGTGCGCCTGTCCGCAAGCGCATTGGCCGCGCTCGCGCTCAACCATGTCGCGAGCGGTCTCGATGCCTCGCTGCTCGACGAATTGCGCGAAGGCGGCATCGACGCGCGCCTGGCCGGCTATACCGAATGGCACCGCCCGGCGAGCGTCGGTGTCGCATACCTGACGGTCGGGTGGGACTGGTATCTCGACCGCGCGACGAGCACCTTCGTGATCGCATACGGCGACGTCCGCAGCAACATCATGGCCGTCGACGCGACGGGCGCCGATCTCGGCATGTTCCGCACCGCGGCCGCGCTCGCCACCCGGCTCACGGATCTCGACTGGGCCGCCGCGGTCGCTGCATCGGTACTGGGTCGCAACGACGCCTATCATGCCGGTCCCACGCTCCAGTGACAACCGTCCCGGCTTTCCTCTGACTTTTCCGCAAGACTGGCGCTCTTTATAAGCAAAAGCCGCCCGTATTTCAATCCCGCCGATCAAGAAACCGTTACCACCGGTCGAATGATACCGGTAAGCCGCCACCCTGTAAGAGTTACCAGTTACAGCCTCCTCGGGCCGCGCGATGTAATGCGTGCATCCCAAAGTACCGATCCGAGGACACCATGCGGACCTTCGTTCACGAGGAAGGGCGGCTGCCAAGCGAGCTTGCAGCGGAACTGGGGCGCTATCGGCGCCGTGTGTTCATCGAGCAACTCGGCTGGGCACTTCCGTCTGCAAACGAGCGTTTCGAGCACGATCAGTTCGACCGTGACGATACGGTCTACGTGTTCGCGCGGGACGCCGGCGGCGACGTGTGCGGCTGTGCGCGCCTGTTGCCGACCACGCGTCCGTATCTGCTGGAGTCGCTGTTCGCCGATCTCATCGCCGAAGACGTCGCCCTGCCGCAATCGGCGGCCGTCTGGGAGCTGTCGCGGTTCGCGGCCACCGGCGACGAAGGCGGCGCGGGCAATGCCGACTGGGCCGTGCGGCCGATGCTGGCAGCCGTCGTCGAATGTGCTGCGCAGCTCGGCGCGCGGCAGCTGATCGGCGTGACGTTCGCGAGCATGGAGCGGCTGTTCCGCAGGATCGGCGTGCACGCGCACCGCGCCGGACCGCCGAAACAGGTGGATGGCCGTCTGGTGGTCGCATGTTGGATCGATATCGACCCGCAAACGTTTGCGGCACTTGGAATTACGCCGGGACGGGCTGCCCGGCAAGCCATCGCCGCCTGAGCCGGAACGCGCGTAGTCCGGCCGGACGGAATCGTAACAAAGGAGAATCAGTGTGGATCAGTCTCAGGTCTTTCGCGCAATGATGCCCGGATTGACGGGCGCTGCCGGAGCCGGCATCACGCTCGCCTACCCGTTGTTCCCGCGCGCGCTGCCGCTCGTGCGGCTCGATCGACGCGGATTGGTGTTTCGCGCGAGCGGCGTCGCGCCGCTCGTCTGCGGGCTGCCGCGCCCCGCCACGCTGCTGATTGCGGACGAGCCGCTCTGCTCGCTGCGCCTCGTGATTCGCGACGTCTGTGCCGCAGGCGACGGCCGGCACGACCTGACGATGCAGCCGTCCGGCGCCGCCGGCGACGAACTGCTATGGCACGCGTTGCGCGAGCGCGAACCGTACCGTCGGATTCGCGAGCCGCTCGCGCCGATCGACCGCGCCATCGACACCGCGATCGCGCCGGGCGGCGACGGGCAGGTGACGGATACCGCGCAACGGCCATCGCGCACGGCGGCGTTCCGCCTGAGCAGCCACAGCGACGCCCTCTTCTTCGCCGACTGGCTCGAATATCACTTCGACGAGTTGCATGCGCTGGCGCAGGAGCGCGGCCCGCAATTGCACCTCAATCAGTTGCAGCGGCAGGTGGCAGACGACGAGGTCGGCGTACGGTTCGTCTATGACGTCAATGGGCATGCGACCCGGCACGCACTGACCGATTGCGCGCGAGAAGCTTGCGCCTGGATCGAGACGGAAATGCGCGACAAGTACGCGGTGCCGGTCGCGCAGGAGCGGTTCGGCGGATTCTCGGGGAACGTTGCGTTGCACAATTACAACTAGGGCTTGCCAGGCCTCGGGTTTTCCCTTAAAGTTCGAACTGTCTCCTCCATGTCTCCAAGCATGGATTCAGCCCGCTCAAGTAGCGGGCTTTTTCTTGTCTGCGATATTTTGATGGGGACGGATGAGGGATGCAGTCCGGCTGCCGGCGGCGTGGCGGTTTTGTAGCTTCGCAAAGCGATGAGAGTCGGGCGTGCGACGCTTCAACCGTCCCGCGTGCGTTCAATCCGTCTGGCCTGCCGGCGTCACGACCTTCTCGCCGCGAGCGCGCATCGCTGCGCGTTGCGCCTTCGGATCGAGCGGCGGCCACGGCGCGCCGGCCGCGACGATCTTGCGACGAATCCCCTCGATACGCGTACGCGCCGACGAATCCGCGGTCGTATGGTTCTTCAATTCGTTCTGCAGCACCCACCCGTACGACACCCCGAGCTGGCTGGCAGTCTTCGGATCGGCGCCGTGCGCGAGCAGGTAGTCGACGACGTCCCACTGCTGAATCATCGTCGCCTCGAAGAGTGCGGTCTTTCCGAGCGAGTCGCGCGCATTCACGTTCGCCTTGTGCTCGACCAGCAGCTTCAGCTGGGGCAGCAGCCGGTTCTCTGCAACCGCGAAGATCATCGGCGTGTCGCCGTTGTACAGCCAATTGGGATCGAGTCCGCTGTTCAACAACACGCGCAGAAGGTTGGGCGTATCGGCCCGCAATGCGACATCGACCACCGATCCACCGCTGCTGCCAACCGGGGCCTTCGGATCCGCACCGCTCTTCACGAGCACCGAAATGATCTGGTACCGCGGATTAGACGCATCGTTCTTGACCGGAACGATTTCCTGCACTGCGTACGACAGCAGCGTCGTGTTCTTCGCGCCGCGCGCATTCAGATCGGTCTTCGGCGCGAGTTGCTGAACCCGGCCGAGATCGCCGTCATGAATGGCCTGAGCCAACGTGAGTTGCTGCCCCGAAAAGAAATCTTCCGGTGCGTAACGTTGGAAGCCAGTCATGTTGGTCCCTTGGGCTTGAGTGGACCACCAGAGCGGTGAGGTCACTCCAACGAGTGCGGCAATCGCGCCGGCGGTTATCGCTTTCTTGTATCGCATCAGTGAGATGAATTCACCTGTGAAACCAGGCCGAACTGATCCGTCGTGACCTGCTGGTTGATCCCGTTCGTCACGTCACCCATCAAGTGACGGCCAACAGTCGTGATGCTCTGACCATCGAGCGTGACGGGAGTACCGACCGCTTTCGGCATGAGCTGCGCAGTACCGTCACCGATCGGTCCGAGCCGCCCTTCCTGAAGCCCGGTCAATATGCCACCGTCGACGCGATAGGCCGTGATGTTGGTCGATTGAACCGTCCCGCCGTACTGCGCCACCGTTTCAGGATTCATTGTCCTCGAAGTAATGCCGGGCTTGTTATTCAAAGGTAGAACATCACACCTAGCCAAATCTCACGCCGCTCCAAAGGACGATCAGTCACCTTCTGGCCTCAATGCCGCCCTGCCACATAGCCAGCCGAATCCTGCTGCGTGCTGCCGACCGGCACCTTCGCGACACCAATCAATGTGCCGATGATGGTCCATTCCAGAATCGTCTTTTCGTGGTCTTGCCTCGAATCCCCGTAAACGAAAAAACCGCCCGAAGGCGGCAAAATGAATCTCATGCAGAAACGCAGAGCGTTACTGGCGCATTCGGCTCCGTTGCGCAGTTAAAGCCCAGTTGCGAAGCGCATCAAGCCCAAGCACGATTCCGCTCCTCAGCGGCCGTGCGAGCGGTTTCTCGACGGCTACATGCACCATCAATGCAAACGCGATGGCCGCCGCGATAACGCTCCAAAACAGCACGTCGCTATTCGCCGTTGCGTCGGTCAAGTTGAATAGCATGTAACCGACGTTCTGATGAATCAGGTAAAGCGGATAGCTAACTGCACCGAACCAGGCCCATCGCGAACCGTGAAGGATCGGCGTTCGACGAAGCGCGAGCCCGAGCAGTACCACGAAAAAAGACGTCATCACGATACCGATGACCACCGGGCTCAGGTCCAATCGAAAGTGTTCGCTAAAGGATGGCAGCAACTGGAATTCGTGATACAGCGATAGTGCCCACGAGGCACACAGCAGCACGACGCGTGAGCGCGATAGCCCGTGCGCCCGAATGAGAAAGCACGCCGCGCCAGCGATGAAGAAGCCAGCGTAATCCGTCACCAGGAAAGTCTTGAGCTTGATGAACGGGAATATCTCCACGAGCACCGTGCCGATCAACCATACAAAGAGCCATCGCTCTGAACGGCCAATTTGGCCGACGATGATCAGAATCGCGACCAATCTGTAGAACCGCAGTTCTGCACCGAGCGACCAATATGCGCCGTCGATCGGATCGGCCCCAAACCCGCCGCCGAGCGTCAGCATGTTGACGATGTATTGGGGCCATGTCGCCGTAAACCTGTTCCCGCCAACTGCGAGCGTCACGAAGAAAGTGACCGTGCAACAAACCCAAAACGCCGGCAGCAGACGAGCCGCACGGGACGCAATGAATTTTTTGATGCTCGCATCGCCGGCCGTCATGAGGATTACGAACCCGCTGATCATGAAAAACAGATGCACGCCGAGGAAACCGTACCGAGAAATCGGCTCCAGCGGCGGATAATGCATGATGGTCAGGTCGTCGGCTGCATGGCCCCGAAATGCAAAGTGAAAAAACACTACGGCAAGTGCGGCGACGAACCGAAGCAGGTCAAGTTCGGGAATTCGAGAAAGCTTCACGATCTACAATTTTTTGATTTGTTGGTTCCGGCTCCTCGGAGCCAGTCGATCGTGTTACTCGTTCTCTTCGAAGTAATGCCCGAACTTGACCTGCTTGGTCCGGATATACCGTTCGTTTTCCTCGCGCATCGGCACCGCGAGCGCCACGCGTTCGCAGACAGGAATCCCGTGCTTCACGAGCGTATCGAACTTCTTCGGGTTGTTGCTCATCAACCGCACCGACGTCACGCCCAGGATACGCAGGATCGCCGCGGCCGAATCGTATTCCCGTGCATCGTCGGGCAGGCCGAGGTCGAGATTCGCCTCGACGGTATCGCGCCCCTGCTCCTGCAGCGCATAAGCGCGGATCTTGTTGCTCAGGCCGATACCGCGCCCTTCGTGACCCCGCAGATACAGCAGCACGCCACGATCCTCCGCGGCGATGTAGCGCAGCGCGAGATCGAGCTGCTCGCCGCAATCGCAGCGATACGAGCCAAACACGTCGCCGGTCAGACACTCGGAATGCAGACGCGTCAGTACCGACTGCGCGCCGCCGACGTCACCCATCACGAGCGCGAGATGTTCGGCATCGCTGCCCGATACGCGGAATGCATACGACGTGAACGTACCGTAGCGCGTGGGCAGCGTCGCGGTGGCGACGAGCGTGACGCACTCGTCGGCCTGGCCATTGCCCGGCACGGGCGATTGGGGACGCGAAGACATCATGAATTCAGTGGAAACGATCAGGAATGTAGGAGTTGTGTGGATAGTGCGTGACCGGAGTTTACCGCTAATCTGGAAACGTCACGCGACTGCCGCAGCGGGCGCCGCTATACTGAGCCCGTCGGGTGTCGCGCATCACGCCCTGCCTTCCCTGCATCGTCACGCACACGGAGAAGCATATGAGCACGACTGTCGCGCAGATTCTCAAAGCCAAGCCGGATTCCGGCCGCACCATCTACACCGTCACCAAAGCCGATTTCGTCTACGACGCCGTCAAGCTGATGGCCGAAAAAGGAATCGGTGCGCTGCTGGTGATGGAGGGCGACGAAATCGCGGGAATCGTCACCGAGCGCGACTACGCGCGCAAGGTCGTATTGCAGGACCGGTCGTCGAAGGCCACCCGCGTCGACGAAATCATGACGTCCAAGGTGCGCTACGTCGAACCATCGCAATCCAGCGACGAGTGTATGGCGCTGATGACCGAACACCGTATGCGCCACCTGCCGGTACTCGACGGCGGCAAGCTCATCGGGCTGATCTCGATCGGCGACCTCGTCAAGAGTGTGATCGCCGATCAGCAGTTCACGATCAGCCAGCTCGAACACTATATCCACGGCACACCGGTGATCACGTCCGCCTGACCAACCTCAGCAAAAAAGGCCCAAACGCACGAGCGTCTGGGCTGGAAAGCCGCCGGAATGCGGCGACGGAGGTTCTGCTCTGCTGACAAGGACGCGCGCCTCGCGCGCGCCTCGTCGGTCACATGCTGTGCTCGGGCAGACCCGGAATCGTTCAGTTGCCGAAGTAGACGGAGTTCACCGGATTCGGCGCTTCATGCGTGCTACGACGGCCCGACTGGCCGGCGCCGGTCGCGACGGCGCCGTAGCCGCTGGTATCGGCCTGCGCGAGCACCGGCTGGTTCGGCTGGATCCGTTGCTCGGCCGCCTCGATGTTCTGCGGGTATTGCGCGTCGCTCGCGAGCGGCTTGTAGCCGTTCTGCTCGAGCTGCACGAGCTCGGCGCGAACCTGTGCGCGGGTCAAGCCTTGCTCGGACTGTGCAAACGAGGCAATCGGCGCGGCAAGAACGGATGCAGCGATCGCTGCGTAGATGATCGACTTCATGATGGACCTCCGAAATGTGTTCTGTTTTGACGTCGCTTTCGGTGGGACTTGTCCGAAGCGATGGATCAAGTGTAGGCCGCGCCGAACCAAGGGGAAACCCTTGGTTTGAACATACAGCGTTGCGTTTCTGGAAAAAATCGGCGGTCGACGCGCATCGAGATCCCGGCCACTTCGATCATTTCGGAAACAATAGCTGTCGAATTGCCGACAGCAGAACCATCAGTTCAAAGGTTGTGTTGTAGAATCGTAAGGTTTTTCGTCCGTCTATTTCCCGCCATCATGTACGCGCCCGCGCTGCTGTTCGTTTCGCCATCCGGCCCGGCCGGCGTGCGTGCGCGCGCCGGCCATCCGACACGACCCAGCGTTCGACGCACGGCCCAGACGCCGCTCGCCCTCGCCCGGCGTCTGATCTGACAGCTCGGCCTCCTTCCGGAGCCAGTTCAGACAGGCTCCGGGCGATCCTCATAGGCACGCCACGCCTGCCCCATGCCGATCATTTGGAGATCCACCATGAAACCTCGCCTTTATCAGTTGACCGAACTCGACGTGGCTCGTCTCGAAAAGCACGCCGAGCACAACCCGCGCTTCCAGACGATGCTCGACACGCTGCTTGAGCGTGCCGACATCGTGCAGCCAAACGCCGTCAAAGCGAACGTCGTCACGATGAATTCACAGATCACGCTGCTGGATGAAACGTCGCAGGAGCAAACCACCTGGACAATCGTTTATCCGGATGCCGCCAATCTCGAACTCGGGCGCCTGAACGTGTTCTCGCCGGTCGGCATGGCGCTGCTCGGTACGCAACGTGGCCAGTCGGTGAAAGTGATGCAGCCGAGCGGTATTGAAAAATTGATGAAGGTCGCCGCGATCGTGTTCCAGCCGGAAGCCAACGGCGAATACACGCGCTGACGATGCGCTGAGGCCCGTGCCGACCGCCGGCACATCCTGACGCACCAACGCAAAAAGCGAGGCTCGCCGCCTCGCTTTTTTGCTCCGACGCTTCGCAATGTCGTGATCGCTTCCGGTACACCCATCTCGTACGCGAAAAAAAAGGCGCCCGAAGGCGCCTTTTTCGATGCTGCGAAGCTGGTTACCCAGCCGTCACGCTTAGAAGCGGTGACGCAGACCAACCGTTGCTGCGGTTTGGTTCATCGACGAGCTCGACGGCGTGGTCAGGTCGCCGTTGTAGATCGATGCGTTCAGACCGCTGCCACGCTGATACACAGCCTGTGCGTAGACATCCGTGCGCTTCGACAGCGAGTAGTCTGCTTGCACGCCAACTTGGTGGAAGTGGGCGCTGTTCAGGCCATCAACCGTGTTCGACAGGCGAACGTTCGTGTACGTGTAAGCAACACCCAGACCCAGAGCCGGCGTCAGGTTGTACTTTGCGTTGACTTCGTAGTTGTCTGCGCGGACCGACTGGCCAGCAACTGCGGTGTTGTCCACACGCGATTGCGTCCAAGCTGCGCCGACTTGTGCCGGGCCGAATGCGTAGCCAGCAGCTGCACCGTACGTGCGGACACGGCCTTGCGAAGCGATGTTCGTCGCGCCGTTGCCGTTGGTACCGTCACCCAGGTTTGCTTGCGAGTACGCGCCACCCAGCTTCAGGCCTTGGAACTGGTACGACAGGCCGCCGCTGTAAGCACGGTTGTTGCCGAAGTTTTGGTTGTTCGAGAACGAGTACGTGCCGCCGAATTGCAGGCCAGCGTAGTTAGCGCTCGTGAACTTCACCGAGTTGTTCAGTGCGACGTCGCCGTTCGTGCTCAGGCGGTCAACGTTACCCGGGTGCGCGAAGTACGTACCACCCCAGGTGCCCGTTGCGGTCAGCGGTGCCAGGTAGTCCTGGACGGAGTCGTACTGACGGCCCAGCGTGACGGTGCCGTATTGGCTCGACAGACCGACGAACGCTTGACGGTTGAACATGCCGCCGTTGTTCGACAGCTTGCCGTTACCGATGCCGAAGCCGCTTTCCAACGTGAAGATTGCCTTCAGGCCGCCACCGAGGTCTTCCGAACCACGCAGGCCGAAGCGGCTTTGGTCAACGCCCGAGCCCATCGACCACAGCGACTTGCTTGCAACGTTGCTTTGGTAGGTGATGCCAGCGTCCAGCACGCCGTACAGCGTGACGCTGCTTTGCGCGTGAGCAACGGTAGCGAACGATGCTGCAGCTGCTGCAACGATCAGAGTCTTGTTCATTCGTGGAGCTCCCTTCTAAAAAGAGGCAGGTCTCGCGACCTTGTTCATAAACGGTCTGCAACCGCCCGGAAACGCCATCGGTCCTGCTGGCTGCGCCCGGAGAGTTGCCCGTTTGGGAACCGTGAGTTTAGGGGTGTACCCTAGGGCAGCGATCCGCAAATAAAGAAATAACCTTTTCCTGAACTAGAAATAATCAAATCAGGGGCACTTCATAAGTATTTGTTTTAAAGGATTTTTTTGACCTCTTGACGACTTCTTTTTGAAGCCTTTCATCCCATCATTCTTTCGTGTCATCGTCTTGACGGTTGCATAGAAACAACAAACGGAATCCGTGGATACACCTAAAAACGGTAATTTTTACCCATTCGGATCTCAAATATTGGGGTTGCGGGGGCTAAACACCCAACCATCGAACGGTAAACACTCCGAGACGGCCTCGAGCGAGGCAATCAGCATGGCGAAGTCCTCAAACGAAACCCGCATCGGCCATGGGCCGCGGTCCGCAGGAGGCGGTGACATGCGGTAACAGCCTTAACGGCCACCGTAACCCGAGGACGGAAGCTGCGCGCTAAGGTAAGGCCCACTTCTGTTGCATATAAAGAGGACCCGCAAATGAATCGACGCTCGTGGCTGCGCACCATCGGACTGACCGCGGCCGTGGCCGGCATCGGCGGCTGGCTGCCTGGCGCATCGGCGCAACCCGCGCCGCCCGGCTATCGCCCTCCGCCCCGGCCCGGCCCCGATCACGGGCCCGGCGGCCGGCCTTACGCCGATCGCCCGCGCTTCGCGCCGCCGGCGCCGCGACGCGATCGCCGGCCGCCGCCGCCTCAGCCGCATGGCTACGTCTGGACCGACGGGTATTGGCGCTGGCAGCGCGGCCAATACATCTGGGTGTCGGGACGCTGGGTCGCGCGCCGCCCGGGACATCGCTGGGTGCCTGGCTATTGGAGACGCCAGGGGCCGGGCTGGGTCTACGTCGAAGGTGGCTGGCGATAGGCGTCGGCGCGGTCGGCGGACGCAACGCCGAAAGCGATACCGCGCGGTGCTGCTCGCGGCACCCGGCGACCAGCGACCAGCGACCGCCCACCGCCAACGCAAACCTCCCGCTCAAACCGACGCCGCGCGCCCGCCTCCATAGCCGACGTCGCCGTTGCGCCGTTCGAGTTCCGCGTCGAAATGCGCGGCATGCACAAGCGCCTCGGACTCCGTCATCGGTTCCCCTTCCCCCTTCGCGACCACCTCACTCGCGATCCAGCTTCCGACCGCGGTGGTAACCGAGCGCCCCATGTCGAGAAACGTGTCGACACCGAGGATCAATACCCGATCGCGGCTCCGGCCGGACGGCGCGGATCGTTGACACCATAGAGATAGCCGACGCGCACGTTGCCCGACACCGACGCGTCGTTGCCCGAGCTCTGGCGGCTCGCCACCTCGGTGCCCGGCAGGCCGACCAGGATCAGCTCGGCGGCGCCCCACGGCGTCTGCTCGACCATCTTGTAGCCCATCTTGCGCAGGATCGACAGCGTGTCGGGCGACAGGCCGCGGGTTTCGTAATAGACCTCGTCGGGCAGCCACTGATGGTGAATGCGCGGCGCGCCGACCGCATCCTGCGGCGTCATCCCGTAGTCGATCACGTTGAGCACGGTCTGCAGCGTGATCGTGATGATCCGGGAGCCGCCCGGCGAGCCGACCACCATGAACACCTTGCCGTCCTTCTTCACGATCGTCGGCGCCATCGACGACAGCGGACGCTTGCCCGGCGCGATCGAGTTGCGCGTGCCCTGCACGAGCCCGAACAGGTTCTGCGCGCCGACCTTGACGGTGAAGTCGTCCATCTCGTCGTTCAGGAAGAAGCCGGTGCCCGGCGCGATCACGACCGCGCCGAAGCGGCCGTTGACGGTGTACGTCGTAGACACCGCGTTGCCGTCGCGATCGACGATCGAATAGTGGGTCGTCTCCGGCTTCTCGTGCACGCCGATACCGGGCTGCACGGCCACCGACGCCGTCGCCGCGTCGTCGCTGATCTGCTTGCGGATCTCGGCCGCATACTGCTTGCTGGTCAGCTTCGCGACGGGATTGTCGATGAAGTTCGGGTCGCCCAGCAGCGTGTTGCGATCCTCGTATGCGTGGCGCATCGCCTCGGTCATGTAATGGACGACGGCCGCCGACTGGTAGCCCATCTTGCGCAGGTCGTAGCCTTCGAGCACGTTCAGCGTCTCGCACATCGTCACGCCGCCCGAACTCGGCGGCGGCGCCGACACGAACTCGTAGCCGCGATACGTGCAG
Organism: Burkholderia sp. MBR-1; assembly: GCF_013822785.1. Lineage (NCBI taxonomy): Bacteria > Pseudomonadati > Pseudomonadota > Betaproteobacteria > Burkholderiales > Burkholderiaceae > Burkholderia > Burkholderia sp. MBR-1. The sequence goes on from NZ_CP053610.1 coordinate 1,221,181, forward strand.
GTCAGCGGCGCGATGTCCTGCGCGCGATACGACGCGAAGTCGGCCGCCGTGATCACGCCGCCGCCGCGCGTCGACGCGGCTTCGACGAGCTTCGGAATCTCGCCGTGATAGAACGCGTCCGGGCCCTGCTCCGCGATGCGCTCGAGCGTGCGCGCGAGGTCCTTCTGCACCAGGCGGTCGCCCGGTTGCAGCGGCGTGCCGTCCGCGCGCAGGAAGATGCGCGCGGCCTCCGGGTCCTTCCTGAAGCGCTCGATCGTCGTGTCGAGGATGTCGGTATCGCCGCGCGTCAGCACGAAGCCGTCGCGCGCGAGCCGGATCGCCGGCTCCATCACCTGCCTGCGCGTGAACTTGCCGTACTTGCGCTGCGCGAGGTCGAGGCCGGCGACCGTGCCCGGCACGCCGACCGCCCGATAGCCGTACAGGCTCTGGTTCGGAATCACGTTGCCGTTCGCGTCGAGGTACATGTTCGCCGACGCCGCGGCCGGCGCCGTCTCGCGGAAATTGATGAAGCGGTCGCGGCCGTCGACCAGATGCACGGTCATGAAACCGCCGCCGCCGATGTTGCCGCAGCACGGATTGGTCACCGCCTGCGCGTAGCCGACCGCCACGGCCGCGTCCACCGCGTTGCCGCCGGCCTTCAGGATGTCGACGCCGATCTGCGACGCGAAATGCTGCGACGACACGACCATGCCGTGGGTGGCTTCCACCGCGGGCTCCGAAGCCGCGAACGCGCATGCGCCGACGGCCGACAACAAGGTGAGTACGACGAGCCGTCTCATGACGGAATCCTCCAGACGATTGACCGGCGATGCCGGGATGCGCGATGCGCCGGGCGGCCGGCCGATCCGGCTCCGGTCGAATGTAATGAACGATACATTTCAGCAAGGCTGGGATCATAGCATCGGCATTTTTCCGTCAAAAACTAGGGGATTTACCGTGCTTTCTGCGCGAAACCCGCGCGCGAGATCGGAGAATGTTTGATTCGTTACACGATCGGCGGAGCGGCGCGTCGTCTGGATGCTTGCGTCGGAACGGTCGGGCCGCCCGCCTCGCGCGGCGTCCATCGGCTACCATGCACGCTCGCCGGCAGACGCAGTTCTGCCGTTCGTCGTTCAGCCACGAGCCAGCCGGGGGGCCCATGGGGACAAGCATCAGGGCGTTGCTGCTATCGCAGATGGACAGCTTCACGCCGTCGGAACAGAAGGTGGCGCATGCGCTGCTGGATCGCTACCCGAGCCTCGGGCTCGGGCCGATCGCGAGCTTCGCGAAGCAAGCCGAAGTGAGCGACCCGACCGTGTTTCGCTTCGTCGTCAGGATCGGCTTTCCGAATTACTCGTCGTTTCAGCAAGCGCTGCACGACGAGATCGACGCGGCGATGAACTCGCCGCTCGCGCGCATGGACGCGTTTCATTCGAAAACCGGCATGCGCGACAGTCATGCGGCCATCTTCGAGCGGCTGTCGCAATCGCTCGCGACGACGATCGACGGGCTCGACGCGGCCGCGTTCGACGCCGCGGTGGCGCTGCTCGCGGCGCCGGAGGTGCGCGTGTTCTGCGGCGGCGGGCGTTATACGGCACCGCTCGCCTCGCTGTTCTCGTTCACGCTCGCGTATGCGCGGCCGCACGTTCACTACGTCGAGCCGAACGTGAACGTCGCGTCGGTGTCGCTGGCCGACATGGAGCCCGGCGACGTGCTCGTGATCTTCGACTTTCGCCGTTATCAGAAGGACAGCGTCCGGTTCGCGCAGGCTGCGCACGCGCTCGGCGTGCGCGTGCTGCTGATCACCGACGAATGGCGCTCGCCGATCAGCGCGTTCGCCGAAATCGTGCTGCGCATCCTCGGGCGGCCGTTCGCGATGTTGCAGACCAACGTGCCCGCGCTCGCGCTCGCCGAGGCGCTCGTGATCGGCGTCACGAACCGGCTGCCGGAGCTCGCGCGGCAGCGCATGGAGAAGATCGAGCGGCTCGGTACGGGCGGCGGCGCGCAGGATGCCGACCGGTGGGACCTGCCGGAGTGAGCGGCGCGGCGGGCCGCATCGGTCGCCGCGCATCAGCGGCGATGAAGCGTCAGCTCTCGACGTCCTCGAGGCTGAACACCTCCGTCTTGTCGTTGTACGAAAACACTTCCCCGTAACGCCCCCAGTCGATCACCGCGTCGAGCGTTTCCTCGGCCGTGTCGTCCGGCAGAAAATCCTCCAGCTCCTGCTCGAAGCGCACGCGCGGCGCGCGATGGCCCGGCCGTTCGTTCAGCACCTTCTTGATCCGCGCGGCGAGCGGCACGTGCTTGAGCAGATGATCGGCGAACATCAGCTTGCGTTCCTGCGTGCCGAACTCGGCGAACACGCGGCCCGGCGGCGTCAGGAACACGTCGCCTTCGCGCACGTCGGCAAAGCCCAGGTACTGCAGCACTTCGGCGATCGGGAACAGATCGTCGATCTCCAGATGCAGCGTGCGCGCGATTTCGGGCATGTCGGCGCGGCCGTGGTACGGCGCCATCGCGAGCGTTTCGATCAGACCGGCCATCAGGTTGGTCGACACCTGCGGCAACCAGCTGCCGAGTTCGAGCCCCTTCTTGGTCGCCTCGCCGGTCTGGCGCGCGGTCATCTTCGCGTAGATATCGTCGACCAGCTTGCGAAACTCAGGATCGAGCCGGTTGCGCGGATGCTTGAACGGCACCTTGATCTCGGCGATCACGCGTCCCGGATTCGACGACAGCACCAGAATCCGGTCGCACATGAACACCGCTTCCTCGATGTTGTGCGTGACGATCAGCACCGACTTGATCGGCATGCGGCCTTGCGTCCACAGGTCGAGCAGGTCGGTACGCAGCGTCTCGGCCGTCAGCACGTCGAGCGCGGAGAACGGCTCGTCCATCAGCAGGATGGTCGGATCGACGACGAGCGCGCGCGCGAAGCCGACGCGCTGACGCATGCCGCCCGACAGCTCGCGCGGGTACGCGTTTTCGAAGCCGTCCAGGCCGATCAGGTCGATCGCGGCCAGCGCGCGCTCGCGGCGCTCGCGCGCGCCCACGCCGAGCGCCTCGAGGCCGGCTTCGACGTTCTGCAGCACGGTCAGCCACGGGAACAGCGCGAAGGTCTGGAACACCATCGCGACGCCCTCGGCCGGGCCGGTCAGCGGCTTGCCGAGATAGGTCACTTCGCCGCCGGTCGGCTCGATCAGCCCGGCGATGATCCGCAGCAACGTGGACTTGCCCGAGCCGGAACGGCCGAGCAGCCCGACGATTTCGCCTTCGCGCAGCGACAGGTTCGCGTCGTCGAGCACGAGCAATTCGCCCTGCGTCTTGTTGAAGCCGCGGCTCACGTGGTCGACGCGCAGGATTTCGGCGCCGGGCCGCGGCGGCTGAAGCGGCTGGGACGTCTGGACGGGGGCGTTGATTACGGTGGGGTTTTGCATCGCGCTTACTCTCAATCGAGACGGAGCCGGGATTCCGCATAGGCGTACATCGGACGCCACAGCAGACGGTTGAACAGCGTAACGAACAGCGACATCACGGCGATCCCCAGGATGATCTTCGGGAAATCGCCGGCCGCGGTGGTCTGCGCGATATAGGAGCCGAGGCCGTGCGCGACGACCTTCGTGTCGCCCCACTGCACGAATTCGGACACGATGCTCGCGTTCCACGCGCCGCCCGACGCCGTGATCGCGCCCGTCACGTAGTACGGAAAGATGCCGGGCAGCATCGCCTGACGCCACCACTGCCAGCCGCGGATGCGGAAGTTCTTCGTCGCTTCCTTGTAGTCGTTCGGATAGGACATCGCGCCCGCGATCACGTTGAACAGGATGTACCACTGCGTGCCGAGCACGATCAGCGGCGACAGCCAGATGTCCGCGTTCAGGTGGAAGTGGACGATCACGATCACGAACACCGGGAACAGCAGGTTGGCCGGGAACGCAGCGAGGAACTGCGCGAGCGGCTGGATCTTCTCGGCGAGCTTCGGGCGCAGCCCGATCAGCACGCCGAGCGGCACCCACACCACCGATGCGATCGCGATCAACACCAGCACGCGCAGCAGCGTGATGAGCCCGAGCACGAGCACGTGGCCGACCTCGGCCAGCGTGACGCCGGTCGCCACGAAGCCGACGACGCGCCACGCGACATACAGCGTCAACGCGATCACGACGGCGGCCCACACGAGGTCGCCGACGCGCGACGAACGGCGCGCCGACTTGCCGCGCGACCGCGCGAGCGTCACTGACGGCGCGCGCAGCGGAATGCGCGCCGCCTGCGACAGCAGCCAGCCGGCCGGCACCAGCAGCTGATGGATCAGGTGCGTGCGGCGCATCATGTCGAGCAGCCAGGATTGCGGCGCGTCGCCCGACGCGGTGTTCTCCATCCGGAACTTGTCGGCCCACGCGACGAGCGGCCGGAACAGCAACTGGTCGTATGCGAGGATCACGACCGACATCGCGACGATCACCCAGCCGACCGCAGCGAGATTCTTGTCGGCGATCGCCTGCGCGAGATACGCGCCGATGCCCGGCAGCGTGATCGTGCGGTTGCCGACGGTGATCGCCTCCGACGCGACGACGAAGAACCAGCCGCCCGACATCGACATCATCATGTTCCAGATCAGGCCCGGCATCGAGAACGGCGCTTCGAGCTTCCAGAAGCGCTGCCACGGCGTGAGGTGGAAGCCGCGCGACACCTCGCTCAGATCGCGCGGCACCGTGCGCAGCGACTGGTAGAAGCTGAACGTCATGTTCCACGCCTGGCTCGTGAAGATCGCGAAGATCGCGGCGAGCTCCGCGCCGAGCACGCGGCCCGGAAACAGCGCGAGAAAGAACGTGACCGTAAACGAGATATAGCCGAGCACCGGCACCGACTGCAGGATGTCGAGGATCGGAATCAGCACCATGCCCGCACGGCGGCTCTTCGCGGCGAGCGTGCCGTAGCCGAGCGTGAACACGAGCGACGCGACCATCGAGGCGAGCATCCGCAGCGTGGTGCGCAACGCGTATTCGGGCAGGTTCGACGGATCGAGCGAGATCTTCTGCGTCTGCAGCGTCGCGATCGGCGCCATCGTTTCGTGGAAGCCGACGATCGCCATCGCGAGGATGCCGATGATCAGCGGAAACGCGACCGCGTCCCAGCGGTTGGGCAGCACGCGCCACGCGGACGCATTGGCGGTGCGATTCGGATCGAAGAAGCGGATATCCATCGGTAGCGTGTGGGTGAAATTGAAAATCGATGGGAGCGGCCGCGCGCGCAGCCGATGGCCGCGTCAGCGTGCGTGGCCCCAGGCAGGCCGTCGGCAGACGCCAACGGCGGACGCGCGGCAGCGAGCCGCGGCGCGGGGTTCCGTTGCCGCGAGGTTCGGCATCATGGGCTCCGGAGTGACGATTCGGTGTCGCAGGCTATCGGGCCGGCATGACGCAAATGTGACGTGTCACTTACAGGACATTGACATGCAACACATTGCCGGTCGCGGAACCGGTCGCAAACGTTGGCGCAGCGCGACAGCTTTCGCTTCGCATTGAACGTCGCAGACAGAAGCCACGTGGCGCTCGCCAGTGCGCGCACGATCCGCCCGTCGAAGTGGCCGGCCGGCATGCATTCGGCGTATCGCGATCGCAGGTCCGCTTCGATGCCGATGACGGCAGCAGGAAGCACTTCGATGCGAAGCCGCCTCGCGCCATCGGCGAAACGCGCATCCGCCACTCAAATGCGCTCGCCCCCTTCGTACGCCGCGGCATCGGGCAACGCACCGCGCAGCGCAGGCGCCGCCGGCCATCGCCTACACTGCTTCCATCCGGCCGGCGCCCGCCGGCCGTCACCGACCGCGAGGCGAACGATGACGGTGAGTCAACCCGCACACCCGAAACTGCCCGGCCAGGTCGTGCTCGTGCTGCAAGGCGGCGGCGCACTGGGTGCGTACCAGCTCGGCGTGTTCGAAGCGATGAACGCGTCGGGCATCCAGCCCGACTGGGTCATCGGCACGTCGATCGGCGCGATCAACGCGGCGCTGATCGCCGGCAACGCGCCGGCGCAGCGCGCGCAGCGGATCGCACAGTTCTGGCGTCACGTGACCGAACGCCCCGCGGTGAACGTGCCGGGCCTGCCGACGACCTGGAACAAGATCGGCGCCGAGTTCGCGGTGATCGGCGCGGGGCTGCCCGGATTTTTTCGGCCGAACCCTGCCGCGTGGCTCGGGCCGCTCGCGCACGTCGGCGTCGAGCACGCGTCGTACTACGTGGCCGAGCCGCTGCGCGACACGCTCGCTTCGCTGATCGACGTCGAGCTGCTGAATGCGGGCCGGCCGCGCGTCACCGTCGGCGCGGTCAACGCGTGCACCGGCGCGATGCGCTATTTCGATTCCCGCGAGCGCCGGCTCGGCCTCGACCACGTGATGAGCTCCGGCGCGCTGCCGCCCGCGTTCCCGGCCGTGCGCGTCGACGGCGCGCCGTACTGGGACGGCGGCATCTATTCGAATACGCCGGTCGAGGTCGTGCTGGACGATGCGCCGCGCCGCAGCTCGATCATCTTCTCGGTGCAGATGTGGAATCCGGTCGGCCCCGAGCCGCAGAGCATCTGGCAGGTGTCGGAACGGCAGAAGGACATCCAGTATGCGAGCCGCACCGACGGCAACATCGCGCGGCAGCAGCAGATTCACCGGCTGCGTCACGTGATCAACGAACTGGTGATGCGCGTACCGGAGCCGGAGCGCGCGTCGGCGGACGTGCAGGCGCTCGCCGCATGGGGCTGTCAGACTACGATGCGCGTCATCAAGCTCGCGGCGCCGCGACTCGACGGCGACGATCAGTGGAAGGACATCGATTTCACGCCGGACGGGATTGCCGCGCGCCGCCAGGCCGGTTTCGACGCGACGATGCAGGCGATCGCCGCGCGGCCGTGGGAACGGCCGATGGATCCGACCGAGGGCTTGAGCGTGTGGAGCCCGGAAGAAAACCGGATCGGCGAACGGCACAACTGACGCGCGCCGCGCGGCGGCGTCGCGTGGTGCCGCCCGCGGCGCGCGCTCGCGCGGCCGCTCAGAGCGCGCGCACGATGCCGCCGTCGACGCGCAGGTTCTGCCCGGTGATGTAGCCGGCGCCTTCGGACAACAGGAACGTCACCGTCTGCGCGATCTCGTCGGTCCTGCCGAACCGGCCGACCGGGATGCGCGCGACGATCTCGGGCGTCTCCGGCCAGCTGTCGATGAAGCCGGGCAGCACCGAATTGACGCGAATGTTGTCCTTCGCGTAACGCTCCGCGTACAGCCGCGTGAACGCACTGAGCGCCGCCCGCAGCGCCGACGACACGGGCATCGGCTGCTCGGGCGCATCGGCCGCGAAGCTCGAGATGTTGACCACGGCGCCGCCGCCCTGCTGCAGGAACACCGGCGTGACGCGACGCAGCACGCGTACGACGTTGAGCACGATCAGGTCGAGCCCTTCGTGCCATTTGGCGTCGTCGATCGCGAGCAGATCGCCCTTCGGCGGATGCCCGGTGTTGTTGACGACCGCGTCGATGCGGCCGTATTTCGCGAGCGTGCCGCTCACGAAGCGCTCGATGTCCGCGTCGTCGGTGACGGAGCCCGCGATGCCGAAACCGCCGAGTTCCGTCGCAAGCTCGACCGCGCTGCCGGACGGCGACATCAGCGCGACGCGATAGCCGTGGTTCGCGAGGTCGCGCGCGATCGCCGCACCCATGCCCTTGCCCGCCGCCGTGATCAACGCCACTTTTTCTACAGTCATGCCGTTCTCCAGAATGGTCGGCGCAACGCTACCGACGTGTGCAAAAGCGCCACTCTAGGCCTCTATAATCGGCCTGTCGAACGATCATTTCTGCATTTACCCTGTAGGTTTTCTACTGCATGAAGGCGCTGTCCAATGCCCGTCGGTTTCCGCCGCTGAATGCGCTGCGCGCGTTCGAGGCCGCCGCGCGCCACCTGAATTTTCGCCTCGCCGCCGATGAACTCGGCGTCACCCAGGGCGCCGTCGCGCAGCAGGTCCGGCATCTGGAGGACGCGGTGCAAGTACAGTTGTTCCGGCGCTTGCCGCGAGGGCTCGCGCTGACGCGCGACGGGCTCGAGTATTTCTCGTCGGTCCAGCGCGCGCTGCAGCTGATCGCCGACGCGACGCAAGCGCTCGGCCAGCGGCCGGCGGCGCTCACGGTCAGCACGACGCCGTCGTTCGCGTCGAAATGGCTGATTCCGCGGCTGGCCGACTTCGGCCGGCAGCATCCCGACATTGAAGTGCGCGTCGTCGCGGACGAGCGGCTCGCATCGTTCCGGGCCGATGGCGTCGATATCGCGATTCGGCTCGGCAAGCCGCCGTTTCCCGCCGGGCTGACCGCGCAGTTACTGTCGCCGCTCGACGTGTTCGCCGTCGCCAGCCCCAAATTGCTCGACGGCGCGCCGCCGATCCGCTCGATCGACGATCTGTCGACGCACGTGCTGTTGCACGACGCGCACGATCTGTGGCCCGAATTCGTCGACAAGCTCGGCGGACGAGGCCGCGTGGACGCGACCAAGGGCCCGCGCTTCAGTCAGTCGCTGCTCGCGATCGACGCCGCGATCGCCGGCCAGGGCATCGCCTTGACGAGCGAGCCGCTCGTCGAGCGCGATATCGCCGAAGGCCGGCTGCGGCGCGTATTCGATTTTTCGTTTCCGATGTCGCTCGGCTTCTACGTCGTCTTTCCAAATGCGAATGTGCAGTCCGATACGCTCGAAGCGATGCGCCGATGGCTGTTTGCGCAGTATGCGGCTGCGTGAGCGATGCGGGACGCGCCGTCGATCAACCCCACTCCCACCAGTGCCATCGTGCATATCGTCTTTTTCCGATATATGATTCGGTCAACGGCGATACTCGTTGTGCTCCAGTTTTCCCGCCCGAACATCTGACCTTGCCATGCCGACCGAACTCGACGTCGATGCGATCCTGAAAGCGCTCTCGAATCCCGTGCGCCGGGAGATTCTCGTCTGGCTGAAAACGCCCGACGTGCATTTCCCCGCGCAGACGCTGCCGTACGACCACGGCGTCTGCGCCGGGCAGATCGACGCGCGTTGCGGGCTGTCGCAATCGACCGTCTCCGCGCACCTCGCGACGCTGCAGCGCGCGGGGCTCGTGACGTCGACACGGATCGGCCAGTGGGCGTTCTTCCGGCGCAACGAGGCCGTCATCGAGGCGTTTCTCGACGCCGTGCGCCGCGAACTCTGACCCTGCGGACCGGCCGCCGCACGCGAAGCGAAGCGACGGCCTCCCGCCTATCGTGAAAAGGTTATCTCCATGCCTACCCTGTTCGACCCCGTTACCCTCGGCGAGCTGACGCTGCCGAACCGCATCGTCATGGCGCCGCTCACGCGCGCCCGCGCCGGCACGACCCGCGTGCCGAACGAGCTGATGGCGCGCTACTACGCCGAACGCGCGTCGGCCGGCCTGATCATCAGCGAGGCGACGTCGGTCACGCCGCAAGGCGTCGGCTACGCGGATACGCCGGGCATCTGGTCCGACGAACAGGTCGAAGGCTGGAAGCGCGTGACGCAGGCCGTGCACGCGGCCGGCGGCCGCATCGTGCTGCAGCTGTGGCACGTCGGCCGGATCTCCGACCCGATGTTCCTGGACGGCGACCTGCCGGTCGCGCCGAGCGCGATCGCGGCAGGCGGCCATGTGAGCCTGGTGCGGCCGGAGCGCCCGTTCGTGACGCCGCGCGCGCTCGAGCTCGACGAAATTCCGGGCATCGTCGCCGCCTACCGCAAGGGCGCCGAAAACGCGAAAAAGGCCGGTTTCGACGGCGTCGAGATTCACGGCGCGAACGGCTACCTGCTCGACCAGTTCCTACAGGACAGCACCAACCGTCGCACCGATGCGTACGGCGGCCCGATCGAGAACCGCGCGCGCCTGCTGCTCGAAGTGGTCGACGCGGCGATCGACGTGTGGGGCGCGGGCCGCGTCGGCGTCCATCTCGCGCCGCGCGGCGACGCACACACGATGGGCGACTCGGATCCGGCCGCAACGTTCGGCTACGTCGCGCGCGAACTCGGCCGCCGCAAGATCGCGTTCATCTTCACGCGCGAGTCGTATACGGGCGACCAGTTGAGCCCGCGCCTGAAGGAAGCGTTCGGCGGCCCGCTGATCGCGAACGAGCAATTCACGCCCGACTCGGCGCGGCAAGCGCTCGCCGACGGCAGCGCCGACGCGATCGCGTGGGGCAAGCTGTTCATCGCGAACCCGGACCTGCCGCGCCGTCTCGAACTCGGCGCACCGCTGAACAAGCCGGTGCCGGAGACGTTCTACGCGCAAGGCGAGACGGGCTACACCGACTATCCGGCGCTAGACGACGCAGCCTGACGGCGCAGACGTTCACGCGCGCACGTCGGCGCGCATGAACACGCGGCGCGTCTCGTCGAGCCCGCGCTCGACGTGATGCGCGCGAATCGCGCGCAGCGCGGCGTCGAGCGCTGCGTCGTCGATCACACGAAAGCCGACGCGCGCGTAGTACGGCGCATTCCACGGCACGTCGCGAAACGTCGACAGCACGACCTCAGCAAAGCCGTCGCGCGCGGCGCGCATCATGATCCGCTCAATCAGGCGCGCGCCGATGCGCTGCCCCGCATGCGACGGCGCGACATCGAGTTCTTCCAGGTAGAGCCGCCGCGCGTCGAGCAGCCGGTAGAACGCGAAGCCGACGCACGCGCCCGTTTCGTCCGTCGCGACATACGCGTGGCCCGCGTCGATGCGCTCGAGCACGGCGGCCGCATCGGTCGGCTCGCCTTCGGCAATGTCCGGCATGCCGATGAAATGAAAGCGCCGGGCAGCGGCCACTTCGACGGCGGCCATCGCGGCCGCGTCTGCGCGCGTGGCGCGGCGAATCCGGATCGATACTGTCATCACGGCAACCTAGGCAGACGGAAACGGCCGTCACTATAATCGAAACTTCATACCTTTCGAACGCCCCCTTCCGCCAGAGGTTCGCCATGACGTTGTCCGCGCTCGCCGTGTTCGCCTTCGCCCTTCTCGCCCTAGCCGGCACGCCCGGCCCGAGCGTCGCCGCGCTCGTCGCGCGCGTGCTGACGAACGGCGTGCGCGACGTGCTGCCGTTCCTCGCGGCGATGTGGATCGGTGAAGCGCTGTGGCTCACGCTGGCCGTCGCCGGGCTGTCCGCGTTCACGCGCACGTTCGAAAGCGGCCTGCTCGTGCTGAAGCTCGTCGGCGTCGCGTATCTGCTGCTGCTCGCGTGGAAGATGTGGCGGGCGCCGACCGACACGAAAGCCGCCGACCTGCCGCGCGGCCAGTCGCCGTGGCGCATGTTCGCGGCCGGCACGCTGGTCACGCTCGGCAACCCGAAGATCATGCTGTTCTATCTGGCGTTGCTGCCGACGATCGTCGATCTGACGCAGGTCGGCGTGCTCGCGTGGGGCGAGCTGGTCGGCACGATGCTCGTGATCCTGATCCTGACCGACTGCTTCTGGTCGCTGCTCGCGCTGCGGGCGCGCGCGTTCCTCACCTCCGCACGCGCGAAGCGGATCGCGAACCGCACGAGTGCGACCGCGATGGCCGGCGCGGCGGTCGCGATCGCGGTGCGGTGACTCGCCCTCGCCGGGCATGACGAACGGCGACAGGCTCCAATCGGAAGGTCCGTACGATCGGACACGCAGGCCAGCACGTCGCATGCACTCGCCTCACCGGAGGAGTCCATCATGAAGCACTGGCTGTCCGCTTCGCTGCTGTGCCTGTGCGCGACGCTCGCGCAGGCGGCCGGCGTCAAGTTCGCCACGATTCCTGCCGATGCATCCGGCCCCGAACTGCACGCGATCATATGGACGCCCTGCGCCGATGCCGCGCAGACGCTGACGGTCGGCCCGTACCTGCTGCAAGGCCGGCGCGACTGCGCGACGGTCGGCGACGCGCTGCCGCTCGTCGTGATCTCGCACGGCCACGGCGGCACGTATCTCGGCCATCACGATCTGGCGGAAACGCTCGCCGACGCGGGCTACGTCGTCGCGGCGATCAATCATCCGGGCGACACGTTCGCCGACATGAGCCGCGCCGCCGACGCGCAGGAATTCTTCGAACGGCCGATCGACATCAAGCGGCTGGTCGACTACATGCTCGGCCCCTCGGCCGACGCCGCACGCATCGACCCGGCGCGGATCGGCTTCTTCGGTTTTTCGCGCGGTGGCTACACGGGCCTCGTGCTGGCGGGCGGCAACCCCGATTTCGTGCATGCGCCGGTCGCATGCACGAACCCCGCGTGGCGCATCTGCAAGCAGATTCACGACGAAAGCATCACGCGCCAGCCGTTGACGCACGACGCGCGCATCAAGGCTTACGTGATCGCCGATCCACTCGACGAATTTCCGAGCGCCACCACGCTGGCCGACGTGCACGCGCCGATCCAGCTATGGACCTCCGAATTCGGCGGCGACGGCGTCGAGCCGCACACCGGCCCCGCGCTGGCCAAGTTGCTGCCCGCGCGCCCCGAGCTGCACGTGGTGCCCAATGCGGGGCACTTCGCGTTTCTCGCGCCGTGTCCGCCCTCACTCGCGCAGCACGCGCCGGCCGTCTGCACCGACGCGAAGGGTTTCGATCGCGTGGCGTTCCATGCGACGCTCGACGCGAGCGCGCTCGCGTTCTTCAACGCACACATGCGCTAACAGCCGCTCGGCGCGCACGGCCGCGCAACCACGAAACCGTTGCACGCGACCAGCGCGCGCACGAGCGCCCAGTCGTCGTCATCGCAGAAGTCGAGCAGCATCGCGCCGCACGGGCCGGGCCGTTCGCGCAGGTGTTGGGCGAGCCGCGCATGGATGCCCTGCACGCGGCCGTCGCCGCGCGCGACGATCGACGGATTCGCGCCCATCCCCGTACCGCTGCAGAAGTTGATCGCCCAGCGGCCGCTTTGCGGCGACGGCATGCCGGTCAGCAGCGCTTCGATCACCCGCCACTTGTACTGGATCGAACCGACGACGGGCACCCGGTATTCGTCCTGGATCACGAACGACGCATCCGGATGATCGATCGTGAAGGTCGCGTTGTCGGGCCACGCGCTCAGGTCGATGCCGAGCGGCCGGCCGCTGCGAAACCGCCGCAACAGCACGATCGCGCCGCGCACGTCGCCGAGCGCGGGTAGCGCGCGGCCCGCATGCCAGCGCAGTGCCGGATGACGCGCGCGATGCGCGTCGAACGTGGCATCGAAGCCGCGCGTGCACGCGTGCGCGGGCCATTCGTCCTTCACCGACATCACGATGCATTCGCGCGGATGCGCGGCGAGAAACCGCGCGCAATCGGCGAGCACGTCGTCGAACGACATGCCGAGCGCGATCGCGCCGTGATGAATGTCGAACGTGTCGCAACGATGCCGGCAGCGGATGTCGAGCAGCCGCACGCCGTGCGCAAGCTGCGCAGCGATCGGCGCGCGCTGCGTGCGCACGAGCGGATCGTCGACCGTATACGCACAGGTGTCATGGCTGCCCGGTAAGGTCAGCGTATGCAGCGGCCGTGCGTCGTCGAGCGCCGACATCCAGTCGGTCAGCGGTGCGGGCGTTTCGTGTGTCGAGAGGAACATGTGTCGATGATCGGCAAGGAAAGGAAAACCTGGGTCACGGCGTCGGACGTCGCCGCGCGCGCCGGCGTGTCGCGCTCCGCGGTGTCGCGCGCGTTCTCGTCGACGGCGAGCATCGCGCCCGACACGCGCGAACGCGTGATGGCCGCCGCGCGTGCGCTCGGCTATCAGGTCAACCTGATCGCACGCGACATGATCACGCAGCGCAGCAGCATGATCGGCGTCGTGACCGCGGGTTTCGAGAACCCGTTGCGCGCGCGGCTGCTGTCGGACCTGATGGCCGTGCTCGGGCAGCGCGCATTCACGCCGCTCGTGACCAACGCCGACGACCCGCAGCAGCTCCGGCAAGCGCTCGAACGGCTGCTCAGCTACCGCGTCGCCGGTCTCGTGATGACGTCCGCGTCGCCGCCGCTGTCGGTCGCGCGGCAATACCTCGCGCACCGGATTCCGGTCGTGATGATCAACCGGGAAGCGAATCTGGCCGGCGCGGACGTCGTCGTCAGCGACAACGCGGCCGGTGCCGCCGAGGCCGCGCAGCGTCTCGTGCACGCCGGCGCACGCCGGCTCGCGTTCGTCGGCCCGCATACCGCGAGCTTCAGCGCGCGCTCGCGCGCCGACGCGTTCGCGCACGCGCTGCAACGCGGCAACATGTCCGGCGCGACGCTCGCGAGCGTGATCGATACGGCATCCGACACGCATGCGTGCGGCCTCGACGCCGCGCAGCAGCTGTTCGCGGCCGACCACCGCCCGGACGGCGTGTTCTGTTCGTCCGACCTGCTCGCGCTCGGCGTGATCGACGCCGCGCGCGCTGCGTTCGGCCTGCGCGTGCCCGACGACGTCCGCGTGATCGGCTTCGACGACATCCCCGCCGCCGCATACGACGCGTACCGGCTCACGACGCTGCGCCAGGATACGCAAGGTCTCGCGCACGCGGCCGTCGACCTGCTCGCCGACCGGATCAGCGCATTCGACGGCGCGTCGCGCACGCGCGTCGTGCCGGTCACGCACGTGGTGCGGCACAGTTGCGCGTGACGCGCGCCGTCACTTCAGCCCGCCCGCGAAGCCGCGCAGCAGGTAGCGCTGCACGTAGCCGGCCATGGCGAGCGTCGGCAGCGACGCGAGCAGCCCCGCGCTCATGAGGTCGCCCCAGTCGATGCCGTTCTCGGTCACGTAGCCGGCGATCGCGAGCGGCAGCGTGAAACGGCTCGGCGTCGACACGAACAGCAGCGCGATCAGGAATTCGTTCCATGCGGCGATGAACACGAAGATCGCGGTCGCGATCAGCCCCGGCGCGCACAGCGGCAGCACGATCTGCACGAGCCGGCGCGCGAGCCCCGCACCGTCGATGCACGCGGCCTCCTCGTATTCGAGCGGCACGTCGCGCACGAACGCAAGCAGCATCCAGATCGCCATCGGCAGCGCGTACAGCTGATACGCGAGCATCAGGCCGGGCGTCGAGTCGAGCAGATGCAGGCGCTTCGCGAGCGCGAACAGCGGCACCGCGATCGTGATCGGCGGCATCAGCTTCAACGCGAGCACGAGCATCAGGAACAGCACGTCGAGCCGCGCGGGAAATCGCAGCCGCACGAGCGCGTACGCGGCCGGAAACGCGAGCAGCAGCGCGAGCAGCGTCGTGCCGAAGCCGACCAGCAGCGAATTGGCGAGCGGCGTGCCGATGCCGTTCGACCATACCGACGCAAAATGCTCGAGCGTCGGCGCGGCCGGCCAGATCCGCAGCGGATGGTCGAGGCGTTCGAGCGTCGGCATGAACGCGGCGCCGGCCATCCACAGACACGGCAGCAACAGCAACGCGAGCGCGACGAGGCGCAGCACCCACGGCGCCGCGTGCGCGAGCGCGGCGCCCGCGCGCGCAGGCGCGTTGCCAACGCGTTGCGGCGTCACGCGCGCCGCTTGCGAACCGTTTGCCATACGTATCCCGAGACCAGCAGTGCGGACGCCGCGAGCATCAGCACCGACGCGGCGCTCGCCGTTCCGACGTCGAAAAAGCGGAAGCCCGTGTCGTAGATGTAGGTCGACAAGGTCTGCGTCGCGTTGCCGGGGCCGCCGCCCGTCAGCGCATAGACCTTGTCGAACAGCTTAAACGTGTCGATCGAGCGCAGCAGCAGCGCGAGGCCGATCTGCGGCGCCGCGAGCGGCAGCGTGATGTCGCGCAGGCACTGCCATTCGCTCGCGCCGTCGGCGCGCGCGGCTTCATAGAGCTCGTGGGGAATCGATTGCAGCCCGGCCAGCACGATCAGGAACGCCATCGGCGTCCATTGCCACACGTCGACCAGCGCGAGCGACCACAGCGCGAGATGCGGATCGGACAGCCAGCGCACGCCTTCGATGCCGAACACGGCGAGCAGCGCATTGAGGAAGCCGTCGAAGTTCAGCCAGTTGCGCCAGATCGCCGAGCACACGAGCGTCGACAGCATCATCGGCAGAATCGCGAGCGGCAGCGCGATGCGCCGCCCGGGGAAAGCGCGCACGAACAACAGCGCGAGGCCGAAGCCGAGCGCCACTTCGGCGAGCGACGCGACGATCGTGAACCGCAGCGTATTGCCGAAGCCGGCGGAGAAGGCGTCGTCGCCGAGCACCGCGCGATAGTTCGCGAGCCCCGCGAATGCGCGGCGGCCCGCCGTATAGTCGACGCGGCAGAACGAGTCGACCAGCACCTGCGCGACCGGGTACAGCGCGAGCGCGGCCAGCACCAGCAGCGCGGGGCCGAGCAGCGCGACGAACGGCAGACTGCGGACCAACGGCTTGACGCGCGCGACGCCGCCGCGCGCATGGACGCGCGCCGTCACTTGCCGGCCGCGGCCATCGCCTGCGCGATCTTCTGCTGTGCCTGGCGCAGCGCCGCGTCGGGCGCGGCCTGCCCGGTCAGCGCGAGCTGCAGTTGATCGCCGAGAATGCTCTCGACCTGTTGCCAGTCCTTCACGCGCGGCCGCGCGCGGCCCGCTTCGAGCGCCTTCAGTTGATCGGGATACCAGCGATACTGGCGCACCAGCGCCGGATCGGCGAACACGCTGCGGCGCGTCGGCGGAATGCCGAGCGCGGCGAGCCGCGTCTGCGTGTCGCGCGAGCTCAGGTACGCGAGGAAGTCCTGCGCGAGCTTCGCGTGCGGCGCATCCTTCGGAATGCCCATCTGCCAGATGCCGAGCATCGGCGCCGGGCCGGCCGTCTGGCCGGGCGGCGGCTGCAGCGCGATCTGCCCGGCCACGCGCGACTGCTTCGGATCGTCGAGCGCCGGAATCCACGCCGGCCACACCTCGATCGACTGCGCGGCGGCGCCGCGTTGCAGCGCGTCGCGCACTTCGGCGGCGCCGTACACGTCGACGTCCTTCGGCGCATACGCCTTCAACGCGACGAAGGTCTTCAGCGCGGCCTGCGCCTCGCGCGAATCGATCGTCACGTTGCCGGCGCGATCGAACACGTCGCCGCCGTACGCCCACAGGATCGGCAGAAAGCCGGTCACGATCGGATTGCCCTTGGTGCCGCGAAACACGACGCCCGACATGCTGCGGTCCGCCGCGCCGACGGTCTGTGCGATTTTCAGCACGTCGTCCCAGTTGCGCGGCGGCTGCAGGCGGTACTTCGCGAGCAGATCCTTGCGGTAAGCGAACATCTCGACGTTGCCGACGATCGGCAGCGCGTACAGCGCGCCTGACGCATTCCGGCCGAGCGCGACCGCGGACGGCACGAGGTCCGCGTCGGCGAGCGCCGCGGGCAGCGGCTTCAACCAGCCGTTGCCGATGAATTCGGGCGCCCACGTGTCGTCCATCATCACGAGGTCGTACGTGCCGGTGCCTTCGCGCATCGACAGCTTCAGCTTCTGGTACAGGTTCGCGTTCGGCAGCTTGAGCAGCTCGATGTCGGTGCCCGGATGCAGCTTGTTGAAACCGGCGACGGCGTCGGCGAGCCCCTTGCCGTAGATGTCGTCGCGGCCCGCGATGACGAGATCCGCCGCGAAGGCATGCGAAGCGGCAACGGACAGCGTAACGGCGGCGGACAGCGCGCGCAGACGGCTCAGCAAGGTCATGTGGTCTCTCTCGTTCGGCGTGGTGGCAGGTCGGCCTCGCGCTGCACACGTGTGCAGCGATGGCTATGCTTCCGTCGATCTGAAGCGACCGCCATTGTTCACGTCGATCGTTACGGATTGATGGCAGCTGGACGGCGCAGGACGAGAGACGGTGTGCCAGCGAGAGATCGCGGCCGGGCTGGCGCGCGGCTGCGGATCGCGATGGCGCCAGCCGCCGCCGTGTCGCAATTCGTGATGGACGAGCCGCCTCACCGGCAGCCCGGCGATGCGCGTGCCGCTGCGCGCTGGGCCGCGTCGGCGTCGGCGATTATCGGTTCGGGTTCGCGGCGAAGGTGTCGCAGGCGCTCACCTGACCCGACTCCATCCCGCGCCGCAGCCAGTACACGCGCTGCTCGCTGGTGCCGTGCGTGAAGCTCTCCGGCACGACGTAGCCCTGGCTCTGCTGCTGCAGCCGGTCGTCGCCGATCGCGGCGGCCGCCTTCAGCCCCTGCTCGAAATCGCCGGGCTCCATCAGGTGCTGGTTCGCGCGCTGCGCGTTGTTCGCCCACACGCCCGCGAGGCAGTCGGCCTGCAGTTCCATCCGCACCGACAGCGCGTTCGCGCGCGTCTGGCTCGAACGCCGGCGCGCGGCATCGACCTTGTCCGAAATGCCGAGCAGGTTCTGCACGTGATGGCCGACTTCGTGGGCGATCACGTAGGCCTGCGCAAAATCGCCGCCCGCACCGAAGCGCTTGCGCAATTCGTCATAGAAGCCGAGGTCGATGTACACCTTGCGGTCGGCCGGACAATAGAACGGGCCCATCGCGGTCTGGCCGGTGCCGCATGCCGTCGGCGTCGAATTCGTGAACATCACCAGCTTCGGCGGCTCGTATTGCGCATGCAGCTGCGTGCTGAACACGCCCGTCCACGTGCGCTCGATATTTCCGAGCACCTTGCGCGTGAACAACGCGCCCGCATCGTTCGCCGGCGCGCCCTGATGCTGCGTGGGCGCCGGCTGCGTCTGCTGCTCGCGGCCCTGCAACGCCGACGCGCCTTGCAGCACGACGCGCGGATCGATCCCGAAGAAATACGATACGGCCAGCGCGACCACGATCGTGCCGATGCCGATCGTCGCGCGCCCGCCGCCGAAGCCGCCGCCGCGTCGATCCTCGACGTTCACGCTTTCTCTTTCGTCGTCCAGCCTCATTGCTGGCTCCTCCCTGTCTTGTCGAATCCGTGCCGTTCGCGCAACGGGCAGTGCGCCGCCGTTGCACGAGGCTTCGGCGCACGCGATGCAGGTGCATCGGCTGTGAGTTGGCGGCAGCGGCGCTGTCGGCGGTTGCGCGCTGGCGGCGCGCCGCCGGGTGTTGGCGATGGCGTCTGCACTGGCCTTGGCACCGGCCTTGGCGCTATTTTGCCGGGGCTTTTACGACTTGTCGCAAAAATACGGAGGATAGAGCGATTCGGTGCAGGACATCGTCAGCCTTTGCAAAATGGCGCGTCTGGCCGCCGGTCAGGCCGGCAGCGGCAGCCCGCTTGGATCGTGCGGGCGATCGCATTCATCCTTTCCGCGGATGCCGGCGTACGACCGCGCCGCGTACGGTGACGAGGCAAGGCATCTTTGCGGAGCAACGCATGAGCTATGTGCGTCCCCGCATGATTGCGGTCACCGGCGCGGGTGCCGGCATCGGCGCTGCGCGTGTTCGCCGCTTCGCCGCGAGGGGCGACCGCGTCGTTCGTAGCCGGTGCGCCGCGCGTCGCCGATGGCGGCGCATGGATCGTGGACGTGTCGACGCTCGCGTTCGAATACGCCTGACGCACCTGGATGCGCGCCGTGCATTCGGTCGGCGCGGGGTGGCAGCTGTTCACGGGGTGCGTGGGGTTCGTTATGTCCGTTCGCTCGATCGGTTCGCTCGGTGCCGCACGTTCGTCTGTTCTCCGTATTCGGCGCCTTCCTCGCGTGGCCTCCGACCGCCGCCTCCGTTCACGACAAGCAGCCGAGCCCCGCCAGCGTCGTCTCCACCGCTGTGTCGAGCGGCGTCAGTGGTTCGCGCCCCAGCACCGCGGTCAGCCGCGCGTTCCCCATCCGCAGCGGTTCGCGCCACAGATACCGCATCTCGAGCATCTCGCGCATCGTCGTGACGAATGGCGCCGCGGCCCATACGAGCCACCAGGGGAACCGCCGGATCGTCGGCCGCAACCCGTGCCGCTGCGCCACGCGACATACGGCCTGCGCCAGCTGCATGCCGTCCGCGTCCCAGTGGCCGCCGAGATGGAAACGCGCGAACGGCTCCAGCGCGTCGCGCCGCTCGAGCAGTTCGACCATCGTGCGCGCGACATCCGGCAGGTATGCCCATTGATGGCCGACGCCCGGCCGCCCCGGGACGCCGATCGCCGTGACCGGACGCCCCGCCTTCACCATGCCCTGCCCGAACCAGTTGTTGCCCGCGCGGGGACCGAAAAAATCGCCGGCCCGCACGACGATCGTGCGCACGCGGTTCGCCGTCGCCGCCTGCAACCGCCGCTCCATCTCGACGCGGATCGCGCCCTTGCGCGTCACCGGCCGCTGCGGCGCGTCCTCGTGCAGCAGCGCAAACGCGTCCGGACCGAAGTTGTAGACCGTACCGGGCAGCACGATCGTCGCCTGCTCGCGCGTGGCCGCCCCGATCGTGTTGTCGAGCATCGGCAGCACCTGCGTCGACCAGTTCCGGTAACCGGGCGGGTTCACCGCGTGTACGAGCACGCTGCAGCCGCGTGCCGCACGAAGCACCGCGTCGCGGTCGAGCGCGTCGCCGCGCACCCATCCGATGCCGTCGCGCTCCACGCTCGCGGCGTCGAGACTGCGGCTCAACGCGCGCACCTGCCAGCCGGCATCGCGCAATTGCCGCGCGACCTCGCCGCCGATTCCGCCGCTCGCGCCAAGCACGAGTACCTGCCGTTGTGTCCCCGCTGCGCCTGCCGTCATGACCGCCCTCCGTGATGAACCGTTGTCGGTCGCCATTCTCGGCCGGAGCGAGCTAATAATGAATTGCCGAGCTTGAGCGACCGGCTATACATTTATGCATGACCACCGATCTGAACTGGGAACGCTACCGCACCTTTCTCGCCGTGCTGACGGAAGGGTCGCTGTCGGGCGCCGCGCGCGCGCTCGGCATCACGCAGCCGACGGCCGGCCGTCACGTCGCGGCGCTCGAGGCCGCATTCGGCCAGACCTTGTTCACGCGATCGCCGTCGGGGCTTCTCCCGACCGAGGCGGCCGTGGCGCTGCGCGGTCACGCGGAGGCGCTGCGCAGTGCGGCCGCCGCGTTCGAGCGCGCGGCTGCGAGCCACGGCGCCGGCGTGCGCGGGATCGTCCGCATTTCGGCGAGCGACGTGATCGCGGTCGAAGTGCTGCCGCCGATGCTCGCGCAATTGCGCCGCGACCATCCGGAGCTCGTGATCGAACTGGTCTCGACTGACCGCATCCAGGACGTGCTGAACCGCGAAGCCGATATTGCAGTGCGCATGGCGCCGCCTGCGCAGGACGCGCTCGTCGCGCGGCGCATCGGCGCGATCGAGGTCGCGCTGCATGCGCGCGACGACTATCTCGCGCGCAACGGCGCGCCGTCGACGGTCGATAAGCTCGCGCGTCACGCGCTGATCGGTTTCGATACGGTGACGCCGTTCATTCGCGCGGCCGGCCGCGCGATGCCGCAGTGGAAGCGCGACGCGTTCGCGCTGCGCACCGACAGCAATCTCGCGCAACTGGCGATGATCCGTGCGGGGTACGGGATCGGTTTCTGTCAGAGCGCGCTCGCCAGGCGCGATGCGCGGCTCGTTCGCGTGCTGCCGGATACGCCCGCGCTCGCGTTGGAGACCTGGGTGGTCATGCACGAGGATCTGCGCACGAGCGCGCGCTGTCGCGTCGTATTCGACGCGCTCGCAAACGGGCTGCGTGGGTATGCCGAGGGGGGCGGCGAGTAGGGTTCTTCGATGCTGCGGTACGCGTGAATGGCTGGGGCGGGCGATGCGATGCGTGCGGCGGGCGACGGAGCGGCTATTTGGGATGTGGGGCGCGGGTGTTGATGTCGAGGGATTGGGCTGCGGGCGCCGCTTCGACTACTCCGGTTGCTTCGGTTGCTTCGGTTGCTTCGGTCGCTTTGGCCGCTTCGGCCGCTTCGGCCGCTTCGGCCGCTTCGGCTGCTTCGGCTGCTTCGGCTGCTCCGGCCGCTCCGGCTGCTTCGGCTGCTTCGACCGCTTCAGCTTGGCAAGCAGCACATCGCGATACACGTCGAGCGCGGCGACGCCCTCACCCGCCCCGACGTCACATCAGCAGTTGTCGCGACAGCACCTCACGCGCCTGCGTCACCGTCTCGCGTTCGCCGGGCATCGGCGGCGTCAGAGAAAAGACCGCGTCGGGCAGCGCCGGCAGCCGGTATTTCGCCCCGAGCCGCACGAGGCCTTCGCCGATCGAAGACGCGCACAGGCAGCCGACGCCCAGCCCGGCCGCGAGCAACGACTGCAGCCCGGCGACGCCCGACGCGCTGTGCACGAGCCCGTACGGCACCTGCTGTTCATCGAGCGAGCGCACGGCGATCTGATGCATCATGCAGTCGTCCGGCAGCAGCACGAGCGGCAGCGGCTGCGGAAGCTGTTCGGCCAGCGCCGGCGCCGCGACCCACGACAGCGGCTCGCGCCGCAACACCCAGCGCGTATCGGCCGACGCAGGCCGGAACGGCCCGCGCGACAGGTGCATCACGACGCCGAGATCGATCTGCCCGCGCGCATGGGCCGCTTCGATGTCCATGCTCTTCATTGCGCTCACGTGCAGCCTCAGCTGCGGGTAGCATTCGCGCAATCGCGCGAGCAGGCCCGCCACTTCGTGCGTGCGGTAATAGTCGGTGATCGCGACGCGCAACTCGCCCTTGATCGCCTGACCGCGCACCTCGTCGAACGCCGCCTCGTTCAACGCGACGATGCGCCGCGCATGTTGCAGCAGACGCGCGCCGGCCGGCGTCGGCTCGACGCCGCGCTTGCTGCGTACGAACAACGACATGCCGGCGCGCGATTCGAGCTTGCGCACCTGCTCGCTGACCGTCGACTGCGACAAGTGCAGCAACGGCGCGGCCGCACTCAGACTGCCGGCGTCCGCGACCGCCGCGAACGTGCGCAACTGATCCAGATCGAAACCTCGCATCACGCACCCCATCCATCGAATAACCCGATGGATGCTACCACCAATTCCCGCTTTTCCGAACCATGGACGATGATCAGAATGTCGGTCAACCGCCGCGTCGCTCCATTTCGGCACCACCCGACATGCCGCGCGGCCCTCATTCTTTCGGACTTTCGTTCATGACCGACAACACACTCGCCCGTTGCGCCGCAGCCCCGGCCGGGACTGCGGCCGCGGCACCGGCACGCAGCCATCACGGCTGGGCTCTCGTCGTGCTGCTGATCGGCGCCATCCTGCCGCCGCTCGACTACTTCATCGTCAATCTCGCACTGCCGGCCATCCGCGACGGCATCGGCGCGCGGCCGGCCGAGCTGCAACTCGTCGTGTCGGCGTATGCATGCGCGAACGCGGTCGTGCAGATCACGGGCGGGCGCCTCGGCGACCTGTACGGCCGCAAGCGGATGTTCATGACCGGGATGGCGGGCTTCGTCGTGGCGTCCGCGCTGTGCGGGCTGGCCGACAGCGGCGCGGTGCTGGTCGGCGGCCGCGTGTTGCAGGGGCTGTTCGCGGCGATCCTCGCGCCGCAGGTACTCGCGACGATCCGCAGCGTGTTCAGCCCGCACGAGCAGGTGCGCGTGATGGGCTTCTACGGTTTCGTGTTCGGGCTTGCGGCCGTGATCGGTCAGCTCGGCGGCGGCGTGCTGATCGCGCTGCATCCGTTCGGTCTCGGCTGGCGCGCGATCTTCCTGGTCAATGTGCCGATCGGGATCCTCGCGCTGCTCGGCAGCTGGCGCTTCATTCCCGAAAGCAGGCCGCCGCGCGGCCAGCGCATCGACGTCCCTGGCACGGCGCTGCTGTCGCTGTTCCTGCTGATGCTCGTCTATCCGCTCACGCATGGGCGCGAAGCCGGCTGGCCGCTGTGGATGGTCGCGTGCGTAGCCGGCGCGGTGCCGATGCTCGGCGCGCTGCTCGCGGTCGAAACGCGCCAGCTCGCCGGTGGACGCGACCCGCTGCTCGACGTGCGGCTGCTGCGCAATCCGGTCATCGCGCTCGGCCTCACGCTCGCGTTCCTGTTCTACATGCTCAGCGCGTTTTTCCTGAGTTACGGCATTTATCTGCAGGGATGCCTGAACTGGTCGGCGCTGCAGTCTGGGCTCGCGATCCTGCCGCTCGGCGTCGGCTTCCTGGCAAGCCCGTTGCTGATGCCACGGCTCGTCGGCAGGTTCGGCGGCCATCGCGTACTCACGCTGGGCTTCGCGATGCTCGCGGCCGGCGTCGCGACGGCCGCCGCGCTGGCCGGCGAACACGCGCCCGGGCCGGGCTTTCATGCGGGGATCGCCGCGATCGGCATCGGGCAAGGCCTCGTACTGCCTTCGGTCGTGCGGATCGTGCTCGCGGAAGCCGACGCCGCGCGCGCCGGCGTCGCGTCCGGCATGGTGACGGCGATGCTGCAGATCGGTGCGGCGGTCGGCGCGGCGGCGCTCGGTGGCCTGTTCTTCGCGCGGCTCGGCGCGCGACCGGCGCCGCCCGCCTACGTGCACGCGTTCAGCGCGACGATGTGGGCGCTGACGGCAGTGTTCCTCGCGTGCGTCGTGTTGTCGGCAGCATTGGGGCCGCTGCAGCGGCGGACGCAGGCGCGCGCGTGACGTCAGCGACGCAGCGACGCCGGCAGCGACATGACAAACGCCGTGCACAAGCGAGCCCTTGCGCGCGGCCCGCTTACGATTGCGGCTTGGGCGGCGCGTGACGCGCTTCCCATTCGGCGAGCTCGGCGCGATAGCGCGCAAGCGCTTCGTCGTACAGGTCGAAGACGCACGGCGAGCAGCCGCTGTTGCAGCAGTCTTCCAGTTCAGGTTGTTCGGGCGGGATGGGACGCGGATCGTCGGTGGGCGCATCCGCAGCGTCAGGCTTCGTCACGGCTTCGGTCGGTTGATGTCGAACGCGGAGTATAAGGCGATGGCCGGCTGCACGCAGGCTCACGCATGCATGCAGCGTCTCGCCGGCACATCGGCCGGCAGGCGTCGCGCGCGGTGGCGCGTGCGCGTGCGCTTACGCCTGCCGTGATGCCGAAGCCGAATGCGCTCGCGTGTCGCGTCGCTACGCGACCCGCCCGCTCACCGGGATCGATGCGCCGGTGATCGCCTGCGCGTCGTCCGACAGCAAAAAGCCGATCGTCGCCGCGAGCTGTTCGGGCCGCACCCAGCGCGAGAAGTCCGCATCCGGCATGTCGGCGCGGTTCGGCGGCGTGTCGATGATGCTCGGCAGCAGCGCGTTCACCGTGACGCCGCGATCGAGCAGTTCCGCGGCCAGCGCCTCGGTGAGCCGCGCGACGCCGGCCTTCGCGGCCGCGTATGCGCCCATTCCGGCGCCGGCCTTCGACGCGGCGCCCGCGCCGATGTTGACGATGCGGCCGGCGCCGCTCGCGATCAGATACGGCAGCGCAGCCTTCGACGCGTTCAACGCGGTCTTCACGTTCAGGTCGTACATGCGGTCCCAGGTGGCTGCATCGCCGTCGGCGATCGTCTGCCACACGAACGCGCCGGCGATGTTCAGCAGCGCGTCGACCTTGCCGAATTCGCGATTGACCGTTTCCAGCGCACGCACGGCGGCCTGCGGATCGACGAGATCGATGCCGCCGATGCGCAGCGCGTCGGCCGGTATGTCGGGCAATGCCTGTGGCTCGGGCGCCGGGCCTCGGCCGATCAGCGCGACGCGGGCGCCGCGCCCGCCGAGCCATGCGGCCGTGGCGACGCCCAGATGGCCGAATCCGCCGGTGATCGCAACGGCCTTGCCTTGCAGGTCGTGTTCCATCGATATGTTCTCCTTGGTCTATGCGAGTTGAATGATGCCTGTCGAGTAATGCGCGGTGCGCAATCGATGCAGGCGCTACGCGCGATCCGGCGGGCCGGCGCTTCGACAGCGTAGCGCCGTTCCCGGCCGCATGCGCGTAGCTGAGGACCGCCGGGCGGCCTCGACACCTCCGCGCGATCGGGCAGCCACGTCGGCGCACGCACCGAGCCGCTCGGCATGCGGGCATAATGCGCGAAGCCGCTGCGCCGCACGGCGCACCGCGGCCGCGTCGGGCGCGAGAGCGCCGCGTCCGGCCCGCACGGCACCACTCCAACCTCACGCGCCCATTCCATGCAAGTACTCGTCGTCGGCACCGGCAAACTGGCCGCCGAACTGCTCGCGTCGCACCGACTCGATCCCGCCGCCTGTGACGTGATCGCGTGGCGGCAGCGCGCGCGCCCCGATACCCGCGCGATCGTCGTGCATGCGGGCTCGGGCCGCGAGCTGCCCGCCGTGATCGCGTTCTGCGATGCAACCGGCTCGCCGCTCGTCGAGCTGTCCACCGGCTCCGCGCTCGAAACCGGATCGTACGACTTCCCCGTCGTGCTGTGCCCGAACACCAACATCTTGATGCTGAAGTTCATGAGCATGCTCGACACCAGCGGCCATCTGTTTCGCGACTGCCGCATCAGCGTGACGGAGTCGCATCAGGCGAGCAAGACATCCGTGCCCGGTACCGCAGTCGGCATCGCCCGGTCGCTCGGCGTGCCGGCGCATGATATCCGCTCGGTGCGCGACCCCGACGCGCAACGCGATGTCCTGCAGATTCCGGACGATCAGCTCGGCCGCCATGCATTCCATCGGGTCCGAATCGACGATGGCGCGTGCAGCCTCCAGTTCGAATCGCGCGTGTACGGCGCGTCGCCCTACGCGGACGGCGTGTCGCGAATCGTCGAGGCGGTGCGGCAGCACGCGCTCGAGCGGCGCCGGTACTCGGTCGTCGAGTTCATCCACAACGGCTGGCTGTAGCTGGGGCGGCGGGCGCGTCCGTGCGCTGTCGGCCGAGGCGACGGCGACGGCGGATCGATCGCGCGCAATCGCAGCCATCGCGGCGCGTCGGCATCGATTGGAGTGTGCCGGTCACCGATGTCCACACGTCGTTCGCAACGTCGATCACGACGCTCACGGAGGTCGCGCGCTCGGTGGGATCGACGTAGTCGACGAAGTACCGGTCCTCGAGCGGCCGCGTGACGCGGCACGGCGCGCGCCCGCCTGCGTCGCTCGCCGTGTCGCGCCATTGCAGCGCGCCGACCTCGAACGAATAGGCGCGCCGCACGTCCCACGCGTCGGCAAGGACCATGGCTGGCCGACGAGCGCGCGCACGGGCGCGAGTATGTTTGCGTGTGGCGCGAAGGCGTCCGCGAGCGCGCCGACCTGAAGGAATACCGGGTGCCGTCGTAGCAATTGCTTTCTCCCGCACAGCTTCCGGCCCGGCGGGCCGTCTACGCTGCTCATGTGTAGATGGTGCACGCTGCGTGTGCCGCGCGGTATCGGCCGAACGGATGAGGGGCGCGCGACACGGGAACGCGCTAAAGTGCATTTGATCCGCGTCGCGGCGGAGCGAGGAGCGAGCATGCACCGTGTCACGCATTACCGACGAATCGACGAAGGCATCGAGGCGATCAGCCTTGATTCCGATCGCTCGTTTCCGCGGCACGCACACGACGAATTCGGCGTCGGCGTGATCGTCAGCGGCGCACACAGGTCGTGGAGCGGCCGCGGGCAGGTCGACGCGCTGGCCGGCGACGCAATCATGGTGAATCCCGGTGAGATGCACGACGGCATGCCGATCGATGCGGGCACCGGTCGCCGCTGGCGAATGCTGTACCTCGCGCCCGCGCTGGTTGCCGGCATAGCGGCGGAAGAAGGCATCGGCGGTGTGGAACTCGCGAACCCGGCCGTGCGCGACGAGCAGCTCGCAGCCGCGTTCGCGCGACTGCATGCGCGGGTCGTCGCGGGAAACACGCCGCACCTGGCGCGCGACGAAGCGCTCGTGATGCTGGTGGCCGCGCTGCTCGCGCGGCATTCGAATCGCACGCTGCGGGCCGCGTGCGTCGCGCCGGCGATCCGCGCCGCGCGCGAACGGCTCGACGCGGCGCCAGCCGAACCGGCATCGCTTGCGGAACTGGCCGGGCTCGGCGGCGTGAGCCGCTTCCAGTTGTTGCGCGGCTTCGCGCGCGAGCTGGGCATCACGCCGCACGCGTATCTGATGCAGTCGCGCACGCGGCTCGCGCGTGCGCTGCTTGCGAGCGGCCGGCCGATCGCGGATGCCGCGGCCGAAGCCGGCTTCGCCGACCAGAGTCATCTGACGCGCGCGTTCGCGCGCCAGTTCGGGATCACGCCGGGACGATTCCTGCAGGCGGGATGACGCTCCGCGCGATAGCGCGGGCGGTGCTGGCGATGCGTCGGTAGCAATGATCGCCGCCGAGCGGTGATGGCGGTAGCGGCAGTACTCACGATCGCTGTCGCTGTCGTAGCCGAAATAGCAATCGCAGTCGAAGCCGAAGCCGAAGCCCCAGTCCCAGTCCCAGTCCCAGTCCCAGTCCCAGTCCCAGTCGAAGCCAAAGTCGAATTCCCAGTTGTAGCGCAGCGGCAGTCGTAGTCGCAATCGCAATCACGGTCACGGTCACGGTCACGGTCCCGATCGCAGTCACGCCCGGCACACGATAATCACCCTCCCCGCACGACCACACCACCCGCCGCCCCTCACCGCCCGGAACACCCCCGCAATTTCATTCAAGACGGCCGCATCGTCACCCGCGATGATGCGCCGCATGAACACACGACTGATCGGCTATCTCTATCTCACCGCCGCGATGGCGGGCGTCGGCAGCACCGTCATCGCGAGCCGCATCGCGGCCGGCGGCCTGCCGCCGTTCACCGCCACCGCGCTGCGCTTCCTGATCGCAACGCCGTTGCTGCTCGCGCTGATGCGCATCCAGCGCGCACGATGGCCGCGCGTGTCGACACGCGACGCGATCCTGCTGGTCGTCCAGGCGGCGGCCGGCGGCGTCGGCTACACGGTGCTGCTGATCGGCGGCACGAAACTGTCGTCGCCGATCGATGCGGGCGTGATGCTCGGCACGCTGCCGGCGATGTCGACGCTGATCGCGGCCGTCGTGCTGCGCGAGCGCCAGACGCCGCGCGACTGGTGCGCGGCCGCACTCGCCACCGCAGGCGTGCTGACCGTCACGTTCGCGCCGGGGCAGGCCATGCCGTCGCTGCGCACGCTCGCCGGCAACGCGCTGGTGCTGGCCGCCGTCGCATGCGAAGCCGTGTTCATCCTGCTGAACCGGCGGCTGTCGACGCCGCTGTCGCCGCTCGCGCTGTCTGCCGCGATGTCGGGGCTCGGCTTCGTGCTCGCCCTCGTGCCGGCCGCGTTCGAATGGCATGCGCTGGCGAACGGCTGGACGCTCGGCGCCGTCGGTGCGATCGCGTATTACGCACTGGTGCCGACTGTGCTCGGCTACGTATGCTGGTACGCGGGTTCGGCGCGCACGAGCGGCACCGAAGCGGCGCTGTTCACCGCCGTCGCGCCGGTCTCGGCCGTGCTGTTCGCGGTGGCGCTGTTCGGTGAGACGCTCGGCGGCACGCAGCTACTCGGCGTTGCGCTCGTCGTCGCGGCGATGCTCGTAGGCGCGACGCGGCGGCGTGATGCGACGACGCATCGACCGGCGGCGCAGGCGGACGCCTCCGCATCGCAGATCGCCGAGTGATCCGGTCCGCTGCGCATCCCGCGTGACCGGCCAACGGTAACGATTGTAGGAATGTGTCGGCGCGTGGCAAAACCGTTGCGCCGCGTCGCGCAAGATGCAATATTCGCGTGGCCTGGCCATTCGACCACCGAACGCATACGCATCGCCATGAACAAGAAGGAAGCCAAAACACGCATCGCGGCGCTGTTGTCCGCGGGCGCGAGGAAAGCCGACGTGCTCGCCGAGCTGGCGGGCCACGGTCTCAAGGAACAGTTGCTCGCGCGCCTGATCGCGTCGCGCCCCGATCCCGCGCTGTGTTGGAGAAACCGCGTGCACACGCGCATCCTGGTCGGGCTGGGCGTCGCGCAGCTTTTGATCAGCGTCGCACTCGCCTACGTGTTCGCCGCCGGTGGGCTCGGCATCGGCGCGACGCTGCTGTTCGGTGCGCTGACCGTGTCGCTGTCGCTGCTGTTCATCTGGGGCTTCGCGACTCACCGCGTCGGCGCGTATCACGCGTTCATCGTTCTGTCGCTCCTGCAACTGCCGAAAACCATCGCCGCGCTCGGTCGCGATCCGTCCGCCGCGCTGCCGAGCCTCGCCGTCACCGTGATCCTGGTCGGCTACGTGTGGTTCGTCCGTAACCGGATGTTCCCCGACTTCGGCTGGTTTTCGCCGCGCAAGATCGACGGCCGCTACGCCTTCGTCGAAAGCGCCTGACGCCGCGTTCGGCGTGACGCGGCCTCTATCGCGGGCCGCAAAAAAACACCGGCCCGCCCCGCAACGGCGGGACGGGCCGGTGTGTTCCGCGCAAGCCGGAACCGTTCGGCTTACTTCGCCTTCTCAGCCGTGTCGCTGATCGCCTGGCCGCCCTTCGAAATATCCTGCCCCATGCCGGCCACGGTATTGCAACCGGCGAGCGCGGCGGTCACCACCAGCAGCATTGCAGCAATCGTACGCGTCATTCTCATTCTCCTTCGAGTCAACAAGCCCGACCGGGCAGATCGTGTCAGGCGGCGCGTCCCACGGCATGCGGAACACGGGGCCTGAACGGATTATACGGAGACGCCCGCCGCGCGCCAGTGCACGCAGCGTCGCGGCCGCGCAGATTTTGCTTGACTTCGCCGTCGCCCGAACTAATATACGCATCGCGTATATTTTCCACCAGGGTGCCGCCGATGACCGTTCCCCAGCAAGCCTTCCTGCGCGACGCGATGCGCCGCCTCAACATGACGCGCGAAGCGTTCGCCAGCCGCATCGGCGTGAGCCGCCGTGCGCTCGATACGTGGCTGCTGCCCGACGATTCGCAGGAATCGCGCGGCATGCCCGAGATCGTCGAGCGCTTCGTCTCGGAAATCGTCGGGCGGGCCGGCCCGGATGGCGAAGACTATACGCAAAGCGTAGATAAGCAAGGCCTCGCGAAGCAGTTCCTGTTCGAAGGCAAGCCGCAGTTGATCTCGGTGGACCAATTCTCGCGCGACTCGGTGGAAGCGCTGTTCCGCGTCGCCGACGTGATGCAGCCGATCGCGCGCCGCCACAAGATTTCGCGCGTGCTCGAGGGCGCGGTGCTCGGCAACCTGTTCTTCGAAGCGAGCACCCGCACGCGCGTGTCGTTCGGGGCGGCGTTCTGCCGGCTCGGCGGCTCGGTGTGCGACACCACCGGCTTCACGTTCTCGTCGATGGCCAAGGGCGAATCGATCTACGACACGAGCCGCGTGATGGCCGGCTACGTCGACGCCCTCGTGATCCGCCACCCGGAGAAGGGCTCGGTGGCCGAATTCGCGCGCGCGACCAACCTGCCGGTGATCAACGGCGGCGACGGCCCCGGCGAGCACCCGAGCCAGGCGCTGCTCGACCTTTACACGATCCAGCGCGAATTCTCGCGCCTGGGCAAGATCGTCGACGGCGCGCATATCGCGCTCGTCGGCGACCTGAAATACGGCCGCACCGTCCATTCGCTCGTCAAGCTGCTGGCGCTGTATCGCGGGCTGAAGTTCACGCTGGTGTCGCCGCCGACGCTCGAGATGCCCGCGTACATCATCGATCAGATCACGACGAACGGTCACGTGATCGAGCAGACCAACGACCTCGCGGCCGGACTGCGCGGCGCGGACGTCGTCTACGCGACGCGGATCCAGAAGGAGCGCTTCACCGACGAATCGTTCGAAGGCTACACGCCGGAATTCCAGATCAACCAGGCGCTCGTCGACTCCGTATGCAAGCCCGACACGCTGATCATGCACCCGCTGCCGCGCGACAGCCGGCCCGGCGCGAACGACCTGTCCATCGACCTGAACCGCGATCCGCGCCTCGCAATCTTCCGCCAGACCGACAACGGCATCCCCGTGCGAATGGCGATCTTCGCGGTGCTGCTCGGCGTCGAGAATCTGGTTCAGCACTCGATGCGCGACGCGACGTGGCGCCCGCCTGCGTATCTCGGGCCGGAGGACGCGGTGTTCCACGGGATCGATTGACGCGCAGCGGCGCCGCGCGGCCGGATTCGTTCGCATCCGGCCGCGAACGCCGATGCCGGCAGCGCGAGCGTCACGTCGCCATTCACCACTCGCCACTCGCACGACTATCGTCACGATCATCGGTAACGCGAGCGGCGTCCGCGCCTACGCGGCGATGCACGGCTCAGCACGTGCAATCCGCTGCGCTCGACGCGACCATGCACGAACGCAACCGCTCGCCGACATTCTTTCCGCCACCCATCCGCCTGCGTCGGTAACATCGGCACTTGCCGATCGCCGACCGCTCCCGCACAATCGGCCCACCTGCCCTCCTCTCCCCGCGCCGATGTCCTATGCGTCACTCGCCACCGGCGTCCTGCTCGCCGGCGGTCTTGGTCAACGCTTCGATCCAACGGGGCTGCACAGCAAGCTGCTCGCACGGCTGCCCGACGGCACGCCGGTCGCGGTCGCCGCTGCGCGGCACCTTGCGGCGGCGACGGCGGACGTCGTCGCCGTCGTGCGTCCCGGCGCCGAAAAACTCGCGATGTTGCTGAACGAAGCCGGCTGCCAGGTCGTCTACGCGCCCGACGCGATGCGCGGCATGGGCGCGAGCCTCGCAGCCGGCGTGCGCGCGGCGCCGGACGCGACCGGCTGGCTCGTCGCGCTCGCCGACATGCCGTGGATCGCCGCATCCACCTACGAAGCCGTCACGCGCGCGCTAGATGCCGATCGCGCATCGATCGTCGCGCCGATGCATCGTGGCGTGCGCGGTCATCCGGTCGGCTTTGCCCTGCACCATTACGATGCGCTCGCTGCGCTCGACGGCGATACGGGCGCCCGCGCGCTGTTCGCCAGCGCGCCGGTGCAGCTGCTCGACGTCGACGATCCGGGCATCGTGCGCGACGTCGATACGCCGGCCGATCTGCGCTGACGTCGACGCGCGCCGCCAGCGCAAGGTCCGAGATTCGGTGCGATATCAACCGCCGAGCGAATATCGCAGGCAATCGCACTGCAAACGCATGCCCGATTGCCTATAACGAAGACGAGGCGCGCTCACCGCGCCGTCCGCTTCCCCTGTCACGCATTGCGCGAGCTCTCCATGGATCACACTACCCCGATGCCCGAGCCCCCGGCCGACCCGAACCGCGATCCGGAAGACGACCCGTTGTCGCCGCCGGCGCCCGGCCACCCTCACGAGAATCCGCAACAACCGGACGGGCCGCCGAGCAAGGATCCGGTTTAGCCGACGGTTGCGCACGCATCGCGCATCGTGTGACCCGCAACAGCCATTAAGCGGCCGCGCTTTCCCGCGCGACGCGCGCCTCGTAAGTCTTCAGATGGTTGTACGCGATGCGCAACAGCGACAGTGCATCCGCCGCATGCGGGTCGCGGCGCGCGAGCAGATCGCCGAGCACGTGATCGGCTTCGACGCGCGCGCGGTTCTCGACGTCGCGCAGCATCGATGCGGTCAGCGGCGACGGCGTCAGCACCATTCGCTGCATCCGCTCGATCGCGGCCGGCTCCGGGCGATAACCGTTCTGCGCGGCAATCGCGCTGCACTCGTCGAGCATGGCCTCGAGCAGGCGGCGCCCGTCCGGCGCGGCGAGAATATCGCCGACCGAGCCGCGAAACAACGACGTGCTCGCGGCCAGGGTCGCGAGGAACACCCACTTGTCCCACATCCGCGCGACGATGTCGTCGCTGAGCGTCGCGTCGAAGCCCGCGCCGCCGAGCACGTCGGCCACCGCGCGCACGCGTGCCGATTCGCCGCCGCCCAGTTCGCCGAACGACAGGCCGTGCGTGTCGTTCAGATGTACGATCCGCTGCTCGCGATCGAGCGTCGCCGCGATCACGCACAGTCCGCCCAGCACCCGCTCCGCGCCGAACCGCTCGCGCAGCACGTCGAGATGACGCATCCCGTTGAGCATCGGCAGAATCAACGTCGACGGCCCGACGAACGGCGCGAACGACGCGATCGCGTCGTCGAGGCTGTACGCCTTGCAGCTGAGCAGCACCAGATCGAACGGCGCGGCCGCGTCGCCGGTGCGTAACGTCTGCACATTGGCGAGCGTCAGGTCGCCGCGCGGGCTGCGAATCATCAGACCATCGCGCGCGAGCGCCGCCGCGCGACCTTCGCGCACCAGGAACGTCACGTCGCGCGCGGCCGCCGCGAGGCGTCCGCCGAAATATCCGCCGACCGCGCCGGCCCCTACCACCAGAATCCGCATCGCTGCCTCCTTTCGCCTCGTTCAATGCCGCCACGCGGGCCGCTCGCCGGCCCGGCGCATGGCCGCAATCGTCAGACAGTATAGCCACACAACCTATGCATATGCAGGGATGACCGCAGGCCGGCATGCGACGTTCGCAAGACATCTAAGGGATTTCCCGCCTACGGGAACGGTCGCGTCGAGCCGACAAACAAGTAAACCAGAAGTAAACCGCTAGGCCGTCCCGGCGCGCCTGCTTGACCGACCGACCTGATACCCATGCGCACCCTTTCCCTGAACCAGAAACTCGCTTCGATGATCGTCATCCTGTGGCTCGGCCTGCTCATGATCGCCGGGATCGGCGCGTGGCAGACGCGCACGTCGATGACGGCAGACCGCCGCGACCAGTTGTCCACGCTGGTTGCGCAGGCAACCAACGTCGCCGATCACTTCTACAAGCTGTCGCAGCAGAACGCGCTGTCCGAAGCCGACGCGAAACAGAAGGCGCTCGAAGCGATCGCCGCGATGCGCTACGGCACCGACGGCTACATCTCGATCAACGACTCGAAGCCGGCGATCGTCATGCATCCGATCAAGACGGAGCTCAACGGCAAGGACGTGTCGAACTTCACCGACCCGGACGGCAAGCATCTGTTCATCGAGATCGTGAAGGCCGGCAACGCGGACGGCGGCAAGGGCTTCGTCGAATACATGTGGCCGAAGCCGGGCGCCGACAAGCCGCAGGCCAAGACCAGCGCGGTGCAGCGCTTCGCGCCGTGGGACTGGTATCTGGTGACGGGCATGTACATGGACGACGTCTATGCGGCGGTGCTCGCGAGCGTCGGCCGCTGGCTCGTGATGACGGCCGTGCTCGGCGCGGCCGCGACCGTCGTGATGGTGCTGGTGCTGAAGAGCGTGCGTGCGAACCTCGGCGGCGAACTCGAGACTGCGCTCGACGCCGCGCAGCGCATCGCCCAAGGCGACCTCACCACGCGCGTGACGGTGAAGCAGGACGATCGCGGCAGCCTGCTGCACGCGCTGCATTCGATGCAGAGCGGCCTGATCGACATGGTGTCGCGGGTGCGGGCCGGCACCGAGAACATCAACGTCGGCGCGAGCGAGATCGCATCGGGCAACACCGACCTGTCGCAGCGCACCGAGGAGCAGGCAGCCGCCCTCGTGCAGACCGCATCGAGCATGGACGAGATGACCGCCAACGTGAAACAGAACGCGGACAGCGCGGCGCAGGCCGCAACGCTGGCAGGCCAGGCCGCGCAGGTCGCGACGCGCGGCAGCGAGGTGGTCGACGACGTCGTGCGCACGATGAACGAGATCACGGCCCGCTCGCACAAGATCGGCGACATCATCGGCGTGATCGACGGGATCGCGTTCCAGACCAACATCCTCGCGCTGAACGCGGCCGTCGAAGCGGCGCGCGCGGGCGAACAGGGCCGCGGCTTCGCGGTGGTGGCGGCCGAGGTGCGTTCGCTCGCGCAACGCTCGGCCACGGCGGCGAAGGAAATCAAGTCGCTGATCGTGTCGTCGAACGAAACGGTCGAGCACGGCGCGACGCTCGTCACGCACGCCGGCGAAACGATGACCGAGATCGTGCAGTCGGTGCGCCGCGTCAACGAAATCCTCGACGAGATCAGCCACGCGTCGCGCGAGCAGAGCGCCGGGATCGAACAGGTCAACCGCGCCGTGGGCGAGATGGATCAGGTCACGCAGCAGAACGCGGCGCTCGTCGAGCAGGCGGCCGCTGCCGCGCATTCGCTGCGCGACCAGGCCGAGGCGCTGCGCGACGCGGTCACGCGGTTCTCGTTGCCGGCCTGACGGGCTGATACCGGCGCGCTTGCGGCGCGCTGCTGCACCCGGCGCGCTCGCGTCGGGTGGCTGGCCGGGGCTCACATTCGGTTGCGGGCGGTGTCGATGCGATGACACACGCACGTGCGCTTCATAGGCGCGAACGCCCCCTTGCGCGGCGACGATCGCGCGGCGAACTGGCGTCTCGTGTCGCGGCCGGTAACGCAATTGCCCGGCCGTCGCCGCGGGTCGCACGTCGATCGACGATATATCGGCCGCGGCCGTTCAGCTCCCTTCGTCCGTTTAGCCCGCTCGGCGCATTCGGCCCACTCCGCTCATTCACCCTTCCCACCGATCGGCGTTCACGGCCGATCGCATACCGCCCCACCGCGCGACCTTGCCGCCATCGACATCGCGCATACGCGTCGGCATCGTCATTCGCGCTGCATCACCGATACCGCACCCGCGCCGCGCAGCCGCCCCGCAGCCTGTCCGCCGCCGAAGCCGAGTGCGGCCGCCCGTTGAATCAGCTCGACATCGTTGTTCACGCCGAGCTTCTTCATCGCGCTGATCTTTTGCGCACTGACCGTCTGCTTGCCCTTGTTCAGCCGCTGCGCGATCGTCTTGATCGGCATGCCGTCGAGATACAGGCGGATCACCTCGATTTCGCGCGTTGACAGCTTGACGGGCGGCCCGTCCTGTTCGGCAATCGCATCGAGCGCGCCGCGCACGAGCGGCGACACATAGCGTCCGCCGCTGTAGGTCGAATGGATCGCCGTGACGATGTGGCCGACATCGTCGAACTTGCTGACGAGACTCGGACAGCCCTGCGCGACGATCGAGCGCAGGATCACCGGGCTCTCGCTGCCGACCAGCGCGACCGTCCCGACGCCCGGGCGCATGCGCCGCAACCATGCGAGCAGCGCCAGACAGTCCATCGGCGGGCCGCCGCGGATCGAATAGTCAACCAGCGCGATATCACAGTCGACATCGGCCAGCGCCGCGACCATGTCGGACGGGCTCCGGTAGGCGCCGACGAGCTCGATCGCGCACGCGTCGCCGGCGATATGCTCGACGCCGGCCAGCGTCAGCGGCCAGTCGTACGCGAAAACGGTGCGAATGTTGAATTTCCCCATGCGTGGTTCCTGAAGGTCGCGTGGCCGCGCGACGCGACACGTCGCGACGCGGCCGGTTGGGCGGTGACTCCGCGGGCGGGATATTTTTATCCCACCGTCATTCTATGAAACGGCGTGCGGCCGGGATATCGGACGCGGTATAGATGGGCGTCCAGGGACGTAATACGAGTTTGATATTTCGATCGTCGTACGCGATCGCGGACGCGCGCATCGTCCGGACGGCCGACGTTGCGGGCCGTGCGGGCCGCGCCGCTTGCCGGCGCGGTAAAATTGCGGCCCAGCATGCCATTCCGGACGACCGGCCGACGGCTGCGCACGCCCGGCCGTGCGCCGCCGGCCGGCCCCCTGCTTCTTCCATGACCGAATCCGATCTGCACTCCGACGACACCACCATCCACGAAGACGGCCTCTGGCGCGACAACGGCTGGACGGCCCGCATCATCAAGAACGAGGACGACGACGGCTGGGCCGTCGAAATGATCAAGGACGGCGAGGCCGAGCCCGCACTCGTCGGGCCGTGGACGATGGGCCGCGACAAGAAGAACCCGAAGCCGATGGATGCGAACGCGTTCCGCACGCTAGTGAAAACCGCGACCGAAGTGCTGATGCGTCACGAGCAGCAGCGCCGCGCGATGCTGCACAAGGAAGTGACCGTGCAGCGCGACGACGGCATCGAGGTGTCGGTGACGCTCGACATCGTGCCGGACGAGTTCGAGCCGTATGCCGAACTGAAGGCGTTCGACCCGTACGGCGAACTGCTGGCCGACGCGAAGGTGTCGGCGGGATTCAAGCTCAACAAGGCCAGCGCCGCACGCTGGATCGAATCGGATTTCGAGCGCCCGGCTTAGGGCCTGTTCACGCCAATAAAGGGCTTGCGCTGGCCCCACGAGTGAGTTTTTCCGCGCGGTCCCTGACGCAGGCCGCCGCCCGCTGCGCGCGCACGCGCCGCGTCAGCCGTGCAGGCCGTGCGTGGTCATCAGCCGGTACAGCGTGGCGCGCGACACGCCGAGCTGCGCCGCGACGTCGGCATGCTGCTGGCGACGGTTCCGCAGCAGCATCTCCTCGATCGTGCGGCGCTCCGCCTGCCGGCGCGCCTCCACGAGCGTCGGCGGGCGGCGCAACCGGTACTGGCTCAACTCGAGATCGTCGGCCGAGATCAGCGGGCCGTTCGTCATCACGACCGCGAAGCGGATCCGGTTGATCAGCTCGCGCACGTTGCCCGGCCATGCATAGTCGTGAATCGCCTCGATCGCGCACGGCATGAAGCCGCGAATCCGGTGCGGGCTGTCGCCCCGATAGCGCTGCAGCACGTGATCGGCGAGCAGCATGATGTCGCGGCCGCGCGCACGCAGCGGTGGCTCGTCGATACGCAGCACGCACAGGCGGTAATACAGATCGGCGCGAAAGCGCCCGGCCTGCATCGCCGCCTCCAGATCGACGTGCGTCGCGGACACGATCCGCACGTCCACCGGCACCGACGCGTGCGCGCCGAGCCGCTCGATCGTGCCTTCCTGCAGAAAGCGCAGCAGGCTCGCCTGGCTCTCGAACGGCATGTCGCCGATTTCATCGAGAAACAGCGTGCCGCCGTGCGCGGCCTCGATCCGGCCGATCTTGCGCTGGTGCGCGCCCGTGAACGCGCCGCGCTCGTGGCCGAACAGTTCGGCCTGCAGCAGCGTCGGCGGAATGGCCGCGCAGTTCACCGCGACGAACGGCGCGTCGGCGCGCGACGAATGCCGGTGGATCGCGCGGGCGGTCAACTCCTTGCCCGTCCCGGATTCGCCGGCGATGAACACCGCAGCGTCGGTGTTCGCCACCTTGCGGATGGTCGAGAACAGGCGCCGCATCGCGTCGCATGCGCCGATCATCGTGTCGCAGGGTGGCATCGCGAGCGCGGCCGGGTCGGCGTGCGCGAGCTTCAGCATCCCGTACGCATGGCCGGCGAGATAGCCGATCGTCTTGCAGCCCGCGGCGCGCGACGCGAAGCCGAAACAGCACTGGCGGATCAGGCGCGCGAGCGCGACATCGCGCAGCAGCGCGTCGTCGGCGAGCGCGACCCAGCCGACGTGCGGGTCGCGCAGCAGCGCCTCGAACGCGGCCGCGTCACGCGCCGCGTCACGCATATTGAACGCGGTGAAGTCGACGATTCCCGCATGCAGGCGGTTCGCCTTCACGAGGTTGAGTGCGTCCGCAACGGACTTGGCGCGCGAGACGTCCCAGCCGCGCGACGCGAGACAGTCGACGAGCGCGGCGTCCGGATACGGCGACACATAGACGAGCGGGCGCGACGGCGCGGCATGATGGCGCGACGCCGCGACCGGCGGCGGCATGCACGCGATCCGCTCGGTTTCAGGATGGCTCGACAGTCTGATCCGGCAACATTGATTCACGATGGCCTCGTCACATGGCGTTGTCGGTCGGAGCGGGGCGCGCGACATGGCGCGCGGCCTGCCGGTCCGATCGGGAAAATGACGTTATCGGCAGAACACGACACGCCGCATATAGATCTGCGGTTCGACGACGGGCCGCGCGGACCGGTCCAGCTCGTCGCGATAGCGGCGGTAGGTCTTGCCGTCCACGGTCACGTCGCCGGCGCGCGCCGTCTCGATCGCGGCCAGGGCGTGGCTTTGCCAGTCGTCGACGCGCGCCGATGCCGACAGACTCGATGCACCGGCGATCGTCTGCGTGACCGTGCTGCCGTCGGCCCAGGGCTGCGTCTGCATGTCGTCCGCGTGCTGCATCGCGCCGACCGTCTTGCCGGTCGGCGTCGGGCCGCTCTGCGCGACGAACGGCGCGGCGCGGCCGTACACCGGCGATTGCCATGAAGGCGCGTGGCCTTCCTCGGGCACCATGTAGATCGTCTGCGGATCGCCGACCATCATCATCGGCACGCATGCGGTGTTGTCGGGGCGGCCGAGCGTCGTCAGCGACTGCTGGATGCTCGCGGCGTTCGCGACGCTCTGTTCGTTCAGGATCACGAACACCGCCGGATTCTGAAACAGCGACTGCGCGGCGGCGTGTGCGCCGACCAGCAGCAGAACGATCGAAAGGAACCTCATGATCCGCGCCTCCTGTCCCCTCGACAGGCAAAAAGGGGTGTTGGCCTCGGGGTAGAACCAACACCC
This sequence comes from Burkholderia sp. MBR-1, assembly GCF_013822785.1. Taxonomy (NCBI): domain Bacteria; kingdom Pseudomonadati; phylum Pseudomonadota; class Betaproteobacteria; order Burkholderiales; family Burkholderiaceae; genus Burkholderia; species Burkholderia sp. MBR-1. The sequence continues at coordinate 1,261,144 of NZ_CP053610.1, forward strand.
GTCAAAGCTGTCGCGCGCATCGCGCAACCGGTTGCGGCGCTTGCCGTGCAGGCGGCATACCGGTTGCATCGAAGCGCGCTGCCGGTCACGACGACGTGCTCGTCGAGACGACGGTCGGCGCGGGCGCGAGCGGCGCCGACGGGGCGGCGTGCTGGTCGATCGCCGGCGTGGCTGTCGCGGGCACGTCCGCGGCCGGCACGGCTGCGGATTCGACCACGGCCGTTGCGTCGGCAGCGCTCGGGGCCGTCGCCGCCACGGGCTGGGCGGCTTCGGCGGCAGGCATGGCCGAGGCGATCGGCGCTTGCGGCGCGCGGTCGACTGCGTTGGCGTCGGCCGTCGGCATGGCCGGTGCGCCGGTGTCGGTCGCGGCCGGCGTGCGCGCGGACGCGTTGGCGGCGAGCGACGGTGCGGGGTCTGCGGGCTTGTCGGCGACCATCGGGGCCTTGTCGGCGGCGGTCGCCGCGGGTTCGGTGGTCTTTTCCGCAATCGTCGACGCAGGCTCCGCCGCCTTTTCCGCAACCGTCGGGACAGGTGCCGACGCCTTCTCTGCAACCACTGCTGCAGGCGTCGAGGCCTTTTCCGCAATCGCCGACGCAGGCTCTGATGCCTTTTCCGCAACCGTCGGAACGGGCATCGATGCCTTATCCGCAACCACTGGTGCAGGCGTCGATGCCTTGTCTGCACTCGTCGACGCGGGCTCCGGTGCCTTTTCCGCAACCGTCGGGACGGGCTCCGGTACCTTTTCCGCAACCACTTGTGCGGGCTTCGACGCCTCCTGGGCAACCATCGGTGCAGGCTTCGAAACCTTCTCCGCAATCACCGACGCAGGCGCGGGCACCTTATCCCCCGCGACCGGTGCCGGTGCAGGCCGTGACACGTTGTCCGCAACCGTCGCGGCACTCGGCGACACGGCAGCGGTCGCTGCAGCGGGCACCGCGCTCATCGCAGCGGACACCGCGGCCACGCCCGGCACGACCGCGGCCGCCTGCGCACCATTCCCCGCAGCCGCCTGCGCCGCACCCGGCATCGCCGCCGCAGCCGGCGCGCCGATCGGCGCTCCCGCGACGGACGCCCCCGCCTGCCCCGCATTCGCCGCCACCGCCCGCATCTGCGCAGGCGCCGGCCCAGCCGCATCGAGCGGCGGCAGCCCCATCCGGCTGCGCACGAGCGGATCGCGGTACTTCAAGTCGTCGGCGACGGTCGCGTCGGCGGCAGGCGCGACGTTCGAGCGCGCGAGCGGCGCGGTCGTGCCCGGGCACAGATGGCCGGTCGCCTCGACCGCGCGGCGGTTCGCGTCGCTCTGGCACAGCAGCGCCAGCGCGACGTCGGTCAAGCCCATCGCGCGAAATTCGCGCGCATCGAGCCGTCGCACGCACGCCTGATCCACCAGCGTCGTGCCGCCGGTCGCGCCGAACCCCGGGAACGACACGCCGACGCTCACCGAGCCCATGCAGGTATCGGACAACGTGGTCGTCAGCCCGGGCGCCTGGATCGCCGGGTTCGTCTTGATCGTCTGCGTGCCCGAGTAGTTGACGTTCTCCGCCACCTGCGTGTTGTACGGGCTCGAGCCCGGCGCGCCGGCCGCGAGCGAGCTCGCGCTCTGCGGCGTCACGGTCGAGCCGCCGCTCGTCGACGAAGGCAGCGTCAAGTTGACCTGCACGCTCGAATTGCCGCTGCCGCGCACGCCGCTCGTGCTGCCGCTCGTCGCATTGCCGCCGCGCGAGCTCGTCACGTTGGTATTCATGCTCGAGCCGCCGCCCTGGCCGATGGCCGTCGACGACGTCGAGGACTGCGCGCTTGAAGTCGAGTCGGCGGTCTGCGCATGGGCGCCGATCGTGGCCAGCGCGAACATCGCCGCACTGGCCGCCCTGATCTTGCTGCTGTTCATTTCGATCTCCGGACGAGGTTGGACCGCCTACCCAGGCAACCGCATCAATCCCGTTGCGTTCCTGCCGCTTTGCCTGTTTCCCCGAACTGCTTCCAGCCGCTGCCCAACTGCGACCACGAACCGCCCGGCATGCCCTGCGATGGCGGGGCCGCGGGCGCGCCGGCGGCATTGCCCGGCGACAGCGTGTGTTGCGGTGACGGTTTGGTTGTCTGCTCAGTGTTACTTGACGTCTGTACGTTCGATTGCACGTCGTCGGTCGCGCGGTCGGCGGCATACGCCGTCAGCGACGTGAGCATCACGACGGCGGCAATCAGGTTCTGCTTCATGCCAGCTCCTTACGGTGACGACAACGGCGCAACAGAGACCAGCGTCACCAGGAAACTGGTCCCTTCCACCCGAATCAGGGCGTGCCGGCCGTCGCGCCGGAGCTGCCCTGACTGCCGCCCGACGCCGACGGCGATCCGGCCGGCCCGGTACTCCAGACGGTCGACGTGTTGTAGTGGTTCGAGCCCGCGATCGTCGACGATCCGCCGAAGCCGGCCAGCCCGCTCGCACCCGCGTTCGCGATGCCGGCGTCGTTGCCGCCGCTCGCCGTGTAGTGGTTCGCGCCGAGCACGATCGTGGCGGTCACGCCGCCCGACAACGCATTCGCGTTCTCGGTCGTATTGGCGGTGCCGCCGAACGAGCCCGCGGCGCCGATCCCGCCGCCAGCCGCGAACGCGCCGCCGTTGGTGCCCCACCCGCCGGCCGTCGACGTCGAGTCGTGGTACGCGGACGCCGTGCCGGTCGAGCCCGCAGGCGTCACCGTGCTTCCGGCGCTCGCGCCTGCGACCGAAGTCGTGTTGCTCGTATAGCTGCCGGTGCCGACCAGCACCGAACCCGAGACGCCCGACGCCACGGACTGAGTCTGGTTGAAGGTCGTCGTGCCGGCGGCCGCTGCGGCCGACGACAGCACGGCGAGCGCGGTCGCTAAAAAGACGTTGGCTTTCATAGCAATTCCTTGCGATGACGAAGGTCGGTGGCCGGATCGCCGGGCCGCCCCGTGCGGGGCGATTCCCGGCGTCCGCGCCACCATTCGATGACGAGCGCTGCGCGCGGCGGCTTAGTAGTGGCGGAACGTCCAGGCGCTGGAGCCTGCGTTCGCGCCGCTCAGCCCGCCGGACTGCGAGCCGCCGAAGCCGAAGCCGCCCACCGTCGACGTGTTGGTGTGATCGGTGTACGACACCGCCGCGCTGGTGCCGCCGCCGGCCATCGCGCCGGCCGCGCCGAGTGCCGCACCCGAATCGGTGGCGGTGAAGTGACCGAAGCCGGTCACCCCCGCCATCGTCTGGCCGCCGCTCGACGAACTGCTGCTCGACTGGGTGCCGCTCGCTGCGAACGCTGCACCCGAAACCGCCATCACTGCTGCTGCAATCAGAAGCTTCTTCATGGTCGACTCCAAAACGGCGTGGACGGAACAAGCGCAGGAAGCTGCACGCCTTCAGCCTGCCTGCGTCGAGCAATCCCTGAACACAAGGACCGCCATTCAATCGGCAACGAGCGTTTCTCCGATCGCAATTCGACTCATTGCCTAAATCCCATTCGCTGTTTTATTGGCCCTGCGATTCATCGTTTTGAATACCGGCTTGCGCACCGGTGAAGTCACCGGAATAAACCGAGTCTCGAACCCGGAAAACGAATGCATCGTTCCGTATCGTTCGTCGTGCGTCGTTCGATATCGGGCGGCGCCGCGCGCCGGCATGCGGCTCGCCACTGCCGGCGAGCGAAAATGCACGACCCGATTTACCGAAGGCGAACGCCCTGCCGCTGAAAATCGCCGCGTAATCGCGGCAACGCGACAACAATGCGCAACCGTGCACGCGCGCCTGACCGTCACGCAGCAACGTTGTTCGTGAGTTACCGGTCGCCGATCATGCGGATAATCCGGCTCGCGGGTTTTCGGTACAGTCCGGGTCGCGCCGCTATTGCCGCGATGCGATCGAAATGTCGATGGACGTGCACGCGCGCATCGGCATCGAGCGGCCCGATACGAACTGCTGGTCCATCAGGGTGAAGTGAGTCGACGAGAGCGCCGCTGTCGATCAGTGGTGGCGCGAAACGACAGCTGCTCCAGCACGCGCAATGCGCGGATACCGGAACGCCGGCAACGACGCACTCGCGACGCCGGCACTGCGCCGCGAGTCGTACGGTTACCCCATCGTTGCGCTGAGAATGCGCGGATCAAGCTGTTGCTTGTGGTCTTCATCGCTGTTCCCCGACTGCTTATTGACGAGACTGCCGCCCCCCCAATCTTCACTGCATCAGGTCGACTGCCCGCCGGTGCGGTCAATACCGCAAGCGGCATGCCACGCACGATTGCGCCGACGATTGCGGGTGGCACGGCGCGCGGGCAGCGCGGAAACATGCGGTTTTCGTTTCAGGAATGTATCGCGGCAACAGGTGGCCGCCTGCGGCGATCATCGACTGACGAGAAGCAATCCCACCGAAGGCCGCGCGACGCGGTGCGCGGCGCCGCATGTGTGTGCTACCGAACGTCTGTTTCAGAGTTGAGAATCGCGCGCTGCCGGTTCGGAACAATGGACACGTCAACGCCCGAAAACGGCCTGCCACCGGGCTTTCGCGGGCTTGCGGCAAGTTGCGAACGGGTCGCTCGCGCGTCGCGCGCCTTCGCGCAAAGCGTGCGCGCATACGGCACGGGACCGATTGCACGAAGCATGCAACGGCAAACCGATTACCCGAAAATGCGATTGATTCATCCGCGAAAATCCCGACTCGCTCGCGCATCGGTGGTTAATGCCGCAGAGCGACGAATCGCAAAACCGGCACGGGCCGCACCGCTTTCTACCGGCCCGCATATTCGATGAAAAACGCCGGGCATTCGCGCGTATCCGCCAGCACATCGGGCGTTTTATTACGTTGCACATTCATTTCATCGTCCGGTAATGATCGCCGGCGCATTGCATTTCGATGTGCGTATCGTGCGGGCGTCACGCGAGTCCGCATGGCGCGCGATACACCGGAGAAACAACTCGGAAACGACGTCGACGCCGCTTTCCCGCGCGCGAAGCGGCGCGCGCAAGCGTCGTTTCGGCGCGAAAAAATCATCGTGGTATGGCGTTTCTCGCATTTTCGGCGCGTCGATACGCGGCGACGCCGCGAGCGCCGAATGCGTGCGGCGCGGCGCGGGATACACGGGTGGAACAGCGGCGCGCCGGCCGCGCCGCGGCACGACCCGATACCGCGCCGCATATGACGCGCGCGCCGCTGGCATGCCGGTTGCAGCACCGTGCGGTTCGCCGTGCACGGAGCATCGCCGCCCGCACGGCCCGCGTCGCTCCTCATCGGCCGACGACCTGCCCGCAGCGCCGACTACGTACCGAGCAATTCCTTCCTGCGCAAATGACCCACGTCGCGCATCGGCGGCGCGCCGAACAGCCTGCTGTATTCGCGGCTGAACTGCGACGCGCTCTCGTAGCCGACCGTCGCGGCCACCGACGCCACGTCGCCGCCCAGGCGCAGCAGCAACCGCCGCGCCTCGTGCAGGCGCAACTGCTTCTGATACTGCAGCGGGCTGAGCGTGGTCACGTGTTTGAAGTGATGATGAAGCGACGACACGCTCATGTTGACGGCCTGCGCGAGCGTCTCGACACGCATCGGTTCCGCGTAGTGGTCGCGAATCCATTCGATCGCGCGCGCGATCCGGTGCGTGTGGCTGCCGGCGACGGCCATGTGACGCAGGCGCGCGCCCTGCCCGCTCGTCATCAACCGGTACAGCAGTTCCTTTTCGATCAGCGGCGCGATCACCGGGATGTCGGCCGGCGTATCGAGCAGCCGCAACAGGCGCAGCGCGGCGTCGAGCAGCGGCGGCGTCAGCTCGGCGACAGCGATGCCTTCGCCTTCGGGGCCGGCCTCCGGCTCGGGCAGACGCATCTCGGCAGCGAGTTCGACGATGCGCTGCAGGTCGAGCGTCAGCGACAGGCAAAGATAAGGAACGTCGGGCGACGCCTGCGTGACGCGCGACAGGATCGGCAAGTCGATCGACGTAATCAGGCAGTGCTGCGCGTCGTATTCGTAGGCCTGCCCGGCGACCACCACGCGCTTCGCGCCCTGCGCGGCGATCACGAGCGCGGCGCGCGACACGCCGCAGCCGAGATCGACCGCACGCGTATGGCGGTGCAGCATCAGCGCCGGCACGGCCGTCGCGTGCGAGCCGTCCGCCGGCGCGAAGCGGCCGATCAGCGACGCCAGCTCGCGCCGCCCGGATTCGCGCGATGCCGCGATATCGGTCATGTCCATGGCGGTTCCTCGGGTCGTTTTGCGGATCGCGCGAGCATAGCGAAACGCGCGCCGCCGTGCCCGGGATTTGCAGGATTGTTCAATAAATTTGCAGGATCGGATAGCCGTAACGACGGGCCGTTCGCGCACACTCCCACCTGATCCGGCGCATGCCGGGTTTTCCCCACGGAGACAAAAAAATGCCCACCACGTTTGTCCTCAACGGCAAGAGCGTCACGCTCGACGCCGATCCGTCGATGCCCGTCCTCTGGGCGATCCGCGAGCATGCGGGGCTGACCGGCACGAAGTTCGGCTGCGGCATGGCGCAGTGCGGCGCATGCACGATCCATCTCGAAGGCCAGGCCGTGCGCTCGTGCGTGCTGCCGCTGGCCGGCATCGCGGGCAAACAGGTGACGACGATCGAAGGCCTGCAGAGCAAGCCCGCGCAGGCCGTACAGGCCGCCTGGGTGAAACTGCAGGTGCCGCAGTGCGGCTATTGCCAGTCCGGCCAAATCATGTCCGCGACCGCGCTGCTCGAACAGAACCCGAAGCCGACCGACGCGGACATCGACGCCGCGATGAACGGCAACCTGTGCCGCTGTGCGACCTACGCCCGCATCCGGGCCGCGATCCACGACGCGGCCGCGACGCTGGGAGCGTGACCATGACGATCGAACTCGACAACGCCGGTTCGGTGCGCGCGTCGCGCCGCACCTTCCTGAAAACCGCGGGCGCCGCAGCCGCCGTCAGCCTGACGATCGGCTTCGAATGGGCCGGCCTCGGCCGCCGCGCGCTCGCCGCGACGCCGCCCGCCGCCGACTTCGCGCCGAACGCGTTCCTGCGCATCACGCCCGACGGCGCGGTCACGGTAATTGCCAAGCACGTCGAAATGGGCCAGGGCGCGTACACGGGCATCGCGACGATCGTCGCGGAGGAGCTCGACGCCGACTGGTCGAGCCTGCGCGTCGAAAGCGCGCCGGCCGACGCCAAGCGCTACGCGAACCTCGCGTTCGGCACGATACAGGGCACGGGCGGCAGCTCGGCGATGGCGAACTCGTGGCAGCAGCTGCGCGAAGCCGGCGGCAAGGCGCGCGCGATGCTCGTGTCGGCCGCGGCCGCGCGCTGGCAGGTGCCGGCCGGCGAGCTGAGCACCGCGGGCGGCGTGGTCACGCACGCGAAGAGCGGCAGGACGGCCGCTTACGGCACGCTCGTCGCCGATGCGGCGAAACTGCCGGTGCCCGACCACGTCACGCTGAAGCAGCCGGCCGATTTCAAGCTGATCGGCCATCGCATCCCGCGCGTCGACGCGTCGGCGAAGTCGAACGGCACCGCGCAATTCACGCTCGACACGACCTTCCCCGGCATGCGCGTCGCGCTGCTGCAGCGGCCGCCGCGCTTCGGCGCGACCGTCAAGTCGTTCGATGCGACGGCCGCGAAGGCGGTGCCGGGCGTCGTGGCCGTCGTGCAGGTGCCGAATGGCGTCGCCGTCGTCGCGACCGGCTTCTGGGCCGCGAAACAGGGCCGCGACGCACTGAAAATCGACTGGGACGAAACGCACGCCGAAAAGCGCGGCTCCGACGAGATCATGCGCGAATACCGCCAGCTCGCCGCGAAACCGGGCGTGTCGGCGCGCAAGGACGGCGATGCCGACGCGGCGATCGCCGGCGCCGCGCGCAAGCTCAGCGCGACCTACGAATTCCCGTATCTCGCGCACGCGCCGATGGAGCCGCTTGATGCGGTCGTCAAGCTGACGGCCGACGGCTGCGAGATCTGGGCCGGCGACCAGTTCCAGACGATCGACCAGGGCAACGCCGCGAAGGTCGCGGGGCTCGAGCCCGAGCAGGTGCGCATCCACACGCTGTATGCGGGCGGCAGCTTCGGCCGGCGCGCGAACGCGTGGTCCGACTACGTGGTCGAGGCCGTGTCGATCGCGAAGGCGCTCGGCGCGGACGGCACGCCGGTCAAGCTGCAGTGGACGCGCGAGGACGACATCCAGGGCGGCTTCTACCGCCCGATGTACTTCCACAAGCTCGATGCGGGGCTCACCGCCGATGGCCGGCTGGTCGGCTGGCGGCACCGCATCGTCGGCCAGTCGATCCTCGCCGGCACGCCGTTCGCCGCGTTCATGGTGAAGAACGGCATCGACGCGACGTCGGTCGAGGGCGCGGCGAACCTGCCGTACGCGGTGCCGAACGTGTCGGTCGAACTCACCACGACCAAGGTCGGCCTGCCGGTGCTGTGGTGGCGCGTGGTCGGCAGCTCGCACACCGCGTATGCGGTCGAGGCGTTCATCGACGAAGCCGCGCACGCGGCCGGCAAGGACCCGTACCTGTTCCGCCGCGACCTGCTCGCGAAGGAGCCGCGCATGCGCGCCGTGCTCGAGCTGGCCGCGCAGAAGGCCGGCTGGGATCCGGCGCAGCCGCTGCCGAAGGGCCGCGGGCGCGGGATCGCGGTGGCCGAGGCGTTCAAGAGCTATGTCGCGCAGGTGGCCGAGGTGTCGGTGGACGCGGACGGCAACGTGAAGGTCGAGCGCATCGTGTGCGCGGTCGACTGCGGGATCGCGATCAACCCCGACATCGTCGCCGCGCAGATGGAAGGCGGCATCGGCTTCGGGCTCGGCGCGGCGCTGCACAGCGCGATCACGCTGAAGGACGGCCGCGTCGAGCAGCGCAACTTCGACGGCTACCACGTGCTGCGGATGGCCGAGATGCCGAAGGTCGAGGTGCACATCGTGCCGTCCGCGCAGGCGCCGACCGGCGTCGGCGAGCCCGGTGTCGCGCCGGTCGGGCCGGCCGTGGCCAACGCGATCTTCGCGGCGACCGGCAAGCGGCACTACGTGCTGCCGTTCGATTCGGGCGGCGGCGCGAAGGCTTGACGGGCGTGTGACGCATCGGGCGGCGCGGTGTGGCGTTGCTGCCCGGTGCGTCGGTGCGTCGGTGCGTCGGTGCCGCGCGGCGCCCCGCCGCGCCCGCATCGTGCTGCGCGTCATTGCGCCGTAACGCCGCGCGTAACGCACGTAACGCCCGTAACGTTCCCGCGCGATGCTACGTAACAATTCTTCAATATCGGTCGGGCCGGCGCCGCGGCACGCGGCTGCGGCACCGTTAAAAATTCTTTTAGATTCAACACCGGCGCGCGATTGCGGGCGCCGGGACCCGCCGCACGGCTGGGGCGGCTCCATCACTGGCCCGGAAGTTGCAGTACATGACTCGCAACACTCCTTTACGGACATGCGAGGGCCACCATGGATTGCAAATACCTGTACATCGACAACATAAAAATCAACTTCGTGCGCCGGACGATCGAAATCGACGACAAGGTCGTCGACGTCACGCCGCGAGAATTCGACGTCGTCGAGTTCCTGCTCGACAACATGAACAAGATCGTTCCGCGGCAAGCGATCCAGGAAGCGGTCTGGGGCCGGGAGCTCGGCGTGTCGTCGCGCACGCTCGACACGCACATCTCGCGGATCCGTTCGAAGCTGCAGCTCGATCACGACAAGAACCTGCGGATCATCCCGATCTATGCGGTCGGCTATCGGCTCGTGCTGTTCGGCGCGGCGATGACGCACGTCGAGCGCCACGATGCCGCGCCGATCCTGCGCGCCGCGCCGCAGCCGATGGTGACCGCCGACTACGCGTGACCCGCGGCCGCGCCGGCGCCCCGAGGCGCGCCGGCCGGTTTTCTGGTTGGGTGGGGCGCGGTACATCGGGCGCGTTGAGCAGAGGCGAGGCCGAGCCATGCCATGTCGAGCCGCATCGAGCCGAGCCCGGTCGAGACGAGCCAAGCCCTGCCACGGCAACCCAAGCGCCAACCCGAGCCCCACACCGCGCCGCGTCCTCGCGACACCGCCCTGCGCCACCCCAACCCCACGCCCCAAGCCCACCCACCTTCCCCCTCACCCGCCCCCACACCCCCGACACGCTTCGTAGCTCGCCACCACGAGCCGCGCCGCGTGCCGTCTGCGACTACGGATTCCGGCGCCGCACGCGGCCGGCACCGTCCCTACAATCGACGCAGCAGCCGCGCGCCCCCCGCGCCGCCGGCCACCACAACCCGTCGACCATCGCCGAATCCGCCCCGATCCCGCCGTGCCTGCGCTGCCTTTGACGAATGCCGACACCGGCGACGCCGCGAACCAAGCGCCCGCCGCCGCTCCGGCCGCCGCGCAGACCGCCGCCGCCGTGCCGCCCGCGCCGGTCGCGGTCGCGGTCCCGCTCGACGCGTCGCCGTATCTGCCGCGTCTGTCCGCGGCCGCCGCGCGCGGGCTGTCGCATGCATACGGCGCGCCGGCCGCCGTGCCGGTCACGCTCGGCGAGCACGCGTACGAGGTGCGCTGGCGCGTCGCCGCCGAGCCGGTTGCCGATGCCCATGCATACCGGTTCGTCGTCGGCCCGGCCACGGGCACGCTGTGGCTCGACCCGCTCGCCGAAACCGAATGGCTCGGCGATGCCGCCGACCCGGCCGTGCCGGCCGTGATCCGAGCGGCGTTGCTGGCCGATCTCGCGGCGCCGCTCGCGGCCGTGCTACAGGCCGCGACGCGGCAGCGCGTCGAATTGCTGCCGCCGCCCGCGAGCGTGCCCGCATGGCGCACCGCACCGGCCGCGCTGCGCTTCGAGCTGCGCCGCGCCGACGGCGCATGGCGCTGCCACGGCGCGCTGCTGTTCGACGCGCCCGACGCGCTCGCGGTGTTCTTCGCGCAACCGGCGCCCGCGCGGCCGGCCCCGCACGCGGCCTATGCGAGCCTGCCGGTGCCGCTCGTGTTCGAGATCGGCCGCACCGAACTGACGACGGCCGAGTTGGCCGACGTCGTCGGCGGCGACATCATCGCGATCGAACGCTGGCGCGCGCACGAGCAGAACCTGCTGTGCGTCGCGCGCGTGCCGGCCACGCCGGCGTGGGAGATCATCGGACGGCCGTCCGGCACCCGGCTGACCGTCGAACGAATCAGGGAGATGCCTTTGGAACCGACCCGCACCGACACCCCGCCCGCGACCGCACACGATGCGCCGCCGGACGACGCACCGCGCTCGCTCGACGGCCTCGCGGTCGACCTGCGCTTCGAGCTGCCGCCGACGTCGATCCCGCTCGGCGAACTGGGCGCGCTGCAGCCGGGCGCGGTGATCGAGCTGCAGCAAGGGATCAACCAGAGCGTGATCCATCTGGTCGCGAACGGCATGCTGATCGGCACCGGGCATCTGATCGCGGTCGGCCAGAAACTCGGCGTGCGCGTCGTCACGCTGACGCAGCCGGCCCCGCGCGAGCGTTGAGCGATGGGCAATCTGCCGAATCCGGTCGCGCTGATCGCGGTGATCGCCGCGCTCGGCATCGCACCGTTCGCCGCGCTGATGGTGACGAGCTACACGAAGCTCGTGGTCGTGCTCGGCCTGCTGCGCTCCGCGCTCGGCATCCAGCAGGTGCCGCCGAACCTCGTGCTGAACGGCATCGCGCTGATCCTGTCGCTGTTCATCATGGCGCCGGTCGGGATGTCGATCCGCGACGCGCTGCAGGCGCGCCACTTCGACGCGGCGGGGCAGTTGTCGACCGCGAACATCGGCGTGCTCGCCGACGCCGCGCTGCCGCCGATCAAGGATTTCCTGGTCTCGCACACGCGCCAGCGCGACCGTGAATTCTTCGTGCGCACCGCGACGTCGGTGTGGCCGAAGAACCGCGCCGACGGCATCAAGGACGACGACCTGCTCGTGCTGGTGCCGAGCTTCACGCTCGCCGAGCTGACCAAGGCGTTCCAGATCGGCTTCGTGATCTATATCGTGTTCATCGTCGTCGACCTGCTGGTCGCGAACATCCTGCTCGCGCTCGGGATGCAGATGATCTCGCCGACGACGATCTCGGTGCCGTTCAAGCTGCTGCTGTTCGTCGCGCTCGACGGCTGGTCGCTGCTCGTGCACGGGCTCGTGCTGTCGTACCGCGTGGCGGGGGCGGGATGAACGCGCGCGCGCTGCGCTGCGTCGCCGCGGGCCTGTACGCGCTGGCCGCGCTGATGCTCGCGTGCTCGGGCCTGAACGTGCGCGACGCGCGCGCGGCAGGCAGCGCCGCGGCCTTCACGCAACTTGCGCGCGCGTGCGCGCCGAACGTCGATCCCGATACGCTCGCCGCGCTGGTGCGGACCGAATCCGGCTTCAATCCGTATGCGATCGGCGTGGTCGGCGGCCATCTGACGCGCCAGCCGGCGTCGCTCGACGAGGCGCGCGCGACCGCGAGCGAGCTGGCCGCGCGCGGCTTCAGCTACAGCGTCGGGCTCGCGCAGGTGAACGAGCGCAACTTCGCGAAGTACGGGCTCGACGACGCGACGATGTTCGAACCGTGCCGCAACCTGCGCGCGGGCGGCGCGATCCTGACCGAGTGCTTCGCGCGCTCGTCGAACACCGGCCGCTCGCCGCAGGCCGCGTTGCGCGCGGCGCTGTCCTGCTACTACAGCGGCAACTTCACGACCGGCTTCTCGAGCGGCTACGTGAGCCGCGTCGTCGCCAGCGCACAGCGCAATGCGCGCGAGGGCGGCGTCGAGCCGATCCCGGTCGTGCGCGACGTGCCGCCGCCGGCGCGGCAGCGGCGCATGGACGCGGTCGCGACCACGCCGCCCGAGCGCGCGCGACGGCTGCCCTCGGCGGCCGCCGCCGCGGACGCGCCGTCGTGCCATGCGCGCCCCGTCGTGATGATGTGTCGCGGCTTGCCGGCCAGCCAGGCGAAGCGGCTGTGCGTGCGGTGCCTCGACCAGTGACGGGCTGAGCGCGCGTCGGCGCATCGCCGGATGCGGGCCGTTTTCAGGGGTCGAACGACGCTGCCGCGCCGCACCGCCGCAGCCCGCGCCGCTCTCGTAGCGCGTGCGGCGCCGTCGCGCCGCGCGCCTCGCCGCGCTACGAAACAGCCGTGCGCCCGCCGCGATGCGCGTCCGTACACTCGAACGATCGCGGCGCGGCGTGTGGCGCGCCGTGCGCGCCGCGCATCGCGCGGCTCAACGGAGACGAGCATGCTGTCGATCGACGGGCTGGGACTGGGTGTCAACTGGCAGCGCTTCCTGTCGGAAACGCTGAATCCGGTCGTCGCGCCGCCGCCCCCGCCGCCGAAGCAGGACGATCCGGCAGCCGGCCCCGCGAATCCGACCGTGACGCCGCCGATCCCCGTCACCGCGTCGCTGGCCACCGACCCGGCCAAGCCGACCAACGCGGAAATCCAGTCGGCCACGTCGCTGATCCAGAGCATGGCCGCGCAGTACACGGCGCCGCCGCCCGACATCACGGTGGAGAACGACAAGACGACCGCCGTGCAGAAGGCGATCCAGGGCGCGCAGACCAAGTACGACAACGCGTCGCAGGCGCTGCAAGGCGCGCAGAACGTGCTGCACCTGGCGAACCGCGACCCGGAGTCGACGCCCGCCGAGCGCAAGAGCGCGCAGGCCGACTATGCGAAGGCGCGCGCGGCCGCCGACGACGCGCAGCGCGAGCTGAACGTGACGACCGACGCCGGCTACATGATCCTGTACGGCGAGCAGGCGAACGCCGACATGCCGGCCGGGATGAAGCTCGACGATTCCGGCAAGGTGACGGACCCCGGCGACGCGCAGCACGCGGCCGACCAGCAGCTCAAGACGCTGATCGCGGCATTCCCCGATCACCCGGACGATCCGAACTGGGCGCCGCAGGCGAGCGACTGCAAGAACCCGCTGCAGATCCGGCTTTATGACGACTGGCAGAAGGCGCAGGCGCATGCGTCGGCCGGCTCGGCGAAGTTTTTCGCGGGCGTCGCGAACTCCAATCTCGCGTACGCGCAATTCCAGTCGTACCTCGCCGATCCCGACTACAAGGCGGCGCTCGATGCGGGCGTCGGCCGGCTCAACGATGCGTTGCAGCCGCTCGACCTGCAGGTGTCGATGCCCGACGCGCCGGATTCCGCGGATGCGGCGCAGACGACCGTCACGGCCGCGGCCAAGGACGCGAACTACGCGAATGCCGCACTCGCGGCGGCAAACGACAACGTGACGCTCGCCCAGGCGCAGCAGCAGTCCGATGCCGACAACGGCAAGGAAGGGCCGACGGTGATCGTGCCCGACGCGATCGCCAAGGACAAGACGGCGCTCGCTCATGCGCAGGTCACGGCGGGCACCAGCAGCAGCTATCTGCAGATGCTGGCCGCGCAGCAGCAGGCCGACACGTTGCAGGCGAACTACCACGGCAAGCTCGCTCGCCTGTCCGACGATCCGAGCGAGCCGTACCAGCAGCTGCAGCTCGCGAAGCAGCAGGCCGGCATCGCGCACGACGCGTTCGTGGTCGCGTACGGCGCCTCGCTCGCGCAGCAGTACGACGACCAGGCCGCGCAGATCGAGGCGAGCGTCAAGCCGCCCGCGCGTCCCTCGCCGTTCAACACGGCGAACCCGTCGCAGCTGTTCGCGCCGCCGCCGTGGAACACGACGGGCACCTCAGCGAACGGCACCCCCGCGAACGCGGCGCCGCTGTTTTCGTCGCCGTTGCCGAAGACGAACGCCGCAGGCGCGCCGAACGCCAACGGCGCGCCGAACGGCAGCCAGCCGTTGTGGAACACGTCGCCGTTGCTGAACGGCCCGCTGTCGTTCGCGCCGGCGGATGCGGCGGCGAACCCGGCCACGCCGTCCGGCCCGACGCTGCTCGACGCGAAACGCCTGCGCGTCACCGCGGGCGCCATCCGCGCCGCCGACAACCGGCTGTCGAATCTGGTCAACGAGCGTGCGACCGGCGCGGCGCTCACCGAAGCGCGCAACCAGCAAGCGCAGAAGCACGCGACGCTCGCGACGATCCAGCAGCAATACGACGACTGGCAGGCCTCGCATCCGGCGCCGACGCGCTTCCGGCAGCTCGCCGACGGCGACATCCTGCCCGCGTATACGCCGCCGCTGCCGAACCCGAACCAGACCCAGCTCGATCAGGCGAAGAAGGATGCGCAGAACGCCGACAACACCGTGCAGCGGCTGCAGTTGCTGAGCGAGTCGGCCCACCAGCAGGTGCTGCTGGACCAGTTCGACGCGGGACTCGAAGAGCGGCTGCGCTATGCCGATCCGAATTCCGACGCGTACAAGGACTACCAGAGCGCGCAGCACGATTTCTACGAGGCACACCGCAGCGAGTTGTCGAACACGCTGCTCGACGCGGCGAGCGCGAGCACCGGCAAAGGCGCGACCATCGACTTCGGCAAGCTGAGCGACACGCAGCAGCGCAATCTGATCGGCGTCGCGCTCGGCATGGCGCCGGACGTCGGCGGCGACGCGTCGTCGAACACGTCCATCGCGACCGACACGCAGACGCATTTCACCAACAAGGACAAGCTGTCGACGATCGACAGCGTGCGCGACCAGCTGCTGAAAGTCGGCGGCGGCGCGACGACGCAGGTCAGCGTGCTGCCGATGGTGTATGCGGCGAAGGATGCCGGCATGACCACCAGCGCGCTGTTCAAGGTCAGCGGCAAGGACGGCACGCAGTACGTCGACGAGACGGCGAGCACCTACGACGACATCAACGACTACATCGACAACAACGAGCTGTCGAAGGACGGCACCGTCGACATCGCGACCGGCCACAACGCGGACGGCACGCTGCAGCTCGTCTCGAAGGCCGCGCACCACGAGAGCGGCTTCGACAGCTTCATGAACACGCTGACCAGCACCGGCCTGAACATCGGCATGATGGTCGGCGGGATGGCGCTCGAAGGCCTCGGCACGCTGCTCGACGGCACCGTCGTCGGCGCGGTCGTCGGCGTGCCGCTGAACCTGCTCGGGGCGGGGATGATGTACACCGCGATCGGCGCGACGGTGACGAGCGCCGGGCTCGATCTGGCCAACCGCGCCGACCACGGCCGCAGCATCAATCCGTTCACCGACGCGGGTGCGCGGATGGACTTCATCAATCTCGTGCCGATGGGCGCCGCGGGCGCCGCGAAGCTGGCCGGCGCCAAGCTGTTCACGCGCACCGTGACGGCGCTCACGCGCACGCCGAAAGTCGCGTCGGTGCTCGCCGGCGGCACGAAGGCCACCGCGGTCGTGACCGGTCTGGGCGCCGGCTTCGAGGCGTTCGGCGAAGCCGGCTACGACTACTTCGTCACCGGCGACAAGAAGGCCGCCGGCGAGGAGCTCAAGTCGGGGCTGACGAACGTCGCGCTGATGGCCGCGGGCGGCCTCAAGGAGCGCGTGGTCACGTCGGTGCGCACGGGCACCGGCAGGCCGATACCGATCCGCGGTGCGGACGGCAAGACCGTCAGCGTGGACAGTCAGACGATCGGCCGGATCCTCAACAAGGGCGACGACGCGTCGCTCGCGGCCGGCCGCACGCGCGTGACGCTCGACGGCGAGGCCGTCACCGTGTCGCCGGACGGCACGCTGCGCGTCGGCGACAAGATCCTGACCTACGAAGACCAGCCGATTCGCGTGCTCGACCGCACGTCGCGCAACGCGTTGCCCGCGGGCAAATTCGTCGTGCTCGGCGAAGACGGCAAGCTGTCGGTCGTCTCCGCCTCCGACAAGAGCTGGACCAACGGCACGCGGATCGACTCGGTGACCGACACCGGCGAGCGGCTGTCGTTCGGCGACGGCGGCGGCATGAGCACGACGCCGAAGGTCGTGGCGAGAACACCGCTCGAACTGCTCGACCGCACGCTGCAGCAGGCGCGCGACGAATACGCGGCCGCCCGCGACGAACAGGCGCCGCGCAGCCTCGCGCAAGCGGCCGAGCAAGGCGAGACGGCCAGCGCCGCGAACGACGCGCGCAGCACGCGGCGCACGAGCCAGGAACGCGCGCGCGTCGACGCGCAGCGCGACGAGGCCGCGGCCGAGCGCGCGACCGACGCGAACCTCGACCGGCGCAGCGCCGACGCCCAGGCGCTGCGCTACCGGCCGCTCGACGCCGACGCGTCGCCCGGCGCGGGCGCGCGCACGACGCCTGCCGCGGCACGCCCGCGTGTCGACGTCCGGGTCGTCGACCTGACCGGCGCGAAGCCCGCCGCCCGCGCGGCGACGGCCGATCCGGCCGGCATCTCGGTGCCGCGCGGGCCGAGCGCGGAACCGCTCGAGGTCGGCGGCCGCACGCTCTACATCGTGCGCGACGGCGACGCGCCGCATAGCGCGTCGCCCGCCGCCGCGCGCACGCCGAATCTCGACGAACCGATCGTCGTGATCGCCGGCGAGCACGACGCGCAACTCGCACCCGAGCTCGCGAACCGCTGGGACAAGCCCGTCTATGCGGCGACGCCCGAGGCGCTCGACGCCGACGGTCAGCTGCGCGCCGACGCGCGCACGCTGCGTTTCGATCCGGCGCCCGACGGCGTCGCGCTCGCGGGCGACGCCGAAGCGGCACCGCACGCGTCGCCCGCCCGCGCGCCAGGCGACGCGCCGGTGATCGTGCTCGCCGGCAAGCGCGGGCCGAACGAGCCGGCGCTGCCGCGCCCCGCCGCGACGCCGCGGCCGCTGAAGGCGCTCGACGGCCGCTTCAGCGCGCCGAACCGCGTGCTGGTGCTGGTCAAGTCCGAGCGCAGCGCCGCGCCCGAGCGTGCGCCGGCACACGGCGAGACCGCGCCGCCGCGCGAGCGCGCAGGCGGCGCCGCGCGGCCCGTGTCGCACCACGACGTCGCCCTCGCCTACGATGCCGACCTGGTGGCCGCGCATCCGGAGATCACCGAAGCCGCGCCGCCCGAAGCGGCCGCGTCCGGCCCCGGCTGGTTCACGCGGATGCAGATGCGTTTCGGCGGTGCGCCGGTGCCCGACACCGTGCTGGCGCTCGCCTCGCAGTCGGCGACGCTCGTCACGCAGCTGCGCATGCTGAGCGACGGCGGCTGGCGCGTGAAGGTCGGCAAGCGCGGCGGCGGGAGCCACATCGATGTGCGCAAGCGCGTGATGACGATCGACGGCGCGCTTCAGGAACCGGGCAGCATCACCTACACGCTCGCGAGCGAGGCGCGCCAGGCGGTCGAGGCGATGGCCGGCGCGCTGGACCTCGACTACGGCAGCCGCAGCCGCTTCACGCGCAAGGCGCTCGAAGCGGAGGCGCGCGCGCAGATCAACGCGTTCGAGGCGCGCTACGAGATCGCGCTGTCGACCGGCGTCGACATCGCCGAACACGCGCAGCTGCCCGATGCGATCGCGCGCGAAGGCGTCGACTGGCACGGGCCGACGAGCGATTACACGGGCACGGTCGCGCGGCTCGCCGAAAACTTCGCCGATGCGCCGGTGGCCGCTCGCGACGCGCAGACCTATAGCGAGTTCTACGACGACGTGTGGGCGCGCCAGAAGCGCCGCGGCGGCGTCCCGCGCCGGATGCCCGCGCCGCGGATGCAGCCCGCCGACGGCCAGGACGGCAGCGCGCCGGCCGGCCGGCAGCAGCTCGACGCGCGCACCGCGTGGAGCTACGCGCACGCCGTGCTCGAGTCGCCGTTCGGCGAGCGCCCGGCGCCCGATGCCGCCACGTTGCAGGCGCGCCGCGACGGCCACATGTCGACGTTCGCCGACGGCGACGTGCTGGTGCTGCATGCGGACACGCTGCCCGACGGCACGCTGCTCGTCGACGGCAAGCCGGTGAGCGCGCACGAATACGCGCTCGCGATGGCGCCGTGGCCCACGCTCAGGCAGGCGGACACGATCGTGCTGTCCGCCGGGCAAGGCGGCTACGAAGCGGCCGCGCGGCTCGCGAACGTGTGGCAGCGCGCCGTCTACGCGCCGCCCGAGCATGCGGTCGGCGCCGACGCGACGGTGCACGACACGCGCATGTTCCACCGCTTCGACCCCGCGCCCGCCGCGCCGCACGCGCTCGGCGAACTCGCGGCCGACGCCGACGGCGTGCATCTGGCCGGCGATCCGGCCAGCCGGATCGACATCGACGGCAACGTCGGCGAACTGCTCGGCGCCGGCGCGCGCAAGACGGCGTTCGCACTCGGCGACGACGCCGCGCTCGCCACCGTCGACCGCAGCCCGAAGCCGCCCGGCGCACCGCAGGAACCGCTGACGCCCGAAGCGCAGCGCGCCGCCGACGAGCAGCTCGTGCGCGACGAGCAACGCGCGCTCGCACAGCTGGAACAGTGGGGCATCCGCACCGTTCGGCTGGACGGCCCGTTCCGCGCGCTCGGCGACCGCGTCTCCGCGCTGTCGCTCCCGCTCGGCGTGTTCCACAGCGACGAATTCGCGAGCGGCCGCCTGCCGCCCGCGGTGGCGCGCGCGGCCATCCAGAACGTGTTGAAGACGCGCGAGGTGCTCGAGCAACACGAGGTCGGCTTCGACCTGCAAGGCATCTTCACGCGCTCGGGCGATTTTCTGGTCTGCGATCCCGGCCCGATCCTGAACACCTACGCGGCGCACACGCTGTCGCTGTCGCGCCTGTTCGAGATCGAGAAAGGCATCCACCGCTGGATCGAGCAGCATGGCGTCGACGCGCTCGATTCGGCGCTCGATCCGGCCCGCGATGCGACGCCGCTGGCCGACGATGCGTTCGTGCAGAAGCCGTCGGTGATCACGCGCGTGCGCATGCGGGTGGGCGGCGCGCCGCTGCCGGCCGAGGTCAGCGCGCTCGCGCAGCGCTCCGGCACGCTCGCGGCGCAACTGCGCATGCTCGACGCGAACGGCTGGCGCGTGCGCGTCGGCAAGCGCGGCGGCGGCAGCCGGATCGACACGAAGCACCGGCGCGTGACGATCGACGGCGCAGCGGCCGGCCCCGGCTGGATGACCTACGTGCTCGCGCATGAAACGCAGCATGCGGTCGACGCGATCGAGGGCACGCTCGGCCTCGACTACAGCGGCCGCGGCCGCTTCACGCGCACGGCGCTCGAAGCCGAGGCGCGCGCGCAGCTCAACGCATTCGAGGCCCGCTACGAGATCCGGATGGCGAGCGGCGTCGACATCGCCGCGAACGTGCGGCTGCCCGACGCGCTGCAGGCGGAAGCCGACGCATGGCCGGCCGCGCGCGGCGACGCCGGCGCGCTCGCACGGCTCGCCGACGCGTTCGCCGAGGCACCGGTGTCGGGCGCGCGCGGCAAGACCTACACGGAGTTTTACGGCGACGCGTACGATCGCGGCCCCGGCCGGCGCGCGCGCGCGATGCCGGCGCCCGAGACGCGCGCCGCGCACGACGGCGATGGCGAGCGCGACGCGCCGACGACGATGCGCGAGATCCAGGCGCAGCGCGCGGCATGGTCGCAGGCGCATGCGGAACGCGACGCGTCGCCGTTCGGCGCGAGCGGAGCGCCGCCGGTCGACACGCTCGCGCTGCTGCGCGACGGCCGCGTGCTGCTCGACATGGGCCAGCGCATCGCGATCGTGCCGGCCGACACGCTACGCGACGGCACGCTGCTCGGCCCCGACGGGCAGCCGGTCGGTCCGCACGAGTTCACGCTGCTCAACGCGCCGCCGTCCGATTACGGCTACACGACGATCCTGGCGGCGCGGCATGCGAACGAAGGCGGCGCCGCGCAGCTCGCGAACCTGTGGCAGCGCGCGATCTACACCGTCCATCCCGACGCGATCGGCGCGGACGGCATGCCGACCGACCTGTCGGCAATGAACCGCTACGTGCCGGCCAGCTATCGCCAGCCGTCGCTCGGCGAGCTGTCGGTCGACGGCGCGCACGGCACGCTCCATCTCGACGGCGCGCCCGGTCGGCCGGTCGATCCGGCCGATTACCTCGGGCCGGTGCTCGGCTCGGGCGCGTACAAGACGGTGTTCGACGGCGGCGCCGGCCAGGCGCTCGGCGTCTACCGCGACGGCTCGATCGACGGCCTCGCCGATGCGTACGAAGCGGTCGAGCTCGAGCAAGGCGGGCTCAAGACGCTGAGCGAGGTCTACGAGCTGCCGACCAGCACCACCGACGGGCCGTTCTCGGTCGTGAACCGCGTGGGCGTCGTGCTGAAGCCGTCCGCGCAGTTGAGCAGCGTCGACGTCGAGTTCGACATCGGCCTGCCGGCCGTGGTGTCGAGCCGCGGCCTGACGGATCTCGCCCGCATCCGCCGCGTCACGCAGGACCACCATCTGCTGTACGACTTCCAGGTGCTGTTCGGCCGCAACGGCGACGTGATGCTGCACGATCCCGGCGAAGTGCTGCCGCACGGCGATCCGCACGGCACCGTGCTCGCGCGGATCGACGAAGTCGCCGCGAAGATCCACTCCGGGCTCAGGCACGGCCGCATCAAGCTCGCGCATCCCGCGTTCGACGAGGCCGGCGCGTATGCGCCGCGCCGCGGCGCGATCGCGCACGTCGTCATGACCTTCCGCGGCATCGTGCTGAGGATGCAGGCCCACGCGCTGGCGCGCCGCTCGCCGACGCTGCGCGCGCAGCTGCGGCTCGCGCGCGCCGACGGCTGGAAGGTGAAGCTCGGCGCGCCCGGCGGCGGTCAGTATGTCGATGCGGCGCGACGCAGGATCGTGCTCGACGGCAACACACGCCGCGCCGGCACGCTGGTGTTCGCGCTCGCGCATGAAGCGCAGCACAGCGTCGACCTCGCCACCGACACGCTCGGCCTCGACCGCAGCAGCCCCGACGCGTACGTGAAAAGCCTGCTGCTCGCCGAAGCGCGTGCGCAGCTCAACGCGTATCGCGTGCGCGCCGAAATCCTCGCGGCGGGCGGCCCCGACGTCGCCGCGCACGTGCAGCTGCCGGCGACGCTCGCGCGCGCGGCGGAACACGCGTTTGCCAGCGGCGAGCCGGCCGCGCTCGATGCGCTCGCCGACGCGTTCGGCGAGATCCGCACGTCGCTGCCCGGCAAGCCGACCTATCGCGCGCTGTACGGCGAGCAGGCGCGCACCGAGCTCGCGGGCGAGCCGGCGCCGCTGACGCTGGCGGCCCCGGCCACGGGACGCGGCGGCGGGCGGCGCGGCGGCGCCCGGTCGGGCCGCAACGCGCTCGACAGCGCCGAGATGACGCGTGCGCGCGCGTGGCTCGACGCGCGCGGGATGCGCACGCTCAAGCGCGTCGACGGCGCCGATGCGGCGTCGCTGCGCGCGCTCGTGCGCCAGACCGGCACCGATACCGTGCTGCTGATCACGCGCGCCGGCAAGATCACGCCCGCGGCGGTGCCCGAGGTGGTCGCGACCGCACGGATCGATGCGAACGGCGCCATCGCGCAACCGAAGTTCGTCGGCGGCAAGCTCACGCCCGACGAGCAGCAATCGCTCACGGCCGCGCTCGATCCCGCCCACGACGCGGCCGACCCCGCACCGGCCGCGGCCGAGCGCGCGGGCTTCGCGTTCCATGCGTCGCCGGTGTCGCTCAAGCAGCTGCAGGCGCTCGGCGGGATGGCGAAGATCGAGTACGCGGGCGACGGCAAGGTCGTCGAATTCACGCGGCGCGGCCGCGTGAGCAGCCGCTACGTCGATGCGATCGGCGCGCTCGCCGATGCGAAGCACTATCGCAGCGCGCACAAGGCGATCGGCGCGGCCGGGCGGACCGACACCATCTACGCGATCGACCGCACGACGGGCGAGCTGCGCGGCCATGCGACCTACGATGCCGCGAGCGGTTCGTGGAACTACCACGAGAAGGCGCCGCTGGCGCAGACGCGCATCGGCGAGCGGCCGCTGCGCGACGCCTATCCGCGCCGCGCGCAGGTGCGCGTGCGGCCGCACGGCAAACCGCACGGCGTGCCGCTCACGCGGGCGCGCCGGCATGGCGTGTCGTTCGTGGTCAGCGGCATCGATCCGGCCATGCTCGAACAGGTCGGCAATCGCTTCGATGCGCCGAAGCCGCCGAAGGCCGACAAGCCGGACAGGCTGCCGCGGCCCGGGCTGCGCTACCTCGGCCAGCTCGGCATCACCAAGACGCTGAACGCGCCGCGCCGCGTCGCGCTGTTGACGCGCAACCGCACCGCGGCGCTGCTCGGCCGCGCCCGCACGGGCGCCGCGCTGCCTGCTGCCGGGGCGGCGGCGGCGAGCGTGCCGCTGTTCGACCGGAACCTGCTGCCGTCGGGCAAGCACGCGGCGCTGGATTTCAGCGGCCACAATGCGGTGCATCTGCTGAGTGCGGCCGAGTTCGGCGCGCTCGATGCGGGCAAGCATCACATCTACGTGTACGACACGAGCGACCCGCTCACCCACCAGCTCGACACGCCGCAGGGCGTGCTGGTGCCGGACGCGAAGGGCAAGCTGACGTGGCACGACTGGCAGAATCCGGGCGCGCCCGGCGTGCCGCTCGAATCGTCGCCGATCGGCGCGGGGCCCTACGGCGCCGACACCCATCTGCTGCTCACCGAGCTGACGCCGGCCGAACTCGCGGACCACGCGCGCGGCACGCGCCTTGCCGCGCTGAACCGGCGCGTCGAGTATCTGGACGGGATCGCGAAGGACACGTCGCCGAGCACCTTCGCGTCGCTGCGCAACTGGGCAAGCGACGCGGCCCGCGAAACGCGCAGCGCACGCAAGGCGCTGAAGAAGGAAATCAAGGCCGCGACCAAGGCCGCGAAGCGCCAGGGGCTGCCCGAGCCGGCCTATCCGGAGCTCAAGCTGCGCCCGTACCAGCCGTCGCTCGTCAGCACGACGCTGGTCGAATGGAAGCGCCTGTATGGCGACGGCAACGTGCCCGACCTGTTCGCGCACCTCGAGCGGATCGACGCGCTCGCGAAGCACGAGCGCGATTCGCGCCTGCCGCCGCTCGAGCTGACCGACGCGACGGCCACGACGCCGCCGCCCGCGACGATGGCCGATGCCGCCGCATGGCGCGGCACCGGCCTGCCGTTGTACGTGGCGCGCGACTGGTCGGGCGGCGGCGCGCGCTACGCGCCGGTGCCGTTCTCCAGGCGTGCGCAGCGCGGCCTCAGCACGGCCGCCGCCACCGACCGCGCGCTGCGGCGCGCCGTGCTCGGCGCCGGCGACGCGGTGCGCAACCGCCTCGTGCCGATGAGCCGTGCGTACCGGCTGTCCGACGATCCGGCCGAATTCGTCGCGCAGACGCGTCGCCACGGCGGCGTCATGCCGGTCGTGACGATCCCGATCGATCCGCACACGCTGAACGCGACGCGCGGCGCGAAGCACGACCCGGAATTCGTCGGCGACGTGAAATCGATCGGCGACCAGCGCAAGGCGAAGATCGACTACTGGGAAGGCACCATCACCGGCGAGAACGGCAAGGTCATGCACCTCGACGACCTGACCCGTGAGAACCTGCACCGCTGGCTCGACGCGGCGTCGGAGGCCGGCTTCCTGCTGCGCCTCGAGATGGCGCCCGCGCGCGCGCTCGTGTCGGCCGCCGACTACCGGCACCTCGCGGGCACCAACGACGGCTATCACCATCACGCACGCCTCGGCGCGCTGCTCGAATCGTGGGCCGCCGAGCACGAGGGCGAACCCGCGCCGCACGTGATGGTCACGTTCCACGGCTGGGACGCGGTGCCGGAGCCGGTGCCCGGCGCCGGGCACCTCGAGCTGCTCGACTCGCTGCTCGATCGCCCCACGCTCGAATGGGTGCACGTCGGCCTGTCGTATGCGACGCACGGCGCCGACTTCATCGCGAACCAGGAGCTGACGACTGCGCTGGCGAAGCGGCTCGTCGAGCGCGCCGTGGACGAATACGCGCAGCCCGACGGCCTAGACGCACCGCGCAGCAAGCTCGCGCGGCTGCACGGCACGGACGCGCTGACGCGCGTGTTCGAGCGCGTCGACCGCGACACGCTGGCCGACCAGCACCAGATGCTGCTGGCCGAGATCGAGCGGATCGGCCGCGAAAAGGGCTTCACGCCCGCGCAGATCGCCGAATTGCGCCAGCGCCTGTACGAAGGCAACACGACGCGCCTGCTGCATCGCGCGCGCTATGCGACGGCGAAGTTCGCGACCGACGCGTGGCACGCCGACCCGAGCCATGCGCCGTCCGAGAAGTCGCGCGAGCGCAAGTTCAACGAGGCCTGGCTGAAGGACGTCGGCGCCCGGCTGCGCGCGCCGCAGCAGGATACGACGCTGGTCGACGGCAGCACCGTCGCGGCGGGGCTCGAACCGTGGCGCGAAGTGGTCCGACGGCCGGCGCTGATGGTCGACGCGTCGCTGCCGGTCAGCGAGAGCCGCCTGATCAGCGCGCAGGCGGCCGACTACGTGAAGCCGGGCGATCCGCTCGCCGCCTTCGCGGAACTCAATGCGCTGCGCCTGCAGCAGATGGAACGCTCGTGGTCGGTGCTCAGCTGGAAGAACGTGCTGTCGGGACTGGTCGGGATCGGCGCCGGCATCGCCGTCCACCATATCGGCCTGACGCCGACCGACTACAAGCAGGCGGCCAACGCGACCTTCGTCGGCGTGCGGACCGGCCGGCTCGTGCAAGCGCTGCATCAGGACACGCTGCGCGCGCTGCAAAGCGGCGATCCGCGGCTGTTCAACCACGTGATCGATCGCTTCATCAACGGGCTCAACAACCAGTTGTCGGCGCACCGGATGGACGAGGCGCAACGTCGCGCGTCGCTGGTGCGGCTGGCCGGCGAAGGCCGCGCGAAGATCAACCTGCAGCTCGAACTGCACGGCCGCAACGCGCTGTCCGCCGACAAGACGGTCGAATACACGAAGCTGCTCGCGAACGACATGATCCAGCAGATGCAGGGCGTGCTGGCCGGCACGTCGATCCAGCAGCTGCATCACGGCAATCCGCGCCGCTTCCTCGGCAAGGTGGGCCGCACGGCCGCGATCGCGGGTTATGCGAGCCTCGGCGAGATGTCGCTGCATACGCTACTGCAGGATCCGTCGCTGGTGCCGCTGCTGGGCACCACCGGCGCGGTGCTGGGCCTCACCTACACCGGCCTCGTGCAGGCCAGCGCGTTCACCCACCTGAGCATCGAACGGCGCAGCCGCTTCGTGCGCTTCATCGACACCGCGTCCGACCTCGCGAGCATCGCCGGCGGCTATATCGCGCCGTTCGTGGGCGCGGCCGCGACGATCCACACCAACCTGCCGACGGCGATCGCGTCGCTCAGCTCGGCCACGCTGCTCGCGCTCGCGCGCGCCGACACGCATTTCCCCAACCTGACCAAGCGCGTCACCGGCAAGATGCCGACGATCCTGCTGCTCGCGCCGATCGGGATCTACGTCGGCAACTGGGTTTATACGGCGGTCAGCGGCGGCAGCAGCAGCGGCAACGGCGGTAACAACGGCAACAACAACACGCCGCCGTCGAACGGCACCACGCACCACGGCAGCGCGCCTTCCGCGCCTGGCCTGCCTTCCGCGCCGGCCGTGCCGCCCCTGCCGCCATCGGGCACGCACGCGCACGTCGCGCCCGCGGCGCCGCCCACGACACCGACGACGCCGCAGACGCCGGCCGCCGCGCAGCCGTACATCGTCGTCGCCGGCGATTCGCTGTGGGTGATCGCCGACCGGCATCGGCAGTCGCTGCTCGATGCCGCGCACGTGTCGCGCGCCGATCAGCAAGGGTTGACGCGCGACCAGCAGGACGCGCGCGCGCTGACCGAAATCCTGCAGCTCAATCCGTCGGTCGCGGGCGATCCGAACCAGTTGTCGGTCGGTACGCCGCTGAACATCGGTTGAGCGGCGTGGGAGTGTGAGCCTCGAACGGCCTGAACCGGCAAGGACGGGGGCCGTTCGCGGGCCTCCGCGTGTTGCGCATCGCGTTTCACCCGGCCGTCACGCCGCGCGCTGTCCCTCGAGCCACGCCTGGAACATCAGCACCGTCCACAGCTGATGCTGCCAGTTCATCCGCCCCGTCAGATGCTGGCGCCACAGCCGCTCGACCGCCGCCGCATCGAAGAAGCCTTCGGCGCGCAACCGCGACGGCTCCAGCAAGGCTTCGGCCCAGTCGCGCAACGCGCCGCGCAGCCAATGATCGACCGGCGCGCAGAAGCCCTGCTTCGGCCGGTCGATCAGCGCGCGCGGCACGTACTGATCGAGCAGCCGGCGCAGCAGCGCCTTCGGCTGCCCCTGCGGCAGCCGCACCGCGGCCGGCAGCCGCCACGCGAATTCGACGACGTGATGATCGAGGAACGGCATGCGCGTCTCGAGGCCGACGGCCATCGCCGCGCGGTCGACCTTCGCGAGGATGTCGGTCGGCAGGTACGTGAGCGTGTCGATCGCCATCGCCTGCTCGGCGAAGCTCAGATGCGCGGGCCACGCGGACACCGTGTCGAGCGGCGTCGGCGGCTCCTGGCCGGCGAGCGCGAGGCGCTCGGGATGATGGACCGACGACATCAGCAGCCGGTACAGCCCGATGCGGCTCTCGGCCGTCATCACGTGGCCGAGCTTGTGCAGCCGGTCGCCGATGCGCGACGCGCCGTCGCGCGCGTCCACGCCGCCCCAGGCGCCCTGCGCGACGGCCGCGAGCTGGTCCGCGTGGTCGGGCCGCAGCGCGTGCAGCGCGGCCGCGATCCGCGCGCGCACCGCGGCCGGCACGCGATGCAGCTTGCGCCACAGGCGCGGCGTGAGGAAGTAGCGCGTATAGCCGCCGAACAGCTCGTCGCCGCCGTCGCCGGACAGGCTCACCTTGACGTGCCGGCGCGTCAGCTCGGACACGAGAAAGGTCGGGATCTGCGAGGCATCGGAGAACGGCTCGTCGTAGATCGACGGCAGCTTCGGCACGACGGCGAGCGCATGGTCGGCCGTCACGTAGAGCTCGGTGTGGCGCGTGCCGAGGTGGCGCGCGACCGCCTTCGCATAGCCGGCCTCGTCGTAGCCGGCCTCGTGAAAGCCGATCGTGAACGTCTCGACCGGCTTGGCCGACTGCGCCTGCATCAGCGCGACGATCGCCGACGAATCGATGCCGCCCGACAGGAATGCGCCGAGCGGCACGTCGGCCTCCATCTGGCGCGCGACGGCCTGGCGCAGCACGGCGTCGAGCTGGCCGACGGCGTCGTCGGCGTTGCCGTCGAACGGCCGCTCGCGGCCGGCCTCGATCGCCTGCTCGAGCGTCCAGTACGCGCGCACGCGCGGCGTGTCGCGCGCATGCTCGAACTGGATGAAGGTGCCGGGCGGCAGCTTGCTGATGCCGCGATAGATCGTATGCGGCGCGGGCACGCTGGACTGGCGCAGGTACAGGCACAGCGCGTCGCGATCGACCGCGCCGTCGAAGCCCGGATAGCCGCGCAGCGCCTTGAGCTCGGACGCGAACACCAGCGCGTCGCCGATCCGGCCGTAGTACAGCGGCTTCTCGCCGATCCGGTCGCGCGCGAGGGTCAGCACCCGCGACGCTCGGTTCCACAGCGCGAAGGCGAACATGCCGGTCGCGCGCCGCAGCGTCGCGTCGACGCCCCACGCGGCGATCGCCGCGACCAGCACTTCGCTGTCCGAGCGGCCGCGCCACGCGGGGGCGCGCCCCGTGCGTTCGAGTTCCGCGCGCAGTTCGCGATGGTTGTAGATTTCGCCGTTGAAGACGAGGACGTAACGGCCGCACGCGGAGGCCATCGGCTGCCGGCCCTGCACCGACAGATCGACGATCGCGAGCCGCCGGTGGCCGAGCGCGATGCCGGCCTCCGGATCGACCCACATGCCCTGCCCGTCAGGCCCGCGATGCGCGAGGCTCGCCGTCATGCGCGCAAGCGTGCCGCGCGCTGTCTCCTCATCGAAGGCGACGCTATTCAGAAAGCCGTCGATTCCGCACATTGGTTTGTCTGCCCCTGTTGACCCGATCCGGCAACGGCGGCGCGACTTCGCGGCCCGCCGCCCGGTTGACGGTCGAGCCATCTTACGAAGAAATAAATCAGCAATAATTCCCGCGCGAAACGGTGCTGCTACCGAAAAAAAACGGCGTCAAGCGGCTGCCGCACCGTGCGCGAAAATGGGCGCGGAGATTCGCACCGCGTGTGCTGCGCGCGCGGGATGCGACCCTGCATTCGATGATGGATTCGTTCGCATGAGCCGCGCATCCACTACGCGCCGGTCGCCCATTTGAGCAACTGCGCGACCTCGCGGAAATGCTGCTGCTGGATCGTGCCGTTCTCCGGCGTGGTTTCGTACAGCGCATGCGCGAGCCCGACGTTCGCGAGCGTCGGGCGCAGCGCGTCGCGCGCGAGCCGCACGATCCGCTCGGCCGCCTCGCCTTCGCCGCGCGCGAGCACCCACGGCAGCGAGCCGATCCCGCCGTAATAGAGCGCGACCGCGACGCGCGGCGAATAGACGACCACCGACGCGTAACCGATGCGGTCCGGCAGCGCCGCGAACTGCGCTTCGCGCGCGAGCTGCCGGCGCTTCGCCGCGATATGCGGATCGCCTTCGTCCTCCTTGTGCTCGCGCCGCACCTCGTCGATCGACATCTTCATCTTCTGGTTGAACTCGTGCCGCTGATGCACGATGTCGATCAGCGCCATCACGACGTAGATCAGCGCTGCCCAGCCGAACAGCAGCATCAGGAGCTTCACGATCAGCGCGAGGATCGACACCGGCCGCGTGAAGCCCGCCTGCACCGACGGATCGAGCGACTCGACGATCAGCCAGCCGAGCGTGGCGACCAGCAGCACGGTCTTCAGCAGCATCTTCGCGAGGTTCACGAGGTTGCGCATCGACCACATGTTCTTCAGCCCCTCGGCCGGATTGAGCCGCGACAGCTGCGGCACGAGGCGGCTCCATGCCATCACGCCGCCGACCTGCACGAAGCCCGCGAGCAGGCCGGCGAGCAGCCCCGCCGCGACGATCTGCGCGGACAGCAGCGCCCAGTCGCGCGCGGCGCCGTCCACCAGCACCGCGAGCCGCGCGGCCGGGTCGGCCGCGCCGGCCGCGTCGAACACCAGCCGGAACAGCGCCTGCAGCCGCGCGAACAGCGTGCCGAGGCCGACCGCGAGCGCGACGCACACGCCGACGAAGAACGCCGACGACACCGTCTCCGCGCTCTTCGGCACGTCGCCTTTTTCGCGCGCCTCGCGCAGGCGCTTCGCGGTCGGCTGCTGGTTCTTTTCGGCCATCGTCGCTCCGTCGCCGCGCCGGCCGTCACGCGCCGCCGTGCGCGGCGAACAGCGCGCGCAGCAGCGCCATCAAGCCGCTGTCGGGGCTCAGCAGCGCATGCAGCGACGCGTACACGACGGGCAGGAACAGCACCATCATCAGCACCGCGAGCGCGCTCTTGAGCGGCTGCGAGAACACGAAGACATTCAGCTGCGGCACCGCGCGCCCGACCAGCCCGATGCCGAGCTCGACCAGTACCAGCACGATGATCACCGGCGCGGCGAGCTTCACCATCCATTCGAAGATCGTGTCGGTCTGCCGCACGACGAAGGTCTGCAGCATCGACGGGAGATCGGGGCCGAGCGAGCCGATCGGCCACCACGCATACGACTGCGCGAACAGCTGCACGAGCACCTGCAGGCCGCCCGCCGTGACGAACAGCGCGAGCGCGACGAAGTTGAGGAAGCCGGAGGTCGGGCCGCCTTCGTGGCCGCCCATCGGATCGAAGAACGCGGCGCTGCCGCTGCCCGTCTGGAAGTCGATCAGGAAGCCGACGCCCTGGATCGCGAACAGCACCGCGCTGAACGCGCCCGCGAGCAGCAGGCCGACCACCGCCTCCTTCGCGACGAGCAGGCACCACATGAGAAACGGCAGCGACGCGACCTGTGCCGGATCGATCGCCGGCGCGACGAACGCCGCGATCACGACGGCGATCCCGTTGCGCACGAGGCCCGTGACGATCTGCTCGTTGAACACCGGCACGATCAGCATGATCGGCAACAGGCGCGGCATCACGTAAAGCAGCGGACGCAGCGTGCCGGCGATGTCGTTGAAGTTCGCCGCTTGATCTAGCATCGGCGCTCCGTGGGCACGGGCACGGGCACGGGCGCGGGTGCGGGTGCGGGTGCCGTGTCGTCGAAGTGCGGAGATGGGTGGGCGGAGGCAGCTGCCGCATCTGCCGTATCTGCGGCATCCCCCGCGTTGTCTGCGTTGTCTGCGTTGTCTGCGTTGTCTGCGTTGTCTGCGTTGTCTGCGCTGGCTGCATCGGCTGCATTGGCTCCATCGCCAACATCGCCCACATCCCCCCCCGCCTCCGCCGCGCCCCCGACCATCTCCGCATCGAACGCCGCCGTCATCTCCGGCTGGCTGCGCGCAGCATGGCCATCCGCGCCGCCCGCGGCCCACACGCCGGCCGTCGCGAAGCGACGCACCGCGTGCGCATCGGCGACTTCGTCGGCCTCGCGCTCGACGCGCGCGGCGCGCGCATGCAGCGCCTTCTCGCCCGCCTTGTCGAGCTTGTCCTCGGCCGCCTTCGCCTTGCGCGCGGCGCGCTGCAGGTCGGCGAGCGTCGCCTCGTGATCGCGATGCACGTGCGCGGCCTCGCTGACCGACGCATTCGCGACGCCGATATGGCGGTCGAACGTGCGCGTGTCGGCCGCCGCGTTCTGCAGCGCGCGCGCCTCGCGCACGTCGTCGGCGAGGCGCGCCTGGATCGCCGCCTTCGCGGCGACCTGCTGCGCGAGCTGCGCCTGCGCGGCGTCGAGCGCGCGCCGGCTCTGCGCGGCGACGCCCTGCTGGCGCGCGGCCGCGACGCGCGCGATCTGGCTGCGCATCTCGCGCACGCGCCTGAGCCGCGCGAGCGTCGCGAGCACGATGCGGTCGTCGGCTTCAGACATGATCGTTCGCGAGCCGCGTCAGCTTCGCGAGCAGCGCGTCGAAGCGCACGTCCTCGTGCGACGCCTGCGCGCAGAACGCACCGATCGCGTCGCGCGCGCGCAGCGCGAGATCGCCGAGCCGGTCGCTGCCTTCGCGATACTCGCCGATCTGCACGAGCAGCTCGATCTCCTGGTACTTCGCGATCAGCTCGCGCACGCGCGCGGCCGCTTGCTGATGCGCGCGGCTCGCGACGAGCGGCATCACGCGCGACAGGCTCGCGAGCACGTCGATCGCCGGATAGCGGTTCGCGAGCGCGATCTTGCGCGACAGCACGATGTGGCCGTCGAGGATCGAGCGCACCTCCTCGGCGATCGGGTCGGACTCCTCGTCGCCCTCGACCAGCACCGTGTACAGCGCGGTGATCGAGCCGCGCGCGCCCTGCCCCGCGCGCTCCAGCAGCCGCGGCAGCACCGCGAACGTCGACGGCGGGAAGCTGCGCCGGGTCGGCGGCTCGCCGCTCGCGAGGCCGACCTCGCGCTGCGCGCGCGCGAAGCGCGTCAGCGAATCGACCAGCAGCAGCACGCGCTTGCCCGCATCGCGGAAGTGCTCGGCGATCGCGGTCGCGACGAGCGCCGATTTCACGCGCTCCATCGCCGGGCGATCGGACGTCGACACGACGACGATCGAGCGCGCGCGCACCTCCGGCGACAGGCTGTGCTCGATGAACTCGCGCACTTCGCGGCCGCGCTCGCCGACCAGCGCGATCACGTTCACGTCGGCCTGCGCGCCGCGCGCGATCATCCCGAGCAGCGTGCTCTTGCCGACGCCGGACGGCGCGAAGATGCCGACCCGCTGGCCGACGCCGAGCGTGATCAGCCCGTCGATCACGCGCACGCCGGTCGGAAACGGCGTGTCGATCAGCTTGCGCGCGAGCGGGTTCGGCGGATCCTGCTGGGTCGACACCCAGGCGGCGCCCGTCACCGGCCCGAGATCGTCGAGCGGCCGCCCGAGCCCGTCGAGCACGCGGCCGAACAGCGCGTCGCCGACCGCGAACACGTGCTCGCGGCCGGACGGCACGACCGTCGTTTCCGGCGACAGGCCGGCCACGTCGCCGAGCGGCGTGAGCAGCGTGGTCTGCCGCGAGAAGCCGACCACTTCGGCGAGCAGCGTCGGCTGGTTCGGCGTGCGCAGCTCGCAGATCTCGCCGAGCCGCGCGCGGATGCCGGTCGCATTGAGGATCTGCCCGACCGCGTGATTCACGCGGCCCTGCACCGACACCGGCGAGAAGAACGCGAGCCCCGCGTCGAGATCGCCGACCAGACGGCCGCGATCGAACGGCGCGCCGTCGCCGTCGTCGCTGCTGCCGCCGCCGAACGGGCGCGGTTCGTCGAGCGGCGCGTTCATCGCGGCACGTCCCGGCGAATCGCCTGGCGCAGCGCATCGATCTGCAGGTCCAGGCTCGCGTCGATGCGCCCGGACGGCGTCTCGACCGTGCACGCATGGCGCTCGAGCTGCGCATCCTCGACGATGCGGATGCGCTGCCGGTTCGACTGGCCGGCGAACGCACGGTCGAGCGCGTCGCGCATCTCGTCCTGACGGCCCGGCGCGACGCGCACGATCAGGAACGCCTCGTCGCGCACGAGCGGCGCGATGCGCGCGAGCGCGGCCTCGTAGAGCGTCTGCGTGCTCATCTCGCCGACGATCGCGCGCACGGCCTTCACGACGATGTCGGCCATCGCGTTCTTCATCGACTCCATCGTGCGCGCGGCGGCCAGCGCCTGCGTGTAGGCCTGCGCCGCATGCTCGCGCTGCGCGCGGCGCATCCCTTCGTCGTAGCCGGCCGCCTGACGCCTGTCGAACTCGCGCTGCGCGTCGGCGACGATGCGCGCCGCCTCGTCACGCGCGGTCGCGATCACCGCGGATGCGTCGAGCAGCGCCGCGTATTCGCGCTCCTTGAGCACCTTGCGCTCCGACAGCAGCTGCAGGTTGTCGCTCGTGATCAGAAAAGCCAGTCCCATGACGCAAGCCTCTCGGGAATCAGAAACAGGAACAGCAACTCGCCGAACTGGTCGCGCTGCGCGCGATTGAGCCAGTACGGCGCTTCGTCGTCGCACGCGCGGTTGAATTTCAGCCGCGCGCGCACGCCGACCGCGTCGCCGGCCACGCCGATGAAATCGGCCAGCAGCCGCGCGCCGCGAGCGCGGATCACCGCCGGCAGCGCGGCCGGATCGGCGCGCCACGGCTCGAGCGTGTCGGCGAGCGCGCCGAACTCCGGCGCGCGCTCGAGCGCCAGCTCCAGCGCGTCGCCGCCGAGCTTCGCCGCGACTTCCGCGCGAATGCGCCGCACGTTCAGCGCGTCGCGCAGCCAGCCGCGATGCAGCAGCAGCCCCGCGTACGCCGCGAGCTGCTCGAGCGCCGCGCCCGGCAGCAGCGCGAGCCGCGCACACGGATCGGCGACGTCGAAGTCGTAACGGCCGGCCACGCCGTGCGCGTCGAGCAGATGTCGCGCGAGCAGCCTGCGGCCGGCCGGACCGAACGCGTCGAGCGAACGGTAGCGCGCAGGCCATGCGGCCGGCACGCGCGTCACGTGCAGATAGCGGTCCGGGCGCAGATTGAATTCGCACACGAGCGCGTGAAACGCCGCGCGCCGCGCGGCAGGCGGCGCGCCGAGCGGCTGCAGCCACGGCAGCGGCACGGCGTCGGGCGCGGCGCCCGGCGACGCGGCGTGCACCTCGCTCATGCGCCGTCGCGCGCGCCGTCGGGCGTGCGCAAGCCGCCGCCCGTCTGCGCAGCGCCCGCGCCTGCCGCATTGCCGCCCGCGACGCCGCGCGGCGTGCCGACCAGCGCGGCGACCCGCGCGCCGAACATGCCGCGCCGCGCGGCCGACAGCGCGATCACCGCGCCGGTCAGCAGGATCAGCGCGAACACCAGCCAGCCGAGCGGCGAGCGCAGCCGCAGGAGGTCCGACACCGCGCTGCCGATCCCGTCGACGCGCGTCGCGCGCGCGGCGGCCGGCTGCAGGAACAGCGACACGTTGTCGTACTGCAGCCCCTCGATGCTGTGCGCGACCAGATCCTTCACCATCGGCGCCATCGCGCGCAGGTCGACGCCGGGCCGGTAGCGGATGTACACGGCGGCCGACGACGGCTTGATCTTGTCGGCGAGCGGATCGTTCTCCGGAATCACGACCTGCACGCGCGCGACCACCACGCCCTCGATGTCCTGCAGCGTGCGCGACAGGTCCTGCGACACGCCGTACAGATAGCGCACGCGCTCCTCGGCGGGCGTCGACACCAGCCCCTGCTTCTGGAACAGCTCGCCGAGGCTCGCGTAGCTCGGCTTCGGCAGCCCGTTCGCCTGCAGCACGGTCAGCGCCGACTGCATGTCGCCATCGGCGACGCTCACCTGCCACGCGTTGCGATCGGACGTGTCGCGCGCGTCGTTGTCCTTCGACGCGCCGATGCCCGCATCGCCGAGCACGGCGACCATCTGGTTCGCATCGCGCTCGGACAGGCCCGAGTACAGCTCCTTCTGGCAGCCCGCGAGCAGCGCGAGCAGCCCCGCGAGCAGCGCGCGCGCCGCCCGGCTGCGCCACGCGTGCGTGCGCGGCGTCGAATCGATCGTCGTCATCGTTTGTCCGCTTCAGGGCCCGCGGCCGCGTCGGGCCGCGCGCCGGCCGTCGTCACTCCTGCGTCTTCAGCACCGTGTGCGTGAAGCCGTTCGCCGCCTGCGCGACCGACAGGCTCAACTGGTATTCCGAAATCGTGGTGGTCGCCGTCCACTGGAAGTCCATCGCCTGCACCATCGTCATCAGCGGGTCGCGGCGGTTGTCCGCCATCGACGTCAGCATCTCGGCGCGATGCTTGTCGATGTTCGCGTACCGCGTGTCGAGATCGTTGCCGTACGTGCGCAAGCGCTCGACGAGCGACGCATGGTTCGCCTGCGCGGGCGTCGCGGGCGTCATCTGCACGGCCGGCGCCGCATCGGCCGGCGCGCGCGACATCGCGACGC
The DNA here is from genome assembly GCF_013822785.1 of Burkholderia sp. MBR-1. Classification (NCBI taxonomy): domain Bacteria; kingdom Pseudomonadati; phylum Pseudomonadota; class Betaproteobacteria; order Burkholderiales; family Burkholderiaceae; genus Burkholderia; species Burkholderia sp. MBR-1. Next base: position 1,296,780 of record NZ_CP053610.1, read on the forward strand.
CCGCTGCCGACGGCGACGACCCGCCCGCTGCCCCCGGCTGCATCAATGCATCGAACTGGCGCACCTGCGCCGGATCGGACGCCGCGCCCGCCTGCTGTGCGGCGCCCGCGAGCGCGGCCGCGCCCGGCGGCGCCGCGCCTACGCCTGTTACCGACATGATCGTGTCCTCCTTGACCGGCAAAGCCGGAAACGAGCCGGCCGGCGCGCGCCCGCGTCCGCTCGGGCGCCCGTCGCGGGCAGCCCGTGCACGCGGCGTCGCGCGGCGCGGCCGGCGACCGCCGTCATGCGCGGCCGGCCGAACTCAGGTGTTGCGCAACCTGGGCGTTCGCCGTCCCTTCCTGCGCGGTCACTGCGTTGCTGGTTTCGAACGTCGCGGTCGACTGCTGGACCTGGAAGTTGATCTTCGTGAGTTCCAGCTGCGTCTTGGTGAGGTCGTCCGCCTGCTTCTGCACGTCGCCCGTATTGCTCACACTGCCTGTCGAGTTACCCATGCTGCGCTCCTTTACGTGAACCACGATTCCCGATCCGGCCGCGGCCCCATGCCGCGCCGGCGACGTGACACGCCGCATGCGTGCGGCGCGTCGCGTGATGCGCGCACCGCTCGCGCGATGCGCATGACCTGTCGCGGCGCTAGTGCGCCGCGTCCTTCGTTGCGTCCTTCGCCACGTCCTTTGCTGCGCCGGCCGGGGCGACGGCGGACGTCGTCGGCGGCGTCGCTGGCGCTTCCGGCAGCAGCGTCGGCCCCGGCACCGGCTGCGCGACGCCGGCCGCCGCGCCACTCGCGAGCGGCGCCACGGGCGGCGCCGGCACGCGCTCGGGCGCGCTCGCCTGCGGACCACCGAGCGGCATCGTGATGCGCTGGCCGTTGCGCTCGAACACCACCTCGTCGGGGCCGATCGACACGACGGTCGGCCCTTCCTTCAACCGCGCGCCTTCGAAATAGCGGCTGCCGTCGACCGTCTCGATGTAGCGCTGGTCGCCGTCGCCAGCGAACACGGTCGTGATCTCCGGAATCCCCGCGACGCCGCCGAGCGTCGTCGCCGTGCGCGGCGCGCCGGCATCGGCGTCGCGCACGTGGTCGACTACCTCGAGCGCCGGGCGCGCGTCCTTCATGTAGTTGCGGATGCGCGGCTCGATCTGCGCGCGCTGGGCCGCGCCGGTCAGCTCGATGCGGCCGCGGCCGAGATAGGCGACCGTCAGCGGCGTGTCGCTGAAATAAGTCTGCGCGGTCGCGACGAGATCGCTGACCACGTAGATGTTGCCGAGCGCCGCGTTGTCGACGCCCGCGACGATTTGCGCGACGCGTTCGCGCGCGGCCGGATCGGCGACGTAGCCCGACACGATCACGCCGTCGTCGCGCGGCGCGACGGCCAGCTCCGGATACGCGTGCAGCAGCTGCTGCAACCGGTGCGTGCGCGCGAGCACCGACTCGTGCTGCCACGGCAGCCGCCCCGACCACGCGACGAAGCCGTAGCCGAGCGCGCCGAGCAGCACGCCGGTCCACAGCGCCGCCAGCACGATCACGAGCCGTCGGCCGCCGAGCCGGCGCAGCCCGCCCGTGAGCCACGCGAGCCAGGCGGCGTCGTGCGCGGCGTGCGGCGCATCCGCGTCGTCGGGCACCGCGACGCTAGCCTGCGCGTGGCGCGCGATGCCGAGCTTGATCGAGCCCACCGTCACGACGTCCTGCGGCGTCATCGAGCGGCGTCCCGCGCCGATCGGCGCGTCGTTGAACAGCACCGGCGCCGCGCCTTCGCCACCGTGGTTCTGCACGGTCACCGCGAGCGCGCCGACCTGCAGGCACACCTGCTTCGCGCCGATCTCGCGATCGGGCAGGATCACCTCGCAATCGGCCGCCGTGCCGACCCAGTTCGCGCCGCGCGCGAGCGACATCGTGCGCCCGTACATCGGCCCGCTGAGGAAGCACAGATTCCACGGCGACGCGAGCGCGGCCGCGGCACCGCCTGCACCGCCTGCACCGACGACGCCCGCAGCGCCGCCTGCCGCGCCGCCGGGCAACGGGCCGTCGCCGTGCGGTTCAATGATGGTCGTCGACATGGGCAGGTGCTCCTGCAGTCGCCGCCACGGGCTGCGACGCCGCATCGGGCGGCGGCGGCAGCGCAGGCGGACCGAATTTGGTGCCCGGCAGCGGCCGCGGCGTGAGCGGCACCGCGACGTCGTTGTCGGGCGGCCGATACATCGACATCGCGTTCGGGTCGGCCGGCGCGTCCGCGCCCGGATTCACCGGCGAGCCGTCGGGCGCATACATCGACGCGTTCGTCACCACGCGCGGCGTCAGCAGGTAGAAGCGCTCCATGTGGTTGCCCGACTTGTCGGTGTACTTGAACAGGTTGCCGATCAGCGGAATGTCCGACAGCCACGGCACGCCGCTCTTGTTGAGCCGCACCTCGTCGTCGTTGAAGCCGGCGATCAGCAGGCTCTTGCCTTCGTCGATCATCGTCTTGGTGACGATGTTGCGCTGCTGGATCACCGGCACGTTCGACACCGCCTGCCCCGGCACGATGTTGCCGTCCTGGATGTCGATCGACATCATCACGCTCTGCGGCGTGCCCGACACCGCGGCCGCATGGCGGATCGCCTCGTCGACGATCATCGGCGTGACCTTGATGCTCGTCCCCGTCGTCACGCTGTACAGCGACGAATCCTGATAGCCCTGCACCTGCACGTAGAACTGCGTGAGGTTCTCGAGGATCGCCTCGGTGTTGTCGAGCGCGAGCACCTTCGGCTTCGAGCGCAGCTGCGCCTGGCCCTTCTGCGCGAGCGCGTTCACGCGCGTGAGCAGGTAGTTGCGCAGCGACCCGCCGATCGACGCCGTCAGCGCGATGCCGGTCGGCATGAAGGTGCCGGTCTGGCCGGTTTCCGACGCGCCGATGCCGAACGTGAGCGGCGGGTTGCCCGCGCCGTTGTACTGCGTGTTGCCGTTCAGCGGATTCTGGCCGTTGCCGATCTGCACGTCGCCATGCGTCGTGTGCAGGCGCCAGTCGATCCCGAGGCTGTCGAGCGAATCCTCGTTGATGTCGATGATCGTCACGTTGATCTCGACGATGCGCGGCCGCTCGTCGAGCTGGTCGATCAGCGACTGGTAGCGGTACATGTTCTCCGGCAGGTCGCGCACGATCACCGCGTTGATCGCCGGATCGGCGACGATCTGCGGCAGCGCATCGCCGCCGCCACCGGCCGAGAACGGCGAGATGCCGCCCGCGGCGCTGTCCGCGCCGCCGTAGCCGCCGTAGCCGCCCTGCCGCGGGCCGCCGGAAATATCGGGGAAGTCGAGCCGCGGCACCGCGATCGTGAGCCCCGAGCCGAGCTTCACCTGACGCGCGGCCTGCCCGAGCGGCGTGCTCGACGGCAGCGCGCTCGTGCTGCCGTCCCGGCCGAACAGCCGGCGCAGGATCGACGCGACGCCCGGCACCGTCACCTCCTTGCCCGAGCGGTTGATCGTGAAGTCCGACGCCCAGCCGTACTTCAGCCGGAACGCGCGGATGTCCGCGTGCGCGCCGTTCGCCGACGGATCGCCGACCGAGCCGACCGCCTGCCGCACCAGCTCGACGTAGCGGCGCGGGCCGGCCACGTAGACGCTGTTGGCGCGATCGTTGATCACGAGCGTGTAGCGCTTGTCCGGAATCTGCATCGCCTGCAGCGCGCGGCCGATCTCGCCGGCCGCGTTCGGCGGGATCGGGATCATCTGCGTCTGCGACTGGTCGGCCGGATCGACGTACAGGAACGAGCCGTCGTAGTACCACGTGAGCCCGTAGGTCGAGCAGATCGTGTCGAGCGTCTGCTGCGGCGTGCCGGAGAAGCGGCCGCTGATCACGCCGTCGACCTTCGGATCGACCACGGCCGTCACGCCCTGCGACGACGCGAGCTCGCGGATGAAGTCGCCGATCTTCTTGCCGTTCGCGACGATCGTGAACGGCTTGTTGCGCCAGCGCAGGTCCGCCGCGCGCGCCGGTTGCGCGACCGTCATGCACAGCGCCGCGGCGAGCAGCGCGGTCGCGCACATCGCGAATGCGGCGCGTTGCAGGCGGCGCGGTTGAATCCGGATCGGGGCGACGCGTCGACGCATCAAAGCACTCCTGTGGAAGAAACGAACATGCGTTCCAGCGCCTGCTGCGCGAAGCGCAGCACTTCGCCGCCGAGCCAGCCGGACAGCAGCACCAGCGCGACCATCACGGCGATCAGCCGCACCGCGATGCCGATGTTGGCGTCCTGCACCTGCGTGACGGCCTGCAGGATCGCGACGACGAGGCCCGTGACGGTGGCGATCGCGACGATCGGCAGCGACAGCAGCAACACCAGCATCAGCGCCTGACGCGTCAGATCGAGAATCGTCGAGCTGGTCATTGCACGGCTCCCGGTGCGCGCACGCCGGCGCCCGCGCCGACCGTGCCGTCGTCGGGCGGGTTCTTCACCCAGCCGACCGTGTGCAGCTGCACGTCCTCCTCGATCTCCTGATACGACAGCACGGGCAAATCGGGCAGCACCGGCTGCAGGATCGTCTTCACGTAGCGGCGCGCGCCGAGCGCGACCATCACCGCGAGCCTCGGCGTGCCGGCGGCGGCGCCGTGCGCGGCCGGTGCAGCCTGTGCGGTGTTGGCGATCGCGCGCACCTGTTCGCCGATGTCCTGCTTGACCGCGCTCGACAGCGCGAGGAAATTGCCCTGCTTGGTGCGCATCACCGCGTTCTCGATGCGCTCCTGCAGGTTCTGCTCGAACAGCACGACGCGCAGTTGCCGCGTTGCGCCCGCATGACGGTCGGTGATCATCCGGCGCAGGTCGACGCGCACCAGCTCGACCAGCGCGATCACGTCGTCGGGCTCGTTCGGCGCCCACGTGATGAGGCTTTCGAAAATCACGCGCAGGTTGCGGATCGGCACCTGTTCGGCGAGCAGCCGGCGCAACACCTCGGTGATGCGCTGCAGCGGCACGAGCCGCGTCAGCTCGCCGACCAGCTCCGGATGATCGCGGCGCACCAGATGCACGAGCGCCTGCGTCTCCTGGATTCCGAGCAGTTCGTCCGCGTGCTGGCGCACGATCTGCTCGACGTGCGCGGCGAGCGCCGCTTCGCTCGTCAGCCACTTGCCGTCCGGCGCCGCGCCGTCGGGCTTGATCCACAGCGCGGTCGCGAACGGGCCGAATGCTTCGGCCGGCTGGCGTTCCGCGCGCTCCGGCAGCGGTGCCACGCCATCCCACAGCAGCCAGCCCGGCTTCAGCGCGCCGTGCGCGACCAGCACGTCCTGCAGGTAGATCCGGTAGCTCGACGCCGGTGCGCCTTCGTCGTCGTTCAACGTGATGCGCGGAAACACCGTGCCGATGTCCGCATCGACGCGCGCCTTCGCGCTCGACAGCGCCGTCTGCAGCTGCGCGAGGTTCAGCGCCGCGCGCAGATCGTCCGACAGCGACACCGCGATCAGCGACGTGACGCCCGCCGCGTGCGACACCTTCGCCGGCTGCCCGTCGTCGGCCGCGCCGATGCGGCCGGCGACGTGGATCAGGTTGAAGCTCGGCGCCGTCGTCTTGCGCTTCAGCTGCGCCACCGCGAACGCGCCGAGGCCGAGCGCGATGAGCGCGAACGACCATTTCGGGAAGCCGGGCACGACCAGGAAGCCGGCCAGCACCAGCGCCGCGATGAGGAGCGCGCGCGGATGTGCGCCGAGCTGCTCGCCCAGCTGTTCGCCGAGCTGGCGCTGCCGCGCATCGCGCGTGGCGACGCGCGTCGTCACGATGCCGGCCGCGATCGACACGAGCAGCGACGGAATCTGCGACGCCATGCCGTCGCCGACCGTCAGGATCGCGTAGCGTTGCAGCGCCTCGCCGATGTCCATTCCGTGCATCAGCGTGCCGACAGCGATCCCCGCGACGATGTTGATGAACGCGATCACGAGGCCCGCGATCGCGTCGCCCTTGACGAACTTCATCGCGCCGTCCATCGCGCCGTGCATCTGCGATTCCTGCTCGAGCTTCTCGCGGCGTTCGCGCGCTTCGTCGGCGCTGATGATGCCGGCGCGCAGGTCGGCGTCGATGCTCATCTGCTTGCCCGGCATCGCGTCGAGCGAGAAGCGCGCGCCGACTTCGGCCACGCGTTCGGAGCCCTTCGCGATCACGATGAACTGCACGACCGCGATCACGAGGAACACCACGCCGCCGACCACGACGTTGTTGCCGACCACCAGCCGCCCGAACGCGTCGATCACGTGGCCGGCGTTCGCATGCAGCAGGATCAGCTTGCACGACGCGATGTTCAGCGCGAGCCGGAACAGCGTCGTGAACAGCAGCAGCGCCGGAAACGCCGAAAAACTGACGGCGGACGGCACGTAGGTGGACACGGTCAGCAGCACGACGCTGGCGGCGAGGTTCAGCGAGATCATCCCGTCGAGCGCGGCCTGCGGCAGCGGCAGGATGAACAGCGCGACCACCGACACGATGAACGCGGCGAGAAACAGATCGGCGCGCGGCGACGCGCCGAGACGCTGCCCGGACACGCCCCGGCCGGCGGAAAAAATCCGCTGCCAGTCGCGGGGAAGCGCCTTGGGTTCTGCCATCGTGCCGTCGTCCTGTCGTTGTCGTCGCGCGGCGCGGGCCGTCATGCCCCGCAGTGCGGACCGTTGAATGGGACGAGTGTAGCGACGCGCAACCGCGCAAAAACGGGCGCGCCTCGTAGCGTTCCGGCGGTTTTCCGGCGGCCGCCGAAACGGACTACGAAACCCGATGACGGCCGTCGCGGCGCGCGGCCGGAACCGCTTCCATCGCGCGGCGGGCGCCGCGCGGGCCTCCCATGACCTCAGGCTCAGGACTCCAGACGACGTCCGGCGAGATAGGCGAGCTGCGCGCGGTTGCGCACGTTGAACAGTTTTTCGAGCGAGCGGATGTGGTGGCCGACCTTGTGCAACGAGGTGCGCAGCGCGCTCGCGATTTCCTGGTCGGACAGCCCGTGCACGAGGCGCTCGAGCACCTGCTGCTGCTCGTCGCCGAGCGCGAAGCCGCGCATGCGCGCGACGCGCGCCTCGAGGAACGGCAACGCGACGCGATGCACGGCGAGGCTCACCGACAGCGCGCCGCCGATCACGCGATCGTCGATCCACTCGGTGCCGTGGCTCTCCGACGTCAGGTTCACCGCGACGCGCAGATCGAGCCGCGGCGCCGACAGGCTGAAGATCACGCCGCTGTTCATCGCATGCGCACGCAGGTGTCCAGCCAGCGCGAGCACCTTGCGATCGCCGCTCGCGTGCGCGACGCCTTCGATGTCGTCGAGCCGCCACGCGACCGGAAAACCGCTTTGCCGAACCTGCGCGAAGCGCGGATCGTTCTCGTACAGCATGCCCTCGATATACGGCTGCATGAAGGTCGGCGGCGCAAGATCGCGCAACAGATGCGCGCACAGAATGCGCCGCCCGATCATCTCGTATGCGCCGTAGCCGAGCGTGCTGAATCCGATTTGTCTCAAGCGCGCATGGCATTGCGCGAAATCGAGCGTAGATGTGTCCGATTTACCGGATGGAATGCGCGCGCCGGTAAAAACGTCGCGCTCGACGGCGTGAATTTCCGTCGAATAAGCGGCAGCGGCCGCGATATCCGTTTGCGAAAACCATTCGACGCGCGGTGCGTCGTCAGCATGTGTCATGAGGCGCCCACCCTTTCCCAATATGTGAACCTGCCCCGTCACGATCTGGTCTTTTATTTATGATTTTCTGGTCGGCTGTATGCGCACGCGAGCATGAACCTTTCGCGGCGATTAGTATTACGGCATATTACGCGTACCCAGGCATTTTTGTACAATGCCCCCGCGTTTCGTCAGGATGACGATCGGCGCAAATCATAACGATGCTCGATCGCACGCCGCGCTCACCGTGTACGACACGGCAACTGCCCGGCGATGCGCGTCGATTCCGAGGGATGGCTCATGTCCGATATTGCATTGCATGAAGAAGCGGTCGCCCCAGGCAGCATGGCCCGTTCGTCGCAGCGTCCGATCGCGAACGCGAACGCGTCGAGGGAGCGGCCGGTGCAGGTCGTCTGGTGCGACGACGTCAAGCTCGGCGAGGTCGCGCAACCGAACGCGCCGAAGCTCGGCGTCGCCGATACGCTCGCGCAGGCGCAAAGCACGGCCGAGCGCAACCGGATCGTCGCGAGCCTGCTGCACCTGACCGGCTTCTCGACCTTCGCGTATTTCGCGCTCGAGTTCTCGCGCGAGCGCGTCGAGAGTCTCTATCTGCACGAGGCGTTCACGCCGGCCACCTACCGCGGCGACTACGTGCGCCACAGCCATCACGACGTCGATCCGCGCACGCTTGGCGCGCGTGTGTGCAACATGCCGATCGTGTGGGATCTGCAACAGCTGCGCCGCGAGCATCGCGAGCGCGACGGCGGCCCGTGCGTGACGTCGGCCGCGCTCGACGGTTTCCTGCAGACGATGCAGGACGACGGGATGTGCAGCGGCATCATGTATTCGATGGCCGTGCCCGGCACCCGGCTGCATGCGTTCATGAGCTTCACCGCGCCGCGCCGCACCCGCGAATGGATCGCGCCGACGACGATCGAGCAGGCGCTGTCGATCGGGCTGTCGGTGCACAAGTTCGCGTCGCCGCAGCTGATCGCGACGTCGCGCGAACGCGCGATCAACGGGCTCACGCCGTTCGAGCAGGAACTGTTGCTGGGCATCGCGGAAGGCGCCTCGGACAAGGAGATCGGCCGGCGCCTCGACACCAGCGCGCACAACGTCGACTATCACCTGCGCAAGCTGCGCAAGCGCTTCGGCGTCGCGAACCGGATTCAGCTCACGTACCTCACGTCGAAGCTCGAGTTGATCTGACGCGGGCAACGCAGCGGCGTAAGCAACCGCTCATGCTACTGCGTAAACGAACATGCCGGCCTCGCGGGCCGGCATGTTCGCATGTGGCGCGACCACCGCGCGCCGCGCTACTTCAGCAACGTCATCTGCACGACCTTGACGATCACCAAGCCCACCGCCACCACCAGATAGCCGCGCAGCACGGCCATCCACACGCGCGTCGCGACGGTCATCTTCTGCGGCGTGAGCGAATCGAGCGGCGGCATGCGCCACGCGTCGCGCAGCGAGCGGTCGATGCCAGGCTCGACGACGCGCCGGTTGCGGCGGATCAGCACCGTCGCGAGATAGCCGGCGATCGCGAGCACGGTGCCGCCCACCAGCACGTCGACGATCGCTTCGCCGCTGATGTCCGGGTACATCACCGAGGCGGTCAGGATGATCGACAGCAGCACGAGCACCCAGATCACCGCGCCCGTGAACACGTTCAACCGCGTCGAGTTGACCCACGGCCCGAGCACCTGGCGATCGTTGCACAGCACGAGCAGGAACACCGTGGCGCTCGGCAGCAGCACGCCGGCGAGCGTCTGCACCGCTTCGGTCAAGAGGCCGAGCGGGCTGCCCGGAATCAGCACCAGCGCGGCCGCGGCCGCGACGATCCCGAAGTAGACGAGATAGAAGCCCTTCGCGTCGGACACGCCGCGATGCAGCGAATGGCGGATCTTGAACACGTCGCCGATCGCGTACGCGGTCGACAGCGACACGGCCGCGGCGCCGATGATGCATGCGTCGAGCAGCGCGACCGCGAACAGCGTCGCGCTCGTGCGGCCCGCGTATTTCTCGAGGCCGGCGATGATGCCGCCCGCATCGGTGAAGTTGCCGGCTTCCGGATGGCCGCCGAACAGCGCGGCGCTGAAGCCGATCATCGCGACCGCGCCGATCAGCACGAACGCGATGCCGATCCACAGATCGATCTTCTCGTACTTCATGAAGCGCGGCGTGATGCGCTTGTCGATCACGTAGCTCTGCTGGAAGAACAGCTGCCACGGCGCGACCGTCGTACCGACGATGCCGATCACGAGCAGCATCACGTCCGACAGCTTCGCGTGCGCGGGCCAGTTCGGGATGAAGAAGTCGCGCGACATCTGCGACACCGGCGGATGGATCGACACGAGCACCGGCACGAGCAGCAGGCTCAGCACGCACAGCACGATCGCGAAGCGCTCGAAGCGCCGGAAGTCGCCGGTACTCACCGCGGCCATCGTCAGCGCGGCCGCGACGCACACGCCGGCCACCTTCGGGAGACCGAAGAATGCGAGCACGAACGTGATGCCGATGAACTCCGTGACGATCGTCAACGCGTTGAGCAGGAACAGGTCGATCACGCTGAACGCACCCCAGAACTTGCCGAAGCGCTCGAAGATCAGCCGTGCATGGCCCACGCCCGTGACGGCGCCGAGCCGCAGCACCATTTCCTGGTTCACGTACAGCACCGGCACGAGCAGCAGCAGCGTCCACAGCAGCGTCGTGCCGTAGTTCTGGCCGGCCTGCGTATAGGTGCCGAACGCGCCGGCATCGTTGTCGCCGACCATCACGATCAGACCGGGCCCGATGATCGCCAGCAGCGTGCGCAGCCGCGCCCACCAGGTGCCGCGCGCGGCGGTGTCGTGATGCGCGATCGTGCCGAGCGCGCCGCGGATGTCGCCCAGGTGGGCTTCGTCGAGCACGGCGCTGCGTTCGACGGCGATCGGTGGAGAGACGTTCGATGGCGTGGACATGATGAATTCCGTACGGCAGATGTGTTTGGCCAAGCGCGTGGCCTTGGCATACGCGCGCGGAGCGGCCGCCGCGCGCATGCCGAGGCTTGCTCGGTGCTGCGATTCAGTGGAACAGCGACTTCAAGCGGGAGATGAAGCGCGAGAACACCCGCGGGCGGGCGTCGAGCGTCAGCATCGCGTCGTAGTGACGGCGCGATTCCGTGACGTGCGGAAGGTTCGACAGCAGAAGGCCGAAGTTCATGATCTGGCTCCTTGGCGGGCGGCATGCATGCCGGGCCGCGTGGTGGGCGCGGGGCCAGTCCGGGGCTGAACGATGCGTCAGGCTAGTCGGCCGGAAAGTCCCTGCGATCCCGGTTCAATTGGGTCGGTGGGTGCAACGGGCATAAGGGACAACTGTCACTGTCGTTCATGGCGGCTCCTGTGCGGTGTTCCGGAGAACACGGTTGGCCGCCGCGCGGCGCGCGGACCGTCGTTCGGGCGCAGGCGAAACGCATGCGCGAACGCGGCCGCGCAACGGGCGGCGGCGAAACCGGAATGCGGATGCGCGAACGCATCACGCCGACCGGCGCGAATCAGGGTGCACGTAGGGAGTTACTGCGGAAACTGCTGCGCGCACCGTTTGCCTGACGGACAAACGGCGGCTTCGATGAGGCGCGGACGTCGGTCGCTCAGGCGGAAATTTCGTTCGAAGATCGACTACTGCAGGCGTCCAAGGCGGCGGCCCCAAGAGTGAAGATGCCGGATTCTATGGATCGCCCGAAAGTGAAGTCAACCCCTGGAAACGCCATTTCCCGAAATAATTTTCGCGGCCGCCGACGCTGAAAGATTTGCGCTCGACATCACGCGGCGCAACCTTTCAGCGCGTCGCGGCGCGGCGTTGCGCCGATGCGCGCGAACAACGGTGCAACGCCCGCCGGGGCACGCTTTGACGCGCTGCGTCGCGCCGCCGCCAGGGGCTCGTCACCGCGCATCGGCGCGCCGCGACCGCAGCTTTCATGCGATTTTTGCTTGCACCGCAGCAAAAGTCGCGACTACAATCCGCCCCAAATTCATCACGGGAGTCCCCTCCGTGGACACTAGCTCCAGTTGCAGTTCGGTGCCGGTTCAGGCCGGCCAAGCCATCGCGAGATAGCAGCCAGGCTCACGTCTTTCGCCGCTAGCTCGCATCAGTCGGGTTAGCGCGCTTCCTTCGGCCGGCATTGCCGGTACGTCCGTCGCACGCTCCGTTACGTTTCAATCGCCGATCGCAGGCCGCGTGCCGCGCCCGCGCTCGATCACGCCGTCCGGCATGCGCCGGTGCGGCCGGAGGCAGCGTCATGGTCGTTCAATCGTTTTCACTCAGACTCAAGCGATGCTTGCAGGCAGGACGCACGCGCTGTGCGCTCCGCAGGCGCTCGCCGCTTGCGCGGGCACGCCGCCACCGGCGCGACGCCGCACGCGTGCAGCTGCGTGCCGCGTGGCGCGCGCTCGATTGCGCGCTGCTCGCCGCGATGGCCGCGGCCGTCGCGCTCGGCGCGCTGCTCTGCGCGAGCGCATCGCGAGTCGGCTTCGCGCAGGTTTCGCGCGTCGCCGGCTGGCTGCCGTAGGGCGTTGCCGCGCGCGCTTCGCGACGCGCGCCGCACTGCAATCCTTCTTCGTCAATCTCACTGATCGGACCGCCACACGGAAATCACATGAAGAACCATCTCGAACCCGTTGCTCGCAAGCCACGCCTGCCGGCGTTCGCCACCTTGCTGCTGTCGCTGGCGTCCGCTCCGGCGCTCGCGCAGGCACTGCCGCCCGCCGCCGCGCCGGAACCGGCTGCCGGCGCGAGCGGCGCCGCTGCCCCCGCGCAGGCCGCCGATGCTGCCGAGCCCACCGGTTTGTGGGAACGGTCGAACCTGTTCGGCAACATCGGCGGCCTGCGCGACGTGCTCGGCGAGCACGGCGTCACGCTGAACCTGCAGGAAACCAGCGAGTACCTGTACAACGCCGCGGGCGGCACGCAGCGCGGCGGCGCCTATCAGGGGCTCACGCAGTTCGGCTTCACCGTCGATGCGCAGAAGGCGATCGGGCTGCCGGGCGGCACGTTCAACGTGTCGGGGCTGCAGATCCACGGCACCAACCTCACGTCGCGCTATCTGCAGACGCTGCAGACGGCGACCGGCATCGAGGCGAATTCGACCACGCGCCTGTGGGAGCTGTGGTACCAGCAGGCGTTTTTCGACGGCAAGGCGGACGTGCGGATCGGCCAGCAGAGCGTCGACCAGGAGTTCATGGTCAGCCAGTACGCGGCGACGTTCATCAACTCGACGTTCGGCTGGCCGGTGCTGCCGGCCACCGACCTGCCGGCCGGCGGCCCGGCGTATCCGCTGTCGTCGCTCGGCGTGCGCTTGCGCGTGAAGCCAGCCGACGCGTGGACCGCAATGATCGGCGTCTACGACGGCAACGCGGCCGGCCGCAGCGACGGCGATGCGCAGACGCTGAACGCGCACGGCACCAACTTCAACCTGCGCAGCGGCGCATTCGTGATCGGCGAGCTGCAGTACGCGCTGAACGCGCCGTCGTCCGACCCGAAGGCGCCGCCGTCGGCCGGCCTGCCCGGCACCTACAAGATCGGCTTCTGGTATCAGACGCAGCACGCGAACGATCCGCGCGTCGGCACCGACGGGCTGTCGCTCGCGAACCCCGCCAGCAACGGGATTGCGGCCACGCATCACGGCAACTACGGCTTCTATGCGGGCGCGGACCAGATGATCTGGCGGCCGGCGCCGGACAGCCCGCGTTCGGTCGGCGTGTTCGCGCGCGTGATGGGCGCGCCGGGCGATCGCAACATCGTCGATTTCGCGGCCAATGCGGGCATCACGCTCAAGGCGCCGTTCCGCGGCCGCGACGACGACACGGCCGGCATCGCGATCGGCTATACCAAGATCGGCTCGCATGCGCGCGCGCTCGACGGCGACACCGGCACGTATCAGACGCCCGGCTACCCGGTGCGCCGCGCGGAAACGGTGATCGAGGCGACCTACCAGTATCAGGTCGCGCCGTGGTGGCAGTTGCAGGCCGACCTGCAGCACTTCTTCCGGCCGGGCGGCGGGATCCCGAACCCGAACGCGGCCGGCGCGCGCATCGGGGATGAAACGGTGATCGGGGTGCGCACTACGATTACGTTCTGATGGGCGGGTTGGGTGGGAGGTGCCGCACCTCACCGTCGCTCGCGCGGCAGTGCGGTGCGTGGTTGAACGGGCAGTCGGCTTGGGGATTGGGCTTCGGCTACTGCTGCGGCAGCTGATCCCCGGCGGTCGCAGCCGATTGCCGTTAGCTGTATTAAGGCCGGCTAAACCAAATAGACAGAACCAGATCGGCTGACTCGGTTCGGCCAGGAACGGTCACTGGTACTCGGTGCAAGAATCGTCAACGATCCGACGATGGAGCATCTATCGGAACCGGTCAGACGCAAAATGGAATTCGGAATAGCGCGATGACGAACGTATTCGTAGACACGACTAAAATTACGGACTGGCCTTCATTCCATCGGGTCTTCTCGCAGATCTTTGGTTTTCCCGCGTTTTATGGCAACAACATGGACGCGTTGATTGACTGTTTGAGTTACCTCGATGATCCCGAGGCCGCGATGACGAGCTTGCATGTTAGGCCGGGAGAGACGTTGGCGATACAGCTTGGCGCTGTCATCAGTTTCAGAAGGCGCTGTCCAGATCTATTCGAGTCTTTGCAAGACGCGTGCGCTTTCGTGAACTGGCGACGTACGCGCGAGCATGGGGCCGCTTTGGTCGCACTGTCGTACTATGACTGAATCGAAGGGCGCACTGCGGCCAGTTTCAGACACTCGACGATACGGACTAGATCGCCGACAATGATCAGTACCCGCTTGCCTTTGGTCAATATCGATGAAAGTTTCGAGAGATTTCGGAATCGTTGTCCGGCGGGCTGCGCTAGCAGCCAAGAATGTCGACATATCGTCGGTCATGGTCGAATTCAATTTTCGGGAATATTTTGACGAATCCGATAGTTTCTTGTCGCTTGGCCCGTTCTTCGGCGGCGATGCGGGCGATGAGTGCACGAAGTCATTGGAACGGCTTGGGCTGACATACATCGATGACTTTTTTGTCTTTGAGCAGTTTGTGCCCGCCTGGTGTTCGTTCGAAGTATTTTGATATGAGTGGCGATATCGAGTTGCCGAGGTTGAATCCGCAGCCAAAAGCGGTTGCTCGACGCTGCAGCCTAGATCGACGACATCGACCAAGGTGAGCGAAATTCAAATGAAGAGCGGATGCGCTAGCGCAGAGTCCGCCACAGGCGACCGGCTGCAATACAACAGGAAGCTCTATGCCGACATTCTCGTGGGAACCGTTGGATTTCCTTGAAGCACTTGAAGTCCCTCCAGTCGAGGAAGAGTATGGGATCTCCTATCGGTATCTCGTTTCGAGAGCCTCCGTTTTCTTGAGTCTAACTATATGGCCGCTCAATTGCGACGTTGAGATTTTGCTTGGCAATGCGGGGGCAGAGCCGCTTGTTCGGCTCAACTTGTTGGATTGTCCAGGTGCACGTGTCATGCGAGACGACGGTCGGACATATATCGAATTCTGTACCGCCAAAGTATTCGAAGGGCGATTCGACCAGACACATACGCCGCCTTACGGATTTCGATTGCAAATCGAGCCGTTTATTCAGATCTCGACGTTTTCGTACCCCGTCTAATAAAACTTTGACGTTGGCGACAAGGTCCGTCGCGGTCAATTACCTAGGGTGGTACGATTGTCCGCCACCGAACGACCGCTTTGGGGACATCCTACTGACCGCTTCGGGTCGATCGCGCCCCCTTGACGAAGCAACCTCAAAGCAATCCCCGACCTGATCTCCCGCTGACCGGGAGATCAGGTCTCGACCAACGCACGTTAGTCGCCACACGTCAGCGCCAACCGCCGCTACTCCCCATACAACCCGAGCAGTTTCAGCGTGACGCCGTTGGTCCACCCAAAGCCGTCCTGCAGCGGATATTCCCCGCCACCACCGCCGCCCTCGCCGGCGCCCTCCACCACGTACTTCTCGACGAGCTTGCCTTCGGTCGCATACACGTGCTTCACGTCGGCGAGAAAGCGCGTGCCGATGTCCTTCGCGAGCGCCGGTTCGCCGTAGCGCCGCAACCCTTCGATCGCGATCCATTGCAGCGGCGCCCAGCCATTCGGCGCATCCCACTGCTGGCCGGTGTTCTGCGTCGTCGTCGCGAGGCCGCCCGGCTGCAACAGCGTCTTGCGTACCTCGCGCGCGGTCGCCTTCGCGCGCTCCGGCCACGCGACGCCGGCAAACAGCGGATACAGCGCAGCGGCCGTCACGCCGTCACGCGGCTTGCGCAACTGCCAGTCGTAATCGCCGTAATAGCCGCGGCGGTTCCACAGATAGCGGTTGATCGCGGCGGCGCGGCGCGCGACCCGCGCGGAAAAATCGACCACGCATCCGACGTCGCGCGCGACCGTGCAGCCCTTCACGATCGTCGTCTCGAGATGGAACATCAGGCTGTTCAGGTCGACCGGCACGATCGACGTCGTGCGGATCGTCGCGAGCGTCCTGCCGTCGCCAAACCAGCGCGAGCTGTAGTCCCAGCCGCTTTCGGCGCCCGCGCGCAGGTCGCGGTACACGTCGTTCGCCGGACGGCTCGGCACGGCCTTCGCCGTCGTCACGTCCTCGAGATACGACTCGTCGCGCGGCGTGTCGCTCGCATCCCAGTAGCGATTGAGCACCGCGCCGTCCGGCATCGCGACCACGTGGCGCACGGCCTCGCCGCGCGGCGCCGCGCTTTCGCCCTGCATCCAGTACGCATACTCCTTGCGCAGCGCCGGCAGATACTTCTGGTAGACCGTGTCGCCTTCCGCCCGCGCGGCGAGCGTGACCATGTACGCGAAGAACGGCGGCTGCGAGCGGCTCGCGTAGTACGTGCGGTTGCCGTTCGGGATGTGGCCCACCGTGTCGATCAGGTACGCGAAGTTGTCGAGCATGTCGTCGACCAGATCCTCGCGCCCCGACACCTGCAGCCCGAGCATCGTGAAATAGGTGTCCCAGTAGTAGCCTTCGCGGAACCGGCCGCCGGGCACGACGTACGGCTTCGGCATCGGAACCAGCGAACTGTACGGCGGCACGCTCGTCGTGGTCCGCGTGAGCTGCGGCCACAGCCAGTCGATGTGCTGACGCAGCGTCAGGTTCGCGGGCGGCGTGACGCCACCCTGCGGCGGCGCCGTGAAGTACTGGTCGACGAACGCCTTCAGCGAGAAGCCCGGCTGCGATTTCTGTTGCTGATACAACTGGACGATCGTCGCCGGATCGGTATTGGGCGTCGCGTCGACGAACGTCTTCTGGTCGGGATAGAGCTGCGCGGTCTGCACCGCGACGAACAGGTCGCCGTACAGCTGGCTCGGCGGCGGCAGCAGCGCGCCCGATGCGGCGCTTGCCGGCGCTGCGGCCGTCTGCATCGCGGGCTGGCTCGCCGCGTGGTTCGCATTGTCGGCCTGTGCGGCGCAGCCGGCGACGGCAAGATAAGCGATGGCAAGTACCGCCGCCCAGCGCGGACGCGGCGCGGGCGTGGACGGATGCAGACCGGGATGTGATGCGATCGATTCGGCACGACGCGATGTCATGACGTGTCCCCTCCTTTCGGTGGCCAGTGGATCGGCAGGGGTCTCGTTCGCGCGGGCGCTCGTCTCGATGGCCGTCGATCGATGCGCATTGTGGTGTTTCGCAGATGTGGGTGGACTGTCGCACGAAACGCGCGACGCGCGCAAGTCGGGGGGGCGCGTCGCCGGGAGCCGAGGCGCCGGCGCAGTCGTCTCTGCTTCGCGACGCCGTAACAGGAACGACTATTGCAACATGCGGAACACGCGCACGGCTGCGTGACGCGATCACCACAATGTGGGCATAATGGCGCCTTTACCGCGCGCCCTGCCCATGTCGCCCGTCTTTCTAGCACCGCTCATCGTTGCCTGTGCGTTGTTCATGGAAAGCGTCGACGCCAACATCATCGTCACCGCGCTGCCCGCGATGGCGAGAGACTTCGGGCACAGTCCCGTCACCCTGAACATCGCGATCACGGCCTACGTGGTCGGCCTCGGCGTCTTCATCCCGATCTGCGGATGGCTCGCCGACCGCTTCAGCGCACGTTCGGTATTCCGCACCGCGATCGGCATTTTCGTCGCCGGCTCGCTGTTGTGCGCGGCCTCCAACTCGCTCGGCCTGCTGACCTTCGCGCGCTTCGTGCAGGGCGTCGGCGGCGCGATGATGGTGCCGGTCGGCCGCATCATCATCTTCCGCGCCGTGCCGCGCGCCGAGCTCGTGCGCGCGATGAACTACCTCGCGATTCCCGCGCTGTTCGGCCCCACGCTCGGGCCGCTGGTCGGCGGCTTCATCACGACCTATCTGCACTGGCGGATGATCTTCTTCATCAACGTACCGATCGGCATCTACGGCATCTATCTGGCGAGCAAGCACATCGCGAACACGCACGAGCCCGATCCCGGCCCGCTCGACTGGTTCGGGTTCCTGTTGTCGGCGAGCGGCGCCGCGCTGCTGCTGATGGGGCTGACGCTGATCGACGGCGCGCTCACGTCGCGCGGCAACGCGATCGCGATGTGCGCGGTCGGCGCGGCGATGCTCGCGCTGTACGTGCCGTACGCGCGCCGCAAGACGCGGCCGGTGCTCGATCTGAGCTTCCTGAAGATTCCGACCTACCACGCGAGCGTGGTAGGCGGCTCGCTGTTCCGGATCGGCCTCGGCGCGGTGCCGTTCCTGCTGCCGCTCGCGCTGCAGGAAGGGCTCGGCATGAGCGCGTTCCACTCCGGGCTGATCACCTGCGCGTCGGCGCTCGGCGGCGCGGTGAGCCGCTCGACGGCCACTCATACGCTGCGCCGCTTCGGCTTTCGCACGGTGCTGATCTACAACGCCGCGTTCGCCGGGCTCGCGATCGCCGCATACGGCGTGTTCCATCCGGGCATGCCGACCTGGGCGATCTGGACCATCGTGCTGGTGGGCGGAATCTTTCCCGCGCTGCAGTTCACGAGCCTCAACTCGATGATCTACGCCGATATTTCGCAGGCCGATGCAGGGCGCGCGACGAGCCTCGGCAGCGTCGTCCAGCAGATGTCGCTCGGGCTCGGCGTGACGGTCGCCGGCCTCGTGCTGCACCTGTCACACTGGCTGCAGGGGCATCAGACGATGGTGTGGTCGGACTTCTGGCCCGCGTTCGTCGTGGTCGGGCTGTGCTCGTTCGCGTCGATTCCGATCACGCGCCGGCTGCCGCCGGGCGCCGGCGACGAGGTCGCGCGCGGCAAGCGGAAATGATGCGCCAGATGGGCAGAAGAAACAGATTCGGTTCGTAACGGACCACGAAAAAAAACAGCGGACATCCACACGGGGCCGGTGCACAGCCGCATGGATGTCCGCTCAGGGCTCCGGGTTCCTCGTGGGGGTGAGAATCCCGGATCTGCTTCCTGCGTGCCATTGACATATGTGCGTCGGAAGCCGAATCGTTGCGCGCCTGTTTCATCGCGTCATGGCAGCACTATAAGGAAACTCGCGCCGCGCATCTGTCAAGCATTGTCAGACACGCGGCGTGCACGCGCGCGCCGCTTTCGCGCTACAGTGATGCCCGACCGCCACCTCAGCCGCCGTCCCGATGCTCACGCTCTCGCCCGCCGCCGCCCGCGCATTGCATCTCGCCGCGCAGGGCCTGCTGACCCCGCCGCGCCGCAAGGCCACGAAGGCCGACGTCCTCAATGCGATCCGCCGCATGGCGCAATTGCAGATCGACACCATTCACGTCGTCGCGCGCAGCCCGTATCTGGTGCTGTTCAGCCGCGTCGGCAACTTCGACCCGCGTTGGCTCGACGAGCATCTCGCCGAAGCGCGCCTGTTCGAATACTGGTCGCACGAAGCGTGCTTCCTGCCCGTCGAGCAGTTCGGGCTGATGCGCTACAAGATGCTCGACCCGCGCGGAATGGGATGGAAATACGCGGCCGACTGGCACGCGCAGAATCGCGCGGAGATCGACTCGCTGCTGGCGCGGATCCGCGCGCAAGGCCCGGTGAAATCGGCGGATTTCGTCCGTGAGGATGGCGTAACAGGCAACGGCTGGTGGGACCGCAAACCCGAGAAGAAGCACCTGGAAGTGCTGTTCACGTTAGGCGAGCTGATGGTATCGGAGCGCCGCAATTTCCAGCGGATCTACGACGTGCGCGAACGCGTGCTGCCCGACTGGGACGATGCGCGCGACCTGCCGCCGCGCGAGGCGGTGCTGCCGGCGCTGCTCGACTACACCTGCCGCGCGCTCGGCGTCGTGCGCGCGGACTGGGTCGCCGATTACTACCGGCTGCCGCGCCGCTCGTATCGTGCCGAACTCGACGCGCTCGCGGGCGCGGGCGAGCTGATTCCGGTCGAAGTGGCCGGCTGGAAGGAGCCCGCCTACGTGCATCGCTCGCTCGACGCATTGCTGCCGGCCGCCGCGGCGGACACGCTGCGCTCGACGGTGACGACGCTGCTGTCGCCGTTCGATCCGGTGGTGTGGGACCGCCGGCGTGCGTCGACGCTGTTCGGATTCGACTACACGATCGAGTGCTATACGCCTGCGCACAAGCGGCGCTACGGCTACTTCTGCCTGCCGGTGCTGCATCGCGGCCGGCTGATCGGACGCGTCGACGCGAAAGCGCATCGCGCGCTCGGCACGTTCGAATTGAAGGCCGTGCACGTCGAGCCCGGCGTGCGATTCGGCACGGGGCTCGCGGCCGATGTCGCGAAGGCCGTGCAACGGCTGGCGGCGTGGCATGGCACGCCGCAGGTGACGGTCGCGCACGCGCCGCCGGAATTGACGAAGGCACTGGCCGGCGCATGAGCGGGCGGGCGCGCCGGCCGCGCCGCGCCAACCGCCTGCATCAACGCTGCTGCGCGATCCACGCGGCGATCCCCGGCCACGTGTCCTTCAACGTGCGCGAGCCCATGAACAGCCCGATGTGGCCGCCCGGCACGAGCCGGCTCGTCACCTGCTCCGCCGGCGTGCCGAGATACTGCTGCGCGCCGAACACCTGCTCGCGCGTCGTGATGTCGTCGGTTTCGCCGGCGAGCAGGAATGCGGGACAGCGCACGTCCTTCAGGTCGAGCGTGCGGCCCAGTGCAACGAAGGTGCCGCGCGCGAGCCGGTTTTCCTTGAAGATCTGCTGGATCGCCTGCAGATACCAGCGGCCCGGCAGGTCGATCGGGCTCTCGTACCAGCTCGCGAATATCTCGCGCTTGCGCAGATAATCCGGGTCGTCGAGATGTTCGTAGAGATCGACGTGGTCGGCCAGATAATGCTGGTCGGGATGCATGTTCTTCCAGCCGCGCAGCATGAAGCGTCCGCGCATCAGGCCGCCGCCCATCGCAACGAGCTCCTCGTAGAACGACAGCGGATAGGTATGCGCCATCTGTTTGATCGGGCCGTCGCCCGCGTCCGTGTCGATCGGCGAGCCCGCGAGCACGAGGCTCGCGACCTTGTGCGGGAAGCGCGCCGCGTACATCGCCGACATCCAGCCGCCCTGGCACAGCCCGACGAGGTTCACGCGCCCGCCCAGCTCGTCGACACACACGTTCAGTTCGGCAAGGTACTGGTCGATCTCGAGATCCTTCATGTCCTCGGTCGCCGAACGCCAGTCGGTCAGGTAGAGCCGCGTGACGCCGTGCTCGCGCAGCGTCTGCATCAGGCTCTGCCCCGGCTGGTAATCGGCGATCATCGCGCTGTGGCCGGCGTACGGCGCGTCGACGATCGTCGGCAGCCCTTGCGGCTGCGCCGTCGAGTAGTCGCGAAAGATCATCGTGCGCAGCTCGAGCAGCGGCCGGTTCTCCGTGGCGAGCGCCGGACGTTGGCCGAAGTGCAGCTTCTCCTCCTCCGCGACGAATCGCAGATTGCGGGCAGTGAGTTCGGAGCCGGCTTCGAACAGCGTGGCGGCGGCCGCCATCGGCCAGAAGATCGGCAGCGACGCCGTCGCGGGTCGGTGAGTGGATTTCATCGGGATAGTGAGGCGCTCGAGGTCGAAGGAGAAAATACCGCGCCGTCCAGCACGCGGCGCGTGTGACGCGCGATCATCAAATTCTCGTCGGTCGGCATCACGCGAACCGTCACGCGCGACGCGTCGGTCGAGATCACCGCGCGGCCGGCCGCGTTCGCGCTTGCGTCGACGGCGATGCCGAGCCACGCGGCGCGCGCGCAGATCAGCTCGCGCACGCGCGGCGCATGCTCGCCGACGCCCGCGGTGAACACCAGCGTATCGACGCCGCCGAGCACGCCGGCCAGCGCGGCCATCTCGCGCGCGACGCGATACGCGAACAGCTCGACCGCATGCGCGGCCGAAGGCGCATCGCTCGCGAGCAGCGTGCGCATGTCGCTCGACACGCCCGACACGCCGAGCAGCCCGGATTCCGCATAGATCAGATGCTCGACGTCATCGACGGAACGCCCGTCGTGTCGCAGCAAGTACAGGATCACGCCGGGGTCGAGGCTGCCTGTGCGCGTGCCCATCGGCAGCCCGTCGACGGCGGTGAAGCCCATCGTCGTCGCGACGCTGCGGCCCTGCTCGAGCGCGCACAGGCTCGCGCCGTTGCCGAGATGCGCGATGATGGTGCGGCGCTGCCGCCACGCGGGATCGAGTTCCGCGAGCACGCCCGACACATATTCGTACGACAGCCCGTGAAAGCCGTAGCGCACGATGCCCTGTTCGGTGAGCGCGCGCGGCAGCGCAAATTCGCGCTCGAGCGCGGGCATCGTCGCATGGAACGCGGTGTCGAAACAGGCGACCTGCGGCAGCTCGGGCGCGACCGCGGCGACCGCGCGAATCGCATCGACATGATGCGGCTGGTGCAGCGGCGCGAGCGGCGCCAGCGACGCGATCGTCTCCAGCACGCGCGCATCGATCCGCACCGGCGCGGTGAAGTACGGGCCGCCGTGCACGACGCGGTGGCCGACGCCGTCGAACGCCGCCTCGCGCCCGACGTGATCGGCGAACCACGCGTGCAGCGCTTCGATCGCCGCATGATGGCCGGGGCGTGCGACCGCGCGATCGGCGAGCAGCACGCCGTGCGCATCGACCACGGTGAGACGCGGCGCGACGTGCAGGCTGTCGATCTGCCCATGCACGCCGGCGTCGAGCGACCGGTCGTCACGCGTGTCGTACACCGAAAATTTCAGGCTCGACGAGCCTGCGTTCAGGACCAGCACCGGATGCCGCATCGCCGCCTCCTTCACCGTGATGCGGCTTGCGCCGACGCCAGCACCGCCGCCTCGGCCGGCGTGGCCGATGCCGGCGACACCACGGCCGCGGGCACGCCCGCGCCACGCGCGGCGTCCGCGACCAGCGCCGCGATCGCGCAGCTCGCGAGCCGCGTGCGCTCGTTGTCGGCGCGGCTCGTCAGGATCACCGGCACGCGCGCGCCGAGCACGATGCCGGCCGCATCGGCATTGGCGAGGAACGTCAGCTCTTTCGCGAGCATGTTGCCGGCTTCGAGATCGGGCGCGAGCAGGATGTCGGCGTCGCCGGCGACGGCCGACGAGAGATGCTTGAGGCGCGCGGCTTCGGGGCTGATCGCGTTGTCGAGCGCGAGCGGCCCGTCGAGCAGCGCGCCGGTGATCTGGCCGCGCTCGGCCATCTTGCACAGCGCGGCCGCATCCACCGTCGACGGCAGCTTCGAACTGACCGTCTCGACCGCCGACAGGATCGCGACCTTCGGCTGCGCGATGCCGAGCGCATGCGCGAGATCGATCGCGTTCTGCGCGATGTCGGCCTTCTGCTCGAGCGTCGGCCGGATATTGACGGCCGCATCGGTGATGAACAGCGGCTTGTAGTAGGTCGGCACGTCCATGATGAACACGTGGCTCAACCGCCGCTGCGTGCGCAGCCCGGTATCGGGCCGCACGACTTCTTCGAGCAGCTCGTCGGTGTGCAGGCTGCCCTTCATCAGCGCCTGCGCGTCGCCCGCGCGCACGAGCGCGACGGCCAACGCGGCCGCCGCGTGACTGTGCGGCGCATCGACGAGCCGAAAGCCCGACACGTCGACGCCGATCGTCGCGGCCAGCGCCGTGATGCGCGCGGCGGGGCCGACCAGCACCGGCGTGATGATGCGGGCCTGCGCGGCATCGACGGCCGCACGCAACGACACTTCGTCGCACGGATGGACGACCGCGACCGTCACCGGCCGCACCGTACGGCATCGCGCGATCAGCGCGTCGTATTTCTGATGCTGCCGGGAGTCGGACATGACTGCCTCTCGTGAAGGTTCGTGAAGGAACGCGTGAACCGATTCTGGTGCGAATCCGCAGACGATTGTTTGACCCGTATCAATCGTTTCAGGTGAAGTCCCGATAGCATGAAATCGCACCATGACGCACCGATGGCAGCCCGCCTGCATACGCGGCGCGTCCTGCCTCGCATCCCCTTCCTTGCCGACCATGCACATCCGCGAAATTCGCTCGAAAATCGCCAGCACCTCGTCCACGCGCCAGATCACCAAGGCGATGGAGATGATGGCACGGACCAAAATGGCGAGCGCGCAGCGGCGCGCCCGCGACTTCCGGCCGTATGCCGAGCGCGTGCGCGCGATCGCCGAACGCGTGCTGCGCGACCGGCCCGATTACGGCTCGACGCTGATGACGCCACGCGCAACGGTGCGGCGCGTCGGGCTGATCGTCGTCAGCACCGACCGCGGGCTGTGCGGGCCGCTGAACGCGCGGCTGCTGGTGCAATGCCTGGATGCGCTGGAACGATGGGAGCACGACGGCATCGCGTGCGAGTTGAGCGTGATCGGCGCGCGCGGGCTGCAGCCGCTGATGCGTCACGGCGCGACCATCGTCGCGCGCTCGGGCGGCCTCGCCGCGCAACCGCATTTCGACACCGTGCTCGGCGCGCTGCTCGTGCCGCTGACCGCGTTCGTCGACGGCGAACTCGACGCGGTGTACATCGCTTACAACCGTCTGACGAGCCCGCTCGCGTACGAGCCGCGCATCGACATGCTGCTGCCGCTCGCCACGCCCGACGACGCCGCGCCGGCAAGCGAGAGCGTGTCGTCCGACTATCTGTACGAACCGGCGCCGCGGCCGGCGGTCGAGACGCTGCTGCTGCGCTACGTCGAATCGATGCTGTACCAGGCCGTCGTCGAGAACGACGCGTGCGAGCAATGCGCGCGCATGTTCGCGATGCAGACCGCGACCGACAACGCGGACCGCGTGCTGCGCGACCTGCGGCGGCTCTACCAGAAGACGCGGCAGGCGCAGATCACCACCGAGCTGTGCGAGATCGTCGCGGGCGCGGCGGCCGTTTGAACGAGTGAAGGAGGCGACGATGGACACGTCGATGAAGCTCGACATCCTGAGCGTCGAGAACGTGCTGTATTCGGGCGACGCGCATTTCGTCGTCGTCCCCGGCGAAAGTGGCGAGCTCGGGATCTATCCGCGCCACGCGCCGCTGCTCACGCGCATCCGGCCCGGCGTCGTCACGCTCGTCGATGCGCCGAGCGGCGAGCGGCGCCGCATTCTGGTGGCCGGCGGCGTGCTCGAAGTGAGCCGCGAAGGCGTCACGCTGATCGCCGATCACGCGCTGCGCACGCCGGAGCTCGATGCGCTGCGCGCACGCGAAGCGCGCCACGCGGCCGACGAGTGGCGGCGCGTGCACGCGCAGGAAAACCGGCGCGCATTCGACTTCGCGTCGGCACGCGCGGAGCTGATGGACGAGATCCGGCGGTTCTTCGCGATGGCGATGCGCGACCACGCATCGCACGGCGCACGCCGCGGCGGCTGACGCGCGGATCGGTCGGGTTTATCAGTCGGGCGATCAGTCGCGCAGCTTGCGAAAGCGCGGCGTGCCGTCGGGCAGATTCTCGTTGAACATCGCTTCCGGGCGCACCCACAGGCCGCGCGCATGCGGCCACAGGTGCTCGTACACGACCACCGCTTCCTCCGTTTCCGAATGGCGCGCGACGCCTATATAGCGATAGAGGCCGCCCTTGTAGTGGCGATGGGTGGCGAGCTGTTCGGCTTCCTGTTCGGTCATGATGGGCGTTCCTTCTGCAAGACGAAAGCGCGTATTGTATGCGCCGCTCGGGCCGCATGCGCTTCGCCCCGCGCGTCAGCGCTTCACGTACACGTCCGGGCGGCGGATCTCCATGATGCGCTCGGGATGCGCGGGCGGCTCGAAGCCGACCGGCCGGTACAGCGCGTGCGCGTCGGCCGTCACGAGCATGATGCGGCGCAGGCCCTGCACCATCGGCTGCGCGAACACGTAGTCGATCAACGCGCGGCCGTAGCCGTTGCCGCGAGCGTGCGGCAGCACGAACACATCGCATAGGTAGGCGAACGTCGCGTGATCGGTCACGAGCCGCGCGAAGCCGACCTGCCGGCCGTCGACGTAGGCGCCGAAGCACAGCGAGGCTTCGATCGCACGCTCGACGACGTCGCGCGGGATGCCCTGCGACCAGTACGCGTCGCGATGCAGGAACTCGAAGATCGCGTCGACGTCGAGTTCGCGCTTGTCGGTGGAAATTCTCAGCGTGGCGGGCGGGATATCGGGCACGTCGGTCTCCGGGAGTCGCGGGCGGAGCAGCAACGATAGCGCGCGCCCGGACGAGCGG
This sequence comes from Burkholderia sp. MBR-1, assembly GCF_013822785.1. Lineage (NCBI taxonomy): Bacteria > Pseudomonadati > Pseudomonadota > Betaproteobacteria > Burkholderiales > Burkholderiaceae > Burkholderia > Burkholderia sp. MBR-1. Next base: position 1,322,988 of record NZ_CP053610.1, read on the forward strand.
CAAGCAGCGCGGCCGCGCATCGAAGGGCTGCGGCGCGAGGCGCGCCGTGGCCCGCGCGTCGCGGCCAAACCGCCCAGCAGCGCTTCCGATTCGGTGCTATCGTCGGCCGCTCGATGAATATCCCGCACCGTTTCATGCCCTATCGACTCATCGCATTCGACTTCGACGGCACGCTCGCCGATTCCCTCGACTGTTTCCTGTCGGCGCTGACCGACGCCTCGCGCCTGCACGGCTTTCGCGACGCGACGCCCGAGCTGCGGCCGGCGCTGCGCGGGATGTCCGCGCGCGAGATCATCCGCGCCCTCGAGGTGCCCGTCTGGAAGGTGCCGCGCGTGACGCTCGACGTGCGCCGGCTGATGCGCCCGCGCCTCGCGCAGGTGGAGCTGTTCCCCGGCGTCGCCGCCACGTTCGACGCGCTCGCCGCGCGCGGCATCCGCATCGCGATCGCGACGTCGAACAGCGAGGACGTCGTGCGCGACCGGCTCGGCCCGCATGCGAGCGGCCGCGTCGATACGTTCGCGTGCGGCATTCCGCTGTTCGGCAAGGCGCGCAGGCTGCGTGCGCTGGTGCGTGAAGCCGGCGTGCAACCGGCCGACGTGCTGTACGTCGGCGACGAGATCCGCGACGCCGAGGCCGCGCGCCGCGCGCGCATCGCGTTTCAAGGCGTCGCGTGGGGCTATACGACGCCGCACGCATTGCAGCCGCATTGCGACACACCGTTGCTGCCGAGCCTCGACGCATTGCTCGATCGCGTATAGCGGCGCGGCGCGTGTTCACGCGCCGCGTTGCAGATTCGACGATGACACGCCGATGACACGCGCGCCGAGCGCGGCCGGGCCGATGCACGTCAGGCACGCAAATTTTGCCGCCATGAAAGCGCGCCGCAGGTAGCCGCTACCTGCACGCTCGCGAGCCCTTCCATTCGTCTTACCAACCGTTACACAAAGCACAGCGCGGTTGCACCTGCGACGCAGACGCTCTCCTAGAATCGGTCGGGCCGGGAAACACTTCGACAGCCGCCTCGGCAGAGCGGCGCTCGAGCCCGGACCGGGCCGCGCCCCGGCCTCTCGCAACAGCAGCGGATCACGCGATCCGTCCATTGAACAGAGCCCCGATAGAAAGGAGGTCCCATGAACCGCTTTCCCAAAGTCACGCGCGTTGCACTGTCTGCCGCTGGCCTGCTTCTCGTCGCCGTGACGGCGACCGCGCAAACGGCGCAGCCGTCGGCGTCCGCGCCGGCCGCGACGACGCAGGCGCGCATCCACGAAGCCGACCAGGCCTTCATCACCGACGGCACGAAGACCGTGTCGACCCAGCACGACGCCGCGCGCATCGCCGATTCGCGCACGTCGGACAGCCAGGTGAAGGCGTTCGCGCAACGCGTGTCGACCGACGATGAAAAGATCATCCAGGCGATGCGCGCCGCGAGCCCGCGCGGCGTCGACGTGCCGGCCAACGATCCCGACCGCGCCGTGCTCGACGGCATCAAGAATCTGCGCGGCGCCGAGTTCGACAAGGCGTACATCGAGCAGGTCGCGCTCGCCGGCCAGCAGAAGACGATCTCGGCATTCCAGGCCGAAATCGCGTCGGGCCGCGATGCGAAGCTGAAGGAAGTCGCACGTCAGGCGCTGCCGATCCTGCAGGCGCACTACGCGGACGCGCAGAAGCTCGCGCAGCGTCATCACCTCGCGTCGGCGCAGTAACGCGACGCACCGCCGCGCGCCGTGCGCGGCGGCATGCCGAATCCCCGCGCGTCGCGCCGCCGTTCCCCTCGGGCAACGCCACGCGACGCGCATCACCGGACGCTACACGGCAAGCGTCAGGTCGCGAGCTTCGCTTTCAACCGATCGCGGATGGCCGGCCACTCGTCGTCGATGATGCTGAAGCGCACCGAGTTGCGCTTGCGCCCGTCGGGCATGATCCGCTCGTGACGCACGATCCCTTCCTGCTTCGCGCCGAGCCGCAGTATCGCGGCGCGTGACTTCTCGTTCAATTCGTCGGTCGTGAACTGCACGCGCACGCACTGCAGCGTGTCGAATGCGTAGGCGAGCAGCAGCCATTTCGCTTCGGTATTCGCGCGCGTGCGCTGCGCCGATGCGCTCAGCCACGTATGACCGATTTCGAGCTTGCGATTGTTGCGGTCGATCTTCCAGAAGCGCGTGCTGCCGATCACGCGGCCCGATGCCCGCTCGACGATCGCGAACGGCATCACCGTGCCGGCCGCGCGGCCTTGCAGCGCGGTGTCGAGATACGCGTCGACCGTGCGTTCGTCCGGCACGACCGTGACCTTCAAATTCCATAACTCCCCGTCCGCCGCCGCATCGAGCAGCGCCTGCCGGTCGGATACCGCGAGCGGCCGCAGCACGATGTGCTCGCCGGTGAGCGTCGGTTGTGCGGGCAACGAAGAAGTGTCGGTCATCGCGGGTTCCGTCGAAGCGAGGCTGCATGCAGCGAAACGTCCATCATACGGCCGGCGCTACCCGCACACTAACCCGGCAAGGCCGCGAGCCGGCTGCGGATCGCCGTCGCTTCGTCGCGCAATGCGTCGGTGAACGCATCGACCAGCAGGTTCTTCGGCCGATGCTCGGGCACGATCACGCTGACGCGATACGCAAACGAACGCGTGAGCGGCCGCACATGCAGGTCGCGGCCGACGAAATCGAGCGCGGTCAGCGGATTGACGATCGCGGCGCCGAGCCCCTGCCGCACGAACGCGCACACCGACACGGCCGACGGCGTCTCGACCACCGAACGCGGCGCGACGCCGAGCTGCGCGAACGCCTCGTCGATCAGGATCCGGTATGGGTCGTTCAGCGACAGGCTCACGAACGGGCGATCGGCGAGATCCGCCAGATCGATCGCCTGCTTGTCGAGCAGCGGATGGCCGTCGGGCAGCACGCAGACCTCGTCGACCTCGAGCAGCGGCGTGAGCACGGTGCCGGCCGGCGCGACGTCGTGCTCGGTCAAGCCGAGGTCGTAGCGCTGCGCGGTCAGCCACTCCTCGAGCACCGGCGACTCCTGCGTCGCGACCGACACGCTGACGCCCGCATGCGCGTCGTGAAAACGCCGGCACGCGCCCGGCACAATCGCATGCGCGAACGCCGGCAGCGCGATCACCGACAGCTGGCCGTCGCGAAACTCGCGCAACCGCGCGGCCGTCGCCGCGACGCGCTCGAGCCCCACATACGCGAGCCGCACGTCGTCGAACAGCGTGAGCGCGGCCATCGTCGGCCGCAGCCGGCCGTGCGAGCGCTCGAACAGCGCGAAGCCGACCGCCTGCTCCATCCGCGCGAGCTCGCGGCTGATCGTCGGCTGCGACGTATAAAGCATCTCGGCCGCACGCGTGGTGCTGCCGGTGACCATCAGCGCGCGGAAGACCTCGATGTGCCGGTGTGTCAGCATGGCCACCCGTCTATATCATGAATGAATCGAATACAGATAAACAGGCATTTTACTGTATAGACGATCCGGCGCATCATGGCGGCTATCCGTTCATTCGACCGATCCACCGCCATGTCCCTCGATTCCCGCCAGCTCGCGACGCTTGCGCAGCAATACGGCACCCCGCTGTGGGTGTACGACGCCGACGTCATTCGCGAACGCATCGCTCAACTGCGCCAGTTCGACGTGATCCGCTATGCGCAGAAGGCGAACTCGAACCTGCATATCCTGAAGCTGATGCGCGAAGAAGGCGCGTGCGTCGACGCCGTGTCGCTCGGCGAAATCGAGCGCAGCCTCGCGGCCGGCTTCAGCCCGGCCGGCGAGCCGGAAGGCGTCGTGTTCACCGCCGACCTGATCGACCGTCCGACGCTCGCGGCCGTGCTGAAGCACGGCGTGACGGTGAACGCCGGGTCGCTCGACATGCTCGCGCGCGTCGGCGAGCATGCGCCCGGCCATCGCGTGTGGCTGCGCGTGAACCCCGGCTTCGGCCACGGCCACAGCAACAAGACCAACACCGGCGGCCCGCAGAGCAAGCACGGCATCTGGATCGACGACGTGCCGCGCGCGATCGAGATCGTGCGCCGCTACGGGCTGAAACTGGTCGGCATCCACATGCATATCGGTTCGGGGGTCGACTACGGCCACCTGTCGCAGGTGTGCGACGCGATGGTCGATCTCGTCACGTCGCTCGGCCACGATATCGACGCCATTTCGGCGGGCGGCGGGTTGTCGATTCCGTATCGCGACGGCGAGCCGCGCGTCGACGTCGGTCACTACTTCAACCAGTGGGATGCCGCGCGCAAGCGGATCGAACGGCATCTCGGCCACGCGGTGCGCATCGAGATCGAACCGGGCCGCTTCCTCGTCGCCGAGGCCGGCACGCTCGTCACCGAAGTGCAGGCCGTGAACCGCCGGCCGCAGCACGACTTCGTGCTGATCGACGCGGGTTTCAACGACCTGATGCGTCCGTCGATGTACGGCAGCTACCACGCGGTGTCGGTGCACGCGCCGGACGGCACGCTGCCGGCCGGCCGCCCGCTCGTCGACATCGCGATCGCCGGCCCGTTGTGCGAGTCCGGCGACGTGTTCACGCAGGACGCGGGCGGCGTGGTCACGCACCGCAAGCTCCCGCAGCCGCAGATCGGCGATCTGCTGTTCCTGCACGATGCGGGCGCATACGGCGCGTCGATGTCGTCGAACTACAACAGCCGGCCGCTCGCACCGGAAGTGCTCGTCGATCGCGGCACGCCGCGGCTGATCCGCCGCCGGCAGACGATCGGCGAACTGCTCGCGCTCGAGACCTTCGAGTAACGCGCGCCGCCCAAATCCGCACCCGCGCCCGCGCCGCGTTCGGCGAGCCGAACGCCAACGGCCGCGCAATGCCGCTACCGGCATGCGCGGCCGTTTCGTTGTCAGGCGATTGCGCTCGCGGCGATCGTTGAACGTCGTCGCCTGACCCGCCGCCGCGCAGTCACGTGTCAGCCCGCGCGCTGCACCGGCGCCATCTTCGAGAAGTACTTCGCGCCGGCCACGCAGCCGACCACGACCGCCGTCACGACGAGCATCGACGGCGGCACCGTCTCGTGCAGCAGCCCGGCGGCGAGCAGGAAGCCGAAGAACGGCTGCAGCAATTGCAGCTGGCCGACGCCCGCGATCCCGCCGAGCGCGAGGCCGCGATACCAGAACACGAAGCCGATCAGCATGCTGAACAGCGACACGTACGCGAGCCCCCACAGCGCGGCGGCGTCGACGCCGTCGAACGTCGCGGGCCACGTGAACGCGGCGAGCGGCAGCATCACCGGCAGCGACAACACGAGCGCCCACGAGATCACCTGCCAGCCGCCGAGCTGGCGCGACAGGCGTGCGCCTTCCGCATAGCCGAGCCCGCACGCGACGATCGCCGCGAGCATCAGCGCATCGCCGACCACCGACGCGCTGCCGCCGTTGCGCAGCGCGAACGCGGCCACCGCGCCGCTGCCGACCAGCGAGAAGATCCAGAACGGCAGCCGCGGCCGCTCGCCGCCGCGCCACACGCCGAACAGCGCGGTCGCGAGTGGCAGCAGCCCGACGAACACGATCGCGTGCGCGGACGTCACGTGCTTGAGCGCCAGGGCCGTCAGCAGCGGAAAGCCGACCACGACGCCGAGCGCGACCACGGCGAGCGAGGCGGTCTCGGCGCGCGTCGGCCGCTTCTGCTTCGACGCGACGAGCAGGATCAGGCCGAGCACGCCGGCGATCGTCGCGCGCGCGAACGTGAGGAACAGCGGATCCAGCCCCTGCACCGCGACGCGCGTCGCGGGCAGCGAGCCGCTGAAGATGATCACGCCCAGCAGGCCGCTGAGCCATCCGTCGGTGGTCTTTTGCACGGGAAATCCTGATCGTCGAAGGGAGATCACCGATGATCCGCCGCGCGCGAAAAGCGCGTAAGCTACAGCCCAATACAATTCCGCCAAACTGTACTGAACAACCGTCCGTACAGTTCTTTTCAGCCATGAGCCGTGCCGTGCCGATTCCCCCGTTGCCCACCGCGCCCGCACCCTCGCGCACCCGCGTGGAAACCGTGATGGACACCTTGCGCGCGCGGATCGCGAGCCGCGCGCTGATGCCCGGTGCGCGCGTGCCGTCGATCCGGATGATGGCCGACGCGCTGGGCGTGTCGAAATCGACCGTCGTCGATGCGTACGAGCGGCTCGCGAGCGAGGGCGTGCTCGTCGCGCGGCGCGGCTCGGGCTTCTACGTGGCGGGCCATGCGCCGCCGCTCGCGCTCGCGGAGCTCGGCCCGCGGCTCGATCGCGAGCTCGATCCGCTGTGGTTGTCGCGCCAGGCGCTCGAGGCGGCGCCGGGCTCGGTGAAGCCCGGCTGCGGCTGGCTGCCGTCGTCGTGGCTGCCGGACGAGAGTCTGCGCCGCGCACTGCGCGCGGTGTCGCGCGACGAACCCGATGCGCTGACCGACTATGCGACGCCGCTCGGGCTGCCCGCGCTGCGTCAGCAGCTTGCGTGGCGCCTCGCCCAGCACGGCGTCCACGCGGAGCCCGCGCAGATCATGCTGACCGACGGCGGCACGCACGCGCTCGATCTGGTGTGCCGGCTGCTGCTCGAGCCGGGCGACACGGTCGTGCTCGACGATCCGTGCTACTTCAACTTCCAGGCGCTGCTGCGCGCGCATCGTGCGCGCATCGTCAGCGTGCCGTACACGCCGAACGGCCCCGATCTCGCGCGCTTCGAACAGGCGCTCGCCGAACACCGGCCGCGCCTGTACATCACCAACGCCGCGCTGCACAACCCGACCGGCGCAACGCTCGCGCCGCCCGTTGCGCATCGGCTGCTGACGCTGGCGGCGGAGCACGGGCTGCTGATCGTCGAGGACGATATCTTCGCGGACTTCGAAAGCACGCCCGCACCGCGATTGGCGGCGTTCGACGGGTTGTCGCGCGTGGTGTCGATCGGCAGCTTCTCGAAGACGCTGTCGGCCGCGATCCGCTGCGGCTATGTCGCCGCGCGCCCCGAATGGATCGACGCGCTGGTCGACCTGAAGCTCGCGACGTCGTTCGGCAACGCGCAGATCGGCGCCAACGTCGTGCATCGCCTGCTGGTGGACGGCACGTACCGGCGGCATCTCGACGGCCTGCGCGCGCAGCTGGCCGATGCGATGGGCGAAACGATCCGGCGGCTCGCACGCGCGGGGCTCCGGATCTGGACGGAGCCGCGCGGCGGTCTGTTCGTATGGGCGGCGCTGCCGGACGGGCTCGATGCGGCGCGCGTCGCGCGCCATGCGCTCGACCATGACGTGGTGCTCGCGCCCGGCGATGTGTTCAGCGCGTCGCGCAGCGCGACGTCGTTCATGCGCTTCAACGTGTCGCGCTGCAAGGGGCCGGCGGTATTCGATGCGCTCGCGCGCGCCATGGACGCGGCGCGGCGCGCGGAACACGGCGGACCCACGCTGGTCGGCGAACGATGACGCTCGCCGGCGTCGCGGCGCATGTCGCGGCGCATGTCGGGGCGCATGTCGGGGCGAACCAGCGCCCCGACGCCGACCTTCACACCTCGGCCGCGTGCGCCCTCGCCCGCACCTCGGCGAACGTCGCATCGACGAGCATCCGCCCGGTGTCGAACACCGTCTCGAGCGCATCGTCCCGCTCGCCTTCGAGCGCGCGATCGTCCCATGCGACCGGCAGCGCCACCGTCCGGTATTCGCCCGTGTGCCGATTGCGCAGCAACGTGAGCCGCCCCTGCTTCGAGCGCTTGCCCGAATCGGTGACGGGATCCTTGCTGACGTCGTGCCAAACGTCGCCGCGCCGGATCGCCGAGCATTTCATCGCGAAGCGTTGCGTGTCGCGATCGACCCGCTGCAGCAGCGCGCCGCCCATTCCGAACACGACGTTGCCGGCCGCGTAGCCGGCGTCGTCGAGTGCGGCGAGGATCGCCTCGATCGACTGCTCGTCGACGCCGTCGCCCTGGATCACGCGCACGTGGTCGAGCACGCGCCGCCCCTTGCCGTTCACGCTCGAGCCGAACGACGCGTCGAGCGCGCGCACCGTCTGCAGCACGATCGTCACCGGGTCGCCGGAGTCGGGCCGCACGACGAGCGTCGCGCCCGAATCGAGCACCGCCTGACGCAGCGGGCCGCCCCACATGTCGAGCGCGGCGAACAGATCGTAGGAATCCGACACGACCGACACGATCGCGCCCGGCAGGCCGAAGCGCTCGATCATGTTCCGGTACGCATCGGCCTCGTGCTCGCGGCCCCACGACGTGATCGTGCTGTGCTCGGCCGCCGGCACCGAGTACGCGGCCATCGGCTCGCGATAGAAGCGGTTCGCGGCGAGCACGCCGAGCACGGTATCCGAGCCCATGAAGCTCACCAGGTGCGCGGCGCCGCCGAGCGCAGCCGACTCGGCGCTCGACACGCCGCGCGCGCCGAAGTCGTGCAGCTTGAACGGCAACTGCGCGAGATCGTCGTCGGTCTTCTCGAGGAAGCGGCGGATCGTCTGCCGCAGATGCCAGCTGCGCGTCGCGACCGTCACCGGATACCAGATGCGCAGCAGCATCGTCTCCAGATACGACGCGAGCCAGAACACCTTCGGATCGTCGCATTCGACGGTCATCAGCACGTTGTGCACGGGCACGATCGAGCCTTCAGGCACCGCGCGGATCTGCACCGGCAGGAAGCCGTCGTAGCGCTCGACGATATGGCGCCAGCCGTCCTCGTTGAACGGCAGCCCGTGCACCGCGAAGAAATCGCGCGCCTCGTCGATCATCGCGTGCGTGACGGGGCGGCACAGATACTCCTTCAGCAGCATCTGCAAGCCGAAGAACAGCGTGCGGTCGTAGCGGCCGCCGCGCGATTCGACGTAGGAGAACATCGCCTGCGCGTCGGGCGGATATTGCAGGAAGTGGGAAGCCTTGTACGAATCCGTGTTGAGGATCGGATTGGCGAGAACTGCGGCAAAGCCGCCGGAACGATCTTGCATGGCTAGAGCTCCTCTAGGCCGTTGAAGTGCCGCCGCGTCTGTCGCGGCGGACCGGTATCCGGGGAATCAGCGGATCACAGCTTCCCCAGGAAGTGATACGCGATGTCGAAGTGATCCTCGAACATCACGTTGCGCATCTGCGCGAATTCGTTGAGCGGCACCCAGCGCGCCTTGTCGGCGTCGTCGCTGCCCTTCACGCGCGGCAGCTCGCCGGTCGGAAAGTTGAACAGGCACGCGTGCGTGATCGTGCGGCCGCGCAGCGAGCGCGTCGGATGATCGAAGACCTGACGATCCTTGATCGAGCCGCGCAGCACGGGCTCAGGCAGCTTCAGGCCGGTCTCCTCGCGCAGCTCGCGGATGCACGCCGCATCGAGCCGCTCGTCCTGGTTCACGAAGCCGCCCGGCAGCGCCCACAGCCCGCGGCCCGGCTCGCTGCGCCGGCGCACCAGCAGGATATGGCCCGAGTGCACGACCACCGCGTCGACCGTCACGAACGTGACCGGATACGGCGCGGCCGACCACGCCTTGCGATACGCGGCGATGAACTCGGCCTCGGCCTTCAGCTGCGCGAATTCAGGCTGCGTGCGGAAGCGCTCGAGCCAGCCGAACACGGGCTCCGGCACCGCCCATTGCACGAAGCTGTTGGTGCGTTCCGCGAAATAGTGGTCGCGGATGTCGGTCGCGGAAATGTCTTCGGACGCATCGGCGTCGACGAACTCCCATTGCGGGAACATCCGCAGGTAATACGACGTCGGGTCCTTCTCGTGGCCGATGATGCCCACCTTGCGCTGCGCGACGTCGCCGAGCGCGCTTGCCACGGCGTCCTGCACCCAGCGCACCCAGTCGCCGTCGTTGTACGTCGAATCCTGCACGGCAGCGATCGTCACGCGCTCGCGTTCGGACGCGTCGAGCAACGACGCGAGCATCTGGCGACGCTCGTCGAACGAGAACGGATCCTTGACGGTGCGGGGCTTGTCGGTCGAACCGATCAGCACGCATACGCGCTCGGCGCGGCTCAATGCCGACTTCAGCAAGTTCAGGTGACCACGATGCGGAGGCTGGAAACGACCAATGAAAACGAGCGCGTCGAAGCGCCGGTTCTGTTGCGTACTCATGAGGCTCCCTCAAGAGATTGAAACGCTTCGGGTCTGTCCCGAAGGCATGGACGCAATCGTAGGAGAATTCGCCGCGAAAATCAATCGAGCGCGCGCTCGACTCGAGCGCGATGCGGCGCGACGGCGGCTTCGTCCGATCCGCACCGCTTGCCGTTGACGCGGCCCGCGGCGGCACCCACGTTGCCGCGCCGAGCACGCGTGCGCCGCCGCGCATTCGGTCATTGCCTCGCCGCACGCAGCCGCTATAATCGCGCCACATTCCGACTGCTTGAGCAGGCCGTCGGCGCGACGGGGATGCGACGCGCCGGATGCCCATCTCGACGACAACAATGACAAACCGAACCGTTCGACGCCTTCGTTCGTCCACGCGCGCCGTTGCGCGCCTGCTCGCGTGCATGCCGCTGCTGGCTGCGCCGCTCGTGCCTGGCGCGGCCCGCGCCGCCGGCCCCGACGCGCCGCCGCCGTCCGCCCGCTACATCGTCGTCGACACCGGTCATACGCCGGCCCATCCGGGCGCGACCGGCGCGAGCGGCCGCGTCGAATACCGCTACAACCTCGATCTGTCCACCGCCGTCGCCGACACGCTCATCGCCCACGGCGACCGCGTGCTGCGTACGTCGGCCGACGGCCGCGAGATCGCGCTCGACCAGCGCTCGACGCAGGCGCCCGATGCGAACCTGTTCGTGTCGATCCATCACGATTCGATGCAGCAGCAGTTCATCGACGCGGGGCGGCAGCGCGAATTCCACGGGTTCGCGGTGTTCGTGTCGGAGCGCAATCCGCACTACGCGGAAGGCCTGCGCTGCGCGAAGTCGATCGCCGAGCACTTGCTCGCGGCCGGCGAACGGCCATCGCTGTATCACGCGCAGCCGATCAAGGGCGAGAACCGGCCGCTGATCGATCCGCAGCTCGGCATCCACCGCTTCGACGATCTGGTCGTGCTGCGCACCGCGCCGATTCCGGCCGTGCTCGTCGAAGCCGGCGTGATCGTCAATCCCGACGAGGAAAAGCGCCTCGCGCAGCGCGACACGATCCAGCGTTTGGGCGCCTCGATCGCCGGCGGCATCGACGCATGTACGGCGGCCCGCTGAAGACGCGGCCGCCCGCTTTCAACGGTTTTACCCAGTGAGGAGCACTACGATGAAGAAGAAGAATCTGCTCGCATCCTGCGCGCTGTTCGCGCTCGCCGTGCCGTTCGCGGCGCACGCGGCCGGTTGCGGGAAACCGCGCAGCGCGTTCGACCAGGTGTATTGCAGCAGCAACGAGTTTTCGCAGCTCGATCGCGAACTCAACGACCAATACGGCCGCCTGCGCAAGCAGTTGAGCGGCGACCAGCAGGCGAAGCTGAAGTCCGGCCAGCTCGCGTGGATGAAGCAGCGCGACGACCGCTGCAGCGAAACGCGCGACGACGGCTACCTCGTGAACCTGCAATGCGCGATCGACGCGACGCAATCGCGGCTGACGTTCCTGCGCGAACGTGAACGCGAGTGCACGAGCACCGGCTGCGTCACGGCCAAGCTCGGCGACTGAGCGTTGCCCCGGTTCCGCGCCGTGCCACGCCTCGGTCGCGGCGCGGGACCTTCATAGCGCCGCGCTCACAGAAACCAGCGATACTCGCGCGCGCCGATCTCGTTGCGAAAATCCAGCTCTTCCTGCCGCTTGTTCTCGCAGTACACCATCACGAATTCGCTGCCGAGCCCATCGCGCACGGCCGCATGATCCTGCATCGCGGCGACCGCCGACAGCATCTCCTTCGGGAAGTCGATGCCGCTGCCGCGATCGTCGTTGAGCGGCGCGATCGGTTCGAGCCGCGCGTCGAGCCCGTGCTCGATGCCGGTGAGAATCGCCGCGAGCACCAGATACGGATTCGCGTCCGCACTCGCGAGCCGATGCTCGATGCGCAGATTGCGCGCATCGGACTCCGGAATCCGCAGGCACGCGTCGCGATCCTCGAAGCCCCAGCTCGCGCGGCTCGCCGCGTTCACCATCGACCCGTAGCGGCGAAACGCGTTGTGATTCGGTGCGAACACCGGCATGCAATGCGGCAGTAGCGCGAGACAGCCGGCCACCGCGTGCCGCAGCGGCCGCTGATCGTCGGCCGCGAGCACGTTGCGGCCAGCTTCGTCGTACAGGCTCACGTGCACGTGCATCCCGCTGCCGGGCGCATGCAGGTACGGCTTGCCCATGAAGCTCGCGCGATAGCCGTGCCGCAACGCGACGCCGCGCGTGCTGCGACAGAACAGCGCCGACCAGTCGGCCGCACGCAGCGCGTCGTCGCTGTGGCCGAAATTGATCTCGAACTGGCCGGGCCCGAGCTCCGCGGTGATCACGGTCGCATCGACGCCCTGCTCGCGCGCCGCTTCCACCATCTCGTGCAGCACGTCGGAGAAACGCGACAGACGCTCGATGTGCATATTCGGCTGATCGTCGGCGTCGTCGCTCAGGCGGTCGCGCGGATACTGCGGCATGCCGTCGGCGAGCTGCGCCGCGAACAGATAGAACTCCAGCTCGAACGCGACGACCGGCCGGATGCCGCGCGCCGCGAACCGTCGCAGCACGCGCGCGAGCACCTCGCGCGGCTCGAATTCGATCGGCGCGTCGGTGCCGTCCGAGCTGATCAGCATCTGCGCGAGCGGCTGCCGCTCCCAGCGCACCGGCTTCAGCGTGCCGGGAATCAGCCGGCGCGGCGCGTCCGGGTCGCCGTCGTTGAAGCAGTAGTCGCCGATCTTGTAGAGGCCGCCCTGCGTGCCGAGCAGCACGCAGTTCTGCGGCAGCTTCAGCAGCGAGCCGGTCGCGACCTTCTCGAGCGCATCGATCGGATAGCGCTTGCCGTAGAAATGGCCCGGCAGGTCGAGGCAGATCAGGTCGACATAACGGATCTCGGGATACGCGTGCCGAAATGCGCGGACTTCATCGACCAGCGCGGGAACGACGTCAGCCATGTCTCAATCCTTTCCATGTATGCGGCGCCGCGGCGCGGCGAACCGCTTCATCGGCATGCGGCACGTCGCATGCAGCCGTCAATCGGTACTGCGTAGCGGGAAACCGCCCTGCGGCCGGACCTGCCGGCCGCATGCAATCGCTCAGGTGAACACCCAGATCACGCGCGCCGGCACATCGCCCAGGTTCGCGTAGCGGAACCGCTTGTGCGCGGGCAGTTGGAACGCGTCGTTCGGGCCGAGCGTGACGGGCGTGTCGTCGCCGTCCAGCCAGATCGTCAGCTCGCCTTCGAGCACGAAGCCGCCCTGCTCGTCGCTGTCGTCGACCGGGCGCTCGCCGCTGTTCGCGCCGGGCGCCAGATGGCTTTCGAGAATCGAGAAGCGCGAACGCATGTTCGGCGAGACGAGGATGTCGGTGATGCCGGCCGCGTAATACACGGTGCGGCGTTCGTCGGGCCGCGTGACCCACGGCACGCTGCGCGGCTTGCTGAGGCTGTAGAAGTACGTGGTCGGCACGCCGAGCGCCTCGCCGATCGCGGTGAGATCGGCGACGGTCGGACGCGACAGCCCGCGTTCGACCTGCGACAGAAAACCGACCGAGCGGCCGATCCGCTCCGCGAGATCGTTGAGCGTGACCTTGCGATGCTTGCGCAGGTCGCGGATCAGGATCGCCAGACTTTCTATTTCTTCCTGTTCGTTCATCGTGAGTTCCGGTGCGTCAGACGGTATCGCGCAAACGGTACCAGGCCTTGCCGAGCGCTTCGAGCGGCGCGGCGAAGCGATCGCCGCCGGGGAAGCGCGGGTTGCGGATGCGCTGATACTGCGCGAGCAGGCGATCGTCGCCGAGCACGGCGTCCGCGACCGCGCGGGCGCCCGCGAGCGTCGGCAGCACGCCGTGCCCGGAGAAGCCCTGCAGCCAGAAACGCTGACCGTGGCGGCCGATGTCGGGCGTGCGCCGCATGCTGATGTCGATATGGCCGCCCCACGCGTAGTCGAGCCGCACGCCCGCCAACTGCGGGAACACGCGCTCGAGACGCGGGCGCGTGGCGGCCGCGATGTCCGCGGGAATGCCGCCGAGATAGGTGCAGCCGCCGCCGAACAGCAGACGGTTATCCGGGCTCAGGCGGAAGTAGTCGGGCACGAACTGGTTGTCGATCACGCAGCTGTCGTGCGGCAGCAGCGAGCGTGCGAGCGCCGGCGCGAGCGGCGCGGTCGCCACCTGATACGTGCCGACCGGCAACAGCCGACGCGACAGCGCCGGATCGAGCCGGTCGACATAGGCATTGCACGCGAGCACCAGCACGTCGGCGCGCACTTCGCCGCGCGCGGTGCGGGCGATATGGCCGTCGGGCGTCTCGCGGCAGTCGAGCACGCGGCTTTGCTCGTAGATGCGCGCGCCTGCGCGTTCGATCGTCTGCGCGAGGCCGAGCGCGAGCTTGAGCGGATTCAGATGGCCTGCTTCCGGATCGTGCAGCGCCGCGAGATAGCGTGCGCTGCCGATCCATGCGGGCATCTCGTCCTTGTCGATCACGCGCAGGCGGTCGTAGCTCCAGCGCTCGGCGGCCTCGTCGCGCGCCTGCGCGAGCAGCGCGACGCGCCGCGGCCGCACCGCGGCCCACAGGCTGCCGGGCCGGTAATCGATGTCGAAACCGTGCCGCACCGGCAGTTCGCGCACTTCGGCGGCGGCCCAGCGCATGCTGTCCCAGAGCAGGCGCGCACCATCGCGGCCGAGCGCATCCTCGAGTGGCTGCATGTCGCACGACCAGCCGAGCAGCGCCTGCCCGCCGTTGCGCCCCGACGCGGCCCATCCGACCCGGCTCGCTTCGAGCACGACGACGCGCCTGCCGGCGAGCGCGAGGCGCAATGCCGTATGCAGGCCGCTGAAGCCGGCGCCGACGACCAGCACGTCGGCGTCGATACGCTCGTCCAGTTCAGGACGCTGCGGGATCGGTGCCGGGTGGGCAGCGGCGTAGTAGCTGGCGACGTGACGGTCGGATTGCACGAACATGCGGGTTTTCGTGAAATTTTTGCAGGTGAATTTCATGAAAAATTAGCACGCCGATTTCATGCGGGCAAGGGGGCGAGCGTGGGGAGGTAAGTCGGTCCGTGTACCGTCCGACGAACCAAATGTCGCCGATTTAGGGCTCTGGTGGCCGAATCGGACATTCGGCAACATTGAGGGACATTCGGCTGGCAGCGCGCGGTGCGCACCAGGCGACCCGTGATATACATCCGAACGCCCGTCGCGAGGGCTTCCCAGCGCGCAACCACCGCCTCGACTGGAGCGCGTCTGATTTAATCAGCACAACGCGGCACGCCGCGTTCGCTGGCTGCAATTAAAGTCCACCCACTCTTGCGCGCACGGCGCGAAAGTTCGCCCGATGATGCCGCCGTGGATGCACCACTTTGCGGCGCCTCAGGCTCGCACACTTCGCAACCGACATGCGATGCAACCGGCGTTATCGACACCGGCAGTAATCCCCGCCATCGAATCGCGTCTGTACGACACCAAGAAACTCCTGCCGATGTCGAGAGAATTACAACTGTGAGCCACCCCACTGATCCGGATGACTTTCCTCGAGACTGTCGAAGGCGCCATTGGCTGGTACCGCCCGAACAACGTCCAGGTGTCGACATCGCTTCCGCGCGGTTAGGCCGCCACGTAACGATCGGCGCGGGTTCCGTACTACCGGGATGCGAGATTGGCGAAGGTGCCTCCGTCGAGGCCATGTCCCGCGTGACTCAATCTCTTGCGCCTTGGGGTACACATGACGGCGTGCCTGCCCTGCTCATCAAGAAAAGCCGTCGCAGCACCTTCCGACAATGGAGACCGAATTGATCGACTGGCAAGAACGAAGCCGATCGTAAATCCACGACGGCGTCCCCTTTTGCCCGGTTTCGACAATGCAATTCAACCCTTGGATGCCGGAACTCCCTCTGCCGACCGGTTCACGCCCGTCGGCGCTTTTTCTTAAACGGGCGGCGGCAAGTGCCAACGCCCGCACGGAAAAGTAAAAACATGACGCAATCGAAAACCAAAGCGAAATGCTCGCGCTCGAGTATCTGAAGCTGACCGTCACGACCGTGATTCATCCTCTGGTATCGTTGATGACCTCCAAGGCAAAATACCGTCGATATTCTCGAGGCTGGGGCGTACCGCGGCCTTCCGTGCCGCAATCCGCCCGTATGCGCCGCAACGGAATGCCGGCAGCGGCGCGATCGAAGCTGGCAAACCATGCGATCGCTGAACGAGTCAGCCATCGGAATCGACGACGAAACTTCAACCCTGCACTAAGCAGTCCGCTGTAGGCAACCCTGTGAAACGGAACCGAGTTGCATGTATTCGATCTTGCCGGCGTTTGTGTCCGCCCTCTTTCTCGGATTTGGTGTCTATGTATGGCTGACCGAGGGCGTGACCCGACGATCGACGCCCTTCGTGCTGATGTGCATGACCACCTTCGTCTGGCAGGGGACGTGGGCCTTCCTGTTTCAGACCAGCCAGCCGGACGTTGCCCGCGTGCTGGCCAAGGTCGGCTATCTGTTCATCATGTTCCTGCCGACGACGTTCTATCACTTTGTAACGGCAACCGTTGCCCGGCGAAACGAACGCCCGCTGCTGCTGGCGTCATATGCCATCAGCGCGGTGCTGGCGGTACTGCTGCTCACCGGCAACGAGGTCGTCGACGGCGTTCGTCAATTTGCTTTCGGAGATTATCCCCGCGCCGGGCGTCTGCATCCCGTGCACGTCGTGCAAACGATCGTCCTCGCCGGTCGCAGCGGCTGGCTCCTGGTCACCGCGCGCCGTCGGGCGGCTCGCGGCCGGGACGAGCGCAAGCTCCTCGATCTCTGCCTGCTGAGCCTCGGGCTGTATTCGCTCGCGGCCATCGACTACGCCGTGAATTACGGCTACCCGTTTTATCCGCCGGGCGTCGTCTTCATCGCGCTCAGCCTCGGCATCCTCGCTGTGACGATCGTTCGCTATCGGCTGATGCGGCCGTTCCTGGTCGCGGCGACGGTAGCGCATGAAGTGACCACCCCGCTTGCGACGATCGGCATGTATGTGGCAGAAATCGACCGAGCGCTGCCGGCCCTGCTACGTGGATATCAGCTCGCCGTGACGCATCGGCTCGTGGATGGCGATTTGGACACCGAGCAGCTCGAGCGACTTCCGGCGCTGCCCGCTGCGATACGCCACCAGGTCGACAGCACGCATGCGATGGTCAAAATGTCGCTGGCGATGTTTACGCTGGACAGCGTGGATCGCCAAAGCTTCTCGACTCATTCGATCGGGCGCTGCATCGACGTTGCGCTCGATTGCTATCCTTTTTCCGCCGGGGAACGCGAGCGTGTCGACGTCGCGCCGATCGACCCGCGGCTGCAGTACTTCGGGTCCGATTCGCTGATGCTTTTCGTCGTGTTCAACCTGCTGAAAAACGCGTTGCACGCAACGATGGGCGGCACAACGGGCAGGATCGAGATCCTCGCCGAGCGAGACGACGGTTCTTGCGTGCTCCAGATTCGAGATACCGGTACCGGCATCGACGCCAATGTTCTGCCTCACATCTTCGATCCGTTCTATTCCACGAAGTCGCACGGCCGCGGCGCTGGCCTTGGGCTGGCGTATTGCCGTCGAGTCTGCGAGATGTTCGGCGGTCAGATTTCGTGCGAGTCGGTGCCGGGCGTCATGACGACCTTCACGATTCGCTTGCCTGAGGCCGGGTCACCTGCGTCGCGCAGGTGACCGGCGTGCCGATACGGCGCCCGCCCGGCACTGGCGCGCCGGGCGGGACGACACAGCTTAGCTTTCGAGCGACGGCAGGTTCAGTTCATATTCCTTGACCCGCTCGATGATGCCGGCCGGGAAGCGGCGGATCCGCTTGTCGGTTCCCGCGAAGAGGATCTGCTGGTATCCCAGCGAAACCGTGCGTTCGTCGACGCAGAAGCGGAACACCAGATAGGCCGAGCACTGCCGCACCTGGAGCGTATTGAGGTAGCAATCGACGCGCTGAAACGGGAACGTCTCCTGAACGTATTCCTGGTGCGCACGTTTCGTGACGAACGTGCCGCCGGAAGCCAGCAGATTGTTGTGAATGCACTCGTGGAACCAGCGCTCACGACATACGCCCTGCCACTCGAAATAGCGTGCGAAATACGTGTTCATGAATGCATTGGAATCTTTCAGATAAATGTCGATCACGTGATGGAACGTCTTGTGAGGCGCAGCCGTGTTTAATTCCGACGACAGCAGCTCCGGGTTATTGAGCAGGATTTGAGGGATTGCGTTTCGCGTCAACATGGATTTTTTTCCAGAAGAACGACTGCAAGCGGCAGCAACGCACGCCTTCGGCATGAGGGCGTGTCCCATTTTGGATTTGCCCTATTTTTGTTGGTCGTACCCGGACAAAATGGGCTGCAGTTGCCGGTCGCCTTTGAGATGTCCGATAATCTGACGCTGGTGCGCGGCGCCATATCCCGATGCGGGATGGCTCGCTCGTTTAATTCAAGTTTCTCGGATCAGCTATGCGTCGCTTTGTCAGGCAGCCGGTGTTCTATCCCGTGTCCACGGTATTTGTCGACGATCATCCGGGCTTCCTCGACGCGCTACGTGGAACCTATCGGAACGGGCCTCTGAACCGCTTTTTCAGCTCACCGCGCGAAGCATTGAACTTCCTGACATCGCAACACCGTCGCGGCACGCCCGAGCGGCTATCGGGATCGCAATTTTCCGATTTTGAAAAGCGCAGCTTCAATGCCTTGGGGCTCGATGCGCTGACCGACGTGACGCGATTCGACGAAGTGGCCGCCGTCGTTGCCGACTACGAGATGGACGAAATGAACGGCGTCGAGGTTTTCGCGGCCTTGGCCGACATGCCGTGTACGAAGATCTTGCTGACGGGCGTGGCGACGGAGCGGGAAGCCGTTGAGGCGTTCAACGCCGGCGTCATCGACCTGTACGTGAAGAAGTCCGCGCCGGACATGACGGAGAAGCTGACCCGCGCACTGACGGAGGCGAAGGCACGCCACTGTGCCGAGCGAGGAATGATCAGCGCCAACGACGTCGGATCCACGTACTGCGACGCGAGAGCGCTGGCGGTGATGCAGACCATCGTCGAGCGGGAACGGATCGTGGAATATTACTGGCGTCTCGATCAGAACGCCGTGCTGATGTTCGACGCCAGTGGTCAGCCGAGTGTTTTTCTCGTGTGGGACGCCGACGAATGGGCATTCCAGTGCGGCATCGTGGCCGATGAAGGCGACATTTCCCCACTGCGCCGGGAAATGGAAGCCCGTCGCATCATGCCGTTGTATTGGCCATTTCAGGCCTACCGCGCGGGCATGATGGGGGTTCCGTCAATCCGGCCGCTGCCCGTTCCCGGATGGGATGGCGCGTTCTACGGCTGGAGTCGACTCGAGTCTGCGGTGCTCGAGCCGAACATGTCGACGTACGCACGCTGGCGCAAGGCGCAGATGAACAGCGATCACCGCCCTGACTCTTTTGCGATTTAGTTTCAACGCGCCAGCCTGGCGTAAGCACGGCTGGTACTTTTAGACACCGGTTTTGAAGAAGCAATCGATCGAATCGCGCCGAATGCGCATCTTCATACGAACGACTACTCACGACACCGGCAATTTATTGGTGGCCCTCGGAATAGGGACAACGATTAAAACAAAATATTAATGGAATTGAAACTGACACTTTTGACAGGGTCGTTGCGATTCCTTGGCGGACAAAGGGGTTGTTCAGCTTCGCCGGCGGCGGATCATAAAGGCCGCCGTTGATTTCGGGGATGCGGCCATTTTCTTGGACTGATTTACGTCGTTAGGCCGGGCAAACGGCCGCCACCGATGCCACCCTTCGTTATCGGCGCAGGAACTCGAGCACCATCCGGTTGAAGCGCTCCGCGTGCTCCCATTGCGCCCAGTGCCCGCAGCGCCCGAACACGTGCAGATCGGCGTTCGGCATATTCCAGACGAGCCGCAGCCCGACATCCATCGGCACGAACCGGTCGTCGCGGCCCCAAATCACGAGCGCGGGCGCCTTGATCTCGCTCAGCCGGTGACCGTAATCCGGAAACTGCTTCGGATTGGCCGCCAGACTTTTCACGAAATTCTCCAGATGATCGCGCCGTCCGAGCATGTTCTCGAGCCGCGTCTGCATCAGCTCTTCCGTCATCGTGCTCGCATCGTAGACGAACACGTTGAGCATCTTCTTCAGGTTCTCGAGCGTCGGGTCGCGATACAGCGCTTGAAGCAGCTTGATGCCTTCGGTCGGCATCGGCACGAACTGGCTCGGACCGCCCGTGCCGCCGCCCATCAGCACCAGCTTGCCGACCCGCTCGGGATACGACAGCGCGAAGGCCACCGCGCTATGCCCGCCCATCGAGTTGCCGACGAGATGCGCGCGCCCGATGCCGAGCGTATCCAGCACGCCCGCCAGCACGCGCGCGTTGAGGTCGGAGCGCGAGCCGGTACAGACGATCGAATCGCTCTTGCCCCAGCCGGGGCAGTCGACGAGGATCACGCGATAACCCGCGTTCGCGAATGCGTCCACGTTGCGATGGAAGTTCGCCCAGCCGGTCGCGCCCGGCCCCGAGCCGTGCAGCAGAACGAGCGCTTCGTTGCCGGTGCCCGTGTCGTTGTAGTGCACGCGCAGTTCCGTGCCGTCTTCCACCACGTTCACGTACTTGCTGGTCGCGCTTTCGGTATGAATCACAGTGTCAGTCATGTCGATGTCCTTCGTCAGATCGATTCGGTTCCAAGGGTGTGCGAGCCGTTGACCGACTCGCGCGGAGATTTCGCGACTGCGGTGAGCGCACCGAGCGCCGCGATCACGATGAGCGGAATGCTCGAGATCACGAGCAGCGACGCGCTCTGGCCCAACGCCAGCAGCTGCCCGGCGATCAGCGGGCCGATCATCGAACCCATGCGGCCGACGGCCACCGCTGCGCCGACGCCCGTGCCCCGCACCCGCGTCGGATACGTCGCGCCGGCGAGCGCATACAGCACCGACTGCGTGCCGACGAGAAACAGGCCGGCCAGCAGGCCGCCCCATGCCATCGACACGCTCCCCGTCGCACCGGCGAGCGCCAGCAACGCAAGCGCGATGCCGGCATACATGCCGACCACGACCGGCCGCTTGCCGATGCGATCCGACAGCCCCGCGATCACGATCGCGCCGATGCCGCCGCCGATGTTGAACATCATCTGCACGACGCTCGCCTGGACCGGCGTGAGGCCGCGCGAGAGCACCATCGACGGCAGCCAGTTCATCAGGAAATACAGCACGATCAGCGTCCCCAGGTAGCTGATCCACAGGGCGATGGTCGTCCCCGCGCGCCCGTCGCTGAAGAGCGCGCGCACGATGCCGTCCTTCGACGCGCGGCTCGCACCCTGGCTCGCCGCGGCGAATTGCGTCGACTCCTTCAAGAACAGCGCCAGCAGCGGCAAGGTCAGCAGCGGCCCGATCCCGCCGACATAGAAGATCTGCCGCCAGCCCTCGGCGCCCGGGCTGACGATGCCGATCACGGCCGCGAGCGCCGCGCCGAAAGGCATGCCGCAGTACATTGCGCCGACCGCCGTGCTGCGCTGTCGGGGCGGCGCTGCCTCCGCGCACAAGGCGATCAGGTTCGGCATCGCCGCGCCGAGGCCGAGGCCCGTGAGAAAGCGCGCGACGAGCAGGCTCTGCAGATCCCACACCTGGGTCGTTGCAATCGAAAATATCCCGAACAGCGCGACGGACATCATCAGCACGCGCTTGCGGCCGATGCGATCGGCGAGCCTGCCGCCAAGCGCCGCGCCCGGCAACAAGCCGAGCGCGCCGATACCGAATGCCCAGCCGAGTTGCGCCACCGCGAGATGAAACTCGCGTGCCATGCGCGGCGCAGCGATGCCCGTGGATTGCAGATCGAGCCCTTCGAGGAGCGCGACCGCGAGGCACAGGCCGATGGTGATGCCGCCGCCGACGCGCGGGGGGGAAGCCGTTGACGTGTTCATTGTTGTCTCCAGGTTGAACGATGCAGCGCTCTTCGTGGCGCCTGGCATATCGGATGGTTCAGGCGCGTGCTTCGCGCCTCTTCAGATCGAGCGCGACGTCGACGATCATGTCTTCCTGACCGCCCACCATGCGTCGCTTGCCCAGTTCGACGAGAATGTCGACGGCTTTCAGGCCGTATTTCTTCGCCGCGATTTCGGCATGCCGCAGAAAGCTCGAATACACCCCCGCATAGCCGAGCGCGAGCGTTTCGCGGTCGACCCGCACCGGCCGGTCCTGCAACGGGCGCACGATGTCGTCGGCCGCGTCGAGCAGCCGATAGAGATCGGTGCCGTGGTGCCAGCCAAGGCGCTCGGCCGCCGCGATGAACACTTCGAGCGGCGCGTTGCCGGCTCCCGCGCCCATGCCAGCCAGGCTCGCATCGATGCGATCGCAACCTTCCTCGACCGCGGCGATCGAGTTGGCGACGCCGAGGCTCAGGTTGTGATGGGCATGCATGCCCGTCTGGGTCTCCGGGCGAAGCGCTGCCTTGAGCGCCCGGAAGCGCGCGCGGATGTCGTGCATGTTCATCGCGCCGCCGGAATCCACCACGTACACGCAGGTCGCGCCATAGCTTTCCATTTTTTTCGCTTCGATCGCGAGATGGTCGGGCGTCGTCATGTGACTCATCATCAGGAAGCCGACGGTATCCATGCCGAGGCCGCGTGCGTATTCGATGTGCTGCTTCGAAATGTCCGCTTCCGTGCAATGGGTTGCGACACGGACGACACGCGCACCCGCGTCGTACGCGGCCTTCAGGTCATGAATCGTGCCGATGCCGGGCAACAGCAGCGTCGCGATTTGCGCGTGCTTCACCACCTCGGCTACCGCCTCGATCCATTCCAGATCGCTGTGCGCGCCAAAGCCATAGTTGAAGCTCGAACCCTGCAGGCCATCGCCGTGTGCGACCTCGATGCTGTCGACCTTCGCCTCGTCGAGCGCGCGGGCGATGTCCTGCACGTTCTGAATCGAATACTGATGACGGATCGCGTGCATGCCGTCGCGCAGCGTCACATCGGAAATGTAGAGTTTCTTGTGCATGATCGAGTGCTCCTTGCGTCAGGCGTTCACGAGCGACGCGGCCATGCGCTCGGCCGTTGCCAGCGCGGCGGACGTCATGATGTCGAGATTGCCGGCGTAGGCCGGCAGATAATGCGCCGCGCCCTCCACTTCGACGAAGATCGAAGTCTTGAGTCCGCTGAAACGGCCGAGTCCGGGGATATGCAACGGCGCAGCGGCGGGGATGTCGTCGAACTGCACGGACTGTTTCAGCCGATAGCCGGGCACATAGGCCTGGACCGCAGCGGCCATCTCGCTGACCGACGCTTCGATCAGCGCGCGGTCCGCCGCTTCGGACAGCAGATACACCGTGTCGCGCATCATGAGCGGCGGCTCGGCCGGATTGAGCACGATGATCGCCTTGCCCTTGCCGGCACCGCCGACCGCTTCGAGCGCCTTCGACGTCGTCTCCGTGAACTCGTCGATGTTGGCGCGCGTGCCCGGCCCTGCCGACTTGCTGCTGATCGACGCGACGATCTCCGCGTAATGCACCTTTGCGACGCGCGACACCGCGGCGACCATCGGGATCGTCGCCTGCCCGCCGCACGTGACCATGTTCACGTTCGGCGCATCGAGATGCGCGTCGAGATTCACCACCGGCACGCAGTACGGGCCGATGGCAGCGGGCGTCAGGTCGATCATCCGAATGCCGGGCTTGAGCGCGCGCAGGAACGCGTCGTTCTTCACATGTGCGCCGGCCGACGTCGCATCGAACACGAAGTCGATCTCGTCGAACACGGGCAGGCGCGCGAGCCCTTCCACGCCTTCATGCGTCGTCGCCACGCCGAGCCTCGCGGCGCGCGCGAGGCCGTCCGAGGCCGGATCGATGCCGACCATCGCGGCGATTTCGAGGTGCTTGCCGCTGCGCATGATCTTGATCATGAGGTCGGTGCCGATGTTGCCGGAGCCGATGATCGCGGCCTTGCACCGGGTGTTGTCTGTTGCCATGGGAATGTCTCCGTCCGTCATTCGGTGAAAGTGGCGCGCACGCTGCCGAGCCCGTCGATGTGCGCCGCATAGGTGCCGGCCGCCTTCACTGCGACCATCGGGCCAAGCGCGCCCGTCAGCACGACGTCGCCCGCACGCAGCGGCGTGCCGAGTCGGACCATCCGGTCCGCGAGCCATGCGGCCGCATTCAGCGGATTGCCGAGGCACGCGGCGCCGTTGCCGCGCGACAGGACTTCGCCGTCCTGCGCGAGCGTCATCGCGCACGCGGTCAGATCGATGTCGCGCAGCAGGACCGGCCGGCTGCCGAGCACGAACAGCGCGCTCGATGCGTTGTCCGCGACGGTGTCGAAAAAGCGGATGTCCCAGTCGCGGATGCGACTGTCGACGACCTCGATCGCGGCCACGGCATACGCGGTCGCGGAGATGAGGTCCGCGAACGTGTGTTTTTCTGCGGTCAGGTCGCGTTCGAGCACGAGCGCGATCTCCGCTTCGACCTTCGGCTGGATCAACGACGCAAGCGGCATCGGCTCGCCGTCGCCGTACGCCATCGACGCGAACAACGCACCGAAGTCCGGCTGATCGACGCCGAGCTGCTTCTGCACCGCAGGCGAAGTCAGGCCGATCTTCCTGCCGACGACACGCTCGCCGCTGGTCTTGCGCAAGTCGTTGTTGATCTGCTGGATCGCATAGGCGAGCGTCGCGTCGCCTCCCGGACACGTATCGCGCAGCGGTGCGATCGTCCGGCCCGACGCCTGTGCTTCACGCAGGCGCGCGGCCATCGAAGCAATGCTGTTGTCATCCGACATGGTTCTATCTCCTGGAAAGGGTCCGCTCTCGCGCGTGCATCGCGCCGAAACCCGCGATCCATTCGGGAATCGCGCGGTAGTAATCGATCGACGCCGCGTACGGGCCGCTCGCCGCAAGTGCGCCGAATGCGGCGACCCACGTGCGGATCTCGTGCGCGGACTTGCCCGCATCGCGCGTGATCGCTTCGTTCGTGAGGCCATCGGCGGCGGTGAGGTCACCGCGTTCGAGCAATTCGAGGAACCTGCGGTCCCATGCGGGATTGAGCGGATGCAGGCGGCTGTCGCCCGCTGCGAATGCCCTGGCCGCCGCGACGGTGCTGGATTGCCGCGCATCGCGCGACGCGGGCGACGGGTTGCGGCCCGCGATCAACCGTTCCGCGACGACGTCGTCCGCGCCGGCGATTTCCGGCACGGGCGGCTCATGCGAGATGCCGCCCGAGCCGATCAGCAACACGCGCCGGTTCATGCGCGCGACGACACGGCCGATCGCGTCGCCGAGCAGGCGCGCGCGGCGGCACGACGCCATCGGCGGCGCAACCGAGTTGATGAAGACGGGTACCACCGGGAAGCGGTCGATGCGGCCCGTGAGTACCTCGAGCGCCTGGGCGCAGCCGTGATCGACCTGCATCCGATACGACACGGCGACGTCGATATCGCTCGCGAGCGCCGCATCGGCGAGCGCGAGCGCCGCATCGCGCGCGACGGGCAACGGGCCGGCCGCGCTGCCGAAATCGCCGACGGCCGTCGCACTTGCGCCGATGCAGAACTGCGGCATCACGTCGTAAAAAAAGCCGTTGTAGTGATCCGGCGCGAACACGATCACCAGTTCCGGATCGAACGCGTCGACCCGCTCGCGCGCCGCGCGCTGCACGCGCTCGACTTCGGCGACGACTGCCGGCGCGGGATCGAAATAGCCGTGCAGCGGCGTGTGCGACATGCATTCGAGATGGATCGGCATCTCAGGCTCCCACCAGGCCGGCGGCCGGCGCGAACGTCGCGTCGTCGGACTGCGCGCCCGTTGCCACGGAAAGCGACAGCCGTTGGGCGAGCTGCGACACGCATTCCGATACGCATTGCGGCGAGCACATGCCTGCCACGAAGCGGTCCGGCCGCAACAGCACGACCGACTCCGGCACCCGCGCGAACCAGTCGCGCAGGCGCGAGTCGACATCGCCGATCGCGATCACGTCTTCGGGTACGTCGTCGCGGAAGCCGAGCTGCGGGTCGGGCTTCGCGAGCACGAAGCATCCGCCGAGCGCGCTCCAGATGCGGCGCGCCTCGGGCGTCAGGCCGAAGGTCGGGTCCGTGCCCCAGCTCAGGATCGCGAAGCGGTTGCCGATCGCATCGTCGAGCCGGACGATGCTGCCATCCGCGACACGCACGCGCGGCTGGATGAACATGCGGCCCACGGGCGTCCCCGCCTGCGCATCGCGGCCGTGCACGATCCGTCCGAGCAACGATTCGCGCTTCTCGCTCATCAGACCGACCAGCCGCCCGAGCGCGCCGTGCCCCCGGCTGGCGATCAGCCGCGCGAGCATGCCTTCGGACCGCGCGCGTCGTGCCAGCAGCACGACGCCGTCTTCATAGCGCGGCATCGGCTTGAAACGCATCTCGACGAAGTAGCGCTTCAGGGACGGCAGCACGTCGAAGCAGCGCACGAACGCGTCGCGCACGCGCGTTCCGACGAAGCTCGTCGGCGCGAAGATGTCGCCGGCCACTTCCGACAGGTGGATCATCGAGCGCGCGTGGGCGCGCCGCTCCATCGTGTAGGTATCGAGCAGCGCGTCGCGCGCCGTGCCCTTCACGACCATCGCGAGCTTCCAGCCGAGATTGCTCGCATCGCGAATCCCGCTGTTGTAACCCTGCCCCTGCCACACCGGCATGATGTGGGCGGCGTCGCCCGCGAGCAGGATGCGCTTCACGCGGAACACGCTCGCGAGCCGCGCGTTGTGCGTATAGACCCGCTGGCGGATGTAGTCGACCTTGTCAGGATCGTCGACCACCCCGCGCACCAGCGCCGCCATGTTCTCCGGCTTCGACAGCTCCTCCTCCGTCTCGCCCGGCATCACCATGAATTCGAAGCGCCGGATGCCGTGCGGCAGCGCCGCCGACACGTAGGGCCGCCGCGCGTCGCAATGCAGATAGACATGCGGGGAGCCGATCGGATCGTTGCGCACGTCGATCACGATCCATTGATTCGGCTTCGTGCGCCCTTCGAACGGCACGTCGAGCGTGCGGCGCACGAAGCTGTTGCCGCCGTCCGCGCCGACCATGTATGCGGCGCGGATCGTCGTGCGCACGCCGTGCGCATCGGTCGCGTCGATGGTCACGCCGCTCTCGTCCTGCGCGAAGCGGTCGACGTTGTGGCCGAGCAGCGTCGACACATGGTCGAAACGCTCGAGACCGCGGTACAGGATCTGATCGGCGAGCGGCTGGATGAAGGCGTTGCGGCGCGGCCAGCCGAACTCGTCGGTGCGCGGCTCGATCGACGCGAAGCACTTCCCATTCAGCGTGAAGCGCATCCAGTGATTCGGCGTGGTGTGCGGCAGCAGCGCCTCTGCGAGGCCGACCGACTGGAATACGCGCAGTGCTTCGTCGTCGAGCCCGATGGCGCGCGGATAGTCGATGATCTGCGTGAGCTTCTCGACAACGACGACGCGCACGCCCTGCAGGCCGAGGATGTTCGCGATCATCAGGCCGACCGGGCCAGCACCGATGATCGCGACATCGGCGTCGATCGAGCGAGGTGTCGTTTCGTGAGGATGAGCGCGGCCGAGGCCGGCCGCCGGTTCAAAAGCGGGGCGCATGCTTGTCTCCTGACTGGGCTTGTTCGTTGTGCTGAATCGACGCAGCGCGTGGCTGTCGCTCGTTCAGCTTATGGACGCAGTTTAGGGATGGCGGAAAACCCCCTCAACAAAATCTCAGGAATGTGCATAGAATGCACATGATTGATTTAAATGGGATTTTTTCCATGACAACCTACACAAACGTGCGCGGCCTGGCGCGCGGCCTGCAGGTGCTGCGGGCGCTGAACGCGATGGAAGACGGCCATGCAACGAGTCAGCAACTCGCCGATCTGACCGGCCTGCATCGCACCACGGTGCGCCGTCTGCTCGAGACGTTGATGGAAGAAGGTTTCGTGCGCCGCAGCACATCGGACGACAGCTTCCGCCTGACGCTCGCGGTGCGTTCGTTGAGCGAAGGATTCACCGATACCGAGCGTATCGCGACCGTGGCGCCGCCGATCATGGGTCAGTTGCTGCAGCGCGTGGCATGGCCATCCGATCTGACCACGCCCGATGGCGACGCGATGATCATCCGCGAGACGACGCATCGCTTCAGCCGGCTGTCGTTTCATCGCGCGATGGTCGGGCGGCGCCTGCCGATGTTGCTGACGGCCGCGGGCCGCGCCTACTTCGCAACGTGCCCCGACGAGGAGCGCGAGGACATTCTGGAGCTGCTGCGCTCCGGTGCGGGCGGTGACGAGCAACAGGCGTTCGCGAGAAACGATGCGCTCGTGCGCAAGCTGATCCGGCGTGTGCGCGACGACGGCTTCGGATCGAACCACGGTGACTGGACCGCGCAGGCGAAGATCGGTGCGGTTGCGGTCGCGATCAGCGCGGACGAACGCGTGATCGCGAGTCTCAACGTCATCTTCCTGTCACGCGCGGTGCGGCTCGAAGACGCCGTGCGCCGCTATGTGCCGGAGCTGCAAAAAGCAGCACTGGATATTGCCGAAGCATTGAAGCAGGAGTCGGAAGCGCGTCCCCGCGCATCGACGTAGGATCCCGCAACGGCCGAATGTCTATCTCACCGTCGCGTCGGCACGCGACGGGGCGAATCCGCACGCAACAGCGGACGTTCATCGATGCGGGCCATCGCGACGATGCAACTGCGCGAGAAGATTACTCGTCTTCTCAAGCATTCATGATCGGCGCGCGTATTCCGAACCGACGGCCGTGATTCTCGTCGTCGATGCACTCGGGTTCGAGCTCGACGGTACCGCGCGGCCAATCGCCAACGCGACGATCGATCGGGCTGCGATCGGCGGCCGACGAGCGGCTCAGTTCCACGCATGGCGTGCCGGACGCACGCCGTTCAGGTAGTAGTTGCCGACGAGGTGATATTTCCAGCGCACCGGATCGTGCAGCGTATGCGTGCGCGCGTTGCGCCAATGCCGGTCGAGATTGTGCTCGGCGAGCGTCGACTGCGTGCCGGCCAGTTCGAACAGCTTCTCGCCCGCGAGCAGCGCCACCTCGGTCGTCAGCACCTTCGCTTCGCCGACCGCGACCGATGCGCGCGCAACGTCGTCTTCGGTCACGTCGCCGCGCGCCGTGATCTCGTCGAGCGTGCGTGCCGCGCGTTCGAGCAATGCCTCGGCCGCATGCAGCTGGATGTGCAGATGGCCGATCTCGCGAATCGTCAGCGGATCGTCGACTGCACGATCGACGCCGCTGTCGACCCACGGGCGCGTGCGGGTCCGCACGAACGCCAGCGTATCGTCGATGGCCGCCTTCGCGATGCCCGCGTCGATCGCGGCCTGGATGATCTGCGACAGCGGGCCGTTGAGCGTCGGCACGTCCGACACGCGCTGCGCGGGCAGCACGTGCGACGCCGGAACGCGCACCGCATCGAGCACGACCGTGCCGCTCGCGGTCGTGCGTTGCCCGAATCCCGACCAGTCGTCGATCACGGCCAGCCCCGGCGTCGGTTGCGGCACGTACGCGAGCCATGCCTGGCGTGCGTCGTCGAGGCCGAGCACCGGTACGTAATGCGCGAACAGCGCACCGGTCGAGTAGAACTTCGTGCCGTCGACGACATAGTCGTCTCCGTCGCGGCGCACGCGCGTCTTCAGGTCGAGCACGTGCTTCGTGCCCTTCTCCGAGAACCCGTTGCCGAAGCGCTTGCCGCTCAGTATCTCCGCGAAGAAATGGCGCTTCTGCGCGTCGGTGCCGGTGAGCGCGATCACGTCGACCAGCCCGAAATGATTCTGCGGCAGCTGCCCGAGCGACGGATCGGCCGCCGCGACGATCTTGACGACCTCGGTCAGCGTGACATGCGACACGCCTGCGCCGCCGTATGCCTTCGGCACCGTGATCGCCCACAGCCCCGACTGCGAGAACCATTCGATTTCGTCGCGCGGCAGGCGGCGCGTGCGATCGCGCTCGGCGGCATCTTCCGCGAGCCGCTTCGCCAGCGCGTGCGCGGCTGCGATCGCCTGCGCATCGTCGGCGATCACGCGGGCCGCGGGTGGTTGCACATCGGCTGGCTGCTCCTGAATCGTCGCGCTCGTGTCTGACATCGGGTTCTCCTGTCGAATGGCGAAAGCACTCAATCTAGCAGCGCAGCGCGGGCCGGAAAAACGAGCGATTCTCGGAACGATATTCCTCCGGATAACAAACGACCCGATCGGCGCCGGCGACACGCGCTTCGGCGCCGCAATCGACGCGCCGGCGTCGCCGCATCGCGGTGCGCCTGCGGTAATACGCAGCAACGATAACGATCTGCGAATCCGTTATTGGAACGCGCATGTCGCGCTTCCTATACTGGCCTCCCGGCGCAATCGGCCCGCTCTTCGAGGAATACCGCATGACTTCGTTGCACGCTGCCCCCGACCTATCCACCGGTACCGACTACGACGCGCTCGCGAGCCGGTTCAGGCCGATCTTCGAGCGCATCGCCACGGGCACCGCCGAACGCGAACGCCGCCGCGAGTTGCCGCACGAGGCGATCGGCTGGTTGAAGGCCGCAGGCTTCGGCGCGGTGCGGCTGCCGGCCAGCGCCGGCGGCGCCGGCGCCTCGCTGCCGCAGCTGTTCCGGCTGCTGACCGAACTAGCCGCCGCCGATTCCAATCTGCCGCAGGCATTGCGCGGGCATTTCGCGTTCGTCGAGGACTGGCTGAACGCCCCGTCCGGGCCGCAGCGCACGACCTGGTTCGATCGCTTCGCAAGCGGCCAGCTGGTCGGCAACGCATGGTCGGAGGCCGGCGACGTGCCGCTCGGCCAGACCGTCACGAAGGTGTCGGAGCGCAACGGCCGGCTCGTGCTGAACGGCCGGAAGTTCTACAGCACGGGCAGCCTGTTCGCCGACTGGATCGACGTGTTCGCGCAGCGCGCGCACGACGGCAGCGACGTGATCGTCGCGGTCGCGACCGCGCAGCCCGGCGTGATCCGCGAGGACGACTGGGACGGCTTCGGCCAGACCACGACCGGCAGCGGCACCACGCGCTTCGAGGATGCGACCGTCGACGCCGACCACGTGATCGACTTCGCGCGCCGCTTCAAGTACCAGACCGCGTTCTACCAGTTGTTCCACGTCGCGACGCTGGCCGGCATCGGCCACGCGATCGTACGCGACGCCGGCGAGCTCGTGCGCAACCGGACGCGCGTGTACAGCCACGGCAACGCACCGCGCGCGGGCGACGACGTGCAGCTGCAGCAGGTGATCGGCGAGATCGCGTCGTGGGCGTATGCGGCCGACGCGCTCGCGCTGCGCGCCGCGCAGCCGCTGCAACAGGCCTATGAAGCGCGCTTCGGCGACGACGAAGCGACCGAGCACGCGGCGAACGTCGCGGCCGAGATCGAATCCGCGCAGAGCCAGCTCGTCGTGTCCGAACTCGTGCTGCGCGCGGCGACGCGCCTGTTCGACGCGCTCGGCGCGTCCGCGACGCGCACCACGACCGCACTCGACCGCCACTGGCGCAACGCGCGCACGGTGTCGTCGCACAATCCGCTCGTCTACAAGGCGCGGATCGTCGGCGACTGGGTCGTCAACGGCCGCACGCCGCCGTTCGTCTGGCGCGTCGGCAACGGTGCGGGCACCGGCGTGGAAGCGGGAGGCGCACGATGAGCAAGACGATCCGTTTCAACGCGTTCGAGATGAACTGCGTCGGCCACCAGTCGCCGGGCCTGTGGGCGCATCCGCGCGACCGCTCGTGGCAGTACAAGGACCTCGACTACTGGACCGACCTCGCCCGCGTGCTGGAGCGCGGAATCTTCGACGCGATCTTCATCGCAGACGTGATCGGCTATTACGACGTCTACCAGGGCAGCAACTATCACGCGCTGCATCAGGCCGCGCAGATCCCGGTCAACGATCCGCTGCAGCTCGCCGCGCCGATCGCGATGGCGACCGAGCATCTCGGGATCGGCATTACCGCGTCGACGACGTTCGAGCACCCGTACACGTTCGCGCGCCGCCTGTCGACGGCCGACCATCACACGAAGGGCCGGCTCGCGTGGAACATCGTCACGTCGTACCTGGAGAGCGGCGCGAAGAACGTCGGCGACCAGGGCCTGCGCACGCACGACGACCGCTACGCGGTCGCGGCCGAATACGTCGAGGTGCTGTACAAGCTGTTCGAGGGCAGCTGGGAGGATGGCGCGGTGGTGCGCGATCGCGACGGCCGCGTGTTCACGCATCCCGAGAAAGTGCACGAGATCGGCCACAAGGGCCGCTTCTTCGACGTGCCCGGCTACCACCTGTGCGAACCGTCGCCGCAGCGCACGCCGGTGCTGTTCCAGGCCGGCGCGTCCGGCCCCGGCAAGGCGTTCGCCGCGCAGCACGCGGAATGCGTGTTCGTCGCCGCGCCGACCCGCGAGCAGCTCGCACGCTACGTGGCCGACGTGCGTGCGCAGGCCGCCGCGGCAGGCCGCGATCCGTCCAAGGTGCTGATTTACAACCTCGTCACGGTGATCGTCGACGAAACCGACGAAAAGGCGCAGGCCAAGTTCGACGAGTACCGCCGCTACGTGTCGTACGATGGCTCGCTGGTGTTCATGTCGGGCTGGACCGGCATCGACTTCGGCCAGTACGCGCCGACCGATCCCGTGCGGCGCGTCGAAACGAATGCCATCGTGTCGGCCG
This sequence comes from Burkholderia sp. MBR-1, assembly GCF_013822785.1. Lineage (NCBI taxonomy): Bacteria > Pseudomonadati > Pseudomonadota > Betaproteobacteria > Burkholderiales > Burkholderiaceae > Burkholderia > Burkholderia sp. MBR-1. The sequence goes on from NZ_CP053610.1 coordinate 1,355,664, forward strand.
TCGAGCACCTGGCGGGCGGCGACACCGCGTGGACGATCGAGGCGCTGGCCACGTGGGGCGGTATCGGCGGAATGGGGCCGGTGTTCGTCGGCTCCGCCGCGACCGTCGCGGACATCCTGCAGGAATGGGTCGCGGCGACCGACGTCGACGGCTTCAATCTCGCGTATGCGGTTGCGCACGAAACCTTCGAGGATGTCGTGCGTCATCTCGTGCCCGAGTTGCAGCGCCGCGGCGTGTATCCGACCGCGTATGCGCCGGGCACGCTGCGCGAAAAGCTGTTCGGCGGCGCGGCGCGGCTGCCCGACGAGCATCCCGCCGCGCAGTTTCGCAATATCGAGCAGGTCAAGCGCGAAGCCGAGCGCGAGGCGGTCGGCGCGTAGCGGGATGTCGAGGCCGGTCTGCCCGCGTGCGGGCCGACCGGCTGCAATACCAACGGCTTCGTGCGGTTCGACGAAGCCGTTGGCGCTTTTCGGGGTGGTCTGCCCCGCGCGTTCACGCGACGCTTTCGTCGTCGATGTCGTGCGCCGTCGGTTCGTACCGCACGATCAGCAGGAACGCGATCGGCGTGACCGCGCTGACCGCGACGACCCAGAACATGTCGGTGCCGAGACGCGCCTGCAGGATCGGCAGCACGAACAGCGCGAGCGCCTGGCCGATGCCGCACAGCGAGCGTCCGAAGCCGACGCCGGTGCCGCGGATCGCGGCCGGATACGACAGCGTCGGATAGATCATCATCTGCGCACCGGGGCCGAATCCTTCGGCGAACAGCCAGGTCCCGAGCATCAGCAGCACGACGCCCACCGCGATCGCGCCGTGCGGATGCCCGGCGAGCGCCAGCGCGACCAGCGCGATCGTCTGCAGCGCGAAGCCGGCGATCGCGACATGGCGCGACGGATAGCGATACGCGAGGCGCATGCCCAGCAAGCCGCCGGTGAACGCGAACAGCACGTTCAGCGCAAGCGACGCCGCGATCGTTTCGAACACGCCCGCGCCGAGAAACTGCGACAGGATCGACGGCAGGAAGAACGCGATCGCCGTGTACTCGAACGGAATGCACAGGTTCATCGCGCTGGCGACGATCGTGCGGCCAAGATACGGGCGCTGAAACAGCACGCGGATCCGCACGGGCGGCGGACTCGGCTCGCGCCGCGCATCGTCGGCCTCATGCGCGTGAATGCCGTACGACTCGCGCAGGATGCGCGCGGCATCGGCCAGGTCGCCCTGGTTCGCGGCCCACAGCGGCGATTCGTTCATGAACCGGTTGCGGAACAGGATGATGACGAGCGCCGGCACCGCCCCGAAGATCAGCGATGCGCGCCACAGCCATCCCGCGTGCTCGGCCGGCAACAGGAAATACAGGCCGAAGATCAGCAGGAAGCAGACCGACGACGCGACGTACCACATCGGGCACCACGCCGCGAGCCGCGACGCCTTGTTGCCGCGCCCGTTGAACTTCGAGAATTCCGCGAGAAACGCCATCGCGACGGGCAGGTCGATACCGACGCCGAGCCCCATCACGAAGCGGGCCGCGATCAGCACCCAGACGTTCGGCGCGAGGCCGGCCGCGATCGCCGCGACCACGAAGAACAGCATGTCGGCCATGAACACCTGATAGCGGCCGATCCGGTCGGTCAGCCAGCCGCCGATCAGGCTGCCGAAGATCGTGCCGATCATGATCGCCGAACCGACGAGCCCGGTCAGCGCGGGCGTCAGCCCGAATTCGCGCGCGACGTCGTCGATGCCGTAGGACAGCGTCGTGAGGTCGTACGCGTCGAGAAACACGCCGCCGAGCGCCAGCAGCACGATCATCCGCGCATGGCTGACCGAACTGTCCACGGTATTGATCAGGCGCGCGACGTCGCTGGCCGAGCGGATGGGAGCGGAAACCGGTGTTGCAGGGCTTAGATCGATCGAACTCATCGCATTCCTTGGGGTTTGGCGGAATGCACGCCGAGGCCGGCGTGGAGCCGGAGCCCGGGCTGGTGCATTCGCGATCGGCGGGATTTAGACGGAACGCGGGCGCGTCGACAGGCTGACGTGATTGCATTCCGGCAGCGGGCATTCTGTTCCGCCGATCCCGGTATCCCAAGCGATATAAAGCGATAAATTAATCGGGCTGCGTCATAACGTTGGCCGGCTGGCTGGCCCGATCAGCAGCAGCGCTGCATGTTCAAGCGCGGATTTCTTCGGGAGCGGAGCATGTCTCAATCGGCCGACGCATCCGGCGCGCGCGGCGTCTCGCCGGCGTGCTGAATCCAGCCGCCGCCCAGCGCACGATACAGATCGACGAGGTTGGTCCAGCGCGCGAGGCGCGCGCTGATCAGCGACTGCTGCGCGGAATACAGATCCGTCTGCGCCGTCAGCACCGACAGATAGCTGTCGACACCGTTCTTGTAACGCAGGTCCGACAGATCGAAGCGACGCTGCTGCGCGTGCTCGTTGCGCTCGAGCGCGGCGATCTGCAGATCGTACGTGTCGCGCGCGGCAAGACCGTCCGACACCTCGCGGAACGCCGACTGGATCGCCTTCTCGTAGTTCGCGATCTCGATGCGCTTCTGCACGTTCGCGAGGTTCAGGTTCGCGATGTTCTGCCCGCCTTCGAAGATCGGCATCGTCAGTTGCGGCGCGAATGACCACGCCGCCGTGCCGGCCTTGAACAGCCCGCCGAGCGTCGGGCTCGCCGTGCCGAACGCGGCCGTCAGCGAGATGCGCGGGAAGAACGCCGCGCGCGCCGCGCCGATGTTCGCGTTCGCAGCCAGCAGCGTCTGCTCGGCCTGCATCACGTCGGGACGACGCGTGAGCAGGTCCGACGGCAGGCCCGCCGGCACGTCCGTGAGCAGGTTCTGCGCGTCGAGCGACATGCCGGCCGGCAGATCGTCCGGCAGCGGCTCGCCGATCAGCAGCACCAGCGCATTCACCGCCTGCGCCCGCGCGCGCGCCTGCGCCTGCTGGTTCGCGAGCGCCTGCTCGACGACCGTCTGCGCCTGACGCAGATCGAGCTCCGAGCCCGTACCGTTGTCGAACTGCAGCTTGGTCAGGTCGTACGACGCCTGCGCGGTCTTCAGCGTGTTCTCCGTGACCTTCAGCAGGTCCTCGGTCGACAGCAACGTCAGATACTGGTCCGCGACCTGCGACACGAGCGAGATCTCGGTGGCCTGCCGTGCATACGACGTCGACAGGTATTGCGCGAGCGCCTGATCCTTCAGGCTCTGCACGCGGCCGAACAGGTCGAGCTCCCACGACGCGGAAAGCCCGACGCTGTAGGTGCGCGTGATGAGCGGCTGGCGCGTCGTCGACACGCCAGCGGGATAGCGCTGGATGTTGCCGGAGCCGGTGCCGTCGAGGGTCGGGAACAGCCCTGCGCGCGTGATCTGGTACTGCGCGCGCGACGCCTCGATGTTCAGCACCGCGACGCGCAGGTCGCGGTTGTTGTTCAGCGCGATCTCGATCAGCCGCTGCAGGCGCGGATCGGCGAAGAATTCGCGCCAGCCGATGGCGCTCGCCGCCTGGCCGTTGGCGCTGCGCGTGCCGGCCGCGGCGGGCTGCGTCGCGTAGACGCCGCCGGCCGGGTACGCCTGCGCGACCGGCGCGTCGGGCCGCGTGTAATGCGGCGCCATCGTGCAGCCGGTGGCGAACAGCGCGAGCGCCGCGGCGGCCGCCATGCGAAATCCATTCATGTTGCCCTCGTTGCGTCCCGTCGCGGCACGCGTTGCAGATTGCATCGTCATACGGTCTCCAGCACGCGCGCGCGCTCGCTGTTCGCGGCCTCGCGATGGCGCTTCGCGATCAGCGTGTACACGGTCGGCAGCACGAACAGCGTGAACAGCGTACCGACCAGCATGCCGGTCGAGACCGTGATCCCGATCGCGAAGCGGCTGGCCGCGCCCGCGCCGCGCGCGAAAATCAGCGGCACGAGCCCGGCGACCATCGCGGCCGTCGTCATGAGGATCGGCCGCAGCCGTACCGCGGCCGCGTGCTCGATCGCCGCGCGCCGGTCGAGGTGCTGCGTGCGTTGCAGTTCGTTCGCGAAGCTCACCATCAGGATCCCGTGCTTGGAAATCAGGCCGATCAGCGTCACGAGCCCGATCTGCGTATAGATGTTCAGCGTCGCGAAGCCGAGGTACAGAGGCACCAACGCGCCGCACACCGACAGCGGCACCGACACGAGGATCACCAGCGGATCGCGCAGGCTCTCGAACTGCGCGGCGAGCACCAGAAAGATCACGACGAGCGCGAACACGAACGTGACCGTCAGCCGGTTGCCTTCCTGCACGTATTGCCGCGATTCGCCGAGCCAGTCGATCTCGTAGCCGGCCGGCAGCGGCTGTTTCTGCAGAAACTCGACCGCTTGCCCCATCGTCACGCCCGGCGCGGCCACCGCCGACAGGGTCGCCGAGTTCATCTGATTGAACTGCGTGAGCGCGTTGGCCTGGCTGCCGTTCGACACGCGCACGACGGTCGACAGCGCCACCATCTTGCCGCCGCGCGTCTTCACGTAGTAGCGGTTCAGCATGTCCGACGACAGGCGCTCGGCGCGCGCGACCTGCGGAATCACGTCGTACGAGCGGCCGTCGTGATCGAAGCGGTTCACGTAGTTCTCGCCCACGAGCACCGCGAGCGTATCGGCGATGTCCTTCATCGTCACGCCGAGCGCATTCGCCTGGTTGCGGTCGATCGTTACGCCGACCGCACGGCTGTCGAACGTCAGATCGCTGTCGACCACCGCGAACAGCCCGCTCTTCGACGCGGCAGCCTTCAATTTGTCCATCGTCGCGAAGATGCCGTTGAAATCGGCCGGCGCGCGCAGCACCATCTGGATCGGCAGGCCGCCGCTCGACGCGGGCAGCGACGGCAGCAGGAACGTGAACACCTGGTCGCCGGCGATCGCGTTCGCGCCCGCCTGCACCCGCGCCTGCAGGTCGGCCGCACTGCGCGTGCGCTTCGACCAGTCGACGAGGTTCACGCCGGCGAAGCCGAGATTCGCACCGCCGACACCGTTCAACACGAAGCTGGTATCCGCTTCCGGCAGCGAGCGGAACACCTTCTCGATCTGCGGCGCGTAGCGTTCGAGGTAGTCCAGATTCGCGTACTGCGGCGCCTTCACCTGCAGCATGATCGAGCCCTGGTCCTCCTGCGGCGCCAGTTCGCGCTTCACGCCGCTGAACAGCAGGCCGATGCCCAACAGGACGCCCGCTCCGAAAACCAGCACCGCCGGCCGCGCGCCGAGGCTCGCATGCAGCAGGCGCCGGTACGCGGGCGTGACGCGCGACAGCGTGTGTTCGATCGCCCGCGCGACACGGCCCTCCGACATCCGGCTGTCGAGCAGCAGCGAGCTGAGCATCGGCGAGAGCGTCAACGCGATCACCGCGGACACGCACACCGCCCCCGCGAGCGTGAAAGCGAACTCGCGGAACAACGAGCCGGTCAGCCCGCCCATCAGCCCGATCGGCGCATACACCGCAACGAGCGTGATGGTCATCACGATCACCGGCGACGCGATCTCGCGCGCGCCGAGCAGCGCCGCGCGCGCGGGCGGCTCGCCGGATTCGATGTGCCGGTGAATGTTCTCGACGACGACGATCGCGTCGTCCACGACGAGCCCGATCGCCAGCACCATCGCGAGCAACGTGAGCAGGTTCAGCGAGAAGCCCGCGGCCAGCATCAGCGCGGCCGAGCCGACGAGCGCGAGCGGAATCGTCACGACCGGGATCACGACCGCACGGAAAGAGCCGAGGAACAGGAAGATCACGACCACGACGATCGCGATCGCCTCGATGATCGTCTCGCGCACCTCGTCGATCGACGCGTTGACGAAGCGCGCGACGTCGAACACGTCGCCGATCCTGATGCTGGCCGGCTTGCTGCGCTCCATCGTCGGCAGCAACGCCTGTACGCCGCGCACGATGTCGAGCGGGTTGCCCGACGGCGTCGCGTTGATCGCGATGTTGACCGCGCGGCGCCCGTTCATCAGCGCGCTCGCGTTGTATTGCTGGCCGCCCAGTTCGATCGTCGCGACGTCGCGCAAGCGCACGAAACTGCCGTTCGCCTCCGATTTCACGACGAGGTTGCCGAACGCGCCGACGTCGGTCAGGTCGGTGTTCGCGGAAATGTCGGCGACGGTCAGCGCGCCCTTCAACTGGCCCGGCGCAGCCTGCACGTTGTTCGCCTTCAGCGCGGCCGCGACATCGCCGGCTGACAGCCCGTGCGCGGCGAGCCGCGACGCGTCGAGCCAGACGCGCATCGCGAGATTCTGGCCGCCGACGATTTCGGCGGAGGCGACGCCCGGCACCGTGGTGACCAGCGGCTGCGCCACGCGCACCACGTAGTCGGTGATCTCGGGGATCGACAACGTATCGCTCGAGAAACCCAGATACATCACGGCCGTGGGCGCGTCGGTCAGCTTGGTGATCACCGAGTCGTACGCACCCTCGGGCATCTTGTACTTGACCTCCTGCACCTTCGCCATGATTTCCGTCATCGCGCGATCGGCGTTCGCATTCAGGCGCAGCCGCGCCTTCACGACGCTCTTGCCCTGCGTGGACGTGGAGGTCAAATACTCGATGCCGTCCGCGGTTGCGATCGACTGGGCGATCGGCGTCGTCACGAAGCCCTGCATCAACGCCTGCGACGCACCGGGATAGGCCGTCTCGACGCTGATCGTCGCGCTCTCCAGCATCGGATACTGGCGCACCGGCAGCGCACCGAGCGAGCGCAGGCCCACCAGCAAAATCAGCAGGCTGCAGACGATCGACAGCACCGGCCGCCGCACGAAGATGTCGGTGAAACGCGCGCCTTGCGTGGTCTGGCTCATCGCACCGTCTCCCGTTGTGTGCCCGCATCGGCGAGCGCCTGCACCTTCGCGCCCGGTGCGACGCGCAACTGCCCGGTCGTCACGACCACGTCGCCGGCGCGCAGCCCGTCCTCGATGACGATGCGGCCACGCTCACGCGCGCCGGCACGCACCTGGCGCACGCGCGCAACGCCGACGCCGCGCCCGTCGCGCTGCTCGACCACCACCACGGTGTCGCCCGCCTGGGAGGTCTGCACGGCGGTATCCGGCACGCTGATCACCGCGTCGCGGCCGGGCAGCGCCAGATGCGCGTCGATATACATGCCGGGGCGCAGCAACTGGCCGGTATTGGTCACCGTGGCCTGCACAGTGATGTTGCGGGTCTCGTCGCCGACCTGCGGCTCGATCGCCGTCACGTGGCCTTCGAAGGTCCGGCCCGGATACGCATCCGTCGTCACACGCACCGTCTGGCCGAGCGACACGCGGCTCAACTCCTTCTGCGGCACCGTGAAGTTCGCGTACAACACGCCGAGATCCGTCAGCGTCGCGATCGGATCGCCCGGGTTCAGGTACTGCCCCAGGTTCACGCGGCGCAAGCCGATCACGCCGGAAAACGGCGCGCGTATCAGCTTTTGCGTGATGACCGCTTGAGTCTCGCGGATATCGGCGCGCGCGGCGTCGAGCTCGTAGCGGCGTGCGTCGAATGTCGCCTTCGGCTCGGCGCCGTTCGGCACGAGTTGCACGGCGCGGTCGAACTGCCGGCGCGTGTAGTCGGCCTTCGCCTGCAAGCCGGCGAGCTTCGCCTGCTCGGGTGCGTCGTACAGTTGCACGAGCGTTTGCCCGGCGCTCACGCGCGAGCCCGCGACGAACCGGATGTCGACGACGCGGCCGGCGACTTCCGGCGCGATGGTCACCTGCCGCACCGCTTCGAGCGAGCCGACCGCCTCGAGCGTCGGCGCATCGGCCTGCGGCTTCACGACGATGGTTTCGACCGGCAACGGCGCCGGTGGCGACGCAGGCCGATCGGCCGCCGATACACGTTCCGTGCGCCAAAGGAACAATGCGCCGGACAGGACGACCAACGCGCCTGCGGCAAGGAACACAGAGCGTCTCACCGATATCTCCCCAATGAATCAGTCATGACGTCAGTTTGGGTGGAGCCGCCGCGCCCGGACGTCAACTTTTCGAATCCCCGTTTAAATTTTTCGCATGCCCGACACGAAAAAAAACCGCTTGCCGCGACGAACGCGGCAAGCGGCGAAGCAACGCCCGCTACGAGCTCAGATGGTCGTGGCAGGCGCTCGCGGCGCATGAAGGGTCCATGCGCGCGCATACGGGTGTGACATCGCCAACAGGACGGCACCGAACAGCAGCAATGGATTGGTGCCGACCGCCCCGCACATCAGGAACAGCACCGACATCGCCGCCGCGCCGGCGACACCCCACGCGATCGCGATGCCGAGCAGGATCGACAATCCTGCCGCCAGTTCCAGCCAGGGCACGATCAGGTTCACCGCGACGACGTGCGGAAGCGCGACGTGCACGATCGCGCCGGTCAGCGCGAGCCGCACGGCTTCGGGCGCCGCCGCGGATCGCGAGACGGCAGCCGTCAGAAAGGGGCCTGCATCGAAGTGTCCGACGATCTTCGTCAAGCCCGCCCAGCTCCAGAACGCGCCGAGTACGAGCCGCAGCGCGAGCGCGACGGCGGCCTTCATCGCGCCACCTGCGGATGGCGGCGATGCAGTTGCCGGAAGCCGATCATGGTCACGCCCAGCAGACACGCGAACATGATGGCAATCGTCGCGTTCGTCTCCATGGGCAATGCGCTGACGACCCCCGACACGATCGAACCGAGCGCCAGCATCAGGCACCCTTGCAGACTCGCCGCGGCGCCCGCGCGGCCCGGAAACAGGGCCATCGAGCGCGCCATCGCGTTGGAGAAGATGAAGCCCTGTGCAAACGCGATCAGCATGATCCCGCCGAGGGCGGTCACGAGGCTCAGCTCGACGCCGCTCGACGCCACGCAGGCCACCCCGAGCGCAAAGGTCGCGATGCCGACGCGCATCAGCTGCTCGCCGCTGTAGCGCCGGATCAGGCTCCGGTTCAGCGTCGTGCCGCCGAGGTAGCACAGGCCGACGCCGAGCGCAGTCGAACCGAAATAAGCCGCGGAATGCCCGAGGCGGATTTGCACGATGTACGGGCCGATCACGTTCCACATCAGGAACGCCGAGAAGCTCATCCCGAGCATCGCGACAGCCGACTGGAAGTGCGGATCAGACAGGATCTCGCGATAGCCCGCAATGGTTTGCCGCGGCGTGCGCCGCAACTCCGGCCGCAGCGTCTCGCGCAGGCCCGCGAACGCGAACGACAGCACGACGAGCCCGTAGCCGCAGTACACGACGAAGTTCCAGCGCCAGCCGGCCCACTCCTGCACGTGTCCGCCCACGTACGGCGCGATCACGGGGCCCAGCCCGAACGCCAGGCTGAGGTAGACGATCGCGACGCGGAAGCGGTCGCCCTTCAGCCGGTCGACCAGCACGGCGCGCGCGACGACCTGGCACGAGCCGATCGCGAAGCCCTGAATCGCGCGTCCCGCCATCAGCACCTCGAACGAAGGCGCGACGACCGCCAGCGCGCTGCCGGCGATGAACAGCACGAGGCCGAACAGTATCGACGGGCGTCTGCCCCACCAGTCGGCCAGGATGCCGAACCCGAGCTGGCCGATCGCATAGAACACGAGCGTGATCGTGATCGTGTTCTGCATCATGCTCGGCATGACGTCGAGTTCTCGACCGATGGCCGGGATGCTGGGCGCATAGAGGTCGATCGCGATCCCGCCGACGCTATTGATCAGCGGCGCCAGGAACACGAGGAAGTTTTCATATCTGTTTGAGTTGGACATGGGGACGTTCCAGAAATGACGGGACAGGCCGACGCGAGTGCGTGCGGCCTGTCGGGATCAGTGACCGTTGGCGGTGCATTCGACCTGCCTCGGCGGCATTCGGGCCGAGGGCGGATCGCCGAGCGGGCTCCACATCGGCAAATCGTTGCGTCGGGCCATGTCGTCGATCCTCACCATGATGACGCGCGGCGCGTTGTCGTAGTACGTGCCCCAGTCGACATGCCGGTCACGCACCCGGCTCACGCACGCGCGGCCGAGATCGTCGTAGGCGATCTGCAACGACTGCACGATGTAACGCACGCGCTCCGTCGCCGTCATCAGCACGTACCGGTAGTGGTGCTGGGCCAGGGTGCGGAACACGCTCGCCATCAGGTAGCGCCCGGCGCCCTTCGGGCCGAACGACGAGAACTGCCCGAGCTCGATCAGCTCCGCACGCGACAGCCCATACAGGCTCGTCAGCGATTCGTCGAGGTAGTGCTCCGAGAACAGCCGCGCGCTATCGCCCCAGCTGAGCCCCAGGCATGCGTATCCGGGCAAGGTTCTCTCGCGGTCGGTCAGACACCAGAACTGGTCCGGGCGAGGCTCAGGACGCGCGCCGTGCGCCTGATAGTAGTGCTGCGAGACCGCGAGCTGAATCTCGCGATAGGCGTCCTGGCCCGGGTGAAAGGTCCGTACGATCTGCACGTTCGGCTCCCCGGTCAGTAAAGCGACGCCGCATGGTCACGCTCGATCAGCTGACGGCGCGGCCGCCCGGTGACCGTGTAGTAATCCGTGCGGAAGCGCTCGATGTCGGTCACGACCCGCACGCGCCGCACCCGCGCGAAATCCGCGAGCCGCGGTTCGAGCCGCGCCATCTCGTCGCGCACCGCCGCTTCGTCGTGCGTGGACAGCACGATCGCCGCCGGCTCTTCGCGCCCTTCGCCGAACACCACGATGTCATCGATCAGCGCGCTTTCCTTGTAGACCGTCTCGACCCACTCCGGCGAGATGTTGCGCGCCGTCGACAGGATGATCACGTGCTTCTTGCGGCCGGTGATGTACAGGAAGCCATCGACGATCTCGGCGAGGTCGCCGGTATGCAGGTAGCCGTCGGTCAGCTCGCACGACGTATCGTCCGAGTTGTAGTAGCCCGCGCAGAGCGTCGGTGTGCGCACGCGCAGCTCGCCGTCGACGATCACCGGCTCGATGCCGTCGAGGAACGTCCCGGCGGAACCGATGCGGCGCTGCCCCGGATAGTTCAGCGAGATGATCGAGCTGTTCTCGCTGAGACCGTACGCTTCGTATACCTGCACGCCGCGCTTGTCCAACGATTCGAGCACGGTGGCCGGAATCTTCGCGCCGCCCGTGATGATGTGCGGATTGCGGCGGCCGAACAGTTGCGTCGTACTGGTCGACTCCAGCAAGGCATCGGCCTCCTCGAGCAGCTTCGGCGGCAGGTACAGGAAGTTCGGATCGACGCGGGCGATCAGGTCCAGGTATTCGCGCGCATTGCCGCTGCGTGCGCCGTACTCCGCGTAGTGCGCGGGCATCAGCGTCAGCGAGCCGCCGGACAGCACCGGCAGGAACACGCCGAGCACCTGTTCGATCAGCAGGCTCATCGGCACGATCGACAGGTAATCGAGCGGGCCGGCCGGCACGCGCTTCAGCACGTTCGTCACCAGCAGGCCGACCGCCTCGTCGCGGATCTTCACGCCCTTCGGCTTCGACGTCGTACCGGACGTATGGATGATCCCGCAGATGCCCGGCTCGATCCGCTCCCCGGTGGGTGCGCCCGCTGCGGGCCATTCGTCGCGCTCGCTCGCGGCGTCGATGCACGAGATGCCGGGCAGGATCGAACCGATGCGCGCGGCCGTTTGCGCATCCTGCGCGAAGATCGCGGTGGCCTTGTGCAACAGGCTGCCGATCTGCTCGTCGGAAAACTCGATCGGCACCGGCAGAAGCACCGCCTTCACGCGCAGGATCGCGAGCATCGTCGCCACCCACGTGTAGCTCGAGCGCGCGGCAATACCGAACACGAGACCGCTGCAATCGCCGTACAGCTCCTCCAGCTTGCCGCCGATCCGCGCGACGTCGGCGCGCAGTTGATCGAGCGAGTATTCGCGGCCGTCCATCTCCCGCACGACGATGCGGTTCGGCGCTTCGGCGAAATGACGTTCGATGAGTGCGCTGATCATGCGATGGCTCCCTTGCGATAGCTTTGCGCACCGAAGATGCGGCGGCCCGGGTCGGCGAGACGGCGGCGGCCGTGCATCACGCGGCTGTTGTCGATCACGACGACGTCGCCCTTGTTCCAGAACAGGTCGTACGTATAGCGGGCGGTCACGTCCTTGATTTCGTCCCACACCTCGAAATCGATGTCGGTACCGTCGGCCCACGTGATCAGCGGCGGCTCGTAGTTCACGCTCGGCCCGAGCAGCGAGTTGCAGAACGCGCGACGGCCGGAGAAGCAGCTGACGGTGATCGCATCGGTGACACGCTCGGACGACACGAGAAACTGGTCGAGACGGCGATAGTGCTGGCCACGAACGCGCTGGTTGACGACCTCGAGGTGCGAGTCGTTCACCTCGTGCGCCGGCAACTGGAGTTCGACGCTCAGGAAGCGCTGCACGTTCGGCCAGGGAATGCGGCGCGAATACTTGATCTGGCGTTGCTCGAACAGGCGACGCACGGCCGGCGTCAGTTCCTGCAGCACGCGCTGCCCGTCGCAGATCGTCGTTTCGGAGCCGACGCGAGCCGGCTCGAGGCAGTAGAACCATTGCAGGTCGGGCGTGAACGGCAGGTTGCCGTTCTCACGGTGCAGGCCCATTTCCAGCTCGCCGGCATCGATTTCGGCGGTGTTCTCCGTCGAGGTCTTGCGCGCGGGATCGAACGTGACGCGCGCCGAATGCAGGCTGACGAAGCGGTTGAAATCGTCGAGCGTATCGGCGAAATTGCGAAAGATCACGACACCCGAATGGGCGAGTTGCTCGTACAACTGATCGGTATCGACCAGGTCGATCGCCTTCTGACCGGCCTCGAGGCTTTCGATCAACTCGAAGCCGAAACGCGGTAACGGTTTGTGCTGAACCCTCGCAGCGACTACATCAACAACATCCATCATGGTTGCCTCTCAGTGTGGTTAGTTTTGTGTTCGAAGCACGGCCTCGTCGAACACTGACTAATCTACCGACACGGCGGGGCGCACCGTTTTAAAAATTAAATGGTGGATGTGAATTTTGTTCAGGTTCCTGAAAGGAAGCCCGGCTTTGCTTCCCCATTGGCAATAACCCGCACCGCTCGCCGGCCGGCGCGAACCGATTGCGGCTAGGCGCGGGGCAACTCCCCCGGCTCGAACGCGTTGGCACTCGCGAGATCCTTGAAGAGGCTGCGCATGGTGCGGATGTCGGGGTTCTTTTCCATCGGCGTCGACCAGATCACGTCCAGCGTGAAGGTCGGGAAGCCGAGCGGCACTTCGCAGATCTGTACGTTCGCCGGAATCGACAGGTGCTGGATCAGGCGCCGCGGCAGCGTCAGCGCGACCGGCAGCCGCGCGACGATGTTCAGGCAGGCCTGATACGTGTTGGCGCGCGCGACGATACTGCGCGAGCGGCCGAGCTTTTCGAGCCAGCCGTCGATCATGTTGCGCTCGGATACCCACGGCGTGGGGAACACGTGCTCCATGTCGCAGAATTCGTCGAGCGAGACGCGCGTCGACGGTGCGAGCTTGCGCGAAGCGGTCAGACACACGAAGGTGTCGGAGAGCACCGACTCCCATTGCAGGTCGGGATGCAACCGATGATAGCCGGGGCCGAAGCCGATCGCGAAATCAAGTTCGCCGGCCAGCAGCCGTTCTACCGGCAGCTCGCGGCCGAGGCGATCGACGATCAGCGAGGTTTCGCGGCCGCGCTTCATGAACGACTCGAGCACCCCCGGCAACAGCAGCAGCTCGAAGTACTCCGGCGCGCATACGCGCATCACACGGCGTGACGTGGCGGCCACCTGGTCGTCGTCCATGTCGGCGCAGTGGTTCACCGCGTCGATCACGTTTCGCAGATACGGCTCGATCGCCTCGGCCTTGGCCGTCGCGACGAGGCTGCCGCGATCGACGTCGAACAGTACGTCGTGAAAGCAATTGCGCAAGCGTTTCAGGCAATAGCTGACCGTCGGCTGGCTGATGCTCAGGACCTCGGCAGTGCGGCGCGCGCTTTTATGTTCGTACAGACACAGAAATACCATCACGTCCTGAAGATCGAGTTGGCGCAATACGTTACTGTTAAGCACGATATTTCCTTATCGTTATTGTTGTCGCCGGCCTCATTTGTTGCGGTCTTTATCTTAAACCCATCGAGGTTCGGTCTGTCACGCCTGCTCCCCTCGCGCCCACCCTGCGCCATCGGGCGGGAGCGCTTCGCCCGGCAGCGCGAGAAGCGCACGCTTCAGCAGTGATGCAAGTGTCGTGCGGTCGTCCCGATCCAGCCCGCCGAGCAACAGATCCAGTGTGTCCACGTGTACATTCACCGCCCTGTCGATCAGTGCGAGCCCTTCGCGCGTCAATCGCACGGCCATTCCCCTGCCGTCCTGCGGATTCGGAATGCGCTCGACGAGGCCGGCCTGCTCGAGTCGCATCAGCCGGTTCGTGATCGCGCCCGACGAAATCATCAGCGAGCGGTACAGCTGCGTGGGCGACAGTTCGTACGGTGCGCCCGCCCGGCGAAGCGTGGCCAGAACGTCGAATTCGCCTTCCTTGAAGCCGAACGGCGACAACGCCTCGGTCCGCGCCTTCTCGCAATGCTTTGCCAGTCGCGCCAGACGCCCGAACACCTCCATCGACGCCACATCGAGTTCAGGCCGCTCGTCGCGCCATTGCGCGACGACGAGGTCAACGTGATCTTCGGTACCCGGAACCGTCATGAATATCCTCGCATTCGATGGGGGCTTGGTCGCTCAACTTGCAGCCAATATATCTCAATATTAAGATAGTTCAGAAGTACACGGGGGACAGCAGTGGAGCAGGCAGATGGCAAAACTATCATTCAGTGACCACGATCTTTATTATGCGGACGTCGGCAGCGGCCAACCGATCATATTGATTCACGATCTGGGTAGCTGCGGTCTCGCATGGGCACGGCAAATGCCGTTTCTGCGTCAAGCGGGTTATCGCGTCATCGTGCCGGATCTGCCGGGGCACGGTGCGTCGTCGTACCCGGATCGCACGCTTGACGTGAGGGAACTTGCCGGCAGCCTGCAGTTTCTGCTGGATTATCTTGGCCTCGAAAGTGCCGCCCTCGTCGGCATCTCGCTTGGTAGCGCGATCGCCTTGACGATCGCGCTCGATGCGCCCGCACGCGTCGGCAAGCTGGTCGTCTGCAATGGCTTCTCGAACCTGGTCGACGACGATTTCGTCCGGCGCTTCGAGTTCTGGAAATGCGGTTTCGCGCGCGACGATGGCGCAAGCCGCTGGTTCGAGGAAATGTGGCCGCTGATGGTGAGCGCCGAATTCGCTCAATCGGAAGCTGGCGAGATCGCGTATCAGATCGGCCATGCGCGCGCGGCAACCACCGATTCCGCGCAGCTTGCCCGCCTTTGCATCGGGATCGCGAACTACGACGTCAGAAGGCGACTGAATCTCGTACGCAGCGAAACGCTCGTGTTGCAAAGCGAAGACGGCAGCATTTTTCCGGCGACCGAAGGGCAACGGCTCGCTGCCATGATTCCGGGTGCCCGCTACGGAACGCTTCCCGGAGGCGGACATCATGCAAATCTCGACCGCGCCGGGGCGTTCAATTGGGCGGTATTGCGCTTTCTTGGCGGGTCAAATGCTGTGTAGGGTTTCGCACGAATCTCGTCTGGAGGCGTGAGGTGCGTGGGCCGTCATCAACGGCACCGCAGGCGACGAAGCCGGCTTCGCGCTCGGCTTCCTCGGCTACTGGCTGACCGCGTTCGTCTACGTCAAGCAATGGTGAGAACGTCGTTGTTGGCGGAAAGTGCGCAGCAACGCCGTCGCCCGCCGGATTCGGCTCCGAACGCAAACGGTCGTAATCGTTCGTGTTCGCCCGTAGCGCCATTCATCGTCGTAACACTCCGACCTAGAAGTCCGCCATCTCACGTCTGCACCAGGTCATCGCTCTACATCGGAAGACCCGCAGTTTGTATAACGCCGGGGCAGCCCACCATCGACTTTCATCGCCTCGGTGTAGCTCTCGTCCTTTGCTGACGACGCCACCACGAACGCACCCATCAGCAGTATCGGCGGACACTGTCAGCAGAAACTTCGAACGGCAACAATCGGCCTGGCCTTGTGGTCGCTGGGAAACGGCCGCGCCGTGTCACGCATGCTGCTGCGGCAGCCGATGATAAGCGCGCCCGTGATAGACGAGGCCCGAACACGCGGAGCCGAGATGTAGCGCCTGCACGGCGCAGAAAAAGACCGTATGTGTGCCGATGTCGATGCTCCGGTCCACCGTGCAGTCGAGACTCGCGGCCGCTGTGGCCAGCACCGGCGCACCCGTGACGAGACGGATCCACTCGCCGTACGTGAAGCGCTCGGTCATCTGGACATCGCCCTTGCCCGCGAAGATCGGTGCAATCATCTCGTGCTCATGGGAAAGAACGTTGACGCAGATGATGCCCGCCTTGCTGAAGTGTCCATATTGACGGCTGGACCGGCCTATGCAAACGAGCACCGTAGCAGGATCGTCGGTGACGGAGCACACCGCGGACACCGTCATGCCGACATCGCCGGAAGGCGTCGTGGTGGTGATGATATTCACCGCTGCGCCGATACGGGACATGGCTTCGCGGAAGGTCGTGCGGTCGGGGGAAAGTGCTATCACGGCGGTACCTCTCTCGGTGAACGGAACGGCGGTGCGGCTTCGTGGCGGCGCGCCACGGGTCCTTGCATGAAGCATGCGTGGCGAAGTACCCGTGGCGTTGCACCGTTCATCGCCCGCGCCGCACCGTCGACGGGTTCTCGTGGCCAATTGCGCTGCCGGCGATTCCTATTGCCGGTGAACGGACGCTGCTGTCCCTGAACCGACGAGCTGCTCCTTGATCAACCGCTCTTCGGCGTCGTCGTAAAGGCCGGCAATAATGTGCGCGTAGCGTGCCATCAATGCCTTGCGGCGTTTCTTGCGCGTGGCGGTCATCACGCCGTTTTCCGGTGTGAGTTCCTCGGGGAATATCCTGAACGCCTTGATCTGCTCCGCGCGCGCCAACCTCGCGTTCGCCTTTTCCACTTCCGCACGGATCAGGTCGATAACGGGCGGCGAACTGGCCAGATCGGCGTACTGCGTGACCGACGGGTCGTGCGTCCTGGCCCAGTCCATGGCGAGCGTGCCGTCGACTTCGATCAACGCCGTCAGATACTTGCGCCCTTCGCCGATCACGAGTGCCTCGGTAATGTACGGACTCTGGCGCAGTTCGTTTTCGATCTGCACCGGGCTGATCGATTTGCCGGCGGCCGTATTGATGAGCTCCTTCTTTCGATCGATCAGCTTGTACGAACCGTCCGCGCCGACGTCGACGATATCGCCGGTGTACAGCCAGCCGTCCCGCAGCGCGGCCTTCGTTTCGGCTTCCTTGTTCCAGTAGCCGATGAACAGCCCCGGCCCCCGAACGATCATTTCGCCGTCCGGCAACACGCGGGTTTCCCAGGCGGGGTCGTCGAGCGGGACCCCGGAGTTGCCGGGCCTCGACCAGTCGGTCACCTGCGCGAGGTTGCCGCCGACCATCTCCGTTTGCCCGTAATTCTCTTTCAGGTTGACGCCCCACAACTGAAACAGCGTGACGACCTCGGGCGGCACCGGAGCGGAGGCCGTGTACGGATAGCGCAAATCGTCGAAGCCGATTCTGGCCAGCAACGGCTTGAACACGCGCTCACGGCAGATGGCGTAGAGCTGTTCCTTGAACGGGTCGCCCGTGCCTGCGTCCTGGCGATCGGCCAGCACTTCCCGCGCGATGCCGAGCGCGAGCGTGTAGTTTCTCCGCTCGGCTTCGCTGCTGCCGTTCACGTGGTTGATGATCTGGGTCGCGAACTTCTGATAGAAGCGCGGCGGCGCCATATAGGACGTCGGTCTGACTTCCTGAATGCACTTCGCGAAATCGGCCGACACGTCGACGAAGTAAGGTACCGTCTTCGCGATCAACGGCAGCGTCGTCGCCTGAATGCGCGCGACCGTGTGCGAAAGCGGCAGATGGATCACCATGCGCTGCGGTTCGGACAATATCGCCGGACAGAAGGTCGGCCACGTGAACGCACCCGCGAGCATCGACACGTGCGTCAGCATCGCGCCTTTCGGCGCCCCCGTGGTTCCCGAGGTGTAACCCAGGCTCACCAGGTCCGTCGGCCGCGCAAGCTCGGACTGCTCACGCAGATAGGCGACTTCGTCGCCGTCAAAATGCGACGCGAACTCGGCGAGTGAAACGACATTCATGCCGGTTTCGTCAGGCGAGCGCTTCCAGTCCGGATCGAGCACCACGATCTTGAGGAGCCTGCTGGACGTATCGGCCGCTTTCATGACCCGAAGCTGCTCGGCACTTCCGGCAAAAGCGAGTGTCGCCCCTGAATCCTCCAGGTAGTAGCGGACCTCTTCGACCGACGCGGTGAAATAGACGCCTACCGTCACCGCGCCCGAGCAGATCGTCGCCATGTCGGCAATCAGCCACTCCCGCGATACGTCGCCCATGATGGTAATCCGATCGCCTCGTGCGACCCCGGCCGCGCCGAGCGCTGCGGATACGGAACAGACTGCGTTCGCATAGCCCTTCCAGGTTGTGGGCACCCACGCTCCGGCACGCCGTTGAAAGAACGCGTCTGCGTCAGCGCCGTTCTTCACGCGCTCGATCAGCAAGGCCGGAATGGTGGTGGTCGCGAATTGATTGCCGGAAGTCCACGGTGCCGCGCTCATTTCCAGTTGTCTCCAAAGCGCTTGCGCCTTTCGGTAAACGAAGCCACCGCTTCGCGCCGCTCGGGCGAATTGAACGTGATCGTCTCCAGAGCGATCGACGTGTCGAGAAGCAGATGGGCATTCTGCTTGACGAGCTTGTTGACGCAGTACTTCGTCCAGACGATCGCGTCGCGCGGGCCGCTCGCGAGCAACTCCGCGTAATCGAGCGCCGCCTCCAGCAGCTTGTCGCTTTCGACGATCTTGTTGATCATCCCCATCGTCAGCGCTTCCTCCGCGCTGACGAAGTCGCCCGTCATCAGATAGTGCCGCGCGCGGACCGGCCCGAGCAGAAGCGGCCAGATCACCGCACCGCCGTCGCCCGCGACGACACCGGCATTGACGTGCGTATCGGCGAACCGTGCGGTCGGGCTCGCATAAATCATGTCGCAGAACAGCGCGAGCGTCGCGCCCAGGCCAACGGCCACGCCATTGACCGCCGCCACGATCGGCACCTCGACCTCCAGCATGTTTCTTATGAGGTGACGGCCACCACGCGTCGCCGACGGGATATTGCCGTTGTCGATCGACTTCTGGTCGCCGCCCGAGCAGAACCCGCGGCCGGCGCCGGTCAACACGATCGCCTTGACCGATTTGTCGTGATCCAGCTCGACGAATACCCGTTCGAGTTCGTCGTGCATGTCCCAATTGATGGCGTTCAGGATTTCCGGGCGATTCATCGTGACGATCGCGACACCGGAGGACCGTTGTTCGACATTCAGATACTGATAGCGCGAAGACGTATTCATGGGTTCATCCTTGACTTTGCTTCGGGTTGGCGGCCTGCGGACGCATGGCGCGAATCTTCTCGAGCAACTCGTCGGTCGGGCGGACGATGTTGTTGCGATCGTTGAAATGCGGAATCACGTAACGGCCCACCATGTCGATCGTCGACATGATCTGCTCGTGCGGCACCGAGTCGATATGCAGCAGCACCTCGTCGATTCCGAGCTTCTCGTATTGCTCCAACTGACGGATGACGGTGTCGGGGCTTCCGCACACCGTGGTGGCGGATTCGTTCAGCAGGTAGTCCCAATCTTCGGCGGCGCGCTGCATTGCGGGCACGCTTTCGGCCATGTACGCGTAGTTGTCCGCGAGTTTGGCGAGCCGCGGATACGCATCGGTCGAGATGCGCGCATAGTTCATGATCGCGCCGGCGTAAATGTCCTTCGCTTCCTGGTCGGTCTTGCCGATACCGATGAAGAGCGGCATGCCGGCGCGCGGCTTGTGCAACGGCCCGGTCTCATCGCGCTTCCAGCTGTTCCAGTAGGTGTCCAGCAGCCCCTTCTGTTTCTCCCATCCCTGATAAATCGCATGGCTCATCACCGCGAGGCCTTCCGAGCCGGCCCAAGCATGGCTGTTCGCGCTGGTGGCGGCAACGCCGAGGACGGGATACGGTTTTTGCAACGGCTTCGGCACGAGCGACCGGGGCGGCACCTGGTAGTACTTTCCCTCGAAGGTGAACACGTCATCACGCATCGCTTTGCGCAACAGCGCCATGCCCTCTTCCATTTGCGGCAGGGTTTCCTCGGGCGATACGTTGAACGCTCGCATTGCGATCGTCGTGTTCGCGCGCCCGCAATACATCTCCATCCGGCCTTCGGAGAGGATGTCGGTGGCCGCCAGCCGTTCCGCGGTACGCAGCGCGTGATTGATGGCCTTCGGCATCAGCGCCACGGCAGGACGCAGCTTGATTCGCGAAGTGACGGCCGCGAGATAACCGAACACCACTTCAGGCGCCGAACTCGACACGCCGCCAAGCGCAAAGTGCTGCTCCGACAACGCAACAAAGTCGAAACCCATTTGCTCGGCGAAGCGCGCTTCGCGAACCAGCTCGCGAAGCCTGTTCGAGTAGCTATGCCCGACCTGCGTCTCCTGCTCGGACCAAAAACCGAATTTCAATGGCATTTCCTTTTCCTTGACAGTCGTAATTCGAAAATTCACGGCGCGTGCGAACTGCTGCCGAGGTTCGGGCAGTGTCACGCCGCCAACCAATTAACATCGTCGTTTAACCTGATTTAGAAACAGCGCATCCAGATTGGATGGCGACACTTATCCATCCGGATGCCTTCTCTGTCTTGATGTCTCTTTTGTTTTCGTGAATAAATATTGCCGCACATCCCGCAGCATTTTTTATTCTTTTCATGCCGCAACCTTGCCGATACCGGCAGATCATGCTGCCGGCTTTCCGTCTTTTTCTAGGTCGACGATTCGGCCGCAAATGCCGACGCGAGAAGCCTCGCCGTCGCACGCAAACAGGCCTCGCCAATCTCGCGTGACGATCCTCGCGCATCGCCCAGCACGCCGTTTCGGGAGATCGACGCCACGCCCTCCTTCCACATCCGGTTCAATTGCTCGGTCGTCATGGCGCCCACGTGGCCGGTCGTGAGTCGAGCGAGTCGCACACTGTCCGGATCAAGGTGGATCATGAGGGAGGTTTCTGCGATGTCTGCGTGTCCACCCACGGATTCCGGATCGCCGCCGGCTTCCTCGACGGCCAGTCGCCATTCGCGCAGCCACGCCTGATGATCCGTATAGGCAAGCACCTGGACGTCCGGCCCGACGGCCTGTCGCAATTCCGGCAACATCGCATGAAGGGCATTGAAGTTACCGACATGCGCCGAGAACAGATAGATGCACTTGAATCCATGTGCCGCGAGGCTCACGCAGTAATCGTGGCAGAGCGCGGCATACGTGTGCTCCTGCAACGAGATCGTGCCCGGGAAGGCCATGTGGTGCTTCGAGCATCCCACTCGTATCGTCGGCGCAATCAGGGTTCGCCCCAGCAACGTGGCGATTTCCACGGCCAGCGCGTCCGCATGATCGGCATCCATGCTCAGCGGCAGATGGGGGCCGTGCTGCTCGATTGCGCCGCAAGGAATGATGACGCGATCGAACTGCGTGGCCAATGCGGCCGCCACGTCCTCATACGTCATGCGCGCAAGATGCAGCGTTTCCGGCAGTTTGAGATTGCTCACGATCAGGCCTTCTTGTTGCGGTTCAGAAATCTGGATCTTGCGTCCGCGGTCCGCGCGTTGCCGAGATATCCACGCAGGTCATCGAGCGTCATCTGCAGCAGAGCTTCATCGTTCATCCGTGGACTCTCGCGCAGCGTTCGCTTGATGGCGGCGAACAGCTGGCGATCTTTGGCGCAAAGCGCGCGGCATTTGGCCAGCGCGTCTCTCAGCGTTTCATCGTGCGCGGATATCGCGTCCACCGCGCCTATCGCCAACGCCTCTCCGGCCGTGATCAGTTCACCGGAAAAAAGCAGCGAGCGCGCGGCCCGTCGACCCAGCAGGGCCGCTGCGTGGCGCATGCCTTTTGCCGCGGGCAACAGGCCGTGATTGATCTCGGGAAATCCCAGCCGGGATTCAGCGGACGCGACGACGTAGTCCGCATGCAGCGCCATTTCGAATCCGGCACCCACTGCATAGCCGTTGACCGCGCACACGAGCGGGCTCGGATACTGCTCGAGTTGCGCCAGGAACGCGTGGAACGCTTCCATGCGCGACAGGGCGAGCTCATGGTCCGCCACTTCATTGATATCGCCGCCGGCACAAAAGAACTTCTCTCCCGCCCCGGTGAGCACGATGCCGGGTGGCACGTCATGTCGAGCGAAGTCGCGGAAGACGGACATCAATGCGGTGATGAGCGGTTCGTTCAGTGCGTTCGCCGGCGGCCGGTCGATCGTCAGTTGCACGACGTCCGCGTCGATCCGTGTGCAAATCAATTCGTCGGTTTTCATACCTGATGTCTCGTGAATTTTCATCGAGTCAGTGTAGGTCCGACGGGGCCAAATTTAATTTTGATTTGCCAGCGCCATCGTTGATTCGGCGGATTAAAATCGCGTCAGTCGGATGGCCCACCGTATGTTGCACCGAGGGCGGCGATACATGAATTCACCGAGGCCAGGCAGGCGCAGAAAGCGAGTGAACCGTGGAACCCAACAATCCTGAAATCGGCATGTCCGCTTCGCGAGCCATGACAGCCCCGGTGAAGATCAACTATCAGCCGTTCGATCCGGACTCCGTCGATTTGCCGGTCATTTCCGTTCTCCTGGAGACGAGCGGAAGAGAGGATGAACTGCCGATGCACGTTCATCGCAAGGGGCAACTGGTCGTCGCATTGAGCGGGTCGGTCATGTGCCGATCGCCGAGCGGATGGTGGATCGTTCCGCCCAACGGCGCGGTGTGGATTCCGGGCGGCATTCCGCACAGCAATCATGCTTCCGATTTCGCCAAGCTGTACGTCATCTTCATTCCGCCCGACGAGGCCGGCCTGCCCACCGACTGCCGCAGCTTTACGATCACGCCGCTCATCCGCGAGCTGATCCGTTCACTGGCCAGGTTCCCGCCCGACTATCCGAAGGACGGCCCGGTGGGCCGGCTCGCCAGAGTGTTGCTGGATCAGCTCGCGCTGCTGGCGCCCGACGACGTCTTTCTCCCGATCTCCGACAATCCCCGGCTGCAACAGATCGCTTCGGCGTTGCTCGACAACCCCGCCGACCGCAGCACGATCGCGGAATGGGGGCGCCGATATGCGATGAGCGAACGTACGCTCGCGCGGCTGGTACGCAGCGAAACCGGCATGACTTTCGGGCGCTGGCGCGAGCGTCTGCATATCATCATTGCGCTTCAGCGATTGTCGGCAGGCGCGTCGGTTCACGCAGTGGCGCTCGAGCTCGGCTATGAAGGTCCGAACTCGTTCATCACCATGTTCAAGAAGACCATGGGACAAAGTCCCGGCAAGTTTCGCGTGGACCAGAAGGAGGCGTCCTCGCGCTGATCGAAACGCGGCGCCCGACGCTACGCCGCCGCCTCTTTCACAGCTGGCGCGCCCGCTCCCTCAAGTGGAACTTCTGGATCTTGCCGGTCGCTGTCTTCGGCAGCGGCGAGAATACGATGGTCTTGGGCACCTTGAAATGTGCCAGCCGCTCGCGGCAAAACGCGATGATGTCCGCTTCGGTCACCGCCGAATCGGCTTTGAGCGCGATGAAAGCACAAGGTGTCTCGCCCCACTTGTCGTCGGGACGCGCGACGATTGCCGCCTCCAGAACGGCGGGATGGGAATACAGTATGTCCTCGATCTCGATCGACGAAATGTTTTCGCCTCCCGAGATGATGATGTCCTTCGAGCGGTCCTTGATTTCCAGGTAGCCATCGGGGTGCCATACCGCGAGATCGCCCGTGTGAAACCACCCGCCAGAAAATGCCTCCACGGTGGCGTCCGGATTCTTCAGGTAGCCCTTCATCACGTTGTTGCCGCGCAGAAATACCTCGCCGAGCGTTTGCCCGTCTTTTGGAACGGGCTCCAGCGTATCGGGGCTGGCTACCATCACTGCCTCGAGAGCGGGGCCGCGCACTCCCTGGCGGGCCTTGAGCCGCGCTTTCGCATCGAGATCGAGTGCATTCCACGAGTCGCGCCACACGCATTGCACGACCGGCCCATAGGACTCGGTCAACCCGTAGGCGTGCGTCACGTCCCAGCCCATGCGCTCCATGCCGGCGATCACCGAAGCGGGCGGCGGTGCACCGCCGGTCATGACCTTGACTCCATGACGGATGCCGGCTTTCAGCTCCGGCGCGGCGTTATTGATCATGTTCAACACTACGGACGCCGCACAAAAATGCGTGACCGCCTCGGTGCGGATGGCGGCGAGAATTCGCTCGGCCCGCGTATGGCGCAGAAAAACACTGGTGCCGGCCACCAACGCCATGGTCCACGGAAAGCACCAGCCATTGCAGTGAAACATCGGCAAGGTCCACAAATAGGTCGTGTCCTCGTCCAGATGCCACGATAGTGCGTTCGATACGGCGTTCAGATATGCGCCGCGATGGTGATACACGACGCCCTTGGGATTGCCCGTCGTGCCCGATGTGTAGTTCAGCGATATGGCCTGCCATTCGTCTTCCGGCATCGCGACAGAAAATTCCGTGTGCGCGGCCTCCTGCAGCAACGCCTCGTAGTCTTTTTCGCCGAGCAGATCGCCTTCTCCGAACTGTGGATCGTCGATGTCGATGACCTGAATGGCACGGCCGAGCCGTGCCAGAGCCTTCTTCACCGTCGAGGAGAATTCGCGGTCGGTGATCAGCAGCTTCGCGTCGCCGTGACCGAGAATGAACGCGATCGTGTCGGCATCGAGCCGTGTGTTGATGGTGTTCAGGACGGCGCCGCAAAGCGGTACACCGAAATGCGCCTCGAACAGTTCCGGTGTATTGGCCGCGATCATCGCCACCGTATCGCCGTTGCCGATGCCGCGCCCGCGCAGCGCGCCGGCGAGCAGCCGGCAACGCCGGTAAGTTTCGGCCCAGTCGCGGCGTATCGTGCCGTGCACGATGGCCGTGCGCTCCGGCCAGACGGATGCGGCGCGTTCGAGAAACGTCAGCGGCGACAAGGCAATGAAGTTCGCCCGGTCGCGCTCGAGTCCGGTCGTATAGGGATGGTCTGCCGTCGTTTTCATGCGGGCCGCCCCGCGGCCACGGCGCTCGCGCGCGCCGACGATGTCGGGGTTTTCTGCGTGTCTCATCTCTCCTCCAGTTGCTTTTATGGTCACGAAACGCCCTGCGATGAGCGTCACGACTTCATCCGGAACAACGCTCCCGCGATCGGAACGGGACGACCCGATTTCTGCATCGGCACGGCGGCGCGACCGGATGGCGTCAAACTTCCTGATAGTCGTGAATCCGCTCTATTTTTCTCTGCTCGACCATGTTCAAACCGTAGCCCTCCAGGCCCACGATCGTTCTTTCATGATTGGAGAGCAGGATCATGTTCTTCACGCCGAGTTCGGTGAGAATTTGCGCGCCTATTCCGTAATCGCGCAGTTCCGGCTCGGCAGGCTTGGGATGCATCATGGCACGCACACGCTCGGACACGGCCGTCGGGCGGGATTCGCGGATCACCACGATGACGCCGCGACTCTCGTTCTCCAGCAAACGCGCGGCGCCGCGCAGGGACGCGAGGTGGTGACCGCCGATGACGTCGTTCATGGTATCCATTGCATGCATGCGCACGAGAACGGGGTCGGCGCCCCGTAGATCGCCCATGACGAAGGCGATATGCTCGACCTGATCGATCCGGTTCCGGTAGACCACGATCCGCCAATGCCGTCCATTCGGCTCGGTGAAGCTCCCGTGTTCAACGGCCTCCACGAGCCGTTCCGTTCGTCGGCGATACGCGATGAGATCGGCGATCGTGCCCAGCTTCAGCTGATGCCGCCGTGAAAATGCGATGAGGTCCGGCAGCCTCGCCATGGTGCCGTCGTCGTTCATGATTTCGCAGATCGCACCGGCCGGTGCGAGCCCGGCCAGCCGGGCGATATCTACCGCCGCCTCGGTGTGGCCCGCGCGCACGAGCGTGCCGCCGTCGCGCGCCATGAGCGGAAAGACGTGTCCGGGAGAAACGAGCTCGTCTCGCCCCGTTTCCGGATTGATCGCCAGCGAAATCGTGCGGGAGCGGTCGGCCGCCGAGATGCCGGTGCTCACACCGTCACGCGCCTCGATCGACACCGTGAAGGCCGTCTCGTGCCGCGAACCGTTGATTCGGCTCATCAAATGCAAACCCAGCGATTCGCAGCGCGAGCGCGTCATCGCGAGACAGATCAAGCCGCGCGCATGCGTCGCCATGAAGTTGACGGCGTCGGGCGTGGCGAATTGCGCGGGAATGACGAGGTCGCCTTCGTTCTCACGATCCTCGTCGTCGACCAGAATGAACATCCGCCCGGCGCGCGCTTCTTCGATAATCTCCAACGCCGTTGCGATGTCGGCGCGCGAATCTGCCGGCCGGCCGGCGGACATTGCGTTACTCATGAGAGCACCTTGCGCGATGTGATCACGACGCCTGCGCCAGTCCATGAATCTGGATGGGCCGCGTCTTGTCGATGGGAAGCGTCGTCTTGTTGGCAAGCCGTTTCAGGACGACGTTCGAGCGAACGCTGGCCACACCGGGAAGCGACGTCAGCTTGTGCGTGATGATGTGTTCGAGTTCGACGAGATCTCTCGCCACCACCCGCAGCAGATAGTCGGTTTGCCCGGTCATCATGAAGCAGTCCATGACTTCGGTGATGCCTCTGACCGTGTCGGCGAAACTCTCCCGCGCCTGCATGCCCTGCCGCTCCAGACTGATCTCGACGATGGCCATGATGCCCAGGCCGAGCAGGGACGCATTGAGCACGGCGACGCGTCGGCTGATTACACCGAGACGCTCCAGATTTCTGACCCTGACGAGACAGGGAGAGGGCGACAGGTTGACTCGAGCCGCCAGTTCGAGATTCGTCAAACTTGAGTCCTCCTGAAGTTCACTCAGGATGCTAAGGTCTATCCTGTCCAGCGCAACGTTCATAGCCCGCGTCTCCTCTTTGCACAAGGCTCCGGTGCCCTGAAGCTCGAACGCTCGCTAGCGCGGCAGAACATCGATTTCCGCTCCAGCAGGCATTCGAACAACATCACCTGATGAACAAGTTTATGCCTGGCAGCTCCGCGGAAAATTCTGATAAAAAGTCGAGTTATCACCAAAAACGGTCATTGTCGCCGCACGCTCGGGAAAACCCGCAACTCGTCATACTTGCGACACGCAAGCCGAGATGGCGATCAGGCCCTTCTGGGCGGCGGCAAATCCGTGCAGACGCCTTCATACAATTCGGCGGCCATGCCGACCGATTCGCCGAGCGTCGGGTGCGGGTGAATCGTCTTGCCGATGTCTTCGGCGTCCGCGCCCATTTCGACTGCGAGACACACTTCGCTGATCAGGTCGCCCGCGTTCAGGCCGACGATGCCGCCGCCGATCACGCGATGGGTTGCCTCGTCGAAGATCAGCTTCGTGAAGCCTTCGTCGCGGCCGTTCGCGATCGCGCGGCCCGACGCGGCCCACGGGAACACTGCCTTGCCGTACTTGATGCCTTCGGCCTTGCACTGATCTTCCGTCTTGCCGGCCCATGCCACTTCCGGATCGGTGTATGCCACCGACGGAATCTGCAGCGCGTCGAAGTACGCCTTTTCGCCGTGCGCGGCTTCGGCTGCGACGTGGCCTTCATGCACGGCCTTGTGCGCGAGCATCGGCTGCCCGACGATATCGCCGATCGCGAAGATGTGCGGCACGTTCGTGCGCATCTGCTTGTCGACGTCGATGAAGCCGCGCTCGGTGACCGCGACGCCCGCCTTGTCCGCGCCGATCTTCTTGCCGTTCGGGCTGCGGCCTACCGCGACGAGCACGAGGTCGTAGCGCTGCGCTTCCGCGGGCGCCTTCTCGCCTTCGAACTTCACGTAGATGCCGTCTTCCTTCGCTTGCGCGCCCACCGTCTTGGTCTTCAGCATCACGTTGCCGAAGCGCTTCGCGTTGAACTTTTCCCAGACCTTCACGAGATCGCGGTCGGCGCCCATCATCAGGCCGTCCATCATTTCGACGACGTCGATCTCGGCGCCGAGCGTCGAGTACACCGTCGCCATTTCGAGGCCGATGATGCCGCCGCCGATCACGAGCATCCGCTTCGGCAGCTGGCGCAGCTCGAGTGCACCGGTCGAATCGACGACGCGCGGGTCTTCCGGCATGAACGGCAGCTTCACCGCTTGCGAGCCGGCTGCGATGATGGCCTGCTTGAACTTGACGATCTTCTTGCCGTTGTCGCCCTGCACTTCCATGTGGAACGGGTCGAGGAATTCGCCGATGCCGGTCACGACTTCGACCTTGCGCGCCTTCGCCATGCCGGCGAGGCCGGTCGTCAGTTTCTTGACGACGCCGCCCTTGAAGTCGCGCAGCTTGTCGAGGTCGACCTGGGGCTTGCCGAACGTGATGCCGTGCGACGCGAGCGCTGCGGCTTCCTCGACGACGAGCGCCGTGTGCAGCAGTGCTTTCGACGGGATGCAACCGACGTTCAGGCATACGCCGCCGAGTGTCGAATAGCGTTCGACGAGTACCGTCTTCATGCCGAGGTCGGCGGCGCGAAACGCGGCCGAGTAGCCGCCGGGGCCGGCGCCGAGCACGAGCATGTCGCATTCGATGTCGGCAGAGCCGCCGTAGCTGCCGGCTTGCGGCGCGGGTGCCGGGGCGGCAGCGGCCGGAGCCGGCGCAGCCGCTGCGGGCTTCGGCGCGTCGGGTGCTTTCGCGGGTGCCGGCGCGGCTGCGCCTGTCGATGCTTCGACGAGAGCGATCACGGTGCCTTGCGAGACTTTGTCGCCGGCTTTGACTTTGATTTCCTTGACGGTGCCGGCGATGTCGCTGGGCACTTCCATGGATGCCTTATCGGATTCGAGCGTGAGGAGCGTTTGCTCTTTTTCGATCACGTCGCCGGGTTTGATGTTGACTTCGATGACATCGACGCCGCTGAAATCGCCGATATCTGGAACTTTGACTTCGATGAGACTCATGTACGTCCCCTTCTTGTTGGCTACGGAGAGAGGGAATGGAAACTCGCGCGACGAACCGGCCACGGCCTGACAAGAGAACGCGAACCTGGGCAGAACCACCTTTGCTGTCCGCCCAAGGACGCGCCTTTCTTTTGGTTACTTTTCTTTGGAAGACAAAGAAAAGTGACCGCCGCCCCGCGCAGGGGCGACGCTAGCAGACCGTATGCAAAACAGGTTCAACGACAGTAAGAGGCGCACCGACAAAAACCCACGCCCCCGCGAGCCCCTCTTCTCATCAAAGAACGATGCGACGGAAATCCCCAAGCAACGCGCCAAGATAAGCATTGAACCGCGCGGCTTCAGCGCCATCGATCACGCGATGATCGAACGCCAGGGAAAGCGGCAACGTCAACCGCGGCACGAACTGCTTGCCGTCCCACACCGGCTTCATCTGCCCGCGCGACAACCCGAGGATCGCCACTTCCGGCGCGTTGATGATCGGCGTGAAGTGCGTGCCGCCGATCCCGCCGAGCGACGAGATCGAGAAGCAGCCGCCCTGCATCTGGTCGGGCTTGAGCTTGCCGTCGCGCGCGGCCTTCGACAGCTCGGCCATTTCCTTCGCGATGTCGACGAGGCCCTTCTTGTCCGCATCGCGGATCACCGGCACGACCAGACCGTTCGGCGTGTCGGCCGCGAACCCGATGTGGTAGTACTGCTTGAACACCAGATTGTCGCCGTCGAGGCTCGCGTTGAAGGTCGGGAATTTCTTCAGCGCGGCCACCACCGCCTTGATCACGAACGCGAGCATCGTGAACTTCACGCCCGCCTTCTCGTGCTCCTTGTTCAGCTGCACGCGCAGCGCTTCGAGCTCGGTGATGTCCGCTTCGTCGTTGTTCGTGACGTGCGGGATCATCACCCAGTTGCGATGCAGGTTCGCGCCCGAGATCTTCTTGATGCGCGACAGCGGCTTCGCCTCGAACGGGCCGAACTTCGCGAAGTCGACCTTCGGCCACGGCAGCAGGTTCAACTCGCCGCCGCCTGCCGGCGCGGCTGCTGCGCCCGGCGCCGCGCGCTGGCCCGACATCACGCCCTTCACGAAGCCCGTGATGTCGTCCTTGGTGATGCGCCCCTTCGGGCCGCTGCCCGGCACGCGCGCGACGTCGACGCCGAGCTCGCGCGCGAACTTGCGCACCGACGGCGACGCGTGGCTCGCGCGAGACGGCTCGCCTTCGCGCGCCGGCGCGCGATGCAATGGCGCGGATGCGGATTCCCGTTCGGGCGCCGGCGCAAGCGCCGACACCAGCCCTGTCGCGACATTCGCCGACGGACACGCGAGATCGCGCGCAGCCGAGGCGGTCGCAGGCACAGGCGCCGCGTCGTCCTGCCGCTCGCCGTCGCTGTCGAGCAGCGCGATCAACGTGCCTTGCGACACCGTTTCGCCGACCGCGACCTTCATCTCCCTGATCACGCCAGCGGCGGGACTGGGCACATCCATCGTCGCCTTGTCCGACTCGAGCACGACGAGCGACTGCTCCCGTTCGACGCGTTGTCCGACTCCCACCAGAACTTCGATCACGGGGATGTTCTTGTAATCGCCGATATCCGGCACTTCTATTCGTGTCACCCGCACATTCGTCTCCAACAGCAAGCATTTCAACAGTCAACGCCCCCTCTTCATCAGGTCGGACGCACTTGGTTCGATCGGATTTCCCGCGATGGACCGATGGACGCGCAAGGCCTTCGAGCAGCCGCTTCGCGCGCCGCTCGCACGACGCTCACCGGTCAACGGGTGCTAGACCAGCCAGGGTTCGGTCAGCCCGGTTCCGCTTCGCCCGTATCGGTCGATCGCCTGACGCACGACGTCAGGGTCCTGCCGGCCCTCGTCGACGAGTGCTTTCAGCGCGGCGATCACGATCGACGCACGGTCCACTTCGAAGAACGCACGCAACGCCGCACGTGTATCGCTGCGCCCGAAGCCGTCGGTGCCGAGCACGACGTAGCGGGACGGTACATAGGCGCGGATCAGCTCGGGCACGGCGCGCACATAGTCGGTCGCGGCGATCACCGGTCCACGCGCGGCGCCCAGGGCCGCCGTCACGTAGGGCACCGCAGGCTCGCCGCGCGCCAATAGCCGCTGCGCACGCTCCGCGGACACGCCGTCGCGATGCAATTCGGTGAAGCTCGTCACGCTCCAGACGGCCGCGTCGATATTCCAGTCGTCTTTCAACATCCGTGCCGCGGCCTGGACCTCACCGAGAATCGCGCCCGAGCCGAGCAACTGCACCTGCGCGATCTCGATCTGCGTGGGCTCCAGCACGTACATCCCCTTGAGCACGCCGCTACGGACGCGATCGAGATCGGCTTCAGTCAACGAACGTTGTGCGTAGTTTTCGTTGGTGACGGTCATGTAGTAAAAGACGTCGCGCTGACGCGCGATCATCTCCTGCATGCCTTCGTCGACGATCATCGCCACTTCGTACGCGAAGGCCGGATCGTACGCGCGGCAGTTCGGTATCGTCGAGGCCGCAAGGTGGCTCGTGCCGTCCTGATGCTGCAAACCTTCACCGCCGAGCGTCGTCTTGCCGGCCGTCGCGCCGATCAGGAAACCGCGCGCGCGCTGGTCGGCAGCCGCCCAGATCAGGTCGCCGATGCGCTGGAAACCGAACATCGAGTAGTAGATATAGAACGGCAGCATCGTCAGATCGTGCACGCTGTATGACGTCGCCGCCGCAATCCACGACGACACCGCGCCCGCCTCGGAGATGCCCTCTTCCAGAATCTGGCCGCCGGTATCCTCACGGTAATAAAGCATCGAACCCATGTCTTCCGGCTCGTACAGTTGACCGAGCGGAGAATAGATGCCGATTTGCCGGAACAGATTCGCCATGCCGAAGGTGCGCGCCTCGTCGGCGACGACGGGCACCACACGCGGCCCCAGCTCGGCGTCCTTCAACAGGTTGCCGAGCATGCGCACGAACGCCATCGTGGTCGACATTTCCTTGTCGTTGGTATCGAGCGCGAATCGTCCCCACGACGACATCGCGGGCACGGCGGGCGCGTGCGACGCAGCTGTGCGCCTGCGCGGAAGGTAGCCGCCCAGCGCCGCACGGCGCGCGTGCAGATACTGCATGACGGCACTGTTTTCATCCGGCTTGTAGAACTTGAGTTGTTCGACATCGTCGTCGGAGAGCGGCAGGCGAAAGCGGTCGCGAAACGCCTTCAACTGTTCGATGTCGAGCTTCTTTTGCTGATGTGTGGTCATGCGCCCCTGGCCGATCGAGCCCATGCCGAAGCCCTTCATCGTCTTCGCGAGAATCACCGTAGGTTGCCCGCGGTGTTTCGACGCCTTGTCGTAGGCAGCGTGCAATTTGCGCACATCGTGGCCGCCGCGCCGCAGGCGGTCGATATCGTCGTTGCTCAGATGCGCGGCGAGCGCGGCCAGTTCGGCGTTCTGGCCGAAAAAGCGGTCACGATTGTAGGCGCCGTCGTTGGCGGAAAAAGTCTGGAACTGGCCGTCCACGGTGTGCGCGAACGCGCGCAACAGCGCCCCACTGCGATCGCGTGCGAACAGGGGATCCCAGTCCGAACCCCACAACACCTTGATGACGTTCCACCCCGCCCCCGTGAACTGCGCCTCGAGTTCGTCGATGATGCGGCCATTGCTGCGCACCGGTCCGTCGAGCCGCTGCAAATTGCAGTTGATCACGAACACGAGATTGTCGAGACGCTCGCGCGCGGCCAGCGACAGTGCGCCGATCGCCTCGGGTTCGTCCATTTCGCCATCGCCGAAATAGCCCCACACCTTGCGGCCTTCCGTGCGTTGCAGTCCGCGGTTCTGCAGGTAGCGCATGAAGCGCGCCTGGTAGATCGAGTTGATCGGCCCAATACCCATCGAGCCGGTCGGGAACTGCCAGAAGTCCGGCATCAGCCACGGGTGCGGGTAGGAACACAGGCCCGCACCGGTGATTTCCTGTCGGTAATGCTCGAGATGCGCTTCGTCGAGAAAACCTTCGAGGTAAGCCCGCGCGTAAACGCCCGGCGCGGAATGGGGTTGAAAATAGACGAGATCGCCACCGTTGGCATCGTTCGCGCCGCGAAAGAAATGATTGAAGCCCACTTCGAACAGGTCGGCCGCCGACGCATAGCTGGCAATATGCCCGCCGAGTTCACCGTAGGCGCGATTGGCCCGCACGACCATGGCCAGCGCATTCCAGCGCAGCGCGGCGGCAAGCTTTTCTTCGATATCGAAGTCTCCCGGATACGGCGGCTGCTGATCGACGGCGATCGTATTCGCGTAGGGCGTGACATTGAGGCGCGCCGTTGCGATACCGTTGGACGACGCGTGGGCCGCGAGCCGATCGAACAGGTACTGAGCCCGTTCGGCACCGGCATGCCGAACCACGCCATCGAGCGCATCGAGCCATTCGGCGGTTTCGAGTGGGTCGTCGTCGATTTTCGTCTGGCCCAGGGAAAGGATCGAGGGTGTCCCCGTCGATAAGTCGGTCATCTTGCAACTCCGTAAAAGCAATGCGAGTTCAGTGGCGAGTGCGCAAAGATTACGGGGGATGCCGCAGAATGTGTGGTCGTATTGAAGGCCGCCAAAGCGGTGTCGGCTGCAGTGTCTTCTGCGGAATGCGCGATCTACAGCATTTCTATTCGATGCGCGCGGTCTCGCGTGGAGAACCCGGCGTCACGGGCGGGAAAACGGACGAAGGCGCGGCTTCATGCACCGCCCACAACGTCCGCTGCGCCA
The DNA here is from genome assembly GCF_013822785.1 of Burkholderia sp. MBR-1. Taxonomy (NCBI): domain Bacteria; kingdom Pseudomonadati; phylum Pseudomonadota; class Betaproteobacteria; order Burkholderiales; family Burkholderiaceae; genus Burkholderia; species Burkholderia sp. MBR-1. The sequence goes on from NZ_CP053610.1 coordinate 1,389,370, forward strand.
TCCGCTCGGTCGTCCATCTCGGTCGCAGCCGCCGGCGCGAGCCCGGCCTCCGATTGCGTGCGAGCCAGCGCGGCGAAATAGCGGCCTGGCGAATGCCCGAGCGCTTTCTTGAACATGGTGATGAAGGCGGTTACCGACTCGTAGCCGAGTTCGTCCGACACGCGTTGCACGGAAGCGCCACCGGCAAGCTCGCGCACCGCAACGAGCAGTTGCAACTGCTGCCGCCAGCGGCCGAAGGTCAGTCCCGTTTCACTGACGACGAGTCTTGCCAGCGAACGCTCGCTCATGGCGAGACGCTTCGCCCATTGCGAGACGGTGCTGCGATCGCCGGGATTGGCGTTCAATGCGTCCGCCATCAGCCGGATGCGCGGATGATCCGTAACCGGCAGATAGAGGCGCTCGACCGGCATCAACGTCAGCTCATGCAACAGCACGCGCGCAAGCCGGTCGGTATGGCCGCCCTGCTCGTAGTCGAGCGGCGCACCGGCCAGATGCAGGATCATTTCGCGCAGCATCGGCGAAATGGAGAGCGTGCAGCACTCCGTCGGCAAGTCGACGACACCGGGCTCGGCGAACAGATAGCAAAGCCGGGCATTGGGTGTCGCATGGTTACTGTGCGGCATCTCGCCGGGAATCCAGACGCCGCATTGCGGCGGGACGATCCAGAACGCGCCCGCGACCCGGCAGGTCACGGCGCCGTGCAACGCGAGCACCAGCTGCCCCTTCTGATGCTTGTGAACCGGAATTTCGGCAGCATGCTCGTCGACGTGCATGCACATCGCCACCGCCGGCCGATCGATCGCGTCCGGATCCGCAAAATCAGGAAGGCTAACGTAACGGTTCATATCGGGCATTCTAGCGACATGTTGAAATTGTGGCGAACGATGCGAAGCATAAGCAGGCACAGCCGCATCACGTGCCACGCTGGAATGGCGCCACGACTTCATTGCGCGAGACCGCCCCTTCGCGGACGCCCGACGTCCGGGCTCGCGCGTGAGCGGTTCGACGGTGTCGATGCCCATGCAGTCCGGTTCGGACCCGATTGTGCTTCGTACATGGGCTGTGGCACGTCACGTGCACGCTCCACGAGCCGGACGAACGCCACGATGGCGCCGAGCAGATCGGCGTGGACGGCACCGCGAAGTTCAGCGAGCCACCGACCGCGAATTACGCTTCGATCGACCGCTCTCACCGCACAATCTGCCGAACGGAGCGCCGCCGCGGCAACACAAGAATAATAAATACTGCCTGGACTGCGGCAATATTTCTCCGTGCAATCAAGATGACTTCACCATCCCGGCGGCCCGGATTTCTTCAAACGCAATGAAATACGGGGCGACGGAATAATAAATCGAGCGAGACAGTTTTTTCACACCAATACCGAACGGACGACGGCGCCGCACCATTGTGCATGGCGCTTGCCCCGTGCGGGACGGGACGGCACGGCACGGCCGTCGATCGAATCCGTCGGGCCGCCGCATTTGCATCAGCAATCAACTTCGTAAATTAATCAAGTATTCGTCGTATTAATCGTCGATTCCTCAAGCTCGTTTTAATGGCACCGAATGCTCGCCCATTCGCGCCACCACCTTTAACCCGGCAAGAAAATGCAATACCCGAAGTAAAACCTTTTCTTTTAACGCGAGGAGAACGATGTGGAAATACGGAAAATCAATGTCTACGACATCATCGACAGTCGCAGAATCGGCAGGAGGCAGTATTTCATCGTCGCCTTCTGCGCGCTGCTGATGCTTTTCGACGGCTTCGACACCCAGGTCATCAGCTTCATCGTGCCCGTTCTCGCGAAAGAATGGCAACTGCCCAAGGCCGTATTCGGTGCGATTTTTTCAGCGGTGTTCTTCGGGTTGCTGATCGGCAATTTCGGCATTCCGTTCGCGACCCGACGCTTCGGCACGAAGAAGATCGCTTTCGTGGCAACCGCTGCTTTCGGCCTGTTCACCGTCCTGACCGTCTTTGCCACCAGCGTGCCGCAGCTGATCGCCTTGAGGTTCCTCACCGGCATCGGCCTCGGAGCGGCCACGCCTTGCGCGGTGGGCCTCGTTTCGGAATTCAGCCCGAAGAGAACCCGCGCGACTTTCGTCATTCTCGTCTACATGGGATATGCGCTGGGGTTCATCTTCGCGGGCATCTGCAGCAGCGCGTTGATCCCGCGGTTCGGCTGGGAAGGCCCACTGTGGCTGGGCGGGCTCGCGGCACTCGGCTTGACGGTGTTGCTCGTCCCGCTGCTGCCGGAATCCGTGGCCTACCTGTCGGCAAACGCGCAGCGCGGTGAATTGCTTCGTGCAACCAAGCGCCTCTTTCCCGATTTCACGCTGCAAGCGGACGGCGAACTGGTCACTCACGAAGAGAAGCCGGCAGACGCAAGTGTGCTCGGATTGTTCTCCGCACCATTCCGCGTGGGGACATTCCTGCTGTGGGCCGTATTCGCCATCAACCTGGCCGCGTTCTATTTTCTGCAGAGCTGGCTGCCGACCGTTCTCGCGTCCATCTCGTTCCCACCCGCGCTCGTGGTCTGGGCGACCATCACCGTGATCATCGGCGGCATGGTGGCCAGTCTGCTGATGGGACCCATCATGGATCGCACGAGCCCTTACAGAATTCTGTCCGCGGTCTACGTCGGCGGCGCCGTGTCGATGTACGCAATCTCCATCGCGATCGGCTCATCGCATCTCGCTTTACTCACGACGATCTTCTTTTGCGGCTTTTGCATCAGCGGCGGACAAACCTGTGCGATCGCGTTGTGCACGCTGTTCTATAGCCCGGAATTGCGCGCCCCGGGCGTCGCGTGGGCCTACGGATTCGGTCGGCTCGGCGCCGCGGGCGGCACTTACCTCGCGGGCGTCCTGTACGCGAACAACTGGAGCGTCGACGCGATGTTTCGCGTGGCAGCCGCGCCAATCCTCATTGCAGCGGCTTGCGTGGCGCTGATGGGCGCTTGCTATGGCCTGACGAAGAACGGCCTGAAGAAATCCTTTTCGGCCTGATCGGTACCGCTCGCTGAATCGATGAACGTCAAGTGAACCGTTCTTTTGTATGGCCTTTTGATTGCGGAGATCTCATGAAAACCAAAAAAATCGAAATCATTGTCGGCTCGCTCGTGGGGCTGGCCAGTTCCGTCGCGCATAGCCAGAGCAGCGTCACACTCTATGGCGAGATCGACAACGGCATTCATTACCAGACCAACGTAGGCGGCGGCAAGGCCGTCTACATGGACTCGCTGGACGGCATCGACGGCAGCCGCTGGGGGCTGACCGGCAAGGAAGATCTGGGTGGCGGTCTCAAGGCGATTTTTACACTCGAGTCCGGCATCAACGTGAACAACGGACAGTTTGCCCAGGGCGGCACGGCGTTCGGCCGGCAGGCTTTCGTCGGACTGAGCAGCGACACTTACGGCTCTCTCACCGCCGGCCGCCAATACGACATGGTGTGGTATTTCCCCGAGTTTCTTGCCGGATCCGCGGCGGTTGGCGACCTGCCGAGCGCGCATCCGGGAGATTTCGACAACACCAGCAACAGCGTGCGATTCAACAACTCGGTGCGCTACATGAGCCCGGACTTCCGCGGCTTCTCCTTTGGCGTCGAATATAGCCTTGGCGGCGTACCCGGCGACTTCACGTCGACGTCGGGCTATTCGCTTGGAGTCGGTTACACACACGGTCCGCTTCAGATCGGCGCGGCGTTCGATTACTTCAAACACCCGACCTCGACGCCAGGCAACGGATGGTTCACCAACTATGCAAGCGGCTTCAATCTGCTGGCCTCCTCTCTGAACTCGGCCTATCAGGTCGCGCAGGCCTATCAGGACGCCGTCATCGCGGCGGCCTACACGATCGGAAACGCGACGATCAGCGCATCGTATTCGAACGTTCAATACGCCAATCTCGGCGCGGGGTTCATGAACGGCACCGCCGTCTTCAACAACTACGACATCGGGTTGAACTACCGTGTCACGCCGGTCTTTTTCGTCGGCGTCGCGTACGACTACATGAACGCGCGGAGCGTCACGACGGCACAAGGCAATGCCGTCGGCAACCAGCACTACAATCAGGTGGCGTTCACGCTGGACTATCTGCTGTCGAAGCGTACCGACGTGTACCTCTCCGGCGGCTGGCAGCGCGCTTCGGGCACATCGTCGACGGGCGCGCCAGCCGTCGCCAACATCGGCGGCTCCGGAGATTCGTCGAATAACCACCAGATGGTTTATCGGCTCGCTATACGACATAAGTTCTGAGCGTTGCTCGCCCTGGAGCCCACATGACGATGCAGCGATATTGCAGCGCCGGCATGCGGACGCCAGGGTCATTACTCAAGGCTGCTGGCTCGACGCCTGCAAGGATGGCGTCGCCACCGCGCCTGCATCGCGGACATCCCGATTCCGGCGAGCCTGCGCCATATCGGGCGGATAGGTCCGCTGCCTGGGCGAGTGAATCGGAATCCAGCCGTCGCGTTCTGCCTGAACGAGTTCGGCCCGCACTTCGGCGCGCGTCTTTCCACTTGTGACCACGGCCGCGGCGCAGCCCGCATCGACTACACCGGCGCTCGCGACCAACGGGATGCACGTGACGAACCAGAGTATCGCTGCAATTGTCGTGCGCATGAGAATCTCCTTCCTTGTAAAGCCGTGGCGCCGCGCTCAGACGAAGCCATACATGGTGAACAACATGACGTACGGGATCTGCTGTCCCGCCGAATTGCAGACCATGACGTCGGCCCTCTGAATCGCGCACGCGGACACGATTGCCTTTGCGACTTTCGAAATGACAAGTTTCATGATGATTGACTCCCCAATCTGACCCGACCTTACGGTCGATCTCTCGGCGATCCGTCGATGGTGCTGAACAGCGCTCGAAGCGCTGCATCATGGGTTCATGACGCATCGCGGCCATCGACATCGCACAACGCTTGTTCACTACCGGCCCGAAGCACGGAACCCGGCACGTCGGTGCTTTGAAGCGTCTCCGTGATGCGTACTTTATCGACATCCAGCGAGCATGAATTTGTGGAAGATGACAACGCATCTGCAAAAACTGCCAGAGTTTTGCTGATGCACGGTGTCCTGTCGGCGGTCCATTGCCGAACCGCGCGCCGATTCGAGGCGGTCGTTCGGAGACGGCGCCATATGCCGGACGATCGGATCTGGATCGACTTTCATCTGCTTCGCCTGATCGTCGTCGAGCCGTCGGCCAAAGCAAAGTCGTCGATGCTCGCGAAGCAAAAATGTCACTTCAGACCTCGACACAGGGCATGCAGATTGCATGGACGAGCCTGCCCGAGACCCCACATGATGCACCTCGCACGCGCGAAAGCGCGGCAATGTGCATACTGGCGTGGCTCGCTCCACCCGCAGCTTGCGGCCGTATCGCAACAGCATCACCACGAGGAGGCTCCCGCATGACGACGCCGTTCGAACCGGGCGACCATGTCCGCTGGAATTCCGAAGCCGGTTACGTGACCGGCACGATCATCGCGGTGCACACGCAGGATTTCGACTACAAGGGCCATCGTCATCGCGCGTCGCCCGACGACCCCCAATACGAAATCAAAAGCGATCGCACCGACCACGTCGCCGCGCATCGCGGCCGCGTGCTCGAACGCGTCGCCGGCAAGGAGCGCACGTGACGCTCCCGTTCTACACGATCGGCCATTCGAACCGCACGCTCGACGAACTCGTCGCGATGCTGCGGGCCGTCGACATCACGCTGCTCGTCGATATCCGCAAGATGACGCGCTCGCGCACCAACCCGCAGTTCAACGAGGCAACGCTGCCCGACGCGCTGGCCGCGGCCGACATCGGCTACGAGCACATCGCCGAACTCGGCGGGCTGCGCGGCAAGTCGCGCGACGTGCCCGACGCGCTCAACGGCTTCTGGAGGAACCGCAGCTTCCATCGGTACGCCGACTACGCGCTGTCGCCGGAATTCCGCGCCGGCCTCGCGCGGCTGATCGCACTCGGGGAGCAGCAGCGCTGCGCGCTCATGTGTTCGGAGGCCGTCTGGTGGCGCTGTCACCGGCGTATCGTGTCCGACTACCTGCTCGCGCGCGGCGAGACGGTGCTGCACATCATGGGCCTGAATCGTGTCGAGCCGGCGCGCATCACGGCCGGCGCGACGGTCCGCGACGACGGTGCGGTCGTCTATCCGGACGCCGACGGCGATACGCAGGAAGATGCCACGGCGCAATCGAACGAATGACCGGGCGTCGGCGCTGCCCGCGCCGGCTGGTTGATGCGGTTGGTTGATGCGGTTGGTTGATGCGACGGGTTGACACGATCGGTTGACGCAGCCGGCCGATGCGCCGCCGCACGGCGGCCGCCCGTGCGCGTCTGAAACGGAGCGCACGCACCGCCTTTGCGCGGACGCGATCCTGCATTACCATCGGGCCACCTTCGCGCTCGCGCTCGCCGCCGGCGCGCCCTGCCACGCTACCCTTCCTGCGCACCGATGCTCGTCCTCATCATCCTCGCCGGCCTGTGGGCCGGTCTCCAGAACGCCCTCGCGGGCGGCGGTTCGTTCGTCACGCTACCGGCGCTGATCGTATCGGGGATGTCGCCGCTCGCGGCCAACATCACGTCGACGGTCGCGCTGTTTCCCGGCCAGGTCACGACCGGCTGGGCAAGCCGCAAGATGGTCCGCGGCGCAGGCACGCTGTCGTTTCGCGCGCTGTTCGTGATCAGCGTGATCGGCGGCGCGCTCGGCGGGCTGCTGCTGCTCAAAACGCCGTCGTCGATCTTCTCGCAGCTGGTGCCGTGGCTCGTGCTGTTCGCAACCGTCGTGTTCGCATGGGGCAGCTTCTTCCGCAAGCCGACCGAGGCCGCGCAGCATCTCGGCCCGATGGCGGCCGGGATCTCGCAGTTCCTGATCGCGATCTACGGCGGCTATTTCGGCGGCGGTATCGGCTTCCTGATGATGGCCGCGCTCACGATGGCCGGCCTGTCGCCGCGTCACGCGATGTCGACCAAGAACGCGCTCGCGGGCGTGATGAACGCGTCGGCGGTCCTGCTGTTCGTCACCTCGCCGCAATTGCACTGGGGCGCGGCGCTTGCGCTCGGCAGCGGCGCGATCGTCGGCGGCCTGCTCGGCGCATGGGCGCTGCATCGCGTGAACGAGCGCGTGCTGCGGATCGCCATCGTCTGTATCGGCGCGGCACTGACGGTCGGGCTGTTCGTCAGGCCGCTCTGACGCGCGTGCCGCGAGCGTCGTCGCCATGCGCCCGCGTCGATGCGCGGGCGAACTCGCCAGCCGCCGCGCGATCGTGCCCGCCGTCGGTCAATGCCGCCACCGATGTTGAATGCGTCGGCCGGTAGGCCGGGCGATGCCTGCCGCTCGCGCGCCGGGCCGCGGCCGATCGGCGTGACGCAGTCGCCGAGCCTGCGCACGCGCAACGTTCAACCGAACGGCCGCACGCCGATCAACGGGCCGTGCAGGAACAGCGCAAACACCGCCCATGCGACGACGCCGGCCGCGATCGCCGACACATCGCCCGACAGACGGCCCGCCGGATAACGGACGCGGTCGCGCCGATCGCGCGTGCGCGACGCGATGAACAGGATGAGCGACCACACGAAGAATGCGCCGAACAACACGGCCGCCCGCAACGTGCCGTTGACGAGCAGATGCGCGACGGCCCACACCATCACGCCGGCGACCATCGGATGCCCGGCGAGCGTCTTGATCCGGTTGCGCGGCACGTACGACGCGGCGATCAGCACGAACGCGATCGCAGTCAACATGCCCGTCAGATGGCGCACGCCGACCGGCGAGACCCACAGCAGCGTCGCGCTGTCGCGGGCGATCCCGTAGCCGCGCACGATCAACACCAAGCCGATCAGCGACGCAACCGAATAGCCGGCCTTCCAGCCGCGCTCACCGACGCGCGCGATCGTCGCGGCGCGCCAGCGGCTGGCCACGATGCGGATCGAATGTACGCCGAGGAAGATCGCCAAACCGAGAATCAGCACGAGCATCGGTTGTCTCCATCTGCAACGATGAGTGGGGAATGCATTCAGCGCGGCGTCGATGCGCCGTTCGCGGGGCGGGTGTCGCGGTGCGGGCCGCTCAGATGTCGCGTGCGGCTCGCGCCGATCATAAACGCCGCGACCGCCGTTGTGAAGCGCGGAGAAACAGCGCGCGGCATGCTTGAAGTTTCGTCTAGCGGATGCGAGCAACGTGCGGCGCGCGAATCGTCAGGGCGTATGCGTGCGGACGGCGCAGGGCACTGAGCATCGAGTAAGAGTCCTGAGCGTCGCGTGCCGAGCGTCGAGCGCAGCGAACACCGAGCGCCGCGGCGCCGACCGACGCTACGCCTGCTTACGCTTCGACGCCGGTTTCGCTCCGGATTTCGTTTCCGCTTTCGACGCACGCTTCGAAGCCGATTCCGTCGCCCGCTTCGCGTCAGGTTTCGCGGACGGCTTGACACTGCGCCCACGCATCGACCGCGACTCCGCCTCACCCTCGTCCACCGGCTTCCGCCTCGCCTTCGCTTTGCGCTTGGGCGCCCCCGCAAGCAACGCCGCCCGATACGCGCCGCGACACCAGTCGAACAACGCGCCCGCATCCTCGAGCACGTCGGCGGGCGTTTCGTAATAGCCTTCGAGCGCGACGGTACGCGTGCGCCCCGTATACGAAAACGGCCCCATCCCCGCCGCGACGAACGCCGGACGATTCACGTCGTCGACGCGCAAGAACAGCGACCCGCGCGCAAGGAAGCCGAACATCACGCCGTCGAGCCGCATCGCCGCGCCGCCGAAGAATCGCGTCACCACGACGTTGCCGAGCATCGCGAGCCGATACGCGATCTCGTCGCCGTGCGCCTTGTCTGCCTGCCAGCTCATCGGCACGCTCCTTCTTGCCGGTGCATCACGCGGCGCCGACGCAGCGTTGCGTCCATGCGTCGAATTCGGCGGCGTCGAAGCCGAGCGCCGCCGCGCTGTCGCCGATCTGACGCCACGTCGGCCGATCGACCGGGATGCCGTGCGCGAGCCGCTCGGCGCGGCTCGCCTCCTCCGGCTCGCCGGGCATCTGCACCGGCGCGTCGCCGGAACGCGGCGACGCCTTCGCCCACGCGACGAACGCATCGGCCTCGCGCTGCGCATCGGCCGCATCGAACGCGTTCGGATCGATCAACACCGACAGCATGCCGTTGACGATCGCGCTGGTCTTCTGCAACGTGCCGTCGTAGGTCGTATGCCCGCCGACGAGTGCGCCGCCGAACACCTCGCACATCGCGGCGAGCGCATAACCCTTGTGCAGCCCGAACGGCAGCAGCGCGCCGAACGGTTGCTCGTGCATGACGGCCGGATCGTCGGTCGGCCGCCCGCGATGGTCGATCAGCGCGCCCGCCGGCACGCGCTTGCGCTGGTGGTACGCGACGCGCGTCTTGCCGTACGCGACGGCGCTGGTCGCGAAATCGAGCAGCAGCGGCGCGCGCCCGGCGCGCGGATACGCGGCGCAGAACGGATTGGTGCCGAACCGGGGATCGGCGCCGTGAAGCGGCGCGACCAGCAGATCGCCCGGCACGTTGACGAAATGGAACGAAGCGAGCCCCGATCGCGCGCATTGCTCGGCCCAGTGGCCGATGCGGCCGAGATGATGCACGTCGCGCAATCCGATCGCGCAGATGCCCATGCGCCGCGCGCGCTCGATGCCCTCGACCATTGCCTCGAACGCGATCACCTGCCCGAAGCCGCGGCCGCCGTCGATCGTCAGCACCGCGCCGCCGTCGCGCACGATCGCCGCATGCCGGTTCAACTGCAACTGCCCTTCGCGGCAGGATGCGACGTAGTTCGGGATCGTCCCGATGCCGTGCGAATCGTGACCGGCGAGGTTCGCGCCGACCAGGTGCTCGGCAACCAGCCGCGCCTCGCGCGCGCTGCTGCCGGCCCGTTCCCACAGCGCGGCGACGAAGTCGTGCAGCGGTTCGGCGCGCATGCACAACGCATCGGTATCGGGTATCGGCGGCATAGTCATCGGCAGGACTCCAGGGGTTCAGACCGACGTCGGCGCGATCGGCCGACCATCGCGCTCAGCGAGCGGAAGCGATCACGTCCGCGACCGCCGCGGTCAGCTTCTTCGCATACGGCACGTGCAGGAACTCGTTCGGCCCGTGCGCGTTCGACTTCGGCCCCAGCACGCCGCACACCATGAACTGCGCCGACGGGAAGCCGGCCTGCAACACGTTCATCAGCGGGATCGTGCCGCCGAGGCCCATGTACCCGCACGCTGCGCCGAAGTGGCGGTGCGACGCGGCATCGAGCGACGACGCGAGCCACGGCGCGAGATCGGGCGCGCTCCAGCCGGTCGCGGCGCCCGCATCCGGCTTGAACGTGACGCGCGCGTTGTACGGCGGATCGAGTTCGAGCAGTTCCTTCAACTGCTGCACGGCCTGCGCGGCGTCGACGAGCGGCGGCAGGCGCAGCGACAGCTTGAACGCGGTGCGCGGCCGCAGCACGTTGCCCGCGTCGGCGAGCGCCGGCAACCCGGACGCGCCGGTCACCGACAGCGACGGCCGCCACGTCGAATTCAGCAGCGCCTCGCGCGGGTCGGTCGTGGTCGGCAGCACCGGCTTGCCGTCCGCGCCGCAGGCCCACGGCAGGCCCTTCCATACCGCATCGCCGAGGATGGCCGCGGCCGCATCGGCTTCGCGCACGCGGCTGTCGGGAATCTCGCAATGGAACACGCGCGGCAGCAGGTTGCCGCTGCCGGCGTCCTCGAGGCGCTCGAACAGCTGCCGCATCACGCGGAAGCTCGACGGCGCGATACCGCCGAACACGCCCGAATGAATGCCTTCGTCGAGCACCTCCACCTGCAGATCGCCGGACACCAGCCCGCGCAACGACGTCGTGAGCCACATCTGGTCGTAGTTGCCTGCGCCGGAATCGAGGCACACGACGAGCGATACCTGGCCGAGCCGGTCGCGCAGCGCGTCGACGTACGGCAGCAGATCGTAGCTGCCCGACTCCTCGCACGTCTCGATCAGGCCGACGCAGCGCGGCCGTTCGACGCCCTGCTCGTCGAGCGCGCCGAGCGCCGCGAGGCTCGCGTAGATCGCATAGCCGTCGTCCGCGCCGCCGCGGCCGTACAGCTTGCCGTTCTCGAACTTCGGCGTCCACGGGCCGAGGTCGGCGCGCCAGCCGTCGAATTCGGGCTGCTTGTCGAGGTGGCCGTACAGCAGGATCGTGTCGGTGCTGCCCGCGCGCGTCGCCGGCGTTTCGAAGAAGATCACGGGCGTGCGGCCCGGCAGCCGAACGATCTCGAGCTTCAGCCCTTTCACCGGCTGGCGTTCGGCCCACTGCGCGGCATCGGTCACGACGCGCTCCAGATAGCCGCGTTTCGCCCAGTCCGGGTCAAACGCGGGGCTCTTCGCGGGGATCGCGATGTAGTCGGTCAGGGCGTGGAGGATTTCATCGTTCCACTTGCGCTCGACGAAGGCGACGAGCTTGTCATGGTCGAGGACGGGGGTAGTGTCGACGGAGGTCATGGTGGGTGCCGGGATCGGGCTGACGAAGATTCGGATGATACGCCGACGGCCCGCCGCCCGGGTGCATTCGCCGCGCGCTTGCTTTCAGTGCCCTTTCCGCCACGGCCGGCCAGCGATACCGGCCGGCAGAACGCGCCCCATCAACCAAAACGATTACGAGCCGCCGGATTATTTAGGCTGCGAATTGATTTAGCCATTTCGTCGAGGATATTTACCGGACGCCGGTTGTTCCGCGCATCCAGCGAATGACCGAGAAAATCGGCGAAGCCCTTATCAGTAAAGGCCGAGCGCCCGACATACCGAAACGGCGCGTCGCCGCCCGCCTACTTTCAATGACATGAATCAATATTAAAGTCATTAAATTCCGGCGTTTACCATTACCAGAACGGGCCAAAGCGATAACATGGCGACGTTAATAAAACGGCGATCCATTTCGGAATCGTCCACCGGCGCCGGCCGCGCCACCTCAACCGCATCACGTCCGTTCAAGGAGCCTCGCATGTCCGATGCCAGCTCGTCCTCCTCCCGTTCCACCGCTGCGTCGGCAGCGTCCGACGCGCCGAAGATCGGCGTCGTTCCCGCCACGCTGATGGTGGCGGGCAACATGATGGGTTCCGGCGTCTTCATGCTGCCCGCGAACCTCGCCGCCACCGGCGGCATCGCGATCTTCGGCTGGTTGATCACCGTCGTCGGCGCCGTCTCGCTCGCGCTGGTGTTCGCGAAGCTCGCGGCGATCGACCCGGCCGCCGGCGGCCCCTACGCGTACGCCAGAAAATCGTTCGGCCCGTACATGGGCTATCAGACCAACCTGATCTACTGGCTCGCGAACGTGCTCGGCAACGTCGGCCTCGCGGTCGCGGGCCTCGGCTACCTCACGCACTTCTTCCCGGTGATGAAGGACCCGCTGGTGTTCGCGCTCGCGCAGATCTTCGTGATCTGGCTGTTCACCTACGCGAACATCCTCGGGCCGAACGTGGTCGGCCGCGTGCAGTCGGTCACGACCGTCGTCGCGCTGGTGCCGATCCTCGGGATGGCCCTGTTCGGCTGGTTCTGGTTCAGCAAGGACGTCTATCTCGCGGGCTGGAACGTGTCGGGCACGAGCAGCATCGGCGCGATCGGCGCGACGCTGAACTTCACGCTGTGGGCGTTCATCGGCGTCGAGAGCGCGTCGGTGTCGGCCGGCGTGGTCGAGAATCCGTCGCGCAACGTGCCGATCGCGACCGTCGGCGGCGTGGTGCTCGCGGCGGTCTGCTACGTGCTCAGCTCGACCGTCATCATGGGGATGATTCCGAACAAGGCGTTGCTCGCCTCGAGCGCGCCGTTCGCCGACGCCGCGCGCCTCGCGCTCGGCGACACCGCCGCGAACGCGGTCGCGCTGTGCGCGGCGCTCGGCTGCCTCGGCTCGCTCGCGGGCTGGACGCTGCTGGTCGGACAGACCGCGAAGGCCGCAGCCGACGACGGCCTGTTCGCCAGCGTGTTCGCACGCGTGAACTCGAAGAACGTGCCGTCGGCGGGGCTCGCGATCGTCGCCGTCATCATGACCGTGCAGGTGCTCGCGACGATGTCGCCGAGCGCAAGCCAGCAGTTCGGCAAGATCGCGTCGATCGCGGTGATCATGACGCTGCTGCCGTACATCTACTCGTGCATCGCGATCAAGGTGCTCGGCTACGGCAAGATGCCGCCGCACCAGTTCACGTTCTACACGATCGTCGGCCTGATCGGCGCGGTCTACTCGCTGTGGGCGATGGTCGGCTCCGACGGCCAGCAGACGCGCTGGTCGCTGATCTTCGTGATCGCGACGATCGTGTTCTACGAACTGTCGATCAACCGCCAGCGCGAAATCGAGGAAACCCACGTCCATCCGGGCGGCCGTTCGCCGCGCTGGGTGCGCTACTTCGCGCTCGGCGTCACCATCGTCGCGCTCGCCGCGACGTTCTGGATCTCCGTCGGCCAGCACGAGGCCGATATCCTTCACGCACGCTCGCCGGCCGCGGGCGTCGCGGCAACCCAGCACACGGGGGAATAACAGATGACCGCTTCCTTGACCCAACCGGCATTGCGCCGCCTCGGGATGAAGGCGCTGCTCGTGCAGCACGACATCGACGAGCGAACCGCGACCGGCCGCGCCGCCACCGCGCTCGCCGAAGAATTGCGCACGCGGCTCGTCGACGTCGTGATCGCGACCTCCGCCGACGACGCGTGCGCGGTGGTCGTCGCCGATCCGGCGATCCAGTGCCTGCTGCTCAACTGGGAGCTCGGCAACGATCCGGCCCACGCGCCCGCGCAGGCCGTGCTCGACGCGATGCGCGCGCGCAATGCGACGGTGCCGGTGTTCCTGCTCGCGAGCCGCGCGAGCGCGGCCGCGATTCCGGTCGACGCGATGCGCAAGGCCGACGACTTCATCTGGATGCTGGAGGACACCACCGCGTTCATCGGCGGACGGATCGTCGCCGCGATCGAACGCTACCGCGAAACGGTGCTGCCGCCGATGTTCCGCGCGCTCGCGCAGTTCTCGCGCGTGTACGAATACTCGTGGCACACGCCGGGCCACACGGGCGGCACCGCGTTCCTGAAGTCGCCGGTCGGGCGCGCCTACTTCGAATTCTTCGGCGAAGCGCTGTTTCGTTCGGACCTGTCGATCTCGGTCGGCGAACTCGGCTCGCTGCTCGACCACTCCGGTCCGATCGGCGACAGCGAGCGCTATGCGGCGCGCGTGTTCGGCGCGCATCGCACGTATCACGTGACGAACGGCTCGTCGATGTCGAACCGCGTGATCCTGATGGCGAGCGTCACGCGCAATCAGGTCGCGCTGTGCGACCGCAACTGCCACAAATCGGCCGAGCACGCGATGACGATGTCCGGCGCGATTCCGACCTACCTGATCCCGTCGCGCAACCACTACGGCATCATCGGCCCGATCATGCCCGAGCGGCTCACGGCCGCGGCCGTGCGGCTCGCGATCGACGCGAACCCGCTGGTGCGCGGCCGCGACGGCATCAGCCCGACGCCCGTGCACGCGCTGATCACGAACTCGACCTACGACGGGCTGTGCTACAACGTCGCGCGCGTCGAGGAGCTGCTCGGCCAGAGCGTCGACCGCCTGCATTTCGACGAAGCCTGGTACGGCTATGCGCGCTTCAACCCGATCTACCGCGATCGTTATGCGATGCACGGCGATCCGGCGCGGCACGACGCGAGCAAGCCGACGGTGTTCGCGACGCAATCGACGCACAAGCTGCTCGCCGCGCTGTCGCAGGCGTCGTTCATCCATATCCGCGACGGCCGCAATCCGATCGAGCACGCGCGCTTCAACGAGGCGTACATGATGCACGCGTCGACGTCGCCGAACTACGCGATCATCGCGTCGAACGACGTGAGCGCGGCGATGATGGACGGCCCCGGCGGCGAAGCGCTGACGACCGACGCGATCCGCGAGGCCGTGTCGTTTCGCCGGATGCTGGCGCGCCTGCATGCGGAATACGACGAGAACGACGACTGGTTCTTCGACGGCTGGCAGCCGGACACGGTCGTCGACCGCAAGACCGGGCGACGCGTGCCGTTCCACGAAGCGGACGAGACGCTGCTCGCGACCGATCCGTCGTGCTGGGTGCTGCATCCGGGCGACACGTGGCACGGCTTCGGCGCGATCGAGGACGACTACTGCATGCTCGACCCGATCAAGGTGTCGATCGTCACGCCGGGCGTCGCGCCGCACGGCGGGCTGATGCCGGTCGGCATTCCCGCGTCGGTGGTGACGGCCTATCTTGACCGGCAAGGGATCGTCGTCGAGAAGACGACCGACTTCACGATCCTGTTCCTGTTCTCGCTCGGCGTGACGAAGGGCAAGTGGGGCACGCTCGTCAACACGCTGCTCGACTTCAAGCGCGACTACGATGCGAACGCGCCGCTCGAGCAAGCGCTGCCGGAGCTCGTCGCGCGCTATCCGGAGCGTTACGGCAAGCTGGGGCTGCGCGAGCTGTGCGATCTGATGTTCGCCGCGATGAGCGACCTGAAGACGACCGAGATGATGTCGCGCGGCTTCTCGACGCTGCCGCAGCCGGACTACAGCCCGGCCGAGGCGTACGAGCATCTGGTTCACAACGACATCGAGATGCTCGAGCTGTCGGAGATGGCCGGCCGCACCGTCGCGACCGGCGTCGTGCCCTATCCGCCCGGCATTCCGCTGCTGATGCCGGGCGAGAACGCAGGGCCGGCCGACGGTCCGCTGCTCGGTTACCTGAAGGCGCTCGAACAGTTCGACCGGCGCTTCCCGGGCTTCACGCACGATACGCACGGCGTCGAAGTGGACGACGGCGTGTACCGCATCGCGTGCATCAGGCAGGCGGGCCGCGATAGCGCCGCGCGCTGAGCGAAGGCGGTGAGCAGCGACCGGCGTCACGGCCGGTCGCTAACGGCCCCGGCCGGGGCCGGGGGTGCCGGCCCGCTACGCGGGCAACTTGGCGACCCACGCGGCAAGCTGCGCTTCGCCTTCGTCGTCGAGCTTGCCGCTGAGTTCTCCATACCACTGCACGATCGCGTCGGCCGGCTGCGTGGCCTTCAGGATCTCGAGGCTGTTCTCGAGGAACGCGCCGAAGAACGGAATCCCGCGCATGTAGAGGAACGTCGAATCGGTGATGCGCACATGGCCGTACACGTCGCGCAGCCACCCGAGATGCGGCAGCGCCTCGCGCGCATGACCGCTTTGCATCAATGCCGAAATGAAGTTCGTGCGCGCGGCGACGTCGGACTGTTCGTGCGTGTCGTGATTGATCTCGGCCGCCTTCTGCATCCACGCCTCGCCGCGCTCCACTTCGTCGCACATCGCCGACGTCGTCGCGAGCTGCACCGCGTTGTGCGCACTCGGCTCATGGCCGAACAATTCGAGCCAGTAAGGGAATGCCTCCGCGTAGCGCTGCAGCGCCGAATACGACAGCGCGCACAGACGCGCCGCGTCGGCCAGCCGTTGCGCATGCGGCGCGGCAGCCGCGATCGCCGCTTCGTGCCGGCCGGCCTGATATGCCGCCAGCGCCGCGGCCAGTTCGGGGGCGATGTCGGGGCCGCGCTGTTCGTCCGCGTCCGCGTCGGCGTCCGACGGCTGCGTGCGTTGCGTAGACGATGCGGGCGGCGTGAGCGAGGCGGCCTCGTCGCGCGGTTTCTTCCCGAACAGCTTTCCCAGCAGACCCATGTCGTGGTCCTTGTCGTTATGGTGAAGGAATGGCGGCGCCGCATCCACGGCCGCCGCACGGCGACCGCCATCTTACGCGTGCGACGCGGTGGCGGAAACGGGCAACGGGAAAAGCGAAAAGGCGACCGCCGCGTGCAGCCGTCCAGGAGCGCCGCGACGCGTCACGCGCGCGGCGGCCGCACGCCGCGATCCATGCCGCGCCGGTAAGCGGCCGGGCTCGTCGCCGCGACGCGCCGGAAATGCCGGCGCAACGATTCCTCCGAGCCGAAGCCCGCACGCGCGGCAACCTGCGCCAGCGACAGGGACGGCTGCGCTTCGAGCATATCCTTCGCGACGTTCACGCGCTCGCGGATCAGCCACGCGAGTGGCGACATCCCGGTCGCGTCGGCGAACTGCCGCTGCAGCGTGCGCGGGCTCATCGCGGCATGCGCGGCCAGCGACGCGAGCGTGTGCGGCTCGGCCGCATGCGCGCGCATCCAGTCGATCAGCTTCGCGAGCCGGTCGCTGCCGCCAGGCGCGACGGGGCGCGGCACGAACTGCGCCTGCCCGCCGTCGCGATGCGGCGGCAGCACGAGCCGCTGCGCGACGCGGTTCGCGATCGCGCCGCCGTGATCGCGGCGCACCAGATGCAGCAGCATGTCGAGGCCGGCCGCCGAACCGGCCGACGTGACGATCTGCCCGGCATCGACGTACAGCGCGTCGGGGTTCACGCGCAGCGCCGGATAGCGCGCCTGCAGGCGCTCCGCGTAACGCCAGTGGGTCGTCACGGTAAGCCCGTCGAGCACGCCGGCCGCCGCCAGCACGAACACGCCCGAACAGATCGAACAGAGCCGCGCGCCGCGGCGATGCGCGGCGCGCAGTTTCTTCAGCAGCGGTTCGGGCGGCCGTTCGTCCGGGTCGCGCCAGCCGGGAATCACGATGGTGTCCGCACGATCGAGCATCGCGAGCCGGTACGGCGCGGCGACCGTGATGCCGCCCGCGGCGCGCACCGGCCCGGGCTCGCTCGCACAGACCGCGAAGCGATACCAGTCGACGCCGAGTTCCGGCCGTTCGAGTGCGAACAATTCGACCACGCAGCCGAATTCGAAAGTGCAGAGCCGATCGTAGGCAAGCGCGACGACGAGATGATTGTGCATGGCGCGATGTTACCGGAACTTGTCGATCGCGCCACTGCCGGAAAACCGGCGCGCACGCGATACTGGCCTCGTTGCGGCGCATTCCGCGCCGCCTGCTCAGGAGCGCATTTCATGTCATATGTCACCGACGTCCCGGCCGCCGACAGCGCAAGCGCCGCCACGCATTTCGAAGCGTCGCTGCGGTTCGAAACCGATTGCTGGGACGTGCACGACGCGCTCACGTCCGGCGCAGCCGATTTCGTGCTGCTCGACGTTCGCGGTCCCGAACAATTCGCGGCCGGCCACGTGCCGGGCGCGCGCAACCTGCCGCACCGCAAGATCGTCGCGGGCAAGCTCGGCGACCATCCGGCCGACACGCTGTTCGTCGTCTACTGCGCGGGCCCGCACTGCAACGGCGCCGCGCGCGCGGCGATCCGGCTCGCGCGGCTCGGCCGCCCGGTGAAGCTGATGATCGGCGGGATCGCCGGCTGGCGCGACGAGGGTTTCGCGCTGAGCAACGATGCGCAAATGGAAACCGGTGCCATGCACTGATCGTCGCTAAAAACGCAACAATCAATTGCCAAAGGAAGGCCTGCACACGAACGGAAAAAGCGCGACAATCGGTCTCATTGCAGTCTGGACGGAGTAGCAACATGCCACACGCAGTCCTGATTCAGGTAGCCGGTTCGATCGCAGCGATCGCGCTCTATTTCCTGCCGGCCGTCATCGCCGACCGGCGCGGGCGGCACGACAAGCTGACGATCGCGATGTTCAACGCACTGTTCGGATGGACCGGCATCGGCTGGCTGATGACGCTCTACTGGGCGTGCCAGCCGAACCCGCGGGCCGACGTCGCGCAAACGATCCTCGCGAAGCGCCGCGGCATCAGCATGCGGACCTTCTCGACCGGCCTCGTCGAGCGCGTGCAGCGCCGTATCGCCGCCCAGGAGCAATGGGCCGAAAAGCAGGGCTGCCGCTGAACCGCCTGTTCACGCCTGGCTCGCGATGCCGAAGTTCGGCATCCTGATGTTGGTCGACGCGCGGTAGTCCCACACGAGCCCGCTGGGCAGCTCGCCGCTGCTCGCATGTAACCACACGTCGAACGCCCCCGTCGTCACCGCCCGCGCGATGCGCTCGCCCGGGCAGCCATGCGGCCCCTTACCGAAGCCGAAAGTCGGCGCAGGCGCGCGGCCGGGCAGCAGGCGATGCGGCTCGCGATGCACGGCCGGATCGCGGTTCGCCGCGGCGAGCACGACGAGGATCGCCGCGCCGGCATCGACGCTCACGCCTTCGATCGTCGTATGCGACGCGACGAAGCGGCGTGTGTTCTGCACCGGCGAATCGAAGCGCCCCACTTCCGCGACGAATGCGTCGAGCGCAGCGGCATCCGGAATCGCCCGCCCGCCGTCCGCGCTCGCGCGCGCCGACTCTTCCCAAGCGATCAGCGCATTGCCGAGCCACGCGGCGCTCGCCTCGCATGTCTGCGACAGCAATCCGACCAGATTCGTGACCAGCGCGCCGCCGGCCTGCCAGCCCGCGGCGCGCGCCGCATCCTGAACCGCCGCGACGAGCGACCCGTCCCGGGCGCGCGTGCGTGCGACCCGCTCCGTCATCCGTTCGAGCAAGCGCCGCGCAGCATCGCTTGCACGCGCCAGCGTCGCGTCGTCCGACAGCGGCGACAGCGCGGCGACGAACGCGACGACGAGCGCAGCGATGTCGTCGAGCTGTGCTTCATCGAAGCCGAGCAGATCGGCGACCGCGCAGACGGGCACCGTCAGGCACCATGCGTTCAATGCCTCAGCGTCGAGCGGCGCGCGCAGGCGGCGGCCGGCGAGCGACGCGGTCCGCTCGCGCAACGCGTGCGCGTCGATCGATGCGAATGCCGCGCGCAGCGCCTGTTTCGGCACGTCGTGGCGCAACGCGCCGTCGTTCATGCGGATCAGGTCGCCGAACAGCGCGCCGGCGGTGGTGCCGCGCAACGCGGGCGGCACCGGCGCATCGAGCGGCCTGACGCGGCAGGTCGGATGGCCGAGCACCGCCGCCACGCTGGCCGCGCGGCTCGCGACCCACAGGCCGAGCGTCGCGTCGAACGCGAGCGGCGGCCCGTCGACGAGCGTCGCGTAGTAGGGATAGGGATCGCGGTGCGTAACCGCGGCAATCGGATCGGTCGGGTTCATGCGTGCAGTATCGGCGCGCAGGCCGGCAGCATGTTTCGGGTCGACGTGAAATGTCGATGTGCGGGTGTGCGGGTGTGCGGGTGTGCGGGTGTGCGGGTGTGCGGGTGTGCGGGGGCTTCGGGCCGCGGTGGCGCGGTGGCGCGGTGGCGTGGTGGCGTGGTTGCGTGGGCGCGTGACCGCAGTGGCCGCAGTGGCCGCGGTGAGCGGGATCGCCGCGACGACCGCAATGACGCAATGCCGCGGTGAACGCGCCAGCACAATCGGCGCAGCGGCCGTACCGAACCGGCGCCCCGCTCCTGCGTCAGGCCGCCGAACGAAAGCGAAACGTTTGCATGCGCACGCGCGCGCGGCCGGCCGAAATCGCGCGCGGTTCGGGCGCGACCGTCTCGTGGTGAAACATTTCCTGCCGAAAGTGGCCGCCGTCGTCGAACCACTGGCAGATCAGCCAGTCGGCGTCGTCGAACACGACGGGGCCCGCGTAAGTCACGGTCATGCGCGGGCCGCCGGTTTTCAGCGTCACGACATCGCCGACGCGAAAGCGGCTGCGGTGATTTTCTCGGATTGTCATCGCTCTCTCGATTTTTATATATTCATTATTTCCGGCGCCCCGCCGGCCGATCATTCGGATATGCCGCAGATTAACAATCCGAAAAATAACCGGCAACTCCCGAAAACCGAAAAAATACCGGTCTTAAAATCGGGACAATACGTAAATCGGGTACGCCGGGCGCATGATTGGCGCCAATGCCGGCGCGGCTTGCGCGCCGACTCCCGCCAATCGGCCGGAATTCGCAGAGTAAACGATGTAATTGCCGCAGTCACCGAAGATTAAATCGACTGCGGCTTCGTTTGATAACGGTCAACCGGTATCCATCTGGAAAACGTTACCCCGATTTAGCCACGATCATTCTGCGAAACGGACCGGCGAATTGTCCCGCTCGGCGAACCAGCGATCGAGATCGCTGCCCGGCACCGCCTCTTGCGCGAAGGTAAACGTGCCGTCGCGCGCCATTTCCGTCGCCGCCCGCAGGAATGCGCCCAGCGCGGTCCGCGCGAGCGCGCCGCCGACGCTCACGCGCTTCACGCCGAGCGCGGCGAGTTCGTCCATGCTCAGCACGCCGCCCCGCAGCCCCATCACGACATTGACCGGCGCGCCGACGGCGCGGGTGACGGCCGCGATGTCGTCGCGATCGGTCAGGCCCGGCGCATACAGCACGTCGGCGCCCGCATCGCGATAGGCGGTCAACCGCGCGATCGTGTCGGCGAGATCGCGGCGTCCGTGCAGATAGTTCTCGCAACGCGCGGTCAGCATGAACGGAAACGGCAGCTCGCGCGCCGCGGCAACGGCCGCCGCGATGCGCTCGACCGCGAGGTCGTGCGGATAGATCGGCGCGTCGGCGCGTCCGGTCGCATCCTCGATCGAGCCGCCCACCGCGCCGGCCGCGGCTGCCAGCCGGATCGTGTCGGCCACCGTGTCGGGCGCATCGCCGAAGCCGTTCTCGAGATCGGCGCTGACCGGCAGACCGCCTGCGGCGACGATCTCCGCGATGTGCGCGAGCATTTCGTCACGGCCGATCGCGTTGTCCGGCCGGCCGCACGAATAGGCGAAACCGGCGCTGGTGGTGGCGAGCGCGTCGAAGCCGGCCATCGCGAGCAGCCGCGCGGAGCCGGCATCCCACGGGTTCGGGATGATGAACGCGCCGGGGCGCGTATGCAGCGCACGAAACGCTTGCGCGTGGCGCAATTGCAGAACGGAATCGGACATCGTCGTCTCCTCGGAACGGAGACGCCAGCATACGCGCGCACGGCGCGGGCACGGTTCGGCGTGCGCTGAAATATCGATGCGGACGAGACCGGCACGGGAGCCGCGCCGTTTGATCGCGACCATGCGCGTGCGAGCGCCGGGCCGTCTGCCGCCGTGTTAGACCCGCGTCAGGCCGTCGGCGGCGCAAGCGTCCCGCAGCCGCGCGCGCGGCTACACGACGTACGCGCCCTTCGCATGCAACTCGGCTTCGGTGCGCTCGAGCGCCGCGACCGCACCGCTGCCTTCCAGCGCGAGCAGCTGCGCGACCAGCGCTTCGGCCATCGCATGCGCGGCCACCAGCGACGGAAAGAACGACGGGCTGTCGTGCGTGAAGATCAGTTGCGCATCGGCATGCAGCGCGATCGGCGCGACCGCGCTGTCGGTGATCGCGACGATCTTGCTGCCCTGCGCTTTCGCGGCCTGCGCCACGCGCGTCGCTTCGGTCGAATACGGCGCGAAGCTGATGATCACGGTCACGCTGTGTTTCGCGATGGTGCGAAGCTCCATCTCCAGCGAACCGGCGACGCCGTTGAGCAGCGACACGGTCGGCCGGAACAGCCGGTAGCCGTACACGAAACCGAACGCCACCGGATAGCACGACCGGAAGCCCGCGACGTGCACGTGCGCTGCCTTGCGGATCAGCTTCGCGGCGTCGGCGAGCGCGTGCTCGTTCTGTGCGGCGGTCGCCGACAGATTGTGCTGCTGGGCCGCGAGCAGGTCGTGCGCGAGCGACGCCTTCGCGTCGGGCCGCACGAGCGAGCGCGCGCGCTGCGTGAGCGGCTCGGGGCGCGTGCGCACGCGCGCGACGCACAGATCGCGCAGCTCGTTCCAGCCGGGAAAACCGAATTGCTGCGCGAGGCGCACGAGCGACGCGGGCTGAACCTGCGCGTGCTGCGCGACCTTGCGCATCGACGACGTGGCGACCTCGTCGGGATGATCGAGCAGAAATGCAGCACCCGCCTGGAATTGCGGGCTCAGTTCGGAAAATTGCGCCCGAATCCGGGACGCGAGTTCATCGAAATTGGCAGCCATCTTGGTGAGAACGGGAACCGGTCGCCCATGGTATCACCGGCCCCGCGCGCACCGTTCAGCGCAGCACGTCCACGCGATCGACGTCGACCTTCACGCTGCCGGACCACTTGCGCTCGAACTCGCCGGTCAGCTTCACGTCGCTCTGCTCGCTGACGGGCTGCCCCGCCGCCCACAGCTTCCGGTCGATTTCGACGCGGATCGTGCCGGTCGCATCGGCGAACTCGTAGTCGTCGCCGCCGACGTGCCGGACGATCCGTCCGTGCAACTGCACCGGCTGGTCGTCCTTGCCGGTGGCGAGCAGGTCCTTCACGGTCGTGGCGGCGGCCGCCGACGGCCCCGTGTATTGCGCGTGCGCGCCCGCCGACAGCGTGGCGAGCGCGACGGCCAGGATGCTGAACAGTTTCTTCATGATGTCGTTTCCTCTTCTTCGATGGTGCGCCGCGCCCGGATCGAGCGCGACGGCCAGAGCTTACGAAGCGTAAGATTAAGCGCACCTGAAGGCGCGAACCGCGCGACGCGGTCGTGGCGCCGGGCGCCGGCACTTAAGCACGACCTAAGATACGGGCGCTTATCATGGACACCCCGGGCGCATCGCGCCCTGCTGAAGAGATACCAATCCATGCGCGTACTGCTCGTCGAGGACGATCCGCTGATCGGCAGCGGGCTCGAACAGGGCCTCAGACAGGAAGGCTTCGCGGTCGACTGGGTGAAGGACGGCGACGCCGCGTCGCTCGCGCTGCGCTCGACCGGCTACGGGCTGCTGCTGCTCGACCTCGGGCTGCCGAACCGCGACGGTCTGTCGGTGCTCGCGGCACTGCGCCGCCGCGACGAAACGCTGCCCGCGATCATCATCACCGCGCGCGACGGCGTGCCGGACCGCATCGCCGGCCTCGACAGCGGCGCCGACGACTACCTCGTCAAGCCGTTCGTGCTCGAGGAGCTGCTCGCGCGCATTCGCGCGGTCACGCGGCGTCACGCCGGGCGCGCGCAGACGACGCTCGCGATCGGCCCGCTGCGGCTCGATCCGATCAAGCATCTGGTGTGGCTCAACGACGACGAAGTCACGCTGTCGCCGAAGGAGTTCGTGCTGCTGCACGAACTGATGCGCGACCCCGGCGCGGTGATTTCGCGCGAACAATTCGAGGAACGGCTGTACAGCTGGGGCGAAGAGATCGAGAGCAACGCGGTGCAGGTTCACATCCACAACCTGCGCAAGAAGCTCGGTCACGACATGATCCGCACGGTGCGCGGCGTCGGCTACCGGATCGGTGACGGCGCATGAGCGGCCTGCAACAGGCGATCGCGCGCTGGCGCAGCGCGTCGCTGCGGCGGCGCCTGCTGATGTGGTTGCTGCCCGCCGCCTGCGCGATCGGGCTGGTCGCGAGCGCGGGTACCTACTGGGGCGCGCTGCGCGAACTCGACGACCTGCTCGACGATCAGATGCGCAGCATGTCGAAGCAGATCGTCGTCGGCCCGAACGGCGAGCTGTCGTTCCGCGATCGCGGCAGCGACAAGCACGGCTTCAAGCGCGACGATCCCGACGCCGTACTGCTGCAGGTATGGCGCGACGGCACGCTCGTCTATTCGACCGATCGCGAATCGGCGCTGCCGCCGCCGACGCGGTCGGGCATCGCGAGCGTCGACGTCGACGGCCAGCCGTGGCGCACCTACGTGACCGAACGCGCCGGCACCACGATCCGGCTCGCACAGGCGCGCCACGCGCGCTGGGAAGCGATCGCGGGCATCGCCGTGCATCTGCTGTGGCCGGTGTTCTCAATGCTGCCGGTGCTCGCGGTCGGGCTGTGGTTCGGCATCGGCGCGGGGCTGCGGCCGCTGCGCACGATCGCGTCCGGGCTGAAGCACAGGAATGCCAACAACCTCGAACCGGTCGACGTCGCGTCGATGCCGAACGAGGTTCGCCCGCTCGCCGAAGCGATCAACGACCTGCTCGCGCGGCTCGAGCGCGCCTTCACGCTGCAGCGGCACTTCATCGCCGACGCCGCGCACGAGCTGCGCACGCCGATCATGGGATTGTCGATCCAGTCGGAACTGCTGCGGCGCGCGTCGACGGCCGACGAACGCGAGCAGATCCTCGCGCAGATCCATGCGGGCACGACGCGTCTCGGCCATCTCGCCGAGCAGTTGCTGACGCTCGCGCGCCTCGAGCCGGATGCGCCGGCGGCCGCAGCGGCCGCCGCGCGCGTCGATCTCGCGGCGCTGTGCCGCTCGGTCGTCGCGGAGCGCGCGCGGGTCGCCGATGCGCATCGCATCGACCTCGGCGCGATCGTGTCGTCGCCGGTGATGGCCGCCGGCAATCCCGACACGCTGCGCGTGCTGTTGAACAACCTGGTCGACAACGCGATCCGCTATGCGGGCGAAGGTGCGCGCGTCGACGTGTCGGCACGCGTCGAAGGCGCGACGCCCGTGCTCGAAGTCGCCGACAACGGCCCCGGCATCCCCGAGGCGGAACGCAACGACGTGTGGGAACGCTTCTATCGCGGCGCGGGCGCGCAGGCCGTCACGTCGTCCGGCAGCGGACTCGGGCTGTCGATCGTCAAACGGATCGCCGAACAGCATCGCGCGACCGTCTCGCTCGGCACGACCGAGGGCGGACGCGGGCTGACGGTGACGGTGCGCTTCCCGGCCGCGGCATGACGAGGCCAGACGAGTCCTGACGCGGGCCGGTCGCGCGGCTTGTCCACAGATTGTGTTGGCAAGCTTGTGGACAACCGGCCGCCAACGACAGCAAGCCATTGATCCGAAAAGATTTGATCGGTGTGCGCAGCAAACGCGCCGTCGCGCATGGCTATCGCAGGTGATACGCAGCAAAGCGACGTCGCCGCGGACACCGCTGGTAGCCTCGACATCGCGAACCGTGCGGCTCGGCGATACCGAATTCATTGAAGCGGCAGTTCATGCCGACCCAGCTTCGTCACGCACTCGCCAGCAGTCCGACGTATTTCAACGATGCGATCGAATGGTCGACCGTGACGTTTCGATCAGCCGCCATCGCGAAACAACAGCTGCCGTTGTTCCGGAAAGTCGCGCCGACGGGCATTTGCACGCCGTGAACCGCCGCGCAGCGGGACACCGCGCCACACGATCGCCACATGCACTTCTCCACAGAAAATGTTGGCAAGCTTGTGGATATCCTGCGCACCGCGACGCTAAGCCCTTGATCCGACAGACTTTGGCACGTGTGATGCAGACGCTGCGCCAGCCGGGCCGCGTTATGCACGGCTTCGCCGCAGTTCGCATCACGATGCCACGCGGCCAGACCCGCGCTGCACGACGTGCGCATCGCGGCACTTACACACAGATTGTGTTGGCAAGCTTGTGGATATCCTGCGCAAGCGTTCGCTAAGCCATTGATCGGCCGGCGATTCGCGCGCCATGTCAACGTTTCGGCACGGCCGTCGCGCCGCACCGGCGATCCCCGTGCGTCCCTTGACGGCCGCACACGCGACGCGTCACGATCACACGACGCCGCGCACGTCACGCGTCGGCGCCACGGGCCGGCCGCTCCGCCCGCATTCGACAACGACACATCACTCCGAGGAAGGCCATGGAACATTTCAACGCAGGGCAAATGCTGGTCGCGCTCGTGCTCGTCGCGATCGTCGTCTATCCGTACGTGCGCATCGTGCGGCGCACGGGCCACTCGGGCTGGTGGATCCTGACGATGTTCGTGCCGGTGCTGAACTTCATCATGTTGTGGGTCTTCGCGTTCGCACGCTGGCCCGCCACCGACGATCGGCAACGCTAGGGCCTGCTCACGCTTATAACGGGCTTGCGAACCGGCCTGCGCATCGGATGAGCCGGCCGGCCCGCTTGTCCACAGATTATGTTGGCAAGCATGTGGACAGCGTGCGCATACCGGCACCAAGCGCTTGATCCGAAAGACTTTCTGCGCGGTGCTCCAAATGCGGCACGCGGCGCGCAACGCCGCCTCCCGCTTGTCCACAGATTGTGTTGGCAAGCATGTGGATAGCCTGCGCACACCGCAACCAAGCGCTTGATCCGAAAGACTTTGTTCCCATCGCTTCGAATCGGGCAGCGCCCGCCGCCGCCGCGGCCGCGTTGCGGCAAGCGCGGCGGCCAGCCGGCTTTTCCACATATTTTGTTGGCAAGGATGTGGATATCCTGAGCATGCGCGACGTAAGTCGTTGATCGCACAACGTTTGGCTGCCGCGGTCACGACTGCGGCAGCGCCTGCCTCGATCGCCGCCCCCCGCCCGTCACGCGAATGTCGCGACCGCGATCCGCGCCGCCGCGGCGATCACGTTCTCCTTCGCCTTCGCATCGGCGCGTGCCTGCGTGTAGTACACGGTCAGCACGATCGGCGCGCGCGACGGCAACCACACGACGCCCGCGTCGTTCGTCGTTCCGTAGTCGCCGGTGCCGGTCTTGTCGGCGACCTGCGAACCGGCCGGCACGCCCGCGCGAATCCGCTTGTCGCCGACCTTGTTGCCGCGCATCCATGCCACCAGTTGCGCACGCTGCGCGGGCGGCAACGCGTCGCCGAGCGTGAGCGCGCGGATGCTCGCGGCCATCGCCGCGGGCGTCGTCGTGTCGCGCAGGTCGCCCGGCAGCGCCGTATTCAGCTCGGTTTCCCAGCGATCGAGACGGAACGTGTCGTCGCCGATCGAGCGTGCATACGCGGTCACGGCCGCCGGCCCGCCGATCAGCTTCATCGCCAGGTTCGCGGCCGTGTTGTCGCTGTACTGGATCGCCGCCTCGCACAGCTGCGCCACCGTCATCCCGGTGTCGACATGCCGGCCCGACACGGGCGAGGAGTTGACGAGATCGGCCTGCGCATACGTCACGCGCTGCTGCAGCAAACCGGGATGCTCGACGCTCCGCGCGAGCACCGCCGCGCCGAGCATCGCCTTGAACGTACTGCAGAACGGAAAGCGCTCGTCAGCGCGATGCTGCGCGCGCCGGCCGCTCGCGGTATCGATCGCGCATACGCCGAGGCGGCCGCCCGCCGCCCGCTCGAGCGCGGCGAACGTCGCGGCGGACGCGATGTCGGGTGCGGCGGCCGACGGCGCCGCGCACGCGCCGACGGTCACGACGAGCGGCGCCGATGCCGCGGCCAGCAACAAGGTTCGACGTTGCGATGAGTAGGTCATGTCATGTCTCTCGTGGTGGAATGGATGCAGAACGGCCGGCCGGCGAGACAGCACTATCGTGACTTTACGTTTGTCCGACAAGCAATGATAATTGGGCGCTGACAAAAGAATTTCTTATGACAAAGCTCCGTCCTCGTCTCCCGTTGAACGCGTTGCGCGCCTTCGAATCGTCCGCGCGCCACCTGAATTTCACGCGCGCCGGCCTCGAGCTGAGCGTCACGCAGGCAGCCGTGAGCCAGCAGGTGCGTTCGCTGGAGGAGCGGCTCGGCTGTGCGCTGTTCACGCGCCTGCCGCGCGGCCTGGGCCTCACCGACGAAGGGCGCGCGCTGCTGCCGGTGCTCAGCGACGCCTTCAGCCGGATCGAAACCGTGCTCAATCAGTTCGACGGCGGGCGCTTCCACGAGGTGCTGACGCTCGGTGCCGTCGGCACCTTTGCCATAGGCTGGCTAATGCCACGCCTGAAGCGGTTCGGCGAGACGCACCCGTTCGTCGAGCTGCGACTGCGCACCAACAACAACGTCGTCGATCTCGCCGGCGAAGGCCTCGATTTCGCGATCCGCTTCGGCGAAGGCAACTGGCCCGCGACGCGCAACGAGCGGCTGCTCGACGCGCCGCTCAGCGCGCTGTGCGCGCCGGACATCGCGCGGCGTCTGTCGCGGCCGGCCGATCTCGCGAACGAAACGCTGCTGCGCTCGTACCGCACCGACGAATGGCTGGGCTGGTTCGACGCCGCGCAGGTCGAGCCGTGGACGGTCAACGGGCCGGTGTTCGATTCATCGCGACTGATGGTGGAGGCCGCGATGCAGGGCGCGGGCATCGCGCTCGCGCCGGCCTGCATGTTCGCGCGCGAGCTGCAGCTCGGCATGCTGGCGCGGCCGCTCGACATCGACGTGCGCGGCGGCGCCTATTGGCTCACGTCGCTGAAGTCGAAGCCGCTGACGCCCGCGATGCAGTTGTTTCGCGACTGGATCGTCGCGGAAGCGGCCGACGCCCCGCCGCACGAATGAGGCACGCGTGTTTGTCCACAGAAAATGTTGGCAAGGATGTGGATATCCTGGGTACCCGGCGCGTAACCCGTTGATCGGGCACGAATTCCAGGTGCCACGTGCGCATCGCGCATTGGCCGCCACAGGATCGAGGCGAACGCGGCCGATTCCAAACCATCAGGAATCTATCGCGTGACACTTATCCACAGATTTTGTTGGCAAACCTGTGGATATTCCGCCAAAGTGCCGCGCAAGCCACTGATGCAAAAGGGGATTTGGTAGATCGCGCGCCGCAGGTCAACGATGCGACATCGATTGGCACCTGTGCGGTGCCCGTGCCGTGCCCGTTTCACGACCGTCCGACAAGTGTCCGATCGTGAGCCGGTTCTCCACAGATTTTGTTGGCAAGCGTGTGGATATCCTGCGCACCGCGCCGCTAACTCATTGAGCGCACGGGAATTTGTATGCGCGGCGCTGGATCGGGCAGTGCCGGCGCGGGCAGCAACGCACGCGCCGGCACTGTCCGCGTCAATGCCGGTCGAGACCGCTGCGCAGCTCGCTTGCCTTGTCGCGCAGCGCCTCGTAGCCCGAGCGCGCATGTTCGGGCAGATCGGGGTCGCCGATCAGCGCACCGAGCGTCTCGATCAGGCTGAACAGAATGCCTTTCGCCGCGCCCGCCGCAATGCTCTGCGATTCGATCGACTTGTGCAGATGGTCGACTGCTGCTTCGAGATTTTCTAGCTTGTGCTCGTCCCGATCGTCGGGCCGGTTGTCCGTGGTCATCTTGGATGCCTCCGCCATAGTTAAAGGGTCATGTCGCGATTCTATGCCGCGGCGCGCGTATGTGGCACGACCTGGCTCAACGACGCGCCGCCCGGCCGCTACAGCACCGCGACCACCTTCACGCGCCCGGACCGCTCGGCCGCCGCGACCACCTGCCCGTCGACGCGGCGGAACATCAGCGAGACCGTCTCGTCGCCGACGCGCAGTTCGTCGATGCGCAGCCAGTCCACCCCTTCCGGCAGCGCCGGGCGCTCGACGCGCACCTCGAGACGCGACGCGTCGACGCTCACGCCGAGGCACGCCTGCAGCATCATGAACGGCGCGCCCGCCGCCCACGCCTGCGGCAGACACGCGACCGGATAGGCCGTCGGCGGCTCGCCGCGCCGGCGCGGGAAGCCGCAGAACAGCTCGGGCAGCCGCATCTCGAAGCTGACCGCTGCTTCGAACAACGCACGCAACAGGCTCACCGCGGCCGCCTTGTCGCCATAGCGCGCGAGCCCGCGTGCGATCAGCGCATTGTCGTGCGGCCACACGGAGCCGTTGTGATAGGCCATCGGATTGAAGCGCGGCTGCCCGGCCGCGAGCGTGCGGATGCCCCAGCCGGTCTGGAACAGCGTCGAGCCGAGCACGCCGGCCACGGCCGCCCCGCGTTCGGCATCGGGCAAGCCGAACGCGAGCAGATGGCCCGCGTTCGACGCCAACACGCGACACAGCTCGCCGTGCCCGTCGAGCGCGATCCCGTAGAAGTCGCCGTCCGGCATCCAGAACAGCGCTTCGACCTGCTCGCGCAGCGTCTTCGCGCGCAACGCGTAGCGCGCCGCATCGGCCGCATGACCGCGCCGATGCGAACACGTCGCCATCGCGTCGAGCGCCGCGCACGCATACGCCTGCACTTCGACGAGCGCGATCGGCCCGTCCGGGAAGCGGCCGTCCGCGTGGAACACCGAGTCGTGGCTGTCCTTCCAGCCCTGGTTCGCGAGGCCGCGCTCCGACGTGCGCTGATAATCGAGCAAGCCGTAGGGATTGCGGTCGCACTTGTCGATCACCCACTGCGCGGCGCGCTCGAGCGCGGGCCACAGCTCGTCGATCAGCGCATCGTCGCCGGTATGTTCGACGTAGGCGCCCGCGAGCACGATGAACAGCGGAGTCGTGTCGACGCCGCCGTAGTACAGCGCGAACGGCACCTCGCCGGTGGCCGCCATCTCGCTGCGGCGGAACTCGTGCATGATCTTGCCCGGCTCCGCGTCGCGAAACGCCGACGTCTCGCGCGCCTGATGCTCCGCGAGAAAGCGCAGCACGCCGCGCGCCAGCGACGGCTGCAGCCACAGCATCTGCAACGACGTGATGACCGCGTCGCGGCCGAACGGCGTCGAGAACCACGGAATGCCCGCATACGGGTACGGCCCGGTGTCGAGCTGTGTCGTGAGCAGGCCGAGATCCGCGAGCGAGCGGTCGAGCCACGCGTCGAACAGCGGGTTGCCGGTGTTCACGCGCGCCATCGATTCGCGTCGCGAACGCATCTCGCGGTGCACGCCGACGAGCGCGGTGCGCAGCGCGACGCGCCCGCAGCCGGGGCCTTCGCCGTCGTGCGCGGGGCCGAGCGTCGCGTCGACGGTCAGATAGATCGACAGGCACGCCTGGGCGGCGATCGTCAGCGTGTAGTCGGCACGGTCGACCGACAGCGCGTCGGGCGCCGGCGAGAAATGCACGGTGACGTTGCGCTCGACGCCGTCGAGGCCGTCGTAGCGCAGCCGCACCGCGCCGTCGGCGACGCGCGGCGCGGCGACCGTGCCGCGCTTCGGGCGCTGCGTGCCGCGCACTTCGAACATGTCCTTGAAATCGGCCGCGAACGACAGCGACAGCGGCACCTCGGCCTCGCTCGCGCCGTAGTTGGTGAGCGTCAGCGCTTCGTACAGCACGTCGCCCGCGAGCACGCGCGTGCGTTCGATGTGGATCACGCCTTCGGGCGTCTCGTGGCCGCCGAGCGGCGGCAGCGGACGGTTCGTCAGATGCGCGGTGAACGACGCGTTGTCGGCGCTCGTCGCGCCCGACAGCAAGGACGGCGCGCGACCGCCGAAGGTCAGACGCCATGCGGACAGCACGCGCATGTCGTCGACGAACAGACCGTCGTCGCGGCCGCCGATGTCGCCGAGCGCATCGCTGACGACGAACGCGTCACCGGATTTGAGGACGTACTGATTGTTGCGTGCGAGCGCCTGCGGGTCGGCTTCGGGCGCGATGAACGCGGGACCCGACGCCCGGGCGGGAGAAACCGGCGCGACTTGCGGCGCCTGCGTCGTGGTGGCTTCGGCGTGATTCGGCATCGATGCTCCTGTGTCGAAACGCAACGCGCGGCGCGCGTCGCGTGTTTCGCACAGGATAGGCCAGAACGATGGATGTGCGCAGCGCGTGTGTGGCAGAGGCGCTGCGTGGGCGCGTGGGCGCGAGTGGCTGGCGTGGCCCGCCCGGCGTCAGTCCACCGGGCACATCGCGAGCCGCCCCATCGCCTCGCCCGCGCCGCGCACGGCACAGGTCGCGGGCTCGTCGGCGACGCGGGCGACCAGCCCCGTCTCGTCGCGCAGCAGGCGTTCGAGATCCGCGAGCAGCGCGCCGCCGCCCGTCAGCACCACGCCGCGATGCGCGATGTCGGTCACCAGTTCGGCCGGCGCGTTTTCCAGCACCGATTTCACCGCGCCGATCACCTGCTTGAGCGGCGCGGCGAGCGCGTCGGCCACGTCGTGATTGGACAGCTCGATCGAGCGCGGCAGCCCATCGCCGATGCCGCGTCCGATCGCGCGCGTCGACGTGCGCGGCACGGCGCTGGTGGCCGAGCCGATCGTCTGCTTGACGCGCTCGGCCGTCTGTTCGCCCAGCAGCACGCCGTACACGTTGCGCACGTAGTTGATGATCGCGGCGTCGAACTGGTTGCCGCCGACGCGGATCGCCTCGCGATACACGATGCCGCCGAGCGCGATCACCGCGACTTCGGTCGTCCCGGCGCCGATGTCGACGACCATCGAGCCGACCGGCTCGGTGACCGGCAGGCCCGCGCCGAGCCCGGCCGCGAGCGCTTCCTCGATCAGCGCCACGTC
Organism: Burkholderia sp. MBR-1; assembly: GCF_013822785.1. NCBI lineage: Bacteria > Pseudomonadati > Pseudomonadota > Betaproteobacteria > Burkholderiales > Burkholderiaceae > Burkholderia > Burkholderia sp. MBR-1. Next base: position 1,422,172 of record NZ_CP053610.1, read on the forward strand.
CGATACGCCGGCCGCGAACGCGGCTTCGCGCACCGCGCGACGCTCGACCGCCGTGGCGTCCGACGGCACGCATAACGTGACCTCGACGCGCCGGCGAAAGCGCGAACGCGTGTGCGACATGTCGATGAAGCGGCGGATCATCTGTTCGGCGGCGTGCGCATCGGCGATCACGCCGTGCCGCATCGGCCGCACGGCCTGCAGATGCCCCGGTTCGCGCCCGAGCAGCGCCTTCGCCCGCTCGCCGACCGCTTCGAGGGTCGGACGCGCATCGGACATGCCGGCCTTGCGGAAGCAGACGACCGACGGCTGGTTCAGGACCACGCCGCGCTCGTGCGTATAAATCCGCGTACTCGCCGTTCCAGGGTCGATCGCAACGGGTTGCGCAAACAACTTTCCGAACAGCGGTGTCGACATATCAACCCTTTTCATGAACAAACCGGCCGGAACGGCCGGCCCGCATCGATGCGGCACGCATTTGCGGTCCCATCACGGACTTAGCGGCAAATCGTTCCGATACTTTAGGCAATTCTAATGATTTTTTTGCGACGAAATGACCGAAAACCCGGGCCGGCCGCCGCACGACTACGCGCCGAGCGCTCGCGCTGCGCTTGTAAAACACGGTAATCTCTCGGTCTTGCCTGCCCCCGGCAGGCTTCCGACGCCCGATCACGCCAGGTATTCCAACATGACAGCGCCTGCCTCCCTTCGCTGGCTCGCGGCGCGCCGGCTCGGCGCAACGCTCGTTGCGCTCTGGTGCTGCGCCGCCGCCGCGCAGCCCGTGCCGGCCGCCGACCCCGCAACGCGCGCCGCCCAGGCAGGCGCCGGCGCGGCCGGCGCCGCTTCGGCCGCGGCCGTGGCATCCGCGACGATAGCGCCTGCAGCCGTGGCCGCCGCCGCGGCACCCGCCCCCACACCGAGCTGCACCGCCGACGGCGGTCCGGCCGGCCGCCCACCGGTCGGCCTCGTGCTGTCGGGCGGCGGCGCGCGCGGCTACGCGCACCTCGGCGTGCTGAAGGTGCTGGAAGACAACCGTATCCCGATCGACTGCATCGCGGCCACCAGCATGGGCGCCGTGGTCGGCGGCCTGTATGCGAGCGGGATGGCCGCCGATGAAATGCGCAAGCGCCTGTCCGAAGTGAACCTGACCGACATCGCGTTCGACGTGACCGACCGCGCCGACCTGCCGCAAAGCAGCCGCGAGGACGAGCGCCTGTACATCAACAGCCTGACGCTCGGGTTCGGCAAGAAAGGCGTGAAGGCGCCGGTCGGCCTCGTGCAGGGCAACCGGCTGCAGGCGCTGCTCGCCGACTGGACCGCCGCCGTGCCGACCAACCAGCCGTTCGACCGGTTGCCGATCCCGTACCGCGCGGTCGCGACCGATCTGCAGACGGGCCAGATGGTCGTGCTGGACCGCGGCTCGCTGCCGCTCGCGATCCGCGCGAGCATGGCGATGCCCGGCCTGTTCGCGCCGGCCGAGATCAACGGGCGCGCGCTGGTCGACGGCGGGCTCGTCAGCAACCTGCCGGTCGACACCGCGCGGCAGATGGGCGCGAAGGTCGTGATCGCCGTCGACATCGGCTCGCAGCTGCGCCCGCTCGACGCGCTCGCGTCGCCGGCCGACGTGATGCAGCAGATGGTCGGCATCCTGATTCGCCAGAACGTGACGTCGCAGCGCAAGCAGCTCGCCGCGCAGGACGTGCTGCTCACGCCCGACCTCGGCTCGCTGGCGTTCACCGACTTTCAGAACGCGAAGCAGGCGATCGCCGCGGGCGCGGCTGCAGCGACGGCCGCGCTGCCGCGCCTCAGGCACCTCGCGCTCACGCCCGAGCAGTACGCGGCGTACCGGTCCGCGCATGCGCAGCCGCTGCCGCCGCCGATCCGCATCACGCGCATCGAGATCAAGACGACCGGCGGCGTGCCGAAACGCGTCGTCAGCGATGCGCTGCACGTGAAGCCGGGCGACATCTACGATCCGGCGACCGTCAGCCAGGACCTGCTGCGGCTCACGACCGACGGCAATTTCGAAAGCGTGACGCAGCAGATCGTGAGCCACGGCGACGACAACGTGCTCGAGATCGATGCGCGCGAGAAATACTGGGGGCCGAATTTCCTGCTGTTCGGCGTCGGGATGTCGAGCAGCTCGACCGACGAAGGCGGCTTCCGCCTGCACGTCGGCTACCGGCGGCCGTGGCTCACCGAATCGGGCCTCGAATTCCGTGCGGATGCGACGATCGGCAGCGACCTGCAGTCCGCGCGCGTTGAGCTGCGCCAACCGTTGCCGGCCGCCTATGGCTTCTACATCTCGCCGTACGCGGAATATCAGCGCCGCTACGTGAACGTGTACGACAACACCGGCGAGGTCAAGCTGAACCAGTATCTGATGCAGACGGCGCGCGCCGGGCTCGACTTCGGGCTGCCGATCGCGCGGCTCGGCGACTTCCGGATGGGCATCGGCTACGCGACCGGGCACGGCTCGCCGAACTACAACCTGCCGCTCCCGTTCGAGGAGAACGGCTCGACGCTGATGTGGCCGAGCTTCACGTCGCAGGCGCTGACGGCGCGCGCGCGCCTCGTCATCGATCAGCTCGACGACCCGATGTTCCCGCGCCGCGGCTACTACACCGAGTTGCGCATCGAACGCTCGCTGTGGTCGCACAACAGCCAGTCGGCGGAGGATCTCGCAGATACGTCGAACAAGCCTTACACCGAGCTCTACGGCAAGGCGATGATCGCGCAGCAGTACGGCCGGCACAGCGTCAGCGCCACGCTCGAGGGCGGCAAGAGCATCGGCGGCACCAACCTGATCAACGCGTTCAACTTCACGCTCGGCGGCTTCCAGCATCTGGCCGCGTATGCGGCCGACCAGCTCACCGGCAACGAGCTCGCGTACGGCAACGTGACGTACATGAACCAGCTGATGACGTTCAACGCGTCGCCCATCAAGGCGCTGTCGGTGGGCGCGAGCGCCGAACTCGGCAACGTGTGGACCAGCGGCGTGAAAGTGGGCGGCAGCACGCTCAAGCAGAGCTATACGTTCTTCACGAGCCTGACGACCGCGTTCGGGCCGCTGTACATGGGCGTCGCGCTCGCGCCGGGCGGGCGGCGCAACATCTACCTGCAGCTCGGCCGCACGTATTGAAGGCGAAGGCGCTCAGATCGGCCAGCTGATCTCGAACCGCGCGCCGCCGAGCACGACCGGATCGACGACGGCGATCCGGCCGTTGTGCGCGTGCAGCACCTGGCGCGTGATCGCGAGCCCGAGCCCGTAGCCGCCGGTGCGGCGGTCGAGGCGCACGAACGCGTCGAAGATCCGTTCGCGGTCGTTCTCCGGCACGCCGGGGCCGTCGTCCTCGACGAAGATCGCGATGTTGCCGTGCTCGAGCGCGATGCCGACGACGATCCGCGCGTTCGCGTACTTGCTCGCGTTGCGCAGCAGGTTGCGCATCGCATACGACATCAGCCGCCGGTCCATCTTCACGCGCAGATCGGACGCGATCGCGATGCGCGACTCGATGGCGCGCTCCGGATACAGCAGCTGCGCGTCGCTGATCTGATGCTCGAACCACGCGACGGGCGCGGTCAGCTCGAGGTTCGACTGCAGCGAGCTGTATTCGAGCCGTGCATAGGTGAGGCTCATGTCGATCAGCTCTTCGAGTTCGGTCACGTCCTGCGCGATGCTGTCGAGCGCGCCGTAGTATTCGGCGGCGGAGCCCGGCTCGCGCAGCATCTCGAGCGCGAAGCGCACGCGCGCGAGCGGCGTGCGCAGCTCGTGCGAGATGCCGTTGGTCAGGTCGCGCTGCGCGGCGATCAGCCGCTCCATGCGCATCGCCAGCGCATTCAGCGTGCGCGCGAGCGGGCCGATGATCACGCTGTGCGATTCGCGCGCGCGCGTGTTGAAGCGTCCGCCGGTGAAGTCGATCGCGCGCTCGCGCACCATCACGAGATCCGACCAGACCGGCCGCATCCAGCGATAGGCGGCAAGCGCGGGCGCGGCGAGCATGAACGCGAGCACGATCCAGATGTCGCCCGGCAACGCGTCGAACGCATGCCATACGACCTGCGGCGACAGCACGACGCACAGCGCGAGCCCCGGCACGAGCGCGGTCAGCAGCACGAGGCCGAGCAGATGCAGGTAGGTGCGCACGTAGAGCCGCGACCAGCTCGGAATGCGGTCGGCGCGCGTGTCCGTCCATGCGCGGCGGAAATGCAGCCAGCGCCATTTGGCGTAGCGCAGCGGCGACAGCGGCGCTGCGTCGGGATGCGAGGGGTTGCGTCGGATCATCGCGGCTTCCGGCTATCGTGCGCTGCGCGGATGCGGCGGCCGACGGCGCAGCGGCGGCGGCGCGCCATCAGTCCCACGCATGCTTGCTGAACTGGTAACCCTTGCTGCGGATCGTCTTGATCCGCTGCGGGTTGCCCGCGTCGTCGTGCAGCTTGCGGCGCAGCTTCGAGATGCGGCCGTCGATCGTGCGATCGAGGCCGTCGAATTCGACGCCGCGCAGCTGCAGCATCAGGTCGTCGCGGCTGACGACTTCCCCGGCCCGACACACCAGCACCCACAGCAGGTCGAACTCGGCCGACGTCAGGTCTGGCGAGCCGCCGCCCGGCAGCACGACCGAGCGGTCGGTGCGATCGATCGAGAACTGCCCGAACGTGTAGCGCTCCGGCTGCGCCGCGGCGCCTTCGATCGAGCGCGCCGGGACACGGCGCAGCTGTGCCTTGATGCGGGCGAGCAGGATGCGCGGCTCGACCGGCTTGTGCACGTAGTCGTCGGCGCCGAATTCGAGGCCGAGCAGTTCGTCGAACGGCTCGTCGCGCGCCGTCACCATGATGATCACGCCGTCGTACTGCTTGCGCGCTTCGCGGCAAATCTCGAAGCCGTCCTTGCCCGGCAGGTTCACGTCGAGGATGACGAGATCGGGGCGCGTCGACAGGATCGCCGGCACGGCGGCGTCGCCGTGCAGCACCGTGTCGACTTCATAGTCGTTCTTGCGCAGGTAGCCGGCGATCAGCGTGGACAGGCGGGTGTCGTCTTCGACGAGCAGGATGCGAAAGGACATGGTCAACGGTCGGAACATACGGGAGGACCGTACCGGCACCGGCTTGCGCGGATACCGGCCGGCGGCCGAAACGTACCGCATGATACTGCGCCCGCCGGTCGCACGTTGAGGCATCTTGAAAATAAGGGCGCCATGGCGGTCGCGCTTGACGAATCGGCGGCAAAACTGTTCCATACGGGCTCCCCGGAATTCGGGCCGTGCGCCCGCCCTGCTCCACGTGATGAACTACCAGCCGATTCTCGAACGCATCCACACCGAACTCGCCCCCTGGATCGGCCAGGGCCGCGTGGCCGACTACATTCCCGAGCTGGCGAAAGTGCCGGCCGACAAGTTCGGGATGGCCGTCGTGACGCTCGACGGCAACGTTTACACGGTCGGCGACGCGCGGGAGCGCTTCTCGATCCAGAGCATCTCGAAGCTGTTCGCGTGCACGCTGGCGTTCCAGCTGCTCGGCGACGCGCTGTGGGAGCGGGTGGGCCGCGAGCCGTCGGGCACCGCGTTCAACTCGCTGGTGCAGCTCGAAAGCGAGCGCGGCAAGCCGCGCAATCCGTTCATCAACGCCGGCGCGCTGGTCGTCACCGACGTGCTGTGCCGCCGTTTCGTGAAGGCCGAGACGGCGCTCGTCGAATTCGTGCGGCGGCTGATCGGCGCGACCGACGTGGATTACGATTCGCGCGTCGCGCTTTCCGAGCTTCAGCACGCGGAGCGCAACCGTGCGATGGCGCATTTCATGGCGAGCTTCGGCAACATGCAGATGCCGCCGGACACGGTGATCGACGCGTACTGTCGCCAGTGCGCGATCGAGATGAACTGCATCGAACTCGCGCAGGCCGCGCTGTTTCTCGCGAACGGCGGCGTCGCGCCCGTCACCGGCGAGCGGATCGTCGATGCGAGCTCGGCCAAGCGGCTGTCGGCGCTGATGCTGACCTGCGGCACCTATGACGCGGCGGGGGATTTCGTCTATCGGGTCGGGCTGCCGGCGAAGAGCGGCGTGGGCGGCGGGATCGTCGCGGTGCTGCCGGGGGAAATGGCCGTTTGCGTGTGGGCGCCGGGGCTCGATGCGAATGGAAATTCGTTGGCGGGGACGCTGGCTCTCGAATGGCTGACCACGTATTCGGGGCGGTCGATTTTTTGAGGTGGCGGGGACAAGCTCGCCTCAGCGGGCGCGACGGCGGCAGGTGAATATCGGCGCGCACCGGTGCGCTTAATGGTGGATTCGGCCATTGGCAGCGATTGACCCGGAGCGGTCCCTCGATTTTCTGCAAAGCGGTCGCTCCAAAGCACGAATCAACCGTTGAGCCTTGTGGTGCCAAAGAAGATTTCGACGAGCAAAGCTAAGAGTACCTGGCCATGACGGCTCATCCCACTCAACGGCAACGCAACCTACTTTGCGACAGCCTTTGTCGCCTGCTTTATGAATTCGGCTTTGGCCGCCCTTGCCAACTCTTCTGGTATCGGTGTACTACGAACGGACTTGTCCAGTTCTGCCAACGCGCTACCACGGGCAATCAATGCGGGGTATACATAGGTCAAGCAATACTCCCCAAGGCGCTTGTATTCGCGTACTGCGGCAGCAGCGTCTCGCTCGTACATGCCAAAATTGGCCGCGTCCACCTGCTGCGACTTCCCTGAATACGCCTCGTTGTCTGTTCCTCGAGCCAGCGCGGTGAAGAAGATCATGCGCATGCTTGCTTCTCTCATTGCCTCGTAGACCGCCTCCGCTTGTTGTGTGTTCAAGCCACCTTTCAGTAGAAGGTCACGGTCGTAAGTGAACCAGTTCCGCTCGTAGATCGCTTTCTCGCACGCCACAAACTTGGTCTGCCAGTCCGCATCTTTGTACGCTCCAAAACCATCGTCAACACCGGCGGCCATAGCATGGGGCAACCCCGTTGCTTGCACGACGAAGAGTGCAGCAAGCAGAGTTCTTTTCATCATCTTCACTCATCCTTGTTGAGTAGTTCAACGATCGTAGTAGCAGATTACGAAGTGGGAATTGTAGTGCTGGCATTGGAACGACCGCTCATGGCTGCGCTGTGGAACGCTGTCTGTCCGATTTTGTCGACGATTCTGCCTCGGCAGTCGACTGACCGCTTCTGGCCGAGGCCGTGTAAAAACGCGCAGAACGGCCGACCGATCCCTCCTCGGCGGGAGCACAGTTGCGTTAGGACGTGACGCAGGCAAATGAAGTGATCATGTTTTACTGGCAAACAGCGTCGGCGCGCGCATTCACGCGCCTGCCAGCTTCATCGCTCGCATCGTCTTTGCGAACCCGAGAATCCTGATGACTCGCTTGAGGTTGTATGCCAGCACGTGCAAACTCATTTCAGCGGCGACATGGCCAAGTCCGCGCGTCTGGAAGTGCGTCGCCCCCATCCAGTGCTTGAGTGTGCCGAACACGTGCTCGACCGTGCGCCGTCGCATCGTCATGGCATCGAGCTGGCGATCCAGCCTGGACTGCATCGCCTCGAGCACCGCTGCGTGTTCCCATCGTCGAATACGCCGGTAGTCAGTGGGCGTGCACCGGTTCTTTATCGGGCATTTCGGGCAAGCGCTGCTCCAGTAGGTACGCAGGGCCACCGGAGTTTCGCGCTCGACGGAAGTAAATCGGTAAATCGCCCGTTGCCCCGCTGGACATAGGTATTGGTCGTCTTTGGCGATGTAGATGAAGTCGGCCCGATCGAACCGTCCATCTGCCTTTGCACTGGAGGTTTGTGTTTTTGGCACCAGCGCTGCAATACCAGCGTCATCGCATGCTTTGATCTCCGTGCCGCTGTAATACCCGCGATCGGCCAGCGCCTTGAGCTTCTTCTTGCCCATCGCTTCACGCGCGGCTTTGGCCATCGGGCTTAGCTGAGCGCGGTCACTACCGACGTTCGTCACTTCGTGTGTCACGATGAGGTGGTGCTTCGTATCAACAGCCACCTGAACGTTGTAGCCCACCACGCCTGTGCACGTGGCTTGCGACATCATCGAACGTGAGTCGGGATCAGTCAGCGAACCCTGTTTTTCCGGTAAATCATTCAACAGTTCCGCGGCCCGATCCAGATCGCGCATCTGCTCGCGCAGCGTCTCGATCTTTTCCCGCAGCCGTTCGGTTTTCGCTTCGACCTCTGCGGGTTGCGTGCGATCAGCAGTTTCCAGCGCATCCAGATAGCGCTGGATGCTTTGCTCGATCTGCTCCTGACGCTTTGCGATCTTGTTGGGCGTGAAGTTGTTATCGCGACTGTTGACCGCCTTGAACTTGCTGCCGTCGATGGCAACGACTGCTTGCGTGAACAGCTTCAGGTCGCGGCATATCACCACGAAGCGGCGGCATACATTGCGAATGCCGGCGCCATTGCTGCCCGTGAACTCGGCAATCGTCTTGAAGTCCGGCGCGAGGCGACCGGTCAGCCACATCAGTTCGACATTACGCTGGCACTCGCGCTCCAGACGTCGGCTCGACTGCACACGATTGAGTAGCCGTAGATGTAGAGTTTGAGCAGAACGGACGGATGGTAAGACGGTCGGCCCGTGATCGCCGGCGTGGTGCCTTCGAAGCCCATGGAAGCCAGATCGAGTTCGTCTACGAATGCGTCGACGATCCGCACGGGATCGTCTTCAGCGATAAAGTCTTCGAGACACTCCGGCAGCAACGTGGCCTGATTGCGGCTTGCACCTTCGACGAATCGCCCCATCTCCGCCTCTCGCGCTAACAGGTTGATTCAGTCTAGGCGATCGCGCGGGTTTTGACACACCCTCGGCCGCTTGCGGGCAGCCGTGGTCGGCAACCGCGATGCCCGATAACCGGGCTATCGATCCAGCGCGAGCTTCGCACCCAGACCGAGCAAGACAGTCCCCATCACGGCATCGATCGGCTTGCGTATGCGCGCGTAACCCACTTGCACGCGCTCGGTGGAAAACAGAATCGCCATCGCGCCGAACCACGTCAGCGAGACTGCCGTAACGATGGCCAGGGTCGCGCCGTGCACCCACAGCGGGGCATGCGCCGGCAGGACCGTGATGAAAAGGCTGCCGAAAAACGCCGCCGCTTTCGGGTTGGTAAGTCCGACCAACAGACCTCGTCGATATGCCTGCCCGTCGCTCTTGGCGGACTGCGCATCTACCTCGGTTTGCTGCATCGGTTTTCTCAACCCGGCGAGCGTCTTTCCGCCGAGATAGAGGAGATAAACCGCGCCGGCGATCCGAATGACTTCATACAGCCACGCGAGCTTTGCGAGGATGAGCCCAAGGCCGAAGATTGCGAGCGCCGCCCATAACGCATGTGAAGTCGAAATGCCGGCAGTGGCATAAAGACCGGCCCGTCGTTTGGCAAGTGCATGCGACGTGACGGCGATGAGGTCGGGACCGGGGCTGACGCAGGCCAGAAGCATTACGCCGCCGACGGCGGCGAGTTGGGCAACGTAGGTCATATAAGCGCTGTAGCCTTTGAGAAAACCATGACGGGCGGACTCACTCTAGCACGGCCAAAATGGGCTAAACCGGCTCAATAGCCGTCGCATTCAAATGCATGCTTCGTCTTGACGCTTATCGGTATCGAACTCCCCACGCACGAACCGTTCTCAAACCGTCGCAAGAATCAACCGCGCAGGCGTCACCCCGATGAGCAATCCGTCGTCGCGGTTCGCCAGATAGCGCTGGTTCAACTCCTCCGGCGTCCACGCATTGATCTGGCCGAATCCCAACGCACTCAACTTCTCGGCAATGACGGCCGGTTCGAAAAAGGTTTTCCACGGCTCGCCGCGCTCGGCGAGCCGCGCCGTAAACTGCTCCATCGCGATACGCATGATCGTCGGCAAGCCCGAAAGCGGCGTCACGTACTCGAACAGCACGGCGCTGCCTTTCGCGCAACCGGCGATGAAGCGCAACGTGTCGATGACCGCCTCCTCGTCGAGATACATCGTCACGCCGAGCCAGCTGAAAACGGCCGGCGCATCGGCGTCGAAACCCGCCCGCGCCAATCCCTCCGCCAGCCCGACGCTTTCGAAGTCGACCGGCACGAAATGCAGCGACGACGGCACCGCGATGCCTGCCTCGCGCAAGCGAGCCTGCTTCCACGCCTGCGTTGCCGGCAAATCGACCTCGAAGATTCGCCCGGGCATATCGGGATGCCGAAACGCGCTGGTATCGAGCCCCGCCCCGAGAATCACGTACTGACGAATGCCGCGTTCGACGGCCTCGCGCCACACGTCTTCGGCCAGCCGGCTGCGCACGATGACCGAGCTGCGCATGCCGACCGACGGCGGCTCGCGGAATCGGTCGAGATTGTCACGCAGCGCCTGTGCTTCGGCGGCGCCGAGGATCGGCAGCGCAACGGGATCGTCGAGCACCAGCGGCCGATCGAGCAGTTGATGTGCGGCGCGCTGCGTCGCGACCATCAACGCGCTCGGCTTCGGGCCGCCGTCGACTGGCGACATGTCGCGGCCGGCGAGATGCGCGGCGTTCAGATACGCGAGCAGCGAATCGTCGAGGCCCACGCCCAGTTGCAGATCGGGCTCGCGCATCAACGCATCGCGCACACGTGCCTCCAGCACCGCGTCGTCTCCGCAAAAGCTGTCGCGGAACAGTTGCTGCCAGCGCCCGACGATCGCCTGCACCGGCGCGGCGCCGGGGTCGACACCGGCTGCCATGTTCGCCCTCAGCTCGACCACCAGCGCCGGCCATGCGCGATGCTTCGCGCTCGCGAACTGACGACGGCGCACCTCGTCGGCCTGCGCCGGACTGAGATACTTCGCGAGCAGCGCGCAGCGCGCGTGCATGAAGGCTTCGTCGATCCATTCCAGCATCTCGACGGTAATGCCCACGATTTGCCGCGCACGCGGCTCGCGCAGTTGCATCAGCATCAGCTTGGTCGCGAGGTCCGGGTCATTGCGCGTCATCCGGACCACGAGCCGGATCCAGCGCCACGCCAAAGCCTGCGCCGCATCGCTCGCGGTGGGCAACGCGTTCTGCATGGCAACGCGGACCTCCTCTATCAGCGCGGCCCATGCCGGATCCGACGGCGCCGCCGTCTCGGGCCCGGATGCCAGCAACGCATCGAGTTCTTCGTCATCGAGATGCTTTTGGTACATGTTCATCAGCTCCAGAGCGTTCATCCAATCGGCGGCGGCGATCTCGCTGCCGGCGCAAACCATGTCGACGATGTATTGCAAGCGACGGCCAAGGCGCTGCGCGCGCAGCGCCTGCGCATTCAGCTCTGCGATCTGTCGTTGCAGCAGTTCCAGCGGAACGCGAGCCGGGTCGCCCTCGAGGCTCGCCTTGATGTCCGGCAGCGAATACCCGAAACGTTTCAGCGCCTCGATGCGATGCAGCCGGATCAGGTCATCCTGCCCATACAGGCGCGCGCCGCCTTCGGTACGCTGCGACGGCGACAGCAGCCCGATCGCGTCGTAGTGGTGAAGCGTACGGACAGTCAATCCCGCCTTGTTCGCGAGTTCGCCGATTTTCAGTCGCATTGCTTTCTCGATCGTCGAGGGTCAACGTTAAAAGCTGACGTAGCGTCAGGTGCAAGGGGAATCGACGGGTTGGGGGCATCGCTCCGGCCCCCAGCGGTCCCTCGTTGCGCAGCGTGCATCGTGCCATGACAGACGGCGCCGGATCGCGCCGATGCGCGAGCTTGGCGAAAAGGTGACGAAACGCAGCCCAATATACAGACTGTCGCACCGCAAGCACGGCGAAGCACGCGCGTATCTAGGGACCGGTCACGGCGGGCAGTAATTCACTCCGCCCCGTCGCCGCGCTTCTCGGATGAGTTTTCGCGAACGGAGACATCGGAATATGTCACTTGTCGGCACATTTGCGGCTGCTTACGATCGATTCGACTAGTCAAGGCGGGCGCGCTCGGCATGGCCGACGCGAGCCCGGTCTCTTCTCTATCGACAGGTGCCCGGCATGATCGACCCGAACAAGAGCAGACGCGCCAGCTTCGCGGTATTCGCGCTGCTCTATCTAGGCTATTGCATTTCATACATCGACCGCTCGGCGATCGCGCTCTCGCTCGTTGCCATCGGCAAGGAGTTTCATGTCGGCTCGGCCGCGCTCGGCGTCGTCATGAGCACGTTCTATATCAGCTATGCCGCCATGCAGATTCCCGGCGGCTGGATCGCCGACCGCTGGGGCAGCAAGAAGGTCATCGTCGTCTCGGTGGCATTCTGGTCGCTGTTCACGCTGATGACCGGCCTCGCGTGGTCGCTCGCCTCGCTGATCGCGATCCGTTTCATCTTCGGTCTGGGCGAAGGCGGTTATCCCGGCGCGGCCGTCAAGGGCGTCACCGAATCGGTGGCGCGAGCGGATCGTCCGAAGATGTCCGCGCTGCTAATGTCGTCGAACTACGTCGGCAGTTTCATCGCGCCGCTCGCGATCGCACCGCTGATTCTGCTGCTCGGCTGGCGCCATGCATTTTTCGTTGCGGGCTGCGCCGGCCTCGTGTTCGCGCTGTTTTATCTGTTCGCCGTGAAGGATACGCATCAGAAGCGCGATTCAAATGGCCGCGCCGCGCGCATCGACGGCGACGCGACGCGCGCGCTGCTCAAGATGCCGCTGATGTGGAAGATCCTGTTGACGTGGTTCGGCATGGGCATCGTCAACAAGGGGCTCGACGCATGGATGCCCGCGTATCTGCTGACCGAGCGCCACCTCGATCTGAAGGCCGTCGGCATGCTGACACCGTTGCCGTTCGTCGCGGCGAGCATCTCGACCGCACTCGGCGGCTGGATTCTCACGCGCTGGTTCGATGGTCGCGAGAAGTGGCTGATGGCCGCGTGCTGCGCGATCTCGGGGTTCTTCCTCTACCAGATGTACACGGCGCAAACGGTGACGGGCGTGATCGCGTACCAGTCGATCGTCTACTTCTTCAAATCGTTCGTGTTCGCAGGCGTGTTCGCGTTGCCGGCCAAATTCCTGCCGACCAATCTCATCGGCACAGGCGCGGGAATGGTCAACTTCGGCGGGCAGGTGGCGGGATTCGTTGCGCCTGCAATCATTGGCCTGCTGGTGTCGGCGACGGGCAACTACGACGCCGTGTTCGGCTTCCTGATTGTGGCAACGGCGTTTGCGCTCGTCACGAGTCTGTCGATTCGTCTGGTGCCCGAAGCCACTCCGCACGTGGGCGCGACGAAAGAAGCCTGATCGCTCGACGTCGGCGACAGGCGCTATGATGAAGCATCACGTGTCATCACATCGATCCATCATGAGCGCCCGCATTCTTCAGGAAGCCGCCGTCCGCTACTTCCTCGAAGTGGTCAACACCGGCTCCGTTGCCGACGCCGCCAGTCGTTTGAACGTCGTGCCTTCCGCCGTGAGCAGGCAAATCGCGCGGCTCGAAAGCGAGCTCGGCACGCCGCTGTTCGTGCGGCGATCGCGCGGCATGGTGCCGAGCAAGGCAGGCGAAATGCTCGCCGCGTATGCGCGCCGTTCGCAGCTCGACGCGGAGCAGATTTCTCTGGAAATCGACGCACTGCGCGGTGAAGCCGAACGCACGATCCGCATCGCCTGCACGGAAGGATTCGCGGCCACGTTCGTGCCGCGCGCGATGGCGGTGTTCCGCCGAACCGTCGCCCCGGCGTCGTTCGAGGTCGTGGTCGACACGGCCGCAGGCGTCACTCAGCGCGTGCGCGAAGCCGAATGCGATGTCGGTCTGACGTTCAGTTTCGGACCGGAAAAAGACATCAACACGGCGTTCTCCATGCCTTCGCCGATTTTCGCGATCGTCGCGGCGTCGCATCCGCTCGCGCGGGTGCCGCAGGTTTCGTTCCGTCAACTGCTCGCTTATCCGCTCGCGTTGCCGGGCGTGCATTCGACGCTGCACAAGCTGATCGATATCTATTGCAGCCGCGAAGGCGTCGCATGCAAGAGCGTGCTGAGCAGCGCAACGCTCGAAACGCTGCTCGGCTTCACCATCGCCAGCGACGCCGTCACGTTCAGCGGAGAACTGTTTGTGCGGCCGCGTCTGGCATCGGGCGAGCTGGTCGCGTTGCACGTGCCGGAACTCACGACGAGCGAACGCGCCATCGAAATCCAGACGCTCGCGCGGCGTGCGTTGCCGCCGCTTCTGGACGCGTTTATCGAGCACTTGAGCCGCGAGCTCGCACCTGCCGCACGCGTTGAGCAAAAGTGAATCCACGTTTCGATATTCATCACTGGTCGCTGCCTTTCTCGTCGTCTACATTGGCGCTCTGTTGCATGACCGTTTAAAGGACCGCCCGATGAGCGACCGCCACGAACTCACCCGCCATAGCGCCGTCGCGTTGCGCGCGCTGTTGCTGGCGCGGGAAATCTCCGCTGTTGAACTGCTCGATGCCTGCATCGCGCGCATCGAAACGCTCAATCCGTATGTCAACGCGATCACGGCGACGAGTTTCGAACGCGCACGCCGCGAAGCGCGCGCCGCCGACGCCGCGCTCGCACGCGGCAATGCCGTCGGTGTACTGCACGGATTGCCTGTCGGCATCAAGGATCTCGAAGAAACCGAAGGCCTTCTGACCACCTACGGTTCGCCGTTGTACCGCGCAAACATTCCCGCACAGGACAACACGCTGGTGCGCCGGTTGCGCGTGGCAGGCGCGATCGTGGTCGGCAAGACCAACGTGCCCGAAATGGGCGCGGGTGCGAACAGCTTCAATCCGGTGTGGGGCGCGACGGGCAATCCATTCGATCCGCGTCTGAATGCGGGCGGTTCGTCGGGCGGCTCGGCAGCGGCGCTTGCGCTCGATATGGTGCCGCTCGCATCCGGTTCGGACACGGGCGGCTCGCTACGGATTCCGGCGGCCAAATGCGGCGTGGTCGGTTTGCGCACCTCGCCGGGGCTCGTGCCCAGCGATCGCAAGCCGCTCGGCTGGACGCCAATTGCCGTGGTGGGGCCGATGGGTCGCACCGTCGAGGACACGTGGCTCCAACTCGCCGCGACGGTCGGGCAATCCGGGAGCGATCCGCTCGGTTATCCGTGCGCGCTCGACGCGACGATGGAACGCCGCGCGCACACGGATCTCGCGACGCTGCGTGTGGGCTACACGGAAGATTTCGGCGTCTGCGCTGTCGATGACGATATCCGCGCCGTGTTTCGCCGCAGGATCGCGCTGCTGCGCGGCGAAGTGGCCGTCTGCGAGCCGATCGACGTCGATTTCTCGGGCGCGCATCAATGCTTCGACGTGCTGCGCGCGGAAGCCTTCGTCGCGGGTCTGCAAAAAGCCTACGAGACGAATCCCGATCTGCTCGGGCCGAATCCGCGCGCCAACTACGAAATGGGCATCAACCTCGGTCTTGCCGATTGCGTGCGCGCGCATGCCGACCAGACGCGGCTGTTCCGCCGCTTCCAGACGCTGTTCGATCGCTACGACGTGATCCTGTCGCCCACGACGCCTGTTTCGCCGTTCCGTTGGACGCAGCCGTATCTGAAATCGGTGAACGGCATCGCACTGGAAAACTACTATCGCTGGCTGTCGCTGACCTATGTCGTCACGCTGACGACGAATCCGGCCGTGTCGCTGCCGTGCGGCGTCGATCATCGCGGCATGCCGTTCGGCTTGCAGATGATCGGTGCATTTCGCGGCGATCTTGCGCTGCTCGACGCGGCACGCGCATTCGAAACTCTCTTCGAGTCGTCGGACGAAATGCGCCGCCCGATTCCCGATGTCGCGAAATTGCGCGCATCGGATGTCGATCTCCGTTCCATCGTCACGCATCCGCCGGTGCTGGACGCCGCGTCGTCCTCCCACGCTTGCGCTTCGGCAGTCTGATTTTGCCCATGACCGATTCCATCTACGGCAAGCCACTCGAATCCTGGCTTCGCGACTACCCGCTTCTGCGCCCATTGATGGCGCTCGAGCCGGTCGAGTGGTTCAACCCCGCCGTCGCGCCGCTGACCGAAGCGCTCGATGACATTGCGCTGGACGCCTCGCATATCGCCGATGCGAGCGCGCGCCTGCAACGCTTCGCGCCGCTGCTGGCCGACCTGTTCGCAGATGTGTGCGACACGGGCGGCATCATCGAATCGCCGCTCACCGACGTGCCTGCGTTCGCGCAGGCATTGAGCGAACGTTACGGCGTGGAAACGCCGCGGCGCCTGCTGCTCAAGCAGGACAGCCATCTGCCGATCTCCGGCTCGATCAAGGCGCGTGGCGGCATCTATGAAGTGCTCTTCTACGCCGAGCAGCTTGCGCTGCGCCACGGCTTGCTCAACGACGGCGACGATTACCGCGTCCTCGCCGGCGACGCATGTCGCGCGCTGTTTCGCGAGCACCGCATCGCGGTCGGGTCGACCGGCAATCTCGGCATGTCGATCGGCATCGCGAGCGCGACGCTCGGCTTTGCGGCGACCGTGCATATGTCCACCGATGCGCGCCAATGGAAGAAGGACCGCCTGCGCGCGCATGGCGTGACGGTCGTGGAGTATGCGGGCGATTACGGCGAAGCGATCGAGAACGGCCGGCGTCTTGCGGCTAACGATCCGATGTGCCACTTCGTCGACGACGAAAATTCGACGACGCTGTTCCTCGGCTATGCGGTCGCGGGTGAGCGCCTGAAGCGTCAGCTCGAAGCGTCGAACGTGCGTGTCGATGCGACGCATCCGCTCTTCGTGTATCTGCCTTGCGGCGTAGGCGGCGGCCCGGGCGGTGTCGCGTTCGGCTTGAAGCTCGCCTTCGGCGATGCGGTGCACTGTGTTTTCGCGGAGCCGACCCATTCGCCGTGCATGTTGATGGGCGTGCTGACCGGCTTGCACGAGCAGCTTGTGGTGCAGGATTTCGGTATCGACAACGTGACGGCCGCCGACGGCCTCGCGGTCGGACGCCCTTCCGGATTCGTCGGTCGTGCGATGCAACGGATGATCGATGGCTATTTCACCGTCGAGGATCGCGAGCTATATGCAATGCTCGCGCTGATGGCGCAGACGAGCGACATCCGGCTGGAGCCGTCGGCGCTGGCCGGCGCGCCGGGTTTCGCGCGCGTGTCGACGGAACGGCAAGGTTACCGTGCCCGCATGCAGCTGGACGACTCCGTGATGCGGGACGCGACGCATGTGATCTGGGCAACGGGCGGCGGTATGGTGCCGGAAGCTGAGATGAACGCATATCTGCAGGCCGGGCGGCAGGCACTGGCGGGGTCTTGATTGCGGCTTCGAGGCTATAAGCCGACGACACTGGATCGGGCGCCCGGCCGGTGGCCCCGTGCTGTTTTTTCAGCGCTTGCGCTAGCGTCGTTCAGAACATTTCAGATTGCTGCTCTGCTGCCCAACCTATCATTGCTGCACAGCAGCCGGAAGCGTCGCGCGACGCTCTTCATATCGATGCGCGGAAAGCCGGTCCATGAAGCGAAAGGCAATTCCCATCTGAAGGAGCGAGCAAAATGAGCCGGATTACGACGCCTGACGGTACTGAAATCTATTACAACGACTGGGGAACCGGGCAGCCAATCGTGCTGGTTGGCGGGTGGCTGGTCAGCGCCGACATGTGGGAATACCAGGCGCACTTCCTCGCCAGCAACGGCTTCCGCGTCATAGCGTATGATCGCCGCGGCTTTGGACGGTCGAGCCAGCCGTGGTCGGGCTACGACTACGACAGCCTCACGAGCGACCTGGACGAGTTGATTCAGCAGCTGGACCTCAGCGACGCCATTTTGGTCGGCTACTCGATGGGCGGCGGAGAAGTTGCACGATACATCGGTACGCGCGGATCGAAGCGTATCGCCAAGGTCGTTCTTCTCAGCGCGACGACCCCGTTACTCATGGCAGGGGCCGATAACCCGGCGGGCGTTCCCCGCGACATTTTCGACGGGTTGCGTGCCGGCGTACTCCATGATCGCGCCGATTTTCTGGTCAATTTCGGTCGCGCCTTTACGGGAGCCGATCATGACGCGTCGGTGGTCACGCAGGCGATGCTCGACTGGACATTCGATATGGCAATCACGGCGAGCATCAAGGCAACCCATGACTGCATTGCATCGTTTTCCGAAACCGATTTGCGTCCCGACCTGAAAAAATTCGATATCCCCACGCTGGTCATCCACGGCGGCGCCGACCCCGTTGTGCCAATCGACCTTTCGGGCAAGGTGTCTGCCGAGCTGATTCCCGGTGCGAGACTGGTTGTCTACGAGGGCGCCTATCATGCGTTGTACTACACGCACAAGGATCGCCTCAATCAGGACATATTGGACTTTGCCCGATCGTCGTAGGACTGCTGCCGCCGCTTCGACATGGCTCAGGCAAGGGCCGCAAGCCCTTGCCGAACGCGATCGCGATGCATCCAGCCCACCATACGGATGCCGACGCGGAAAACGGGCTGCGGAAAGCGGTTGGTCGCGCAACCGGAACCGCCGGCGGTGCGATCGTGCGGGAGCTTCGTATCATTGCGGCGATCGAAGCATTCCCGTGCAACGTACATCTCCGGCGTCAGACCTCAGAACCGACCACCGAACCGCGCTCACAAATCTCCCCGCACCTCCCCCGTTCCCAGCGCGCTGCGCCGCCGGTTGACTTCGGCCCAAAGCTCGTCGCTGTCGTCGTTGCGCAATACGACGATCCAGTCGAGCTGCTCGTCGGTCACGTCGAAGTATTCGCAAATCTCCCGGCGTACCGCATCGACGAACTGCGCGTATTCGGGCGTCGCCTGCGCCCGCGCATGCAACGCGTCGTATTCGGCATCGTCGACGCCGCCGCCGTGGTCGTCGATATAGCGCGAGATCCACTGATCCAGCTCGCGGTCGTAATCGGCCTCGGCGCGCATCGCTTGCACAGCCGTATAGAAATCCAGTTCGGCAAACGCGGCGATCGCCGCCGTTGTCGCCTCGTCGAAGGTAGTCGTCATGCCATCTCTCGTGTTGATCGTCGCGCATCATCGCACGGGGCGCACGCCTGGGGACGCGCGCGCTCCGGTATGCCGCCCATCGCGGCCGCCTGCGCGACAAAACGCATATTTTGCCGCACTCCACGAACCTGAGCGCCGACACGAACGCCGCTCGCGAATAGCCGATAATGGCCGCAGCCGCTGGCAGAAGGCAACGCGGCGCACGCCCGCATGGTCGGCACGTGTACCACCCCACCGGCTTACATTGCTCGACCTGAAACACGCGCGCGCCCGAACCGTTGCCGCCATATCCGCCCCAGCCGATTGTTTGAACCCACCGAAGTGACCATCGAAGTGACCCACGGGAGAGCATCAGCCATGCAACCGGAACACGCTTCAGATCACGCCACGAACGACCCGACAGGCCCGGATGCACGCGCACACGCGCCGCTTCCGCC
Organism: Burkholderia sp. MBR-1; assembly: GCF_013822785.1. Lineage (NCBI taxonomy): Bacteria > Pseudomonadati > Pseudomonadota > Betaproteobacteria > Burkholderiales > Burkholderiaceae > Burkholderia > Burkholderia sp. MBR-1. Next base: position 1,441,465 of record NZ_CP053610.1, read on the forward strand.
GCTCGTGCCCGCGCAAACCGTACTGATCGTCATGCACTACCAGACCGACATTCTCGGGCTGTTTCCGTCGGTGGCGCCCACGCTGCTCGCGAACACACGCCGGCTCTGCGACGCGGCGCGCGCGGGCGGCGTGCACGTCTGCTTCGCGAATCTCCACTTCAGTCCCGGCTACCCCGAAGTCAGCCCGCGCAACAAGAACGGCCAAGGGATCAAGCAGCTCGGCCGGTTCGTCGACGACGGCCCATGCCCCGAACTCGGCCGGCTCGACGGCGAGCCGCTGATCGCCGCACATCGCGCGAGCGTGTTCTTCGGCACCGATCTGCAGGCACGGCTCGCCGCGCGAAGCATCGACACGCTGATCCTGGTCGGGATCGCGTCGACCGGCGTCGTGCTGTCGTCGGTTGCGCACGCAAGCGATGCGGATTTCCGTCTGTACACGGTGAAGGACTGCTGTTACGACCCGGACCCGATCGTGCACGAACATCTGTTCGCGACCGCGTTCGAGACGCGCACGACGGTGTTGTCGCTCGAACAGGCGCTGCGCCTGCTCGCGTGAATGCGTGCCGCGCCGACCACAACGAGCGCGGCCGGCGCGGCGCGCACGACGTCGCGCCTCACTTCGCGATATACACGCCCGAGGTCGGACAGGTCCCCTGCGTATTGCCGTCGGTCACGAGCGACGCCGCGCTCGGGAACTGCGTGGTCGCGCTCGTCTTCACGGCGATCCATGCTTCGGTGAAATAGCTGACGCCGTTGGTCTTCGTGCACTTCAACGACACCGCGCTGCGCGTGTTGCTGCCGAACGCGCCTTCGAACGCGGACAGCAGCTGGTTGCGCGTCACGGTCTTGCCCGCGTTCGCCTGCAGGAACGCGTTGAACGACGTGTTGCCGAGCCGGCTCACCATGCCGGTCGCCTGATTCCAGTAGGCGTCCGCCGATGCCGAATTCGAGCAGGTGCCGTGCTTGAACCATTCGTGCTTGTCGAGGCACGACGCGACGCCCGGCATGTACGTCGACAGCGTGTTGCGCGTCGTGGTGCTGATCGGATACGCATCCATGCTGCACCACTGGTGCGCGTTGTCGAGGTCGACGTCGCTCTGCGGCACGCCGCAGTAGAACGGCTGGTTGCCGTCGTAGTTGTTCGGCCACAGGCCATGCAGCGACAGGCTCGTCGCCGCGTACGTGCCGGCCAGGTTCGTACACTCCGGCGTGTCGTGCGACGCGCAGAAGCCGGGCTCCCACGATGCGGCGAGCAACAGGTAGTCGTAGCTGGTCTGAGCGACGGCATGCAGCGACGCGGATGCGACGGCGAGCGCCGCCACGGTGCGGGCGAGTGTGTTCAACATGGCATGTCCTCGGAAAAGGCTTGCGGTCGCGAGCGGCGCCGCAAGGTTGTCGAATGTCTGCCCGCGATTGTTGCCGCAGCCACGTTGCACGAATATGAACGGATGACGAAACGGAGCGGCGGCCGTGGACTCGTCATGGGGGGACGCCGCGACCGGACGCGCGCGTCCATTCTGAATGCGCGATCGCACCATCATCGACGCGCTCGTTCAGGCGGTGCCGCCGATGATCGGACGCCCGGAACCCCGAAAAAGCCGGTTGAACACGGCGCACGCGAGCGCAACCGCGCCCGGCACGCCGCGCCGATCACCCCGCCTTGTTCACACCCCGCCGAGATCCACGAGCGGATGCGCGAACAGTTTCCACGGCGACGTCAGGAAATGCCGCACGCGCTCGGCACGCAGCTCGACCAGCGACGCCGGCGCCCAGCGCGGCTTGCGGTCCTTGTCGATCAGATGCGCGCGCACGCCTTCGCGGAAGTCGCCCTCCTCGATCGCACGCGCGACGATGCCGAGCTCCATCCGGAGCGACTCGGCCAGCGTCATCTGCCGCCCGCGCAACAACGCTTCGCGCGTCACGCACAGCATCGTCGGCGAATGGCCGGCGAGTGCGTCGAGCGTCGCCTGCAGCCACTGCCGATGCTCGCGCGCCAGCTCGTCGCGCGCGAACTCCTGCTTCAACGTCGCGACGATCCGCTCGACGGTCGAACGTTTGTCGAAGTGACGCACGATCCAGCCCATCTGCGTGTCGAGCGCCGCATGCGGCACGACGTTGCACGGCGGCTCGAACACCCTGCGCAGCGCCGCCAGCACGTCGCCGTCCCATTTGACGCTTTCGATGCGCGTCTCGAACGTATCGAGCCACGACGACGGCACGCACAGATCCGCGAGCTTCGCGATCAGCGCATCGGCGCCGGACAACACCGCGCCGGTCAACCCGACGTACAGCTCGAGCTCGACCGGCATGCGCGCCAGGAAATGCGTCGCGCCGACGTCGGGCACGAGCCCGATGCGCGTCTCGGGCATCGCGATCTTGCTGCGCTCGGTCGCGACGCGCAGCGCCGCGCCCTGCGCGAGGCCCATGCCGCCGCCCATCGTCACGCCGTCCATCAACGCGACCACCGGCTTCGGAAACGTGTGAATGGCGTAGTCGAGCCGGTACTCGTCGACGAAGAACGGCAGCCAGGTTTCGCGCTGCGCGACCATCCGGTGCAGCGCGCGCACGTCGCCGCCCGCGCAGAAGCCCTTCTCGCCGGCGCCGCGCAGCACCACCGCGACGATCTGGTCGTCGCCGCGGCAGCGCTCGAGCAGCGCGGCCAGCTCGCCGATCATCGAATACGACAACGCATTGAGCGCGGCCGGCCGGTTCAGCGTGATCAACGCCACGCGGTTCACCACGCGGAACAGCACCTCGGGCGCGGGTTGCGCGAAGCGGTCATCGGTCGTCATCGGCGTGCTCATCGTTGCGTATCTCCATCGGTATGCCATTGCGGCGCGCGCTTGCCGAGAAACGCGGCCACGCCCTCGCGCGGATCGGCGGTATCGAACAGGTCGACGAAGCGTTCGCGTTCGACCGCGAGCGCCGCACTGCGCGGCACGCCGCGGCGTGCGAGGCCGATCAGCTCCTTGCTGTACGCGAGCGCATGCGGACTCTGCCGCACGACGTTGCGCGCGAGCGCCAGCGCCGCGTCGCGCGCCGCGCCGCTTTCGACGACGTCTTCGACCAGCCCGATGCGCAGCGCGGTGGCCGCATCGACGCGCGCGCCGGCCAGGATGATCTTCTTCGCCCAGCCTTCGCCGACGAGCCAGGGCAGCGTCTGCGTGCCGAGCCCGCACGGCAGCAGGCCGACGGACGCCTCGGGCAGCGCCATCTGTGCATGCGTCTCCGCGATGCGCATGTCGCACGCGAGCGCGCATTCGAGGCCGCCGCCCATCGCATAGCCGTTGATCGCCGCGATCGTCACGACGCGTGCGTCGTGCAGCGCCTCGAACGCCGCGCCGAAGCGCGCGGCCATCGCGCGCGCGACCGCGGCGTCGCCGTCGGCGAACGTGTTCAGATCGGCGCCGGCGCTGAAGAACTTCGGGCCGTCGCCGGTGATCACCAGCGCACGCACGCGCGGGTTCGCGTTCAGTTCGGCGACGGTGTCCTGCAGCTGCCGCAGTCCGTCGGCCGTAAAGGCGTTCGCGGGCGGACGCTTGAGCGTCGCGCACGCGATCGCGCCGTCGTCGACGTAGTCCAGTTCGATCATCACGCGTCCTTCTTGCCAGCCGGTTGGTACAGGCGGATCACCGCCGAGAAATCGAGTTGGCCGTCGCCGCGGCTGCTCATCGTCTGGTACAGCTGCTGCGCGAGCGCGCCGAGATAGACGGGCTGGCGCGCCTGCCGCGCGGCATCGTTCGCGAGGCCGAGATCCTTCAGCATCAGATCGGTGCCGAAGCCGCCACTGTAGCCGCGCGACGAAGGCGCGGTGTCGATCACGCCCGGATACGGGTTGTAGGTGTCCGAGCTCCAGCACCGGCCCGTCGACGTGTTGACGATGCCGGCCAGCACCTTCGGATCGATGCCGAGCGCGACGCCGAGCGACATCGCCTCCGACACGGCCGCCATCGAGATGCCGAGCACGAGGTTGTTGCAGACCTTCGCGACCTGCCCCATCCCGGTCGCGCCGCAGTGGACGATGTTCTTGCCCATCGCGGCGAGCACGGGCTTCACGCGCTCGAAATCGGCGTCGCTGCCGCCGACCATGAAGGTCAGCGTGCCGGCGGCCGCGCCGCCGGTGCCGCCCGACACCGGCGCATCGACGAACGCGCCGCCGTGCTCGCGCACGAGCGCGCCGAACGCCTGCGCGCTCGTGGGGTCGATCGTGCTCGAATCGATCACGGTCGCGCCGGCGCCCAGGCCGGCCAGCACGCCGTTCTCGCCGGCGAGCACCGAGCGCACGTGCGGCGCGGCCGGCAGCATCGTGATCACGAACGCCGCGCCGGCCGCCGCATCGCGCGGCGACGCGGCCACCTGCGCGCCGGCGTCCTGCAGCGCGCGCAATGCGTCGGCGCTCAGGTCGAACGCATGCACTTCGTGGCCGGCCTTCAGCAGGTTCAGCGCCATCGGCGCACCCATGTGGCCGAGGCCGATGAATCCGATCTTCATGTTGGTGTCCTCCACGGCTCAGTGCAGCCGGATCGTCGTGTTGACCGGGCCGGCCGTCGTATCGTCGTCGAACCAGCGCGCGGTGACCGTCTTGGTCTGCGTGTAGAACTGCACGACCTGCTTGCCGTACGGGCCGAGATCGCCGAGCTTCGAGCCGCGCGAGCCGGTGAAGCTGAAGAACGGCACGGGCACCGGGATCGGAATGTTGATGCCGACCTGGCCGACGTCGATCTCGCTCTGGAACTTGCGCGCGGCCGCGCCGCTCTGCGTGAAGAGGCCCACGCCGTTGCCCATCGGGTTCGCGTTGACGAGCGCGATGGCTTCGTCGAGCGTGTCGACCTCCATCACGACGAGCACCGGCCCGAAGATCTCGTGCGTGTAGATCGTCATGTCGGTCGTCACGGCGGAGAAGATGGTCGGACCGATGAAGTTGCCGTCCTCGAAGCCGGGCACCTTCACGTCGCGGCCGTCGAGTTCGAGCTTCGCGCCCTCCTTGACGCCCGCATCGATCAGCGACAGGATGCGCGCCTTCGCGCCGCGCGACACCACCGGGCCGACGTCGGTGCCCGCTTCCGAGCCCGCGTTGACCTTCAGCGCCTTCGCCTTCGCGACGATGTCGGGCAGCCACTCGCGCGCGCTGCCGACGAGCACCGCGACGGAAGTCGCCATGCAGCGCTGGCCGGCCGCGCCGAAGCCCGCGCCGACCAGCGCGTTGATCGCCTGCTCGCGGTTCGCGTCGGGCAGCAGGATCGCGTGGTTCTTCGCGCCCATCATCGACTGCACGCGCTTGCCGTGCTGGCTGCCGAGGTTGTAGACGTGCGTGCCGACGGCCGTCGAGCCGACGAACGAAATCGCCTTCACGAGCGGATGCGTGCAGATCGCGTCGACGACCTCCTTGCCGCCGTGCACGACGTTCAGCACGCCCTTCGGCACGCCGGCCTCGATCGCCAGCTCGACCAGTTCCATCGTCGACAGCGGGTCCTGCTCGGACGGCTTCAGCACGAACGTGTTGCCGCACACGATCGCCATCGGGAACATCCACAACGGGATCATCGCCGGGAAGTTGAACGGCGTGATGCCGGCGCAGACGCCGAGCGGCTGGCGCAGCGTGTAGGTGTCGACGCCGCCCGCGACGTTCTCGGCGAATTCGCCGAGCTGCAGCGTGCCGATCGAGCAGGCATGCTCGACCACTTCGAGGCCGCGGAAGATGTCGCCTTCGGCATCCGGCAGCGTCTTGCCCTGCTCGGCGGTCAGCGTCTTCGCGATGCGCTGCTGGTTCGCGCGCACGAGCGCCTGGAACTTCAGCATGATCCGCATGCGCGCGGAGATCGGCGTGTTCTTCCAGGTCGCATAGGCGGCGTGCGCGGCCTGCACGGCCGCGTCGACTTCCGCCGCGGTCGCGAACGGCACGCGCGCGAGCACCTGTTGCGTGGCCGGATTGACGATGTCGCGCCACTCGCTCGTGGCGGACTCGACGAAGGCGCCGTCGATCAGCAGCTTGACCGTCGGCACGTCTTGCCCCGGCTGGGGCGTCGCATTCGCGTTCATCGGTGTGCTCTCCTTGCAGTGGGCCGCGTCGCGCGCTCGCGCCGGGCGGCCGGGTCAGTCGGTTCGATCGGTTAGATCATCTTCTGCCGCGTCGACGGGCCGCGCATGATCGCCGCAAGCGGCGCGCCCGGCCCGCCGGCGGTCACTTCAGTTCGGCGGCGAAATCTTCTTCCCAGTACTCGCCGGGCATGCGTGCGGTCGCATCGTCGCCGCGCTCGATCTCGCGGCGGCGCAGCTCGACGCGACGGATCTTTCCCGAGATGGTCTTGGGCAGCTCGGCGAACTGCAGTCGGCGAATGCGCTTGTACGGCGCGAGCTTCTCGCGCGAAAAGCGGAAGATCTCCAGCGCGAGCGCCGGGCTTTCCTCGAAGCCGTCGCGCAACGTGATGAAGGTCTTCGGCACCGACAGCCGCACCGGGTCCGGGCTCGGCACCACGGCCGCTTCCGCGATCGCCGGGTGCTCGATCAGCACGCTTTCGAGCTCGAACGGGCTGAGCCGGTAGTCGGACGACTTGAACACGTCGTCCGCGCGGCCGACGTACACGTAGTAGCCGTCGTCGCCGCGCATCGCGATGTCGGACGTGCGGTAGTGGCCGTCGCGCATCGCGTACGCGGTCGCATCCGGGTTGTTCGCGTAGCCGTTCATCAGCCCGACCGGGCGCATCGCGCCGGTGCCGCCGCCGAGCGGCAAGGCGACCTCGCCTTCGCCGACGGGCGCGCCGTCCGGGTCCAGCAGCGCGATCCGGTAGCCGGGCAGCGGCCGGCCCATCGAGCCCGCGACGACCGGCTGCCCCGGCGTGTTGCCGATCAGGCAGGTGGTTTCGGTCTGGCCGTAGCCGTCGCGAATCGTGATGCCCCACGCCTTCTTCACGCGCTCGATGATCTCCGGATTGAGCGGCTCGCCCGCGCCGACGATCTCGCGCAGTTGCACGTCGAACGTCGCGAGCGGCTGCTGCACGAGCATGCGCCACACGGTCGGCGGCGCGCACAGCGTCGTCACGCGGTATTTGACGAGCGCATCGAGCACCGCCTTCGGCTCGAAGCGCGCGTAGTTGAAGACGAACACGCACGCCTGCGCATTCCACGGCGCGAAGAAGCAGCTCCACGCGTGCTTCGCCCAGCCCGGCGAGCTGATGTTCCAATGGATGTCGCCCGGTTGCAGCCCGATCCAGTACATCGTCGACAGGTGCCCGACCGGGTACGTGCGGTGCGTATGCTCGACGAGCTTCGGCTTCGACGTCGTGCCCGACGTGAAGTACAGCAACATCGCTTCGTTCGACCGCGTGACGGCGTCGGGCTCGAACGCCGCGCTCGCCGCGTAGCCGTCGTTCATCGCGAGCCAGCCGTCGCGCGGCGCGCCGGCCACGATCTTCCGCTTCAGCCCGAGGCCCGCCTGTTCGAACTTCGCGGTTTCGTGCTCGTCGACGATCGCATAGGTCGCGCCGCCGATCTGCACGCGATCGCGCACGTCGTCGGCCGACAGCTGCGTGGTCGCGGGCAGCACGACCGCGCCGAGCTTCATCGCGGCGAGCATCGCGTCCCACAGCTCGACGCGGTTCGGCAGCATCAGCAGGATCCGGTCGCCGCGCACGACGCCGATGCCGCGCAGCCAGTTCGCGATCCGCGACGAGCGCTCGGACATCTGCGCGAACGAATACGGGTCGCCCGTCCCGGTCGCCGCATCGACGATCCACAGCGCGGGCGCGTCGTTGCCGCGCGCCATCGGGTCGAAATAATCGAGCGCCCAGTTGAACGCATCGAGCACCGGCCATTCGAAATCGCGGTACGCGGTTTCGTAGTCGGTGCGATGGCGCAGCAGAAAGTCGCGTGCGTCCAGGAATGCCTGTACCGTCATCGTGTCGTCTCCTGTCCGCGAGCGTCGGTGCATCGCACCTTGCTCGCGCTCCGTGCCCGGATTGTCTCCATCCATACTGCGGACGACCGGCGCATGCGCCGGCCCCCCATCGTCGCGGCGCACGGTCACGTCGTTGCGTGCCGCGTTCACCGCCTTCACCACCTTCACTGCGTCGCTGCGTGCCCTGCCTGATTGCCCGTTGCTCCGTTGCGCGCGCGGCCGCTCACAGCTGCCGCGCGATCACCATCCGCTGCACTTCGCTGGTGCCTTCGTAGATCTGCGTGATGCGCGCGTCGCGATAGTGGCGCTCGACCTCGTAGTCGGCGAGGTAGCCGTAGCCGCCGTGGATCTGGATCGCGTCCGAGCACACGCGCTCGGCCATCTCGGATGCGAACAGCTTCGCCTGCGACGCCTCCGACAGGCACGGCAGCCCGGCCGTGCGCAGCTTCGCCGCGTGATGGACGAGCAGGCGCGCCGCGTTGATCTGGGTGGCCATGTCGGCGAGCTTCTGCTGGATCGCCTGATGCTCGGCGATCGGCTTGCCGAACTGCACGCGCTCGCCCGCATAGCGGCGCGCCTTGTCGAATGCGGCGCGCGCGATGCCGAGCGCCTGCGCGGCGATGCCGATGCGTCCGCCTTCGAGATTCGACAGCGCGATCTTCAGCCCTTCGCCGCGATTGCCGAGCAGCGCGTCGGCGGGAAGCGTGCAGTTCTCGAGCGTGATCGGGCACGTGTCGGACGCGCGAATCCCCATTTTCTTTTCGGGCTTGCCGACGATGAAACCCGGCGTGTCGGTCGGCACCAGGAACGCCGAGATGCCGCGCTTGCCGGCATCGGGATCGGTCATGGCAAAAACGATCGCGACGCCGGCGCGCTGGCCGTTGGTCACGAACTGCTTCGCGCCGTTGAGCACCCAGTGGCCGTCGTGCAGCTCCGCGCGGGTGCGCAGGTTGTGCGCCTCGGAGCCGGCGTGCGGCTCGGTCAGGCAGAACGCGCCGATCACGCGGCCGGCCGCCATCTCGGCGAGCCAGCGATCCTTCTGCGCGGGCGTGCCGAAGCCCAGGATCGGCCCGCAGCCGACCGAGTTGTGCACGCTCATCATCGTCGCGCAGGCGGCGTCGCCGGCCGCGATCTCCTCCATGGCGAGCGCGTACGCGACGTAGTCGGTATAGGCGCCGCCCAGCTCCTGCGGCACGATCATCCCGAGCAGGCCGAGCTCGCCGAGCTGCGCGACGACGGTGTCGGGCAAGCGCGCGTCGTGGTCCCACTGCGCGGCGTTCGGCGCCAGCACCTCGGTGGCAAAGGCGCGCGCGGCGTCGCGGATCATCCGCTGATCTTCGGTGTAAAGCTCGTCCATGGTCCTGCCGTCTCCTGCGGCCGCCTGTGGCGACCGTCGTTTCGTTTCGATGCAACAAGTGTAGGCAAGCGCGCGCCGGTGTTCGATGCTCGCGCCGCTCATTTACACTGAGCGTTTTTGCCATACCGGCGATACGGATGAAGCAGGACGAAAGGGGAACCATCGCGATCAGCCTGGTCGCGTACAGCGTCGCGCTGGCCGCCCGCCGCGGCGTCGCGGCGGAGCCGCTGCTCGCGCAGGCCGGCATCGCGCCCGCGCTGCTCGCGCAGCCGCGCGCGCGCGTGAGCGCGCAGCAATACGGCGCGCTGTGGAATGCGATCGCGCGCGCGCTCGACGACGAGTTTTTCGGGCAGGACCGCCATCCGATGCGCAGCGGCAGCTTCATCGCGATGAGCCAGGCCGCGCTGTCCGCGCAGGACGGGCTGCGGGCGATGGCGCGCGCGGTGAACTTCATGCACTGCGTGCTCGACGATCTCCACGCGGAGCTCGACGCCAATCCGCAGCGTGTGCGGCTGCGCTTCGTGCACCGCAACAACGGCGCTGCGCCGGCGATGTTCACGTACGCGACCTATTTCATCATCGTGTACGGGCTGACCTGCTGGCTGATCGGGCGGCGCATCCCGGTGCTGCACGCGAGCTTTCGCTGCGACACGCCGCCCGCCGATCACGAATATCCGTCGATGCTGTGCGACGACATGCGGTTCAACCAGCCCGATTCGTATGTCGATTTCGATCCGGAATTCGCGACGCTGCCCGTCGTGCAGAACGCAAAGACGCTGAAGACCTTCCTGCGCACCGCGCCGGCCAGCTTCATCGTCAAGTACCGCAATCCGAACGCGCTCGCGCAGCGCGTGCGCGCCGTGCTGCGCGGGATGCCGCCCGCGTCGTGGCCGGGCGCGGACGGGATGGCCGCGCGGCTGCACGTGGCCGAGGCGACGCTCAGGCGCAAGCTGCACCAGGAAGGCCAGGCCTACCAGTCGATCAAGGACACGCTGCGACGCGATCTCGCGTTCGAGGCGCTGGCCGATCCGTCGCGCACGATCGCCGACGTCGCGGCGGCCACCGGGTTCGCGGAACCGAGCGCGTTCTACCGCGCGTTTCGCAAATGGAGCGGGCGCAGCCCGGCCGAGTACCGTGAAGAGGCGCTTGCGCGCGCGGGCGGCGCGCGCTGAACGCCGCCGCCTTCGCGCTTTCCGCCGAAAGCGCCTAATCTTCAAGCATCGGGCCAACGCCCATTTCCGCGAGCCGGACGGCGTGCGGCCGCGCGCCGCCCGGACGCCCCGATGCGCATTCATCGTCACGCGCCGCCGGCGCCCGCCGTGCGCGGCGCCCGTTCCCGTCACCCGCTGTCCGCGCGGGTCGCGCGCGCCGCGCTGTTCGCGGCGCTGCTCGTCGTGTGCGCGGCGGTTGCCGCTCCAGGCGCCGCCGCGCCGGCCAACGCGCCCGCCGCCGCGGCGCCGGTCGTCGTGATTCCGGTCAACGGCGCGATCGGCCCGGCCAGTGCCGACTTCATCGTCCGGTCGCTCGACCGTGCGGCAAGCGTGCATGCGCCGCTCGCGATCCTGCAGCTCGATACGCCCGGCGGGCTCGACACGTCGATGCGCCAGATCATCAAGGCAATCGTCGGCTCGCCGGTGCCCGTGGCGGCCTTCGTCGCGCCGGGCGGCGCACGGGCCGCGAGCGCCGGCACCTATATCGTCTACGCGAGCCACGTCGCCGCGATGGCGCCCGGCACCAATCTCGGCGCGGCGTCGCCGGTGCAGTTCGGGATCGGCGGCGGCGCGCCGGGTACGCCGCGATCGTCGCCTGCCGCGGCCTCGGGCGCATCCGGCACGTCGGCGACGTCGGCCGAATTGCCGAACGACACGCAATCGACCGAAATCCGCAAGGCGACGCAGGACGCCGCCGCGTACATCCGCGGCCTCGCGCAGCTGCGCGGGCGCAATGCCGACTGGGCCGAGCGCGCGGTGCGCGAGGCCGTGAGCCTGTCCGCGAACGACGCGCGCGCGCAGCACGTCGTCGATCTGATCGCGCAGGATCCGGCCGATCTCGCGCGCCGGCTCGACGGCCGCACCGTGACGACGAGCGCCGGCACGCTGCGGCTCGCGACCGCGCACGCGCCGCTCGTCGTGCTCGCGCCCGACTGGCGCAGCCGCTTCCTGTCGATCGTCGCCGATCCGAACGTCGCGCTGATCCTGCTGACGATCGGCATCTACGGGCTGTTCTTCGAATTCGCGAATCCGGGCTTCGTGCTGCCGGGCGTGGCCGGCACCATTTGCCTGCTGATCGGCCTGTTCGCGATGCAGTTGCTGCCGGTCAGCTATGCGGGCCTCGGGCTCGTGCTGCTCGGGCTCGGCTGCCTCGTCGCCGAGGCATTCCTGCCGACCTTCGGCGTGCTCGGCTTCGGCGGGATCGTCGCGTTCACGATCGGCGCGCTGATGCTGATCGACACCGACGTGCCGGGCTACGGCATTCCGTGGCCGCTGATCGCGGGCCTCGCGGCCGCCGGCGCGCTGCTGGTGGCCGGCGTGTCGAGCGTCGCGCTGCGCGCGCGGCGGCGGCCGGTCGTGACGGGCGCCGAGGCGATGCTGGGCAGCGTCGGCGAAGTGCTCGACGACGGCCTGCGTCCGGACCAGCCGCACGGCGCCGCCGGCCCCGCGCCGTCGGCGGCGGGCTGGGCGCGCGTGCACGGCGAGCGCTGGCGCGTCGCGAGCAGCACGCCGCTGGCGGCCGGCTGTCGCGTGCGCGTCACCGGCCGCCACGGACTGACGCTCACCGTCACGCCGCTCTACGACGTGCCGGCACACGAACCACAACAGCGGGGAGCCCCGTCATGATCGGCTATACGTTCGGCTTCGGCAGCGTCCTGATCGTCTTCGTCGTGGTGCTCGTCGCCTCGTCGATCCGCGTCTTCCGCGAGTACGAGCGCGGCGTCGTGTTCATGCTCGGCCGCTTCTGGAAGGTCAAGGGGCCGGGCCTCGTGCTGATCATCCCGATCGTCCAGCAGGTCGTGCGGATCGACCTGCGCACCGTCGTGTTCGACGTGCCCGCGCAAGACGTGATCACGCGCGACAACGTGTCGGTGAAGGTCAATGCGGTCGTGTATTTCCGCGTCGTCGATCCGGAAAAGGCCGTGATCCAGGTCGCGCGCTTCTTCGAGGCGACGAGCCAGCTCGCGCAGACGACGCTGCGCGCGGTGCTCGGCAAGCACGAACTCGACGCGCTGCTCGCCGAGCGCGAGCAGTTGAACGCCGACATCCAGAAGACGCTCGACGCGCAGACCGACGCGTGGGGCATCAAGGTGTCGACGGTCGAGATCAAGCACGTGGACCTGAACGAGACGATGATCCGCGCGATCGCGCGGCAGGCCGAGGCCGAGCGCGAGCGGCGCGCGAAGGTGATCCATGCGGAAGGTGAATTGCAGGCGTCGGAGAAGCTGTTGCAGGCCGCGCAGCGGCTCGCGCAGCAGCCGCAGGCGATGCAGCTGCGCTACCTGCAGACCCTGACGACCATCGCGGCGGACAAGAATTCGACGATCGTGTTTCCGCTGCCGATCGATCTGCTCGGGGCGTTGCTGGACCGGCTGGGCGCACCGCCCGAGCGTTGAGGCTCGGATATGCCGGGCGCCGGCGCCGATGGGTGCGGCGGCGCCCGCGTCCGGTGCGCGTCAGGCCAGCAGCTTGCGCTCGGTCTTGCCGTACTTGATCGACTTCTCGTCGGGAATCATCAGCCCGGTGTGCTCGTCGCGGCCCTGCAGCAGGAAGCGCGCATCCGGGTTGCCGATCTGTTCGGACGCGAGCTTGCTGTCCGCGCCGATCTCGCCCTTCTTCATCCGGTTGACGATCACGCCGGCTGCGGTGTCCTTGAAATCGCGCAGCATCCACGCGTCGCCGTCGCTGTCGCCGAACACCAGCAGCGGGCCGTAGCCCTTCTTCGACGCGAGGACGTTGCGGATCCCCACCGTCTTGCCGGGCCCCCAGTTGAAATGCCAGCCGGCCGGATAGGTGCTCGTGTACTTGCCGTCCTGCATGTCGAGCCGCAGGCCGATCACGTTCTCGGGCGCCACGCCGTAGCCGTAGTTCGGGTTGCCGGCGAACACGCGCACGACGTCGTCGAGCGACGCGGTGCTCACGTACACGTCGATGCCGTTCGCGCGCAGCGTATGCATCACCGAGCGGATCTCCTCGTGAATGCGGATGCCGTGGAAATGCGTGTCGGCCACCACGCCCGCCTTGCCCGGCAGCGCCTTCGGGCTTTCGTAGCGGACCTTGCGCAGCGCGTCGCCGATGCCGTAGTTGTTCGACGCTTGCGCCATCGCCTGCAGCTCGGCGGTCGTCATGTTCTTGTAGAAGTAGATGATCCACTTGTAGCCGACTTCGAGCGGATGCGTGTCGCAGATCGCGTCGTACATGAAGTACAGCTTCGCGCGGAAGTCCTTGAACTGGTCGGTCTCGCGAATCTCGTCGAGGCTCTTGTCGCCGCCGAAGCCCTGGTAGTTCGCATGGAGCCAGCGGTAGTCGGACTCGACGTCGGCGGCGAGATCCTCCATCGTCACCGGCTTGCCGTCGACGGTCGTGTAGTCCTTCATGAACGCGCCCTTCGGCACGTCCTTCCACATCACGCCGACGAACTCGTCGGGCGTCAGCTTGTATTGCAGATGGTTGATCTGGTACATCAGCAACGCTTCTTCGCAGTCGTTCATGATGCACGTGTTGTCCCAGTCGAACACCGCATACGGGCGGCGCTTGGCGTCGTAGCCCGCGCTCGCGACGCCATGCCGGTCGAGCACCGTCTGCAGGCGCGCGGCGTTGAACGGCGACCAGCGGCCGGGGTCCAGCGCGTCCGGCGCGGTCGCGCTCTTCGCGCCGGCCATGCCGGCCTTGAGCATCAGCGGCGTCGCAGCGGTCGCCGCGGCAAGGGTGTTGATGAACTTGCGGCGTTGCATGGTATCTCTCCGTTGAAATGCCGAATCGGCTTCGGCCGCTGCCCCGCGCGACGCGCGACACATCGCCCCCATTCGAGGCCGCAAAGGCGTCGAATGGGGGCGAATGATGTGACGAAATTATTTCGGCAATTTGACAGCGTCGCGCCACGACGCGACGGCGAATTGATCCGGCGCGACATCCGGACGCGTGCGGGGACCTCGCGTGGGGCGCTGCGCCGCGTCCCCCGGTCGAGACGCATGCGTCGCGACGCGACCGCCGGCCGTCGTTCTGGAACGAGCGGCGCGGCGCAGCGTGACTTCAAGCCCGGTTACATACACACCGCATTGCGAAGGCTCGAACCGGCGCTCTCATATATGACATGACGCGCCGGCCCGCCGCGCAGAACGGCAACCGGAGCGCGACGAAGGACGACGCCCGCGCCGCGCCGCGCCCTGCAACTCGACGGTTCCGGCGGTGCGTGCGCCGAAATGCGTACAATCGCGGCTTCATTTCCCGGAGGTGCCGCGATGGCCATGAAGAAAACCGATCTCGAAAAGAACAAGGCGCTGAAGCTCACGCAAGCGATGAAGCAGTCCGGCTCCGCGCGCTTCGGCAAGGGCGCCGACGAAGCGGCGAAGCTCGATCGCCGCGCGCAGCGCAAGCTCGACCAGGAACAGGGCCTCGTGCCGTTCGCGTGCAAGCTCAACGCCGAACTCGTCGAACAGCTGAAGGCGCGTGCGGCCACCCATCCGAACGGGATGACGGGCCTGCTGTCCGAACTGCTCGTGAACGGCCTCGCGCAGCGCGACGCGTGAGCGCCGCGCGACGCCCAAATAGTCGTTGACAACGCCGTACGACATCGACACACTCGTTCGCATGCCTACGTTCAAGCTCATCGCCATCGCGATTCATTGCCCGGTGAACATTCGAAAGAATGGATCACGGGAGGCGCTTGTGCGTTAGCATCCGAGCAGTACGCATGTCACACGAGGCCTCACCGGAAACGGATGAGGCCTTTTTGTTCTGGTGCGCTTCATTCGTCCGGCCCAACGAATGGAGCAGACGATGGACCAGGCAAGCCCGTTGTTCGACCGTCCCGACTCGCGCCGCGCCGGCGCGATCGCGTTACCGACCGTCGTGATCCGCTTCGCGGTTGCACCGCACACGACACTGACGTGGCGCGCGCCGAGCGATGCGGAAATCCGCGCGCACGGCGCCGCGCTGTGGATCACGCGCCCGCCGAGCGTCGACGACTACTGGGTGCAGCCGGGCGACGTGCTGCGCATCGCGCGCGGCGATCGCATCTGGCTCGGCACCTACGACGGCCGCCCCGCCGAAGCATCGATCACGACCGCATACGTGCGGCGCGGCGACCGCCTCGGACGCACGCTCGCGCGGATGCGCGGCTGGCTCGCCGCAAGAGGGAGAAGGCGGGACTGACGCTGCGCTGCCGGGCAATGCGTTGACGCAGCGAACGACCGCGTCGGAAAACGAACGCACCCGCGGCGCAATCGGCCGCGGGTGCGCTTCGAGTGGCGCGGCACGCCGCTGCGTGCCGCGCGCGATCGCGCGCCCTGCGCAGCTTTCACATGCAACGCATGCGTCAGGTGCTGGCGGCGAGACGCGGGCCCGTACCGCGGGGTGTGGTGTCGACGTCCGGACGTTGCGCCGCCTGCGAGGTCACCCACGGATCGATGCCCTGCTTTTGCACCTCCTCGAGGAACGACACACGCGTGCGCCAGTAATCCGCTTGTAATTTCGCATCGATGACGCGCTGTTCGGCCGTGAACAGTTCCATGCGCGCCGTGACGAGCATCGACGCAGCGGTTTTTTCCGGCGTGGGGGCGTGCCGCATCGCCCAACGGCTGATCCAGTTCAACATGCTGACCTCCGTGATGACGGACGAACCCGCATCGGGCTATCGCAACCGGTCGCGCGTGCCCGAACGCGCAACGACCGTTACCGCACTTCGCCGCCTGGCCTGCACGGACTGCGACTCCCCCGCGTCGGCAGCGATCGGCCGGCGTGCGTGCACGGTTCATCTATCGTAGAAAGACTTGCCGGTTAACGCGATGGCGTCTTGCGATCTTTTACACAGAAACCACAGTCGCGCGAGCGGCGCGAAATCGCAGTTGCGCACGCGCCGGCTTCGGAGCAGCATAGCCCGATGTCCGCCGCCGCCCGGCCTGCCGAACGGCCGGCGCGCGCAGCTGCCCGCCCGTTCGGGCGGGCGCGCCCTTGCAGGCGCACCCTCTCTACCGCACGGCGTCGTGCCATCGCCGTCGTACCCGCCACCGAATCGTTTCCATCGTTTGCGCCCGGCCGCTTCGCCCGAACCGGTAAAATGCGCGCCGCCGTCGCGCGACGTGCATCTGCAACGTGCATCTGCGGCCGTCCGCGCGAACGCGCGCGATCGCGCCCCGCGACTATATCGTCCGAGCTATCCACGCTATTACAATCCGCCGATAGCGTCGCAATAGTGGCTGGTTACAGTACGCCGGCCTCGCGCTGGCTTACAACAATTCGGCACGAACAACAAGCAACTCGACAACCCGACCGGAGAAACGCCTTCATGGAATCCATCAAGCGGTATTTCGGCTTCGCTGAAGCCGGCACCGACTTCCGCACCGAAATACTCGCGGGCGTCACCACGTTCCTGACGATGGCCTACATCATCTTCGTCAACCCCGCGATTCTCGGCGACGCCGGCATGCCGAAGGAATCGGTGTTCGTGGCGACCTGCCTCGTCGCGGCGCTCGCGTCGATCATCATGGGCCTGTACGCGAACTATCCGATCGCGTGCGCGCCCGGCATGGGCCTGAACGCGTATTTCGCCTACACCGTCGTCAAGGGCATGGGCTTCACGTGGCAGGCCGCGCTCGGCGCGGTGTTCATCTCCGGCTGCCTGTTCCTGCTCGTCACGCTGTTGCGCGTGCGCGAGGCGATCGTCAACGGCATTCCGAAATCGCTGCGCATCTCGATCACCGCCGGCATCGGCCTGTTCCTCGGCATCATCTCGCTGAAGACGTCCGGCGTGATCGTCGGCAGTCCCGCGACCCTCGTCACGCTCGGCGACCTGCACAAACACGACACGATCCTCGCGATCGTCGGCTTCTTCACGATCGTCACGCTCGACTATCTGCGCGTGCGCGGCGCGATCCTGATCGGCATCATCGGCGTCACGGTCCTGTCGTTCTTCTTCGGCGACAACCAGTTCCATGGCGTGTTCTCCGCCCCGCCGTCGATCGACGCGACGCTGTTCAAGCTCGACATCGGCGCCGCGCTGTCGACCGGCATCATCAACGTGATCCTCGTGTTCTTCCTCGTCGAGCTGTTCGATGCGACCGGCACGCTGATGGGCGTCGCGAACCGCGCGGGCCTGCTCGTCGAAGGCAAGATGGACCGCCTGAACAAGGCGCTGCTCGCCGACAGCACCGCGATCGTCGCGGGCTCGGTGCTCGGCACGTCGTCGACCACCGCGTACATCGAGAGCGCCTCGGGCGTGCAGGCCGGCGGCCGCACGGGCGTGACGGCGATCACCGTCGCCGTGCTGTTCCTCGCCTGCCTGTTCATCGCGCCGCTCGCCGGCGTCGTGCCCGGCTACGCGACGGCGCCCGCGCTGCTGTACGTGTCGTGCCTGATGCTGCGCGAGATGGTCGACGTCCCGTGGGACGACGCGACCGAAGCCGTGCCGGCCGCGCTCACCGCGCTGCTGATGCCGTTCACGTATTCGATCGCGAACGGCGTCGCGTTCGGCTTCATCGCATACGGCGGCCTGAAGCTGCTGACCGGCCAGGCCCGCACGGTCAAGCCGATCGTCTGGATCATCGCGGCCGTGTTCCTGTTCCGCTACTTCTACCTCGGCGGCGAGTGACCCACGCGCCGCGGCGCGACCCACGATGACGCAACGCCACCTTCGGGTGGCGTTTTCGTTGGGGCGCGCATGCGGCGCACGCGCCGCCGCATCACGCGTCTGCCTGCCGAAGCACCCAGCGCGCGAACGTGCGCAGCGGGCCGTCGCCCAATTCGAGCGCTTCGGGCACCACGAGACAGAAGCGCTTGACCACGCCGCGGCCGTCCGGCCAGGGCGCCGCGAGCAAGCCCTGCGCGATCTCGGCTTCCACGTAGAGCCGCGGCACCAGCGCGACGCCAAGCCCGGCCAGCGCCGCGGCGATCAGCATCGAATAAAGATCGTGGCGCGCGCCGACAGCCGGGTTGTCGACCGGCAATCCCGTCTCCTGCACGTAGGCCGACCACGCATCGGGCGTCTGCCGCTTGTGCAGGCGCGGCAGCGTGCCGAGCAGCGCGTCCGGGTGCCCGCCCGCGAGCAGCGACGGGCGGCAGACCGGCACCAGCACCTCCTCGCACAACCGATACGTATGCATGCCGGCCCACGCCGGATGCTCGAAATGAATCGCGGCATCGAAGCCGCTGCCGGCGAGCACGAACGGCTCGGCCCGATCGGCCAGATGCACGGTGATGTTCGGATGCTCCGCCTGGAATCCGCCGAGCCGCGGAATCAGCCAACGCGTCGCGAAGGTCGGCGTCACCGCGATGTCGATGCTGCCGCCGTCGCCCGCCTGCCCCATCAGGTACTGGCTGTCGCGCTCGAGCCGGTCCAGCACTTCGCGCACCTGCGCCGCGTAACGCGCGCCGTTCGGCACGACCCGCACGCGGTTGCCGACACGCTCGAACAGCGCCACGCCCAGGAACGCCTCGAGCCGGCCGATCTGCCTGCTGATCGCGCCTTCGGTCAGCGCGAGCTCGTCGGCGGCCCGCGCGAAGCTGCCGTGCCGCGCGGCGGCCTCGAATGCCATCAAGGCCGAGTTGCTCGGAATCCTGCGTCGCGTCACGTTTCCCCCGGGTTGGGCCACAACTTGATCGAATGTCACTGAACGATGACGAATCATCGTTTTTCCGCGGTTCTGCGGCTCACTATCATGACAAAAACTCAATCAACGAGCCAGCCCGCCGATGCCGACGGCCGCTCGCCACCCGTGGAGAAGTCATGATCTATGCCGTTGAATGCAGCATCGCCGAGCCGGCCGTCGAAGCCGAGTGGAACGACTTCTACAGCCGCGTCAAACTGCCCGCGCTGATCTCCGTGTCGGGCTTTCGCACGTCGCAACGCTTTCGCGCGCTCGGCGGCGACGGCCCCGTCTATCTGGCGCTGCATACGATCGACGCGCCGGACGTGCTGACGTCGGCCGAGTATCGCGCGAAGGGCGGCGGCAATTTCGCACGCTGGCAGCCGCACATCGTCGAGTGGCGCCGCAACGTGTACGACAGCGCCGCGCCCGCGCCGGCCGTCGCCGACGGCCAATGGCTGGCCGTGAGCGACGACGCCGCGCCGTTCGCCCTGGCCGGCATCGCCGCCGCCGCGCTGCATGCGGTCGCGCTGGATCGTCGGCCGGCCCACCGCTGGCTGGCCGTGCTCGATCGCGACGGAGCACGGCTCGCGTCGCACGCAGCCGGCGCGGCGATCCGGCTCTATGCGCCGATCGGCGAGCAGCTCGTCGGCACGCCGGCCACGGCCGCCGCACGCTGACGGGAGCCGGCCATGCCCAGCGTCACGATTTTCATCGCCGAGGCCGGCATGCCGGCGCAGACGTCCCTCGCCGCGCTGTCGTCGGCATGCGACACGCTCTGCACCGACGTGCTGAATGCCGCGCCCGGCACCGTCCACGTCGCGTTCGTGCCAGTGCGGCACGGCTGCGGACACCCGGTCAGCGCGGAGATCCGCTTTCGCCTCGGCCGACTGCGCACCGCCGAATTGATCGATCGATTCATGGCTTCGCTCGACCGCGAAATTCTCCGCCACACCGGCTTGGTCGCGCGCATCCGCTGCTTCGGCCACGACAGCGCCCACCTTCACGCCCGGAACTGACCATGAACCCGTCCATTGCGCGCCCGCCGTTCCCGTGCCGTCAGATCGGCGATTTCTCCGTCATTGCGCTCAGCGACGGCACGCTGAGCGCCGGCCTCGATCTGCTGTCGAACATCGACGTCGACGCGGCCGCGGGCATCATGCAGCGGGCCGGCGTGCCGGCGCCGTCCGACGTCAACATCAACTGCTATGTGATCCGCGGCGGCGGCCGGACCGTGCTGGTCGACGCCGGCGCCGGCGGCTTCCGCAACTGGGGCGGCCTGCTGCCGGCGGCGCTGTCGCAAGCCGGGATCGATGCGCGCGACATCGACACGATCCTGCTGACGCACGCGCATCCCGACCATATCGGCGGCCTGCTCGATGCGCGCGGACAGCCGGCCTTCCCGCGCGCCGAGGTGCTGATTCACGAACGGGAACGGGCGTTCTGGCTGGATCACGACGCATACGAACGCGCCAGCGAGCGCGCACGCGGGAATTTCGAGCTGGCACGGCGCGCGTTCGACGCCTGTCGCGCGCAGCTGCGCACCATCGCAGGCGGCAACGTGCTGCCCGGCATCGCGGCGGTGCCGCTGCCGGGCCACACGCCCGGCCATACCGGCTATCGCGTCGAATCGCGCGGCGAGCGCCTGCTGATCTGGGGCGATCTCGTGCATTTCGCGCCGGTTCAGGTCGCGCACCCCGACGTGTCGATCGCGTTCGACCACGATGCGTCGCTGGCATGCGCGACGCGCGCGGCCACGCTCGCGCACGCCGCTGGGGAGAACCTGATGATCGCGGGCATGCACCTCGCCGATACGGGCTTCGCTCGCATCGCCCGCGCGCACGGCGCGACCGACGGCGCGTATGCGCTGGTCGCGACGGATTGAACGCGATGGAATCCTGACGGGTTCGGGCGGCGCGAACCGGGCGCAATGCGACGCGCGGGTCGCCGCACGCGCGGCGCCGCATGCGCGCCGCGCCGATACGACACGGGCGCCGGAATTCGGCGCCCGCTGCGTCACTACCCGAGCGTGCGGCTCAGCGCCAGTTCGCCTCGTAGAAGCGCACGTAGCCGCTGCGCAGCGTCACGCATTGCGCGCGCGTTTCGGACAAGAGCCGCCGTGCGGCCGCCTCGATGCGCTCGCGATGCTGGTCGTACGCGCCGACCATGTCCTCGAAGCGCGGCGACGCGGCGCCGAAATGGTCTTCCAGCGCTTCGGCCGTGATCTGGCATTTGACGCGCTCGCCATTCACGAGCGCCGTGAATCCGAGCATCAGGTCGCGCCCCGAATATTCGGGTTTCTCGTTCGTGAAATGGATCTGCATGGCGCCGCCCTTCGTCCGGTAGTCAACACGTGACCGCGTCCGTCGTCCGCCACCGGCCGGACGAAAATGGACGCGGGCTCGCCGGCAGCGGCGTCGCCCGCGGGCTAGTCGCGCGGACGATGCGTGCCGGTTGCATTCCACTTTAGACGGTTTCGCGCAGGAGGCAAATTTTGGGCGTGCGTCGTTCCGACGCGCATTTTCGTCCGACCAGCGCGCCCTGCGGCGGCGTGCGCCGCGCGGCGTCAGTGAGGATCGGTGGGCCAGATGTTGAGCGCGATCGCGGCGGTCGTCGCGCCCACCGCGATTGCGGCCGCCCCGTACCGGACGGCGTCGATCGCGTCGAACAGCAAACCGTGGATCGCGACGCCGATGCCGCCGAGCATGATGAAAGTGGCGATGGCCGCCAGCACGACTCTGAGTTCCGTCCGAACCATGATGGGTCTCCCGAACGGATGCATGTCACGTCGCATGCATGTTGCAATGCGGAACACGGCGCGTGCGTGCTCCACTTCCATCATTGCAGGCGGCCGCGTGAAAGCAAGACGGGTTTATACGCGGCGCGCACAACGCGCGCGGCGCTTGTATGATGAGGCGATATCGATCGCGGCCGCCGAGGCGCGCGGGCGCAGCCCGCCAAGCGCAGCCCGGATGGCGCCGCGCAACGCGTCACGGCGGGCCGACCGCGACGCACGGTGCCCCGGCACGCGCTTCGGCGCCGCCCGCGGCCGACAGGAGACGACACATGCCTCAACCTTTCGTGCTGCCCGCCACCGCGGGCCGCAACGACCTGCTCGCACAGGCGCACGCCCGCTCGACGTCGCTCGGCCTGCGCGCGGACGAGCGCCCCGATTTCTCGCCGCTGTCGCGGCTCGCGCTGCGCGAACTCCTCGACACGAACCATGCGCTGTTCGCCCACGCGCGCCCGGTAATGGAGAACCTGCACGCGCAGATCGCCGACACGCAAAGCCTCGTGCTCCTCACCGATGCCGACGGCGTGATCCTGCACAGCATCGGCGACGCGGACTTCATCGAGAAGGCGAACCGCGTCGCGCTGTGCACCGGCGTGTCGTGGGCCGAAGGCACGCGCGGCACCAACGCGATCGGCACCGCGCTCGCGTCGGGCCAGGCCGTCGCCGTGCACGGCGACGAACACTTCCTGCGCGCGAATCACATCCTCACCTGCTCGTGCGCACCGATCATCGATCCGTTCGGCCGCACGCTCGGCACGCTGGACGTGAGCGGCGATCCGCGCGGCTTCAGCCCGCACACGCTCGCGCTCGTGCGAATGTCCGCGCAGCTGATCGAGAACCATCTGTTCGCGAACCGCTGCGCCGAAGCGCTGCGGCTGCGCTTCCACGCCCACGAGGATTGCGTCGACTCGCTGTTCGCCGGGCTCGTCGCGTTCGACCGCGACGGCGGACTGATCGCCGCGAACCGCAGCGCGCAGTTTCAGCTCGGCGCGACGTTCGATGCACTGCAGCATCGCGGCTGCGACGCGCTGTTCGGCATGCAGTTCAATCAGCTCGCGCAGCAGGCGGCCCGTGCACCGGGCGCGCCGTTCCAGTTGACGCTGTCGACCGGCGTGCGCGTGCTCGCGCGCTGCGAATTCGCCGAGGCGCGCAAGACGGCCGTCGCCGTCACGCCGCCCGCACCGGCGCCCGTCGCCGCGCGCCCGCGCGCGGTCGACCCCGAGGCGATCACGTTCGCGACGCTCGACACCGGCGATACACGGATGGCTGCCGTGCTCGACCGGGTCGCGAAGATCCGCGGGCGCGACCTGCCGCTGCTGATCCTCGGCCAGACGGGCACCGGCAAGGAATGGCTCGCCCGCGCGCTGCACCAGGCGTCGCCGCGCGCCGACGGCCCGTTCGTCGCCGTCAACTGCGCCGCGCTGCCCGATTCGCTGATCGAGGCCGAGCTGTTCGGCTACGAGGACGGCGCGTTCACCGGCGCGCGCAAGCGCGGCAGCCCCGGCAAGATCGCGCAGGCCGACGGCGGCACGCTGTTTCTCGACGAAATCGGCGACATGCCGCTCGCGCAGCAAGTGCGGCTGATGCGCGTGCTGCAGGAACGCGCGGTGATGCCGCTCGGCGGCGCACGCGCGGTGCCGGTCGACGTGCGCGTGGTGTGCGCGACCCACCGCGACCTGCGCGCGATGATCGCCGAGCGCACGTTCCGCGAAGACCTGTTCTACCGGATCAACGGGCTCGCCGTCACGCTGCCGCCGCTCGCCGCGCGCACCGACCTGCCGGTGCTGGTGGAGCGCATCCTCGCGCGGCTCGCGCACAGCGAGCCGATGCCGACGCGCGTCGCCGCCGACGTCCTCGACGCATTCCTGCGCCACCGCTGGCCCGGCAACCTGCGGCAGATGACCAACGTGCTGCGCACGGCCGGCATGCTCGCCGAAGACGAAGCCGAAATCACGCTCGCGCACCTGCCCGACGATTTCTGGCTCGACTGCGAAGACGCGCCGGCAAGCTCGCCCGCGCCGGCCGGCACGCGCGCGGCAACGACGTTGCAGAGCCACCAGGCCGCGGTGATCGATGCGGTGCTCGCGCGGCACGGCGGCAACGTGTCGGCTGCCGCGCGCGAGCTCGGGCTCGCGCGCAATACCGTCTACCGCTATCTGCGCCGGCACTGAGATCGCGGCCGGCGGCCTGCACGGCGCCGGCCGCGCGCGGCTTCGGGTATGCTTGGGCGCTCGCATCGCATTGCCGCCGCCTGCCGCCCGCCTTCACCATGACCGATCCGGAACGTCCCCCTCTCGTGCGCGTCGAGCCGCTCGGCGCGACGTTCGACGCGCCCGACTCGCTGACGCTGCTCGAAGCCGCCGCGTTCGCGCACGTCAGCCTGCCGCGCTCGTGCCGCAACGGCACGTGCCGCACTTGCCTGTGCCGGATCGTCAGCGGCAGCGTGCGCTACACGATCGAGTGGCCGGGGCTGAGCCGCGACGAGAAGGCCGAAGGCTATACGCTGCCGTGCGTGGCCGTCGCGACGTCGGACCTCGTGCTCGACGTGCCCGACGCCCAAATGATCGAATGAGCGCGGCGCGCGGCCGTGTGCCGCGCCCGCCGCCGCGGCGGCTGCGTGGCATAATCCGCAGCATCGCCTTCCTCCATATGCCGCCGCGCATCGCATGCTGAGTCGTCGTCTCCGCAAGATCGTCAGTCTGATCGGGATGCTCGCCATCCTGATGACGACGCTCGCGCCGACGATCTCACAGGCGCTGACGACGCAACACCGCGTCGACGCGCTGCTCGCCGGTTACTGCACGGCCGGGCCGAGCGATGCCGACCACGGCGACGCTGCGTCGTCGAAGAGCCTGCAGGCCCATCTGCAGGCATGCGGCTATTGCAGCCTGCTCGCGCATACGCCGGCCCTGCCCGCGCCCGAACTGACGTTCGCGGCCAATCTTGCGCCGCTGCGGCACCGCGAAGCGACCCGCTTCGAGAGCCTGCCGCGCGCGCTGCCGCTCACCGTCGCGCAACCGCGCGCGCCACCGTCCGCCGCCTGAAGCACCGTCACCGCGCGTGATGCGTTGGCGCATCGCGCCGTCCGCCTGCGCGCGCCTCGTCGCGCGCGGCGCCAAAACGTTCCTGTTCGACCGTATTGCCTGCCCGCGGCATCGCGCCGTGCGCGCACGCCCGCTTGCGGCATGCGCGCGTGCGAACGCGCGCGGCGACGCGTCGAACGCATCGTTCTCCTCGTCATCTCCGATCGGATCAACCAACATGAAAATCACTTCGTTCGTTCGCGGCGCACTCGTCGTCGCCGGCTTCGTCATCGCGCAGGCTGCTCATGCGCACGCACACCCGAAAACCCTCGACCCCGCCGCCGATGCCACGCTGGCGAGCGCGCCGCACGAGGTCGTGATCGACTTCAGCGAAACGCTCGAACCCGCATTCAGCTCGATCGTGGTCACCGACAGCCACGGCCAGTCGGTCGCCGACGGGAAATCGGCGGTCGACGCCGGCAACCGCAAGCGCATGCACGTCGCCCTCGCAAGCCTCGCGGCCGGCACGTACACGGTCGCGTGGGTCGCGGTGGCAAGCGACGGCCATCGCACGCAGGGCCGCTACACGTTCACGGTGAAGTGACGCCGACGATGCCCGCACGGCAACTTCCGATACCCGACAAGGAATGCACTCGATGAAACGCTCGATTCCCGCCAGCCTGCTGTTAGCCCTGCTCGCGCTGCAGGCGCCCGCCACCTTCGCCGCGTCGGCCGTCCAGGCCGATGGCTGCTGGATCCGCACGATGCCGGCGACGGTCCCGTCGTCCGGCTACTTCACGCTGAAGAACGACGGCGACAAGCCGGCCACGCTCACCGGCATCGACACGCCCGCATACGGGATGGCGATGATCCACGAAACGCTGACGGCCGGCAGCACCGCGAAGATGGTCCACGTCGACGCGGTCGAGGTGCCCGCGCACGGCACGGTCACGTTCAAGCCGAAGAGCTATCACGTGATGCTCGAGGACGCGCGCAAGCCGGTCGCGCCCGGTGCGAAGGTGCCGCTCGCGCTGCACTTCGCCGACGGCTCGACGGTGTCCGTGACCTGCGACGCGAAGGCGCCGTCGTACACCGGCCAGTAACGCCCTATTTCCCGCCCGAAGGAGACCAACATGCGCCACCAACGCCCGACGCTCGCCGACCGGATCGTCCGCTACCGGACGCCGCTGAATCTCGCCGTGCTGATCGTCTGCGGTTTATGGGCGGCGTGGGTCGCGTGGATCACGCGGCCGGCCGCGATCGATTCGCCTGCGTCGATCGTCGCATCCTGCGTGCGCGACACGCGTTGACGCGATGCGCCGGGGTGAGCCGCGCGCAGCCGTGGCATCATGCAGCGATTCACCCCGACCGCAGACCCCGCCTTCCGGAGCGCCGCATGTCCGTTCAGACCTGGATGTTGTTTGCCGCCGCCTATCTCGCGACCACGCTGTCGCCCGGCCCCAACGTGCTGCTGGTGATCCGCAATACGGTGCGCTACGGCTCGCGCGGCACGGCAGCCACGATCGCCGGCAATCTCGTCGCGCAGGGCGCGGTGGTCGGGCTGGTCGCGCTCGGCGTGGGCGCGGTGCTGGCCGCGATGCCGCCGCTGTTCGTCGCGATGAAAGTCGTCGGCGCCGCGTACCTGATCTTCATCGGCATCCGGCAACTGCGCGGCGATCGCCACCGGCGCGCGCCGGACAGCGGCGCGGCAAGCGTCGAACCGGATCGCAGCAAGCTGTTCCGTGAAGCGCTGTTCGTGTCGGGCAGCAATCCGAAGACGATGATCTTCCTGTCCGCGTTCATGCCGCAGTTCATCTCGCACGATCGGCCGCTCGCGATGCAGTTCGTCGCGATGTACGCGACGATCGCATGCACCGTCATCGTCGTGCACAGCCTCTATTCGTTCGGCGTGCGCCGGCTTCATCGCGGCTTGGGCGTCAGCCCGTGGCTGCGCGCGGCCAAGCGCGCGAGCGGGCTGCTGTTCGTCGGGCTCGGGATCAAGCTGCTGACGGCGCGGCAAGCTTGAGCGCGAACGCCCGCGCGGGCACCGCGCGCACGACACCGTCAGTCCATCGTTGCAGCCAGCGCGGCGACGATCTGCTCGAACGACGGCCGCGCGTCGACCTCGTCGTTCACGCACGCAGCGGCCAGCGCGCCGAGGGCTTGCGCGGCGGCCCAGGCACGCGGCTCGCATCGCTCCAGCAACTCGCGCAGCAAGTAACCGAACGCGCGGACTTCCAGCCGCTCGAACCGCGCCGCGCGCACGCGGTCGTTCACGTCGTAGAGCGACGCCGCGCCGAAATCGCCGAGCAGCGCGCCGCCTGCCCCGTCGTGCAGGATGTTGTGCGCGTACAGGTCGCCGTGCATGATGCCGCGCGCATGCAGATGCGCGGCGACCGACGCGATGCCGTGTGCGAGCCGCGCTGCGTCGGCCGGCGCGAAGCGCGCATCGGCCGCATAGACGTCGCGCGTACACGATGCGAAGCTCGGCGGCCCGGCGAGATTCGTCAGCGCCGGATCGACCAGCTCCATCACGAGGCCGTGCGCGCCGTCCGGATGACCGCGCAGCTTGCCGATCACCGGAATCATGTTCGGATGGCGGCCCGCGTGCAGGCACGCGGCCATTTCGCAGTCGGGCAGCCCGTCGCTCGTCACCGCGCCCTTGAACAGCTTCACCGCGACCGCGCGCGTCGCGCGGCCCTCCGCACGCCACTGCGCGCGGTAGATCACGCCCGACGCGCCTTCGCCGAGCCGGTGTTCGCATGCGAGCGACGCCCAATCGATCTCGGCCACGCCGGGCTCGGCAGACGCGGCGGCCTCCGGGCCCGCGCCGAGCGGATTGCCGGCGGCCGCGAGCCAAGAAAGGCGCGGCAGGCGCAACAGCCAGTCCGGCAGCGCGTCGAGCCGGTTCGCGGACAGACGCACCAGCTCGAGCGCACGGCACGCCGCCAATTCGGCCGGCAGCGCGCGCAGCCGGTTGCCGGCGAGCATCAGCTTCTGCAGGCGTGAACAGTCGCCGATGTCGGCCGGCAGCGCGTCGATCTCGTTGTCGGTCAGGATCAGCCAGCGCAGCGCACGCGGCAGCGCGCCGCGCGGCACCGTGCGGATCCGGTTCGCCTTGAAGCCGATCATGTCGAGCTGCGGGCACGCGCCGAGCGCTGCGGGAAATTCGGTGAAGCGGTTGCCGGACGCGAACAGGATGCGCAGCCGGTGCAGCCGCGCGAGGTCATCCGGCAGCGTGGACAACGCATTGCCGGACAGATCGAGCACTTCGAGCGTGTCCGCGAGGTCGAAGATCTCGCGCGGGAATTCGGTCAGCCCGCACGCGAGCTTGAGTTCTCGGGCGCCGGACAACTGGCCGGATTGAAGTCGTTCGAGGGTGGTCGTCACGGGAAGAAGCGGGTACGGATGCGATGTTGGGCCGGGCGGACCGACGGATTTTACCGGGATCGCGCACGCCGCCGGCGCAATCGCGTCATACCCCCTTCACAAACGCGCAATGTGACGCTAGAATTGCGCCCCTTGCAGTACCGAAGTGCCGACGTGGTGAAATTGGTAGACACGCTATCTTGAGGGGGTAGTGGCGAAAGCTGTGCGAGTTCGAGTCTCGCCGTCGGCACCAGATACGGTTTTCATCGACCGTGTTTCGGGCATAGGAAAGAAACCGCGACAGCGCAACGCTTCGCGGTTTTTTTATTGGGCGCGCACAACGCGCGGATCGCTCGGCCGCAGCAATCGACGGCAGCGAGCATGCCACGACATCGTTGGCCGATCCCGCTCGGCTCCCCGGCGAGCGATGCTCCCCTCCCCACGCCGTTCCGCTCGGCGCCACAAAACGGACGATCGACCGATGGACGCCATGATCCGACATGGCGATACTTGACCGTCCATCGGCGCGATCCTTGCCGACGATCGACCAACCCAGCGTCGACATGCCGGCCCAGCAGGACCGACGTGCGCCGCCTGCTGCAATTGCGTTCGTACCTCGGGGAGCCCGTTGGATGACGATGCATCCGGAAAGCCCGATCGCCGCCGAACAACTGAAGCTCGTCTACGGCATCGTGACCCTGAGCGTGTGCGGCGGAACGCTGCTGGCCGCGACACTCGTCGTTTCGCTGGAGCGCCTCGGGCGCGTCGATCCGCTGGCCGGCGCCGCGTGGCTGTCGTACATCGTCGCGTGCTCGACGGCGCACGCGTGCCTCGCGTGGCGCTACCACCGCTCGGCCAACCGCGACACGCGCAGATCGCGCTGGGCGGCAGGATTCGTCGCCTGCAGCACGGCGGCCGGGATCGGCTGGGGGTGGTCGTCGATCGAACTGGCGAAGGGACGCGGGTTCGAGGTCGAGAGCCTCGCGGTCACCGCCACGCTCGGGGTAGTGGCCGGCGCCGTGCCGGTCTTCGGCACGTATCTTCCGGCGTTCCTCGCGTTCCTGTTGCCGGCCACCGTCCCATACGTCGTCGCCGCCGCGCTGTCCGACAATCGCGTGCAGCAGGCGACGGCGCCGATGATGTTCCTGTTCGTCTGCGTGATCGCCTATCTCGGCCTGCTCGCCAACCGAAGCGCGGCGCAGAACATTCGCCTGCGCTTTCGCGCGGAACAGCTCGCCCGCGATCTGCGCGCGCGCAACCGGACCGCGAAGCGGCTCGCGGACGACCTGCTGCGCCAGAAGCAGATCGCCGAAGAAGCCAATCTCGCCAAATCGCGCTTTCTCGCCGCCGCGAGCCACGATCTTCGTCAGCCGTCCCACGCGCTGAGCCTGCTGGTCGGCGCGTTGCGCGGCACGAAGACCGACGCGGAGCGGGCGCAGATACTCGTGCAGATCGAGCGTTCGACCGATGCGCTCGACTCGCTGTTCGGCGCGCTGCTCGACGTGTCGCGGCTCGATGCCGGCGTGGTGGACGTGCATCGCAGGCCGGTGCACGTCGACGCGGTGCTCGAACACGCATGCACCGATCACATGCTCGACGCGGCGGCGAAAAACCTGACGCTGACGCGCGTCCCGTGCCGCGCGATCGTCGATACCGATCCGGTGCTGCTCGAGCGCATCGTGCGCAACCTCGTGTCCAACGCGGTGCGCTACACGGATGCCGGCCGGATCGTGGTCGGCTGCCGACGACGCGGCGCACGCGTCGCGATCCAGGTATGGGACACCGGACGCGGGATCGCTGCCGACCAGCTCGAGCTGGTGTTCCAGGAGTATTACCAGGTCGGCAACCCGGAACGCGACCGCGCAAACGGCCTCGGACTAGGGCTCGCGATCGTGCGACGGCTGGCCGACCTGCTCGAATGCGAGCTGAAGGTGCGCTCGGCGCCCGGCCGCGGATCGTGCTTCGAAGTGTGGGTGAGCCGCTGCGATCACGCTGCGGCGCAAGCCGACGCATCGGCCGAACCCGCCGACGACGTGTCGCATCACTCGGGGCTCGTCGTCGTCGTGGACGACGAGCTCGCGATCCGCGACGGCATGGCCAGACTGCTCGAACTGTGGGGCTATGAAACGATCGTCTCGGACAGCGGCGACGCTGCGATCGAACGCTTGTCGGCATGCGCGCGCCGCCCCGACCTGCTCGTCTGCGACTTCCGCCTGCGCGGCGCCGAAAACGGGCTGACGGTGATCGAGCGGCTGCGCAGCGAATACAACGACGACATCCCCGCACTGCTGATCAGCGGCGACACGGCCGCCGACCGCCTCGCCGAAGCCCATGCGAGCCATTGCCTGCTGCTGCACAAGCCGATCCCGAACGGCAAGCTGCGCGCGGCGATCGGCAACCTGATCGCGGCCGGCGTGCGCGCGCGGAGCGGCGAACCGGAGTGAGCCGAACCGCGCGCCGTCGCATCGATGACGCCGGGCACACTCAGGCGCGGCACGCAGATCGATCGAACGACGCGAGTTCGCTCCTCTCGATCCTCAGCGTCATCGACAGCGATGCATTCGCATTGGCCGGGTCGCCCGTCATGCCGAGCCGGAACGTCGCGGTCGCGCAATCCGCCAGCAGTCGTTGCAGCGACAACCACAAGTACGACACGTTCGACTCCCACACTGCGTCACCCGAATCACGAATACTCGGCATCCGCGCCAAATTGCAGTTCGAATCCGCGCAATCCGGCGGTCCGCCCATCCGGCGATCCGGCCATTGCCGCGATTCTGTTTGGTTGTCGGCGCATCGAATTGGGCCTGCACCGGGACGCCACCACGCAGCGACGATCGCCGGGGATTGGTTACCGGCGCGAGTCAGTCGCGGCGATTCATGCGGCAATGTAAATACGATGTCGCCGCAACGATCGACGTCGCCGAAACAGGCGCGTTGCACGCGCACGATTGCCTGTAAGATCGCACGGCGGAACGCGACCACGACCAGCCATCCGGGCCTTGCACGCAACCTCGGGCCTCGTTCAACCGGCAGCTTTTCCTCCCTTCGGCATCGCGGATTCTCATGAAGATTCTCATCGTCGACGATCATCCGATTCTGCGCGACGGCGTAGCCGCATTGCTGCGTCAAAACGGCGAAGACGTAACGGTCGCGCAAGCCGGCAACGCCGACGATGCGATGCGGATGCTCGATCAA
Organism: Burkholderia sp. MBR-1; assembly: GCF_013822785.1. Lineage (NCBI taxonomy): Bacteria > Pseudomonadati > Pseudomonadota > Betaproteobacteria > Burkholderiales > Burkholderiaceae > Burkholderia > Burkholderia sp. MBR-1. Next base: position 1,472,890 of record NZ_CP053610.1, read on the forward strand.
TCCGCCGATTTCGACGCGATCGTGCTCGACCTGAAGCTGCCGGGAATGAACGGCCTCGATGCGATCTCCGCGTTTGCCGGCAAGTGCCCGCAACTGCAGATCATCGTGCTGTCCACGTCCGAGGATGCGGCCGACGTGCGGGCCGCCTTCGCGCGCGGCGCGCTCGGCTACGTGCCGAAATCGGCGGGGCCGCATACGGTGCTGTCGGCGATCAGGATGGTGCTCGACGGCGAGCGCTACGTGCCGCCGCTGATGCTCGACGATTCGTCGTCGGCCGCACCGGGCAGCCCGCGTCCTGCGCCGGCGACGCGCAGCGCCGGGCCGCTCACGCAGCGCCAGATCGAGGTGCTGCGATACGTTGCAGAAGGCGTGCCCAACAAGGTGATCGCGGATCGCCTCAATCTGTCCGAGAAGACGGTCAAGGCGCACGTCACGGCGATCTTCAAGGCGCTCAATGTGCTGAACCGTACCCAGGCGGCAGCGGCCGCGCGCAAGGCCGGGCTGCTGTGAGCCGGGATGGGCAGCTCGCGCACGCGCGACAAGCGCCGCGAGATCCGATCGCACCATGTACGCCCCGATGCGGCGGCCGGATTTGCCGGCACACCCGCGCCGGATGGCCTGACGCGCGATGTGCTTGTCGGCGCGCGCCGAGGCCAACATTCGGCACCGACGCGATTCGGCCGCACGTCGCGACGATGATGCACGCGTATGCCGAAACCTGCGGTCCGTGCGGCGCCGCGTGACGGCGTTGCGCCGCGCGGCTACCGCATCAGATTGGTACGCACCTGCGGCATCGTCGCCGTCGCCGCGCCGGTCGCCTGAATCGTTCCCGACGGCGATGCGCCGACCGGCGCGACCAGCGCAACGCCGTCGAGCGTGTTGCCGGCCACGACGATCCGGCCGGCCGGGCAGCCGCGCGACAGCAACGACACCGGCGCTTGCGCGATCGACGCGAACGCGTTGTTTGCCGCCTCGAACGCGCACACGTTCCCCAGCGCGCGGAACCCGGTGTAGCCGGACCCGGTCACGCGATTGCGCGTGACGACGACGTACGACACCGTGCCCGACCACGTATCGAGCTCGAGTGCGCCCTGTTGCGTCGGCAACAGTCCGTTGTCGACGTTCGCGTTCTGGACGTTCGACACGACGTTGTTGTCGACGACGACGTTCGAGACGCCGTAGGTGCGCCAGCTGTCCTCCTGCGCGACCAGAATGCCGGCCGCCTTCTGCACGCCGTCGACCGTATTGTTCGAGATCGTCACCGCCTGGCCGCCGACGACGGCGATTCCGCGCCCCCAGTAGTTTCCCGATACGGTGTTGTGGTCGATCAGCACGTTGTTGCTCACGCGGCCGTCGGACAGATAGCTGACGACGGCGATCAGGTCGTCGCCGGTGCCCGTCACCGTGTTGCCCTGCACCAGCACGTTGGCTGCGCCGTCGGTCATGTGGATGCCGTCGGCAAGCGTCGCGCGCACCGTATTGCCGACGATCGCGACGTTGCGGCCGCCGAACACGAAGATGCCCGCGCTCGCGCCGCCCTGCACCGTCACGCCGAGCACCTGAACGCCGGTGCCGGTCACTTCGACCTTGGTCGACGCCGGTGTCGCGAGGCGCGTCGTGCCGGCGCCGATCAGCGTGACGCCGACCAGCGTCGAATCGGCGCCGCTCATCACGATCGTCTGGTCGGCCGGATTCGTCGCCGCGAGCGTCGCGCCGTAGCCCGACACGACGACACCCGACATCGCAACCGACAGCGACCGGCTGACCGTATAGCGTCCCGGCGAAAGTATCAGCGTTTGTCCGGCCTGCAATGCATTGAGCGCCGCCTGCAATGCGTCGGCCTGGTCGCTGCCGTCGACGGCCGGCTTGACGATCACGGGCGGCAGCGTAGCCGATGCGGCCGGTCGCACGCGCGATGCGCGGGATGGGTGGAACGCGTGCGACGGCGCGGTATACGTGAGCGTCGCCGCGTGGGCCGGAACCGGCGCATGGCCGGCGCTGCATGCCAGCGCGGCGAGCGCGGCACTGACGATCCGAAGTGACCTGTTCATGCTGACCCCTCGTTGCCCATCCGCCCGCAGCGGCATCCGATGCGGCGGCATCCGGCCCGATGAGGTCGGCGGTCGACGGCGAGCCGGCGCGACCGAGGTCGGCCAGCGGGACGGAACGGGTTCGTGCGAAAACAGTTGAGTGGCGCATCGCTTGACGTCGTCACCCGCGCTTCCACCGAAACAGGCGCGCTCCCCCGAACGCGGCCCGATGGTCGACGGTCCCCGGTAGCCAGCTACCGTCGAACGACGTGCGAAGGCCGTTGCATGAGCGACGCGGGATGGTGGGCGGCCCTGTCGACCCGCGCATCGGGTCGCTCGATTCGAAGTCTATTTCGCGATCGACGCGTGTAAATGCGACAGAAGGCGCGCGACGTCGTAAGACGGTCGCGGGGCAGCAGCGCGCCTGCACGCGACCGAACTTACGACCCGCGATGCGGAAAGCCGCACCGCGGGCATGCGCATCATCGGTTCTGACGGGAGTTGCGCTGCGACGCACGGTAACGGCATGCGCCGCCTCGGCCGCCGCGAGTCACAACAGCGGCAACACCGCGCGTATGTGCTCGGCGAACACCGCCGTCAGATGCGACGGCCGCTTCCGGTCGAAGCGCAGCGTGATGCCCACCGCCGGCAGCGGCGGCAGCCCGCGTTCGGCGGCGAGGATCGCGAGGTCCGCGGGCACCGCCGTTTGCGTCATCACCGCGATCGCCTGCCCGGAGCGCACCAGCGCGATCAGCCCCGCGAGGCTGCTGCTCGCATAGGCGACGCGATAGTCGCGCCCGGCGCGCGCCAGCGCGTCGCACGCCGCGATGTGGTCGAGCGTGTCGGGATCGGAGAGCGCGAGCGGCAGCCGCTCGAACTGCGCGGTATCGAGCCCCGGATAGCCGATCCACACCAGCTGCTCGCGGCGGATGAAATCGTCGGTTGCCGCCTCGTCGGGCACCGAGATCATCGCGAGATCGACGGCGCGCTTGTCGAGCTGCTCGAGCAGCCGCGGCGTCGGCCCGCACACGACCTCGACGATCGCGTGCGGATGATGGCTCGAGAACTGCCGCAGCAGCGACGGCAGCCACACCTGCGCGTAATCGTCCGGGCACCCGAAGCGGATCGTGCCCGACAGCCCCGTGCCGCACAGATCGGCCAGCGCCTCGTCGTGCTGCCGCAGGATGCGCTGCGCATGCAGCAGCAGCCGCTCGCCGGGATGCGTGAGCACCACGCCGCGTCCGGTGCGCTGGAACAGCGGCTGGTCGACGCTCTCCTCGAGCCGCCGCATCTGCTGGCTGAGCGCGGACTGCGTGCGGCCGACCCGCGCCGCCGCGCGGCTGAGCGAGCGCACTTCGGCGATCACGACGAACGAGCGCAGCAGATCGATGTCGAGCGAACGTGCCAAGGTATTAGCTCCTTTTCTACCTTGCATAAGAACTATTCGTTTCCATCAAAACAGAGCGGCGCCTAGACTGCAAGCGTTCCCTGCCCCTCGCCTGGAGAAAACGATGTCCGCAAACGACGACGCAACGTTCTGGCACAACGCGACGCATCACCTGATCCGCTACGGCGGCACGTTCGAGCCGCTCATCGTCGAGCGTGCGCAGGGCAGCTTCGTCTACGACGCGGACGGCCGCGCGATCCTCGACTTCACGTCGGGCCAGATGAGCGCGGTGCTCGGGCACTGCCATCCGGACATCGTCGCGGTCATCGCCGAATATGCGGGCAAGCTCGATCACCTGTTCAGCGGGATGCTGTCGCGGCCGGTCGTCGAGCTCGCGACGCGCCTCGCCGACCTCACGCCGCCGGGCCTCGATCGCGCGCTGCTGCTGAGCACCGGCGCGGAATCGAACGAAGCGGCGATCCGGATGGCGAAGCTCGTCACCGGCAAGTACGAGATCGTCGGCTTCGCGCAGTCGTGGCATGGGATGACGGGCGCGGCGGCGTCCGCCACCTACAGCGCGGGCCGCAGGGGCGTCGGCCCGGCGGCCGTGGGCTCGTTCGCGATTCCGGCGCCGTTCGCGTACCGGCCGCGCTTCGAGCGCAACGGCGCGTACGACTACCTTGCGGAACTCGACTACGCGTTCGATCTGATCGATCGCCAGTCCAGCGGCAATCTCGCCGCGTTCATCGCGGAGCCGATCCTCAGCTCGGGCGGCATCATCGAACTGCCGGACGGCTACATGGCGGCGCTCAAGCGCAAGTGCGACGAGCGCGGGATGCTGCTGATCCTCGACGAAGCGCAGACGGGCGTCGGCCGCACCGGCACGATGTTCGCGTGCCAGCGCGACGGCGTGACGCCCGACATCCTGACGCTGTCGAAGACGCTCGGCGCCGGGCTGCCGCTCGCGGCCGTCGTCACGTCCGCACAGATCGAGGAGCGGGCGCACGCGCTCGGCTACCTGTTCTACACGACCCACGTGTCGGACCCGCTGCCGGCCGCGGTCGGCCTGCGCGTGCTCGACGTGGTGCAGCGCGACGGCCTCGTGCAACGCGCGAACCTGATGGGCGAGCGGCTGCGGCGCGGGCTGCTCGACCTGATGGAGCGCTTCGAATGCATCGGCGACGTGCGCGGACGCGGGTTGCTGCTCGGCGTCGAGATCGTCAAGGATCGGCGCACGAAGGAGCCGGCGGACGGCCTCGGCGCGAAGATCACGCGCGAATGCATGAAGCTCGGGCTCAGCATGAACATCGTGCAGCTGCCGGGGATGGGCGGCGTGTTCCGGATCGCGCCGCCGCTCACGGTCAGCGAAGCCGAAATCGATCTCGGGCTGTCGCTGCTCGAACAGGCGATCGCGCGCGCGCTGTAACGCCGTCGCGTGCGCCGGCGCCGCACGGACCCTCCGCGATCTGCGTACACTATCCGCCGGGCAACGACGGGCAGCGAGGCGAGCGATGGGACGCGCAGCGGATGACGGCGGCACGCACGAGCACTGGCTCGTCGCGCGCCGCGATCCTGAAACGGGGATCGAAAGCCTGCGCGCGCATTTCAGCGGCCACGCATACGACCCGCACGATCACGACGACATGCTGATCGGCTTCACCGAACAGGGCGTGCAGCGGTTCCAGTGTCATCGGTCGCTGCATACCAGCGTGCCGGGCCGCGCGATCCTGATCGAGCCCGGTGCGACGCACGACGGCCATGCGCCGGAAGCCGGCGGCTTCACGTATTCGATGCTGTACCTGCCGCAGGCATGGGTCGAGCGTGCGGCGCGCCGCATCGATCTTCCCGGCCTGAGCGGCGTCGAAGCCGCGTTCGGCCATACGCTGGTCGACGATCGCGCGCTCGTCGAGGCGATCCGCGACGCCTTCGTCGCGCTGCACGGCAACGAAGGCAAGCTCGCGCGCGACCAGACGCTCGACCGTCTGCTCACGCGGCTCGGCGGCCAGCTGCGCGCGTCGTCGCCGACCGGCGTCGGCGGCCGCGACGTGCCGCCCGCGATCGCGCGCGTGCGCGAGCTGCTGCACATGCGAATGGACGGCAACCCGGGGCTCGACGAACTCGCCGAACTCGCTGGCGTCGATCGCTTCCGGCTCACGCGGCTGTTCCAGCGGGCCTACGGCACGTCGCCGCACGCGTATCTGGTGCGCCTGCGGCTGCGCGCCGCGCGGCGGCTGCTCGCGGCCGGCCGCACGCCCGCGCAGGCCGCCGCGGACGTCGGTTTCGCCGACCAGAGCCACCTCGGCCGCTGGTTCCGCCGCGCGTACCGGATGACGCCGGCCGCGTATCGGCGGATCTGCACAAACGTTCCAGACTGAACGCGCGCGGCGTCCGATCATGAGCGCTTCAACCAGGAGCACTCATGTTCGATACGAAGGTGGCATTGATCGTGCGCGACGATCTCGCGGCGTGGCAGAAACTCAACGTGGTCGCGTTTCTCGCGACGGGTGTCGCGGCCGGTGCACCCGATGCGCTCGGCGAGCCATACGAGGATGCGGCCGGCAATCGCTACGGCCGCATGCTCGGCCAGCCGATGCTGGTGTTCGCGGCCGATCTGAACGGGCTGCAGGCCGCGCATCGGCAGGCGCTGTCGCGCGAGCTGAGGATCGTGCCGTACGTGCGCGCGATGTTCTCGACCGGGCACGACGCGGCCAACCGCGACGCGTTTCGCGCCGAGGATGCCGCCAATCTGGATCTGGTCGGCCTCGCGCTGCACGGGCCGAAGAAGGCCGTCGACAAGGCCGTGAAGGGGCTCTCGCTGCACGCATGAAGGTGTCCGTGCGGCGCGGCGCGCGAGCCGGTCAGCGATGCACGAGCACGTTCACGAGCTTGCCGAACGGATCGCGCACGAAGAAGCGCCGCACACCCCACGGCTCGTCGGCCGGCCCGTATTCGACCGCAATGCCGGCCGCCTGAATGCGCGCGAGCGCCTCGTCGAGGTCGTCGACTTCGATCGACAGGTCGGGCGTCGGCGTGCCGGACCCGCCCTGCGATGCGAAGCTGATCTGCACGCGCATCCGCTCGGCGCTGCCGTAGGTGGCGATCCAGCCGAGATCCATTAGCAGGTCCAGACCGAAGATCTGCTGATAGAAGCGCTTGGCGTCGTCGACCGACTGCGTGTCGACGTTCGCGACGATGCGTTTGACCTTCATCGGTTGCCTCCTCGGTACGTGTGAACGAGCGGCAGCGGCACCGAGCGTCGCAAGCCGCCGGCCCGTTGCAGGCCGGCGGCGCGCGGTGCACTCAGCCGCCGAGATACGCCTGCTTGATCCGGTCGTTCGCGAGCAGGTTCGCGCCGGTGTCGGCCAGCACGACGCGCCCCGTCTCGAGCACGTAGCCGCGATCGGCCACGCCGAGCGCCTTGTTGGCATTCTGCTCGACCAGGAACACCGTGACGCCTTCGTCGCGGATCGTCCGGATGATGTCGAAGATCTGCGCGATCACGAGCGGCGCGAGGCCGAGCGTCGGCTCGTCGAGCAGCAGCAGGCGCGGCTTGCTCATCAGCGCGCGGCCGATCGCGAGCATCTGCTGCTCGCCGCCCGACATCGTGCCGGCCCGCTGCGCCGCGCGCTCCTTCAGGCGCGGAAACAGCTTGAACACGTGCTCGATGCCGTCGTCGATCTCGTGCCGGCTCGCGAAGAAGCCGCCCATCTTCAGGTTCTCGAGCACCGTCAGGCTCGGGAACACGCGCCGCCCTTCCGGCGAGATCGCCATCCCCTGCCGCATGATCTGGTGCGTCGACATCGCGGTGATGTCGTTGCCCTCGAACAGCACGCGGCCGGACGACGCGCGCGGCGTGCCGCACACGGTCATCATCAACGTCGTCTTGCCGGCGCCGTTGCTGCCGATCAGCGTGACGATCTCGCCCTTGTTCACTTCGATCGACACGCCGGCGAGCGCTTCGACCGCGCCGTAGTGCGTATGGACCTGTTCCAGCTTCAGCATCACTCTTCCCCCAGGTACGCCTTGATCACGCGCGGGTCGTTGCGGACCGCGTCGGGCGTGCCGATCACGATCGGCCGGCCGTGCTCCATCACGAGGATGCGGTCCGACACGCCCATCACGAGGCTCATGTCGTGCTCGATCAGCAGCACCGATACGCCGAACTCGCGGCGCAGCCTGTCGATCAGATGCTGCAGCTCGATCTTCTCCTGCGGGTTCAGGCCGGCCGCCGGCTCGTCGAGCATCAGCAGGCGCGGCTCGGTGATCATGCAGCGCGCGATCTCGAGACGCCGCTGGTGCCCGTACGACAGCGTGCCGGCCGGCCGGTTGGCGACCGCCGTCAGCCCCATCCGGTCGAGCCACACGGCCGCGCGTTCGAGCGCTTCCTTCTCGGCGCGGCGATACGCGGGCGTCGCGAACAGGCCCGGCAGCAGCCCCGACTTCACCTTGCGGTGCTGCGCGACCAGCAGGTTCTCGACCACCGTCAGCGACTTGAACAGACGGATGTTCTGGAACGTGCGCACCAGGCCCTTCAATGCGATCTTGTGGCTCGGCAGCCCGGCGATCGCATGACCGTCGAGCACGACGTCGCCGCCGGTCGGCCTGTAGAAGCCGCCGACGCAGTTGAACACCGTGGTCTTGCCCGCGCCGTTCGGCCCGATGATCGCGAACACCTCGTTGCGGCGCACGTCGAAATCGATGCCGTCCACCGCGAGCAACCCGCCGAAGCGCATCTGCAGCCCGGCGACCTTCAACAGTTCTGGATTCGCGCTCATTGCGGCAGCTCCACGTGGGGACGGCTCGCGGGCAGCAGGCCCTGCGGACGCCACATCATCATCAACACCATCACCAGACCGAAGATCAGCATCCGGTATTCGGCGAAACCGCGCGCGACTTCGGGCAGCACGGTCAGCAGGATCGCGGCGAGGATCACGCCGAGCTGCGAACCCATCCCGCCGAGCACGACGATCGCGAGGATCAGCGCCGATTCGATGAACGTGAACGATTCGGGATTCACGAGGCCCTGGCGCGCCGCGAAGAACGCGCCGCCGATGCCGGCGAACGCCGCGCCGAGCGTGAACGCCGACAGCTTGATGCGGGTCGGGTTCAGGCCCAGCGAGCGGCACGCGATCTCGTCGTCGCGCAGCGCTTCCCACGCGCGCCCCATCGGCATGCGGATCAGGCGGCTCGTCACGAACAGCGTGAAGCCGACCAGCGCCAGCGCGATCAGGTACAGGAAGATCACCATGTGCTCGCCGCTGTATTCCAGCCCGATCAGCTCGTGGAAGGTCTTCGCGCCTTCGACGCTCGCCGAGCGCGCCATCTCGAAGCCGAACACCGTCGGCTTCGGAATGCTCGAGATGCCGTCCGGGCCGCCCGTCAGGTCGGTCAGATTGTTCGCGAGCAGGCGGATGATTTCGCCGAAGCCGAGCGTGACGATCGCCAGATAGTCGCCGCGCAGCCGCAGCACCGGGAAGCCGAGCAGGAAGCCGAAGGTCGCCGAGGCGAGCGCCGCGATCGGCAGGCACTCCCAGAACGACAGCCCGAAATACTGGTTGAGCATCGCGTAGGTATAGCCGCCGACCGCGTAGAAGCCGACGTAGCCGAGATCCAGCAGCCCCGCGAAGCCGACCACGATGTTCAGCCCGAGGCCGAGGATCACGTAGATCAGCGCGAGCGTCGCGACGTCCACCGCGCCGCGCGAGCCGAAGAACGGCCACACGAGCCCGACCGCGAGCAGCACCCAGATGATCGCGCGCTGCTGCTGCGCGCCGATCGCGGGCGCCGCCGGCAGCTTCACCGCCGATTTCGCGCGCACGAGCCACGGCTTGAACAGCTGGAACAGGAACACGGCCGCGACCGCGATCCAGACCGGACGCCAGTGCGGCGTCAGCACCACTTGATAGCCGTCGAGCTTCAGCTGCAGGCCCAACACGGGAATCGTGAGGATCGCGGTCAGCAGCGCGGCGGCCACCGCATTCTTCAGCGCCTGGCCGGCGGTCGCGCCGGCGGACGGACGGCGCACGGAAATGACTTGACTCATCTGCGTCTCCCTCAGACCTTTTCGATGTCCGACTTGCCGAGCAGGCCGGTCGGGCGGAAGAGCAGGATCAGCACGAGCAGGCCGAACGCGACCACGTCCTTGTACTCGGCCGGCATGTAGCCTGCGGCGAAGGTTTCGGCGAGGCCCAGCAGCACGCCGCCGAGCATCGCGCCCGGGATGCTGCCGATCCCGCCGAGCACGGCGGCGGTGAACGCCTTGATGCCGGCGACGAAGCCGATGTACGGATTGAGCTTGCCGATCGTCAGCCCGATCAGCACGCCGCCGACGGCCGCCAGCATCGCGCCGAGCACGAACGTGAACGAGATCACGCGGTTCGTGTCGATGCCGAGCAGGTTCGCCATCTTCATGTCCTCGGCACACGCGCGGCACGCGCGGCCCATCCGCGAGTGCGAGATGAACAGCGTGAGCGCGATCATCAGCACGAGCGTCACGCCGACGATCAGCAGGCGCGCATACGGCACCGTCACGTCGTAGTCGCCGCCGAGATGGATGTCGAACGCGCCGGAGATCAGCACCGGCACGGACACGTCGCGTGCGCCCTGGCCGATCTGCACGTAGTTCTGCAGGAAGATCGACATGCCGATCGCCGAGATCAGCGGCACGAGGCGCGGGCCGCCGCGCAGCGGCCGGTACGCGACGCGCTCGACCGCGAAGCCGTACAGGCCGGTGACGAGCACCGACACGATCAGCGCGGCGCCGAGCACGAGCGGCAGCGGATAGCCGGCGGAGATGCCGATCGCGGTGAGGGTCACGAGGCCCACGTACGCGCCGATCATGTAGATCTCGCCGTGCGCGAAGTTGATCATGCCGATGATGCCGTAGACCATCGAATAGCCGATGGCGATCAACGCATAGATCGCGCCCAGCGTCAGGCCGTTGACCAGCTGCTGGGCGAATTGGGGAAAGAAGTCAGTCATGTGCGGGAAGCTCCCGTTGGCATCGGTCGCGGGCCGCCGCCGGATCGTGGCGTGGGGCCGCGCGCGATGCACGGTGTGTCTGGTGTGTCTCGGGCCGCCCGTCGGCGCGCATCGGGCCGATGCGCGACCGATGCGCGACCAATACGCGACCAATACGCACGCCGCCCCGTCCGGATGCCGGACGAGGCGGGTGCGCGGGCGGGTACTGCGTTGTTACTTGGCGGCGGTCTTCGTCGCGTCCTTGTGCCACGTGTAGACGACGAACTTGAACGCCTTCAGGTCGCCCTGGGCGTCGTACGCGACCTTGCCGATCGGCGTGTCGAACGTCGTCTTGTGCATGTACGCGGCCACCTTCGTCGGGTCGGTCGTCTTCGCGCCCGCGATCGAATCGGCGATGATCTTCACCGCTGCGTATGCGGGCATCTGGAACGGGCCGTTCGCGTCGCGCTTCTTGTCGGCGAACGCCTTCACGAGGCCCGCGTTGGCCGGGTCGGCCGAGAAGTCGGCCGGCAGCGTGACCAGCATGCCTTCCGAAGCCGGGCCGGCGATCGCGGTCACGTCCTTGTTGCCCACGCCTTCGGGGCCCATGAACGTGGCCTTCACGCCCTGCTCGCGCGCCTGGCGCATCAGCAGGCCCATTTCCGGGTGGTAACCGCCGAAGTAGACGAAATCGACGCCTTGCGACTTCAGCTTCGTGATGACCGCCGAGTAGTCCGAATCGCCGGCGTTGATGCCTTCGAACAGCACGACGGGGATCTTCGCGGCTTCGAGGTCCTTCTTCACCGACGATGCGATGCCCTGGCCGTACGACTGCTTGTCGTGCAGGATCGCGACCTTCTTCGGCTTCACGTTGTTGATGATGTAGTGCGCGGCGGCCGGGCCTTGCTGATCGTCGCGGCCGATCGTGCGGAAGATGAAGTGACGCTTCTTGCCTTCGGTCAGCTGCGGCGCAGTGGCCGACGGCGTGACCATCACGATGCCTTCGCTCTCGTAGATGTCGGAGGCGGGAATCGTCGAGCCCGAGCACACGTGGCCGATCACGTACTTGATCTTCTGGCTGACGATCTTGTTGGCGACGGCGACGGCCTGCTTCGGTTCGCATGCGTCGTCCATCGTCACCAGTTCGAGCTTGTTGCCGCCCGCGCCGCCTGCCGCGTTGATCTGTTCGACCGCGGTCAGCACGCCGGCCTTCACCATGTCGCCATACTGGGCGACCGAGCCGCTCATCGGGCCGGCGAAGGCGATCTTCACGGTTTCCGCTTGCGCGGCGGCGGCGCCGGCGGCGAACAGCACGGCGGCGACGGAAATGGAGGTAAGACGGGACAGCGTCATCAGGAACTCCTCGATGTTGTTAGTCATACGGGCAAAGGCGGCATGACTTGCGCAATCGAACAGCACCCGGGGCGAGGATATGGGACACGCCCGAGACACATGAAGACGGACCTGCGGAGGGATGATGCATAGCGGGGCCCGGCTCTTGCAGTCCCCGAAGGGGACGTCTGGTTCGGAAAGACATCGTGATGCGTCTTGCATTGCGCAAGCGTTTCGCCTGCCCCGCTTGCCAAATCGCTAGTCGGAGGGATGTTCCGACAGCCGTTGGCAAGGCAGCCGAAATTATATGGGCGTTTTTGAAACGTCTGTCAAAAATGCGTCTCCTATGAGGGAAAACACGGAGAAACCTCGGGCGGTGGCGGTGGCGATCGGGGAGCAACTGGGTGACGGTCGTGAGGTTGGTGGCCGGTGCAATCGGGTTGCGATTTTGAAGCTCTCTGCACGATGAAGCCTTGCTGGACAACGCGTTCGGCGAGATCGGGAGACATGACGCGTGATTCGGAAGTCGTGCACGGCTGTATGCCGCGGCAGGTATTCAACAGAGGATTCAGGCGAACGCACCGGCGTGGGGCGCGAGCGGATCGCGCGATTTCCTTCTTTATGCTGACGATTTCACGCGTTACGAAAGCATATTGTTATATCTGTGAAATAATTCGAACTCGCAACCGCAATCCAGCCAGCCCTCCTGCACGTCGTTTGACGCGCCCCTGTCGCGCCCCCTGTCGCACCGCAGCCAGCCAGTGATCTGCCGTTTTTTCTCGTTGCATGTCACCTGCCGGAGGGCCCGATGCATCATCCTCTTCGTTTTTCTTCCGCCGCCACCATTGCCTGCGCGCTTTCGCTCGGTGCTGCCGACGCTTCGAGTCGCGATTCGCTGATCGACGGTTCAGGCAATACCAATCTGTTTCATTCGGAACGTCGCGCCGCGGCCCGGAACGACGTCCGCCCGGTTCGCGCGAAACGACGCGCGAAGGAAGCGGCGCCGCTCAAGCGCAGCCCGTTCGATACGCGCGATACGCGGGCATTGCGTGTGTCGGGGGACAAGCTCGAGCCGCAGCCTTCGACGGGCGGCGGCCTCGGTCGCGTGCTGTCGGAGATCGAACAGCGCGAGCAGCGCCGGAACGAACATCTGTGGGCCGACGAGCAGCGGCCCGTCGATGTACCGCACTACTCCATCGGCGCGCCGAATCCATTCCTCTACGTGCCCGACGCGTCGAACCGGTTCAATTCGGCTGTGCTGCCACCGCCGCCGCGTGCGTTGTTCTACGACAACGGTGCGCGCTCGCGTTGCGTGGTTACGCGCGGCGCGGGGACGTCGCGGTCGGTTTGCAATATCGGGAGGTGATGGGGGCTGTGGTGGGGTAGCAGTTGCCGTCAGGCATCCTGTGCCACCGTCGCCCGGCAGATCAGAACTGCCAATCCTGCTGGTGCATGAACTCCTCGAGATCGATACACGGAATCTCGAAATGGGCGCATACGTTGGGAATCTTCGCGGCGTGCGGCTTCGGCACCAAGCCGGCGCCCGCACGCTGCCACCCCTCTTCGGTCACGACCGTTCCCCGGCGCACCCTGGCGCACGCTATGACGAACGGATCGGCGACCGGCGTGCCCTTGAGACGTTGCTGCTGCCCGATCAATGCCTGAAAGTGCTTGATGCGCAAAATCGCTGCGACGAATCGGAGTTCGTCCACGGTCGGCGTCGTGAATACGGATCGGTTGCCTTTCACCCACGCCGACACATCAGCGCTCACGGCCTGTCGTTCGATTTCGTTCAACACTTCTCTCGTCGAAATCAAGCGCCGCTGGCTTACGAGTTTCTCGATACCATCCCAGATACTGCGGAACACGCGCGGATAGAAATGCTGCAATGATCGAATGGAGCTGGTATCGAAGACATAGATCATGCACCGGCCCCATGAAGAACATGCTCTTCAAATCCGGCGAAGCTTTTCGGCTTGATACCGAGAAAATCCGCCGCCTGCTCGAGCGTGATCTGGTGCCGGTAGTGGCGACCGACGACTTCCCGCGCGAATCGATCGCTCAGATATGCACCCTGGTTCGCATAGTAGCTACCGCCGGCCGTATCTCTGCGCTGCGCCGACCACATCGCAGCCTTGCTCCTGTAGAAAGCCGGACTGACTCGTCCCTGGTCCAGCAAGCGCCGCAGCACGGCCTCGCGGCTCACGCCGAAATAGCCGGCCAGCTCGGCAAACGCTTCCTCGGACACAGACTCGACATTGGCAGGAAGCGTTGCCGCAAGACGGTCGAATACGGCGTGCGGAATCAGTATCTCCGCCGCGATGGCATTGCAGAATCGCTCGATTTTCCTTTCGGCTTGGGGAAGCGCATCGATATAACCGGAATCGAGCTTGCTCAGGCCATTCATGTTCAGGAGCAAGTGCGCCAATTCATGCATGAGGCTGAATATTTGACGCGTCTTGGTCGTACTGTTGTTCAGATAGATGATCGGAAATGCGTCGTCCATCAAGCAAAAGCCCGAGATTTCACGCTGCCTGAATGCCGACTTGAAAACAAAAATACCCGCTTCCTCAACGGCCTTGCGCCATTGCTTGAGAGCGAGTTCATCATTGCGCCACGACGCTTGTTCATCTAGCGTGATACCGAGCGCATCGCGAACCCTGGCGGCCTGCCTGGATACGGGCTCCGATAGTGACAGCGACGACGACTTCCAGATCATCCGGGCTGCCGGGTTGCGCCCGCCGAACACCTCCCCGAGCGAGAGCTGAAATGCCTGAGCCTGCCGGATCTGCAGATACGTGTCGCGTGCAAGCGATCGCATGTCGGCTTCCGGGAGCGTCCGAAATTCGCTCTGGGGTACTTTCTCGTCGGGCGGAGCCGGAAGAAAGAAGACGGCGAGCGGCCTCTTGAAAACTTGATACGCGAGCTTCTCGAGTTGAGCGTAGGTCGGCGCCCCGGCGCCGGCCTCCCAGTCGGCAACCTCGGCAGCGGGGACGCGCAGCATGATCGCCACCTCGTCGAGCGACAGTCCGACCGTCTCTCTTGCCCAGCGCAACACCTCGGCCTGCACGCCTTCAACGGGTTCTCGTTTCATCCCAGTTTCTCAATCGATTCAAAAGGGCCACCATCCACCATCCACCATCCACCATCCACCATCCACCATCCACCATCCACCATCCACCATCGGCACATGATAGATAGATGCGTCACTCGCCACGGACATGCTACGCAATTCGCTCCGGGCGCGCGCCGCAACATCGCCCTCACCAGTACGTCGAATTCATTCTAATTCATGGGGTTACCGCGCCGACGCAAGATCGCAACCGCCTGATTCCGGCCGATCCTTTGCTCGAGAGCTGCGCAGGAAATGTCGCCGATCTTGACGACGCGCCCGGCAGACCACATCCAGGCTTTGCGAAGCGAACGGCAGAGCGGGTATGCTAACGAGCAGCCACATGCCGATGCGTTATCCGGCATCCGGCCTCGTCCGCCAAGTTGGCCGATCAGCGACTTCAACCGCCACCACCACTACCGAATGGACTTCGACGTAATCGTTCTAGGCGCCGGCATCGTCGGCGTCAGCGCCGCGCTGCACCTGCAGGATCGCGGCCGCAAGGTCGCACTCGTCGACCGCGCCGCGCCCGGCGAAGGCACGAGCTTCGGCAACGCGGGGCTGATCGAGCGCTCGTCGATCGAGCCGTATCCGTTTCCGCGCAGCCCGTTCACGCTGATGCGCTATGCGCTGAACCGCTCGACCGATCTCTACTGGCACAGCGCGTCGCTGCCGGCGTTCGCGCCGTGGCTCGCACGCTTCTGGTGGGAATCGGCGCCGCTGCGCCACGCGGCCGCGTCGCGCGACATGCTGCCGCTGATCGAGCGCTGCATCGCCGAGCACGACGCGCTGATCGCGCGCGCCGGCGCAGGCGAGCTCGTGCGCGCGAGCGGCTGGATGGAAGCGTTCCGCACGCCTTCCGCGTTCGAGCGCGCCGTCGCCGATGCGGGCCTCACCGCGCGCCGCCACGGGCTCGGCATCAAGCCGCTCGACGCCGCAGCACTGCGCGCCAAGGAACCGAGCCTCGCGGCCGGCTTCTGCGGCGCACTGCACTGGCTCGATCCGAAAAGCGTCGTCGATCCGTCCGCGCTCGTCAAAAGCTATGCGCAGCTGTTCGTGCAAGGCGGCGGCACGCTGCTCACCGGCGATGCCGCGAGCGTCGACGCGCTGTCGCCCGGCTGGCAGGTCATGACCGACCAGGGCAAGATCGCCGCGCCGGCGATGGTCGTCGCGCTCGGCCCGTGGTCCGATACGGTGTTCGGCAAGTTCGGCTACAAGATCCCGCTGCGCGAGAAGCGCGGCTATCACATGCACTACGCGCCATCGGCGCGCGGCACGCCGTCGGCGCCGATCGTCGATCGCGAATACGGCTACGTGATCGCACCGATGCGGCGCGGCTTGCGGCTCACCACGGGCGTTGAAATCGCGCGCCGCGGCCTGCCGCCGACCGGCGTGCAGCTCGATCGCGCGGAACGCATCGCGCGTCCGGTGTTCGGCTTCGGCGAGCGGCTCGATCCGCAGCCGTGGCTCGGCTTTCGCCCGTGCACGCCCGACATGCGGCCGGTGATCGGCCCCGCGCCCGCGCATCGCGGGCTGTGGTTCTCGTTCGGGCACAACCATCACGGGCTCACGCTCGGCCCCGTGTCCGGCCGCTTGCTGGCCGAGATGATGACCGGCGAAACGCCGTTCACCGATCCGACGCCCTACCGCGCCGAGCGCTTCTGACGCCGGCGGCCCGCGCTCAGTCGAGCGCGCGGCCGAAGATCTCGATCACTTCGTCCAGATGCTCGGCCATCGCGCGACGCGCGGCCTCCGGGTCGCGCGCGCGAATCGCGTCGAGGATCGCGCGGTGCTCCAGCTCCGACCGGTGCGGCATGTCGTTCGGCATGTAGAGCGACTGCAGCCGCTGGAACATCGGATCGTATTTGTGCGCGAGCAACTGCTTGATCATCAGCGCATAAGCGGCGTTGTCGCTCGCCTCCGCGATCCGGATATGAAACAGACGATCGCCCGGATGCGTGAGCGACCCGCTCTGGTTGTCTTCCTGGTTGCGCAGGAACGCGTCGCGAATCCCCTCGATCTGCGCGTCCGAGCCGTGCTGCGCGGCGAGCGCCGCCGCTTCCGGCTCGATCAGGCGGCGCGCCTGCAACAGCGCGAACGGCGGGATCTCGGTGTCGAGGTCGAGCGCGATGCCGAGCTCCGGATCGATCTCGACGATCGAGAACGGCGCGACCTTCGCGGCAGCAAGCGGCTGCGGCGCGGCAGCGGCCTCGCGCTGGCGCACCTTCACGCCGTCGCCGACGCGCACGCTGACGAGCCCGTTGACCTCGAGCGCGATCAGCGCCTCGCGCACCGACGTGCGCGACACGCCGAACCGCTCGGCCAGTTCGCGCTCGGGCGGCAGGTAGCTGCCCGGCGGGAAATCGCCGGACTCGATCATCGCACTGAGCTTGTCGGCGATCTGCTGGTACAGGCGGCGGTTCTGAATCGGCTGGATGGACATACTTCGATACGGATGAGCGGTTGTTTTGCGAACGGTCCGACGCATCGAGCGCCGGGCCGTGCGCGCCTATTCTATATGCCGGCCATCGCATCGCCCGGCACCGCATAGCAGCGCGCGGCCGTGCCGCCCCACAGCGCGTCGCGCTCGGCCGGAGACAGCCGCGCGGCGGCCCAGCGCTCGACCAGCGACGCCACTTCGTCATACGACGCCGCGAGCAAGCACACGGGCCAGTCCGATCCGAACATCAGCCGCTGCGGGCCGAACGCGTCGAGCGCCGCATCGAGGCATTGCTCGATGTGGCGCAGGTCCGGCGCGCACAGGCCGCGCCGCCAGTCCGCCTCGGTCACGAGCCCCGACAGCTTGCACACGACGTGCGGCAGCGCGGCCAGCTCGCGCAATTCGGCACGCCAGCGCGCGAACGCCGTCGCGTCGCGCTCGAATTCGGCGAGCGCCGGCTTGCCGGCATGATCGAGCACGAGCCAATGCGCGTCGTGCCGCGTGCAGAATGCGCGCAGGTCGCGCAACTGGCGCTCGAACACCAGCACGTCGTATACGTAGCCATGCCGTTGAAGCCACGCGACGCCGCGATTGAACGCGGGCTGCCCGACGAACGCCGCGACGTCGGCTTCGTCCTGCAGCTGATGGCGAAAGCCGCGCAGCTTTGGGCTGCGCCACGCGGCGACGCGCTCGGCCAGCTCCGGCGCCGCGAGATCCTCCCAGCCGACCACCGCCGCGATTCGCGCGTCGTCGCGCGCGAGCTCGAGCAGGAACGCCGTCTCGTCGCGCCCGGCGCGCGCCTGCACCGCGATCGACGCAGCGAGCGCATGCGCGTGCATCTGCGGCCACAGCGCAGCGGGCAGGTAGTCGCGGGCGAGCGCGTCCATTGCCGGGCCGATCCACGGATAGTCGGCCGCGCGATAACGCCAGAAGTGCTGATGGGAATCGATACGCACTGCGCTCATGGTGTCCTCGTGCTTCACCCCGCGTCGTCGCCGCGCGCAGCATCGTCGCGCGCCGCATGACGCTCAGTCGTACAGCACCGCGGTGATCTTCGGGTCGTCGATGTTGGTCTTGTCGTACCAGTAGAAGCCGGTGTCGATGACCTTCGGCAGCTTTTCGCCCTTGATCGCCTTCACCGCGGCTTCGACCGTCTTGTAGCCGATCCCGACCGGGTTCTGCGTGATCGCGCCGGCCATCAATCCGCTGCGGATCGCGTCCTTCTGCTGCTTGCCCGAATCGTAGCCGATGATCACGACCTTGCGCTTCATCTCGCGCACGCCGTTGACCACGCCGATCGCCGAGCCCTCGTTGGTGCCGAACAGCCCCTTGAGCTTCGGATACGCCTGCAGGATCGACTTCGTGACCTCGGTGGACTTCAGCTGGTCGCCTTCGCCGTATTGCACGGTCACCACCTGCACCTTCGGATGCGCGGCCTTCATCCGTTCGAGAAAGCCGTCGCGGCGGTCGATGCCGGTGCGGCTCGTCTGGTCGTGCGCGACCACGGCGACCTCGCCTTCGTCGCCGATCAGCGCGGCGAGCTTGTCGGCCGCGAGCGCGGCCGCCGCCTTGTTGTTGGTCGCGGCGGTGGTCACCGGAATGTCGCTGTCGACGCCCGAGTCGAACGCGATCACCGGAATCTTCTCCGCCTGCGCCTTCTTCAGCAGCGGCAGCGCGGCCTTGCTGTCGAGCGCCGCGAAGCCGACCGCGGCCGGCTTCTTCGCGATCGCCGCGGACAGCATGTCGATCTGCTTGTCGACCATCGCCTCGGTCTCGGGGCCTTCGAACGTGACCTTCACCTTGTAGTCCTTCGCCGCCTGCATCGCGCCGGCTTTCACGGCCTGCCAGAACTGATGCTGGAAGCCCTTCGAGATCAGCGGGATATAGGCTTCCTGCGCATGCGCGCCGGCCGTCACGCCGACGGCGAACGTCAGCCCGGCGATCGCGTTCAACACCTTGCTCCTGATCACTTCGCGTCTCCTTGGTTGTATCGACTGAAATGCCGGCCCGGCCGGCGATGAAGCGCATGCGGGTTTGCGTGTCTGCGTTCTTTCGTGCATCAGCGGCGGCGCCGGCGCAGGATGTCCACGTAGACGGCGAGGATGATGATCACGCCCGTGACGACCGTCTGCCACTCCTGCGCGACGGACATGATGCGCAGCCCGTTGGTCAGCACGCTCATGATGAACGCGCCGATGATGGTGCCGACGATGCTACCCGAGCCGCCCGATAGCGACGTGCCGCCGATCACGACCGCCGCGATCGCATCGAGCTCGTAGCCCTGGCCGAGCGCGGGCTGCGCGGAGTTCAGCCGCGACGCGATCAGCAGCCCGGCGATTCCGCACACGGCGCCGCCGAACGTGTAGACGGCGATCTTCCACGCATCGACGTTCACGCCCGACAGCCGCAGCGCTTCCTCGTTGCTGCCGAGCGCGAACGTGTAGCGGCCGAACAGCGTGCGGTTCAGCACGATCGACGCGCCGATCGCGACGACGAACAGGATCAGCACCGCGTTCGGAATCGGCAGCGCGGGGATCACGCTGCCGATCAGCGAGTCCTGCGCGATCGACGTGAAGCCCGGCGTGTCGTTGAAGTAGATCGGCCGCGTGCCGGAGATCACGAGCGACAGCCCCTTGAGCAGCATCATCATGCCGAGCGTCGCGATGAACGGCGGCACCTTCATCTTCGCGATCACGAAGCCCGACACGCAGCCCGACAGCGCGCCGCAGCCGAGCGCGGCGACGATCCCGAGCGGCAGCGGCATCCCCCAGTTGGTCAGCACGACGCCGGCCATCACCGCGCAGAACGTCATCAGCGTGCCGACCGACAGGTCGATGCCCGACGTGATGATCACGTACGTGCACGCGACGGCCAGCACGCCGTTGACGGCCGTGGCCTGCAGAATCGCGACGAGGTTGTCGACCTCGAGGAAGTTCGGCGACGCGAAACCGAAGAACACGATCAGCAGCACGAGGCTCGCGAACGCGAGCAGCTTCTGCCGCGCGGCCGGGTTGAACAGGCGCGACTTCAGGTTCGCGGCGCCGGCCGGCGTGTCGGCGGACGCGAGGGGCGGAACGGGATGCGTATCGTTGGACATGATCGGAGTGGACACCTGAATCAGGACAACACGGTCGACTCGCGCTGCGTCGCGAGCTGCATGATCTTTTCCTGCGTGGCGTCGGCCGCGCGCAGCTCGCCGGTCACGCGCCCTTCGCACATCACGAGAATCCGGTGGCTCATGTGCAGCACCTCGGGCAGCTCCGACGAGATCATCACGATCGCCTTGCCGTCCGCGGCGAGCGCGTCGAGCAGCTTGTAGATCTCGCTTTTCGCGCCGACGTCGATGCCGCGCGTCGGCTCGTCGAAGAACAGGATGTCGCAATCGCGCAGCAACCACTTCGCGATCACGATCTTCTGCTGGTTGCCGCCGGACAGCAGCCGCACCGGCTGCGCGACCGACGGCGTGCGGATCGCGAGCTGCCGCACGTACGCGTGCGCGGCGGCGCGCAGCGCGCGCGCGTCGACGAACATGCCGCGATGCACGAAGCGCGGCATGCTGGACAGCGCGATGTTGTTCTGCACGTCCATGCCGAGCGCGAGCCCGAAATGCTTGCGGTCCTCCGACAGGTAGCCGATCCCGTGCGCGACCGCATCGGCCGGCGTGCGGATCGTCACCGGCTTGCCGTGCACGCGAATCTCGCCCGCGTCGACCGGGTCCGCGCCGAACACGGCGCGCGCGACCTCGGTGCGGCCCGCGCCCATCAGCCCCGCGAAGCCGAGAATCTCGCCGCGCCGCAACGTGAAGCCGACGTCGCGGATCGCGCGGCCGCGCGACAGCCCGCGCACTTCGAGCGCCACGTCGTTCGCGGACGTATCGGGCGGCGTGCGCGGCTGCGTATCGAGCTGGCGGCCGACCATCATCGCGATGATCGCGTCCATCGACGTATCGGCCATCGGCACGGTCGCCACCCATTTGCCGTCGCGCATCACCGTCACGCGATCGGCGATCTGGCGCAGCTCGTCCATCTTGTGCGAGATGTAGACGATGCCGACGCCGTGCGCCCGCAGGTCGCCGATGATGCCGAACAGCTCGGCGATTTCCGCGTTGTTCAGCGCGGCGGTCGGCTCGTCCATGATCAGCACGCGCGAGTCGAACGACAGCGCCTTCGCGATCTCGACCATCTGCTGCTTCGCGACCGTCAGCCGGCCGACCGGCGTGCGCGGATCGAGAGCGAGCCGCATCCGCGCGAAGATCGCGGCCGCGTCGCGGTTGAGCCGGTCCTCGTCGATGAACACGCCGAAGCGGCCGCGCGGCTCCCGGCCGATGAAGATGTTCTGCGCGACGCTCAGGTGGTTCATCAGGTTCAGCTCCTGATGGATGATGCCGATGCCGAGCGCCTGCGCCGCGCGCGGCTCGGCGATCTCCACCGCGCGGCCGTCGATCCGGATCTCGCCGCCGTCCTTCTGATACACGCCGGCGAGGATCTTCATCAGCGTCGATTTGCCCGCGCCGTTCTCGCCCATCAGCGCATGCACTTCGCCGGCGCGCAGGTCGAAGCGGCAGTCGTCGAGCGCGAGCACGCCGGGAAAGCGCTTGCTGACGCCGCTCAACGCGATCAGCGGCGGCGCGTCGTTGGGGTTCGGGTCTGCTCGCATCGGTTGCCGCCGTCAGTCGATCGCACGATCGAGATGCGTGTAACCGCCGTCGACGAACAGCCACTGGCCCGTCGTGTGCGACGCGCGCGCCGACAGCAGGAACACGGTGGTATCGGCGATCTCTTCCGCCGTCGTGAAGCGCTTGCCGAGCGGCACGCGGGCGGCGATGGCGGCGAGCTTCGCGTCCGGATCGTCGAAGCCGGCGATCCAGTTGCGGTACAACGGCGTCATCACCTCGGCCGGAATCACCGCGTTGACGCGCACGCCGTCGTCGCGCAGCGCGACGGCCCATTCGCGCGTCAGCGCGAGCTGCGCGCCCTTCGACGCGCAATAGCCGCTCGTGTTGCCCTGCCCGGTGACGGCCGTCTTCGACGAGATGTTGACGATCGCGCCGCGCGTCGCCTTCAGGTGCGGCACGCAGTGATGCGCCATCGCGTAGTAGTGGATCAGGTTGCGTTCGAGCGACGCGACGAACGCGTCGCGCCCGGCGTCGAGCCCCACGCCGTCGTTGACGCCCGCGTTGTTGACGAGCCCGTCGATGCGGCCGAAGCGCGCGACGGTCTGCGCGACGCCGTCGCGGCACTGCGCGTCGTCCTGCAGCTCGACGCGCACGCACACGGCGCGCGGCTGCTTCCGTTCGACCGCACGCAAAAAGCCGTCGTCCGGGGCGTGGCGCGCGAACACCACCGGAATCGCGCCTTCGTCGGCCAGCCGCAACGTGATCGCCGCGCCGATGCCCGATGCGCCGCCGGTCACGATCACGACCTTGTCCTGCAGATCCAGATCCACTTCGCGTCTCCGTCGTTCGTGTCGTTCGTATCGTCCATCTCGTCGCGCGACGTCGTGCGACGCCGCGCCGCCAGCACCCTGCGTCAGCCGCGGAACCGGTACTGCTCGAGCGAGTCGGGCTTCATCTCGATCGAGAAGCCGGGCGCGGTCGGCGGCATGTAGGCCGCGCCGCGCACGATGCACGGCTCGACGAAATGCTCGTGCAGGTGATCGACGTATTCGGCCACGCGCCCTTCCTTCGTGCCCGAGATGCACACGTAGTCGATCATCGACAGATGCTGCACGTATTCGCACAGCCCGACGCCGCCCGCGTGCGGACACACCGGCAGCCCGTATTTCGCGGCCAGCAGCATCACCGCGAGAATCTCGTTGACGCCGCCGAGCCGGCACGCGTCGATCTGCACGACGTCGATCGCGCCGCGCGCGATGAACTGCTTGAACAGCACGCGGTTCTGGCACATCTCGCCGGTCGCGACCTGCACGGGCGCGATCGCGTCGCGGATCTTGCGATGCCCTTCGACGTCGTCGGGGCTCGTCGGCTCCTCGATGAACCACGGCTTCGCGAACGCCAGCTCGCGCACCCAGTCGATCGCCTCGCCGACTTCCCACACCTGGTTCGCGTCGATCATCAGCTTGCGCGCCGGGCCGATCACGTCGCGCGCGATCGACACGCGGCGGATGTCGTCGTCGAGGTTCGCGCCGACCTTCAGCTTCACGTAGTCGAAACCGGCGTCGACCGCCTCGCGGCACAGGCGCCGCAGCTTGTCGTCGCCGTAGCCGAGCCAGCCGGCCGAGGTCGTGTAGCACGGGTAGCCGTCACGCTCGAGCGCCGCGATCCGCGCGGCCTTGCCCGGCGCCTGGCGGCGCAACAGGTCGAGCGCCTCGTCCGGCGTGAGGCAGTCGGTCAGGTAGCGAAAGTCGATCGCGCGCACGATCTCTTCCGGGCTCATGTCGGCCACCAGCCGCCACAACGGCTTGCCCACCGCCTTCGCCCACAGGTCCCACACCGCATTGACGACGGCGCCCGTCGCCAGATGGATCGCGCCCTTGTCGGGGCCGATCCAGCGCAACTGGCTGTCCGACGTCAGGTGCCGCCAGAAGCGGCCCATGTCCTCGTGGATCCAGTCGAGATCGAGGCCGACGACGAGGTGACGCATCGCCTCGATCGCCGCACAGCAGATCTCGTTGCCGCGCCCGATCGTGAACGTGAGCCCGTGGCCCGCGAGCCCGTCGCGGTCGGTTTCGAGCACGACGTAGGCGGCCGAGTAGTCGGGGTCCGGATTCATCGCATCGGAGCCGTCGAGCTCGCGCGAGGTCGGAAAGCGCACGTCGAGGACGCGCATCGATCGAATGACAGGCATGGCGAACGCTCCGTTAAAGGGTTTCAGGCCTGCACGGTGCGCTGGCGCTGCTCGCCGAGCCCGTCGATGCCGAGCGTGATGACCTGCCCGGCGCGCAGATAGACGGGCGGCTTCTGCCCGAGGCCGACGCCCGGCGGCGTGCCGGTCGAGATCACGTCGCCCGGCTGCAGGCTCATGAAGCGGCTCAGATAGCTGATCAGGAACGGCACGCGGAACACCATCGTCGCGGTCGAGCCGTTCTGATAGCGGTGGCCGTCCACCTCGAGCCACAAGCGCAGCGCGTGCGGGTCCGGCACTTCGTCGGCCGTGACGAGCCACGGGCCGAGCGGGCCGAACGTGTCGTTGCCCTTGCCCTTGTCCCACGTGCCGCCGCGTTCGAGCTGGTACTCGCGCTCCGACACGTCGTTCACCACGCAGTAGCCGGCGACGTGCGACAGCGCTTCGGCTTCGTCGATATAGCGGCCGGGCCGGCCGATCACCACGCCGAGCTCGACTTCCCAGTCGGTCTTCTCGGAGCCGCGCGGAATCTCGACGTCGTCGTTCGGCCCGCAGATCGCGCTGGTCCATTTGCCGAACACGACGGGCTCCTTCGGCACCTCCATGCCGGACTCGGCCGCGTGATCCGAATAGTTCAGGCCGATGCAGATGAACTTGCCGACCCGGCCGACACAGGCGCCCAGCCGCGGCGTGCCGTCGACGAGCGGCAGCGACGCCGGATCGAGCTCGCGCAGCCGCGCGAGCGACGCGGGCGTGAGCGCGTCGCCGGCGACGTCGTCGATCACGCCCGACAGGTCGCGGATCCTGCGCTGCGCATCGAGCAGCCCCGGTTTCTCGTGGTGTTTGTCGCCAAATCTCAGCAGTTTCATGTCGTCCCAGCGAAACGGAAGTGGATGGAAAGGTGCGGGCGGCCGCCGCGGTCAGTTCGACCAGCCGCCGTCGATCACGTGAATCGTGCCGGTGGTGAACGACGCTTCGTCGGACGCGAGATACGCGGCGAGCGCGGCCACTTCGTCGGCGGTGCCGATGCGGCCCATCGGCTGGCGCGCGACGAAGGCCGCGCGCACGCTGTCGGTCGACACCTCGCGTGCGCGCGCCTGCTCGGCGATGCGCTGTTCGAGCGACGGCGACGCGATCGTGCCGGGGCAGATCGCGTTGCAGCGAATGCGCCGTTCGACGAAATCGGCGGCGACCGACTTGGTGAGGCCGATCACGGCCGCCTTGGTCGTGCCGTAGACGAAACGGTTCGGCACGCCCTTCACGCTCGACGCGGCGGACGCCATGTTGACGATCGACGCGCCGCCCGCCTCCAGCATCGCCGGCAGCAGCGCGCGGATCAGCCGGTACATCGACGTGACGTTCAGATCGAACGAAAACGCCCACGCGCGCTCGTCGCAGTCGAGGATCGAGCCGTGATGCACGAAGCCCGCGCAGTTGAACAGCACGTCGAACGCGCGTTCCCGCGCTGCCAGCGCCGCCACGTCGGCCGCAGCGGTCACGTCGAGCCGGCGCGTGGACAGCCGGCCGCCCGCACGTTGCGCATCGGCCGCGAGCTGCTCGAGCGCGGTGTCGTTGATGTCGGTCGCCAGCACGTCGGCGCCCTCGCTTGCGAACCGCAGCGCGGTCGCGCGGCCGATGCCCTGTCCAGCCGCCGTCACCAGCGCACGCTTGCCCTGCAATCTCATGAGCCCCTCCGGGAGAGCCGGTCGAGCCGGCCGATTGGCACAAAGGACCAAAGGCCCAACCAATCTTAGGAAGAGAATCCGGATTTGTCACGAACGCGGGATTCAGTGTTTTCCCGAGCGACAAAATCGGTCGCCAAACAGCGGAGAAGTCGGGAAACGAGCCTTCGCCGCGCCGCGCGATTGCCCGCAACGCCAATAGGCATGCGGCTCGCGCCGATTGGCGCGCGCTCGCCGCGCGCGCGGCCGGCTCGAAACTGACAAAAAAGTCATGTTCGCGTCAGGCTGGCAACCGGGCGCGCACGGGATCATGGCGTCGTCGGCCGCGCCCTACCGGTCCACCGCAGCGTCCGCCGCCAAGTGCGGCGGGCATCTCCGTCCCCCGCGGGGTCCGACGTGCCCGGGCGAGCGGGCACGTTGGCGCGGGCCGATTTCGCGCCCCGGACGTTTAAGTCCGGGGCGCTTTTGTCGTGGGCGTTTTACCCGAAAACGCGCCCTCATTGTTTCTAAATCGGCAAAAGGTAATTTGAGCCAAACAGGATGTTTTTTCCCGTCACAGACGCTTACATTTAGCGCACCACTCATGGAAACCGCTACGGATTCGCGCTCGGGTAGTGACATCCACTGCCATCGACGAAACCGCACTGCGCTTTAGGAAACGGCAAAATGAAGGCACCCCAATCCATGCCTGCGCTTGATCCCGCCGACGTCCACGTCGAAATTCTCGAACGTTCCGATACGCTGCTGGTGGTTCGCTGGGTCGAACCCGGCCGCTGCCATTACGGCGAACAGCGCTGGCGCCGCCGCTTCGCGCAACGCACCGGCACCTGCGCGCTGTCGCGCCAGGTGATCCAGCGCGGCGACGAAGTGTTCCGCCCGGCCGAGCGCCCGGCGCCCGCCAACGCGGCCGCGATGATCTCCGCGGCCGAAGTGCTCGCGCTGGCCGGCAACCGCTAAGCGCGCGGCGGCGCCGCCACGTCGGCGGCTGCGCGACGCGCAAGCGGCGCGCCGATTCCCCGTCTCTGCTGCCTGTGTCATCCGACGCGCACGCCGTGGGTATCCGCACGCACGGGCGTCGCGCCGGCATGCAGCCGAGTCGGCCGACGTGACGTCGCGGCGCGCTGCGACTCATTGCACAGGCGGAAACGAAAGCACGATGAAAGGCTGGATCGGCGCTGCACTGTTACTCATCAGGAAACAATCTATCGTCAAAATCAGCGTTTACCCTGAACGCCCCGGTGACTAAGATTCAACCCAATCGCTGCAGACATGGTGTCGCAAGCGAATCAAATAAAACACCGGAGGTCATCATGAAATCGCTCGTTTCCGCAGTCGTTGCCGCTGTTGCGCTGTCCGCTTCGTTCGGCGCGTTCGCTCAAAGCACCGTGACGCGTGCGCAAGTGCGCAACGAACTGGTTCAGCTCGAAAAGGCCGGCTACAAGCCGGGCCTCGCGAGCCCGTATTACCCGACCGACATCCAGGCCGCCGAAGCGCGCGTGCACGGTGCGGACGCCAGCGGTTACGGCGCGCAGCCGGCGCCGGTCGTCCATTCGGGCGCCCCGGCGGCAGCAACGTCGTCGAACGCCCGCGACTCGGTTTTCTTCGGCCAGTAAGCCGACGCGCCCTCGGCGGGCGCACAGCGCCTGACGCGCTGAAGCAGTACCCGGACGAGCCCGTCAAGCGGGCTCGTCTTGTTTTGCGATACGCATACCTCCGCCGCCCGGCAACGGGTGGCTTCGCCCGGACGCACCGCGTCCGGGCGCTTTTTCCCCGCCGAGGTAGATGCGGCCAGGCCGTGCGCCGTCAACGCGGCGCGGCCACGGCGCCCAGCGTTCGCGACAACACGCGCCAGCGCGACAGCAATTCGTCACGATCGACGTAACACCCTTGCAGATGCCGGCGACCGGTCGCCGGATCGAACTCGGTGCGCGCATGCAGCACGCGGCGGTTGTCGAACGCCCACATGTCGCCCGCGCGCAGCCGGCGCTGCACGCGAAACCGCGGCTCGCGCGCCAGCACGAGGAAGCGCCGGTACGCGCGATAGACGGCGGCGACCGCATCGGCCGGCGCATCGAGCGGCCCGCGCAGGAAGTTCGCGACGCGCACCTCGCTGACGTTGCCGCGCGCATCGAGCCCGATCACGGGCGCGGAGCAGCGATAGTCGCTGTGCGCGCTCTTGTTCCAGAACTCGAACGGCGTCGACACGAGGCGCTCGAAATCGGCCGGACGTTCGCGTCGCAGTGCGTCGGCGAGCGCGAAGCCGTCGATGAACACGCTGTCGCCGCCCGTCGCGTCGTTGGCGAGGCAATGCAGGAACTGCACGCCCGGCTGCAACTCGCGGGTCGGCAGATCGGTATGCGGCGGCAGGTTCAGCGACGTGTATGCATTGCTGTCCGGCCGCGGCTTCGATTCGACGTCGAACAGCACGCCGAAATTGCTCTCGCGGATCAGGCCGACGCGCCGCGCGACGTCGGCGACCCGCCCGCGCTCGGCCGGCACGCCCTCGACGAGCGTCAGGCCGGTGCGCTGCAATGCGCCGAGCCATGCGTGCAACGCGCCGTCGTCGTCCATCAGATCGCGCCACGCGAACACGCCGAGCGCCGCGGCATCGTCGCCGAGCCATACGTGCGGCCCGTGCGCCGCGTGGCGTTCGGCGCGCGATGCGTCGTCATATGCATGTGTGCGCAACCAACCGGGCGACCACGCGCTGCGATGCCCGTCGTTCCATTCGACGTGCAGCGCGCCGTCGCGGTCGACGTGCACGACGCGCGCGGACAGATCGGCGCGCGCATCGGCGATCTCGAACACCTGCTCGCGCGTCAGCGCATGCACGCACGCGGCGCACGCGCAGTTGTCGCGCAGCCAGTCGAAGTGGAACGGCGAACGGCGCGCGTCGCTCCACTCGACCTCCACCGCGGCGTCGCCGAGCGTCGCCGCGGCGATCGTCGCGTCGGCGGAAAAGGTCCGCCAGTCCTCGATACGGTGTTGCGCTGCCTGCATCGTTGCCTCCCGGAAACGCCCGCTACGCGTGTGGTGCGAGCAGAAACCCACCGATCATCCGGTGCATCTGCGCCGCCTGCGGGCTCGTTCCGAGCGCGCGCCAGCAGCCGTGCACCAGCCCTTCCCCCATCCAGTAACGCGCCACGCCGCCGGCCGCGACGATCCGTTCGACGTAGACGCGCGCATCGTCGCGCAGCGGATCGTGCTGCGCGCCGATCGCGAGCACCGGCGGCAGCCCGTCGAAGCGCGACGCCGCGAGCGGCACCGACGCGCGCAGCAGCGGATCGGCGCTCAGTGCGGCTGCGTCGGCCTGCGCCCAGTACAGCGCGCGATAGCGACGAACGTCGTCGAGCGTGAGCATCGGCGCGTGCGCTTCGGTGTCGCGCGCCGGTGCCTGCGGCTCGATGCCGAGCAGCGGATACGCGAGCGCGATGCCGTCGAGGCCCGCTTCGCCGGCGTCGCGCAGCGCGGTCGCGACGGCCGCCGCGAGATTGCCGCCCGCGCTGTCGCCCGCGAGCGTCAGCGGCCGCGCGCACGGGCCGAACGGCCAGTGCGCCGCATCGCGCGCGGCGCGCGTGACGGCCAGGCAATCCTCGAGCGCGGCCGGCGCGCGATGCTCGGGCGCGAGCCGGTAAGCGACGGCGATCACCGCGAGCCCGGTGTCGGCCGCGAGCTGCGCGGTGATCAGCGCATGGCTGTCGAGCGAGCCGACGACGAAGCCGCCGCCATGGAAAAACAACACGGTGCCGCGCGGTGCGCCGTGCGCCGGCGCGTAGCGCCGCAGCGCGATCGCGGGCCCGTGCG
Organism: Burkholderia sp. MBR-1; assembly: GCF_013822785.1. Lineage (NCBI taxonomy): Bacteria > Pseudomonadati > Pseudomonadota > Betaproteobacteria > Burkholderiales > Burkholderiaceae > Burkholderia > Burkholderia sp. MBR-1. The sequence goes on from NZ_CP053610.1 coordinate 1,502,440, forward strand.
GCGCGCGCCATAAGGCGTCGTGCCGCACGATGCCCGGCGGCAGTTCGGCGGGCGTCCACGCGGCCGCGAAGCGATCGTAGATGCGGCGTTGCTCGGCCGGCGAGCGCGCGGCCGTGCCGGCCGGATACGCGGCGTCGACCGCCGCGACGAACGCTGCGATTTGCGCTTCGAGCATCGCGTGCGTGCCGTCGTTCGCCGCGTCAGCGGCGCGGCGGCAGGCCGATCACGCGCCCCGCGTAGGCGGGCGCCGCGCAATCGAGCTGCAACGCGTGCAAGCCGGCCACGCGCGCGGCCACGTCGTCGTCGAACGGCGCCGATTTCGCGCCGCCGCGCGTCGCGACGTGCAGCAGCATCTGCTCGCTCGCCGCCACCGCGGCGTCGTACCCGTCGGCGAACAGTTCGAGATACAGATGCAGCCGCTTCGCATCGTGCGCGAGCACGCGCACGTCGACGCGCACGCGCGCACCCTCCTTGATTTCCTGCAGATAGTTGACGTGCGCTTCGAGCGTGTAGACCGAGCGGCCGCGCTCGCGACGCGCGGCGTCGTCGAGGCCGATCCGGTCCAGCAGCGCGTCGGTCGCGAAGCTGAAGATCAGCAGATAGAACGCATCGCGCAGATGGCCGTTGTAGTCGACCCACTCGGGCCGCACGACGTCGTGGTAAATCGTCAGCGGAGTATCGCCGGTCATGTTGGTTCAATCCTCGAATCGCATCCCATACCGCGCCTTCACCGTCGCGATCGCGTTGAGCACCTCGGTGATGCACTCGTCGCGATAGCGCTCGAGCTCCTTGATGCTGCGCGTGCCCTGCTGTTCGCGGGTGCCGTCGACGACGCGGTCGATCAGCGCATCGGTCAGCTGCGGCGCGACCAGCTTCGTCCACGGCAGTTCGAGCGCGGGGCCGAACTGCTGCATGAAGTGTCGCATGCCCGCGTCGCCGCCCGCCAACGTGTAGGTCAGGAACGTGCCCATGAACGACCAGCGGATGCCCGCGCCGAAGCGGATCGCGTCGTCGATCTCGCCGGTCGTCGCGACGCCTTCGTCGACGAGATGCAACGCCTCGCGCCACAACGCCTCGAGCAGCCGGTCCGCGATGAAGCCCGGCACCTCCTTGCGCACGTGCAGCGGCCGCATGCCGAGCGTGCGATAGATCGTCATCGCCGCTTCGACGGCCTCCGGCGACGTGCGCTCGCCGCCGAGCACCTCGACGAGCGGCAGCAGATAGACCGGATTGAACGGATGGCCGACCACGCAGCGCTCCGGATGGATGGCCCGCGCATAGAAGTCGGTCGGCAGCAGCCCGGACGTCGACGACGCGATGATCGCGTCCGGCTTCGCCGCGCGGCTGATCTGCTCGTGCAGCTCGAGCTTCAGCACTTCGCGCTCGGGCGCGCTTTCCTGGATGAAGTCCGCGTCGGCGACGCACTCGGCGATCGTCGCTGCGAAACGCAGCCGCGCCGGGTCCGCGCCCGGCGCGAGGCCGACGCGCTCCAGCGCGGGCCATGCGTTCGCGACGCTCGCGCGCAGCCGCTCCGGCGCGCCCGGCGCCGGGTCCCACACGACCACGTCGAGACCGTGCGCGAGCGCACGGCAAATCCATCCGCTGCCGATCACGCCGGTGCCGATCGCGGCGAACGTCCTGATGTCGGTCTTCACTGCCATGTCAATGCATCCTTCGAAGCGAGGAAAATCGGACGGCGCGCGCGCAGCTGCGCGCCGCCGCAATGAATCGCTGAACTGCTGAACCGGCGCTCAGGCGAATTCGGTGATCGGGCGGCGCTCGAGCGCGCGCTCGCCGCGCGCCGGCAGGCCCAGCTTGCGACGCCCTTCGGCCGGCGTCAGCACGCGCCCGCCGAGGCGTTCGACGATTTCGCGCGCGCGCTCGACCAGCGTGCCGTTGGTCGCATGGACGCCGCGATCGAGCCAGATGTTGTCTTCGAGGCCGACCCGCACATGGCCGCCGAGCAGCATCGCCTGCGCGACCATCGGCATCTGCATGCGGCCGATGCCGAAGCCGGCCCAGTGCGCGCCGGGCGGCAGGTTGTCGACCATCGCCTTCATCGTGCCGGTGTCGGCCGGCGCGCCCCACGGGATGCCGAGGCACAGCTGGAACAGCGGCGGATCGTCGAGCAGCCCTTCCTTCAGCAGCTGCTTCGCGAACCACAGATGGCCCGTATCGAAGATCTCCAGCTCCGGCTTCACGCCGAGCTCCTGGATGCGCCGCGCGCCGGCGCGCAGCTGCGCGGGCGTCGACACGTAGATGTAGTCGCCGTCGCCGAAATTGAGCGTGCCGCAGTCGAGCGTGCAGATCTCGGGCAGCAGCTCCTCCACGTGCACGAGGCGCGTGAGGCCGCCGACGAGGTCGGTGCCCTGGCCGAAGCGCATCGGCTCTTCGCCGGCGCCGATCTCCAGATCGCCGCCCATGCCGGCCGTCAGGTTGATGATCACGTCGACGTCGGCCGAGCGGATCCGGTCGACCACCTCGCGGTACAGGTTCGGGTCGCGGCTGCCGCGGCCCGTGTGCGGATCGCGCACGTGGCAGTGCGCGACGGTCGCGCCGGCCTTCGCCGCTTCGATCGCGGCCGCCGCGATCTGCTTCGGCGTGACCGGAATCGCCGGATGCTTGCCGACCGTATCGCCCGCACCGGTGACCGCACAGGTGATGATGACTTCATTGTTCATGCCGCTTACCCTCGCTTGATTCGGTTCGTGTCGTTCAGTTTCCGCAGTGCCGCGTCACAGGCCGAGATAGGCCTTCACCGCCGGCAGCCCGTCCTTGCCGTCGAACGTCTTGACGCCGGCGAGCCACGCATCGAGCACCTGCGGGTTCTTCTTCAGGTAGGCCTTCGCCGCATCGGACGGCTTGGTCTTGTTCATCACCGACTGCATCAGCTGGTTCTCCAGCTGCGTCGTGAAGCGCAGGTTCTCGACCAGCTTGCCGGCGTTCGGGCAGCGCGAGATGAAGTCGGAGGCGGTCAGCGTGTACACGCGCGCTTCGCCGTAGTTCGGGCCGAACGCCGCGTCGCCGCCGGCCAGATAGTTCATGCCGATCTGGATGTTCATCGGATGCGGTTCCCAGCCGAGGAACACGACCCACTTCTTCTCGCGGATCGCACGCTCGACCGTCACCAGCATCCCGGCCTCGCTCGACTCGACCAGCTTGAAGCCGCCGAGGCCGTACTGGTTCGTGTCGATCATCTTCTGGATCGTCGCGTTCGCGCTGCTGCCCGGCTCGATCCCGTAGATCTTGCCGTCGAGCTCCGCGCGATGCTTGGCGATGTCGTCGAAGGTCTTCAGGCCGGCCTGGTATTCGTAGCTCGGCACCGCGAGCGTCGCCTTCGCGCCGGACAGGTTCGGCGGCTCGACCACGTTGATCGACTTGCTGTCGAGGAACGGCTGCAGCTGCTTCTGCTGCACCGGCCACCAGTAGCCGAGCGACACGTCGAGCTGCTTGCTCTTCAGGCCGGCGAACGAGATCGGCACCGACGCGATCGTCGTCGTGGGCTTGTAGCCGAGCCCTTCGAACACCGTCGACGCGAGCGCCGTGGTGGACGTGATGTCGGTCCAGCCGATGTCGGCGAAGCGGACGTTGCGGCAGCTCGCCGCCTCCGTCTCGGCCTGCGCGGCAGTCGCGCATGCGCCGGTCGCCAGCACGGCCGCGGCGAACGCGGCGATCTTTGTCGACTTCATGGTCTTCTCTCCCGGTTGGACCGATGTCCGACGGGTTCGCGGAAGTGCGTCCCGGCCTGCATCGTGGGAGTAAAAGTAACGGGCCATATTGCCCGCAAGGCGACCGCCGGCGACCTGTTCTTGACTGTTTGCGACTATGAGTGGAAACCACTACGCGCGCGCAGCGGCTTGTGCGACGGGGGTTTTACGGCGATCGCGGCGGGCGGGCGGTTGTCCGGATGCGGCGTCGGGACGGTGACGCGGAGGCGCCGCAGCGGCGCCGCGTCAGCGCCGTACGTCGACGTAGGTTTCGCGGCAGATGGCGCGCAGCGCGTCGACCAGCAGATCGCGCGTCGGCGCATGCGGTTCGGCCGCGCGCGTGAACAGCGCGATCGGCGGCAGCGTCCAGACCAGCGAGTAAGGCACGATCGCGACGCCCGCGATGCGCACCATTTCCTCGGCGATATCGGCCGGCACGATCGACACCGCGTCGTCGCTCGACGCGATCATTTCGCCGATCAGCTTCGACGAGTAGCTCTCGACGATCGGCACCGGCGGCGCGATGCCGGCCGACAGGAACAGGTCGGTCACCTGCTCGCGCATCGGCGTGTGCGGCGCGCCGAGAATCCAGTCGAGCGCGCGCAGCTTCTCCCAGTCGAGCGGCATGCGGGCCAGCTTCGCGGCGAGACGCCGGCTCGCGATCATCCGCGGCTGCTGCTGATACAGCACTTCGAACGACACCTGGCCGAGATCGATCGCCGACGACGCGCGGCCGATCACCAGATCGACGCTGTGATCCTTCAGCTGCAGCAGCAACTGGTCGCTGGTGCCCTCGTGGATCGTCACGGTCAGACGCCGCTCCATCCCCGCCTGCAGCCGCTTGAGCGCCGCGGACAGCATCTGGCCCGAAATGAACGGGATCACGCCGATGTGCAGGTGGGCCGCATGGCCGGCCGCCACCGCCTCCATTTCGCGGGCCAGATGCTCGAGGTCCTTCAGCATCGCCTTCGCGCGCTCCAGCACGACCGCGCCGAGCGCGGTCGGCCGCATCCCGCGCGACGAGCGCTCGAACAGCGGCGTGCCGAACATGCTCTCCAGCTCGGACAGCGCGTTGGTCACGGCCGGCTGGCTGCTGGCCATGTGCTCCGCCACGCGCGTCAGCGAGCCGTGCTGCTGGATCTGCAGCAACAGCATCAGATGCCGCATCTTCAGCCGCGCGCCGAGGCGCCGGACCACGTCGTTTGCGTCGAATGTCACCTTGGGACCGCCGCACTATCAGGAAAAAGTGATGGCCCGATATTAAAACAGAATCATCTCCTTATGGCCGATCCCTAGAATGGCCGTCATCGATCGCGTCGGGACTGGCCTGACGCACCTGCCCGGACCCAAAACATGAAACAGACAGAGACTCAGCAGCAAGCCGCGTACGACTATCACGAGTTTCCGACGCCGGGGAAGATCTCGGTCGTCGCCAGCAAGCCGCTCGTGACGCAGCGCGATCTGGCGCTGGCTTACACGCCGGGCGTCGCGAGCGTCTGCGAGTCGATCGCCGCCGAACCGCTGAACGCGCATCGCTTCACGAGCCGCGGCAATCTGGTGGGCGTGATCACCAACGGCACGGCGGTGCTGGGTCTGGGCAACATCGGCGCGCTCGCGTCGAAGCCGGTGATGGAAGGCAAGGCCGTGCTGTTCAAGAAGTTCGCCGGGATCGACGTGTTCGACATCGAGATCAACGAGACCGACCCGGACAAGCTGGTCGACATCATCGCCGGCCTCGAGCCGACCTTCGGCGGGATCAACCTCGAGGACATCAAGGCGCCCGAGTGCTTCACCGTCGAGCGCAAGCTGCGCGAGCGCATGAAGATTCCGGTGTTCCACGACGACCAGCACGGCACCGCGATCACCGTCGCGGCCGCGTTCATCAACGGGCTGAAGGTGGTCGGCAAGTCGATCTCGAACGTGAAGGTCGTGACCTCGGGCGCCGGCGCGGCCGCGCTCGCCTGCCTCGACCTGCTCGTCGACCTCGGGCTGCCGATCGAAAACGTGTGGGCGACCGACATCGAAGGCGTCGTCTACCGCGGCCGCACCACGCTGATGGACCCGGCCAAGGAGCGCTTCGCGCAGGAAACCGACGCGCGCACGCTGGCCGAGGTGATCGGCGGCGCCGACATCTTCCTCGGCCTGTCGGCCGGCGGCGTGCTGAAGCCGGAGATGCTGAGCGCGATGGCCGCGCGCCCGCTGATCCTCGCGCTCGCGAATCCGACGCCGGAGATCTTCCCGGAGCTCGCGCATGCGACCCGCGACGACGTCGTGATCGCGACCGGCCGCTCGGATTTCCCGAACCAGGTCAACAACGTGCTGTGCTTCCCGTACATCTTCCGCGGCGCGCTCGACGTGGGCGCGACCACGATCACGCGTGAAATGGAAATCGCCGCGGTCCACGCGATCGCCGGTCTCGCGCAGGAAGAACAGAGCGACATCGTCGCGGCGGCCTATGGCGGCGACGAGGTGTCGTTCGGCCCGCAATACCTGATTCCGAAGCCGTTCGACCCGCGCCTGATCGTCCGTATCGCGCCGGCGGTGGCGAAGGCCGCGATCGAAGGCGGCGTCGCGACGCGCCCGCTCGCCGACCTCGACGCGTACGTCGAGCAGCTGCAGCAGTTCGTCTATCACTCGGGCGCGTTCATGAAGCCGCTGTTCGCGGCCGCGCGCCAGCTGGTGCGCGACGGCGGCAAGGCGCGCATCGTGTTCACCGAGGGCGAGGACGAACGCGTGCTGCGCGCGGTGCAGGTGATCGTCGACGAGAAGCTCGCGCGTCCGATCCTGGTCGGTCGCCCCGAGGTGCTGCTCGCGCGCATCGAGCGCTTCGGGCTGCGCCTGCGGCTCGGCCAGGACGTCGAGGTCACCAATCCGGAATACGACGAGCGCTTCCCGCAGTACTGGACGACGTATTGGGAACTGCGTTGCCGCGACGGCATCTCGAAGGAGATGGCGCGCGTCGAGATGCGCCGGCGCCTGACGCTGATCGGCGCGATGATGGTGCGGCTCGGCGATGCGGACGGGATGATCTGCGGGACCGTCGGCGAATATCACAACCACCTGCGCTTCGTCGACGAAGTGATCGGCAGGAAGCCCGATGCGTCGACCTACGCGGCGATGAACATCCTGCTGCTGAACCAGCGGACCGTCGCGCTCGTCGATACGCACGTCAACGACAACCCCGATGCGGAGCAGATCGCCGAATTCACGATCGCGGCGGCGCGCCAGATGGAATGGCTGAACCTGACGCCGAAGGTCGCGCTGCTGTCGCGTTCGAACTTCGGGTCGGGGAGCGCGGCGTCGGGCGCGAAGATGCGCAACGCGCTGGAGATCATCCGCGCGCAGGCGCCGGACATCCAGGCCGACGGCGAGATGCACGGCGACTGCGCGCTCGACGAGTCGCTGCGCTTGCGGCTGCTGCCGATGTCGCCGCTCAAGGGTGCGGCAAACCTGCTCGTGTGCCCGAACGTCGACGCCGGCAACATCGCGTACAACCTGCTCAAGACCGAAGCGGGCAGCAACGTCGCGGTCGGGCCGTTCCTGCTCGGCGTCAATGCGCCGGTGAACATCCTCACGTCGAGCGCGACCGTGCGGCGGATCGTGAACATGACCGCGTTGACGGTGATCGAGGCGAATCGCAACGCGGCGGCGTAACGACCACGGACGAGGGGCGGCCGAGGCGGCCCCCCGTCCGGTGCTGCGCACCGCCCGTTGCGCTTATACGATGCGCTCCAGCGCAGCGGCGAAGCGCGCCACCGCCGCATCGACGTCATGCAGCTTGTCGAGGCCGAACAGGCCGATGCGGAAGGTCTTGAAGTCGGCCGGCTCGTCGCATTGCAGCGGCACGCCGGCCGCGATCTGCACGCCCACGTCGGCAAACTTCTTGCCGGAACGGATCCCGTCGTCGTCGGTATAGCTGACGACCACGCCCGGCGCCTCGAAGCCTTCGGCCGCCACGCTGCGAAACCCCTTCTGCGCGAGCAACGCGCGAATCCGCGCGCCGAGCTCGAGCTGCTCGGCCTTCACCTTGTCGAAGCCGTACGCCTGTGTTTCGGCGATGACGTCGCGCAGCGTCGCGAGGCTGTCGGTCGGCATCGTCGCGTGATACGCGAAGCCGCCGTTCTCGTACGCCTCCATGATCTGCAGCCACTTGCGCAGATCGCACGCGAAGCTGGTGCTGGTGGTCGCGTCGATCCGCTCGCGCGCCAGCGCGCCGAGCATCACCAGTCCGCAGCCGGGCGAGGCGCTCCAGCCTTTCTGCGGCGCGCTGATCAGCACGTCGACGCCGGTCGCCTCCATGTCGACCCACACCGTGCCGGACGCGATGCAATCGAGCACGAACATCCCGCCGACCGCATGCACGGCGTCCGCCACCGCGCGCAGATACGCGTCGGGCAGCATCATGCCGGAGGCGGTCTCGACGTGCGGCGCGAACACGAGATCCGGCTTGTGCTCGCGAATCGCGGTGACCACTTCGTCGAGCGGCGCAGGCGCGTAGGCGGCCTGCCGGCCCGGCTCGACCGGACGCGCCTTCAGCACGATCGCTTCGGACGGAATGCCGCCCATCTCGAAGATCTGCGACCAGCGGAAGCTGAACCAGCCGTTGCGGATCACGAGGCATTTGCGGTTGGTCGCGAACTGCCGCGCGACGGCCTCCATGCCGAAGGTCCCGCTGCCCGGCACGATGGCGACGGCCTTCGCGTGGTAGACCTGCTTCAACGCAGCGGAAATGTCGCGCATCACGTGCTGGAAGCGCTGCGACATGTGATTGATCGACCGGTCGGTGTACACCACCGAATATTCGAGAAGCCCGTCGCGGTCGACATCGGGAAGTAATCCTGGCACGTTCGCCTCCGGTAAAGAATCTGGCATGGGATGAGCGCGCGCGGCATCCGGGCGGACGCCGCCGCTGCAATGCAACATCGGATGACGGTTGCATCGACGACGACCGATTCTAGCGAAAGCCGCTGCGCTTGGTACGACGGGGCGCGCAGGCGCGCTGCGCGTTGCCGCGCCGCTCGCCTACCTCGGCCACCGCCAGCTCGGCTCCGACAGATGTTCGGCGAAGAAGTCGGACAGCGCGGCGATCTTCGCCGGCCGGGCGCGCGCGGAAGGCGTGATGAAGTACAGGCCGCCCTTGGTGAGCGACCAGTCGGTCAGGATCGCTTCGAGCCGGCCGTCGGCCAGATATTCGCCGGCGATGAACTCCGGCAGCTCGCCGATCGCGAGCCCTTCGAGCAGCGTCGGCAGCAGCGCGTCGGAATTCGTCACGCGCAGCGGCCCGTCCGGCAGGATCGGTTCTTCTTCGCCGGCGTCGTTCGTGAAGCGCCACACGTCGCTGTGCGCGCGGTACGCGTACGACAGGCATGCGCGCCCGGCCAGATCGCGCGGATGCGTCGGCCGGCCTTCGCGCGCCAGATAGGCCGGCGACGCGACCACGTATTGCGTCACCGCGCACAGGCGCCGCGCGACCAGCGACGAATCGGGCAGCGCGGCGATCCGCAGCGCGGCATCGAAACCGTCGGCGATCAGATCGACCGACGCATCCGACAGATGCAGGTCGATCGACACTTCCGGATAGGCGCGAAAGAACGCCGGCAACAGCGGCGCGACCCAACGCAGGCCGAACGACATCGGCACCGCGAGCCGCACGAGCCCGCGCGGCTGCACGGCCATCTCGCGCGCGGCGCTCTCCGCTTCTTCCGCGTGGCGATACATGTCGCCCGCCTTTTCGCACAAGGTCCGGCCGAACTCGGTGAGCGCGAGCTGCCGCGACGTGCGGTTGAAGAGCCGCCCGCCGAGCCGGCCTTCCAGGCGCGCGACGCCGCGCGACACGGTCGCCACCGACACGCCCAGCGAGCGGGCCGCCGCCGCGAACGATCCCTCCTCGGCCACCTTCGCGAACATCGCGAGCCCCTCGAAGTCAGGCAATCTGGTCATTTCCCCTCATCTTTTCATTTATGCAACGTTGGCTTGCAATCAATTCTATTTCGAAAGTCTGGGTGCGTCGATATTCTCCTTACATCGCAGCACGTAACACGAACCCCCTCATCCAGATATCGAAAGGAGAAGCACCATGGCACGCAAGCTCGACAACAAGATCGCACTCGTCACCGGCGGCACCAGCGGGATCGGCCTCGCGACCGCCCAGCGCTTCGCCGCGGAAGGCGCGCACGTCTACGTGACCGGCCGCCGTCAGGCCGAACTCGACGCCGCGGTCGGCTCGATCCGCGACAACGGCGGCAGCGCGACCGGCGTGCGGATCGACTCGACGAAGCTCGACGAACTCGAGGCGCTGTACGCGCAGATCGGCGAAGAACGCGGCCGCCTCGACGTGCTGTTCGCGAACGCGGGCGGCGGCTCGATGCTGCCGTTCGGCAGCATCACCGAAGAGCACTTCGACGACACGTTCGATCGCAACGTGAAAGGCGTGCTGTTCACCGTGCAAAAGGCGTTGCCGCTGCTCGCCGACCGCGCGTCGGTGATCCTCACCGGCTCGACGGCAGCCAGCGCCGGCACCGCGGCGTTCAGCGTGTATGCGGCGTCGAAGGCCGCGGTACGCTCGTTCGCACGCAACTGGATTCTCGACCTCAAGGAGCGCGGCATCCGCGTGAACACGATCAGCCCCGGTGCGACGCGTACGCCGGGCCTGCTCGACCTCGCCGGCCAGGACGCCGCGCAGCGTCAAGGGCTCGCCGACTATCTGGCTTCGCTGATTCCGATGGGGCGCCTCGGCGAACCCGAGGAAATCGCGGGCGCTGCGCTGTTCCTCGCGTCGGACGATGCGAGCTTCGTGAACGGCATCGAGCTGTTCGTCGACGGCGGTCAGCAACAGATCTGAACATGATGAGGCTGCAGCGGTTAGACCGGCGGCACGCGCCACGCCGAGACGCCGGTCAGCGCTGCCGCCGCGCGCCGGGGCCTCATCCGCCTCGGAAATTTCGCGACCGTCTACAACACGCAATTCGGCGAGCTGCCGTCGGCGACCGCACGCCGAGCGTTTCGCGGGCCAGTCGAAGTATTCGCTGTACCGCCTGATCCCGCTGAACTTCGATCTCGTCGCCCGCTTCTCGGTCGAGCGGCTGCAGCGGCCGTCGCACGAAAATACGCGGAGCGCCGCGCAAACCCGCGATAATCCAGTGTCGAGCGTCCGGCGCGCGCTGCGCCCCGCTCGCCGCCCGGCCTTCATCCGATTCGACGCGACCCCGCGATGCCCGAGGATTTCCACTTCCTGTTGCTGCCCGGCTTCTCCGCGCTCGGCTTCATGTCCGCGGTCGAACCGCTGCGGGTCGCGAACCGGTTCCGCACCGAGTTGTACCGCTGGCACGTGATCAGCGCGGACGGCGCGCCCGTCGCCGCGAGCAACGGCATCCCGGTGGCGGCCGAGGCCGCCTATGCGGACGTCGGGCAGGTCGACACGGTGTTCGTCGTCGCCGGCTTCGATCCGCTCGCCTGCTACGACCGCGCGCTCGCCGACTGGCTGCGCCGCCAGCACCGGCACGGCGCGACGCTCGGCGGCATCGACACCGGCAGCTTCGTGCTCGCGGAAGCCGGGCTGTTCGACGCGTCGCAAACGCTGACGCTGCACTGGGAGGCGCTCGCCGCGTTCCGCGAGCGTTACCCGCGCCTGAACGCGACGCAGGAGCTGTTCGAGATCGACGAGCGGCGCATCACCTGCGCGGGCGGCACCGCGTCGATCGACATGATGCTCGACCTGATCGGCCGGCGGCACGGCGCCGATCTCGCCGCGGCGATCTCCGAGCAGTTCGTCGTGAGCCGCATCCGGCAGCGCTCGGACAGCCAGCGCCTCGAGATCGCCGCGCGCTACGGCGTGCACAACCGCAAGCTGATCCAGGTGATCGACTCGATGCAGCGGCACATGGAGACGCCGCTCGGCTCCGACGCGCTCGCGCAGGAGGTGTCGATCACCCGACGCCAGCTCGAACGGCTGTTCAGCGCGACGCTGAACGACACGCCGACGCGCTTCTATCTGAACCTGCGGCTCGATCGCGCCCGCGAGCTGCTGCAGCAGACCGACATGAGCATCACGTCGGTGTGCGTCGCGTGCGGGTTCGAATCGCCGTCGCATTTCTCGCGCACGTACCGCACGCGCTTCGGCGTGAGCCCGCGCAGCGACCGCGGCGGCCTCGCGCCGAAGCGCTGAGCGATGCGGGGCGCGCCGCGAACCGATGCGTTGCCGCGCGCCGCGGCGAAGGCCGTCAATTCCCGTACATGTCGAAGTCGAAGTACTTCGACTCGATCTTGCGATACGTGCCGTCGCTGCGAATCTGCGCGATCGCGCGATTCAGCGCGTCGCGCAGGTCGGTATCGGCCTTGCGCACGCCGATCGCGTCGCCGTTGCCCATGATCCGCGGATCGAACACGACGCCGCCCGCGAACGAGAAGCCCTTGCCGCGCGGCGTCGCCAGGAAGCCGAGCTGGCCCTGCACCGCATCCATCAGCACGCCGTCGATGCGCCCCGTCACGAGGTCCGCATACGCCTGGTCGTAGCTCGGATACGGCACGACCTCGACCTTCGCCGGCGCCCACTTCTCGCGCGCATAGGTCTCCTGGATCGTCCCCTGTTCGACCGCGATGCGCTTGCCGGCGAGCTTCGCCGCGTCGGGCAGCAGCCCGGCGCCCGTGCGGGCGATCAGGCGCGTCTGGTTGCGGTACAGGCGGTCGGTGAAGTCGATCTGCTGGCGGCGCTGTTCGGTCGCGGCCATCGACGACAGGATCACGTCGAACTTGCGCGCCTGCAGGCCCGGAATCAGTCCGTCGAAGCTGCTCGACACCCACACGCATTTCGCGTTCAGCTTCGCGCACAGCGCATTGCCGAGGTCGACGTCGAAGCCCTGCACGCTGCCGTCGGTCGCGGTCGATTCGAACGGCGGATAGGTCGGGTCCACGCCGATGCGGATCGTCGTCCACTCCTTCGCCGACGCCAGCGTCGCGAAGGCCATCGTGGCGGCGGAAAGCAGGATCGTGATGCGGGTCTTGTTCTTCATGGTCAGGCTCCGTTCGGGTGGGCAAGCTGGGGCATGCGCGGGCCGTGCGTCAGCTCGGGAATTCGCCGCGCCGGAAATCGTTCGACAGTTCGAGCGCGTCGGCCATCTCGCCGACGGTCACGGGCTTGATCGGCGCGCGGATCCGGTAGTGGCCCACGTCGCCGACGTCGCGCCGCTGCACGTCGGCGATCAGTTCGCCGACCGTCGTGCTGCACCAGCGCCCCTGGCACGGCCCCATTCCACAGCGCGTGAACACCTTCATCTGGTTCGGCCCCGGACAGCCGAGCGCCGCGAGGCCGCGTATTTCGGCGGCCGTGATCTCCTCGCAGCGGCATACGATGGTGTCGCCGTCGGGGCGGCGCAGCATGGCGGGCGGCGTATAGAGCGCATCGAGCAGCGGACGCACGGCGAGATGACGGCGCCGCGCACGCAGCAACGGGCGCTCGCGTTCGGCCTGCGCGTGCCGATCGAGCACGCCGAGCGCGGCAGCAACGTCGAACGCGGCGACTTCGCCTGCCAGTGCCGCGGCCTGCGCGCCGCCGATGCCGGCGCCGTCGCCGGCAATCCAGACCGGCGCGACGCTGCTGCGGCCGCGCGCGTCGCATTGCGGCCGCCAGCATGCCGCGCGTCCGTCCCATTCATGCGCGCAGCCGAGCGCGCGCGCGAGCTGCGTCGACGGAATCACGCCCTGGTGCAACAGCACGAGCGACGTGTCGAGCGAATGCGCGATGCCGTGCGCGTCGCGAAAGTGGATGGCTTGCACGCGGCCGTCGCCGTCGATCCGCACGTCGGTCGCGCCGCGATGAACCGCGATGCCCGCATCGCGCACCGCACGCAGCATGCGCCAGCCCTTGAGCAGATAGTCGGCGCCGCGCAGCGCCGGCAGCGCGTGCGGAAGCGCACGGCGCCACGCATCGCGCGGCGTCGTGTCGACCAGCGCGCGCACGCGCCTGCCCGCGTTCAGCAATTGCGCCGCGAACAGCCACAGCAGCGGGCCGCTGCCGGCGAGCACGGTGTCGGCCGACGGCGCGAGCCCCGACGATTTCAGCAACGACTGCGCGGCGCCGACGCCCATCACGCCCGGCAGCGTCCAGCCCGGTATCGGCCACGGCCGCTCCTGCGCGCCGGCCGCGATCAGCACCGCGCGCGCGCCGATTTCGAGCGTGCCGCCCGACGGACCGCTTCGCGTCAGCATCGCGACCGGCTCCGGCTCCAACGCCACCTGCCATACCGTGCTGCGCGGCAGATAACGCGCGCCGCTCGCATGCAACGCGTCGACGAGCGGCCGGCCGACGACGTAATCCTTGCCGAGCCACTGTGCGAATTCGGCAGGCGCGGCCGCGACGTTGCGATAGATCTGGCCGCCGGCCGCCGGGCCTTCGTCGGCGACCACGACCGACAGCCCCGCCTTGCATGCGGCGGCGGCCGCGGCCATCCCGGCCGGCCCGGCGCCGACGATCAGCAGATCGCACTGGCTGCGCGTCATGCGAGCCTCGCGCGGCCATGCATCGCACGCACCTGCATCCCGTCGCGCACGGGCGTCATGCAGCCCTGCACGTTCGGCACGCCGTCGATGTCGACGAGACAGTCGAAGCACACGCCCATCATGCAGAACGGGCCGCGCGGTGCGCCGCCGACGGCGCTGGCGCGGCACGCGAGCACGCCCGCGGCGAGCAATGCGGCGGCGACGCTGTAGTGCGCGGGCACGTCGTGCGGCGTGCCGTCGATATGGATGCGCACGCGCTCGCGCGTCGCGGCGGCGGGAACGATGAATTCAAACATGCCGGTGCTCCGGGGGCGCGGCGAAGCGCGCGGTGTTGAAGGCGGACAGGTCGGCCGGTGCGGCATCGCCTGCGATCCAGGGCGCGACGAGGTCGGCATGCGCGGCCGCGAGCGTCACGCCGCTGTGGCAGATCGCGACGAACGCGCCGGGATGCGTAGTCGACGCTTCGTACACGGGCAGCCCGTCGGGCGTCATGATGCGCAGCGCGCCCCAGGCGCGGACGATGCGCGCATGCGCGAGCACCGGAAACGCGGTGCGTGCGCGGCGTGCGATGTCGACCATCGCGGCACGTGTCTGGCCGTCGTCGAAGCCGACGTCTTCCGCCGAATCGCCGAGCAGCACCGAGCCTTCTGGCGTCTGACGCACGACCAGCGTCGGATAGTCGAGAAACGGCGCGAGCCGTTCGGTGACCATGATCTGGCCGCGCAGCGGCGCGATCGGCGCGTGCATGTCGACCATCGGCGCGAGGCGTGCATTGTCGAGTCCGGCCGCGAGCACGATGCGCCCGGCTTCGAGACGGCCTTCGCGCGTGTCGATCTCGAAGCGCCCGGCACGCGGACGGATCTCGTTCACCGGGTTGCGCGGCAGATAGACGCCGCCGCTTTGCACGAACGCCTGCAGCATCGCGCGCAGCGTATAGAGCGGATTCGCATGGCCGTCGTTCGGCGACCACAGCGCGCCGGCGAGCGCAGCGGACGCCGCGGGGATCCGTCTGCGCAGCGCGGCCGCATCGAGCACTTCGTACGACAGCGCCGCGTCCTGCCGATGCAGCGACTCGAGCAGCGCGGTCGCGCTCGCGAGTTCGTCGGCGTGCTCGAACAGTTCGATGCCGCCGGGGCGTTCGAAACCGCAGTTCACGCCGGTTTCTCGCTGCAGCTGCGCCGCGAAGGCATGCCAGCGCTCCGACGATTCGCGCGACCAGCGCGCATACGGCAGGCAGCGCCCGCCCTTGCCCTGCACCCAGACGAGCCCGAAGTTGCCGCGGGCCGCGCGAAACGCGATGTCGTCGCCGTCGCACACGGCGACGCGCTTGCCGGCGCGTGCGATGCCCCACGCGAGCGCCATGCCGACGAGGCCGCCGCCAGCGACGACGACGTCGAAGCCGCGCGTGCTCATGTGCGGCTCCGCGGCGAGCCGGTCGGTCGATGCGTGTTATGGGCCATGTCGGCGCGGTTCCTTGCGTATATATCGTTGATGAACCGATGTTCGGGCAGGCAAAATAGGCTGTCCAATACAGCTTGATCAACGACCCATAATCCAGTGTTATGACCACGCCATCCCTGAGAATCCGGCAGATCGAAGCGTTCCGCGCGGTGATGCAACGCCATACCGTCACGCGCGCGGCGCGCGATCTGCATATCTCGCAGCCGGCCGTGAGCCGGCTGATCGCCGATCTCGAGGATCGCGTCGGCTTCGTGCTGTTCGAGCGCCAGCAGGGACGCTTCACGCCTACCGCGCAGGCGCGCGTGCTGTACGAGGAGGTCGAGCGCGCGTTCGTCGGGCTCGATCGCGTCGCGCAGGCCGCCGAGCAGATCCGCGCGATGCGGCGCGGCACGCTGCGCGTGGCCGGCTCGCCGGCCGTCGCGCTCGACCTGCTGCCGGAACTCGTCACGCGTTTCTCGCACGCGCATCCGGGCGTCGACATCACGCTGCTCGCGCACAGCGCGTCCACCGTGGTCGACAAGGTCGCGTCGGGCCAGTGCGACGTCGGCTTGATCGCGGAGCCGGTCCCGCATCCGGCGGTGCGCACCGAGCGTCTCGCGGAAGGCGCGATGTGCTGCATCGTGCCGCGCGGGCACCGGCTCGCGCGCAAGCGCGTGGTGCGGCCGGCCGATCTGAGCGGCGAGTCGTTCATCTCGTTTCCGCCGAGCTTCGACGCGCGCAGCGCGATCGACCGCTTGTTCGTCGAGGCCGGCGTGTCGCGCGTGCTGTCGATCGAGGCGCAGCTGTCGCAGACGATCGTCGCCTTCGTCGCGAACGGCGCCGGCGTCGCGCTGATCGATCCGGTGACGGCGGCCTTTGCCGGGCATCGCGTGGCCGTGAAGCCGTTCGAGCCGGCCGTGCCCGATCACTTCTATCTGGTGACGTCCGCGTCGCAGCCGCTGTCGATGCTCGGCGATGCATTCTGTGTGGAGTTGCGCGACGCCTTCACGCGGATGCGCGATCGACGCGGCGAATGAACGAGGCAGAAGGCGAACGCTAGCGATCGCGCAGCCAGTGCGCGCACGGCATGCGCACGCGGCCCGCGCCGGGCAGGCCCGTCATTCCGGATAGAATCGTCGTCCATCCACTTCCGCGATACGGTGCGCCGCCATGACCGACCTTTCCCGCTCCGCCGATACGCTCACGCCCGCACGCGTCACGACCGCCTTCGATCTGCCGGGCCACACGACCGTCCGCTCGCTCGGCGTCGCGCAGGGCATCATCGTGCGTTCGCGCTCGATCGTCGGCTCGTTCGGCGCGGCGCTGCAGACCATCTTCGGCGGCAACATCACGCTCTATACGTCGCTGTGCGAGAAGGCGCGCGAGCAGGCATTCGAGAAGATGCTCGCGGATGCGCGCAAGCTCGGCGCGAACGCGATCGTCGCGATGCGCTACGACTCGACCGAGATCGGCTCGGGCGTCACCGAAGTGATCTGCTACGGCACCGCGGTGTGCGTGACGCCCGATGCGTGACGCGCATCACCGGTCGCGTTCGAGCGACTTCATGCCGGTCAGCTGAGGAAACAGGCGCATCCACGCGAGCGCGACCGCGATCGTCGCCGTGCCGCCGACGACGATCGCCGCCGGCGCGCCCCACCATGCGGCCGTCACGCCCGATTCGAATTCGCCGAGCTGGTTCGACGTGCCGATGAACAGCGAATTCACCGCGCTCACGCGCCCGAGCATGTCGTCCGGCGTGCGCAGCTGTACGAGCGACAGACGCACGACGACGCTCACCACGTCCGACGCGCCCAATGCCGCCAGCGCGACGAGCGACAGCGCGAAATGCCGCGACAGGCCGAACACGATCGTCGCGATGCCGAACGCGATCACGCCGCCGAACATCGCGCGGCCCGGCCGCACGTCGAGCGGAAAGCGCGTGAGCCACAGCGTGCCCGCGAGCGCGCCGACGGCCGGCGCCGCGCGCAGCGCGCCGAGCCCCCACGGCCCGACCTGCAGGATGTCGCGCGCATAGATCGGCAACAGCGCGGTCGCGCCGCCGAACAGCACGGCGAACAGGTCGAGCGACAGCGCGCCGAGGATCGCCGGCTCGCGCCGGATGAACGCGATGCCCGAGAACACCGAACGCAGCGTGACCGGCTCGCGCGCGGGCGGCGCGCTGCGCAGCGGGATGGTGCCGCTGAGCACCGCGGCAATCGCGAACGCGACGGCGCTCGTGCCGAACGCGGCCGGTGCGCCGACGCCGTACAGCAGCCCGCCGAACGCCGGCCCGAGAATCTGCGCGGCCTGGTTGGCCGAGGTGGACAGCGCGGTCGCGCGCGGCAGGTCGCCGCGCGGCACGACGGCCGGCAGCAGCGACGACACCGACGGCGATTCGAACGCGCGCGCGGTGCCGACGAGCGCCGCGAGCGCGTAGACGCCCGGCGCCGTCAGCCAGCCGCGTGCCGCGCCGAGCACGAACACGCCGGCAGCCAGCGCCTCGACGCTCTGACAGATCGTCGCGATGCGCCGCCGGTCGTAGCGGTCGGCCACCTGCCCGACGACGAGCGTCAGCGCGAACATCGGCACGAACTGCGCAAGCCCGACGAGGCCGAGCGCGAACGCGCTGTGCGTGAGCGTATAAACGTACCAGCCGATCGCGACCGACAGGATCTGGAACGCTAGGGACGACGTCACGCGCGTCCCCCAGAAACGCTGGAACGGCGCATGGCGGAACAGATTCGCCGGTAGCGGCGACGGCGGAGCGGATTCGGGTAACGGGGTGGTCATCGGGTCATCGGCGGGATATCGACGGGATATCGTCGTGTCGCCGGCAGGCGATCGGCGCGACACGGCGCGTGTCGAACCGCGATGATATCGTCAAGTGCCGCGACCGCGCTCGGCACGCGCATGTCGCACCCGGCGCCCTATCGCAACAAAAATCGCAGCAAAAAAAAAGCGCGAACCGCAGTTCGCGCGAAAGAGAGACCTCGCTGAAGACGTCGAATGAACTACCCTGCCGGGCTCAGAACGAATGCCGCATCCCGATCCGCACGTCGGCCTGCGTCTGCGTGGTCGACGGCGTGAAGCTGTAGCCGATCACCGCGTCGACGCCCTGCGACGCGCGCAGGTAATCGCCGGAGATGTACACGTCGGTGCGCTTCGACAGCAGGTAGTGCAGGCCGGCCGTGCCCTGGTTCCAGTGGTGGCCCTCGAAGCGCGTGTGCTGGTAGCCGGCGATGAAGCTGAGCGCCGGCGTGAACTGGTACATGCCGCCGCCTTCGTAGACCTGCATGTGCGACGATTGGCCGAAGCCCTTGATCGTCGTGTACGAGAAGTTCGCGTCGAGCGACAGCTTGCCGATCGTGTAGCTCGTGCCGATGCCGAACGTGCCCTGGCTGTCGACGTCCATCGCCGTGTTCGCGAACAGGTCGGTGCGTGCTCCGGTGGCCGGATCGACGGTGACCGTTTGCTGCCCGAGGAACGTATGCGTGCCGATCATCGCGTACGGGTCGAACGCATAGATGCCGTTCGGGTTGTTCAGGCGCGTGTACGCGGCGCCGATCGAGAAGTCGCCCTTCGTGAAGCTCGCGCCCGCGCTCCACGCGCTGTTGCGATGGAAGTTGCCGGCGACGTTGCCGAACGAGTACATCGCGCCGAACTTGAAGCCACTCAGGTCGTTCGACAGGAACTTCACCGAATTCGGCAGGCGGTCGCCGTTGAACCGGTCGAAGTCGCCCTGGTGGATCGCATAGCCGCTGCCCCACGCCGAGATGTTGTAGATCGATACGAGTTCGTTCGTGATGTCGAGCTGGTTGCCGAACGACAGCGTGCCCCAGTCGTTCTGCAGCCCGACATAAGCCTGCCTGCCGAATTCGGCGCCGCCGAAGCCGAGCTGCCCGTTGCCGAGGTGGAAACCGCTCTCGAGCGCGAACACCGCCTTCAGGCCGCCGCCGAGATCTTCCGTGCCTTTCAGGCCGAAGCGGTTCCCGTACGAGACGCCGTCGTCGAACTTCACCACGTGCGAGCCGCCCGTGTTGTTCACGTACGTGATGCCGGCGTCGAGAATCCCGTACAGCGTCACGCTGCTCTGCGCGTGGCCGATGGTGGGAATGCAGGCCGCGCACGCGAGCGCGGCGGCTACGGCAACTTTCGTTTGCTTCATTGTCGACTACCCCCTGAACCGTTCGATGGAAGGAATCTTGGCTGGCGCGCGCCGCATTGCGCTGGCTGATTCGAATTTTGTACTCCTCTGGCTTCGCTATTACGTATTCCGCAATAACGCAGCCATTGGCAAAAAGTACAAACCCATATTTCGGCTCACCCGTCTAAAGGCGACAACAAATAGTCTCGTTACGACCGTTCGGGAAAACACGGAGACGGGCGGCGCGGCCGCAACCGGCCGCCCGAGGGGCCGTCAGCGCGCGTCGAGCGCCGCGCGCACGGCCGGCAGCGCGGGTGCGCCGGCCGCGGTCGTCACGCCGTCGAGCCAGCGCTCGACCAGCGGCGGGTCCGCTTTCAGCACGTGCTGCGCCGCGACGGCGGGGGGCGTCTTGTGGTCGAGCATGTCGGCGATCATGCGGTTCTCGACGTCGACGGAGAACGTCATCTGCCGGAACAGCCGCGCGAGGTTCGCGCACTGGCCGGCAAAGCCCGCGCGCGTCACGGTGTTGACGGTCGCGCCGCCGTAGTTCGGCCCGAAGTACGCGTCGCCGCCCGACAGGTAGGTCAGATGGAACTTGGTGTTCATCAGGTGCGGCTCCCACGCGAGGAACACGATCCAGCGCTTGTCGCGCACCGCGCGCTCGACCTGCGTGAGCATCCCCGTCTCGCTCGATTCGACCAGCGACCAGTTCGCCGCGCCCAGCGCATGATCGGCCAGCATCCGCTTGATGTTCTGGTTCGCGGGCGCGCCCGGCTCGATCCCGTAGATCTTGCCGCCGAACTGGTCCGCGTGGGCCGCGAGATCGGCGAACGTGTGCACGCCGGCCGCCGCCACGTAGTCGGGCACCGCGAGCGTGAATTTCGCACCGCTCAGGTTCGCGTGCAGCACGTCGATCGCCTTCTCGTCGACGAACGGCTTCACGAGCGGCGCCTGCGCGGGCATCCAGTTGCCGAGGAACACGTCGACCTGCCCTTTCTTCAGCCCCTGGTACGTGATCGGCACCGACAGGTTCGCCACGTCCTGGCGGTAGCCGAGCGCCTTCAGCACCACGCCGGCCATCGCGTTGGTCGCGTCGATGTCGGTCCAGCCGGGCGCCGCCATCTTCACGTCGCGACACGTCTGCGCGTCGGCGGCGTGCGCGGGCTGCAGCGCCGTCGCCGCGACGCAGGCGGCTGCGGCGAGCGCCGTGCCGAGTCTGCGGATTGCTGCATTGCATTGCCGTTTCATGAGTCGGTTCCTCCGTCGTTCGTCAGTGTGCGCGATGTATGCGTTCAGCGGCCGACGCGCGGGAAGCGCGCCATCGCTTCGAGCGTGTCGAGTTCGATGTGATTGCGCATGTAGCGCTGGCTCGCGTCGGTGAACGGCTGCCAGTCCCATGCGTGGATGCGGCCCTGCGTGGTCGCCGCGTAATGGAAGCGCCGGCGCCGCTGGCTCGCACGCACCTGCGCGTCGAGCTCCGTCAGGTTCCAGCGCCGCGCGGCCTCCGCGCGCAACGCGGCGAGCACCTCCGCCGCTTCGGGCAGGCCGGCCAGGTTCATGCGCTCGTGCGGATCGTCGGCGAGGTTGTACAGCTGGTCGGGATCGGCCGCGCAGTGCACGTACTTCCAGTCGCCGCGGCGAATCATCACGATCGGCGCGACCGCGCCTTCGGCGAGATATTCGCCGAGCGCGACGTGGTGCGCCGGCGCGCCGCGCAGCTGCGGCACGAGGCTCGCGCCGTCGACCGGGTCCGGCCAGCCGCCGGCCGGCGTCACACCGGCGAGGTCCACCAGCGTCGGCAGCAGGTCGAGGTGCGACACCGGCGTGCGCACGCGCGCCGCGTCGAAGCGCTGCGGCGCATGCACGATCAGCGGCACGCGGCAGCCGCCCTCGAAGAACGTCATCTTGTACCAGAGCCCGCGCTCGCCGAGCATGTCGCCGTGGTCGGACGTGACGATCACGATCGTGTCGTCGGCGAAGCCGCATTGCTCGAGCGCGGCGAGCACGCTGGCGAACTGCGCGTCGACGTACGAGGTCGCGCCGTAGTATGCGCGGCGGGCGGCGCGGATCTGCGCGTCGGTCGGCGGCGTACGGTCGTTCTCGCAGACGAAGCGCAGCCGCTGCGAATGCGGATCGCTCTGCTGGGCGTCGAGCCGCACCGCCGGCATGTCGATCTCGTCGTCGCGGTACAGGTCCCAGTATTCGCGCGTGATCGCATACGGATCGTGCGGATGCGTCAACGACACGACCATGCAGAACGGCCGTGCGTCGTGGCCGGCCGCACGCTCGCGCGCGACGTCGAACAGCTTCTGGCGGGCCGCGAACGTCACTTCGTCGTCGAAGTCGAGCTGATTGGTGCGCACGCACGGCCCGGCGTCGAGCACCGAGCTCATGTTGTGATACCAGCTCGGCCGCTCGGTCGGGTGGTCCCAGTCGGGCACCCAGCCGAAGTCGGCCGGATAGATGTCGGTCGTGAGCCGCTCCTCGAAGCCGTGCAACTGGTCGGGGCCGCAGAAGTGCATTTTCCCGGACAGCATCGTCCGGTAACCGCCCGCGCGCAGGTAGTGCGCGAAGGTCAGCGTTTGCGCGGGCAATTCGGCGGCGTTATCGTAGGCGCCGATACGCGACGGCAGCTTGCCGGTCAGCAGCGAGAAGCGCGACGGCGCGCACAGCGGGCTCGCGCAGTACGCGGCGTCGAACACCACGCCTTGCGCGGCGAGCCGGTCGAGCGTCGGCGTGCGCGCGACGCGGTTGCCGTAGGCCGGCAACGCGAAAGGCGTGAGCTGGTCGGCCATCAGGATCAGGATGTTGGGAGTCGGGTTCGTCATCGGCGGTCGTGGGGAAATCGGTGTTCGAACGGAACGGCGCGACGCTGTTGCAGCGACGCAGCCGGCATGACGGACGCGGCTGCACGAAGTGCCGCGCGCTCGGGCCGCGACTGGCTAGAATCGCGACAGGCCGCGCGGCGCCGAGCCGTCCGATGCACTATCTCCCGCCCGAATCCGCGCGGGAAGACGTCCGGCTCTTATGGGGCCATTAGAGAGGCTTATGTCGAAATCCGAATCGTTACCGTCGATGCAGGCGCTGCGCGCGTTCGAATCGGCCGCGCGTCTGCAGAGCTTCACGGCCGCCGCGCGCGAGCTCGGCTCGACGCAGCCGGCCGTGAGCCAGCAGGTGTTCCAGCTGGAAGCGGAGCTGGGCGTGCCGCTGTTCGAGCGCAGCCCGCGCGGCGTCACGCTGACGAACGACGGCCAGTGCCTGTACAAAGCCGTGCGCGCGAGCCTCGAGACGCTGCGCGGCGCGACCGCGACGCTGCGCGCGCGCCGCGAGCACGGCGCGCTGACGATCGTCACCGACGTCGGTTTCGCGACCTACTGGCTGATGCCGCGCCTGGCCGGGCTGAAACGCGTGATGCCGGACGTCGACGTGCGCGTCGTCACGTCACAGGATTACGACGTGCAGCGCGATCACGCGGACATCGCGATCCTGTTCGGCGACGGCCACTGGCCGTCGTGCACGGCCGCGCGGCTCTTTCCCGAAGCGGTCACGCCCGTCTGCGCGCCGGCGTTCCATGCGGCGCACGCGCACGTCGCGCGGCCCGAACACCTGCACGCGCTGCCACTGCTGCACGTGCAGCCGACGCACCCGGAGCGCTGGCTGTCGTGGGCCGGCTGGTTCGACGCGCACGGCCTCGACGCGCCAGCCGCCGCGCGCGGCGTGACCTTCAACAGCTATGCGCTGGTGATCCACGCGGCGCTGCTCGGCGAAGGCGTCGCGCTCGGCTGGTCGCCGCTCGTCGACGAGCTGGTCGCGTCCGGGCAACTGGTGAAACTCGTCGACGCGCCGGTCGTCACGTCGCACGGCTACTTCCTGGTGCGGCCGCCGCAACGGCCCGAAACCGACGCGACCCACGTGTTCCGGCGCTGGCTGCTCGACGCGTGCGCAACGGCGTGACGCGCCGCGCGCCATCGCGCATGGGCGCGGCGGCGCTGGCGCACCGATACCAGCCACACGGCGGGTTGGTTCTATCCGCCGCGTAATCGTCCTGATTTACTTGAGCCTCCCGCTACCGCGACACGCGGCGCGAAGCCGCGCTGCGCCGCGGCTTCGCGCCCCATGACACCCGAGGAATCCCATGACCGCCGACTCACGCCCCGATCAATTCGTCCTGACGCTGTCGTGCCCGAGCGCGGCCGGCCAGGTCGCCGCCGTCGTCGGCTTTCTCGAGCGCCATCGCTGCTATGTCGACGCGCTGAACGTGTTCGACGACGATCTCAGCAACCACTTCTTCGTGCGCTGCGTGTTTCATCCGACCGACGAGACGCTGCAGATCGACGCGCTGCGCCACGAGTTCGGGCCGATCGCGGCCGCGCTCGCCGGTGACGGCGGCGACACGCAATGGGCGATTCACGACGTCAACGCGCGGCCCAAGGTGCTGATCATGGTGTCGAAGCTCGAGCACTGCCTCGCGGATCTGCTGTTCCGCTGGCGGATGGGCGAGCTGAAGATGGACATCGTCGGCATCGTGTCGAACCATCCCGACTTCGAGCCGCTCGCCGCGCAGCACGGGCTGCCGTTCCGCCATTTCCCGATTACGGCAGATACGAAGGCGCAGCAGGAAGCGCAGTGGCTCGACTTCTTCGAATCGAGCGGCGCGGAACTCGTGATCCTCGCGCGCTACATGCAGGTGCTGTCGCAGGAGACCAGCGCGAAGCTCGCGAATCGCGCGATCAACATCCATCACTCGTTCCTGCCCGGCTTCAAGGGAGCGAAGCCGTATCACCAGGCGCATGCGCGCGGCGTGAAGCTGATCGGCGCGACCGCGCACTTCGTGACCGACGATCTCGACGAAGGCCCGATCATCGAGCAGGTCGTCGAGCGCGTCGATCATGCGCTGCGGCCGGAGCAGTTGCTGGCGGTGGGCCGCGACGTCGAATCCCTCACGCTCGCGCGCGCGGTGAAGGCGTTCATCGAGCGGCGCGTGTTCCTGAACGGCGACCGGACGGTGGTGTTTCCGTAAGCGCGCGCCGACGGTCCCGCTCGGACGCGGGCTGCGCGCGACGCGTGTCGCGCGCGGTGACTCATTTCACCCAGGCGAAGTAATACGACAACCCGATCGCGAGCGCCGCGCCGACCAGCGACGCATACGGCATCAGGTTCAGCCACATCGCACGCTGCGGCACTTCGAGCTCCATGTCGCGCTGCATCTGGGTGGGGAAGCGGCCGCGATCCTGCCAGTAGTGGCGATACAGGAACACCGGCACGATCAGCAGCATCGCGATCAGCCCGTTGCGCAGCGTCCCGTCGCCCTGCAGGTTCGCACCGGCGCCGACGTAGACGAGATTCGCATAGCCGCAGATCGCGCCGCCGACGAGCAGCCAGGTCGGGCAGCGGAACAGCCGCTCCCAGTTGCCGCGATCCATCCGGTGAATCCAGCCCGACTGCAGATTCAGGAACACGAACAACATGTAGCAGACGTTCGAGATCGACAGCACCGTCATGTAGTCGGACATCATCAGCAGCACGAGATTGAAGCCGAGATCGGTCCACATCGCGCGCGTGGGCGACCCGTGCTCGTTCACGTGCGACAGGTACTTCGGCAGCCAGCCGTCGACCGATGCCTGATACAGCGTGCGCGACGAGCCCATCATCGACGTCATCACGATCAGCAGGATCGACAGCATCAGCATCACGACGACCGCATTCGCGACCCACACGCCGCCGCCGACGATCTTCGCCATCGCCGCCGCGACGCCGGTGCCGTCG
The DNA here is from genome assembly GCF_013822785.1 of Burkholderia sp. MBR-1. Lineage (NCBI taxonomy): Bacteria > Pseudomonadati > Pseudomonadota > Betaproteobacteria > Burkholderiales > Burkholderiaceae > Burkholderia > Burkholderia sp. MBR-1. The sequence continues at coordinate 1,527,991 of NZ_CP053610.1, forward strand.
CCGATCGCCGGATCGAGCAGCGCCTGCGTGCCGAGCGCGCCCTGGAACGCCATCGGCACCAGCGTCATCACGACCAGGCACAATGCGCCCGACCAGAAGATCGCCTTCGCGGTGTCGCGGCGCGGATCGCGGAACTCGCGCGTATAGCAGACGGCCGTCTCGAACCCATACGACGCCCAGCCGGCCATGAACATCGCGCCGAGCGCCATCGTGACGCCCTGCCCGTTCCACGTGCCGAACGTCGCGGCCGTGACGTTGCCGTTCGCGTCGTGACCGAGCGGCAGCAGCGGGAGCAGATGCGACATCGGCACGTCGCCGGTGACGAACGGCACGATGCCGACGATCAACAGCGGCGTGAGCGACGCGATGCCGAGGATGCGCTGCGTGCGCGCCGCCTTCGATGCGCCGCTGTGCTGGAGCTTGAACGTGATGAGGAGAAGAATCGTCGCGATGATGAACGTCGCGTTGATTCGCAGGGAGAGGCCGGGCTTGATGAAACCGAGATCGGCGACCTTGAGCTGCCAGTGCAGCACCGCCGCGTCGGCGGGAAAGAGACTCGTGAGCGCGTAGCTCGCCGCGAGGCCGCAGCCGAGCGCGAGCATCGGCGACCACGCGAGCCAGTTGCACCACACTGAAACCGGGGCAATCAGCTTGCTGTAACGGACCCAACCGATCGCGCCGTACACCGACGCGCCGCCCGATTTATGAGGAAATAGCCCCGAAATTTCCGCATAAGTCGCGCTTTGAATCAGCCCCATCGCGATCGCGGCGATCCAGATCGCCCACGCGGGCTGGCCGATCGTCGTGCATACGCCGCCGATCGTGAACAGCACGCCAGCCGGCACGCCGCTCGTCACCCAGAATGCGTCTTTCCATGTCAGGCCACGCTGCAGCGTGTGGCCCGTCGAATCATGTGAGATGGTTGTCTCGACATCGCTGGTGCGGTTCGCACGCAGTCCTGCTTGACTCATCCAATTCCTCCTCTCGATCAGTGTTGGCGCTTTAGCGTTTACGCTGGTTCGATGCAAAGCAGACGACTCCGCACGAGCGCCGTAGTGTAACAACTTGCGGGGTTTTTTGCAGAATCAGCAAAAGAAAGCCGGGATATGAACGCATGGGCTCACGATTGTTTCGGATTCCTGCGAGCCATTCCCGGCGTGTCGTCGTGACGATTCGCGGGACGAACCGTCGTGTGCTTATTGCGGCTTATTGCGGCTTATTGCGCGCCTTCGGTCCACGCATTCACGCGGTCCGCATGCGCTGCGATCCATGCGTCGGCGGCCGCATCCGGCTTCGAGCCGTTCTGGATCGCCAGCATCACGCTGTCGATCTCGCCCGGCTTCCACTGGAACTTCTTCAGGAACGCGACGACCGGCTTCGCCTTCGTTTCGAGCTGCGGATTGACGACGCTGTCGACGTGCTCCGCGCCGCCGAACACCTTCTTCGGATCGTCGAGGAAGCGCAGCTTCCACTTCGCGAACATCCAGTGCGGTGCCCAGCCGGTCACGATCACCGGTTTGTTCGCACCGACCGAGCGCGACAGCTCGGCCGTCATCGCGCTACCCGAGCTCGGCATCAGCGTGTAGCTGAGCCCGTAGCTCTTGATCGCCTCGTCGGTCTTGCGCATCACGCCCGCACCCGCGTCGATACCGACGATGCGGCCGCCGAAGCTGCTCTTCTCGGCGTTGAGATCGTCGATGCTCTTCGCCTTCACGTAATCCGGAACGATCAGGCCGATCTTCGCGTCCGGAAAGTTCACGCCGAGGTCGACGACCTTCGTCTTGTATTCGCTCCAGTAGGAGCCGTGCGTGACGGGCAGCCACGCCGACAGCGTCGCGTCGAGGTCGCCGCGCGCCACGCCTTGCCACATGATCCCGGCGGCGACCGGCACCAGCTGCACGTGGTAGCCGAGTTTCTTCTCGATCACGCGGGCCGCGACGTTCGACGTCGCGACGCTGTCGTCCCAGCCTTCTACGTAACCGATTTTCAGCGTCGGCTTCGTATCCGCGATTGCCGACGCGCTCAGCGTCACCATCGCCGACACTGCGCCGGCCCACAGCAGTTTCCCGAACAGCTTCATGGTCGATCTCCTTGATATGCGCTCACTGCGCGTTGCCTCTCTAGGTTCTTCAACCACAAATCCACGGTATCGCTATTTTGCGACGGATGCTTGTCCGCACGCGACGCGCACGGACGGCCGACGATGCGTTGCGCGCTATTTGTCGATGACGAGATCCGACAGCGGCTTGCTGCAGCAGAGCAGCACCATGCCCTGATCGATCTCGCGCTGGCGGATGCCGCCGTTGTGCTTCATCTCGACCTGCCCCGACACGAGCTTCACCTTGCAGGTGCCGCACATGCCCTGCGTGCACGATGCCGGCAGCCGCACGCCAGACTGGCGCGCCGCGTCGAGCACGTGCTGCTCGGAGCCGCACGAGATCTCGCGGTTGCTCTTCGCGAAGCTGACGGTGTACTGCTTCGTCGCGACGTCGCCGCCGTCGGCCGCGGGCACGAGTTCGGCGAGCACGTCGTCGCTCGCGGTCTGCGCGAGCGTTTCGAACGAGAAGCTCTCCTCGTGATACTGCTTGCGGTCGAAGCCGGCCTCGTCGAGCAGGTCGCGCACGGCCTTCATGTACGGCGCCGGCCCGCACGTGAAGATCTCGCGCTCCATGAAGTCCGGCGCGATCAGCTTCAGCAGCGGCAGCGTCAGGAAACCCGTGACGCCCGGCCAGTTGGTGCGCGCGCCGACGCGCTCGACGACGAACGACGTGCGGAAGTTCGTGTGGTTCGATGCGATCAGGTCCAGCTCGCGCGCGAAGATGATGTCGTCCGGCGTGCGCGCGCTGTGTACGAACATGATGTCGCGATCCTCGGCGAGATCGTGATGCGCGCGGCTCATCGACATCAGCGGCGTGATGCCCGAGCCGGCCGACAGGAACAGATACTTGCGCGCCGGATGCCGCGCGCAGGTGAATTCGCCGGCCGGGCCGAGCACGCGCACCGGCGCGCCCGGCTGCAGGTTGTCGTGCAGCCAGTTCGACACCTTGCCGCCCGGCACCCGCTTGACCGTGATCGAAATCGTGTGCGGCCGCGCGGGCGACGACGAGATCGTATAGCAGCGATTGATCGTCTCGCCGTCGATGTCGAGCTCGAGCGTGATGAACTGCCCGGGCTCGAACGAGAACGTACGGCCCTGCGGCGAACGGAAGAAGAAGCTCTTCACGTCATGCGTTTCCTGCCGCACGTGGCAGCACACCAGCGTTTCCTCGACGTCGCTCGTCCAGCGCTCCGGCAGCGCGTTCCAGAACGCCGGGTGCGTGACCCGGCTGTCCACCGGCTCGAAATTGGCCGCATCTCGCATCATGTCTTGCTCCGCTTGTCCGCTGCTGGATACTATGCGCCGATCTTTTCGGCGAGCCGGGCGATGTACCAGGCCGAGAATTTTTCGACGAGGCCTTCCGTGTACGGCGAATACGGGCCGGGCTCGTACGCGCTGCTGCTCGCGCCGCGCTGCGAGAATTCGACGAGCGCGCGATCCTGGTCGTTGGTCGCATTCCACACGGCCGTGAGGTTCTTCACGTCGTAGTCGATGCCTTCCTTCGCGTCCTTGTGCACGAGCCACTTGGTACGCACGAGCGTCTTGCCGGCCGACAGCGGAATCACCGAGAAGCTGACGATGTGATCGCTCATGAAGTGATGCCACGAATTCGGCTGCGTCCAGAACGACAGGCCGCCGAGGTCGGCCTGTTCGAACTTGCCGAGCAGCTTCTTCGACGCGACTTTCGCGTCGAGCGTCTGCGATTCGCCGCTGCGGTCGAGCGGCAGGCGCTGCGTGCGGAAACCGGTCACGTCGAGCAGCTTCTCGATCTCGGCGGACGGCAGGCCCATCTCGGCCCATTCCTTGCCGCGGCGCACGCAGGTTTCCGCGAACGCATCCATGCCTTCGGCGTTCGCGTCGGAGCGCTGGTAGCCGAAGCCGTATTCGTACAGCGAGATCGTCAGCTCCGGATGGTTCGCGACGCAGTGATAGCACTCGCGGTTGTTCTCCATCGTGAGCTTCCAGTTGCCTTCCTCGATGATGTCGACCTGTGCGGCGATCTTCGCGTTCGGCAGATCGTGCGGCAGCATGTACGGCTCCATCTGCGCGCGCAGCTGCGCGAAGTCGGCCGGCGGCTCGTCGGCGAGGCACACGAAGATCAGGCCCGCGAGGTTCTGCACGTGCACCGACTTCAGGCTGTGCTTGCAGCGGTCGAACTGCTCGCCCATGTGCTCGGCGAACATCAGCTGCCCGGTCAGGTTATAGGTCCAGCTGTGGTACGGGCACACGATGTTGCCCACCGAACCCTTGTCCTCGTTGCACAGGCGCGCACCGCGGTGGCGGCACACGTTGTGGAACGCGCGGATCTCCATGTCGTCGTCGCGCACGATCAGGATCGAGTCGCTGCCCAGCTCGACGGTCACGTAGTCGCCCGGCTCCGGGACGTCAGGCTCGACCGCGACCTGGATCCAGTGCTGGCGGAAGATTGCCTCCATGTCGAGCGCGAAAATTTCCTCGCTCGTATAGAACGGTGCCTCGAGGCTGTAGCCTGCCTTGCGTCGTTCGATCAGTGCGCGAATGTCTGCCGATACTTTCATCGTTTGCTCCGGATTCCTTGCATCCCTGGGTGGTTGCCGACAGGCCCCAAAAATCAGTAGTCGATGAGCTGATGCTCGCGCAAATACGCGAGGATCACTTGTGCTTTTTCGACTGAACTCCCTTCATTTACGACGTTCCCGCCGCGGCTTTCGGTCGTCGTCGCGGACAGCATCCGCGCGTGCCCGGAGCGCTTCTCGGCGGCGACCAGTTTTACGGGTTTACGCTCGATCGGACCGACCTTCCACGCGGCCGCCTCGGCATCCGCGCCGCTCGACGCGAGCGCCGGCCGGATCGCGCCGGCCCGCAGCCGCGCATACGCGTAGCGCGGCTGCGCGTTCGCGAGCGGATGCACCGCGACGACCGCCGGCAGCGCCGTGTCGACCCCGCGCCGCAGCCCCTTCGGCAAGAATTGCCGGACCGCCGCGCGGCCGGCGTCCACCGTCACGTCGACGGCCGCACCGACCAGCGGGTAGCCGAGCGTCGCGGCGACGCGGTACGGCAGCATGCCGGTGTCGTACGCGCCTTCCGCGCGGGTGCCGGTCAGCACGAGGTCGTAGCCTTCGACGCGGGCCGCGAGCGCGTGCGCGGCGTCGTCGCCGTCGCGGCACGCGAGCACCTCGACCTCGCGCGCGCCGAGCGCGAGGTATTCGGCGAGCGCCTGATTGGCGGGGTCGCCCGCATGGACGACGTCGAGCTGCGCGCGGTGCCGCTCGGCGAGCTGGCGGCCCAGCTCGAGCGCGGCCGCGTCGTTGCGGCTGTATCGTGCGGTGCCGCTGACCGGATGCCGGCCCACGGACACGAGCACCGCGATGCGTTGCAACTGGCGGGGGGCGTTCATGCTGCGACTCCTTCCGTTTCACGGGCGCCGACCGCGGCCGGCGATTGTCCGCGCGCCGCGCGCGCGGCCTGCACCTGTTCGATCAGCGCCGAGATCGTCGCCTGCGCGTCGCCCACGACCGTCAGGTTCGCGCGCTTCGCGATCGGCGCGCTGCCGTCGAGGTTGACCGCAATCACGTGGCGGCAGTCCTTGATCCCCTGCAGATGCTGCACCGCGCCGGAGATGCCGAACGCGATGTACACGCTCGCCTCGACCGTCTTGCCGGTCGCGCCCACCTGCTTGTCGCGCGTGAAATGGCCGTTGTCGACCGCGACGCGGCTCGCGCCGATCGCCGCGCCGAACACGCCGGCGAGCCGCTCGAACGCGGCGATGTCGGACACGCCGTTGCCGGCCGACACGATGAAGTCGGCTTCCTCCAGCGCGACTTGCGCCGCGTCGATTTCGTCGAGGCCGAGGTCGCGATAGGCGTCGGCCGCACCGGCCGCGCCGGCCGCGTCGCCGGTCGGATGAATGAAGTCCGCAGCCAGGCGCTCGCCGGCGCCGACGAACGGCAGCTTCGGCTCCACCGCGTTCGGCGCGAGCAGGATCACGTCGGGCAGGTCACGGGTGGCGAACGCGCGGCCCGCGTGCGCATACGCGCCGACGTGCTTCGCGTCGATCTCGACCACATGGGTCGCGACGCTCGCGCCGGCCGCCGCCGCGTAGCGCCGGCCGAGATCGCCGTCGCCCGTCGCGTTGTCGGGCATCAGCACGTGCTTCGGCGCGAGCGCTGCCGCACAGGCCTGCAACGCCTGCAATTCGCTTTCGGGCGCGAACGCGCGACGGTCGAAGCCGGTCAGCTCGACCAGCTTGTCGACGCCGAGCGCGGCCGCGTCGTCTTTCAGTTCGCCGAACGCCAGCAGCGCGACTTCCGTCTGCGCGTCGGCGAGCACCGCGGCGGCGGCGATCGCCTGCCGCGCGTGGTCGTCGAGCGCGCCGCGCTCGGTGTGCGCGACCACCAGCATCACGTGCTTCGGGTCCTGCACCGCGCGGCGCGGCTTCGCGGCCGCGCCGCCATGACCGTGCGCGGACCACTGCGCGGCGCTCGCGTCGGCGCTGCCTTCCTCGCCGAGCGTGATGCGCTTCAGGCCCGCAGCCGTGATGATGAACGGCCGGCGCGGATCGATTCGTTTGATCGGGTTCATCGATTCACTCCAGCGAAGCGGCAACGAGTTCGGCTACGTCGAGCACATCGGGGCGCGGGCCCACGACGCCTTCGAGCATCGCCGTGCAGTTCGGGCAGCCGACCGCGACGACGTCCGCACCGATCGCGCGCGCGTCGGCGATGCGGATGTCGGGAATGCGCTGCTTGCCCGGGATGTCGGTCAGCGGCGCACCGCCGCCACCGCCGCAGCAGCGCCCGCGCATGCCGTTGCGCTCCATCTCGACGACCTGGATGCCGATCGTCTTCAGCAGCTTGCGCGGCGACTCCGTCTCGCCGTTGTAGCGGCCGAGATAGCACGGATCGTGGTAGGTGGTGCGCTTCTCGTGCAGCGCATCGACGGCCTTCGGCGCGATCTTGCCGCTGTCGGCCAGCTCCGCGAGGTAGGTCGTGTGATGCTTGACCGTCACGCGCAGACCGAGCGCGCGATACTCGTTGCGCAGGCTGTGCATCACGTGCGGATCGGCCGTGACGATCTGCTGGTACGACAGCGCGCCGAGCGTGCCGATCAGACGCTTCGCCATCTGCTGGAACGTCGCCTCGTCGCCGAGGCGGCGCGCCACGTCGCCCGTGTCGGTCTCGGCGCCGCCGAGCACCGCGTAGTCGACGCCCGCCTTGTTCAGCACCTTGATGAACGCGCGCAGCGTGCGCTGGTAGCGCATGTCGAACGCGCCTTCGCCCGCGACGATCAGCACGTCGACCGGCTTGTCCGCTTGCGCGATCGGCGCGTTCAGGTCGACCGACCAGTCGTAGCGCGCGGCCGTGTCGTAGCCGCCCATCGTGCCCGTCTCGCGCAGGTTCGCGAGCACCTCCTGGCCCTTGCCCGGCACCGTGCCGTGCACCAGCGTGCGGTTGCGGCGCAGGTCGACGATCGCGTCGACGTGCTCGATCAGCATCGGGCACTCCTGCACGCATGCACGGCAGGTCGTGCACGACCACAGCGTCTGCTCCTCGATCAGGCCCGACACGATCGGGCCGTTCGGCTCGCCGCGATGCTGGCCGACCGGGATGCCCGGGTACGGGCTGCCCGCATACGCGGCATCGGTGCCGCCGGCCATCCCGACGACCAGATCCTGGATCAGCTTCTTCGGGTTCAGCGGCTGGCCCGATGCGAACGCGGGGCACGCGGCTTCGCACTTGCCGCACTGCACGCATGCGTCGAAGCTCAGCAGCTGGTTCCAGCGGAATTCGACCGGCTTCGCGACGCCGTACTCGTCGTGTTCGATATCGGGCAGCTTCAGCGCGGTCGGCGGCGTCGCGGTGCCGTTGCCGGTGAACGATTCACGGGTGGCCGCGAAACGTTCCTGACGCGGGTGAAACGCGAGGTGCAGCAGCCCGGCGATCGCATGCTTCATCGGGCCGCCCTTCGCGGCGCCGACCGTCATCGTGAACGCGCCGGCCGCGATCAGCAGCGCGCAGAGCACGGCGAACGCGCCCGACATCGCGCCGGTCGGCACGACCATGAACAGCACGAGGCCGAGCGCGAACGAACCGAGCATCCACGGCAGCGTGTTCCACGGGCCGCGCGACAGCCGGGCCGGCACGTTCTTCGCCGCACGACGGCGCCACACGAACACCGCGCCGACCAGCATCGCGAGCGCCGCGACGAAGATCAGCCGGTCGAGCCACGGCGAATAGATCGCGAGGCCGTAGTTGACGAACACCAGCGCGAGCGCGGCGATCGCGCCGCCCGCGGTCGCGACGTGGGTCTTCGCGATGTACGGATCGCGGGCGACCACGTGGTGCAGGTCGACGAAGTAGCGCTTCGGAATCGCGAACAGGTTCGCGACGCCGAACGAGCCGGGCGCCGTCGCGCGCCCGAGACGCCAGTAGGACGAGCGCTTCGCGACCGCGAACACGAGCCCCGCCACCGACAGCCACAGCAGTGCGGTAATGAGGAAAGCCGGATTCATCTTCAGAAATCCTTGACGAGACGCAGCGAGTCGTAGATCGCCCCGTGGACGTTGTGCATCGAGATGCAGTCGCCGACACGGAACAGCAGGAAGCGGCCGTTGCCCAGCTCTTCCGACAGGCACGGTTGCGGCTCGGCCGCGAACAGCGTGTGCGGATCGATCTGGCCGCGGTTCACCGACTCGGGCTTCAGCTTCCAGTACAGCTCGTCGTTGGGCGACGAACCGTTCTCGATCACGACCTGGTCGACCGCGCGCTCTTCGAGTTCTTCCGTGTATTCGTTGCGCAGCACGGCGATCTTCTTGCCGTCTTCCTCGTACACGCGGTCGAGCATCGTGTTCGGCGTCGGGATCACGCCGAGCGCGTACAGGCGCCGATAGAAGATCGGGAACGTCGTGCCGCCGCAGTCGTCGGCCACCTTCACGTCGGGCGTGACGACCTCGACCTTCGAGCCGCGGCTCGCCATGAAGTCGGCGACGCCCGCGCCCGCATGCGTGCTCACGCCGTCGAACAGCAGCACGTTCTGCTTCGGCTCGACCTTGCCGGTCAGGATGTCCCACGAGCTGACCGCCAGCCCTTCGGCGACGCCCCACGCCGGCACCTGCCACGTGAAGCTCGAGCCGCCCGTCGCGAGCACGACGATGTCCGGCTTCTCGGCCATGATCATCTTCTCGTCGGCAGCGACGCCCAGACGCCGGTCGACGCCCAGCCGCTTCGTTTCCATGTCGAACCAGCGGATGATCCCCGACATCTGCTCGCGCTGCGGCGCCTTCGCCGCGATCATCACCTGGCCGCCCACCTCGGCGTTCTTCTCGAACAGCACGACGTCATGGCCGCGCAGCTTCGCGACGCGCGCGGCCTCGAGCCCGGCCGGGCCCGCGCCGACCACGACGACCTTGCGCTTCGGGCCGCGCGATTTCTCGATGATGTGCGGCATCGTCGCTTCGCGCGAGGTGGCCGCGTTCTGGATGCACAGCACGTCGAGGCCGTTGTACTGGCGGTCGATGCAGTAGTTCGCGCCGACGCATTGCTTGATTTCGTCCTCGCGGCCGTCGCGGATCTTGATCACCATGTGCGGATCGGCGATCTGCGCGCGCGTCATGCCGACCAGGTCGATCATCCCGTTCGCGAGCAGGCGCTCGGCCTGGCCCGCATCGCGGATGCTCTGCGCGTGCATGACCGGGATCTTCACGACCGACTTGATGCCGGCCGCGAGATGCACGAACGGCTCCGGCGGCAGCGCCATCGGCGGCATGCAGTTCGCGATCGTGTTGTGCGTGTCGCCGCCCGAGCCGACCACGCTCAGGTAGTCGATCAGGCCAGTTTCGGACATCGCCTGCGCGATTTCCTTCAGTGCTTCGTGATCGAGGCCATCTTCGTGGAATTCGTCGCCGCACATGCGCAGCCCGACGCAGAAGTCCTTGCCCACCGCCTCGCGCACGGCCGTCAGCACTTCGATGCCGAAGCGCAGACGGTTCTCGAGGCTGCCGCCCCATTCGTCGGTGCGATGGTTCGAGCGCTTGCTCCAGAACTGGTCGATCAGATGCTGGTGCGCCGCCGAGATCTCGATGCCGTCCATGCCGGCCGCCTTCACGCGCTTCGCGGCCGCCGCGAAATCGCCGATGATGCGGCGGATTTCCTCGATCTCGATGATCTTCGCGTTGCCGCGGTGCACCGGCTCGCGCACGCCCGACGGCGACATCAGATGCGGCCAGTGCTCGCCGTGGAACGACGAGCGGCGGCCCATGTGCGTCGCCTGGATCATGATCTTCGCGCCGTGCTTGTGCATCGTGTCGGCCAGCCGCGTGAGCGGATCGATGATCTTGTCGTTCGACAGGTTCACCGACTTCCACCAGCCCTGCGGGCTGTCGATCGACACGGGGCTCGAGCCGCCGCAGATCGCGAGGCCGACGCCGCCCTTGGCCTTCTCCTCGTAGTAGCGGATGTAGCGGTCGCCCGGCAGGCCGCCCGGCTCGGCATACACCTCCGCGTGCGCGGTGCTGACGATCCGGTTGCGCAGCGTCAGCTGGTTCAGCTGCATGGGTTTGAACAGGTGGGGATAACGCATCGCTGGCGACCTCTGGCGTTCGAATGTCTCGTATTGCGGGTGTTGTGGTGTTGCTGGGCGGCTTCAGTGCGTCAGTGGGCGATCGGGGACACTTCGAAGACGCAGTGATCGTGGTGCTCGGCCGCACACTGCACTTCCTTCGACTGCGCGCGCGGCGCACCCTGGCCTTCCGGCGTCGTGTCGTTGACCCAGTCCATCGCGCCGGCGAACCAGCCCGCGAACATGTAGCAGAGCTTGCCTTCCTTCTCCGGCTGCTGGAGCACGAACGACGAGTGGCGCAGCTCGATCTTCGCGCGTGCGCTGGCCGGATCGGCTTCGATGATCGAGAACAGGCCCCAGCCGCGTTGCGACAGGCGCTTCAGGTAATGCTCGAACACGGCCATGCCGGTCAGCCCGTGCAGCTTCGCTTCCTTGTCGCACCAGTGGTAGGCGGACTTGTAGCCGGCCTTGTAGAGAATCTGCGCATACGCTTCGACGCCGAGCGCTTCCTCGACCGCGACGTGGTTGTTCGTGAAGAAGTGACGCGGCACGTACAGCATCGGCAGCGCGTCGGTGGTCCAGACGCCGGTATCGGGATCGACGTTGATCGGCAGTTGCGGTTGCATCGTGGTGGCTCCGTGAGGAAAAACGCCGCGCGGCTCGGGCGCAGGCGCGATATCGTCCGCGCGCCAGCGCGCGACGCGCCGGCACGGCCGGATTCTTGTGGTGTTGAGTGGTGTTGAATCGCTGGGGCGGTTCGGCTCGGTTCGGTTCGTGCGTGCGCTTACGCGCCCCACACGTCCTTGAACACGCGCACCCAGTTCTCGCCCATGATCTTGCGGATGCGCGACTCCTTCCAGCCGTGGCGCTCCATCGCCGCGGTCAGGTTCGGGAATTCGCCGATCGTGCGGATGCCTTCTGGGTTGATCACCTTGCCGAAGTTCGTCAGCTGGCGATAGCGGCCCTTGTCGTGCGTCAGCATGTCGAAGAATTCCTTCGCGTAGTCCTGCGTGAAGTCGGTGCCGATGCCGACCGCGTCTTCGCCGATCAGGTTCACGACGTATTCGATCGCCTCGATGTAGTCGTCGATGTTCGCTTCGATCCCGCGCTTCAGGAACGGCGCGAACATCGTCACGCCGACGAAGCCGCCGGCGTCGGCGATCTCCTTGAGCTGCGCGTCGCTCTTGTTGCGCGGATGCTCTTTCAGGCCCGACGGCAGGCAGTGCGAATAGCACACCGGCTTCTTCGAGAACGCGATCGCTTCCGACGACGTGTTGCCGCCCACGTGCGACAGGTCGACCATGATGCCGACGCGGTTCATTTCCGTGATCACTTCGCGGCCGAAGTCGGACAGGCCGCCGTCGCGCTCGTAGCAGCCGGTGCCGACCAGGTTCTGCGTGTTGTAGCAAAGCTGCACGACGCGCACGCCCATGTCGGCGAACGCCTCGATGTAGCCGATGTTGTCCTCGAACGCATGCGCGTTCTGGAAGCCGAGGATGATGCCCGTCTTGCCTTCCTGCTTCGCGCGGAAGATGTCGTCGGTGGTGCGCACCAGCGTCAGCAGCTCGCCGTTGTCGCGGATCTTCTTCTTCATCACGCCGATGTTGTCGACGGTCTTGGTGAAGTTCTCCCACACCGATACCGTGCAGTTCGCGGCGGTGATGCCGCCGCGGCGCATGTCTTCGAACACCGGCTTCTCGAACTTCGAGATGTTCAATCCGTCGATGATGATGCTGTCCTGATGCAGCGTGCTCATATCTGCCTCTCGCTCTAGTCTCTGCGTGTGTGGGGTCGTCGGTCAGTAAATCGGGAAGCGCTCGCAAAGCGCGAAAATCTCGCGGCGCACGCGTTGCTCGGTCGCGTGGTCGCCGTCCGGATTCGCGCGCAGCGCGTCGAACACTTCGAGAATCAGGCGGCCGATCTCGCGGAACTCGGCCATGCCGAAGCCGCGCGTCGTGCCGGCCGGCGTGCCGAGGCGGATGCCCGACGTGACGGTCGGCTTCTCGGTGTCGAACGGAATGCCGTTCTTGTTGCAGGTGATGCCCGCGCGCTCGAGCGCCTGCTCGACCGGCGCGCCCTTCAGCCCCTTCGGGCGCAGGTCGACCAGCAGCAGGTGGTTGTCGGTGCCGCCGGTGACGAGATCGACGCCGCCTGCCTTGAGCACGTCGCCGAGCGCCTGCGCGTTCGCGAGCACGCGGTCGATGTAGGTCTTGAAGTCGGCATGCAGCACTTCGCCGAACGCGACGGCCTTGCCGGCGATCACGTGCATCAGCGGGCCGCCCTGCAGGCCGGGGAACACGGCCGAGTTGATCTTCTTCGCGATCTCTTCGTCGTTGGTCAGCACGAAGCCGCCGCGCGGGCCGCGCAGCGTCTTGTGCGTGGTCGACGTGACGACGTGCGCGTGCTCGACCGGGTTCGCATGGCGACCGGCCGCGATCACGCCCGCGATGTGCGCCATGTCGACCATCAGCTTCGCGCCGACGCTGTCGGCGATCGCGCGGAAGCGCGCGAAGTCGAGCGCGCGCGGATAAGCGGAGAAGCCGGCGATGAGCAGCGTCGGCTTGTGCTGGTGGGCGAGCTCCTCGACCTGGTCGTAGTCGATGCGCATCGTGTCGCGGTTCACGCCGTACTGCACCGCGTTGAACCACTTGCCCGACAGCGCCGGCTTCGCGCCGTGCGTGAGGTGGCCGCCGGCGTCGAGCGACATGCCGAGCACCGTGTCGCCCGGCTTCGCGAGCGCGAGCATCACCGAGCCGTTCGCCTGCGCACCCGAATGCGGCTGCACGTTCGCATAGCCGGCGTTGAAGATCTGCTTCACACGCTCGATCGCGAGCGCCTCGATTTCATCGGCGAATTCGCAGCCGCCGTAATAGCGCTTGCCCGGATAGCCTTCCGCATACTTGTTGGTCAGCACCGAACCCTGCGCTTCCAGCACGGCGCGCGACACGATGTTTTCCGACGCGATCAGCTCGACCTGCGACTGCTGGCGCTCGAGCTCCTTCAGGATGGCGCTGCGCACCGGGGCGTCGCGCTCGGCGAGGGGCTGCGAGAAGAAAGGCTGGGTGTTCGACATAGTGCGTCCGTGACGAAGAATGAAGGGCGTGTAACCGAAGCTCGAGGCCCGCCGTACCTGGGTTTCCAGCGCTTCCAGTGCAAGGCTGCCGACGGCTCTATTCTTGTCGTTCGGATTTTCGGCGGATTGATGAATTTAGACGCGTTCTTTGCCTTTTCCGCCATGCGCGTCCGTTTTGCACAAGTGACCGATCGTGCTTTTCGAAGCGCCGCTGCGCGCGGCGTCGTGCGCTGCGTTCGTGCGCAAGCACTTCGCCGGTGCCGCCGCTGCGCGCGCGGGGTGCAGCGCATCACGCTTACGGTGCAGTGCAATATCGGCCGGACGCCCAGACAACGTATGGAGCTAGGGTTTAGCCGTATGGCACGCTTGTTGCGCTGGCTCACACAATACGGCAGCCCGATCCGTGCCACTCGGGCCCATAGCTATTAGAGATTCAAGGAACGCTCCCCATGTCGCCCGACCGCACAGCGTCGCTGTCTCACTTCGCGTTCATGCCCCTGCCGAACTTCACGATGATCGCGTTCACGAATGCGATCGAGGTGCTTCGGATGGCGAACTATCTGAGCGGCCAGCCGCTCTACCGCTGGTCGGTGATCAGCCCGGAGGGCGGACCGGTGACGGCCAGCAACGGGCTCACGGTCGACACGGGGCCGGCCGATTGCGTCGGGCTGCCCGATATCGTCTTCGTGTGCGGCGGCGTCGACGTGCAGCGCGCGACCACGCCCGACCATCTGTCGACGCTGCGCCGTTTCGCGCGCTCGGGCGTCGCGCTCGGCAGCCTGTGCACGGGCACCTACGCGCTCGCGAAGTCGGGGCTGCTCGCGGGCTACGCGTGCGCGATCCACTGGGAGAACATGTCGGCGCTGAAGGAGGAGTTTCCGGACACGCGCTTCCTGAAGGAGCTGTTCGTCATCGACCGCGATCGCATCACCTGCACGGGCGGCGTCGCGCCGCTCGACATGATGCTGAACCTGATCGCCGCACGGGTGGGCACCGCGCGCGTCACGCAGATCGCCGAGCAGTTCATCGTCGAACACGTGCGCGACACGAGCGCGCAGCAGCGGATGCCGCTCGTCGCACGGCTCGGCTCGGCGAACAAGTCGCTGTTCGAAGTGATCGCACTGATGGAGAACAACATCGAGGAGCCGCTGTCGCGCGAGGAGCTCGCGCGGCTCGCGAACATGTCGCAGCGGCAGTTGCAGCGGCTGTTCCGCGAGCACCTCGGGATGACGCCCACCCACTATTACCTGACGCTGCGGCTGCGCCGCGCACGCGAGCTGCTGTTGCAGACCGACATGTCGATCATGCACATCACGATGGCGTGCGGGTTCCAGTCGGCGTGCCATTTCAGCAAGAGCTATCGCGACGCGTTCGGCGTCGCGCCGACGCGCGAGCGCCGCAAGCAGGTGGCGCCGCTCGCGCAGGGCGCAGCGGCGGCGGCCGCGCCGATGTTTCCGGTGCATGCGCTCCATGCGTGACGCCGGCGCCGACTGCGGCGCGAGCGTTGCAATCACGAAAGCGGCCCAATGGCCGCTTTTCTTTTGCGCTGACGATTTCGGCGCGTGCGTTTCGGCGAGCGTGTCAGGTGGCTGCATCGCGCGCCGCGTACACGATCCTCGAATGTGCATTCGCGCGCGTTCGGCTTCAGCAACCTCGCCGCTCGGCAGCGGAAAACGTGACGCCGTACCGACCCGTCAGCGGGAACGAGACTTGCGCAGGACGCCCGGTTCCCGAACCGATGCAGCGGAGCGGAATCGCCCGCGAAACATTGGCGATTGGGGCGGGATTGAATGCGGCGGTTGCCGTTGCTACTCTTTCTTCAGCGCCGGCCGCGCCCGGCCGGAGGCCACGCATGAAGCGATATGCGGCGATCGCGCAAATGGTCGCCAACTCGATCCGGTACGGTGATTTCTCCCATGTCGCGCGCGTCGCGACTGAGCCGTCCGCATGCGGCGCGCGTCGTGTAAATCCTGCTACCGCGCGGCGCGGCTTCTACATGTGCGAAAGCGAGCCGCCGACCGCCGCATGTGCGCGCCGTGGTCAGCTTGTCCCGAACCACCACGCCACGCGAATGCATTGCGATCCAGCACCGCACCGACGCGTCGCAAACCGCGCGCGACGACGACGCGACATTCCAGTCGACCGACCAGTTCAAGCACGCCATACCCGGCTCAGCCATCGCTGGCCGTGGCCTCCCGCCGTCGAGGATGCGATCCGGACCCTCGGAACGCTCGCCGACCGGCAACGACAAACGAGGTAGCAACGACGATGCGAGTCCTGCCCAGCCGGAGAATCCGCTCACGCGACACGCTGCTCGGCGCGATGAATGTGCGCGTCCAGCCGCGCGTGACGGTCAGTCAGCGCTGTCGGGAATGCGGCTTCATGGCATTCCGCGCCAGCGATACCTGCCCCGTGTGCGGAACGGGGAACCGGCCGTTCGCCCCGCTCGGTCGCTGGCTCGGCGGCGATCCGGCCGCACCCGACCGCGGCGCGCCGTCGGCACCCACATGGGTGTCGCGCTTCGCGGCCGCCGTACGCAACGCGGCGATTCATCGGCCGCGCGCATCGAGCGCACCGTTGCTCAGCGTGTTGACGCTGGTCCTGCTTGTCGGCGGTTACGTGACGTTCGACCGCACGTGCCGGGCCGACCCGGTCTGTCGCGGCCACGGCGCAACGAGCACCGGCGCGGCCGACGCCGGCGTGCAGGTCGCCGACACGCCCGCGTTGCCGGTGCTGCCCGCACCCGTCTATGCGTTTCGTCGGGATGAGACGCTGGCGTCGGCGGCCGGCCCGCTCGCCGATGCCGGCCAGCCGGCCACCGTCGACGGCCCGCGTGGTGCGGCCTCGAGCCGCCACGCGAGGGCGAATGCGAGAGCGGGCGCAGGCGCGCCCGCGACGCTCGCGCGGCAAGTGCCGCCGCTTCGCGACACGGATCGCGCGCAAGGCGGCATCCGCGTCGCCGACTGGAAAGGCGGGGTCCCGGCCCGGCGCACGCATGCGACCCGTCGCGTGAGCTGGCACGCGCGCCACCTGCGACGCGGGGCAACGGACGCCGAAATGGCCTATCTGTACCGCGGACACTGACGGCCGCGCAGCGAGGAACCTGGTTGCGCGTCAGTTGCCGCGGATGTCGGTAGCGGAGCCGTCGGTGGCCCCCGCTCCAGTCGGCGCCGGACAACATCCGTGGCCGCTGACGAAGCCTGCCCCGGCCAGCCGCACGCACCCGCCGACCAACCCCGCATAGTCACGACCCCGCTCGCAAGCCTCCCGCCGCCGCTGGTCGACCAACCGCCCGCGCTCGGCCGCGCGGAGCGAACGAGAATGCCTCCTTCGCCAGAATCCGATACGCTATCGGCTGCCTCGTCTACCGGCTCATCCCGCACGGCAGGTCGGCTTACGGCGCAACCCTCGCGGGCGTCTGACGGAACGGGCGCGCGTCATAACCCGCGTCGGTAGACACCCACCCGAATTCCCGCCCTCGCGCAAAGACCCTCGTCCCATGGACAGCAATTCACAGAACGATCCCCTACCCACGCGCGACCCCGTCGTCGGTCCGTCCAAACCGCGCCTGTTCGGCTTTCTCGGCGCCGGCTTGATCACCGGCGCATCGGACGACGACCCGAGCGGCATCGCAACCTACAGTCAGGCCGGCGCGGCGTTCGGCTACGGGCTTTCGTGGACGTTGCTGTTCAGCTATCCGCTGATGGTCGCGATCCAGATGATCAGCGCCCGGATCGGGCGCACCACCGGCCACGGCATCGCCGGCGTGCTGCGCCGGCACTATCCCGACTGGCTGCTCCAATGGGTCGTCGTGCTCCTGCTCATCGCCAACATCATCAATCTCGGCGCCGATCTTGGCGCGATGGCCGATGCGATGGCGCTCCTGCTGCCCGGCCCGAAGTGGCTGTACGTGCTGCTTTTCTCGGCCATCTGCATCGCGATGCAGCTGCTGCTGCAGTACACGCGCTACGTCGCCGTGCTGAAATGGTTCACGTTGTCGCTGTTCGCGTACTTCGCGGTGCTCGCGATCGCGCATATCGAATGGGCGCGTCTGGCGAGCCATTTGTTCGTTCCGCATCTGAGCTGGACGTCGTCCTACCTGACGCTCGTCGTGGCGATCTTCGGCACCACCATCAGCCCCTATCTGTTCTTCTGGCAGTCGGAAGAGGAAGTGGAGGACATGCACGCGCATCCGACCCGCCGCGACCTTTTCAGCGCGCCGGCACAGGCGCCGACGGCGCTGCACCGCATCGAGATGGACACGGTGACCGGGATGGGCCTGTCCAATCTGGTCGCCCTCGCCATCCTCGCCACCACCGCCGCCACACTCAACGCAGGCGGCATCACGGACATCCAGACTTCGGCGCAGGCGGCGCTCGCACTGCGGCCGATCGCGGGACACTTCGCGGCGCTGCTGTTCACCGTCGGCATCGTCGGGACCGGCTTGCTCGCGGTGCCGGTGCTGGCAGGCTCGGCCGCCTACGCCGTAGGCGAGGCGCGCGACTGGCCCGTCGGGTTTTCGCGGAAGGTCCAGGAGGCCAAGGCCTTTTATGCCACCATCGCGATCGCCACGCTGATCGGGATGGTCATCAATTTC
The DNA here is from genome assembly GCF_013822785.1 of Burkholderia sp. MBR-1. Classification (NCBI taxonomy): domain Bacteria; kingdom Pseudomonadati; phylum Pseudomonadota; class Betaproteobacteria; order Burkholderiales; family Burkholderiaceae; genus Burkholderia; species Burkholderia sp. MBR-1. The sequence continues at coordinate 1,546,294 of NZ_CP053610.1, forward strand.
ACGTCCATCAACGCGATCAAGGCGCTTTACTGGAGCGCCGTGCTCAACGGCGTGATCGCCGTGCCCGTGATGATCGTGATGATGTTGATCGCGTCGCGCACCGACATCATGGGCGCCTTCAGCGTCAAGGGCTGGCTGCGCGCGCTGGGCTGGCTCGCCACGATCGTGATGTTCGTGATCGCGGTCGGGATGGTGGTGACTTCGTTCTGACCGGTAGCGAGGCAGGCGTCGGGAGAGTCGTCGAGGAATGAAAAACGGGCGGCGCCGTCTCCGGCGCCGCCCGCTTCATGTGAGCCGTTCGCGCGTCAGGCCGCGAGCAGGCCGTGCGGGTCGATCACGAATTTGCGCGGTGCGCCGCCGTCGAACTTCTTGTAGCCTTCCGGCGCCTGATCGAGCGAGATCACCTCGACGTTGACGATCTTCGCGATCGGCAGCCGGTCGAACAGGATCGCCTGCATCAGGTTGCGGTTGTACTTCAGCACCGGCGTCTGACCCGTGAAGAACGAATGCGACTTCGCCCAGCCGAGGCCGAAGCGGATGCTCAGGCTGCCGTGCTGCGCGGCCTTGTCCTTCGCGCCCGGATCGTCGGTCACGTAGAGGCCCGGGATGCCGATCGCGCCGGCAGGCCGCGTGATCTCCATCAGCGAGTTCAGCACCGTCGCCGGCGCTTCCTCCGCACTGCCCGACGAGCCGTGGCCGTGCGCCTCGAAGCCGACGCAGTCGACCGCGCAGTCGATTTCCGGCACGCCGAGAATCTGCGCGATCTGCTCGCCGAGCGACGCGTCCTTCGACAGGTCGACCGTCTCGAAGCCCATCGCGCGCGCATGGGCGAGGCGTTCCGCGTTCATGTCGCCGACGATCGTGACCGCCGCGCCGAGCAGCCGCGCCGACGCGGCCGCCGCCATCCCGACCGGGCCTGCGCCCGCGATATAGACCGTCGAGCCCGGCTTCACGCCCGCGCTCACCGCGCCGTGGTAGCCGGTCGGCAGAATGTCGGACAGGCAGGTCAGGTCGCGGATCTTCGCCATCGCCTGATCGCGGTCCGGGAATTTCAGCAGGTTGAAGTCGGCGTACGGCACGAGCACGTACTCGGCCTGTCCGCCGATCCAGCCGCCCATGTCGACGTAGCCGTACGCGCCGCCCGCACGCGACGGGTTCACGTTCAGGCACACGCCCGTATGGGTGTCCTTGCACATCGCGCAGCGTCCGCACGCGACGTTGAACGGCACCGACACGAGATCGCCGATCTTCAGCGTCTCGACGTCGGGGCCGACCTCGACCACCTCGCCGGTGATCTCGTGACCGAGCACGAGTCCGACCGGCGCGGTCGTGCGGCCGCGCACCATGTGCTGGTCGGAACCGCAGATGTTCGTGCTCACCACTTTCAGGATCACGCCGTGGCCGATCGCGCGCCCGGTCGGATCGACCATCTTCGGATAATCGATCTTCTGCACCTCGACCTTGCCCGGCCCAAGATAGACGACACCTCGATTGCTGCTCATCGTATTGTCTCCATGTCTCGTTGGTTCGCGCTGCGGGCCGCCGCACGACTGCGGCGCACCTGCAACGTGCTGTTCGAGAGTAGTCCCCGAGACCGGGGCGCCGATGTCTCAAACGCGACAGGTGTTTGAACGGTGCCGACATCGGCCGCGCGAAGCCCGAGCCGGCGCCGCGCCCGCCGCACGGCATCCCCGCCGCACATCGTCGGACCCGATTTTTTGTTGATTGAACGATCAATAAAAAACCGATAAGCTCTCGACTTCCACGAACGGCCCGTCCGGGGCGAAGGAGTGCGCGATGCCGAAAGTCGGAATGCGGGAGATCCGTCGCGCGCAGCTGATCGACGCGACGCTGCGCTCGATCGACGAAGCCGGCCTGCCCGGCACGACGCTCGCGTCGGTCGCGCAGCGCGCGAAGATCTCGACGGGCATCGTCAGTCACTACTTCGGCGACAAGGACGGCCTGCTCGAAGCCACGATGCGGCACGTGCTGCGCGATCTGTGGGCGGCCACCACGCGCCGCCGCGTCGCCGCGCGCAAGGATCCGCGCGCAAGGCTGCGCGCGATCGTCGCCGCCAACTTCGACGACACGCAGGTCAGCGCGCCGGTGATGAAGACCTGGCTCGCGTTCTGGTCGCAGAGCATGCACGAGCCGAGGCTCAAGCGCCTGCAGCACGTCAACACGCGGCGCCTGCACTCGAACCTGTGCGCCGAATTCGCGAAGCGCCTGCCGCGCGCGAAGGCGCGCGAAGCGGCCAGCGGCCTCGCCGCGCTGATCGACGGCCTGTGGCTGCGCGGCGCGCTCGCCGGCGGCCCGATCGACACCCGGGCGGCCTTGAAGCTCGCCCACGATTACATCGACCTGCTGCTCGCGTCCGCGTGACGCGTCGCGCAGTCGCCAACCTGGAGATCCTCATGTCCGTATACGGTTTGCAGCGCCTGTACATCGGCGGCGCTTATGTCGACGCCACCAGCGGCAAGACTTTCGACACCTTCGATCCCGCCACCGGCGAGCTGCTCGCGCAGGTGCAGCAAGCGAGCGCGGCCGACGTCGACCGCGCGGTCGCCTCGGCGCAGCAAGGGCAGCGCGAATGGGCGGCGCTGACCGCGATGCAGCGCTCGCGCATCCTGCGCCGCGCGGTCGATCTGCTGCGCGAGCGCAACGACGAACTCGCGGCGATCGAGACGCGCGACACCGGCAAGCCGATCGGCGAGACGCTCGCGGTCGACATCGTCACCGGCGCGGACGTGATCGAGTACTACGCGGGCCTCGCGACCGCGATCGAAGGGCTGCAGGTGCCGTTGCGCGCCGAGTCGTTCGTCTACACGCGCCGCGAGCCGCTCGGCGTGTGCGCGGGCATCGGCGCATGGAACTACCCGATCCAGATCGCATGCTGGAAGACGGCGCCCGCGCTCGCGGCCGGCAACGCGATGGTGTTCAAGCCGAGCGAGGTCACGCCGCTCACCGCGCTGAAGCTCGCCGAGATCTATACGGAAGCCGGCGTGCCGGCCGGCGTGTTCAACGTCGTGCAGGGCGACGGCTCGGTCGGTGCGCTGCTGACCGGTCACCCGGACATCGCGAAGGTGTCGTTCACGGGCGGCGTCGAGACGGGCAAGAAGGTGATGTCGCTGGCCGGCGCGTCGTCGCTGAAGGAAGTGACGATGGAGCTCGGCGGCAAGTCGCCGCTGATCGTGTTCGACGATGCCGACCTCGATCGCGCGGCCGACATCGCGGTGACCGCCAACTTCTTCAGCTCGGGCCAGGTCTGCACCAACGGCACGCGCGTGTTCGTGCAGCGCTCGATCAAGGACGCGTTCACCGCCAAGGTGCTCGAACGCGTGAAGCGGATCCGCGTGGGCAAGCCGACCGATGCCGACACCAACTTCGGCCCGCTCGTGTCGGCCGCGCAGCTCGACAAGGTGCTCGGCTTCATCGCCAGCGGCAAGGCGGAAGGCGCGAAGCTGCTGGCCGGCGGCTCGCGGCTCACCGACGGCCATTTCACGAACGGCCAGTACGTCGCGCCGACGGTATTCGGCGACTGCCGCGACGACATGAAGATCGTGCGCGAGGAAATCTTCGGGCCGGTGATGAGCATCCTCGATTTCGAATCGGAGGACGAAGTGATCGCGCGCGCGAACGACACGCACTACGGCCTCGCGGCCGGCGTCGTCACGGAGAACCTGTCGCGCGCGCATCGCACGATCCATCGCCTCGAAGCCGGCATCTGCTGGATCAACACGTGGGGCGAATCGCCGGCCGAGATGCCGGTTGGCGGATACAAGCAATCCGGTGTCGGGCGCGAGAACGGCATCACGACGCTCGAACACTACACTCGGATCAAATCGGTACAGGTCGAACTCGGCCGCTACAACCCGGTGTTTTGAGAACGATAGGAGATATCCCGTCATGACGACACGCGAATACGACTACATCATCTGCGGCGCCGGTTCCGCGGGCAACGTGCTCGCGACGCGCCTGACGGAAGATCCGAACGTCACGGTGCTGCTGCTCGAAGCCGGTGGCCCCGACTACCGCTTCGACTTCCGTACGCAGATGCCGGCGGCGCTCGCCTATCCGCTGCAGGGCCGCCGCTACAACTGGGCGTACGAAACCGACCCCGAGCCGCACATGGACAACCGCCGCATGGAATGCGGCCGCGGCAAGGGGCTCGGCGGCTCATCGCTGATCAACGGGATGTGCTACATCCGCGGCAACGCGCTCGACTACGACAACTGGTCGACGCACCAGGGCCTCGAGCGCTGGACCTATCTCGATTGCCTGCCGTACTTCCGGAAGGCCGAGACGCGCGACGTCGGCCCGAACGATTACCACGGCGGCGACGGCCCCGTGTCGGTCACGACCAGCAAGCCGGGCGCGAACCCGCTGTTCGAAGCGATGGTCGAGGCCGGCGTGCAGGCCGGCTATCCGCGCACCGACGACCTCAACGGCTATCAGCAGGAAGGCTTCGGTCCGATGGACCGCACCGTCACGCCGAAGGGCCGCCGCGCGAGCACCGCGCGCGGCTACCTCGACCAGGCGAAGACGCGCCCCAACCTCGAGATCGTCACGCACGCGCTGGCCGACCGCATCCTGTTCGACGGCAAGCGCGCGTCGGGCGTCGCATACCTGCGCGGCAGCGAGCGCGCGACCGCGCATGCGCGCCGCGAGGTGCTCGTGTGCAGCGGCGCGATCGCGTCGCCGCAACTGCTGCAGCGCTCGGGCGTCGGCCCCGGTGCATGGCTGAAGGAGCTCGACATCCCGATCGTGCTGGACCTGCCGGGGGTCGGCCAGAACCTGCAGGATCACCTGGAGATGTACATCCAGTACGAATGCAAGGAGCCCGTCTCGCTGTATCCGGCGCTCAAGTGGTGGAACCAACCGAAGATCGGGCTCGAATGGATGCTGAACGGCACGGGCCTTGGCGCGAGCAACCATTTCGAGGCCGGCGGCTTCATCCGCACGCGCGACGACGATCCCTGGCCGAACATCCAGTATCACTTCCTGCCCGTCGCGATCAACTACAACGGCTCGAACGCGATCGAGATGCACGGCTTCCAGGCGCACGTCGGCTCGATGCGCTCGCCGAGCCGGGGCCGCGTGAAGCTGCGCTCGCGCGACCCGAACGACCATCCGAGCATCCTGTTCAACTACATGGCCGAAGCGCTCGACTGGCGCGAATTCCGCGATGCGATCCGCGCGACGCGCGAGATCATGCGGCAACCGGCGCTCGACCGCTATCGCGGCCGCGAGTTGAACCCGGGCGCCGACTGCCGCTCCGACAAGGAACTCGATACGTTCGTGCGCGCGCGCGCCGAGACCGCGTTCCATCCGTCGTGCTCGTGCAAGATGGGCTACGACGACATGGCCGTGGTCGACGACGAAGGCCGCGTGCATGGGCTGGACGGGCTGCGGGTCGTCGACGCGTCGATCATGCCGATCATCACGACCGGCAACCTGAACGCGCCGACGATCATGATCGCGGAGAAGATCGCCGACCGGATTCGCGGGCGTCAGCCGCTCGCGCGTGCGAACGTCGCGTACTACGTCGCGAACGGCGCGCCGGCGCGCAACGTCGCGAAAGCGGTGCGGCAACCGGAGACGGCGTAGGCGCGTCCGCGCGCGACGACAGCGTGCACGGCTCGCGGCGTTCTCGCCGCGAGCCGTTTTTCATTGGGCGTCGCTGCCGCCCGCATTGAAGCGCGTGATCGCGGTCGCTCGCGAGCGTACGCGTTTCGCGCGCACGATCGGGTTCGCACGCGACGTCAGGCTCATCGCGCCGCGCAAGCGGTCGAATGCGACCTCTTCCTTCGCACCGAAGCGGCCGATCGCCGGCCATGCGAGCGTCTGATCGAGCCAGCTCTGCCATGCATCGCCGTAGAAGCGGCGCGCGTATGCGCGCACCGTGTCGGGCGCCGCGATCACGACGCCGGCCAGCAGGTAATACGCCCAGAAGCTGCCCGCGCCGACGAGCCGTTCGAGCCGGCACACCGACACCGCCGCGAGCAGTCCGGACACCGAGGCGAGATCGCCGCGCCGTTCGCGGATCGCGCGCGCGACGAGATTGTGCCGGCCGCCGTATGCGGCCAGCGACATCCGCGTGCCTGCGGCGAGCGCCGCGCAGTACGTCGCGAGCGCGGCCATCTCGTCGATGCGGGCCGCCGCGTCACGCGGCCCGCACACGCGCAGCACGAGCGCGTCGATGATCGCGTCGGGGCCGGCCGACGCGTCCATGCCGCCCGCGGCGACCGCCACGCGGCGTTCTCTCGGGTTCTTCGCAGGCGGTGCTTCGCCGTCTGCTTCGGCTTCATGCGGTGCGCGTTCGCCGCTGCCGTCATCGAGGGCGACGCCGCTGGCAATCCGCTCGAGTGCGGCCCAGCCATCGTCGGGATCGTCGAAGGTCCACGCAGCGACGAATCCGTGAGCGGCTTCGAACGCCACGCGCGAACCGGGGCAGCGACGCTCCGCATGCGCCAACTGCTGCGCGTCGGGCACGTGCACGCATGCTTCGAGCGCGTCGCCCGCGTCGCATGCGCAACCGCCGCCATCCGTCGCCAGCCACGGCGCGACCTCGTGCAGGACGGCGATCGCCTCATCGGAAAGCGCTGCGCCGGCGCGCACGCGCGCATCGCGCGAGTCCGTCGACGAAGCAGCGGCCGCAGCGGCCGCGTCGGCCTCGGCACCGGCCGGCACCTGTAGACGTTCGATCAGATACTGCAGCCACGCGGCCGTGCGCAGCCGGTCAGGCGTCGCACCGCGGGCATCGCCATACTTCGCTGGGTCGGTGAGCATGGGTGGTCCGAAGGAGTTCCGGCGAATCGGAATGGTTGTTATGTAGTGGGCCGGTCGAGCGGTCCCGTCAAGCGCAGGCGGCGCGATGAGCCGCACCGCCTGCCTCGCTGCCGCGTCGATCCGCGCTGGTCCGAGCGGCCACGCCCAGTCCCGCGAAACCGCGACGCCCGCCGCGCATCCTCTCACGGCCCTCGTAACCGGCAGGCGTGCGGTCGCGATCGCGCGATGCTTACTGCACGTGGAACTTCGGCGACGTGACGACCGTGCCGCTGACCTTGCAGTCCGGCGTCAGCACCGCGTTGTTGAACGTCAGCGACGAGTTCGGATCGCTCCACGCGGTCACGACCTTGCTCGGCCCGCAGGTGCCGAGCAGCGTGACGGTCACCTTCGCGTTGTTGATCGACAGTTGGGTCGGACTGTCGGCCTGGCCGGTCCACGGCGACGCACTCGTCGCGCTGCCGCTGATCAGCCCGCAGGTGGCGCCGCCCGTGAAGGTCGTCGACGTGATGTTGACGATGCCGGTCGACGTGATCGTGCCGTTGAACGTCGCGTTGCATGCCGCATTGATCGACCCCTTGCTGAGCGTCGTGAGCCCGGACGCGGAGAACGGTTCGCCGTTGGGGTTCATCGGCTGGCCGTCCGCGCGCGATACGGTCACCGCGAACGCGGGCGCGGCCGCAGCCGCGGTGAATGCCACTGCAGCAACAAGCGATGCGATTTGACGAATGCTCATTTGAACTGCCCCCTCTCTTCACAAATGGCGGCATGCCGCCGGAAACGCGACGGCCCGGACGAAGCGAACGGCCGGCCCGTCGCAGGAAGCCGCACGGCGCGCACCGGGCGCGCCGCGCGGCTCAGAACTTGTAGGAAATCCCGACGAACGTAATCAGCGGATCGGCCTTCAGCCTGGTGCGCGTGGTGGCGAGCGTCGAGCCGTCGGCCGCCTTGATCACGAGCGACGAGTAAGTCTTCAGCGGCATGTAGGTCAGCGTTGCCGTCAGCCCCCAGTGCTTGTCAATCGCGTAGCTCGCGCCGATGTTGTAGACGGGCGTAAACGACGACGACGCCTTGCCCTCCACCGACGTCGGTCCCGGCTTGCCGGCCCCGGCCGCCAGCACGCTGCCGAGGTTCTCGTTGATGTCCCTCGCGAAGTTGCCGTTCAGCTCGATGTTGCTGAACCAGCTGTACGCGACGCCGATCCCGACGAACGGACGAAACTTCGCGGTCGGCGCATTGAAGTAGTACTGAAGAATGACGGTCGGACTCCATTGCCGCGCGTTCTTCACGGCCGGCTGGTTCGACGTCTTGTCCATGTCGACCGAGCCGAGCGCGCCGGACGGCCCCGGCGGCCGGATCACGCCGTGCCCGGTCAGCGTGAATTCGGGCGGCACGCCGAGTACCGAGGTCACCGCGATGTGGTCGGTGAAAAAGTGCGTGAGCGTGAGGCCGACCGTATCGGCGTTGTTCACCGTCAGGCTGGTGCCCGGCGACGTGAACGAGCCGGGCAGCCGCAGCGGCCCGTTGATCGGCATGTTGGCGAGATTGGTCGTCAGCCCGTTGGTCGAATCCTGCGGCATGATGTGCAGCCAGCCCAGCGTCGCGACGTTGTCACCCGCCTGCTGCGCCGATGCGAGCGTCGACATGCATGCGACGACACCCGCGGCAATCACCTTCTTCATGAAGTCTCCCCTGTTCTGTCCGGGCGCCGCGCACCTGCGCAGCGCCGCCGTGTCGCTGCGCGCGGTCACTGCACGAACGCGCCGACCGTGAAGTACGGATTGCTTGCATCGGCCATGTCGAGGAACCCGAACACGCCGCCGGTGAACACGAACTTGCCGGTCGCCGGCCCCGACGCCGCGTCCGCATGCACGGTCGTCACGACGCCCGGCACCTGCTGCGTGAAGTCGAGGTTCAGCGCGCGCGCGAGTGCGGCCTGCGACGCATTGAACGGATCGAGCAGCGTCGCCTGCGCGCCGACGAGCGCGGTGGCGCGATAGTTGAACGCGCTGTCGACACCCGTGTACTCGCCGTTCTGCGAGCCTGGCGCGATGGCCGTCTGCGGGCTCAGGAACGAGATGCCCGATTCGTCGTCGGCGCTCGGCGGGCCCTGCGTGAGGTCCGCATTCGCCGCGCCGGTCCGGATGAAGATCGGCACGAGCTGATTGCGCAGCTTGCCGACGATCAGAATGCCCTTGCCGGCCTTCGCCGGATCGACGGCCGCGAGCGTGGGCGCAATCTGCGGCTGGTAGTTGAGCGACTGGAAGGCCGGCGCGTCGGCGCGCAGCGTGAACGGCTGGTTCACGGTCGCGCTCGACGCCAGCGGCTGCCCGCCGTTCTTCTTGCCGAAGTTGTCGGTTTCGACGTAGCTGCCGTCCGCGTGGATCGTCACCTGCTGGTCGAGTGCCACCGGCGCGAAGCTCTGCGACGGCACCTGGTGATAGCCGAGCTGGTTGTAGGTGCCGGCGATCTTCGACAGATCGGTTTCGAGCGACGAGAAGCTGATGAACGGGTAGTACGGGAACGTCGTCTTCGAGATCTTGCCGACGCCGATCACGCCGTCGAACTGGATCGTCGCGCCGGGAATCGCGCCGCCGAGCACGCCTTCGCCGAGGAACAGGCGGGCCGGCCGGGTCGGGTCGAGGCTCGCGTTCTGCATCCGGAACGTGCACTGGTTCAGCTTCACCGTCGGCAGCCCCGTCTCGTCGACCAGCGTGCCGTCGACCACGTTGGCCGGCGCCGCGTCGCGCGTCGGCTGGACCGTGCCGGTCGTGGTCGGGACCGGCGACGCGAGGTAGGTCACGCGGTACGTCATCTTCGTGGTGTCGAGCTGCACCTTCACGAGCTCGCCCGAGCCGGAGCCGCCGACGAAGGCCGTGTTGTAGTCGATCGTCTGCGGACACAGCCGCACGGGGCTGACGGCCGGCGGGTCGCCGTCGCCGCCGCACGCGGCCACCAGCGGCGCGAGCGACGCCGCCACCATCCAATGCTTCACGTTCATAGGAATCCTCTTGAAATTTTGTTCGCCGGCGGCGCTGCGTGCGCCGCCGGGGTTCCGTGTTCGATGCGCCGTTACTGAACGAACGCGCCGACCGTGAAGAACGGGTTGACCTTGCTGTTGTTGACCACCATCGCGTAGACGTTGCCCGCCGTCACGAGCCAGCCCGTGTCGCCCTTGGCGAAGATCGCCACGTTGCCGTTCGCGCCCTTCGCGTTGAAGTCCTGGGCGACCGTCACCTTGATCTTGCCCGGCGTGGCCTGCGTGTAGTCGAGCGCGAACTGCGAGGTGACCGACGAAGTCTGCGGATCGATGAACGCCGCGGTGGCGCCCTGGAACAGCGTCGACGTGTAGTTCGCCGCCATCGTCGACACGGCGGTGCCGTCGTTGCAACTGCCGGCCGCCGAATAGAACGCGCCGTTCATGAACGTGCCCGGCAGGTCGGGGTGCGGGACGCTCACGTCCAGGCTCGGCCCGCCCACCGCCAGCGCGTTCGCCTGCCCGGTCGACGTCACGACACCGCATGCGGATGCGCTCGTCGCGCCGATGTAGCCGCCCTTCAGCGAATTCGCGGCGATCGCGGTCGTCGACGAAAGCATCGAGATGCCGACCTCGGGGTCCGCGACGGACGCAAGCAGATTGCCGGCATCGACGTGGTTGTAGCCGACGCGAATCACGACCGGCACGCGCACGCCGTTGAGCTTGCCGACGATCATGATGCCCTTCGCCTGGCTCGGTGCGATCACGAGCGACGCGCCCTGCCCCGCGAGCGGGTATACCGGCGTGCCGAACTGGCTCGCCACCGCATTGCTCACGAACACGTTGTCGTTCGATCCGTCCGCGTTCTTGCGCAGCGTCCACGGCGAGCCGGTGGTCTGGCAGGAGTAGTCGCTGTTCGGCGTGATCGTGCAGGAGCCGTCCGCATTGAGCGTCTGGTTCCAGTTCACGACGTCCGGCTCCCAGCCGACCGGGCCGGCCGTGCTCTGCGCGTTGCCGCCGAGCGGCGACAGATGGATGCCCACCTCGTTGTAGTTGCCCGCGACTTTCGCGAAATCGGTCTCGGTGTCGGTGAAGCCGATGAACGGATAGAAGTCGAACGTACGCGACGGCACGGTGCCGAGGAACAGCCCCGGCAGCAGCTCGATGCCCGGAAACGCGATCGTCGCACCCGGAATGCCGCCGCCGACCACGCCGTTGCCGACGAACAGCATCGGCGGATCGGCGCGATTGATCGTCACGGAATATGCACCGTCGCTCGTCGCGCCGCTGTCGAGCACGAACGCGCAGCGGTTCTGCTCGGCGGTCGGCAGGTTGGTCGGGTGATGGAATGCGCCGCTGATCGTCAGGCCCGCACGCGTGTCGTTGACCTGCCCCGCCGAGGTCGGCACCGACGATTCGAGGAACTGCATCTGGTAAGTGAGCCTGGTCGTGTCGAACTTCACCTTCACGTATTCGCCGCTGCCCGAGCCGCCGGTGTAGGTGGTCGTGTAGTCGAGCGAATCCGGGCACAGCTTCGTCACGACGGGCGGCGTCGTTTCGGCGCCGCTCGGCCCGCACGCGCTGCCCGAACACTGCGGCACGTTGATCGGCCCCGGGTCGTCACCGCCGCCGCAGCCGGCGACGAACGGCAGCGCCAGCACGGCACACGACAGGATCGCTTTCCGCCACTCAGGAATGCAAAGCATCAACCCCTCCTTTTGAGGTACGACGAGTCTCGTCCGGTCGGGCTGCGTGGCCCGCCGGTTGGTATCACGCCGCGCACATCGGGCGCGGCGCATGACGATGCGCGCAGCGCGCGCCGCACGGCTCGTCCGAGCGAACACGGAGTCGCGGCGACACGCAGGCGCAAGCCGGCAGCGCCGCCATCGGGCACGGCGCCGTCGGAACAATCGAAACGGATCGGGATGCGTCGCTACAGCGCCGACGCGATGCGGTAACGCAGGCAGGCGACTCGCGTCGCGCCTGCGTCAGGCGAACAGCTGATGAACGGCAGCTTGGCCGGGCCCTCGGAAAGGCGTCTCATGGGTTGGTCTCCGTACGTACGCTGGATTCGTTATCGTGATGCGACGTTTGCCGAGACTATGATCGGGCGTTGCGCGCAAGTAAATGGATGCAGAGTTCCAAACGAACCGGACGGCTCGATCCAAGCGCGCTCAGGGCCTTTCACAATTTTTCAAACGACCTTCGATTTATTTGCTCAGACAAATACTTCGGCGGTACATGTGCTGCTTACCGCTCCGGCCCGGCACGCTCCGGCAAAATACCGCTCATTGTTCACCCGATTCAAATAAATCGCCTGATTGATGAGCAGTGCGCGCCTATTTCGCGCGAATTCCGTGCATGCATCGCATATCGTTTGCGCCGAAATGCATTTCCATCTTCCGGTTGCTAATATGGCGATCCTGCGATCCCGCACCACAACGCCGTTCGACATGACGCCCGTTCGCCATGCCGCACCCGCAGCCAGCCGTGTCGCAGCGGCGGCGCCGGGCTCGCGCGGCGCACGGGGTCGGCCCGAGCAGCCGTGCCATCCGTGAGCATGCAACCGATCCTCTCCGTTTCCGACCTCTCCAAGACTTACGCGTCCGGCTTCCAGGCGCTCAAGCACGTGAACCTCGACATCCGCCCCGGCGAGATCTTCGCGCTGCTCGGGCCGAACGGCGCGGGCAAGACCACGCTGATCGGCTCGATCTGCGGCATCGTCACGCCGACCGAAGGGCGCGTGACGGTCGGCGGCCACGACATCCGCGATCACTACCGCGCGGCGCGCGAAATGATCGGGCTCGTGCCGCAGGAACTGACGACCGATGCGTTCGAGACCGTCTGGGCGACGGTGTCGTTCAGCCGCGGCCTGTTCGGCAAGGCGCCCGATCCCGCGTACATCGAGAAGACGCTGAAGGCGCTGTCGCTGTGGGACAAGCGCGACAACAAGCTGATGACGCTGTCGGGCGGCATGAAGCGCCGCGTGATGATCGCGAAGGCGCTGTCGCACGAGCCGCGCATCCTGTTCCTCGACGAGCCGACCGCCGGCGTCGACGTCGAGCTGCGCCGCGACATGTGGAAGCTGGTCGATTCGCTGCGCGAAAGCGGCGTGACGATCCTGCTGACCACCCACTACATCGAGGAAGCCGAGGAAATGGCCGACCGCATCGGCATCATTCTCGGCGGCGAGCTCGTGCTCGTCGAAGACAAGCACGAACTGATGCGCAAGCTCGGCAAGAAGCAGCTGACCGTGCAGCTGGAGCAGCCGCTCGCGGCGGTGCCGGCCGAGCTGGCGGCGTTCGGGCTCGAACGCGCGGCCGACGGCACCGCGCTCGTCTACACCTACGACTCGCAGCGCGACGACGCGGGCATCGCCAAGCTGATCGCCGCGCTCGGCGCGGCCGGCATCGGTTTTCGCGATCTGCATACGACGCAGAGCTCGCTCGAGGACATCTTCGTGAGCCTGATCGACAATCGCCGCAACGGCGCACAAGGGGCGTAACGCACATGACCAACATGAACCTGCAGGCGATCCGCGCGATCTACCGCGCCGAAATGGCCCGCACGCGACGCACGCTGATGCAGAGCATCATCGCGCCGGTGATCTCGACGTCGCTGTACTTCGTCGTGTTCGGCTCGGCGATCGGCTCGCGCATCAGCGACGTGAACGGGATCGGCTACGGATCGTTCATCGTGCCCGGCCTCGTGATGCTGTCGCTGCTGTCGCAGAGCATCTCGAACGCGTCGTTCGGCATCTACTTCCCGCGCTTCACGGGCACGATCTACGAGGTGCTGTCCGCGCCCGTGTCGTACTGGGAGATCGTGATCGCGTACGTGGGCGCGGCCGCGTCGAAGTCGATGCTGCTCGGGCTGATCATTCTCGCGACGGCCGGCCTGTTCGTGCCGTTGCACATCCTGCATCCGTTCTGGATGGTGCTGTTCCTCGTGCTGACGTCCATCACGTTCAGCCTGTTCGGGTTCGTGATCGGGATCTGGGCCGACAGCTTCGAGAAGCTACAGCTCGTGCCGCTGCTGATCATCACGCCGCTCACGTTTCTCGGCGGCAGCTTCTATTCGGTGGACATGCTGCCGCCCGTGTGGCGCGTGGTCACGCTGTTCAACCCGATCGTCTATTTGATCAGCGGCTTCCGCTGGTCGTTCTACGGGCTGGCCGACGTGCACGTGTGGATCAGCCTCGCGGCGACCTCGCTGTTCCTGGCGATCCTGCTCGCGATCGTCGCGTGGATGTTCCGCACCGGCTACAAGCTGAAGAACTGACGCGCGCGGGCGCGGGATCGCCCCGGTTCGCGGGGAGAAGTTGCGCTGCTAGACTGGGCCGGAGATCGACCGGCGCCGCCTGCCGCATCGCAGCATGATGCGGTACGCGCGGCGCGCTTCCCGCCCCATTGCCTGCGCGAGGATCCCGATGAGCGCCTCCCGAATCGACGCCGTCCGCGACGGCCTGTTTCGCGCCACCACCTACGTCGACACGCTGAACCTCGGCTTCAGCCAGTTCTTCATACGCTCGCCGCACGGCGACGTGCTGTGCGTCGAAACCGGCACGCGCGCCAATTTCACGCAACTGAGCGCGGCGCTCGACGCGGTCGGCATTGCGCCGTCGATGGTCAGCAACGTGATCGTCCCGCATTTCGAGGCCGACGAGATGGGCGCGTTGCCCGACTTCCTCGCAGCCAACCCGGCGCTCGTCGCCTACGCGCATCCGATGTGCGCGTGGGGGCTGGCCGACGTGTTCGGCGTGCGCGCCGTACCGTTGCAGGACGGCGAGCCGACGACGCTGTCCGGCATCGACGTCGTGCCGGTGTTCACGAAGCACGTCCATCAGTGGGACGCGCTCGTCGTCTATCTGCCGGCGTACAAAGCGCTGCTGTCGTCGGACATCCTGATGCGCTTCGGCACGCAGGACGCCGACGATCCGCTGCCGGCGATCCTCGACGCGATCGCCCGCGCCGACTACCTGCCGTCGCTCGCGCATCTCGCGAGCGCGCTGCGCCGCGTCCAGGCGCACGATATCGACATCGTGCTGCCGATGCACGGCCCGGCGATCACGCGCGACGTTCAGCGCGTGATCGCCGGCGTCATCGCGCATTGCGAGGCTGCCGCCGCGTAGTGCACAGCGCGGCGCGGCGACGGCCGCCGTTCAGGCGCCGGTGACGACGAATTCGTCGGCCGCCTTGCTCTGCACGGCGGCCAGCACGGCCAGTTCGCGCTTGGTGTGCGGCTCGCCCGACACCACGCCGGTCGCATGCTTGGCCTTCGCGCCGAGCGGAAAGAACACGAACGATGCACCGGCCGGCGCCTCCGGCTCGGCCCGCAGACGCTTGTTCAGAATCTTCAGATACTTCTTCTTCGACACTTCCTTCGCTGCCATGGCGCCCTCCGCACGAACGTAACGCTGGTCAGCATACCAGCTTGGCAGGCGGCCAGGAACGCCGCCGGGCCGTCGATCTGCACTAGAATGGACCCGCTTGCCAACTCGCCGTCCCCGGACGCGGCCACGTTACCGCGATGTCTTTTTCGGAGCGTTTTCATGCGTGTCGAGTTGTTCGCACAACACCACGGTTGTCCGGGCTGGGAAGGTGAAATGGCCCGGCGCATCGCCGCCTTCGACTGGTCGGAGGCCGGGCTCGGGCCGATCGAGCAATGGTCGGCGAGCCTGATCGCCGCCGTGCGCACCGTGCTCGCGTCGCCGCTGCCGCTGGTGATGCTGTGGGGCCGGCCCGGCTACATGATCTACAACGATGCGTACGCCGCATTCTCCGGCGGCCGCCATCCGTATCTGCTCGGCAAGCCGGTCGAACTCGGCTGGCCCGAAGTCGCCGATTTCAACCGCAACGTGATGAATACCTGCCTCGCGGGCGGCACGCTGTCCTATCGCGACAAGGAACTCGTGCTGCTGCGCCACGGCCGGCCCGAAGACGTGTGGATGGACCTCCACTACAGCCCGCTCGCCGACGACGACGGCGCGCCGGGCGGCGTGCTCGCCGTCGTGATCGAGACGACCGAGCGCGTGCTCGCCACCCGTCAACGCGCACACGCGGAAGCCGCGCTGCAAGCGTCGAACGACGCGCTGCGCCGGCTGACCGAAACGCTCGAACAACGCGTCGCCGACGCGCTCGCCGAGCGCGCGGCCATCGAGGAGCAGCTGCGTCACGCGCAGAAGATGGAGGCGATCGGCAGCCTGACCGGCGGCATCGCGCACGACTTCAACAACGTGCTGCAGGTGATCAGCGGCAATCTGCAGGTGCTGGCGGTCGAACTCGGCGAGCGGGCGAGCGCGCAGCCGCGGATCGAGAGCGCGAACAACGCGGTGCGGCGCGGCGCGCAGCTGGCGTCGCACCTGCTGGCGTTCGCTCGGCGTCAGCCGCTGTCGCCGACGGTGCTGAACCCGCGCAAGCTGATCGACGGCATGAGCGAGATGCTGCACCGCGCACTCGGCGAAACCGTGCGCGTCGTGGCCGCGCTGGCGCCCGACGTCGGCAACGTGCTCGCCGATCGCCACCAGCTGGAAAACGCGCTGCTGAACCTCGCGATCAATGCGCGCGACGCGATGCGCGGCGACGGTACGCTGACGATCGCGGCCTACAACGACACGACTGCCGTCGGCGCCCGGCGCACGCCGCTGCCGCCCGGCGAATACGTGACCTTCGAGATCACCGATACGGGCAGCGGCATGACGCCGGACGTGCTCGAACGCGTGTTCGAACCGTTCTTCACGACCAAGCCCGACGGCGAAGGCACGGGGCTCGGGCTCAGCATGGTGTTCGGCTTCGTCAAGCAAAGCGGCGGCCATACGTCGATCGACAGCGCGCCGGGCCAGGGCACCACCGTGCGGCTGACGTTCCCGCGCTGTCACGATGCGTTGGCCGAGGAACCGGCGTGCGCGCCGCGGCCCGATCCCGTGCGCGGGCGGGAAACCATCCTGATCGTCGAGGACGACGCGGACGTCCGGCTCACCGTCGTCGACATGCTCGCGCAGCTCGGCTACAAGGTGCTCAGCGCGTCGGACGGCGAAGCCGCGCTGCGGATACTCGACAGCGGCACGCCGATCGACCTGCTGTTCACCGACGTGATCATGCCGGGGCACATCAAGGGCGGCGAACTGGCGCGCCGTGCGGCGCAGCGCACGCCGCCGCTGCCCGTGCTGTTCACGTCCGGCTATACGCGCGACGAAATTTTCCATTCGGGGCGGCTCGATCCCGGTGTGATGCTGCTCGGCAAGCCGTACCGCCGCGATGAGCTCGCGGCGCGGATTCGGAGTGTGCTCGACCGGAATGTGAAGGCGGCTTGAGCCGGACCGCGTTGCGGGCCGGCTCCGTTACCGCCGAGCCGATGGGGGCGTGAGGGTGATCGCGGGCTTCGGCTTCGGGCCGCAGCGCATCGGCGGTGGCGTGCGGAAACCGTCCTGACCATCAGCTACCACCCAAAATATTTCATATGCGATGTCGATTCCTGCGCCGCTCGCACGTCGCAGTGACGCAAGCGTTCGTTTCGACGTCGGTACGACGGGCCGCAAACGGACGCCTCTTTCCCACGTCAAAGGAGCAACGACAATGCGCGTCATGGTGATCGTCAAGGCCACGGCCTCTTCCGAAGCGGGCGCGATGCCCGACACCGAATTGCTGGCCGCGATGGGCCGCTTCAACGAGGAACTGGTGAAAGCCGGCGTGATGCTCGCGGGCGAAGGCCTGCATCCGAGCTCGCGCGGCAAGCGCGTGCACTTCTCCGGCAACGAGCGCACCGTGATCGACGGCCCGTTCGCCGAAACCAAGGAACTCATCGCCGGCTACTGGGTGTGGCAGGTCGGCTCGATCGACGAGGCGGTCGAATGGGTCAAGCGCTGCCCGAACCCGATGCCGGTCGACTCGGACATCGAGATTCGCCCGATCTTTTCACCCGAAGACTTCGGTGAGGCATTCACGCCGGAGCTGCAGGCGCAGGAAGCGCGGCTGCGCGCGGAGCTGGACGGCAAGCATGGCGAGTGAGGCGACGGGTGGGCGCGGTTCGCTGACCGAGCGCGGCACGCCGGCGCGGGTCAGCGAGCAGGACGACCACCCGGATTGACACGACTCCGTGTATTAACGTATCGTTTTGATACGTTAATACACGGAGTCGTCGTCATGCATTCCCGTTTCGACCGTTTTCGCGAGACACCGCTCGGCGCACAGCTTGAAGCGCTGATCGGACAACCGGAGCGCTACGTCGAATTCGCGGCGCTGTCGCGGGTGGGCGTCGCCGCGATCGGCGCGATCCAGCACGAGATCGCGAGCAAATTCCCCGAAGTCGCCGCCGATACGACGGCGCGGCAGTTCTGCGGCTCGATGGTCGCCGACGTGATGCGTCGCCACGGGCACGACGTCGTGCAGGCGCGCGGCCGGCTCGGCGGCGCCCTGTTCAGCTACGGCGCGGTATTCAGCGCGTATCCGCAGGTGCTGCCGTTCGCGGACCTCGCGGCCGCGCTGGCCGAGATGCCGTCCCGGATCGCCGCGTACGCGGCGCACGTTCCCGCCGCACTCGTCACGCGCCGCCCGGCCGGGACGGGCTTCTCGCTGGTCGAGCATGCGTGCCACCTGCGCGACCTCGACGCCGTGTTCGCCGAGCGCATCGATCTGGTCCGGAGCAGCGAATTGCCGGTGATCGCGTCCGTCGACGGCACCGCGCTCGCCGCCCAGCGCGACTACCTCGCGCAGCCGCTCGACGAAGCGCTCGCCGCGTTCGGCCGCGGGCGCGCCGCGCTGTGCGCGACGGTCGCGGCGCTGCAGCCACAGGAACTTGCACGCTGCGGCCTACGCGACGGCATCCGCCGGATGTCGCTCGACGAACTCGTCCGCGAACTGCTCGATCACGATCGCACCCACCTTCTCGAACTCGACGAATTGCTCGCCGAACTCGAGTTGCCGCCGCTTCGCCCGTCTACCGCCGAATGAGCGGTCGTGCATGTCGGTTGTCTGCGTTCACGGTTTCATCGGCACGCTCGACGCACGCGCACGGCCGGCCGCGCATCTCGTCCCGCGCCCGCGCGGCCATCGACTGACACACGCTGCGCCGGTCGAGTCGTCGCGCAGCGGCCGATCGGTGCGATTAATCAAGCGCGGGCGGCGAGCCCGCGATGCCGCTCCTCGATACCCGTACTCACCAGTCATGCGACGACCGCCTGACAACTCGTAGGCTTCGCAGAAATTTGTCTGAAAGGCACCGTTGCTAGAGTGTCCGCACAGGGTTTTCCCGATGCCGGACTGCCGAAAGGGCACGACACATGCGAGGCTCCATGAACCTGTTACGCACGTTGTGGCTACTGCTGTTGCTCGCGGCCGCCGTACCGGCCGCCGCGTTCGAGTCGCGCATCGTCACGATCCCGAGCGCCGCGATGAACGCGACGCTGAAGGCGACCGTCGTGCTGCCCGATGCGTATGCGCGCCTTCGGCACGGCCCGGAGCGCAGCGTCGAGCGCTTTCCGGTCGTCTATCTGCTGCACGGCTCCGGCGGCGACCACACCGACTGGACCACCAACACCCGAATCGCCGCGCTCGCCGACCGCTATCACGTGATCCTCGTCATGCCCGATGGCGGCCACGAAAGCTGGTACATCGACAGTCCGTTCGATTCGGCCAGCCGCTTCGAAACCTTCATCGGCGACGAAGTCGTGTCGTACGTCGACAGCCATTTCAGAACGATCGACGCCAAGGGCGCGCGCGCGATCACCGGCCTCAGCATGGGCGGCTTCGGCGCACTGCGCATCGCGCTCGACCGGCCCGACACGTTCGGCGCGGTCGGCAGCATCAGCGGCGCAGTCGACCCGCGCTGCTGCGAGGACGAACCCGGCATCGATCATGTGTTCGGCGACCCCGTCCGCCATCCGTCGTTCTGGAACCGCAATGCGATCATCGAAAGCGCGCGTACGTTCGTGCGCGCGCACCTCGACCTGACGATCGACTGCGGCCGCGACGACTCGCTGGTCGGCTCGAACCGCACGCTGCATCAACGGCTCATCGCGCTCGGCGTGCCGCACGACTACGCGGAGCGCCCGGGCGGCCACACCTGGGATTACTGGGCACACGCGATCCGCTATCAGATGCAGTTCTTCGCGACGTCGTTCCAGCACGGCGGTTACGCGTAACGCACGAACTACCGGCGCATGGCAAGTGGGTGGCGTGTCGTATCGCACCGGCTCGCATGGCGATGTGCAACAGACGATGAGCGCGCGCGGTGACGCGACAGGAAGGGAAAAGAAAACGGAAAACCAGCGTCGAGCGCCAGCCGAACCACGCGCTCGGTTGCGCTCAGTTGCGCTGCGCCGCGTCGGCGTTCACCACTCGATCGAAGATCTCCTGCGCGCGCGCCAGTTCGTCGAGCGCGCGATCGAGGCGCGACATCGCGCGTGCATAGTCGGCCGACGAGATG
Source organism: Burkholderia sp. MBR-1 (assembly GCF_013822785.1). NCBI lineage: Bacteria > Pseudomonadati > Pseudomonadota > Betaproteobacteria > Burkholderiales > Burkholderiaceae > Burkholderia > Burkholderia sp. MBR-1. The sequence continues at coordinate 1,566,479 of NZ_CP053610.1, forward strand.
TCGTCGTCGCTTTCGCCGCGCACGGCGCGAAACGCCTGATCGACGTTGCGCGTGGCCTCGACGAAGCGTTGTGCGGCCCGGGCTTCCCGCGAACGGATGTGGATCGACATCGACACTTCTCCCTGAGGATTGCAGTGTGAAGCAAGCCGCCGCGCAGTGTGCGCGGCCCGCGTGTCGGCCGCGTGACCGACGGCCGCTTGCCGGGCGATGCGCGAATCGCCGAGCAGCGCGCTTCGTCGCGATTGTCGCGCGATGTCCGCTTGCCCGCTACGGCGAGATTGCAACAAATTCCTTGCGCACGTCGCGATGATGGCGACACCGCTGCCGGTCGTTGCGCGCGCATCGACCTTCAATCCCTGAACCGCACGCCGCGCGCTCGCGGCGCAACCGTCACGCGCGGCCGATGCGCGGCTGCGCGACACCGCCGAACGCGGCTGCCTCGGCCGGCCCCAGATCGAACAGATCGCCGGTGAGCTCGCGCGGATGCTCGGCCGCGGGCCGGTGCCGAAGCCGCACGACGTGCGCGGGCGCGACATAGGCGGCAGCCGTTTCAATCGGCGCCACGTCGAACAGATCGCGCGTGACGCCGCGCACGGTGTCCGTCGGCGACCGGCCGCGCAGACGAGCAACCAGCTCGACGAAGCGATCGAAATCGCCGGCGCGCGTCGCGTTGTTCACGTCAGCGAGATCGCGTGCCTTCAGCACGCAAGGCTGCGCGAGCCGCACGAAATACGGCGCTTCCAGCTCGACCGACAGCGCAAGCGGATAGCTCCTGCCCGTTTGCTCCTTCGCGCGGCCGACGCAATCGACCACGGCCGCGCCCTGCGCGACGCCGAGCGGCTTGCCCGTGCTCACGCTGCGCAGGTGCTCGGGAAACACGCGCAGTTGCGTACCGACCGTCAACGCGGTCGACGATGCGCATACGAGCGCGTAGTGCTGTTCGCGGCGCCGGCCCGACGGCAGCGTCGCGCGGCTGGCGATGAAGGTATGAGGCGGCAGGGGCCGCACCTGGCCGCTCGCATCGATCCACGCATTCCACAGCAGCGCGTCCGCGCGCTTGCGCTCGCCCGGCCGCACCCGCGACGCCACCGGCGAAAACAACGCGAGCAGCGAACCGGTGCGATGCGCGGCGACCTGCGCGCTGCTGCCGAGCGGCTGGTTGATGCCCCACAGAAAGCGCCCGCCCCCGAGCCGGCGCTCCCATTCCTTGCGGAGCACGACGGTCGGAAGTTCCTCGCCGGACTCGGTACCGATCTTCGTCCAGCAGAACGTGGGAGGGAGGTGTTTCAGTGTCATCGACTTTCTCGGGATACAGCCTCGCTGGCGACAGCAAGCCCATTCAACAACCATAACTGTATAGGTATAATGCATGACATGGAAGCCCCGGACCGCGATTTTCCTGTACAAGACCTGTTACGCCACTTGCTGGCAGATACACGCTCGTCCAGCGAAATTGCGCGACTTTCTGGCGTCAGCCAACCGACGGTGTCGCGGCTTCGGATGTCGGACGGGCGCCGGCTGCGGCGCAGCGCGCCATTCAATAAGCTATGCAGTTTCTATGGACTGAATGCGCCCGGCCCGCGTCGCTACAACGACCTGCTGCGCGAGGCGATCGTCGACGCCTGGGACGGCTCGGACGAGCACGGGCGCGCGCTGTTGGTGGTGATCCAGGGCTTGAAGGACTTGCAGACGAAGGCCGAAAGCGGGTGACGGCGCGCAGCCGGCAAACCCCGGAACGGCGGAACGGCCACGCGCGGGCGGTAACGGATGCGATCCGTCGCCGCCCGTTTTGCATCCGGCGACGCCGCCGACACGTCGCCGGTCAAGTGCGAGAAACTTTATTTACCTGTGGTTAAAAAAGTTTGACACGCCGTTTTCCCTGAGATAAGTTTTGCGCAAGCTTCCGGAAAGCAAACGCAGACCGGCAAGCTCATAAGACGCGCGGCGCGTCGGACATCGCCGGTCCGTTTCATCCCGTCGCCGCTCGCACGCGTGTCGTGTCGTCCGCAGCACAGCACCGCAGCTCGCAATATCCCCGTTTTCTCTGCCGATACCGCCTGGTTTGACGAGGCAAGGTACCCGGCACGACTTTGATTGGCAGTACTGCATGAGCCGCGCCGCATCGGGCCGTGGGCGGTCGCCCCGGCGCTTGCGGCGGTGCGGTCATCTGTTCGTCGCAGGCGGTAATCGGCCCGGCCCGCAGGGGGCGTATCGCGGAACGGTCGTATCCACACAATCAGAACAACGAGGTCGACAATGCAATTCCATCCAGGAGGATTCCGTCGCGCATGGCTGCCGGCGCTGGCCGCAGCCGCGACGCTCGCCGCGTGCGGCGGCGACGACGGCGGCAGCGTGGCGGGCGCGTCCGCGCTCGCGCAAACCCAACAGGACGCGGCGTCCGCCTCGGCGGACGCCGCTGGATCGCTCGCGTCGCGCGTGTCGCCGTCCGGCGTCCCGTATGCGAATCCGGCCAGCGGCGGCCGCTATAAGCCCGTGATCGACGACGGCCAGGTGCAGCCGTCGTTGTCGGGCGCGACGATCGAAGAAAATGCATGGGTCGACACGCCGGTCGATTCCGACGGCGACGGCACCAGGGACCGGATTCACGTACGGATCGTGCGCCCGTCGGAAACGGCCAGCGGCGCACGCACGCCGGTCATCGTGCTCGCGAGCCCGTACTACGCCGGGCTCGCCGACAGCCCCAACCACGATGTCGACGTCGAGCTCGACGGCACGCCTCATCCCGCCACCGCCACCGCCGCCGCAGGCGGCTCGGCCACGCGGATCATGGCCGCCGCGCCGCAAACGCGGATGCTGCAGCAGCTCGAAGCGGCCGCGGCCGGCCGCTCGTGGATCGAAAGCTATTTCGTGCCGCGCGGCTTCACGATCGTCTATGCGGATTCGCTCGGCACGGCCGGCTCCGACGGCTGTCCGACCATCCTCACCCGCGAAGAATCCGTCGCAATGGCGTCGGTGATCCGCTGGCTCGGCCGCGATGCGACCGCGAAGGATGCGAACGGCAAGCCGCTCGTCGCGAGCTGGTCCACCGGGCACGTCGGCATGTACGGCGTGTCGTACGACGGCACGCTGCCGAAGATGGTCGCGAGCCTGCGCACGCGCGGGCTCGATGCGATCGTGCCGATCGCCGGGCTGTCGAACATGTACGGCTACTACCGCTCCGGCGGCCTCGTGCGCGCGCCGGAGGGCTATCAGGGCGAAGACGTCGACGTCTATATCAAGGCGCTTCTGACGAATGCGCATCCGGAGCGCTGCACACACCTGGTCGACGAGGCGTTGCAGCAGGAAGACCGCAAGACCGGCGACTATTCGCCGTTCTGGGCCGCGCGCGAGATCCCCACCGCGCTGGCCGTCGCGCCCGCGCTCGTCGCACAGGGGCTGACGGACGACAACGTGCGCACCGATCAGTCGACGTCGTGGTATCTGGCGATGCGACGCCAGCACGTGCCCACGCAGCTGTGGCTGCACCGCCTGAAGCACACCGACCCGACCCGCGTGCCGGCGATGGCGAACGCGTGGCCCGCCGAAGTGAACCGCTGGTTCACGCGCTATCTGATCGGCGTCGACAACGGCGTCGAGCGCGACCCGCGCGCGGTGATCGAGCAGCCCGACGGCACGCTGCTGAAGGAAGCGGACTGGGCCGCGCGCCACGCGACGCCCGTTGCATATTTCGCCGGCGGCGACGGCACCGGTATCGGCACGCTGCTGCGGATACCGAGCGGCGGTCCGCTCGCGCGCTTCACCGACGATGCGTCGATACCGGCGCTCACGCTCGCCAATGCAACGACCGGCGAGCATCGCAGCCGCTTCGAGACCGCGCCGTTCGCGACCGCGACGCGCATGTCGGGCACCGCGACCGCGCGCGTGCGCTTGACCTTCACCGGCGTCGCGAACGTCACCGCCTTGCTGGTCGATCGTGCGCCCGACGGTACGGCGACGATCGTCACACGTGCATGGACCGACCCGCGCAACCGCGTGTCGGAATGGTTCTCGCAACCCGTGCTGCCGGGCATGCCGTACGACCTGAAGCTGACCTTCATGCCGCGCGACTACACGCTCGCCGCGGGCCACACGCTCGGGCTCGTCGTGCTGTCGAGCGACTATGAAGCGACGTTGCGGCCGACGCCCGGCACGGGCCTTGCGCTCGATCCCGCAGGCACGTCGGTCACGGTGCCGCTGGTATCGTCGTGAGCGATCGGGTGCGAGAGTGAGCGGCTGAGCGGGCGCGCCCGGCATGACCGACTGCCGGGCGCGTCCGGTCGCGCTGCGGATTCCTTACGAGCACGCGCCGCTCGAGCATGCGACCGCATGCCGTTTCATTCACACCGGCGTCAGCACCGGCGCGCCCGCGAAATGCCGCGCGGCATTGTCGAGAAACAGCTGCACCGACCGATCGAGCGCCTCCGGCGACCATCCGCCCATGTGCGGCGTCAACACGATGTTGTCGAGCGCCGTCAGCGCGCGGGGCGGCTCGGGCTCGCCTTCGTACACGTCGAGCGCGGCGCCCGCGATGCGCCGTTCGCGCAGCGCCTCCGCCAAAGCAGCGGTATCGACGACACTGCCGCGCGACACGTTGACGAGAAAACCGCCGGCGCCCAACGCATCGAGCACCGCGCCGTCGATCAGATGACGCGTGTGCGCGCCGCCCGGCGTCGCGACGATCATGAAATCGGCCCATTGCGCGAGCGCGTCGATCCGGTCGAAATAGCGGTAAGGAACCTCCTTGCGCGACCGGTTGTGATAGCCGATCTCGATGTCGAAGCCCGCCGCGCGCCGCGCACATTTCTCGCCGATCCTGCCGAGGCCGACGATGCCGAGCTTCTTGCCCGACACGTTCGGCGGCATCTGCAGCGCGTCGCGCCACACGCCGTCGCGCGTGGCCGCATCGAGCCGCACCACGTCGCGCACGGCCGCCAGCAGCAGCGCGAACGCGTGATCGGCGACGCAATCGTCGTTGGTGCCCGCACCGGTGACCACTGTGATGCCGCGCGCCTTCGCATGCGCGACGTCGATGTGCTCGTAGCCGGCGCCGAGCGCGCCGACCAACGTGAGCTGCGGCAGCAGATCGATTTCCGCGGCCGTGAGCCCCGTGCTGCCGTTGGTCAGCACCGCGCGTATCGTGCCGCCGTGTGCGGCGATCGCCTGGCCGCGCGCCTCGGCCGTCGGCGCGTGGTGAACGTGGTACGACGCGGCGATGCGGCGGTGCGCGTCGTCGCGCAGCGCGATCAGAACCAGCAACTCGGGTTTCATGTCAGCAAGTGTCCGCAGGCGGGAATGCGTTCCAGTGTAACAACGGCGCGCGGCGCGTGCCGTTAGCCCCACGCACGCTGTGGGCACGCCGCCGCGCGCGGTTTGCCAAAGGCCGCCCAGTCAAGTAACTTTCGGCGTACGTCCCGATACTGGAGATTGGCCCGATGAAGCTCGCCCTGCCCGCCCCGCTCCTGGGGCTCGCGTTCGCCGCCGCCGTCGTCGCGCCCGGCGCGCACGCCGATACGCCCGTCGTGGTGTCGTCGAAGATCGACACCGAAGGCAACCTGCTCGGCAACGTCATCGCACAGGTGCTGAAGGCGCACGGCATCGCCGTCACCGAGAAGATCGCGCTCGGCACGACGCCGATCGTGCGCAAGGCGCTCACCAGCGGCGAGATCGACATCTACCCCGAATACACCGGCAACGCGGCGTTCTTCTTCAACAAGGCCGACGACCCGGTGTGGAAAAACGCGAGCCAGGGCTATGACACCGCGAAGAAGCTCGACTATTCGGCGAACCATCTCGTTTGGCTCACGCCGGCGCCGGCGAACAACACGTGGGGCGTCGCCGTGCTCGCGCCCGTCGCGCAGGCACAGCATCTGAAGACCTTCTCCGATCTCGGCAAATGGGTCGCGGGCGGCGGCAAGCTCAAGCTCGCGGCGTCGGCCGAGTTCGTGAACAGCGCGTCTGCGCTGCCGTCGTTCGAGAAGGCGTACGGCTTCAAGCTGAAGCAGGATCAATTGGTCGTGCTGTCCGGCGGCGACACGGCCGCCACCATCAAGGCGGCCGCGAACCAGACCGACGGCGTGAACGCGGCGATGGTGTACGGCACCGACGGCGGCATCGCGTCGAGCGGCCTCGTCGTGCTCGACGACGACAAGCACGTGCAGCCCGTCTATGCGCCGACGCCGGTGATTCGCGAAGCCGTGCTGAAGGCGCATCCGCAAATCGCCGACTATCTGAAACCGGTGTTCGCCAGCCTCGACCTGAAGACGCTGCAGTCGCTGAACGCACGAATCCAGATCAACGGCGAACCGGCGGCCGGCGTCGCAAAGCGCTACCTGAAGTCGAAGGGCTTCGTTAAGTGACGGAACGCGCGGCGCGCATCGCGCTCGACAAGCTAGGCGTCCTGATCGGTGTGCTGACGATCATCGCGGTGTTCGGGATGCCGTTCGTCGTGCTGCGGCCGAACCGCATCGCGGCCGGCACCGGGCTGTCGGTGTTCGCCGCGCTGCCCGCCGCATCGGGCGCGGCGCTCGCCGTGCTGTGGACCGCCGGCGCGCTGTGGACGATGAAGGCGAGCCGCCCCGTGTGGCGGCTCGCGGCCGGTTGCGCCTCGCTCGCGACGCTCGCGTATGCGCTCGGCGCGGCCGCCGCGCACGTCGTCGCACCCGACGACATGCTCGCGCGCGTGTCGCCCGCCGCGAGCGTGTGGGTGCTGCTGTTCGCGTCGGCCGTGCTGGTCGCGGACGCGCTCGCACGGCTCGCGTTCGGCCCGTGGCGGCGCCTCGCCGCACTGGCAGTCGCGATCGCGGCGATTTCGGTGCCGCTGGCGAGCGGCTGGTGGGACGGGCTGTCGATCATGCGCGAATACGCGGTGCGCAGCGACGACTTCTGGCGCGAGGCGACGCGCCACGTCGCGCTCGCGGGCGGCTCGGTCGCGGCCGCGCTGGTCGCCGGCCTGCCGCTCGGCATCGCATGCACGCGGTTCGCGTCGGTACGCACCGTCGTGATGCCGGTGCTCAATATCGTGCAGACGGTCCCGAGCATCGCGATGTACGGGCTGATGATGGCGCCGCTCGGGCTGTTGGCCGCGCGCGTGCCGCTCGCGGCCGCGCTCGGGATTCGCGGGATCGGCGTCGCGCCCGCCGTGCTCGCGCTGTTCCTCTACTCGTTGCTGCCGATCGCGTCGAGCGTCGTGGTCGGGCTCGCGCAGGTGCCGCCGCATGTGACCGAAGCCGCGCGCGCGATGGGCATGACGCGCGTGCAGCGGCTGCTGCGCGTCGATCTCGTGCTCGCGCTGCCGGTGATCCTCAGCGGCGTGCGCATCGTGCTCGTGCAGAACATCGGGCTGACGGCGGTGGCCGCGCTGATCGGCGGCGGCGGCTTCGGCACTTTCATTTTCCAGGGCATCGGGCAATCGGCGGCGGACCTCGTGCTGCTCGGCGCGATTCCGACGATCGCGCTCGCGCTGACGGCCGCTGTCGTGTTCGAGGCCGCGACCACGCTCGCGAAGGGACGTACCGCATGATCGAGATCGAACGCATCGGCAAACGCTTCGGCGAGATCGTCGCCGTCGACGACGTGTCGCTGACGATGAAGCAAGGCACGATCACCGCGCTCGTCGGCGCATCGGGCAGCGGGAAATCGACGCTGCTGCGCATGATCAACCGGCTGATCGCGCCGAGCAGCGGCACGATCCGCATCGACGGCGTCGATACCGCGGGCGTGCCGCCCGAGCAGCTGCGGCGGCGCATCGGCTACGTGATCCAGGGGCACGGGCTGTTCCCGCACTGGAGCGTCGCGCGCAATATCGCGACCGTGCCGCGCCTGCTCGGCTGGCCCGCCGCGCGCATCGACGCGCGCGTGCGCGAACTGCTCGAGCTGTTTCATCTCGCGCCGTCCGAGTTCGCGGACAAGCTGCCGCACGAGCTGTCGGGCGGCCAGCAGCAACGTGTGGGCGTCGCGCGCGCGCTGGCCGCCGAGCCGGCGATGCTGCTGATGGACGAGCCGTTCGGCGCGCTCGATCCGATCATCCGCAACAAGGCGCAGGACGATCTGTACGCGCTGCAGCGCCGGCTCGGCATCACCGTCGTGATCGTCACGCACGATATCGAGGAAGCGCTGAAGCTCGGCGACACGATCGCCGTGATGGACGGCGGGCGGCTGTTGCAGGTCGCGTCGCCGGCGGAGATTCTCGGCAAGCCGGCCGCGGGTGTGGTCGAGCAGCTCGTCGCCGGTGTCGACCGGCCGCTGCGGCTGCTCGCGCTGACGCCGATCGACGCGGTCGCCGAGCCCGGTCACGCGGACGGCGAACCGATCGCCGCGACGCGCACGTTACGCGACGCGGTGTCCGAGCTGCTGTGGCGCGGCGTCGAAGCATTGCCGGTCGGCGAGGCGAACGGCGATGGCGCGCACGGTGCGCCGGCCGCGCGACGCATCACGCTCGACGCGATTCGCGCGCACGCGAGGAAGCCCGCATGAGCGCGCCTGCACAGCCGGCGCGTGCTCCGCTGCCGCGGCGGTTGGCGCCGCATGTCGCGCAGGTCGCGCGCGCGGCCGCGCTCGCGCTATTGCTCGTGCTGCTGTTGCGCCCCGCGTGGCTGCAAGGCGCGTTCGCGCCGTTCGCGGACAACGGCGCGCCCGTCATCTACGACCGCGCGAGCCTGCTCGACCTGACGCTCGCGCATCTCGGCACCGTGGCGTTGTCGAGCCTGATCGGCACGCTCGTCGCGGTCGCGGCGGGCATCGCCGTCACGCGGCCGTGGGGTGCGGATTTTCTGCCGGTCGCGCGCAGCGTGGCCGACATCGGCCAGACGTTTCCGCCGGTTGCCGTGCTCGCGCTGGCGGTGCCGGCGGTCGGATTCGGGTTGAAGCCGGTGCTGATCGCGCTCGTCCTGTACGGGCTCCTGCCGATCTTCGAGAGCACGATCGCGGGCATTGAAGACGTGCCGCGCGACATCGTCGAGGCCGCGCGCGGGATGGGAATGAACGGCTGGCAGCAACTCGTGTCGATCGAGCTGCCGCTCGCGTTTCCGGTGATCGTCAACGGCGTGCGGCTCGCGGTCGTGATCAATCTCGGCACCGCGACGATCGGCTCGACGGTCGCCGCGCGCGGCCTCGGCGACGTGATCATTGCAGGACTGCAAACGTCGAACACCGCGTTCGTGCTGCAAGGCGGCGTGATCGTCGGGCTGCTCGCGGTGCTGGTCAGCGATGCGATCGGGGCGCTGGCGAGGGTGGCGGGCGGGCGGCGGGGGTAGTGCGCGTGGGCGGCTCACTCGCGACCAAAACAGAGCCAGAGCGCGACTGACTCACGCGCTCGATGCGGACTCCGATGCGGGCGCCCACAACCATCCCCATCCCCACCGCCCCAACCCTACATCGCCCTTTCACTCGACCCCGCGCTCGACCCTGCGCCGCAATTGGCCGATATACTATGCGCCTCCCAATTCCTCGCACTCGACCATGCGACGACGGTTTCTCTGGCTGATCGTGGTTTCGCTCGGCATTGCGCAACAGGCAGCGGCGCAGCAAGCGCCCGGGCTGCCGGCCTCCGCGCAACCGGCCTCCGCGCCGCAAGCGAGCGCGTCGGCAGCGGACGCCGCATCCGCTCCGCTCGCCAACGATCAGCCCAACGGAGCAAACCACCGCATCACGTCGTATCTGACGAAGAAATTCGGTCTCGCGAAGGAAAAGGCGACGCGGCTCGCCGATATCGTGAACCTCACCGCGACGAAATATTCGCTGCCGCCGGCGCTGGTTTACGCAATCATTTCGATCGAATCGCGCTTCCAGGAAAAGGCGCGCGGCCAGCATGGCGCGACCGGCCTGATGCAGGTCGTGCCGACCGCCCACCGCGGCATGCTGCGCGACGTGAAGGACCTGACCGAACCGAACGCGAACGTCGACGTCGGCTCCAGGATTCTGTCGGGTTACGTGCGCGCGGCCGGCGGCAACGTGCAGGCCGGCCTGAAGAGCTACGGCGGATCGAATGCCTATGCGGCCAAGGTGATGCAGCGCGTCGACGCGTTCCGCTTCGTGCTCGAACCCGAAGACGGCTCACGCAACGCCGCCGATGCGACGCCGCGGATGATACCGGTCAGCGATCCGTCGAGCGCGGCGCCATCGGCGAACCGCAACGCGAAGTAGACGCTACGCGCGCTTACAGCTGCCCCGCCGCGCCCGTCCACCGCAGGTAATCGCCGCGCGTCCAGTCGAGCGACACGCCGACGCGTTTCGTGCCCGGCCGGATCTTCGGCTTGTACATCGACAAGGTCAGCGACTCCAGCGCCGGCCATTCACGAAACGACATCACCGCGAGCTCGGCGACGAGCGTCTCCAGCAGCCGCGTATGCGGCTTGTGCGACAGGAACGACGCGACGCGCGCGCAGTAGCCGTCGTAATCGATCCACTCGCCTTCCTCACTCGGCTCGCAGCGATAACCGAGCCGCGCATCGATCACGACCGGCTGCGGCGCTTCATGCTCGTGCGCATGAATGCCGATGCGCGCGGGCACCTTCAGTTCGTCGACGAACACGCTCCAGCCGCGCCCGCGCAGGCGCGGCGCATCGATCGCCACGAACGGTTCGTCGAACGGCTTCATGATGCCAGCGGCGCTGCGGCGTCGAGCATGATGCGCACGAAATAGTCGGCGAAACTGCGGCGCAGGACGATCTCGAACGTATCGTCGCCGGTCGGAATCAGCGTGATCGGCGACTTGAAGTAGTGCGACTGCGCGCACTGGCCCGGCTTGAACATGCGCGGATGCAGATCGAGCGGGCAGCCGCGCGCGATCACGTCGCGCACGCGTTCGCCGCTGATCTCGACGACGGTGTAGCCGCTGCCGACGTCGACGGCCGCCGCATACAGCCCCTGCATCGCCTCGGCCAGCTGCCCTTCGAGCATGCCGGCCTGCACGGGCCCGTTCGAGCGCACGAGCCACTCGTCGGGGCCGAGCCACAGCACGTCGTATCCGACGCCGCGCGCGACCGTGTTGGGCGCCGAGGGCGGCTGGCAGCCCACCACCCGCTCGAACGCGGCGACGAACGCCGCGTCGCCCGGCTCGCCGCGCACGTTGACGAGATCGAGGAACGGCCGCTCGCGCAGCGTGAACTTCTTCGATGCGCGCGCCTGATGCGGCTTCAGCACATCGGCCGCGCCGACGAACGGCGATTCAAGCATGACGCCCGCGCCTGCCACCGGCGTCTGGTTTCTGGTTTCATTCCACATGCTGGCGCACCCCTTCGGTATCGTAGAAAACCGGGCTCGAAATCGTCGCGGTGATGCGCTTGCCGTCGGCCAGCGGAATCACGACGCTCTCGCCCATCTTGTTCAGGCCGCCCTTCACCACTGCGAGCGCGATCGAGCGCTTCAGGATCGGGCTGTAATAACTCGACGTCACGTGGCCGATCATCGGCGTGGGCTCGGCGGCCGACACCTGCGTGTCCTTCGCGATGATCTGCGCGCCTTCCGGCAGCACCAGCTGATCGTCCGCGGTCAGCAGGCCGACGAACTGCTTGCGGCCTTCCTTCGACGTATCGGCGCGCGACAGCGAGCGCTTGCCGAGGAAGTCCTTCGACTTCGCGACGAGCCCGCCCATCCCGAGGTCGTACGGCGTGACCGAGCCGTCGGTGTCCTGGCCGACGATGATGTAGCCCTTCTCCGCGCGCAGCACGTGCATCGTCTCCGTGCCGTACGGCGTGATGTCGAACTCGGCGCCGGCCGCCATCAGCGCCTCCCACACCGCGCGGCCCGCGTTGGCCGGCACGTTGACTTCATAAGCCAGTTCGCCCGAGAAGCTGATCCGCATCACGCGCGCCTTCACGCCGGCGACGGTGCCGTTCCGGTAGCTCATGAACGGGAACGCTTCGTTGCCGAAATCGATGTCCTGGCAGACCTTCTGCACGACCTTGCGGCTCTTCGGGCCGACCACCGCGAACGTCGCCCAGTGATCGGTGACGGACGCGAGCCGCACCTTCATGTCCGGCCATTCCGTCTGCAGCCAGCGCTCGAGCCACGTGAGCACGCGCGCCGCGCCGCCCGTGGTGGTGGTCATCATGAAGTGCTGGTCGGCGAGGCGCACCGTCACGCCGTCGTCGAACACCATGCCGTTCTCGTCCAGCATCAGCCCGTAGCGGCACTTGCCGACCTCGAGCTTGTTCCACGGGTTCGTGTACATCCAGTTCAGCAGCTTCACCGCGTCCGGGCCCTGGATGTCGATCTTGCCGAGCGTCGACGCATCAAGAATGCCCACGCTGTTGCGCACCGCGAGGCATTCGCGCTGCACGGCCGCATGGAGGTCCTCGCCCTTCTTCGGGAAGTACCACGGCCGCTTCCAGTTGCCGACGTCCTCGAACATCGCGCCATGCTCGACGTGCCATTCGTGCACGCAGGTCTTGCGGATCGGATCGAGGAAGTCGCCGGTCTCGCGGCCCGCGAACGTGCCGAACGACACGGGCGTGTAGTTCGGGCGGAACGTCGTCGTGCCCGTTTCCGGAATCGTCTTGCCGAGCGCCTGCGCGAGGATCGCCATCCCGTTGATGTTGCCGAGCTTGCCTTGATCGGTGCCGAAGCCCATCGCGGTGTAGCGCTTCACGTGCTCGACCGATTCGAAGCCTTCGCGCGCGGCCAGCAGGATGTCGGCCGCGGCCACGTCGTTCTGGAAGTCGACGAACTGCTTCGGCCCGCGTGCCGCGGCCTCACGGCTGCCGACCAGCCACAGCGGCTGCAGTGCGCCTTCGACGAGTTCCGCGGCCTGCGGCGCGACCGCGCGCTGCGCAGCGACGAAGCCCGCCGCCTTCGCGGCCTCGGCGCCCGCATCGACCGCGAGCCGCAGCGCGCGGGCAAGACCGAACTCGCCGGCCGCCGCACCCACGCTCGCCTCGGGCTGCACGGCCTTGCCCGGCAGGAAGCACGCCTTCTCGTCGTTCCAGCAGGCCTTGCCGCCCGACTGCGCGAACAGGTGCAGCACCGGGCTGAAGCCGCCCGACATCGCGACCAGGTCGCATGCCAGCGACTGCAGCTTGCCGCCCGTCTGCCCGTTCGAATACGACGCGACGTCGACCGACGATACGCGCCATTTGCCCGATGCCGCCGTGACGACGGCGCCGCTCATCACCGTCACGCCCTGCCGCTTCGCGGCGGCCGGCAGCGCGCCGTTCGACGACGCACGCGAATCGACGACCGTCACCTTCGCGCCGCATGCCTTCAGGTCGAGCGCGGTCTGGTACGCGCGGTCGTTGTTCGTGAACACGACGACGTTGCGGCCCGGCAGCACGCCGTAACGATGCACGTAGGTGGACACCGCGCCCGCGAGCATCACGCCCGGCAGGTCGTTGTTGCCGAAGACGATCGGGCGCTCGTGCGCGCCGGTCGCGAGGATCACGCGCTTCGCGCGGACCTTCCACAGCAGTTCGCGCGTCCCCTTGCGCATCGACACCGGCAGGTGCTCGGTCAGGCGCTGCGTGACGGTCACGAGGTTGTGGTCCTGATAGCCGAACGCGGTGCTGCGCGACAGAATCGTCACGTCGGGCAGCTTGCGCAGCTCGGCCTCGATCTTCTCGACCCATTGCAGCGCCGGCTTGCCGTCGATCTCGGCCCGGCACGACAGCAGGCTGCCGCCGAGTTCGCGCTGATCGTCGACGAGGATCACGCGCGCGCCGGCCGTCGCGGCCGCATGCGCGGCGGCGAGGCCCGACGGGCCGCCGCCGACCACGAGCACGTCGCAGTGCGCGTAGCACTTGTCGTAGCGGTCGGCGTCGAGCACGTCCGGCGCCTTGCCGAGGCCGGCGGCCTCGCGGATCTTCTCTTCGTACTTCGGCCACATGTTGCGCGGCCACATGAAGGTCTTGTAGTAGAAGCCGGCCGGCATGAAGCGCGACAGCTTCTGGTTGATCGCGTACTTGTCGTGCTCGAGCGACGGCTGCGCGTTCACGCTCGTCGCGACGAGGCCCTGGTACAGCTCGATCTCGGTCGCGCGTGCGTTCGGCACCGTGTACGGGCCGGTTTCGAGCTGCACGACGGCATTCGGTTCGGCGACGTCGGCCGTCACGATCCCGCGCGGACGGTGGTACTTGAAGCTGCGCGCGACGAAGTGCACGCCGTTCGCGAGCAGCGCGGACGCGAGCGTGTCGCCCTGGAAGCCCTGATAGGTGCGGCCGTTGAACGTGAACGTCAGCGGAATCGCGCGATTGACGCGGCCACCGGTGCCGAGGCGGTCTTTCTGGCTCATTTGCTCGTGCCCTCTTCGTGTGCGTGACCGGCGGCCCCGCCGAACTTTTCGTAACCCTTGATTTCGTAGGTGACCGTATCGCGCGTCACCTTGAACCAGCGGCGGCAACCCTGCGTGTGCAGCCACTGCTCGCGGTGCAGCCCGCGCTTGTTCTCGCGCATGAACACGTACTCGCCCCATTCGCGGTCGGTCATGTTCTCGTTAGCGACCGGGCGCACGATGTCGGCTTCGCCGCCGCACGTGAACTCGGATTCGGCGCGCGGCCCGCACCACGGACATTCGATCAGCAACATGTTGGTTTCTCCAATGGTGGTCGGGATCAGTGCGCCACGGCGGCGGCGCCGTGCTCGTCGATCAGGTGGCCCGTATAGAAGCGGTCGAGCGCGAACGGCGCGTTCAGCGGATGCGGTTCGTCGCGCGCGATCGTGTGCGCGAACACCCAGCCCGAGCCCGGCGTCGCCTTGAAGCCGCCGGTGCCCCATCCGCAGTTGAAATAGAGGCCCTTCACGTCGGTCTTGCTGATGATCGGGCAGGCGTCCGGCGATACGTCGACGATGCCGCCCCACTGACGGTTCATCCGCACGCGCGAGAACACCGGGAACATCTCGATGATCGCCTGCAGCGTGCCTTCGATGATGTGGAAGCTGCCGCGCTGGCCAAAGCCCGTGTATTGATCGATGCCCGCGCCGATCACGAGGTCGCCCTTGTCGGACTGGCTGATGTACGCGTGCACCGCGTTCGACATGATCACCGAGTTGACCACCGGCTTGATCGGCTCGGACACGAGCGCCTGCAGCGGGTGGCTCTCGATCGGCAGGCGCACGCCGGCCATGTCGGCGAGCGTCGTCGTGTTGCCGGCGGCCACCACCGCGACCTTCTTCGCCTTGATGAAGCCCTTCACCGTATCGACGCCGACCACCGCGCCGCCTTCGCGGCGAATGCCCGTCACCTGGCAGTTCTGGATGATGTCGACGCCGGCGCGGTCGGCGCCGCGCGCGAAGCCCCAGGCCACCGCGTCGTGACGCGCGACGCCCGCGCGGCGCTGGATCGACGCGCCGAGCACCGGGTAGCGGCTGTTCAGGTTGATGGTCGGCTCGATTTCCTTGACCTGGGCCGGCGTGAGGAATTCGGCATCGACGCCGTTCAGCCGGTTCGCGTTGACGCGCCGCTCGGTGTCACGCACGTCCTGCAGCGTGTGCGCGAGGTTCATCACGCCGCGCTGGCTGAACATCACGTTGTAGTTGAGATCCTGCGACAGGCCCTCCCACAGCTTCATCGCCTTCTCGTACAGCGCGGCCGATTCGTCCCACAGATAGTTCGAGCGCACGATCGTCGTGTTGCGCGCGGTGTTGCCGCCGCCGATCCAGCCCTTCTCGAGGATCGCGACGTTGGTGATGCCGTGCTCCTTCGCGAGGTAGTACGCGGTCGCGAGGCCGTGGCCGCCGCCGCCGACGATCACGACGTCGTATTCCTTCTTCGGTTCCGGGCTCTTCCACTGCTTCTCCCAGTTCTCGTGATACGAGAGGCCGTTGCGGAACAGGCTGAATATCGAGTAGCGGCTCATGTTAGTGATCCTTCGTTAGCATTCGATGACGTTCACGGCGAGGCCGCCGCGCGACGTTTCCTTGTATTTCGTCTTCATGTCGGCACCGGTCTCGCGCATCGTCTTGATGACCGAATCGAGCGACACGTAGTGCTGGCCGTTACCTTTGAGCGCCATGCGCGACGCGTTCAGCGCCTTGATCGCGCCCATCGCGTTGCGTTCGATGCACGGAATCTGCACGAGTCCGCCGACCGGGTCGCAGGTCATCCCGAGGTTGTGCTCCATGCCGATCTCGGCCGCGTTCTCGACCTGGTCCGGCGTGCCGCCCATCACCGCCGCGAGCGCGGCCGCGGCCATCGAGCACGCGACGCCCACTTCGCCCTGGCAGCCGACTTCGGCGCCGGAGATCGACGCGGTTTCCTTATAGATGATGCCGATCGCCGCGGCCGTCAGCAGGAATTCGAGGATGCCGGCTTCGTTCGAGCCCGGCACGAACTTCACGTAGTAGTGCAGCACCGCGGGGATCACGCCGGCCGCGCCGTTGGTGGGCGCGGTGACGACGCGGCCGCCCGCTGCGTTCTCCTCGTTGACGGCCATCGCGTACAGGTTGACCCAGTCGAGCATCGACAGCGGATCGCGCAGCGACTCCTCCGAGCGCGCCCGCAGGCGGCCGTTCAGCTCGGCCGCACGACGCTTCACGCGCATCGGGCCGGGCAGCTCGCCCTCGACCTTGCAGCCGCGCTCGACGCACGCGGCCATCGTGCGCCAGATCGCGAGCAGCCCCGCGCGCACTTCGTCGGCCGGGCGCAGCGCGGCTTCGTTGCGCAGCATCAGCTCGGCGATCGACAGCCCGTGCTCGCGGCACTGGCGCATCAGGTCGTCGCCGGTGCGGAACGGATACGGCACGTCGGCCGCCGCACGCACGCCGTTCACGCGATCGCCGTCGCGGTTCACGACGAAGCCGCCGCCGATCGAGTAATACTCTTTCTCGACGAGCAACTGCCCGTGCTCGTCGAAGGCCTGGAAGCGCATCCCGTTCGGGTGAACGATGCTGGTGCCGCTCATCATCTTGCGGAAGAAGCCGATATGCTCCTTCTCCTCGAAGCGGATCGTCTGCCGGCCGAGCAGCGTCAGCGACTTCTCCGCGCGGATCGCCGCGAGCCGCGGCTCGATCAGGTCGGGATCGATCGTGTCCGGCAGATGGCCCTCGAGGCCGAGCAGCACCGCCTTGTCGGTGCCGTGGCCCTTGCCGGTGGCACCGAGCGACCCGTATAGTTCGACCCGCACGCGGCACACGAAGCCGAGCAGGTTCGCATCGTCGATGTGCGACGCGAAGCGGCACGCGGCGATCATCGGGCCGACCGTATGCGAACTCGACGGGCCGATGCCGATCTTGAACAGGTCGAACGCGCTGACGTTCATCTGGCTTCCTCTGGGTAGGCGTACGTGAAATGTCGTTGGCGTCAGTACATCAAAGCGTAAAATCGGCCGATAGAACAAAAACGGCATCGGCGTGGGATAGCGCCGCCAAGCCCCACGCAGGACGGCAGGAAAATGCGTTTTGACGATGGTTGGCGACGCAAAAACACAAGTCGGGCGCCGTGCCCGCGCGCAGAGTGAAACGACTGAGACCCGCCTTCCGGGCGTGACGAGATTGACCGCGATGACATCCGACGTACCCGCTTCCCCCCTCGCCGAACCGGCGCCGCAGCGCATCCGCTTCGGCATCGTGCTGCTGCCGAACTTCACGCTCACGGCCTTTTCGGGGTTCGTCGACATGCTGCGGCTGTCCGCCGACGACGGCGACTACAGCAAGCCGGTGCGCTGCGCGTGGAGCGTGATCGGCGAGACGCTCGCGCCGGTGCGGGCGAGCTGCGGGATCCAGATCACGCCGTGGGAAACCTTCGAGAACGCCGAGCCGTTCGACTACGTGGTCGTGGTCGGCGGGCTGCTGCATTCGGGGCCGCAAGCCGGCCCCGACACGCTGGAGTTCATCCGCCGCTCGGCCGCGGGCGGCGCGACAGTGGTCGGCATCTGCACCGGCGTGTTCACGCTGATGCGCGCGAACGTGCTCGACGGCTATCGCACCTGCGTCAGCTGGTTCCATTACTGGGATTTCGTCGAACGCTTTCCGAACGCCGACCCCGACATGCTGATCGCCGATCGCCTGTTCGTGATCGACCGGCGCCGCATCACGTGCTCGGGCGGGCGCGCGTCGATCGACGTCGCCGCCGCGATCCTGCTGCGCCATTTCGACCATGCGACCGTGCAGAAGGCGCTGCGCATCCTGCTGGTCGGCGAGATGCAGAAGGGCAATGCGCCGCAACCGCATCCGCCGGGACTCGAGCCGGCCACGCATCCGAAGGTCAAGCGCGCGATTCTTCTGATGGAACAGCACGTCGGGCGCGCGCTGCCGCTCGAGGAGCTCGCCTGCAAGCTCGACATGTCGACGCGCCAGCTCGAGCGGCTGTTCAAGGCCGAAACCGGCAAGAGCCCGCAGGCGTTCGCGAAGCAGGTGCGGCTGCGCACCGCCGCGTGGCTGCTGACCAGCTCCGACCGCACCGTCGCCGATATCGCGTCGAGTTGCGGGTTCGCCGACGCGTCGCACCTTGGCCGCGAATTCCGCAAGCAGTTCGGCGTGCCGCCGGCCGCCTATCGCGAGCGCGGCGGCGAAGCCGTGGACGCCGGCGTGGCGGCCGATGCCGTTGCCGTTGCCGATTCAGTCGAAGACATCCCGGACTGACCGGCGCGCCTGCCGTTTGGTTGTGCGCGCATGCGATCGCGCGTGCACGAGCGGCGCGCGGCTCGTGAACCGCTGAACCGACATTCGACGCGGGGCGCCCTGTGCCCCGCCCCATTCACTTCCTGGACCCGTTGCCATGCCCCGCTTCGCCGCCAATCTGTCGATGATGTACACCGAGCACGCGTTCCTCGAACGCTTCGCCGCCGCGTCGTACGACGGCTTTCGCGCCGTCGAGTATCTGTTCCCGTACGACTTCGCGGCCGAGGACATCCGCGCGCGCCTCGACGCGCATGACCTCGAGCAGGCGCTGTTCAACGCGCCGCCCGGCGACTGGGACGCCGGCGAACGCGGAATCGCGTCGCTGCCGGGCCGCGACGACGAATTCCGCCGCGGCATCGACCGCGCGCTCGACTATGCGCGCGTGCTCGGCAACAAGAAGCTGCACGTGATGGCCGGGATCGTCGCGCCGGGCGCGGACCGCGCGCGCCAGCGCGACACCTACGTCGCGAACCTGCGCCACGCGGCGCAGGCCGCCGCCGCGCACGGCGTCACGATCCTGATCGAGCCGATCAACCCGCGCGACATGCCCGGCTATTTCCTGAACCGCCAGGACGATGCGCATGCGATCTGCGCGGAAGTCGGCGCGCCGAACCTGAAGGTGCAGTTCGACTGCTATCACTGCCAGATCGTCGAAGGCGACCTCGCGACCAAGCTCAGGCGCGACTTCGCGAGCATCGGCCACATCCAGATCGCCGGCGTACCCGAGCGGCACGAGCCCGACGTCGGCGAACTGAACTACCCGTACCTGTTCGCGCTGATCGACGCGCTCGGCTACGACGGCTGGATCGGCTGCGAATACCGCCCGAAGGCCGGCACGTCCGAAGGGCTCGGCTGGCTGCGGCCGTACCTGTAATTCCCGTATCTCGCCGATGATGAACGACCGTCTCGCGCGCCGGCTGCTCGAGCGGCGACGCCGTCGTGCAGCTGGTGCGTCATGCGCCGGACCGGCGGCGCCGCGCGCTGCCGAACGCTTAATGTTTCGTTAACGATCCCGCCGTAGAATCCGGTCGATACCTACGATCCCCACCGCCTTGCCAGGAGCCTCCATGTCCACACCCGCACGCTATGACGTCGTCGCACGTCTTCTTCACTGGTTGATCGTGGCGCTCGTCGTCGCGCAGTACCTGATCGGCTGGACGATGCCCGACGTGCATCGCGACACGCAACCGGTCGGCTTGATCGCCGCGCATCTGCTCGTCGGCACCGCGCTGGTCGCCGCGATGGTGTGCCGCGTGCTGTGGCGCGTGACGCATCGCCCGCCCGCCGACACGCTGTCGCCCACGATGCGCAAGTTGTCCGGCGCCACCCATTTCGCGCTCTATGCGCTGCTGATCGTCGTGCCGCTGCTTGGCTGGATCAATGCGTCGTCGCGCGCATGGGCCGTCACGCTGCTCGGCGTCCTGCCGCTGCCGGCGCTGTCGGAAGCCGGATCGCAGTTCGGGCACGCGATGGGCGACGTGCACGGCGTGCTCGCGTGGGTGCTGTTCGCCGGCATCTGTCTGCACGTCGCGGCCGCACTCGCGCATCGCTTCGTGCTGCGCGACCAGACCATGCAGCGGATGATGCCGTGGTGAGCATGCCGGGAACGGCATGCTCGATGCCGTAGCGCCGACGCGGGACGCGCTCGCGTCGGCACCGGGTAGCAGGCTGGCGTCGGCCTGCTACCGCATCGTCGATGTGCCCATGTACCTATGCACGGCGGCCAAGGTCGCGATCTTCCGCCGAATCCCCGCCTTCCCCCTTCTACCGGCCACACCGGCCGCCGCCGCACCGATCGGCGCGTCGCAAACCTGCGCGCGACAGCACCTGGGCCGATGCAGGCGTCGGGGCACCCGCCCACGCACGTCGCGGCCCCTGGCCGTTGCGGCTTCATATTCGATCGCTGCGCCAATCGACGAGCGCGCGCATGACCACCGGTCCGACGACGCATGGTGGCCATTCATTCGCGGCGCCGCATCTCGAACGCCCTGTCATTCTTTCGTCAGCGGGCGTAACCTCACGTAACGCACGCTCCACCGCGCGTGGGGCAGACTGACGACACCTCGTGGATCGCCCTCCGATCATGTCCGTCGCTTACGACTACGCAGCCGGCCTGCTTCGCACGCTGTACGACCGCCATATCGACGGCAGCGCGGTGCTCGACACGGCCGCGTTTCCCGATGCCGTGCGTTTCGTTGGCGCATGGCGCGACATCCAGGCAGAGGCGTTGGCCGTGGCGCGCGACATGCCGCGCATCCCGCGCTTTCACGAGATCATGCGCGAGCAGCGCGACATCTCCGCCAACGACGCGCGCGACTGGCGGATGTTCATCATGCAGGCTTACGGTCAGCCGTTCCCGCGCAACCTGTCGCGCTGCCCGACGGTCGAGTCGCTCGTCGCGACGTCGCCGGACGTGCTGTCCGCATCGTTGTCGTTCCTCGCGCCGGGCAAGCACATCCCGCCGCATCGCGGGCCGTTTCGCGGCATCCTGCGCGGCTACCTGGTGCTGTCGATGCCGACGCGCGCGGACGGCACGCCCGCCGCCGTGCTGAAGGTCGACGGCCGCGAATACCGGCTCGACGAAGGGCGCTTCCTGCTGTGGGACGACACGTTCGTGCACGAGGTATGGAACGACAGCGACGACGTGCGCATCGTGCTGCTGCTCGACATCCGCCGGCGCGGAATGCCGCGATGGCTCACGTGGCTGTCGAATGCGGTGATCGGCATCGTGCGGCTCGGGATCCGCATCCGCGGGCGCTCGATTCCCGTTTAGCGGCCCACCGGGCGCACCTGCGTAGCGGTCAGTCCTCGCGCGCGAGCTGCGCGAGCGCATCGGCGAGCGCGCGAATCGCCGGCTGCGCGGCGCGCTGCACCGGATGAACCAGGTAGTAGCCGAGGCCATTGCGCACCACCTGCGGAAACGGCGTGACGAGCGTTCCGGCGGCCAGCCGGTCGGCCGCCATGCGCGGATCGCCGATCGCGACGCCATGCCCTTGCTCCGCGGCCGTCAGCGTCAGTTCGAGCGTATCGAGCACGAGGCCGGCGCTGCGGTCGATCTGCGTCGCGCCGACCGCGTCCAGCCAGCAGCGCCATTCGTCGCGGTTGCGCGCCGGATGCAGCAGCGTGGCCCGCGCGAGGTCGTCGATCGCGTGCAACGACGCAGCGGCCTCGCGCGTGCACATCGGCGTCAAGCATTCATCGAACAGCGGCACGGCCGCCATTCCCGCCCAGGTTCCGCTGCCGCGCACGACGATCGCGTCGAAACCGGCGTCGGTGAAATCCGGCGTGTCGTCCGCCGACGTGTGAATGCGCAACTCGGTGCGCGGCAACGCGCGGTTGAGCGCCGGGAGCCTCGGCAGCAGCCAGCGCACCGCGAACGTGGAAGGCACGCGCAGCGTGAGGACCGACGCGGCCTGCGCGTGCGCATCTGCGTGTCGCGCCAGTCGGGCGAGCACGTCGACGGCCACCGTCAGCAGCGCGCCGCCTTCGGCGGTCAGCGTCAAGCCCGACGCATGGCGGACGAACAATGCACAGCGGTAATACGCTTCGAGCTGCTGCACCTGCCGGCTCACCGCCCCCTGGGTCCGGCACAGATGCTCGGCCGCACGGCTGAAGCTGCCGAGCTCGGCGGCGGCGACGAACGCCTGCAACGCCGTCAGCGGCGGCAATGCGCGCGTCAGGTCCGCCAGCGGGTATGCGCCGGCCGCATACCCGGGTTGCGGATTATTCGTTTGTTCGGTCATCGCTGCGTCGCTATCGTGGTGGAACCGGCGCGCGACGGCAGTCGCGACGGGCCGGTCCATCATCAGCGGAGAAATACCATGATTTCGTCGTCCGACGCACTATACACGCGGCAGGTCGATACCTACCTGAAGGCGCTCGAGCGCGGCGACGTCGCGGCGATCTGCGCGTTGTTCACGCCCGATGCGCGCATCTTCTCGCCGTTTCTGGGCTGGATGACGCCGCAGCCGTTCTTCGAAAAAGTCGCGGCGGCGTCCGGCCAGAGCCGCATCACGCCGATCGACGTCTGCGTCAGCACGACCGGCGCACGTCGGGCCACCGGCTATTTCGTGTACGACTGGGGATTGAACGACGGCTCGGCGGTGCGCTTCGAGTGCGTCGACGTATTCGAATTCGACGACGCCGCACGCATCGAGCGCATGACGATCATCTACGACACCTACCCGATCCGCAGCACGGTCGGCGACAAGTACGCGTAACGCCGCGCCGCGCGCCGCCGTTGCGCGGCGCAGCAAGCGCATGGCGTCGCCGGCCGGCCCGGTGAAGCGGGCTGATGCCCTGCTCGATTTGCCGAACGATCGCCTAAACTACAGACCGTCCCCCGCACGCTGCTGCCGGCCCCTGCCATGGCACACCTCTTCTTCGCGGCATCGATTCAACGGCATGTCGACATGCCCGAGCGCGACATCGACGCGCGCACGCTGCGCGACGCGCTGGAAACGGCCTTCGCCGCGCAGCCGCGGCTGCGCGGCTACATCGTCGACGACCAGGGTGCGCTGAGAAAGCACCTGTCGGTGTTCATCGACGGCCATCCGGTACGCGACCGGCAACACTTGTCCGATACGCTCGACGACGCCAGCCGCGTCTATGTCGTGCAGGCGTTGTCGGGCGGATAACGGGGCGCATGCGCGGCGCAGCCAGCCGCGCCCGAGCCCACAGGAGACACCGGACATGAACGACCGATTGCTCGTCGCGACCCGCAAGGGCCTGTTCGTGCTGCACGCCGACGGCGACGGCGGCTGGTCGCTCGGCGAGCCGCACTTCATCGGCGAGCCGGTCGGCATGACGCTCGCCGATCCGCGCGACGGCACGCTGTATGCGGCGCTCCATCTCGGCCATTTCGGGGTCAAGCTGCATCGCAGGCGTGCCGATGCGGACGAATGGGAGGAATGCGCGGTGCCCGTCTATCCGCCGCAGCCGGCCGACGCGGGCGCCGGCAATACGGATGCCGAAGCGCCCGCCGCGCCGCGCGCGCCGTGGACGCTTCAGCAGATCTGGTCGCTGGAACCCGGCGGCGCCGACGAACCCGGCGTGCTGTGGGCCGGCACGATACCGGGCGGGCTGTTCCGCTCCGACGACGGCGGCGACTCGTGGGCGCTGAACCGTGCGCTGTGGGACCGCCCGGAACGCGCCGAGTGGTTCGGCGGCGGCTACGATGCGCCGGGCATCCATTCGGTGATGGTCGATCCGCGAGACAGCCGACATCTGACGGTCGGCATCTCGTGCGGCGGCGTCTGGCAGAGCGTCGACGGTGGCGCGAGCTGGCACGTCAGCGCCGACGGGATGGAAGCGGACTACATGCCGCCCGAGCGGCGCGGCGAGCCCAACGCGCAGGATCCGCATCGGGTCGTCCAGTGCGCGGCCGCGCCCGACGTACTGTGGACGCAGCATCACTGCGCGATCTTCCGTTCGACCGATGGCGCCGCACGCTGGCAGCGCATCGACGCGCAGCCGTCGAGCTTCGGCTTCGCGGTCGCCGTGCATCCGAAGGATCCCGACACGGCCTGGTTCGTGCCGGCCGTGAAGGATGCGTGCCGGATTCCGGTGAACGGCCGCTTCGTCGTCACGCGCACGCGCGACGGCGGCCGCAGCTTCGAGAGCCTGTCGAACGGATTGCCGCCCGCGCCGGCCTACGACCTCGTGTATCGGCACGGGCTCGCGGTGGACGACACCGGCACGCACCTCGCGATGGCGTCGACGACGGGCGGGCTATGGACGTCCGGCGACGGCGGCGAGAACTGGCGTCAGGTGTCCGCGCATTTGCCGCCGGTGTATTGCGTGCGCTTCGGGTAACGCGCGAGGTCCGGCGCGCCGGACCATTCGGCCGGCGCGCCGTGTACGACCTCGCTCAATGCACGCCGAGATACGCCTTCACCGCCGGCAAGCCGGGCTTGCCGTCGATCGTCGTCACGCCGGCCAGCCACTTGTCGAGCGATTGCGGATTCGCCTTCAGCCACTCGGTGGCGGCCTTGTTCGGGTCCTGCTTGTTCATGATCGGCACCATCACGTGGTTCTCGATGGTCGTCGTGAACTGCAGGTTCGACACGAACTTCGCGACGTTCGGGCAGCGTTGCGCGTAGTCGGGCGGCGTGGCGGTCAGCACCTTCGCTTCGCCGTAGTTCGGGCCGAACACGTCGTCGCCGCCGCTCAGATAATCGATCTTCATCTGCACGTTCATCGGATGCGGCTCCCAGCCGAGGAACACGATCCACTGCTTGTCGCGGATCGCGCGATTCACTTCGACCAGCATCCCGGCCTCGCTCGACTCGACCAGCTTGAACTTGCCGAGGCCGAACTGGTTGCCGTCGATCATCTTCTTGATCAGCGCATTGCCGTCGTTACCCGGCTCGATCCCGTAGATCTTGCCGTTGAGCTTGTCCGCGAACTTCTGGATGTCGGCGAACGACTTCAGGCCGCCCTGGTACACGTAGTCCGGCACCGCGAGCGTGTATTTCGCGCCGGTCAGGTTCGGCGTGGCGAGCACCTTGATCTGCCCGGCCTTCGTGAACGGCTGGATGATCGGGTCCATCGTCGGCGACCAGTAGCCGAGGAACACGTCGATCTGCTTGCTCTTGATGCCCGCGAACGTGATCGGCACCGACGCGATCGTCTTGGTCGGCGTGTAGCCGAGCCCCTGCAGCATCGCCGATGCGAGGCCGGTGGTGGCCGCGATGTCGGACCAGCCGACGTCCGCGAAGCGCACGGTCTTGCACACGGGCGGGTCGGCCGCGTAAACCGCCGACATCGGCGCTGCCATCCCGATCCCGCATACCGTTGCGATCAATAGGCGCTTCATCTTTCTTCTCCTCAAAGTGACGTCGTTTGCTTGGGCTACGGGATCGATGGGTAAAGCCGCGCGCCGCGATCCCGGCGGCGTCGCGGACCGGATGGTTCGCGTATCGGTGCGCCGTTCGCGTCAGCGCCCCGGCAGGCGGCGCTCGTAGCTCGGCGCGTGACCGAACTGCGCGCGATACGCCTTGCTGAAATGGCACGGCGAATGAAAGCCGCACGTCGTCGTCACGCGCGCAATCGACGCGTCGGTCGTGCGCAGCAGGTCGCGCGCGCGCTTCAGTCGCAGCGTCAGGTAGTAGTGGGTGGGCGAGACGTTCAGATACACCTTGAACATGCGCTGCAGGTGACGCTGCGACAGCCGCACGAGCCGCGCGAGCTCCTCGAGCGACAGCGGCTCCTCGATGTTCGCCTCCATCAGCCGCACGACCTCGATCAGCTCCGCCCGCGAAAAACCCACGCGCGCATCGACCGGAATCGGCTGCGTGTCGGTGGCGCTGCGGATACGTTCGAGAATGAATTGCTCGGACACCTGCGCGGCGAGCTGCTGGCCGAAGCGCATGCCGACGAGGTTCAGCATCAGGTCGAGCGGCGCGGTGCCGCCGGTGCAGGTGAGGCGGTCGCGATCGACGACGAACAGCTCGTCGGCGAAACCGACGCGCGGAAACTCGGCATGCAGCGCCGACAGATTCTCCCAATGCACGGTGCAGCGATAGCCGTCGAGCAACCCACTCGACATCAGCGCATACGCGCCGGTGCAGATGCCGCCGAGCGGCAGCCCGCGCTCGGCGAGCGCGAGCAACGTGTCGCGCGCGACGTCGTCGACCACGTCGCGGATGCGCACGCCGCCGCACACGATCATCACGTCGGGCAGGTTGTCATGGTCGAGCGCCTGAGTGGGCCGCACCGCGATGCCGTTGCTGGCCTGCGCCGGCTTGCCGTCGAGCGAATAGATCGACCACTTGTAGTGATCGGCGCGGCCGACGTAATTTGCCATCCGAAGCACTTCGACCGCGCTCGAAAACGCGATCATCGAGAAGTTCGGCAGCGTGAGAAAACCGAAATGAGCGAGGGAAGAAACCGGTGAAACGCAGGGGGCGGGTGCGGCGGCGGCGAACGTCACATCGGGCTCCTGGCGAACGGTTGATCAGGTTGCACGCAGCCAGCCCCGTGGCGCAGGCCACGGAAGCTGGTATCGGATCGGGAAAAGCGGCCGCAGCGCGCGGCCGCCGGGCGTTACGCTTGCGCGGGCGCGGCCTTCGCGCGGAACAGGTGCTTCAGGCCCGAGAACAGCGGCGCTTTCACGGCACCCGGCGCGCGGCCGAAGCTCTCGGTGATGCGGTCGAGGATGATCGCGAGCAGCACGACCGACAGACCGCTTTCGAAGCCGAGGCCGATGTCGAGGCGCTGGATACTCGCCAGCACGTCGTTGCCGAGACCGCCCGCGCCGACCATCGACGCGATGATGACCATCGACAGCGCCATCATGATCGTCTGGTTCACGCCCTGCATGATCGACGGCAGCGCGTTCGGGAACTGCACCTTGTACAGCAGTTGCCACGGCGTGCAGCCGAACGCCTGGCCGGCTTCGACGATCTCGCGGTTCACGTGGCGGATGCCGAGGCTCGTCAGCCGCACGGCCGGCGGCATCGCGAAGATCACCGTCGACAGGATGCCCGGCACGCGGCCGAGGCCGAACAGCATCGCGGCCGGAATCAGATAGACGAAGGCGGGCATCGTCTGCATCAGGTCGAGGACCGGGCGCAGGGTCGCGGCGACCCACTTGCTCTTGGCCGCCCAGATGCCGAGCGGAATGCCGAGCACGAGGCTGATGATCGTCGACGACAGCGTGAGGCCGAGCGTGATGACCGTCTGATCCCAGAAGCCGGTCGCGAAGATCAGCAGCAGCGATGCGGTGGTGAACAGCGCGAAGCGCCAGCCGACGCGCCACAGCCCGACGCCGATGAAGATCGCCATCATCAGCCACATCGGAATCGCCTGCAGGCCGTGTTCGACCAATGCGGCGAGGCTCTCGATCGCCTGGCCGATCGCGTCGAAGGTCTTTGCGTCGTGATCGAGCAGATAGTGAACGGACTGGTCGACCCAGCTGCCGAGTGGAATGATTTCAGACATGGGAGCCTCGCGAACGCGTGATGGCCTTCAGGATAAGTGCGCGGTCGACCGAGCCGCAGTAGCAGCCTTCGTCGTCGACGACGGGCAGCGCATTCGGGCTCGCGACGACGCGCGCGACGACATGTTCGAGCGACGCGTCGCGCCGGATGCTCTCGATCGGCCGCACCGACGGCGTGGCCTGACCGAGCGCGTCGCGCGTGACGAAGCCGCGGATCTTGCGTTGCGCGTCGAGCACGAACGCATATTCGGCGCTGCCGTTCAGCGTCGCCGCGACGCCTTCCGCATCGCACTTCGACACGAGCGGCACGGCGCCCGTCTGCATCAGGTCGCCGGCCGTCAGGTAGCGGCTGGTGTCGATGCCGTCGAAGAACGCGCGCACGTACTCGTCGGCCGGGTTCGCGATGATGTCCTGCGGCGTGCCGACCTGCACGAGCCGGCCGCCTTCCATGATCGCGATGCGGTTGCCGATGCGCAGCGCCTCTTCGAGATCGTGCGACACGAACATGATCGTGCGGCGCTGCTCCTTCTGCAGTTGCAGCAGCACGTCCTGCATTTCGCGGCGCTTGAGCGGATCGAGCGCGGAGAACGCCTCGTCCATGATCATCAGCGACGGGTTCACCGCGAGCGCGCGGGCGAGGCCGACGCGCTGCTGCATCCCGCCCGACAGCTCGGACGGCAGCTTGTGCGAGAACGGCGCGAGCCCGACCTGCTCGAGCACTTCCATCGCGCGCCGCTCGCGCTCCTTCTTGCCGACGCCCGCGACCTCGAGGCCGAACGCGGCGTTCGACACCACGGTGCGATGCGGCATCAGCGCGAACGACTGAAACACCATGCTCATGTCCTTGCGGCGCAGCGCGGTGAGCGCCGAGCGGCGTGCCGACGCGACGTCGAGCCCGTCGATCAGCACCTTGCCGGCGCTCGGATCGACCAGCCGGTTCACGAGGCGGATCAGCGTGGATTTGCCGGAGCCGGACAGGCCCATCAGCACGAATATTTCGCCTTCCTGCACGTCGAACGATACGTTGTGCACGCCGACGACCTGACCGGTACGCTTGAGCACATCATCTTTCGTCGCGCCGGCGGCGAGCATGTCGAGCGCCTGTTGCGGGTTACTTCCAAACACCTTGCACAGACCTTCGACCACGACCTTGGGGGCATCCATCGAAACCTTCTCCTCGTGTAGCGGGGACTCACGCGTGTCTAGCGTGCCTACATAGTTGCCAGAAAAAACCCCGACCTGCCGACGAATTACGACAAACGCTTGCGCAAATACGACACACCCCACAGCCGCGCCCCGCGGGCCGCGGCGCGCGGCGGCCCCCGATTGCGGCGACGCACTACGCGCAGCGTCAGCAACGACGGGCATCGCGTCCCGGACTTGTGCGCAGCAGCGCGACGCGTAACCCACGCAGTCGGGCGAAAAAACACAAGTGGCGCGCGTCGCTTTACGACAATTTTGCGTCCGATCGGCCGCGTCGCGGCGCCGTGCGCAAATTAAAAGAATGGTCGTACGAAAAGACTGCATCGCGAACGTGTACCGCCACGTTCGCGGGCCGTCGGCAACCCTGAAATTCCCGCATGGCCACTGTGATACATTGCCGGCAACCACGCCATTCGGGACATCACCGCGCGCCTTGCGCGGCGCACGCTCGAGCGGTGCGCGCATGCCGGTTCGCCTGCCGGCCAGAATGGAAAAACCGCCTCGATCGGGCAGCGCGACGATCGAAGGACGATAACGAAATGAGAGAGGGAGTTAGGCGATGACTTGGGCCTTGGCCGCAATCGGCTTCATCGCGGGCGGTATCGCCGCATTGTTCGGGGATGTCTCGGTCACCACCGGCGCGCTGCTCGGCGCGGTGACCGGATTCTGCGTCGGCTACGCGCTGCAGGAAGGCAGGCGCACGAGCGGCGACACGACATCCGACGCATCTGCAATTTCCACACCCGGCAGCGCGCCGCCATCTGTGGTGGTGCCGCTCGCCGATCGCGTCGCGCGGCTCGAAGCGACCGTCGACGCGCTCACCCACGAGCTCGACGCGCTACGCGGGCAGCTGGCCGGCGCGAACGCCGGCGTCGCGGCCGGCAGCGCCGCGCACGCGTCGGCGGTCATACCGGCGGGCAAACCGACTGTCACGCCGTCACCCGCCGCGATGCCGCCGCAACCGTCGGTGCAACCGGCGGCCGTGCGTGTCGCCACGCCGGCGTCGACGATCGCGGTTGGGCCTGCGCCTGCGCCTGCGCCCGCGCCTGCCGCTTCGGCGCGCGCGAGCGCCGAGCCTGCGGCCGCCGTCGCACCGACGCTTACGCCCGCCGCGACCACGCCGCCCGCACCACCCGCCCCGCCGAAGCCGCGCGAGCCCGGTATCGCGGAGCGCGCGCTGCGCGCCGCACGCGACTGGCTGCTCGGCGGCAACACGGTCGTGCGGGTCGGCATCATCGTGCTGTTCTTCGGTGTCGCGTTCCTGCTCAAGTACGCCGCCGACAACGACCTGCTGCCGATCGAATTCCGCCTGGCCGGCACCGCGCTCGCCGCGGCCGCCCTGCTCGCGATCGGCTGGCGCGTGCGCGCGCGGCGTGCGGCATACGGGCTCGTGCTGCAAGGCGGCGGCATCGGCATCCTGTATCTGACGATCTTCGCCGCCACCAAGCTCTACGCGCTGCTGCCGGTCGGCGCGGCGTTCCCGCTGATGGTCGCGATATGCGCGCTCGGCGCGTTCCTCGCGGTGATGCAGAACGCGCTGCCGCTCGCGTTCATGGGCACCGCGGGCGGCTTCCTCGCGCCGGTGCTGCTGTCGACCGGACACGGCAGCCACGTCGCGCTGTTCAGCTACTACGCATTGCTGAACGCGGGCGTGTTCGCGATCGCATGGTTCAAGGCGTGGCGTCCGCTGAATCTGCTCGGCTTCGTGTTCACGTTCACGATCGGTTCGGCGTGGGGCGTGACCGCGTATCGTCCCGCGTTGCTGGCGAGCACCGAACCGTTCCTGATCCTGTTCTTCCTGATGTACGTCGGCATCGCGCTGCTGTATGCGGTGAAGCGCGAGCTGGCGCTGCGTCACTACGTCGACGGCACGCTCGTGTTCGGCACGCCGATCGTCGCGACCGCGCTGCAGGCGGCGCTCGTGAAGGACATCCCGTTCGCGCTCGCGTGGAGCGCGGTCGCGCTGTCGGCGTTCTACCTCGTGGTCGTCGCGTGGCTCGCGCGGCGCCGCGCGCGTCTCGCGCTGCTGTTCGACGCGATGCTCGCGCTCGCGGTGATCTTCGCGACGCTCGCGGTGCCGCTCGCGTTCTCCGGCCCGACGACGAGCGCCGCGTGGGCGATCGAAGGCGCGGCGATCGTGTGGGTCGGCGTGCGTGAACGGCGCCTCGCGCCGTTCGCCTTCGGCCTGTCGATGCAACTCGCGGCCGCCGGCGCGTTCTTCACGAGCCTGCTTGGCGCGCCCGACGCGAACGCGCTGCCGGTGCTCAACAGCCCGTACATCGCGATGCTGCTGATCGCGCTCGCCGGGCTCTTCACCGGCTGGTGGCTGCACGGGCGCAACGAAGCGCGCGCGTGGCATGCGTGGATGCCCGACGTGGGCTCGGCGGCCGCGGTCTGGGGGCTGTTGTGGTGGCTCAGCGGCGGGCTGCACGAGATCCTCGTCTATGCGAGCCGCCACGTCGATCTGCATGCGGACCGCTTCGTCGTCGATGCGACCGCGCTGTTCGCGGCCGGCACCGCATGGCTCGCGCACCTGGCGCGCCGCAAGCTCGCGTGGCCGATCGCCGAATGGCCCGCGCTCGCGTTGACGCCGGTGCTCGCGCTGCTCGCCATCCGCGCGTTCGATACGCACGACGCGCCGCTGTCCGGCATGGGCGCGTTCGCGTGGCCGATCGCGGTGATCGCGTGCTATGCGCTGCTGCTGCGCCAGTCGCGCGCGATCCCCGCCTCGGCGGCATCGGCGACGGCCCGCGCCGCAACCGGCGCGCCGACCGTCGCAGCCGTGCCCGCGGCGTGGCTCGCGCCGCTGCACACGCTGATGTTCTGGACCTTGTGCGGCTTGTGCTCGCTCGAAGGCTTCTGGCGCTTGCGCGCGTTCGTGCCCGAAGGCGCGTGGAGCTGGAGCGCATGGGCGTACGGCTTCGGCGCGCTGCTCCTGCTGGTTTCGGGCCCCGGCTCGCGGCTGCGCTGGCCGATCGGCGCGTACCCGCGCGCCTACCAGCTGTGGGGCGCCGCACCGCTCGCCGCGTTGCTGTGGCTGTGGAGCATCGCGAGCGTGACGAGCGACGGCGACGCGTCGCCGCTGTTCTGGCTGCCGATCCTCAATCCGCTCGACGTCGCGCAGCTGTTGATCTTCGTCGCGTTCGCGATGTGGCTGCGCCGCCTGAAGGCGCTCGGCGTGACGTGGCATCCGCTCGCGGCCGATCTCGCGGCGCTCGCGACGGTGTTCCTGTGGTTCAACGCGCTGCTGCTGCGCACGCTGCATCACCATTTCCACCTCGCTTACGACGTCGACGCCGTGCTGTCGTCGTTCGGCATGCAGCAGGTGTTCATGGTCGGCTGGAGCGTGTTCGCGTTCGCAGGCATGTGGCTGATGCGGCGCGACGCCATCGCACGCATCTGCGCGCTCGCGTCGCTGCCGCTGATCGTCGTGATGTGGCTCTGGACCTTCTACGCGAACTTCACGCAGGACGGCGGCAGCTGGGCGCGCATCCCGCTGCTCAATCCGCTCGATCTCGTGCTGGTGGCCGTCTACGCGCTCGCCGCGTCGTGGTTCGTGCGCGTGCGCCGGCTCGGCTGGTCGTTCGGCGCGTATCGCGTCGAGCTGCTCGCGGCGGCCGGCGCGACGGCGTTCCTGTGGCTGAACGCGATCCTGCTGCGCACGCTCCATCACTGGGCGGGCGTGCCTTATGCGTTCGACGCGATGGCGGAATCGACGCTCGTGCAGGCGTCAGTGTCCGTGTACTGGACGCTCTGCGCGCTCGCGACGATGATCTGGGCAACGCGCCGCGGGCTGCGTCCGCTGTGGTTCGTCGGCGCCGCGCTGCTCGCGCTCACGGTGATCAAGCTGTTCGTGTTCGACCTGTCGCACGTCACCGGCATCGAACGCATCGTGTCGTTCATCGGCATCGGTGTGCTGCTGCTGTTGATCGGCTATTTCTCGCCGCTGCCGCCGAAGGCAGCGGCTCAACCGGACGATCGCCAATCATGAAGCGACTCGCAGCCCTGCTCAGCCTGAGCCTGCTGACATCGTTCGCGGCCGCTGGCGGCCCGCCCGGCGCCGAACGCGTCGCACGGCGCTTCGCGCTCGATCTCGACGGCAGCGCCGCGTATTACCAGCTCACCGTGCCGCAACCCGTCTATGCGGGCAGCCGGCGCGACGACCTCGGCGACGTGCGGATCTTCAACGGCGCGGGCGAGCCGGTGCCGTATTCGCTCGATGCGCCCGCGACGACCGCGGCCGCGGTGCCGCCGACGCGCACGCCGGCGCACTGGTTCGCGCTGCCGCGCACGCGCGGCAACGACGACCGCGGACCGCTCGGCGTAGCGGTCGCGCCGGACGGTTCGCTACGCGCAACCGTCGCCGCACCGGCACGCGCGACGCATGCGGTGGATCTCGTCGACCTGTCTCACGCGGACGGCGACGTCGACGCGCTGCTCGTGCACCTCGGCGACGACAGCTACCAGGGACGCGTCGCGGTCGAGGCCAGCGACGATCTGCACGACTGGCGCTCGCTCGGCAGCGTGCAGTTGCTGAAGGTGGCACGCGGCGGCGACACGCTGGTGCAGGAACGTATCGCACTCGACGGCATGAGTTCGCGCTACCTGCGGCTCGAATGGCTCGACGACGTGCCGTCGATCGCTTCGATCGACGTCGAGACGCGTCCGCGCGATGCGCGCGCGGTGGAAGCCGCCGCGGTGCCGCGTCAATGGCGCGACGCCGTACACGTGCGAGCCGGCGACACGCCGGGCGAATACCGGTTCGACACCGACGGCCCGTATCCGGTCGACCGCTTGCGCATCGACCTGCCGCAGCCGAATACGGTTGCGCGCGCAACGGTGCAGAGCCGCAGCGATGCGCAGTCGCCGTGGCGCGACGTCGCCGATGCGGTGCTGTTCCGGCTGCAACGCGACGGCGGCGAGCAACGCAACCCGCCGCTCGCGTTCGCGCCGAATCCCGACCGGGCTTGGCGCATCGTCGTCGACATGCGCAACGGCGGGCTCGGCGGCGGTCAGCCGGCCGTGGCGATCGGCTGGCATCCGGCCGCACTGACGTTCGTCGCGCGCGGCACGCCGCCCTTCACGCTCGGAGTCGGCAATGCGGCGCTGTCGTCGTCGGCCGTGAGCCGCGATGCGCTGCTGATCGGCATGGCGCCCGAAGTGCGTCCCGCGCGCGTGGGCGCGGCTTTGGCGACGTCGGAGGCCGCGCCGGAGCCGAGCGCCGACGCGGACGCGACCCGCCGCTACGTGCTGTGGGGCGCGCTGGTCGCCGCGGTCGCGGTGCTCGGCACGATCGCGTGGCGTCTCGCGCGCGGCAGCGGCGAGGTACGCAAGCGCGACGAATGACGTGGCATCGCGCGGCAGGATGACGGCGCCGGACCCATGCGCGGGACGGCGCCCCGTTGACACGGCCGGCCGCGCATTCCATGCTCGCTGCTCGTTCATCGCCCTGCGAGCGCCCATGGTCACCTGCTTTCTTCGTTACGTCGTCGATCCGTACAAACTCGAGCAGTTCGAAACCTACGGCAAGATGTGGATTCCGCTCGTCGAGCAATTCGGCGGCACGCATCACGGCTACTTCCTGCCGTCCGAGGGCGCGAGCAACATCGCGCTCGCGATGTTCTCGTTCCCGAGCCTTGCCGAATACGAGCGCTACCGCGAACGCTCGAAGGCCGACCCGGCATGCCAGGCCGCGTTCCGTTACGCGGAGGAAACGCGCTGCATCGTCAGCTACGAGCGCAGCTTCTTCCGGCCGGTGTTCGAGTAAGCCGCGCCTTTGCGGCGCCGGACGAAAAAAAGCCCCGCCTGCATCCGCGCGGCGGGGCCAACCCATGTCAGTAGAGACATCATGGAGGAGACGGGCTCATCATATCGAGCCCGGCATGGCGTCCCAACCAAGCATTTCTGCTATCCATCTGCGGCGCCGCATCCGCGCGCGACCTGCGCGCATCGCATATCGATAGAACGAAAAGTCGTTTTCAGAGTGGCGGCGGGGTCGTTACCATCTGGTTTTAAGCCTGCGCTTAGCCGGGCAACCATCCCCAAGGAGCGCCCCTTGACTGCATTCGATCAACACCGCCGGCCGTTCGTGGTCGGCATCGGCGGCACCACCCGGGCCGCATCGTCGACCGAGCGCGCGCTGTCGTTCGCGCTGCGCGGCGCACAGGCGGCCGGTGCGCGCACGCGCCTGTTCGACGGCCCGTTCTTGCACACGCTGCCGCACTACGCCCCCGAGCACAAGGCCTTGACCGACGCACAGCGCGAGCTGATCGACGCCGTGCGCGAGGCCGACGCGATCATCATCGCGACGCCGGGCTATCACGGCGGCGTGTCCGGCCTCGTGAAGAACGCGCTCGACACGCTCGAGGAACTGCGCGCCGACGAGCGCCCGTATCTGGACGGCCGCGCGGTCGGCCTGATCGTCACCGCGTACGGCTGGCAGGCCGCCGGCACCGTGCTCACGTCGCTGCGGTCGATCGTCCATGCGTTGCGCGGCTGGCCGACGCCGTTCGGTGCGACCGTCAATACGCTCGAAACGCGCTTCGAGAGCGCCGAAAGCTGCTCGGACCCGAAGGTCGTCGCGCAGCTCGAGACGGTCGGCTCGCAGGCGGCCGAATTCGCGCTCGCGTTCGCGTCGCATCGCGCGGCCACGCACGCTGCATCGGTCGACGCGCTCGCGCCCGTACTGAAGATCGCCAACCAGTAACCGCACACCGCCCGCGCGCGGCCGGCGACGTTCGCCGCGCGCGCGGCGTTCGCTCGTTCAAGCGGCGTCCGCCGCGATGCTCCCGCCGTTCGCGACTCCCCCAGCCGATAACGATTCGGCTCACCGCGTGATTTGCATTGGCCGAAAGATTGGTTCACGCGCGGCGCGGGTTTTCGTACGCTGAAAGCCCGTACCTTCCAAGCGCGAGCCATGAACCGCACGATCCGCTACAAGGGCTACGAAGTCGCCCCCGCCGCCGCCCGTCTGCCGAACGGGCTGTTCGCCGCGAACCTGACGATCGAGAAGGCGAGCGGCGGCCCGTCGCCGCGCGCCGTGTCGTTCGACGCGATCGATTTCTTTTTCGAAGAGGAACACGCGCTCGCGTATGCATCCCGCTGGGGACGCCTGTGGGTCGACACGCAGGCCTGAACGCGACGCGCGGCAGCGCCGGGCTGCACGAAAATACGCGCTGACGAAAGCTATGCAAGAATCTTTCGTCTTGTAATCGTATAACAATAGCCATGTCCGACACGCTGCAGGAACAACATGCAGCGGCAGATCACGCCATGCGCCACTGGACCTTCGAGAGTCAAGGTCCCGTCAAGATCGGTTCCGATGCGCACAAGCGGATGTTCTGCCGCATGCTCCTCGATACGCACAACCCATACAAACCGGCCGTCATCGACTGGCCGCCGCTGAAACCCGACGCGCTCAAGCGGCTCACGTCGCTGCCGATCTGGGACATCGCCGTGCAGACGGAAGGCCGCGCGTCGGTCCGCGTCGCCACCTTCGCGGCAACCGTCGACGATCCGCTACTGCGCAGCGCACTCGACATGGACGGCGGCGAGGAAGCGCGCCACAAGGTCGTGCTGTCGAAGCTGGTGGCCGCATACGGCATCGAGCTTGCGCCCGAACCGCCGTATCCGGCGCCGAAGGACGCGGAGTGGTCGTGGATGGTGACCGGCTTCAGCGAATGCATCGACAGCTTCTTCGCGTTCGGGCTGTTCCGCTCCGCGCAGCGCTCCGGCTATTTCCCGGCCGAACTCGTCGAGACGTTCGAACCGGTGATCCAGGAGGAAGGCCGCCACATCCTGTTCTTCGTGAACTGGTACGCGTGGTACTGGCGCAATCTGCCGTGGTGGCGACGACCGTGGTTCTTCGCCCGTGTCGTCGCCGTATGGGCGTTCCTGATATGGGAGCGCGTCGGCATCGCGCGCGGGATCGATACGGACGGCGTGGCGCACGACGCGAACTTTCCGGCGACGAGCACCGCCGAAATCGGCGACGCACTCGACCCGCGCGAGCTGATCGAGCTGTGTCTGACGGAGAACGACCGACGCATGGCCGGGTACGACGAGCGGCTGCTGCGCCCGACGTTCGTGCCGCGCATGGCGCGGCTCGCGCTGCGCTTTCTGCGGAAATAGGCGTCGTTGCGACGGGGCGGTTCTGCGGCGAACGAGTATCGCGGCCGCGGACCGCCGGCGATTCGTGCTGGCCAACGGGGCGGCAGGTGGCGCCATCGTGGTGTCGTCCGGCTCATGCTGTGCCCGCCGCGCAACGTTTGCAGGCTTGCTCCCGGAGCAAAAACGCACGGTTCCCGATTTGGCCGGGTCGCATCGCGCGCGACACGATGCCGGTCAGTGCGCGGCCATTACCGCACGGCCGTTTCGAATGCGATGGCGCATCGCCGTTCCTACTCGCGTTTCCACTTCGCTGCTCGGCTTGCCGCTCCTCGTAACGGAGTTGCGCCGTGGACAGTCGGCCCGGACGCGGCGGCGATGATCTGACAATTTCGCGCCCGCCGGTGGCTTCGCGCAGCCGAGCGGTTGGAGCCTCCGGCTGCCCCCATCGGCGATTAGCCGAATCGCTCAATTGCCCGCCATATGGAACACGATCAATAGGATCGTTTCAACATGTGCTCTCAATTAGCGAGCGATTGCGCTGCAGCGGTTTCTTTGTCATCGACTGATAGTGAGCGCTGCCGGAAGCCCGCCCGACGGACCAGCGCGGGCGGCGCGATGCGCAATTCAGCATATCGCGACGGCTCGCCCCGCGTCGTCAATCGATTATCTCCCATGATTAACGACATAATAAAAATGCCACTCATGATATTAAAATAGCGAATTGATAAATATGTTCATATTCTTGTAGATCGACATCGTGGTCGCATTACAGAACAGAAAGAAACATGCGCCGCGCAAACGTTTGCCATTCAATTCTTCCTATCTTTCCGGGGCCAAAATGCGCGTCATCGCACAAACAACCCATGCAAACCATTGATTTCACACTACTTTTATGCGCGAACATCAGACCTCCGGCACTTTACAAAAACAATTCTTCATACTTTTGGATTGGTTGTTAATCAATACATCAAATCGCGATGCATTAACGATTCTTTAAACTTCCACGCGCTACATTTATCACTGTTTGTCAATTTACAAATAACGCCTCAAATAAAATTCGCGCATCGATTAAGAGTTTCGCGCGAGCGCACGAAATATTCGTCTAATGAAAGGCGGTGTGTGCGGCGCGCTTATTTGGAGGCAGCAGGACATGAACCGCACATACCGCTCGATCTGGAACGAAGCTCTCGGCGCCTGGGTCGCGGCCTCGGAACACGACTCGGCACGGGGTAAGCCGAACAAATCCGCCGTCGCGAAGGCTGTTGCGGCAGTGGCGCTCGTCGCGGGGGCGACGGTCGGCAACGTCGCGCACGCGCAGTACAGTGCGGGCGGGTTCGGCGGCTCCGTCCTCGCGTTGGGGTCGCAGGCGATCGCGATCGGCGGCAACGCCGGCAGCACGACGACGGCCAGCGGCGCAACCTCGATCGCGATTGGCGCGAACGCGACAGCGTCG
This sequence comes from Burkholderia sp. MBR-1, assembly GCF_013822785.1. Taxonomy (NCBI): domain Bacteria; kingdom Pseudomonadati; phylum Pseudomonadota; class Betaproteobacteria; order Burkholderiales; family Burkholderiaceae; genus Burkholderia; species Burkholderia sp. MBR-1. Next base: position 1,604,731 of record NZ_CP053610.1, read on the forward strand.
GGCAACTATTCGCAAGCATTCGGTCAGCGTTCCGTGGCCACCGGCTCGAGCTCGATCGGCATCGGTTCCGGCTCCACTGCACTCAATACCGGCGCGACCGCGGTCGGCAACGACACGACGGCATCGGGCATCAGTTCGGTCGCGCTGGGCGGCGGCAACAGCAGCGGCACGGGCGGTGCGGTCGCGGCAGGCACGAACGCGATCGCGATCGGCCGGTTCTCCAATGTCGATGCGGCGGCGACGTCGGGCGTTGCGATCGGCGCCAACTCGGTCGTCACGTCGGCCGGCACCGACGCCACGGCGCTGGGTTCCGCCGCGACCGCGGCGGCCAGCGGCGCGACCGCGCTCGGCAACGGCGCGACGGCCAACGTCGCCGGCTCGGTCGCGCTCGGCAAGAACGCCGTGACCACAAGCACGAGCGGTACGACGACGGCAGGCACCGGGGCCGTCGGCAGCGCGACGGTCGGCACGCAGACGTTCACCGGGTTCGCCGGCACGAGCTCGGCCGCGGGGGTCGTGAGCATCGGCAGCCCCGGCGCGGAGCGGCGGATCCAGAACGTCGCGGCCGGGCTCGTGACTTCCGGCAGCACCGATGCGGTCAACGGAAGCCAGCTCTATTCGGTCGCCAGCACGACGACGTCAAGTATCAGCAGTCTTTCGACTTCGACGTCGACGGGGCTGTCGACGGTTGGTAGTTCGATTACTTCGCTTTCTACGTCGACTTCGACCGGCATCAGTTCGTTGTCCACGGGCCTCAGTTCGACCAATAGTTCGGTGACGTCGCTTTCTACGTCGACTTCCACGGGTATCAGCTCGCTGTCGACCGGGCTCAGTTCGACCAATAGTTCGGTGACGTCGCTTTCGTCGTCGACGTCGACCGGCCTCTCGTCGGCCAATAGCGCGATTACGTCGCTGTCTACGTCGACTTCCACGGGCATCAGCTCGTTGTCGACGGGTCTCAGCTCGCTGTCCACCGGCCTGAGCTCCACCAACAGCTCGGTGACGTCGCTTTCGTCGTCCACGTCGACGGGCTTGTCATCGGCCACCAGCTCGATCACGTCGCTGTCAACTTCGGCTTCGACGGGTCTGTCGTCGGCAACCAGTTCGATCAGCTCGCTTTCCACTTCGACCTCGACGGGTATCAGCTCGCTGTCCACCGGCCTGAGCTCGACCAACAGTTCGGTGACGTCGCTTTCGACCTCCACGTCGACGGGGCTGTCGTCGGCCAATAGCTCGATCACGTCGCTGTCCACCTCGACGTCCACGGGCATCAGCTCGTTGTCGACAGGTCTCAGCTCGACCAATAGTTCGGTGGTCTCGCTTTCCACTTCGACCTCGACCGGTATCAGTTCCCTGTCGACGGGCCTGAGCTCGACTAATAGCTCAGTGACATCGCTGTCGTCGTCCACGTCGACGGGCTTGTCGTCGGCAACGAGCTCGATCACATCGCTGTCCACCTCGACCTCGACGGGTATCAGCTCGCTGTCCACCGGCCTCAGCTCGACCAACAGCTCGGTGACGTCGCTGTCGTCGTCCACGTCGACGGGCTTGTCGTCGGCCACCAGCTCGATCACGTCGCTGTCCACGTCGACCTCGACGGGTATCAGCTCACTGTCCACCGGCCTCAGCTCGACCAACAGCTCGGTGACGTCACTGTCGTCGTCCACGTCGACGGGCTTGTCGTCGGCAACGAGCTCGATCACATCGCTGTCCACCTCGACCTCGACCGGTATCAGCTCGTTGTCCACCGGCCTGAGCTCGACCGACAGTTCGGTGGCCTCACTGTCGACGTCGACGTCGACCGGCCTCTCGTCGGCGACGAGCTCCGTCACGTCGCTGTCCACGTCGACCTCGACCGGTATCAGTTCGCTGTCGACCGGCCTCAGTTCGACCGATAGCTCGGTGGCCTCACTGTCGACGTCGACGTCGACCGGTCTGTCGTCCGCGACCAGCTCGATCAGCTCGCTCTCCACGTCGACCTCGACCGGTATCAGCTCGTTGTCGACAGGCCTGAGCTCGACCGATAGCTCGGTGGCATCGCTCTCGACGTCCACGTCGACCGGCTTGTCGTCGGCCACGCGTTCGATCACGTCGCTGTCCACCTCGACGTCGACCGGTATCAGCTCGTTGTCCACGGGTCTGAGTTCCACCGACAGCTCGGTTGCGTCGCTGTCAACCTCCACGTCGACCGGCCTCTCGTCGGCCACCAGCTCGATCACCTCGCTCTCCACCTCGACCTCGACCGGCATCAGCTCGTTGTCGACAGGCCTGAGCTCGACTAATAGTTCGGTAACGTCGCTGTCGTCGTCCACGTCGACGGGCCTTTCGTCGGCGACCAGCTCGATCGGCTCTCTGTCCACGTCGACGTCGACGGGTATCAGTTCGTTGTCCACCGGACTGAGCTCGACCAATAGCTCCGTCACGTCGCTGTCCACGTCGACCTCGACCGGTATCAGCTCGTTGTCGACGGGCTTGAGTTCGACCGATAGCTCGGTGGCCTCACTGTCGACTTCGACATCGACCGGTCTGTCGTCGGCCACCAGCTCGATCACGTCGCTGTCCACCTCGACATCGACCGGCATCGGCTCGCTGTCCACCGGTCTCAGCTCGACCAACAGCACGGTGGCTTCGCTGTCGACGTCCACGTCGACGGGCCTGTCGTCGGCCAACAGCTCAATCACGTCGCTGTCCACGTCGACCTCGACCGGCATCAGCTCGCTGTCCACCGGCCTGAGCACGGTCGTGACCAAGACCGACAATCTCGGCAACAGCACCGCCGCGGCGCTCGGCGGCGGCGCTGCCTACGATCCGACGACAGGCGCGGTTTCCGCTCCGTCGTACACGATGTACAACGCGAACGGCACGACGTCCACCGCGAACAGCGTCGGCTCCGCGATCGACAGCATCAACAGCCAGGGCATCAAGTATTTCCACGCGAATTCGACGGCCGCCGACAGCCAGGCGCTCGGCGCCGACTCGGTCGCGATCGGCCCGAACGCCATCGCCAACAACGCCGGCGACGTCGCGCTCGGCAGCGGGTCGGTCACCGCGGCGCCCAACCCGACGCCGACCGGCACCGTCGGCGGCGTGACCACCACGTTCGCGGGCGGCAACCCGACGAGCACCGTCAGCGTCGGCGACCCGAGCGCCGGCATCACGCGCCAGATCACCAACGTCGCGGCAGGCCAGATCACGCCCACCAGCACCGATGCGATCAACGGCTCGCAACTGTTCGCGACCAACTCGGTGGTGAATTCGCTGTCGACGACGGTGTCGTCGTCCAGCAGCGCAATCTCGTCGCTGTCGACCGGCATCACTTCGTTGTCGACGGGGTTGAGCTCGACTGATAGTTCGGTGGCGTCGTTGTCGACCTCGACGTCGACGGGTTTGTCGTCGGCAACCAGCTCGATCAGCTCGCTGTCGACTGGCCTCAGCTCGACCGACAGCACCGTGGCCTCGCTGTCGACGTCCACGTCGACGGGCCTTTCGTCGGCGACGAGCTCGATCTCGTCGCTGTCCACCTCGACCTCCACGGGCATCAGCTCGCTGTCCACCGGCCTCAGCTCGACCGACAGCACCGTGGCGTCGCTGTCGACGTCCGCGTCGACGGGCATCAGCTCGCTGTCCACTGGCCTGAGCTCGACCGATAGCTCGGTCGCCTCGCTCTCCACGTCCACGTCGACGGGTCTCTCGTCGGCGACCAGCTCGATCTCGTCGTTGTCCACGTCGACCTCGACCGGCATCAGCTCGCTGTCCACGGGCCTCAGCTCGACCGACAGTTCGGTCGCCTCGCTCTCGACGTCCACGTCGACCGGGCTGTCGTCGGCCACCAGCTCGATCAGCTCGCTGTCCACCTCGACTTCGACCGGCATCAGCTCGCTCTCGACCGGCCTGAGCTCGACCGACAGCTCGGTCGCCTCGCTGTCGACCTCCACATCGACCGGCCTCTCGTCGGCAACCAGCTCAATCACGTCGCTCTCCACCTCGACCTCGACCGGTATCAGCTCGCTGTCGACAGGCCTCAGCTCGACCGACAGCACGGTCGCCTCGCTGTCGACCTCGACGTCGACCGGGCTGTCGTCGGCAACCAGCTCGATCACGTCGCTGTCCACCTCGACTTCGACGGGCATCAGTTCGCTGTCGACCGGCCTGAGCTCGACCGACAGCTCGGTCGCCTCGCTGTCGACCTCCACGTCGACGGGTCTGTCGTCGGCGACCAGCTCGATCACCTCGCTGTCCACCTCGACCTCGACCGGTATCAGCTCGTTGTCAACGGGCCTGAGCTCGACCGACAGCTCGGTCGCCTCGCTGTCGACCTCCACGTCGACGGGTCTGTCGTCGGCGACCAGCTCAATCTCGTCGTTGTCCACCTCGACTTCGACGGGCATCAGCTCCCTGTCGACCGGCCTGAGCTCGACCGATAGCTCGGTGGCCTCGCTGTCGACCTCCACGTCGACCGGTCTGTCGTCGGCAACCAGCTCGATCACGTCGCTGTCCACGTCAACTTCGACGGGCATCAGCTCGCTGTCGACGGGTCTGAGCTCGACCGACAGCTCGGTCGCCTCGCTGTCGACCTCGACGTCGACCGGGCTGTCGTCGGCGACCAGCTCAATCTCGTCGCTGTCCACGTCAACTTCGACGGGCATCAGCTCGCTGTCGACGGGTCTCAGCTCGACCGATAGCTCGGTCGCCTCGTTGTCGACCTCCACGTCGACCGGTCTGTCATCGGCGACCAGCTCGATCTCGTCGTTGTCCACCTCGACTTCGACCGGCATCAGCTCGCTGTCGACGGGCCTCAGCTCGACCGACAGCTCGGTCGCCTCGCTCTCGACCTCCACGTCGACGGGCCTGTCCTCGGCCACGAGTTCGATCACGTCGCTGTCCACCTCGACTTCGACGGGCATCAGCTCCCTGTCGACGGGTCTGAGCTCGACCGACAGCTCGGTCGCCTCGCTGTCGACCTCCACGTCGACCGGTCTGTCGTCGGCAACCAGCTCGATCACGTCGCTGTCCACCTCGACTTCGACCGGTATCAGCTCGCTGTCGACTGGCCTGAGCTCGACCGACAGTTCGGTGGCATCGCTCTCGACTTCGACGTCGACGGGGCTGTCTTCGGCAACCAGCTCGATCACCTCGCTGTCCACGTCGACTTCGACGGGCATCAGTTCGCTGTCGACTGGCCTGAGCTCGACCGACAGTTCGGTGGCATCGCTGTCGACCTCGTCGTCGACGGGTCTGTCGTCGGCGACCAGCTCAATCTCGTCGCTCTCCACGTCGACCTCGACCGGTATCAGCTCGCTCTCGACCGGCCTGAGCTCGACCGACAGCTCGGTCGCCTCGCTGTCGACCTCCACGTCGACGGGTCTGTCGTCGGCGACCAGCTCGATCACCTCGCTGTCCACCTCGACCTCGACCGGTATCAGCTCGTTGTCAACGGGCCTGAGCTCGACCGACAGCTCGGTCGCCTCGCTGTCGACCTCCACGTCGACGGGTCTGTCGTCGGCGACCAGCTCAATCTCGTCGTTGTCCACGTCGACCTCGACGGGTATCAGCTCGCTCTCGACCGGCCTGAGCTCGACCGACAGCTCGGTCGCCTCGCTGTCGACGTCCACGTCGACCGGGCTGTCGTCGGCGACCAGCTCAATCTCGTCGCTGTCCACGTCGACCTCGACGGGTATCAGCTCGCTCTCGACCGGCCTGAGCTCGACCGACAGCTCGGTCGCCTCGCTGTCGACGTCCACGTCGACGGGTCTGTCGTCGGCAACCAGCTCGATCACCTCGCTGTCCACCTCGACCTCGACCGGTATCAGCTCGTTGTCGACGGGTCTGAGCTCGACGGACAGCTCGGTCGCCTCGCTGTCGACCTCGACGTCGACCGGGCTGTCGTCGGCGACCAGCTCGATCTCGTCGTTGTCCACGTCGACCTCGACCGGTATCAGCTCGTTGTCGACGGGTCTGAGCTCGACGGACAGCTCGGTCGCCTCGCTGTCGACCTCGACGTCGACCGGGCTGTCGTCGGCGACCAGCTCGATCTCGTCGCTGTCCACGTCGACCTCGACGGGTATCAGCTCGCTCTCGACCGGCCTGAGCTCGACCGATAGCTCGGTGGCCTCGCTGTCGACCTCCACGTCGACCGGGCTGTCGTCGGCCACGAGTTCGATCACGTCGCTGTCCACGTCGACTTCGACCGGTATCAGCTCGTTGTCCACCGGCCTGAGCTCGACCGACAGCTCGGTGGCATCGCTCTCGACGTCCACGTCGACCGGTCTGTCGTCGGCGACCAGTTCGATCACATCGCTGTCCACGTCGACTTCGACCGGTATCAGCTCGTTGTCCACCGGTCTGAGCTCGACCGATAGTTCGGTGGCATCGCTCTCGACTTCGACGTCGACGGGATTGTCGTCGGCGACGAGCTCAATCAGCTCGCTCTCCACGTCGACTTCCACGGGCATCAACTCGCTGTCCACCGGACTGAGCTCGACGGACAGCTCGGTGGCATCGCTCTCGACATCCACGTCGACGGGTCTGTCGTCGGCCACGAGCTCGATCACGTCGCTGTCCACCTCGACTTCCACGGGCATCAACTCGCTGTCCACCGGCCTGAGTTCGACCGATAGCTCGGTCGCGTCGCTCTCGACCTCGACGTCGACGGGGTTGTCGTCGGCGACGAGTTCGATCACGTCGCTGTCCACCTCGACTTCCACGGGCATCAACTCGCTGTCGACGGGCCTCAGCTCGACCGACAGCTCGGTGGCATCGCTCTCGACGTCCACGTCGACCGGTCTGTCGTCGGCGACCAGTTCGATCACGTCGCTGTCCACGTCGACTTCGACCGGTATCAGCTCGTTGTCCACCGGCCTCAGCTCGACGGATAGCTCGGTGGCCTCGCTGTCGACCTCCACGTCGACCGGCCTCTCGTCGGCGACGAGCTCGATCACATCGCTGTCCACCTCGACTTCGACCGGCATCAGCTCGCTGTCCACCGGTTTGAGCACGACGGATAGCACGGTGACGTCCCTGTCGACGTCCACGTCGACGGGCCTGTCGTCGGCCGCCAGCTCGATCACGTCGTTGTCCACCTCGACTTCGACCGGCATCAGCTCGCTGTCGACGGGCCTCAGCTCGACCGACAGCTCGGTGGTCTCGCTGTCGACCTCCACGTCGACCGGTCTGTCGTCGGCGACCAGCTCGATCACGTCGCTGTCCACGTCGACTTCGACCGGTATCAGCTCGTTGTCGACCGGCCTGAGTTCCACCGATAGCTCGGTGACGTCGCTGTCGACGTCCACGTCGACCGGTCTGTCGTCGGCCACGAGTTCGATCACATCGCTGTCCACGTCGACTTCGACCGGCATCAGCTCGCTGTCCACCGGTTTGAGCACGACGGATAGCACGGTGACGTCCCTGTCAACGTCCACGTCGACGGGCCTCTCGTCCGCGACCAGCTCGATCACATCGCTGTCCACGTCGACTTCGACCGGCATCAGCTCGTTGTCGACCGGCCTGAGCTCCACCGACAGCTCGGTCGCGTCGCTGTCGACTTCGACGTCGACGGGCCTGTCCTCGGCCACGAGCTCGATCACGTCGCTCTCCACCTCGACTTCGACCGGCATCAGCTCGCTGTCGACCGGCCTGAGCTCGACCAACAGCTCGGTGGCCTCGCTCTCGACCTCCACGTCGACGGGCCTGTCCTCGGCCACGAGTTCGATCACGTCGCTGTCCACCTCGACTTCGACCGGCCTCAGCTCGCTGTCGACCGGCCTGAGCTCGACCAACAGCACGGTCGCCTCGCTCTCCACCTCGACCTCGACCGGCCTCAGCTCCCTCTCCACCGGCCTGAGTTCCACCGACAGCACGGTGACATCGCTGTCGACCTCGACCTCGACCGGCCTCTCGTCGGCCACGAGCTCGATCACGTCCCTGTCCACCTCGACGTCGACCGCGATCGAAGCTGCGAAGACGCACTACTTCAGCGTCAACGACAACGGCACGCAGCAAGGCAACTACGCGAACGACGGCGCGACGGGCGTCAACGCCCTCGCAGCCGGCGTGAACGCCAGCGCCGCCGGCGCGAGCAGCGTCGCCGTCGGCGACGGCTCGAACGCGCAAACCGCCGGTGCCGTCGCGATCGGCCAGAACGCATCGGCCACCGGCGGCAAGGCGGTGTCGATCGGCTCAGGCAACACGGCGAGCGGCGACGGCGCGGTCGCCATCGGCGACCCGAGCGTCGCAACGGGCACCGGCGCAGTCGCGATGGGCGCGAACGACACGGCGACCGGCACCGGCGCAGTGGCACTCGGCAACGCGAACACGGCAACCGGCACCGGCGCGCTCGCGCTCGGCAGCAACGCGGTCGCCAGCGCCACCGGTGCGCAAGCCTACGGCTCCGCCGCAGCGGCCACGGCCACCGACGCCCTCGCGTTCGGCACGAACGCGCAGGCCAACGTCGCCAACTCGATCGCGATGGGCGCGAACTCGACCACGAGCAATGCAGTCGCGGTGTCGAGCATGACGGTCGGAGGCGTCACGTACGCGGTCAGCGGCATCGCACCGGTGGGCGTCTTCAGCGTCGGCGCACCGGGCGCCGAACGTCAGATCACGAACGTCGCCGCAGGCCGCGTCTCGGCCACCAGCACGGACGCCGTCAACGGCAGCCAGCTCAACGCAACGAACCTGGCCATCAGCAGCCTGTCGACGTCGACGGCCTCGAACATCTCGTCGCTGTCGACCGGGATCGGCTCGCTGTCCACCGGCCTGAGCTCGACCAACAGCAACCTCACGTCGCTGTCCACGTCGACCTCGACCGCGATCGGCTCGCTGTCCACCGGCTTGAGCTCGACCAACAGCAACCTCACGTCGCTGTCCACGTCGACCTCGACCGGCATCGGCTCGCTGTCCACCGGCCTGAGCTCGACCAACAGCACGGTGGCGTCGCTGTCGACCGGCGTGACGAGCATCAGCAACACGCTGAACCAGCTGTCGACGACGGTGAACAACAACCAGGCGCGTACGGCGAACAACTCCGGCATCGCGGCCGACATGAACGGCACCGGCACCGACCGCCCGACCGTCACCGCCGGCTCGAACTCGGTGGCGATCGGCGCGAATTCGAGCGACGGCGGCCGTTCGAACGTGGTGTCGGTCGGCAGCGACACGCAGCAGCGCCAGATCACGAACGTCGCGCCGGGCACGCAAGGCACCGACGCGGTGAACGTGAACCAGCTGACGCAAGTGCAGACGACGCTGTCGACCGCGCTGTCGGGCCAGCAGTCGCAGATCAACTCGCTCGGCACGCAAATGCAGCAGACGGACCAGATGGCGAAGCAGGGCATCGCGGCCGTCGGCGCGATGGCCTCGATCCCGCAGATGGACCGCGACGCCAACTTCGGGATGGGTATCGGCACGTCGACGTTCCTCGGCCAGAAGGCGATGGCGGTCAACATGCAGGCGCGCATCACGGAGAACCTGAAGGCGTCGATCAACGGCGGCTTCAGCGGCGGTCAGAAGGTGATCGGCGCCGGCATGCTGTATCAGTGGAAGTAACCCGTCGCGCAGCACGCCGCCCGTCCGGCCCACCGGCCGGGCGGCGTGCGGCGTGCCGCGCGCTTCAGTCAACTCCAGTTTTGAGGACGTAACCGTGAACAAACTCGCTCTTGCGCTCGCGCTCTCGGCGCTGGGCCTCGCCGCGTGCTCGACCGCATCCGGCCCGACCTACAGCGCCTCCGAACTGCAGCCGCGCGACGGCGTGCGCACGTTCCAGGTCGACTGCCACGGCTTGCTGTCGGGCCCGCAGACCTGCATGAACGCCGCGCGCAAGATCTGCGGCGAGCAGCCGGTGCGCGTCGCCGATTCGGCGCATGCACTGCGCAACCACGCCGATCCGGCCACGCTGGTCTTCCAGTGCGGCGCCGCACCAGCCGAAACGGCCGCGGCCGCCGCGCCCGTGCCGACACCGGCGCCCGCGCCCGCGGCGGTCGAACACGTGAACCTCGCGGGCGACGCGCTGTTCGCAACGGGCCAGGCCACGCTGACGCCCGCCGCGCGCGCATCGCTCGACAAGCTGCTGAGCGAACGCGAAGACCACACGTACACCGAAGTGACGGTCACCGGCCATACCGACTCGGCCGGCAGCGACGCGGCCAATCTCGCGCTGTCGAAACGCCGGGCGGACGTCGTCGCGCGCTACCTGCACGCGCACGGGCTGAAAGCTCATGCGACGACGGTCGCCGGCCGCGGCAGCGCCGATCCGGTCGGGTCGAACGCGACGGCCGAAGGCCGTGCGGCAAACCGCCGCGTCGAGATCTCGCTGAAGCGCTGACGCGCCGAACAGCGGCCCCGGCGCCGACCCTCCGCTATGTCAAACATCGTCATGGCCCTCCACAAACCGGCGTCTTCCGTGCCACAATCGCCGCAGACTGTCGCCGGAACTTTCCGCCCGCGTCGCGCGCCGTGCCAGCTTCGCGCGACGACACACCGGAATCCGGCGGCCGCCTCGCGATCCGCGCCGCCCGATCCGTCGTCAGCGCGCGCCGACGCGAACGCAACCACGACAATCCACGGCGCGCCGTCCGCAGGCCAGTCGCTCGACACCAGCGCCTGACGCGCGACGCCGCAGAGGAAACCAACCGGTGACGTACATCGATCAAGCCGCGTCAGGCGGCACTCGCAGAGAACGACCGGCGGTCGGCATCTCGCTGTTTGCGCGTGACGGCCAGGCAATCTGGGAAAACGGCATTCATCAGAACATCGCGTATCTCGCGATGATGCTCAAGCGCTCGGACCGCATCGGTCCGGTCTACTTCCTGAACGGCGGCGACGCGAACGCGCTGCCCGCCGGCCTCGAACTCGACGGCCTCGACATACCGCTCGTGAAACCCACGGACGTCACGCACGACATCGACGTCGTGATCGAGATGGGCGCACAACTGCCGGTCGAATGGCTCAGGCACGTAAAGGCGCTCGGCACGAAGCTCGTCGCGTGCTACGTCGGCCATACCTACAGCGGTCTCGCCGAAACGCCGATCTTCGGCAAGCCGTCGGGCCACGTGTTCAACGGCACGCAGTTCGACGAAGTGTGGGTGCTCGAGAAGTCGCAGAAAATCGACGTGCCGCTGTTGCGCACGCTCACGCGCGCGCCGGTCCATACGATGCCGCATCTGTGGTCGCCGTATTTCCTCGACCGCCGCATCGCCGCGCTCGCGAGCGGAGGCGTGACCTTCGGCTATCGGCCCGGCCGCCGCCCGTGGCACCTCGCGACGCTCGAACCGAACATCTCGGTCGTCAAGTCGTGCCATTACCCGATGCTCGCGTGCGACGAGTTCTATCGCGCGCATCCGGAGGCCGTGCAACATCTGTTCGTCGTCAATTCGATTCACATGAAGGCGCATCCGACCTTCGTCCATTTCGCCAACAACCTCGACCTCGTGCGCCAGCAGAAGGCGACGTTCGAGCCGCGCATGGACCTGCCCGGCTTCATGGCCCGCCACGCCGATGCGGTCGTCTCGCATCACTGGGAAAATCCGCAGAACTACCTTTACTACGACGTGCTGTACGGCGGCTATCCGCTGATCCACAACTCGACGCTGCTCGGCGACGCCGGCTACTACTATCCGGACTTCGATTCGGCCGCAGGCGGCCGCGCGCTGTACGACGCGTGGCTGCATCACGACGAGCGGCTCGACGACTATCGCGCGAAGGCCGGCCGGCTGCTGCAGGCCGTCTCGATCGACAACCCCGCGAACCTGGACGCGTTCGTCGCGCGCCTGGTCGCCTGAACCGGAGCATACGCATGTCGGACTCCAATGCCCGTCAAGCGCCCGGCGAGGGCAAGCGTCTCGTCGTCGGCGTGTCGCTGTTCGTACGCGGCGCCGGCCAGTCGCTGTGGGAAAACGGCATCTTCCAGAACTGCCTGCTGCTGATCCTGCTGCTGCGCCAGTCGCCGCTCGTCGCCGAAGCCGTGATGGTGAACGGCGGCGAACAGGTCGCCGATCCGCAGATGATGCTCGGCGAATGGGACGTGCCGCTGCTGTCGATGGACGAAGCGCTCGAGCGCTGCGACGTACTGATCGAAATGAGCGCGCAGTTCGGCGCGGACTACCTGCGCGCCTTCAACGAGCGCGGCGGCAAGGTCGTCACGATGCGGGTCGGCAACGACTACGTGATCGACATCGAGCGCGCGATGTTCGACAAGCCGTCGGGCTTCCTGTTCTCGGGCGCGCCGTACGACGCGGTGTGGACGATTCCGGAATTCGAGCGCTCGTGCCTGCACTACTACCAGACGGGCCTGCGCGCACCGGTGACGATCGTCCCGCACATCTGGCATCCGATGCTGTTCGACAAGGCGCGCGCGACGCTCGGCGCCGGCTTGTCGTACGGCTATCGGCCGGGCAAGCCGCGCTGGCGCGTGACGATGTTCGAGCCGAACATCTGCATGGTGAAGACGAGCATCATTCCGATGCTGGTGGCCGAGGAGGCCTATCGCGCGAAGCCGGATTTCCTCGAATTCGTGCGCGTGTGCAACACGCTGCACCTGAAAGAGCATCCAACCTTCGTCCACTTCGCGAAGAGCCTCGACATCGTGAACCACGGCATCACGACGTTCGAAAGCCGCTATGCGGTCTACGAGTTCATGGCCGCCTACGGCGACGCGGTCGTGTCGCACACGTGGGAAAACGCGCAGAACTACCTCTATTACGAACTGCTGTACGGCGACTATCCGCTGATCCACAACTCGCCGTTCCTCGGCAAGGCCGGGTATTTCTATCCGGACTTCGACTGTCAGGCCGGCGGCCGGGCGCTGCTGCAGGCGTTCGCGCAACACGACGCGAACCTCGACGCCTACCGCGAGCAATCGAAGCACGTGCTCGACTCGGTCAGCATCTACAACCCCGAGAACGTCGCCGCCTATTCGGACGCGATCGCGGCGCTCTATCGCGACGCATGACGCGCCGCCCTTTCCGGACTCCGACATGAACGCACACCCGTCCCTCTCCCGCGCGAAATGGCTGATCGGCTGCGCCGCCGCGTCCCTCGCGATCGGCGCGCACGCGCAGGCCGGCGGCGAATCGGCGGACGCGCTGCTGCGCGACGCCGACACCGTCTTCAAGCAGCTCGACGTGGGCCAGTACGGCGCGGTATGGGCCGATTCGGCCGCGTTCGTGAAGGCGCGCATCAAGCAGGACCAGTTCGCGGCCGACATGCAGCGCGCGCGCCAGTCGGTCGGCACGGTGCGTCATCGCGGCTGGGCGCAGATCACGCGGATCCGCTATACGAACGCGGGCACGACGCCGGACGGGCTGTACGCGAACGTCGACTATGCAACGACGCTCACCACCGGCACGACCGTGTACGAAAAGCTCAGCTTCCGCCTCGAGGACGACGGCCTCTGGCATCTGACCGGCTACGTGCCGCGTCAATCGCAAAACTACGCGCCCTAAGCCGCGCGCCCGGAGCCAGCGATGAAGATCAATGTCGCGATTACGATGAACGTGCAGCGCGACTCCGCGCAGTCGATCTGGTACAACGGCGCGAACCAGCATTGCGTGTTCCTCTACATGCTGCTGAAACGCTCGCCGCTGATCGGCAACGTGTGGCTCGCGCACGACGACGGCATCACCGACTATCCGCCGGCGCTGATGATGGACGCGTTCGGCGACGCACTGCGGCCGCTGTCGGCGATCGTCCACGACACCGACCTGCTGATCGAGATGAACGCGTTCATCGACTCGTCGCACACGGACGCCGTGCGCCGACGCGGCGGCAAGTGCGTGTCGTACCGCTTCGGCAACGACTACGTGATCGCGGTCGAGACGATCAACTTCGGCAAGAACGACTGGCGGCCGAACCCGAACCGCGTGCAGTTCGACGAGATCTGGACCAATCCGCAGCACATGCATACGTGCGCGGCATATTTCCGCGCGGTCTATCGTGCGCCGGTGATCGAGCTGCCGCACATCTGGTCGCCGTACTTCATCGAACGCAGCCTCGACGCCGACCCCGAGCTCAAGGCGCGGTTTGGTTATCGCAATCACGGGCCGGCCAAGCGCATCGCGTTCTTCGAGCCGAACCTGAACGTCGTGAAAAGCTCGATCGTGCCGATGCTCGCCGCGAACGCGTGCTACGTCGAGCATCCCGACCTGATCGAACACGTGTACATGACCAACACGTTCGACAAGAAGGAAAACGTCGCCTTCAAGCACCTCGCGCTCGGGCTCGAGATGGTGCGCGACGGCAAGGCGACGGCGGACGTGCGCGCGCCGTTCGTCGCGTGGGCCGCGCATCATACCGACATCGTCGTGTCGCACCACTGGGAAAACGGCCTGAACTACCTGCTGTACGACGCGCTGTACGGCAACTACCCGCTCGTGCACAACTCGGCGTTCCTGCGCGACGTCGGCTATTACTATCCGGACTTCGAAATCTTCGACGCCGCGCAAGCGATCGCAACCGCCGCGCAGACGCACGACGCGCGGCTCGACGACTACGCGGCGGCGGCACGCCGCTGCCTGCAACAGGTCGATACGCTCGCCGAGCACAACGTGCGTACGTATTCGGAGCAGATCCAGCGCCTGTTCGGCGGCCGTACGCCGGGCTGACGGCCTTCCCCACATCCCATCCATCCGCGCGCCGATGAATCAGACCATCCGCAATTTCGTCGTGATCGAATCGATCCACGGCCCGTTCCTGATCAATCGGCACTGCGACCTGCAGGCCGACGCGCTGATCAAGACCGGCCGCCCGCATATCCAGCGCGAGCTCGACACGATCATGCACGTGATCGACCAACTGCCCGACGGCGCGATCGCGGTGGACGGCGGCGCGAACGCCGGGCTGGTGTGCGTGCCGATTGCGCACCGGCTGCGCGAGCGCGGCGGCCAGGTGTACGCCTTCGAGCCGCAGCGCACGCTCTATCATGCGCTGGGCGGCACCATCGCGCTCAATGAGCTCGACAACCTCCATCTGCTCAACATGGGGCTCGGCAGCAGCAACGGCACGATGAAGGTGCCGGACGTCGACTACGGACGCGCGAGCGACTTCGGCCAGGTCTCGCTCGTCGGCGAACACGCGGCGGGCGGCACGCCGACGCCGATCGTCAGACTCGATTCGCTCGGCCTGCCGCGGCTCGATTTTCTGAAGCTCGACATCGAAGGGATGGAGATCGACGCGCTGCGCGGCGCGCGGCAGCTGATCGAAACGCATCTGCCGTGGTGCTGGATCGAGTACTGGAAGGTCGGCATGGAGGCGATCGCCGACACGTTCGCCGGGCTCGACTACACGTTCTTCCAGATCGACGGGCTCAACATGCTGTGCGTGCCGAATGCGCGCTGGGACCGGCAGCGGTTGTTCATCTCGGGCGAGCCGCTCGTCACCGCGCCGGCTGCGCAACGCGGCGCTGCCGCCGCTGCGATAGCGGACGCCGACGCGCCCGAAACGAACTGGAACCGCGCGCTCGAGCACGAGGCGCGCTGCGAATGGGGGCACGCGATCGACCGCTGGCTACGCGCGCGCGGCCGCGGCCTCGACGACGATGCGATCGCGTTCCAGCTCGCGTCGTGCTACGGCTTCGCCGGCGTGCCCGACGCCGGCCTCGCGGCGCTCGAACGCTTCGGCGACCGGGCCGTACTGCCCGACCCGCTGCGCGGCCGCGTCGAGCTGGCACGCTCGGCGCTGCTGCTGCGCGCCGGCCGGCGCGACGAAGCGGCACGCGCGACCATCGTCAGCGAGAAAGTGCTGAGCGCCGCGCAGTTCGGGTTGCCGATCGAGCGGCTCTATGACGGCCAGCCGCTGCACGGCAAGCGGCTGCTCGTGGTCAGCTACGGCGGCATTGGCGATCAGCTTCAATACGCGCGCTACCTGCATGCGCTCGACGCGCTCGGCTGCGCGGCGGTGACGGTCATCGTCCCGGCCGCGCTGGCCACGCTGATGCGCCACACGTTCCCGCAGATCGAATTCGTCGCCGCGCAGGGCCCGTGGATCGACGCGTCGGAACTTGCACACGATTACTGGTGCTCGTTCCTCGTGCTGGCCGCAATCTTCGGCTTTGCGCCGGCGCCGGAGCACGCACCGACTGCCTATCTGTCATGCCCGCCGGAGCGCGCGGCCGCGTGGCGCGAGCGCATCGCGCACGACGGCAGCGCGCCCGGCACGCGCCGCATCGGGCTGAACTGGCGCGGTCGCGAAGAGAGCGACGCACGCTTTCTGCGAGCGGCCAGCGTGCGCGATCTGGCGCCGCTCGCACGCCTGCACGGACACGCGGCGTACTGCATGAACCGCGAAATGTCCGCGCAGTCCGAGCAGACGGATCTGCCGATCACCTTCGCGCATCATGCGATCGAGGATTTCAGCGACCTGGCCGCGCTGATGCTCGCGATGGACGCGGTCGTCACGACCTGCACCGCGCATATCCATCTGGCCGGCGCGTTGGGCGTGCCGGCAGTTCTGCTGCTGAGCCCGAAGGCCGATGCGCGCTGGGAAACCGGTTCGCAGACGGCGCTGTACCGCAGTGTCCGGATAGCGCGCGCCGCCCATCCCGGCCGATGGGATGACGCGATCGATCGCGCGCTCACGTACGTGCTTGGAGAGTTCCGGAAGTGACTGACGAAGCGGCCGACGACAAGCGGCCGACACCCGCGATCGGCCGCTAGGCCGGCTCGCGCTGTGCGCGCCACGTGGCGAATACGCGGCCATGCCGTTGCCCGATGCGCGCCACGCGCGCGAAACAGCGCGCCGCCATCCCGCTGAAGCCGCGCGCCTGCTGCGCGAGGCTGCCCGACACACCGCGCGCGATCACCGAATCGTCGCCGCAGGCGCCGGCGAACACGCCGGCAAAATAATGCCGCGCCGCGCACTCGCGGCCGTCGGCATCGAGCGGCTTCAGCGCGCGAATATGCCGTTCGACGGCTTTCAGGCCTTCGAGAAACGGGGCGATGTCGACGGCCGCATCGGCTGCCTCGCGGGCTTCGGCATTGAACTCCCGCAGCATGTCGGCCAGCTCGGCGAGCGCGACCAGCGCGCCTGCGCCATCGCGCCGCTCGTGCACCCCGTGTCCGGTCTTCAGCTTCGTCACCGCCATGCTCTCGCTCCTTTGCGATCCGCCATTGTCCGATACCGTACCGACGCGTGCTGCCACGCTGTCACGCGGCGGCCGGCGACCGCCACGAGAAGCGGATGCCCTGCGCCCACGCGACGCCGGAATCCACCAGAATCTCCCGGTCGAGTTCGTTCTCGACGCCTTCGACGACGACGTGTCGCGCATTCTCGTGCGCGAACGCAATGAGCCGGCGAAACTGGTAGCGCCCGATCGCATTGCGCTTGATCAGCGATAGCACCGACCGGTCGAGCTTCACGATGTCCGGATTGCCGACCACCAGATTGTTCAGCGCACTGTAGCCGACGCCGAAATCGTCGATCGCGACGCGGCAGCCGGCCTGGCGGAACCGATGCACGAACGCGCGCCCGGCAACGGGGTTCAGCGGCTCCGTCTCCGTGATCTCGACGACCAGCCGCGCTGCAACCGACGGCTCACGTTCGAGGCGCCGGAAGATCGCTAGCCACGCGCTGTCGAGCACCGCACTCGCCGCCGCGATGTTGCAGCCGTATACGGCATTCGGATCGGCACGCAGCGCATCGATCGTCCGGCCGACCACGAGCCGGTCGAACCAGCGCATCAGGCCGAGCGCCTCGAGGCGCGGCAGAAATGCGCCTGGCGCCAAACTCTCGCCCGCGCCCCAGCGCAACCGCGCGAGGCATTCGTGATACAGAACGCCGCCGGACAGATCGGCCCGGCATACGGGCTCGCGCGCGAACCCGAGCCGGCTTTCGACGAAACTGCGTACCGACGCGGAATCCGGGTGATCGTCCGACGCGCCGAACACGCACTCGATATCGTCCCGATTCCGTTCCCTGTTAGCCTCCAGGCGAGGTTCGACCGCATTCATCCGGCGCTCCGGCAAATGGCGAGCCGCCGATGGACGGCCCGCGCTCACGAAACATATGGCAGATGCCGACCACGACACGTGCCACCGCTTACCCGGCCCATCCTCAGGTTTTCATCTTTTCCGACAGCGTACGTTTCATGCCGGCGCGCCGTCAAACACGGCATTGTCAAGGATATTCAAATACCATTAATACACCACGCACCCGATTCATTGACGGTGCGGCAGGTCACATAACCCGCCGATTCAGAAACAATCGGGTTCGGCCGCCAGCGCCTCTCATCCGCCGACACTCAGCATGGTTCGATTTATTCGAAAACGCCTGAACGTTATTAATTTGATGTGACGATTATGTATTTTCGATATTGGCGGCCGAATCCGCCGAATCTGCCGAAACGCAACGCCGTCGCGCCACGCGGCAGAACAATCAATAGCAAATATTAAGTGTCCGGTCGCGGCCGGATCGAATGCCGCTGCCGCAAGCGAGATTGATAACTCACAAAGCGCAATTTTGAAAAATCAAATAGACAATTGATCTTCAAATAATCTTACGATTATCTGCCGAAAGATGTTTAACAATCTTTCAGACCAGTTAACCTATAAAATTATTTCTGACGGACTTCCCCCTCGGAGCCGTCGATTTTCGTGCCTTCAAACCGTCGAATCTCCCCGTTTCGACGGTTTCTTTTTTTATCGCGTCGCCAGCGATTGTCTCGGACCTGAATCCGGGAATCGCGTTGCCCGTCACGCGAGCGTCGCGCCGATCAGATTCGCGAACAGCGCGTCGTATTCGGCGACCAGCGCCGGGTTCGCCGACGTGTAGCGGCGCAGGATCTCGCGCTGACGCCGCGTGTAGCCTTCCCAGTCGTCGTCGTGCGTATGCAGCGCGTGCAGCAGCGCATCCGCGCCCTTCTGCACGTCGTTGTCCGGATAGTAGTAGCCGAGATCGGGCGCGAGGCTGGCGTTGTGCACGAGCGGATAGCCCTGCCAGCACACGTCGAAATAGAAGTAGTTGAGCGGGTTCGACCATTGATGCGACACGACGACGTCGGTCATGTCGGCGAGGAACAGCGGCGTCTCGAAGCGCCCGACGAAGCTCGCCTTGCCCGCGCGCACGATGTCCAGGTAGTTCATCAGCATCACGAACTCGGGGCTGTCGTGCGCAAGCCGGTCGGCGTTCGTCACGTGCGTGAAGCAGATCGCGTCGGGGTCGCGCCGATACGCTTCGTCGATGATCAGCATCGGATACACGCAGAACTTCACGACGTCGTGGTTCGGCTCCATCACCGTGAGCCGCTTGCCGGGCTCGGTGCGCGGCCGGTATTCGCCGTGCCCGGGCAGCACGGCCGCACGCTCGGTGACGAACATCGGGTCCCACACGAACGGCACCACGCGCCCCGGACAGCGGCGCAGCGACTGCAGGAACGGCAGCGACGACGGCGCGATCTGCGGAATCGCCCACACCTCGTCGTAGCCGCGGTTGATGAACAGCGAATCCCACATCCGGCGGCCGAACAGCATCGACTCCATCGCGTTGATGTACTCGACGCCGCAGCAGTAGCTGACGAGCTTCGCGCCGCGCGCCTTCAGGTAGGCCGTCTGCGCGCCGTCGATCTGGCCGCCCAGTTCGATCACCACGTCGAGCGCATCCTTCATGTCGGCGAACGCGCGCGTGTCGTACACGGTGCGATCCCACGGCAGCGCGTCGGTCAACGGCACGTCGGTCGTGTTGACCAGCGTCACGCGGTAGCCGTGCGGCGACGCCATCAGCAGCTTCGCGAGAAACAGTGCGTTCTGCTTGATGCCGTTGATCCACATGCTTTCGTCGGCGGTGCGCAGGCCGATCGTGATACCGATACGCAGGCCGTTCAGGACAGGAGACTTCATCGTGGGCGGGAGGAGAGATGGACTGGACGCAGTGTAGCGCGGCCGGCAGCCGCGCGAACCATCCGCCAGTTTAACGTAGCGTGCGCCGCCCGACTGTCATGGATCGTCATGCGCCGCGCGGGCGCCCGGCCACTCGAACGTGCGCCCGAGCGCGGGCTTTTCACGCGTTTCCAACGCCGATCAACCTGCTGCTTGCCGCTGCCGCTGCCGCTGCGACGGCAGCCGGCGTCTCGCCCGGCCGCGCCGGCCGACGCTCGGCCGCTGCCTGCGTCAGCCTTCCGCCATCATCAGCAGTTGCGCGCCATCGGCGACCTGATCGCCGACGCCGTACAGCACTTCGGCGACGACGCCCGGCCCCGGCGCGCCGATCGTGTGCTCCATCTTCATCGCTTCCATCACGATCAGTGGCGTGCCAGCCTCGACCTTCTGGCCCGGCTCGACCAGCACCGCGATCACCTTGCCGGGCATCGGCGCGGTCAGGCGGCCGCCGCCGTGCTCGGCATCGCCCGCATGCGCGAGCAGGTTGCGCCATTCGAACGTCTCGGCCGCGCCCTGCGTGAACACGTGGAACGTATCGCCGTCGGCATAGACGCGCCCGCTGCTGCGCACGCCGCCGAGCGTCACGTCGAAGTCGAGCGGCGTCGCGCCGCGCGTCCACTCGAACGGCTGCGCGGCGGCGTCGCCGATCGCGAGGCGCGCACGGCCGCCGTCGTCGTCGTACACGACCGTCAGGTCCACTTCGCGCTCCGGCTCATGCCATTCGAGCGTGCGGCGATAGCCGGCGTTCAGCCGCCAATCCGGCAGCGCGCACCACGGCGAGCGGCTCGCATGCGCGGCCGCGTCGCGCTCGCGCGCGAACAGCGCCGCGCACGCCAGCGCGAGCGCCGCGCGCGGCGGCTTGCGCGGCGCGAACAGCGCGTCGTGATTGCGCTCGATCAGGCCCGTGTCGAGATCGGGCATCGTGAACGGCTCGCACGCGACGATCCGCTGCAGAAACGCCGCGTTGGTGTGCAGCCCGACCACTTCGCACGCGCGCAGCGCGCGCAACATCCGGCCGAGCGCTTCCGCGCGATCCGCGCCGTGCACGATCAGCTTCGCGATCATCGGATCGTAGAACGGCGTGATCGCATCGCCTTCACGCACGCCGCTGTCGACGCGCACCGGCGCGCCGATCGCGAACTCGACGCCGTCCGGCAGCCGCAAATGCCTGAGCGTGCCGGTGGACGGCAGGAAGCCGCGCGCCGGATTCTCCGCATAGAGGCGCGCCTCGATCGCATGGCCCTGCACGCGCAGCTCGTGCTGCTGCAACGGCAGCGGCTCGCCCGCGGCGACGCGCAGCTGCCATTCGACGAGATCGAGCCCCGTGACCATCTCGGTCACCGGATGCTCGACCTGCAGCCGCGTGTTCATTTCCATGAAATAGAACGCGTCGCCCGTCATGATGAATTCGACGGTGCCCGCGCCGACGTAGCCGACCGCGCGCGCCGCCGCGACCGCCGCTTCGCCCATCGCCTGCCGCACGTCGTCGTGCAGGCCGGGCGCCGGCGCTTCCTCGAGCACCTTCTGGTGACGACGCTGCACCGAGCAGTCGCGATCGAACAGGTACACGGTGTTGCCGTGCGTGTCGCCGAACACCTGCACTTCGACGTGACGTGGCCGCGTCAGGTACTTCTCGATCAGCACGCGATCGTTGCCGAAGCTGCTCGCGGCCTCGCGCTGGCACGACGCGAGCGCCGCCGGAAAGTCCTCCGAGCGCTCGACCACGCGCATCCCCTTGCCGCCGCCGCCCGCGCTCGCCTTCAGCAGCACCGGGTAGCCGATCCGGTCGGCTTCGCGATGCAGATGGGCCGGCGTCTGGTCGTCGCCGTGATAGCCGGGCACGAGCGGCACCGCCGCCGCGTGCATCAGCGCCTTCGCGGCCGCCTTCGAGCCCATCGCCGCGATCGCGTCGACCGGCGGCCCGATGAACGCGATGCCGGCCGCGTGACACGCCTGCGCGAAATCCTCGTTCTCGGACAGGAAGCCGTAGCCGGGGTGGATGGCCTGCGCGCCGGTGGCGCGCGCGGCGTCGATGATGCGCTCGATGCGCAGGTAGCTGTCCGCGGCCGCCGAGCCGCCGATGTGCACGGCTTCGTCGCAGGCGGCGACGTGCTTCGCGTTCGCGTCCGCGTCGGAATAGACGGCGACGCTCGCAATCCCGAGACGTTTGCACGTCGCGGCGACGCGGCAGGCGATTTCGCCGCGATTGGCGATCAGAATCTTGTCGAACATGGCTTCGATGTCGTCCGGAAAGTGATGGGCACGCCGTCAGTCACGCCACGAAGGCGTGCGTTTTTCGAGGAAGGACGCGATCCCTTCGCGCGCTTCCGCGCCGGCGCGGGTGCGCGCGATCCAGTCGGCGGTCTGCTCGATGAGCGTCGCGTCGAGCGGCCGGCCGGCCACGTCTGCGACGAGCCGCTTGCAGGCCCGCACCGCGTCGGGGCCGTTCGCGACGAGCGTCGCGGCCAGCTTCGCGACCGTGTCGTCGAGCGCCGCGGCCGGCACCGTGTCGTGAACGAAGCCGAGCGACGCGGCGCGCGCGCTGTCGAACACTTCGGCCGTCGTGAAGTAGCGGCGCGCCGCCCGCTCGCCCATCGCGCGCACCACGTACGGCGCGATCGTCGCGGGGATCAGCCCGAGCCGCGCTTCCGACAGGCAGAACTTCACGCCGTCGGCCGCGATCGCGATGTCGGCCGCCGCGACGAGGCCCACGCCGCCCGCATACGCGTCGCCGTGCACGCGCGCGATCACCGGCTTGCTGCAGCCGTGGATCGCCTCGAGCATGCGCGCGAGCTTGCGCGCGTCGGCGCGGTTCTCGGCATCCGAGTAACCGGCCATCTTCTTCATCCAGTTCAGGTCCGCGCCCGCGCAGAACGCCGCGCCTTCGGCGGCGAGCACGACCGCCCGCACGCCCGCATGCGCGTCGAGCCATTCGAACGCGGTGGTCAGCTCGGCGATCGTCGTCTCGTTGAACGCGTTGCGCACGTCCGGCCGCGCGAGCGTGACGGTCGCCACGCGGCCGGCCTCGGTTACCTTGATCGTTTCGTATCGCATCGGTGAGTCCTCCGCGCCGTCACATGCGGAACACGCCGAAGCGCGTCTCGTCGATCGGCGCATTCATCGACGCGGCGAGGCCGAGCCCGAGCACGTCGCGCGTCTGCGCCGGATCGATCACGCCGTCGTCCCACAGCCGCGCGCTCGCGTAGTACGGATGGCCCTGGCGCTCGTATTGATCGCGGATCGGCTGCTTGAACGCTTCCTCTTCGTCGGCCGACCACGTGCCGCCCTTCGCCTCGATCCCGTCGCGACGCACGGTGGCGAGCACCGAGGCCGCCTGCTCGCCGCCCATCACCGAGATACGCGCGTTCGGCCACATCCACAGGAAGCGCGCGCCGAACGCGCGGCCGCACATTCCGTAGTTGCCCGCGCCGAACGAGCCGCCGATGATCACCGTGAACTTCGGCACCTTCGCGTTCGACACGGCCGTCACCATCTTCGCGCCGTGGCGCGCGATGCCTTCGTTCTCGTACTTGCGGCCGACCATGAAGCCGGTGATGTTCTGCAGGAACACGAGCGGGATCTTGCGCTGGCAGCACAGCTCGATGAAATGCGCGCCCTTCACGGCCGATTCGGAGAACAGGATGCCGTTGTTCGCGACGATCCCGACCGGATGGCCCCAGATGTGCGCGAAGCCCGTGACGAGCGTCGTGCCGAAGCGCGCCTTGAATTCATCGAATTCCGAATCGTCGACGATCCGCGCGATCACCTCGCGCACGTCGAACGGCTTGCGCGTATCGACCGGAATCGCGCCGTACAGGCTGCGCGCGTCGTAGCGCGGCGGCTTCGGCTCGCGCAGCGCGACCGGCGCGGCGATCTTCGGCGCGAGATGGCTGACGATGTTGCGGGCGATCGACAGCGCGTGCGCGTCGTTCTGCGCGAGGTGGTCGACCACGCCCGACAGCCGCGTGTGCACGTCGCCGCCGCCGAGATCCTCGGCGCTCACTTCCTCGCCGGTCGCGGCCTTCACGAGCGGCGGTCCGCCGAGGAAAATCGTCCCCTGGTTCTTCACGATGATCGACTCGTCGCTCATCGCCGGCACGTACGCGCCGCCGGCCGTGCACGAGCCCATCACGACCGCGATCTGCGCGATGCCCGCGGCCGACATCGTCGCCTGGTTGTAGAAGATCCGGCCGAAGTGGTCGCGATCGGGAAACACGTCGTCCTGATTCGGCAGGTTCGCGCCGCCCGAATCGACGAGGTACACACACGGCAGGCGGTTTTCCGCGGCGATTTCCTGCGCGCGCAGATGCTTCTTGACGGTCATCGGGTAGTAGGTGCCGCCCTTGACCGTCGCGTCGTTGCACACGATCACGCATTCGCGGCCGGCGATGCGGCCGATCCCGGTGATCAGGCCCGCGCCCGGCGCGTCGTCGTTGTACATCCCGTTCGCGGCGAGCTGCGACAGCTCGAGGAACGGCGCACCGGGGTCGAGCAGCTGGGCGATCCGGTCGCGCGGCAGCAGTTTGCCGCGCGCGAGGTGCTTGTCGCGCGCGGCCTGGCCGCCGCCTTGCGCGAGCTGTTCGATCTTCGCGCGCAGATCGGCGACGACGGCCTCCAGCGCCGCGGCGTTCGCGCGGAAGTCTTCCGAGCGCGGGTTCAGTTTCGATTCGATGATCGGCATCGGCGAGGCTCCGTTCGCGTGACGTGGGGCGTTACATCGTTTCCGCGAACAGCTCGCGGCCGATCAGCATCCGGCGGATCTCGCTGGTGCCGGCGCCGATCTCGTACAGCTTCGCATCGCGCCACAGCCGGCCGACCGGATATTCGTTGATGTAGCCGTTGCCGCCGAGGATCTGGATCGCCTCGCCGGCCATCCAGGTGGCCTTCTCGGCCGTGTACAGGATCACGCCCGCACAGTCCTTGCGCACCTGGCGCAGGTGGTCGCTGCCGGCCGAGTCGAGATGGCGGCCGACCGCGTACAGATACGCGCGGCACGCCTGGAACGTCGTGTACATGTCGGCGACCTTGCCCTGGATCAGCTGGAATTCGCCGATCGACTGGCCGAACTGCTTGCGGTCGTGGATATACGGGACCACCGCGTCGAGACACGCGGCCATGATGCCCGTCGGGCCGCCCGACAGCACCGCGCGCTCGTAGTCGAGGCCGCTCATCAGCACCTTCACGCCACCGTTGAGCTGGCCGAGGATGTTCTCCTCCGGCACCTCGACATCCTGGAACACCAGCTCGCCCGTGTGCGAGCCGCGCATGCCGAGCTTGTCGAGCTTCTGCGCGACCGAGAAGCCCTTCATCCCCTTCTCGACGATGAACGCGGTGATGCCGCGCGAGCCGGCGTCGACGTCCGTCTTCGCGTAGACCACCAGCGTGTCGCAGTCGGGGCCGTTGGTGATCCACATCTTCGTGCCGTTGAGCACGTAGCGGTCGCCGTGCTTGTCCGCGCGCAGCTTCATGCTGACGACGTCGGAGCCGGCGTTCGGCTCGCTCATCGCGAGCGCGCCGATGTGTTCGCCCGACACGAGCTTCGGCAGGTACTTGCGCTTTTGCGCGTCGCTGCCGTTGCGGTGGATCTGGTTCACGCACAGGTTCGAGTGCGCGCCGTACGACAGGCCGATCGACGCCGAGGCGCGCGAGATCTCCTCCATCGCGACCATGTGCGCCGTGTAGCCCATGTTCGCGCCGCCGTATTCCTCGGAGACGGTCATGCCGAGCACGCCGAGATCGCCGAACTTCTTCCACAGATCCATCGGAAACTGGTCGGTGCGGTCGACCTCCGCCGCGCGCGGCGTGATTTCCTTCGCCGCGAACGTCGCGACGGCGTCGCGCAGCATCTCGATGTCTTCACCGAGCATGAATTGCACGCCAGGCAGGTTGATCATGTCTCCTCCGTCTCCAGAAAGTTGCGCATGCGCCGATTTCTGAGTTTCGCTCAAATCGGATCAATGCGTCGATTCATTAAGCCAATGCAGCGTATATTTCGCACAGTTTCGCGCGTCGTCCGGTTTGGCGTCAATAGTTTTTTGAGTGACACTCAGATATCATTGCGGGCATGACAGACGCCCGCCCCGACACCATGACCGCCACCGCCAAAGCCGAGCGCGCCGAGCCGTCGCGCGCCCCCGCCGGGCGCAAGTCCCAGCAGCGCGTGCAGGACATCCTGCGCGCCGGGCGCGAGGTGTTCGCCGAAAAGGGCTACGAGCATGCGACGGCTGCCGAGATCGCGCAGCGCGTCGGCGTGTCGGAGGCGACGGTGTTCAGCTATTTCCGCGGCAAGCGCGAGCTGTGTGCGCGCGTGATCGCCGACTGGTACGACGAGATCATCGCCGCGTTCGAACTCGGCATGCCGCAGGAAGCGTCGGTGCAGCAGCAGTTCGCGTTCATCGTGCGCACGCACCTGCGGCTGATGCTGGTGAACGGCACGGGGCTGTGTGCGCTGGTGCTGTCGGAAGGCCGCGCGAAGCAGCATGCGCTGAGCGACGAGCTGACCGCGCTGCAGCGCCGCTACACGGCGCCGCTGATGGATGTGCTGGCGCGCGGCCAGGCGGCCGGCCAGGTGCGCGGCGACATGCCGCTGAGCCTGCTGCGCTCGATGGTGTTCGGGCCGATCGAGCACGTGCTGTGGGACGCGATCCTCGGGCACCGAAAGCTCGACACGGAAACGACGGCCACGCAGCTGATCGACATGCTGTGGGCGGCCGTGCAGCCGCCCGCGCCGGAGCAGGCGGCGCTGGTGCGCTTCAGGAACGAGGTGGCCGAAGCGATGCGCCGGCTGGAAGGACACGCGCCGGAGGCATGATGCGGGCGGCGGTGTTGTGCCGCCGTAACCCCCAACTCGACGCGCGTGGCGCGGTGGCGCCTCGCTGCCGCTACGACGCGTCCGCGGCCCGCAACGGCGCGCGGCTTTGCTCGTTGTTCAAATGGACGAACTTGCGCAACAGCCGCACCAGTTCGCGTGAATCGTCTTCGCCCATCCCGTCGAACAGGCCCGCGCGCAACGCCTGCACCGACGGAATCAGATGCGTGAGCAGTTCGACGCCCGCCGGCGTCAACAGCAGGCGCCGCTGCCGCCGCGGCAGCACTTCGCGCACGATCAACCCTTTCGCTTCGAGGCGCGCCGCCAGATCGGCGGTCGTCGACGTGTCGAGCGCGACGCGCTGCGCCAGCGTCACCTGGTCGAGCCCCGGGCTTTCCTGGAGCATCCTCAGCACCGCGTACTGCACCGGCGTGACGTCGCGCCCCAGCTTCTCGTAGAACATCGCCACCGCGATCTGGTGCGCGCGCCGGATCAGGTGCCCCGGTTCGTCGTACAGATCGAACGGGAAAGCCGGCACGTCGGCGGGATTCGTTTTTTCCATGGATGAGTCGGTCACATAAGGCGGCGCGCGCGGTTGCGCGCGCCAGCGGCATCGCGCAGCGTCGCGCCATTGGCCGGGAAAACCAGTATACCGTCCGCCTTGTCGTCGCCCATTTCGATAAGTACACTGAATCTCATTCAGTACACGGAATGAAGAAGTGCCGACCACCGGCACCGCCCCGAAGGAGACGACGAACGTGTTTCTCAAGAACGCTTGGTACGTGGCATGCACGCCCGATGAAATCGACGGCAAGCCGCTCGGCCGCAAAATCTGCAACGAATCGATGGTGTTCTATCGCGCGGCGGACGGCCGCGTCGCCGCGCTCGAGGATTTCTGCCCGCACCGCGGCGCGCCGCTGTCGCTCGGCTTCGTGCGCGACGGCGTGCTCGTCTGCGGCTATCACGGGCTGGAGATGGGCTGCAACGGCAAGACGGCGGCGATGCCCGGCCAGCGCGTCGGCGGCTTTCCGGCGATCCGCAGCTTTCCGGTGGTCGAGCGTTACGGCTTCGTGTGGGTGTGGCCGGGCGATGCGTCCCGCGCCGATCCGGCCGCGCTGCCCGCGCTGACGTGGGCCGACGATCCGGCGTGGGCGCACGGCGGCGGCCTGTATCACATCCGTTGCGACTACCGGCTGATGATCGACAACCTGATGGACCTCACGCACGAGACCTACGTGCACGCGACGAGCATCGGCCAGAAGGAAATCGACGAAGCACCGCCGAAGACCACCAGCCACGGCGACGAAGTCGTCACGAGCCGCTTCATGCACAACGTGATGCCGCCGCCGTTCTGGCAGATGGCGCTGCGCGGCAACGGGCTCGCCGACGACGTGCCGGTCGACCGCTGGCAGATCTGCCGCTTCACGCCACCGAGCCACGTGATGATCGAAGTGGGCGTCGCGCATGCGGGCCACGGCGGCTACGACGCGCCGGCGGAGCACAAGGCGTCGTCGATCGTCGTCGACTTCATCACGCCGGAAACCGACGGTTCGATCTGGTATTTCTGGGGAATGGCGCGCAACTTCCGGCCCGACGACGATGCGCTGACCGCGACGATCCGCGAAGGCCAGGGCAAGATCTTCGCCGAGGATCTCGAGATGCTCGAGCGCCAGCAGCGCAATCTCGAGCAATGGCCCGAGCGCAAGCTGCTGAAGCTCAATATCGACGCGGGCGGCGTGCTGTCGCGCAAGGTGATCGACCGGTTGCTCGCCGCCGAGGAGGCGGCCGGCGCGCCGTCGGCCGCGGGTGCGGTCGTGCGGATCGAGGCGGCGTCGTGAGCGCGCCGACGCTGACCGTCCGGGTCGCCCGCAAGTGGCAGGAAGCGCGCGACATCTGCGGCTTCGAATTCGTCGCCGACGACGGTTCGCCGCTGCCGCGCTTCGACGCTGGCGCCCATATCGACGTCCATCTGCCGGGCGGCCTCGTGCGCCAGTATTCGCTGTGCAACGACCCGCGCCACGGCGATCGCTATCGGATCGCGGTGCTGCGCGACGCCGACGGCCGCGGCGGCTCACGTGCGATTCACGATGAGGTCAGGCAGGGCGACACGCTGCGCATCGGCATGCCGCGCAATCAGTTCCCGCTCGCGCGCGACGCTTCGCATCATCTGCTGCTCGCCGGCGGCATCGGCGTCACGCCGATGCTCAGCATGGCCGAACAGTTGTCCGCGGCCGGCGAGTCGTTCGACCTGCATTACTGCGCGCGCTCGCTCGAACGCATGGCGTTCGTCGAGCAGATCAATACCGCCGCGTTCCGCGACCGCACGCGCCTGCACGTCGACGACGGCGACGCCGCGCAGCGCTTCGATCTCCCCGCCGCGCTCGACGCGGCGCCTGCCGGCACGCACCTGTACGTCTGCGGCCCGCGCGGCTTCATGGACGCGGTGCTGGACGCCGCACGCGCACGCGGCTGGCCCGACGCGCGGCTGCACTACGAGTTCTTCGGCGGCGCGGTCGTCGCGTCGGGTGCGGAGCGCGCGTTCCAGGTCCGGCTCGCGAGCAGCGGCAAGGTGGTCGACGTGCCGGCGGATTGCACGGTCGTCGCCGCCCTCGCGGCCCACGGCATCGACGTGCTGACCTCGTGCGAGCAGGGCATATGCGGCACTTGCGTGACGCGCGTGCTCGAAGGCGAGCCCGACCATCGCGATTCGTATCTGACGGAAGCGGAACAGGCCGCCGGCGACCAGTTCATGCCGTGCTGTTCGCGTGCCCGCAGCGACCTGCTCGTGCTCGACCTGTAGACGCGGCACGCGGGCGGCCGTCGGCCGCCGTTCACGATGCAGCAGACGATCGACGTGTCACCCACACGGCGGTCACTTCGCGAGCCGCGGCCGCGACGGCTTCGACGTGCGCCGTCCCACATTTACAATTGCAAACGATTCTCATTACATATATCATGCGCATCCTGCCGCGGTGACGCATTCGGACGCTGCGGCTCTTTCCTCAGCACTCCGTCATTGAACGATTCATGTCATTTCGTCGACCGCTCCGCCGCGCGCGGGCTTTGCGTCCGTGGCGCGCGGGCCTGCCTGCCCTGATCACCCTTTGCGTCGCCGGCGGCGCACACGCGCAGGCCCAGCGTGCCGCGCCTGCCTCGGCGGCCTCGGCGGCCGACACGGCGTCGCCCGCCGCGCCGCCCGCGGCCGAGCGCGAACTGCCGGCGATCAGCGTCAGCGCGTCGGCGGTCGCCGATCCGACCGTCGGCTACCAGCCGCGCACCAGCAGCATCGCGGGCGGCGACGATCGCGCGCTCAAGGACATTCCGCAATCGATCGCCGTCGTCAGCAGCGCCGTGATGGAGGACCAGCACGCGAACTCGCTCGACGACGTGCTCGGCAACGTCAGCGGCATCACGCAGACCAACACGCTCGGCGGCACGCGCGATGCGTTCATCAAGCGCGGCTTCGGTTCGAACAACGACGGCTCGGTGCTCGTCGACGGCGTCCGTACGCCGGTGCTGCACAGCTATCTCGCGACGATCGATCGCGTCGAAGTGCTGAAGGGCCCGGCTTCGCTGCTGTACGGGATGCAGGACCCGGGCGGCGTGATCAATCTCGTCACGCGCAAGCCGGAGGCCGAATTCGGCGGCTCGATCTCGGCATCGCGCACGAGCCACGGCGGCAGCAGCGCGCAGTTCGACCTCACCGGTCCGCTCGGCAAGCCGGGGCAGGTCGCCGGCGGCACGCTCGCGTTCCGCCTCACCGGCGAATACGACACGAGCCGCTACTGGCGCAGCTTCGGCCGCGAGCGCGATGCGCTGATCGCGCCCGCGCTGTCGTGGCACGACGCGAACACGTCGATCGACGTCGCCTATCAATACGTCGACTACACGACGCCGTTCGACCGCGGCACCGTGCTCGTCAACGGCCGCCCCGACGATGCGCTGCGCTACCGCCGCTACGAGGAGGCGTGGTCGCAGAGCGCCGGCATCCAGGAAACGCTGCGCGCGCGCATCGAGCATCGCTTCTCCGACGCCTGGCGTGTCCGCGCGACCTACGGCTGGGGCCGCGATCGCTACGATCAGTACCTCACGCGCGCGACTGCGTTCAACAGCAAGACCGGCGCGCTGACGCGCTCGTCCGACGCGAACCTCGGCCGCAACGACGCCGATCAGATCGCGACGCTCGGCCTGCTCGGCAACCTGACGCTCGCCGGGATGCACCATGCGCTGTACATCGGCGGCGAATACGAACGGCAACGCAGCTTCCGCGGCGACACGATCCGCGGCACGGCGACCAAGGGCTTCGATCTCTACGATCCCGTGTACGGCCTGCTCGCGCCGGGCGGCACGGTCAGCGCCAAGCAAAGCGATTCGCTGTCGAAAGTCCACGCGTATTCGATGATCGTGCAGGACACGGTGAAGCTCACCGAGCGGCTCACCGCGTCGGCGGGGCTGCGCTGGGAGGACTGGCAGCAGGAATCGGGAATGGGCCGGCCGTTCGTGTTCGCCGACCGCTCGCACGGCAACGTGTGGCTACCGCAGTTCGGGCTCGCGTATGCGCTCACGCCGTCGCTGACCGCGTACGCGAACGTGAGCCGCTCGTTCAAGCCGAACGTCGCGTCGAACGTCGCCGCGCCGCTCGCGCCGGAGTTCGGCCGCGTGCTGGAGGCCGGGCTGAAGTTCAGCATGACGCCCGCGATCAGCGGCACGCTCGCCGCTTACCAGATCGACAAGCGCAACGTCGCGGTCACCGTGGGCGACCTGACGTCGACGATCGGCACCGCGCGCTCGCGCGGGATCGAGCTCGACGTCGCCGGGCAGCTCACGCGGCACCTGAGCCTGATCGGCAGCTACGCCTACACGAACGCGAACGATCGCGACAGCGACACGCCGCTCGTCAACGTCGCGCGCCACACCGGCAGCCTGTTCGCGGTGTACGACACGGCGATCGCGAATCTGCCCGGACGCTGGCGCTTCGGCGGCGGCGCGCGGCTGGTCGGCGCGCGGCCCGGCGATACCGCGAACAGCTTCACGCTGCCCGGCTACGTGACGGTCGATGCGTTCGCCGCGTATGAAACGATGGTCGGCAAGTTCCCAACGCGCATCCAGCTGAACGTGAAGAACCTGCTCGACAAGACCTACTACCCGTCGAGCAACAGCAACCTGATCGTGGCGGTCGGCGAGCCGCGGCTCGTCACGCTGACGACCACGGTGTCGTTCTGATGCGCGGCGGCCGCGCGCCACACGCGCGTCACGGCCGCCAGCGATACACGACGAGACTCGAACCGTTGTAATTGTCCTTCGTGATCACGTACTCGCCCGTCGAGCGCAGATACGCGCGAATTCCGTACATCGAGTCGACGTCGTTGCCAACATCCATCGCCGCCGTGTTCGAGTTCGTCAGCGTGGTGACGAGGCTGCCGGTGTTCAGATCGAACACGTCGACGTTCGGCACCGTGTGCACGTAGCCGACGAACAGGTAATGGCCGGCCGCCGCGATCGACTTCGGGTTCGCGCTGGTCAGGTCGATCGCGACGTTCGGCGTGGTCGTATTGCCGGCTTTCCAGCCGCGATAGACCTCGATGTGCCCGTTCATCGCCGTCCAGTCCCAGGTGCCCGCGATGCCCTGCGCGAGGATCATCGTGTCGCTGTCGGCCTGATAGATGATCCGCGTGAGCGGCAGCACCGTGCGCGGAATCGGAATCTGCACCGGCTTGCCCCATGACGGCTTGCCGGTCGCGTCGAGGCCCGTCATCGGATAGTGCGAGATCGTATTGGTGCGATCGAGGCCGGCCCAGACGTCGCCGTTGTCGTCGAGCATGAAACCGGCGGTCGCCTGCAGGCTCGTATTGAACGGCTTGCCGGGGATCGAACCGTCTGGAATCGCGATGTAGCCGTTCGCCGCGTTGAAGTGATAGATGTTGTAGTTGCCGGGGTTCTGCCCGGTCGCGACGAGCATCCGCGTGCCGTTCACCCGCGCGAGCTGACCGAAATGCTGGCCGCGCTGATAGTCGTTCATGTCGAGGCGCGGATCCTTCGGATAGGTGAACGGATCGATCGTGTTCGCGACGAACGTGCCGCCCGCGGTGCCGGTGTACACGGTGTTGCCGCTGTAGAAGAACGCGCCGTCGGTGAGCGGATCGGGCGCCGCGGCTGCCTCGAAGTTCAGCGCCTGCAACTTCCATTGCAAGACGCCGGTCGGGCTGTACGAATGGAGGTCGGTGCTGCCGTTGCGGCCGAGATCCCAGCCGCCGCCCCACGCGTTGTTCAGCACGTACAGGTTGCCGGCCGCGTCCTTGCCGATGCCCGCGATGCGCGTGAAGCGCTTGTCGCCGACCTGCCCCTTGATGCCCGTCGTCGTGTCGAGATAGCCGCCCTGCACGCCGAACGTGCCGACCTGCGCGGGCTGGCCCGCGAGCGCGTAGATCTTGATGTTCATGTCCGGGCCTTCGTCGCCCACCAGCAACTGCCCGCTCGGCGCATCGAAATAAAGCGAAGCCGGCCGCGCGCGGGCCGCCATCTGGATCGTGCCCAGCGCGGCGCCGCTCGGGCTGAACTGCGCGACCACGCCCGCGCTCTTGCGCGCGACCCACAGGTTGCCGGCCGCGTCGAGCGTGAGCGCACCCGGCCCCGACACCGCGATGTCGCGCTGCCACACGCCGTCCGTCGTGTACACGCGCACGCGGTTGCCGTAGAAGTCGCTCGCGTACAGCAGGTTGCCGGCCGTCGCGAGGCCGGTGATCACGTCGGCGTACTGGATGCCCGTCCACGTGCTGACCGGGATGCGCAGGTCGCGCTGGTTCGTGCTGCGGTTGTAGCGCCCCACCGAGCCGCTGCCGAACGTGCGGTTGTAGCCGAGCGCGACGAACAGCGAATTCGCGTTGCCGGTGATCGCGCCGCCCTGGAACTCGTCATGGATGCCGATCGTGCCGAGCGTCTGCCCGTTCTGGTAGATCGCGACGCCGCCGGCGTTCTCGTCCCAGCGCGACGACGTATAGATCACCCCTTCGGGCGCGACCCACAGCGAGCGCGCGCCGTTGCCGACGTGCGCGGCGAGCGTGCCGAACGTGTTGGCGAGCCAGTCCGTCGAGTATTGCGTCTGCGCGTGGGCGAGCGGTGCCGTGAGCATCATGCATGCCGCAAGCAATACCGCGCCGATTCGTTTCACTGACATGACTGAGGCTCCCGGACGATTGTTTGTTGATACTGTAATTCGGCGCAGATGAAACATTGGTGATTTCTGAAAAATTCCATCAAATTGTGCCGAGAATTATTTTGCGGCTTTACGTTATGCGGATGTCGCGCGCTTTTCTCGTCAACGCTGGGCGTGCCGCTACGCTACGATGTGTCGCGCCCGCATTGTGCAGGCCGAATTTTTCGGCACTTTATTCCGAATAATTCGATGCGTGCATGTCATTTTTTCTGATTTTCGCGCAGCGGTTTTATCGCACGCGGAATCGATTGAATGATTACAAATAGAAATTTAGATGAAAGAAAAAAATATTGTCGCGTGCAGCATCGTGCGTCGCGGCGGGCATGGTGCATGCCGCCGCGTCGCGAAGGTCGTGAAGGATGGGAAATGACGCAGTGCACGGCGACTTGCCGATGCCGCTGACGATGCAACCGGCGCTGCGGCGCGCATGCGGCCATGCGCTGAAGCCGGCCGCCATCTTTGGATAGCACCGCTGTACAACCGAGGAACCAGCGCCGGATAATCGAGCACCGCCTTTCGAGGAGCCCGCCGCCATGGACCGCATGTCGCCGTTGCCGTTCGCCGCCGCTCGGCGTGAACGATGAGAATCGACGCGCCGCCGCGCTGCGGCTTTCCCGGCCTGTCGCTGCGCCAGCTCGGGCGTACCGATCTCGATGCGTGGTACGCGTACCTGTCGGTGCCCGACGTCGTCCGTCACACGAGCTGGAACCTGCGCTCGCGCGATGACCTGCTGCCGCTGTTCGACGCGATCGAATCGGCGCAGCCGGATTCGATCCGCCGTCTGGCGATCGTCGACGATGCGTCCGGCGCGCTCGCCGGCACGATCGGGCTGCATACGGTCTCCACCACGAATCGCTCGGCCGAGATCGCGTACGATCTCGCGCCGTCGTACTGGGGGCGCGGCATCGCCAGCGCGCTGTGCGCGAGTGTGACCGCATGGGCGTTCGCCGACGGCTTCATGCGCGTCCAGGGCGTCGTGCTGGCCGGCAACGCCGCGTCGCTACGCGTGCTGCAGAAATGCGGCTACCGCTACGAAGGCTTGCTGCGTGCGTACCGGATGGTGCGCGGCGTGCCCGGCGATTTCGCGATGTACGCGCGCCTCGCGACGGACTGACGCGTCGGGCGACCGGCACCGGCCTCGTGAATGGCACTGCGCCCGCCGTCGAAGCGATTGGACGGCCCGCGCCGAATTCGCGACAATCGGCATTCCCCGGCTCGACTCGCCCCGCCATGAAAATCGCTGCGCTGTCCGACATCCACGGCAACCTCGCCGCGCTCGACGCGGTGCTCGACGACGTGCGCCGCCGCGGCGCCGACGTGATCGTCAATCTCGGCGATATCGTCTCGGGCGCGCTCCATCCGGCGGAAACGGCCGATCGCCTGATCGCACTCGATCTGCCGACGATCCGCGGCAATCACGAACGGCAACTGCTGGAGCGCACGCGCGACGCGATGGGGCTGTCCGACCGTTGGGCGCACGACACGCTGCACGAGCGCCACCGCGCGTGGCTCGCCGCATTGCCTGAACGCGCGACGCTCGGCGACGACGTGCTGCTGGTGCACGGCACGCCCGCGAGCGACCTCGACTATTTTCTCGAAACGGTGACGCGCGACGGCTGCCGCGCGGCGACGCCCGACGAAATCGCGCAGCGCGCCGAAGACGAGCCGGCGTCGCTGATCCTGTGCGGCCACACGCATGTGCCGCGCGTCGCGCGGCTCGCCGACGGTCGCACGATCGTCAACCCGGGCAGCGTCGGGCTGCCGGCCTACCGGGACGATTTCCCGTATCCGCACCGGATCGAAACCGGCTCGCCGCACGCGCGCTATGCGATCGTGTCGCGCACGCCGGCCGGCTGGCACGCCGAACTCCATACCGTCGAATACGACTGGCAGACGGCTGCCGACACGGCCGCCGCGCGCGGCCGCGACGAGTGGGCCGTCGCGCTGCGCACCGGCCGCTGCTGACGCGCCGTCAGGTCACGTTCGCCATCCTTCTTTTACTGGAAAATCACCGCCCGATGCCCGTTCCTTCGCAACTGCTTTTCCTGCCCGGCGCGTCGGGCAGCACCGCGTTCTGGCAGCCGCTCGCGAGCCGCCTCGTACATCCGGCCGAACGGCGCATCGTCGGCTATCCGGGCTTCGGCGACACGCCGGCCGATCCCGACGTCACCGATTTCGACGGCCTCGTGCGCCGCGTGCTGCACACGATCGACCGGCCGACCGCCGTGATCGCGCAATCGATGGGCGGGGTCATTGCGATGCACGCGGCGCTCGAACGTCCGGCACTCGTCACGCATCTGGTGCTGACGGTCACGTCCGGCGGCCTCGACATGCGCGGCCTCGGCGCGCAGGACTGGCGCACCGATTTCGCGCGCGCAAATCCGCACTTGCCCGACTGGTTCCTGACGTTGCACGTCGACCTGTCCGACGCGATCGGACGCATCGCACAACCGACGCTGCTGCTGTGGGGAGACGACGATCCGATCAGCCCGGTCGCGGCCGGCCAGCGCCTGCTCGAACGGCTGCCCGATGCGCGGCTGCATCTGGTGCCGGGCGGCCGGCACGATCTCGCGGCCGTGCATGCCGATACGCTCGCGCCGCTCGTCGATGCGCATCTGCAGCGGGTTTGAGGCTGTGTGCTTCGGCACGCGCGGCGCGAGGTGGACGGTGTTGTGACAGCGGTGGGGCCGTGGGGCGGTGCGCTTAGTCGGGTGCGCTTGGTTCGGCGCATTTGAATTTGCGTAAGTCAAGACCTGATGTCTCAGTTAGCGTCAGATCAGGTCTAAGATTGCTTTTGCCGTCACTTCATCAAGGGCCGTGATCGACCCACTGCGGTCACCCGTTTTTCTCCGAACCAGTCGTTCGTGTTAGCGTAGTCTCCTCCCCACCGCTCCGGGTTCTGCTGTGGCTTATCGGTTGTACATGAACGTGACCAACGCAGCGTTTCGCGAGGTGCGTCGCATCAAGTGATCAGTAGCGCAGGATTTCTGCGGAGGAGAGTGCGCTGTTATCGTTGAAATCGTCTGCCCGATAGATTCCTTGCGCCAAACGCTCTCGAAGGCCCGGCTTGGACTTGACGTAACCTCGATCCCCGCCCGCAGCGAGCACCTCACCACCGGGCAGCACGGTAAGCGTGGCCCCTATGCCCACGCCGTCGTTCATGGGCGCCGTCAGGCGCCACACACCCGTCTTTACGTCATAGATCTCTGAAGAATTAAGGTCGAGGCTTTCGTCATCAGCGCCTCGTGCCACAAGCACGTTTCCATTCGGCAACAGCACAGCGCGAGCCCCAGATCGCGCCGCGTTCAGGTTTCCCGCGGGCGACCACTGGTTCGTGACTGGATCGTAAATTTCGGCCAAGCTTCGATAAGGCCCGGGATCCTTGGCAAGCGCGATGGCCAAGTCGGTCGATGTGAAGTCCGAGCCTTTCTCCTTGACGACTTCCGCCATCGCGGCATCCAACCTCTTGGTGTCGTCGCCGGCTTTCTTGACGTCCTCGCCCCCCACGACGAGTACCTTCCCACTTCGCAGAAGCGTTGCGGAGTGACCGTAGCGCGCGTTCCTCATCGG
Source organism: Burkholderia sp. MBR-1 (assembly GCF_013822785.1). Taxonomy (NCBI): domain Bacteria; kingdom Pseudomonadati; phylum Pseudomonadota; class Betaproteobacteria; order Burkholderiales; family Burkholderiaceae; genus Burkholderia; species Burkholderia sp. MBR-1. Next base: position 1,642,181 of record NZ_CP053610.1, read on the forward strand.
GGCAACCGCTACCCAAGTATCTTTGACGGGGTCAAAGAGTTCAGCCATGGCGGTCGCGTCGCCGTTGCTCCCCGCCATTCTCCCGCCAACCACAAGCACCTTGCCGTTCGGCAACAGCGTGGCAGTGTGGCCCCGACGTCCAATACTCATACTGGCGGTGACTGCCCATTGGCCATCGGTGGGATTGAACAGCTCGGCCGAAGCAAAAGCGTCGTCATCCATCACGTCATCCGCGCGATGGCCGCCGGTGACAAGCACGCGACCGTCCTTCAAGACAGTCATCGTATGGCCCAATCGCCCCGTCGCCATGTTCCCGACACGATTCCAAACGCCACGGGTAGGGCTATAGACCTCAGCCGAAGGCGTCGCAGAGAGGTTATTTGAGTCAGCGGCCAGCCCGCCGGCCACCAACACATTGCCATCGGCCAACAAGACCGCTTTGTGCGCTTGGCGTGGAAGCACCATGGCGCCCGCCTTGGACCATTTTGGGTGGGCGGGATCGTAAAGCTCGCTCACCGCCAGAAGACCGCCGCCTCCGGGGCCACCGAAACCACCAGCCACCAGCACCTTGCCATTGGGTAGCAAGGTTGCGGTATGCCCGTAGCGGGCGAGCACCATACGCGTCGTGGACTGCCAAACACCAGCGGTCTTGGTGGTTGTTCGCTCAATCGATGGACGATCAATATCTGCTTGCCCGACCTCGTCGGTCGCGTAGAACATAGAGACACCGGTCAACAGGACGATCCCCAGTGCCATCAAAGTGCGTCGTAATTCAGAGCTTCCCAAAGTGTTCATACGCATTATTCTGTACCGAATCGCTGGCAAACATTTCTTTGGTCATTGGACATGGTCGCACGGAATATGCTCAACTCGTCGTGATTGTCGCCGATTCCGACTGCGTGGTCGGCCGACCGCTTGTGGCCGACGACCGCCCGATGCCGCCGTCACACTGCGTTGGATCGGAGGACGGCGCGCACCGACCCCAAGCGGTCAATCGAGCCTGTGCCATCCGGACATTCAGTGCGGCTCCCATGCAGCTAACACCCATTCAGATATCTGTCGAGGGCGTGGCGATTTCGATCAGACGTTGTCCGTCGTTGCCATCCTCGACTCTCCAGCCTCGGGCGTTTAACATCTTTCGTATCTCATCGGCCTTTGCCCAATCCTTTGCCTCTCGGGCCTGAGCACGTTCACCGAGCAACACTCGGATGCTTTCCGGAATGTCAGACGCAACTGGCTTCCAATCGCGTAACCCAAGGCCCAGAACATAATCAAAGCTGTCGACAGTCGCTTTCAAGGTCGCAGATGGGAGCTCGCTCTTGACCAACTCCCATAGCACGGCCAATGCCCTCGGCAGATTCAGGTCCTCATTCACTTCGGCGTCGAAGCGCGCGGCGAAATCCGGATCGATGCGGCCACCGTCCGGCCAACCGGAATAGAGATGCCTCAGCCGGTTCAAGGCTGTCTGCGCTGCGTCAAGAGACGCCCAGCTGAAATGCAGCTTGCTCCGGTAATGAGCCGTCATGCACAGGAAACGGTAGGCAAGTGGATCGATGTTCCGAGTGCGCAAGGTCTGCAAGCGAACAAAATCGCCACTCGACTTCGACATCTTCGTGTTGGCATCGAGCGTTAGAAAATGTCCGTGCATCCAGAAGTTCGCAAGCCGAGTGCCGTGGGCCGCTTGAGTTTGTGCAATCTCGTTGCTGTGATGCACGGCGATATGGTCTTCTCCGCCACCGTGGATGTCGAACCAGATGCCGAGGTGCTTCGCCGACATGGCCGAGCACTCAATATGCCAGCCCGGAAATCCACGCCCCCATGGGCTATCCCATTCCATCTGCCGCGTTACGCCCGCCGGACTGAACTTCCATAGCGCAAAATCTGTGATGTTCCGCTTGGCACCAACTACGACGCGCTTGCCCGCCTGCAGGCCGGCACGGTCGAGCCGGGCCAGAAAGCCGTAATCGTCCTGCTTTTTTGTGTCGAAATAGAGGCCGTCGTTGGTCCTGTATACGTAGCCTGACCGTTCCAACTCGCCGATAAACGCGATCTGTTCGGCGATGTGATCGGTCGCACGGCACCATACCGTCGGCTCCAGCAAGTTGAGGGCATGCCAATCCGCGAAGAAGGCCTCGGTGTAGCGCTGAGCGATAGCCCATGCTGACTCTCCGGTCCGTCTGCTACCTTTTTCCATCTTGTCTTCGCCTTCGTCAGCATCCGAAGTCAGATGACCGACATCGGTGATATTGACGACGTGACGGACCTCGTAGCCGTTGCGAATGAGCACCCGGCGCAGAATGTCTTCGAACACATACGTTCTTAGATTGCCGATATGCGCATGGTCATAGACGGTGGGGCCGCAGCAATACATGCCAACGCGGCCAGCGTGAATTGGCGTGAACGAGCGCACGGTACGCGACCAGGTGTCATACAACGTAAGTTGCATCAACTCTCTCCGTCTCGAAGGGGGCAAAAACAAAAAGGCCGCCGGTTTTGCAACGGGCGGCCAGAGGCGATTGATGCGACGTGTAGTTAATCGCTAGACGCAGCATCTCCCCGGCACGTTTTGACAACATGCGCGGACCAGCGAAAAGAGGGATTTGGAGCGACTAATCATGCTGACGATCCTAGCGTCGTTTGGCTGCGCAGGTCAATACCGGCGAATGGCCGCTTTGAGCGTGGTCTTCCGACTGACCGTTTGTGGCCGGACTCGGCCGGCCGCAGCCCCGGCAGGCACCGACTGGCTCAACCCGACCCTGAAGGGACCCTCACGGGCGATCAAAGCGGCCATCGAAGTTCCTGTGCGGGGCAGGATGACACTTGCACCGGCCGCGACTGATCACGCTACTTCTTCGACACAATCGCCGCCAACTTTGGCCAGCGCATTCAGCAGCCCGGTTCGCAGCGTGGTTAACGCGAGACTCTTTGCGTCGAGTTCGGCGAGCTTTGCTTGCAGGCACGCGACCTTTTGGTCAACGCCGAACGTCGGACTTTCCCATACATGGACAACGTCGCCAATTTCCGCCAGCGTGAAGCCCAACGCCTTCGCGTGGACGATCAGCCGTATCCGCTGTAACGAAAGTTCGGAATAGTGCTTGTAAGTGTTCGTCGCGTTACCTTGCGTTGCTTTATCCAGCAGACCCATACGCTCGTAGTAACGGACGGTGTCGCGCGATACACCCGCCCGCTTGCATAGCTCGCCGATGCGCATGCTGCCTCCAATCAATGTCGTGGACCGTCATTTACGCTTGACCGTTGCCTATAGTCAACGGTTTAGAGTGCAACTCCCGTTCCACTCCATCAGCAGCCCATGAGCAAATCTTTCGATTTTGGCGGAAAAACAGCACTCGTCACGGGTGCATCATCGGGTATCGGGCGCGCGTTTGCCCACGCGTTGGCCGAACGCGGTGCGAGACTCCTGCTGGTCGCACGCTCTCACGACAAGCTGCGTGATCTGGCCGCGGAACTGCGGCGCGATTACGCGTGCGACGCCGATTTTCTGACGGTCGACCTGAGCGCAGCCGACGCCGTCGACACGATCGATCGCCATCTGAAGGGGACCGGCACGTTCGTCGATGTGCTAATCAACAATGCGGGCTTCGCAGCTTACGGGCGCTTTGAAACGATTCCGCTGACGCGCCAGCGCGATGAAGTCCTGGTGAACTGCATCGCCGCGATCGAGCTGACTCATCTTCTGCTGCCGGGGATGCAAGCGCGATCCGGCGGCGCAGTCATCAACGTCGCGTCAACCGCGGCATTCCAGCCCGATCCGTATATGGCCGTCTACGGCGCGACGAAGGCCTTTCTCCTGTCATTTTCGGAAGCTGTTTGGGCTGAAAACCGGCAGCGGGGCATCCGGGTCGTCGCGCTATGTCCCGGCGCCACGCAAACGGCCTTTTTCGACGTTGTTGGCGCGAAGGAGGCTGCAGTCGGCGTGCCGATGCCGGTCGCCAACGTGGTGCGGGATGCGTTGTGGGCGCTCGATCGTAATCTGAGCTATCGGGTTGTGGGGACGCGAAATCGACTGCTTGCGAACTTGCAGAGACTACTGAGCCGTCAGATGTCGGCTCGGCTCGTTGAAAAAATCCTTCGACCGAGAGAAGTTCGGAATCTCGCGGCAACAGATATCAAGGCGTAGGGTTGCGCTGTTTTCAAATGGTGGTCTCTTGGCGTCGCGAACGGCCGCGTTTCAACCCGGCGCGTCGACCGTAGCATGTCATCGCTAGTGGACTATCCGATGCGACAATTCGGATAGCGGCTTTGCATCGTACAGCGCCTGAGCGCCCGTGCCGCAGCGTGATGCGTCAGGCCATCCACGCTCTACATCATGAACCGACAACCCGCAATCTCATGCCCCGACTGGGTAAGGCGCGCCGAGCCGATAGAAGGTGTCGAACGCATCGAAGCGTGGTTTCACGGCAAGGCGTATGCCATGCACCGCCACGATACCTATGCGATTGGTCGCACGCTCGCTGGCGTCCAGAGTTTCAACTATCGGCGCAGCCTGCGAAACAGCCTGGCAGGCCACACGATGGTGCTGCATCCCGACGAGGCTCACGATGGTCAGGCGGGCACCGACGAAGGGTTTCGGTACCGGATGATCTACGTGGAACCCGCGCTTTTTCAGGACGTGCTCGGCGGGCGCGCGCTGCCGTTCCTCGAAGGCGGCGTGACGACCGATGCGCGCCTTGCGGCGGCAACCACGACATTGCTGCAGCACGTCGGCTATAGGCTTGAACCGCTTGAACAAAGCGATGCCCTCGTCGAACTGACGCATGCGATTGCCGCTGTTGCCGGCACGCCCACACGCCGTCCGAAAGGCGATTTCCTCGCGGCGCGGCGCGCGCGCGACTATTTGCACGTGAACTGCGCGCGCGTCGTCACGCTCGTCGAACTTGAAGCGGCGACGGGCCGCGATCGCTGGAGTCTATCGCACGACTTTCGCACCTTCTACGGCACGAGCCCGTACCGTTATCTGACGATGCGGCGCCTCGATACGGTGCGCCGCATGCTGCTCGCTGGCACCTCGCTCGCTCACGCCGCTGCGGCCGCGGGTTTTTCTGATCAGAGCCACATGACGCGACACTTCTCGAAAACATTCGGGCTGACGCCAGGGCGCTGGCTCCAGGTCACGGGCAGCATTCACCGCGGCTGAAAACACACACGATCGTTCAATACGGCCGCAAGGAGCATGTATATCCTCGAAGCATTGCCCCTTGAACGGAGAGAACGGTGTCCCAATCCTCGAAACACAACAACGTGCCGGCCGAACGCGGCCAGTGCCAGACCATCGATTTGACCGGCAAGATCGCGCTGATCGACGGTCACTGGCAACCGCGTGTCGTCGCGGAAATGAATGACTATCAGTTCAAGGTTGTGAAAGTCGAAAGCGAGTTTCAGTGGCACCGCCATGCCGATACCGACGAAACGTTCATCGTGCTCGGAGGCGAGTTGCGTATCGAATTTCGCGCGGGCCCTTCGGGCGATGGTTCTATTGTGTTGCGTGCCGGTCAGATGGCGGTGGTGCCGAAGGGCGTCGAACACAAGCCCTGTGCAAATGCCGAAGTAAAGCTGCTGCTGATCGAGCCGCGAGGTGTGGTGAACACGGGCGACGGCGCAGCGGGCGAGCGTACTGTCGAGAACGACCAGTGGATTTAAGGCAGCCTCTCCGTATGCCAGCTGAGATAGTCGGAGCCGGCGAGCTTGAGCGAGTCTGCGGAAGCGCGATCATCGTCGATCTGGACGCATCGGTTCGACGGCTCGTTCTGGCCGACTGTCGCCTGATGCCGTTTGCCGAACCCGACCCGGAGCGGACTGTCGACGATCTCCAAAGCGGTCACCGCTCCGGACTTCAGCAATTGATCGTGCGTGCCCGACCGTATGGTGACCACATGCGAACATCGACGTTCTGATTGAAAGTCAGTCAGCCGATTTTTCGTACAGTGAATCGATATAGTCGCCATGCTCGGGCATTGGCTTGACTCCAACCCGGACGAAACCATGCGACTCATAGTAGGCACATAGCTTCGTATTTCTCGCATCGCACCCAAGCCGAACAAAACGTCGGCCCACGGTCCTGACTTGGTTAGCGCACCAATCGATCATAAAGATGCCAAGGCCGCCGCCGTTAAAGCCCTTTCTTACGGAAAGGCCATGCAAATAACCCGCAATTGGCTCTTGCGGCCCCCAGTACATTTCATCGTTCCAATCCAGAGAGAACGTTCCTACAGGCATGCCATCCTGCTCGACAACATACACATCTCGCCGCGAGAGACTGTTTAGCACCCATCCTTCGGAAAATCCGTCTCCTTCCTTGCCCCACGCATAATCACCATGAGCCACCTTCTTTTCGTGTGCATCGTTCCGAATTCGAGTAAGTACCGTTACGTCTGCTGCTGTTGCCCGGCGGATGCTTTTTGAGGTCATCGGTTTTCTCTGCATTGATCGGTTTCGGTGGAGGAACGGCGCAGATTAGCAACGTCACCTTACGTTACACCAACCAGTAGTCAGATTGCGGACATTCGATGTCCGAAGTTTGAGAGGCTGCTTTTGGCCGGAAGTCGCCGGTCGGCGCCCGGTGCGGCCCGACCGGCGACTTCCGACCCGTAGCGGACCTTCAGTGTTCTCGAGAACAGTCGTTCAGAGCACATCAAACTGACATCGCACGGTATGTCGCAGGCCGCATTGACCGAGTGCTCCCCGGACTACGTCACCGGGGGCGGTAGCGGACTTCCGTCCTCGAATGTTCCAAGAAGCGTGCGCGCTTTTTTTAATAGGCGCTCGATTTCGACGAAAGGTAAATCCCTCTCAAAAAGGGAGACCTCCACCGAATTATTGACATCGCTGCGAAATACTTCGGCAACAACCTCTTCGTGGTCGTTGACGAGCTCGAGTCCAAGTCCATCACGCAGGACGTCTGAGGCCATTTGAAGTCGAAATACTCTACCTATATCTTCGGTCATGATGACTGATCCTTAGAAAGGCGACTCTGTCTTATATGGGATGAGAAATTGTGGACAATGTTAGCCGTGCCGTCGACCGTCCCCTCATGGCCGACGACCGCCTGATGCCGCCGTCACACTGCGTTGGATCGGAGGACGGCGCGCACCGACCCTGAAGTGACCTTCGGCTTTCTCAAATGCGGACATTTCGTTTTTCGTCACGCCGCACTCTTAGCGCCCCACACGAATGTGAGCGTCACGCGAGAAATCGTATGTCTTTAGCACCGGACGGATAGCGTCGATTAATTTGTCTGTGTGGGCGCTCAGCATATAGATGGACGCCTTGCCACCGTCGACTGTCACTTCATCACCATCCAGCTCGCCGAACTTCGTCTCCCTCGCTACCGATTCCAGCTCGTCTTCCAGCTGGTGTAGTCGCGTCAGGTCAAGGCTGCCATAGTCCACAGCGATCACAATTTGATTGCTTTCGGCAAGCGGCGCCGCCCATGTTGGCTTTCCGAAAACGAGAAACAGGAAAAGTACAGCGCACTGGGTTAGCAAACGTTGGTTCATAGACTGTTCGTTAATCAAGCATTGCGAGGCGCAGCGGCGATGGCCCTCGATTATCGACGATTCTGACCTCTAGGTCGAACGGCCGAAATTGGCCGTCAAATGCCTATGAATTTGTCGCCGCATCATTGGCTTCAACGGTAATACAGAAGTGCAGTCTGTCCGTCGTTCCGAGATTATTTTCCGTCCACTCCAATGCCGCCGCCGCGATTGTCCGACGGCAGAAATCCGCGGCTTCCGGTATCGAAAGATCCTCCAGACTCGTCGTTCCCTGCGGCGCGTTACCGTGACCGACCCGTCCATCCGGCGACTGAATCCATCCTTCCCAACCCAGGATGCGAATCTTGTTGTTCGCACAGTAGTCGATGGCTGCGATAGCCGCATTTAGCGGAAGGACGATTTCCCTTGGTGAAATCGATTGCAGCGCGATCTCGGGCGGCAAACATTGCAGCTGCATCAGTTGAGTCACTCTTTCAGTTCGGACATCGCCGGATTGTCGGCAATCTAGCCTCATATGTCGAGCGTCCGATCCTGGCCGGAACTTAGTCAGACACCTGGCGCTGTCTGTTTGGTCTAGTCCAGCCATATACATTTGCTTCGTCGCACTTCGCTCGTCACGCTTGATTCATCTCGCACGATTCGTCTCGCGTGATCGGCGCCCGTACTTCCCCGCTCCCCCCATCACCCCGCATTCACCAACGTCAACCGCGCCTCCAGCCCGCCGCCATCCTCCCGGTTGCGCAGCGTCAGCGTGCCGCTCATCGCGAGCGCGAGCTGCCGCGCGATCGCGAGGCCGAGGCCCGTGCCGCCCGTATCGCGGTTGCGCGACGTCTCCACGCGTCGGAACGGCTCGAACACCGCATCGAGCTGATCGTCCGGGATGCCCGGCCCGCGGTCGCGCACCGCGATCACCGCGCCGCCGTCGGGCGCCGCCTGCACGTCGATCTCCGCTGCGCCCGCGAACTTCAGCGCGTTGTCGACCAGATTGCCGACTATCCGGCGCAGCGCCTTCGGCCGCGTGACGAGCGCGAGCGGCCCGCCGCTGTGCAACGCGACATCCTGCCCCGCATCCGTGTAGTCGCACACGATGCTGTCGAGCAGCGCGTCGAGATCGATGCGGCGCGCGGCCTCGTCGGTGCCGTGCAGCGTGCGCGCATACGCAACGCCCTCCTTCACCAGATGCTCCATCTCGAGCAGATCGTGGCGCAGCTTCGCGCCTTGCACGTCGTCGTCCATCGTATCGACACGCAGCCGCATACGCGTGATGGGCGTCTGCAAATCATGCGAGATCGATGCGAGGATCTGCATGCGCTCGGCCATGTACTGCGCGATGCGCTCCTGCATCGCGTTGAACGCGCGGGCCGCGCGCGCGACCTCGGACGGCCCGTTCTCGTCGAGACGCTCGCCCTTCAGGTCGGGGCCGAGCGCGTCGGCCGCCTGCGCGAGCTGGTTCAGCGGCCGCGTCGCGAGCCGCACCGCGAACCAGCAGCACGCAGCCAGCACCGCGAGCTGCAGCGCCAGCACGTACGGCAGCCAGCCCGACAGCGGCACCGTCGACATCGGATGGATGTCGATCGTCAGCGGCGAACCGTCGGTCAGGCGCAAATGCACCTGCAGATGCTCGCGATCGCCGGGAATCGCGTTCGCGGTCAGCGGATAGTCGCCGCCGATGCCGTCCGAGATCGAGCGCTCGACGCGCGCTGACAGGCGCGCCTCCGGCGGCGTGCCGGTCTGCCCCGGCCCAAGAATGAACGTGTAGCTGCGCCGCGCGAGACGCGGCACCCACGCGGCGCGCTGCGCGGGCGGCAGGTTGTCGAGGAGCGCGACCGAACTGGCGACTTCGCGCTCGATGTAGCCCATCATCAGGTTGGTGGTCGCCTGGTCGCGCTCGGTCACGGTCAGCCAGAACGACAGCGTCTGCGCGAGCGCGAGGCCGACGCACAGAATCAGCGCGAGCCGCGCGAACAGCGAACGCGGCCAGTGCCACAACGACAACGCCGACAACGCGCGCGAGCTCATGCGCCACCTTCGACCGCGGTCACCGCCGACGAGAACACGTAGCCCTCGTTGCGCAGCGTCTTGATGTAGCGCGGCTCGCGCGCGCCGTCGCGCAGCCGCTGGCGCAGCCGGCTCACGAGCAGGTCGATCGACCGGTCGAACGGATCGGACTGCCGTCCCTGCGTGAGATTGAGCAGCTGGTCGCGCGTCAGCACGCGCTGCGGATTGTCGACGAACACGCGCAGCAGCCGGTATTCGGCGCCGCTGAGCGCGACCATCGTGCCTTCGGTGTCGAGCAGGTGGCGCCCGGTCGTGTCGAGCCGCCATTCGCCGAACGCGAGCATCGCGGCCGTCTCCGTCACCTGCATGCCGGGCGGCAGCATGCGTGCGCGGCGCAGCACCGAGCGGATGCGCGCGAGCAGCTCGCGCACCGCGAACGGCTTCGCGAGATAGTCGTCGGCGCCCATTTCGAGGCCGATGATCCGGTCGGTTTCCTCGCCGCGCGCGGTCAGCATCAGCACCGGCACCGTACGGAACCGGCCGGCGCGCAGGTCGCGGCACAGCGCGAGGCCGTCCTCGCCGGGCAGCATCAGGTCGAGCACGATCAGATCGGGGGCGCCGTCGTCGAGCAGGTTGCGCATCTCGCGGCCGTTCGCGGCGACCGACACGCGCATGCCGTTCTTCTCGAGATAGTCCGCGATCAGTTCGCGGATCGCGCGATCGTCGTCGACGATCAATACGTGGTCGGGCTTGTCCATGGGGTGTCTTCGTCGTGATGTGGCGGCTCGCGATGTCCGCTTTTATACCGCAGTGCGGCCGCGCGTTTGTATCTCAATGTATCGCGCCGCCGCGACGACACACAACATTGCACACACGCCGCTTGGAGGACACATCGCCGATACGTCGGTGCGGCCCAATGGGGATCGTCGAAACCCGTCGGCCGACGCACCCGCCCAGCCGGCCACCGAACCGGAGAACCGCCATGCTGCCCCGTTTCAGAACCGCCGTCGCCGTGGTCGCGGTCGCCGCCACGGCCGCGCTCGCCGCGCTCGCCGCATTCGCCGCATTCGCCGCATTCGCCGCATTCGCCGGCACGCGCGACGATGCCAAGCTGCCCGCATCGGCAGCCGGCATGCAGGCGCCGAACTTCACCGGCATCGAGCGCTGGCACAACAGCGCGCCGCTCACGCTCGACCAGTTGCGCGGCAAGGTCGTGCTGGTCGACTTCTGGACCTACTCGTGCATCAACTGCATTCACACGATTCCGTACGTGAACGACTGGTATCGCAAATATCGCGACCAGGGGCTCGTCGTGGTCGGCGTGCATACGCCCGAGTATCCGTTCGAACGCGATGCCGACAACGTCGCCGATGCGCTCGAGCGCTTCGGCATCCGCTATCCGGTTGCGCAGGACAACCACTACGACACCTGGCGCGCGTACGGCAACCAGTACTGGCCCGCGCTGTACCTGATCGACGCGAGCGGCAAGGTGGTCTACACGCGGTACGGCGAAGGCGGGTACGACACGACGGAAGCCGCGATCCGCGCCGCGCTCGCGCAAGCACATGCGGCCACCGACACGACGCAACGCGCGACGCGCACGCAGTAGCTCGCACGGCGGCGCGCGCAGGTGCGGCGCGCGTGCGGATCGGCGCGGCTCACTGCCGCTTCGCGTCCGCCTGCTCGAGCATCGCGTCGCCGATGGCCACCTGCCCGTTCGCGATCAGCGCGTCGGCCGCGCCGCGAATATCGTCGGCCGCCTTGGTCTGCGACAGCTTGCGTTTGCCGACGAGCCGCGTGATCTCGATCTGCAGCCCGACGATCGACTGCAGCAGCGCATCGAGATAGTCCTTCGGCGCATCGGCCATCTTCCACGGCACCGGCTGCGACGCCTCGTGCGTGCGCGTGAGCCGGGCGACCACGCCGCGCACGAACTTCTCGTCGTCGCGCACGGTGATGCGGCCATACGCATGCACGACCACGTAGTTCCACGTCGGCGCCTGACGGTGCGCGACATGCTTGCTCGGATACCAGTTCGGCGAGATGTACGCATCGCCGGCGCGGAAGATCACGAGCACGTCGTCGCCGTTCGCGACTTCCTGCCACAGCGGATTCGCGCGCGCGACGTGCGCATGCAGCTCGCCGAGGCCGCCGTCGCGCGGCAACAGCTCGAACGGCAGATGATTCGCGTCGAGGCCGCTCGCGCCGTGCGTGACGAGGCTGCCGAACGGATGCTGGACGATCAGCTCGCGCAGCGCGTCGGGGTTCGATTCGGCGAAATCGGCAGGGACATACATGGCGGCTCCACAGTGGGACGGGGTTCGGCTGACGGCCCTGCATGGGCTTCGTCATGCGCAGATTGTGCCCGCAAACTGGTTTCTTCTGTAGAACCGGTTGCGAGCAGTTTCAGCAGAACAGGATCGCGGCCCGAACGGCCCGCATCGTGGCAATCCCGTCGCTCGGCGACGTGCGGCTCGGCGACGTTCCGCCGTCCACGTGGCGGCTCGCGGCATCGCTGCAGGCGGCGCGCTCCACCGTCGTCGAAGCGGATGCTCGACCGAGCGGCAAAGGCTTCGTGGAAGCGCGCGGCGTGGCGGCTTCGATCGCGCAGATGGAGGCGGCCGCCCTCGACCCGAGCGGCGCGCCGCGGCCGCGGGCGCCGCGAAAGGTTGTCCGCGGGCAACAAACGTAATCGTCTGTAAATCTTGCAAGAAAACGGCCGTTTCGGCCCGCGGCAGCCGCTCGCGGTTTGCTAGCATCGCGCCTTTTCGGACCGCGCTCCGCGCTACCGTCGCCGTGAATCGCTTCGTGCCGTCTCTTCGCAATCTGTGGCTCCGCTGCCGCGACCGCGCGCGCGCCTTGTGCGCCGGCGCATGGCAGCGGCTGCGCCATCCGACGCGCCGCGGCGTCGTGCTCGCGCTCGCGGCGCTTCCGGTGCTCGGGCTGCTGGTCCTGCTCGCGTTCGTGCCGTTCACGCCGAGCATCGGCGACATCCGCCGCGCCCGCATCGACCGCCCTGCGCGCGTGCTGTCGGCCGACGGTCAGTTGATCGCCGAGTTCCGGCCCGTGAACCGCGAATGGGTGCCGCTGCGGCAGATCTCGCCGCACATGGTCGACGCACTGATCGCGACCGAAGACCACCGCTTCTACGCCCACCACGGCATCGACTTGCGCCGCACGATCGCGGCCGGGCTGCATACGTTCTCGGGCAGCCGCCAGGGCGGCTCGACGATCACGCAGCAGCTCGCGCGCAATCTGTATCCGGACGAGATCGGCCGTGCGCCGACCCTCACGCGCAAAGTGAAGGAGCTGATTACCGCGTTCAAGATCGAGACGGTATACAGCAAGGACGAGATCCTCGAAACCTATCTCAACACCGTGCCGTTCCTGTACAACGCGTACGGCGTCGAAATGGCCGCGCGCACCTATTTTGGCAAATCGGCGGATCAGCTCGACATCGTCGAAAGCGCGACGCTGGTCGGCATGCTCAAGGGCAACAGCTATTACAACCCGGTGCTGAATCCGGAGCGCGCGGTGCAGCGGCGCAACCTCGTGCTCGCGCGGATGGCGGCGCTGCACATGCTGTCGCCGCAACAGCTCGCGCAATTGCAGCGCAGGCCGCTGCGCGTCGATTTCGAGCCGCAGACCGCGCAGCCCGGCCCTGCGCCGCACTTCGCCGTGCAACTGCGCAAATGGCTGATCGCGTGGGCCGATCGTAACAACTACGACCTCTATTCGGACGGTCTCGTCGTGCGCACGACGCTCGACGCGCAACTGCAGCAGATGGCCACGCGTGCGCTCGCGCAGCAGACCGAGCGCCTGCAGGCGGTCGCCGACGGCGCGTGGCGCGGCGCGTCCGGTTGCGGGCTGCGCAACGACCTGTTTCGCGGCTTCGTCCGGCAGAGCGCCGACTACCGCGCAGCGCGCGACGCCGGGCTCGCCGACGCGGTCGCGCTGAAGCAGCTCGGCGCGAACCGCGCGTTCATGCGCGCGCTGTGCGAGCGCAAGACGCGCGTGCAGGCCGGCTTCGTCGCGCTCGACCCGCGCGACGGTGCGATCCGCGCGTGGGTCGGTAGCCCCGATTTCGACAGCGAGCCGTTCGATCACGTCGCGCAGGCGCGGCGGCAGCCGGGCTCGACGTTCAAGCCGTTCGTGTACGGCGCCGCGTTCGCGGACGGGATGCGCCCGGACGACACGTTCGTCGATCGCCCGGTCGCGATCCCGATCGGCGCGCACGCGCAGTGGCGTCCGACCGACGCGGAGCCGCCGACGGACGCGCCGATGACGCTGCGCGACGCGCTCGCGCTGTCGCGCAACCGCATCACCGCGCAGGTGATGCAGCGCGAAGGCGCGGCGCGGGTCGCGCAGCTCGCGCGCGCGATGGGCGTGCGCGACAGCCCGCTCGACGCGGTGCCGTCGCTCGCGCTCGGCACGAGCCCCGTCACGCTGAAGGAAATGGTGTCCGCGTACGGCACGATCGCGAACCGCGGCGTGTACGTCGCGCCGCAGATGATCACGCGCATCGAGGACCGCGACGGCAAGGTGCTCGCGACGTTCGGCAGCGCGCCGCCCGAACGCGCGCTGCCGGTCGCGGCCGCGCAGACGCTGATCGACGTGATGCGCGGCGTCGTCGACTACGGCACCGGCGCCGACATCCGCGAACGCTACGGGATCCGCATCGACGTCGCCGGCAAGACCGGCACCACGCAGGACAACACGGACGGCTGGTTCATCCTGATGCATCCGCAACTGGTGGCGGGCGCGTGGGTCGGCTTCGACGACGGCAGCGTGACGCTGCGCAGCGATTACTGGGGCGCAGGCGCGCACAGCGCGCTGCCGATCGTCGGCACGTTCTTCGATGCGGCGCTGCGTGCGCGCGCGATCGACCCGCGCGTGCAGTTCTCGCCGGATTTCCGGCCGCGCAGCGCGCCGGCGCCGAAGCGGCGTGCGCCGCATTCGGGCCTGTTCGACTGGCTGAAATTCTTCCGCTGACCGGCGCGCGTCAATCCGCCGTGTCGCCGTTCTTCGGCAATTTCGACCGCGCCTTGTGGCCCGGCGCCGGCGACCATGCCGGACGGGTACTGCGTTCGCTGTCGATCACGACCAGATAGCGCCCGGCGATCGGCGTGATGTCGCGATCGTGGCGCAGCACCCACAGCGACCGGCCGGACTCGACGCGCGCCTGATAGTCGTCGTCGAGAATCGCGTGACGGTCGAGGAACGTATTCAGCGAAGCGGGAATCCGCACGCAGCCTTTCGAATGCCGGATGCCGAGCAGCGGCTCCAGACGATCGGGGTCGGTCGCATGCATCTGGAAGCGCATCGGCGACTTGCCGCCCTTGCCCCAACCGCGCTCGCCTTCGACCCAGCCGAAATCGTAGATGCGCATGTCGTGCGCGCCATAGCCGCGAATGCCGTGGTCGTTCATCGTTCCTTCGGCACGGAAATCCATGTTGTCGGGCGAATGGTGGAACACGCCGAGCGGCGTCAGGAAGTGATCGTACTGGCCGGGCCAGCCGGTGCCGACCGGCGAGGCGCCGATCAACAGCCATGCGTTGTCCGGCGTCGCGCGGAAGTAGATGAACAGCGCCTGCACGTTCGGCGCGCGGTCGACCATCGCGACGTACTCGCCGGCGAGGTCGCCGAGATTGGCGTCGGTCAGTGCGCGCTGAAGGCGATCGGCGTATGCGCGCTGGTCGTTGGCGGGCACGTTCAGCCGCCGCGTCACTTCCTGCGCGAAACGCTCGCGCATGTCGAGCGCACGCGCGGTCGCCTCCTTCGCCTGTTCCGCAGACAACGGCGGATGCCGGCGCGGCGGCGTCGGCGCCGGTGCTTCGGCTTCGCTCGCGGAAGTTTCTGCGGTATCCGAGGCGGCGGATGCGGCCGAAGCAGCCGATGCGCCGCTGACAGGCCGAGCGGGATGCGAGTGATGCGCGGCGGCAGCGGACGACGGCGCCGCCGACGACGCCGGATGCGCCGCGGCGGCATGCCGAGCCGGAGACGATGCCGATGAGGCGCCGGGCGCGGCAGACGCCGGCACGTCGGATGCGCCGAAGGCCGGCTGCGGGACGAGAACGGAAACGGGGAGCGCGGCGGCGAGCCACACGAAGGCGGCGACGGTGCGCGTACTGCAACGCGGCACGGGGAATCGCCGCGTCAGGTCGGAAAGCATCATGCGATCGGAGCCATCGGCCGATCCGGCCGCCGGACATAGCGAGCGGCGCAACGCGCGCGAGCTTCGCCGGTACGTGGAACGCATCGCATGCGCGCCGCGCCGACGTCTCGCCGGGGCGAAGCCGCTCGTGCGGGCAACACGTTCGGCCCGATGGCGGTCAATGAGTCGTGAGGTCTTTCATTCTACCTGCGCACGCATTGAACGGCAGCGCGGCGGGGCGTGGGGCGCGCACCGAGCGCTTTACTCTGGGCTTCGGGCTTCGGACGCCGTTCGCCCTGCACGAAGCACCGAGCGGCGCGCAACGTAGCGCGCCGCCCGGCCGCCTGCCCCGCACCCCGCGCGACAACTACTTCGAAATCGCCTCGAGCGCGATGCCGCGGGTGCGCGGCCCCATGAACCCGATCGCGGCCATCACGATCACCATCGCGCCGGCGATGAACGCGAACACGCCGAACGTACCGAAGCCCTTGAGCACGGCGGCGATCACGAACGACGAGAAGATCGCGGAAAAGCGGCTCCACGAATAGACGAAGCCCACCGCGCGCGCGCGGATCGACGTCGGGAACAACTCGGCCTGATACGCGTGGAAGCTGTACGACATGATGTTGCTCGCGAGCGTGAGGCCGATGCCGAGCACGATCAGGAACGCGCCGACGGTCGTCTGGCTGAACAGCAGCCCGCAGACGACGATCGCCGCCGCCATCGCGACGATCACCGACTTGCGCTCGAAGCGATCCGCGATCACCAGGCCGATCAGCGGACCGAGCGGCGCCGCGAGCGCGATCACGCTCGAATACATCAGGCTCGACGTGATCGTGATGCCCTGCTTGATCAGCAGCGTCGGCACCCAGTTCGCGAAGCCGTAGAAGCCGACCGTCTGGAACACGTTGAAGATCGTCATCATGATCGTGCGGCTGCGATACGGCGGCACCCACATGTCGCGGAAGCGGCCGCGCGGCGGCACCGGCTCGGGCGGCGCGGGCGGCGGCAGCGGGCGGCCGTATTCGGCTTCCACCTTCGCCTCGAGCGCGCGCATGATGCGGTCGGCCTCGTCGACGCGCCCCTGCTGCGCCAGCCAGCGCGGGCTTTCCGGCAGCTCGCGGCGAATCCACCAGACGAACAGCGCGCCGTGCGCGCCAATCAGCACGACCCAGCGCCAGCCGTCGAGGCCGAGCGGCGCGTGCGGCACCAGCAGGTACGCGAGGAACGCGACCACCGGCACCGCGACGAACCCGACCGCCTGCTCGCACGCGAACGCGCGGCCGCGGATCTGCTTCGGCACCAGCTCGGAGATGTACGTGCCGATCGTCACCATCTCGACGCCGAGGCCGAGACCGACGACGAAGCGCCAGAAGTTCAGCCCGCCGGCCGTGTCCTGGAACGCCATCACGACGTTGGCGGCCGTGTACCACAACAGCGACCACGTGAAGATCGCACGGCGTCCGAAGCGATCGGCGAGAAAGCCGCATGCGATCGTGCCGATGAACAGGCCCGAGAACAGCGCCGCGATGAAGCTCGCGACGCCCGTGGTGCCGAACAGCCCGTGCGTGGTCGCCGACAGGATGCCGCTCTTCACGAGGCCCGGCGCGACGTAGCCGCTGTACAGCAGATCGTAGAGTTCGAAGAAGAAGCCGAGGCTCAGCAGCACGACGAGCTTCCAGACGCTGCGGGTGGGCGGCAGGCGGTCGAGGCGGGCCGAGATTGCGCCCGCGTCGATGGTGGAGGACGGGGCGGCTGCCCGTGGAATGCTTTCCGATGAGACCATCTTGGTCGTGTCTCCTGATCGTGTCGTATGTTGTTGTTCGCCGGCCGGCCGGCCGCCGCGTCGACGATTCGCTGCATTGTACCGGCACGCCGCACGCGCCGGCTCGGATGGTCCGAGGAGTTCGGCGCTGCGCGGGCACACCGCTTCGCAGCCGGACGATGTGTAAATTGCGTAACGATGTGTCGGCGCATCGCCATCGGTGCGCGCAGGCCATGCGCCGCCGCAGCCGCCCGCGAAAGCCGGCGCGGCCCCGTCGGCACGGGCGTCCGGCGTCGCCGCGCGCCCGCGCGCGTCCGCCGGCGCATGCCTGCGCGCCGAGGCCGCGCGGCACGACCTGCGCCACCGCCCGCGCCGCGCCCGGTAACATGCTAGCGGTCCAACTTCCCGCCTCCCCGGCGCCATGCGGCGGCCGGGGTCGTCAGCAAAACGCAAGCATTCCATGTCAATACCACGACTTTCCACCTACGCACGCCGCATCGCGCTGATCGCACTGCTGCAGTTCGCGGCGATCGCGACGGCCGCCGCGTTTCCGGCGGCCGCGTCCGCACCGGGCGCGAGCGGCGTCGGCGTCCCGGTGCCGACCATTTCGGTGAACGACGCGCTCGCGCAGCTCAAGCAGATGCAGCTTCAGCAGGACCGCATCAAGCAGCAGACGTCGACGGCAACCAACAGCAAGGAGCTCGACGAACTCGGCGACGCGACCCAGGAGCTGAGCGCCGACGTCGACAAGCTGCAGAGCGAGCTCGCGCCGCAGCGCACCCAGGTGCAGGCGCAGCTCGACGTGCTCGGTCCGCCGCCGGCGCCCGGCGCGTCGCCCGAAACGCCGGCGGTCGCGCAACAGCGCGCGACGCTGAACGCGCGCAAGACGCAGATCGACGCGGCGCTGAAGCAGGCCGCCGACCAGAAAGCCAATCTCGCGAACCTGGCCGACCAGTTCGCGAAGCTGCACCGCAGCCTGCTGCGGAACCAGCTCGCGTTCCGCTCGGGCAGCATCTTCGGCGCCCAGTTCTGGCTGCCGCTGTTTCATCTGGCGCCGGAGGACGTGAAGCGGCTCGACGCCTTCGACGCCGAGCTGCGCGACATGCTGCGCTCGTCGTGGACGCCGGGCCAGCGCGCGATCACCACGCTGCTGGTGCTCGCCGCGTTCGCGGCGTGGCTCGGCGGCCGTCGCGTGGTCGAGCGCGGCCTCGCCTGGGTGTGCCTGAACCGCTTGCCCGCCACGCGGCTGCGGCGCAGCGCGCTCGCGCTGGCGACCGCGCTCTCGACGCTGCTCGCCACCGCGGTGGCCGTGCAGATCCTCTATCTCGCGCTCGCCCGCCATTACGAGCTCACGCCTGCGATGAGCGATCTGTGGGACGCGTTCGCGAAGCTCGCGGTGACCTGCGCGCTGATCGCCGGCCTCGGCCGCGCGCTGCTCTGCACCCGCCATCCGTCGTGGCGGCTGCCGGCGCTCGCCGATTCCGTCGCGCTCGCGATGAAGCCGTTCCCCGGCGTGCTGGCCGCGCTGCTGCTGGTGTCCGGCGCGCTCGAATCGATCAACCGCATCGCCGACACCAGCCTGTCGGTCACGCTGCTCGGCCGCGGGATCGTGTCGCTCGTCGTCGCGCTGACCGTCGGCGCGTCGCTGCTGCGCGCCAACCGCGTGCGCAGCGCGCTCGCGGCGGCCGGCGAGGCGCCCGAGCAGCGCTCGACGCTCGCCGGGCTGATCCATGCCGGCGTCACGCTCGCGATCGTCGCTTCGCTGGGCGCGCTGCTGATCGGCTACATCACGGTCGCGCGCTTCATCACGTACGAGCTCGTGTGGTTCGAGATCGTGCTGTGCAGCGTCTACATCCTGATCCAGCTGACGCGCGACGCGAGCGAAAGCCTGTTCTCCGCGAATCTGTCGACCGGCAAGCAGATCAAGCATCTGTTCGCGCTCGACGACCGGCATCTCGAACAGGCGCACACCGTCGTGTCCGGCCTCGGCACGAGCCTGCTGATGCTGGTGGCCGCGATCGCGCTGGTGACCGGCGGCTTCGGCACGACGCCGGGCGACCTGCTCGACAGCGCGGTCGCGATGATCGGCGGCGAGCGGCTGCAACGCCTGAACATCATGCCGGACCGCATCATGAACGCGGTGATCGGCTTCGCGATCGGCTTCTACCTGCTGCGCTCGGTGCGCCGCTGGCTCGACAACGAGTTCATGCCGGCGCTCGGCATGGATGCGGGCATGCGCGTGTCGCTCGTCACGCTGTTCACCAACGTCGGCTACGTGCTGCTCGTGCTGATGACGCTGGGGCTGCTCGGCGTCAAGTGGAGCAATCTCGCGTGGATCGTCAGCGCGCTGTCGGTCGGCATCGGCTTCGGCTTGCAGGAGATCGTGAAGAACTTCGTGTCGGGGCTGATCCTGCTGACCGAGCGTCCGGTGAAAGTGGGCGACATGGTGAGCATCGCGGGCGTCGAAGGCGACATTCGCCGCATCAACGTGCGCGCGACCGAGATCCAGCTCAGCGACCGCTCGACGGTGATCGTGCCGAACTCGCAGCTGATCTCGCAAAACGTGCGCAACGTGACGATGGGCAACAGCACGCAGGGCGTCGCGACGCTGATGCTGACGTTCCCGCTGAACACCGACCCCGAGCAGGTGCGCGACCTGCTGCTCGACGCCTATCGCGAGCACCCGGCGATCCTCGACAAGCCGGCGCCGTCGGTCACCTTCAGCCAGCTGACGGCGGACGGCATCACGCTCAGCGTGACCGGTTACGTGGCGAGCCCGCGCATCGCGAGCTCGACGAAGAGCGACCTGCTGTTCGAGATCCTGAAGCAGCTGCGCGCGGCGAAGATCACGCTTTCGACGCCGCAGGTGCTGGTCGTGCAGAACATGCCGACGAGCGACGGCGCCGCGCCGCACGAATGACCGGCCGCACGCGCACCGCCCGGTCTTGGCGGTACGCGCGCGCCCGTCGCCATGAAAAAGGCCGGCTGCCGCTTGCGCGGCAACCGGCCCTCGTCGGTCGAACCCGATGCGCGCTATCGCGCGCGCGGCGTCAGACGTCGAACTTCACGCCTTGCGCCAGCGGCAGCTGACGGCTGTAGTTGATCGTGTTCGTCGCGCGGCGCATGTACGCCTTCCACGCGTCCGAACCCGACTCGCGGCCGCCGCCCGTTTCCTTCTCGCCGCCGAACGCGCCGCCGATCTCCGCGCCGCTCGTGCCGATGTTCACGTTGACGATCCCGCAATCACTGCCGGCCGCCGACATGAACTGCTCGGCCTCGCGCATGTCGTTCGTGAAGATCGCCGACGACAGCCCTTGCGGCACCGCATTGTGCACGTCGATCGCCTGTTCGAAGTCGTCGTAGACGAGCACGTACAGAATCGGCGCGAACGTCTCGCGCTCGACCACCGCCGATTGCTTCGGCATCCGCACGAGCGCCGGACGCACGTAATACGCATCCGCATGACCGACGTCGACGCGCTCGCCGCCCTTCACTTCGCCGCCCTGCTCGCGCGCATCGGCCAGGGCCTTCTGCATCGCGTCGAACGCCGCGCGATCGACCAGCGGGCCGACCAGCGTGCCTTCCTCGAGCGGGCTGCCGACCTTCACCGACGCATAGGCTTTCTCGATGCGCGGCAACAGTTGATCGACGATGCTGCGATGGACGATCAGACGGCGCAGCGTCGTGCAGCGCTGGCCGGCCGTGCCGACCGCCGCGAACGTGACGGCGCGCACGACGAGATCGAGGTCGGCGCTCGGCGCGACGATCATCCCGTTGTTGCCGCCGAGTTCCAGGATGCCGCGCGCGAGGCGCTGGCTCAGCACCTTCGCGACTTCCTGGCCCATCCGCACGCTGCCCGTCGCGCTGATGACCGGCACCTTCTTCGACGACGTCAGCACCTCGCCGACGTCGCGCATGCCGAGCACCAGCTGGTGCAGCCCTTCGGGCGCGACGCCCGGATGCGTCCGGTCGAATTCGCGCAGCGCCTTGGCGAGCAGCTGATGGCATGCGATCGCGGTGAGCGGCGTCTTTTCCGACGGCTTCCACACGACCGGATCGCCGCACACGAACGCGAGCGCCGCATTCCACGCCCACACCGCGACCGGGAAATTGAACGCCGAGATCACGCCGCACACGCCGATCGGGTGCCACGTCTCCATCATCCGGTGGCCGGGGCGCTCGGACGCGATGGTCAGGCCGTAAAGCTGGCGCGACAGGCCGACCGCGAAATCGCAGATGTCGATCATTTCCTGCACTTCGCCGAGGCCTTCCGACGTGATCTTGCCGGCTTCCAGCGTGACGAGGCGGCCCAGCTCGGCCTTGTGCTCGCGCAGCACGTTGCCGAACACGCGCACGAGTTCGCCGCGCACCGGCGCCGGCACCGTGCGCCACTTGAGGAATGCGGCATGCGCGGCGTCGATCTTGCGCTCGGCGTCGGCGGGCGAGTCGATCGCCAGCGTCGCGAGCGTCGCGCCATCGACCGGCGAACGCGCGGTCAGCGCATTGCCCTTCCACTGGGCGAGATCGATGTCGAGCGCGGCAAGAATGTCGTTGAATTGCATCACTTCCTCTTCAGGGACAGATTGATCGGTGCGGCGGCGACGCCGCCCGCGTGATTCGATTGGAGCGCGTTCGCGCGCCGCGTGCAAGCGCACGCACGGCGGGGCGAGTACGGCAGCGCTGTGTCGCGCCTCGGGTGGATGCCGTCGCCGGGCCGTGGAGGACGGCAAACCCGCGCGCCGTAACGCACGATCCATGCATCACATTGTCGATGGCCACAAGTCGCGCCGCTATTGATATTAACTCACGACTTCATGCGCAAAACGCAACAACTGGGCTGGCCGAAGCGGGGCGTGTCGGCGCGCCGAGCCGACATGTCTAGCGCCGATGGGCGGCACGCATGCGCCGGTGCGGCGCGCAGCAACTTGATGACGATGCGGCATTACCCGGTATGCAAATTTCGTTTGCCGCGCGGGCGACTTGCACACACGAACGAGGTGGCGCCGGCGTGCTCCGCATCCGGCGCGCCCACGGCCGTCGGCCAATGGCGACACGACGCCCTTCGCTTCCACGACGACAGCCCACCCGCCGCGATACGGACCCGCCATTCGACGCGGCGCCCACGTTCAGGCAAGATCGACGCGCGCCGCGCGCCCCGTTCGTCGTCCATCGTCACCGAAAACGCATGCAAAACTTCTACGAAGCCACCGTTACGCGCCAGCCTTATCCGCAACTGAGCGGCCCGATCGACACCCGCGTCTGCATCGTCGGCGGCGGCCTCGCCGGCCTGTGCACCGCGCTCGGCCTCGTCGAGCGCGGCGTGCGCGACGTCGTCGTGCTCGACGGCGAACGGGTCGGCTTCGGCGCGTCGGGCCGCAATGGCGGCTTCGTGTTCGGCGGCTACAGCCTCGACAACGCGGCGCTGCTGCGCACGCTCGGCCGCGACGAAGGGCGCCGGCTGTACCGGCTCACCGTCGATGCGGTCGGCCTGATCCGCGCACGGATCGCGCGCTACGGCATCGACTGTGACATCGTCGATCGCGGCGTGATGCTCGCGAACTGGTTCGACGATCCGTCGCGGCTCGACGGCGTGCGCACGCTGATGAAGCAGGAATTCGACGTCGACTGGGCGCCGGTCGCGCGCGACGCGCTGCGCGCGCAGCTGAAGACGGCCCGCTATCACGGCGGCCTGTTCGAGCCGAACGCGTTCCACTTCCATCCGCTGAAGTACGTTCTCGGCGTCGCGGCCGCCGCGGCGCACGGCGGCGCGCGCGTGTACGAACGCTCGGCCGCGCTCGGCATCGCGCGCGACGGCGCCGGCTACGTCGTGCGCACCGCGCAAGGCTCGGTGCGCGCGCAGCACGTCGTGTTCGCCGGCGGCGGCTATGCGCGCGGCGTGTCGCCGCGCATCGAGCGCGCGGTGCTGCCGATCGCGACCTACGTGATCGCGACCGAACCGCTCGGCGCGCGGCTCGCCGACGCGATCGACGCGCCTTACGCCATCTACGACACGCGTTTCGCGTTCGACTACTACCGGCCGCTGCAGGACACACGGATCCTGTGGGGCGGCCGCATCTCGGTGCTCGACCGCGGCCCCGACGCGATCGCGCGGCTGCTGCGGCGCGACCTGCTGCGCGTGTATCCGCAGCTCGACGGCGTGAAGATCGACCATGCGTGGGGCGGCCTGATGAGCTACGCGCGACACAAGATGCCGCAGATCGGCCGCGACGCGGACGGCGTGTGGCACGCCGTCGCCTTCGGCGGTCACGGGATGGCGCCGACCACCGTCGCCGGCGAAGCGCTCGCCGCCGCATTGGCGGGCGAGCGGCCCGTGCCGGCCGGCTTCGCCGCGTTCGGCCTGACGCGCACCTACGGGCTCGCCGGCCTCGCCGCCGCGCAGCTCACGTACAGCGCATTCCAGGCCCGCGACGCGCTCGCGTCGCGGCGGCGCTGAACGGCCGCCGCCCGGCCGAAAGCGCGCGGCCGATTAGAGCGGAAGATCGGCGTGGCGGCCATTTGGTGCATGCTAGAATGATTTTTTCCCGCCGCCGCGAACCCAAAACAAATCACATGAAAGCTGGAAGCAAGACCGCCACGTCCGAAAGCCGAGCGCTTGCGACCGAAGCGCGGCGCAAATACGATCCCGAGCAGACCAAACGCAACATCCTCGACGTCGCCACGCAGGAATTCTCCGCGATGGGCCTCGCCGGTGCGCGCGTCGACGCAATCGCCGAGCGCACCAACACGACGAAGCGGATGCTCTACTACTACTTCGACAGCAAGGAAGGCCTGTACGAGGCCGTGCTCGAAAAGGTGTACGGCGACATCCGCGCGCTCGAGCAGGAACTGCACGTCGGCGACATGGAGCCGCGCGAAGGCCTGCGCCGGCTCGTCGAATTCACGTTCGACTATCACGACAAGCATCGCGACTTCGTGCGCCTCGTGTCGATCGAGAACATCCACGGCGCGAAGTATCTCGAACAGCTCAAATCGTTCAAGAGCCGCAACGTCAGCATCATCAAGACGCTCGAGCAACTGCTCGAGCGCGGCGCGGCGAGCGGCGCGTTCCGCCAGGACATCGACGCGTTCGACCTGCATCTGCTGATCAGCTCGTTCTGCTTTCACCGCGTGTCGAACCGCTACACGTTCGGCGCCGCGTTCGGCCGCGATCCGTCGGCACCGCGGCTGCGCGTGCGGCATCGCGAGACGATCGCCGACTCCGTGCTGCGCTACGTCGCCGCCTGACACCGCGCGAACGCGTCCGCGAGCCACGTGCCGCGGGCGCCTCGTGCGCGCAATCGCACGCACTTCCCCTCCCGCAACGAGCGCGGCGCCGCGTGCCGCCGAATGACCCGCGGCGGGTTCGCGACGTAGCGCGTCAGTCCGTCGGCGCGACCGACGCCAGCGCGATCCGCGCCTTCTGTTCCGGGCTTCCCGCCACGAAGTACTTCTGCGCCCAGCTCGCGTCGGGCGCCAGTGCAAGCCGCCGCTGCGCGCCGCCGCCACGCCGTTTCGTGTCGATCGACAGCGCGCGTGCGCGATAGTGCTCGTAGAGCCGCAGGAATTCCGCGAGATAGATCGCCGCGATCCGCGCGTCGCGAATCTCGAGCAGGTTTTCGTCGTTGTACTGCTCGGAATTGCGGCTCATGTTCGCCGAGCCCGTGTACACGACCGGGTTCGCGCCTTCCGCATCGATCACGATGAACTTGTGGTGGACCACGACCGGCGGATAGGCGGGCGCCGGCTCGCCGGGGAACAGGCGCAGCTCCGGCTCGAAACCCTGCGGCACCGTCGCCGGCGAGAAGTACGCGGCGTCGATCACGTCGCGATGATCGCGTCGGCGATGGTAGAGCTCCAGATTCGCGAGCGTCGCCGCATCGAGCGTGCGGCCGTCGTGCTGCGCCGCCTCTGCGTTCGCCGCGCCGGCGACGTTGATGCGGTTCACCAGACCGAACATCATCAGCCCGCGATCGCCGGCGGCAAAGCATGCGTCGCGCAGCGCCGCGTCCGTCGGCATGAAGAGACAGAACGACACCGAGTGCTTCGCGGCCGCGATCGCGGCGACGATCGCATCGATCGCGGTGCGCTGCCCCGCCGGCTCCGGCGAGAACGCGACGCGCACCTGCGCACTGCCGATCGCGAGCGCCTCGGACCAGCCCGGCGACAACTTCGCCGTCTCGGCGATCGACGGATTCGCGGCCAACGCATGCGCACGAGCTTCGTACAACGCAGCCAGCGCCGGCGAGTCGAACGCATGCAGCACGTTGGCCTGCTCGGTCAGCCCTTCGGTCGTGAAGTTCGCGGAACCGGTCAGCACGCGCGCGGGCAGCGCCGCATGCGCCGGCGTGTCGGTCACGATGAACTTGTCGTGCATGATGTGCGTGCGGTCGCGCGGCGCGAGCGTCGCGAGGCCCCGCAGCGCGTCGACGGCCGGCTGGTTCGGCGACGGCAGCGGCGGCTCGTTCTTGCGGGCGATCGCGTGCGCGTCGTAGACGATCGCGAGCGACGTGTCGCCATGCCGGCGCCCGAACGCTTCGAATGCGGGCAGCGCCCACAACGCGTCGGTCAGGTGATAGACGGCCGATGCCGCGCGCGATGCGCGGTCGAGCATGTTTGCGAACACCTGCTCCATGTCGTTCGCGAGCCAGGTGCGCAGCTTCAGCGCCTGCGCCGCGCTCGGCGCGTGGTTCGGCGCGACGCCCAGCGCCGCGACCTGCTTCGCGAACGCCTGCGAACTCACCACCGCGCGGTTGAACCACGTGCCGATGCCGTCCACGATGTGCGCGGGCAGCACGACGTCGCACGCGCCGGCCTCGGCGTCGAGCACCTGCAGACGCTCGGGCGTGCCGACCACCGGAAACACGTCATAGCGAAACGATGCGCCGCGATCCTGCGGGTCGATGCGCGCGTCCCACCACATGAACTTCTGGATCGGCGCCTGATCGGTCGGCGCGTCGCCCTGCGTGTCGGCGGCCGGGCCGTCGAACGTCAGCCGGTTCGGCAGCCAGCTGTCCGGTGCGCGCGTGCGGCCGTCGGCCGAGCGGAATCCCGGCGTGCGCCGGATCGCGAAGCCGAGAAAGTCGCTGCGCGACGCGGCGTCGGGCCAGTCGAAGGCCAGCAGCACCAGGGTCGGGGAAAGATAGCTGCGTACGCTGACGGTCATTCATTGCTCCTGCCGTGCGGGCCGGGCCAGAGGAAGGAGTCAGTGTCGGCGGCGGTTCTTCCCGTGCGATGACGGTCGGATGAAGGTTCCGTGTCCGCGCCGCGTCAGTCGCAGACGAGCAGCTCGATGCCCCGAGCGGTCAGCGCGCGGCGCACGGACTTGTCCGGCGCGCGCTCGGTGACGAGATATCGCGCGGCCGACGTGCCGTTGATCCGCACCGGCGTCACGCGGCCGAACTTGGAGTGATCGGCGACGATGATCGCCGTACCGGCCGCCGCGATCATCCGGCTGCGCACTTCGGCCGCGAGCCGCGAGTAATCGGTGCAATCGCCGTCGACGGTGATCCCGCCCGCGCCGACGAACGCGAAGTCGACGTGGTATTGCGCGAGCTGCTGGATGGTGTCGAGCCCGAAGGTGGCGTCTTCGTCGTCGGACAGTTCGCCGCCGAGCAGCGTAACGCGATTGCCGTTGCGACGCGCCAGCACGAAGGCGGTGCGCCAGTCGTTGGTGTAGACCGACAGCCGGTGCCGGTCGGTGAGCGCGAGCGCGACCGCATGCGGCGTGCTGCCCGAGTCGATCAGCACCGACGCGTCGTCCGGCACCAGCTCGGCCGCGCGCCGTCCGATCGTGCGCTTCGCGGCGGCGTTCGCGGCCTCGCGCTCGGACAGGCTCGGCTCACGCCGCTCGGCCGCCAGTGCGCCGCCGTGCGTCATCACGAGCAATCCGCGTGCGGCGAGCGCGTTCAGGTCGCGCCGCACGGTCTCGCGCGACACGTCGAGCGAGCGCACCAGTTCGGCGACCGACAGCGCACCCGCGCGTCCGAGCTCCGACAGGATGTATTGATGACGTTGTTCCGCCAGCATCGCAAGACGCCCGAGGCGACTGGTGGTGAAAGAGCCGCTCATTGTATTACGGCGGTTTGACGGGCATTTGACGGCATCGGTGCGCGGGCGCGCGCGACGAATGCGAAATTCTGTATTGCCCGATGTGCGTGAATCGGCACGGCGCGCGATTGCTACACTCTTGCGTTCCGCCGACCGACAGCCATCAAGGGGCTCGCGCAATGTATCGCAAAGGCAGTGTGCTCGAAATCCAGTTTCCGCCGGAACGACTCAACGACGGCGCCGGCGATCCGTACTGGATCGACCTGACGCTCGACGAGGCGCGCCGCCTGTATGAACAACTCGCCGCGCGCTTCGCGACCGAGGCGCGCGCGAATCAGCCGCTCGATACGTTCTCGCTCGACTGATCCCCGCTTCGGCGCGCCCGATGCGCGGCGAGCGGCGAGCGGTGAGCGGCGAGCGGCGAGCGGCGAGCGGCGAGCGGCGAGCGGCGAGCGCATCGTCGCACGCGGCGACGCGACCGGCCGAGTGCAGAATCCGACAAGACGCCGACGCCGCCCTGTCCGATACTGACCGGCTCCACGTTCCGTCCGGCCGTATCGCGGCCCGCCACGCATGCTGAACTCCATCGTCGCCGCGGCTTTCGTCGCGCTATGGTCGACCGGCTT
The DNA here is from genome assembly GCF_013822785.1 of Burkholderia sp. MBR-1. Taxonomy (NCBI): domain Bacteria; kingdom Pseudomonadati; phylum Pseudomonadota; class Betaproteobacteria; order Burkholderiales; family Burkholderiaceae; genus Burkholderia; species Burkholderia sp. MBR-1. The sequence goes on from NZ_CP053610.1 coordinate 1,670,282, forward strand.
CATCGTCGCTCGCGCGATCAAGCCCTACGCCGATCCGAACCTGTTCCTGCTCGCGCGTTTCGCGGGCACGGCCGTGTTGTTCGGCGCGGTCGCGCTCGTCGCGCGCGCGCCGTGGCCGGCGCGCCGCGAATGGCCGCGCCATCTGATCGCGGGCGCGTTGCTGCAAGGCGTTTATCTCGGCGCCAGCTATTGGGCCGTCGCGCAGGGGCTCAATGCGGGCGTGATGGCGTTGCTCGGCGCGCTGCAGCCGCTCGCCACCGCCGTGCTCGCCGTCCCTTTGTTCAACGAACGGCTGCCCGCGCGCGGCTGGCTGGGAATGGCGCTCGGGCTCGCCGGCGTCGCGCTCGTGCTCGCGCCGAAGGTGACGGGCGGCGTCGCGCCGCCGCCGGGCGCCGCGCCCGCGTGGTTCGTCGTCGCCGTGTCGGTGCTGTCGGTCGGTTCGATCACCGCCGGCTCGCTGTACCAGAAGGGCAAGCTCGCGCAGAACGACCTGCGTACCGCCGTGGCCGTGCAGAACCTCGGCGCGGCGATCGTCGCGGCGCTGTTCGTCGTGCTGCTGCACGAAACGCGCTGGATCGGCGCGCCGGCGCTGTGGGTGTCGCTCGCATGGGGCGTCGTGTTCCTGTCCGGCGGCGCGGTCACGATGCTGATGTGGATGCTCCGGCGCGGCAATGCGGCGCGCGCGACGTCGTTGCTGTTCCTCGCGCCGCCGCTCGCCGCGCTGCAGGGCTATCTGCTGTTCGGCGAGACGCTCGCGGCCGTCCAGCTCGCGGGGTTCGCGCTCGCGCTGGTGGGCGTCGTGCTCGCGCGGCGCTGATCCGCGGTCGGCGCGCGGTTGCGTGCGTGCGAAGCGCCGACGCATGTGCGCGGTCGTACGCCATCGACGCCGTCGCTGCACGTAGGCGAAGCACCGGCGCACGTGCATGTGCACGGTCGCGCGCCACCGCTTCCGTCGCTGCCGCAAGCGACGCACCGGCGCACGCGTGAGGCGCGCGCCGTCGCCGCCGTCGTCGCACGCAGACGGAGCGCCGTTCGCGTGCGCGGCCGTACGCCATTGCACGCAACCGAAGCATCGGCGCAAGCGGGCGCCCGCCACCACGCCACCGTCCTTGCACGCAACCAAGCCCCGCCCCCTGACGCCCCCACGCATCTCCCCGATGCAACTCACCCTCCCCACGTGCACGCGCCGCGCGGCACCCGCCCGCGATTGCGCTTATGATGGGCGCCTCGAATTTTCGTTCCGGAACCACTGACATGACATCCGCCGATTACGCCAGCCGCCAACGCGCGATCATCGCCGAACTGAACGTCGCCGCACACTTCGACGTCGACGCCGAAATCACGCGCCGCGTCGATTTCCTTGCGCGCTATCTTCGTTCGAGCGGCATGCGGACCTACGTGCTCGGCATCAGCGGCGGCGTCGATTCGTCGACGGCCGGGCGGCTCGCGCAACTCGCGGTCGAGCAGTTGCGCGCCGACGGCTACGACGCGCGCTTCATCGCGATGCGCTTGCCGAACGGCGTGCAGAACGACGAAGCCGACGCGCAGCGCGCGCTCGCGTTCGTGCGCGCCGACGAGACCTTCACGGTCGACGTGAAGCCGGCCGCCGACGCGATGCTCGCGTCGCTGGTCGCGTCCGGTCATGCGTTCGAAACCGCCGCCCAGCAGGACTTCGTGCACGGCAACATCAAGGCGCGCGAGCGCATGATCGCGCAATACGCGGTGGCCGGCGCGCGGCGCGGCATCGTGATCGGCACCGACCACGCAGCAGAATCGCTGATGGGCTTCTTCACGAAATTCGGCGACGGCGGCGCGGACGTGCTGCCGCTCGCCGGCCTGAGTAAGCGCCGCGTGCGCGCCGTCGCCCGCGCGCTCGGCGGCGACGAGCTGATCGTGATGAAGGTGCCGACGGCCGACCTCGAGGAACTGCGTCCGCTGCGCCCCGACGAGCACGCCTATGGCGTCACCTACGACGAGATCGACGACTTCCTCGAAGGCAAGCCGGTCTCGGACAACGTGTACGAAACCGTGCTGCGCTTCTACGACGGTTCGCGCCACAAGCGCGCGCTGCCCTACACGCCGTTCGACTGGCCGGCCGCGTAAGCCGGCCCGGCTCGCTGCCGACGCCGCGCGCCCCGCACGCGCCACGCACACCATGCACACCACGCGCGGCGCGCGCGCCCGGCGACGCTACGCGCGCCCGCCGCCCTTCTTCGCCTGCAGCGCGCGGATCCGCATCCGCGCGCCGGTATCGCTGACGGTCGCGTCGTACATCGTCGCGAGATCGCGCTTGAGCGCGGTACGCGAACCGCCGTCGAGATACACCATGTGCCCGGACGGATAGAAGCGCGCGGACAGGTTCTGCCGCACCTTCTGATCCTCGAGCGGCATCTGCTGCAGGTCGATCACGGTCTGGTAGAACGGCGTGACGAAATCGTACAGGCCGTTCGCCGACAGCACCTTCAGGTCGACGTTCAGCGCCATCACCGCGGCAAGATCGCCGGCCGTATAGAGGATCACGTTGCCGTTCGCATCAGTGCCCTGCTGCGCGCCGGTCGGGTCGATGTGGCCGAAGTCCCAGTTGCGGAACGCCTGGTCGTTCAGGTCCGTGAACGCCGAGGTCGACGTGAACTTCAGCTGCTCGTTCAGATAGCTGTTCCACATCGCCGTATAGACGCCCGTCACGGCGGTCATGGTCGGATCGTTGCCGCCCGAGTTCGGATCGATCTTGCCGGCGATGCCCGACGAAATCCCCGTCACGCGACCGTCGTACGAGCCGAGCGCGAGCCCGCGCGCATGCAGCAGCGTCGTCAGGAACACCGAGTTGCCGCGCGCGTCGTAGCCGGCGATGTCGAGCCCCCACGCCTGCAGCGTCGCGGTATCGATGCCCGTGTAGTCGGACAGCTTCTGCACCACGGCGGCGTCCGCATGCGGCACGTTGCGCAACGCGCTCAGGTAGTCGGTGCGCGCGAACTGCGCGACCTCCTCGACGAACGCGCCGAGATCGGCCGGCGCCGGCTCGATGCCGAGCTTCTTGTGATACCACGCGTCGGCGGCCGCGGTCGGCAGCGCGCCGACCGGGTTGCCGGCCTGCCGGTAGTCGAGGATCGACGACTGCAGCGTGATGCCGTTCAGGTCGACGCCGTCCTCGTGCAGCTTGTAGGCGAGCACGCAGCTGCGCGCGGTGCCGTACGACTCGCCGAACAGATACTTCGGCGAATTCCACCGGTTGTTCTTCGTCAGATAGCGCTTGATGAACTGCTTCAGCGAGTCCGCGTCCTGGTCGACGCCCCAGAAATTGCGGTTCTTGTTCGGCGCGACGGCCGCGGAATAGCCGGTGCCGACCGGGTTGATGAACACCAGGTCGCTATGGTCGAGCATGCTGTCCGGGTTGTCCTCGATCTGGTACGGCGCGGGCGGCGTGAAGCCCGGCATCGACGTCTTGATGCGCTTCGGCGCGAACGAGCCGAGCAGCACGAACACCGACGACGAACCCGGCCCGCCGTTGTAGAAGAACGTGACGGGGCGCGTCTCCTCCTTCGCATCGTCGGCGGTGAACGCGACGTAGAAGATCTTCGCGGCCGGCTGCGAGCTGCTCGGGTCCACCGTCACGAGGTGGCCGACGGTCGCCGTGTACGCGATGCGCTTGCCGTCGAGCAGGATCGTATGGTGCGTGATGGCGGCGGCTTCGGTCGTGTCGGTCACCGAATCGTCGGGGCCGTTGCCGTACGCGACCGGATCGAAGAACGGCTGGTCGCGGCCGCGAGCGAGCGCGACCGGCGCGACGCTCGGCGGCACGCCATGTGAGTTGTGGTCGCCGTGATGCAGCGGATACACGCCGCCGGAAGATGCGGAATCGATGCCCATCGTGCTGCTCCTGGAGGTGAAAAAAGACGCGGGCAGACGACCCGCGTCGGAAGGAAAGGCAATGCCGATGCGTCAGCTCGACGGCTTGCGCGCGAGGAGCGCGGCGAGCTTCGCGCCGTCGGGGCTGCCGAGGCCCGTGCACGCATCCCAGCCCGGTGCGGCCGCATACGTGCCGTTCGAGCCCGTCGTGATGTCGCGCAGCGCGTCCGGATGCTTGTACAGCACCGGATTGATCCAGCCGGCCGACGTGCCGGACGCCGCGTTGATCCGCGCGATCAGCGCGGCCCACAACGGCGCGACCGCGCTCGTGCCGCCCATTACCGCGGGCGTGCCGGCCACCGCCACCTCGTAGCCCGTCTGCGGCGACGCATCGCCGGCGACGTCCGGCACGCCGCGCTTCGCAAGCGGCGCGCGGCCGCCGTCGACGCGCGCGACGTTGAGCCCCTGCTGCCAGGTCGGCACGTCGAACATCGTGCTGACGCCACCGCCACCCGCGCCGCCGCCGGCCGACTCGTCGTTCCACGCGACCTCGCTGCGGATGCCCTGCCCCGGTAGCGCATCGAGCTGCGTGCCGCCGCAGCCGAGCACGTACGGGCTCGACGCGGGGAAATCGACGTGGTCGGCGCCGTCCTGCAGCCCGTCGCCGGAGCCGCTGTCGCCCGATGCCGCGCACACCGTGATCCCTTGCGCGGCGGCGGCCTGCAGCACGCGGTTGAACGCGTGCGCCGATTGCGCCTGCCAGATCGCTTCCGGGCCGCCCCAGCTGATCGAGATGACCGACGGCCGATTGGTCTTGTCGGTGACGGCCGCGTTGACCGCCTGAATGAAGCCCGCGTCGCTGTTCGGCGCGAAGTAGACGGCGATCTTCGCGGCCGGCGCGATCGCGCCGGCGATTTCGATGTCGAGCGCGACTTCGCCGTCGGGGCCGCTTGCCTCGCCGGTCGGCGCGTTGCGGCCGGTGCCGACGTTCACATCGACGAGCGTCGGCGGCTTGTCGATGCCGAGCCCGCGGAAATACTGAGCGATGTCGGCCGCGCGATAGCCGCCGCCCAGCTCGACGATCGCGATGCACTGGCCGGCGCCGTCGCCGGCCGGAAAGCCGTACAGCGACGCGAGCTGCACCGGGGTAAAGGTGACCGCGGCGCCGCGCGCGGGTTTGAACGGCGGACGCAACCGGAAGTGCGGCCGTGCCTGCGGACGGCTGTCGAGGCCGAGCACCGCCGTGACGGCATCGCCGAGCTCGTCCGGCAGCGCGATCGGGCCCGTGCGGCCGCGATACTGGCCGATCGCGCGATGCTCGAACCGCTCGAGCTTCACGCTGAACGCCGCTTCGAACTGCTGGATCGTGCCGGACAGCACGACGACGCTTTCGACCGGATCGACGCGATCGACCGTCAGCTGATGACGGTGCGCGAATTCCTCGGTCTTGCGGATGTCGTCGGGATCGGCGGAGAAACGCTGCGCGAATGCATCGCGCGACAGCGGTTTGGCGCTCGCGTCGCCGGCCGCGAGCTGGTGAACCAATGCATCGAGTTGCCCTTCTTCCCGCCGCCGCAACATGATCGTGACGTGGATGCGTTCTGCCGGATCGCACTGGCCGAGGCATGTCGACTCGGCGACGATGCGGGGTTCACGGTCGGCTTGAAGATGCCTTGCCATGTTCAGACCCTCCTATGTACCGCGTTGCACGGAACAGCCAGGAAATCGGACAGGGCCAGCGGAAGACGGTTCCGTTCGGTCAGTCGGTTCGCCACGCGGCGAAGTTCAAGGAAGTTTAGAACAGTCAGAGGATTTGCGCGCGGCGCCAGGCGGGCCGGCGCAGCGCTTGGCCGGCCGGCCGCGCGCACGGCGCGCGTTCGATGACGCATCGCACCACGCTGCCCGTCGAGCGGCGCGGCCAGCCTACGACGGCGCCGCTCAGTCCATCGACAGGCGCAGCGCGAAGCCGATCAGCGCGGCCGAGAAGGTCCAGCGCTGCACCGTCTGCGCGAGCGGGTGCGCGCGCATCCAAGCGGCGATGCGCGACGCGCCGAACACGCAGGCGAGATCGAAGCACACGCCGGCCGCGACGAGCAGCGCGCCGAGCTCGAACATCTGCCACACGACCGGCCCGGCGTCGGTGCGCACGAATTGCGGCAGCAGCACCGAGCAGAACAACAGCGCCTTCGGGTTCAGCAGGTTCGTCAGCAGTCCCTTGAAGAACGACTGGCGCAGCGCGCTCGCGGCGGCCGCTTCGGCGTCGCCGAGCGCGAATACCGGCGAGCGGAACACCTGGATCGCGACATACGCGAGATACAGCGCGCCGCCGTAGCGGATCACTTCATACAGCCACGGCGCGCTCCGAATCAGCGCCGCGACGCCGCACGCGGACAGCGTCACGTGCACCGCACGCGACAGCGACAGGCCGGCGGCCGCCGCGAGGCCCGGCCGCACGCCGCGGCCGATGCTGGTCTGCAGCACGAGCGCCATGTCGGGCCCCGGAACCGCGTAAATGGCCGCCAGCGCGGCGAGATAGATCAACAGCAAATGCGTGGAAATCATGGTCGGGCTCGTCCTTCGATGACGATATGTTGCCGTCGAAGGCGGAGCGCTTATTGGCCATCTTTCGTTCCGTATTGCCGCTTCGTGGCGGAATCCCCCACAATTGGCCGATCTTAAAACGGATTCCGCCACCATGACCGAACTCGACAAAACCGACCGCGCGATCCTCGCGGCCGTGCAGCGCGACGGCCGGCTGCCGATCGCGCGCCTCGCCGACGCCGTCGGGCTGTCCGAAACGCCGTGCGCGCGGCGTCTGAAGCGCCTCGAAAACGACGGCTACATCGAGCGCTACCGCGCGCAGCTGTCGCGACAGGCGCTCGGCTTCGGCGTCGTCGCGTTCGTGCTCGTGCGGTTCGCGACGCACGACCGCAAGGTCGCCGACCGCTTCGAACGGGAAGTGCTCGGCATCGAGCGCATCCTCGCGTGCCACAACGTCGCGGGCACGGCCGACTATCTGCTGCAGGTGGTCGCGCGCGATCTCGACGACTACGGCACGTTCCTGCGCGATTCGCTGCGCACGCTGCCGGGCGTCACGTCGATCGAATCGGCGCTGTCGCTGCGGGAAGTGAAGCACGACGCGGGTTTGCCGGTGCCTTGATGCGAGCGACCGGGCGCGCCGGCACGACACGGGCCCAGGCGATCGGGAAGATCACCGTCATCCGGCATCGCCCGGCTGGTGCGCGCGCTCGAGGTCTTCGAGAAACGCGGCGACGAGCGGATCGCCGCGCGCGTCGCGCGCGACGACCATGTGGAACGTCACGTCGTAGCGCAACTGCTCGGGGTTGAGCGGCGCGAGCAGCCCCTGCGCGACGTACGGCGCCGCGAAGTGCTGCGGCAGGTAGCCGAGGTGATGGCCGGACAGGATCAGCAGCGCGACGGCCTCCATGTTGTCGGCGGTGGCGGTCACGCGATCGGGCGTCGTCGACATATGGGCCTCCGGCAGCGGATACGAGCGCCACGCCCATTCGAATTCCGCGACGTCGGCCGGGGTCAGCTGGCCGGCGCGCTCGAACAGCGGATGGCCGCGCCCGCAATACGCGATCTGGTGTTCGACGAACAGCGGCGTGTAGTGCAGCGACGGTACGCGGTGCCAGAAGTAGCCGACCGCGATCTGAATCTCGTTGCTCAGCAGCTTCTCCTCGAGATCGCCCGGCGTGCGCACCGAGATCGCAAAGCGCACGGCTTCGTCGCGCGTGCGGAACGCGGCGATCGCCTCGGCGATCCGCGCGTTCTGGCTCACCGGCGTATGGCCGATCAAGCCGATGTTGAGCGTGCCGACCAGCTGGCGGTCCATGTGACGCGCTGCCATCCCGAACTCGTCGAGCGCAGCGAGCAGCTTGCGGCTCATCGCATGGAACCGCTCGCCCTTCGGCGTGAGCCGGAAGCCGCTGCGGCCGCGCTCGCAGAGCCGGTAGCCGAGGCGCGTCTCGAGCGACGACAACTGCGCGCTGATCGTCGACTGGCCGACGTTGAGCATCGTCTGCGCGGCCGACACGCCGCCCGCATCGGTCACCGCGAGAAACACGCGGATCAGCCGCAAATCGAGCGTCGACAGATTCCCGAGCACGCTATTCCCCTCCGATACATCGATGAAAGTCGATGTTTACGTCGACATGTTCGCATTCTTCTTTCGCGCGCGGCGCGCAAAACTATGCGCCAGGCCGCGTCGAATGATACGGCAACCCCATATCGACAGAGAACAGCCCATGAACGACCCTCTCCATTTCCAGCCGCTCGGCGGCAACGAAATGCCGCGCAGCGGCGGCATTGCAACGATGATGCGCCTGCCGCACGTCGCGAGCGCCGCGGGGCTCGACGCGTGTTTCGTCGGCGTGCCGTTCGATCTCGGCACGTCGAACCGTACCGGCGCGCGCTTCGGCCCGCGCCAGATCCGCACGGAGTCGGTGCTGCTGCGCCCGTACAACATGGCCACGCGGGCGGCGCCGTTCGATTCGCTGCAGGTCGCCGACATCGGCGACGTCGCGATCAATCCGTACAACCTGCACGATTCGATCGCCCGCATCGAGGCCGCGTACGACGCGATCCTCGCGCACGACTGCAAGCCGATCACGCTCGGCGGCGACCACACGATCGCGCTGCCGATCCTGCGCGCGATCCATCGCAAGCACGGCAAGGTTGCATTGATCCACGTCGATGCACACGCCGACGTGAACGACACGATGATGGGCGAGAAGATCGCGCACGGCACGCCGTTTCGCCGCGCGGTCGAAGAAGGTCTGCTGCACGGCGACAAGGTCACGCAGATCGGCCTGCGCGGCACCGGCTATGCGGCCGAGGATTTCGACTGGTGCCGCGACCAAGGCTTTCGCGTCGTGCAGGCCGAGGCGTGCTGGAACCAGTCGCTCGTGCCGCTGATGGAGGAAGTGCGCGCGCGCGTCGGCGACACGCCCGTCTACATCAGCTTCGACATCGACGGCATCGACCCCGCCTACGCGCCCGGCACCGGCACGCCGGAAATCGCGGGCCTCACGGTGCCGCAGGCGCTCGAGATCATTCGCGGCGCGAAGGGGCTGAACATCGTCGGCTGCGATCTCGTCGAAGTCGCGCCGCCGTACGACCCGTTCGGCACCACCGCGCTGCTCGGCGCGAACCTCGCGTACGAGCTGCTGTGCGTGCTGCCCGGCATCGCGTATCGCGACTGATCGCGGTGCGGCATAGGGCGGGTTCCGGGGCGGCGCTGCGCCGGGAGCGTTCGCGCACGCGCTGGTTGCGCGAGCGCGGAGCCGGCGGGTTATCGGAACGCTTTGTCAGAGCCCGTTGCGCAGCTCGCTGCGCAACGTCTTCGCCGCGGCGACCATGTTCGTCAGCGCCGGCAGCACTTCCGCCCAGCGGCGCGTCTTCAGCCCGCAGTCCGGGTTCACCCACAGCCGTTGCGCCGGAATCCGCTCGGCGGCTTTCCTCATCAGGCCGACGATGTGCTCCTGCGTCGGGATGTTCGGCGAATGGATGTCGTACACGCCCGGCCCGATTTCATTCGGATACCGGAAGCCGTCGAACGCGTCGAGCAGCTCCATGTCCGAGCGCGACGTCTCGATCGTGATCACGTCCGCGTCCATTTCGGCGATCGACGCGATGATGTCGTTGAATTCCGAATAGCACATGTGCGTGTGGATCTGCGTGTCGTCGCGCACGCCGTTCGCGGCGATCCGGAACGCGTCGATCGCCCACTTCAGGTAGGCCGGCCATTGCGCACGACGCAGCGGCAGCCCCTCGCGCAGCGCGGCCTCGTCGATCTGGATCACGCGCACCCCGGCCCGCTCGAGATCGAGCACTTCGTCGCGGATCGCCAGCGCGAGCTGGTAGCACGACACCGAACGCGGCTGGTCGTCGCGCACGAACGACCAGTTCAGGATCGTCACCGGCCCGGTCAGCATGCCTTTCATCGGCTTGCTCGTCAGCGACTGCGCGTAGGCGATCCACTCGACCGTCATCGCGCTCGGTCGGCTGATGTCGCCGAACAGGATCGGCGGCTTCACGCAGCGCGATCCGTACGACTGCACCCAGCCGAACTGGCTGAACGCGTAGCCATCCAGCTGCTCGCCGAAATATTCGACCATGTCGTTGCGCTCGGCTTCGCCGTGCACCAGCACGTCGAGCTGCAGCGTTTCCTGTTCGCGCACGCTGCGTTCGATCTCCGCGTGCATCGCGTGGCGGTAGCCGGCTTCGTCGAGCTCGCCGGCCTTGAAGCGGCGGCGCGCGTCGCGGATCTCCGCGGTCTGCGGGAACGAGCCGATCGTCGTGGTCGGGAACAGCGGCAGCTTCAGGCGTACCGACTGCGCGGCCGCGCGTTGCGGATAGGCGCTCGCACGGTTGCCGAGCCGCGCGTCGATGCGCGCGACGGCAGCCTTCACCGCCGGGTTGTGCACGCGCGGCGAGCGGCGCCGCGACTCGATCGCGGCCGCATTCTCAGCGAGGGCGTCGGCCACCGTGTCGCGCCCTTGGTTCAGCGCGGTCGCGAGCAGCTTCAGTTCGGCGAGCTTCTGCAGCGCGAACGCGAGCCACGAGCGGATCTCGGCGTCGAGCTTCTGCTCGCTCGCGAGATCGACCGGCACGTGCAGCAGCGAACACGACGGCGCCAGCCACAGTCGCTCGCCCAGCTGCCGCGCGAGCGGCTCGAGCCAATCGAGCGCCGCGTTCAGGTCGGTCCGCCAGATGTTGCGGCCGTCGATCACGCCGACCGACAGCACGCGTGTGGCCGGCAGCGTGCGCGCCAGCACGTCGACCTCGTCGCGGGCATTGACGGCGTCGATGTGCAGTCCATCGACCGGCAGTGAAACGGCAAGCTCCAGATTGTCCTGAAGCGGGCCGAAGTACGTCGCGAGCAGCAGCTTGATACGACGTGTCTCGAGCGCCTCGTACGCCGTGCGCAACGCACGCCGCCAGTCGGCGTCGAGCTCGGTGACGAGGATCGGTTCGTCGATCTGCACCCATTCGACGCCCTGCGCGGTCAACGTATCGAGCAGCGCGCCGTACACCGGCAGCAGTTTCGGCAGCAGCGCGAGCCGGTCGGAATCGTCCTTCGCCTTGCCGAGCCACAGATACGTAACGGGGCCGAGTATCACCGGCTTTGCGTTTACGCGCTGCGCGTTCGCCTCGGCCAGTTGCTGCAGCAGTCGCGACGGGTCGAGCGAGAAGTTCGTGTCGGCGTGGAACTCCGGCACGATGTAGTGATAGTTGGTGTCGAACCACTTCGTCATCTCGCCGGCCGCCACGCCACCGCAGCAGCTCGCATGCTCGTGCGCCGAATGCGCGGAACGGCCGCGCGCCACGCGGAAATAGTTGTCGAGCGCGTCGCCGTGAAAGTCCTGCACGCGCTTCGGCAGATTGCCGAGCGTGAAGCTCATGTCGAGCACGTGGTCGTAGAACGCGAAATCACCGAGCGGCGCGAGATCGAGATCGCGCTGGTCGTTCCAGTGGCGCCGGCGCAGCGCGGCGCCGAGCGCCGTCAGCTCGTCGCGCGTGGCGTCGCCGTTCCAGTAGCGTTCGAGGCCGAATTTGAGTTCGCGCTGTGCGCCGATGCGCGGGAAACCGAGGTTGTGGGTCTTGACCATGAAGCCGCCGTCCAGAAGTAATAGAAGATTCAGCAGCCATCATAGGGATTTCGCCCCATGAAATAAAATGGCATTATTTCATTCATCCATTAACTTTGTTCATGTATTGATGCTCGAGCGATTCCATCTCGTCGTGATCCGCGAAGTCGAGCGCCAGGGCTCGCTGACTGCGGCTGCCAACGCGCTGCACCTCACGCAGTCGGCGCTCAGCCATACCGTGCGGAAAATCGAGCAGCAGCTCGGCACGCCGATCTGGGATCGGGAAGGACGTGGCCTGCGGCTCACGCAGGGCGGGCAATATCTGCTGAAGCTCGCGAACCGGCTGCTGCCGCAGTTCGAGCTCGCCGAGGAGCGGATGAAGCAGTACGCGAAGGGCGAGCGCGGCACGCTGCGCATCGGGATGGAATGCCATCCGTGCTACCAGTGGCTGCTGAAGGTGGTGTCGCCGTATCTGGCGCGCTGGCCGGACGTCGACGTCGACGTGAAGCAGCGCTTTCAGTTCGGCGGGATCGGCGCGCTGCTCGGCCATGACATCGACGTGCTCGTGACGCCCGACCCGCTGAACAAGCCGGGCCTGCGCTTCGATCCGGTGTTCGACTACGAGCAGGTGCTGGTGGTCGCCGACGCGCACCGGCTCGCGAACGCCGACTACGTCACGCCCGAGCAACTGGCCGACGAGGTGCTGATCACGTACCCGGTCGAGACCGACCGGCTCGACATCTACAACCAGTTCCTGACGCCGGCCGCCATCGTGCCGCGGCGCCACAAGTCGATCGAGACGACCGACATCATGCTGCAGATGGTCGCGAGCGGACGCGGCGTGGCCGCATTGCCGAAGTGGCTCGCCGACGAATACGCGGACCGCATGCCGGTCGTGCCGGTCAGGCTCGGCAAGCAAGGCATCGCGAAACAGATCTTTCTCGGCATCCGCGACGCCGACGCATCGATCGATTACCTGTCCGCATTTCTCGCGCTCGCACGCGACTCGGCGTCGGACGCGCCACGCATGCTGCGATAGGCGCGCGCGCAAGGCGCGAAGCGGCCCGGATGCATGAGCGTGCTCACTATATGGACGACGGCGTGAACAACGGCGTTTCGCGGTCCGTACTGTCATCAAACTGACGGACAGCCGAAGCTAGGATCGGACGCGGTTCCACTGCGAGATGCCGCCATGAATCAACCTGCTTCGCCCGCCGCACACCATCCCGGTTCCACCGAACGCGCCCGACGTGCCGGCTATGCCGTGTTCCTGCTGGTGCTGTCGGTCGGTGCCGTCTATATCGCCACCCATCTGATCGCCGATCTTGCGCCGGTGCGCGAAGGGTCGCTGTTTCCATACCTGATGCTCGGCGCCGCGCTGCTGATCGCGCTCGGCTTCGAGTTCGTCAATGGCTTCCACGACACCGCGAACGCGGTGGCGACCGTGATCTACACCCATTCGCTGACGCCGAACGTCGCGGTGATCTGGTCGGGCATGTGGAACTTCCTCGGCGTGATGGTATCGAGCGGCGCCGTCGCGTTCGGCATCCTGCAATTGCTGCCCGTCGAGCTGATCCTGCAGGTGGGCAGCGGCGCGGGCTTCGCGATGGTGTTCGCGCTGCTGATCGCCGCGATCGTGTGGAACCTGGCGACGTGGTATTTCGGGCTGCCGTCATCGAGCTCGCATACGCTGATCGGGTCGATCATCGGGGTCGGGCTGATGAACCAGCTGATGCACGGCCCGAACGGCACGAGCGGCGTCGACTGGGGGCAGGCGCTCGGCGTCGGCAAGTCGCTGCTGTTCTCGCCGCTCGTCGGCTTTCTGTGCGCGGCGCTGCTGCTGCTCGTGCTGCGCGCCGTCGTGCGCGTGCCGGATCTGTATCAGGAGCCGCCGAAGGATCAGCCGCCGCCGTTCTGGATTCGCTGCCTGCTGATCCTGACCTGCACCGGCGTGTCGTTCGCGCACGGATCGAACGATGGACAGAAGGGCATGGGGCTCATCATGCTGATCCTGATCGGCACCGTACCCACTGCGTATGCGCTGAACAAGGCCGTCACGCCAGCCGAGTCGCAGACCTTCGTCGCCGTCGCGACGCACGCCGCGTCCACCTTCGCGAAATACTCGAACGGCGTCGCGCCGTCCGCGAATCCGCGCGCCGACGTCGAGCAGTTCGTGCAGCACCGCAAGCTCACGCCAGCCGTGCTGCCCGCGGTGCAGCAGCTGTCGACGTCGCTCGCGCGCGCCGTCGGCGCATCGGGATCGATGGCGGCCGTGCCGCAAAACGACGTCGACAACGTGCGCAACACGATGTACCTGGTGTCCGAGGCGATCCGGTTGATCGAGAAGTCCGGGCAGCCCGCGTTTGCCGCCGACGACAAGCTCGCGATCGACAACTACCGCAAGCAGCTCGATCACGCGACCAAGTTCATCCCGACCTGGGTGAAGGTGGCCGTCGCGATTGCGCTGGGTCTCGGCACGATGGTCGGGTGGAAGCGGATCGTCGTGACCGTCGGCGAAAAGATCGGCAAGCAGCATTTGACGTACGGCCAGGGCGCGTCGGCCGAACTCGTCGCGATGCTGACGATCGGCGCGGCCGATGCATACGGGCTGCCGGTGTCGACGACGCACGTGCTGTCGTCGGGCGTCGCCGGCACGATGGCCGCGAACGGATCGGGGCTGCAGTGGAGTACCGTGCGCAGCCTCGTGCTCGCGTGGATTCTCACGCTGCCGGCGTCGATCGTGCTGGCCGGCGGGCTGTACTGGTTGTTCCGCGCGCTGGCTTGAGCGGATAACGGCGAGCGGGCGGCGACGGCTCACGGCCGGGCGGTTGCCGCGGCGGGTTCGGTAGCGGCGGGTTCGGCAGTGGGTTCATTCTTCTTTGTCGCTGCGCTCAGGCACGTCGCCGCAATCGGCGTGCCGTCGTCGCGCGGCTCGCCGTCGCTTCGCGAATTGAAGCGCAACATCCGGAGTGCAACGGCGCGCGCCGGTCGCTAGACTCGGTTCATCGACATGCATCGCGACGCCCCGCGTGTGCTGCATGCCTGCGAAGCACGCCGCGGGTACGCGCGATGCGACGTCGCAAACGAACCGGGGGATGTCCGTGAATATCGCCGATCTGCAACCTGCCGCCGACTTGCAGGACATCGCGGCGCGCGTCGACGCAATCGACTGGTCGACCGTCGAGGCCGAACTCGATCGCTACGGCTGCGCGCACGTGTCGAGCCTGCTGTCGCGCGGCGAATGCGATGCGCTGCGCGCGCTTTATCCGCACGATGCGCTCTATCGTTCGCGTGTCTTGATGGCACGTCACGGCTTCGGGTGCGGCGAATACAAGTACTTCGCGTATCCGCTGCCCGCAGTCGTCGACGCGCTGCGCGCAACGATCTACCCGCATCTCGCGCCGATTGCCAATCGCTGGAATGACGCGCTGCGGATCGACGTTCGCTATCCGCGCGACCATGCGGCGTTTCTCGACCGCTGCCACGACGCCGGACAGACGCGACCCACGCCGTTGATCCTGCAATACGGCGCGGACGACTACAACTGTCTCCATCAGGATCTCTACGGCGAGCACGTTTTTCCGCTGCAGGTGGCGATTCTGCTGTCAGCGCCCGGGCGGGATTTCACCGGCGGCGAATTCGTGCTGACGGAGCAGCGGCCGCGTATGCAGTCGCGTGCGGAAGTGGTGCCGCTGATGCAAGGCGACGCGGTGGTCTTCGCGGTGCATGGCAGGCCCGTGCAGGGAACACGCGGCATCTACCGCGTGAACTTGCGCCACGGGGTGAGCAGGATTCGCAGCGGTCACCGCCATACGGTCGGCATCATCTTTCATGATGCGTTGTGAGGGTGTTGGTGGTGCGGATGAGGTGGAGATGGGACTCGGCACGTTGGGGGAGCGTGGGCGGGCGGTTGGCGGTTGGCGGTTGGCGGTGGCCAATTGCCGATTACCGATTGGAAGTTGCCGGTCGCCGGTCGCCGAGTGCCGAGTGCCCGTTGCGGGTTGCGGGTTGCGGGTTGCCGGTTGCCGGTTGCCGGTTGCCCGTTGCCCGTTGCCGCTTGCCGCTTGCCGCTTGCCGCTTGCCGAGTGCCGAGTGCCGAGTGCCGAGTGCCCGTTGCGGGTTGCCGGTTGCGAGTGCCGGGCGCCGGTTACTGGTTACTGGTTACCGGTTGCCACTCGCCGGTTGCCACTCGCCGGTTGCCTGTCGCCGGCAGCAGCCCGGACGGCGTGAAGTTATAAGCGGGCAACGCCACGCGATTTAGAGTTCGCGCGCCGTAAACTGCAACCGACGACTGGCTGCTCCATACGCGCGGTCCGCTGCTCATTGCTGGGGCGGCGTCTCGACTCAGTCCGCAGTGGCGACGAATCGCTGACCGCCGGCCTTCGCGCGACCGCCGCGATCAGAACGACGCTCTACCCGCGCGCCACATTTGCGCGAAGCCGATCGCCGGCATCGGCGGCGAGTCCCGCATAGCCGGGCAACGTCAGCAGAGCGAGCACGCCGGCCGCAATGAACGCCCAGCGAAAATCGTCGAGCACATAATGCACTCTGGCGGCGTCGCCACGCGCCAACGCCGCGACCCGCAGCGACAACGCGCCGAATGCGATGCCCATTCCGATCGTCATCTGCTGCGCGGCGCTCCACAGCGTGCTGGCCGCACTGGTTTGCCGCGCCGGAATATCCGCGTACGCGAGTGTCGCGAGCGTCGTGAACTGCATCGATCGCGTGAGCCCGTAGACGAACACGACCAACAAGGTGACGGCCAACGGCGTCGACGCTGTCAGCCAGCCGCACGCGATCGTGAACAGGCCGACGATCGTCACGTCGACGAGCGCGACGCGCCGGAAACCGAAGCGATCGAGTATCCACGACGTGCCTGCCTTCATCCCGAGATTGCCGATCGCGCTGGCGAGCAACAGCAGGCCGGACTGGAATGGCGACAGCCCGAAGCCGATCTGGAACAACAGCGGCAGCAGATACGGCACGGCGTTGATCGCTATCCGCGTGATCGAACCGGTGATGACGGTGACCGAGAACGTCGGCACCTTCAGCGTCGTGAAATCGAGCAGCGGATGCGCGCATCGTTGCGCATGCAACCATGCGGCAATGCCGAACAACACGCTCGCGGCGACCAGGATACCTGCGCGCGTGAAATCGACGTCCTGCTGGCCCGCCGCTTCGGTACCGATCAACAGACAAGTCAGCGCCGCGCCGGCCAGCACGAAGCCGACCCAGTCGAGCGGCCGCCGCTCATCGGCACGCGTGTTGCGGACGATAAGCCAAGTGCAAACCAGCGCGGCTATGCCAAACGGAACGTTCAACAGGAAGATCCAGCGCCACGACGCGTAGGTGGTGATGAAGCCGCCGACCGGCGGCCCGACGACTGGCGCGACGATGCCCGGCCACGTGATCGTCGCGATCGCACGCATCAGTTTGGCTTTCTCCGTGCTGCGCACGACGATCATTCGCCCGACCGGCACCATCATTGCCCCACCGACACCCTGGAGCAGACGCGCGGCCGTGAACGTGAGCACGCCATCGGAGAGCCCGCACAGCACCGATGCGCCGGAAAAGACGAAGATCGCGGTGGCGAAGACGGTACGCGAACCATAGCGATCCGCGATCCAGCCGCTAATCGGGATGAACACGGCGAGCGCCAGCATGTAGGCCGTCATCCCGACACTCAGCGCATTCGGCCCGACGCCAAACGACTGTGCCATCTGCGGCAGCGCGGTGGCGATCACCGTCGTATCGAGGTACTCCATGAAAAACGTCGCGGCGACGAGATAAGGCAGGAAGTCGGTCGTCCGACGACATGAAGCGGCGGCGCGGTCGGTCATGAATCAATGTGCGGGAATGAGTTGTAGGAACACCGAGCAGTGGCAGGCAGACGAATGCCGGCAGTCGGACGAACGGCGATATTACCGTGAATGGCGGGAAGCTCGCCGATGACATCTGGCGCTCAGCGACTTTATGCGCATAGATTTTTATTGGGATATTGGGATATACCGGCCACTAGGTGAAGCCCCGCAAGACCGGCGAATCGCACTTACGTCGGCGACGTGATTGAGCATCTAGCGGCCATTTCCGCTCAACACGCAGCATCGTCTTCTACGTCGACGCTATCACCCGTTATATCGCGACGCCGGGGACGCGCGGAATCCTGTACGCGGCATCGTCACCGCGACAACGGTCGTGCTTGCCGGTGATTTCGATGGCACGGCGTTCAGCGGCAGGTTCGCCTACACGCGGCTGTGGCGCCCAGTAGGAGATCGTTGGCGCGTGGCCGCCGGACATGCATCGCAGATATCGCCAGCTTGATGCATCGCGCGTTCCGGCGATGAGCAGTTCCGCGGCAGCGTGACGATCAGGGGATATGAGCCGACTCGTCGTGAACCTGGTGAGCAGCGTGGCTTCTAGCGAGTCGGTCCTGGGCACATCACCGAGCTATCGCAAACCGACCGGGTTCGTTCGATCCTGCCGACTCGAGCCGATGCAACTGGCCGAGTGCTCTTTCTGCCGCGCCAATGCAAAAACCCCCGCCTTTTGGGCGGGGGTTCTTGGCTTAGGGGAGCCTGACGATTACCTACTTTCACACGGGAATCCGCACTATCATCGGCGTAGAGTCGTTTCACGGTCCTGTTCGGGATGGGAAGGGGTGGGACCGACTCGCTATGGTCATCAGGCAAAGAGGGTTGTTCTGCTGGCGTGGCCAACAGAACCAATCTTGGAAGAAGCAGTAATTTAGGTTGTGTGTATCACACACGAGAATCCAACATGTCGCTTTGGATCGCGGCCAGTGCTTTCGCACGGCGCCGATCTACAAGGCAGACTTGTTATAGGATCAAGCCTTACGGGCAATTAGTATCAGTTAGCTGAACGCATTACTGCGCTTACACACCTGACCTATCAACGTCCTGGTCTCGAACGACCCTTCAAGGGGATCTAGTCCCCAGGGATATCTCATCTTAAGGCGAGTTTCCCGCTTAGATGCTTTCAGCGGTTATCTCTTCCGAACATAGCTACCCGGCGATGCCACTGGCGTGACAACCGGTACACCAGAGGTTCGTCCACTCCGGTCCTCTCGTACTAGGAGCAGCCCCCTTCAAATATCCAACGCCCACGGCAGATAGGGACCAAACTGTCTCACGACGTTTTAAACCCAGCTCACGTACCTCTTTAAATGGCGAACAGCCATACCCTTGGGACCGGCTACAGCCCCAGGATGAGATGAGCCGACATCGAGGTGCCAAACACCGCCGTCGATATGAACTCTTGGGCGGTATCAGCCTGTTATCCCCAGAGTACCTTTTATCCGTTGAGCGATGGCCCTTCCATACAGAACCACCGGATCACTATGACCTGCTTTCGCACCTGCTCGACTTGTCGGTCTCGCAGTTAAGCACGCTTATGCCATTGCACTATCAGCACGATTTCCGACCGTACCTAGCGTACCTTCGTACTCCTCCGTTACGCTTTGGGAGGAGACCGCCCCAGTCAAACTGCCTACCATGCACTGTCCCCGACCCGGATCACGGGCCAAGGTTAGAACCTCAAACAAACCAGGGTGGTATTTCAAGGACGGCTCCACCGAAACTAGCGTTCCGGTTTCATAGCCTCCCACCTATCCTACACAGATCGGTTCAAAGTCCAATGCAAAGCTACAGTAAAGGTTCATGGGGTCTTTCCGTCTAGCCGCGGGTAGATTGCATCATCACAAACACTTCAACTTCGCTGAGTCTCGGGAGGAGACAGTGTGGCCATCGTTACGCCATTCGTGCAGGTCGGAACTTACCCGACAAGGAATTTCGCTACCTTAGGACCGTTATAGTTACGGCCGCCGTTTACCGGGACTTCAATCAAGAGCTTGCACCCCATCATTTAATCTTCCGGCACCGGGCAGGCGTCACACCCTATACGTCCACTTTCGTGTTTGCAGAGTGCTGTGTTTTTATTAAACAGTCGCAGCCACCAGTTTATTGCAACCCCTTCACCCTCCTGGCGCAGGCCAGTCAAGCTACAAGGGCGTACCTTATCCCGAAGTTACGGTACCAATTTGCCGAGTTCCTTCTCCCGAGTTCTCTCAAGCGCCTTAGAATACTCATCTCGCCCACCTGTGTCGGTTTGCGGTACGGTCATCGTTAGACTGAAGCTTAGAGGCTTTTCTTGGAACCACTTCCAATTGCTTCGCTCCCGAAGGAGCTCGCGCCACACCCTTGAATTACGCACCCGGATTTGCCTAAGTGCCTTCTCCAATGCAGCGACCGGGACTTCCAACACCCGACAACCTTCCGCGATCCGTCCCCCATCGCATCTAACAATGGTGCAGGAATATTGACCTGCTTCCCATCAGCTACGCATTTCTGCCTCGCCTTAGGGGCCGACTCACCCTACGCCGATGAACGTTGCGTAGGAAACCTTGGCTTACGGCGAGGGGGCCTTTCACCCCCTTTATCGCTACTCATGTCAGCATTCGCACTTCCGATACCTCCAGCACCCTTTACAAGGCACCTTCGCAGGCTTACGGAACGCTCTCCTACCATGCGAGCAAAGCTCGCATCCGCAGCTTCGGTATATAGCTTAGCCCCGTTACATCTTCCGCGCAGGACGACTCGATCAGTGAGCTATTACGCTTTCTTTAAAGGGTGGCTGCTTCTAAGCCAACCTCCTGACTGTTTTAGCCTTCCCACTTCGTTTCCCACTTAGCTATATTTGGGGACCTTAGCTGGCGGTCTGGGTTGTTTCCCTCTTGACACCGGACGTTAGCACCCGATGTCTGTCTCCCGTGATTGCACTCTTCGGTATTCGGAGTTTGCTATGGCGGGGTAATCTGCAATAGACCCCCCAACCATGACAGTGCTCTACCCCGAAGGTGAGACACGAGGCACTACCTAAATAGTTTTCGGAGAGAACCAGCTATTTCCAGGTTTGTTTAGCCTTTCACCCCTATCCACAGCTCATCCCCTAACTTTTCAACGTTAGTGGGTTCGGACCTCCAGTACGTGTTACCGCACCTTCATCCTGGCCATGGATAGATCACCTGGTTTCGGGTCTACGCCCAGCAACTGAACGCCCTATTCGGACTCGCTTTCGCTACGCCTGCCCTATACGGTTAAGCTTGCTACTGAACGTAAGTCGCTGACCCATTATACAAAAGGTACGCCGTCACCCCTTACGAGGCTCCGACTGTTTGTATGCATGCGGTTTCAGGATCTATTTCACTCCCCTCCCGGGGTTCTTTTCGCCTTTCCCTCACGGTACTGGTTCACTATCGGTCGATCACGAGTATTTAGCCTTGGAGGATGGTCCCCCCATCTTCAGACAGGATTTCACGTGTCCCGCCCTACTTGTCGCACACCTAGTTCTTTCATACTGTTTTCGCCTACAGGGCTATCACCTGCTATGGCCGCACTTTCCAGAGCGTTCGGCTAACAATACAAATAAAGAGTGCAAGGCTCATCCCATTTCGCTCGCCACTACTTTGGGAATCTCGGTTGATTTCTTTTCCTGCGGTTACTTAGATGTTTCAGTTCACCGCGTTCGCTTCTCTGGACCTATGTATTCAGTCCAGGATGACCCAAAAGGGCCGGGTTTCCCCATTCGGACATCTACGGATCAAAGCTCGTTTGCCAGCTCCCCGTAGCTTTTCGCAGGCTACCGCGTCCTTCATCGCCTGTGATCGCCAAGGCATCCACCACATGCACTTGTTCGCTTGACCCTATAACGAGTCTGTCTCATCGACAGTCGCTACAGGTTGAGTTCTCGCGTTGTGCCGTATTCCAATTAGAGCCGAACATGAAGTTCGAATCATCTTGAGATACATCGATACAATCACAACCCGGATAGTTTTCACGTCCATCTCAAGACGCTTCCGCTATCCAAATTACTTACTTCTTCCAGATTGTTAAAGAACGACAGCCGATATGGTGTTACTCATATCACCCTGACTGGCTCAATCGCCAATGACAAAAGCTCGACGCGTCGAACGCTTGTCATTGAGGATTGGTGGAGGCAGACGGGATCGAACCGACGACCCCCTGCTTGCAAAGCAGGTGCTCTCCCAGCTGAGCTATGCCCCCATGAGTACAGATGCCTCAGGGTGTTACCGCCAGACAAATGGTGGGTCTGGTTGGATTCGAACCAACGACCCCCGCCTTATCAAGACGGTGCTCTAACCGACTGAGCTACAGACCCCTGAGTCTGTCTTTAAATTTACAGCCGATAAGCGTGAGCGCTCAATTTTGCGAGATAGCTCTGGAAAGGAGGTGATCCAGCCGCACCTTCCGATACGGCTACCTTGTTACGACTTCACCCCAGTCATGAATCCTACCGTGGTGACCGTCCTCCTTGCGGTTAGACTAGCCACTTCTGGTAAAACCCACTCCCATGGTGTGACGGGCGGTGTGTACAAGACCCGGGAACGTATTCACCGCGGCATGCTGATCCGCGATTACTAGCGATTCCAGCTTCATGCACTCGAGTTGCAGAGTGCAATCCGGACTACGATCGGTTTTCTGGGATTAGCTCCCCCTCGCGGGTTGGCAACCCTCTGTTCCGACCATTGTATGACGTGTGAAGCCCTACCCATAAGGGCCATGAGGACTTGACGTCATCCCCACCTTCCTCCGGTTTGTCACCGGCAGTCTCCTTAGAGTGCTCTTGCGTAGCAACTAAGGACAAGGGTTGCGCTCGTTGCGGGACTTAACCCAACATCTCACGACACGAGCTGACGACAGCCATGCAGCACCTGTGCGCCGGTTCTCTTTCGAGCACTCCCGAATCTCTTCAGGATTCCGACCATGTCAAGGGTAGGTAAGGTTTTTCGCGTTGCATCGAATTAATCCACATCATCCACCGCTTGTGCGGGTCCCCGTCAATTCCTTTGAGTTTTAATCTTGCGACCGTACTCCCCAGGCGGTCAACTTCACGCGTTAGCTACGTTACTAAGGAAATGAATCCCCAACAACTAGTTGACATCGTTTAGGGCGTGGACTACCAGGGTATCTAATCCTGTTTGCTCCCCACGCTTTCGTGCATGAGCGTCGTCAGTATTGGCCCAGGGGGCTGCCTTCGCCATCGGTATTCCTCCACATCTCTACGCATTTCACTGCTACACGTGGAATTCTACCCCCCTCTGCCATACTCTAGCCTGCCAGTCACCAATGCAGTTCCCAGGTTGAGCCCGGGGATTTCACATCGGTCTTAGCAAACCGCCTGCGCACGCTTTACGCCCAGTAATTCCGATTAACGCTTGCACCCTACGTATTACCGCGGCTGCTGGCACGTAGTTAGCCGGTGCTTATTCTTCCGGTACCGTCATCCCCCGACTGTATTAGAGCCAAGGATTTCTTTCCGGACAAAAGTGCTTTACAACCCGAAGGCCTTCTTCACACACGCGGCATTGCTGGATCAGGCTTTCGCCCATTGTCCAAAATTCCCCACTGCTGCCTCCCGTAGGAGTCTGGGCCGTGTCTCAGTCCCAGTGTGGCTGGTCGTCCTCTCAGACCAGCTACTGATCGTCGCCTTGGTAGGCCTTTACCCCACCAACTAGCTAATCAGCCATCGGCCAACCCTATAGCGCGAGGCCCGAAGGTCCCCCGCTTTCATCCATAGATCGTATGCGGTATTAATCCGGCTTTCGCCGGGCTATCCCCCACTACAGGACATGTTCCGATGTATTACTCACCCGTTCGCCACTCGCCACCAGGTGCAAGCACCCGTGCTGCCGTTCGACTTGCATGTGTAAGGCATGCCGCCAGCGTTCAATCTGAGCCAGGATCAAACTCTTCAGTTTAAACCTGTTACTGTTTTCGGTTCCGTTAAGAACCGGTCGCTCACTCAAAGCTGACAGGTATATGAATCTCTTCATAAACCTGACTTACTTTAGTGTGAGACTCTTGATACTTTCGCTTTCTGATCCGAAGATCAGCTCGCTTCCATCAAGCGCCCACACTTATCGGCTGTTAATTTTTAAAGAGCATTTCTGCGAGGAACTTCGTGTTTCTCAACAGCGCTGCGTTTTCAGCAGCAGAGAAGCGAGATTATGAACCGTCTTTCTTCACTCGTCAACAACTTTTTGAACTGCTTCGCTGCGACGGTGAGGGGTTCAGCTTCGTGTGCGTTCGGGTCACTACAACCACCCAACCGCACCGCTTCCCTTCTTCTTCCGCACCGCGTTTCCGGTAGCGCGAAAGAGGCGTGATTCTATGCAGCTCACGGCAATCGCGCAAGGGGTTTCGTGAAATATATAAAGCCCCGCACGCTGCCGCGTGCGGGGCTTTATACGCAAACAGCCGAGCAGTCAGCCCGTCCGCGCCTGGCGGGCCACGATTTCCATATAGTGATCGAGGCCCGGCGTGACCTTGCCCTGCTCCTTGGCCCTATCGTCCCAGCGGCGCAGGCGCAGCGCATCCGCGGCGAACGGGCGCCGCAGGAATGCCGCCGCCTCGTCGTCATCGAAGATGCCGCCCTGCAGCGCGAGGCTGCGCACCGAATCCGCCGACAGGCCGTCGACGTAGCCCGCTTCCGTACGGCACAGGCAGCGCTTTGCGTCGACGTGCAGCCGGATCGGCTCCAGCACCGCGTCGCCGAACAGCGGCCGCAGGAACGGCAGCACGTAATACTGGTGCAGATCGTCGATGCCGCGTGCGCTCGGCGTGTCGCCCTGCCGGTTCAGCAGATGCCCGAGATCGTGGAGGAACGCCGCCGCGATCAGCGCGTCGTCCGCGCCGGCTTCCTCCGCCAGCAAGCCGCACTGCAGCGCATGCTCCAGCTGCGTCACCGGTTCGCCGCTGTACGCGACATGACCGTGCGCGCGATACAGCCCGTCGATCTCGTCCACGGTCAGTGCCATCCGCCTACTCCCACGGCAGCGAGAACGTCTTCAGGTTCGTGAAGCTCTTCATCGCCTCCTGAACGCCTTCCTTGTAGCCGAGCCCCGAATCCTTGATGCCGCCGAACGGCGACAGCTCGATCCGGTAGCCGGGCACCTCCCACACGTTCACCGTGCCCACCTTCAGTTCGTTCACGAACCGCACGACCGCCGCCGTGCTGTCCGTACACACGCCCGACGACAACCCGAACGCCGTGCCGTTGCTGATGCGGATCGCGTCGTCGATCGTGTCGAACGCGATCACCGGCGACACGGGACCGAACGTCTCCTCACGCACGATCGTCATCGACGGATCGACGTTGTCGAGCACGGTCGGCGCATACAGCGCACCGCGCCGCACGTTGCCCGTCAACAGCCGCGCGCCGCGCGCGATGGCTTCGCCGACACGCGCCTCGAACAGCCGCGCCGCCGCGGCGTCGATCACCGTTCCCATCTCGTTCGCGACGTCGAATGGATCGCCGTACTTCCACGCGCGCGTCTTTTCGACGAGCAGCTCGGTGAACGCCGGCGCGATCGAGCGCTGCACCAGGATCCGCTTGACCGCCGTGCAGCGCTGCCCGGAGTTACGGTACGAACCCACCACGGCCAGCGATGCGGCGCGCTCGAGATCCGCATCGTCGAGCACGATCAGCGGATCGTTGCCGCCCAGCTCCAGCACGATGCGCCGGTAGCCGGCCCGGGCCGCGATCGCCTTGCCAATCGACACGCCGCCCGTGAACGTGATCAGCGCTGCGTGCGGATGCGTGACGAGCTCATCGGCGATTTCGCGCGGGTCGCCGGTCAGCACCTGCAGCATCGGCTCCGGCAAGCCGGCTTCGTAAAGCAGATCGGCCAGATAGAACGCCGACAGCGGCACCTTCTCCGACGGCTTCACGATCACGCGGTTGTTGGTGGCGATCGCCGGCGCGATCTTGTGCGCGACCTGGTTCATCGGGTGATTGAACGGCGTGATCGCGACGATCACGCCGTCGAGCGGCTGCCGCTGCGAGAACACGCGACGCGCCTTGCCGTGCGGCGTCAGATCGCACGAGAAGCTCTGCGCGTCGTCGCGCAGCGCCTCGACGGACGCGAACTTCAGCACGTCGGCGACGCGGCCGATCTCGTAGCGGGAGTCCTGCTTCGACAACCCGGACTCGAGCGTGATGAGGTCGGACGCCTCCTCGCAGCGCGCGCGCAGCAGCGCCGCCGCACGTTCGAGGATCTGCGAGCGCTCGTAGCGCGTGAGCGCGGGCCGATACGCGATCGCGTAGTCGAACGCGGCGCGCACGTCGTCGACGCTCGCCAGCGGCGCGGTCCCGACGCGCGTGCCGGTGTACGGATCGTCGATGTCGAACACGCGGGCGCGCGAGGCGCGCGTGCCGCACCAGCGCAGCGCCTCGGCGCGGAACGCCGGATGATCCTGGCGCGGATGAACGATCATGACGCGATCCGGTTCAGCACGAAATCGAAAACGTCGAAGTTGCGCGGACGGCGCGCCGGGTCGCGCGGCTCGATCCGGCGGTTGAAGATCAGCGGCACTTCCTGCTCGGACACGCCGCCATGCGAGCGCAGCGGCACGGTCAGGCCGGACAGGTCGTGCTCGCGCTCGCGCGTGCCGACGGCCGTGTCGCGGCGCGCGACCACCACGAGATCGCCGATCCGGTCGGCCGGCAGCTCGAAGCGCGCGGCGGCTTCCGCGTTGTCGAGCACGAGCTCGATGCCGTCGAGGTCGCCGATGCGCCACATCGCGTCGGTCCGGTCGACACCCGGCGCGAGGTAGACCGTCGCGAACGAGCCGAGCGCGCCGTGATGCACGACGTACGGGTCGGTGATCGGCAGGATCACGCGCGCGGACTGCGCGCCGAACCAGCGGTCGAACGCGTCCTGCAGATAGACCACGTTCGGACGGCCGGTGGCCGGATCGTGCTTCGCGTTCATCCCGTGGTCGGCCGTGAGCCCGATCGCCCAGCCGAGCGCGTCGAGTTGCGCGAGATAGCGGTCCATCATCGCGTAGAACGCGTTCGCGCCCGCGCTGCCGGGCTCGCACTTGTGCTGCACGTAGTCGGTGGTCGACAGGTACATCAGATCGACCTGCCGCGTCTGCGCCAGCCGCACGCCGGCCGCGAACACGAATTCGGACAGCGCCGCGCTGTATACATCGGGTGACGGCAGGCCGACCCAGTCGAGCACGTCGACGATCCCGTTTTCCGCGAGATTGGCCTGGGCGGCCTTCTCGGCGGAAAAGCAGATGCCGTTCATCCGCCAGCCGAGCAGCCGGCGCAGCTTGTCCTTCGCGGTGACCACGGCCACGCGCGCGCCGGCGTCGGACGCCGCCGCGAGCAGCGTGCCGGCGCGCAGGTAGGACGGATCGTTCATCATCACTTCGGCGCCGCGGCCGCCGTCGGCGGTCGCGTCCCAGAAGTAGTTGCCGCAGATGCCGTGCACCGACGGCGGCACGCCGCAAACGATCGACAGGTTGTTCGGGTTCGTGAAGGTCGGCACGACGCTGTCGGCGCGCCACGCGGTGCCCTCCGCGATCATGCGGCCGAGGAACGGCGCGACGCCGGCCGCCACCGCGCGCTCGAGATAGTCGTACTCGCAGCCGTCGACGCAGACGACGACCGTCGGCTCGACCGGCAGCCGATAGCGCCGGCCGTTCACGTCGACGCAGCGCGTCGCGAGATCGGCCGACAGGTTGCCGGCACGCACGTGCTCACCGGGCAGTCGCAAGGAGAATGCGGCGTTCATGATGCAGCCCTCGTGCCGCGCGGCACGCGCGCGGCGATCAGCAGCAGCGCCGCGAGCGACGCGCCGAGCATCAGCAGCGACAGCGCCGATGCGGGAAGGTAATAACCGCGCTCGACCTGGCCGATCACGACGATCGGCACGGTCGCGAAACCGGGCGGATAGACGGTCAGCGTCGCGCCGAGCTCGCCGAGCGACAGCGCGAAGCCGAGCGCGAGACTCGCGCGCAGCGCCGGCACGAGCTGCGGCAGCAGCACGCGGCGCAGCACCATCGCGGGCGGCGCGCCGAGGCTCGCCGCGGCTTCGCGCAGCACGGTCAACTCGGGGCGCAGCGCAGCGGCCGCGCAGCGATAGCAGAACGGCAGAATCAGCGCGAGCTGCACCAGCACGACGATCGCGGCGGAGCTCGACAGGTCGAGCGGCTTCTGGTGATACGCGATCAGCACCGCGAGCCCGAGCACGACGCTCGGCACGCCGTTCGGCACCATCACGAGCGCATCGACGATGGCGCCGACGCCGCGTCGGTCGCGCCCTTCGAGCGCGAGCGCGAGCCATAGCCCGACGATCGTGCCGAGTGCGGCCACGCCGAAGCCGATTTCGAGGCTCGTCAGCAACGCGTCGTATTCCGGCGCGCCGAGCCGTTCGAACCAGCGCAGGCTGTAGCCGGCCGGCAGGATCGTGCCCGACCACCGCGTCGCCACGCTCGACAGCGCGACGACGACGACCGGCAGCACGAACAGCCAGAAGCACGCGAACGCGGCCAGCGCGAGCGCCGCGCGCGATGCATGCTTGAGCAGCGTGTCGCTCCAGTCGGCCCGACGGCGCGGCACCGCTTGCCCGATACGGAATTCAGCGGACATCGTTTCCTCCCGTCGCACGCCGGTTCACCCGGCGATAAACCGCATAGAGCGCGAGCGACAGCGCGAGCATCACGACCGCGCCGGCCGACGCGGTCGGCAAATCGAGATCGACGGTCGCGCTGCTGTAGATGGCGACCGGCAGCGTCACCAGGCGCGCGCTGCCGAGCACGAGCAGAATCCCGAACTCGTTCAGCGTGAGCAGGAAGCACAGCACGGTGCCGGCCGCGATGCCCGGCCATGCGATCGGCAGCACGACGCGGCGCGCGAGCATCGCGCCGGACGCGCCGAGGCTGCGCGCGGCTTCGACGAGCCGCAGGTCGAGCGTCGCAAACGACGCGAGCGTCGGCCGCACGACGAACGGCGTGTAGAACACGGTCTGCGCAAGGATCACGCCGCCGATGCCGAACAGAAAATCGAGCGGCGGTTGCTCGAGATGGAACAGCTGCTGCAACGCGACGCCGATCGAGCCTTGCGAGCCGTACAGGAAGATCAGCGTGAACGCGACGAGGAACGACGGGAACGCGACGTACAGTTCGAGGAAGCGCGTGACGAGCGACGCGCCCGGGAACGGCCTGAAAAACAACAGCGCAGCCAGCAGCACGCCGAGCACCGACGCGGTGCCGGCGCTCGCGAACAGCACGCCGACGGTCGTCAGCAGCACGTTGCGCATCTCGGGATTGCCGAAGAAGGCGCGATACGCGGCAAGGCTCGGGCCGTGATCGCCGGAGACGCTCAGCAGCACGAGGCGCGCCAGCGGATAGACGACGAGCGGGCCGAGCACGACGGTCGCGAGCGCGACGAGATGCAGGTCGCCCAGGCGCTTGCGGCGCCGCGCAACGGCCGCATGCGCGGCGGCCGACGCGCGCACCTGCGGCGGCAGCGCGGCTTCAGGGCTCGATAAGGACGACATCGTCTGCCTCGCAATGCAGGGACACGCGCGCGCCACGCGCCGGGGCCGCGCCGCGGCCGCGCTGCATCGTCACGCGCACGGGTTCGTCGGGCGCCGCGTCGAGCACGACCGCGATCGACAGGTCCGCGCCCTGCCATTCGACCGACGACACCGTGCCGTGCAACCCGCCCGCCGCGAGCGGCATCACGGTCAGCCGCTCGGGGCGCACGCATGCGACCTTGTCGCGCACGTCGTGGCGCGGGTCGCCGAGCGGGAAGATCACGTGCGGCGGCAACAGGTTGGCCGGCCCGAGATAGCGCGCGACATAGCCGTCGCGCGGCGCGTCGTACAACTGCTGCGGCGTGCCGAGCTGCGCGATCCGGCCGTCGCGCAGCAGCAGCGCACGGTCGGACAGCACGAGCGCGTCGTCGCGGTCGTGCGTCACGCAGACGACCGTCAGGTTCGGCAAGCGCTCGTGCAGCGCCTTGAGCTCGCTGCGCACCGAGGCCCGCAGGTTCGCGTCGAGCGCCGACAGCGGCTCGTCGAGCAGCAGCACGTCGGGCTCGATCACGAGCGCGCGGGCGAGCGCGACGCGCTGCTGCATCCCGCCCGACAGCTGCGCGGGCAGGTGATGCCCGGCGTCGCCGAGCTGCACGAGCTTGAGCGCGTCGGCGACGCGGCGGGTCACCTCCGACGACGCCATGCGGCGCGCGCGCAGCCCGAATGCGACGTTCTCGAACACCGACAGGTGCGGGAACAGCGCGTAATTCTGGAACAACAGACCGAGATTGCGCTTGTGCGGCGGCGCATGGGTCAGGTCGCGCCCGGCGACGCTCAGCGTGCCGGTCAGCCCGTCGGCCTTCACGAACCCGGCGATGAAGCGCAGCAGCGTGGTCTTGCCGCAGCCGCTCTTGCCCAGCACGGTCAGGAATTCTCCGGCGCCGATCGACAGCGACAGATCTTCCAGCACCGTGCGCGCGCCGTAGCGCACGCTCAGATGCTCGATCAGCACGCCGCCCGGCGCGCCGGCGCGCAGCGTCGCACGCGGCTCGGCGGCGCCGAACGCGCCGGGATGGGTCAGGGTGGTGTCCACCGGGTTCATCCTCTCGGTCACGAATACGGGCGGCGTGCGTGCATCACTTCGGCTTGACGACGTCGACCGGCTTGCCGGAGCTGCCGATCACGTCCTTCTTCCAGCGCTCGATCCACACCGGCTTCTTCGCCATCACCTGGTTCCAGTCGACCGGGATCAGCTTGACGCCCGCGATCGCCTTCCTGACCGCGTCGCCGTTCTTGCCGGCCAGCGGCACGTCGGTACGGCCGGGGATGCCGTACATGTCCGGCACCTTCGCTTGCACGTCGGTCGACATCAGGTAATCGATCAGCTTCTTGCCCGCGTCCTGGTTCGGGCCGCTCTTGATCAGGCCGATGCCGTACGGCAGCTGGAACGTGGTCGGCTGGTCGCCTTCCTTGGCGGCCAGGAAGATCGGCTTGACCGACAGCGCGCCGTGCTCGGCATCGTCGAGGTCCATCTGCAGGTCGCCGTTCGCGACGCTGATCTCGTTGCGCGACAGCAGCACGTTCAGATAGCCCGTGCCCTTGGTGTGGAACTTCACGCTCTGCGACAGCTTCGCGAGATAGTCGAACGCCTTGTCCTCGCCCATCAGCGACGTCGTCAGGATCAGCACGGCCATCCCGTCGCCGGCGGTCGCCGGGTTCGAGTATGCGACCTTGCCGGCATAGCTCGGCGACAGCAGATCGGCGAACGTCTTCGGCTGATTCTTCACGACGTCGGGGTTGATCGCGAACGAGAAGTAGTTGTTCACGAACGTCGCCCACGTGCCGTCCTCCGCCTTCGCGATCGCCGGCACGTTCTTGTAGTTGACGCTCTGGTACGGCTGCAGCAGGCCCATCTGGCCGGCCTGCTGGATGAACGGCGGCAACGTGACGATCACGTCCGCCTTCGGCGAGTTCTTCTCGATGTTCGCGCGGTTGACGACCTCGCCGCTGCCCGCCGTCACGATGTTGACCCGCACGCCTTCCTTCTTCTCGAACGCCGGCAGTACGTCGCGATAGAGGTTCTCGAGACCGTCCGCCGTATACAGCACGACCGCGTTCGCCGCATGCGCGGGCAGCGCCGCGCCTTGCAGCAGCCCGGCCGCGCACGCGGCCAGTGCGAGCTTGCGGAACGCGCCGGCAGCGGCGCGCGAGGAATTCTGCAGTGTCATCTCACTTCTCCGTAGGCGGAACACCAAACGGCCGGGGGAAGATCCGGCTCCTTTTAGTCGACGCCGCCCGACAGCCGGCCTGCGTCGCTGCCGCGCTGCGTGGGATGGCGCGGCAAGCGAAGCATCACAGCGTTCGATGACAACCCCGTGACGACCGCCCTGAATTCCACAAAATGACATATTTTGCCAATATCTTGCAATTCGCCCGGACCTGCCATCCAGGCATTTCGTCCGATCCTTGCCGAGAACCCACCATGTCCGATCCGATCCTGCTCACGCCCGGCCCGCTCACCACGTCCGCCACGACACGCCACGCGATGCAACACGACTGGGGCTCGTGGGACGCCGCCTTCAACCGGCTGACGGCCAGCGTCTGCGCAGACTTGGTGGCGATCGCGGGCGGCGGTGACGCGTACGCGTGCGTGCCGCTGCAAGGCAGCGGCACGTTCGCGGTCGAAGCCGCGCTCGGCACGCTGGTGCCGCGCGACGGCGTCGTGCTGGTGCCGCACAACGGCGCGTATTGCGCGCGCATCCTGACGATCCTCGGCCGGCTCGGCATCGACGCGATCGCGCTGCCGTTCGGCGAGGATGCGACCGTCGACGCGGCGGCGGTCGAAGCGGCGTTCGCGCGCGAGCCGCGCATCACGCATGTCGCGCAGGTGCATCTGGAAACGAGCGCCGGCATCCTGAATCCGCTCGACGCGATCGCGCATCTGTGCCGGCGGCACGGCAAGCGGCTGATCGTCGATGCGATGAGTTCGTTCGGCGCGCTGCCGATCGCGCTGGCCGACAGCGGGATCGACGCGTTGATCTCGGCGAGCGGCAAATGCCTGGAAGGCGTGCCGGGGATGGGCTTCGCGATCGTGCGGCGCGACGCGCTCGACGCATGCGCGGGCAATGCGCGGTCGCTCGCGCTCGATCTGCACGACCAGTACCGCTACCTGCACCAGACGGGCCAGTGGCGCTTCACGCCGCCGACCCACGTCGTCGCCGCGCTGCGCGCCGCGCTCGATCAGTATCTGGCCGAAGGCGGCCAGCCGGCCCGCGGCGCGCGCTATGCGGACAACTGCCGCACGCTGGTCGAGGCGATGCGCGCGCTCGGCTTCCGGCCGTTTCTCGATCCGAGCGTGCAGGCACCCGTGATCGTCACGTTTCATGCGCCCGACCATCCCGCCTACGATTTCGGCCGCTTCTACGACGCGGTGCGCGATACGGGCTTCGTGTTGTATCCGGGCAAGCTGACGCAGGTGGACACGTTTCGCGTCGGCTGCATCGGCGCGATCGACGCCGGCGACATGCGCCGGGCGGTCGCGGCGATCGCGCGCGCCGTCGAGTCGCTCGGCATCGCGATGCAGCGCGCGTAGCGCGGGCGCACCGATGGCGCGCCAAATAAAAAACCCGGCGGCCGAAGGGACCGCCGGGCGAATGCACCGTGGGTGCGTGGAGCCGATGCTTACAGTTCGATCCGCTTGATGTCGCCGACGACGAAGATGTACGACAGCGCGCCGATCAGCGCGATCACGCCGATGAACACCAGCGCGCCGACGAACGAACCGGTCGATGCGACGATGAAGCCGACCACCAACGGCGTGACGATCCCGGCCAGATTCGCCGCGAAGTTGAAGATGCCGCCCGTCACGCCGAGCAGGCCGTCCGGCGCGATGTCGGACACGAGCGTCCAGCCGAGCGCCGCCATGCCCTGCGCGAAGAACGCCACCGACATGATCGCGATCACCGCTTCGTTGCTCTTCACGTAGTTCGCGAGAATGATCGTCGAGGCGAGCAGCAGGCCGGCGATGATCGGCAGCTTGCGCGCGAGGTTCGCCGACTTGCCGCGGCGCAGCAGCCAGTCGGAGAAGATGCCGCCGAACATCACGCCGACCGACGCCGCGATGAACGGCATCACCGCGAAGAAGCCGATCTTCAGCCAGCCCATGTGGCGTTCGGTCGCCAGATAGGTCGGGAACCAGGTGAGGAAGAACACGAGCGTCGAGTTGCCGGCGAACTGGCCGAGGCAGATGCCCGCGAGCTGGCGCTTCTTCAGCAGCCGGCCGGCCATCGCCCAGCTGAACCGCGTCTGCGCCGGCTTGCCGCCGTCCTTGCGGACGCCGTGCACGAGGCCGCCGCCCGCCTCGATGTACGAGAGTTCCTCGGAATTCGCGCCCGGATGGTTGCGCGGCTCGTGATAGAGCTTCCACCAGACCAGCCCGAACACGATCCCGACCGCGCCGACCACCCAGAACAGCGAGCGCCAGCCGAACGCGCCCATCAGCGCGAACAGCACCGGGCTGAAGAACGCGAGGCCGATGTATTCGCCGACCGTATAGGTGCCGGTCGCCATTGCGCGCTCGCTCTGCGGGAACCAGGTCGCGACGACGCGACTATTGGTCGGAAAACACGGCGCTTCGGTCACGCCGAGGCCGAGCCGGCACGCGAGCAGCGTCGCGACGCCCGGCACGAAGCCCTGCAGCAGCGTGCAGAACGACCACAGCGTCATCGACCAGTAATAGGTGATCTTGCTGCCGAAGCGGTCGAGAAACAGACCGCCCGGCACCTGCATCGCGACGTAGGTCCACGAGAACGCGGAGAACATGATGCCCATGACGGCCGCGTTGATGCCGAGCTCCTTCGTCAACTGCGGCGCGGCGACCCCGAGCACGGTGCGGTCGAGATAGTTGATCATCGTGCCGATCGCGAGCAGCGCGAGGATCTTGTAGCGCGCCGACGTCCGCCGGACCGTACCGGCCGCCTGCGCGGACGACGCGCTCGTGTGGGTGCTGTGCTGCATGGTTGTCTCCTGGTTTCTTTTTTCGTGCTGCTAAGTCGAAGGGTCAGCGCGCGACGAGCGACTGAAAGTGCTCGAACATCCGCTCGTCGTCGGGCGTGCGGCCGGTGAACAGCTCGAACGCGTCGACGGCCTGGTACACGGCCATCCCGCCGCCCGGCAGCGTCGCGCAGCCGGCCGCCCGCGCCGCGCGGATCAGCTCGGTTTCGAGCGGGAAATAGACGATGTCTGCCACCCACATGCCCGCGTGGAGCAGTTCGGCCGGCAGCGGCAGGCCCGGATGCTTGGCCATCCCGGTGGGCGTCGCGTGGATCAGGCCCGTCGCGGCGCGCATCGCGGCCGCGAGATCGTCGCCGGCCGCGACCCGCGCGGCCGGGAAGCGCTGCTGCAGCTCGCCCGCGAGCGCGATGGCACGCGCGCCGTCGACGTCGAAGATCGTCAGTTCGGCGGCGCCCATCTGCAGCGCCGCATGCGCGACGGCCGCACCCGCACCGCCCGCGCCCAGCTGCACGACGCGTGCGAGCGACGCGTCCGGCAGCCCGCGCCGGAACGATCGCGCAAAGCCCGACCAGTCGGTGTTGTGGCCGATCCGCTTGCCGTCCTTGAACAGCACGGTGTTCACCGCGCCGAGGGCGCGCGCGTCGTCCGACAACGCATCCAGATGCTCGATCACGCGCTGCTTGCACGGGTGGGTGATGTTCAGCCCGTTGTAGCCCATCTGCTGCGCGGCATCGAGCAGTTGCGGCAGCGCGTCGGCATTCACGCCGAGCGCGTCGAGATCGATGCGCCTGTATACATAGCCGTATCCCTGGCGGAAGCCTTCTTCCTCGTGCATCGCGGGCGACAGCGAACCGCCGATGCCCTGGCCGATCAGACCGATCAGAAACGACGGGCGGCTCATCGGGCGGCTCCCTGCGCAAAAAGGGTCGCCAGGCGTTGCAGCGCGAACAGGTAGCCTTCGGTGCCGCAGCCGCAGATCACCGCTTCGGCGACGGCCGACACGTACGAATGGTGACGGAACGCCTCGCGGCGATGCACGTTGGAAATATGTACCTCGATCACCGGCTTCGCGATCGCCGACAGCGCATCGGCCAGCGCGACCGACGTGTGCGTGTAACCCGCCGGGTTGATGACGATGCCGTGCGTGTCGTGACGCGCGGCGTGCAGCCAGTCGATCAGCTGATGTTCGGCGTTGGACTGACGGAACTCGAGTTCCAGCCCGAGCCGGTCGGCCGCGGTGCGGCACCGCTGCTCGACGTCGGCCAGGGTTTCCGCGCCATAGATATGGGGCTCGCGGGTGCCCAGCAGATTCAGGTTCGGGCCGTTCAGCACCAGCACCTTGTGCTTGCTCATGTCGGTTTTGCTCCAGGAACGGGCGGGCCGCTGATCGGGTCCCGCCTCTGACGTCAAGATTCGGCGCTAGTGTGCGCTTGCGCAAGCGCAAAGTCTTTGCGGGTTTTCGCTAATTTGTACCAACTAGTTAGTTTGTATAATTTCCGAAACTCCCATAGTAAATTCGGGAAATGGTGTTCGTCGCAAATTCCACGACTGGTTCATCCGGCTCGATGCGACGGGCGCCATGCCCGCCCTTCCGCAGGACTCGCCCATGCAGCGCTCGATCGCCACCGTGTCACTGTCCGGCACGCTTGCCGAGAAGCTCACCGCCATCCAGGCCGCAGGCTTCGACGGTGTCGAGATCTTCGAGAACGACCTCGTCTACTTCGATGGATCGCCCGCCGACGTGCGGCGCATGGCCGCCGATCTCGGGCTCGACATCGTGCTGTTCCAGCCCTTTCGCGACTTCGAGGGCGTGAGCCCGGCGCAGCTCGCGCGCAACCTCGACCGCATCCGCCGCAAGTTCGACGTGATGCACGCGCTCGGCACGGACCGCATCCTGGTATGCAGCAACGTGTCGCCCGACACGATCGCGGACGACGCGCTGCTGATCGACCAGCTCGGCGCGCTCGCCGAGGCCGCGCGCGCGGCCGGCGTGGTCGCCGCGTACGAGGCGCTCGCGTGGGGCCGTGTCGTGAAACGCTACGGCCACGCGTGGCAGCTCGTGAACGCGGTGAACAGCCCGCACCTCGGCCTCGCGCTCGACAGCTTCCACACGCTGTCGCTCGACGATTGTCCGGACGCGATCGCCGCCATCCCCGGCGAGCGGATCGCCTTCGTGCAGATCGCCGATGCGCCGAAGCTCGCGATGGACGTGCTCGAATGGAGCCGCCACTACCGGTCGTTCCCCGGCCAGGGCGACTTCGACCTCGCCCGCTTCACCGCGCGCGTGATCGAGTCCGGCTATACGGGCCCGCTGTCGCTCGAAATCTTCAACGACGGCTTTCGCGCCGCGCCGACCGCGATCACGGCCGCCGACGGCCACCGTTCGCTGCTCTATCTGGAAGACCTGACGCGCACGCGGCTCGCGCAGGAAGGGCACGCGCCGGCCGCCGGCCAGCCGCTGTTCGCGCCGCCGGCGCCGCCCGCGCACGTCGGCTTCCAGTTCATCGAATTCGCGGTCGACGCGCAGGCGGCCGCGACCGTCGGCGACTGGCTCGGCCGGATGCGGTTCCGCCTCGCGGGCCGCCACCGCTCGAAGGACGTCACGCTGTTCCAGCACGGCGCGGCGTCGATCGTGCTGAACGCCGAGCACGACTCGTTCGCGGATGCATTCTTTCAGCAGCACGGGTTGTCGCTGTGCGCATCGGCGTTTCGCGTCGACGATGCGAAAGTGGCGTTCGAACGCGCGGCCGGATTCGGCTATGCGCCGTTCTCCGGGCGCGTCGGCCCGAACGAGCGCGTGCTGCCCAGCGTGCAGGCGCCGGACGGCAGCCTCGAGTATTTCGTCGACGAGGCGCCGAACGCGCCGACGCTCTACGAGTCGGACTTCCTGCTGACCGACATCGACGGCCCGACCGAGGTCGGCCCGCTGACGGGCATCGACCACGTGTGCCTCGCGCTGCCGGCCGACGCGCTCGATACGTGGATCCTGTTCTTCAAGACCGCGTTCGGCTTCGAAGCGGAGCGCAGCTGGCTGGTGCCCGATCCGTACGGGCTGATGCGCAGCCGCGCGGTGCGCAGCGCCGACGGCTCGGTGCGAATCGCGCTGAATGCGTCGCTCGACCGTCATACGGCCGTGGCCGAATCGCTCGACCGCTATCACGGCACGGGGCTGAACCACGTCGCGTTCCGGACCGACGACATCGTCAAGACGATCGCCGCGTTCGCGGCCGACGGCGTGCCGTTCCTGCGGATTCCGCCCAACTATTACGACGATCTCGCCGCGCGCTACGCGCTGCCCGACGCGCTGATCGACACGCTGAGCGCTCACCATCTGCTGTACGACCGCGACGAGCACGGCGGCGAATTCCTGCATGCGTATACCGAGCTGGTCGACAACCGCTTCTCGTTCGAGATCGTCGAGCGGCGCGGCGGCTACGACGGCTACGGCGCGGCCAATGCGGCCGTGCGGCTGGCCGCGCAGGCCCAGCGCCGGAAATAGCGACGCGGCGAGATTCCGGTTCGGCGCCGGATCCCATGACCGTCCGCGTGCCGCTGCCGAATCGCACGGCACGCCACCGCTCGGCGGCGCGGACTCATTGATGCGAGGAATACGGCCGAGGAAGGCCGTCCGGCAAGGCGCGAAGGCACGCGCCCGGCGGCACGCGCATGGCCGCCGTTACGTCCAGTAACGGATGCGGCATCGCAGCATGTGCGGCAAGGCGGCAGTTTTAATAATCGCTTAAGTCTTCGACGGCACCATCCGCAACCAGTTACCCGATGGTCATCTCGAATAGGAGGACAGCGATGAGCGCCGTAGATGCACCCGCCGGCCGCCCGGCCGCCCCACCTGCGAAAAAGACGATGCTGCGCCGCTTGCTCAGCCATCACGAAATCGCGACGCTGCTCGTGCTGCTGCATGCGCCGATCGGCGCGAACGCGAAACCCGAATTGCCGGCGCTGCAGGAGGCTGGCCTCGTCGAGATGGTCAAGCTCGATCCCGATACCGCGCCGAGCTTCCGGTTGACCGAGGACGGCACGGCCGTCCTGAAAGGGC
Organism: Burkholderia sp. MBR-1; assembly: GCF_013822785.1. Lineage (NCBI taxonomy): Bacteria > Pseudomonadati > Pseudomonadota > Betaproteobacteria > Burkholderiales > Burkholderiaceae > Burkholderia > Burkholderia sp. MBR-1. Next base: position 1,708,173 of record NZ_CP053610.1, read on the forward strand.
TTGGCTACCGCTGAGCCGTCAGCTTCCCCTTCCCCCACCCGCCCCACGCCCGTCATTGCGCGCCGCCGCCCCGGCGCGCGCGTCGTTTCAACCGGCGCGTTCCTGCAGCATCAGCCGATATTCGCTCGGCGTCACGCCGACGGTCGCCTTGAACTGGCGCGTGAACGCGCTGTGATCCGTATAACCGCATAGCGCCGCCACGTCGGTCACCCTGTCGTGCGTGACCAGCAACGCGGTGGCGGCTTCGAGCCGCGTCTTCAGCAGCACCTGGCGCGGCGTCAGGTGAAACACCTTGTGGAAGTAACGCTCGAGCTGCGCGACCGACATCCCGGCCATCTGCGCGAGCTGCTTCAGGTTCAGCGGCTGCACGTAATGGTCCTGGATGTGCTGCACCACGTCGGCGAGCCGGCTGTAGGCCGGATGCGAACCTTCGTGCGCCTTCAGGTCGCGCGAGATGCCCGCGAGGCCGACCACCTTGCCGGACGCGTCGCGCAGCGGCTCCTTGCAGGTCAGGCACCAGCCCGGCAGCCGGCCCGGATACAGATGCAGCTCGAGCTGATCCATCAACTGCAGGCCGGCATTGATCGTCGCCATGTCCTGCTCGAAATAGGTGCGGCCGAAGCGGCGCGGAAACACCTCGTCGGTCGTCTTGCCGAGCAGGTCGCGCTTGTCCTTGTAGCCGCAGCGCAGCGCCAGCGTCCGGTTGACGAGCGCATAGCGGCCGCTCGCATCCTTCACGAAGAACGCGACGTCGGGCAGCGCGTCGAACACCGGCTCGAGCAGCCGGAAATGCGCGAGCATCGCGCCGAGATCGGCGTTGTCGGGCTGGTAGCGCAACGTATCGGACAGGCTCATGGGCGGTGCGGCAAGCAAGGTCGTCATCCCGGCGTCGGCAAAGGGGGTGGCTGATGGCGTCGATTATAGAAGCGGGCGGTCCGGCGCGGCGCAAGGTTCGCGGTGCGGTGGTTCTCGCGGTGGAGGTGATGGCGAGGGCCGGGGCGCCACGCTTCGCGTCGCGGAACGTTATCGCTACGGGATTGGCGGGTGGAGGGCGTGGGGCGGACTGTCGCCTGTCCGCCCGTCGCCCGTCGCCCGTCGCAATTCGCAAATCGCCGGTTGCAGGGAGCTCACAACGCGCCGCGCAGCAGGAGGTTGTACGCGCAACCGCTGCAAGACTCGCAAGGCCCTCATCGGCATCACACATCCCCCGACGCCGCCCCATCGCCACGCCCACCGCCGCCTGCAACCCAAACCCGCCATCCTAGGAACGACGACGTCCCGCGTCTTGGCCCGTCTGCGCATCACCCATGACGATTTCAGCATATATCAGGGTTATCTACGATATGCCGAAATCGTCGCTCCTCACGCATCTAACGCGCAAGACGCGGTAATTTTCACTATCTAGACTTTAATGAACGGTTACGAGACGTCCATCCTCCACCGCAGCCTACGCCGATTCCGGCACAGCATGCGCTGCGTGCCGCGCATTCGCATCGCCGTGGCGGCGCGTTCGGCACCACGCAGGGTCGACACGTCTCGCCCGGCTTACCGCACCGGTCGCAGGGTCGGTCGCGGCCCAACCACGCCATCAAGGGGAAGTGAAAGTGAAGCTGAAGGTATCGCACGTCGCGCTGGCTGCCGCCTGCGCACTGTCGGGCGCCCACGCCCTCGCCGCCGACGTCGTCAAGATCGGTTTCGCCGCGCCGCTGACCGGGCCGCAATCGAACTACGGCACCGACATGCAGAAAGGCGTGCAGCTCGCGATCGCCGATTTCAACGCGACGCATCCGACGATCGGCGGCAAGCCGGTGACGTTCCAGCTCGACTCGCAGGACGACCAGGCCGACCCACGCACCGGCACGACGGTCGCGCAGCGGCTGATCGACGACAACGTCCGCGGGATCATCGGCCATTTCAACTCGGGCACCAGCATTCCGGCGTCCGATCTGTACGATCGCGCGGGCCTGCCGCAGATCTCGATGGCGACGTCGCCGCAGTACACCGCACGCGGCTACAAGACGACCTACCGGCTGCTGACGAGCGACGCGCAGGCGGGCCGCATCGTCGGCACCTATGCGGTGAAGACGCTGCGCTTCAAGCGCATCGCGATCATCGACGACCGCACCGCATACGGCCAGGGCATCGCCGACGAGTTCGCGAAGGCCGTGCAGGCCGCGGGCGGCACGATCATCAAGCGCGACTTCACGAACGACAAGGCGCTCGATTTCTCCGCGATCCTGACCAACCTGAAGGGCGTCAATCCGGATGCGATCTTCTACGGCGGCGGCGACGCGCAATCGTCGCCGATGATCCGCAAGATGCGCCAGCTCGGCATCAAGGCGGCGTTCGTGACCGGCGAGATGTCGCGTTCGCCGACGTTCCTGAAGGTCGGCGGCGAAGCGGCCGAAGGCGCGATCGTCTACATGGGCGGGCTGCCGAAGGAGAAGATGCCCGGCTTCGCCAGCTATGCGTCGCGCTACAAGGCGCGCTTCAACGAGGACGTGATCACCTATTCGCCTTACTCGTACGACGGCACGATCGCGCTGCTCACCGCGATGAAGGACGCGAACTCGACCGATCCGAAGGTCTATACGCCGTATCTCGGCAAGGTGTCGATCAAGGGCGTGTCGGCGCCGAGCATCGCGTACGACGCGAAGGGCGACCTGAAGGACGCGCCGGTGACGATCTACAAGGTCGAGCATGGCGCCTTCAAGCCGGTCGACACGATCGCCGGCAACTGATTCGACGACATCCCCGCCCCTGTCCCGCGCGGCGCGGCACGCTCCCCCGTGTGCCGCGCCGCGTGCCTTGCGGCGTCACGGCGTCCGAAGCATTCGTCGACACGCGCTCCGCGCACGCATTTCGCGCTCCTGTAGAATCCCCCCACCCGCTTTTGACGCTTCGTCTCCGCCGCACCCCATCCCGGTGCGGCGGCGCGTGCTCCGTGCCCTACCCGGCTTCGCACGCGTTCGACGACGCATGCCGCGCCAAGCCAGTCCATGCCAGTCCATGCCGATAGCGGGCCCTGGAGACGCAGCATCGACAACAACATTCGAAAACCGATCGCCCTGACCATGCAAGCATCTGAATTGAGCGGCGTGCCTCGCGCCGCCGAACGCGCGCTCACGCGCAGCGACTACAAGACCCTCGGCCTCGCCGCACTCGGCGGTGCGCTCGAGTTCTACGACTTCATCATCTTCGTGTTCTTCGCGCCCGCGATCGGACAGCTGTTCTTCCCGCACGACATTCCCGACTGGCTGCGCCAGCTGCAGACCTTCGGCATCTTCGCGGCCGGCTATCTCGCGCGACCGCTCGGCGGCGTGATCATGGCGCACTTCGGCGACCTGTTCGGCCGCAAGCGGATGTTCACGCTGAGCGTGCTGATGATGTCGGTGCCGACGCTGCTGATGGGGCTGCTGCCGACCTACGACACGATCGGCATCCTCGCGCCGGTGTTGCTGCTGCTGTTCCGCGTGCTGCAAGGCGCGGCGGTCGGCGGCGAAGTGCCCGGCGCCTGGGTGTTCGTGTCCGAGCACGTGCCGTCGCGCCACATCGGCTATGCGTGCGGCACGCTGACCGCGGGCCTCACCGCCGGCATTCTGCTCGGCTCGCTGGTCGCGGCGGCCATCAACAGCCGCTACTCGGGCGCCGAAGTGACCGCGTTCGCGTGGCGCATTCCGTTCCTGCTCGGCGGCGTGTTCGGCCTGTTCTCCGTATACCTGCGCCGCTGGCTGCACGAAACGCCGGTGTTCGCGGAGATGAAGGCGAAGAAGGCGCTCGCGGCCGAGATTCCGCTGAAAGCCGTGCTGCGCGACCACGGCCGCGCGGTGATCGTGTCGATGCTGCTCACCTGGATGCTGTCGGCGGCGATCGTCGTCGTGATCCTGATGACGCCCGCGCTGCTGCAGAAGCAGTTCCATCTGGCGCCCGCGACCACGCTGTTCGCGAACAGCATCGCGACGCTGTGCCTGACGGCCGGCTGCATCACCGCCGGCTCGCTCGCGGGCTGGATCGGCGCGAAGCGCGTGCTCGGCCTCGGCGGCCTCGTGCTCGCCGCGTGCTACTACCTGCTGTTCGCGCAGGTCGCCGCCGACGCGTCGACGCTGCCGCTGTACTACGGGATCGCCGGCTTCACGGTCGGCACGATCGGCGCGGTGCCGTTCGTGATGGTGCGCAGCTTTCCCGCGGTCGTGCGCTTCTCGGGCATCTCGTTCTCGTACAACGTCGCGTATGCGATCTTCGGCGGCCTCACGCCGGTGATCGTCTCGTTGATGATGAAGTCGAACCCGCTCGCGCCGGTCGCCTACGTCGCGGCGATCTGCGTGCTCGGCGCGATTGCCGTGCAGTTCTCGAAGGATGCGAAGGAGCTGACGGACGCTCGCTGAGCGCCGCCTGCGCGCCTAGCAGATGAACGAAGGGCCGAATCCCGCGACCTGCGGGATTCGGCCCTTTTGCGTTGTCAGCGCGTGCCGCGCACGTCGGCTGGATCAGTTCTGCTCAGTTCCGCTCAGCGCAGCGCGCCGTACGACGAACTCGGCCGGCGCAGCGCGTCGATGCTCGCGCCGCCCGCGCCCGTCACGAACAACAGCAGAAAGCCGCCGGCGATCGCGACGTTCTTCCAGAAGTGGATCACCATGTCGTGCTGGAGCGTGGCGTTGGTCGCGTCCCAGAAATTGTGCCCGACCATCGCGGTCGCGATCGTGTAGCACGCCATCAGCAACGCGAGCGGCTTCACCTTGTAGCCGACGATCAGCAGCAGGCCGCCGAGCGCCTCGATCGCGACGATCAGCGGGCCCGTCACCTGCGTATACGGCACGTTGAGCGCGTGCAGATAGCCGATGAATTCGCCGTAGCCGAGCAGCTTCATCACGCCGCCCCACAGAAACAACGCCGCCAGCGCCAGGCGTGCGAAAAAAATGACGCCGGAATCGACGGAACGCGTCATGCCTCTCTCCTCGTATGCAGTTCGGCCGTCCGCACGGGCGCACCCGTGCGGTTCGAACCGCGCGGCCGAGCGGGGCCGGCGGCAAATGGGCCAGCATAGAGGGTCTTGTGGCCGTGTCCAAGAAAAAGGTTGTAGCAAATCTTTACACTGCAGCCCTTACCGTCGAGGCGGGCACGTCGCTAGCCGGCGTCGCTCAGCAGCACGCCTTTCTTGAAGATGAAGCAGCCGTAGCCGCGCAGCTCGCCGGTGACGATCACCGCGTACGCGCGCTGCGCGCGCTCGTAGAACGCGAAGCGATCGAGGCCCGTGAGCGGCACGGCGCGCGCTTCCGCGCGATCGATCTCGGCCTGCACCTCGCGTTGCACGGGCGGCACCGCGGCCGGATCGCCGACTACTTCCATCCGCCATGCCGGCGTGTCGACGAACGTGTCGAGCGGCAGCACCGACAGCACCGCGCGCGCGACGCGCGCCGAGTCGGCGCCGTCGATGCGCAGCGCGCGGCCGACCACCGTGTGTTCGGCGACGGACTCGGCCGGGAAATTCGCGTCGCAGATCGCCACTTCGTCTCCGTGGCCCATCGCGCGCAGCGCGTGCAGGATGTCGGCGTGCAGCAGCGGATCGAGATTCTTCAACATGTGAGCAAGTCTCCGGGATCAGGAACGAACCGCATAACGTTACCCGATCCCGTGCGCCGCGGGCGACGCGTCATGCATGTCACGCGGCCGCGCGGCGGCGCGGTGACGACGTGACGACGGGCGCGCGAAGGCGCCCGCTTCGGCCGCAGCAAGCCACCGCGCGCGCGTCAGGTCACCGGCGCCGGATTGAACAGCGTCAGCGCGTTCGCGAGCTTCCACTGCTCGGCCCACGTGCGACGCTTGCCGCTCGCGACGTCGAGCATCAGCCGGAACAGCTCCCAGCCGACGTCCTCGATCGACGCCGCACCGGTCGCGATCTGGCCGGCGTCGAGATCCATCAGGTCGTGCCAGCGGCGCGCGAGATCGCTGCGCGTCGCGACCTTGATCACCGGCACCTGCGCAAGCCCGTACGGCGTGCCGCGCCCGGTCGTGAACACATGCAGGTTCATCCCGGCCGCGAGCTGCAGCGTGCCGCAGATGAAGTCGCTCGCGGGCGTCGCCGCGTACAGCAGCCCCTTCTGCCGCGCCCGCTCGCCCGGCCGCACGACGCCGGCGATCGGCGCGCTGCCGGACTTCACGATCGAGCCCATCGCCTTCTCGACGATGTTCGACAGGCCGCCCTTCTTGTTGCCGGGCGTCGTGTTCGCGCTGCGGTCGACGCGGCCGCGCTCCAGGTAACGGTCGTACCAGTCCATCTCGCGGATGATCTCGCGCGCCACCTCTTGGTTGGCCGCGCGCGACGTCAGCTGCGCGACGCCGTCGCGCACTTCGGTGACTTCCGAGAACATGATCGTCGCGCCCGCGCGCACCAGCAGGTCGGCCGCGAAGCCGACCGCCGGATTCGCCGTCAGGCCGGAGAACGCGTCGCTGCCGCCGCATTGCACGCCGACGACGAGATCCGACGCCGGGCAGGTTTCGCGGCGGCGGCGGTTCAGCCGTTCGAGGTGCGCTTCGGCCATCGTCATGATCGAGTCGATCATCGACTCGAAGCCGACGTGCCCGGCGTCCTGCAGACACACGACGCCGCCGTTGCCGGCCGCGCCGTCGGCCGTGACGGGGATCGCGCCCGGCGGCAGCAGACGCTCGGGCTGGAGCTTCTCGCAGCCGAGGCTCACGGTCATCACTTCGCCGCCGAAGTTCGGGTTCAGGCTGATGTTGCGCAGCGTGCGGATCGGGATGTCCGCGTCGGGCGCGTCGATCGCGACGCCGCAGCCGTACGTGTGCTCGAGCCCGACCACGTCGTCGACGTGCGGGTAGCGCGGCAGCAGTTCGGCCTTGATCCGCTTCACCGCATGCTCGACGACGCCCGACACGCACTGCACGGTCGTCGTGATCGCCAGGATATTGCGCGTGCCGACCGAGCCGTCGGCATTGCGAAAGCCCTCGAACGTATAGCCGTCGAGCGGCGCGAGCGGCGGCGCGGCGCGCGTGGCGAGCGGCAGGTCGTCGAGCCCCGGCGGCTCGGGCATGCGCATCGTGCGCTCGTTCACCCAGCTGCCGCGCGGCAAGTCGGTCAGCGCATAGCCGATCACGACGTTGTAGCGGACCACCGGCGCGCCGGCCGCGAGATCGGTCAGCGCGACCTTGTGCCCTTGCGGTACGCGTTCGCGCAACGTCAGCCCGTCGGCGAACGTCGCGCCCTCGGGCAGGCCGCCATCGTTGACCACGATCGCGACGTTGTCGTCCGGATGCACGCGAATGTAGAGAGGGGAAGCAGTCATCGGAATTCCTGGGAAGCCACCAATTTAATCGTTAGTCATCATACGACATTCATCGATCCGCCGGGATGTTGCGTAAACCCTTATCCGGATAGACCCTAGCGTTGACAGATCAGCAAACCGCTTGCGCAGTGCATTCGTGCGTTGTACGATGACATACAACGACATCGCCACTACGGCTCGGATGGCGTGCCCGACGAACCCAGCACTCGCGCTAGACGGACGACCCAACCATGACTTCACCGCAAGAACTCAAACAGATCATCTCCCACGGCCTGCTGTCGTTTCCGCTGACGGACTTCGACGAACAACGCAACTTCCGGCCGTCCACCTATGCCGAGCGTCTGGAGTGGCTCGCGCCGTATGGCGCGACCGCGCTGTTCGCCGCGGGCGGCACCGGTGAATTCTTCTCGCTCACGCAGCGCGAGTATTCGGACGTGATTCGCGTCGCGACCGAAACCTGCAAGGGCAAGGTGCCGATCCTGGCCGGCGCCGGCGGCGCGACGCGCGTCGCGATCGAATATGCGCAGGAAGCCGAGCGCCTCGGCGCGAGCGGCGTGCTGCTGATGCCGCACTACCTGACCGAAGCGAGCCAGGAAGGCATCGCCGAGCACGTCGAGCAGGTGTGCCGCGCGCTGAAGATCGGCGTCGTGGTGTACAACCGCGCGAATTCGAAGCTCAATGCGGACATGCTCGAGCGCCTGGCCGACCGCTGCCCGAACCTGATCGGCTTCAAGGACGGCGTCGGCGAAATCGAGAGCATGGTCACGATCCGCCGCCGTCTCGGCGACCGCTTCGCGTACCTCGGCGGCCTGCCGACGGCGGAAGTGTACGCAGCCGCGTACAAGGCGCTCGGCGTGCCGGTGTACTCGTCGGCCGTGTTCAACTTCATCCCGAAGACGGCGATGGCGTTCTACGAAGCGATCGCGAAGGACGACCACGCGACGGTCGGCCGCCTGATCGACGAGTTCTTCCTGCCCTACCTGAAGATCCGCAACCGCCGCGCGGGCTACGCGGTGAGCATCGTGAAGGCAGGTGCGAAGCTGGTCGGCCACGACGCCGGCCCGGTGCGCGCACCGCTGATCGATCTCACCGACGACGAAATGGCCGAGCTCGACGTGTTGATCAAGAAGATGGGCCCGCAGTAAGCGCGGCGGGCGGCCGGCGTCGTGCCGGCCGCCGTCGTGAAGTTGCTCGACTGTTTTGCGGCCGGCGCTTGCCGGCCGCTGTCGTTTGGAGCGGCGCAGCGTGCGATGGGCCGGCGGCAGCGCTGCCGATGCGCAGATTCCGTCCGCATGCGCCGCTGCTGCGGCACCCGGCGCGCCCATTCCATCACTGGTTTGAAACCGCCCCGGCGACGACCAACAAAAAGCGGACGCGGCCAGCCGGCCGCGTCCGCTTTTCCGTTCCGGCATGGCGGCCCGCGCATCCGCGCGGGGCCGCGGCCGCGTCACTCCGCCTTGCCGTCCCGCAGACGCGGAATCGCGAGCGGATTGCTTTCCTGCAACCCTTCGGGCAGCAGATCGTCCGGGAAGTCCTGGTAGCACACGGGCCGCAGGAACCGCTCGATCGCGGTCGCGCCGACCGACGTGACGGCAGGATTCGACGTCGCCGGGAACGGGCCGCCGTGCACCATCGCGTCGCACACTTCGACGCCGGTCGGATAGCCGTTGACCAGCAGGCGCCCGGCCTTGCGTTCGAGAACCGGCAGCAGGCGGCGCGCGAGCAGCTTGTCGTCGGCGTCGATCTGCAGCGTGGCCGTCAACTGCCCCTCGAGCGCCTCGAGCACGCGCGCGACTTCGTCGAGATCGCGGCAACGCACGACCAGCGACGCCGGCCCGAACACCTCGTGGCTGAACGCCTCCTCGGCGAGGAACGCTTGCGCGGCGACTTCGTACAGTGCGCCGCCCGCCTGGCATTCGGTCTGCGGCGCTTCGCCGGCGCCCAGCTCGCGCACGCCGGCCAGTTCGGCCAGCTTGCCGCGGCCGTTGCGATACGCGTCGGCGATGCCGCGCGTCAGCATCACGCCGGCCGGCTTCTTCGCGAGCGCCTGCGCGGCGACGGTTTCGAAGCGGTCGAGATCGGGACCGTCGATCGCGAGCACGAGGCCGGGGTTCGTGCAGAACTGGCCGACGCCGAGCGTCAGCGAGTCGACGAAGCCGGCCGCGATCGCATCGCCGCGCGCAGCCAGCGCGGCCGGGAACAGCACGACCGGATTGATGCTGCTCATTTCGGCGTAGACGGGGATCGGCTGTGCGCGTGCGTTCGCGAGATGCACGAGCGCCATCCCGCCCTGCCGCGATCCGGTGAAACCGACTGCCTGGATCGCCGGATGGCTGACGAGCTGCGCGCCGATCACGCGGCCGGGGCCGACCAGCAGCGAGAACACGCCGGCCGGCATCCCGCATTTGGCGGCCGCCGCGCGGATCGCGCGACCGACCAGCTCGGACGTGCCGAGATGCGCCTCGTGCGCCTTGACGATCACCGGACAGCCGGCCGCGAGCGCGGACGCCGTATCGCCGCCGGCCACCGAGAACGCGAGCGGGAAGTTGCTCGCGCCGAACACGGCCACGGGCCCGAGCGCGACCTTCTGCAGCCGCAGATCGGAGCGCGGCAGCGGCGTGCGCGCCGGCTGCGCCGGGTCGATCGACGCGGCGAGGAAGCGCCCGTCGCGCACCACGCGCGCGAACAGCCGCAGCTGGCCGACGGTGCGGCCGCGCTCGCCTTGCAAGCGGGCCACGGGCAGCCCCGTTTCGGCGTGCGCGCGTTCGATCAGCGCGTCGCCGAGCGCGACGATTTCGTCGGCGATCGCTTCCAGAAACGCCGCACGCACGGCGAGCGGCTGGGTGCGGTACGCATCGAACGCGTCGCGCGCCAGCTCGCACGCGCGGTCGACGTCGGCCGGCGACGCGACGCCGAACGCCGGCGTGTCGATCTGCGCGCCCTTGGTCGGATCGAATGCGTACAAGGTACCGGCCGAGCCGGCCACCGCGTCGGCGCCGATCAGCATCTCTCCAGTCAGTTGCATGGGTGTGCTCCGTGTTCGTTCGGGAATGGTGCGCTCATTGTATCTCAACAGATACGATGTCTGCTGACGACGCACTGCCGATCGCGCCGCCTGCGAAGGCGCGCACGATACACCGCCAGGCCAATCTAGGCCAAGCTATCCGGCCACTTCCCACACTCTGTGACAGTCATCAAAGGGAAAACCCGAAGTTTATGTATTGGACCGTTCCCCATAAACTCCCGCCTATGTCATACGACGACGTACATTTAAAGTGACCCATCGAACCTCCTCTCGCGATCTCCCCATCGACCTCGCCGGCAGCGCGCGCCGCACCGCCGTGCGCTACTGGATTCTGGCGATGCTGTTCGTCGTCACGACGCTCAACTACGCCGACCGCGCGACGCTGTCGATCACCGGCACGCCGATCCGCAAGGCTTTCGGCATCGATCCGGTGACGATGGGCTACATCTTCTCGGCGTTCAGCTGGGCGTACGTGCTCGCGCAATTGCCGAGCGGCTGGCTGCTCGACCGCTTCGGCGCGCGGCGCGTCTATGCGGCGAGCATCTTCCTGTGGTCGGCGTTCACGCTGCTGCAAAGCACGATCGGTCTGGGCGGCAGCGCGGCGTTCGCGGTGGCCGCGCTGTTCGCGATGCGCTTCGCGGTGGGCATCGCCGAAGCGCCCGCGTTCCCCGCCAACGCGAAGGTCGTCGCGAGCTGGTTCCCGACCGCGGAGCGCGGCACGGCGTCGGCGATCTTCAACGCCGCGCAGTATTTCGCGGCGGTGGTGTTCTCGCCGCTGATGGCGTGGCTCACGCACGCGTACGGCTGGCATCACGTGTATCTGTGGCTCGGGCTCGCCGGCATCGCGCTCGCGTGCCTGTGGCTGCGCGTGATGAAGGACCCGGTCGACCATCCGGCCGTGAACCGCGCGGAACTCGAGCACATCGAGCAAGGCGGCGGCCTCGTGCGCACCACGTCGCGCGGCAACGGCACGGCGTCGGGCGGCAGCCGCGTCGCCGGCTGGTACTACGTGCGCCAGCTGCTGTCGAACCGGATGTTGCTCGGCGTCTATCTGGGCCAGTACTGCGTGAACGTGCTCACCTATTTCTTCCTCACTTGGTTCCCGATCTATCTCGTGCAGGCGCGCGGGATGTCGCTGCTGAAAGCCGGTTTCATGACGTCGCTGCCGGCGATCTGCGGCTTCCTCGGCGGCGTGCTGGGCGGGATGCTGTCCGACACACTGATCCGCCGCGGCGTATCGCTGACGCTCGCACGCAAGATTCCGATCGTCGGCGGGATGCTGCTGTCGATGGTCATCATCGGCTGCAATTACGTCGACAGCGAAGCGCTGGTGATCGCGCTGATGGCCGTGTCGTTCTTCGGCAAGGGCATCGGCTCGCTCGGCTGGGCCGTCGTCGCGGACACCGCGCCGAAGGAAGCGATCGGCCTGTCCGGCAGCCTGTTCAACATGTTCGGCAATACGGCCGGCATCGTCGCGCCGATCGCGATCGGCTATCTGGTCGGCGCGAGCGGTTCGTTCAACGGCGCGCTCGTGTTCGTCGGGCTCAATGCGCTGGTCACGGTGCTCAGCTATCTCGTGATCGTGAAGGACATCAAGCGCGTCGAGCTGCGTCATCGCGATGCTTGATGGGCGGTGGCTAGAGGCGCTGGGCTGTGTGATCGGGGGCTGGTGAGGCGGCGGGGGCGTGTGGGAATTGCTTCGGGTGCTTCGGGTGCTTCGGGTGCTTCGGGTGCTTCGGGTGCTTCGGGTGCTTCGGGTGCTTCGGGTGCTTCGGGTGCTTCGGGTGCTTCGGGTGCTTCGGGTGCTTCGGGTGCTTCGGGTGCTTCGGGTGCTTCGCCTCCACCGCTCCGGCGCCCGCCGCAGCCCGCGTAGCCCCAACGCTTACCTCGCAGGTAATACCCGGCGCGCGCGGGATTGCCTATCATCGCCCCCATGAACTCGACCGTCGCCCTCCACTCGCTCCCGTCGTCCGCCGGCCGCGCGTCCGGCATCGGCCCGTTGCTGCGCACCTGGCGGCAACGCCGCCGCCTGAGCCAGATGGCGCTCGCGCTGGAAGCCGAGGTCTCCGCGCGGCACCTGAGCTTCGTCGAATCGGGCCGCGCGCAGCCGAGCCGCGACATGGTGCTGCATCTGGCCGAGCGCCTCGACGTCCCGCTGCGCGAACGCAATGCGCTGCTCGTCGCAGCCGGCTACGCGCCGCTGTTTCGCGAGCGACCATTCTCCGATCCGCAACTGGATGCCGCTCGGCATGCAGTCGAAGCCGTGCTGCGCGGCCACGAGCCGTATCCGGCGCTCGCGGTCGATCGCCACTGGATGCTGCTCGCCGCGAACCGGATGCTCGGCGCGCTGGTCGAGCAAGCCGATCCCGCGCTGCTGCAGCCGCCCGTCAACGTGTTGCGGCTCAGCCTGCATCCGGACGGCCTCGCAGCGCAGATCGTCAACTGGCACGAATGGCGCGCGCACATCCTGCATCGGCTGCAACGGCAGATCGACGCGAGCGGCGACCGCACGCTGCACACGCTGCGCGATGAACTGGCGGCGTATCCGGCGCCGGCCGGCCAGCCCGACGACGCGCAGCCGCGTACCGACTACGCGGACATCGCCGTCCCGCTGCGGCTGCGCACGGCAAGCGGCGGCGAGCTGACGTTCTTCAGCACGACGACGGTATTCGGCACGCCGGTCGACGTCACGCTGTCGGAGCTTGCGATCGAGGCGTTTTTCCCGGCGAACCCGCAGACGGCTGACGCGATGCGCGCACTGGCCGATACGCTGGCGGCGCAGTGAGCGGGCGGGCCGGCGCGGCTGTAGTCGCGCGGCGCGTCGGTCCCGACATGTGACACGGCGCATCTTGCGCGAACGTCGAGCGGCTGACTTGGTGTGCGGAACGGCCCGCGACAGCGATCACACACGGCGCCCGCGAATCGCGTAACGCATGTTCGTTCACGCGGTCGCGTCCCGGCTCGCCGCCACGCCATCGACAACCGGCACACGCGAGCGTCCCCCACCGTCGTCACGTATAGAGCGACGCCTGCGGCAACTCACCGGTCAGCGCGAACCTCCCGACGTCGCGCAGCCGGTAGTCGAGCGGATCGTGCAGCGTATGCGTGCGCGCGTTGCGCCAGAATCTGTCGAGGCCGAGCGACGCGGCCGTCGCACGCGCGCCGCACGCATCGAACAACGCCTCGCCGTTCGCGAGCGCCGCGCGTTGCGCGACGATCTTCGCGTTCGACACCGCGATCGCCACTTCCGCGCGCTGGTTCGCGCTCAACGCGTCGCGCAGCGTCCATGCGCGCTGCAGGTCGAGAGCCGCGCGATCGGCGAGCGACGCCGCCGCGACCGCCTGCACGTGCATCTCGCCGAAGCGTTGCAGCGTATAAGGATCGTCGCCCGCCTGCGCGACGCCCGCATGTATCCACGGCCGGCCGTGCGTCAGCACGTAATCGCGCGCCTCCGCGAGCGCACCTTGCGCGAGGCCGACGAACAGGTTCGTCAGCACCAGTTGCGACACCAGCGTGCGCAGCGTCGCGTGCGGCGTCGGCGGCGTTTCGGAGCGATGCAGCACCTCGTCCGGCGCGAGCCGCACGCCGTCGAACTGCACGCTGCCGCTATCCGTCTGCCGCTGGCCGATCGGGTCCCAGTCGTCGTTGACGGCGATTCCGTCGCGCGCAGTCGGCACCACGCCGAACACCGGGCGGCCGGTGGCCGGATCGTGCGCGGACACCGTCATCCGCTGCGAGCCGCGCGTGCCCGAACAGAAGCCCTTCACGCCGTCGAGCCGGTAGCCGCCGTCCGGCAACGCGGTTGCAGCGAGCCGCGTGTCGAGCGGATTGACGGCATTGCCCCACCACCAGCGATGCTCGACCGTGCCGCGCAGATAGCGCTCGCGCTGTGCCGCATTGCCCCACACGTCGACGCTCACCACCTGCAGCGCCTGGAACCCGACCAGATGCGCGAGCGCGCTGTCGACGCGCGCGATCCGCCGGATCGTGTCGTAGACGGCCGGCCATTCGGCCTCCTGCCCGCCGAATTCGCGCGGCACCGCGAGCGTCAGCACGCCCGCGTCGGCAAGCCGCTGCTTCGCATCGGCCGCATGACCGCCGGTGCGGTCGCGCGCGACGGCCGTCTCGCGCAGCGCATCGAGCGCGCGATCGAGCGCCGCGTCGGCGTGGGCGCGCTCGTCGGTATCCGGCGCGAACGTCGCCGGGCCACGCGGATCGTTCATGCGACGGCTTCCGCAACGATGGTTTCGCGCGCAACGACGTCGCGTGACAGCGGCGTGAGCGCATCGAGCCGGCGCCCGGTCAGCCGCGCCAGGATTTCGCGCCGCCAGTCGTCGTAGATCGCGCGGTACTCGGCGATATCCGCGCCGAACACGTGCGCGGTATGCGCGTACTCGTCGTGCAGATAGCCGTCGAGGCGCGCCTGCGTTTCCTCGTCGGCTGCGATCACGCGGTCGATCAGCGCCTCGCGCTCGGCAGCCGGCAGCGCCGCCAGCTTGTCGAACCACCACTGCACGATCTGCACGCGATGCCACTCCTCGTCGGGCCGGATGCGGTTCTCGCCATGCTCGCGCATCGCGCCGTCGGCGATGCGGCCGGTCTTGCGCTGAATCCACAGCTTCGCGAGGATGTGCAGCTCGTAATGCCATTCGAACGCGAGGAAGCCCGCGACGTCGCGCACCGCGATGTCGCCGATGCGCGCCCAGTGCGCATCGACGAGCCGCGCAACCTCGGCCAGCGGATCGCGGCCGGTCAGCTCGGTCACGCGCTCGCGGCCGATCACCGCGTGCGCGCCGTCGTCGCCGAGCTGGCGCGACAGGATCAGCTGGAAATGCGGATCGTCGCGAAACAGCGTGTCGATCGCCTTCGCGACGACCTGCACGATGAACAGGTCGTGCGACGCCATCTTCGTGTAGTAGTCGGCCACGGCAGCCAGTTCGTCGTCGCCGTGCGGCTCGCGCGGCGGCGTCGCCAGCTTGTCGGGGAAGCCCGGACGATGGCGTCGCGCCACGTCGAGAAACAGCGCTTCCTCGAATTGTCCGTTCCAGTCGCGCGGTGCGCCGATGGGTAAGTTCATGGGTATCGTTCTCTCAGGGTCTTCAATGAAACGAGCGGACGCGCGCGGCGCCGCTCAGGTACGCCGGGCCACGCGCCGCACCAGGCGGTCGCCCGTGAATTGCACGGCCGAAACGAGTGCGATCAGGATCGCGATCACGGTCACCATGACCGTCGTGTCGAAGCGCTGATAGCCGTAGCGGATCGCGAGGTCGCCGAGCCCGCCCGCGCCGACGGCGCCCGCCATCGCGGTCGAGCCGATCAGCGCGACGACGGTGATCGTGAAGCCGCCGAGCATGCCGGGCAGCGCCTCCGGCAGCAGCACGTGCCACACGATGTGGCGGCGTTTCGCGCCCATCGCGAGCGCGGCCTCGATCAGCCCGCGATCGACCTCGCGCAGGCTCACTTCGGCGATCCGCGCGAAGAACGGAATCGCTGCGATCGACAGCGGCACGACGGCCGCCCACACGCCGATCGTCGTGCCGATCAGCACGCGCGTGAACGGCAACAGCGCGACGAGCAGGATGATGAACGGCGTCGAGCGGAACACGTTGACGAGCGCGCCGAGCACCGCGTTAGCGGCGCGCCGTTCGTAGATGCCGCCGGGCGCGGTCGTCACCAGCACCACCGCGAGCGGAATGCCGGCCAGCGCCGCGATCGCGGCCGACGCGGCGACCATCGACAGCGTGTCGCGGATCGCGTCGAGCAGTTCGGGCCACCACAGCTCAAACATAGCCGAGCACCTCCGCGTGGTTCGCGTGCCGGCGCGCGCGTTCGAGCAACGCGGCGACCGTGCGCGGGCCGGCAGGCGGCTCGCCGGGTTCGGCCGCGCGCGGCTGCGCCGCAATCACGAGGCGCCCCTGTGCATGTCCCTGGATCCGCTCGATCCCGCCGTGCAGAAAGCGCACGGCGCCGCCGAGCGCGGCCGCGAGCGCGCCGAGATCCGGCTCGCCGGCGCTCTCGCCCGTATAGCGGATGTCGAGCACGATCTGCGCGCCGTCGGGCAACGCCGCGTGCTCGGGCAACGGCTGCACGCGCGCGGCGAGTTCGGCCGGCAGGTCGTGCACGAGCGTGCTGAGCAGCGCGCGCGTCGCGCCATGGCGCGGCTTGCCGAACACGCGCCACACCGCGCCCGTTTCGACCACCTCGCCCTGCTCGATCACCGCGACCGTGTCGCACACCGCTCGGATCACCTCCATCTCGTGCGTGATCAGCACGATCGTCAGGCCGAGACGGCGATTGATGTCGGCGAGCAGCGCGAGGATCGACTGCGTCGTTTCGGGATCGAGCGCCGACGTCGCCTCGTCGCACAGCAGCACCTCCGGATCGTGCACCAGCGCCCGCGCGATTCCGACGCGCTGCTTCTGGCCGCCCGACAGGCTCGCCGGATACGCGTCGCGCTTCGCGGCGAGCCCGACGAGTTCGAGCAGCGCATCGACCTTGCGCACGCGCTCAGCCTTCGGCACACCGGCGATCTTCAGCGGCAGCGCGACGTTCTCGAACACGGTTTTCGCGGCCAGCAGGTTGAAATGCTGAAACACCATGCCGGTGCGGCGGCGCAGCGCGACGAGCCCGTCGTCGTCGAGCGTGCCGACCTCGACGCCGTGCACGCGCACGCTGCCCGAGCTCGCGCGTTCGAGGCCGTTCACGAGCCGCAGCAGCGTCGACTTGCCGGCGCCGCTGCGGCCGATGATGCCGAACACCTCGCCGCGTCGCACGTCGAGCGTCACGTCGCGCAGCGCGGCGGCGTGGCCGCGCGGCGTCGCGAACACCTTGCCGACGCGGTCGAACGAGACGGCCGCGGCGATTGCGCCCGCTTCGTCGGCGGCCGCTGCATGCGCGTTTGCGCTCGCGCGCGCCGCCGTCGCGTCGATGAATCCCGGCGGATCGAACCATTGCGTCATCGCTTCGCTCCGTCACGTTCATGCATGCGCGGCTTCCGCCGCCGCCACCGCGGCGGCCGGCCGGTGCCGCGCACCGGTGTGCCAGGCGGGCAGCCGCGCGCCGGCGCCGAACAGCTTCTCGCGCAGCGTCGGCGCGGGATCGTAGTCTTCCTTGTAGACGCCGCGGTTCTGCAACTCGGGCACGACCCAGTCGACGAAATCCACGAACGATTCGGGCATCACGGTGCGCGTCAGGTTGAAGCCGTCGATGCCCGTCTCGTCGATCCACGCCTGCAACTCGTCCGCGACCTGCGACGGCGCTCCGACGATCGGCGCGTAGCGTCCGCCGAGCGACATCTGCTCGAGCATGCGCCGCACGGTCCACGTGCCGCTCGTGCTCTTGCGCGAGATCGCGTCGACGGCCGACTGGATCGAATCGGTCTTCACATACGAGATCGGCTCGTCGAGGCCGTACTTCGCGAAGTCGATGCCGGTCGAGCTGGCGAAATGGGCGAGGCCCGCTTCCGCGCTCGCATAGCGCCGGTACTCGTCGAACTTCTCGCGCGCGAGCCGCTCGGTCTCGGCGGTCACGACGCTCACGCCGGCGAAAATCCGGATCGACGCCGGGTCGCGGCCCTGGCGTGCGGCGGCCGCGCGAATATCGAGCACGGCCGCGCGCGCAGCCGCCTTGCTCTGGCCGTTCACGAACACGCATTCGGCGTGGCGCGCGGCGAATTCGACGCCGCGCGCCGACGAACCGGCCTGATACAGCACCGGCGTGCGCTGCAGCGACGGCTCGCTCAGATGGATCGCATCGACCGAATAGAACGGCCCGTCGTGCTTCACGCGCCGCACCTTGTCGGGCCGCGCGAACACGCGCGCGTGCGCATCGCGGATCACCGCGTCGTCGTCCCAGCTCTGCTCCCACAGCTTGTAGACGACCTCCATGTAATCGTCCGCGCGCTCGTAGCGATCATCGTGGCCGATCTGCTGCGCGAGGCCCATGCCGCGCGCGGCGCTGTCGAGATAGCCGGTCACGATGTTCCAGCCGACGCGCCCCTTCGTCAGGTGATCGAGCGTCGACATCCGGCGTGCGAACAGATAAGGCGGCTCGTAGGTCAGGTTCGCGGTCACGCCGAAGCCGAGATGCCGCGTGACCTGCGCCATCGCGGGCACGAGCAGCAGCGGATCGTTCACCGGCACCTGCACCGATTCGCGCAGCGCGGCGTCGGGGCCGCCGCCGTACACGTCGTAGACGCCGACGATGTCCGCCAGAAAGATCCCGTCGAACTTGCCGCGCTCGAGCGTCTGCGCGAGATCGGTCCAGTAGTCGAGATCGGTGTAATGCGCGGAGCGGTCGCGCGGATGGGTCCACAGCCCGTGGTTGATGTGCCCGACGCAGTTCATGTTGAACGCGTTGAGCAGGATCTTCTTGCGGTTGGCGGTCGTCATGTCGTCTCCGTCACCAGGCGATCGCGTACAGCGAGCCGAACGCGTCGTCGAGCGCGCGGCGCACGGCCGGCGAGTGCTGATAGATCGCGATGAACTTGCGGATGCGCGGGTCGTTCACGCTGTCGGGCCGCACGACCCACTGGAGCGCGAAGCTCTTGTTCTCGGTGCCGTCGAACAGCAGCGCGCTGTTCGGGTCGGCCGTGCCGGCGAGCTTGATGAAGCTCGGGTAGCCCTGCGCGAGGTCGACGTCGTCGAGCGAGCGCGCGAGCTGCGACGCCTCGAGCGGGATGATCTTCAGATGCTTCGGGTTCGACACGATGTCGCGCGTGGTCGCGCGGTAGTCGACGCCGGGCTTCAGCGTGACGAGCCCCGCGCGCTGCAGCAGCAACAGGCCGCGCCCGCCGTTGACCGGGTCGTTGGCGATCGCGACGCGCGCGCCGTCCTTCAGTTCGTCGAAGCGCTTCACCTTCTTCGAATAGAGGCCGATCTTCATGATCGTGCCCGGCGCGATCGCGACGAAGTCGTATCCGCCCTGCTTCTTCGCGTTCTCGAGAAACGGGATGTGCTGGAAGTAGTTGACGTCGATGTCCTTGTTCGCGAGCGCCGCGTTCGGCGTATTCCAGTCGGTGAACTCGACGATCCGCACGTCGAGGCCCTGCGCCTTCGCCTCCTTCGCGGCGATCTTCAGCGCTTCGATCTGCGGGCTCGTGGAGAGGCCCACCTTCAGCGGCGCGGTGTCGGCGCGCGCGCCGTTGAGCAGCACGACGCCGAGCAGCGCTGCGGCCAGCACGCGAGCCGCGCGGCCGGGGGAAAAGCGGGCGGAAAAAACGGCATGCAGCATGGAAACCACTCTCCTGGGCAAAGACGGTAGCGACGGATGAGCGACGCCGCGGCGAACGCGCGGGCGTTCTCCGGAGGTGGTCGTCACATCGGAAAAGGATCAGCCGATGATAGAGAGCGGCGGATGGGCGGTCTACGAAGCGATTGTGCGAAGAAAATCGCGCGTGGCGATATGGCGCGATCGCGGTCCGCAAGCGCGGGGCCGCACGCACGAGCGCACGCCGCCGGCTGAAATCTCGGCCTGCGCGCGGCGCGAATTCCGAAATCTCGGCCACGCGAGCGCGGCCGAGATTTCAGCTGACGAAACGAATCCTTTGGAATCAACGGCTTGCGAAAAATCGGGCAGGCCGAATTTCTGGCACGACGGTTGCGTTACAGACGGCACACGATGCCGCGAAGCCATGCAGGCATTCCAACATCAGGAGACACGTCTTGCAGACCTCTATCCATACGCCATCGCATCCCGAGCCGGTTGCCCACGCCAGCCCCGCCACGCGCGAGCGCTTCTGGCCGCACGGCTGGTGGAAGCTGATGGAAATCCGCATCGGCATCATCCCGCTGCCGATCTACGTGATCCTGTTCGCGCTGATCGTCGGGTTCGTGGTGACCGGCAAGGTGCCCGGCGAAATCTCGATGGCGATCGCCGTGCTGGCGTTCTTCGGCTTCACCTGCGCCGAGCTCGGCAAGCGGCTGCCGCTGTTGCGCAACATCGGCGCGGCCGCGATCTTCGCGACCTTCGTGCCGTCGGCGCTCACCTACTACCACGTGCTGCCGAAGCCGGTGCTAAACCTCACCGTCGAATTCACGAAATCCACCAACTTCCTGTACCTGTTCATCGCGTCGATCATCGTCGGCAGCATCCTGAGCATGGACCGGCGCGTGCTGATCCAGGGCTTCGTGAAGATCTTCGTGCCGCTCGCGGCCGGCTCGATCGCGGCCGCGATCGTCGGCACGGCGGTCGGCACCGCGCTCGGCCTCGGCGCACGCCACACGCTGCTGTACATCGTCGTACCGATCATGGCGGGCGGCGTCGGCGAGGGCGCGATTCCGCTGTCGATCGGCTATTCGGAACTGATGCACCTGCCGCAGGGCGAGATGTTCGCGATGGTGCTGCCGTCGGTGATGCTCGGCAGCCTGACCGCGATCATCCTGTCGGGCGCGCTCGACATGCTCGGCAAGCGGCTGCCGCACCTGACCGGCAACGGCCGCCTGCAGGTCGGCGAAAGCGGCGACATGACGCCCGAGAACGAGGAGATCCGCGGCCACGTCGACGTCACGCACATCGCGGGCGCCGGCATCACCGCGATCACGCTGTACCTCGTCGGCCTGATGGCGCACAAGCTGTTCGGGCTGCCCGCGCCGGTTGCGATGCTGTTCCTCGCGGTGCTCGTGAAGCTCGCGCGCGCGGTGTCGCCGCCGCTGCAGGAAGGCGCGTTCGTCGTCTACAAGTTCTTCTCGACGGCCGTCACCTATCCGCTGCTGTTCGCGATCGGCGTCGCGATGACGCCGTGGGACAAGCTGACCGCCGCGTTCACGGTGGTCAACGTGATCACGATCGTGTCGACCGTCGCGACGCTGATGGGCACCGGTTTCGTGGTCGGCCGCCTGCTGAAGATGTACCCTATCGACACCGCAATCGTGAACGCCTGCCACAGCGGCCAGGGCGGCACCGGCGACGTCGCGATCCTGACCGCCGCGAACCGCATGCAGTTGATGCCGTTCGCGCAGATCGCGACGCGCATCGGCGGCGCGATCGTCGTGACCGTGACGCTGATCCTGGTCGCACACTTCGGATAACGCAGCGCTGCGCGCGCGAGCGCGCCGGCCGCTTCGCACGCGCCGCCGCCGGCTTTGCCGGTGTGCGGCGCGCGTCGTTTGGAAGTGTCGTTTCGAGGCGTCGTTTGGAAGCGGCCTGGCGGGGAGCCGGCAGCAAAGAGCCGGTAGCGGAGGACCGCTAACGGACGGCCGGTAGCGCGGCATCGATGAGGGCGAACGTGCAGAAGAGCTTCAAAGGTATCCCGTGGTGGGGCTGGGTGTCGGCCGCCGCGCTGTATGTCGGCGTGGCGGGCGCGGCCGTCGATTTCGCGTGGGAACGCGCGATCGACGCGCTGGAGGAAACCGGCGCGCACCGGCTCGACCTCTATGCATCGAGCCTGAAGAGCGAACTCGGCCGCTTCGAGATCCTGCCCGCGCTGGTCGCGCGCCAGGACGGCGTGCGCGCGCTGCTGAAGGCCACGCCGCACGATGCGCCCGCGCTCGTGCATGCGGTGAACACCTATCTCGAAGCCGTGAACCGCGACGCGGGCAGCGGCGCCGTCGACGTGATCGACCTGCGCGGCGAGGTGATCGCCGCGAGCAACTGGAACGAGACGATCAGCTTCGTCGGCACGAACGTGTCGTACCGGCCGTACTTCAAGGACGCGCTCGCGCGCGGCAGCGGCCGCTTCTTCGGGATCGGCACCAATACCGGCGTGCCGGGCGTCTACTTCGCCAGCGCGGTACGCGACGACGGCGTGCCGATCGGCGTGGCGGCGGTGAAGATCAGCGTCGACCCGCTCGAATCCGCGTGGCGCGCGCCGGGCGTCGCCGCGATGGTGGTGGACGGCAACGGCGTGGTCGTGATCTCGACCGAGCCCGCGTGGAAATTCACCGCGCTGCGCCCGATCACCGCGCAGCAGCAGCGCGACATCCAGGCGTCGCGCCAGTACGCGGGCCGCACCGTCGACGCGCTGCCGTACCGCCGCATCGGCGACCGCAGCTCGGCCGCGTGGTTCGGCACCTTTCCCGATCCGCGCCGCGCCGGCCGCACCACGCGTTATCTCGTGATGTCACGCCCCGCGCCGCAGGCCGGCGATTCGTTGATGGTGCTGCTCGATATCGCGAGCGCGCGCCGCCAGCAGCAGACGGCGTTCGTGTTCGTCACCGGCGCGTTCCTGATCGCGGCGCTGCTGGCCGGCTACGCGATCCAGCGGCGCCGCGCCATCGTCGCGCGGCTGAACGCGCAGGACGCGCTGCGCCGCGCGAACGACCGGCTCGAGCTGACCGTCGCGCAGCGCACGGCCGCGCTGACGGCCGCGAACGAGCGGATGCAGCGCGAGATCGTCGAGCGCGAGCGCACCGAGCAGCGGCTGCGCGATTCGCAACAGGAAGTCGTGCACGCGGGCAAGCTCGCGGTGCTCGGGCAGATGGCGGCCGGCCTCACGCACGAGCTGAACCAGCCGCTCGTCGCGATCCGCACGCTGTGCGACAACGCGCGCACGTTCTTCGAGCGCGGCCAGCCGGCACCGGCGCTCGCGAACCTCGAACGGATCGGCAAGCTGGTCGACGGCATGGCCGTGCTCACCGGCGAGCTCAAGACCTTCGCGCGCAAGCCCGACGTCGAGCGCGTCGCCGTATCGCTGAACGAAGCCATCGCGCATGCGCGGCTGATCTACGAAGCGCGGATCCGCGACGAAGGCGTGCAGCTCGACGTGAACATCGCGCCGGGCACGACGGTGTCCGCCGAATCGAGCCAGTTACAGCAGGTGATCGTGAACCTGCTCGGCAATGCGCTCGACGCCGTGCGCGACGCGCCGGTGCGGCGCATCGTCATCGAAGCGAGCGGGCCGGACGACGCCGGCCGCGTGCGCTTGACCGTGGCCGACAGCGGCGCCGGCATCGCGCCCGACGTGCTGCCGCACCTGTTCGAGCCGTTCGTCACGACCAAGCCGCGCGGCCAGGGGCTCGGGCTCGGCCTGGCGATCACGTCGCGCATCGTCGACGCGTTCGGCGCGCGGATCGCCGCGGCGAACCGCGACGAAGGCGGCGCGCAGTTCATCATCGAATTCGCGGCGGCGACGCCGCCACAAAGGACAGAGCATGGAACATGAGATCCGCGTGCTCGTCGTCGAGGACGACGAGAACGTGCGCATCGGCGTCGAGCAGGCCGTCGCGCTCGCCGGCTTCCCGGTCGACGCGTTCGCATCGGCCGCTGACGCGCTCGCGCACGTCGCGCCCGGCGCACCGGT
Organism: Burkholderia sp. MBR-1; assembly: GCF_013822785.1. Lineage (NCBI taxonomy): Bacteria > Pseudomonadati > Pseudomonadota > Betaproteobacteria > Burkholderiales > Burkholderiaceae > Burkholderia > Burkholderia sp. MBR-1. Next base: position 1,731,736 of record NZ_CP053610.1, read on the forward strand.
CGTCATCGTGTCGGACGTGCGGATGCCCGGCATCGACGGGCTGCAGTTGCTCGAGCGCGTGATGGCCGTCGACGCGCAGATTCCGGTCGTGCTGATCAGCGGTCACGCCGACATTTCGACGGCCGTCGGCGCGATGCACGACGGCGCGTACGACTTCATCGAAAAGCCGTTCTCGTCGGACCTGATCGCCGGGCGCGTCGCGCGGGCCGTCGAGAAGCGCCGGCTCACGCTCGAGGTGCAGGGGCTGCGCGCCGCGCTCGACAACTGGCACGGGATCGACGCGTACGTGCTCGGCAAGTCGCCGGCGATGGCCGACGTGCGCAAGAAGATCCTGCGGCTCGCCGACACGTCGGTGTCGGTGCTGATCACCGGCGAGACGGGCACCGGCAAGGAGCTGATCGCCCGCAGCCTGCACGACTTCGGCGGACGGCGCGACGCGCATTTCGTCGCGCTGAACTGCGGCGGTCTGCCCGAGCAGGTGTTCGAGAGCGAGCTGTTCGGCCATGAGGCCGGCGCGTTCACCGGCGCGATCAAGAAGCGCATCGGCAAGATCGAGTGGGCGCACGGCGGCACGCTGTTCCTCGACGAGATCGAGACGATGCCGATCCCGCTGCAGATCAAGATGCTGCGCGTGCTGCAGGAGCGCGTGGTCGAGCGGCTCGGCGCGAACGAGCTGATTCCGGTCGACTGCCGCGTCGTCGCGGCGTCGAAGGCCGACCTGACCGAGCTCGCTGCCGACGGGCGCTTCCGTGCGGACCTGCTGTACCGGCTCAACGTCGCGCAGATCGAGCTGCCGCCGCTGCGCGAGCGGCGCGAGGACGTGCCGCTGCTGTTCGAGCATTTCGTGCTCGCGGCCGCGCGGCGTTTCGGGCAGCCGGCGCCCGTCGTCAGCGCCGCGCAGGTGTCCGAACTGATGACGCACGCGTGGCCCGGCAACGTGCGCGAGCTGCAGAACGTCGCCGATCGCTTCGTGCTCGGGCTGACCGGCGACAGCCTGCTGTCGTCCAGCGGCCCGCCTGCGGCCGGCAGCACGCTCGCCGAGCAGATGGCGTATTTCGAGCGGATGCTGATCGAAGACATGCTGCGGCGTCACAACGGCAACGTCGCGGACGCGAGCGTTGCGCTCGGGATGCCGAAGAAGACGCTCTATCACAAGCTGCGCAACCTGCGGATTCCCGCGCGCGGCGATGCGGCCGCCGACGGCGGGGAATGAGGCCGCGTATGCGGGCATGGATCGCGGCCGGATCGGCGGCGATCTGACGCGCGGTGTCACGCGCGACTGGTCCGAGTGGCTCGCGATGCCGGTGGTCGACGGCCGCGTCAAATGCCTGTTCGTCGCGGACGCGTTGCGCGTCATGTGCGCCGATGCATTCGACTTCGCGATGCCATTCGCTGCGGACAACGATCTACCTGGCGAGCTTCGGACCTTGGCCGCGCCCGCGGCGCGATAACGCGCGAACGACGTCGCGCGACCTTCATTTTGCGCAGCACGCGGTCGCGTCCGATGCGCGCCCGCGCGGCCGCACACGCTCGCTTTCAGCGCGGAATCAAACCGTCAGACGATTGAAGGCTGAAGTGCGTACCACGCTGCGACAAGGGTTTTCGGCGTTGTCATCAATAAAATTGATCGTGACGATGAAAATAATGCGTTTTTCTTGCAGGTCGCGGTGAGGCATAGTTGCGGCGTGATGACGCACCCATTGAGTTTTCAGTCATGAACATGCGAATCGAGCCTTCGGTGCTCGCCAACCCGGACCTGCAATTTGCGACGCTTTCGTCGGGCATCAGCCTGCCGTATGTCGAGCGGGGCAGCGGCGCGCCGATGGTGTTCGTGCACGGATCGTTGTGCGACTACCGCTACTGGGAGCCGCAACTCGCGTCGCTGTCGGCGCACTACCGCTGCATCGCGCCGAGCCTGAGCCACTACTGGCCGGCCGTCGAAGCGGGCATCCAGGACGAGTTCAGCTGGCAGAACCACGTCGACGAGCTGGCCGAATTCATCGACGCGCTCGATCTCGGCCCCGTTCATCTGGTCGGCCATTCACGCGGCGGCAGCGTCGCGTTCAACGTCGCGCGCCAGCATCCGCAGCTCGTCGACACGCTGACGCTCGCCGATCCCGGCGGCCCGCTGCAACAGCCGGGCGTGCGCGAAGCCGCATTGCCGGCCGCCGCGATCGCGCTGCGCACGCAAGCCGTGAAGCTGATCGGCGCAGGCAACGTGGAAGCCGGCCTCGAGATGTTCGTCGACTCGGTCAGCATGCCGGGTGCGTGGAACAAGAGCACGTCGCGCTTCCGCATGATGGCGATCGACAACGCAAGCACGCTGCCGAAGCAGCTGCAGGACCCGTTGCCCGCTTATTCGCAACACACGGCGTCGGATATCGCATGCCGCACGCTGCTGATCGACGGACAACGCAGCCCGAAGATGTTCCGCCACAACGTCGATACGCTGTCGCAGTGGATCGGCGCTGCGCAACGGCAGACCGTCGCCGGTGCGTCGCACGGGATGAATGCGGCGAGTCCCGCGGTGTTCAATCGGTACGTGCACGAGTTCGTCACGGCGTAAGGTGGGTGGGCGGTGTGTGTGCCGCCCGTTGAACGCGCTGTTGCCGAAGCGAACGATGTGCATGTCCGCATGCGATCGCTTCGGATCCCTTTGCGTTGTCCGCGGCAGCCTTTATGCGCGGGGCGCGGCGACGCCGCAAGCACGCCCGCACGGCCGCCGCGAAATCCAATCCAATCACGCTCCTGGTCCTTCCCTGACCGCCACACGCGTCAAAGCGCGCGTGTGATCTTGCGCGGACGTTTGGTTAGCGGATGGGATGCGAACGAGGCTGATGGGGAAGATGTTTCACGCGGGGATGAGGCGCGGCGGTGATTGAGTAGGGGCGCGGATGGTTCTGCGCGGGTGCGTCCGTAGCGGCAGGCGTCGCCTTCGCTGCGTGACCGCTGACCTTCATGCACTGCCGGTGCGCGTGGCGGGACGCCACCGCGCCATTGGAAGTCGGCGGGCAGGACTGACCGTTAGTTGCGACGTGCAATGAAGGCCATGCGTGAAAACGTCAGCGGCAAAGTCGTCGTCATGGCACCAGCAGTTGGCGGCATTGCGGAGCCGCATGACTCACCTGCCAGGCGGCGATCGAATTTTCCAGTAGCGTTCCAGCGGACGCGGGTTTCCAACGAACGATGGCTGACACGTTCCCGTTGCGAAGCAGCAGCCGTTCGAATGACAGCGCCGGGTATCAGGCGCGCGGCTGGAACCGACCGATCGCCAAGGGCGCGAGATCCGGCCAAGCCCTCAATACGTCCGTCGAGCACTCGCGCCCCATCGAGACGGGCGCGAGCGCCTCACACGGCGTCAGCCCTTCTTGATGTAGAAGTTGACGGTTGCGTTATCCCCGGAGCCACCGTCATAACCAACCTTATAACCCGCGGCACTAACGGTGATCGAGTATCCGTTATTTCCGACATAGGGGTTGTCCCAGTAAAGCCTGACGTTCTCGATACCGCCGCCGTCTGCAAATTGATATTGAAGCTGACCTTCCGTTCCCGTCATAAAACCGTCCGAATCGCTTTCCCATTGGCCAGTCTGGCCATCCGGGATTTTCTCCGGAGGATATGTCACCCATTCCCCGTGCAGCAGGTTGATCGACGCGGGATCCAGGAATAACGTGTTCCCCGAATTGTTTTGCAACTTCACGACAGTGCTTCGCGCAGACATATCGGTCTCCAAAATAAAGTTGATAGTGCATCACGGCGACTTAACGCGATCCCGATGCGCTTCAAACATAGGACACACCCATCCGCTTCGAAAGCTGACAGTTATAGCAGCGCAAATCAACTCAATAGTTCAATAGATTATTTTTTGATTTAAAACACAAACAAGCAGAAATCTAGAATCGCAAGGGTAGAAGCGAGCGTTACCAGAACTGCAACAGTTCAGCTATCCGAACGCTCCAGTCAATGCAGTGGCCGCATAGTTACGCCATTACGGGCCGACTTGCTCGCGAGCCGCCCATTCAGCTTTTCGAGCCAGCGACATGGCCGATCGCGAGCGACGCCCCGCCAATCCGTCGTCGAACCACAAAAAAACCCGGCACACAACCCTAAGCCTGCATACCGGGTTTCTTCACTTCAAGACTGGCGAGCGAACCCCACCCGCCACTCCCCCTCACCGCGCCGCCACCTCCGCCTTGCCGGTCGCCGCATCGCCGACCGCCGTCGGCGCCGGTCCCCATCCGCCGCCCAGCGCACGAATGAGATTGACGGTCGAAACAGCCTGCGCCCCAGTCAACTGATTCGCCTGCAATTGCGACTGCAGCACCGACCGCTCGCTATCGATCACGTCGAGATACGCCACTTCCCCTTCCTGATACTGCGTACGCGACAGCGTCGCCGAACGGCGCGACGCATTGACCGCGGCATCCTGAGCCCGAATCTGATCGTCGAGCAACCGCAGATCGGCGAGATTGTCCTCGACCTCGCGGAACGCGACGAGCACCTGCTGCCGGTAGTTCGCGACCTGCTCGTCGTACTGCGCGCGCGCCTGCTGCACGCCGGCCGCACGACGTCCGCCGTCGAACAGCGGCAGCGTCAGCGCGGTGCCGGCGAACGGCCCGAGCAGGAACGTGCGGCTCGACCACAGGAACAGATCGCCGAGCGTCGACGCCTCATACCCGAACGCGCCCGTGATATCGAGCTTCGGGAAATACGCCGACTTCGCAAGGCCGATCCGCGCGTTCGCGGCAGCCATCGCGCGCTCGGCCGCCGCCACATCCGGGCGGCGTTCGAGCAGCGCCGACGGCAGCCCCGCCGGGATCTTCACCGCGACCGGAACGATCGGCGTTTCCTTGAACGCGAAGTCCGCGGGCGCCTTGCCGAGCAGGATCGCGAGCGCATGCTCGGACGCCGCGCGACGCCGCGCGACGCCGACCGCATCGGCCTGCGCGCTCGCCAGCTCGTTCTTCGCACGCGACACGTCCAGCTCGCTGATGTCGCCTTCGTTGAAGCGGCGCTGCACGAGCTTCAGCGCCTCTTCGCGCAGCTCGACCGTGCGACGGTACAGATCCTGGTCCGAATCGAGCTGGCGCAGCTCGAAGTAGTTCTGCGCGACGTCCGCCTGCAGCGCGAGCTGCACCGAACGGAACAGCGCCTCGCTCTGCGCCTGGTCGGCACGCGACGCCTCGACGTTGCGGCTCACGCGGCCGAACAGGTCGGCCTCGTACGACACCGTGCCCTGCGCACGCCACAGCGTCGTGTTGGTCGGCCCCGTGCCCTGCGGCTGGAACTGCGACGCCGACGACGCCCCCTCGCGCGTCGGCCCGAACCCGACGCCGACCTGCGGGAACCACTGCGAGCGAGCGGTGCGGGTCGCCGCACGCGCTTCCTCGACGCGCGCGGCCGCGGCCTTCAGGTTCTGGTTCGCGGCGAGCGCCTGCGACTCCAGCGCGTCGAGCACCGGATCGCCGAACACCTTCCACCATTCGCCGCGATGCTCGGCGTCGGCCGGCTCGGCGGTCTTCCACGTGCCGGCCTGTTCGCCGGCGGCGAGCGTCGGCGCTTCCTTGAACGCCGCGGGCGTCGCCACGTCCGGGCGCTTGTAGTCGGGTCCTACCGCGCACGCGGCGAGCAGCGTCGCGAGCAGAGTGCTCGCTGCCGCCAGCTTCGCGATGCGCAGCAGGCCGTTCGTGTTGTGCATGTTGTCCATCTTGTTGTCCTCAAGCATCCGAAGCCGGTACGCCGTGGGCCGGCACGCCGTACCCCGACGAATCCTTGCCGGCGACGTGAATCTTGCCGCCCGCGAGCGTACGCAGCACGACGTAGAACACCGGCGTCAGCATCAGCCCGAACAGCGTCACGCCGAGCATCCCGAAGAACACCGCGACACCCATCGCATGACGCATTTCCGAACCGGCGCCGGTCGACGTGACGAGCGGCACCACCCCCATGATGAATGCGATCGACGTCATCAGGATCGGGCGCAACCGCAGCCGGCTCGCCTCGATCGCGGCCTCGAGCGGCGTGCGTCCGTCATGCTCGAGCTCGCGCGCGAATTCGACGATCAGGATCGCGTTCTTCGCCGACAACCCGACCAGCACCATCAACCCGATCTGCGTGAAGATGTTGTTGTCGCCCTGCGTGAGCCACACGCCCGTGAGCGCCGACAGAATGCTCATCGGCACGATCAGGATCACCGCGAGCGGCAGCGTCAGGCTCTCGTACAGCGCGGCCAGCACGAGGAACACGAGCAGCACGCTGATCGGGAACACGTACATCGCCGAATCGCCCGCCAGAATCTGCTGGTACGTGAGGTCGGTCCACTCGAACCGCACGCCGCGCGGCAGCGTTTCATGCGCGATGCGCTCGATCGCGGCCTGCGCCTGCCCCGACGAGAAGCCCGGCGCCGGGCCGCCGTTGATGTCGGCCGCCGTGTAACCGTTGTAGCGCACGACCATTTCCGGGCCGAACGTCGGCGTCACCGTGACGAGCGACGACAACGGCACCATCTCGCCGCGATCGTTGCGCGTCTTCAGCTGCAGGATGTCGTCCGCACGCTGCCGGAACGGCGCATCGGCCTGCACGCGCACCTGGTACACGCGCCCGAAGCGGTTGAAGTCGTTCACGTACAGCGAGCCGAGATACACCTGCATCGTGTTGAACACGTCGGTCACCGGCACGCCGAGCTGCTTCGCCTTCACACGATCGAGATCGACGTTGAGCTGCGGCACGTTGATCTGATAGCTGGTGAACAACGGACCGAGTTCAGGCGCCTGCTGCGCGCGCTTGATGAAGTCGTTGGTCGCATCCGACAGCTTCGCGTAGCCCACCGCGCCGCGATCCTCGATCTGCATCTTGAACCCGCCGAGCGTGCCGAGGCCGAGCACCGGCGGCGGCGGGAACACCGCGACGAACGAGTCCTTGATCGCGCCGTACTTCTGGTTCAGCGCACCAGCGATCGCGCCGGCCGACAGCGCCTTGCCGTGCCGTTCGGAGAACGGCTTCAGCGTGACGAACACGATGCCCGCGCTCGAGCTATTGGTGAAGCCGTTCACCGACAGCCCCGGGAACGCGACCGCGCTCTCGACGCCCGGCTGCTTCAGCGCGATCGAGCCCATGTCGCGGATCACTTTCTCGGTGCGGTCGAGCGACGCGCCGTTCGGCAACTGCGCGAACGCGATCAGGTATTCCTTGTCCTGCGCGGGCACGAAGCCGCCCGGCACGATCCGCGACACGAGCACGGTCGCGCCCACCAGCACGAGATACACGCCGAGCATCAGCGTCTTGCGCGACAGCACGCCGCGCACGCCGCGGCCGTAGTTCTCGGCGCCGCGATGGAACACCTTGTTGAAGCCGCGGAAGAAGCCGCCGAGCGCGCGGTTCATCACGCGCGTGAGCCAGTCTTCCTTATCGCCGTGGCCCTTGAGCAGAATCGCGGACAGCGCCGGCGACAGCGTCAGCGAGTTGAACGCCGAGATCACCGTCGAGATCGCGATGGTCATCGCGAACTGCTTGTAGAACTGGCCGGTCAGGCCCGACATGAACGCGAGCGGCACGAACACGGCGACGAGCGTCAGCGCGATCGCGATGATCGGCCCGCTGACCTCCTGCATCGCCTTGTAGGTCGCCTGCCGCGCGTTCATCCCGCTTTCGATGTTGCGCTCGACGTTCTCCACGACGACGATTGCATCGTCGACCACGATCCCGATCGCGAGCACCATCCCGAACAGCGACAGCGCGTTGATCGAATACCCGAATGCGAGCAGCAGCGAGAACGTGCCGACGATCGACACCGGCACCGCGATCAGCGGAATGATCGACGCGCGCCAGGTCTGCAAGAACACGATCACGACGATCACGACCAGCGCGATCGCCTCGAGCAGCGTGTGCACGACGGCCTTGATCGACGAACGCACGAACTGCGTCGGGTCGTAGACGATCTTGTAGTCGACGCCGGCCGGCATGTCCTGCTTCAGCTCGGCCATCGTCTTGCGCACTTCGTCGGAGATCTGCAGCGAGTTCGCACCCGGCGACTGGTTGATCGCCATCGCGACGGCCGGCTTGTTGTCGAGCAGCGAACGCAGCCCGTACTCGGACGCATCCAGCCCGATCCGCGCAATGTCGCGCAGATGCGTGACGCCGCCGTCGGGCGTCGTCTTCACGACGATGTCGCCGAACTCGTCTTCGGTCTGCAGACGGCCGCGCGCGTTCACCGACAGCTGCAGCGGCGTGCCCGGCAGCGACGGCGACGCGCCGATCACGCCGGCCGCGACCTGCACGTTCTGCTCGCGGATCGCCTGCACGACGTCCTCGGCCGACAGCCCGCGCTGCGCGACCTTCTGCGGATCGAGCCACACGCGCATCGCATAGTCGCCCGAACCCCACAGCTGCACCTGACCGACGCCCTGGATCCGCGACAGGCGATCCTTCACGTTGATCAGCGCGTAGTTGCGCAGGTAGGTCATGTCGTAGCGGTTGGCCGGCGAGATCAGGTGGACCACCATCGTCAGCGTCGGCGAGCTCTTCACCGTGGTGATGCCGAGCCGCTGCACGTCCTCCGGCAGGCGCGGCAGCGCCTGGTTCACGCGGTTCTGCACGAGCTGCGTAGCCTTGTCGGGATCGGTGCCGAGCTTGAACGTGACGGTGATCGTCATGTTGCCGTCGCTGTTCGCCTGCGACTGCATGTACAGCATGTCCTCGACGCCGTTGATCTGCTCCTCGAGCGGCGATGCGACCGTCTCGGCGATCACCTTCGGGTTGGCGCCCGGATACTGCGCCTTCACGATCACCGACGGCGGCACGACTTCCGGATACTCGGAGATCGGCAGCAGGAACATCGCGATCACCCCGCCGAGCAGGATGATCACCGAGAGCACGCCTGCGAAGATCGGCCGGTCGATAAAGAATTTGGAAATGTTCATGGGTGGCTCTGTCTGGTTGAACGCGGAAATCGAAGCGGCGTGCCGCTTACGATTCCGCCTTCGCCGGTGCGGCCGGCTTCGCGGCGTCCGCGAGCGGCGCGGACGGATCGTCGCCGCCCGTCATCGGCACCATGTGCGGCTTGACCTGCTCGCCCGGCCGCACGCGCTGCGTGCCGTTCACGATCACGCGATCGCCGGCGGCAAGCCCGCTCACGATCACGCGCCGGTTGCCGTGCTGCATGCCCTGCTGCACTTCGCGGTACGACACGCGGCCCTGCTGGTCGACGACGAACACGAACTTCTTGTCCTGGTCGGTGTTGATCGCCGCATCGTCGACGAGCAATGCCGGGTGCGGCGCGCTGCCGCCGACCTTCACGCGCGCGTAGAGGCCCGGCACCAGCGTGCCGTCAGCGTTGTCGAAGCGCGCGCGCACGCGGATCGTGCCGGACGACGTGTCGAGCCGGTTGTCGACCGAGTCGATCACGCCGCTGCGCGAATAGCCGGTTTCGTTCGCGAGGCCGAGCTCGACCGGCACCTTGCGGCCGTCGCGCGCGCCGTTGATGTATTGCAGGTAGGTCTGTTCGTCCGCGTCGAACGACGCGTAGATCGGCGACACCGATACGAGCGTCGTCAGCGGCGTCGCCGCGGCGCCCGCCGACACGACGTTGCCCACGGTGATCTCGGCGCGCGACACGCGGCCCGACACGGGCGCGGTGATGCGCGTATAGCCGAGGTTGATGCGCGCCGTTTCGAGCGCGGCTTCGGCCGCCTTCAGGTTCGCGCTCGCCTCGCGCGCCGCGTTCTGCTTCTCGTCGTAGTCGCGCTTCGCGATCGCGTTGTCGCCGATCAGCCGCTGCGCGCGCTGCCAGTCGCTCTGCGCGTAGCCGTTGCGCGCCTGCGCGGCCGCGAGTTGCGCGGCGGCGCGATCGGTCTCGGCCTGGTACGGGCGCGGGTCGATCACGAACAGCACGTCGCCCTTCTTCACGAGCGCGCCGTCCTTGAAGTTCACCGCGACGATGGTGCCCGACACCTGCGGACGCACGTCGACCTTCTCGACCGCCTCGAGGCGGCCCGAGTAGCTTTGCCAATCGGTGACGGTCTGCGGCACGACGGTCGCGACGTCCACTTCGGGCAGCGGCGCTGCGGCCTTGTCGGGCGCGTTCGCGTTCACGCGCATCGCGCCGAACGTGCCGAGACCGACGACGGCGAGCGTCGCGATCGCCGCGGTGGCGATTCGGGAGCGGGTGGTGCGTAGGATGGCCATGTGGATCTCCGGTAAGCGAGGATTGGTGTGGTTATTCGGAACGATTCGGCTGACGGGCCTGGAAGCGGCACTGGAAGAAGCGCACGGCCTCCTCCAGCGCGGCCGCATGGGTCGCGAGCGCGGCGTGCGTGACGTCCGGGTAGCGGATCACCTGCGTGAGCACGCCCGACGAAATCAGGCAGCCCGCATATTTCTCCGCCTCGACGTGCAGCACGTCGTTCTGCGCGGTGACGATCAGCGTCGGCGGCAGCCCCGCGAGGCGCACCGATTCGAGCGGCGCCGCATACGGGTGCATGCGCTGCGCGGCCTGCGGCAGGTACGCGCGATAGCAGGCCGCGCATTCGCGGGCGGTGATGTCGGACGACAAGCGGTCGGCGTCGCCGATGCGGGTCATGCTCGGATCGAGCATCGGCCCGAACAGCGCCTGCGCGGCGACCGGCACCTCGCCGCGATCGCGCGCGATGAACGCGAGACAGTTCGCGAGCTGGCCGCCCGCATCGTGCCCCGCGACGCCGATCTTCTTCGGATTGCCGCCGAACGCGCGGGCGCGCGTCGCGGCCCAGACGGCCGCGCGATACGCATCCTCCGGCGCGGCCGGAAACGGAAAGGCCGGCGCGAGCGAATAATCGACCGACACTACGAGAGCCGGTAAGCGTTCTGCTAAAAAGCGCGCGGCGAAATCGGCGTCGTCGAGCGTGCCGCGCACGAAACCGCCGCCGTGAAAGTAAAGCACTACCGGCAATCCGGTTTTGTCGGCACGCCGATAGAGACGCAACGCGATGTCCTGCGCGTAGCCGGGAATTTCCACGTCCGCGACCGTCAGTGCCGCGCCGGCTCTGGCTTCGACGGGCAATGCGGCTTTCAGGAATTTGCTGAATTCAGAAGCGTCCATGACGATGCGGCATCCATTTCGAGATGGAACGAATTCTGGGTCCGGCAGACATTGGGATAAATGCCTATAATCCGGCAACACAATTCAACGCCCCCGAACAATCCCAGGCTGCGTCGCCTATAAAGTGACGCAGCCTCTTTGTTCCTGAGGCTCATTAGATCGTGGAGGTTGTGATGGACCGGCTTCAGGCCATGCAGGTGTTTACTCGCGTCGTCGATACAAGCAGCTTCACCAAGGCAGCAGAAACGCTGAGCCTGCCGCGGGCGTCCGTCACGACGATCATCCAGAATCTCGAAGCGTTCCTCGGCGTGCGGCTGATGCACCGGACCACGCGCCGTCTGTCGCTCACGCCCGACGGCGCCGCGTACTACGAACGTTGCGTGCGGATCCTCGCCGATGTCGAGGAAACCGAAGCAAGCTTCCAGAACAACAACCGCAAGCCGCACGGCAAGTTGCGCATCGACATGCCGGGCTCGATCGGGCGGCTGCTGGTGATTCCGTCGCTGTGCGAATTCCACACGCGCTATCCGGACATCGATCTGCAGCTCGGCTTGTCGGATCGTCCGGTCGACCTGCTGCAGGAAGGCGTCGACTGCGTGATCCGCGTCGGCGCGCTGCAGGATTCGTCGCTCGTCGCACGGCGGGTCGGCCTGTTCGAATGCGTGTCGGTCGCCGCGCCCGCGTATCTCGACAAGTACGGCGAGCCGCGCAGCATCGAAGATCTCGCCGAGCACAAGGCGGTCAATTACTTTTCGAGCCGCACCGGCCGCACGATCGACTGGACGTTCCTGACCGACGGCAAGGAAGTCGAAGTGAAGATGAACGCGATCGTGTCGGTGAACGATGCCGACGCGTACGTGACCTGCGGGCTCGAAGGCTTCGGGCTGATCCAGCCGCCGCTGTTCATGGTGCTGCCGCACCTGCGCGACGGCCGACTCAAGGAAGTTCTGCCGGGCCTGAAGCCGCTGCCGATGCCGATCTCGGTCGTGTATCCGCACAGCCGCCACCTGTCGCCGAAGGTGCGCGTGTTCGTCGACTGGATCGCCGAAGTGTTCGACCGCTGCCCGCTGTTGAGCGGCAAGGGCAGCCTCGACGCGACGTGCAGCAAGCGCACGTTCGAGGAAGCCGAGCGCGCGCCGGCGCTCGACACGCCGGTCATCAACGAGTGGGTCGCGTAGGGCGCCTGAGTCGCTTGGTCGCTTAATCCGACGAGCGGCGCGCGGGCCGCGCGCTCGCGCGTCCTCGCGCTTTCTTCATACCTCGCTCGGTCGGCGTTCCCGCAGGTTCTCCTTCCGCGTATGCGTCGTGCTCCTTCGGACATCGCAGCCGCGCGCACATCGCGTCTTTCCGGAATCCGCATCACACCTTTGCATCGCGCGCGGCAATCGCCGCGTCGCGCCGACACGCCGTCGCGAAGTCGGGCCGCGTCGCCGCGAGCCGCGCCACAGGCGGCTGTGCGCGATTCCGGCATCACCGTGCGGCCGTGACGGATCGCGATTGTTCCAGCATCGCGACAATTCAATTCGCATCAGCTGCATTTATCGCGCCGGGACACACACCTAAAGTTAACCCTGTCGCGCACATCGTTGCGCATCCAACATCCCGTTCGACGGGACCGGAGCGAGCGCTCTTGCGCCAACTCCGACCAACACAGGAGTTACGTCATGAACCGCCGCCATCTTCTCTCCGCCGTCACACTCGCACTCGCCGTGTCCGCGCCGGCATTCGCCGATACCAATGCGCCGCAAGCCGCCAACTACGCCGGCGCGTCGTACACGCAGCCGAGCAACGGCCCGCGCACGCGCGCCGAAGTCAATGCGGAAGTCGAACAGGCACGCCGCGACGGCACGCTCGCATACCTGCGCAAGGTGAATTCGTATCCGCAAGGTGTCGAGCTCGCGCAAGGCCCGTATCGCCCGACGCCCGAAGGCAACCAGCTCGCCGGCGCAGGCCGGTAAACGCATGACGCCGCGCGACGGATCGTCCGTCGCGCGGCGTCGCGAACCCGACACACGTCAGTCAGTTGCAGGAGTCCGTGATGAACGATCAACTTCCTTCGCCGCTCGATCATTGGGACGACACGACGCCCGTCTGGACGCCGTTTCGTTCGTCGTCGCAACCGCACTGAACGCGTCCGTCACGCGCCGATGCGAGCGCCGGTGCGTCATCGACGCGGCACGCCGTCGCGCCATTCGCCCCAGTGCGTGACGATGTCCTGCACGAGCGGATTGCCCGCGCGATAGAGGTTTTCCGTCGCGGGCGCGAAGCCGCCCTGATCCGCGTAGTTCAGCAGGTTGTCGGCGCTCGTCTGGCCCGCATACGGGCGGTCGAAGTCGGAGCCGGTGCGCAGCACGGCGACGCGCGACAGGTCGACGCGCTTCACGCTCGCCGCGCGCTTGAGCGCCTCGTACGTCGCGTTGTCTTCCTGCGCGGTCATGCAGTAGGTGCCCTTGCCGTCGGTGAGGATCTTGGTCCATTGACGCGCGCGCTCGCCGATCAGCGTGCCCGAGAACCACGTATTGCCCGACGACGTGTCGCACTGGATCACCGTCGGCGGCCGGTTCGCCGGCGCATACGTGAACTTCGCGCGCGCGGCCTGCGCCTGCGCGCTGTCGGCAAGCACGACGTTGCGCGACAGCGCATAGGCGGCATCGGTCAGCTGCGCGTTGAGCTGGAACACTTCGGTGCGGTAGTCGAGCGGCGGCTTGTCGCTCGGGCTCTTCGTGTTGATGCCGAGGAAGCCGGTGTTCCAGCCGGCGGGAATCTCGCGCGCGTCGAGCTCCCACTGCAGGCTGAAATCGACGAGGTATTTCGACCACGCCGCGGAACCGACCGTGCCCTGCGCGGGGTCGACGCCCGCGATGCCGGACACGAGGAAGTAGGTGCGGCGCAGGTCGAAGCGCGGCGAGAACGTGAGCGCCATGATCGTCGCCGATGCGTTCGCGTAGCCCATGCCGGTCGTCACGACGCAGACGTCCTGCCGGTTGCAGTGGACGACCGGATAGTCGGGCGACAGGCCCGGCACCGCGACGTCGCGCCACGGGCCGAGCCGGTCGAGCCACGCCTGGCCCTCCGGACCGAACATCGTGATGATCATGACCTTGACCGGGCGGCCCTGTGCCGCGGTCTCGGCGAATGCAGCGTTGGCCGTCGTGGCCGCGTTGCCTGCGTCGTCGCGCTGATGGTCCTGCGCGATCGACGGCGCGGTCGCACAGGCGGCGAGCGAGAAGGCGGCTGCGGAAAGAATGGAGCGAGTCAGCATCGGCGTTCCTTGTTTCGATGATGTTGGGTGAGAACGGCTGTCGGAGACTGCGCGACCGAGTATAGAACGCGGGTCTGCGATGCGGAACCCGACTACGAAACGGGGGGTTGGGGGGAGTGGCGCGGGGTGATTGAAGGTGCCGATAACGCTGATTACGCTGATTACGCCGGTTGCCGGTTGCGCGGATCAGCGCGTTCGCGCCGTAATCGCCGCACGCCGCTGCGACCGACACTGAGAATCGCTACGAGGCCGCGTGCCACGGCATGCAGGCATTCTTGAGCGGCCGAGGCTTCGACGACCGTCCCGGCCCCGCTACGCGCGGACGATCCCCGCGACGCCATAACCGAGCACGACCAGCGCAGCAAGCACGTGGCTCGCCGCGAGCCATCGCGGCGACTTCACGACGCGCGCGATCGCGCTGCCGCCGAACGCGAACACGAGCTGGCCGACGAGACTGCCGGCAAACACGCACGCCGCCCCGAGCAGCCAGTGCCGGTACGCGCCGGCCGCCGCGGCCGCATAGCCGTAGAACAGCAGGATGGTCAGCGGATTCGCGAGCGTGACGAAGAACATCGACGTGAACGGCCGTGTGCCCGGCGGCGGCGCGGCGCCGTCGAGCGTGCGGCGCCGGTCTTTCAGCGCGTGCCACAGCATGCGTGCGCCCATTGCGAGCAACACGAGCGCGCCGACCAGACGAAACTGCGCAAGATGCGACGCGAGCGTGTGCGCGAGCATCGCGCCGATCGTGAACGCGGCAACCGCATAGCAGCCGTCGGCCGTCGCGACGCCCGCTGCCGCGCGCACACCGCTCGCAATGCCGGCGCGCAGCGCATGGTTCGCGATCATCAGCGCGACGGGGCCGACCGACAGCGCGACCGTCAGCCCGAACAGGAAATCGTTCATCGCCCGCGACGGCTGTCGATACGCGCCGTCGATTGCGACGCGCGGCGACGATCGTGTGCGATCGAAATCTGCGTCACACGATGTCGACTCACCACGGCCCGTCCACCCTCTCGCCGATCACCACCGCGCGATCGAAACCACGAGCGGCGAAGATCCCGCGCGATCGAAACCCGCGTCACGCGACCTCGACGCGCGACGCCCCGTCCACCATCTCGCCGATCACGGCCGCACGGTCGAAGCCGTCGGCGCGGAAGCACGCGAGCACGTCGTCGACGGCTTCCGGCGCGCACGCGACCAGCAGCCCGCCCGACGTCTGCGGATCGGTGAGCAGCGCCTGCGCGACGGGCGGCAGGTTGTCGGCGAGCCGCACGTCGGCGCCATACGCGGCCCAGTTGCGTCCCGACGCGCCAGTGAACACGCCGTCGGCGACGAACGCCTCGACGCCCGCCAGCCACGGCAGCGACGCGTAATGCACGCGCGCGGTCAGCCCCGCGCCGCGCGCCAGCTCGAGCGTGTGGCCGAGCAAACCGAAACCGGTGACGTCGGTCAGCGCGTGCACGTCCGGCAATGCCGCGAGTTCGGCGCCCGGCCGGTTCAGCTTGGTGGTCGTCGCCAGCATCTGCGCGTAGCCGGCGGCGTCGAGCCGATTCTTCTTCAGCGCGGCGGACAGCACGCCGACGCCGAGCGGCTTGCCGAGCACGAGCACGTCGCCCGCGCGCGCGGCCGCGTTGCGCTTCACGCGCGACGGATGCACGACGCCGATCGCGGCGAGCCCGTAGATCGGCTCGACCGAATCGATCGAATGGCCGCCGGCCACCGGAATGCCCGCTTCCGCGCATACGGCTTCGCCGCCGCGCAGCACGGCCGCGATCGTCTCGTGCGGCAGCACGTTGATCGGCATGCCGACCAGCGCGAGCGCGAGGATCGGCTTGCCGCCCATCGCGTAGACGTCGGACAGCGCATTGGTCGCGGCGATGCGGCCGAAGTCGAACGGATCGTCGACGATCGGCATGAAAAAGTCGGTGGTCGCGACGATCGCCTGCTCGTCGTTCAATCGGTAGACGGCCGCGTCGTCGGAGGTTTCGGTGCCGACCAGCAGATCGGGAAACAACGCGGGCGGCGTGGCCCGCTTCAGCAGCTCGGACAACACGCCCGGCGCGATCTTGCAGCCGCAGCCGCCGCCGT
The DNA here is from genome assembly GCF_013822785.1 of Burkholderia sp. MBR-1. NCBI lineage: Bacteria > Pseudomonadati > Pseudomonadota > Betaproteobacteria > Burkholderiales > Burkholderiaceae > Burkholderia > Burkholderia sp. MBR-1. Next base: position 1,748,160 of record NZ_CP053610.1, read on the forward strand.
GCGACAGGCTCGTCAGGCGCGGAACGGCGGGCGGAGTGAGGGTGGCTTCGGTCATCGTCGGTATCCGGTGAATAACAACGTTCCATTATCGACAATTCCGCGCGAGCACGCGCGATATCCGGATGCGGGATGGAATGCGTGCGCCGCGGTCCACGTCGGCGCAAACCGCGAAGTCGGCACGAACCGGGCGAACCGGGCAAACCGCATGGTCCGACGCGGCGCCTCGGCTACGACACGGGCGTGTCACGCGTTCACCGTCGCGTCGCACGTGTCCTACGACGCGGCCGCCTCCGGTCGCGACCACGCCACCACACGCCCACACACGCCCACTCCCCATCAAGCCGCCGCAACGACCCCGTCGAACGCCCGCTCGTCGATCGCTTCCGCGAGCTTCGCGAACGCGGTCGCGATCTCGTCCTCCGGCACGCACGCATAGCCGAGCAGCAAACCCGATGCCGCGCGCTCCGGTTGCGCGTAATAGCCGGACAGCGGCCGCACGACGATGTTGCGCTCCAGCGCGGCCTGCGCGACCGCGCGATCGTCGGCGCCGTCGGGCAGCCGCGTGACGAGATGCAGCCCCGCATCGCTGCCGAGCGCGTGCAGCGTGTCGCCATAGCGTCGCGCGACCGCGTCGAGCAGCACTTCGCGGCGCTGTCCGTACAGCGTGCGCATCTTGCGGATATGCGAAACGAAATGCCCGTCCGCGATGAACTCGGCCAGCACCGCCTGCTGCAGCAGCTGCCCTTCGCGGTACAGCTCGGCGCTCGCGGTCGCGAAGCTCTCCGCGAGCGGCTCGGGCGCGACCAGATAGCCGACCCGCAGCCCCGGAAACAGCGTCTTGCCGAAGCTGCCGACGTAGATCACCTGCCCGGCCGTATCGAGCCCCTGCAACGACGCGAGCGGACGGCTGCCGTAGCGGAATTCGCTGTCGTAGTCGTCCTCGATGATCCAGCAGCCGTGCTGGCGCGCGTATTCGAGCAACATGCGGCGGCGCGCGAGGCTCATCACCATGCCGAGCGGATACTGGTGCGACGGCGTGACCAGCATCAGCTTCGGCGGCTCGGCGAGATCGTCGGCCGACGGCGCGATTCCTTCGTCGTCCACCGCGATCGGCCGGGTGGTCAGCCCCGACACGTTCAGCACGCTGCGCACGCCCCAGTAGCACGGGTCCTCGGTCCAGATCACGTCGCCCGGATCGGTCAGCACGCGCACCGCGAGGTCGATCGACTGGTGGATCCCGGTGGTAATCACGATCTGCTCGGGCGTGCAGCGCACCGAGCGCGACGTGCGCAGATAGTCGGCCAGCGCCTCGCGCAGCAGCGCGAGGCCGCCGCCCGGCGCGTAGGTCAGCAGATCGGGGCGCAGGCGCCGCCAGTACTTGTTGTGCAGCCGGGTCCAGACGCGCGCCGGAAAGCGCGACACGTCGGGCACGCCCGGCATGAACGCGCCGCCCTGGCGCTTCGACACGCCCGCGCCTTCGACGAGCCGCGTGCCGCGCGCCGACAGCCGCCGCGCCGGCGAGGCCGCCACCGCCGGGCTCGCGCCCGGCTCGAGCGGCGCGCCGACGATTTCGTCCGGCGCGCTGTCGGCAACGAACGTGCCGCGCCCCGTCGCCGAATGCACGTAGCCTTCGAGCGCCAGCTGTTCGTACACCTGCGTGACCGTGTTGCGCGCGATGCCCAGCTCGGCCGCGAGCAGCCGCGACGACGGCACGCGCGTGCCGGCCGGCAGCTCGCGCGACAGGATCGCCTGCTGCAGCAGCCGGTGCAGCTGCCGGTAGATGGGCTGCTCGCTGCCGCGCACGAGGCGCTGCGCCAGCCAGTCCGACAACACGCTTGCGCGCATGATTGGCTCCTGAATATTTATTGAAATGGCTCTGATTGCCGGAGCCAAATGTGATTATAGTCGCCTCCATGGGCTGCCAACGCGGCCGATTTTTACCTCACCGGACACAACATCAAGGAGCTGACCGTGAAGAATGCCGACCTGCATGCCCGCAAGAACGCCGCCACCCCGCGCGGCGTCGGCGTGATGTGCGATTTCTACGCCGCCCGCGCCGAAAACGCGGAGCTGTGGGACGTCGAGGGCCGCCGCTTCATCGATTTCGCCGCCGGCATCGCCGTGCTGAACACGGGCCACCGCCACCCGAAGATCGTCAAGGCGATCGCCGACCAGCTGAACTGCTTCACGCACACCGCTTACCAGATCGTCCCGTACGCGTCGTACGTCGAGCTGGCTGAAAAGATCAACGCGCGCGCACCGGGCGACTACCCGAAAAAGACGGCGTTCTTCACGACCGGCGCCGAAGCCGTCGAAAACGCGATCAAGATCGCGCGTGCGGCAACCGGCCGTCCGGGCGTCATCGCGTTCGCCGGTGGTTTCCACGGCCGCACGATGATGGGCATGGCGCTGACCGGCAAGGTCGCACCGTACAAGCTGAACTTCGGTCCGTTCCCGGGCGACGTGTTCCACGCACCGTACCCGAACCCGCTGCACGGCGTGACGACGGCCGACTCGATCAAGGCGATCGAGATGCTGTTCAAGGCCGACATCGATCCGAAGCGCGTCGCCGCGATCATCTTCGAACCGGTCCAGGGCGAAGGCGGCTTCAACCCGGCGCCGGCCGACTTCGTGCGCGCACTGCGCAAGATCTGTAACGAGCACGGCATCATGCTGATCGCCGACGAAGTGCAGACGGGCTTCGCGCGTACCGGCAAGCTGTTCGCGATGCAGCAGTACGACGTGCTGGCCGACCTGATCACGATGGCCAAGAGCCTCGCGGGCGGCATGCCGCTGTCGGGCGTCGTCGGCCGTGCGGACGTGATGGACGCGGCAGCGCCCGGCGGCCTCGGCGGCACGTACGCCGGCAACCCGCTCGCCGTCGCGTCGGCGCACGCGGTGCTCGACATCATCGACGAAGAGAAGCTGTGCGAACGCGCGACGCAACTGGGCGACGCGCTGAAGGCGAAGCTGAACGCGCTGCGCGCCGACATCGCACCGATCGCCGACGTGCGCGGTCCGGGCGCGATGGTCGCGGTCGAGTTCGTGAACCCGGCCACGGGCGAGCCCGACGCCGACTTCACGAAGCGCGTGCAGGCGCGTGCGCTCGAGCGCGGTCTGCTGCTGCTCGTGTGCGGCGTGTACTCGAACGTCGTGCGCTTCCTGTTCCCGCTGACGATTCCGCAGGCCGTGTTCGACGAAGCGCTCACGATCCTCGAGGAAGTGCTGAAGGAAACGGTCGGCGTACCGGCCTGAGTTCCCGTCAACCGAATGCGCCGCTGCCGTCGTACCGACGGCAGCGGCCGTTTCATCTTCAACGCAGGCTATTCAATATGAGCACGGAAAACCTGGCACTGAAAGATCCGTCGCTGTTGCGCCAGCAGGCGTACATCAACGGCGAATGGCAATCCGCGGCGAACGGCGAGTCGTTCGAGGTCCGCAATCCGGCCACCGGCGGCCTGCTCGGCACCGTGCCGGCGATGGGCGCGGCCGAGACGCGTCAGGCGATCGACGCCGCCAACGCCGCCTGGCCGGCGTGGCGCAAGAAGACCGCGAAGGAACGCGCGGCGATCCTGCGCAAGTGGCACGACCTGATGATGGAGAACGCCGACGATCTCGCGCTGATCCTAACGACCGAACAGGGCAAGTCGCTGGCCGAAGCGAAGGGTGAGATCGGCTACGCGGCGTCGTTCCTCGAGTGGTTCGCCGAGGAAGGCAAGCGCGTGTACGGCGACACGATCCCGACGCCGGCGAGCGACAAGCGCATCGTCGTGACGAAGGAAGCGATCGGCGTGTGCGCGGCGATCACGCCGTGGAACTTCCCGGCGGCGATGATCACGCGCAAGGTCGGCCCGGCGCTCGCCGCAGGCTGCCCGATCGTCGTGAAGCCGGCCGAGGCGACGCCGTTCTCGGCGCTCGCGATGGCCGTGCTGGCCGAGCGCGCGGGCGTGCCGGCCGGCGTGTTCAGCGTGATCACCGGCGACCCGAAAGCGATCGGCGGCGAACTGACGTCGAACCCGATCGTGCGCAAGCTGTCGTTCACCGGCTCGACGCCGGTCGGCCGCCTGCTGATGTCGCAATGCGCGGCGACGGTCAAGAAGGTGTCGCTCGAGCTCGGCGGCAACGCGCCGTTCATCGTGTTCGACGATGCCGATCTCGACGCGGCCGTGCAGGGCGCGATCGCATCGAAGTACCGCAACAGCGGCCAGACCTGCGTCTGCACGAACCGCTTCTACGTGCACGAAGCCGTGTACGACGCGTTCGCGCAGAAGCTCGCGGCGGCGGTCGGCCAGCTGAAGGTCGGGCGCGGCACGGAGCCGGGCGTCACGCAGGGGCCGCTGATCAACGAAGCGGCCGTGCTGAAGGTCGAGGCGCACATCGAGGACGCGCTCGCGAAGGGCGCCACCGTCGTCACGGGCGGCAAGCGCCATGCGCTCGGCCACGGCTTCTTCGAGCCGACCGTGCTGACCGGCGTCACGCCGGCGATGAAGGTCGCGAAGGAAGAAACCTTCGGGCCGCTCGCGCCGCTGTTCAAGTTCGGCAGCGACGACGAGGTGATCCGCCTCGCGAACGACACCGAATTCGGCCTGGCCGCGTACTTCTACAGCCGTGACATCGGCCGCGTGTGGAAGGTCGCCGAAGCGCTCGAATACGGGATGGTCGGCGTGAACACGGGCCTCATCTCGAACGAGGTCGCGCCGTTCGGCGGCGTCAAGCAGTCGGGCCTCGGCCGCGAAGGCTCGCACTACGGCATCGACGACTACGTGGTCATCAAGTACCTCTGCCTGGCCGTCTGACGGTTCGGGCCTGTCGCGCAAGCGGCAGGCCCTGACCGCCCGGCCGGAACCGGGCGGTCACGACGCGGGCCGGCGTCCCCTCTCCGCCGTGCCCGCGTCACCTCCTCGTGCGCGCCTGCGCGCTCAACGAAACACGTTCACCGCATCCACCAGCCGCGTCGCCTGCTGCTTCAGACTCTCCGACGCCGCCGCGCTCTGCTCCACCAGCGCCGCGTTCTGCTGCGTGATGTTGTCCAGATGCACGACCGCCTGATCGACCTGCGCGACGCCCGTGCTTTGCTCGGCCGTCGACGAGCTGATCTCCGCGATCAGGTCCGACACGCGTTTGACCTGCGCGACGATGTCCTCCATCGTCTTGCCCGCGCCGTCTACGATGCGCGAGCCCGACTCCACCCGCTCGACGCTCGCGCCGATCAGCGCCTTGATCTCCTTCGCCGCGTTCGCGCTGCGCTGCGCAAGCGCGCGCACCTCGCCCGCCACCACCGCGAAGCCGCGGCCCTGATCGCCGGCACGCGCCGCTTCGACGGCCGCGTTCAGCGCAAGGATGTTGGTCTGGAACGCGATCCCGTCGATCACGCCGATGATGTCGGCGATCTTGTGCGAACTCGCCGTGATGTCGTTCATCGTCGCGACCACTTCGCTGACCGCCTGCCCGCCGCGCATGGCCGCCTCGCTCGCCGACACCGACAGCTGGTTGGCCTGCAGCGCCGTCTCCGCGTTGCTCGACACGGTGGCCGTCATCTCGGCCATCGACGCGGCCGTCTGCTGGACGCTGGTCGACGCCTGTTCGGTGCGCGCGCTCAAGTCGTTGTTGCCCTGCGCGATCTCGTTGCTCGCGCGCTGCACGTTGTGCACCTGTTCGCTGACGTCGTCGACCAGCCAGCGGAACATCAGCCCCAGCTGGTTGATCGTGCGCAGCGTCATGCCGATCTCGTCGACGCGGTTCATCGCCACGCCGCTACGGCTCTCGCCGGTCGCCACCCGCAGCGCCTGGTCGCGCAACTGGATCAGCGGACGCGCGATCTGCGCGTCGAGCCACAGCCCGGCGGCCAGCGACGCGCCGGCCGTCACCGCCGCAAACCCGGCCAGCGCGCCGCCGCCGAGGCCGCACGCCCAGCCGGCGCCGACCACGACGGGCGCCAGCACGCCGAGCGTCGCATGCAGCCGCGCGCGCACCGACATCGTCTGGAACAGCGACGCGACGCGCATCAGCCCGGTGCGCACGACCAGGCCCTTATGGAAACGCCGACTGCCGGCCTTGCCTTCGCGGAACGCGCGGTACAGCGCATCGGCAGCCGCGATCTCGTCGCGCGACGCCTTCGTGCGCACCGACATGTAGCCGGTCGCCTGGCCGTTGCGCATCACCGGCACCGTATTCGAACGCACCCAGTAGTGATCGCCGTTCTTGCGGCGGTTCTTCACGAGCGCCGTCCATGGCTCGCCGTTCTTCAGCGTCGCCCACATGTCGGCGAATGCCTCCTTCGGCATGTCCGGATGGCGCACGACGTTGTGCGGCTGACCTTCGATTTCTTCCGGAGAAAATCCGCTGACCTGAATGAACGCCGCGTTCGCGTACTGGATGTAGCTGTTGGCGTCGGTGGTCGACATCAGCGTCGCGTCATCGGGAAACTCGAATTCGCGTTGCGTGACAGGCTGGTTATTGCGCATGGTATGAGGTTCCTGGTGGCGGATCTTGCGTCCGCTCGTGAATAGGATCGAGGCCGGATGCAGCGCGCTCGCGCCGCATTCGGTCAATCAGACTCCTGCGCTTTCGGCAAATCTGGCGAAAACCTTATGCCGCCCAAGGGTAAATTCGCATTAATTCCGCTTCACGCGCCTTTGCCGAATCCTTGATTCATACGTAAATCGAAAAATTCGTCAGGCAAATCGTTCGGAGCCCAATCATCCGATTATTCGATAATCGCCGGTCACGCGAATCGACGAATCGATTCGATATCCAGAATGCGAATCTCTCTCATTTTTTGCACTGGATCGAATCGCATGACCGCGGCCTGAGCGGGCCGACGGCCATACGATGCACATGCACCGGCAAGCGCGCCTGCGCGATCAGCGGAACACGTTCACCGCGTCGACCAGCCGCATCGCCTGCTGCTTCAGGCTCTCCGACGCCGCCGCGCTCTGCTCCACCAGTGCCGCGTTCTGCTGCGTGATGTTGTCCAGATGCACGACCGCCTGATCGACCTGCGCGACGCCCGTGCTTTGCTCGGCCGTCGACGAGCTGATCTCCGCGATCAGGTCCGACACGCGTTTGACCTGCGCGACGATGTCTTCCATCGTCTTGCCCGCGCCGTCTACGATGCGCGAGCCCGACTCGACGCGCTCGACGCTCGCGCCGATCAGCGTCTTGATTTCCTTCGCCGCGTTCGCGCTGCGCTGCGCAAGCGCGCGCACCTCGCCCGCCACCACCGCGAAGCCGCGCCCCTGCTCGCCGGCGCGCGCCGCTTCGACGGCCGCGTTCAGCGCGAGGATGTTGGTCTGGAAGGCGATCCCGTCGATCACGCCGATGATGTCGGCGATCTTGCGCGAACTCGCGGTAATGTCGTTCATCGTCATGACGACTTCGCTGACCGCTTGCCCGCCGCGCTCGGCCGCCTCGCTCGCCGACACCGACAGCTGGTTCGCCTGCAGCGCCGTCTCCGCGTTGCTCGACACGGTGGCCGTCATCTCGGCCATCGACGCGGCGGTCTCCTGCACGCTCGACGCGGCCTGCTCGGTGCGTGCGCTCAAGTCGTTATTGCCTTGCGCGATCTCGTTGCTCGCGCGCTGCACGTTGTGCACCTGCTCGCTGACGTCATCGACCAGCCAGCGGAACATCAGCCCCAGCTGGTTGATCGTGCGCAGCGTCATGCCGATCTCGTCGACGCGGTTCATCGCCACGCCGCGGCGGCTTGCGCCGGTCGCGACGTTCAGCGCCTGATCGTGCAGCCGCTTCAGCGGCTGCACGATCTGCGCATCGAGCCACAGCCCGGCGGCCACCGACGCGCCGGCCGTCACGGCCGTAAGCGCCGCCAGCGCGCCGCCACCGAGCCCGCACGCCCAGCCCGCGCCGATCACGACCGGCGCCAGCACGGCCAACGCCGAGTGAACGCGCGCGCGCACCGACATCGTTTGCGGCAGCGAGACGATGCGCATCAGCCCGGTGCGCACGACCAGCCCCTTATGGAAACGGCGGCTGCCGGCCTTGCCTTCGCGGAATGCGCGATACAGCGCCTCGGTGCCCGCGATCTCGTCGCGCGGCGCCTTCGTGCGCACCGACATGTAGCCGTGCGGCGCGCCGTTGCGCATCACCGGCACCGCGTTCGCGCGCACCCAATAGTGGTCGCCGTTGTTGCGGCGATTCTTGACGAGCGCGGTCCACGGCTCGCCGTTCTTCAGCGTCGCCCACATGTCGGCGAACGCTTCCTTCGGCATATCGGGGTGGCGCACGATGTTGTGCGGCTGGCCGACGAGTTCGTCGGTGGAGAAACCGCTCACATACGCAAACGTCGTGTTCGCATAGGTGATGATGCTGTCGGCATCGGTCGTCGACATCAGCGTGACGTCGTCGGGGAAATCGAATTCTTGTTGGGTGACGGGCTGGTTGTTGCGCATGGAGGGCTCCGAAGAGCGGGTCCGGGTTGGGGGCCCGCGCGGGCGCGGAATCGCGCTCAGTAGCCGGAAAACGGTTGATCGCTTTACGACGGTATCGTCCCCTGCTGACGGCAACTAGCGGCAAAACCTTAGGCCTGATCGACACAAAATATCGAATTCGACGCTAAATATGATTTCAATCAAACAATCTGGCAATAACCGGCGCCGAGGCGATGCCTAAACGGTGTGCACGCAGCGCCGTCAATGCAGCGATCCCATCGACCGTTGCAAACCGCAAAACGATGCGGACGTGCGCGCAGCGCTCGACGCGAACCTGGAGAACGACCGTGCAGCACACGGAGCAACAAGCGGCCACGCCGAAGATCCTCGTCAGCATGTGCCTGCTCGGGCATCCCGTCCGCTACGACGGCGCAGCCAGGCGCAGCGCGCATGACGCGCTCGCGCGCTGGCAGCGCGACGGGCGGCTGGTGCTCGTCTGCCCGGAGCTCGCCGGCGGGCTGGGCGTGCCGCGGCCGCCCGCCGAGATCGCCAGCGGCGCATCGGGCCAGCGCGTGCTCGCCGGCGCCGCACGGATCGTCGACGTGCATGGGACCGATCTGACCGCGCAGTTCGTCTGCGGCGCACAAGCCGCGCTCGCGCTGGCCCGCGCGCACGATTGCCGCTTCGCGCTGCTCGCGGACGGCAGTCCGTCGTGCGGCAGCCGCTTCATTCATGACGGGAATTTTGCGGGGCGTCGGCATCCGGGCGCCGGCGTGACGGCGGCCTTGCTGCGCGAGCATGGCATCGAGGTATTCGCGGACACCGAGATCGACGCGCTCGCCGCGCGCATCGCGCAGCATTCGCCGGCCGAATGACGATGTGGCCGGCACGCGCGCGTCGTGCCGGCCACATCGTCGAGGAAAGGCTACGCGCGCGGCGGGCCGCGCCGCGCTGCGCCGCATTGCGCGTTTAGACGCGCTCGATCGCGATCGCGATGCCCTGGCCGACGCCGATGCACATCGTGCACAGCGCGAAGCGGCCGTTGGTGCGATGCAGCTGGTACATCGCGGTCGTCACGAGGCGCGCGCCCGATGCGCCGAGCGGATGGCCGAGCGCGATCGCGCCGCCGTTCGGATTCACGCGCGGATCGTCGTCGGCGACGCCGAGCATGCGCAGCACCGCGAGCCCCTGCGACGCGAACGCCTCGTTCAGCTCGATCACGTCGAACTGGCCGATCGTCATCCCGAGCCGCGCGAGCAGCTTCTGCGTGGCGGGCGCCGGGCCGATGCCCATCACGCGCGGCGCCACGCCGGCCGTCGCGATGCCGAGCACGCGGGCGCGCGGCGTCAGCCCGAAGCGCTTCGCGCTCGCTTCGTTGGCGAGCAGCAGCGCGGCCGCGCCGTCGTTGACGCCCGACGCGTTGCCGGCCGTCACCGAGCCGTCGGGACGCACGACGCCCTTCAGCTTGGCGAGCACGTCGAGCGACGTTTCGCGCGGATGCTCGTCGCGCGAAAACACGACCGGATCGCCCTTCTTCTGCGGAATCGTCACCGGGACGATTTCCGCGGCGAGCGTGCCGTCCTGCTGCGCACGCGCGGCCTTCTGCTGGCTGCGCAGCGCGAACAGATCCTGGTCGGCGCGGCTGACGTTGTAATCGACCGCGACGTTCTCGGCCGTCTCCGGCATCGAATCGACACCGTGCAGCTGCTTCATCAGCGGATTCACGAAGCGCCAGCCGATCGTCGTGTCGTAGATGTCGGCCTGGCGCGCGAACGCGCTGGCGGCCTTGCCCATCACGAACGGCGCGCGCGTCATGCTTTCGACGCCGCCCGCCACCATCAGCGCGGCCTCGCCCGACTTGATCGCGCGCGCGGCCACGCCGACCGCGTCCATGCCCGACCCGCACAGCCGGTTGATCGTCGAACCCGGCACGCCGTCGGGCAGGCCGGCCAGCAGCGCCGACATGCGCGCGACGTTGCGGTTGTCCTCGCCGGCCTGGTTCGCGCAGCCGTAGATCACGTCGTCGAGCGCCGTCCAGTCGACGTCGCGGTTGCGCTCGACGAGCGCCTTCAGCGGCACCGCGCCGAGGTCGTCGGCACGCACGCCCGACAGCGCGCCGCCGTAACGGCCGATCGGGGTACGGATCGCATCACACAAAAAAGCTTCGGTCATCGGTGTCTCCGGTCTCATGCAACGCTGGGAAATAACTGCTACGCGCCCCTTGCCTTGCCCGCCGGGATGCGCTTAAATGTTCTTTATACGAACATAAGATCGTGTATCGAACGATTTCCGCATCATAGGGAGTGCGGGGATGCGCTGTCAAGCGCGCGCGCCGCGGTGCGGTTGGCGTGCCGGGCCCCATGCGCTATCTTCTCGGCTGCACGACAATCCGACCGTTCATGACCACCGAAGACATCCAGACGAAACCCGGCGACTCCTATGTGCAGTCGTTTGCGCGCGGCCTCGCGGTGATCCGCGCCTTCGATGCGCAGCGCCCCGAGCAGACGCTCACCGAGGTCGCGGCGGCCGCCGGGCTCACGCGCGCGGGCGCGCGCCGCATCCTGCTGACGCTGCAGACGCTCGGTTACGTCGAGGCCGACGGCCGGCTGTTCCGGCTCACGCCGAAGATCCTCGAGCTAGGCTTCGCGTACCTGACGTCGATGCCGTTCTGGAATCTCGCCGATCCGGTGATGGAGCAGTTGTCCGCACAGATCCACGAGAGCTGCTCGGCAGCGGTGCTCGATCGCACCGAGATCGTCTACGTGCTGCGCGTGCCGACCCACAAGATCATGACCATCAACCTGTCGATCGGCAGCCGCCTGCCCGCGTACTGCACGTCGATGGGCCGCGTGCTGTTGTCCGCGCTCGACGATGCGACGCTCGACGACACGCTCGCGCAGAGCAACATTCGCGCGCACACGCCGCGCACGCTCACCGACCTCGGCGAGCTGAAGGCCGCGATCGCGCAGGTGCGCCAGCAGGGCTGGGCCGTGGTCGACCAGGAGCTCGAGGTCGGGCTGATGTCGATTTCCGCGCCGATCCGCAACCGCCGCGGGCAGGTGATCGCCGCGATGAACATCAGCGGCAACGCGCAGCGGCATACCGCGAAGCAGATGGTGAAGGAGTTTCTGGGGCCGCTGCAGCAGGCGGCGCAGACGGTGTCGGAACTCGTCGCGAGGCGCGGTTAGACGCAATGCGCGCACCTCACGCGCGATGCCGTCCGAACCGAAGACCATCGCACGACATGGCGCGACATCGCGCGGCCCGAACGGCCGCGCGCCGCCTCAGTCCATCGACTCGCGCGCGGTTTCGCGCAGCATCGCGACCGCAATCAGCGACAGCACCACACAAGCGGCCACATAGCCGGCCGGCGCGAGCTTGCTGCCGGTCGTCTTCACGAGCCAGGTCGCGACCAGTTGCGCGGTGCCGCCGAAAATCGTCACCGCCAGCGCATACGCGATCGAAATGCCGGTCGCGCGCACATGGCGCGGCAGCGATTCGCACATCAGCGCCATTTCCGATGCCGAGCCCAGCGAATAGAACAGCAGCATCAGCGCGGTCAGCGGCAGGATCACCGACAGCGTCGGATGGTGGTTCATCAGCCAGAACGCGGGGAACAGCAGCAGCACCAGCACGCCGCGCCCGACGAAGATCGGCATGCGCCGGCTGCCGAGGCGGTCCGACAGCCAGCCGAACAGCGGGCACGTGACGAGCATCACGCAGCCCGACGCGACGCCGACGAACATCGACAGCTTCATCGGCACGCCGAGCGTATGGATCGCATAGGTCGGCATGTAGAAGGTCAGGATGTAGGTCGACACCGTGCCGCCCATCACCGTCAGCATCAGCAGCAGCACCGTGCGCGCGTGCTTCGAGAACAGCTCGCGCAGCACGCCGCGCTCGATCGCGTGGTGGTGGTCGCCCGGCGCGTCGTCGGCGAGGCGGCGGCGCAGGTACATCCCCACCGGCGCGATCAGCAAGCCGGCGAAGAACGGCAGACGCCAGCCCCAGCCTTCGAGCGCGTCCTTCGTCAGCGTGTTCGACAGCAGCGCCGCGAAGCCCGAGCCCATCAGCGCCGCGCCGCCTTGCGTCGCGAGCTGCCAGCTGGCGCGAAACGCGCGGCGCGACGTGCCGCCGTGCTCGATCAGCGTCGACGTCGCCGCGCCGAACTCGCCGCCCTGCGAGAAGCCCTGCATCAGCCGCGCGACGACGATCAGCAGCGGCGCGGCGACGCCGGCCTGCGCGTAGGTCGGCGCGATCGCGATCAGGCCGGTGCCGAGCGCCATCAGCAGGATCGTCAGGTTCAGTGCGGCCTTGCGGCCCTTGCGATCCGCATAGACGCCGAGCACGACGCTGCCCAGCGGCCGCGTGAAGAAGCCGGCGGCAAACGTCGCGACCGACAGCAGCAGCGACGTGGTCGGATCGCTCGACGGGAAGAACAGCCTGCCGATCAGCACCGCGAAGAAGCCGTACACGGTGAAGTCGAAGAATTCGAGCCAGTTGCCGATCACCGCCGCCGCGATCGCGCCGCGCTGCGTGACGGCCGGTGCATCGTGCGTGTGGACCGCGGCGGCGCCGGCCGCTCCGGCGTGCAGCGCGAGAGGATCTTTCTGCATCGTTCAATCTCCTGACAATGCGGCCGAAAGCGCCGCGCGGCCACCGCGGCCGGGATCACTGCGCGAGGTAACGCTCGACGAGGCGCGTCCAGAAGGCCGCGCCGATCGGCAGGTTGCGATCGTTGAAGTCGTACTTCGGGTTGTGCACCATGCAGCCGTCTTCGCCTTCGCCGTTGCCGAGCCGCACGAACGAGCCCGGCCGCTGCTGCAGCATGAACGCGAAGTCCTCGCTGCCCATCAGCAGGTCGGCCTGCTCGACGACGTGCGCGTCGCCGACCAGCTCGCGCGCGACCTGCGCCGCGAAGTCCGTTTCGGCGTCCGTATTGACGACGACCGGATAGCCTTCGATGTACTCGACGTCGGCCGTCGCGCCGTAGCTCGCCGCCTGCGTCTCGGCCAGCTCGACGATGCGGCGCTTGAGCAGCGCGCGCACGTCGGGGCTGAACGAACGCACGCTGAGCTCGAGCCGCGCGCCGCTCGGAATCACGTTGTTGGCGGTGCCCGCGTGCATCGAGCCGACCGTGACGACCGCCGGCTGCGACGGATCGACGTTGCGCGCGACGATCGTCTGCAGCGCCATCACGATGCTCGCCGCGACCACCACCGGGTCGACCGTCAGATGCGGGCGCGCCGCGTGGCCGCCGACGCCCTCGATCTTGATGATCGCCTTGTCGCCGGCCGACATGAACGGGCCGCGCCGCGTGAGGAACACGCCGGGCGCCGCGCCCGGATGGTTATGCATGCCGAACACCGCATCGCACGGAAAGCGCTCGAACAGGCCGTCGTCGATCATCTTCTTCGCGCCGCTGTCGACGCCGTGCTCCTCCGCCGGCTGGAAATACAGATGCACCGTGCCGCGGAAGTTGCGCGTCTTCGCGAGCTGCTGCGCGGCGCCGAGCAGCATCGTCGTGTGGCCGTCATGGCCGCATGCGTGCATCTTGCCGTGCGTGCCGCTCGCATACGGCAGGCCGGTGGCCTCGACGATCGGCAGCGCGTCCATGTCCGCGCGGATGCCGATGCTGCGCGCGCCGTCGCCGACGCGCAGCGTGCCGACCACACCCGTCCCGCCGACGCCGCGCGTCACTTGCCAGCCCCACTGCTCGAGCTTGTGCGCGACCAGCGCGGCCGTCTCGTGCTCCTCGTAAGCAAGCTCGGGATGATGGTGGATGTGATGGCGGATCTCGCGCAGCGCGGCGGCTGCGGGCATCAGGTCGTCGATTTCGGTGAAGCGGACATCGGTGGTCATCAAGCGGGCTCCTGCTGAGCGTCTGCGTGTCAGCCCGCACGCGGCGAGCGGCATGCGGGAAAGCGAGCCACTATAACGAGCTGATATCGGTTCAATAAGATGCGGAATTTTTCACCCCGATAAAGTTTATTAATCAGGGTAAACACGGCTCTCGGCGGCCGACACGTGCACGCCGTTGACGCCGCGGCCCAACGGTTTATCGTTCACGTTCCGGCCGGCGGCGCGCGCAGCGCGCCCGACCGCGCCACTATCAAGGAGACCCCATGACCGCTGCCGACCACGCGCCCATCAGCCGCTTCCCCGTGCCCGCGCTCGACGATCTGCCCGACGACATTCGCGCACGCATCGCCGCCGTTCAGGAGAAGTCGGGCTTCATCCCGAACGTGTTCGTCACGCTCGCGCATCGCCCGGACGAGTTTCGCGCGTTCTTCGCGTACCACGACGCACTGATGGACAAGCCCGGCAATCTCAGCAAGGCCGAACGGGAGATGATCGTCGTCGCGACCAGCAGCGCGAACCAGTGCCAGTATTGCGTGATCGCGCACGGCGCGATCCTGCGCATCCGCGCGAAGGATCCGCTGATCGCCGACCAGATCGCGACGAACTACCGCAAGGCCGACATCACCGCGCGGCAGAAGGCGATGCTCGACTTCGCGATGAAGGTCTCGCAGGCCGCGCATGAAGTGTGCGAAGCGGACTTCGACACGCTGAAGTCGCACGGCTTCAGCGACGACGACGCGTGGGACATCGCGGCGATCGCCGCGTTCTTCGGCATGTCGAACCGCCTCGCGAACGTGACGAACATGCGCCCGAACGCGCAGTTCTACGCGCTCGGGCGTTGACGGCGCGGGCCGTCGCGGGCGCAGCCGGCCTCGTGCTGCCGCGCCGTTCGCCGTATGCGCCGGCCGGTTCGCCGCACGCGTCACGTCGGCAGCGGCGCAGCCGCAGGACGCGCGGCCGAAACCGGCGCTTGCCCGCCTACCCGACCTGCTTCAACGTGTGCAGCCCCTCTGGCAGCTTCGCGTCGGGGAACATCGTCGACAACGTCGTATCGCGCCACCGCGCCGCCTCCTGTGCGCGCTGCGTTTCGGCCTGTTCGCAGACGAACAGCGCGTCGGCGCCGAGCAGCAGGCGCAACGGCACGTCGTCGCGGCGCGACAACTCGACGATCAGCGCCGCGATCCGGGCCGGGTCGCCGACTTCGCGGCCGCCATACGAGCCCAGCATGTCCAGCATTTTCCCGACCGACGGCTGATAGTCGGGCAGCAGCGCGTCGACTTCGCGCTTCGCCTGCGCGGCCCACTCGGTTCGCATCCCGCCCGGCTCCAGCGTGCACACGCGCACGCCGAACGGCGCAACTTCCTTCGCGAGCACATCGCTGAACCCGCCGACCGCCCACTTCGCGGCCTGATACGCCGAGAGGCCCGGCGTGGCCGTCCGCCCGCCCACCGACGACACCTGGAAGATGTGGCCCGAACGCTGCGCGCGCATCGTCGGCAGCACCGCGCGCGTGAGGTTGATCACGCCGAACAGGTTCGTGTCGATCTGGTCGCGGAACCGCTCGGCGCTCATCTGCTCGAACGGCGCCGTATGGCCGTAGCCGGCGTTGTTCACCAGCACATCGATACGACCGAACGCGTCGCGCGCGACAGCGGCCGCATGCGCGGCCGCGGCTTCGTCCGTCACGTCGTGCTGGACCGTTCGCAAGCGGTCGCCGTAACGTTCCGCCAAATCGGCAAGCCGCGCGGGATCGCGCGCCCCGGCCACCAATCGATCGCCCGCCGCCAGCACCGCTTCCGCGATCGAGCGCCCCAGGCCGCGCGCGGCCCCCGTCACAATCCAGACCTTCGACATATTCGACTCCCGTCCAACGTTGAACCGCTCACAATGAATGATTACTCACTCATTAATATCGACGCTACATCGGGCGCTTGCATCCTGTGTCACGCTGCTTGAGCCCGTGTTTCGTCACCGCGGCGGCGTCCGGTCCGGACGACCCCCGAACCGGGCGCGCCGTATTGCCTCACCCGCACGTTGCGCACGCCACCCCGGCGCGCCGCGCGACCGCTCACACCGCGTGCAATACCGCCCAGAGCGCGCGAAACCCGGCCTCCCGGTACGCATCGGCCGCGGCCGGCTCGCGCGCGATCGACTCCATCGCCGTTTCGGCGATGGCCGTAAACAACGACGCGCGAAACGCATGCGCATGCTCGGCCTGCAAGTCACCCGACGCGGCGGCGTGCTCGTGCAACAGCGCATGCACCGCGCCGAAGCCTTCGGCGCCTGCCGCACGATGAGCGTCGTCGATACGCCCGCTCACGATCAACTGCTGCAGCGCGCGCCGCCCGTCCGGGTTCGCGACGCCCCACGACACATAGCCGTTCCAGGCATGGCGCATCGCCTGCTCGGCCGATGCCTGCTCCGGAAAGCCGGTCATCATCGCGTCGCGCATGCCGGCCTTCAGGTCGAGATACAGCGCGTTCAGCAATGCATCCTTGCTGTCGAAATAGGTGAACACCGTGCCTTCCGCGACGCCGGCGAGCCGGGCGATGCGCGCCGTCGTCGCACTCGCGCCGTCCTCCGCGAGCGCGCGCGCCGCGGCGGCAAGGATGGCCTCCTGTTTGTCGGGACTGCGGGGACGGGCCACGTTCGGATCCTTTAATGAGTGAGCGCTCAATCATAATCAAGACGACGAATGAAACGCAAGCGCTGTTACAAGCGCGCCCACTGCAGACATCCCGCAGCAAAAACGTGCACTATTAGCGTTTCCACGTATCGGCGTGCCAACCCACCGGCGCCGGTGCTTCGATGTCCGTTCCAACGCTCACCCGTTTCAGACCGCGAATCCTCCATGACGAACAAGCCCAACCAGACCGAAGCCGAGCAGCCCGTCGACATGATCATCTTCGGCGGCGGCGGCGACCTGGCCGCCCGCAAACTGCTGCCCGCGCTCTACATGGCGCATCTGCACTGCAACCTGCCGCCGGACACGCGCATCATCGCGGTCGGCCGCCGCGACTGGGGCATCGACGGCTACCGCCAGTTCATGGACGAGCAGTCGCGCCCGTTCATCGACGCGAAGGCGTTCGACGCCGATGCCTGGGCGCGTTTCCTGGACCTCTTCAAGTACGTGCTGATCGACGTGAACGCGCCGCAGGACTACGCGCGGCTCGGCGAAGCGGCGCGTAGCGACGCGATCCGCGTGTTCTACCTGTCGACGTCGCCGGAGCTGTTCACGACGATCTGCGACAACCTGTCGGCCGCGCATCTGGTCGATGCGCGCTCGCGCGTCGTCCTCGAAAAGCCGCTCGGCCACGACCTCGCATCGGCGCAGGCGATCAACGATGCAGTCGGCAAGCATTTCACGGAATCGCAGATCTACCGGATCGACCATTACCTCGGCAAGGAGACGGTGCAGAACCTGATGGTGCTGCGCTTCGGCAATCCGATCTTCGGGCCGCTGTGGCAGGCGCCGAGCATCCGCAGCGTGCAGATCACGGTCGCGGAAACGGTCGGCGTGGGCAGCCGCGCGGGCTTCTACGACCACACCGGCGCGCTGCGCGACATGGTGCAGAACCACCTGCTGCAGCTGCTGTGCATCGTCGCGATGGAGCCGCCCGTGTCGCTCGACCCGGACGCGGTGCGCGACGAAAAGCTCAAGGTGCTGCGCTCGCTGCGGCCGATGGCGCTGTCGGACGTCGCGCGCGACACGGTGCGCGGCCAGTACACGGCCGGCGCCGTCGACGGCCAGCCGGTCAAGGGCTATCTCGAGGAAGACAACGTGCCGGCCGACAGCCACGCCGAGACGTTCGTGGCGCTGCGCGCGTACGTCAACAACTGGCGCTGGGCGAACGTGCCGTTCTTCCTGCGCACCGGCAAGCGGCTGCAGCGCCGCCAGTCGGAGATCGTGATCGAATTCGCGGACATGCCGTTCTCGATCATCCCGAGCGGCCCGCGCCACTACAGCAACCGCCTCGTGATCCAGCTGCAGCCGGAGGAATCGATCCAGCTGCAGATGCTCGCGAAGGAACCGGGCAGCGGGATGAAGATGGTGCCCGTGAGCCTGAACCTCGACCTGCAGCAGGCGATTCCGGAACGGCGCGCGGAAGCATACGAGCGGCTGCTGATCGACGTGATCCGCGGCCGCCTCACGCACTTCATGCGCCGCGACGAGCTCGAAGCCGCGTGGTCGTGGGTCGAGCCCATCCTCGACGGCTGGAAGCAGCTCGGCGACCGCCCGCGCCTCTATACGGCCGGCACGTTCGGGCCGGCCGCGTCGTCGGCGCTGCTCGCGCGCGACAACATGTCGTGGTCCGAAGAGGCGTAAGCCGCCCGCCGGCAGGCCCGCCGCGCACGCGCGCGGCGCGCCGTCACAGCGGCCCCATCCAGGCGGCCTTGCGCCGCGCCGGCGCTTCGCTGCCGGTGCCGCTGCCGCCGCGCAGCGCATCGATCAGGTAATCGACGAACGACGCGATCCGCGACGAAATCGCGGTGTTGCGGTAATACACCGCGTTGATCGGCTGGTCGACGTCGAGCGTGTGGCGCGTCAGCACCTGCACGAGCCGCCCGGCCTCGCGATCCTGCGCGGTCATGAAGTCCGACAGGCAGACGATGCCCGCGCCGTCGAGCGCGAGCTGCCGCAGCGTCTCGCCGCTCGACGACCAGATCGCCGGCTCGATGCGGGCCGGCTCGCCGTCCGCGCCGAGGATCGGCCACACGTTCAGCGATTCGGGCTGCGTGAAGCCGAGCAGCGTGTGCTTGCGCAGCTCGTCGACCTTGCGCGGCTGGCCGTGCGCGTCGAGGTACGCGGGGCTCGCGAGCATCCGCAGCCGGCTGTTGCCGATGCGCCGGCTGTGCAGCGTCGAATCCTTGAGCCGGCCGATCCGGATCGCGACGTCGGTGCGCCGCTCGAGCAGGTCGATGATCCCCTCGTTGCTGTTCAACTCCAGTTCGACCTTCGGAAAGCGTTCGCGGTAGCCGCGCACGAGCGGCACGATCACGTGCAGCATGAACGGCGTCGCCGCGTCGACGCGTAAGCGCCCCGACGGCATCTCGCGCCGCGCGAGCATCTGCTCCTCGGCATTCTCGACGGACTCGATGATCGCGCGCGCGTCCTGCAGGAACGCCCGCCCTTCCTCGGTGAGTTCGAGCCGGCGCGTGGTCCGGCGCAGCAGCGTGGTCTTGAGCTTCTCCTCGAGCCGCGCGAGCGTACGGCTCGCGGCCGACACGGTCAGGTCGAGCCGCTGCGCGGCAGCGGTGATCGAGCCGGTATCGACCACGGCAGCAAAGGCCTGGAGTTCGTCGAGCGTGATCTTCATTATTGATCTCAAATCAAAACAATTTGGTTTATAGACGAGTTTTTCCGCAAAAGTAAAGCCGGCACACTGCGATCCGTCCTCACCGGAACCAGGATCCCGTCATGCCACTCGCCCTACTTGCGCTGACCATCAGCGCGTTTGCCATCGGCACCACCGAGTTCGTGATCGTCGGGCTGATCCCGACCATCGGCGCCGATCTCGGCGTCAGCCTGCCGTCGGCCGGCCTGCTCGTCAGCCTCTATGCCTTGAGCGTCGCGATCGGCGCGCCGCTGCTCACCGCGCTCACCGCCCGCGTGCCGCGCAAGACGCTGCTCGCCGCGCTGATGGCGCTGTTCACGATCGGCAATCTCGTCGCGTGGCAGGCGCCCGGCTACGAATCGCTGATCGTCGCGCGCATCCTCACCGGCCTCGCGCACGGCGTGTTCTTCTCGGTCGGCTCGATCATCGCGACCACGCTGGTGCCGAAGGAGAAGGCCGCCAGCGCGATCGCGACGATGTTCAGCGGGATGACCGTCGCGTTCGTCGCGGGCATTCCGCTCGGCACCTTCATCGGCCAGCACTTCGGCTGGCGCGCGACGTTCCTGATCGTCGCGCTGTTCGGCGTCGTCGCGTTCGCGGGCGCGGTGGCGTTCGTGCCGCGCGGCCTGCCGCAGACGGCGCCCGCGCCGCTCGCCCGCCAGTTCCGCGTGCTCGCGCAGCCGCGCCTGCTGCTCGTCTATGCGATGACGGCGGTCGGCTACGGCGGTTCGCTGATCGCATTCACCTACATGGCGCCGCTGCTCGAACGGATCGCCGGCTTCACGCCGTCGCAGATCAGCCTCGTGCTGGTCGGCTACGGCGTGTCGGTCGCGTTCGGCAACGTGTGGGGCGGCAAGCTCGCCGACCGCGTCGGCCCCGTCGGCGCGCTCAAGCGGATCTTCCTGCTGCTCGCCGTCGTGCTGCTCGCGCTGACCTTCACCGTGCACGTGAAATGGCTCGCGGTGCTGACGATGCTCGCGTGGGGCGCGGTCGCGTTCGGCAACGTGCCGGGCCTGCAGGTGTACGTCGTCAAGCAGGCGCGCCACTTCGCGCCGGACGCCACCGACGTCGCCTCGGGCTTCAACATCGCCGCGTTCAACCTCGGCGTCGCGGGCGGCTCGTCGCTCGGCGGGCTGATCGTCGCGAACGTGGGCCTCGGCCATACGCCGTGGATCGCCGCGCTGGTCACGCTCGGCGCGTTCGCGCTGACCGCGCTCAGCGGCCGCCTCGACCGCAGCGCCGGGCTGCCGGAACGCACGGCCGAACCCGTCGAACTCGCCCATTGAACGTCACCCTTTTTGCAGGAGCGACCCAGCATGAATGCATCGACCCGACGTCCGCCGTTCGCCGGCAAGACGTTCGAAGTCCGTTACGACGGGCTGACCGCCCTCAACGCCTATGACGAGGGCGGCCGCCACATGCGCTACGCGATCACCGACGGCCCGTACGCGGGTGCGACGGGCGAAGTCGAATACACGTGGCAGCCCGTCGCCGCCGACACCTACGCGATCGCGTGGCAGGAAGCCGATCGCGCGACCGTCGTGCACATCGACGATTTCGCGGCCGGCACGTCGCGCACGTTCTTCACCGCGGCGTCGCTCGATTTCCACCGGCTCGACGGCAGCCTGCGCGCGGTCTGAACGGAGACGTCCATCATGTCCACGTCACTTCAAGCGCTCGCCGCCGGCTGCTTCAGCATCGGCATCGAGCTGCCGCTCGACAACGACTGGTCGCCGGCCGGCGACGCGAAGCGCCAGCACGACGGCCGCCGCCCCGGCGTGCCGGATCTGGCCAGGCACGCGGAACTCGCGCGACTGGCCGACACGCTCGGCTTCCGCGCGCTCTGGGTGCGCGACGTGCCGGTGTACGACCCGTCGTTCGGCGATGCCGCGCAGGTGTTCGAGGCGTTCTCGTATCTCGGCTACCTCGCGGGCATCACGCGCGACATCCTGCTCGGCACGGCGGCCGTCGTGCTGCCGCTGCGCGAGCCGCTGCTGACGCTCAAATCGGCCGCGACGATCGACGCGCTGAGCGGCGGCCGCCTGCTGCTCGGCGTCGCGAGCGGCGACCGGCCGGTCGAATATCCTCTGTTCGGCCGCGATTTCGCGTCGCGCGGCGCGAATTTCCGTGCGCAGATCGCGTTGCTGCGCGACGGCGCGCGCGGCCACCTGCCGCCGGGGCTCGAGGTCCTGCCGCACGTCGCCGCGCCGCTGCCGCTGCTCGTCGCGGGCCTCGCGCAGCAGACGCCCGCGTGGATCGGCGAACACCTGGACGGCTGCCTCGCGTATCCCGGCACGCCGGACGATCACCGGCAGCGCGCCGCGAACTGGCGCGCGGTGGCCGGCAACAAGCCGTACGTGAGCTTCATCCACCTCGATCTCGCCGAGGACCCGCACGAACCGCTGCAGCGCCACCGCTTCGGCGCGCGCGCCGGGCGCATCGCGCTGGCCGAGGAACTCGCGGCGATGCGCGACGCGGGCGTGCAGCACATCGGGCTGCACTTCCGGCGCAATCGCCGGCCGCTCGACGAGACGATGTCCGAGATCGCGACGCACGTGCTGCCCGCGTTCCATGCGCCCGCAACGACCCGCGCCGCATAGCGCCGCACGATCCTTGATCTGAAATCAAATATTTTTGACCTCTGACGGCGTTTATCTCATCAGTTGCACCCGCCAGAATGACCCCATACCGCAACCGTTCCACCTCTTCCAGGAGCACACGATGAGCAAGATTCCCGCCTTCGGCCTCGGCACGTTCCGCCTGCAGGGCCAGGTCGTCATCGACTCGGTCCGCAACGGCCTCGAGCTCGGCTATCGCGCGATCGACACCGCACAGATCTACGGCAACGAAGCGGAAGTCGGCGCGGCGATCGCGGCATCGGGCGTGCGTCGCGAAGACCTGTTCGTCACGACCAAGATCTGGGTCGACAACTACGCGCCGGACAAGCTCGCGGCGAGCCTCGAGGACAGCCTGCGCAAGCTGCGCACCGACTACGTCGACCTGACGCTGATCCACTGGCCGGCGCCCGACAACGGCGTGTCGGTCGACGCGTTCATGACCGCGCTGGCCGACGCGAAGTCGAAGGGCCTCACGCGCGAGATCGGCGTGTCGAACTTCAACATCGCGCTGACGAAGGAAGCGATCGCGGCCGTCGGCAGCGACGCGATCGCGACGAACCAGATCGAGCTGAGCCCGTATCTGCAGAACCGCAAGCTCGTCGAGTTTCTGCAGAGCGAAGGCATCCACGTGACGTCGTACATGACGCTCGCCTACGGCAAGGTGCTCGGCGACCCGGTGCTCGACGCGATCGCGCGACGCCACCGCGCGACGCCGGCGCAGGTCGCGCTCGCGTGGGCGCTGCAGCTCGGCTACTCCGTCATTCCGTCGTCGACCAAGCGCGAGCACCTCGCGAGCAACCTGCTCGCGCAGACGCTGCGCCTCACCGACGAAGACCTCGCGCAGATCGCCACGCTCGAGCGCAACGGCCGCGAAGTGGATCCGGCCGGCCTCGCCCCGCAGTGGGACTGAGCGCGCCCATCCGTCGATCGACCCATGCGCGGCCAGCCGGCCGCGGCACTCAAAGGACACCAGCATGAACCACGACCCGCTGTTCCAACCGCTGCAATTCGGCGCGCTGACGCTGCCGAACCGTATCGTGATGCCGCCGATGACGCGCTCACGCGCGACCCAGCCCGGCGACGAAGCGAACGAACTGATGGCCGAGTATTACGCGCAACGCGCGAGCGCCGGCCTGATCGTCAGCGAAGGCACCTACATCGCGCCGCTCGGCAAGGGCTACGCGTGGACGCCCGGCATTCATACGCGCTCGCAGGTCGCCGGCTGGCGCAAGGTGACCGACGCCGTGCATGCCGCGCACGGCCGCATCTTCGCGCAGCTGTGGCACGTCGGCCGCCTGAGCCACACGAGCCTGCTCGGCGGCGCGCAGCCGGTGTCGTCGTCGCCGCTCCAGGCGAAGGGCGTGAACGTGTTCATCGCCGGCGACGACGGCAGCACGCCGGGCTTCGTGCAGGCGTCCGAGCCGCGCGCGCTGACGGTCGCCGAGATCGGCGAGATCGTCGCTCAATACCGCGCCGCCGCGCGCAACGCGATGGAAGCCGGCTTCGACGGCGTCGAGCTGCACGGCGCGAACGGCTATCTCGTGAACCAGTTCATCGACTCGAACGCGAACACGCGCACCGACGCATACGGCGGCTCGCTGGAGAACCGTCTGCGCTTCCTGCGCGAAGTCGCGCAGGCGCTGATCGAAGGCACCGGCGACGCGTCGCGCGTCGGCATCCGCCTCGCGCCGCTGACCACGCTGAACGGTTGCGTCGACGACGATCCCGAAACGACCTACCTCGCGGCCGCGACGCTGCTCGGCGAACTGGGCGTCGGCTATCTGCACATCGCCGAAGCCGACTGGGACGACGCGCCGCTGATGCCGCCGGCATTCAAGCAGAAGCTGCGCGCGGCGTTCGGCGGCGTGCTGATCTATGCGGGCAAGTACACCGCCGAGCGCGCGCGCGAAGCGATCGCCGCCGGCTGGGCCGATCTCATCGCCTTCGGCCGCCCGTTCGTCGCGAACCCCGACCTGCCCGAACGCCTGCGCAGCGGCGCCGCGCTCGCGCCGCACGATCGCAACACGCTGTTCGGCGGCGGCGCCAAGGGCCTCACCGACTACCCGGCGCTCGCGCAGGCTTGCGCGTGAACGTGAACGTGAGCGCCCGCGCGATGGCGCGCCGATGTCAGACGAGCCGCATCGACAGCTCGACGTCGGCGCCGAACGGCACCGACAGGTAGCCGTTCGCCGGCGCGCGCACGTAGTCGAGGTAGTCGGGGCTGTGCTCGGCGTTGTCGGCGACGATGAATGCGCCGCGCCGCAGCCGCGGCTCGACGCGCGCGAGTATCTCCGGATACAGCGCCTTCGCGCCGTCGAGCAGCAGCAGGTCGACGGTGGCCGGCAGGTCGATCGCGAGCGTCTGCAGCGCATCGCCTGCGCGAATCTCGACCAGATCCGCGAGCCCGGCCGCCGCGAGGTTCGCGCTCGCGCGCGCCACCTTCGACGCCTCGAATTCGCTCGTGATCACGCGGCCGCCGCCGTTGTCGCGCAGCGCGGCCGCCAGATGTAGCGTCGAGATGCCGAACGACGTGCCGAACTCGACGATCGAGCGCGCGCCGCAACCGCGCGCGAGCATGTACAGCAGCGTGCCCGTCTCGCGCGACACCGCGAGCGGATAGTCCTTCAGACCTGCATAGAAATCGGCGTAATCGGTCTTGCTGCGCATCAGCCGCGCCAGCTCGTCGCGCGACACGCCGGCGAACGCCGGGTCCGACGCGGGCGACGACGCGTCGGCTTCGTCGAACAGGCGCGCGAGCAGCGATGCGAGCGGATCTTGAATCAGGGTGGTCATGCAAATCTCCGGGTCAGGTTGAGCGCGTCAGGGCGCCCGACTAGAATATGACGAACTATTCACGTTTTACTATTCGCATTCCCGGAGCCGCCATGACCGACCGCCGCACCACCCGGATCGCCTCACGCAGACTGCCTCGGCAGGCCCGCTCGACCCAACTCGTCGACGCCGTGCTGCAGGCCGCTGTTCAGGTTCTGGCGGCCGAAGGCGCGCAGCGCTTCACGATGGCGCGCGTCGCCGAGCGTGCCGGCGTGAGCGTCGGCTCGCTGTATCAGTACTTCCCGAACAAGGCCGCCGTGCTGTTCCGCCTGCAGCACGACGAATGGCGGCAAACCTCCGGCATGCTGTGCGCGATGCTGCAGGACGGCGCGAAGACGCCGCTCGAGCGCCTGCGCACTGCCGTCCATGCGTTCGTGCGCTCGGAGTGCGACGAGGCGCCGATGCGCACCGCACTCGACGACGCCGCGCCGCTCTATCGCGATGCGCCCGAGGCGCGCGAACTGAAAGCCGAAAGCGAGCGCGTGTTCGGCGCGTTCATGCGCGAAGCGCTGCCGGACGTGCCGGACGCCGCGCGCACGCTCGCGGGCGACCTGATCGTGACCACGCTCACGGCGGGCGGCAAGGCGTTTTCCGAGACCGAACGCAGCGCGGCCGAGATCGACGCGTACTCGAACGCGATGGCCGACATGTTCTGCGCATATCTCGAGCATCTGGTCCGTGGCGCGCATCCCGCGCGCGACTGAGGCAGCGCGGCCGCGCTGCGCTGCCGCTGCAGTGCCACTGCCGCCCATCCCGCCTACGAATAGTCGCCTTAACGGATTCGAACTAGGCGTATACGCGCGTTCCTCGTCGACGAAGCCCCGCGGCACGCGGATATAAGCGCGCCGACATGCGCTGCATGCCGTTCCTCCAATGGGACGCGCCGGGCCGTTCGCCTAACCTTCGCTACGGCAAAGCACGCGGCCGAGTCCGCCTCGCCGCGCGTGGTACGACGCGACGCACGCGCGCCGGTTGGCGCGCGGCCGGAGACACCCGCCGCGCATCATGCGTGCGCACGACGATGCCGATCATTCCAACCAGATTCGAGACACCCTGACGACGGTCCGCCGCGGCCGTTTCAGCATGCTGATAAAGGAGCAAGCTCATGAGTGATACCCCGGTGCAGCCGACGGTCGGCGTCGGCGTCGGCGCGGAAGAAACGGACTTCGGCACCAAGGGAGTCATCGACCGGTACTTCGACATCTCGTCGCGCGGCAGCACGCAGCGCCGCGAAATCGTCGCGGGCGTGACCACGTTCCTCGCGATGGTCTATTCGGTGTTCGTCGTGCCCGGCATGTTGGGCAAGGCCGGTTTCGACACGAGCGCCGTGTTCGTCGCGGTCTGCCTGACCACGGCGTTCGGCTCGCTGCTGATGGGCCTGTGGGCGAAGCTGCCGATCGCCATCGGCTGCGCGATCTCGCTGACCGCATTCACAGCGTTCGGCCTCGTGCTCGGCAAGGGCCTGCACCCGAGCGTCGCGCTCGGCGCCGTGTTCGTGATGGGCGTCGTGTTCACCGGCATCTCGGTCACCGGCGTGCGCTCGTGGATCCTGCGCAATCTGCCCGCGGGCGTCGCGCACGGCACCGGGATCGGCATCGGCCTGTTCCTGCTGCTGATCGCGTCGAACGACGTCGGCCTCGTCGTGAAGAATCCGGGCGCGGGGCTGCCGGTGTCGCTCGGCCAGATCACCGCGTTCCCGGCGATCATGTCGATCGTCGGGCTCGCCGCGATCTTCGGGCTCGAGAAGCGGCGCGTGCCGGGCGGCATCCTGCTCGTGGTGGTGGCCGTGTCGGCGATTGGCCTCGCGTTCGATCCCGCGGTGAAGTACCGCGGCATCTTCG
Organism: Burkholderia sp. MBR-1; assembly: GCF_013822785.1. Taxonomy (NCBI): domain Bacteria; kingdom Pseudomonadati; phylum Pseudomonadota; class Betaproteobacteria; order Burkholderiales; family Burkholderiaceae; genus Burkholderia; species Burkholderia sp. MBR-1. Next base: position 1,775,036 of record NZ_CP053610.1, read on the forward strand.
CGCTGCCGTCGCTCAGTGCGCCGGGCCACGCGTCGCTGATCGGCGCGATGGACATCAAGGGCGCGCTGTCGATGGCCGTGCTGCCGAGCGTGCTGGCGCTCGTGATGACCGCCGTGTTCGACGCGACGGGCACGATTCGCGCGGTGGCGGGACAAGCCGGCCAGCTCGATGCGCACGGCCGCATCGTCAACGGCGGCCGCGCGCTGACCGCCGATTCGGTCAGCTCGATCTTCTCCGGCTTCCTCGGCGGCGCACCGGCGGCGGCCTACATCGAGTCGAGCGTCGGCGTGGCCGCCGGCGCGAAGACGGGCCTCGCGGCAGCGGTGGTCGGCGTGCTGTTTCTCGTCGTGATGTTCTTCTCGCCGCTCGCGGCGCTCGTGCCGTCGTATGCGACGGCGCCCGCGCTGATGTACGTCGGCCTGCTGATGCTCGGCAGCGTGAGCAAGCTGCACATGGACGACGTCGTCGACGCGATGTCGGGCCTCGTGTGCGCCGTCTTCATCGTGCTGACCGCGAACATCGTGACGGGCATCATGCTCGGCTTTTCGACGCTCGTGATCGGCCGCGTCGCGAGCGGCGAATCGCGCAAGCTGAACGTCGGCACCGTGCTGATCGCGGCCGTGCTCGTGACGTTCTATCTCGGCGGCTGGGCGATCTGAAGCCGGTGCGCAGCGGGACGGGAATGTTTGCGTTCACGCTCACCGGCGAGCGCTCTGCAGGCCCGGAAGCGGATGTTTCCAGGCTTTTTTGCCCGTACGGGCGTGGTGCTTCGCAGATGCGGCGAGCGCGTGCTGGCGCGTCGAATCACGATTGCGCACGCGGTGCTACGATCGCGCTTTGTGTTCCGGAACCGTCATGAATCCGTTCGGTATCGTCTCCGAATCAGATACGCGGACCGCGCCGCGCAAGCCGCCGTTCATCCCGTCGTTCGGCTTCGTCGAAACGCACGAATCGCAGCCGATCGACGCGCCGTCGGCTCGCATCATCGATGCCGTCGCCGCGCTCGACATGCGCGCCGATCCGGTGATCGATGCGCTGCTCGCCGTGCGCGAAGCGCCGGCGGCCGTCGCTCGTTTGGTGGGCCGCCGCAGCGGCGGCGCTGCGCGTGAACGCTTCGGCTTCGATACGTTCACGCTGCTGCATCGCGACGATACGTCGCTGTCGCTTGGCCTCGTCGGCCGCTTCTGGCGTCCGACGCCCGACGTCCGGCCAATCGACGACGCCGCGGCGTTCGTGCGGCACGCCGATCCCCACGACGCGAAGCTGGTGCTCAGGTTCGAGGTCGTCGGGCTGCCGAGCGGCGCGCGGTTCTTGCGCACGGAAACCTTCGTTCATTGCCCGAGCAAGCGCACGCGCGCGCTGTTCGTGCCGTACTGGCTCGCGATCCGGCTCGCGAGCGGCTGGATTCGGCGGCGGACGCTCGCGGCTGTGGAGCTTGCGGTGGGGTGAGGTGGATAGATAGCGTTGGATCAAGGGGGGCGGTTGGGCCGCCACCCGTCATCGGCAGGCTGCTTCTGCTTCTCTCACTCCGGTTGCCCAGCGGAAACGAACCATAGGCACCGAAACCATCGGGTATTGAGATTACTGACTGAACGGCTGAACCGGCGCGCTATCCGACCTACCGAGATCGGCAAAATTGAGCGTCCTGGCACCGCAGCCTTCTACCAGCTTGGGATCGTGGCTCGAAAAGAACACGACTCGATCTTTCGCCAGCGTGCGGAACAAGTCCATCAGGACACCGCGCGCAGCGGCGTCGAGCCCGTCGCCAGGTTCGTCCGCCACTACGACTGAGGATTCCCCTAGCGTGATGGCGCTCAAATAAATCTTCTTGCGGGTGCCGAGTGACATCTGTTCAAAACGCTTTTCCAGGTGCGACGCCAACCCGAAGCGATGTGCCAGATCGAGAGTGTCGCGACCGACTACCGTCCTTTTGATCGAGGCGACGAATTCGAGAAACTCGCGTCCAGTCTGGAACGGATACGCCATGCAGTCGTCCGGCACGTATGCTAGTGAAGACTTTGCCTTGAGCGGCGCGTCACGTAGTGAATGACCATTGATCCACACGTTACCTTCGTCGGCATCGATGGTCCCGGCGAGGATGCCAAGCAGCGTCGACTTGCCGCTGCCGTTCTCATCACAAAGCGCCACGCACCCTGCCCCGGTCACGTGGTGCAGCCCTTGGAATACGACGTACTCACCATAGCGCTTGCTGATGTTTTCGATTCGAAGCATTGTGAAGTCCATCAGATGAAGATTTGCCATGCGGCGACGATCCAGCTCACGGCGAGTGTTACGCCGAGCAAAACGGATTCTCTCGGAGCATAGCGTTGTGGCAAGCGCAGCAGCGCAAGCAGAGGCGCGCCTGCCGATACGATCGCAACGGCGACGTGGACCGACAGGGCTCCGTGCGCTACCAGAAGCACCGGCGCGACGGCGGCAAATGGCAGTGCGAGCATGACGACCGTCAGTACATCCGCACGAACCTGCACCATCGAGCCTAGCGGGAGCGATCGCACAAAATGGGCCGCCCGAACGTGACTCGCACGCAAATCGCGATAGGTCGTTGACGCGATCAGCGCGATCACGGCCTGTGCGATCAGCGTCAACGGCACGGCGCGCGTGTCGAAACCCCAAAGGTCAACCATGTAACAGGTAGAAGCGGCGACCGCGCCCATGACTGCGCAGCGGCTGACGGTCTCTGCGAAGTGACGCCCTAGAATACCGAGCTGCAGGTTGACGAAAACCGGAAGCCGATGTGCCGTATTTGCGGACATGCGACCGACTACTCGACGCCACGTCGGACCAAACTGCCTCGCACGCGGAGAGGATGCCGCAGGCGCATGGGCCAACGCGAACGCAGCAAGGATCAGCGACGCTGCTAGCAGTAGCGTCCGCACGGCGTTATCCGTCTGCAGCGCGCCGATCAGAACGAGATTGGCAACCACCAACGGAATTCCGTTACTGATATTGCGCGACAACGCGGCCAATTGCCATCCAAGCGTAATCATCGTCAGAGCGATAACGTACAGATAGTTCGAGGCCTTATCCGGCAAATAAGCGAACGCGATCGCTGCGGAAATGACGGGGAACAGCAGCGGCGTACTGGCAATCAGCACGACGGCTGCATCGAGGGCACGGCGATGCCGATCAGAAACAGGCAACGATTTGACGAAGACGGCAAACGGGCCGCCGCTAATGGCCGTACGTTGGATTAGCACCCAAAGCATGCCGATGGCTTCGAGCATATGCACCCAGACGAACCGCCATTCGAAGCCATGCTCCGGGGCCAAAGGTGCGAGTACCGGCGCACCCAGGAGGCGGGACTGTGCGAATACGGGCATTGTGGGCAGCAGCAGCAGGACAGTAAGGGATAGCGCCTGCCAGTGCCTATGCAGCACCCGGGCCGTCGCCAGTACGTACCAACGCAATCGCCACGAAAGCATCATTCTTATTCCCGTAATGCGCCACGCGGCCCCGCATGATCGAAGCGGTATCCTGCCATGTCGGCCGGCACGGCACAACTCGTACGCCACTGCCGCGCAGGCTGGATGAGCGTCGGGCAACTGTGTCGAAGGAAGCATATGGGGCGTTTGTCGGAATAGCGCATATAGGTTGGATCCGCAGCCACTTTGAGCATTCACCGATGTCCGCGCGGGTGTCGCGGATGAGAGCGGATAACGCCCTATACCGGGCTGTTAAACTGGCCGGCACCGGCGAACTCTCACTCCATGACTACTCTCGAACGAAACCGCCCATTGGCCGCATCCGAGATGTCTCTCGCTCGTTGGATGCTTGAGCACGGTGAGCCGAAGGCGCGAGATTTTTTGGAACAACTCGCAGAGGCCGAGGTTACGCCATGGCGCTGTCCTTGCGGCTGTGGGTCCATCAATTTCCAGATCAAGGGCCGCGACCCTGCGCCTCCCGGCGTACACGTCCTCGGCGATTTTATTTTCGGTCCACACGATGAAGCAGCCGGGATATTCATATTCGAGAGCGGCGGTTTGCTGAGTGGTATCGAGGTCTACGGGCTGGCAGGCAATGCTCCTGCAGAACTCCCCCGAGAAGATGCGCTTCGGCCTTTCTCTCCCAGTGGCGGCGAGTCATCGTAGATGCTGGGCCGAAGGATAGCTACACAAGTGGCGCGGGCCGCCTCGGCTGGCCGCGCCGCCGCCGCGAGCCTCGTATGGTCTACGCCCGCTCCAGGTCGGCTACAGCCGAACGCATCGGGTGCCGCCGACCACGAGCGGCTATTCAGCAGCGGGATCGCGATTGTCCACGATGTCGGTCCGGTATCGGATCATTCGCTACTGGACCTCTAAAGAACGTCGTTTCCAAGCCGATAATCGACATATCGCCGCAATCGATTCCGTATCTACGATGCCGTCAACCTTAATCATCCATCCGATAATGCCGGAGCGGCGCGTGAAGCTCGGTTTCAACTGGTCTGCCCTGATATTCGGCACAATCTGGGCATACTCGGAAGGGTTGGTTGTTCAAGGAGGGCGGATGGCCGCTGTCGATGCTGGCTCCGGTCTTCTCAGTTCCTCCGACCGTCCGGCCCTTTTGATTGCGGCGTTGATACCCTTCGTGGCAAAGAACATCTACAGTGCTCGCAATGGCGCCGTCTGGGTATGTCAGCGATTGCTGAATCAAGGCTACCGAGCGCTTTAGTAGTCGTACATGCGATGTGCGGCGACGAGCACCCTCGACCAGAAGCGGACACTCAAGTTGCCCTATATAACCCACGACGAACGTGGTCGCCATCGCCTGCGACATTAACTCGTTGGGCGCGGACGAAACGAACGGAAAGAAGAACGATTTAATTTAACGCCCCAATCTTGACCATATAGATAGCAAGCGATCGATGAAAAAGAAGAACTACCTATTCCCCCCGCAGCTCCACTGGCTTGGAAATGAGCACGGCTGCCCACCCTTCGATACGCTGAATACAATGCTATATTCAGCCGTGAAAGCTCACCCTAGCAATACCGATAAATCACAAATCATCGGAAAGCTAATGTTAATCGGACGCACCTACTCTGCTTCGGTGGAGCGGAGAAAGACCAAAGGGCTTGGCAAGGATGAAAGACGCGCGCTTGAAGTCGTCATCGAGGCCGCCACTGCTATTGCCGGGTCAAAATGTGCCACGCTATTAGATGCTATCGGATTGGACGACAAGCTCACCCTTGACCGCGTGCCCGAAGCCGCTGCTATTCATCTTGAACTTTGTCAGGCATTGGCGACCGCCAACAATCGCGAAAACAGCAGCCTAGCATCTAAATACCTGCACTTTCATCGGCCAACCTTTTTCCCCATTGTGGACTCGATTGTCCGTGAAGGTTGGTCGTGGGTTATGGACGATTTGGAAGGCAGCTATAAGGGTTGGCGCGACTTCGGAAAAGTCGCTCGCTATAAGGACTGGTGTGCGCGTGTTCTGGAACTCCGCGATTTGATGGAGGACAACCTTCGGCACGCCGTCAGTCTCCGGCAAATCGATAGCTATTTGTTGTCGATAATGTCTGTCGATGGGCAAGGTGGTTTGGGGTTACCACAGTAGACGTCGCGCTCAGTGAGAGACGGCGATCGCAAAGGGCAAGTCCGAGCGGCGCAGGTGGTTCGACCCGGAACCCCTCGCTGCCGTGCTGTGGTCCGCCAAGACTCAGGCTCCGGCAGGGCGTGATAGCGACGCCTGATGCCATCGAGCGTCCGATTCCGCTGAGATTGAACGTTTCTCGTGGGGCGATCTGCGACAGTCACCCGCCGCAGGACGGTAGCCGCCCGACGAGAGCACAAACGACGCATCTTCCCCACGACGAACCGCACGACGCGATTCGAGGGTTTTCTATAAACTAAGCCCTCCCTTGAATCTTCGACCACCGACTTCGTCATGCATCGAATTGGATTTTTCGTTTGCCGCGGCCATGATGCTCTCGATCTCGGTGGTCCACTTTCGGCTTTTAATCAGGTAGCCACAGCCGCTGGCCATACTCCGTACGATCTTCATGTCGTCTCGCAGTCTGGAGGTCCGGTTCCCGGTAATACGGGCATTGCGATCGAGACAAAGCCGATCGGAAGGCGCACATTCGATACCGTCGTTTTCGTGGGCGGCGATTTAGATCCGATGCAGACACCGGAGAACATCGCAGCTGCCACGAAATTGGCCGCCCGGGCCTCGCGAGTGGCAAGCGTGTGCACAGGAGCGTTTCTGCTGGCGGAAACCGGCTTGCTGGACGGGTTGAAAGCAACGACACACTGGCGATACGCTGCTCTATTGCAGTCGCGCTTCCCTCGCACCAGGGTCGAGGGCAATAGTATCTATGTCGTTGACGGCCGTATTTGGACGTCGGCGGGAATCGCCTCTGGAATAGACCTGGCGCTCGGCATGATCGATAGAGATCTGGGTTCGAATGTTGCGCGCGCTGTCTCCAGGCTTTTGGTCGTTCCGTATCGTCGACCAGGCGGGCAATCGCAGTTTTCCGCCATGTCGCAAATGGAGCCGGAATCGGATCGTATCCGCATCGCCCTGAACTTTGCCCGGGAACATCTGGCTGAAGCGTTACCTGTGGAACGACTCGCCGATGCAGCGAGATTAAGCCTGCGACAGTTCGGACGAGCATTTCGCCGGGAAACGGGTGAAACGCCTGCCAAGGCCGTCGAACGTTTGCGGGTCGAAGCTGCGAGGCTGCGCCTGCAGGAGGGCAGCGAACCGATCGAACAAATTGCTCTGGCGGTAGGGTTCACTGATCCGGAAAGAATGCGGAGGGCCTTCATCAAACTGCATGGCCACCCTCCGCAGGCGATCCGACGCGAGAGCAGATTGAATAAAGCGCGCTGATCGAGCGCCAGCCGGATGGCGCTTGCGGTCGGTGTTTGCCTATATCACCCGCGCTCAACGGCTATCGGATTTCTGGGTAGCGTAATCATTCCAGATATCGCGATGCAATTTCCACGCACCGCCCTCCTTCAGAAAAAGGAGGATCTGCTTGCCACGGTATTTAACGGCTCCAGCATGGTCACGGATTTCCGCATCCGAAACCTCCGTCACGGCCCGGTCGTTACCGTAGAACTCGTAATTGCTGAACGATACGGTGTCGGGCTTTGCCCCGGCATACTGCTTGGCGAAGTATGCGGCAATCGCGCTGCCACCCGTCACCCTGTTGCCGCCGGGCGGCAGCAGTGCGCCGTCGTGCGTATACAAGCGGCCTATCGCCTCGTAATCCCCTCGCGCAAAGGCATCGGCCCACCGCGCGTTTTCGGTATTGATGGCCGCTTCGATTCGAGGCTGCGGGCCACTGGCAACTGCCGGCACGGCAAAGGCGAAAAAAGCAAAGCAGGCCGCAACGGGTGCGGCAAGACGACGAATCTGTTGCATTTGAGATTTTTCCGATCAGATTTCAAATAGACGGGCCTGCGCCAGATCGCGCAGGTGACGCAAGCAATGTTGGTTGCGGCTTCATCGAGAGCCGTGCGAGTCCTCGCAGACATTGCCCGCGGGAATTTCAGCGAACGCCCGGGATTCGTGCGAGTCCCTTGGATGCACCGGGCAGTTCTTTGTCGACCATCGCGATGACTTCCTGCCGTGCGTCTCTGGGGTGGCCGGAATGGAACGGCGGAGCGGGATCGTATTCGATTACGAGTTGCGTGAATTCGGCAGCCTGTTGACCGCGCAGCTTCGCCGCGACGCGAAGTGCGAAATCGATGCCGGCCGTCACGCCGCCGCCGCTCATGAAGCGGCCGTTGTCGTCTTCGACGAATCGATCCGGCACGGGGATGGCGCCATATTCGGACAGCTTGTTGACGAACGCCCAATGGCAGGCGCTACGCCTGCCATTGAGAATGCCCGTCGCAGCGAGCACCAACGATCCGTTGCAAACCGAGGTCACATGTTTGGCACTTTGGGCCAAACGCCGGATCTGCGCCTGATACTCGGGCCGCATCGGCGCCGTCAAATCGGAGCCACCGGGCACCAGAATCAGATCGGTTCGCTCGATATCGGCCAGCCGTTCGGTCTTGCCGTACACGACTCCGAATTCGAGCGTCACGTTGCCCCCATTGAGGCTCGCATAGCGAACGTTCGTATTCGGTAATCGGTGGAAAATCTCGCTGGGGCCGGCGAAGTCGAGCAGTGTCCCGCCGTCGTAATTGACAATCAAAATGTCGAGCGGGTCATTCGGAGCGAGTTCTCCTTTGCTGGCTGCCTGCGCAAGAGCAGGCGCGGTATGGCCAAGCAGTGCTCCGCCACCCAGTACGGCGCCGAGCGTGACGATGCTTCCGAATTTGAGAATATCGCGGCGCGAACGACCGGCTTCGGTGAGTGGCTTCCCGGTGCGATTGTTTTCGCTAGTGTCGGTCAAGATCGTTTCTCCTTGCGCTTCGGCCGCTCCACTTTTGCAACGAGGCTGGGCCGGATTGAACACCACCGCGCGAATAACGCGCAGTGGACATGTGATCAGGTATGGATGAATCGGAAGGTCGTGCCGGGCTCGTGAACCCGAGTGCTCTGGCTTAAAGCTGCGAGGCGCCGCCATCGACAACCAGTTCGCTGCCGACCACGTAGGAGGATTCGTCGCTGGCGAGATAGAGCGCTGCGTAGGCAATGTCCTCTGCCTTTGCCAGACGGCCAACCGGGATGGTCTTCGCGAACTCGCTTTTGAAGTTGCGGACGTCCTCGTCCGACATCCCCCACTTGCTGAGCAGGGGCGTGTCCGTGCCACCGGGCGCGATCGCGTTGAACCGGATCTTGCGATCGAGAAACTCGTAGGACCAACTACGGGCAAGCGATCGCACGGCGGCCTTGGCTGCCGCGGTCAACGATATGCCGTGCTTGCCGGTCTGGGCGACGAACGAGGTGTTGAGGATGACCGAGGCGCCCTCTCGCAACTCCGGCAGCATCGCCTGAAGCGTGTAGACCACGCCCTTGACGTTGATGTCCATGATCTCGTTGTAGAGGTCATCGTCGATGTCATTCACTGCGGACGGGAAAGCCCAGCCAGCGTTGGCGAATACGACATCCAGGCCGCCGAACCGTTCTTTTAACTGGGCGGCAACGGCACGCATGTCGTCGATCGAACGCACATCGGCCCTGAAAACCAATGCATCGTCGCCAAGCTCGGCCTTCACACGCTCGAATGCAGCGACATCGCGACCGGTCACCGCGACCCGAGCGCCTTCTGCAATAAAGAGCTTCGCGGTCGCGAGACCGATTCCGCTAGTGCCGCCGGTAATCAAAGCCGATTTGTTCTTAAGCCTCATTCTCTGTTCCTTTCGTTTGCGCGAAATTGATCAAACCGGGAGATCAATGGGCAATCGCATTTGTGCTCTTGATCCGGCTTGATTGCTGCGCAAATTATGGAACTGGAGCCGAATGGCTCAAAGGTCGTATAACCCTCACAATACGCCACACGACCCAGCTTGATGAATGACGCATTTCGGCGCTTACTGGCGGGCCGCGCGCAAGGAAGACGCGCTCGCGGCTAACCCTCGGCTCACGAGGCAGCGTGCTCGTACCAGTTGCTGGCTAAAACGGATGAATCACGGGCCTCGATGAAGTAACGGCGAGCAAACGAAGCCACCCCCGCGGCCCCGGCGTTTTTTGTCCACCCCACCACCGCCCCCACCCCCGCGCTACCCTATCGATCCCCGCGTCAACGCCACCGCGCCACCGCGCCGCCGCCAGCCTCGAACCGATCGATGACCCGCATCCGCAACCACCTGAACACCGCGCAGCTCCACGCGTTCGTCTGCGTCGCGCATCACAAGAGCCTGCGCGCCGCCGCGCGCGAGCTCGGCGTCACGCAGCCCGCCATCACGCATACGATCCGCGAACTCGAAACCGCGCTGAACGCCGAGCTGCTCGTGCGCAGCGTGCGCGGCGTCGACCTGACCGCGTGCGGCCATGCGCTGCTGCCGCGCGCCGAGCAGCTGCTCGGCGACATGCGCCGCACCGTCGAAGCCGTCGAGCAGGTAAAAGGCGAGATGTCGGGCCGCGTCGCGGTCGGCACGATGCCGTCGATCGCGCTGACCGCGCTGCCGCACGCGGTCACCGCGTTCCGCCGCGCGATGCCGAACGTCAGCCTTCATCTCGAGGAAGTGACGGTGCCCGACGCGCTCGCGCAGCTGCACAACGGCACGCTCGACATCGCTGCGATGCACCATGTGCCCGCGCTCGACCGCGAATTCACGCAGACGCCGCTGCTGTCCACCGAGTTCACCGTCGTGATGCGCGACGGCCACCCGCTCGCGCACGCGCGCCGTTTAGAGGATTTACTCGACGCGGAATGGATCGTCACCGTCGGCGCCGAGCAGTTTCCGCACAGCGTGATGATGGCGATGTTCGAGGCGCGCGGCCTGCCGCTGCCGAAGCGCCTGCTGCGTTCGCCGATGTCGTTCGCGGTGACGCTCGGCCTGGTCGCACGCTCCGACGTGATCGGCTGCTTCACGCGCCCGCTGGCCGCCATGGTCGCGCCGCTCGGCATCCGCACGGCCGATCTCGACGAAACCATGCCGCGCTTCGACCTGTCGATCATCGCCCGCCGCGACCTGCTGCCGACGCCCGCCGTGTCGCAATTCGTCACATGCCTGCAGCGCGCGGTCAACGAAACGCTAGGCTGAATCGTTCCTTGCTTTGAAACGGCCGCATCGCGCGAGCGCGGCCGTCCGGGCCGGTATCGGGGCATGTCCTAGGCGCCCTGCCGGTATTTTGTCTTGATAATCTTGCGCACGTCGCGCGCCCGCATCGGGCATGCGAAACGGACCGTCCGACGCGAAGCCGCGCCGGGGCGAACGCTTACGGCGCGGCACAACCGCGCACCCATCGAACAAAACGAGGAGTCACCGAGTGAAAAAGATTCTTGCGGCTGTGACCGTGGCCCTGCTGGCCGTATCGGCCGGCACTGCATACGCGAAGGACTGGTCGACCGTACGCTTCGGCGTCGACGCAAGCTACCCGCCTTTCGAATCGAAAGGCGCCGACGGCAAGGTGGTCGGCTTCGACGTCGACCTCGGCAACGAGATCTGCCGCCGCATCGCCGCGAAATGCGTGTGGATCGAGAACGACTTCGACGGGATGATCCCGGCGCTGAAGGCCCGCAAGTTCGACGGCGTGCTGTCGTCGATGTCGATGACCCCGGCCCGCGAGGAACAGATCGCCTTCTCGGCGAAGCTGTTCAACACGCCGACGCGCCTCGTCACGAAGAAGGGCGCGGGCCTGCTGCCGACGGCCGAATCGCTGAAGGGCAAGACGATCGGCGTCGAGCAAGGCACGATCCAGGAAACCTACGCGAAGACGTACTGGGCGCCGAAGGGCGTCACCGTCGTCCCGTATCAGAACCAGGACCAGGTCTACGCCGACCTGATCTCGGGCCGCCTGAACGGCGCGCTGCAGGACGCCGTGCAAGCCGAGATCGGCTTCCTGAAGACGCCGCGCGGCGCCGGCTTCGATTTCGCAGGCAAGGACCTCGACGATCCGAAGACGCTCGGCAACGGCGCGGGCATCGGCCTGCGCAAGGAAGACACCGACCTGAAGACGAAGATCGACGGCGCGATCGCCGCGATGCGCAAGGACGGCACGTACGACAAGATTGCGAAGAAGTACTTCGATTTCGACGTGTACGGCAAGTAACAGCGCGCAACGCGCGCTTTGCAGCCGCGCAGACGGGCTCCGCAAGGAGCCCGTTTTTTTTGCGCCGGCGCGGCGCAAGGCTGCGCGAACGCTCGCGCGGGACGCGCCCCGCGGGCGATTGTTTTCGCGCCAAGCCGATGATTCGCAACGGAAAACGCGATACCGCCGACGCGGTTTGATAGCTTCGCGCAAGGCAACGTACAATCGACCTTCCACGCATACCGGATCATTCGCGGCTGCGCCGCCTTCCCCCATCATGCAAACGCAGACCCATCCGCTGATTTCCCCCGCCATCGGCACCGAACGTCAGATCACGAGCTTCCACTACGGCCCGCGCGGCGGCAAGAAGGTCTACATCCAGTCGTCGCTGCATGCGGACGAACTGCCCGGCATGCTGGTCGCCACGCTGCTGCGCCGCAAGATCGCCGCGCTCGAGACGGCGGGCAAGCTGCGCGGCGAAGTCGTGATCGTGCCGGTGCCGAACCCGATCGGCCTCGCGCAACATGTGTTCGGCGATCACCTGGGCCGCTTCGAGCTCGGCTCGATGCAGAACTTCAACCGCAATTTCCACGATCTCGCCGCGCTCGTGCTGCCGCGCATCGAAGGCCGGCTGACGGGCGACGCGCAGCGCAACGTCGCCGCGGTGCGCACCGCGATGCGCGAAGCGCTCGACGAGCAGAAGCCGCGCACCGAGCTGGAGTCGCAGCGGCTCGCGCTGCAGAAGCTGTCGTTCGACGCCGACATCGTGCTCGACCTGCACTGCGACAACGACGCGGTCATGCACCTGTACACGAACCCCGACCTCTGGCAGGACGTCGAGCCGCTGGCGCGCTATCTGAATGCGCAGGCGTCGCTGCTGGCGCTGAATTCGGTCGGCAATCCGTTCGATGAAATCCACAGCTTCTGCTGGTCGGATCTGCGCGACCGGTTCGGCGATCGCTTCCCGATCCCGAACGGCGCGATCTCGGTCACGGTCGAGTTGCGCAGCGAACGCGACGTGTCGTACGAGTTGGCCGAGCACGACGCGCAAGCGATCGTCGACTATCTGACCGAACGCGGCTTGATCGACGGCACGCCGGCGCCGCTGCCGCCGCTCGCGCACCCGGCCACGCCGCTCGCGGGCACCGATCCGCTGGTCGCGCCGGTGTCGGGCGTGATCGTGTTCCGCACACCGGTCGGCGCGTGGATCGAGGCCGGCCAGGAAGTGGCCGACATCGTCGATCCGCTGACCGATCGCGTGATCACGCTGAAGAGCAGCGTGTCGGGCGTGCTGTACGCGCGGCAGGTCGTGCGGTTCGCCACCGCCGGAATGGAAGTCGCGCGCATCGCCGGCGCGACGCCGATCCGCAGCGGCTCGCTGCTGTCGGCCTGAGCGAACGGCCCGCGGCGCTATCGCCGCGTGCATCAACATCAACGAAATCGCCCGCTTGCGCGGGCGATTTGCTTTTCGGCTCAGGCGAATGCGACCGATGCCCCGGCGCAGCGGCCCGGCAGCGGCCGACGTGCTGTCGACGCTCAGAACGCCGGCACGATCGCGCCGCCGAAGGTCCGGTCGATGAACTTGCGCACGTCGTCCGATTCATAGGCCGCGACGAGCTTCTTCACCCACGGCTTGTCCTTGTCCTGCGCGCGCACCGCGATCAGGTTCGCATACGGGCCGCGCAGGTCCTCGATCGCGATCGCGTCCTTCACCGGCGTGAGCCCGGCCTTCACTGCATAGTCGGTGTTGATCGACGCGGCATCGAGGTCGGGCAGCGCGCGCGGCAGTTGCGCTGCATCGAGCTCGACGATCCTGATCTTCTTCGGATTCTCGGCGACGTCGAGCGGCGTCGCATTGACGCCGTTCGTGCCGACGCCCGGCTTCAGCTTGATCACCCCGTACTTCTGCAGCAACAGCAACGCGCGGTTGCCGTTCGACGGATCGTTCTGGATGCCGACCTTCCCACCTGCCGGCAAGTCCTTCAGCGCTTTCAGCTTTTTCGAATAGAAGCCCATCGGCGCGGTGTAGGTGAGCCCGACGTTGACGATCCGGTAGCCGCGCTGCTTGATCTGGCTGTCGAGAAACGGCTGGTGCTGGAAGCCGTTCGCGTCGAGGTCGCCGGCGTCGAGCGCCGCGTTCGGCTGCACGTAGTCGTTGAACTCGATCACCTTGATCGCGAGGCCCTCGCGTGCGGCGACTTTGGTCACCTCGCTCCAGATCTGCGCATCGGGGCCGCTCATCGTGCCGATCTTCAAGGTCTGCGAATCGGCGTGCGCGCCGGATGAGGCAAAGGCCAGCGCCGCGGCAAGCGCGCCGAGGCCGGTCAGGATCGAACGTCGCATGGTGTGCTCTTGTCCCGTTTCGTGATGGAGCGCGCATCGTGGCACGCCCGCTCAGCGGCACCAACCAAGCTTATTTCATGTGCATATTCCGGACAGCGATGGAATGACGCGCGCGTTCGGCATAACCCGTGGCGCGATCGCGCGGGAGCGACTGTGGCATCAGAACCACATATTCGTCAGATGACAACGCTGTCACATTCATTAAGTGGTCCGTCGATAAAGTTGCCGCCGGTCCGTGAGAGCGCCCATAGAGAGCGCCGGAGCCGCAACTGTAAAAGCCCTTTACTCGCTCGGAGAATCCTTTGAACAAGAAACTGTTGACCATCGCCATCCTGGCAGCAACGGCCGGTACCGCCCACGCGCAAAGCAGCGTCACGCTGTACGGCGTGATCGACGCCGGCATCAGCTACGTGAACCACAGCACCAAGAGCTCGACCGCGGCCGGCAGCAAGCTGTTCAAGTTCGACGACGGCATCGCGCAAGGCAGCCGCTGGGGCCTGCGCGGTACGGAAGACCTGGGCGGCGGCCTGAAGGCGATCTTCGTGCTCGAAAACGGCTTCAGCGTCGGCACCGGCGCGGCCGGTCAGGGCGGCGCGATGTTCGGCCGCCAGGCTTACGTCGGTCTGAGCCAGACGCAGTACGGCACGCTGACGTTCGGCCGTCAGTATTCGTTCTCGACCGACATCCTCGGCTCGTCCTACTCGACGGGCGGCAACACGGTCGCGGGCAACTACGCATACCACGTCAACGACGTCGACCAGCTCACGTCGAGCCGCATCAACAACGCCGTGAAGTTCCAGAGTGCGAACTACTCTGGCTTCACGTTCGGCGCGTTGTACGGCTTCTCGAACTCGACCGACTTCGCGGGTGCGCCGGGCACGGGCACCACGAACACGGGCGGCTCGTCGCGTGCCTACAGCTTCGGCATGAACTACGCGAACGGCCCGTTCGCGATCGGTGCGGCCTACACGGACATCCGTTACCCGAGCCAGTCGGCGCCGGCGTTCTCGACGACGATCGCGAACCTCGCGCTGTCGAACATCCGCGACCTGCGCACCTACGGCGTGGGCGGCCGCTACGTGTGGGGCCCGGCAACGGCATGGCTGCTGTGGACGCGTACGCAGTTCTCGACGATCTCGGGCGCGGGCGGCACGTTCTTCAACGCATATGAAGGCGGCCTGAAGTATGCATTCACGCCGGCGCTGTCGGCAGCGGCGGGCTATACGTACACGAACGCGACGCGCAACGGCGGCTCGGCTCACTGGAACCAGGGCAACCTCGCGCTCGACTACGCGCTCAGCAAGCGTACGGACGTGTATGGCCTGGTGATCTACCAGGACGCGTCGGGCGACGGCGCGCAAGCGGCGATCGGCTCGAGCACGAGCAGCTACTTCGGCACGTCGGGCACGAACTCGCAGAACCAGCTCGCGGTGCGCGTCGGTATCCGCCACAAGTTCTAAGGCACTCGGCCGAGGGTCCGCGCGGTTCGCGGACCCCGCCGGCAAGCAGCGCCCCGCGTGCGGGGCGCTTTTTTATGCGCTTTTAAGTTTCGCTTAATTCTGGGCTGAGAGGATGCTCTCACCCCCCCTGTTGGCCGCCTGAGCATCGGCGGCTTCTTTTTTTTGAGAACCACTACGGCACCGCCAGCAACTGCTCACAAGACAGGATCGGAGGCCATGATGATCGAAGATACCGTTTTCAGCCATCTGCACGCGATTCTGACGCGCCAGCATTCGCTCCCGGTCCAGAGTTGCCGCGTGTCGGTGGAAATGCTGCGGCCGTGGGGTCGCCCGTACCGGCTCGTCGAATGGACGATGCACCTCGACGCGCCCGCGCGGCGCCAGATCGTGCCGGCCGAATCGACCGACGAACAGATCGCCGAGGTCGTCGCGTCGCACGTGCCGGGCCGCCTGTACGGCGACGGCCGGCTGCAGTTCTGACGCCCGCCGCGGCCGGTTGCGCCGCGCGCATGGCTCGTGCGGCACTCGGTCCCGTTTGACGTGGCAGCGAAGTCTGCTACGCTGCGCGTTTTCGTCCACGCAACACACGATGGAAAACGCATTCAACGAACGCGGCGTGACGATCACGCGCAACGGCCTGTCGGCCGCCGGGCAGGTCTTTCCGCTGCGTGACATTCGCAACGTCGACGTCGTCAAGATTCCGAAAAATCGTCTCGTACCGTGGCTGATCTCGCTGATCGGCGCGGCCGTCGCCGTGGCCGGCGGTATCGGCGCATCGAGCGCCGCGCTGGTGGTCGGCGTGATGCTGGTCGTGGTCGGCTATCTCGCCTGGACCACGCAGGACGTCACGTACCGGCTGATGGTCGAGACGCCCGACGGCAAGCGCGAAGCGCTGTCGAGCGTCGATGTCGAATTCGTCGAGCGCGTCGCCCGCACGGTGCGCGACGCACGCGCCGCCACGGCCGCCGGCTGATTTCCGTTGGGCGCGCCGAGCGCCTACTATGAAACGAGCGGCACGCCGCCGCATCGTTCGAGGAGGTCGGCATGAACGCCCAATCGCTGTCCGGCATGTTGCGCGCGCAGGAGCTGCTGCTCGTGTCGATGATCCGCGCGCTGCCGCCGGATACACGCAGCGCCGTCGTCGATCTCTATGCGGAGCAGCTCGCGTTCGCCGAGCAAGGCGGGTTCGAAGGTCATGGGGATCGTGCGACGCACGAGGCGTTCATCGCGCATGCGCGCAACCTGTTGATTCGGATCGAATCGTTGGCGTAGTGGGGCGGGCGGATGGTGGGGCAGGCTTCGTGCGGGGCGGTTGGGCCGTGGGGGCGGGTTCGCCCGGTTCGCCCGGTTCGCCCGGTTCGCCCGGTTCGCCCGGTTCGCCCGGTTCGCCCGGTTCGCCCGGTTCGCCCGGTTCGCCCGGTTCGCCCGGTTCGCCTCGTTCGCCTCGTTCGCCTCGTTCTCCCCGTTCTCCCGGTTTGCCGGCCCCCGGTCCGCCGGGTTGCCGGGTTGCCGGGTTGCCGGTGTGAGCCAAGCGAACCCCGCCGCCTATGCAGCACGCCGGCGAATCGGCCGTTTTCCGTCCATTTGTCGTGAACGCTCCTCATCTGTAGCGATGTAGGCCATCGTTCGCCGCTTGTTGCGTCGATGACCGCATGTCCAGGGCGCTCGCCATGCCCTCCCCGTATTCAGGCTCCGGCGTGTGACCGGCACGACCGGCACCACCAGCGCGCCGCATCTCCGCGTGTCAGCCCCGCTGCCCGAGCAGCGCGCCAAGGTTCGCGCCGGCACGATTGCTCAGCGCTCGACATCCGCGACCGCGAAAGTCCGCAATTTCCATCCGAGTCGCACGGCGAGCATCCGCGTCGCGAAGCCTGCCACGAGCGCGACGATCGTCGCCGGCCCCGCGCCGATACCCAGATACTGCATGCCGACGTACAACCCGCCCGTGAACAATGCGACGCTCGCGTACAGTTCGTCGCGCAGGACCAGCGGCACCTCGTTGCACAGCAGGTCGCGCAGCATCCCGCCGCACACGCCGGTGATCGCACCTGCCAGCACGACGATGATCGGCGCCGCGCCGGTCGACGCGCCGATGTCGCAGCCGATGATCGTGAACGCCGCGAGGCCGATCGCGTCGACGGTCACGAACAGCGTCTTCATCCGTGACAGGTGCCGCGCAGCCCACGACGCGGCGGTCGCGGCCGCGAGCGTGATCAGCAGATAGGCCGGATGCGCGATCCAGCCGAGCGGATAGTGTCCGAGCAGCACGTCGCGCACGGTGCCGCCGCCGAGCGCCGTCACCGCGCCGACCAGCGCGAGGCCGAACCGGTCCATCCCGCGCCGCATGCCCATCAGCGCGCCCGACATCGCTTCCGCAACGATCGCAATCAGATATAGCGTATGCATCGTGCGCGCCTCAGCTTTCGATACGAAACAGGCCGCGCACACGCGCGCGCCCGGCTGCGTCGATCGCGGGCAGCGGCGTTGCCGGCTTGCGTTGCGCGTGGCGCTCGATGGTTCCCGAAGCGCCGAGCGCGACGACGCGGCGGATCAAAGGCGCGAAGTCGTCGCTGCGCGTACTGCGCGCGGATCGCGCATGTGCGAAATCGCGTCGGCCGACGCGCGCCATGCGCGGCGGCTTCACGGCCACCGATAGGGTTCCGTCGTCGGTAGTCTTCATGTAGTAGTCGGGCGAGACGGTCACCGCGAGCGGGATGCGCCGAACACAGCGGCGCGGCAATGCCGCACACACTCGTGGTCGCGACGATGGATCGGCGGTGCGATGGATCATGCAGGCTCCTGATTCGATGTGGCGACCGCGCGCGCCGCAGCGGCGTTCGTCGATCGCGAAACGCGCGCATTGTCGAAGGGATGCCGCGATACCGGAACATTCTTTAGCCAAACTTTGACTGGCTAAATTTTATTTAGGAAAGGCCGATGCACGGGCCTCAGCCCCGGGCGCCGCGCCCTGCGCGCGGGCGGCTTCGCCTGTACCATCGTCTGCATGTTCGACACTTATCTGCGCCGATGGGATCTCGTTCCCGACGGCGGCCCGATCCTCAGCGCGAGCGGCGGCGTGCTGCCGGTCACCCGGCATGCGCAGCCCGCGATGCTGAAGGTCGCGACCTGCGACGAAGAGCGGCGCGGCAACGCGCTGATGACGTGGTGGAACGGCAACGGCGCCGCGCGGGTATGGCTGCACGATCGCGACGCGGTGCTGCTCGAACGCGCATGCGCGACGCCGACGCTGGGCGAGCTGTCGGCCGCCGGCCATGACGACGATGCGATCCGCATCGCGTGCGACGCCGTCGCGCGGCTGCATGCGCATCGCGCGCCGCAGCCGCCCGCGACGGTGCCGCTGCGCGACTGGTTCCACGCATTGCTCGCGCACGCGCGCGACGACGGCCACGACGAAGTGCTGCGCGTGTCGGCCGAGATAGCCCAGCGGCTGCTGGCCGCCCCCCGTCGACGAAGCCGTGCTGCACGGCGACATCCATCACGGCAACGTGCTGAACTTCGGCGATCGCGGCTGGCTCGCGATCGACCCGAAGGGCCTGCACGGCGAGCGCGCATTCGACTATGCGAACCTGTTCTGCAATCCCGCGCACGACCTCGCGGTCGATCGCGCGCGCTTCGAGCGCCGTGTGGCGCTCGTCGCCGACGCCGCGCAGATCGACCGGCAACGGCTGCTGCAATGGATCGTCGCGTGGGCCGGGCTGTCCGCGGTGTGGTCGATCGACGACGGACGAACGGCCGATACGCCGCTGCAGGTCGCGATGCTGGCCGCCGGTTCCCTCGGCCTGAAGTAGCACGCGACGCACACGCCCCGTATCACCCAAAAAGACGCCGGCATGCGCTGGCGTTTCCTCCGATCCGACGCGCGATGCTCAGCGCGCGGGATTCAGCGTCAGGTTCATGTGGCGGTTCACGTCCTTGTACAGCAGATAGCGGAAGCGGCCCGGCCCGCCCGAATAGCACGCCTGCGGGCAGAACGCGCGCAGCCACATGAAGTCGCCCGCCTCCACCTCGACCCAGTCCTGGTTCAGGCGATAGACGGCCTTGCCTTCGAGCACGTACAAACCGTGCTCCATCACGTGCGTCTCGGCGAACGGAATCACGCCGCCCGGCTCGAACGTCACGATGTTCACGTGCATGTCGTGACGCATGTCGCTCATGTCGACGAAACGCGTCGTCACCCATGCGCCGTTGGTGCCCGGCATCGGAATCGGCTCGACGTCCTGCTCGTTGGTCACGAACGCGTCCGGCAGCGCGATGCCGTCGACGGCCTGATAGTGCTTGCGGATCCAGTGGAAACGCACCGCGGCATCACTGACGTTGTGCAGCGTCCAGTCGGCGCCCGGCGGAATGAACGCATAGCCGCCCGGCTTCAGCGTGTGCTGCTTGCCCTGCAGCGTCAGTTCGGCCTCGCCCTCGACGACGAACAGCACGGCTTCGGCGTTGCGGTCCTGCTCGGGCTTGTCGCTGCCGCCGCCCGGATTCACTTCGACGATGTACTGCGAGAAGGTCTCGGCGAAACCCGACAGCGGGCGCGCGATCACCCACAGGCGCGTGTGGGTCCAGAACGGCAGCCAGCTCGTCACGATGTCGCGCATCACTCCCTTCGGAATGACCGCGTACGCCTCGGTGAACATCGCGCGATCGGTCAGCAGATCGGTCTGCGGCGGGTGGCCGCCATGCGGCGCGTAATACGTAGTCTTCGACATAAGGCATCCAGGCAATGGGTTGGTCCGACGTCCGCTGCGCAACGCGGCCGCGTCGCACGACAGCGCCTTCGTTCGGTCGGACAGGCTTCGCGACGGGGCCGTGCGCGGATCCGGGCGCGCGCCGATGCTTGCCGCTCCGCACACGCTCGGCGTCACGCGGGACGGGATCGGGACGGCAACGCTCGATTCCGTACGCGGGCAGCGCTGACGATAGCGAAGTCGATTGCGATCGACCAATTAAATGTTGCGATGCCTTTCATTCGATTCCGCACTACCGGTGCCGAGGCTCGGCGAGCGCGAGTTGTGCGCGTCGGGGGGAATCGTGACGGTGTCGGCGGACATCGGGCTCTGTGCCGAGCAGTTGCATGGATGTACGCGCGTATGCCGAACGGCTACAAGGGAACGTAGCGCGCGATGTCGTCGAAGAGGAGAAGGTACGGCAGGAGAGAATGCGCCGGCCAATCGAGCGTAGCCGGGGAAGGACTGCGGAGGAACGACAAGACTGCAGGTTTCGTCGGCGACGGCGGCCTCTGCGAGGCCGCCGCGCCTGCCGGATCGGGCGCGCCGGTGCGCGCGTCGCGCACCGTGCGAGGCCCGTCGCGATCAGTCCCAGTCGCGGTGATGACGGTGCTTGCGATGGCGATAGCCGCGATCGCCATGGTCGCGGTCGTACGAGCTGCGCGACAGGTTGCCGCCGAGCGCCGCGCCGGCGCCGCCGCCGACCGCCGCGCCCAGCAGGCCGCCCGTGCGGCCGCCCATTGCGTTGCCCGCCGCGGTGCCTGCGCCGCCGCCGAGCGCGCCGCCGATGATCGCGCCGGTGCGCTCGCGACGGTTCGACGTCACCGCGCCACCCGCGCCGCCGCCGATCGCGCCGCCGATCACGGAACCCGTGCTGCCGCCGACTGCGCCGCCGACCGCTGCGCCGGCAACCCCGCCGAGCGCGCCGCCAAGCGCATTGTTCAGGTCACCGGCCATTGCCGGCACTGCAGTCGCGCCGGTCAGCACGGCGACGACGAGAGCGGGGGCGATTTTCTTCCACATTCCCGTATTCTTCCTTGTTCGCAATCTGGTTATTGAAGGTCCGCTCGCTACCACGATCCGAACCGGTCGGCGTCGACTCCGGCATTGTGCGGAACCGCGACCAATTCATTTCAATGAGCTTGCGGCGAAGAATAGCACCGCTCGCAGGTCCTTGCCGCCGTCATTCGGTAACAAGTTGTTCGCCGAAACCGAACCGGAAAAGCTTGCCGAAAATCGGCCGCGAAGGCCCGTCGGACGGGGCTCCGCCGGCGGCCGCCCACGGTTTCCGCGCGGGCCGGAACGGGCGCGAGGCATCGCTTCGGACACACGTGGCAACACATCGGCGCAGCCGCACGCGGCGGCAACGATCGCGCGACACGCGGAGTCCGATCGACGCGCGCATTGCGCTACGCATGCATTGCGGGTTCGTCGCAGCGGCTGCCTGCGGCGGGCGGAATCCACGTGAAGAATAGGACGAGGCGCAGCCGGCTCAATGAACGAGCAAGCCGTCGATGGCTCGCGCGACAGAGTTGGGATGGGATGGCGCGACGTACGGAGAACGCGGCGTCACGACGCGCAGCAATGTGAACACGCCGGCTCGACACGGCCGCGCGGCGCGCATGCTGCACGCGCCGCGCGTACCGCGCGATCAGCGGATGCGGAAGTGGCCGCCGATGCCGACGCTGACCGCCGGCGCGTAATAGGCCGGCGCATAACCGTAATAGGCGGGCGCATAGCCGTACGCGGGCGCGGGCGCGTAGCCGTAAGGCGGCGCGACATAGCAGCCGGACAGGCCGGCGATCAGCGCAAACGAGATGAGGACTTTGTACATGGCTCGACTCCGGCGAAAAGAACGCATCGCACCGCGCGAGCGCCGTGCCGTCGCGGCGCGCGACCGTACGGCCGCATGCGCCGATCCGCGTTGCCGTCGCCCGGTGTAGCGATGCGCGGAGTCTAGCGCCGGCCTCCGCGGGAGGCGTTTCGCTGGCCGTTACAGGTGTTACCGGGCGTCACCGCGGAAACAGTCGCGGCGGGCGGCGCGGCGCGCGCGTGCTCGCGCGCTGGCCGGAGCGAGCCGCGCGGCCGTTACACGAAACGTGCGCGGATGCGCTGCGCGAGGGCTTCCAGCGTCGCCGCATCGGCGAAGTCGCGCGCGTGCATCCGCAACTCGACGCCTTCCCAGCGCGGAATCACGTGGAAATGCACGTGCGGGACCGTCTGGCCCGCAGCAGCACCGTTGAACTGGCCGATGAACATGCCGTCCGGGCCGAGCGCGTCGCGCACGGCCGCCGCGACGCGCTGCGTCATGCGGATGCTCGCCGCGGCCGCGTCGCCGGACAGCTCGAAGAGCTGCGCGGCCGGCTCCTTCGGGATCACGAGCACGTGCCCGTCGGCCTGCGGCATGACGTCCATGATCGCGACGGTGGCGTCGTCTTCGGCGATCTTCACGCACGGCAGTTCGCCGCGCA
Source organism: Burkholderia sp. MBR-1 (assembly GCF_013822785.1). NCBI lineage: Bacteria > Pseudomonadati > Pseudomonadota > Betaproteobacteria > Burkholderiales > Burkholderiaceae > Burkholderia > Burkholderia sp. MBR-1. The sequence continues at coordinate 1,797,651 of NZ_CP053610.1, forward strand.
GGATCCTGGCAAACGGGTTGTTGTTGTCGTAGGACATGGCGTTTTCCGGTTTCTGGATTGGGTTCGAGGGGTAACGATGCCGGTCGATTATCGACCGGCCGCCGTCCGCAGTTCAACCTGCGCATCTCCGGCGCGCGTTTGCCGGCTTGCCGGTCGCGCCATCGCACGTGCAGCGACGCGCGATGCACGCTGCCGCCGTTCGTCACGCGCGCGCGATTGCACCGCGTCGCCCGAACCTGCGACACTGCCGGATCGTTGCCGGCCGGCACGCCACCGAGGACGCTCGCGCATGACGCTCCCGTTCAAATCGCTGATCCTGCGCGGCACCGCCGTCGCAGTCGCCGTCACGCTCGGCTATGCGGGCTACATGCTGTCGCGGCTCGCGCCGATCGCCACCGGCTATGCGGCCAAGGCGCTGTGTTCGGGCGTGTTCGTGTCGGGCCGTCCGGCCGCATCGGTGATCGACGTCGACATCATGGCCGGCGTTCATCCGCTGCTGAAGCTCGTGCGTCCGTCGCTCGATCCGGAGCATCGGCGCGCGGTCGCGACGTTCGCCGGTTTCGCGCGACGCGAGGCCGACTTCCGGCCAGGGCTCGGCTGCACGCTCGCGCTCGGGCCGGCGCACGATGTACTGCCGGCCGCGCTGCCGCCCGTTGCCGATCCGCCGCACGCCGTGGCCGTAGCCGCGCCGGCCGCCCTATCGGGCATCGACACCGGCAAGCTGCAGCACGCGCTCGACCGCGCCTTCGACGAACCCGATCCGGCCCGGCCGCGGCGCACGCGCGCGGTCGTCGTGATGTGGCGCGGCCAGGTGATCGCCGAACGTTATGCGCCCGGCTTCACCGCCGACACGCCGCTGCCCGGCTGGTCGATGACGAAAACCGTGACGGCCGCGCTGGTCGGCATGCTGGTCGCGCAGCACCGGCTGTCGCCGCAGGCGGCGGCGCTGCTGCCCGAATGGCGCGGCAGCGGCGACCCGCGCGCGGCGATCACGCTCGACGAGCTGCTGCGCATGACGAGCGGCCTGCGATTCAACGAGGACTACGACGACCCGCTGTCCGACGTCGCGGTGATGCTGTTCACGCAGCCCGACACCGCGCGCTTCGCATCCGCGATGCCGCTCGCCGCGCGACCGGGCACGCAGTGGCAGTACTCGAGCGGCACGAGCGCGATCGTCGCGCGCGTGATGCGCGAAGCGATGGGCGGCAGCGACGCCGATTACCTCGCCTTTCCGCGCCGCGCGCTGTTCGCGCCGCTCGGGATGCGCAGCGCAGTGTTCGAGCCCGATGCGGCCGGCACGCTCGGCAGCGCGTCGTTCATGTATGCGAGCGCGCGCGACTGGGCGCGCTTCGGCCAGCTGCTGCTGCAGGACGGCGTATGGGACGGCCGGCGGCTGTTGCCGGCAGGCTGGGTGCGCTACCTGACGCGCCCGACGCCGCTGTCGACGCGCGGCGAATTCGGCGCGCACCTGTGGGTCAAGGTGCCGGAGCCGTTCGACGCTCACGATGGAGCCGCGAGCGCGCTGCCGGCCGACGCGTTTCATGCGGTCGGCCATGAAGGCCAGTTCGTGAGCGTGGTGCCGAGCCGCCAGCTGGTAGTCGTGCGGCTCGGGCTGTCGCGGCCGGAATCCGCGTGGAATCACGACGCGTTTCTCGCGCGCGTGCTGCAGGCGGTGCCGGCGGCGGGCCGATGACGTTGCAACGTCGCAGCACGCGGCCGCACGCGCGCGACGCCGCGTGCATCGTTACGGGTTCGCGCTGCCCGCGTACTTCTTGAAGCCCTCGCGCGTCGCCAGACGCTCGACGTAGCGCTGCACCGCCGGCAGATCGGGACGCTCGAACGGCGTGCCGAACCAGCGGTTCACCGACAGGCCGATCGGAATGTCGGCGAGCGTGAAGTGCTCGCCGGCAACGAACGCATCGGTCGCGTCGAGGTGCGCGTTCAGCACCTGCATGTGGTTGGTCCAGCCGGCGATCGACTGCGCGATCGCGGCCGGGTCCTGATGCTGCGGCGACTTGCGCACGAGGCCGAGGAACGCGCCGACCCACGAACGGTTCAGGTCCGACGCCTGCCAGTCGATCCACTGATCGACCCGCGCGCGAGCGCGCGGGTCGGCCGGATACAGCGCGTCGTCGCCGTAGCGGTTCGCCAGATAGCGGATGATCGTGTTCGATTCCCACAGCACGAAATCGTCGTCCTTGATGACCGGGACGAGGCCGTTCGGATTCAGCGCCAGATAGGCGGGGTCGTTGGTCGAGCGAAAACCCGAGCCCCAGTCTTCCTGCTCGAACGGCAGGTCGAGTTCGGTGCACAGCCACAGCACCTTGCGCACGTTGATGGACGGAATCTTGCCGAGGATCTGCAGCATGCGGGCTCCTTGTGAGGGTCGAGAGCGGAGCGGTCGGCCGGCACGGCGCGGCCGAACGCGGTCACGTCGGATTTATACACGAGCGCGCGGAAATCGACAGCGCGCGCTCGTGAAATCGGCGTTTCCGCCGCCGTCGCGCCGCCCGCATCGGCCCGGCTACGCGCCGCGGCACGCACGCGCCGCGGCGGTCCGACCCGACGCTCGCAAGCGCCGCCCTGTTCCCACCGCGCCCGCCGCGCCCGCCGCTTCCATTACAATGCGCGGGATTTTTCCGTTTTCAGGCCGTCCCTGCCTTTCTGACAAGAGGATTTCATGATCATCAAACCGCGCGTGCGTGGCTTCATCTGCGTGACCACTCATCCGGTCGGCTGCGAGGCCAACGTCAAGGAACAGATCGACTACGTGACTTCGCACGGCCCGATCGCCAACGGCCCGAAGAAGGTGCTCGTGATCGGCGCGTCGACCGGCTACGGCCTCGCGGCCCGGATCTCGGCCGCCTTCGGCTCGGGCGCGGACACGCTCGGCGTGTTCTTCGAGCGCGCCGGCAGCGACACCAAGCCGGGCACCGCCGGCTGGTACAACAGCGCCGCGTTCGAGAAATTCGCCGCCGAAAAGGGGCTCTATGCGCGCAGCATCAACGGCGACGCGTTCTCCGACAAGGTCAAGCAGATCACGATCGACACGATCAAGCAGGACCTCGGCAAGGTCGATCTGGTCGTCTACAGCCTGGCCGCGCCGCGCCGCACGCATCCGAAGACGGGCGAGACGATCAGCTCGACGCTGAAGCCGGTCGGCAAGTCGGTGACGTTCCGCGGCCTCGACACCGACAAGGAAACGATCCGCGAGGTGACGCTCGAGCCGGCGACGCAGGAAGAGATCGACGGCACCGTCGCCGTGATGGGCGGCGAGGACTGGCAGATGTGGATCGACGCGCTCGCCGACGCCGGCGTGCTGGCCGACGGCGCGAAGACCACCGCGTTCACGTATCTCGGCGAGCAGATCACGCACGACATCTACTGGAACGGCTCGATCGGCGAGGCGAAAAAGGATCTCGACAAGAAGGTCGTGTCGATCCGCGAGAAGCTCGCCGTGCATGGCGGCGACGCGCGCGTGTCGGTGCTGAAGGCCGTCGTCACGCAGGCGAGCTCGGCGATCCCGATGATGCCGCTGTACCTGTCGCTGCTGTTCAAGGTGATGAAGGAAAAGGGCACGCACGAAGGCTGCATCGAGCAGGTGTACGGGCTGCTGAAGGACAGCATGTACGGCGCGACGCCGCACATCGACGACGAAGGCCGGCTGCGCGCGGACTACAAGGAGCTCGATCCGCAGGTGCAGGCGCAGGTCGTCGCGATGTGGGACAAGGTCACGAACGACAACCTGTACGAGATGACCGACTTCGCCGGTTACAAGACCGAGTTCCTGCGTCTGTTCGGCTTCGAGATCGCCGGCGTCGACTACGACGCGGACGTGAACCCGGACGTGAAGATCCCCGGCATCATCGACACGACGGCCTGACGGCCGATGCCCGCCGCGTGCGCATGCGTGCGGCGGGCCGTGTCGGCGCGGACGTCATCGCGTTCGCCGCCGCAGCGCGCAGCGCGGTCGCTTCACTGGACGGCCGCGGCGGCATCCCACAGCGGCTGCCGGCCGAGCGCCGCATGCCACGCATCGAAACGCGTGCGCCACGATTCGAACGGCTCGGTCAGCGGGTGACGCGGATCGCCGCTGAGCGAATACGCCATTCCCTCGATCAGCCAGCGCGGCTTGGTCGCGACCGTCAGATTGCCGAGCGCTTCCGCCTGCCGATGGTGGATCAGCTCGTGTGCCACGAAGTAGGTCTGCCAGCCGCGCGGCGCGAAGACCACGCCGAAGTCTCCCAGCGTCAATGCCGCGCGTTCGCCGAGGCCGAACCGGTCGGCACACGCGCGCGTCGAGCAGAACACGACGCGCGGCGCCAAGCGGAATGCGCCGGTCACCGCCGCCGCGCGCGCGTAACCGTCGCGATAGAGCTGCCGCGCCTCGCCGAGCTTCGCGGGATCGTCGATGCAGATGTCGGCGCCCGCGCACGACACGCCGGGAACCAGCGCGGGCGCGATCACGCGCAACGGCTTGACGAGCGCCCATGCGGCGACGGGCAACGCGACGAGCAGGCCCGCGAGGGCAACGGCGATGGGGGTGCGTTTCATCGGGGCGGGGTTCCTTGGTGGGAAGGAGGATGTTGCGGCATCGATCGATCGGACGGTCGGGCGGCGCGGCCTGCGCAGCTTTTTGCGCCGTCGCGCGCCAGCGGCGGCGCGATCACGTCGCCTGCCCGCCCCGCAGCCCGTCGGCCGCGGCGCCCCATCGACTCGACCGGATCCCGAGCCACAGAATCGCGACGCTGCATCCTAGCAGGAGCGCCTCGAGCAGCGTCGAGTCGAGGTGCCAATAGCGCGACAGCAGCACGACGACGAGATCGATCGCGAAATGAACCGCGATCGCGCCGAGCAGCCAGCGCTTCGTGCCGCGCACGAACGTCTGCATCACCATCAGCGACATCCCGACATGCGCGGCAACCGCGCTCACGCGCTCGAGCACCGCGAGGAACGGCGACGCGAGCGTCATGCCGGCGAACTGCGACGCGATCAGCGTTTGCACGCCCGCGCTGGTCACGAGCCCGGCGCGCGCGAGCAGATAGCCGCCGCAGAGCGCGACGAAGCCGACGCCGACCAGCAGCATCGCCTCCAGCCCGCCGTGGCCGAGCCCGTACATCACCGCGGTGCGCGGATCGCGTTGCCCGGCCAGCAGATAGCGGAACGCGACCCAGCGCCCGCACTCCTCGAACAGTGCCGCGGTGAGCGCCGCGAATACGAGCATCGGCATATGCCAGCGCGGATCGTCGCCGAGCCAGCGAAACAGCGGAATCTGCCAAGACAGCCGCAGCACCGGCTGGAATACGAAGAAGATCAGCATCCCGCAGAAAAACGCGCGCCACGGCACGCCCGCGCGATGCCGCCACACGAGCGCGAGCAGCGGCGGGCCGGCCAACGCGGTGACGCCCGCGCAGAACGTGGCGAACAGCAGAACCGGATCGATGATGTGCATGGGAACGGAACGGGATGAAAGGGCGAGTGGACGTGCGCAGCGCCGATCGTGCGTGCATCACGACACAAGCTGCTTGTGAAAATACGTGGTCGCGCACGGCGTGCCGTCGGGCATCAGCGCGTAGTTCGGCACGACGCCGACGCGCTGCCAGCCGGCTCGCTCGTACAGGCGTTCGGCATCGCCGCCCGTCACCGTGTCGAGCACGAGCACGGTCTTGCCGGCTTCGCGTGCGGCGTGGTCGGCGGCGGCCAGCAGCTTCGCGGCGATGCCCTGCCGACGCGCGCGCCGGGACACGAGCATCTTCGCGACGTCGGCGCGATGCGGCTGGTTCTCCGCTTGCGCGGTCACGATCTGCACGGTGCCGACGATGCGCGCGGCCGCGTCCTCGGCGACGAGCAGGATGCGCTCGCCGCGCGCCACGCCTTCGGCAACCTGCTTCCAGAATGCAACGGCCGTCGCGCGCGCGATCGGCAGCATGAAGCTCACGGACGCGCCGCCCTCGACGCAGTCGATCAGCACGTCGGCCAGCGCATCGACGCACGCATGTGCTTCGCGCGCGTCGACGCGACGCACGGTGACAGGTTCGGTCATTCCTTCTCTCTCCGGAAGTCAGGCGGGCAGCATGCGCCCGATCGAAGCCGACGACGGCATGCGCGCGAAGGCGCGCACGGGACGGCCCGCGTCCGCCAATACGGCACCGAGCCGGGCCGCCGAGTGATGCCGCCCCGTCATGCTACGCGAACCGACGAGGCACGGCCTATGCTCGCTGCACGGCCCGCTTTCAGCGGTGTATCGCAGGCGCCGGCCGCCGGGTCGATGCGTTGAGCGTTGCTGCGCCGACAACGGCGCGCGGACCATTCCGGCGCTGGCCGCACCGTTCGATATGACGCGACCGTCGTCCTGAAGCGTGTCGCAGCGCCCCCGCCCTGGCGCGATCCGCGAATCGGAACGCTCGCGGCCCTGCAAGCGGCTCGTCATTGCGAGACGCCTGCCGCGCGCCTACGATGCGTGAAAGAAGCACGACGACACGCCGTCGCCGGCGTGCACCGTCACGCGCTTCGCAGGAGGCGACATGCTGCACATGCACACGCATTCGACCCGGGTCAGCCGGCACCTGAACGCACCGCGCGGACGCGTCTACCGCGCATTGCTCGACCCGCACGCGGTCGAACGATGGAAGGGTGCCCGACGGCATGACGTGCCGCGTGCACGCCTACGACGCGCGCGAAGGCGGTGCGCTGCGCGTGTCGCTCAGCTACGACGCGCCGTCGGACGGCACCGGCAAGACCACCGCGCACACCGACACTTATCACGGCCGCTTCGTGACGCTCGTGCCCGACGAGCGGATCGTCGAGATCGACGTGTTCGAAACCGACGATCCGCTGCTGCGCGGCGCGATGACGGTCACGATCACGCTGTCCGACGAAGCGGGCGGCACGCGCGTCGAGGCCGTGCACGACGGCGTGCCGCCCGGCGTGCCGGCCGCCGACAACGAGATCGGCTGGCGGATGGCGCTCGCGAAGCTCGCGGCGCTCGTCGAGCACGGTTGAGCCGGCCCGCAGCGCACACACTGCCAGCCGGCAGCGCGAAAGCCCGCCGCATGCGACACTGGCCGCCGCTGCGTGCAGCGCGCCGCCCGCCGGCGCGCTGCACGTGCCCGCCTTCCGACTCCGCACAAGGGACCGACGATGAACGCCACGCGCACCGCCACCTGGTATTTCGATTTCGTTTCGCCGTTCGCCTATCTGCAGCAGGAACGCTTCGACACGTTGCCGCCCGACATCGCCTTCGAGCCCAAGCCGATCGTGCTCGGCGCGCTGCTCGCGCACTGGGGACAGAAAGCGCCGGCCGAGATTGCGGCGAAGCGCGTGTTCACCTACCGCCACGCGCAATACCGCGCGGACAAGCTCGGCATTGCGTTCCGGATGCCGCCCGCCCATCCGTTCAACCCGATCCGGCCGCTGCGGCTCGCGATCGCGATGGGCGGCTCGCCCGACGCGATCCGGCGCATCTTCCGGCACATCTGGCGCGACGGCAACGACGTGTCGACACCGGACGGCTTCGCCGCGCTGTGCGAGGCGGTCGGCTTCCCGGACGGCGTGACGGCCGTCGACGCGCAACCGGTGAAGGACGCGCTGCGCGCGAACACCGACCGGGCGATCGCGCACGGCGTGTTCGGCGTGCCGACCTTCGAACTCGACGGCGACCTGTTCTGGGGCGAGGACGCGACCGACATGTTCGTCGACTGCGCGACGTCGCGCGCGTGGCTCGACTCGCCCGAAGTGCGCCGCATCAGCACGCTGCCGGAAGGCCTCCGGCGCGGCTGACGGCGCGCCCGGCGCCTACGCGCCGCGGTCTTCGACGAGCGGCGGCACCGCGTCGCGCATCATCGCGACGAAGCGCACGAGCCGCGACGGATAGAACTGCGCATGCGGATAGGTCAGGTACACCGGCAGCGGCGACGCCTGCCAGTCGGGCGCGAGATGCACGAGTTCGCCGCGTGCGAGATGCTCGGCGAGCAGCCACGACGAGCCGACACATGCGCCGACGCCGAGCAGCGCAGCGCTGCGCAGCGCGTACAGGTTCTCGGTCGTGACGCGCGGACGGATCGCGATGCGTCGCGTGTCGCCGGTGACGGCGTGCGTCAGCGTGAGTTCGTTCCGGTAATAGGTGCGCAGCGCGAGCCACGGCAACGCGGCGAGCGCGTCGGGATCGGCCGGCACGGCCGCGCGATCGAGCACCGACGGCGCGGCCACCACGAAGCGCGGCACCTTCGTCAGCCGGATCGCGACGACGCCCGGGTCGCTCGGCTCACCCACCTGGATCGCGCAGTCGATGCCGCTGCCGACGAAGTCGCGCACCTCGTCCTGCAGCAACCATTCCACCGAGACGCGCGGATAGTCGCGCAGGAACTGCGCTAGCGGCGCGACGAAGCGCTCCTGCCCGAACGCATGCGGCACCGCGACCCGCAGCAGCCCGTCCGGCTCCTCCTGCGCGCCGCGCAGGTCGGCCTCGAAGGCGGCCCAGCCGGCCAGCAGCTCCTTTGCGCGCGTGAAGCAGCGTTCGCCGTCGACGGTCAGCCGCATCGCATGCGTCGTGCGCTGCAGCAGCCGCATGCCGAGCGAGCGCTCGAGCGCCTGCAGCCGCCGGCTGACGGTCGGCTGCGTCGTGTGCAACTGCGCGGCGGCCGCCGACAGGCTGCCGGCTTCGACTATGCGCACGAACGTTTCCATCAGCTCGAAACGGTAGCCTGCGCCGTCGACTGGAACCGTCTCGAGGCGCGGAGACCGGCCAGCAGCGGGCGAATCGGAGATTTCGTCTGTCATTCGCGCAGCGTATAACAAATGTGCGCCGCGCGGTACTACCCACGCCTGGCGGCAATCGGCACACTGCGTTCCATCCGTTACCCGAACCAGGATGCACGCGATGTCCACCCCCACCCATCTCGCCGCCGCGCCCCGCGCGGCTCACGCGCCGGCCCATGCGGCCGCTGCGTCTCTGCCCGACCGCCGTCTCGTGATGCTGCTAGCCGCGGCGGCCGGCCTCGGCGTTGCGCCGCTCTATTACGCTCAGCCGATGCTCGCCGCGCTCGGCGCCGACGTCGGCGCATCGGCCCGCGCGATCGGCTTCGTGCCGACGCTGACGCAGCTTGGCTATGCGCTCGGCATCCTGCTGCTCGCGCCGCTCGGCGACCGCTTCGACCGACGCCGCGTGATCGTGTCGAAGGCCGCCGCGCTGGTCGTCGCCCTGTTGCTCGCCGCGTTCGCGCCGTCGCTCGGGCTGCTGCTGGCCGCCAGCTTCGCGATCGGCCTGACCGCGACGATGGCGCAGGACGTCGTGCCGGCCGCCGCGACGCTCGCGCACGACGCCCATCGCGGCCGCATCGTCGGCACGGTGATGACGGGGCTGCTGCTCGGCATCCTGCTGTCGCGCGTCGTCGCCGGCTTCGTCGCCGAAACGATCGGCTGGCGCGCGATGTTCGCGCTCGCGGCCGCGAGCGTCGCCGCGATCGGCGTGATCGCCGCACGCGGGCTGCCGCGCTTCGAGCCGGCCACGCAGCTGTCCTACCGCGCGCTGATCGCGTCGCTCGGCGAACTGTGGCGCCGTCATCCCGCGCTGCGCCGTGCGGCGCTCGCGCAAGGGCTGCTGGCCGTCGGCTTCAGCGCGTTCTGGTCGACGCTCGCGGTGATGCTGCACGGCGCGCCGTTCCATCTCGGCAGCGCGGCCGCCGGCGCATTCGGCCTCGCCGGCGCGGCGGGCGCACTGGCCGCGCCGATCGCCGGACGCCTGGCCGATCATCATGGCCCCGAGCGCGTCACGCGGATCGGCATCGCGATCGCGACGGTGTCGTTCGCCGCGATGGGCGCCGCGCCGCTGATGACGCCGCATGCACAGCTCGCGCTGCTCGCCGCGGCGACGATCGGCTTCGACCTCGGCGTGCAGGCCACGCTGATCGCGCATCAGGCGATCGTCTACCGGATCGATCCCGCGTCGCGCAGCCGCCTGAACGCCGTGCTGTTCGTCGGCATGTTCATCGGGATGGCGGCCGGCGCCGCGGCGGGCAGTGCGTTGCTCGCGCAGTTCGGCTGGAATGCGGTGATCGTGCTGGCCGTCGCGACGTCGGTCGCGGCGCTCGCCGTGCGGATGTGGCGCCGGTAATTCTTCCGCGTAGCGCGGATACGAAGCGGGCAGGCTCGACGGCCTGCCCGCTTTTTTTATTTTCTTTCGCGGGTCGCACGGGGCGCCGCCGCGCGACAGCCGGGCGCGGCCGGCGCGCCCGGTCCGCTCATCCGGTGCAAGGTCGACGGCACGTCGCCCGCTCGGCAGTCCGGCCGATTATTTTTCCGCACGCCCCGATGGTTGCTCCTGCAACCGTATGACGATTTCGCGGAGCCGCGCCGCACGGCGTCGAGCAATCCGGCCCCATCGAAAAACCGCATTTTCTCCGGGAATTCCCGGTATTTTTTCCCATTTTCTTCAACATTACCGATGACATACTTGCCCCCCGTCGTGCTCCGTTGCGAGCGCGCTTTCTGATTCCGCCGGTCGCAGCCGATGGGTTGCCGTGCCGTCGGGCCGCATGACATGAATGATTTCGACACCACGATCCAGGTCTTCCTCACGCACATCACGTTCGGGCCGCTGATGAATCACGCGATCCGCGTGATCGCCGGCCTCTATACGTTCAAGGGCTTCGTCCTGATCCCCGTGCTGTGCTGGCTATGGTTTCAGCCGGGGCCGCGGCGCGAACGGCAACGCGAGCTGGTCGTCGCGACGGTGGCGAGCGGGCTCGTCGCGCTCGCGGTCGGGCGGCTGCTCGCGAAAACGCTGCCGTTCCGCGTGCGGCCGATCTACAACCCCGAGCTGCATCTGCACTTCCCGTCCGACACGCTGCGCGCGGCCACGCTGCAAGCGTGGAGCTCGTTCCCGAGCGACCACGCGATGCTGTGGATGGCGATCGCGACGGGCATCTTCATCATCGCGCGGCGCGCCGGCGTGTTCGCGCTGCTGTATGCGGTCGTGTTCATCTGCGTGCCGCGCGCGTATCTCGGCTATCACTATCCGACCGACCTGATCGCCGGCGCCGCGATCGGCATCGCGATCGCGTGGCTGCTCACGCGCGATGCAGTCCGCTCGCGCTTCGCGCCGCACGCGCTCGCCGCGATCCGGCGCTTTCCCGCGCCGGCCTATACGCTCGCGTTCCTGCTGTGCTTCGAGTTGATCACGCAGTTCGACGAACTGCTCACGCTCGCGCAGTCGGTCACGCATACGACGTTGTAACGGCGTGGTCGGCGGATGCGTTCGGTGCGGTCGTCGCGACGCGCGCGCATACGCTGTGGGCCGCGGGCGATCGCATCGCGCAGCTCGCATGGAGGTGGATGCGATGCGGGTGCCGATGCCGAGCCGATGCCGATGCCGAACCGGTGCCGGCGTGAGTAAGGCTGCGTCCACGTGCGTCAGTCGCGATCGGACGCGCCGAGCGGAAAGGACGCACGATACGATCGCGCTTCATCAACCGCGCATGCAAACGACGGACGCGCAAGCAACCGCGTGCGCGTCCAGCCAATTCGACATCCGCTCGTGATGTTCTTACGCTCGCCCGTCCGCCACGATGCGCCCTTCGCTGCGCCAGCGCAGCATCCCGCCGCCGAGGTTCGCCACCGCGTCGAAGCCGGCCTTTCGCAGGATCACGGTCGCCTGCGCGGAGCGGCCGCCCGCGCGGCACACGGTCACGATCGGCCGCGTGTGCTCGAGCTCGCCGGTGCGCGCGGCGAGTTCGCCGAGCGGAATCGGCGTCGCGCCGGGCAGATGGCCGAGCGGGCCGGTGAATTCGTCCGGTTCGCGCACGTCGACGACCTGCACCGTGCGCAGATGATCTTCGAGCCACTGCGGATCGATTTCCCAGAACCCGGCGAACGTGTAGACGAGCGGCGCCCAATCCGGCGCGGCCTGCGCATCGGGCGCGTTCGCGGCGACGCCGCACTGCAGGTTCGCGGGCACCGCGACGTCGATCTGCCGCGGATGCGCGAGCCCGAGGTTGCGCATGTAGCCGGCGAAATCGTCTTCGCTGAGATCGCCGCCGAGGCGCGGGTTGAAGCGCCGCTCCTCGCCGACGCTCGTCACCGTCAGCCCGCGGTAGTCGTGCGCCGGATACAGCAGGCACGCGGCCGGCAGCGTGAACAGCCGGCCGTGCACCGCGCGATACAGCGCACGCGGGTCGCCCTGCTGGAAATCGGTGCGGCCGGTGCCGCGAATCAGCAGGCAATCGCCGGTGAAGGCCATCGATTCGTCGTCGAGCACGAGGCTGATGCAGCCGCTCGTATGGCCGGGCGTCGCTCGCACGGTCAGGTAGCGGCCGCCGAACCGGCAGCGCTCGCCGTCGTTCAGATAGCGGTCGGCGCCTTGCGCGCCGCTCGCGGCCGAGATCGCGATCGTGCTGCCGGCGCGCTGCTTGAGCAGCCACGCGCCCGTCACGTGATCGGCGTGCACGTGCGTATCGATCGTCGCGACGAGCCGCAGCCCGAGCTCGTCGACGAGCGCCGCGTCGCGACGCACCTGTTCGAACACGGGATCGATCAGCAGCGCTTCGCGCGATGCCGGGTCGGCGAGCAGATAGGTGTAGGTCGACGATTGCGGGTCGAACAGTTGGCGGAAGATCATGGCGATGTTGCTCCGTCGGCGGAGTGTGGCGGTCGCGCGGAAGGCGGCATGGATGCCGCCGATGCGGGGCGATATGCGCACGTGTACCCACAAGCGTAGTGCAAAACGCGGCGGCCATTGGCGGCTTCGTACGGGCAACGCGTGACGCTGCGGGCAGTCGCGTGCGGCCTTACACTGGCGGGCCTCATCTCACGTCACCGGAGTTGCGTCGCATGTCTCTGACGATCGACCCCAAGCAGGCCGCCGCGCTGCTCGCCGTCGCCGACACCGGCAGCTTCGAACAGGCCGCCGTCCGGCTGCACGTGACCGCATCGGCCGTCACGCAGCGCGTGCGCGCGCTCGAGGCGAGCCTCGGCACGCCGCTCGTGCTGCGCACGCGGCCATGCCGACCGACGATCGCGGGCCAGCGCGTGCTGCAGCATCTGCGCCGCGTGGCGCTGCTGCAAGCCGACCTGCAAAGCACGCTCGCGGCCGAGCGTGCATCGCCGATCTCGGTCACGATCGCGCTGAACTCCGACAGCCTCGGCACGTGGTTCCTGCCCGCGCTGACGTCGGTGCTGGCCGGCGAGCGCATCCTGTTCGAGCTGATCGTCGAGGATCAGGACCACACGTTCGCGCTGCTCGAAAGCGGCATGGCCGTCGGCTGCGTGACGACCGAGTCGAAGCCGATGCGCGGCTGCGTCGCGACGCCGCTCGGCACGATGCGCTATCGGCTGCTCGCGGCGGCCGCGTTCGCCGCGCGGTGGTTTCCGCGCGGGCTGAACCGCGCGAGCGCGCGCGCGGCGCCCGTCGTCGCGTATTCGCGCCGCGACACGCTGCAGTCCACGTTTTTGAGGGAGAAGCTCGGGCTGCCCGACGGCGCGTATCCGTGCCACTACGTGCCGGGCACGCACGCCCACTTCGCGGCAGTCAGGCACGCGCTCGGCTATGCGATGGCGCCCGAGCCGCTGCTCGGCGATGTGCCGCTCGACGCCCAGGGTCTCGTCGACCTCGCGCCCGCGCATCCGACCGACATCACGCTGTACTGGCACGCGTGGACGGTGCAGTCGCCGACGATGGCGTCGCTGTCCGCGCGGGTCGTCGAAGCGGCGCGCCGTTTGCTCGCGCCGCTGGCGGATTGAGAGCAGGTGGGGCCACGTGCGCATCGCACTCTGCACCGCGTGATCCGTGTAATCGGCCCAACCGACGCAACCAACGCAATCGGCCGAACCGCCCCACCCATCCGGTTACCCGCGACGCTTCGCGAAATACGCGCGCACTGCGTCAACGAAGGTATCGATATCCGCCCGCGACACGTCGCAGTGCGTGACGAAGCGCGACGCGTACAGCATCTGCGTCAGAATCCCGTGCTCCTTGAGCCACGCCTCGAGCGGCGCGCAGTCGGCTTCGGGGAATTGCGCGAACACCATGTTGGTCGCCTGCGACGTCACCTTCACCGGCTCGATGCGCGCGAGGCCCTCGGCGAGGTGCGCGGCATTCGCGTGATCGTCGGCGAGCCGCTCGACGTTGTGATCGAGCGCGTACAGGCACGCGGCCGCGAGGATGCCCGACTGCCGCATCCCGCCGCCCAGCACCTTGCGCCAGCGCTGCGCGCGCTCGAGCAGCGCGCGGCTGCCGACCAGCACCGACCCGACCGGCGCGCCGAGCCCTTTCGAGAAGCAGATCGACACGGTATCGAAGCCCTCGCACAGCTCGGCGAGCGAGCGCCCCGACGCGACGGCCGCATTGCACACGCGCGCGCCGTCGAGGTGGGTGGCGAGCCCGCGGCTGCGCGCGAGCGCGACGGCTTCGCGCACATAGCCTTCCGGCAGCACCTTGCCGCCGATCGTGTTCTCGAGCGCGAGCAGGCGCGTGCGCGCGAAGTGATTGTCGAGCGGCTTGATCGCCGCGGCGATCTTCTCGAGCGGCAGCGTGCCGTCGGGCGCGTTCTCGAGCGGTTGCGGCTGGATGCTGCCGAGCACCGCCGCGCCGCCGCCCTCGTACTTGTAGGTGTGCGCGAGCTGACCGACGATGTATTCGTCGCCGCGCTCGCAATGCGCCATCAAGGCAGCGAGGTTGCTCTGCGTGCCGCTCGGGAAGAACAGGCCGGCTTCCTTGCCCGCGCGCTCGGCCGTGACGGCCTGCAGGCGCAGCACGGTCGGGTCGTCGCCCCACACGTCGTCGCCGACTTCGGCGGCAGTCATGGCGGCCAGCATCGGCTGGCTCGGACGCGTCACGGTATCGCTGCGTAAATCGATCATCTTCGTGCCCTGTGTGAAAGCGGACCGGAACCGAGACGCCCGGCCCTGCCGAAACGAGACTCAGAGTGTACGCAATTCATGCGACGCACGCCGCAGCCGCGCACGCAGCGGCGTGTTGACGCACGACAGGCGATCCGCATGATGCGTCGCGCCATATTGCCGCACGTGCGGCAGACCGCCGCGCAGCCGTCGCATGCGCCGCGCATCGCGTTGTTGATACGAATCAACGATTTATCTCGAAAACGGGCGCGACGCGCTGGACATCTGCGACGAGTTGGCACATTTCGCAGCGCAGCATCGGGGCAGATACTCCAGCCAACCCCGCCGCCCTCGACGGTTCGGGGGCCGCCGGCACCCGCCGGCGGGTATCGTCAGCCTCGGTCAACTGGTATGAACACCGCATTTTCGGCCTTCGATCTGGCCCGCCTGCAATTCGCGTTCACCGTCTCCTTCCACATCGTGTTCCCGGCGCTGAGCATCGGCCTCGCCAGCTTCATCGCCGTGCTCGAATATCGCTGGCTGAAGACGGGCAAGTCTTACTACAAAACCCTGTGTCTGTTCTGGTCGAAGATCTTCGCGGTCGCGTTCGGGATGGGCGTCGTCTCCGGCGTCGTGATGAGCTACCAGTTCGGCACGAACTGGTCGGGCTTCTCGAGCTTCGCCGGCTCCGTCACCGGCCCGCTGCTGATGTACGAGGTCATGACCGCGTTCTTCCTCGAAGCGGGCTTCCTCGGCATCATGCTGTTCGGCTGGAATCGCGTCAGCCCGCGCGCGCACTTCGGCGCGACGCTGATGGTCGCGATCGGCACGCTGATCTCCACCTTCTGGATCCTCGCGTCGAACAGCTGGATGCAGACGCCGCAGGGCTTCGAGATCGTCGACGGACGCATCGTGCCGACCGACTGGCTCGCGATCATCTTCAACCCGTCGTTCCCGTACCGCCTGCTGCACATGGCGATCGCCGCGTTCATCGTCGCGGCGCTGGTCGTGGCCGCGACGGGCGCATGGCATCTGCTGAAGGGCCGTCGCGACCGCGGCGTGAAGAAGATGTTCTCGATGGCGCTGTGGCTGCTGCTCGTGCTCGCGCCGCTGCAAGCCGTGATCGGCGACCAGCACGGGATCAACACGCTGAAGCACCAGCCCGCGAAGATCGCCGCGATCGAAGGGCTGTGGGACACCGAAAAGGGCGGCACGGCGCTCAACCTGTTCGGCATTCCGGACATGAAGGCCGAAACGACGCGCTACGCGGTGAAGGTTCCGCATCTCGGCAGCCTGATCCTCACGCATAGCTGGGACGGCGAAATCCGCGGGTTGAAGGACTTCCCGCCGCAAGACCGCCCGAATTCGACGATCGTGTTCTGGAGCTTCCGGATCATGGTCGGCATCGGCTTCGCGATGATCGGCCTCGCCGTGCTCGCGTGGCTGCTGCGCCGCCGCGGCAGCCTGTACGAATCGAAGTGGTTCCACCGCTTCGCGCTGGCGATGGGCCCGACCGGCTTCGTGTCGCTGCTCGCCGGCTGGGTGACGACCGAAGCCGGCCGCCAGCCGTGGGTCGTGTACGGCGTGATGCGCACCGCGCAGGCCGTGTCGCCGCTGACGCTGCAGCAGGTCAGCCTGTCGATGATGACCTTCGTGATCGTCTACTTCCTGGTGTTCGGCACCGGCATGTACTACATCCTGAAGCTGATGAAGGCCGGCCCCGCGCTGCCCGACGCGACGCACGACGCGAACCACGACGCGCCCGGCTCGCGCCGCGATCACACCGCGCGCCGCCCGATGTCGGCGGTCGACGAACTGATCGAGACCGTCTGAGCCCCCTTCTGAGCAAACGAGAAAACCTATGGACGTCACCGTAATCTGGGCCGCGATCATCGCATTGGGGCTCTTCATGTACGTCGTGCTCGACGGCTTCGACCTCGGCATCGGCATCGTCTTCCCGTTCTTCCCGGACGAGAAGGAACGCGACCTGATGATGAACACCGTCGCGCCCGTGTGGGACGGCAACGAAACGTGGCTGGTGCTCGGCGGCGCCGGGCTGTTCGCGGTGTTCCCGGTCGTGTATGCGACGGTGCTGTCGGCGCTCTACCTGCCGCTGATCTTCATGCTGGTGTGCCTGATCTTCCGCGGCGTGTCGTTCGAGATCCGCGCGAAGGCGCGCCGCACGAAGCATCTGTGGGACCTCGCGTTCATCGGCGGCTCGGCCGGTGCGACGCTGTTCCAGGGGATCGCGCTCGGCGCGTTCCTGCAGGGCATCAACGTGAAGAACGGCGTATTCGCCGGCGACGCGTTCGACTGGCTCACGCCGTTCAGCCTGCTGACGGGCCTCGGCCTCGTCGTCACGTATGCGCTGCTCGGCTGCTGCTGGCTCGTCGCGAAGACGGAAGGCGACCTGCAACGCCGCCTGCATCGCGTCGTGTGGCCGCTGACGGTCGTGCTGCTCGGCTTCATCGCGGTCGTCAGCCTGTGGACGCCGCTGCAGGACCCGGCGATCGCGCAGCGCTGGTTCGACACGGGGCTGTTCTGGCGCCTGCTGCCGGTGCCGTTCCTGGTCGCCGGATGCGCGGTGTGGATGCGTCGCGCGGTGCGCGACCGGCACGACATGACGCCGTTCGTGCTGGCGCTGGCGCTCGTGCTGCTCGGCTACGTCGGGCTGCTCGTCACGATGTTCCCGTATGCGATCCCGCCGACGATGACGATCTGGGAAGCCGCCGCGCCGCGTTCGAGCCAGACCTTCACGCTGGTCGGCGCAGCGATCATCCTGCCGATCATCATCGCGTACACGACGATGGGCTACTGGGTATTCCGAGGCAAGGTGCGTCATGAAGACCAGCATTACTACCACCACTGATTGCCGCGCGCGCCCGGCCGGCGCGCCGCGGCCCCGGATGCGCGGCTGGATGTGGTTCGTCGTGCTGTGGGCGGGCGGCGTGCTCGGCGCGGTCACGCTCGGCTACGCGTTCAAGCTGTTCATGAACCTGACGCTGTTTGCGGTGAAGTAAGCGGCGCGGCCCATACCGCCTCCTCGCGCATCCGTCGATCAACCGGCGGATGCGCGCTCCCCCCGCAACGGTACGGACCGTGCGCACCCATCGCACGATGCCGGGCTTCGATCCCGCCATGCAGAACCTGCGGCGGATGGTCTGAACCGTTGGCCCGCTGCATCCCGGCCGTGCGGCGCTACGCCGAATCGGCCAGCCACTGCGCCACCCGCGCGACGAGCCGGTCGGCGTCGTCGAAGCACTCGACGCCCGCCACCTGCGGCGCGTCGCAAATCGTGAACACCGGCTTGCCCCACTGCAAGCCGAGCGCGATTTCGGACAGCGTGCCGAGACCGCCGCCGACCGCGATCAGGCAAAGCGACGCGCGCGCCACCAGCGCGTTCCGCGTGATGCCGAGCCCGGTCGGCAGCGCGACGCTCAGATACGGATTCGCGAGCGTCGCGTCGTCTTCGGGCAGCAGCCCGATCGCACAGCCACCCGCCGCATGCGCGCCGCGCGCGGCGGCTTCCATCACGCCCTGCTTGCCGCCGCCGACGAGCGCGACACCCGCCGTCGCCAACGCATGGGCGAGCCGCTCCGCGACGCGCATCTGCTCGTCCGTCGCGTCGCGCGGGCCGATCACGCCCACCGGCATCCGATGCCGGCGCAAGCCGTTCTGCCGCTGCGCCAGCCGCGCGAGCTGATCCCGCGCCGCCCCCGACCATTCAATGCCGCCGTTGCCGAACAAGGCCTTCCCCCAGTGCAAGAACGCAGATGCAGATGGCGGTCAGCACGATCGACAGCACGGCCGCCTGCGAAAAATCGGTTTGCCCGTCCGACAGCTTCAGATACATCAGCAGCGGCAGGATGTTGATCTGCGTGCCGGCCAGCGCGAGCGCCGTGCCGTACGTGCCGAGCGCGATCGCGGTCACGAGGCACCAGGCGGACATGATCGACGGCCACAGCTCGCGCCACGCGACGTCGAGCCACGCCCGCCACGGCCGCGCACCGAGCGTCAGCGCCGCTTCGAGCGGCCGCCGGTCGAAATTCGCGAGGGCCGGATAGATCATCAGCGCGACCCGCGGAATCAGGTAATACGCATAGGCGAAGGCGAGCCCCGGCATCGTGTAGATCGCGCCGCCGATCGCGTTCGGATCGGCGCCCAGCGCCGCCAGCAGCATGGTGACGAAGCCCGCGCGGCCGAACGCGAGGATGAAGCCGTACGCGATCACGAGGCCGGAGAACGCGAGCGGCACGCCGAGCAGCGCCAGCGACCAGTGGCGGCGGGCCGGCGACTGGCCCGCCAGCACGAAGGCGAGCGGCACGCCCACGCCGACCGACAGCGTCCCGGCGCCGACGCCCAGCGCGAGCGAGCGGGCGATCGCAGCGGCGACGAGCGGGTCGCGCAGCACCGCCGCGAATGCCCGCCCGCCGTCCGCACAGGCGGCGTCGACCAGCGCGGCGAGCGGCAGCACGAAGCACACCGCGAGCAGCGCGGCCGCGGGAAGCGCGCCGAAGCGGCGCAGCACGCCGCGTTCCGGTAACGAAGCCTGCATCGCGAGCCCCTTAGTTGCCGAGCGTGGCCTGCGACCACAGCTGGTCGACCTCGGCCTTGCGCGCGGCCGCCTTCGCGACATCGAGCGGGCGAACCTGCGGCGCATTCGGCAGCTTCGCCGCGACGTCCTGCGCCACCGGCGTGCCGGGCACGGCCGGACGCACGTAACCCTGCGCGAACAGCGCCTGGCCGACGTCGCTCATCACGAGGTTGAGCCACAGCTGCGCGGCGGACGGATTCGGCCCGTTCTTCACGAGACTCATCGCATACGGCGCCGACACGCTGCCGTCCTGCGGAATCACGACGTCGGCCGCGTCGCCCATCCCGTCCGCATACTTCGCCTTCAGGCCGTCGTTCTCGTAGCCGATCAGGATCGGGATCTCGCCCTTCACGAATTTCGCATACGGCGTCGTGCCTTCGACGCGCAGCACGTTGCCCGCGCGCTTGAGCTTGCCGAAGAATTCGGCGCCCGGTTTCGGATTGTCGACGCCGCCGCCGTTCGCATACGCGGCCGCGAACACCGCGACCTGGCCCTGCCCGGTCGAACGCGGGTCAAGATAGACCACGGCGTTGCGGTACTCGGGCTTCAGCAGATCGGACCAGCGCTGCGGCACGTCCTTCACGAGCTTCCGGTTGACGAGGAACGCGATGTTCAGCGAATGCACGGCGAACCAGCGGCCGTCGGCCGCGCGGAACACGCCCGGCAGCTTGTCGAAGTTGATCGGCCGGAACGGCGCGACGACGTCCTTGCTCGCGGCGTCGAGCGCCGACGCCGCGAAGTAGTACGCGGTATCGGCCTGCGGACGGCGGCGCGACTTGTCCAGCGCGACGACGGTGGCCGCGGAGCCGATGTCGTTGTACGTGATTTCGACCTTCGGGTAGCGCTTGCGGAATTCGGCGAACAGCGCCTTCCAGTTCGCCCATTCGGGGCCGGTGTCGAACGACACGACGAGCCCTTCGTCGGCGGCCTTCGCATACAGCGCGTCCTCGCCCGGATACAGCGGCGCCGCATGCGCAGCCGCGCAGGAAAGCGCCGCGAGCGCGCACAGTGCGAGCACGCGCGCACGCATGCCTTTCACGAAAAGGGAACCTGCAGACATGGTGAATCTCCGTTGAACGAAAGGGGTCATGGCGCGTCCGGCGACGCCGGCAGCACGGGCAACACGAGCAGATGGCGCGGATCGATCGCGATGCTGCGGGCGGCGGGCTCGCGCCCCTCGCACAGCAACGGGTCGGACGCTCCGTGCGGATGAAAGTCGTAGCGCTGCGTCGCGCCGAGGTAGCGCACGTGGCCGGGACGGCCGTCGAGCCGGTTCACCGTGTGCGTCGGCGGATCCGCCTGCACGTGCTCGGGCCGCACCAGCACCGCGATTTCGGCGCCGGGCCGGTGCGCGCCCGTGTCCGCGTGCAGCGTCGCGAAGCGCACGTCGACGGCGCCGTGCGCGAGCACACGGCCGGGCAGCAGCGTCGAATGCCCGACGAAGCGCGCGACCTGCGCGCTCGCGGGACGCTCGTACAGGTCGCGCGGCGTGCCGGCCTGCAGCACGCGGCCGCCGTCGACGATCGCGACGCGATCCGCCATGCTCAGCGCCTCGTCCTGGTCGTGCGTGACGAACAGCGTCGTCGCGCCGCACGCGCGCTGCAGCATGCGGATCTCGTCGCGCAGCTGGTGGCGGATGCCGGCGTCGAGCGCGGCGAGCGGCTCGTCGAGCAACAGCAGCTTCGGCTCGATCACGAGCGCGCGCGCCAGCGCGACGCGCTGCTGCTGCCCGCCCGACAGCATCGCCACGCCACGCGTCGCATGCGCGGCCAGGCCGACCCGCTCGAGCATGTCCAGCGCGCGCTGGCGCCGCGCACCGGCCGCGACGCCGCGCATCCGCAGCCCGTAGGCGACGTTGTCGACGACCGACAGGTTCGGAAACAACGCGTAGTGCTGAAACACCATCCCGACTTCGCGCCGCCATACGGGCACGCCGGCGACGTCGTCGCCGCCGATTGCAATGCGGCCGCGCCAGCCGTCGAGCAGGCCGGCGGCGAGCCGCAGCAGCGTCGACTTGCCGGAGCCGCTGCGCCCCATCACCGCGAGCAGTTCGCCCTGGGCGGCGGACAGCGTGACGTCGTCGAGGCCGTGACGCGCACCGGGGTACTGGAAACTGACGTGTTCGAATTCGAGGCTCATGGCTGATTCACTTCAGGCGTTGCATGGTGCTGGTGGACACGAGCGTCGCGAGCACGGCGAGGACGAGCAGCACGACGGTCGCCGCGCAGGCCATCCCCGTCGCGCCGTAGAACGCCTGCAGCAGCACGATGGGATAGTTCCGGTAGCGAAAACCGGCGATCAGGTTCGAGATCTGGAATTCGCCGATCGACAACGCGGCCACCATCACCAGACCGGAAAACAGGCTGTGCCGCAGGTTCGGCAGCACGATCGTGAAGAACTGGCGCAGCGGCGTCGCGCCGAGCGTCGCCGCGCAGGCCTCGAGACGCGCAAGCCCGAGATGCCGCAAATCGCTCAGCAGCGTCTGCAGCAGATACGGAAGCGTCAATACCGCATGCGCGGCGATCATCAGCGGCAGCGTGCCGAGCCAGGGCAGCGTGTCGCCGCTGAAGATCGCGATGTAGCCGAAACCGAGCGTGAGCGCCGGCACGGCGATCGGCATCAGCATCACGATGCGCGTCGCAAGCCCGCCGCCGGCCTGCGCGCGATGATGCAGCGCATACGCGAGCGGCAGCCCGATCGTCGCGTTGAGCGCGCAGCAGGCCAGCGCGACCATCAGGCTGACGCCGAACGCTCGCGTGAAGCCCCGGTTCGCGGCCAGATCGGTGAACCAGTGCGCGGTGAAGCCGGCGGGCAGCAGCGTATTGGTCCACGACTGCCCGACCGAGCCGACCAGCAGCAGCGCGATCGGCAACAGCAGGTAGAGGCCGAACGCGGCGACGAGTGCCTGCAGCAACAGCCGGCCGATGCGGGGGCGCGCTGCTTTGCTACGACGAATCGGAACACCGTCGGCCAATGCCGGGACGGATGACGGATGCATGACACACTCGCTGACGATGGGGGAGGACCGCGCGCAATGCCCGTCGGAACGGGCTCGTGGGCGTTGTCGGAACCCGCGCAGTGTGCGGATTCGACATGGCACCGTCATGAAAAAAACGTACAAAGACGGCATCGATCCATGCGAGAACGGAACAGCAGCCGATGAAACACCTGTATCCGAACGTCGCGGAACTGCACGCATTCGTCGCGTCGGCGAAATACCTGAACTTCTCGTACGCGGCACGCGAGCTGGGCCTGACGCCCAGCGCGGTCAGCCGGCAGATCGCCAGCCTCGAGGCGCTGTTCGGCGTGAAGCTGTTCGTGCGCGAAGGACGCGGCCTCACGCTCACCCGCGCGGGCGAGGTGTATCACGCACGCGTCGTCGCGCCGCTGCGCGAGATCGGCAATGCGTCGATCGAGCTGCTGAGCGCCCGCGAGAACCGCGACCTGCTGACGATCGCGAGCGTCCCGACGTTTACGACCAAGTGGCTGCTGCCGCGGCTCACGCGCTTTCTCGCCGGCGCGCCGGGCGTCACGCTCGGCTTTCGCCGCCATCTCGCGCCGGGCGACCCGTTTCCGTTCGGGCTCGATGCGGCGATCCGCTATGGCGACGGCGCATGGGAAGGCGTACGAAGCGACTATCTCGACGGCCGGACCTTCGTGCCGGTCTGCACGCGCGAATTCGCGGAGCGGCATGCGCTGCGCGGCCCCGCCGACGTCGCGTCGGCGCCGCGCCTGGTGCACGAACAGGCGGAGAGCGCATGGTCCGAATGGGCGCAGCGCCACCACGCGACGCGGATGAATGCGCTGGCCGGCGCCCGCTTCGAACAGTATTCGGTGCTGATCCAGGCCGTCCAGGCCGGGCTCGGGATCGCCCTGGTGCCGCGCTTCCTGATTCTCGACAATCGCGCGGCCGGCACGCTGATCGAGCCGTTCGACGCCCCGGTCGACCTGGACGCGCAGGGGCACTATCTCTGCTACGCGCCCGAACGCCTCGCGACCAGCGACGCGCTGCGGCGTTTCCGCGAGTGGATGCTCGACGAAGCGACGCAGGGTTGATCGACGGCGAGCGCCGGAGCGGTCGCCATCGGCGTCCGGGCGACCGGACGCGGGCTGGCGTATCCGGTGCCGGACGCCGCGCGACGGCGGCATCCGGCCCGCGCAAGGTCAGCGATCGATACCGAGCCCCGGCAGCACGCGCGTGTTCTCGGCGACGACCGCGTGCAGCAGCTTCGGATCGGCGCCGAGCAGCCCGAGGATCGTCGGCGCGACCTGCTTCGTGCCGACCAGATCGCTCACGCTGCGCGCGCGCTGCAGGCCCGGATACGACACCAGCAGCGCGAGATGGCTGTCGTCCGGCGCGTTGCCGCCATGCTCCTCGTCCTTCTTCGTGCTCGACGTGTAGATCACGCCCGGATTCGGCTGCACGATGAGGTCCGGCGTGCGGCCGTTGGCCGGGTCGCCGAACCGCTCGGCCAGCGCCGCGCCGTACAGGATGTACGCCTGCGGGCCGTCCGCGCAGATGCCCGGCGCGTTGCAGCCGAGGTTGGCCTGCAGCGTGCGCACCACGGCCGTGCGCTGGCCGCGGTCGCGCAGCCAGATCAGGCCGACGTCGTCGGTCTGCACGAAGCCCGTGCCGGCGAGGCCCGAACCGTCGTTCGGGTTGCCCGTCGTCGTGTTGTTCTGGCCGAAGTTGCCGTTCGGATCGAGGTAATCGTTCGCTTCGAGCAGCTTCGTCAGCGTGTCGCCATTCTTCACGAGCTTGGTGCGATCGGTCGGCGACTGGCCGTGCTTCGCGGTGACGATCACGGCCGTCGACGTGTACAGGTTGCGCTGCTTCAGCTCGGCGACGATGTGGCCGATCGCGCCGTCGACGTAGGTGATCGCATTCGCGACCTGGCCGTTCGGCGTGAAGTTCGCATCGAGATAGCCGCCGCCCTTCGCGACCGGCGCCTTCTGCGCGACGCTGAGCGTCTGGAAGTTCGCGCCGAACAGCGTCGGCACCGGCGCCGTCCTGGCGCCGGTCGAATCGCGGCCGTCGATCTGGTTGATCAGCGCCTGCACGTGCAGGTTGTCGAAGCGCGCGGTGTGCGAATAAACGTCGGTGTACGGGCTGTTGGTGGCCGGGTCGATCGAGTTGATCTCGGTGCGCATCAGATCGTCGACGCCCGTGCCGGACGGGCCGTTCAGCCAGTCGTAGCCCCACGCGTGCTTGTCGGCCCACGCGGTGTACGCGTTCGGCACGCCGGCCTTGACGGCCTCGAACACCGTGTTGGTCTTCAGGTAATCGTGCGGGTAGACCGGCACGCAGCGGCCGCCGACCTTCGCGTGCGGAATCGCCTGCGGGTTGAACGCGCCGCCGCCGTCGAGGTGCACGAGCGCGCCGCCGTTCATCGCGTCGATGCCGGTCGTCTCGTCGAACACCACGTTCCAGCCCTGCTTGCCCGAGCAGGTCGTGTCGCTCGGCGCGTACAGGTTGCGGTCGTAGGACACGTCGTAGAACAGGCCGGCCGTCTTCGGCGAGCCGCCCGTCACGAGCGCGGCGAGGCCCGGGAACGAGTCCGACAGGCCGGGCGTGTACGCATTCGTATAGGTGACGCCGCTTTGCGCGAGCACCGCGAGGTTCGGACACGTGTTCGCGCCGATGCAGCGCGCGAGATCCTGCTCGTGCAGGCCGTCGACGCTGATCAGCAGCACGTGCTTCGCGACGCGCCGGCCGTGGCTGCCGTCGTCCTGCTGCGCCGCCTGGGCGCTGGCGCTCGCGAGCGCCAGCGCGCCCGCCACCATCACCGCGACGTTTCGTTGCTTGGCGAATCTGGAAATCATCACCCCACCTCATCGATTGACGTTGAACCGCATGACTTGCCGGAAGGCGCGCAAAATATGGCCGGCTCGTGCGGCGGTCCGATGAAGCGGGGCTTTCTGTTGTCTGTCAAACGTAACCAATCGCAAGCGGCATCGGACGGTCGCGATGCGCCGCGTCGGCCGCCGCGCGTGCACGCGGCCGGATTTTTGTCGGACTTGGCGCGCGACTATTGGCGTGTAATAAAGGGTTTTCCCTGACCCGGAGCACGAGTATGTCGACCCTGGAAGCGCTCAGGTTCGTGCTGGACGATGCACGCACCCCCGAAATCATTCGCCATCACGTCGTCGACGCGCTGCAGTACGCGTTGCGCAATTACGGCCAGGTGTTCACGGCCAAGGAAGTCGAATGGCTGACGCAGTGGGACGATGCGCGCCTGCCGCTCGCCGCGAGGAAGGAACTGGACAAGCGCGAACCGGCGCTCGACGGGCGCTGACGCCGCACGGGCCGCGCCGCGCGATCGTGCGCGGCGCGGCCGCGCCGAACGACGCGCGGCCGCTCGCTTGCCGCGTTACTGCAGGCCGAAATCGACGCGCGTCGTCGCGCCCTTGTCCTCGATGCCCTTCGCATCGAGCTTCGGCGCGACGACGAACATCCGGCTCGAATCGATCTTGCCGTCGAGATACTGGCGCACCGCCTGCGCACGCTGCTGCGCGAGCGCGCGCAGCGCGTTGTCGTCGGCCGGCGCGTGATCGGCGAGCGCCTTCTTCATGTCCGCATCCGGCAACGTCTTCTGCAGGCCGACCAGGTTGCGCGGCTTCTTGAAATCGGCCGCCTTGTATGCGCGCGTCAGGTATTTGTCGTACTCGGCCGGCGCGACCTTCACCGTCATCGGGTCGACGCTCTCGCCCTGCCCGATCACGTCCTTGAGCTTCTGCTGACGAACCAGCCGGTCGACATACACGTCGCGCAGCCCCGGCGTGTCGACGGCCGGATCGACGCGGCCGATCAGGTCGAGCCGGATCGACGGCTTCTCGGTCAGCATCTTCGCGACGGTGTCGAGCTTCTTCTGCTGCGCGTCGCTGAGCGCGTACGAGCCCGGCGCGAACTCGACGTAGCCGAGATCCTCGCCGCCGCTGCCGCCGAACGCATGCGACAGCAGCGTGAACGGCGACGTCACCGCCTTCGCGATCAGGTTCAGCACCGCGCGCCAGATCAGCCCGCCGATGCTGAACTCCGGATTCGACAGCGAGCCCGACACCGGCAGGTTCACGTCGATCTCGCCGCGCGTGTTCTTCAGCAGCGAGATCGCGAGCTTCACCGGCAGCTTGGTCGCCGTGTCGTTCTCGACGTGATCGCCGAACGTCAGCTGGTCGATGAAGATATGGTTGTTCGCCTGCAGCTGGTCGTTGGCGAGCTGGTAATGCAGGTCGACGTTGAGCTTGCCCTTCGTGATCGGGTAGCCGGCGTACTTCGCCGAATACGGCGTCAGGTTCGTCAACTCGACGCCGTGCGCGGTGGCGGTGAGGTCCAGCGCCGGCTTGTCGATCAGCGGGTTCACCGAGCCCCTGATCGAGATCGGCCCGTTGCCGGCCAGGTTCGCGGCGACGTCGACCGGAGCCGACGTCGTCGAATCCGTGCCGAACGCGCCGACCGTGCCCTTGATCGCGACGAGGTTCGCCGTGTAGTTCGGCTTGATGAAGTTGTCGGTGTAGGTCACGCGGCCGTTTTGCAGCACCAGCTCGCCGAAATGCATACGCACCGGATTCTGCGGCGGCGGCGCGGCCTTCACGATCACCGTCGCCGCTGCGGCGGACGGCGCCGATGCCTGCCGCGCGGCCGCGGCCGACGCCGCCTGCGCGGCGGCCGGCGGCGTCACGCCGGGCGACAGCGGCACCGGTTCGCTCTTGCTCGCGTCGCGCGTGAGCGACTGCGCGGGTCCGGTTTCCTTCGCGACGACGTCCTTCAGGTTCAGCCGCCCCTGCGCGTCGAGCAGCACGCGGCCATAGAAGTTCGAGAACGTCACACGCGCGGCGTCGACGTCGGTGCCCTTCTCGTCGTAGTTCACTTTCAGGCTCGACAGCGCGAGCGAGCGCCAGCCGGCGAACGGGTCGGACGTCGCCTTGTCGAGCATCCGCACGTCGACCAGCGCGGCGTCGCCGTGGTAGGTCGCGCGCGGCGCGCCCTTCACCTGCGCGAACGTCAGGTTGCCCTGCGCATTGAGCAGCGCGCTCGCGATGGTCGCGTTCAGCGCGCTGCCGAAGTACGGCTCGAACGCGGCTGCGTCGAGCCGGTTGCCGTCGATCTTCAGGCCGACTTTCAGCGGCATCGCGGTGACGTCGCCCGACGCGGCGAGCGAGCCCTTGCGGTTCAGCGTCGCCTTCAGGCGCACCGGCAGCGGCTTCGTCAGGTCGTCGCTGATCTGCTGCACCGACAGCTCGAGCGGCTTGATCGCGAGCTTCACCGGGCGCGGCGTCGTCAGGTCCGTGAAGTTCGCGGACGCGTCCTTCACGTTCAGCGCGTCGATCCGGTAATGCCACGCCGGCGCGCTCGCGGCGGCCTTGCGCGCGACCGTGCGCGCCGGCACAGGCGCCGCCGGCCGGGCCGGCTCGCCGAGCGCCGCGAGGTCGATGCTGCCGTCCTTCAGACGCTGCACGTCGAGCGCGAGGCCCGTCGTGTCGACGCTCGTGATGTCCGCCGTGCGCGCGCCGACGTCGATCTTCGCGATCTTCGCGCTGGCGTCGCCGAGCGCGATCGCGGGCGCCTTCGCGTCGGGCGTCGCGAGCTTCAGCGCTGTCAGGCTGACCGTGCTGTCGACGACCTGCGCGTCGAGCGGCGTCTTGCCCCAGTCAGCCTTCGCGTTGAGGTTCGCGCCCAGCGTGCCGTCGAGCACGCGCGCGCGGGTCGCATCGGCGAGGTACGGCTGCAGCGCCGGCAGCGCGAGCGCAGCGACGCTCAGCTTCGTGTCGGCCTGCTTCGCCGCGACGCTCACCGCGCCTTCGGCCTTCAGGTCGCCGCCGCGCGACAGCGACGTCGACAGCGTGTATTTCGCCGGCGTCTTGCCCTGCAGCGTGAAGCCGTCGAGCGTCGCGGCGAGCTTCGTCAGCGAGATCGCGGCCGGGGTCGCTGGCGCGCGGTCGTCGAAGTTGAGCGTGCCGCCGTCGATCGCGAAATGGCGGATCGTCAGGTCGAGCGGCGGCGCTTGCTTCGCGGTGGTGTCGGCGTTGGGGGCGGTCGGCGTGCTGGCGGCGGTGACGTTCGCGGCGGTGACGCTCGCCGTGGCGACGCTCGCGGCACCCGATGCGGCCGCGCCCGAGGCTGCGGGCTTTTCTGCTGCCGTCTTTTCTGCTGCGGTCTTGTCCGCTGCCGGTTTCGCCGCGGCGGCCGGCTGGCCGCCGAGCTTCTCGACGTTCAGCACGCCCTGCCGGTCGCGCGACAGATCGACGACCGGCTGGTCGATGCGGATCTCGTCGAAATGCAGCACGTTGCGCAGCGGCTCGAGGCCCGCGGCCGCAACGTGCACGCCGCGCGCGGCGAACAGCGGCTCGGACGCGAGGCCGGTCACCTTCGCGTCGTTCAGATCGACGGTGCCCGCGACGCGCAGCGACGGCGTGTCGCCGCTCATCACGAACTTCAGCGTCAGATTGCTGCTCAGCAGGCCGCTCGTGACGACGACCGGCAGCTTCGTCGGCGCATACGAAATCAGCTTCGGCACGTCGAGCCGGTCGAACGTCAGCGTGACTTCGGAT
This sequence comes from Burkholderia sp. MBR-1, assembly GCF_013822785.1. Lineage (NCBI taxonomy): Bacteria > Pseudomonadati > Pseudomonadota > Betaproteobacteria > Burkholderiales > Burkholderiaceae > Burkholderia > Burkholderia sp. MBR-1. The sequence goes on from NZ_CP053610.1 coordinate 1,826,626, forward strand.
TCGCGCGACTGCGCGAACGGCTTCGTGCGGCCGTCGATCGCGATCGGGCTGCCGTCGAACCGCGCGCGCAGCTTCGGCTGCACGAAGATGTCGGTCTTCGACGGCAGCGTCGCGATGAACGGGATGCCGAGCGTCCAGTTGTCGACCACGTGCCGCTCGTTCAGCAGGCGGTCGTCGAAATCGATGCGGCCGTCGTTGACCTGGATGTTCGACACCGAGAACAGCGTCGGCTTGCTGGCCGGCTGCGACGGCGTCGAGAACTTCTCGATCAGGTCGGTGAAGTTCAGGCGCTGCGCGTCGTAGCGGACGATGTGAAAGCGCGGCGAGTCGACGCGCAGTTCGTTGACGATCGGCGCGCCGCGCAGCAGCGACGTCCACGACGGCCGCACCACCAGCTTGCCGATGTCGATGAAGTCGCCGCGGCCGCCGCGCTCGCCGATATGCACGCCATCGGCTTCGAGGTTCAGCGTGTACGGGTTCAGCGCGATGCGCCGAATCGTCGACGGCCGGTCGAGTTGCTTGCTCAGTTGCTGTTCGGCGAGATGGCGAATCAGCGGCGGCGCGGCGAAGAAACCCAGCAGCCCGAACACGATGACGAAGATCAGCACGCCGATGCCGATGCGCCGGGTCCGACGCGAGCGTGCAATGCCGCCGAGGGCATGGAGGGTCGAGGTTACGGTTTTCTTGTCTGCGCTTGCCATGCTTGAATGCCTCGGGAACACGAGCAAGGCCGCGCCGGTTTTCCGGCGCGGCCTTGCAAGCTATCCCGAAAGTATAGGCCGAGGTGGTGACGGAGCGTCGTTGGGGTGCGGCCGCCACGCCCGCGCATCGGACAGCGGCGGCGCGTGTCCGTTCATTTCCGGACGACGGCGGGCGGCAACCAGGAGCCGTCGGTCGCTTGCGGCTTCGGCGCGTACAGGCGCAGCGCGAGCGCGAAATCGGTGCGCGGCGCCGGCAGCCAGTTGGCCCCGCGCGCGCCGCTCGGCGTCGCCGCTACGACCACGTCGATCGAGCCGTCGCGGTTGCGGCGCAGCCGCTCGCGATCGCCGAGCGAGCGGCGTGCCGCACCGACGTCGGGCAGCGCGCCGTTGGTCGCATACGGCGTGAGCGTCCAGAAGCCGCGCACCGGCGGCACCGCGCCCGGCGCGAAATGCAGCATGTAGCGGTTCGCGCCGTTCAGCGGCTGGCCGTCGCTGTCGACGCGCACGAGCGCGAGCGTTTCGTCGTCGCGCGTCGCGGTGCCGAACTGCGTGTAGGCCGCGTACGCGCGCAGCGCGTAGTCCTGCCCGTACTTGCCGGCCGTGTCGCCGATCCAGCTCCAGCCGTTCGCGCCCAGCAGGTTCGACGGCGGCGTCGCGAGGCGAGCGCGCGCTTCGGCGACGCCGGCCGTCGCCGCGCTCAGGCGGTCGCCCGTCCACTGCACCGGGTAGCCGGCCGACACGCCGATGTCGCTGAGCAGTTCCTGCGCGTGCGCGTCGTCGGCGGGCGGCGCGTTGTCCTGCAGCGCCTGCGCGAAGCGCGTGAAGAACGCCTTCGGATCGAGCGCCGCGACCTGTTCGGCCGGCGTGCCGCCGCTCGCGGCTTCCGACGGTGCGCTGCCCGCATGGACGGCCACCGACGCGCCGCGCGCGGCGCCCGTATACACCGACAGCGGCACCACGCGGATCGCCCGCTGCAATTTCCTCACGTTCGTCAGGTCGCGGCCGCCGCTCGTCTGCAGCCGCACTTCGAGCCATGCGTTGGCCGACGGCACGTCGACGCGCACCGCGCCCTTCGGCAGCGTGCCCTGCCAGTCCTTCGCGACGAAGGCGATCGTTTGCGAGCGCATGGCGCCGCGCGCACCGCGCACGGCCACGCTCGACGACGACCACAGCACGTTCGTCCACATGTCGAGTGCGCGCGCGTCCCAGTAGCGGCCGCGCGTGTCGGGCAGCGAGACGATCACCGGCTCGGCGCCGACGTCGAGCCAGCCGGTCGAGTCGAGCGTATCGACGCCCGGCAGCGGCGGATTCAGCGCGCCGACCGGCGGCAGCGCCTGCGCGTGGCGCAGCGTGTTGAGCGGCGCCTGGCCCGGCTGCGCGCCGTCCCCGCCGGTCGCAGCTTCCTTCGCGACGTCCATCAGCACGAGCGGATACGCATATATATAGGAGTCGGCGACTTCGGCGCGCATCCAGCCGGTTTTGCGCTGGATCGCATCGGGTTGCGACGCGCATCCCGCCAACAGCGCCGCGATGGCGAGCGACGCGGCGGCGGCGCGTCGCAGAGAAACGGTTTCTCGTCGATTTTCAATCATTGATCACTGGCCGAATATCTTTTTTGTCAGTCAACGCCTTGTTCGACGCATGCTCGGCGCAAGCAAGGCACTTCAGCGGCCCCGGTTGCCGTCTCGTCGCGGCGGGCGCTGATGTCAGGCCGGTATCATAGCGCCTAAGGGCATCCCCCAATATGCCGAATAGCAGGCTAGGGTCATTGCGGGGCCGAGGGTCGATCGCGAACCATTATTTTGATATCTCGCTCCGAATCGACATCGCCGCTTGACCTTCCCATCATGGGAATGTCGATACTGATGTCATTCGCGGCACGAACCGTGCCTTTGGGGAATCCGACATGACTGAATCACTCGCGTCCACGGCAACGCACACGATCGAACTCGACATCGACGGAATGACCTGCGCATCGTGCGCCGGCCGCGTCGAGAAGGCGCTCGCCAAGGTGCCGGGCGTCGCACGGGCATCCGTGAACCTTGCGACCGAACGGGCGAGCGTGGCCGCCACTATGGACGTCGGTGCGACGCAGCTCGCGGACGCTGTGCGGCAGGCCGGCTACGGCGCAACGCCGGTCGCGGCGGAGCCGACCGCCAGCGCGCAGCCGGCTGCGGCTCCTCAGGCTGCGGCTCCGGCCAGCATCGAACTCGACATCGGCGGCATGACCTGCGCATCGTGCGCCGGCCGCGTCGAGAAGGCGCTCGCGAAGGTGCCGGGCGTCACGCGTGCATCCGTCAATCTGGCCACCGAGCGCGCGAGCGTCGACGCCGCGCCGGACGTGTCCGCGTCGCGGCTCGTCGACGCGGTCCGGCAGGCCGGTTACGGCGCGACGCCGGTCGCCGCCACACCCACGGCCGACCGCGCCGGACCGGCCAGTTTCGAGCTGGACATCGGCGGCATGACCTGCGCGTCCTGCGCGGGCCGCGTCGAGAAGGCGCTGGCCGCGGTGCCGGGCGTCGCGCGCGCGTCGGTCAATCTCGCGACCGAGCGCGCGTCGGTGCAGGCGGCCGGCACGCTCGACGCCGCCGCGCTGATCGCGGCGGTCACGTCGGCCGGTTATCAGGCGTCGCTCGCCGCCGAGGCGCAGGCCGCGGCAGCCGGTCCCGCCGCGGCCGACCCAGCGCAGACCACCGACGCGCGCAAGCGCCGCGACGCGATCCGCGAACGCAATCTCGTGATCGGCGCGGCCGTGCTGAGCACACCGCTCATCGTGCCGATGCTCGTCGCGCCGCTCGGCATCGACGCGATGCTGCCCGGCTGGCTGCAGCTGGTGCTCGCGTCGATCGTCCAGTTCGGTTTCGGCGCGCGCTTCTATCGGGCCGCGTGGCACGCGGTAAAGGCGCGCACCGGCAACATGGACCTGCTCGTCGCGCTCGGCACGTCGGCCGCCTTCGGCCTGAGCCTGTGGATGCTGCTGCGCGAGCCCGCGCATCCGGGCCACCTGTATTTCGAGGCATCGGCCGTGATCGTCACGCTGGTGCGGTTCGGCAAATGGCTCGAAGCCCGTGCGAAGCGCCAGACCACCGACGCGATCCGCGCGCTGAACGCGCTGCGCCCCGATCGCGCGCGCATCGTCGAGCACGGCGTCGAGCGCGACGTGCCGCTCGCGCAGGTGCGCGTCGGCACGACCGTGGCGATCCGTCCGGGCGAGCGCGTGCCGGTCGACGGGCGCATCGTGTCGGGCCGCTCGCACGTCGACGAATCGCTGATCACCGGCGAAAGCCTGCCGGTGCCGAAGGACGACGGCGATCCCGTCACGGCCGGCTCGATCAACGGCGAAGGCGCGCTCGTCGTCGCCACCACCGCGATCGGCGCGGAGACGACGCTCGCGCGCATCATCCGCCTCGTCGAATCCGCGCAGGCCGAGAAGGCGCCGATCCAGCGGCTCGTCGACCGCGTCAGCGAAGTGTTCGTGCCGTCGATTCTCGGCATCGCCGTGCTGACGCTGATCGGCTGGCTGATCGCCGGCGCCGGCGCCGAAACGGCGATCCTGAACGCCGTCGCGGTGCTCGTCATCGCATGCCCGTGCGCGCTCGGTCTCGCGACGCCCGCCGCGATCATGGCCGGCACCGGCGTCGCGGCGCGCCGCGGCGTGCTGATCAAGGACGCGCAGGCGCTCGAGCTCGCCCAGCGCGCGACCGTCATCGCGTTCGACAAGACCGGCACGTTGACCGAAGGCAAGCCGTCCGTGACGGCCTTCGACGCCGTCGACATCCCGCGTGAGCAAGCGCTTGCTGTGGCAGCAGCCGTGCAGCGCCACAGCAATCATCCGCTCGCGCGCGCGGTGGTCGCCGCGTACGACGCGGACGTCGCCGCGCGCGGCGGCGCAGCCGTGGCGGCCGATGCTGCGGCGGCAACCGACGCGCGGGCGGTCGCCGGACGCGGTGTCGAAGCGCGTGTGGACGGCTGGCTGGTCGCGCTCGGCAGCAGCCGCTGGCGCGACGAGCTGGGCATCGCGGTTCCGCCCGAACTCGGGGCGCGCGCGGCCGAGCTCGAACGCGCGGGCAACACGATTTCGTGGCTGATGCGCGCCGACGCGCCGCGCGCGCTGCTCGCGCTGATCGCCTTCGGCGACACGGTGAAGCCGGGCGCGCGCGACGCGATCGCGGCGCTGTCGGCGCGCGGCGTCGCGAGCGTGCTGGTGACGGGCGACAACCGCGGCAGCGCGGCGGCCGTCGCGGCGGCGCTCGGGATCGACGAAGTGCATGCGCAGGTGCTGCCCGACGACAAGGCGCGCGTGGTCGCCGAGCTGAAGCGCACGCATGGCGGCGTGGTGGCGATGGTCGGCGACGGGATCAACGACGCGCCGGCGCTCGCCGCGGCCGACGTCGGCATCGCGATGGCGACCGGCACCGACGTCGCGATGCATACGGCCGGGATCACGCTGATGCGCGGCGATCCGACGCTCGTCGCCGACGCGATTGACATCTCGAAGCGCACCTACCGGAAGATCCAGCAGAACCTGTTCTGGGCGTTCGTGTACAACCTGATCGGCGTGCCGCTGGCGGCGCTCGGTTGGCTGAATCCGGTGATCGCGGGCGCGGCGATGGCGTTTTCGAGCGTCAGCGTCGTGACCAACGCGTTGCTGTTGAGGAGATGGAAAGGCAAGGCGCGGTGATGTGGCGCGGGGCGAACACGGGGGCCATCATCCGCCCGCTTCGCACCGCGCAGGGTTCAACGGCTTCGACGAAGCCACGAACGATACGCGGCGATCACGACCAACATCGCGCCGTCGACCATACCCGGCAACGGAAGCGGGTTCGTCCACTTGGCCATGTTGGCGCTGCGCGCGCAGTACGGCGGACCATCGCCGTACGCCGCATTGAGACTGATTGCGTTGAACGCACAAGTCAGCAGGATGGCAATCAGCAGCGCCATACCGATCGAGATGCGCAACGGGCGTTTTCGCATATCAGTATTGAACCGTCCGTGGGACGTGGCATTCCGGGGCGTCTTTCGTTGCGGCCACGATTTCTCGAACGCATGGCCGATGCATCACGCTTCCTTCCGGAATGGAATGGAATGCGAACGCCGAGCCGTCGTTGGGGGAATCCCCGCCGCTAGTCCTGAACGACCGGCTTGAGCAATGTGGTCGTGATCGGTACGAAGCCGCACGCCCGATAAAGCGCACGTGCAGCCGTGTTGTGATTGAACACCGACAGTCCGATCTCCGTGACGCCATGACGGCGCGCCTCGGCCTCGAGCGCATCAAGCGCGCGCGTCGCCCAGCGCTGACGGCGCCGGGACGGGACGATGTCGAGGTCGTAGATGAACAGCGTGCGGTTCGGCCCTTCGGCGACGATCGCGTACCAGAGATCGCCGACCGTATCGCCGGTGGCGGTGTCGATCAGTTGGACGAGCGTCTGGCCGGGGGTGAGCAGGCCGTCGGGCAGCAGCGTATCGAAGCAGGCGCGGGCGCGGCTGGCCGCATCGTCGATCGCGTTCTGGCCGGAGGACACGAGGTCGCGCGCGTAGCCGTCGACGGCGCGCGTGCGGTATGCATGGAATTCGCCGGCCGTCATCGGCCGCATCAGCAGCATGGCTCGGAGGTCGCGAGGAGAGTCGGACTTCCAGTGTAGCGGGACGGTCGCACCGGCGCGCGATGCGGCGGCGGAAAACGGGCAGGCAGGTGCGGCGAGCGCCGCGCCGAATCAGCGAATCAGCGAATCAGCGAATCAGCGAATCAGCGAATCAGCGAATCAGCAAATCAGCGAATCAGCGACGGTACAGGACGATCGGCGCGAGGTTCGCACGGCGCATACGCTCGACTTCGGCGTGACGCGCGGCGTACGAATAATCGGTGTCGAGCGGGAGGTGCGGGGAGACGAACAGGTCGTCGATCTTTTGCAGCAGGGCGAGAATGAAGCTCATTTGAGACTCCTGACAAAGTGCGCTAGGGTTTTCCCTTAGACGGCTTCCATTCTAAGGGTTTTCCCTGAACTCCGCCAGCGTTACGCATCAATTCGTCGCACCGCTGTAGTCGTCTCACGACGCCGTAATACGGCGATCGTTGCCCGGCGTGGCGTTGCAGGTAGGGTCGGACCGCTTAGCGGGTTCGACGCACGCGCTTCGCGGCCGCGGCCTCGCGATTCGCATTGCGCTGGAGCCGGTCGACTTGCGACAGCAGCGCCTCGTGGCGGTCCGCGAGGGTCATCAACGTCGCCTGCTGCGCCGACAGATCGGCCGCCAGCCGATCGATTCGCTGTTGCCTGATATCGAGGTCCTGTTTCAACTGCGCGATTTGCCGGGTTTGCAACACCAGCGCGACGAGCCCCGCGCACACGACGACCGCCAACGCCAGCAGCAGCCGGTTGACACGGCGCATCTCGCGATCGGCAACCTGCTTGATGCCGGCCGTGTCGGCCTGCAACGCGGCGAGCCGCTCGGACAGCGGACGCAGATGAACGTCGGGATCGAAGGCCGACGAATTCTGCACGGCCGGTTGCACGCGATCGGCCGACGGCTTCGTCACGAACGACGCCGCGGACGCCACCGGCGGCGCGGCGGGCTGCGTCGGCGCGGCAGTGCGCGGCGCATTTCCGGCGCTCGTGGCAATCGCTACGGCGGCGGGAGCGGCCGGTTTGGCTGGCTCGACCGACGCCTGCCGTTCAGCGGATGGCGCAACGTACTCGGGCATCGTTGAAGACGGGACCGAAGCCGAAGCCGGCTCCGCGGTCGCAACAGACGCCTGCGCTTCCGGCGTGCCGCTCGCTGCCGTCGTTTCGCGCGCACCGCTCGCTGCGCGCCGCTTGCCGCCCGACGACGCGCGGCGCGCCCTGCTGCTCTGGCCGCGCGTCCGCTCTGCTTCGTCGCGTTGGTCCGGCGTGCCCGCAAGTTCCGCATCGTTAGCGGATTTCACGGGCGGTTCAGCGGCGGCCGCATCGGCAACTGCGCTGGCAGTCTCGGTCGCAAGCCCCGCAGCCGTTACGGCCTCGGCGGCGGTTTCCGGCACGCCGCCGGCCGGAGCTTGCGCGCCGTCGATCGCCGGCTCGCTAATCGCAATCGCACCGACGTCAGCGGGTTGCCGTACGTCGGCTGCCTTCGTTGCGTGGGGGTCGACCGTGTGCACGACATCCGCGTCGCGCGTATCGCCATGTCGCACCGCAGGCGACGACCCCAGTTCCGATTCCGCCGACGCGGCAACGTCTCCATCACGCATCGCGGTCGCACCGATCGCGCTGGTGGCACCAAACCCGTCCAGCGTCGCCTGCCGCCCGGCGTCCTCGCTGTCCGCCGTGGCCGCTGCCGCTCGTGCGTCCGCCGACGTATCGTCACGCGCAGCGCCCGCGGCACGAGCAGCCGGCTCGAGCACCGGATCGCCGAACAGGTCGAGCGTAACTTCGTCCCGCGACGCATCGCCAGCCGGCGCGTTGGCCGGCCGCGCGGATGCCTTGGCGGCGCTATCCGCGGCAGCCGCGGCCGAGCGCGAACGAGTCGAAGAACGGTTGGAGTCTGACGCATCGCCAGCCGGCGCGTTGGCCGGCCGCGCAGAGGCATTAGCGGCGATATCCGCGGCAGCGGCGGCCGCGGCCGAACGCGAACGAGTCGAAGAACGGCTGGAACGGGAACGGGAACGCGGCACGGAAACGGATTCGGTCATGGAGTCGGATGACGGGTCGCGCCAGCGGCGCCGGATGTCGAACGGAATCGGTGACGGCCATTGTCGCATGACCAAATGTCGATCCGGCCGCTGCGCCGACGCGCTCGACCGACGTTCATTCGTCGCCCGCCAACCCGTTGCCTTCGTCGAATCGCGTCACGCACGGCAACCCGCGCAGCTTGTCGCAGATCGCGCGGAATTCGAGGTCCGACACGCGCGCGAGCGCGATGCGGACTTCGTCGTGCTCGCCCGTTTCGTCGGCGCGCTGCACGATGAACTGCTTCACGCGCGCGCTGTCGGGGCCGAGCGCCGCGTGCAGCGAATCGAACGTCAGCGCGCCGCTCACCACCGTCAGCGCGAGCTGCCGGCGCTGCCGCACCGTGAAGTAGCGCCGCTCCAGCGGCTTGATGCCGGCGAGGATGATCAGAATGATGATCGTCGCGGAAATCGACGCGACGTACAGGCCGCCGCCGACCGCGAGCCCGATCGCCGCGACCGACCACAGGCTCGCGGCCGTGGTCAGCCCGCGCACGATCTCGCCGCGCAGCAGGATCGAGCCGGCGCCGAGAAAGCCGATGCCCGACACGACCTGCGCGGCGATCCGCGACGGGTCGAGCACGACGTGCTCGCGGCCGAGCACATCCGCAAACCCGAACGCCGACACGATCATGATCAGCGTCGAGCCCACGCACACCAGCATGTGCGTGCGCAGGCCGGCCGCCCACGACAGCCGCTCGCGTTCGAAGCCGATCACACTGCCGAGCGCGGCCGCGAGCACCAGCCGCATCACGAGTTCCAGATTGCCGAGCATCGGATTTATCTCCTTTTTTTGCTGCCGGCGCCGCGGAATGTTTTATCCTTGGCCTCGGTCGCGCCGGTCCACCGGGCCGCGCCGACACGTTTCGATCCCAGCGCACAACCCCGTCATGTCCGTTTCCGACTCCGCTTCCGCCCAGGCCGCCCAGTTGCGCGACCATTTTGCGCACGTCATCTTGCCGATCTGGCAGGGTCCAGGGTTCGACCGCACGTTGCGGCTGCCGTTCGAAGCCGTCGATCCGGTCACCCATGCGCCGCTGCCCGTCACGCGGTATCGCGCGATGGCCTGTGCGCGGCAACTGTTCGTGTTCGCGCAAGCCGGTCACACCGCGCACGCGGCCACGCTGTTCGATTCGCTCTGCAGCCGCTTTCGCGACCCGCAGCACGGCGGCTGGTTCTACAGCATCGACGCGCAGGGCGCGCCGCTCGACACGACGAAGGATCTCTACACCCATGCGTTCGTCGTGTTCGCATGCGCGGCATGGCATGCGGCGTCGGGCGACGCCGCGGCACGCACGGTCGCCGAGCAGACCGCCGCGCTGATCCAGGACCGCTTCGCGCCGCAGCCGCGCGCCGCGCTGCTCGATGCCGCGCGCCACGCCGATTTCTCGTCGTCGGGCAGCGGCGCGCTGCAGAATCCGCTGATGCATCTGACCGAAGCGTGGCTCGCGGCCGCCGATGCGTTCGGCGACGCGGCGTTCGACGATGCGCTGGCGCGCACCGCGCAGGCGGTCGAGCGCACGTTCGTCGATCCCGCGACCGGCTGCGTCGCCGAGCTGCCGCTCGGTGCGTCCAGCAACCGTTTCGAGCCCGGCCATCAGTTCGAATGGTTCTATCTGGTCGATGCGGCCGGCGCGCGGCTCGCGCATACGGGGCTGCGCGACGCGCTCGGGCGCGCGTTCGCGTTCGCGCAACGGCACGGCGTCGATGCGCAGACGGGCGCCGTGTGCGCGGCGCTCGACGCGCACGGCGCATGCATCGACGGCACCCAGCGGATCTGGGCGCAGACCGAATACCTGCGCGCACTCGCGACGCACGGCGACACGCCGGCCGGCGCGCCGCTCGCGCAGCAGATCGCGCGCTTCGCCGCGCGCTTCCTGCTGCCGCGCGGCTGGATCGAATGCAAGTCGGCCGACGGGCAGGTGTCGCGCGCCGACATGCCGTCGACCACGCCCTACCACCTCGCGACCGCCTACGCGGCGCTGCCCGCCGCTTCGTAAGCGGCGTCGGCCGGCGACGGCGACACCGCGGCGCGCTCGTCGCGCACCGCACGCTGCGCACGCGCGTCGCCCAGTTCGAACACCGACACCGCGCGCATCAGCTGCGCGGTCTGGTCGTTCAGCGACGACGCCGCCGCCGCGACCTGCTCGACCAGCGCCGCGTTCTGCTGCGTCAGCTGATCCATCTGCGTGACGGCCTGGTTCACCTGCTCGATGCCGACGCTCTGCTCGACCGATGCGGACGTGATTTCCGTCATCGTCTGCGCGACGCGCGTGATCGACGTCGATACCGTGCGCATCGCCGCGCCCGCGCGCTCGACGAGCTCCGAGCCGCCGTCGATCTGCGCGACCGATTCCTCGATCAGCGCCTTGATCTCCTTCGCCGATTGCGCGCTGCGCTGCGCGAGCGAGCGCACTTCGCCCGCGACCACCGCGAAGCCGCGGCCCTGCTCGCCCGCGCGCGCCGCTTCGACCGCCGCGTTCAGCGCGAGGATGTTGGTCTGGAATGCGATGCCGTCGATCACCGAGATGATTTCCGCGATGCGCCCCGAACTGTGCGCGATCCCGCGCATCCGGTCGATCACGCTGTCGACCACGCTGCCGCCCTGGCGCGTCGCGTCGAGCGCCGCGTCGGCCAGCGCGCTGGCCGCGCGTGCGCTGTCCGTGTTCTGACGGACGGTCGCGGTCAGCTCCTCCATGCTCGCCGCGGTTTCCTCGAGCGACGCGGCCTGCGTGCCGGTGCGCGCGGACAGGTCGGCGTTGCCGCCAGCGATCTCGCCCGCGCCGACGTGGATCGCATCCGACGCGTGGCGCACGGTGCGCACGGTGTCGGCGATGCTCGCCTGCATCGCGGCGAGGCCGCGCAGCATCCGGTCGATCTCGAACACGCCGCCCGCGCGCACGGTTTCGTCGAGCCGCCCTTGCGCGATCCGCTCGAAATGGCGACCGGCTTCGTCGAGCGGCGCGACCACCGCGCGCCGCGCGCCCCCGTAGATGGCGGCACTCGCCGCGAGCATCGCGACCAGCAACACGATGCCGACCCACTTGAACCATTGCATCCCGCCATCGATCGTGGCGAGCGCCGTGCGGCTCGACGCGCCGCCGTAGTCCGCGAAGCGATGCAGTTCCGCGATGTAGGCGTCCTGGAAGCCTTGCGTCGGCTGGTCGAGAAACGCCTGGATGTTGCCGGCGTCGAGGAACTGCACGAGTTCGCCGAGCGCGCCGCGCAGCGCGCGATAGCGCTCGGTGAGCGCCGCGACGCGCGCGCGGTTGGTGTCGTCGACCGGCGGCGCGGCCGCGAGACGCGCGAATGCGCTGTCCGCTTCGGCGAGCGACGCGCTGGCATGACTGATGATGTCGTCGGGCTTGGGGCCGCCGCGCACCATCCGCGTGCCCGCACGCGACAGGTTCACGCGCGCGTCGAGCAGCCGCTCGGTCGCCTGGCTCGCCGCGTCGACCTGCGCGATCGCGACGTTCGACAGATCGTCGACGCCGCTGCGCGTCGACGTCAGCGCCCAGAACCCGAGCGCCTCGATCGCGAATAGAAAGAGGCAAAACACGGTCAGCACGCCGAGCAGACCCGACGCGAGCTTGATTTTTCCGAACATGGGGGAAGATTCCTGGAAGCGGAGGATGGAGCAATGCCCCGGCATTAGCGGCATTTCGGCGTCGGACTTTAGGCCGCCGCGCAGCGCCGCGCACGATTTCCGCCGAATCGGCCGCCGCCGACGGCTTCGCACGCATTCGACGCAATAATCGCGTCGCATCGCACCGGTATTTGCGCGCAATGCGGACGAATTTCCTTGCTTATCCGCAGCCCCCTTCCTAGAGTTCAGCGCAAGCGGACACGCATTGCGAGGCAAGTCGATGACGGACATCACGGACCACGCGCGCGGCGCATTGCGCGCGCAACCGTTCAGCATGCTGCTGGGCACGGAGCTGATGCATATCGGCGACAACGAGGTGTCGCTGTGCCTGCCCGTGCGCGACGAGCTGCGGCAGCAGCACGGTTTCGTGCACGGCGGCGTGATGGGCTATCTGGCCGACAATGCGCTGACGTTCGCCGGCGCACTCGTGCTCGGGCCCCGCGTGATCACCGCCGAGTACAAGATCAATTACCTGCGGCCGGCCGTGAACGGCACGCTCGTCGCGCGCGCGCAGGTCGTCTACGCGGGCCGGCATCAGGCGACCTGCCAGTGTCACGTGTACGTCATCGACGGCGATCACGAGCGGCTCGTCGCGATCGCGCAAGGCACGATCAATCGTGTCGGCGACGGGAAGATGCCCGAGGCGGTGGCGGAAACGGCTTGAATTGGTTCGGGGTGCGGTTGCTTGCGTGGTCGGCCGCCGGAGACGTGCGCAGTCAACGTTTATCGCTTCGTCGCGGCAAGGTCGACGGCATCGCACATTTCGCAGATCAGTCGATCGCCCACGCTGCGCAACGTGATGTTGTAGCGGTGCGGATGGACATGCAGCGTAGCCGGAGGAATACGGCGAGGCTCGCCGAACCGCTCGACGAATCGAGTTCAAAGCTCAACCAGCTCGGCCTTGACGCCCCGCGTTGCCTACCGCGCATCGGTGCTTATACGGGCCCGTTCGCTTGATCGTCCGTCAACGGCAGAAACCGCGGCGCGACGCGCGCGCGAATGTCGCCGTTCGAATCGGTGCGATAGATCGCCCGCGCCACGTTGTGCGGATGCGTCGCGGCTTCGGCCACGCTGAGCACCGGCGCGAAGCACGCGTCCGTCCCTTCGAGCAGCGCGCGCCAGTGCGCGGACGGCTCGCGTGCGAACACCTCCGCGAAACGCGCCTTCAGCGCAGGCCAGCGCGCGCGATCGTATTGCGACGCCGGATCGACGTCCGTCAGCCCCAGGCGCTCCACGAGCAATGCGTAGAACGGCGGCTCGAGCGCGCCGATCGTCACGCATGCGCCGTCCGCGCAGCGATAGACGTCGTAGAACGGCGCGTCGTGGAACAGGCTCGGCTGCGCGCCGTCGAGCTGCCCGTTCGCCCGCGCCCACAGCGCGAGCGAGCCGAGCATCGAGACGATGTCGACGATCGCACCGTCGACCACGCGCCCCGCGCCGCCGGCGCGCACGTCGAGCAGCGCGCAGACGATGCCGAACGCAAGGCCGAGCGCACCGCCCGCGTCGCCGACCACCGTCGGCGGCACGCCCGGCCGGCCTTCGCGCGGCGCGGACAACGACAGCAGGCCCGTCAGCGCCACGTAGTTCAGATCGTGTCCGGCCGCGGTCGCGAGCGGCCCGTCCTGGCCCCAGCCGGTCATGCGTCCATACACGAGCGCGGGGTTGCGGCGCGCGCAGTCGTCGGGCCCGAGGCCGAGGCGCTCCATCACGCCCGGCCGCAGCCCTTCGATGAGCGCGTCGGCCTGCGCAATCAGTGCGAGCGCCGCGTCGCGGCCCGCCGCGCTCTTCAGATCGAGTTCGACGATCGTCTTGCCTTCGCGCAGCAAGTCGCCGTCGCGCGCCCGCAGTGCATCGGGCGCGCTGCTGCGTCCGGCCGGGCGCGCGATCAGCGTGATGCGCGCGCCCATCCCCGCGAGCATCCAGCCGGCGAGCGGGCCGGGGCCGAGACCTTCGAATTCGACGATATGGATGCCGGCAAGCGGCGCGTTCAATGGCATGGCGACCTCGTGGGGATGGGCTCGAAGCAAATGGAGGCGCGCGCGGCAGGCAGACGTGTGCGCCGGGTATGCGTATTCTGACGCGCTTTCGTGCGTGGAAGGCGTCCGATGCGAACGCGCGGCGCGATACGGCGCAGCGAACCACAAACGAAAAGGCCGGCGCCACGACGCCGGCCTGTGCCGTCAGGGAACGATCCAGCACTGCCCCTGGTAGATGCGTGCCGCCGTCGACACGTCGGACATATCGATCTCGACGTAACGGCTGACGACGCGTCCGCTCACGGCAGCATCACGGCGTTTTCCATTGCCCGCCTTCGTAGACTCGCCCCGTCGAATTGGTATTCGTGAGGTCGATCTCGATGCTGCGCGACCGCGCCCGCGAGAAGATCGTCGACGTCTCGATGTTCTGCTCGAACCACACGAGCACCTTCTCGATCGGGGTGAACGACGCTTCGCCGGAGACCATCACTTCGGGCGCGGCGTAGATCGGCGTGCTGACGGCCTCGCCGTCGATACCCGTACTCAGCTGGCAAATGCCCGGATGGATCTCGCCGTAGTCGTTCTCCATGTTGATCGCGGTCGGGTCGCCGCCGGTCGACGGCGAGCCGAACTGGCCGTACTTGTCGAGCGTGACGATCTCGCCGAGGCCGATAGAGACCTTCTTGGTCGACGCCTTGACGGTAATGCCGTCCTGATAGCGGTTCGTGCCGAAGATCTGGTAGATCGGCGTCCAGGAGAACTCGTTGTCCTCGAGGTACTCGAACGATGCGCGCCACACGACGTTGTACGCCGCGTCGCCGACCTTCTTCGCGAAGCACAGGTTGTAGCCAGCCTGCTTGAGCGTCGCGAAGTCCTTCGGACCGATGCCGATCGCGACGGTCTTGGTCACGGCAGCCAGCACGTTCTGGAACGACTGGGCCAGCACGGCGTACTCCTCCGCCTGGAACAGCTGCGCCTGCACCTGGAACTCCGCCACGTTGCCGGTCGAGCTGAGGCTCTTGCACACGACCTTCTGCCCCTGGTCGACATGGCTGCCCTGGTACACGTAGTACGTGTTTTCGGTTCTCAGGCTTTCCTTTTTCACGCCGGTCACGGAGAACGTATCCCCGACCTTCTTCTTCAGCTCCCCGGTCCCCTCGGTAATGACGTCCCAGGTGCTACCCACTTTCGGCCAACGGCAAACTTTCAGGATGCTCATTTTGTAATTCCCTCGGATAAGCTCGCTAAAAATGAATCTTCCGCACGCGGCGAGCGTCACGCACAAAAACAAACGCCTTATTTATTGACGAATCGAACAATTTCCAATTTAAAAATTATTGACCGATCAATTCATTTATTTGTATCTGCAGCGCATGGATGCAGATTAGGATTCTCCCGAGGAATTCGCCATGCCACATTTCGCGTATTGACCGGCGATCCACGCGACCAGTTGACGCGTCGATTTGCACGAAAATTTATCGAGTAAATGCTCGCGATGCTTGTCGACGGTACGGGGGCTGATTTGCAGCAAGCGCGCGATGTCCTTGCTGCCGCGTCCATGACACAGCAGTCGCAGCACGCGGGATTCGGCCGGGCTCAGATGGACGCCGCCCAGATCCAGGCGCTCGAGCCATCCGGGGTGGTCGGGCAAATCGCCGCCCGGCAACGCGATGACGGATCGGACGCCAGTCTTCTGCTTGACGCGGCTCACGTGGCGCCGCGCGGTATCGAGTCCGACGCCGAGATGAGCGGCAATGGCCTTGTTGCTGAATCCGCGACGCAGCAGATCCACGACTTCTTTCTCTCGCGGCGTGAGAGCAGAATTCGATTCCATCGCCCCGGTCGGCTGGTTTTCGCCGCCGGGTAGGTGTGGTCAATCGAATGCGAAGGCGTCGGCCGCGGTATTTGTGATCGAAATTTCCGGCAGAGCGTCGCATATAACGCGGTTCACGGCCCACAATTTCAATACGCATTGATCCGGATCATTCGATACCCGGAAAACCGAAATTGCAGCACATATCCGGCGCATGAATTCGAATCGTTTCCACGATCTGGATATTTTTATTATCCAGCCATCGACGACCGGAATTTTCTTTCGAATCGAAACATCGTGGAATATCGCGATTGCGCGCCGCGCCGCATCGCGCAATGGCCTGCCCATGACGGGCAGGCGGCCCGCTTCGCCCGGCATACCGCCGGGCAAAGCGGGCAAGTCGCAGTTCGCCCGCCCCTCGCGGGGCGCAGCGACGACGCTTAAAACGCGTCGCCCGGCACGCGCACCCAGCCTTCCATCAGCACGCGCGCGCTGCGGCTCATGATCGCCTTGGTGACGGTCCATTCGCCGTTCTCGAAGCGCGCCTCCGCGCCGACGCGCAGCGTGCCCGACGGATGCCCGAAGCGCACCGCGGTGCGTTCGCCGCCGCCTGCGGCGAGGTTCACGAGCGTGCCCGGAATCGCCGCGGCCGTGCCGATCGCGACCGCCGCCGTGCCCATCATCGCGTGATGCAGCTTGCCCATCGACATCGCGCGCACCAGCAGGTCGACATCGCCCGCGTTCACGCGCTTGCCGCTCGATGCGACGTAGTCGGCCGGCTTCGCGACGAAGGCGATCTTCGGCGTGTGCTGGCGCGTCGCGATCTCGTCGAGTGTGTCGATCAGGCCCATGCGCAACGCGCCGTGCGCACGGATCGTCTCGAACTTCTCGAGCGCCTTCGGATCGCCGTTGATCGCGTCCTGCAGCTCGGTGCCCGTATAGCCGATCGCTTCGGCGTCGACGAAGATCGTCGGAATGCCCGCGTTGATCATCGTCGCCTTCAGCGTGCCGATGCCCGGCACGACCAGATCGTCGACGAGATTGCCGGTCGGGAACATCGACCCGCCCGCGCCGTCTTCCTCGGCGGCCGGGTCCATGAACTCCAGCTGCACCTCGGCGGCCGGGAACGTGACGCCGTCCAGCTCGAAGTCGCCGGTCTCCTGCACCGCGCCGTTCGTGATCGGCACATGCGCGACGATCGTCTTGCCGATGTTCGCCTGCCAAATCCGCACGGTCGCGATGCCGTCGCGCGGCACGCGCGCCGCATCGACGAGCCCGCCGCTGATCGCGAACGGGCCGACGGCCGCGGACAGGTTGCCGCAGTTGCCGGTCCAGTCGACGAACGCCTTGTCGATCGAGACCTGCCCGAACAGATAGTCGACGTCGTGGCCGGGCCGCGTGCTCTTCGACACGATCACCGTCTTGCTGGTGGACGACGTCGCGCCGCCCATCCCGTCGATCTGCTTGCCGTACGGATCGGGGCTGCCGATCACGCGCAGCAGCAGCGCGTCGCGCGCGGCGCCGGGCGCCTGCGCGGCCTCCGGCAGATCCTGCAGCCGGAAGAACACGCCCTTGCTCGTGCCGCCGCGAAGATAGGTCGCGGGAATCCTGATTTGAGGAATGTGAGCCATGTCTCGGTTATCCCTGTGTGTCCGGCTCAAGCCGCTTGCGACGATTCGAGGAAGTCCTGCGCGAAACGCTGCAGCACGCCGCCCGCGTCGTAGATCGACACTTCTTCCGCCGTGTCGAGCCGGCACGTGACGGGCACCTCGACGCGCTCGCCGTCGCGACGATGAATCACGAGCGTCAGGTCGGCGCGCGGCGTGCGTGCGCCGATCACGTCGAACGTTTCGGTGCCGTCGATGCCGAGCGTCTTGCGGTTCGTGCCGGGCTTGAACTCCAGCGGCAGCACGCCCATCCCGATCAGGTTCGTGCGGTGAATCCGCTCGAACCCTTCGGCGACGATCGCCTCGACGCCCGCGAGCCGCACGCCCTTGGCCGCCCAGTCGCGCGACGAGCCCTGGCCGTAGTCGGCGCCCGCGATCACGATCAGCGGCTGCTTGCGGTTCATGTACGTCTCGATCGCTTCCCACATCCGCATGACCTTGCCGTCAGGTTCAACGCGGGCGAGCGAGCCTTTCTTCACCGCGCCGTCGACGACCGCCATCTCGTTGACGAGCGTCGGGTTCGCGAAGGTCGCGCGCTGCGCGGTCAGGTGGTCTCCCCGGTGCGTCGCGTAGGAATTGAAGTCTTCTTCCGGCAGGCCCATCTTGGTGAGGTACTCGCCGGCCGCGCTGGTCGCGAGAATCGCGTTCGACGGCGACAGGTGGTCGGTCGTGATGTTGTCGCCGAGCACCGCGAGCGGCCGCATGCCCTTGAGCGTACGCTCGCCGGCCAGCGCCCCTTCCCAGTACGGCGGACGACGAATGTAGGTGCTCTGCGGCCGCCACTCGTACAGCGGCGCGGCACGCTCGCCTGCGTCGGCCGTGCGCGCGAACATCGGCTCGTAGACCTTACGGAACTGCTCGGGCTTCACGCTCGATGCGACGATCGCGTCGATCTCCTCGTCGGTCGGCCAGATGTCCTTCAGCGTGACGGGCTTGCCGTGCGCGTCGTGGCCGAGCGCGTCCTTCTCGATGTCGAAGCGGATCGTGCCGGCGATCGCATACGCGACGACGAGCGGCGGCGACGCGAGGAACGCCTGCTTCGCATACGGATGGATGCGGCCGTCGAAATTGCGGTTGCCGGACAGCACGGCGGTCGCGTACAGGTCGCGATCGACGATCTCCTGCTGGATCTTCGGATCGAGCGCGCCCGACATCCCGTTGCAGGTCGTGCATGCGAACGCGACGATGCCGAAGCCGAGCTTCTCGAGTTCCGGCAGCAGGTTCGCTTCCTTCAGATACAGCTCGACCGCCTTCGAGCCGGGCGCGAGCGAGCTCTTCACCCACGGCTTGCGCGTGAGGCCGCGCGCGTTCGCATTGCGCGCGAGCAGCGCGGCCGCGATCACGTTGCGCGGGTTGCTGGTGTTCGTGCAGCTCGTGATGGCCGCGATGATGACCGCGCCGTCCGGCATCTCGCCCGGCTTCTCTTCCCACTGGCCGGCGATGCCGCGCGCGGCGAGGTCGGAGGTCGGCAGACGCTTGTGCGGGTTCGACGGGCCGGCCATGTTGCGCACGACGCTCGACAGATCGAACGTCAGCGTGCGCTCGTACTGCGCATGCGCGAGCGTGTCGGCCCACAGCCCGGCCGCCTTCGCGTACGTCTCGACCAGCTTGACCTGTTCGTCGCTGCGGCCGGTGAGGCGCAGATAGTCGGTGGTCTGACCGTCGATGAAGAACATCGCGGCCGTCGCGCCGTATTCCGGCGCCATGTTCGAGATCGTCGCGCGATCGCCGAGCGTGAGGCTCGCCGCGCCAGCGCCACGGAATTCCAGATAGGCGCCCACCACCTTTTCCTTGCGCAGGAACTCGGTCAGCGCGAGCACGACGTCGGTCGCGGTGATGCCGGGCTGACGCTTGCCGGTCAGCTCGACGCCGACGATGTCGGGCAGGCGCATCCACGACGCGCGGCCCAGCATCACGTTCTCCGCCTCGAGGCCGCCCACGCCGATCGCGATCACGCCGAGCGCGTCGACGTGCGGCGTGTGGCTGTCGGTGCCGACGCAGGTGTCCGGATAGGCGATGCCGTCCTGCACCTGGATCACCGGCGACATCTTCTCCAGGTTGATCTGGTGCATGATGCCGTTGCCCGGCGGGATCACGTCGACGTTCTCGAACGACTTCTTGGTCCACTCGATGAAGTGGAAGCGGTCCTCGTTGCGACGATCCTCGATCGCGCGGTTCTTCGCGAACGCGTCGGGATCGAAGCCGCCGCATTCGACGGCGAGCGAGTGGTCGACGATCAGTTGCACGGGCACGACCGGGTTCACCTTCGCCGGGTCGCCGCCGCGCTCGGCGATCGCGTCGCGCAGGCCCGCGAGGTCGACGAGCGCCGTCTGGCCGAGGATGTCATGGCACACCACGCGCGCCGGGAACCACGGGAAGTCGCGCTCGCGCTTGCGCTCGATGATCTGCTTCAGCGAATCGGCGAGGATCGCCGGGTCGCAGCGGCGCACGAGGTTTTCGGCGAGCACGCGCGACGTGTACGGCAGCGTGTCGTAGGCGCCGGGGGCGATCGCGTCGATCGCGGCGCGCGCGTCGAAGTAGTCGAGCGACGTGCCGGGCAGAGGTTTGCGGTAGGCGGTATTCATGATGTGGGGCGGAATTCGGGATGAAACGTTGCGCGCGCGCCGGACGCCCGCATCGCGGACGCCGGCGCGCGCGGCGGCATGTCAGCGCTTGTCGATCGGCACGAACTGCAGATCTTCCGGACCGGTGTAGTTCGCGCTCGGGCGGATGATCTTGTTGTCGATGCGCTGCTCGATGATGTGCGCGCTCCAGCCGGACGTGCGCGAGATCACGAACAGCGGCGTGAACATCGCGGTCGGCACACCCATCAGGTGATACGACACGGCGCTGAACCAGTCGAGGTTCGGGAACATCTTCTTCGCGTCCCACATCACGGACTCGAGGCGCTCGGCGATGTTGTACAGCTTCAGGTCGCCCGCTTCCTTCGACAGCTTGTGCGCGACGCCCTTGATCACCTTGTTGCGCGGATCGGAGATCGTGTAGACCGGATGGCCGAAGCCGATCACGACTTCCTTGTTCTCGACGCGGCGGCGGATGTCCAGTTCGGCTTCGTCAGGCGAGTCGTAGCGGCTCTGGATGTCGTATGCGACCTCGTTCGCGCCGCCGTGCTTCGGGCCGCGCAGCGCGCCGATCGCGCCGGTGATCGCCGAGTAGATGTCCGAGCCGGTGCCCGCGATCACGCGGCCGGTGAACGTCGATGCGTTGAACTCGTGCTCCGCGTACAGGATCAGCGACGTGTGCATCGCTTCGACCCACGACTTCGACGGCGCCTTGCCGTGCAGCAGGTGCAGGAAGTGGCCGCCGATCGAGTCGTCGTCGGTTTCCGTCTCGATGCGCTTGCCGTTGTGCGAGAAGTGATACCAGTACAGCAGCATCGAGCCGAGCGACGCCATCAGGCGATCGGCGATGTCGCGCGCGCCCGGCAGGTTGTGATCGTCCTTCTCCGGCAGCACGGTGCCGAGCACCGATACGCCGGTGCGCATCACGTCCATCGGGTGCGCCGACGCCGGAATCTGCTCGAGCGCGGCCTTCAGCGCGTTCGGCAGCCCGCGCAGCGCGCGCAGCTTGGTCTTGTACGCAGCCAGCTCGGTCAGGTTCGGCAGCGTGCCGTGTACCAGCAGGTGCGCGATTTCCTCGAAGTCGCACGATTCGGCGACGTCGAGAATGTCGTAGCCGCGGTAGTGCAGGTCGTTGCCGGTCCGGCCGACCGTGCACAGCGCGGTGTTGCCGGCCGTCACGCCGGACAGCGCCACCGACTTCTTCGGCTTGAATCCGCCTGCTGCGGCCGGTGCTGCTGCGTCTTTCGTCTCACTCATGTTTACATTCTCCAATGGGGATGCGTGTGTCGGGTCGCGCGGGCCGCGTTACTTCTTGCCCTGCGCGAACAATTGGTCGAGCTTCTGCTCGTATTCGTGATAGCCGAGGAAGTCGTACAGCTCGGCGCGCGTCTGCATCGTCGGCACGGCAGCCTTCTGCGTGCCGTCGCGGCGCAGCGTCTCGTAGAAGTTCAGCGCCGCCTTGTTCATCGCGCGATACGCGCCGCAGCAGTACAGCGCGATGTCGACGTTCGCTTCGCGCAGCTCGTCGAGCGTGAACAGCGGCGTCGAGCCGAATTCGGTCAGGTTCGCGAGGATCGGCACCTTCACGGCGGCCTTGAAGCGGCGATAGTCGTCGAGCGTCTTCATCGCTTCCGGGAAGATCATGTCGGCGCCGGCTTCGACGTACGCAACCGCACGCTCGATCGCCGCGTCGATCCCTTCCGCCGCGGCAGCGTCGGTGCGCGCCATGATCACGAACTGGTCGTCGGTGCGCGCGTCGACTGCGGCCTTCACGCGATCGACCATTTCCTCGACCGGCACGACTTCCTTGCCCGGACGGTGGCCGCAGCGCTTCTGGCCGACCTGGTCCTCGAGATGCACGGCTGCGACGCCGGCCTTGATGAACGAGCGCACCGTGCGCGCGATGTTGAACGCGCCGCCCCAGCCCGTGTCGATGTCGACGAGCAGCGGCAGGTCGGTCGCGTTGGTGATCCGGTTGGCGTCGATCAGCACGTCTTCCATCGTGCTGATGCCCAGGTCGGGGATCCCGAGCGAATTCGCCGCGACGCCGCCGCCCGACAGGTAGACGGCCTTGAAGCCGACGGCCTGCGCCATCTTGGCCGCGTATGCGGTGATCGCGCCGACCACCTGCAGCGGCTGCTCGGCCGCGACTGCCGCGCGAAACTTCGCGCCGGCGCTTTGAAGATGCGTGTTGCTCATGAACGGCCTCCTGAAGGAATGCCCATTAACAGCAAGGACCGGGCCAGCGCACCATTCCACCGCTAACCCACTGATTCTTAAGCAAGCGGCGCGCGGCACGATTCATCGGTCGATTTCATTTCAGCGCCTTTGTGTTTCAAAAATGAAATGCCACGCGCATAATCGATCGTCATGGACCTCTCCTCGACCACGCCCGCCGGCCCGACCGACCGCGCGGTGCGCCCACGCATCTGGGCGATGGGCATCAGCCGGCTGCGCGACCTGTTCCGCGAGATCGCCGGCGAATTCGACGAACGCGCCGACGTGCGCATCGTCACGCGCGCGTACGAAGACGCGCTGAGCGCGATCGCCGAGGCCGGCACCGCGCGGCCCGACGTGATCGTCGCGGCCGGCTCGAACGGCGGCTTCCTGAAAACGCGCGCGCAGGTGCCGGTGGTGGTCGTGTCGCCGACCGGCTTCGACGTGATGCAGGCGCTCGCGCGCGCGCGTCGGGACGCGACCCGCATTGCGCTCGTCAGCGCCGGCGAGACGCCGCCCGAAGTGCGCCGCTTCGTCGCCGCGTACGGGCTCGACGTGCAGTTTGCGTCATATCAGTCCGCGCAGGAAGCGGAGGCGTGCGTGCACGACCTGCACGACCGCGGCATCGAGACGATCGTCGGCCCCGGCCTCGTCACCGATCTGGCGGCGAGCGCGGGCATGGGCGCGGTATTCCTGTATTCGCACGCGTCGGTGCGTCAGGCGGTCGAGACCGCGCTCGAAGTCGCGTATGCAACCCACGCCGAGGCGTTTCGCCGGCAGCGGCTCGACAACCTGCTGCAGCATCTGCGCGACGGCGTCGTCGCGCTCGATGCGCGCGGGCGGGTCGAGGCGATCAACGAGCGGCTCGCGTCGGCGCTCGGAGTCGAACCCGCGGCGGCCGTCGGCCGCGCGCTCGTCGATCTCAGGCCGGAGCTGCGCACGCTACGCGGCGAAGACGGCGATGCGCTCGCGACCGTGCGCGGCGTGAGATACGTCGTGCATCGCGGGCCGCTCGTCGATCGCGGCGTGACGTCCGGCAGCGTGCTGACGTTCCAGGAGTCGCGCGCGGTGGAGCGGCTCGACCGCGCGCTGCGTTCGCAGCCGAACACGCAGCAGTTCGCGGCGCGCTACACGCTCGACGACGTGATCGGCGCGTCCGCGCCGATGGCGCGCGTGCGCGACCTCGTGCGCCGCTACGCGAAATCCGACGCGACCGTGCTGGTGCTCGGCGAAAGCGGCACCGGCAAGGAGATGATCGCGCAGAGCCTGCATGCGCTGTCGGCGCGGCGCAATTACCCATTCGTCGCGGTCAACTGCGGCGCGTTTCCGGAGGCGCTGCTCGAAAGCGAGCTGTTCGGTTACGAGGAAGGCGCGTTCACCGGCGCGCGGCGCGGCGGCAAGACGGGGCTGTTCGAGGCCGCGCACCGCGGCACGCTGTTTCTGGACGAAATCGGCGAGATGCCGCCGTCGCTGCAAAGCCGGCTGCTGCGGGTGCTGCAGGAGCGCGAGGTGATCCGCCTCGGCTCGACCGAGCCGATCCGGATCGACGTGCGCGTGATCGCCGCGACGCACCGGCCGTTGCTGGCGGCCGTCGAAGCCGGCACGTTCCGCGCGGATCTGTATTACCGGCTCAACATCCTGAACGTGGGCCTGCCGCCGCTGCGCGAGCGCGCGGCCGACATCCCGGCTCTTGCGGCGACGCTGCTCGTACAGGCCGCGCAGCGCGAGCCGCGGCTCGCCGAGCGCATGCGCGAGCCCGGCGACGCGCTGCGCGTGCTCGGCGCGACGCAATCGACGCTCGCGCGCTATCGATGGCCCGGCAACGTGCGCGAGCTGCAGAACGTGATCGAGCGGATCGCGGTGGAACTAGCCGAGGAAGCCGACGAGAACGATCTGACCGCCGCGTGCCCGGCGCTCGCGCCGGACGCGCTGCGGGCGATCGCGCCCGAGCTGTTCGCGGCGCCGGTCGAGGCCGCGGACGACGACGATGCGCGCACCCTGCACGCGCGCCGCCGTCGCGCGGAAGCCGACGAGATTCGCGCGGTGCTGGATGCGTGCGGCGGCGATCGCGATCGCGCGTGCGCGATGCTCGGGATCAGCAAGACGACGCTGTGGCGCAAGCTCTCGGGTAAGTGAGGCGGGGATGTGGGGGATCGCGGTGCTGTAGCGGCCGGATGCGGGCGCGGGTTGTGGGGTCGGGGCGTTGAAGCGCGATGAATTCCGGCCGGGGCGGCTGTTCTGTTCTTCAGGGCGCCGATGAATTGATGTCGGCGGGCGGCGTTCTGCAACCGTGTTCTGCAGTCGGTGGCCAGCGGTCGAGGTTGAGCGGCAACCGTCAGCGGCCGGCATTCGACGATCGACGTTCAGTCCTCGATATTCGACGCTTCGCGGACGGCACGCGGCGGTAGACGTTCAGCGGGCAATGGGCGCTGGGCACTGCGAATTCGGCATTCGCCGTTCACGCAGCGCCCCACGCGCCGACCGCTACCGTGCGTTGCGCGTGTGCTGCAGTTGCTCGCCGAGCCCTTCGATGCCGAGGCGCAGCGTCTGGCCGGCCTTCAGGAACACCGGCGACGGCTTGATGCCCATGCCGACGCCCGGCGGCGTGCCGGTCGTGATCACGTCGCCCGGCTGCAGCGTCATGCAGGTCGACAGATACGCGACCAGTTGCGCGACGGTGAACACCATCGTGCGCGTGTTGCCGTTCTGATAGCGGTGTCCGTCGACCTCCAGCCACAGGTCGAGGCGTTGCGGATCGGGCACTTCGTCGCGCGTGACGAGCCACGGCCCGATCGGCCCGAACGTGTCGAAGCCTTTGCCCTTGTCCCACTGACCGCCGCGCTCGAGTTGCCACTCGCGCTCGGACACGTCGTTGACCACGCAATAGCCGGCGACGTAGTCGAGCGCGCGCGCTTCGTCGACGTCCTTGCAGGTTGCGCCGATCACGACGCCCAGTTCGACTTCCCAGTCGGTCTTGACCGAACCCTTCGGGATTTCGATGTCGTCGTTCGGGCCGCAGATCGAACTCGTCCACTTGCCGAACACCACCGGCTCCTTCGGGACGGCCATGCCGGCTTCGGCCGCATGATCCGCATAGTTCAGCCCGATCGCGATGAACTTGCCGACGCGCGCGACGCACGCCCCGATGCGCGGCTGGCCCGCGACGAGCGGCAGCGCGGCCGGGTCCAGCGCACGCAGGCGCGCGAGCGCGGCGTCGGACAGCGCGTCGCCGGCCAGATCCGGCACATGCGCGGACAGGTCGCGAATCCGGCCTTGCGCGTCGAGAATACCGGGCTTTTCCTGGCCGGGCGGGCCGTAGCGAAGCAGTTTCATCGTGCTGAACCTCTTGGTGGCGAATGTGACAGGATACCGGCCGACGACGACGCGCGTGCGCACCATCGATGACCCGCCGCTCTTTGTACCATCGGCGGCTGGCGGTGGAATGGCGCGCGACGGATACCGACTATTGGTGCGACCGCAGAGATTACGTTGCAGCGGCGGATACGCCGACGCGGTCGGCATGGCGGCCGCCTCTCGCGTCCTTCGACGCTGAAAGATGAATATCCAGTATTTCTTATGACCCTGTCATCGCGAACGGCACCTGAGCCGTTCATGCCCGATAACGATCGGTAAAAAACACGCTGCATCGCACACTGAATGTTGTCGGGCTCGCGCGGATGGCAGTCATATCCGCGCGCGGCTTCGCGACGCCGCGTGCACGTCCGCCAGCGTGCGTCGCCCACCGATCGGCAACTCCCTGACTTCCTACACATGACGCTAACTACTGACAACCCGCTCTCCAACAGCGACGCACTGGAGTCGACGGGCGCAGCCGACCGCTATCGCGCGCCTGCGCTCGACAAGGGCCTCGACATTCTCGAGCTCCTGTCGGAACAAAAGGAAGGATTGACCCGCACCGAAATCACGAGGGAACTTGGCCGCAACGCGAGCGAGATCTACCGGATGCTCGAGCGGCTCGTCGCGCGCCGCTACGTGATGCGCTCGAGCGGCGGCGACCGCTACACGCTGAGTCTGAAGCTGTTCGCACTTGCACACCGGCATCCACCTATGAGTCGGCTGATCGCGGAGGCGTTGCCGCTGATGCATCGATTCGCTGACGCAGCCGAACAGTCGTGCCATCTGACCGTCTACGATCACGGCAACCTGCTCGTGATCGCGCAGGTCGACGGCCCCGGGCCGTGGTGTGTGTCGGTGCGGCTCGGCTCGCGCATCGCGCTGGCCGATACGGCGTCGGGACGCGTGATGCTGTCGTTCCAGAGTACCGAGCAGCGCGCGCACATGCTGGCCGAGCATCGCAAGGTCAAGGGCGAAGCGCCGATCGACGAACAGGAGCTCGCGCAGGTATGTCACGCCATTCGGCAGTCCGGCTACTTGCGGCAGGACAGCCGCCAGGCGTATGGCGTCACCGATCTGAGCGCACCGATCGTCGGCCCGTCGGGTCATTCGATCGCCGTGCTGACCTGTCCGTACATGCGCCGGATCGATGCGCACACGGCGCCGTCGGCTGACGCGGTCGCGGCAAGGCTGCGGGAGACGGCCGGTCAGTTGTCGATGTGGCGGGCGGGGAGTCGGTGAATGGGGGGGACGGCGTAAAGGGCGGTGGGTGGAGTGAGCGGTTGAGCGGTTGAGCGGTTGAGCGGTTGAGCGGTTGAGCGGTTGAGCGGTCGTTCGGTCGTTCGGTCGTTCGGTCGTTCGGGCGTTCGGGCGTTCGGGCGTTCGGGCGTTCGGGCGTTCGGGCGTTCGGTCGTTCGGTCGTTCGGTCGTTCGGGCGTTCGGTCGTTCGGGCGTTCGGGCGTTCGGGCGTTCGCCGGTTCGACCGGGCGAGCCGCGCCGATACGATGCACGGCGATACGGCGCCTGTTCCCGCCAGCATTCGGACGATCGTTCCCGGACGCGCAAGTACTGCGCGTCCGGCGCTACGCTAGAATAACGGCCCTCTCAAAAACGACGGCGGCCGGCAGTTGCGGCCTCCGTATCCGATGAATGTCATGGCCAAACTTCTGAACGATCAAGAATTCCAGCGTTTCTCCGAACTTCAGCAGAAGCAGGCAAGCTTCACGATCACGCCCGACGAAGCGGACGAACTGCGCGACATCGTCGCGCGCGCGCAGAAGAAGCGCGACGATCGCGCCGCGGCGATGCTGGCGATCGAAAGCTATATCGAGCAGTTCGACATCACGCCCGACGAACTCTTCTCGCCCGAGCAGATCGGCGAGGCCGCGCGCACCTACGGCCTCATCACGGCCACCAAGAAGGAACGGACGCTGCCGCCGTCGATCACGTTCAACGGCAAGCCGTACCAATGGACCAAGACGCTCCCCGACGACGTGCGAGCCGCGCTGTTCGACGCGTTCACGTCCGGCGAGTCGGTCAAGCGCTTCATCGCGATGCCGAAGGACACTGCGCGCTGCGCGCTGACGATTGCTCGCCTCGAGCGCGAAACCGGCGGCGTCTATGCGGACGCCCACCTCGACGAACTCGCGATCACGCGCGACCAGGTGAGCGACGCGGCGACCAAGCTCGCCGTGTAAGGGCAGTCGCCCGCCCGCTGCGTGCAATCGCGGAAGCGCGCAGCGCATTGGCACGCTTCGCGGCGCATGCGACGCACACATCGCACGCGGCCGCATCGGCGCGGCACCGGTACCTGCCGGCGCCGCGTCAGCCCGAGCGCTGGTCGCTCAAGGTCCCGAAAAGACTCACTTCAGCCTCCCGAAAACGCTCACCTCAAGCCACTGGCGGCACCAATCCGGCGGTCCGAACGTCCTCTCCGGCACCTCGCACAGACGCTCTCCATTCACTCCCGAAAAGCCTCACCAGGCCTTCCTGAAAGGGCTCACCGCCAGTTCCCGGGAAGGCTCACCGACAGCTCCCGTATCGACTCACCAAGCGTCTCCCGGAAAAGCTCACGTGAAGGCTCCCGTAAAGCCTCACCTTTGAGTTTTTTCAGGCTGGAGATGCATGCGACATGCAGCACGTGCGCACCGATACGCCGCGAAAATCACCGGGATACCGCACTCGCCTATAGATTCGGCACACACCATCGTCGAAACGAAAACCCCGGTGCGTTCTGCCTTGTTTTGGGGGCGAGCCACCGAAACGGCTCCCATGCTCGTTCCGATCGCCACAGCCGAGAACATTCGCCCAGACGAACCGCCGCACCGACGACGCACGCATGGCCGACATCGCACGCGCCGGTGCCAACTGCACGCGATACCCACATACTTTTCGACACTCGACGCCTCGCGACTACGGTTGCAGCTTCATCTTGAATCCGACCACGCCAGGCTCCTCCGTCGGCGACACCGCGAACCCGCACGACTTCGCGAGCGAGATCATCGCCGTGTTCTCGCGCAGCGCCTCGCCCACCATCCACGCGGTGCCGCGCGACCGTGCGTATTCGATGATGCGCATCATCATCAGCCGCCCGAGCCCCTTGCCCTTCTGATCGGGCCGCACCGCGATCGCGAACTCGGCCGTCTCGTTGTCGGGATCGGCAACCGCGCGCGCCACCGCGAGCGTATGCGACCGGCCCGATGCGTCGGTGAGCGCCACGATGAAAGCCATCTCGCGGTCGTAGTCGATCTGCGTCATGCGCGCGACCTGCGAATGGTCGAAGCTGCGTACCGCGCCGAAGAAGCGCATCCGCAGATCGTCCGGCGTCATCGCGCCGAGCAGCTCCTTGTGCGCGTCCTCGTCTTCAGGACGAATCGGACGGATGGTCACCGTTTCGCCGCGCCATTCGAGCGTCTGCTCAAGGTGACGCGGATACGGCATGATCGCGAGCCTGCTGCGCCCGGCCGCGAGCGTGATGCGCGGCGCAACCACATACGTGCGGTCAGACAGCACGCGCAGCGTGACCGACATCGCGACGACCTCGCGCACGTCGCACACGGCCTGCGACAGCGCCGTCAGCGCGCCCAGCGTGGGCTCGACCGGAGCGCGGCGGGCATACGGCGAACGCTCCATCACCGCGCGCGCAAGAACCGTATTCAGCGGCGGCAACCCGTACACAACGAGCGGCGCCGATACGCCGTCGGCCGGCGGCACCGCATAGCGGAACACCGGGCCGAAATTCGAATCGTCGTACATCTCGATCGTCACGTCGACGACCTTCGCGCCGGCCGACGGCTCGTCCGGCTCGCCATGCAAGCCAAAGCGTGACAGCCAATGCAGCGCCGCTTCGCCGGCCAGCTCGTGTTCGCCGGCTTCGACCATGCGGCGTGCGTCAGCCTGCGCGGACGCGACACGCTCGGCCGGTTGCAGTGGCGTACCTTCGGGCGTCTGCATCAGCAGTTCACGGCCGAGGTTGTAGTCGACCAGCCGCGCATAGGCGCGCGCGAGCCGCTGCGGCGTCGTGTGCACCGGGATGCCATTTGCGTGCAGCGCGTCGCGCGTCGCCGCATCGACCGCACCGAAGAAGCACGCGAGGATGCCGCGATGCGCATGCTGCCGCGCTTCGATCAACGTGCGCGCAACGGCCTCGGCCGGCGCGCTGTGAGACGTCGAATGGACGACGAACAGCGTGCCCGTTTGCGAGTAGGGCGCGAGCGCCTTGACGGCCGCGCCGAAATGCTCGGGACGCGCGTCGTCGCCCAGCGTGAGCGGGTTGCCGGGCACCGCAACGTGCGGCAGCGCGGCCGACACCGCCGACGTCACCGCTTCCGGCCAGTTGGCCAGCACGTCGCGCACCTGCGCGACCGCATCGACCGCGAGTTTCGCGACGCCCGCATCGCTGGTCACGAGGGTTGCCGCGCCGCGCGCGGTGACGCGCCCGACGCCGAGCGTCTCGATCTCGTCGAGCAGATCGTCGAGCGCATCGACGCGGACCATCCCGGCGCGCTGGAAAGCCGCCGTATACAGTGCGTCGCCCGGATCGCCGCGCCCGGTACGCAGCGCGAGCACCGGCTTGTTGCGCGCGGCCGCGCGCGCCGCCGACATGAACTTGCGCGCGGCGCACACGGTATCGAGTTCGAGCAGGATGGCGCGCGTGCCGGGATCGCTGGCGAGGTAGTCGAGCACGTCGCCGGCATCGACGTCGGCCTCGCTGCCGAGCGCGACGACATGCGAGAAGCCGAGCCCGCGCGCGTTGGCCCAACCGAGCACCGCATTGGTCAGCGCGTTCGATTGCGACACCCACGCGACGCCGCCCGAGCGCGCCGTATAGGCCGGTGCGCCGAAATGTGCATGCCGCGCGGGCGACAGCACGCCGAGACTGCCGGGCCCGACGATACGGAGCACGAACGGCTTCGCGGCCTTGAGCGCCCGGTCGAGTGCGGCGCGATCGGCGTCGGTTCGTGCATCGCCGACGATCACCGCCGCACGTGTACCCAGTTCGCCGAGCTTATGCACGATGCCGGCCCACGTGGCGGGCGGCGTGCAGATCACGGCGACCGACGGCGGCGCGGGGAGCCGCTCGACATCGCCGATCACAGTGTGCCCGCCGAGCTCTCGGTACTTCGGATTGACGGGCCACACGGGCCCTTCGAACCCGCCGTCGAGCACGCGCGCCCATACCATCGCGCCGACACTGCCCGCGCGCGACGATGCGCCGACGACCGCAACGGACTTGGGCTGAAACAACGCATCGAGATGGCGAACGGTCACATCGACTCCATACGGTAACGAAAGACGGCCCGGCCGGTGCACGGCCCGAATGGCCACGCGCCGGGCGACGCGAACTCCAAGCATAGGCGAACCGGATGCGGCTGCCTATATGCCGATCGGCCGACTGTGCGATGCGCATCAAGGCCGGCAACATGCGCTTGCACTCGACGCATTCACACATTGCAACGAGCGCAGTGGGCGACACGCGACGGCGCGGCGCATCCGTCAGAGGTGAGGATTTACAGGAGCCATGGTGAGCAGATTCGGGAGCCCTATCGCGAGGCGGCGCAATGCGCGAGCGGTGATGCGTGCGCGCTGCACGTCAGCACCGCGAAGATCGCAAATGGCCGTGCGCCTTGCGACGCGAATTACGCGCTCGTTTACCGCAATTCGCCGCCAAATCCACGGCAATCGCGACGAATGTGTGAAACGCGCTCTTTTAATCGCGGGGAGTTGCCGTTCGATACGCGATGCCGAATCGCGCGTCGGCGGCCCAAAAACAAAACGGTGCGAGGGCCGTGGGGCCGCTCGCACCGTCAGTGACCGCACGAAAGGTGAGGATTTCCGGGAATCAGTCCTTGATCAGGAAACGCGCGCGGTTCTTGCCGAGCCAAGCCGGCGCACGGCCGCGGCCGCTCCACGTTTCGCCCGTCTTCGGATTCAGGTACTTCGGCGGCAACGCGCGCTTCGGCTTCGCGGCGGCGCGCTTGCCGGCCGGGAGGAAACCGAGCTCTTCCGGCGTAATGTCGAATTCCTCGATTTTCGCCCGAATGGCGGCAATTGCATCGGCAATCGCCTTTTCGCGTTCCTTGTCGATCTTTTGCTGAAGTCTTTCGAGTTGCGCAGTCAGTTGCCTGTAGGTCGCCATATGGATGGGACTCCGTGAGTGTTATTCATGAAAAATAGCCGACTCCAAGCGAATAGAAAAGCGCTTTACCCGATTACGTCCCATCGTGCGATCGTATCGGGCTCAATAATCGCCTTTCTTCTTGCATGCGAAGAGAAGATTTCGCACAGCGTCATCGGTCGATTGCTGGAGAACGTCGAATTCCCCGCTGCAGATGGCTCGGGCATTGTCC
This sequence comes from Burkholderia sp. MBR-1, assembly GCF_013822785.1. Taxonomy (NCBI): domain Bacteria; kingdom Pseudomonadati; phylum Pseudomonadota; class Betaproteobacteria; order Burkholderiales; family Burkholderiaceae; genus Burkholderia; species Burkholderia sp. MBR-1. The sequence continues at coordinate 1,858,631 of NZ_CP053610.1, forward strand.
GTGCAATTGCTCCAGTCGCTGCCGGTGCATTGCACCTGCGTAGTCGGGCGTCCGTCCGCCGTGAACAACGGCGCCCCGCCTCCGCACCCGCCGAGCCCCGTAACCAGGACCAACAATCCAGCCTGACGCCAATGCGTTCCAGGCCACCGACAGACCGACGCAAGCATGTGTTTCATTGTTCTTTCCGTCAACCAATTTTTTAATGCCGCGAGTATGCCATGCGTCGTTACCCCGTGTTCAGTCGGGCGTCCGGTCCGGCGCCCGGTCGGGACGGGCGCGCGTCCTGTACGGCAAAGCCCGGTGCGGATCGTCGGTGATGCGAACGAACACCTGCTCGACGTCGGGAAGCGCACCGAGTTCGCGTGCCAGCGCTTGCCGGTCGAAGGCGGCTTCGGCACATCCTTCGACATATATGAAGCGCCGCTGCACGGTGATCCACAGGCTCGTGCCGCGCAGGCGCTCGCTGCCCGAAAAATGCGCTTTCGCCGCCGCGGCAATCGGCTCGTCGTACATATAGGAGTTCGGCTTCGTGCAGCGATGGGCGAGCCAGCAGGTGGTGCCGCGCTCGACGCGATAATGCGCGTCGTCCTCCATCTCGGCGTGCGTCATCCACGGGCCGAGCGGCAGCGGACATTCCGCGTAGTCCTGCGACAGTGCAACGAACGGATCGTTGTACCAGTTGCGCCGCGCGGCCGGTATTTCCGCATCGGACTGCGCGAAGGAAGACGCCGTCACCAATGCGGCGAGCCATGCTGCGATACGGATTCGCTTCATCGTTGCCTCCTGCCCGGCGCGTCACGGGCGCCGCGCTGCCAGCCCGTTCGCTTCAGGCTTACGTCGTCACCGGTCGATTCCGAGCGCCGTCATCTTCTTGTACAGCGTCGCGCGGCCGATGCCGATTCGTGCAGCGGCTTCGGTTACCTTCCCGTCGCACGCCGCAAGGGCGTCGGTCAGGAACTGGCGCTCCCAGGCGGCCAATGCGTCGGCGTACGAAGCCAACGGCGCAGCGTCGGCGCCCGCGGCATCGGTGGTGCTCCGGCCCGCCAGCGGCGCAACCAGCGTGCCCGCCGGCACGCCGTCCGCCGTCATGCGCACCGGACCGAGGAACGACGCGAGCGCGGCCGCATCGATCACCGAACGGTCCGACAGCATCAGTGCGCGCTCGAGCGTGTTGCGCAGCTCGCGCACGTTGCCCGGCCACGGATACGCGCACAGCATCCGCAGCGCGTCGTCGGTCAGTTCGCAATGCGCGGCGCGGCCATGCTGCGCAGCCAGTTCCTCGAGCGTCGCGTAGACGAGCGCCGCGATGTCGGATGCGCGCTCGCGCAGCGGCGGCGCATGAATCGTCAGCACATTGAGGCGGTAATAGAGGTCGGCGCGAAAGCGGCCGGCCTCGACGAGCGCCGGCAGATCGGCGGAGGTCGCGGCGATGATCCGCACATCGGCGCGCACGATCCGGTTCGAGCCGACCGGTTCGAACTCCTTGTCCTGCAACACCCGCAGCAGCTTCCCCTGCAGCGGCAACGGCATGTCGCCGATCTCGTCGAGAAACAGTGTGCCGCGATCTGCCAGCTCGAACTTGCCGACGCGCCCCTTGCGATCGGCGCCCGTATACGCACCGGGCGCCGCGCCAAAGAACTCGGTTTCGAGCAGCGTGTCGGGGATCGCCGCGACGTTCACCGTCACGAGCGGTTGCAACGCACGCGCCGACGCCGCGTGGATCGCATGCGCGAGCAGTTCCTTGCCGGTGCCCGTCTCGCCGAGCAGCAGCACCGGCGAATCGACCTGCGCCGCGCGCCGTGCCTGCCGCTTGGTCTCGAGGCTCGCCGCGCTCGTGCCGACGAAGCTCGCAAAGGTGTACTTGGCACGGCGCGCCTGCGCGAGCGAACGCTGCGTCGCGATCAGCTGCTGTTGAAGCTGCGCGTAGCGCGAAAAGATCGGCGTGAGCGTCTTCAGTTGATCGAACAGCGCAAAGCCGATCGCGCCGACCGTCTCGCCCGCCTCGTTCTTCAACGGCAGGCGCGTGACGACGAGCGGCTCGCGGCCGGTCTCCATGATGTCCAGCAGAATCGGCTGGCCGGTCGACACCACCTCGCGCATCAAACTATTCGGAATCACGGCTTCGCAGTCGAGGCCGATCGCCTGCTGCGGATCCGCGAAGCCGAAGCGCGCCGCATACCGCTCGTTCATCCAGACGACGCGCGCGTCGCGATCGACCACCACCGTGCCCGCACTGGAATCCTCGAACGTGCGGAACAGCGACTCGGCGGCGCGGCGCAGCACGTCGCCAAAATTGATGGGCAGGCGGGCCAGGTCGTTCATCATCGTGTCGTCGTCTCCATGTATCGTTGGCCGGCTGTCTCCAAAGCGAGACGCAGTATCTCATTTCGGAGACCTGCCGGAATGCGTTGTCCGGGAAAGCCCTGCCCCGTTTGGCGCGCGTCGGCGGGCAGGACATCGTCTCCGGAGCGAGACGTTTTATGTAGAATCTTCAGACATTGGCCGGCGCGGGCCCGCCGGCCTGCGCCGGGCGCCCGCCCGGCGGCGCACTCCGGCCGATGGCACGAAACCTGCACGACCCCGAGCCGGTCCGCGGCGCGTCCCGCGATCGAAAACAAACCAAAGCCATTAGGAGACTCCCTTGTCTTTCGTGATCGTCCTCGCCGCGCTGGCGTTCCTGATGTTCGCCGCCTATCGCGGCTACAGCGTGATCCTGTTCGCGCCGATCGCCGCGCTCGGCGCGGTCCTGCTGACCGAACCGGCCGCCGTCGCCCCGGTCTTCTCCGGCATATTCATGGAGAAGATGGTCGGCTTCGTCAAACTCTATTTCCCGGTGTTCATGCTCGGCGCCGTATTCGGCAAGGTGATCGAACTGTCCGGGTTCTCCGAGTCGATCGTCCATGCGGCGATCCGCTACATCGGCCGCTCGCGTGCCAATGCGGTGATCGTCGTGGTGTGTGCGCTGCTCACCTATGGCGGCGTGTCGCTGTTCGTCGTGGTGTTCGCCGTCTATCCGTTCGCGGCCGAACTCTATCGCCAGAGCAACATTCCGAAACGGCTGATGCCCGGCGCGATCGCGCTCGGCGCGTTCTCGTTCACGATGGATTCGCTGCCCGGCACGCCGCAAATCCAGAACATCATCCCGACCACGTTCTTCAAGACGACCGCGTGGGCCGCGCCTGCGCTCGGCACGATCGGCTCGCTGTTCATCATCGTCGTGGGCCTCACGTATCTCGAATGGCGCCGCCGCTCGGCGATGGCGAAGGGCGAAGGCTACGGCACGTCGCTCGTGAACGAGCCGGAACGCGTCGAAGCAACTGCGCTGCCGCATCCGGCGCTGGCGATCCTGCCGCTGATCCTCGTCGGCGTTTCGAACTTCGCGTTCACGAAGCTGATCCCGCAGTGGTACGGCGCCGCGTCGTACACGGTCGCGCCGGACGTGCTGCCCGGCGTGCATGCGCCCGTCACGACGTCGATCAAGACGGTCGTCGCGATCTGGTCGGTCGAGGCCGCATTGCTGCTCGGCATCGTGCTGGTGATCCTGACCGCGTTCAAGCGCGTGAGCGGGCGCTTTGCGGTCGGGTCGAAGGCCGCCGTCGGCGGCGCGCTGCTCGCGGCGATGAACACCGCGTCCGAATACGGCTTCGGCGGCGTGATTGCCGCGCTGCCGGGCTTCCTGGTCGTCAGCGATGCGCTCAAGAGCATCCCGAACCCGCTCGTCAACGCGGCCGTGTCGGTCAGCTCGCTCGCCGGCATCACCGGTTCGGCGTCGGGCGGCATGAGCATCGCGCTCGCCGCGATGTCGGACCTGTTCATCAAGGGCGCACAGGCCGCCAACATTCCGCTGGAAGTGCTGCACCGGGTCGTCGCGATGGCAAGCGGCGGCATGGACACGCTGCCGCACAACGGCGCGGTCATCACGCTGCTGGCCGTCACGGGCCTCACGCACCGCGAATCGTATCGCGACATCTTCGCGGTCACGGTGATCAAGACACTCGCGGTGTTCTTCGTGATCGCCGTGTACTACACCACGGGCCTCGTGTAAGCGTCAGCATCGGGCGGCGGCGTTCAGACGCGCGCCGCCCGGCTCGTGTCGGCCGTGGCGACGCGGCCGGCAAGCTCGGCGTCGCGCGTGATCGAGCGCTTGATGGCGCCGCAGATGCCGGCCGTGCGGACTGCGCTGCCCCCCCGCTTTCCTACGTTTCCGCCTTACGTTCCCGCCTTCCGCCGTCTTCGCGGCCATTGCCCGGTGTGCCGGGCACCGCTGTCATCATCAGCACGACGCAAACGATCATCCCGCCCGTCCCGCATGCCCACCAAGCACACCACCACCCGCTTTCGTCCGAACCAACCCGCCCATTGTTGTCGCCAGCAAAAAACTGCATTGGGAGCAATCGCATTTTTCCCACGGGCAGCGCGGCCTACACTGGGTTCACCCGTTGCCGCCATATCAGACGAAATCGTTTGCAGGCTTGGCAGCCAGCCGCACACATCGAGGTTCACGATCATGAAGCGCCTGTTTCCCGCAATCGTCATCGCGGTAGCCGCATCCGCGCCGCTCGCAGCACAAGCGCAGGCCGAAGTCCAAGCCCAGGCGCAAGCTCAATCGAACCCGCCGCTCACGCGCGCGCAGGTCCGGGCCGAAGTGAAAGCGCTGAAGCAAGCCGGCTTCCAGCCGAGCGACTGGTTCTATCCCGCCAGCATCGTTTCAGCAGAAGCGAAGATCGCGCGCGAGCAGCATGCCGGGTACGGCAGCGACGGCAGCCCGTCGTCCGAAACCAGCCACTGAGCAATCGCGGCGACCACGCGGCCGGCACGCCCAGCCGCGCGTCATCGCGGCCTCAGGCCCGCAGCCTCAGGCCTTCACCGGCTGAAGCAGTTTCGCGCACGCCGCCGCCTGCGGATCACCTGCCGGCAGCTTTGCGCATACGCCGTCGAACTGCTTCACGACCGACCGGACCGATGCATCGTGCGCGCCGTCGCTACGCCAGCGCTTCAGCTGCGTAACGACCTTGGTCAGCGCCCGCAGGTTCGCACCGTAAAACGCATCGCGCGTGCCGGACGCCTGCGCGAGCACGCTCGCGGCGATCCCTTCGATCCGCGCCGAATCGTCCGGCGCCAGCGCGACCGCATTCGCGAAATAGGTCGCGCCCCAGCGCAATTTCGTCGCCGATCCGCTCGCCGCGTCGTACGCCTTTCGATACCAGTCCAGCGCCGCCGCCTTGTCGCCGCGCGCCTTCGCGTTCGCGGCCAGTCCCGACATGAAGTAATACGGCGTCGACGAACGCGGCAGCTCGGCCTTCAGCAGCGCGTCCGATTCGTCGTACAGCCCGGCGTCGGTCAACGTGTCGGCCGCTTCGCTGACGAGCGCCTGCCGCTCGTACGCGTTCGCCGCGCCCTGCACCGAGGCCGCGATCTGCTTGCGCGCAGCGGTGAGCAGCGCGGGCGCGGCCGTGTCGAGCCGCGTGCCGTCGCGTGCGTCGCCGCGCGCGAGCAGCACGCGGCCATGCAGCGCCATCAGCCGGTCGATCGCCGACAGCGTGGCGTCCGTCGACAGCCGTGCGAGCGCAGCGTCGTAAGCACCGCGCAGCTTCGTGCGCTGCGCGGGCTCGCCGCCGAGGTACGCGACCACGCGGGCCGGCGCCGCGACGAGTACGTCGGAATCCGCACGCGCGAGCGGCGGATCGCGCAGCACGTCGCGCAGCGCATCGGCGAGCGCGGCCTTGTCGAGCGCGCCGGCCTGCGCGGGATCGTCCGACGCCGCGACCACCGCCGCCTTCAGCGCGAAACGCGCGGCGTCCGCCGTCGCGCCGGCCGCGCGCGCACGCTGCGACAGCGTCTGCAGCGTCACGGCCACACGGTCGGGCGGCACCGGCAGCGCACCGTCGGTATCCCACGAATAATCGGCGAGCAGATGCCATTCGGACGGCGTCAGCGCCGCGCCCTCGTTCAGCGCGGTCGCGAGCGTCTGCCGCACCGGATGGGTGGCCGTCATCCCCAGCGACAGCGCCTGCATGTAGCGGTCGAGATCGGCTTCGCCCGGCAGCCGCGTCACCTCGGTGCCGTCGGGCCGAAACAGGATCATCGTCGGATAGCCGTGCACCTTGAAGCGCTCGCCGAGCTTCTGCGCGCTTTCGGTATCGCCGTCGAGATACACCGGCACGAACAACGACGAGCGCGTCTTGAACGCCTGCTGACTGAAGACGGTCGACTTCACCTGGTTGCACGACGGGCACCACACCGCGCCCCAGTACAGCAGCAGCGGCTTGCCGGTGCGCTTCGCGAGCGCGAAGGCCGCGTCGACGTCGCCCTGCTGCCATGCGATGCCGGGCGGCAGATGCGCATCGCCGCTCGGCGCACCCGCGACGGCCACGCGCTGCGGCGTGTCGACGGCAAGCGCTGCGCCGGTCACAACGATCAGGCAGGCGGCGGTCAGGTTCCGGAGTACGGTTTTCATCGAGTCGGCTTCCATGGAAAGAGACGGTTGCGCAAAGCCACGCAGCGAAAACAAGCACGGCGAAACGACCGAACGCATCGGGCGGCGCCGCACGTGCCGGAACCGGCGGCACATATCGCTACGCCGTCGCTTCACGAAGCGCCGCGGACGATCGCATCCATCGTTCATCGCACGACGATGCCCGTCGCGACGGTCGGCAAATTTGTCGACGATACGATTGCCGCGATCGGTTGAAAACCAACGAATCGTTGAATGCATATGACACGCGCGATCGTCAAAGAAGTGTCACCGAGCAGCAGCCACCACCACGCGCAGCACATCGTCGTTCACGACAGTGAAACATCGACCAAAGGCCATCGCATACGTTGCATGCGCAACGACATCGCGTCAAGAAGCCCGCATCGAATCGGAAATTTCTGCCGTCTCGCGACCGCAGGATCGGTAACTTCCTTCCATCGAGACACCGTAACGCACGTCCGCCATCTCGTTGCACCCGCAACTTCCATCACACGGAGCGTCATGTCATTTCCGCATCATGGCGACGTCATCTGCGCTCCCTAGACTGCTCTCCGCACCGCGCATCACGAGCGCGCGGCAAGCGGAATCGCGGCATGGCCCGATGCGCGCCATCGCACCCGCATCGCGACCCGTCCGCGCCCGGACGACGCCCGCGCGCACCCCACCGACGTCACTCTCGCTCCCGCCATCACAGGACCAGAACGCCATGACCTCACGCCGTAAATTCCTTCAGCAGACGGCCACTGCCGGCCTCGCCGGCGCCGCGCTGACCGCGTTTCCGCCGAGCATTCGCCGCGCGCTCGCGATTCCCGCCTTCCATGAATCGGGGACGATCAACGACGTGAAGCACGTCGTGCTGCTGATGATGGAGAACCGCGGGTTCGACGGTTACTTCGGCACGTTCAAGGGCGTGCGCGGTTACGGCGATCGCTTCGCGGTGCCGTCGCCGAACGGCCGCGACGTGTTCCACCAGACCTACACGAAGGCGACGCCCGCGGCGACCATCACGCCGTACCACCTCGATGCGAGCCAGGGCAACGCGCAGCGCGCGGGCGGCACGCCGCACACGTGGGCCGACGCGCAGGCCGCCTGGGATCACGGCCGCATGAACCGCTGGCCCGACGCGAAGACGCCGCTGTCGATGGGCTATTACGATGCGGCCGAAGTGCCGTTCCAGCGCGCGCTCGCCGATGCGTTCACGCTGTGCGACCACTACCACTGCGGGATGCACACCGGCACGATCGCGAACCGGCTGTTCTACTGGAGCGGCACCAACGGCCCGAACGGCGTCAGCCCGGCCGACGGCAGCCGCGTGAAGGTCGCCGCACTGAACAACCAGTTCAACGGCGGCAACGACATCGGCCCGTCGAGCCAGGGCTGGACGTGGACGACCTACGCGGACCGGCTGCAGCACGCCGGCGTGAGCTGGAAGGTCTACCAGAGCCTGATCGACAACTTCGGCTGCAACGAGATGATGAGCTTTCGCCACTGGCGCGCGGCCATCGAGCAGATGCCGGCCGCACGCCGGCCGGCGTACGTTGCGTCGACGGACATCACGCAGCCGGTGACGGCGGCCGGCGCGTTCTACGATCCGACGATCGACGACGCGTTGAGCCCGCTCGCGAAAGGCTTCGGCAACACGATGCCGTACGGTTTTCTCGAAACGCTGCGCGACGACATCCGCACCGGCAAGCTGCCCGAAGTGTCGTGGATCATTCCGCCGTCGGCGTACAGCGAGCATCCGGGGCCGTCGAGCCCCGCGCAGGGCGCGTGGTACGTGCAGGCCGTGCTCGACGCGCTGACCGCTAACCCGGAGGTGTGGAGCAAGACGGTGCTGCTCGTCAACTACGACGAGAACGACGGCTTCTTCGACCACATGCCGTCGCCGGCCGTGCCGTCGCGCAACGCCGACGGCTCGCTCGCCGGCGGCCATACGCTCGCGGCAGCCGACGTCGCGGTCGAATACCACGACTTCGCACCGGCCACCTCGAGCCAGCCCGCGGCCGACGGCCGCCCGTACGGCCCCGGCCCGCGCGTGCCGATGTGGGTCGTGTCGCCGTGGAGTCGCGGCGGCTGGGTCAACTCGCAGGTGTTCGACCATACGTCGACGCTGCTTTTCCTCGAAAAACGCTTCGGCGTGGTCGAGCCGCAGATCAGCGCCTATCGCCGCGCGGTGTGCGGCGACCTGACCAGCGCGTTCAACTTCCGCACGCCGAACGACGAACCGCTGCCGACGCTCGCGGGCCGCACGACGAAAAGCGCCGCCGATGCGCTGAGCGCAGCCCAACAGGCCGCGCCGAAGATCACGCCGCCCGCCACGCCGTCGCTGCCGGCGCAGGCCGTGGGCGTGCGTCCGTCGCGCGCGTTGCCGTACGAGCTGCATGCGAGCGCGCACGTCGATGGCGGCAACGGCACCGTCACGCTGAAGTTCGCGAATACCGGCCGGGCGGCGGCGGTGTTCCATGTCTACGACAAGCTGCACCTCGACCGCGTGCCGCGCCGCTACGTCGTCGAGCCGGGCAAGGCGCTGCGCGGCGACTGGGCCGCACGCGCCGACGACGCCGGTAAATATGACCTCTGGGTGCTCGGCCCGAACGGCTATCACCGCCGCTTCACCGGCGATCTCGCGCAGCTTGCCGGCGCACGCGCGCCGCACCCGGAGATCCGGGTCGGCTACGCGGGCGCGAGCGGCAACCTGCATCTGCGGCTGCGCAACGACGGCGGCGACACCGTGCGCTTCACGGTCAAATCGAACCAGGCGTACGGCCCGCTGTCCGGCCACGGCGCAAGCGACGATCACGACCGCGGCGCCGATGCGGGCACGACGTGGACCGTCGCGGTACACGGCGGCGCGCAGCACGAACTGCACTGGAAGCTCGACTCGACGGGCCACTGGTACGACTTCGTCGTCACCGCCGACAGCGACCCGAGCTTCGCGCGCCGCGTGGCCGGCCGCGTCGAGACGGGCCGTCACTCGGTCAGCGATCCGGCGATGGGGCTGCCCGAGCGCTTCTGACGGCAGCGGTGCGCCCGGCCGCGTAGACCGGCCGGGCGCCGCGCGCGGCGGGCCCGGAGCCGGCCGGAACGCCCGCCCCGCGCGGCTCAAACATCAGAGGGATCGGTGGTGCAGCCCTCATTTCACGCCCACGAAAATGCTCCGTGTCGCGGCCCGTTCGCGTTAAACTCCATCAAGCTGCATTCAACAACGACATCTTCGCCAACCACGCACACACGACACGAGGATAGGTTCGATGCGCACTACCGGCTCATCCGGGGCAATGACCCTGCTCACCGAACACGACCCGGCCGACGGCCGCGAATTGCGCTCGCTGCGGCTCGAATCGACTGCCGACGGCAAGAGCGTGCTGCTGATCGAGATCGACGAACGCAAGCCCGGCATTCATCGCGAGGTCCGCTACGAAATCACGCCGGCCGAACTGATCGCGGCGATCCGCTCGCACGGCGCCGAGCTGCCCGGCGAGAATCACGGCGCCGTCTCTCTCGCCCGCACGTCGTCCTGATCTCCACGGTGAGCCGCGTGCCACGCGCCGGCTCACCGCGTCCGTTCCGCCTGTCCGCAGCGCCGTTCGGCGCGCTTCGTCGTTCTCCCGCCGTCGGCTTGAAAATGGCCGATAATCGGCGCATCCGCGCGTCGTCTGCGCGCTCCTTTTCGGGCAGCCGCCATGCTCCGTGACCTCGTCGCCCAGTACGGGCCGCTTCTCGTGTTCGCCAACGTGCTCGCGGCGGCCATCGGTCTGCCGGTGCCGGCGATGCCGACGCTCGTGCTGTTCGGCGCGATGGCCGCCATGCATCCGGCGATGATCGGCTCGCAGGTCGTGACGGTGCTCGCGCTGTCGGTGCTCGGCGCGCTGATCGGCGACACCGTGTGGTACGTCGCCGGTCGCCGCTACGGCGGCGCGACGCTGAAGACGATCTGCCGGCTGTCGCTGTCGCGCGATTCCTGCGTGAGGAAAACCGAACGTTTCTTCGGCCGCTACGGCGTGCGCGTGCTCGCGGTAGCACGCTTCATTCCCGGCCTGTCGCTGGTATCGGTGCCGATGGCCGGCGCGCTCGGCACGCGCTATCGCACGTTCGCCGGCTACGACGCGCTGGGCGCCGCATTGTGGACCATCGTCGCGCTCGGCGCGGGGCTCGTGTTCTACCGCCAGATCGACTGGCTGTTCGCCGGCGCGAGCCGGCTCGGCCGCGCGGTGCTGCTGGTGATCGTCGCACTGCTCGCGCTCTATGCGGCCGTGCGCTGGATGCGCCGCCGCGCGCTGATCCGGCAGCTCGCGAGCGCGCGCATCGGCGTCGACGAGCTGGAGCGGCTGCTGCGCGATCCATCCGCGCCGGTGGTGCTCGACGTCCGCTCGGCCGAGCACCGCAAGCTCGATCCGTTCACGATCCCGGGCGCGCAGTTCGCGGACGAACGGCACATCGACGACATCGTCGCCCGCTATCCGCTCACGCAGAAGTTCGTCGTGTACTGCTCGTGCCCGAACGAAGTGACGGCCGCGCTGATGGCGCGGCGTCTGCTCGACGCCGGCTTCACCGATGCGCTGCCGCTGCGCGGCGGCCTCGACGCGTGGCGCGACACGGGCCGCGAACTCGCGTCGCTGCTCGAAGAGACACCGGCCGCGAACGATCCGATCGCCGGATTGCACAAGCCCGCCTGATCGTCCTTCGGCGGCAGGCCGCCCTCTCACAAGAGAAACGGCCGCGACGTTCGCCGCGGCCGCCATCCGGTCAGAACGCGTGCAGCGGCAGGTTCACCACGAGGCGATACTCGCGGTTCGTCGCGTCCGAGTAATGGGCCGAACCGTTGTGCCACATCGCGATGAACGTGACCTTCGTGTCCTTCAGCTTGCCGCTCTGGAACGTGTACGACGGGATGAAGCCGAACTCGTGGTGACGGCCCTGCACCGGCGCACCGTTGCTCCAGTAGATGCTCGACTTGCTCGGATCGTTCGCGGCGCCTGCGCTGCCGTCCGCGCCCCAGCCCGTCACGCCCCAGATCATCGCCTTGAAGCCCGGCAGCCCCGCTTCCTTGCCGTAGAACGTGTAGCGCAGCTGCAGCGACTTTTCGTGCGGCGCGTTGTAGTCGACGTCCATCGAGTTGGTCAGGAAGATGCCGTTGGTTTCGTTCAGGTAGTCGAAGAACTGGTCGCCGAGGATCTGCTGATAGCCGAGCAGCAGCTCGTGCGGCCCGTGCTGCGCCGCGAGCGACAGGCTGTACGCGTTGTTGTCGATCTTGCCCTGCAGCGCGTCGCCGGTGTCGTGCGTCGAATAGACGTTGCCGAAGCCCGTCCACTTGATGGTGTCCGCGCTGCCGATGCTGTGCTTCACCGATGCGTAGTACTGATGCCACACGTCGTCGGCCTGGTTCGCGTACAGCGCGACTTCGCCATTCGGCGAGTAGTCCCAAGTACCGCCGACGTAAGTCAGGCGGTTCACGCGCGTGCCGCCGTATTGGGTCGTCAGGTTCGTGAGCGTGGTGTGACCGCGCGCGTCGTTCTTCGTGAAGCTGCCGGCCTCGAGCATCACGTTCTTGAATTCGTTGCTGACGATCGTCGCGCCGAGGAAGGTCGGCGGCAGCGCGCGGTTGTCGTGCTGCTCCATGAACGGGTTGTCGACGGCCTGCAGACCGTACTTGATCACCGTGTTCGAGATGCGCGCCTTCACGTCGTAGATGCCCGGATAGGCCCATGCGAGCTGGTTGCCGCCGCCGCCGCCCTTCGCGATGTGCACCATGCTGCCGGCGCCCGCGCCGCCGTCGAGCTTCAGCGCCGCATACACCGATGCGTCCACGCCGAAGCCGATCAGGCCCGTCGTGTAGCCCGACTCGAAGTTCGCCATCACGCCCTGGACCCACGCGTGGCGGTGCGGGCCGCCCTTGCTGTCGAGCACGTCCGAGTAGTTGCGGAACAGGAAGTTCAGATGGCTGTCGGCGATGAAGCCGTTCGATTTCGACTGGGCAGACGGTTCGTCGGGCGGCGTGACGGCCTGGGTCGCCTCGGCGTTGACAATGGCGTTCGGCGTCGTTGCCTGCGCAACCGACGCGCCGGCGCCGGCCCCGGCGCTCGGCGTGGCCTGGGCGACGGTCAGCGGCGCAGGCGCCGCGTCGTCGGCGCGCGCGACACCGCCCAGCGTGACGCCGGCGAGCGCGGGCAAGCCCCATGCAAGCAGCATCTTCGATGCCGTCCCGATCTTCTTTTGCTTGTTCATCGTCATTCTCGTCTTGTGTTGAAGTCGTCCATGCCGGTTGCGGTCCGCTTCCGGCCCCCCGGCGTGCCCGGCTACGGACGCGCCTGTACCCGCCGCACGAAGATCGTTCGCGCCGCCCTTACCCCTGTTGACCTGCATCGTTGTGTTTGCTGCGTCACATCACGCCGCCGCGACGCCCGCCCGGATGCACGCGACGCGCGCCGCCGAGCCGGGCCGGACTTCCGGCTGCGGCACGTCCTGCGCGCATGCGTCGATCGCGACCGGACAGCGCGTGCGAAACGCGCAGCCGGACGGCGGATTCAGCGGCGACGGCATCTCGCCCGTCAACAGCATCGGACGGCGAGCACGCTCGCGCGCCGGCTCCGGCGTCGGCGCCGCGTCCAGCAGCGCCTTCGTGTACGGGTGCTGCGGCACGCCGTACACGTCGTGCCGCGTGCCGAACTCCATCACACGGCCGAGATACATCACGAGCACGCGCCGGCTGATGGCCTTCACCACCGCCAGGTCGTGCGCGACGAACAGATACGACAGCGACAGATCGCGCTGCAGATCGCGCAGCAGGTTCACGATCTGCGCCTGGATCGACACGTCGAGCGCCGACACGGGCTCGTCGCAGATCACGAGCTTCGGCTCGCCGATCAGCGCGCGCGCGATGCCGATGCGCTGGCACTGTCCGCCGGAGAATTCGTGCGGATAGCGCAGCAGGTGATGCGCGTTCAGACCGACGCGCTCGAGCATCGTGATCACGCGCCGGCGCACTTCCGCGCGCCCGAGGCCCGCGTGGTGCGTGACGAGCGGCTCCGCGACGATCTGCTCGATCGTCATGCGCGGATCGAGCGACGCGAGCGGATCCTGGAAGATCATCTGCACTTCGCGACGCATCGCGGTGCCGCGCAGGTGATCGGGCGCGACGGCCTGGCCGCGCCAGCGCACGGTGCCGGCCGTCATCGGCACGAGGCCGACCAGCGCGCGCGCGAGCGTAGACTTCCCGCAGCCCGACTCGCCGACGAGCCCGACCGTCTCGCCGCGCTTCACGTCGAACGACACGCCGTCGACCGCGCGCAGCGTGCCCTTCGGCGACCACGGATAGCCGCCCAGCGGCACACGGAAATGCACCTTCAGATCGTCGACGGACAGCAGCGTGTCGCTCGTCGTCTCCTTTGCGCCGGCATGGCGGCTTTCAGCGGCGCTCATCGCAGACCTCCCGTCAGATCGGCCAGCGGCCGGTGGCACGCGCGCAGCGCACCCGCCGCGCCGTAGGTTTCGAGCGCGGGGCGCGCGGCGGCACAGCGCTCCTGCGCGTACGTGCAGCGTTGCGCGAAGGCGCAGCCGGCCGGCGCGGTGCCGGGCATCGGCGGATTGCCGGGGATCGCGACGAGCGGCGCGTCGACGGCGTCGGTCAGCCGCGGCAGCGCGTTCAGCAGGCCGATCGTGTACGGATGCGACGGCGCCGCGAAGATCGCATCGGCCGGCGCGTATTCGACGGTGCGGCCCGCATACATCACCATCACGTCGTCCGCGAGGCCGGCGACCACGCCCATGTCGTGCGTGATCAGCACGATCGCCGTGCCGCGCTCGCGGTTCAGCTCGCGCAGCAGGTCGATGATCTGCGCCTGCACGGTCACGTCGAGCGCGGTGGTCGGCTCGTCGGCGATCAGGATCTCCGGCTCGGACAGCAGCGCCATCGCGATCATCACGCGCTGACGCATGCCGCCGGAGAACTCGTGCGGATACATGCGGATGCGGCGCGCGGCGTCCGGAATCCGCACCGCTTCGAGCGCGTCGATCGCGCGTCGCGTCGCGTCCTTGCGCGACAGCTTGCGATGCAGCTGCAGCGTCTCGGTCATCTGCCGCTCGATCGTCAGGAACGGGTTCAGCGACGTCATCGGATCCTGGAAGATCATCGCGATGCGGTCGCCGCGCACCGCGTTCAGCGCGCGCGTGTCCATCGCGAGCAGATCGTCGCCGCGGTAACGCGCGGCGCCCGTCGTCGTGCCGTTGGCGGCCAGCAACCCGAGCAGCGCCATCACGGTCTGGCTCTTGCCCGAGCCCGATTCGCCGACGATGCCGAGCGTCTTGCCGGCTTCCAGCGAGAACGACACGCCGTTCACGGCGTCGATCGGCGCGGCATCCTTGCGCGAGAAGCGCACGCCGAGGTTTTCTACTTCAAGCAACACTGACATCTCAGCGATCCTTCGGGTCGAGCGCGTCACGCAGGCCGTCGCCAACGAAGTTCACGCAGTAGAGCGTCACGCACAGCATGACGGCCGGGGCCAGCAGCAGCCACGGCATCGATTCCAGTTTCTGCGCGCCGTCCTGGATCAGCACGCCCCAGCTCGTCATCGGCTCCTGGACGCCGAGCCCGAGGAACGACAGCACCGATTCGGTCAGCACGATGCTCGGCACCGACACCGTCGCGTACACGACCACCACGCCGAGCAGGTTCGGCACGATGTGACGCCGCACGATCGAGGTCGGCGACACGCCGATCGCGCGCGCCGCATCGACGAACTCGCGATTGCGCAGCGACAGCGTCTGGCCGCGCACGACGCGCGCCATGTCGATCCACGAGAACGCGCTGATGGTCAGCACGACGAGCAGGAACGAACGGCCGAACAGCGTCATCATCAGGATCGCGATCAGCAGGTACGGGATCGCATACATCATGTCGACGACGCGCATCATCGCGGAGTCGACCCGGCCGCCCGCGAAGCCGGCCGTCGCGCCCCACGCGACGCCGAACAGACCGGACACCAGCGTGCCGAGCAGGCCGACCTCGATCGACACGCGGCCGCCGATCAGCGTGCGCACGAGCAGGTCGCGGCCGAGCTCGTCGGTGCCGAACCAGTGCTGGTTCGCCCAGGTCGGCGGCAGGCTGATCGAGCTCCAGTCGCTCGCGGCCGGATCGGCCGCGAGCAGCCACGGGCCGACGAAACAGGCGAGCGTGACGAGCGCGAGCAGCACCAGGCTGAACACCGCCGCGCGGTTGTGGAGGAAGCGCGCGAACGCGAGCGCCAGCGGCGAGCGCGAACGCGGCGGCGAGTCGGTCTGCACGGGCAGGCCGACGGCGGGAGTGGTCGGAGTCATCGCAGTGCCTCGCTCAGTAACGGATGCGCGGATCGAGCCACGCGTACGCGAGGTCGACCAGCAGGTTGAACAGCACGGCGAAGACGGTCGTCAGCACGACGAGGCCGAGCACCAGCGTGTAGTCGCGGTTGATCGCGCCGTTCACGACGAGTTGCCCGAGGCCCGGCAGCGAGAACACCGATTCGGTGACGACGGCCGCCGTGATCGACGTGATGCACACGGTGCCGAACAGCGACACGACCGGCATCAGCGCGGGCTTGAGCGCATGGCGCAGCACGATCGTCGAGCCGGGCAGGCCCTTCGCGCGCGCGGTGCGGATGTAGTTGCTCGACAGCGTCTCGATCATCGAGCCGCGCATCACGCGGGCGAGCAGCGACACGTTGATGAAGGTCAGCAGCACGATCGGCAGCAGCCGGTACTGCCAGCCGCCGTCGCCCCAGCCGCCGGCCGGCAGCCAGCCGTTGCCGGCCGACGTCTTCAGCAGGATCGCGAAGATCCACACCAGCACCGGGCCGAGCACGAACGGCGGCACGACGTTGCCGAAGTTGCCGAGCAGCATCACGAAGCGGTCGATCACGCTGTCGCGGCGCACGGCCGCGACGGTGCCGAGCAGCACGCCGATCACGATCGAGATCGGGATCGACACGCCGCCTACGCCGAGACTCACGGGCAGCGCCTTCTTCACGAGATCGTTCACCGACCAGTCGACGTAACGGAACGACGGGCCGAGATCGCCGTGCAGCAGCGAGCCGAGATACAGCAGGTACTGCTTCCACAGCGGCGCGTCGAGGTGGTACTTCGCATTCAGGTTCGCGAGCGTCGCCGCGGACAGCTGCTTCTCCGTATCGAACGGGCCGCCGGGCGTGAAGTGCAACAGCAGGTAGCAGACGGTGATGACGGCGAGGATCGTCGGCACCGCCCACAACGTGCGTCTCAGTGCATAGGCCAGCATGATCGCTCCGCTCAGTGCTTGATCAGGTACATGTCCTGCGAAGCGCGCATGTCGATCACGTTCTTCAGCGAGTAGCCGCCCACGTACGACTTCACGAGCCGGTCGGCCGAGTACTGGAACAGCGGCACCATCGGCGTGTCGCTCAGCGCCAGGTCGTGCGCCTGCGTGAGCAGCGCGGTGCGCGTGGCGTCGTCGAGCTTCTGGTTGCCTTCGTCGACCAGCGCGTCCACCTGCTTGTTGCAGTAGCCGACGGTGTTCTGCGCGCTGCCGCAGCGGATCAGGTCGAAGAACGTCATCGCGTCGTTGTAGTCGGCGAACCAGCCGTCGCGCGCGATCTGCACCTTGCCGTCATGCCGTTGCTTCATCAGCACCTTGAACTCGACGTTCTCGAGCTTCGTGTTGATCCCGAGCTTCGTGCGCCATTCCGACGCGGCGAACAGCGCCACCTTCTTGTGCAGGTCGTTGGTGTTGTAGGTGAGCGTGAACGACAGCGGCTTCGCGTCGGAGTAGCCGGCCTGCTTCAGCAGGTCCCTGGCGGCCGCGACGCGCTTGGCCATCGGCCACGACGCCCAGTCCGGCGTATACGGGCGCACGCCCTTCGTGCCGTTCGGCATCAGCCCGTACATCGGCTTCTCGCCGGCCTGCGTGAGCTTCGACGTGAGCAGGTCGCGATCGATCACCATCGACAGCGCGAGGCGCACGCGCTTGTCCTTCAGCACCGCGTCGCTGTTGTTCAGGTAGTAGTAATACGTCGCCAGCTGCAGGCCCTGGCGCAGCTCGCCGCCGAACTGCTTGTTCACCTGCTGGAAGATGCCCGACGGAATCGAATAGCTGTAGTCGATCTGGCCGGCCTGATACATGCGCATCGCGGTCTCGTCGCTTTCGATCGGCAGGTAGGTGACCTTGTTGATCACGACCTTCGGCGCGTTCCAGTACTTCGCGTCCTTGGTGATCACGATGCGGTTGTTCGGCTGCCAGTCGACGAGCTGGTACGCGCCGTTGCTGACCAGGTTGCCCGGACGCGTCCACGCGTCGCCGAACTTCGCGACGGTGTCCTTGTTCACCGGCGCGAGCGGCGCCATCGCGGTCAGCTCGGGGAAGAACGCGACCGGCACGTCGGTCGTCACCTCGAGCGTGTACGGATCGGCCGCGCGCACGCCGAGCGTCGCCGGCGCGGCCTTGCCGCCGATGATGTCCTTCGCGTTCTTGATGAATTCGACCAGGATCGTGTACTTCGAGCCCGTCTTCGGATCGGCGAGCCGCTGCCACGAATAGACGAAATCCGCCGCCGTCACCGGCTGGCCGTTGCTCCACTTCGCGTCGTGACGCAGCTTGAACAGCCAGGTCTGCGGCGTCTTGCGCTCCCACGACTGCGCGACGCCCGGCACGACCTGGCCGGCGGCGTCGATGCGAGCCAGCCCTTCGAACAGGTCGAGCCCGATCGTGTTGCCGGTCCACGACTCGATGTGCGCCGGGTCGAGCGATTCGACTTCGGCGGGCACCTGGCGCGTCAGGTCCTGTTGAGGAGCGAGCGCGACGTTCGACGGAACGGTCACGGCGTGGGCGGCGGGCACCGTCAGGGCGAGCGCGGCCAGCACGGCCGATATGGCATGCAAGGATTTCATCGTGGCAGTCTTGAGAAAGTTGTTCGGCGAGCGTGGCGCGGCGGATGCCGCGGCTTACGCGTGAGACGCTGACGGGTGCAGCGATCGAGGAGGCCCGTGATTCCCGTTTTGCATTTCAGTATTCCTTAAGTTTCTTTCGACAGGCATCCCGTCGAAGCAACGAAGGAATACCTGTGCGTTAGAACAGCCGCGGCGTACCGACCCAGACCACCACCGACTCCACCTTCGCGGTGTTGACCCAGCTGTGCGGAACCGTCGACTGGTAGTGCGAACTGTCGCCGGCCTGCAGGACGAAGGTCTTGCCTTCCAGCGTCAGCGACACTTCCCCTTCAATCACATACAGGAATTCCTCTCCCGCATGCGTCGTCACTTCCGACCGTTTCTGCCCCGGCGGCATCCGCACGAGGATCGCCTCGAGCTGACGCCCTTCGGTCACGTTGGTCAGCCTCGCGAACAGGTTCGCCGAATCGGCGAATCCGAAGAAGCGCAACTGCTCGCCTCTGCACACCGAGCGCTCCTCGCTCGGCGTATCCACGAAGTACTGCACCGTCACGCCGAGCGCCTGCGCGATACCGGCCAGCGACGTCAGCGACGGCGACGCGAGCCCGCGTTCGACTTGAGACAGGAACGGCTTCGAAATCCCCGCGGCGGTAGCGGTGTCGTCGAGCGTGCGCTTGAGTCGTTGGCGCAACGCGCGAATCTTGCTGCCCAGCGCAGCGGGTGCGTCAACTGACCGCGGGTTTTCAGTGGGGGGAACCATAGCAGGCCGAAAAGTGGTCGTCAAAAATTGTTTGATGGAAAGTAACTAAGTTAGATCGATTTGGCTTAGTCTTCGGGTTCGCACGCGTCTTCGGTGTTGAGCCCGGTGCGCTAAACAGGGACCGAAGCGCGCGAAAACAACGCGCTATCTTGCCAGACTCGCCGGCTTCACAGGCAAGCTGCGAGCGGCTCTCCGGGAATTTGCGGAGAACGGGCGCAAGTCTTACAAGTAAATAATGAGACAAATCTTCCTGAAAGCTGCTGCCATATCGGGAGTTTCCCTGAGTGGCGCAGACCCGACGCACCGGACCGGCAAACGTTACAACGCGTGCGCCGGTCGAGGCCGCGCGCCGCCCGCCCGGGCGGCGTCCGGCCCCGGCCCGGGCTGACCCGCCCGGCTGCTTCATCGCCGCTGCACGGCCTACCCGGCCTCGTGCGGCGGCGCCAGTTCGACCCCAGCGACGCGCGATCCGCGTCGTCCGTATCAAAACGAGATTGATCATGCACGCACCTGTTTCACAGACCCGATCGTTCACGACGGTCTTTCTCATCGAAATGTGGGAGCGCTTCGGCTACTACGGGATGGCCGCGCTCCTGGTCCTCTTCATGGTCGACCGGCTCGGCTTCACCGACAGCCACGCGAACCTCACCTGGGGCGCGTTCACCGCGCTCGTCTATGCGTCGCCGTCGATCGGCGGCTGGATCGGCGACAAGGTGCTCGGCGCACGTCGCACGATGATCATCGGCGCGGCCGTGCTGTGCGCCGGCTACCTGATGCTCGCGATGCCGAACGACGCGCTCGCCTACATGTACGCGTCGCTCGGCGTGATCGTCGTCGGCAACGGGCTGTTCAAGGCGAACGCGGCGAACCTCGTGCGCCGCATCTACGAAGGCGACGACGCGCGCATCGACAGCGCGTTCACGATCTACTACATGGCCGTCAACATCGGTTCGACCGTGTCGATGCTCGCGACGCCGTGGATCAAGGATCACTGGGGCTGGCACACCGCATTCGCGGTCTGCGGCGCCGGCATGCTGCTCGCGATCCTGAACTTCATGCTGATGCACCGCACGCTCGCGCACGTCGGCTCGCAGCCCGACGACGCGCCGATCCGCTGGAAGCGCCTCGGCGCGGTGGCGGCCGGCGGCGTCGCGCTCGCGCTGCTCACGCTGTACGTGCTGCAGCACAAGCAGCTCGCGGTGGCGAGCGTGTGGGCGGCGGCGTTCGCGATCCTCGCGATCTTCGCGTACATGATCGCGAAGTCGGAGCGCTCCGAGCGCGCGGGGCTGATCGCCGCGCTCGTGCTGATCGGCCAGGTGATCCTGTTCTTCATCTTCTACGTGCAGATGTCGACGTCGCTGACGCTGTTCGCGCTGCGCAACGTCGATCCGCGTTTCATGCTGTTCGGCACGACGCTGTTCACGTGGAGCGCCGCGCAGTTCCAGGCGCTGAACCCGATCTGGATCATGCTGCTGAGCCCGGTGCTCGTGTGGATCTACAACGCGGTGTCGAAGCGCGGCGGCGACCTGCCGGTCGCGGCGAAGTACGCGCTCGGCTTCGGCGCGGTGGCCGCCGGCTATCTGGTGTTCACGATCAGCGGCCGCTACGCGGTGGACGGCCGCGTGTCGTCGTGGTTCATGGTGTGGGGCTACGGCCTCTACTCGCTCGGCGAACTGCTGGTGAGCGGCCTCGGCCTCGCGATGATCGCGCGCTACGTGCCGGCGCGCATGAGCGGCTTCATGATGGGCGCGTATTTCGTCGCGACGGGCGTGTCGCAGTATCTCGGCAGCGTCGTCGCGAACTTCGCGCAGATGCCGTCGCACGAGCTGCCGGCGACCGAATCGCTGCCGCTGTACCTGTCGCTGTTCGAGAAGCTCGGCTGGCTCGCCGCGATCGGCATGCTGCTCGCGCTGCTGCTGCTGCCGATGATGAACCGGCTGTCGCGTCAGCATCAGCGCTGCGCGGACGAACGCCGCGACGAACAGGACGCGCAGGCGCAGGCGATGGCGTCGGCGCAGTAAGTACTATCCCTCGGCGTGCGGCATGCGCGCCACATTCTCCCGCCGGCGCGGCCGGCACGTCCTACACTGGTTGCAACGGCGCGTCGGCTCACACGATGCGCACCGGCGGGAGAGGATCATGAAAGGCAAAACGACTCGGCTGTTGCGGATACTGTCGGACATCCGGCACGCGCAACGCTGCACCGCGCTGCGCGCCGCCCGGGCCGCAGCCGAAGCAGATGCGGTGCTGGCGCAGCAGGACGACCCGAAGTCCGAAGCGCGCGACGACGCCGCACCTGAAGCCGAAACCGACGACACGCCTGCCGTGCCGCGCTCGCGCATCGGCTCCGCGCACTGACCGCATTCGGTGCGCTGCGCCGATTGCGCTCCCGCATTCACCGCAGCGCAGCGCCACGCCCCATCGCGCACTCTACGCCACGGCCCCGCGCCGGCGCGCGAACCACGCCCCCGAACCGGCCACGGCCATCATCAGCCCCACCGCGCACGCGTCGGCCGCGAGGCCCACGCCGAGATGGCGCAGTTGCGCGCCGTTCGCGACCGGATGCAGCAGCGAATCGATGACGAGCGAAATGGCGGCGCCCGCGACGAAGCAGACGAGCCCGCGCCGGCCGACCGCCACTACCGGCCGCACCGCGCGCGCGAGCCGCTCGATCCAGCCGCGCCGCACGCAATCGGCCATCAGCCATGCGATCGCCGCGAAGCTGACGACGCGCGACAACGCGAGGTCGCGCTTGAGCAGCCCTTCCGGTGCGGGCAGCCCCGAGAACAGCTTGTAGCTCGCACAGCCGAGCACGATCGCGCACGCGACGCCGGTCGCCGCGGCGCCCCAGCGTCCGAGCGCGACGCGCCGGTAGAACGGCTGGCAGCGCGCGAGCACGCCGGCCACGAACATCAGCTGCCACGCGAACGGGTTGAAGCTCCAGCGAAACGAATCGGTATCCAGCAGTTCGGGGCCGAGCCAGCCGGCCGCGCCCCACGATGCGACGCTGAACGCGACCGTGAGCCACGGATGGCGGCGCGCGAACGGCACCAGCACCGGCGACGCGAGCGCGAACAGCACGTACATCGGCAGCACCGACGCGAGATACGGCTGGCGCTGGAAGGTGAGCAGCTCGGCCGCGCCGGTGAGCGGCGACGCGAGCATCACGCTGACGTCGTCGAGCGCGAGGTTCGGCGCGTCGATCCCGTAATGGTCGAGCACGGCCGAGACGATCAGCATCAGCGTCGAGGTCGCGAGAAACGCCCGGTAGATCTGCATCGCGCGGCGCACGAAGCGGCGCTGCGCGGCGCGCGGGCCGTGCCGGTCCGCAATCGCGCCGTACGCGCTCGCGGTCGCGAAGCCGCCGAGGAACACGAACACTTCGGCCGCATCGCAGAGCGCGAACGCGTGGAGCGTGACGCGCGACAGGACGCTCGCGCCGATATGGTCGACGACGATCATCAGCAGCACGATGCCGCGGAAGAAGTCGACTTCGATCAGGCGGCCGCTGCGCGCCGGCAGCCCCGCGGACACGAGCGGCGCGCTCACCGACATGAGCACACCTGCGACGCGTAGGCGCGGCATGCGCCGGCAGAGGGAACGAGGCGGCTGGTGCGATCGGCGGCGCCGCGCGTATGCCCGCGGCGTGCCAGCCTGGCCGGCGAGGCAAGGAGATGACCGTTCATGGGAAAACCGCATACGAAGAGAAGACGGTGAACCCAGTCTAGTGGCCGTCGCGGGAATACCCTAAGTAACAAAATGCAACGGCATCTTCTGTTCGATTACAGCCGCGACGCAGGCGCTGCGAAGCTGGCGGAGCCGCCAGCTCGATGTCGGCGCGCTGTCAGCTCGCGGACGGCAACGGGCGTCGGAGCAGGTGCGGCGCACGACGCGGGCGCGCGCCGAACGCCCTCAGCCGCGCATCGGCAGACGCCGCATCAGCATCGCGCTGTGCCATGCGGTCAGCGCGACGGCGGCCCAGATCGGCGCGTACGTCGCCAGTTGCGACGCGTTCAGCGTCTCGCCAAGCAGCAGCAGCGACACCGCAACGAGCAGCACGGGCTCGACGTAGCCGAGGATGCCGAACAGCGCCATCGGCAGCATCCGGCTCGCCTTCAGGTAGCTCGCCAGCGCGAGTGTGCTGAGCACGCCGAGCCCCGGCAGCAGCGCGGCCCACACCAGCGGATGGCGGCCGACCGGCGTCGCGCTCGCCGACACCATCGCGAGCGCGACCGGGCACAGCAGCGCGATCTCGAGCGCGAACGCGGCGAGCGAATCGGCGTTGATCCGCCGGCGCAGCACGAAGTACGGCGGATAGCCGAGCGCCACGACGAGCGTCGGCCACGCGAATGCGCGCGTCGCCCACACTTCGTGCGCGACGCCGAGCGCCGCGCATGCGACGGCCGCCCATTGCAGCGGATCGAGCCGCTCGTGATAGTAGAAGCGGCCGACCAGCACCATCGTCAGCGGCAGCAGGAAATAGCCGAGCGACACCTCGAGCATGCGGCCGTGCAACGGCGCCCACAGGAACAGCCACAGCTGCACGCCGAGCAGCGCGGCGCTGACCGGCAGCGCGATCAGCAGGCGCCAGTCGCGCACGCTGCGCCGCGCGAGCTCGACGAGCGCGGGCCAGCGGCCGCGCAACGCGATCAGCGCGAGCGCACCGGGCGCGGTCCACAGGATCCGCCACGCGAAGATGTCGAGGCCGGTGAGCGGCGCCAGCAGTTTCGCGTAGACGGACATCAGCGCAAACAGCGTCGACGCCGTCACCGACAGCGCAATGCCGCGCCCGGCTTCCGGATACCCCGTCATGTCGGGTTCGCCTTACTGCTGCTGGAAGCGCTCGAAGCGCCGTTCGACGTGGCGCTCCTCGAACGTCACCTCGGTCACGCGCGCGGCCGGCGGCCCGTGGCGCAGCCAGGCGAGCATCCGGTCGATCTGCGCGCCGGGGCCCTGGATCATCGCCTCGACGCTGCCGTCCTCGAGATTCGCGACCCAGCCGCGCAGCTTCAGCGCATGCGCCTCGCGCACCGTCGCGTGACGGAAGCCGACGCCCTGCACGACGCCGCGCACCCGCACGTAGTAGGTCTCGATTCGTTCGTCCAGTTCATTTCGGCTCATCGCGGCGCGCTCCCTTGGTGCATTCAAGCCCGGCATTGTAGTCGCGTCGGGCGCTTCCCACACGCACGCGGCCGGGGTGCGCGGTGGGTGCGCGGTGCATGCGCGGCGGTCGCGTCGCCGCGCGCGCCGACCACGTACAATCTCGCCGACGCACAACCGCCGCGCGCTCGCGCGGCCCCGAAGGAAACGCATGACTGATACCTCCCGCGATCTCGTTCTCGTCACCGGCGCGTCCGGTTTCGTCGGCTCGGCCGTCGCGCGCATCGCGCAGCAGAAGGGCTATGCGGTGCGCGTGCTGGTGCGCCCGACCAGCCCGCGCACCAACGTCGCGAACCTCGACGCCGAAATCGTCACCGGCGACATGCGCGACGAGGCGTCGATGCGCGCCGCGCTGAGCGGCGTGCGCTACCTGCTGCACGTGGCGGCCGACTACCGGCTGTGGGCGCCCGACCCGCACGAGATCGAACGCGCGAACCTGGAAGGCGCCGTCGCGACGATGCGCGCGGCGCGCGCCGCCGGCGTGGAGCGCATCGTGTACACCAGCAGCGTCGCGACGCTGAAGGTCACGAGCGCCGGCGATCCGTCCGACGAGAACCGGCCGCTCACCGCCGAGCAGGCGATCGGCGTGTACAAGCGCAGCAAGGTGCTGGCCGAGCGCGCGGTCGAGCGGATGATCGCCGACGAAGGGTTGCCGGCCGTGATCGTGAACCCGTCGACGCCGATCGGCCCGCGCGACGTGAAGCCCACGCCGACCGGCCGCATCATCGTCGAAGCGGCGCTCGGCAAGATTCCGGCGTTCGTCGATACGGGCCTGAACCTGGTGCACGTCGACGACGTCGCGCACGGCCACTTCCTCGCGCTCGAGCGCGGCCGGATCGGCGAGCGCTACATCCTCGGCGGCGAGAACCTGCCGCTGCAGCAGATGCTCGCCGACATCGCCGGGATGACCGGCCGCAAGGCGCCGACGATCGCGCTGCCGCGCTGGCCGCTGTACCCGCTCGCGCTCGGCGCGGAGGCCGTCGCGAAGTTCACGAAGAAGGAGCCTTTCGTGACCGTCGACGGGCTGCGGATGTCGAAGAACAAGATGTACTTCACGTCGGCGAAGGCCGAGCGCGAGCTGGGCTACCGCGCGCGGCCGTACCGCGAAGGGCTGCGCGACGCGCTCGACTGGTTCGGCTCGGCCGGCTATCTGAAGTAGCACAAAGCGGCGTGCAACACGCCGCTTTGCGCACTTTGTTACACGCCACCGGCGGACCGGCACCGGCGCAGCGGTTAAAATCGCGGGTCTTACGCAGAGAAGACACGCATGAACCTGAACGATCAGATCGATTCGCTGAACGCCGGCGTCGATCGGCTCCTCCACGATCACCACGCCGCGCAGCAGGCGGCACGCAGCGCCGAAGCGTTCGCGCGCGCCGCGGCGGCCGAGGCGCAGGCCGCGGCCGCACGTCACGCCGCCGCGGAAGCGGAAGCCCAGGCCGCCGCACAGCGCCACACGACGGCCGCCGCCGATGCGCAAGCCGCGCAGCAGCGCCACGCGGCCGCCACCGAAGCGGCGGAAGCCGCCGCCCTGCGTCACACCGAAGCCGCCGCGCAAGCCGACGCGGCGGTTCAGCGGCACGCCGAAGCCACCGCGCTGACCGAAGCGCTCGCCCAGCGCCACGCGGACGCCGAAGCCGCGTCGCAACGCCATGCCGCCGCTATCGCCGAAGCCGAGGCGGCCGCGCAACGTCACCACGCAGCCGCGACCGAAGCCGACGCGGCCGCCCAGCGCCACGCGCTCGCCGCCGCGGAGGCCGAAGCCGCCGCGAAGCGCCATGCGGACGCGACCGCCGAAGCCGAAGCAGCGACGCAGCGTCACGCGGCCGCGATCGCCGAGGCCGAGGCGCTCGCGCGACGTCATACCGAGGCAATCGCGCAAGCGGAAGCCGCCGCCCGGCGCCACACCGAGGCAGCCGCGCAGGCCGACGCGATCACGCAGCGTCACACCGAAGCCATCGCGCAAGCCGAAGCCGCCGCGCAACGCCACGCGGATGCGATCGCGGAAGCCGAAGCGGTCAAGCAGCGCCACGCCGACGCGATCGCGCAGGCCGAAGCGGCCGCCGAGCGGCACGCGAAGGCGGTGGCCGAGGCCGAAGCGCTGGTCGAAGCCGTCGTGAAGGACGCCGCGACGGCGGCAGCGACGGCAGCGGCAACCGAGCCGGCCGCGCAGCCCGATGCCGCCGAAGCGGTCGGCGAGCCGGCCCCGGCGCCGCGCGCCGATGAAGCGCCGGCTGCCGAGGCCGATGCGGGCACCGCCGTCATCGCGGCGCCCGCCGCCGAGCCGGCCGTCGATGCAGCGAACCCGCCTGCGGACAAGGCGACGCTGCACATCGCGCGCCCGTCGCAGAACGAGCTGACGTTGACCGTCAACGGCCAGTCGATCACGCTGCACCCGGAGCAGGTCGGCCAGCTGATCGAGGAGCTCGCGCACGCGCGCGCGTCGATGCAGCCGGAACCGCCGGCGGGCATCCCGGCCGGCTGGCGCTTCGTGACGACCAAGAATCCGATGATGGTCGTGCAGAAGCAGTCGAACGGCGACCGCCTGCTGGTCACGCGCCACACCGGCTACGGCTGGGTGCCGTTCACGTTCTCGCCGGACGTCGTGATCCAGATGTACATGCTGCTGACCCAGCGGTAAGCGGGCGCGGCCGCGCCAAATCCCTTCGCGCCAAACGACAAAGCCCGATCGGCTGCACGCCGATCGGGCTTTTTGCTGTGCGACGAACCGGCGACCGGCCGGCGTGCGCGGGCGCCGTTCAGCGCTCCACCGGCGCCTGCACGCGCGCCTTCCACTGCCCGCCCTTGCCGCGCCAGTAACGCCATGCGGATGCGAACGTCGCACCGACGTAGAACAGCGCGACCAGCGGCAGCGCGGGCGCCCACAGCGGCGAGCGCCGGTAGTAGCGCAGCATCGGCGCATACGCGGTGCACATCGACGCCCACGCGAGCCATGCCGGCCACGCGCGCGCACCGTATGCGAGCGCGACCACGGGCGGCACGAGGTAGATGATCGTCATCCCGAGCAGCGTGCCCGCGAGCAGCAGCGGCGAATAGTGGAGCTGCGTGAACGCCGTGCGCGCGATCATGTTCCAGATGTCGCGCCAGCTGTCGTACGGGCGCAGCGACACGCTGCGCTCGGCCAGATCGAGCCGGATCGGATGCCGGCCGCTGCCGCGATGCTTGATCTGCGCGGCGAGGCTGCAGTCGTCGATCAGCGCGCCGCGGATCGATTCGATGCCGCCCGCCTCCTCCAGCGCGCTGCGCTTGACCAGCATGCAGCCGCCCGCGGCGCCGGCCGTCCGGTTGCGCGGATCGTTGATCCATGAGAACGGATAGAGCTTCGCGAAGAAGAACACGAACGCCGGGATCAGCGCCTTCTCCCAGAACGAATCGCAACGCAGCCGCACCATCAGCGACACCAGATCGCGCTGCTCGGCCTGCGCACGCGTGACGAGCTGCGCGACCGCGTCGCGCGGATGGCCGATGTCGGCGTCCGTCAGCAGCAGATAGTCGGCCGGCAGGCCCAGCGTGCGCACCGCGGCGATGCCCTGCGACTGCGCCCAAACCTTGCCCGACCAGCCGGACGGCAGCGGCTTGGCGCTCAACACCGTCAAGCGCTCCGCGCGGTTGATCGCCAGCGCGGCGGCGCGGGCGGCGTCGGCGGTGCCGTCGTCGCTGTGGTCGTCGACGATGATCAGATGGAACTCGCCCGGGTAATCCTGCTCGAGCAGCGACGTCGCCGCCTGCGCGATCACGTCGGCCTCGTTGCGCGCCGGCACCACCGCGACGACGGCCGGCCAGCCGGCGGCCGCGGCCGCGCCGCGCGCCTCGGGCGGCAGCACCCGCGCGGGCCGCGCGCGCCAGAAGCCGCCGCGCGCGACCAGCAGCACGAGCCAGATCACCAGCGACAGCGCGGACACCAGAAAGGCAATTGCAAGCATCATCGGCGGGCCTCCTGCGGCAGGCCCGGGCGGCGGGCCGCCATGCCGGCCCGACCGGGCGCAGCCGGAGCGGGATTTGAACGACCCATGACCGCACCGGCGGCAGGGCAATATGCAAGAGAATCGACGGTCATCGAATGGCCTTGAAATGAGCGCGACGGCGGGCTGCCCGACAGGCCGCCCGCGAAACCGCGCAGTTTACCGGGTTCCGCGCGCGCGAGTGCCGACGCGGCTTCGCGGCCGATGCAACACGGCCGACACGGCACCAGAGCAAGGACGGCGCGATAGGGTTAAAATGCGCGATTAATTCGGGGTTCCGGGGCCTGGCCTGGCCGGTTCGTTTCCTGCCTTCATAACATCAAGCCGGGGCGAGCGAGCTGTGCCAGCTCCTCGAACCCCGGCGTCTGTCGTCGGAGTTCGCTCACTTATGCGAGTCATCCTTGCCCAGCCCCGCGGCTTTTGCGCGGGGGTTGTCCGTGCGATCGAGATCGTCGATCGCGCGCTGCAACAGCACGGCGCGCCGGTCTATGTGCGTCACGAGATCGTGCATAACCGGCATGTCGTCGAAAATCTGCGTAATAAAGGGGCACGGTTCGTTGAGGAACTCGACGAGGTGCCGCACGGCGCTGTGGCGATCTTCAGCGCGCACGGTGTCGCCCAGACCGTCGAACGCGACGCGGAAACGCGCGGCCTCGACGTGCTCGACGCCACCTGCCCGCTCGTCACGAAGGTGCACGTGCAGGGCCGCCAGTACGTCGCGGCGGGCCGTCGTCTGATCCTGATCGGCCATGCGGGCCATCCGGAAGTCGAAGGCACGATCGGCCAGATCCCGGCCGAAGTGGTGCTCGTGCAGAGCGAGGCCGAAGTCGATACGCTGACGCTGCCGGTCGATACGCCGGTCGCGTACGTGACGCAGACCACTCTGTCGGTCGACGACACGCGCGGCATCATCGAAGCGCTGCAGCGCCGGTTCACCGACATCGTCGGCCCGGACACGCGCGACATCTGCTACGCGACGCAGAACCGCCAGGCCGCCGTGCGCGAGTTGAGCACCCAGGTCGACGTGCTGCTGGTGGTCGGGGCGACGAACAGTTCGAACTCGAACCGGCTGCGCGAGATCGGCACCGAAAGCGGCGTGCCGAGCTACCTGGTCGCCGACGGCTCGGAAGTGAAGGCCGAATGGTTCGCGGGCGTGCAGACGGTCGGCCTGACGGCCGGCGCCTCGGCGCCCGAAGAGATGGTCGAGGATGTGATCGGCGCGCTGCGCGCGCTGGGGCCCGTCGATGTCACGACGATGGCGGGCCGTGAAGAAAAAGTCGAGTTCAAGTTGCCGGCGAAGCTCATGCAAGCTGTCGCCCGCGAAGTTTAAGGAGGACAACTCTTGTCTATTCCGCTGCTCCAGCAAGTCCGCGTCGGCGCATACATCATGCGCCAACACCTGTCCGGCAACAAACGCTACCCGCTCGCGCTGATGCTCGAGCCGCTGTTCCGCTGCAACCTCGCCTGTAACGGCTGCGGCAAGATCGACTATCCGGACCCGATCCTGAACCAGCGCCTGTCGGTCGAGGAATGCCTGCACGCCGTCGACGAATGCGGCGCGCCGATCGTGTCGATCGCCGGCGGCGAGCCGCTGCTCCACAAGGAGATGCCGGAAATCGTCAAGGGCATCATGAAGCGCAAGAAATTCGTGTACCTGTGCACGAACGCGCTCCTGATGGAAAAGAAGATGGACGACTACCAGCCGAATCCGTACTTCGTCTGGTCGGTCCACCTCGACGGCGACAAGGAGATGCACGACCATTCCGTGTCGCAGGACGGCGTGTACGAGAAGGCGGTCGCGGCGATCAAGGAAGCGAAGCGCCGCGGCTTCCGCGTGAACATCAACTGCACGCTGTTCAACGACGCGATCCCCGAGCGCGTCGCGAAGTTCTTCGATACGCTGGGGCCGATCGGCGTCGACGGCATCACCGTGTCGCCGGGCTACGCATACGAGCGCGCGCCGGATCAGCAGCACTTCCTGAACCGCGACAAGACGAAGAACCTGTTCCGCGAAATCCTGAAGCGCGGCGAAGGCGGCAAGCGCTGGTCGTTCAGCCAGTCGTCGCTGTTCCTCGACTTCCTGGCCGGCAACCAGACGTACAAGTGCACGCCGTGGGGCAACCCCGCGCGTACCGTGTTCGGCTGGCAGAAGCCGTGCTATCTGGTCGGCGAAGGTTACGTGAAGACCTTCAAGGAACTGATGGAAGACACCAACTGGGACAACTACGGCGTCGGCAACTACGAGAAGTGCGCGGACTGCATGGTCCACTGCGGCTTCGAAGCGACCGCCGTGATGGACACGATCGCGCATCCGCTGAAGGCGCTGCGCGTCAGCCAGAAGGGCATCAAGACGGACGGCCCGTTCGCGCCGGACATCTCGATCGCGAAGCAGCGCCCGGCCGAGTACGTGTTCTCGCGCCACGTCGAGATCAAGCTCGAGGAAATCCAGCGCGCCGGCAAGGGCAAGCTGCAGAAGCCGGCGAAGCCGGCAACGGCGGCCTGACGAGCGGCTCGCAACGACGCGGGCCCGGCCCGCATCGCCCGCACGACGAGGGCGCCCCGGATTGCTCCGGGGCGCCCTCGTTTTTTTGCATGCTCGCGGCGGCGACGCGCCGCTGCGGCACATCACGCTGACGGCAGCGCCGACCCGTGCGCCGCGGCGGCGCATAGCGGGCCGCTGAATGGCGCTGGGGGCTGGGCGCTCGCCGCACGCCGCACGCCGCGCGCGTCAGAACGTGTTCTCGCCCTTCAGGTAGTACGCGGTCTTCACGAAGAACGCCTGCACCGGATGGCCGCTGCGCGCGGCGCTGGCGGCGCGCGCTTCCATCGCCATCTTCTCTTCGCGCGAGCGGTCGGGCACCGGGTTCTTCACGCGTTCGAGCGCGCGCTGCATCGCCTGCGGATAGTTCTGGTTGCCGGCCATCGTTGCCGAAAAGCCAGCGCGCGCCATCTGCTGCAATTGCACGTCGGTCTCGGCACGCGCCGCAGACCACGTCAGCGGCACGACGTTCGGCTGCCACGCGGTGTTGACGGATTGAGCAAAGCTCGCGGCCGGCACCGCGGCAAGCGTGACGGACAGAGCAGCAAGGGAAACGAGGGATCGCATATTGGCCTCCAGATGGTTGCGTACGCATCGATCATCGGTGTCGATGCGGCCCGATAATCGTATTGCGCACGGCCGTGCGCTTGAATAGCCGATTTCGCAATGGACATTTTCGGCGGCGAAATCGAAGCGCGCGCCACGCCGCTTACCGCTGCCGCCCGGCCCTCATTTCCTTAATGCGTTCAATGACATGATCGCGTCTTCGCGGAACTGCGAACCGGCGCGCAGAGCGCTCTTGCAGTTTCCGAAACGATCTATTGCGGTGGAGATTGCCTCCGCCGGTGGGCCGGTGCGGTATGCGACGGCGCGATGCCGGATGCACCGGCACGCCCGCGCAACGCCTCAGCGAGCGAACGCGCCGCGTCTGATGCGTGACAATCTTCCGGGCCGAATCGGCGCGCGGCGACGATACCCGCGCGGCGAGGTCGCGCGATAATTGCGCACCGGTCGCATCCCGCAACCTCTGCGCGCATTCATTTCCCGAGCACTACCATGGCCATCATCGACCCCGCCGCCATCGTCAGCTGGCATGCCCACGTCTACTTCGACGCCGCGAGCCGCGACGCCGCGTGGGCGCTGCGCGCCGTCATCGACGAGCGGTTCGGCGCGAGCGTCGAGCTCGGCCGCTTTCATGAACGTCTCGTCGGCCCGCATCCCGCGTGGTCGTACCAGATCGCGTTCGGTGCCGCGCGCTTCGACGAGATCGTGCCGTGGCTCGTGCTCAATCACGGCAAGCTCGACATCCTGCTACACCCGAACACCGACGACGAACTGCGCGACCATCGCGACAGCGCGGTGTGGATCGGCCACTCGCATTCGCTGAACCTCGAAGCGCTGGCCGGCTGAGCGCGGCGCATCGACGTTTCGGCTCGCGGTGAAACATCCGGCGGCGGCGGATCGGTACAGTCGCGTCGTTATCCACACCTGAAGCAGCCCGCGATGACCGATACCGATACCCACGCGCAGCGCATCCATCACGACTGGCACGCCGCCGTCGTCGCGCGCGACCTCGACGCGCTGATGGCGCTGTATGCGCCCGACGCGATACTCGAAACGCCGCTGATCGTCGTCACGCTGCCCGAGCACGGGTCAGGCGTGCTCCACGGCAAGACGGCGATCGCCGCATTCTTCGCGGCCGGCCTGCGCGATCCGCGAAGCCGGCTTGGACGCTGGTACCGCACGGGCCAGTTCTTTTCGAACGGACGCCAACTGATCTGGGAATATCCGCGCGCCACGCCGGACGGCGATCAGGTCGATCTCGTCGAAGTGATGGACCTGCGCGACGAGCTGATCGCGCATCATCGCGTCTACTGGGGCTGGGCCGGGTTCAACGCGCTGCGCAGCGCGGCGCCGGCGGACGGGCGCGCGTGACGCACGCCGTCCCGGTCGCGCTCACGCGACATACATCGCGACGCTGACGAACTGGCACAGGCTGCCGGCCAGCACGAACAGATGCCAGATGCCGTGCCCGTGACGAATGCGCTCGTCGTTGATGAAGAAGTAGATGCCCACGCTGTAGATGATGCCGCCGGCCACGAGCCACACGGTGCCCACCGGCGGCAGCGCATGCACGAGCGGACGGATCGCGACGAGCGCGAGCCAGCCCATCAGCACGTACAGCACCATCGACACGATGCGCGTGCGCCGCCCCAGCGTCAGTTCCTGCGCGATGCCGAAGGCGGCGAGCCCCCAGCTCACGCCGAACAGCGACCAGCCCCACGGGCCGCGCAGCGTGACGAGCGTAAACGGCGTGTAGCTGCCCGCGATCAGCAGGTAGATGGCCGCGTGATCGCACTTCTGCAGGATCGCCTTGAGCCGCGGCTTGCGTACGCTGTGGTACAGCGTCGAAATCGCGTAGAGCAGGATCAGCATCGCGCCGTACACGCTGAAGCTCACGATCTTGTACGGGTCGTGGTCGAGCGCGCCCATCGTCACCAGTGCGACGAGCCCTGCGATCGACAGCACCGCGCCGACGAGATGGGAAATACTGTTGAAACGCTCACCGGCATGCACGACGGATTCTCCTGCGCGGATTCATCGGAAAAGGCGGAGCCCTATGATACCGGCCGGCCGCGCGCGCGGCGCCGAACGCGGTCAAACGACGCGGTACGCGCGCGCCGTCCGCACAAAGAAAAAGCGCCGCGAATCGCTTCGCGGCGCTTTCGGATCCGTCCACGGACCGCTACCGGCCGGCTGCGCCGGCCCGGTTCAGCAACACTTCCCTGCCCCGGACCCGTATCGCGCGTTCTGACGCTCGCGGAAGAATTCCTCGTAGGTCATCGGCTCGCGGTCCGGATGGGTGTCGCGCATGTGCGCGACGTAGGTGTCGTAGTCGGGCAGCCCGACCATCAGCCGCAACGCCTGCCCGAGGTAACGGCCCGCGCTGCGCAGGTCGCTGCCGAGATCGGTGAACATCGCGGCCTCCCGTCAGCGTCCGCTGCCGAGCGCCTGCGCGGCCGGCATCGGCTCGTACGGCGTCTCGCGCACGCTCGGCTTCGCCTCGCGGCGCGCGCGCAGCACGGCGAGCAGCCCGTACACCGCGATCGCCACGACGACGAAGATGAACAGCCCGGCCAGCGCCGCATCGACGTAGTCGTTGAAGATGATCCGCTTCATCTGCGCGAGCGACTTCGCCGGCGCGAGCACCTTGCCCTGGTCCACCGACGCCTGCAGCTTGGCCGCATGCGCGAGGAAGCTGACCTTCGGGTTCGCGTCGAAGATCTTCTGCCAGCCGGCCGTGAGCGTGCAGATCAGCAGCCATGCGGTCGGCACGATCGTCACCCATGCGTAGCGCTCACGCTTCATCTTGAACAGCACGACGGTGCCGAGCACCAGCGCGATCGCGGCGAGCATCTGGTTCGAGATGCCGAACAGCGGCCACAGCGTGTTGATGCCGCCGAGCGGATCGACCACGCCCTGATACAGGAAGTAGCCCCACGCGGCCACGCACAGCGCGGTGGCGACCAGGTTCGCCGGCAGCGATTCCGTGCGCTTGAGCGCCGGGTGGAACGTGCCGAGCAGATCCTGCAGCATGAAGCGGCCGGCGCGCGTGCCTGCATCGACGGCCGTCAGGATGAACAGCGCCTCGAACAGGATCGCGAAGTGATACCAGAACGCCATCATCGCTTCGCCGCCGATCACCTGATGCAGGATGTGCGCCATGCCGACGGCCAGCGTCGGTGCGCCGCCCGCGCGGGCGATGATCGTCGTTTCGCCGACGGCCTTCGCCGTCTGCGTGAGCATGTCGGGCGTCAGCACGAAGCCCCATTGCGTGACGGTGTTGGCAACCGCTTCCGGCGTCGAGCCGAGCACGGCCGCCGGCGCGTTCATCGCGAAGTAGACGCCCGGCTCGATCACGCATGCGGCGACCAGCGCCATGATCGCGACGAACGATTCCATCAGCATCGCGCCATAGCCGATGAAGCGCGCGTTGGTTTCGTTGTCGATCAGCTTCGGCGTCGTGCCCGACGAGATCAGCGCGTGGAAGCCCGACACCGCGCCGCACGCGATCGTGATGAACAGGAACGGAAACAGATTGCCCGACCAGACGGGGCCGGTGCCGTCGACGAACTTCGTCAGCGCCGGCATCTTCAGTTCCGGCGCGACGACCAGGATGCCGATCGCGAGGCCGAGGATCGTGCCGATCTTCAGGAACGTCGACAGGTAGTCACGCGGCGCGAGCAGCAGCCACACCGGCAGCACCGACGCGATGAAGCCGTAGCCGATCAGGATCCAGGTGAGCTGCGTGCCGCTGAACGTGAACCATGCGGCGAGCGTCGGCGAATCGTGCACGGCCTGACCGAACGCGATCGACGCCATCAGCAGCACGAAGCCGATGATCGACACTTCGCCGATGCGGCCCGGGCGGATGTAGCGCGTGTAGATGCCCATGAACAGCGCGATCGGAATCGTCGCGGCGACGGTGAACGTGCCCCACGGCGAATTCGTCAGCGCCTTCACGACGATCAGCGCGAGCACCGCGAGGATGATCACCATGATCAGGAACGCGCCGAACAGCGCGATCACGCCGGGCACCGTGCCGAGCTCCATCTTGACGAGGTCGCCGAGCGAGCGGCCGTCGCGACGCGTCGAGATGAACAGCACGATGAAGTCCTGCACCGCGCCGGCGAACACGACGCCGCCCAGGATCCACAGCATCCCCGGCGTGTAGCCCATCTGCGCGGCGAGCACCGGCCCGACGAGCGGCCCGGCGCCGGCGATCGCGGCGAAGTGATGGCCGAACAGCACGTATTTGTTGGTCGGTACGTAGTCGAGGCCGTCGTTGTATTTGACGGCCGGCGTCATCCGCAGCCCGTCGAGCTGCATCACCTTGCTGGCGATGAAACGGCTGTAGAAGCGATATGCGATCAGATAGACACAGACTGCTGCGATCACGATCCACAGCGCGCTGACGCGTTCGCCGTGCGCAAGTGCGATCGTGCCGAACGCGAAGGCGCCGAGCAGCGCGACCGCGGTCCATAGCAAGGTACTGGAAGCCCGATTCATGGCGGTTCCTCGTCTCCTATGTGGTTTTAAGTGGATTCGGCGAGAGGTGTGACCGAACCCGCGTGACGTCGATGCGTCGCCGCGCACTGTTGTGCGGCGGTGGTCGGTAGTATTCCGTGCAAGGGGGAGGCGTACAAGCGCACAACTACGTATGCAGCGCTACGTAGAATTACGTAGATGCCAGCGGATGGGCGCTGGGCCGACGCGCGCGGCGACATCGCGCGCGCTCGGCCCGGCCCAGCACGTTGCGTACCGGGCGCGGAGGGTTAGTGCTTCTCGTCGACCTTGCGCGGCTTCGGCGGCGACGGCACCTTCGTGTACTGGAATGCCGGCGTGGCCTTCAGCGCGGCCTTCGTCGCGCCCGGCAGATAGATGTTGCCGTTGCGCACGTCGAGCGATGCGATCGGCACCGCGACGTCATGCGCGGCAACGCCGAGGAAGCCGCCGGCCGACACGATTGCCGCAGACACCGAGCCGTCCGGTGCGACGATCAGGTCGCGCACCGTGCCGACCTTCTGGTTCGCGTCGTTGTACACGGTCTTGCCGAGCACGCTTTTCTTCACGCTCCAGCCTTCGAGCAGCGCCTGCGATTGCTCGACGGTGACGCTGAGCGGCTGCGAGCCGGCGATCTGCGCGTGCGCGCTGACGCTGGACGCGAGGACGGTTGCTGCGATGAGGGTTTTATAGAACTTCATGCGTATTGCACTCCGGTTCGGTTGTTGTTGATTCCGGGAGCAAAGCGACGCGGGATAACGGCCGATCGGTGAGTACCGCGCGCTTCGTCGGACGCGTGACGGCCACACTCGCCGCCGCCGCGGGTGTGCATGACGAGCCGGCATGACCGGCCCGCAGCGTGCAACACGCGTTCATGGTAGCGGCATTCGCCCGATCGTGCGTTGAGCGTGCGACGCCGATGCGCATCGCGCTCGATGAAGATCAAAAGATCGCGCGCGGCGGCGTGGCGGAATCGCTGCTGCAGCGTCGAATTTGCGCGACGCGGCCTTCGTCGATGCGCTTGCCGCGATGCGAACGGCTCGGCGTCGCTGCGGACGCCGGGCTTGCGAAACGCCGATTCCTCGTGCGCGCTGGACGTCCTCGGGCTGCGGCAGAACTTCGCCGCGGTCCGATACGGACAGGTCACGCGTTGCGCGACGCGCCGCGGCGCTGCCGCACGGCTTGCGCGAGCACGTCGAGCACCGGCTCCGTCTGCGACCAGCTCAGACATGCATCGGTGATCGACACGCCGTACTTCAGCGGCACGCCCGGCTTCAGATCCTGACGGCCGGCCTCGAGATGGCTCTCCACCATCACGCCGATGATGCGCTGCTCGCCCTGCGACAGCTGGCGCGCGAGATCCTGCGCGACGTCGATCTGCCGCTCGTGCGACTTGTTCGAGTTCGCATGCGAGCAATCGACCATCACCTGCTCGCGCAACCCGCTCTTGCGCAGCACCGCGCAGCTCGCTTCGACGTGCTCGGCGTCGTAGTTCGGACCATTCTTGCCGCCGCGCAGGATCACGTGCGCGTCGTCGTTGCCGCGCGTCTCGAAGATCGCGGCCATGCCCATCTTCGTCATTCCCATGAACGCGTGGCTCGCGCGCGCGGCGACGATCGCATCGGCCGCGACCTGCACGCCGCCGTCGGTGCCGTTCTTGAAGCCGATCGGGCAGCTCAGGCCCGATGCGAGCTGACGATGGCTCTGGCTCTCGGTGGTGCGCGCGCCGATGGCGCCCCACGCGATCAGATCCGCGATGTACTGCGGGCTCAGCAGGTCGAGGAATTCGGTCGACGCCGGCAGGCCGAGCGCGTTGATGTCGAGCAGCAGCTGTCGTGCCGCGCGCAGCCCTTCGTTGATGCGGAAGCTGCCGTCCAGACGCGGATCGTTGATGTAGCCCTTCCAGCCGACCGTCGTGCGCGGCTTCTCGAAGTACACGCGCATCGTGATCAGCAGATCGTCCTGCAGCGCGTCGGCGGCGGCCTTCAGGCGGCGCGCGTACTCGAGCGCCTGGTCGTGGTCGTGGATCGAGCACGGGCCGACGACGACCAGCAGCCGGTCGTCGCGGCCGTGCAGGATGTCGCCGATCGCGCGCCGCGTGTCCTCGACGAGCGTCTGCGTGCCGGCCGGCACCGGCAGCTCGTCCTGCAGCAGCGCGGGCGAGATCAGCGGGCGCACGGCGCCGATGCGGACGTCGTCGATGCGGGTCGTGTCTTGCGTCGCGTCGGCGCTGCCTACCTCGCGATCGTGGGAGGGATTGTCGAGGTTATGCATGGAAATTCTCCGCGGTACATCCGAAATGATGGGCAAGCGCGATTATGGCATTCGCGCGCGGCCGTCTATGCGTTGCCGCCCAGCCTCGGCGACGCGTGCGCGATGCGCGACGCCGGCGGTTGACGCGGCTGCGCGCGCGGCCGACGCGTGATGGTCAGCCGGCGTCGCCCGGCGCGTCGACGTCGATGCCGAGCTCGGTCGCCATGCGCTGAACCAGCGCATTCAAGCGCGCCACTTCATCGACGAGCCGCTTCTGCTCGGCCTTCAGCGCCTCGAACTCGGACGGCGGAACGGAATCCGCGCCGCCGCCCGCGTCCGAACCGGCGAAGTCGGCGAGGTTCACGTCGCCGCACATCAGGTGCATCCAGCGGTTCTCGCGCGCACCGGGCGCGCGCGGCAGCCGCACGACGAGCGGCTGTGCGCGCGCCACGAGCTCGTCGAGGAATGCCTCGACCGACGAGATGTCGGCGAAGCCGTGCAGGCGCGCGCTGTTCAGGCGCAGCTCGGCGGCCGTCTGCGGACCGCGCAGCAGCAGGATCGTCAGCAGCGCGATCGCCTGGCTCGGGATCCCGAGCACGCGGTTCATATTGTGCTCGAAACGCGGCACGCGGCTGCTGCTGCCCTCCATCACGAGGCTCAGGTGCTTGAGCCCGTCGAGCGCGGCCGTGACCTCGTCCTCGCTGACGCTCATCACCGGCGAGCGCGCGGTTTTCTGGTTGCAGCCGGCGGTCAGCGCGTTCAGCGACAGCGGATAGGTGTCCGGCACCGTGTGCTGCTTCTCCACGAGCACCCCGAGAATGCGGGCCTCGAGAGGCGTGAGTTCGCGCAGGGCGCGGGGCGTGGGCAGGTCCGGCGTGGTGTTCATGATGGCGTCGCAACGTGCAGCGGGTGAAGGGAATCGGTGGCTCGCCGGTCCGGCGGCGCGGACGGGCGAGCCAT
This sequence comes from Burkholderia sp. MBR-1, assembly GCF_013822785.1. Lineage (NCBI taxonomy): Bacteria > Pseudomonadati > Pseudomonadota > Betaproteobacteria > Burkholderiales > Burkholderiaceae > Burkholderia > Burkholderia sp. MBR-1. Next base: position 1,897,714 of record NZ_CP053610.1, read on the forward strand.
ATGATAGCTCGCGCGGTGACGCGCGGCGCGCGTGCGGGGCACGGCGCGCCGACTTGCCGCAGCGGGGGCGGGAGGGCGGTATGGCGGGTGGGGGATGGTGGGATGTTCGTTGCTGTGGATTCTGGCTGCGGGCGGCGCCGTGGCCTTGTGCCCTTGTGCCCTTGTGCCCTTGTGCCCTTGTGCCCTTGTGCCCTTGTGCCCTGGCGTCGCTGCGTCTCTGCACTCCGGCGTATTCGCCCTTGCGCCCTTGCGCCCTTGCGCCCTTGCGCCCTTGCGCCCTTGCGCCCTTGCGCCCTTGCGCCCTTGCGCCCTTGCGCCTTTGCGCCTTTGCGCCTTGCGCCTTGCGCCTTGCGCCTTTGCGCGTTGGCGTTGGCGTTGGCGTTGGCGTTGGCGTTGGCGTTGGCGTCGGCGTCGGCGTTGGCGCATTGGCGCATTGGCGCATTGGCGCGTTCGTGCGTTCGTGCGTCGGTGCGTTTGCCCGTTTGCCCGTTTGCGCGTCGCGCACGCCGGCGCTACGATACGCGTCACGCGTCGCGACGCTGCGCGATCCGCTCGCGCATTCGCGCCGGCGCATCGGCGCATCGCCTGCCGTGCCGCCGCGCCTCCGCTCCGCACGTTCGCTCCCTCATCCGCACACTCGCTCACCCCCATGAATGCAACCGCTTGCGCACCCAGCGTGCGCGCCATCGTCACCGGACATACGCGCGGCCTCGGCGCATCGCTCGCCGAACAATTGCTGCAGCAGGACATCGCCGTGCTCGGCGTATCGCGCAGCCGGCATCCGTCGCTCGCCGCAACAGCCGGCGATCGCCTTGTCGAGACCGAGCTCGACCTGTCCGACACCGCGGCCGTGGCGGCCTGGCTCGCCGGCGGCGCGCTGCGCAGCTTCGTCGACGGCGCATCGCTCGTCCTGCTGTTCAATAACGCAGGCGTCGTCGATCCGATCGGCCCGCTGGCCGCGCAAGACCCGGCGCTGGTCGCGCGCGCGGTCGCGCTGAACGTCGCCGCCCCGCTGATGCTGTCGGCCGCGCTCGTGCAAGCCGCATCGGCGCCGACCGAATGCCGCGTGCTGCACGTGTCGAGCGGCGCCGCCCGCAACGCATACGCGGGCTGGAGCGTCTACTGCGCGACGAAGGCCGCGCTCGATCACCACGCGCGCGCCGTCGCGCTCGACGCGAACCGCGCGCTGCGGATCTGCAGCGTCGCGCCGGGTGTCGTCGACACCGGCATGCAGGCAACGATCCGCTCGACCAGCGAAGCCAACTTCCCGATGCGAGAAAAATTCGACGCGCTGAAAGCGAGCGGCGCGCTGTCGACGCCCGACGAGGCCGCGCGGCATCTGATCCGCTACGCGCTCAGCGACGCGTTCGGCGCCGAGCCGACGGCCGACGTCCGCAACCTGCCGGCCGGCTGAGCCGCACACCGTCACGCGTGCCGGCGAGCGCACGGCAATGGGAGCGGCCGCCGGCCACGACGCGCATCGCCCCAAAAGCATCGCCGCCGGCCTCGCGCCGAAGAAGACGCTGCCGTTCGTCGTACCGCCGCTGCACGAATTCGTGGCGTCGACGTTTCGCGAGCACGAATGCAGGGAATTCCCGTTCGTCCACAAGGGGCGCGTCGAGATCGAATTTCCCAACGAGACGGTGCAACTCGCGACCGGCGATTCAGTCTATTTCAACGCACTGATCCCGCACCGCACGCGCAGCGTCGGCACCCCGCAGGCGGAGATCCTGGTCATCGTCAGTCACGACGGCTAGCGTCGTCACTTCTACGCGCGAGGATCCACCGATGGTCACGAAGGCCACCGCACCGTTCCGGCAGATCAAGACGCTCGTTCGCCGGAACGTCGCGTCGGGCGAATGGCGCACGGGCGAGCGCATTCCATCCGAGCTCGATCTCGCCGCGCGCTTCGGCGTCGCGCGCATGACGGTCAATCGCGCGCTGCGCGAGCTGACCGAGGAAGGCGTGCTCGAGCGGATCTCCGGCGTCGGCACCTTCGTCGCCGAAGCGAAGCCGCAGTCGAACCTGCTGATGATCGCGCACATCCGCGACGAGATTCGCGCGCGCGGCCACGAATACCGCTGTCGCGTACTGAGCCGCGCGCGCGAGCCCGCGTCGTTCGACGTGGCCGCCGCGTTCGGGCTCGACGTCAACACGCCGGTCTTTCACGTGGTGTGCGTGCACGAGGAGAACGGCCGCCCGATCCAGCTCGAGGACCGCTACGTCAATCCGGCCGCCGCGCCCGGTTTCATCGATCAGGATTTCGAAGTCGAGCCGCCGTCCGAATACCTGTTCAACAACGTGTCGCACCACGAACTCGAAATCGAGCACGTCGTCGACGCGTCGCTGCCGACCGGCGAGCAGGCACGGCTGCTCGACATGCCCGCCGACGAGCCGTGCCTGACGCTCACGCGTCGCACCTGGACGAACGGCTTACCCGTCACGTTCGTGCACTTCGTGCATCCGGGCAATCGTTACCGGCTCGGCTCGCGCTTCAAGCCGGGCGCCGGCCGACACCAGACCTGAAGCGGTCACCGCGCCGAGCAACTTATGCCTGGCCGCTAACGCGCGGTTTCCGGGGCGTTCAGTGTCGACCGATCCGTCGTATCCCGCTACATCGACGCACCGCGCGCTTCCGCCAGAGGCGGCCGCCGAGCGCGCCCATCCAGCGCACGCGCCAGCGCTGCGTTGAAGTGCGTAATGGCGTGCAGCCTCCACATCAATCGCGGTTGCCGACGCGCACCGGCCATGTTAAAAATCGCCCACCGATAGTTGAAAATGAAATGCGGCGATCCAAACAAGTGCGGAAATGAATAGACCCCTGTTCGACCTCGACCTGCTGCGCGCGCTCGTGATGGTCGCGGATTGCGGCAGTTTCACGACGGCCTCCGCACGGCTGCATTCGACGCAGTCGACCGTCAGCCAGAAGGTGCGGCGGCTCGAGGAGATCGCCGGACACCGGCTGCTCGACCGCGGCACGCGCGACGTCCGGCCGACCGACGCGGGCGTGACCGTGCTGAGCTACGCGCGCCGCATGCTCGCGTTGAACGACGAGATGCTCGAAGCGCTGACGGGCGCCACCGTCGCGCTGACGATCCGGCTCGGCGTGCCCGACGATTTCGCGGCGGGCCGCACGACGCACGCGCTCGCGGCGTTCAAGCGCGATCATCCGCAGGTGAAGCTGGAAGTCACGTGCGGGCTGAGCCGCGACGTCAGCGCCGCGTACGATCGCGGCGAACTCGACCTGGTGCTGATCAAGCAGCGGCGCGGCAGCCGCGAGGCGGTCGTGCGCTGGCCCGAGAAGCTGCGCTGGATCGACAGCGCGCGGCATCCGTCGATCGATCTCGATCCGTTGCCGATCGTCGCGTTTCCGCCGCGCGGGCTTTATCGCGACGACATGATCGAGGCGATCGAGGCGCGCGGCCGGCGCTGGCGCATCGCGTTCACGACGTCGAGCCTGAGCGGCATCCAGGCGGCCGTCGCGGACGGCCTCGGCATCAGCGTGCTGCCCGCGCGCGCGGTCACCGACGAGCACGTCGTGTTGACCGCGACGCAGGGCTTCGCGCCGATCGAGAACATGGACATCGCGATCCTGCACCGGCCGACCGCCGATCCGGTGGTCAATGAACTGACGAAAGCGCTGGCGACGATGCTCGAGCACGAGCAGCACTAAGCGCGTGCGGCGGCATTGCGCTCAGAGCAGCACGCCGTCGCGCGCAACGATCTTCCCCGACGACACGACGAGCCGCCGCAGCGGCCGCGCGACTACGGCTTCCGCGAACGTCGCCACATCGACGAGCACGACGTCGGCGCGCTTGCCGGCCTCCAGGCCGTAGTCGACGAAGCCGCAGCCGCGCGCGCCGCCGTGGGTCACGCAGTCGAGCGCGACTTCGAGCGCGTCGTCGCGTCGGAAATCGTCGCGCATCGCGATCAGCATCGCGCGCTCCAGCATGTCGGGCGAACCGAACGGCGTCCACGTATCGCGCACGCCGTCGTTGCCGCCGATGACCGTCACGCCCGCCGCGCGGCACGCGGCGACCGACGGCATCGGCACCGCGGCCGGCGCGGTCGTGACGATCGCGACGCGCAGCTCGGCCATCCGCGCGAGCAGCGCGTCGCGCTCGCGTTCGGCGAGGTCGCCGAGGCAGAAGCCGTGGCTGATCGTGACCTTGCCGCGCATGCCGAGCGCGGCCGTGCGTTGCAGGATCAGGTCGAGCTTCGGCTCAGCAGCCAGGCCAATGCCCTCGAGGTATGCATGCATGTACGCTTCGAGCGTGTGATGACACGACATCGTGAGCGCCTTGCCGCGTTTTTCGTACAGATGCACCTACAGCCAGCGCTGTTGCACATAGACGTCGTCGACCCGCATCGTGAGCGCTGCGCCGATCTGCGTGAACGAAAACACCATCAACGCGATCCGTGCGCGGTCACGCAGCCCGACCGGCATCCTCACATCGATACTGTCGAGCAGTTACTCCGCTTCAGTCGCGTCGAGCACTGGCATCTTGCCCTGCTTTGTGGTGTAGGTCGGGCCCTTCACCGGCGCGGCGGAATGTACGGTCCATCTTGGCCGGTGACGAGCCCGTCGAACATGTGACAGATCGCTGCCATGCGCTGCTTGACGGTTGCGATCGACGATGCTTTGTGCGCGGGCGAAATCGCACGTTGAATGGCGGATGAGCGCCTCCGATGTGACAACGTCGATCAAACATTGCGTCATATACCACCATCGCCAAATATTCTCCGATCATTTTCTGCCCACCGATATGGATCACATCCCTTGCACGTGGCAGGTAGCCAATTATTCAAAGACAACTTATTGAGACTGCGGACATCTTTTCTGAGAGACAACACCAGCCCATCGGCCGACGACAACAACCACCCCTCCGTACCGGCAATCGTCAATCCAACTGTACCGGTACTGTACATAAACCCGTCGCTACACTGACTCCATCCCAGCCTCGAACACGAATGGAGAACTTCGCGATGGAATTCCTCACCCTCAGCGCATTGCCGGCCGGCATGCTGTTCGCGCTCGTCACGTCGATCACGCCAGGCCCGAATAACACGATGCTGCTCGCGTCCGGCGTCAACTTCGGTTTCCGCCGCACGATGCCGCACCTGTTCGGCATCAGCAGCGGCGTTGCGATCCTGATGCTCTGCGTCGGCTTCGGCCTCGGCGAAGCGTTCCGCCGCGTGCCGTTCCTGTATACGATTCTCGAAGTCGCGAGCGTCGCCTATCTGCTGTATCTCGCATGGCGAATCGGCACGTCCGGGGAGGTAAAGGCGCACGGCGCGAAGCCGCGGCCGATGACGTTCGTCGAAGCCGCCGCGTTCCAGTGGGTGAACCCGAAAGCGTGGATGATGGTGCTGACCGCCGCGACGACGATCCGCCTGTCAGCCGACTACGGCATGAACGCCGCGTGGATGGCCGTCGTGTTCGTCATGATCGGCTTTCCGTGCATCAGCCTGTGGGCCGCCTTCGGCCAGGGCCTGCGCCGCTTCCTGTCGAACCGCCGCGCGCTGCGCATCTTCAACGTCACGATGGCCGCGCTGCTGGTCCTGTCGCTGTATCCGCTCGTCATCCACTTGCTACCGCAGTAAGCACTCACAAGTGCGCCCGTTGAGCTTCGTGCGGCGCAGGCGTACCCTTCGCGTACGGACGCGTGCAGCCGCTTAAGCGGCTGCACCGCTGCTCTGCACGGAGGTTGTCGATGAAGCCACTGCTGAAGGCCGGCGAGCATATCGAAGGCATGCACTGGGTCGCCGAATATCGCCCGCTCACGCACGACATCCGCGTGCTGCGCGAAAACGTCGAAGTGGGCACGTACTGCGCGCCGCCGACACTGTTCGGCGACGAAGCCGAAATAGGCGCCGCCAGCCACATCGATCATCGCAGCCAGGAGGCGGCGCTGCGCGCGTATCTGCGAAATTTCGTCAAGGAACACGACGCCGAGGAATAGCGGCGCACCGGCCGCAATAGCGACGGGCCGCCGAAGCGGCCCGATCCGTCGTCGGCCGTCGCTCACCGCGCCGGCCCGCGCCGCACCAACGAACCCGGTGCGTCGCCCGCCACGCTCGCGGTCAATGCCCGAGCGACTCGACCTTCCCGGCCGGTTGCGCGGCGCCGTGCGGCCGCGCCATCTGCTTGATGAGCAGCGCGACGCATGCGAGCAGGCCGGCCACCGCGATCGTCGCGAACACCGACGCGAACGAGAAATGCCGGCGCGTCAGTTCCGCGACGAGGAACGACCCGGCAATCCCGCCGAAGCGTCCCACGCCCAGCATCCATGCGACGCCCGTGCCGCGCCCTTCGGTCGGGTAGAACGCGGCGGCAAGCGCCGGCATCGACGACTGCGCGGTGTTCATCAGCACGCCCGCGACGAACACGACCAACACCAGCAGCCCCACATTGCCGGCGGCCTGTCCGATCGCGTACACGCTGATCGCGGTCAGCGCGTAGCAGACGGCGATCACGCGGTTCGCGTTGAAGCGGTCCATCAGCACGCCGCACAGCACCGCGCCGACGCCGCCGAGCGGGAACAGCGCGGAAATCAGCGTCGCGCTCTTCGGCGCGAGGCCGGCATCCTTCAGCAGAATCGGCATCCAGTTGATCGACGCGTAGAAGATGACGAGCCCCATGAAGTACGCAACCCACAGCATCACCGAGCCGGCGAGGTACGCGCGCGACATCACGACGCCGAGCCCCTTGCCGCCCGTCTGCGGCGCCGTTTCGGTCAGCGCGAACGAGCCGGCATTCAGCGCATCGCGCGAGATGCGCGCGAGCGTCGCGCGAATGCGCTCGACGCTGCGGCCGTGCGCGACCATGAAGCGCACCGACTCGGGCATCTTCAGCAGCAACAGCACGCCGAGCAGCAACGGCGTCACGCCGCCGAGCAGCAGCACGCTGCGCCAGCCGAAATGCGGAATCATCCACGCCGCGAGAAAACCGCCGAACGCGGCGCCGAGCGGAAAACCGCAGAACATCAGATTGATCACGGTCGCGCGGCGCTTGTCCGGGCAGAACTCGCCCATCATCGTGACGGCGTTCGGCATCGCGGCGCCAAGGCCGACGCCGGTGATGAACCGCAGCACCGTCAGGTGCCCGATGGTGGTCGAGAAGGCGGAAGCGAAGCACGCGACGCCGAACAGGAACACCGACCCGAGCAGCAGCGAACGCCGCCCGAGGCGGTCGGACAGCGGACCGGACACGAGCGCGCCGCACGCGAGGCCGAACAGCGCGGCGCTCAGCACCGGCGCGAGATCGGGCTTGCTGAGGTTCCATTCGCCGAGCAGCGACGGCGCAATGAAGCCGATCGCGGCCGTATCGAAGCCGTCGAGCAGCACGATCACGAAACACATGAGGAACACGAGCCACTGAAAACCGCCGAACGGCTGCTCGTTGATGAAGGTCTGAACATCGACCACGGGGGTGCGATTCATCGCTAGTCTCCTTGTCGGCCGACGCTGCGCTTCGGCGCTCGCTTCGGTCCGCTCCTGCATTGATATGGATGCAACTCGCGCGGCCTTCCGACCGCGCCTTTCCTTCGCTCGCGCACCGGTACGCTGCCGGCGCGTTCATTGCTCGTCGTGCTTATCGTACTTGTTGTGCTCGTCACGCTGCGCCGGCCTCGGCGCGGCGCGCGAGCGAAGCGGTGCCGGCGCGCGCGCCGGCCTCGCCTATGCGGCGGCGTCCTGCTCCTTGAAGATCTTGTCGGCGAGATGAAACGCCGAGTTCGCGGCCGGCACGCCGCAGTAGATCGCAGTCTGCAGCAGCACTTCCTTGATTTCGTCGCGCGTCACGCCGTTGTTGCGCGCCGCGCGCAGGTGCAGCGCAAGCTCCTCGCCGCGGTTCAGCGCGACCATCATCGCGATGGTCAGCAGGCTGCGCGTATGGCGCGGCAGGCCGTCGCGCGTCCAGATCTCGCCCCATGCGTAGCGCGTGATCAGGTTCTGGAATTCCTCGGTCACTTCGGTGCGGTTTTCGAGCGAGCGATCGACGTGCGCGTCGCCGAGCACCGCGCGACGCACCTTCATCCCCGCTTCGTAGCGTTGCTGGTCGTCCATCGTCGGCGCCTCACGCGGTCAGGAAGTTGAGCAGCGCGCGATTGAAACCGTCGGCGCACTCGATGTTGGAAATGTGCGCGCCGTCGAATTCGACGTGACGCGCGCCGGGAATCGCGGCGGCCAGCGCACGGCCCTGGTCGGGCGGCGTCGACATGTCCTTCGCGCCGGTCACGACGAGCACCGGCAGCGCAATGCCCTTCACTTCGTCGCGCAGGTCGGCTGCATTCAGCGCGTCGCAGTTCGCCGCATAGCCGTCCTTGTCGGTATGCACGAAGGTGTCGCGGATCGCGTCGAACAGGCGCGGCTCGCGTTCGACGAACGCGTCGGTGAACCAGCGCGGCAGCACCGCATCGGCGAGCGCGGCCATCCCTTCGGCGCGCGCCTTCTGCGCACGCGGCGCCCACACTTCCGGCGAACCGATCTTTGCGGACGTGTTGGCGAGCACGGCGCGCACGACACGCGCCGGAAAGCGCGCGGCGAGCGCGGCGCCGGTCAAGCCGCCCATCGAGATCCCGCAGAAACACGCGCGCTCGATGCCGACATGGTCGAGCAGACCGATCACGTCGCCTGCGAGCTGATCGATCGTGTACGAACCGGCCGGCGCTTCGGAATGGCCGTGGCCGCGGGTGTCGTAGCGCAGCACGTTGAAGTGCTGCGTGAGCGGGCGAATCTGCGGCGCCCACATCTGCAGATCCGCGCCGAGCGAGTTCGAGAAGACGAGCCACGGCGCGTCGGCGCGCGCGGCACGGTCGATCCGGTAATGCAGTTTCACGCCGTTGACAGTGGCGAAAGGCATCTCTTGGTTCTCCTGGTTATTGCGCGCCCGCGTGCAGCGCGAGCACGGCGTCGACGTAGGCGTGCGCCTCGCCGACGTAATGAGCGGGATCGAGCAGCTGCGCGAGCGCGTCGCGCGACAGGTGGGCGGATACGGCCGGATCCGCCGCGAGCACGTCGAACAGCGTCGCGCCGGTGCGCACGGCCTGCTTCGACGCATGCTCGACGACATGGTGCGCATCGAGCCGGCCGATCCGGTCGCCGAGCGCGAGCATCACGGCTTCGCCGAGGATCAGCCCGTGCGTGACGTCGAGGTTCGCGGCGAGGCGCTCGGTGTTGACGTCGAGGCCCGCGGCGATCTGCGCGATCTGCGCGAGCGCGCCGCCGGTCAGGCGCGCGAGGTCGGGCAGCGCGTCCCATTCGGCCTGCCAGCCGCCGAGCGCGCGCTCATGCTCCTGCACCATCGCCGCGAACACGGTCGCCACGAGGTTCGGCGCGCGCGTCGCGGCGGTGAGCACCGCCGCGCAGCCGACCGGGTTGCGCTTGTGCGGCATCGTCGACGAGCCGCCTTTGCCGGCCGCGGCCGGTTCGCCGAGCTCGCCCACTTCGGTCTGCATCTGCAGCGACACGTCGCGCGCGATCTTGCCGAGCGTGCCGACGAGCATCCCGAAACACGACGCGGCTTCCGCGATGCGATCGCGCTGCGTATGCCACGGCACGGCCGGCAGCGCGAGCTTCAAATCGGCCGCGAGCGCGGCGCTCACGCCGGCCGCGTGTTCCCGCAGGCTCGCGAGCGTGCCGGCCGCCCCGCCGAACTGCAGCACCAGCGCACGTTCGCGCAATTCGGCGAAGCGCGTGCGATGACGCAGCAGCGCATCGAGCCATTGCGCGAACTTGAGGCCGAGCGTGATGGGGAGCGCCTGCTGCAGCCATGTGCGGCCGATCATCGGCGTCGCGCGATGCGCGCGAGCGAGCGTCGCGAGCGACGCGCACGCTTCGTCGAGCAGCGGCTCGAGCACGTCGAGCGTGTCGCGCAGCTGCAGCACGGTCGCGGTGTCGATGATGTCCTGGCTGGTCGCGCCCCAGTGCACGAACTTGGCGGCTTCCGGGTCGTCGGCCTTCACCAGCGCGGTGAGCTGCTTGACGAGCGGAATCGCCAGATTGCCGCCGAGCGCGGCGCCCTGTGCGAGCGCGTCGCCGTCGAGCCGGCCGGCGTCGCAGGCGCGTTCGATCGGCGCGACCGCCGCCGCGGGAATCACCTGCTGCGCGGCGAGCGCACGGGCGAGCGCCGCCTCGACGTCGAGCATCCGCTGGATCGTCGCACGCGGCGACCAGATCCGGTTGAGCGGCTCGGTGCCGCAGATGAGGGAAGTGAGGCGGGCGCTGTCTTCGAGCATGGCGTCAGAGTGGAAAAACGGCGTGCGGCTATTGTCTACCGAAGCGGGCCGGCGTGCGATCGAACGCGCACGCCGGCCCGCTTGCCGTTCAGGCCGCCGCCTTGCGCGTCGCGTCGATCAGCGGCACGCCGGTCAGCTTGCGCAGTTCGTCGAACGACAGGTCGGTGAAGATCTCGCTCACCGCGAGACCGTCGGCCGTCACGTCGAGCACCGCAAGATCCGTATAGATGCGGCTCACGCACTGCACGCCCGTCACCGGATACGAGCACTGCGCGACGATCTTGCTCTCGCCCTGCTTCGTCAGGTGCTCCATCATCACGAACACCTGCTTCGCGCCGATCGCGAGATCCATCGCGCCGCCGACGGCCGGAATCGCGTCGGGCGCGCCGGTATGCCAGTTCGCGAGGTCGCCGTCCGCCGACACCTGGAACGCGCCGAGCACGCAGTAGTCGAGATGGCCGCCGCGCATCATCGCGAACGAATCCGCGTGGTGGAAATACGCGCCGCCGGTGAGCAGCGTCACGTGCTGCTTGCCGGCGTTGATCAGTTCGTCGTCCTCGTCGCCGGGCGCGGGCGCCGGGCCCATCCCGAGCAGGCCGTTCTCGCTGTGCAGGAAGATCTCCTTGCTCGGATCGAGGTGGTTCGCCACCAGCGTCGGCACGCCGATGCCGAGGTTCACGTACGCGCCTTCGGGGATGTCCTGGGCGACGCGCTTGGCCATTTCATCGCGGGTCAGTCGTTTCATTTCGGTTCTCCTGTCGACCGGCGCGGGCGCTGCCGCGCGAACGCCGGTCCCATACGAGGTTCGGGCCGTCAGGCGGCTTGCGAGGCGCGTTCGGCAGCCAGCTCGGCCGCATGCGCGGCCTGCGGCACTTCGACGACGCGCTGCACGAAAATGCCCGGCGTCACGATGTGTTCCGGGTTCAGCGCGCCGAGCGGCACGACTTCCGACACCTGTACGATCGCGACCTTCGCCGCGCTGGCCATGATCGGCCCGAAGTTGCGCGCCGTCTTGCGATAGACGAGATTGCCCCAGCGGTCGCCCTTGTACGCCTTCACCAGCGCGAAGTCCGCATGGATCGGCGTTTCGAACACGTACGACTTGCCGTCGATCACGCGCGTTTCCTTGCCTTCGGCGAGCTTCGTGCCGAAACCCGTCGGCGTGAAGAAGCCGCCGATGCCGGCGCCGGCCGCGCGGATCCGCTCGGCGAGGTTGCCCTGCGGCACGAGCTCCAGCTCGATCTCGCCCGCACGGTACAGCCCATCGAACACCTGCGAATCGCTCTGGCGCGGAAACGAGCAGATGATCTTGCGAACGCGCTTGGCTTTCAGCAGCGCCGCCAGCCCCGTCTCGCCGTTGCCCGCGTTGTTGTTGACGATCGTCAGGCCGCGCGCGCCCTGCTCGATCAGCGCGTCGATCAGCTCGGACGGCATGCCCGCCGTACCGAAGCCGCCGATCATGATGGTCGCGCCGTCGTGAACGTCCGCCACCGCCGCTTGAAGCGATTCGAAAATCTTGTTGACCATGTCTCTTCCTGATACGAACCCGCGGCACGATGCGCGGCCTGTCGAAGTGACACGCGGAGCGCGTGCCGCGCCGCAGGCCGTCGTCGACCCTCGGCTTTTGTTCGCCTATCGAACCTTGATTCGATTAGCGAACGATTGCCGATCATAGAGTCGCGCACAGCGCGTTGTCAAGGCGGGTTGCATCGGAGGCGAGCTGGTCGTCGAACGGCAGGCCGACGTAGTTTTCGGCGAGCGACTGCGCGGCGGCCCGCGAGCGCGTCACGTACTTCAGCTCGGCGAACTTCAGGCGATTGACGAACGGCGAATCGTCGGGCGACGAATGCAGCATGTTCGTCATGAAGTAGGAGAAATGCTCGGCGCGCCAGATGCGTTCGAGGCAGGTCGCCGAGTAGCGCTCGAGCGGCGCGGCGTCGCCATCGCGGTAGCGCGCGCCGAGCGCGCGGGACAGCACGCGCACGTCGGCGACCGCGAGGTTCATCCCCTTGGCGCCGGTCGGCGGCACGATGTGCGCGGCGTCGCCGGCGAGGAACAGCCGGCCGTGCTGCATGGTCTCCGACACGAAGCTGCGCATCGGCGTCACGCTCTTCTGCGTGATCGGGCCTTCGGTCGGCGTCCAGCCGGTGTCGTTCGAGAAACGCGTGTGCAGTTCGTCCCAGATGCGCGCGTCGGACCATTCGGCGAGGTCTTCGTTGGGCCGGCATTGCAGATAGAGGCGCGTGACCGTCGGCGAGCGCATCGAGAACAGCGCGAAGCCGTTGTCGTGATGCGCGTACACGAGCTCGTCGAGCGACGGCGCCGCATCCGCGAGGATGCCGAGCCACGCGAACGGATAGACGCGTTCGAACGTGTTCAGCTTCTCGGCGGGGACCGTCTGCCGCGCGATGCCGTGAAAGCCGTCGCAGCCGGCGATGTAGTCGCAGTCGATGCGCTCGGCGCGGCCGTCCGCGTGGGTGAACGTGACGAACGGACGGTCGCTCTCCACGTCGTGCAGCGCCACGTCCGAGACGTCGAAGTGCATCTGATGGCCGTGCGTATCGCCGACCGCGATCAGGTCGCGCACGACCTCGTGCTGGCTGTAGACGGTGATCGCGCGGCCGCCGGTCAGCCCGCTCAGGTCGATCCGGTGACGCTGGCCGGAGAACAGAAGCTCGATGCCGTGATGTTCGAGCCCCTCGCGCCGCATCCGGTCGCCGAGGCCGGCTTCGTTCAGCGTGTCGACCGTTCCCTGCTCGAGCACGCCGGCGCGAATGCGGTTCTCGCAGTATTCCCGCGAGCGGGCTTCGACGAGGATGGAATCGACGCCTTGCAGGCGCAGCAGATGGGAAAGCAAAAGGCCGGAAGGACCGGCGCCGATGATGGCGACCTGGGTGCGCATTGTTCGTCTCCTGAACATTAATTCGAATCGTGGAACACATTTCAGCGCTTTCCCGACTATCCGGCAACGCGATTCAGCGGATATGTTCTATTCATTTTCAAGATATTGGCCCGGCGATGGACGCGCTCGATCTGAACCTGATTCCCTATCTCGTCGCGCTCGACGACACGCGCAACGTGAGCCGCGCCGGCGACCTGCTCGGCGTGAGCCAGCCGCGCGTGAGCACGGCGCTCGGCCGGCTGCGCGCCTACTTCGGCGATCCGCTGTTCGTGCGCACGTCGCGCGGGATGGAGCCGACGCCGCGCGCGCTGGCATTGCTGCCGGCCGCGCGCGACGCGCTCGCGCAGATCGAGCGCGGCCTGGTCGCGCCGCACGACTTCGATCCGGCAGCGAGCATGCATACGTTCTCGATCGCGCTGTCGGACGTCGGCGAGATCGTGTTCCTGCCGAAGCTGCTGCAGGCCTTCGCGAGCCTGGCGCCGCACGCGAACCTGCGTTCGGTATCGCTGTCGCACGACGAAGTGGGCCGCGGGCTCGAAGCCGGCTCGATCGATCTGGCGGTCGGCTATTTCCCCGATCTCGACGGCAACAACTTCTTCCAGCAGCGGCTGTTCACGCACCGGTTCGTCTGCCTGATGCGGCGCGGCCATCCGCTCGAACACGCGCGCCCGCTGACGATCGAGCAGTTCCTCGGCTGCGGACATGCGGTGGTGCGCGCCGAAGGCCGCAGCCAGGAAGTGCTCGAGAAACACCTCGCGAAGCAGCGCATGCAGCGCCGCGCGGTGCTCGAGACGCCGCACTTCATGAGCCTGCCGTTCATCCTGAGCCGCACCGACCTGATCGCGACCGTGCCGCATGCGATCGGCTACGCGTATGCGGCCGAGCACGCGTTCATCGTGCCGGTCGAGCCGCCGCTGCCGCTGCCGCGCTTCGACCTGAAGCAGCACTGGCATCGCAAGTTCCACAACGATCCGCGCACCGCGTGGCTGCGCGGCGTCGTCGCGTCGCTGTTCAACGACGAGCAGGACGAATGGCCGAAGTAGCGGAGGCGCGCGGCAGGCGGTACGCACGTACGCACGGGCGGCCAAAGCATGAAACAATGTCCGGATATCCGCGCCGCCGCTGGCGGCTGCATTCGATGGAGCGATCAGAAGATGGGTAAGAAAACCACGCGGCCCGAACCGGCCGCCTCCCGGCCGACCCGGGAAGAAGCCGAGGATGCCGTTCGCGTGCTGCTGCGCTGGGCCGGCGACGATCCGGCCCGCGAAGGCCTGCTCGACACCCCGGCGCGGGTCGTGCGCGCATACGAGCAGTTCTTCGCCGGCTATGCGCTGGAGCCGCGCGACATCCTCGCGCGCACCTTCAGCGAAGTCGACGGCTACGACGAAATGATCGTGCTGAAGGACATCCGCTTCGAGAGCTACTGCGAGCATCACATGGTGCCGATCATCGGCCGTGCGCACGTGGCCTATCTGCCGAACCATCGCGTCGTCGGCATCTCGAAGCTCGCGCGCCTCGTCGATGCCTTCGCCAAGCGCCTGCAGATCCAGGAAAAGATGACCGTGCAGATCGCCGATACGCTGTTCGACGTGCTGCAGCCGAAGGGCGTCGGCGTGATCCTCGAAGCCGCGCACCAGTGCATCTCGACGCGCGGCGTGCACAAGCCCGGCGTGGAAATGGTCACGTCGCGCATGCTCGGCACGTTCCGCACCGATCCGTCGACGCGGCGCGAATTCCTGTCGATCGTCGCGAACCCTTCTTCAGTCAACCTCACCAACACGTAATGCAGCCCCTGAAGCAAGCGGCGAACACGCCCGTCGTGCTCGTGACCGGCGCCGCGCGCCGGGCCGGGCGCGCATTCGCCGAGTATTTCGCCGATCACGGCTACCGCACCGCGATCCACTACGATCGCTCGGCCGACGCCGCCCATACGGCTGCCCGCGCGATCGCCGAACGCGGGCACGATTCAGTCGCGCTGCAGGCCGACCTGTCGGATGCCGCGCAGATCAGCGCGCTGATCGATCAGGTGTATGCGCGCTTCGGCCGCCTCGACGTGCTGGTCAACAATGCGTCGGTGTTCTGGCAGGACCATTTTCCGAGCTTCGAACTCGCGGCGTTCGATCAGGCGTGGGCCGTGAACTGCCGCGCGCCGATCCTCCTCACGCGTGCGTTCTACGAGCGGGCGCGCGCGGCCGGCGCGCAGGGCGTCGTGGTCAACGTGGTCGATCAGAAGATCAAGGAGAACTTCCACCGCGACCACTTCAGCTACACGGTCGCGAAGGCGGCGCTCGGCAACCTCACGCAGATGCTCGCGCTTTCGTCGGCGCCGGTGCTGCGCGTGAACGCGGTGTTCCCGGGGCTGATGCTGCCAAGCGACGATCAAACGCAGGCCGACTTCGAACACGCGAGCCGCGCGTCGACACCGCTCGCGCGCATCGCCGGCCCCGACGACGTGGCGAGCGCGATCCTGCTGCTCACCGGCAGCGCCTACAACGGCGTGGATTTCGTCGTCGATGCGGGGCAGAACCTGATCCGCGTCGATCAGGACGTGCTGTACAAGCACCGATCGCCGGCCGGCAAGCATTGACGCCGGATAAGCGGCGGCGCAGCGCGCTGCCTGCAGCCGCTGGCAACCGGTATCCAGTATCCGGTATCCGGGATGAAACGCATGTCGCCTCGCTGACCGCGAGGCCGGTCGTCGGCCGCCGCGCCGGCCGCTGCGTCGGATGTCGCGCGACCGCGCGCGGCCCCGCTCGCCCGCCGCGTTACGGCTTCTCGGCGCTGCCGCCCTCGCGGACCTTGCCCTGCGCGACGCTCGTGCCGGGCGGCACGCTGTGCGTGAGCCACACGTTGCCGCCGATCACCGAGCCGCGCCCGATCGTCACGCGGCCGAGAATCGTCGCACCCGCGTAGATCACCACGTCGTCCTCGACGATCGGATGGCGTGCGTTGCCCTTCACCAGCGCGCCGTCGCCGTCGGCCGGGAAGCTCTTCGCGCCGAGCGTGACGGCCTGGTACACGCGCACGCGCTCGCCGATGATCGCGGTTTCGCCGATCACGACGCCGGTGCCGTGGTCGATGAAGAAGCTCGGGCCGATCTGCGCACCGGGGTGGATGTCGATGCCGGTGGCCGAATGCGCGATCTCGTTGATGAAGCGCGCGAGCAGCGGCACACCGAGCTGGTGCAGCGCATGGGCGAGCCGGTGGTGCATCATCGCGAGCACGCCGGGATAGCAGAGCAGGATCTCGGTGATGTGCTGCGCGGCCGGATCGCCCGCGTACGCCGCCTGGATGTCGCTCACCAGCAGCGCGCGAATCGACGGCAGCTGCCGCCCGAACTCGCGTGCGATCTCGAACGCGCGTTCGTCGAGTGCCACGAACGGCGTGTCCGCGTGCTCGGGCAGGAACGGCAACGCACGGCGAATTTGTTCGGAGAGGATCCGCAGCGTGCTCTCGAGCGTATGACCCACGTAATAGTCGACGCTTTCGTCGGTGAGATCCGGCGCGCCGTAATGCGTCGGAAACATCGACGCGCGCAGGCCGGTCACGATCTTGCAGATCGCGTCGCGCGACGGCAGTTCACGGATGCCGCGCGGATGGCGGGTGCGATGCAGTTCCTCGCGCGATTCGCGCAAGCCGGCAACGATTTCTTCGAGGCCCCACTGACGGGCGGGTGATGTCGACATATGCCAATGCAGGCGGCCGCGCATCGGCGCGGCCGCTCATGAAGTAACGGGTTCCGCAAGATTACCGCGTTTTCGATCGGCGGCGGCACGCCAGGGTATCGGCCGGATGGCCGACGCGATTGCCGCCCTGCGACGTCAGATCGTGATGCTGCTCGCGTCGATCCAGCGCACGGCCCAGTCGCGCGCGTGCGCGATCGCGTCGCCTTCGTCGTTGAACTGGAGCTCGGTCGGAAAGAAACGGTTCGCGACGAGCTCTCCGTCGCTCGATCGGGAGATCACGACGTAGGGCTTGAATGAACCGTCGCTCGCGCGCGCGGGCGCGCAATTCAACAAATAACCGCGGTGCGTGAAGGCAGTAGTCGCTTGCATGAATCCGCCACCTCTAGTCCCTTGTTTGTTGTTCGCTGCCCGTCGTTAAGGGTGTTGCGGCGCCCCGGTGCGGGCAGAGGCGGCGAGACTGCGTCCCCTGTCGCCGCTTCGCAGGAAAGGAATCATACTCTGTAGGAAACGCGGGTTCTAGCTGAAATAAATCAGGACAAATCAGCGTACGCCGCACGACTGTGGCGACCGCCCGCCCACCGTTTTCCCGTCGTGTCCGGAACGGGATTTGCTTCGATTCGACACGCTTCGCCGCGAGGAAAGCGTCGGCGCGAGCGCCTCTCCCGCACCCGTCCAGCATCGAATTCAACGACGTCGACACGCCCGGCGGCGCCATCGGCAAGCCCCTCGCGTTTCAATCGAACGTTCGAAACGCTGCCTGTCGCCGCACACGCCACACACGCCCATCCAGCGCCGTGCCGACACATCCGGCAATATCGGCATCGTCCGTGAAGGACACCCCGCCCGCGCCGGTTTCGATGCACCGGAATTGATCGACGTCATATCCGCGCGAGATTATTGCGATTCAATGAACGCTGCGTACTCATGGGCGCGCGCCGCCCGGCACGACGCTGCAGAATCACGGCCGTTGGTTTACGCTGCCCCGCAGCCGTGCACGGTCGGCTCGGCCATCCGGCCGGCTTTCGTCGTTCAACCCGCCACTCGGAGACACCATGTACAAGCGCATCCTCGTTGCCATCGACGGCAGCGACACGTCCCGCCACGCGTTCGATGCAGCCCTCGCGCTCGCGAAGGAACACGGCGCCGAACTGCAACCGTTCTACGTCGTCGAAAACGCCGCGATCTATTACAACGTGCCTGGCTACGATCCGTCCGTGCTGCGCGACCAGTTGCTCGCCCAGGGCAACTCGCTCGCGGCGGAGTTCTCGAAGCAGATGGAGGCGGCCGGCGTGAAGGGCGCCACGCGGATCAACGAGGCATCGTCGCTGAACGACGTGTCGGCGCTGATCCTCGACGGTGCGAAGGCGTTCGGCGCCGATCTGCTGGTGCTCGGCACGCACGGGCGCCGCGGGTTCCGCCGGCTGGTGCTCGGCAGCATCGCCGAACAGTGCGTGCGCCATGCGACGCTGCCCGTGCTGCTGATCCCGGCCGCCGCGCACGCGGACGAACAGCACAGCTGAACGATGTGCGCCCACCGCGTAGCGGCGTCCGTGGCAGGTGCGCGCCATCGCGACGTTTTGTCACCCGACAGCCCGAGCTTGCGGTGGGACAATGATTTCATCAATTCAATGCCGGAGTAAACGATCATGTTGACGCCCGTCGCCACGCGTCCCGCCGCCACGTCTGCTGCGGCCAACTGGGCTCCCCGTCAGGCACCGCACTGCTCGTCGTGCGCGATGCGGCACCTGTGCATGCCGCAGGGCCTGGCGCCCGAAGTGCTCAGCCGTCTCGAGTCGGTGATCTGCGCATCCCGTCCGGTCAAGCGCGGCGAAGCGCTGTTCCGCGAGGGCGACAACTTCGACAACCTGTTCGCCGTGCGCTCCGGTTCGCTGAAAACCGTCGCCACGCGCCACGACGGCCGCGAGCAGGTCACCGGCCTGCATCTGGCCGGCGAAGCGCTCGGCCTCGACGGCATCTGCGACGACACGCACCCGCGTACCGCGGTCGCGCTGGAAGACAGCTCCGTCTGCGTGATTCCGTACAGCGCGCTGAAGTCGCTGTGCTCGGAAGCCGGTTCGGTGCAGTTGCGCATGCACAAGCTGATGAGCGAGCAGATCGTGCGCGAAACGACGCAGACGATGCTGCTCGGCTCGCTGAACGCCGAGGAGCGCGTCGCCGCGTTCCTGCTCGACGTGTCGTCGCGCTACCTGAAGCGCGGCTACTCGCCGTCGGAGTTCAACCTGCGGATGACGCGCGAAGACATCGGCAGCTACCTCGGCATGACGCTCGAAACGGTCAGCCGCACGCTGTCGAAATTCCAGAAGCGCGGCCTGATCGAAATGCGCGGCCGCCTCGTGCAAATCGTCGACTTCGACGGCCTGCATCACGTCTGATCTCGCGGCGGCGCACGACACGCGCGCCGCCCGCAGCCTTGCCGCGCCGCTCAGTCGAGAAACAGAGCGGCGCGCGCCTTCAGCGCCGCACTGAAATCGTCGAGCCAGCCGATCGACAGGCGCCAGCTCTGCCAGTACAGCTCGATATCGACGGTCCGTCCGCGTGACATGTCGACCAGTTCGCCCGCCGCGAGCTGGCGATCGACCATCCGGTCCGGGCACATGCCCCATCCCAGCCCCGTTTCGCATGCGCGCAGATAGCCCGCGACGTGCGGTATCCAGTGTTGCGGCGGATCGAGGTCCGCGCGCGTCACGCGCCGGATGAAACGCGCCTGCAGCCCATCCTTCGAATTGAACATCACGCACGGCGCGCGGCGCAGCGCATCGCGCGTGATGCCCGCGCCGAAGTAGCGGTCGTGGAACGCCGGCGAGCATACCGCGCGATAACGGATGCGTCCGAGCCGGATCGACCTGCATCCCTGGATCGGTTCGGCCTGCGCCGTCACCGCACCCTGCACGCTGCCGTCGCGAATGCGCGCGGCCGTGTAGTCCTGGTCGTCGATCACCAGATCGAGCAGCGTCTCGCGCTCGGTGCAGAACGGCCCGACCGCATCGATGAACCACGTCGCGACGCTGTCATCGTTGACGGCCACGCGCAACGTCGGCCATGCGCCCGCACTCTGGCCCGGCAACGCCGGCATCCGGCCGCCCAGCTCGGCTTCGAGCAGTTGCACGCGCTCGGTGTGCCGGCACAGCAGCGCGCCGGACGTCGTCGCGACGCACGGCTGGCCGCGCTTGACCAGCACGCTGCCGACGCGCTCCTCCAGCAGCTTCACGCGCTGCGATACGGCCGATGGCGTGACGTTCAGCTCCTTCGCCGCCCGTTCGAACGAACCGTGCCGGATCACGGCCGCGAGGGCGTCGAGCAACGCGTAGTCGAGCATTAGATTTCCTTAATCCGCATTAGGTGAATTAGCTTCTCTTATCTGGACGCTGCCTGCAGACTAGCGCCAACCGATTCACCCGTCTACCGCCTCGATTCCCCATCATGAACTGGATTGCCTTTTCCCACGGCGCCGCGCTGTGCGGGTCGCTCATCGTCACCATCGGCGCACAGAACGCGTTCGTGCTCCGGCAAGGCATCATGCGCTCGCATGTCGGCAAGATCGTGCTGCTGTGCGCGCTGTCCGACATGATCCTGATCGGTGCGGGCGTCGGCGGTGCGTCGGTGCTCGTCGAGCGCTATCCGACCTTCGTCCACGTGGTGCTGTACGTGGGCCTCGCCTATCTCGCGTGGTTCGGCGTCAATGCGCTGCGCCGTGCGCTCAAGCCGGGGCACGACACGCTCGACGTGCGCGGCGACGCCGTCGCGCCGCCGCAACGCGCGGTGTCGATCGTGCTGATGACGCTGGCGTTCACGTGGCTCAACCCGCACGTCTATCTCGACACGTTCCTGCTGATCGGCACGGCCGGCGCGCGGGAACCGGAAGGCGCGCGATTCGCCTTCGCGATCGGCGCGATGTCGGTGAGCATCGTCTGGTTCGTGGCGCTCGGATACGGCGCGCGACTGCTCGCGCCATGGTTCCGCAAGGCCGTCGCGTGGCGCGTGCTGGATGGCGCGATCGGCAGCATGGTGCTGTTTCTGGCGGCCGTGCAACTTCGATAGCGAGTGCACGATCAGCCGCTGCGCGCGAGTGGCGGCTTGCCGGTTTTCATACCGCCTCGGCCGGGCGCGGCGGCTGGCGTATCTGCCGCAGCAGCAAGTATTGCGTCCATCGTGGACGGATCCTCCGCCATTCACCGCCATTTCTCCGTGTCGACGGCGCTGCACGCGCTGCACGTTCCGAGCCGATCAGCGAGAATGTTCGTGCGCCCCGCGACACCGACGCAGGCAGTTCGATCGTTCGCCATCGCGTCGGATTCGGTCCGGGCCCATCCCGCAGATTCCGGAGAACAGCATGGCACTACGCACCCTCGGCACGTCTGACATTCAGGTTTCCCCGCTCGCCTTCGGCGGCAACGTATTCGGCTGGACCGTCGACGAGAACGCATCGTTTGCGCTGCTCGATGCACTCGCCGACACCGGCATCACCTTCATCGACACCGCCGACGTCTATTCGGCCTGGGCGCCCGGCAACCGCGGCGGCGAGTCGGAGACCATCATCGGCAAGTGGCTCAAGCGCTCGGGCAAGCGCGAGCGCGTCGTGATCGCGACCAAGGTCGGCATGCTCAAGGGGCGCGAGGGACTGAGCCGGGACAATATCCTGAAGGCCGCCGACGATTCGCTGCGCCGCCTGCAGACCGACTACATCGACCTGTATTTCTCGCACCGCGATCTGGCCGACACGCCCCTCGAAGAAACGCTCGGCGCGTATCAGACGCTGATCGACGCGGGCAAGGTGCGCATCATCGGCGCGTCGAACTACAGCGGCGCGCGGCTGCGCGAAGCCGCCGACATCAGCACGCGCCACAGGCTCCCCGCATATCAGGTGATCCAGCCGGAATACAACATCGTCGACCGCGCCGAATACGAGCGCGATCTCGAGCCGGTGGTGCGCGAGCTGAAACTCGGCGTCGTGAACTACTACGCGCTCGCGAGCGGCTTCCTGTCCGGCAAGTATCGCAGCGAGGCGGATCTGAAGAAGAGCGTGCGCGGCGATCGCGTCGCCGGTTATCTCGATGCGCGCGGCCTGCGCATCCTCGCGGCGCTCGACGAGGTGTCGGCGAAGCACAGCACCGAGCCGGCCGCGATCGCGCTCGCATGGCAGATCGCGCGCCCGACGATCACCGCGCCGATCGCGAGCGCCACCTCGCTCGCGCAACTCGCGCTGCTCGGCGAAGCGATGCGCGTGACGCTCGACGACGACGATATCCGCAAGATCGACGAGGCCAGCGCGGTTTGATATCGCGCGCCGCATGCCCCCGTACCGGAACGCATCGGCCATGCGCCGCGGCAGGCGCGCGCCGCCCCGCCTGAATCCGTAAAACGGCGCGGCCACATCCTCCACAAACTGCGAGCGGCGTTCGACGCCGCTCCTGTCACGCACCGCATCGGTATCGAACCGGCCGCCGCCTTTTCGTCGCAAGCCTGCATTTTTCCGCTCGGCTCGGTCGCCACCCGCGCCGGTTGCGCGGCTTCGCGCCCTCGCCTCGCCCGCCATCGTGCAAATCGACCGCACGCCGGGCGAATTCGAAAGCCCTCGCGCACGCGAACCGGCAATATCGGCTCATGAATTCACCGCTCGCCCATGTCGGCTCGCATCGGCGTCCGTTCTGCCCGGAGAGTTGACATGAAGCCGATCGACATCAGGTCCATGAAGCCTTGGCGCGCGGTCGCGCTGGCGGCCATGGCCGCGGCGCTCACGCACGTCGCCGGATTGCCGACGTTCGACGACGCCGTGCTTTCCGTCGGCGCCGACATGCAGTTGCCGCTGGAACGCATCGCAAGCGATGCGCCGGACGCATCCGCCCCGGCCGAAAGCGCAGCGTATCGCCCCGCAGCGCGCGCCGCCGCGACGCATGCGACGCAGTTGACCGGTTCGAGCGATGCGCTGCCCCCGCGCGCGACACATCGCGCGTCGCATTCCGCGCCGGCCGACCGGCCCGCGGCCGGCGCTTCGAAAAACTGGATCTGAACCCGCACCGCACGACGCACGCCGACGCACGCCGACACGCACCGCAACGTGCGAATCCGCAACGCGCAAGGCAACGACTCAATCGCGCCGAACGCGAAGCGACGACGATCGAAGCTACCGAAACGAGGAATCTGACATGGCTCGCAACAAAGTCGTACGCATCTACAGCGAACCCGCCGGCGGATGGGGTGCGCTCAAGGCAACCGGCGAAGCGCTCGCGGTGCAGGGCATCGCCGTGTCGGGCGCGAAGACGCTGCTGCAGATGAACCAGCCCGAAGGGTTCGACTGCCCCGGCTGCGCGTGGCCCGACCCGAAGCACACGTCGTCGTTCGAGTTTTGCGAGAACGGCGCCAAGGCCGTGGCCTGGGAAGCCACGGCGAAGCGCTGCACGCCGGCGTTCTTCGCCGCGCACAGCGTGGCGGAACTCGAAACCTGGGACGACTACGACCTCGAAATGGCCGGGCGCCTCACGCACCCGATGGTCTACGAGCGCGCATCGGACCGCTACGTGCCCATCGAGTGGGACGCGGCGTTCGCGCTGATCGGCAAGCACCTGAATGCGCTCGACCATCCCGACCAGGCCGACTTCTACACGTCGGGCCGCGCTTCCAACGAAGCGGCATTCCTCTATCAGCTGTTCGTGCGCGAATTCGGCACGAACAATTTTCCCGATTGCTCGAACATGTGCCACGAGGCCACGAGCGTCGGGCTGCCGCAGTCGATCGGCGTCGGCAAAGGCACCGTGCTGCTCGAAGACTTCGAGCACGCGGACGCCATCTTCATCTTCGGACAAAACCCCGGCACGAACAGCCCGCGCATGATGAGCGACCTGCATGCGGCGTCGCGGCGCGGCGCGAAGATCGTCTCGTTCAATCCGTTCCGCGAGCGCGCGCTGGAACGCTTCGCCGCGCCGCAAGACCCGCTCGAAATGGCGACGCTCGGCTCCACGCCCATCAGCACGTTCCTCTATCAGGTGCGCGTGGGCGGCGACGTGGCCGTGCTCAAGGGCATGATGAAAGCGCTCGTCGAAGCGGACGATGCCGCGCTCGCCGCAGGCGCGCCGCGCATCCTCGACACCACCTTCATCGCCGGCCACACCGTCGGCATCGACGCGTTGCTGGCCGACCTGCGCGCCACGTCGTGGGACGCGATAGAACGCCACGCCGGGCTCTCGCACGCCGACATCGCGAACGCCGCGCAGGTCTACATGCAGGCGCGCAACGTGATTCTGGTCTACGGCATGGGGCTCACGCAGCATCGGCGCGGCACGGAGAACGTGCAGCAGATCGCGAATCTGGCGCTGTTGCGCGGCAATATCGGCCGTCCGGGCGCGGGCATCTGCCCGGTTCGCGGCCACTCGAACGTGCAGGGCAACCGCACGGTCGGCATCACCGAAAAGCCCACGCCCGCGCTGATGGACGGCATCGAGCGCGCCTTCGGCTTTCGCCCGCCCGCCGCGCACGGCCACGACGTGCTGGCCGCCATCGATTCGATGATGCGCGGCTACGCGCGCGTCTTCATCGCGCTGGGCGGCAACTTCGCGGCGGCCGTGCCCGACTGGGTCCGCGTGCAGGCCGCGATGCGCACGCTCGACCTGACCGTGCACGTGGCGACCAAGCTCAACCGCAGCCATCTCGTGCACGGCAAGGACGCGCTGATCCTGCCGTGTCTCGGCCGCACCGAAATCGACCTGCAGGCCGACGGGCCGCAATCGATCACCGTCGAGGATTCGATGTCGATGGTCCACGCGTCCGCCGGGCGCAATGCGCCGGCCTCGGCCCACCTCCGCAGCGAGCCGGCGATCGTCGCCGGCATCGCCCGCGCGACGCTCGGTCATGCGTCGCGCGTGCCCTGGGAGCAGCTGGTCGCGAACTACGACCGCATTCGCGACGCCATCGAAACCGTGTTGCCGATCTTCCAGGCCTACAACGAACGCATTCGCGTGCCGGGCGGTTTCCATCTGGCTTCCACGGCGCGCGAGCGCGTGTGGGCCACGCCGAGCGGACGCGCGAATTTCTTCGTGTTCAGCGGCCTCGATGAAGACCTTCATCACGACGATCCCGATGCGCTGCGGCTCACGACCATGCGCAGCCACGACCAGTACAACACCACGCTCTACTCGCATTCGGACCGCTATCGCGGCGTGTTCGGGCAGCGCGACGTGGTGTTCATGAATCCGCGCGAGCTCGGCAGACGCAACCTGCATCCCGGCGAACGAGTGGATATCGTGGCGCTCGCGGCCGACGGCATCGAACGCATCGTGCGCGGCTTCAAGGTGGTCGAATACTCGCTGCCCGACGGCTGCTGCGGCGCCTACTATCCGGAAGCGAACCCGCTCGTGCCGCTCGACGCCTTCGATCCGCAAAGCCGCACGCCGTCGTACAAGTCGGTGCCGGTCAAAGTGGTGCGCGCGGCCGCGGTCGGGCCGGACTCCGCCGCGTTCGCCGTGGCGCTCAACGCCGGGGAGCACGATCATGCTCAGTGACGTCGTCAGCCTGTCGCGGGCGCAGTTCGCCATGACCGCGATCTTCCACATCCTGTGGCCGATCCTGACCATCAGCCTCTCGGCGTTTCTGCTGCTGGTCGAAGCGCTGTGGATTCGCACCGGCGACGCGCTGTATTACCGCCACGCGCGCTTCTGGAGCCGCCTGCTCGTGCTGAACTTCGCCGTGGGCGTGGTGAGCGGCATTCCGATGGAGTTCCAGTTCGGCACCAACTGGGCCGGGTTCGCGCAGTTCAGCGGGTCGTTCTTCGGCAACATCCTCGGCTTCGAAGGCGCGATGGCGTTCATGCTCGAAGCAGGGTTCGTCGGCGTGATGATGCTCGGCTGGAACCGCGTGTCGCCGAAGGTCCACCTGTTCGCCACGTCGATGGTCGCGCTGGGGTCCACGCTCTCCGCGTTCTGGATCATGGTGGCGAATTCGTGGATGCAAACCCCCGCGGGCGTGAAGCTGGTGGACGGCAAGCTGGTGGTGACGGACTACGTGGCCGCCATCTTCAATCCGGACATGGCATGGGGCGTGTCGCACATGTGGGTGGCCGCGATCGAGACGGGGATGGTCGTGATCGCCGGCATCTCCGCATGGCAGATGCTTCGCCGCCGCGAACCCGCGTTCTTTGCGCGCTCGTTCAAGCTCGCGCTCGTCATGCTCGCCGTGGTGGCACCGCTGCAGATCTGGCTCGGCGATTCGAGCGGCGTCAGCGTATTCGCGACGCAACCGGCGAAAGGCGCGGCCATCGAGGGCCACTGGACCACCAACGCACCCGGCACCGGCGCGCCGTGGTCGCTGCTGGCGTGGCCCGATCAGCAGCGACAGCGCAACGACTGGTCGATCGAAATCCCGGGGCTGTTGAGCGTCATCGGCACGCATTCGCTGCACGGGCAGGTGAAAGGCCTCGCCGACTTCCCGCGCGCCGACCAGCCGCCGATGATCCCGCTGATCTACTACGCGTTCCGCGCGATGGCCGGCATCGGCTTCGTGCTGGCGCTGCTCGCCGGGTGGACGGCGTACGCGGTGTATCAGGCGCGCGGCGACCTGGCCCGGCTGCTCGCGAGGCGCAGGCTCCTCATCGCGTGGGTGCTCTGCATTCCGCTGCCGTACGTCGCCGTGGAAGCCGGCTGGATCGTGCGCGAGGTGGGGCGGCAACCGTGGGTGATCTACGGGCTGCTGCGCACGAGCGACGCCGCGTCGGCCGTGGCGGCCGCCCCGGTGGCGGGCAGCCTCGCGATGTTCGCCGCGTTCTACGTGGTGCTGATCGTCACGTTCTTCGCGCTCGCGCGGCGCTGGTTGAAGCGCGGCCCCGACCTCGCCGCGCCGCTGCCCGGCGCCGTCGCGGTCCGCGAGCAGGCGAGCGCCGTGACCTATTGATTTCTTATCGACCTCTTATCGACCTCTTTGCGCGCCCCTGCGGGCGAAACGACGATGAACACTTCCGCTCATTCGATGCTGGCCTTCACGTGGTTCGCGCTGATCGGCCTGATGCTCGTCTTCTATGTCGTCACCGACGGCTTCGATCTCGGCGTCGGCATGCTCACGTTGCTCAAACGTACGCGCGACGAACGCGACGTGATGGTCGAGACGATCGGCCACGTGTGGGATGCGAACGAGACCTGGCTCGTCGTGGTGGGCGGCGCACTGTTCGGCGCCTTTCCGGCCGCCTACGCGCTGTTGATGCAGAGCCTCTACGTGCCCGTGATGACGATGATCGCCGGACTCATCATGCGCGGCGCGGCGATCGAATTTCGTCACGGCGACCGGCACGGGCCGGCGTGGGATACGGTATTCGGCGCGGGCAGCCTGGTGGCCGCGATTTCGCAGGGCGTCATGCTCGGCCGCATCGTCACGGGGCTCGCGCCCGGCGCGTTCGGCGTCGCGTTTTCCGGCGTCGCGGCGCTCGGCGTGGTGACGGGTTATGCGTTGCTCGGCGCCACCTACGTCGCGAAGAAGACGGTGGGCGCGCTCGAACAGTGGGCTCGTCGTATCGCGTTGCTGTGCGCCGTGCTCACCGTGGCGGCGGCGGCCGTGCTGACGGCGGCCACCTGGGCCGGCAGCGCGGTGGGACGCGAGCGGTGGCTCGAGCCCGGCGTGTTCCCGGTGCTCGCGGCACTGGCCCTGTGCGCCGCACTGTCGTTCGCGTGGCTGGTCGCGTCGCTCTATCTGGGCAGCGTGCGCGTGCCGTTTCGCGCCGCCGTGGCGCTCTTCGTGGTCTCGTTCACGGGGCTCGCGGTCAGCGTCTATCCCGACTTCGTGCCCGGCAGGCTCGCCATTCTCGCGGCTTCGTCCGATACGGCGACGCTGGTGTTCATGCTGATCGGCATCGGCTTCATCTTTCCGGTGATGATCGGCTACAACCTTTATCAGTACTCGGTCTTTCGCGGCAAGGTGACGGGGACGGCCCGAGCGGGCGACTGACCCGCTCCGCGCGGCACGACGATCGTTCGGCGGGTCTCGACGTCGCCCCACGCGGGGAGGCGGGGATCGTTGCGGTGTACTCAACTCAACCGAAGGAGTCTCATCATGAAAACGCTCGCATGCATCGCGCTCGTCCTCGGCACCCTCGCCGCTCCTGCGTCGGGCTTCGCGCAAAGCAACACGCCGCTCACGCGCGCACAAGTCCGCGCCGATCTGGTCCGCGTCGAACGCGCTGGCTATAATCCGGCACCCGGAAACGATCCTCGGTATCCGTCGGACATCCAGGCAGCCGAAGCGACGGTCGCCGCGCAGCAGCAGGCGGCGAGCGGCTTCGGCAGCGCGCCGGCGGACGGCACCTCGGCAAGCGGCAAGCGCATTCACGCGGCTACGCGCGCAGGCGCGTCGTGCGTCGGCCCGGCGAGCTTCTGCAATTCCTATTTCGGCAGCTGACCGCACGTGCCGTACACCGTCCAGCCGAGGCCGCCCGCCGGGCAGCCCGGCCCGGATGCGTGGCGTGCGGGGCAGCCGGCCTCTGTCCCGCACTCTATGAACTTCACTCACCTTCTCGCCTTTTACGAAGTCGCGCGCGCCGGCAGTATCAGCGCAGGTGCGGAACGACTGCACGTCAGTCAGCCGGCTGTCACCCGCGAGGTCCGCGAACTCGAGGATCGCATCGGCGTCGTGCTGTTCGACCGGTTGCCGCGCGGCGTCGCGCTGACCGAAGGCGGCAAGCTGCTCTACGAGTATGCGAGCCGCATCTTCACGCTCGCCGATACGGCCGAGAAAGAGCTCGCGGAGCTGGCGGGCCTCGGGTCGGGCCACATGAAGATCGGTGCCAGCGGCACGCTCGGCGTGTTCTTCGTCCCCGAAGCGATTGCGCGGTTCAATGCGCTGCATCCCCGTGTCGCGATCGATCTGACGGTCACGAACACCGAACGCGTGGAAGCGGGCCTGCACGACCTGACCTTCACGATCGGTTTCATCGAAGGACCGTTCGACGAGTCCATTCTCCATGCCCGCCGTATCGGCTCCGACGAAATTGCCGTCATCGCAGCGGCTGGTCACCCGCTTGCGGGCAAGAAAGTACGGGCGCGCGATCTGGCGGAACGCGCCGTCATCATGCGCGAGCCGGGGTCCGGCACGCGCGCGATCGTCGAAGAATCGTATCGTCGCGCCGGCCTCGAAATCGAGCCGCTGATGTCGGTGAGCCATACGGAGGCGATCAAGCGGATGCTGCTGTCGCAGCACGCGCTCGGCTACATTTCGACGCTCAGCGTAACGGACGAATTGCGACGCGGCGAGCTGACCGTCATCGAAGTCGACGACATGAAGATCGTCAGGCCGCTGCACATGGTCTGGGCGAAAGGGCGCTCGCTGTCCCCCAGCGGCCAGGCATTGTTCGACCTCGTGGCGAGCGGCACGCTGAACACCGCGATCGCAGCGGGCGCTGAGTAGCCTGCTGCGTGCCGCCGCGTTGCGCGTTCAGCGCCGCGCGGGGCTCGCACGGCGTTGCGCGCGGCGAGCGGGCGCGCGAGTGTTGCGTTTATCGGGTGCTTGCCGCGTCGCCGCCGACGTCAGCGATCGGTTTCGGCTTCGGCTTCGTGCAGCACCGACTCCAGAATCATCGCCCCGGCATTGAGCGGCTTCGGGCGCGCACGCGGTTGATAGACGGCGTCGCCGATGCGAACGGGTTCGCCGCTGAGCGCACACACTCCGCTGGCGCGGGCGCGTGTCACGTGCCAGGTCTGGTCGCCATACGAGCAGTGCGTCGAATCGCGCCATGCGATCGTGACCGCGGTCGAGCTGACACGATCGACGAAACTCACCGAAACGGCTCGGCGCTCGGCATCGCTCGCTCGCACGTTTGCACGATGCGCCATCCCGCGCGCGCGCAGCGGCTCGCGCGCCGGCGCGCGCAATCGCAGATCGTCACGGCACAGTTGGGACAGCAGACTCAGCGTTTGCTGCCACGGATCCAGCGCGATCACATCGGTCGAGACGTTCATCGTCGTCCTCATTGCGTCATGGGTTGAACCGTTGCGGCGAGCGTGCTGCGCGATCGCGCGGGCGTCGCTCGATGCGCCGCGAAGAAATCCATCGCTGACGGCCAGGAAGGCCGTGACCCGTTCATTGATCGACATTCGTCTTCGCCCTCCAGCAAAACGGCGTCTCTCCGACGAAGCGTTTGAACACCGTCGTGAAATGGGCTTGCGAGCGGAAGCCGCAGCCCAGTGCGACGTCGAGCAGCCCGTCGCGTGATTCGAGCAGCAGCTGCTGCGCGCGCTCGATGCGCCGCCGCATCAGATACTCGTGCGGCCGCAACCCGGTGGCTCGACGAAACTGGGCGGCAAAGTGCATCCGCGTCAGCCCGACACTCTCGGCCATGTCGGCAAGGCCGATCGGCTCCGCGAGGTTCGCTTCGACGAACTCGACCACGCGACGCATGCGCCACGACGGCAGCGCAGCCGCACCGCGCACCTCGCTCCGGTTGGTCGAGAAGTGGCGAAGGACCACGCGCGACACGATCGCGAGGCTGATGCTGTCGGCGAACACCTTGCCCAATGCCGCGTGCTCCGTGTGCGACACGGCAAGCGCCTGACCGAGCCGCTCGAGCGCCGGATCGCGGATCAGCCGCGGATCGTCGATGACGATGTCGCCCGCATGGGGGCGACCGAAGAGGTCGGCGTAGCACTCGGCCAATACCGTCTGGGAGGCGAACAAGTGCAGCACGTCGCTCGGCGCGCCGAACACGGCGCAACATGCGACGCCGGGCGCCGTTATCTGCGCGGTACCGGCCGTCAACCGGCCGTCGACGAGCGTGCGGCCCGCGTGCGAAAAAGTCAGCGACGTGCATTTGAGGTTGATGCCGATGCAGTGCCAGTTCTCGCCGCAGTCGTTCGCCACTTCGAGCGTCTGCGCGCCATTGCGTGTCCAGCGCGAAAGGGCGATATCGATATCGCGGCCGACGCCCGGCTCGCGCCACGCGTGCTCCGCAGCAATAGGGCTGGACGCGCGCGCACCGGCAAGCACGTTGAAACCGGCGGCTGTCTTGCAAGGACTCGACGACGAAAGAATCATGGCTGGCTACCTGACGGGAACATGGAGCGTTACGCACGAGCGGTGCAGTGAATCCACGGTATCGAAACGACACGCGTTGCACCAGTTATACGAAGGGTTGCTCGAACCTCATCGATGGATGAGGCCGGTCATATCGACGTTCAATTCACGATGCGGCGCGGCTGCAAACGAACGCCATCGCGTTCGCGGCCGGAACGCCGGCGGCCGATCTCCCGTCACGGGAGACACCTGCCGAGCGCGGCAACGGCATCGCTCGCGCGTCGTCGCGCCACGAACCGGCGGCCCGAGCCGTGCGGACGTATCGGCAAGCGCGCGAAGCCGGTGCGCTCCTCGCTCCATCGCCGGATGATTCCGCGCGCCGTAGCGTGGCCGTTGGTTCGTGGATCAGGTCGTTCATCGCTGACACCTTGCATAAGCGGTGAGGTGCGCATCCTTGGCGATCACGAGGCACGTCGCCGGATACGGTCGTTGTTCAGTGTTCCCATTGTGATGATCCGACTTGACCTCAGTCGAACACGCGGATGACAAAACTGAAATCTGCGCCGCAGCCACACGCGCGGATGAACCGGGGCTGCTTGTCGGCTACCGGCGTATCCCGGCGTGCGATGGTGCGTACGTAACCGTCCCGAGATGAGGTGAGGTAGTCATCGCGTGTGTTGAAAACGGGCAGTGGCTGCGCGGCCGCCATGCATATCGACTGCGGCAAGACATACGTGTCGCGGGCCGTTCGCCTGGGAACGCACGTTCCGCCGTCGCGCTCCGTCATCCGCTCAACGCACCCAGCCCTCGGTCTTCATGATGGCGGCGCCGCGATCGCTGTTCAGGAAATCGAGGAATTGCTTCGCTTCAGGATCGGCATCAGGGGCGAGCGCAACGTTGACGTCTCGCCAGATCGCCCGGTTCGCGGACAAGCTCACGTAATCGGCTTGGTCGGGATGCGTGATCGGCCAGTCCGGCCAGGTGATCCAGGCATCCGCGTCCTTGTCGACGAACATCCTGAAGCTCGGCCCGCTGCCCTTGCCGAATCCGACGATGTTCCGCCGGAACCGCCTGACGTCGTCGAGACGTCCCATGCGGCCGGCGATGTCCTCCCACGTGCCGGTGCCGGACGTATTCGCCACGCCCGCGCCTTCGGTGACGACGATGCGCATGCCGTCCGCGAGCAGATCGTCGAAGCCGCGGATGTGTTTCGGATTGCCCTTCTTCACGGCGATGACGGCCGGGCGGACATAGATCGGCGTCACGTCGCCCCATCGAAACACCGTGTAGGTTTCGAGCAGCCCGGCCATATCCTCTTCGGAGGTGCCCCACAGAATGTCGGCATCGGCCTGCGCCTTGCGGCTCCACGTGGGCTCCGGTCCGCCGGTCACTGCCACCTTGATGCCCGTTTCGTCGGTGAAGACCTTCGCGACTTTCGCGAATGCGGTATCGGGGCCGCCTGCGCCGTACAGGCGCACGACGCCGTCGCGCGCATCGCGCCGTATCGTCGGATCGGCCGTTTCGTGGGCGGACGCACCGCACGCGAACAGCAGTAACGCCAATGACATGGCCATGTTCTTTTTCAATGCGTTCAGCACGATGGATTCCTTTAGGGGGTCGTTCGAGCGGTAGTCGGCTTCGATGCGCTTCGGATCGCGCTACAGCGCCAGAATCGCTCGCACGGCCTGCATCTCGTCCACGAGTTCCGCAACCGACGCATCGATGCGCGCGCGCGCCAGCGCGTCGATCTCGAGATCCGGGACGACGCGATAGCGGCCTTCGCTGCAGATCGTCGGCATCCCGAACATCAGGCCGCGCGGAATGCCATACTCGCCGCCGGACACGATGCTCATCGACACCCAGCGCCCGCCGCTGCCGCGAATCCAGTCGCGCATCTGGTCGATCGCCGCATTGGCGGCCGACGCCGCCGACGAGGCGCCGCGCGCTTCGATGATCGCCGTGCCGCGGCGCGCGACTTCGGGGATGAACGTGTCGAAATACCAGCGCTCGTCGCCGACACGCATCGGCGCGGGCTGCTGGTCGATCAGCGCGTGACGGTAGTCGGGGAACATGGTCGGCGAATGATTGCCCCACACCGCCATGCGGCTGACGGCATCGACCGTTACGCCGCATCGGGCGGCCAGCTTCGACACGGCGCGATTGTGGTCGAGACGGATCATCGCGGTAATCGCATCCGCCGGCAGGTCGGGCGCGTAGTGGCGGGCCACCCACGCGTTGGTATTGGCCGGGTTGCCGACGACGAGCACCTTCACCTGCCGGTTCGCCACTTCGTTGAGCGCCTCGCCCTGGGAGCGGAAGATGGCGGCGTTCGCGGCCAGCAGATCGCGCCGTTCCATCCCTTTGCCACGCGGGCGCGATCCGACGAGCATCGCGTAATCGGCATCGCGGAACGCGACGCGCGGATCGTCGCTGATTTCGACCGACTGCAGCAGCGGGAAGGCGCAGTCTTCCAGTTCCATCACCACGCCGCGCAGCGCGTCCAGCGCGTGCGGCAATTCCAGGAGCTGAAGGATGACGGGCTGATCGTCGCCGAGCAGATCGCCGCGGGCGATTCGAAACAGCAATGAGTAGGCGATTTGACCGGCGGCTCCGGTCACGGCGACACGGCGGGCAGGTTTGGACATGCTGGATCTCCTTCGAGGTTGGGTTCGGTGACGCGGATGGAAAGCTGCGCTGCGGCCGGCCGCGTGTTGCACGTGCCGCCGGCGGCAGCGGTTCGACGACGGGTTCAACCGAGCGCGGGCTGCGCGCGGACGACAAGACACGGGGCGTGAAACAGTTCGCCGCGGGCGAGGCCGCGCAGCGTGCGGGACAGCACGATCAACCAGAGGCCGCCGAGCAGCGCCGCCAGCGCCATCCCGAGCACGGCGAACGCGGCAAAGCCCGTGGTCCGATAGAGACTGAACGTCACGACGGTGTAGACGCCGAGCGGGAACGTGAAGCCCCACCATCCGAGATTGAACGGCAGCCCGTCGCGGGAATACCGCAGCGTGAACAGCATCGCCGTGGCGAGCCACCACAGGCCGGCGCCCCAGAGCAGCAAGCCGCCGATCACGCCGATCTCGCGCGCGACGAGCGCGGTCGCCTCGAATGCCGTGCCGGCGAACGCGTCGGGCGCGACGTGGCCGAGAGCGAGCAGGCCCAGCGCGCCCGTTCCGATCGGCCCGAGCGTCAGCCAGCTCGACGGACCGAGATCGCGATGCGGCAGCTTGTGGATCACCAGCCGGAAGAACACGACCGTCAGCACGGAAAACGCGAGCGGCACCGACACGGCCCACAGCACGTAACCGGCGGCCACCAGGAAGCGCGCGGTGTGTGCATCGACATGCGGCGCGAGGACGGCGGCGCTCGACGCCGCCACTTCAGGCGCGACGATCGGCAGCAACAACACGGCCGTGATCCGCTCGAACGCATGGTCCTGCGCGGTGAACATCATGTACGGCACGCCGACTGCGACGGCGAGCGCCAGTACCGCATCGACGCACCACAAGCCGTAGGCCAGTTGGCTCGCCGCTTCGCCCGCATGCGAGCCGGCGAACATGACCAGTCCGTTGATGATCGGCGCGAGCCCCATCGGCACGGCGCCGAGGAACATCGACTGCAGCGGGTGATGCAGCATCGGGCGGATCGTTTCCGGATAGAAGATCCAGCGTGCCAACAGCATGCCGGCAAACACCATGTAGAGCGCGCTGTCGGCCACCCACAGCGTGTGGGCCAACGCCATCTGCCCTGCGAAGTGCCACGGCAATCCGGCAAGAACGAGGAATACGATTCCGTTGCCCATCGTCATCGCGAACCAGTTCGGGGTGAACTGCCGAATCTTGTCGGCGAGATTTTGTCGGCTATGGGCCGCCGTCGTGCCAGGCCTTGTCGGATTCATCGCTGTTCTCTCGAAAGGGATCGAATATCGACAATGTAGGTGCCTGCGAAGCATAGGGAAAATACATGCTTCGCATGCTTGGCATGCTTTTTATTTATGGATCGCGGCGGGCTGGGCGAAATGGGCTGGGGCGGCCCGATGTGTATCGGCAGAGTTTTGATTGGCTGCCGGGCAGCCGGTAGCCGGGCAGCGACTGGGATTGGCTGCGGTAGACGTCGACGTAGTCGAAAGAAAGCCGGCGTCGGAACGTCGGGAACACGATGGACGCGCGTACCGTCCTCAGTTGCCACGTGCGCAAGCGCGTCGCCGACGTGGAAGACAAGCCGGCGCTCGCGCTGCGGATAACGAAGAGACCGCTTTCGTCGTCTTCACAACCCGCAGCGCGAGCGACGCGTTCCGCGGTGTCCGGCGACCTCAATCGTAGAGAATCTGCACCGTCGCCGTCACGGTGAACGGACCGATCTTCGGTGTCCCCAACGACCTCAGCACCGCGCTCATCGGCACGTCGATACGCGCTTGTGTCGCCGAGAAGTTCGCAAGATCGAACGGCTCGCGCAGCGGCACCTGGCGCCCGTTGCGGTCGAGAATCTCGACGCCGAAGCCGCTGTCGGCTGACGGCAGGACGACGTTGCCCTGCACCGGATTCGGCGTGTCGAAGTACCCCTGAATCTTCACGGGCGTGTCGCATTGCCGCTTGTCCAGCGCAAGCGAGAACGGTTGAGTCGGCGTCTCCGGAGAAAAACCCGTCGGGGTCGCCTTCACTTTCCCGAAATCGACGAGGCCCGGCTCGGGCGTCACGGTCACGTCGACGACGCAGGGTGACGGCTTCAGGTTTTGCATTCCGCTCAGGGTGTACCGGAAGCTCGTGTTGCGCGCATTGATCCCCTTCACGCCGTCGAACTGGAACGCCGCATAGCTGTCCTGCGGAATCCCCACCCACGTCCCCGCCTTCCTGATGACGACCTGATACGTGATGCTGACCGGAATCCTCGGGCATCCCCCCAACTTATTAAAATCCCGACGGCTACAGGGCGGCACGACGATTCCGGTCGGCACCCCCGTGCCCGGCTGGTTGCCCGCCCCGAAATAGTCGACGCCGCGATAGCGGATGCCAATCTCGAGCCCCCACGCCAGCGGGCTCTCGCCGTTCGGGTTCGCGTAGAACGAAATCGGATCGTCGAACGTCAGCGACTCGCCACCAAGATCCTTGTAACAGTAGCCGGTGGTCGTGCGCGTCGGCGAGATCCAGATCACATAGCCGTCGGGTGCGTTGATCGGATAGGTCTGCACGGAGCCGATCGGCTGGACGAACCGGTCGACTCCGTCGCTCGTCACGCACCGGACGGCCCACGCGGATTGCGCGACGACCAGGCAGCCGAGCAGCAACATTGCGCGCGAGAACAGCCCGATGAGACGGGCACGCACGCCGCGGCGCGAAATCGCCGCGCTCATTTCGGTTGGCTCCGGCAAGCGGATGCATCGCACGCGTACCTGACGGCGGTTTCGCCGCCGGAGTCGTTGATGTGCACGACCGACAGCGTTGCCGGCAGCGGGCCTGCCACGTCGGTGGTCGCGGCCGACATCGGCGCCACCATCAGGCCACCGAACTTCAGCGGTGTCTTGCTCTCCCCGGCGAACAGCTTGACCACCGTGACGTGATACGGCGTGGGGTTGTCCAGCACGAGCCTGTGCGTCGACGGATCGAGACGCACCGTCATCGGCAGCGTCGGATCTTCGTCGGCCGCCGGCTGCAGCCCCTTCGGGCGATAGAACAGCTTCAGCTTCGAATGCAGCGCGATCTGCAGCGCATTGACCGCATCCGTTTTCGGCGGAATCTCGCGGATGTTCAGATAGAACACCGATTCGCGATCCGTCGGCAATGCATCGCCCGGCAACCGGACGATTCGCAGCACGTTGCGCTCCGTCGGCTCGATCCGCTGCAGCGGCGGCAGCACCATGAACGGCGACGTGATCTTCTTGCCGTGCTCGTCCTCGATCCACGACTGGACGACGTACGGGTACTTCTCGCTCTTGTTTGCCACGGTCACGCTCTGCCACTGCGCATCGCCGTCGTAGATCACGCGCGTACGGTCGGGCACGACGGCCGCATGCACGGTCGCAGCCGCGATCAGCATCGTCACGCCGACGGCGGCCGCGAGCCGCGTCAACGGGTTCGAATTCATCATTTATCTCCGGGAAAGTGTGTCGGGCTCGGCGCAATCGAGTGGAACCGGATCGGCGCCGAGCGTCATCGATTCAGGAAGGACGGGAAGCCGGCAGATGTCGCGGTCGACCACGCGCACCACCAGCTCGGCGTCCTTGCGTACACCGGTCAGATAGGTCACGCCGTGTTCGCCGACGATGCCGACTTCCTTGCCGGTGCGACGGTCGACCACCGATGCGCCGAACGGCGCGTCCTTGCCTGACGGCAAGCGCAGCACGACGAGCGCGTTCCGGCCGTGCGTCGTATCGAAATGCACGTAGCCGATCGCGCCGTCGGTCAGGACGACGCGCTGCACCGGGTTCGACACGGTCGTCTGCAACGACGCGCGATTGGTGTTGACCCGCGCGTCGAACGTGCTGAACGGCGATACCGCGCCGATCACCGCGTAGCCGCGCGCGTCGGAGCTCGCCTGCGTGCCCGAGAACGGCACGTCCGGCACGCCGTCGGTGGACAGCAGCAGGCGCGTATCGCCGTTGTAGCTGTTCGCATGCGCGGTCACGCCGTGCTGCGTCGCGACGAACGAGCCATCGAGTTCGATCGACGCGGACGTGTTCGAGCGCGTATCGGCTGCCGCCTGCACGTTCGCGATGATCGAGCTGAACTGCTTGCGCAGATTGCCGCTCGCCGATGCGGCGCCGTTGGTCGTCCCCGCGTACAGCGAATAGGAGAGCCCCTTGTCGGTGCCGCCGAGATAGCCGGCCGTCACGTTCGTGCCGCCGCCGCTGGTCGATGCGACGCTGGTCGTCACCGTCTGGCGCGAACCGAACGGAATCGTCGCCGACACGAACAGCTGGTTGCCGCTGCCGCCGCCACCGCGCGTGCGGTACGCCGACAGGTTCAGCGAGACGTTGCGCAGCGAACCGATCCGCACGGCCGTCGCGGCCGTCACGCCGATCCGCTCGTCCGACGGGCGATTCCAGTAGCTCGTATGGTCGTAGGACACGAACGTCGACACGTCCATCACGCGCTTCGCGAGGCTGATCGAGTAGCGCTGCTTGCCGGGCGCGAGGCCAGCGGCAGTCGGATCGCCGAAATACTGCGGAAACGACGTGTAGGTGCGATCGGAGAACCGATAGCCGAAAAAGCGCACATCCGAATCGATCGAATCGAAGTGCTTCGAATAGTTGAAGCGATACGAGCGGCCGACGCGCGTTTCACCGCTCCACCACAGCCGGGCGCGCACCGCCGTCACGTCGGCCGACACCGCGCCGAACGCGCCGAGATTCTTGCCGACGCCGAACGCGAGCGCCGCATAACCCGACGCACCGAGCGCCCCGCCGTAGATCGTGATCTCGTGCGGCAAGCCATATGCGGCTTCCACGAAACCGAATGCGGGATCGATACCCGCGCCGCCGAACAGCCGCGGCTTGCCGACCGCCGTGCGGTAACGCAATTCACCTGCGCGCGCGAGGAACGGCACGGCCGCGCTCTGCACCGTGAAGCGCTGCTCGCTGCCGTCTTCTTCCTGCACGGTCACGTCGAGCGTGCCCTGCACGCTCGCGGAAAAGTCCTGCAACGCGAACGCACCGGCCGGCACGCGGGTCGCATACAGCACGCGCCCCTGCTGCGACACCGTCACCGTCGCGTTGGAATGCGCGACACCCGTGATCAGCGGCGCATAGCCGCGCATGCCGGGCGGCAGCATGCGGTCGTCGCTCTGCAGCGTCGCGCCGTCGAGCGCGAACGTGTCGAAGATGTCGGAATTCAGATAGCTCTGTCCGAGCGATACCGTCGAGCGAATCTGCGGAAACGCCCGGAACGCGTATAGCCGGTTGAACTGGAACGTCTTGGAGCTGCCGCCGAAGTTTGCGTTGCCGCCGGACGCGAGCTGCGCTTGATAGTCGCCGCGCAAGCGCCATGCGCCGGCATTGGCGCCGATCGTTCCATAGCTTTGCACCGTGCTCGAATGCGTGCCGTGACCGTGCGACGTGTTGCCGATCACGCGATAGTCGAGCAACGCGCCGGGGATCCCGTCGCTCCATGCGGCGGGCGGTATGTAGTCGGGGTCGCTGTATTCGAACGCAATCTGCGGAATCGCGATCCGCAGGCGCGCGGATGCGCGGTCGTGCCGCACCGATGCGCCGTCGATCGCGAGCAGGTCGATGCAGCGGCCGTCGTACGTGCGCGGCAGCGTGGCGAGCAACGTCTGCTTGAGGCCGATCTGCGCGACGAGGTCGGCCGGCACGCAAGCGACGCTGGTGCCGGGCTGGTTGCCCTGGACATAGTCGATGGCACGCGCCGCCAGCAGCCTGCCGTTGACGACCACGTCCAGCAAATAGGTGCCGGGCACCGTGTAGTCGGCGTGCGTGAACTGCGCGAGGTCGACGTCCTTCGCACCGTCGACATCCAGAAAGTCGGCGTTGAATTCGGTGGCGTGCGCGGTTTTGGCGGTCAGCAGGCAGGTGACGAGGATGCCGAGAAGGCGACGGGGGGTGTTCACATTGATCAGCCGGACGAATGCGTGGAACGGGGGGAGCCGAGCTCCCCCCAGGAGCTCCCGGCGATTACTGGTAGCGCACGGTGAAGTTGGCGACCGCGTTCGCGATACCCGGCGTGACCGCTGCGGCCGTCGCCTCATACATCGCGCCGAACGTCACGGTGTTGCCGCTCTTCGACAGCACAACCGGGGACGACTGCTCGGTGCCGTTCTTCAGGTAATCGTTCGCGCCCGCCTGCAGGCGAATGCCGACGTTGCTCGCGCTGCCGGTCGTGGCGATCAGGTCTGCGTTGGTGGCGTCGGACGCGCCCGTGAACGTGAAGAACGCGTTGGTCTGCGTCGACGTATCGCAGTCGGTGAGCACGATGTTGAAATTCTTCGCCTCCGAACGATCGCCGACCTTCTTGAACACGTGCGACGGAACCTGACCGAGCGACACGGTCTGGTCCAGCGTTTCCTGGCTGATGCCGCATGCGCCGGCGACGATCTCGCCCTGGAACCGGATCGTGCCCGGGGTCGCCGCCGCAAACGTCGATGCCGAAACTGCGGCGAGCGCCGCTGCTGCCAAAATCTTTTTCATTTTCCTATCCGTAACTTTTGTCGAATTGAATGCACGCAAAATTGCGTACGGAGCGGATTGTCTCGACCACGGATCGGCGGCGGAATCTTAGTAGTGAGAAATGCGATGGGAGGTATCGCGAACGGTCTGGTGCTCGCGAAATGCGTGCGCTGAGGGCTGCGTTTGGCCGCGTTTTGGACCGTGGCCAACGAGACATCGAATTTGGTCGATCACATCGCGGCCGAGAGAGCCGCACTCGTGTTCATCGCATGGATTCGTATGGGTCAGACGGGATGAGTATCGGATGCGCCGAACAGTTGGCGACGGCAGTCGGCGAATTATCGACAACCATCGGTATGGCAGTACGGCGGTCAATGCGAACGCCACGGTCGCGGCCGATCGGCTTCGGCGCGATCGCGTCCGGACGATGCGCAATCGCGATCGGCCAGCACGCGAGCGACACGGCAAGCGACCTCCCTGCACTCGGCACGAATGCGAGTACAACCGGCACGCGTAAAGTCGCGCGCCGCGGCGCTGCAATTCCTTACATCAATAGGCGAGGAGCAGCCCCATTCGTGGAGCCCCACCCTTCAACCCCATCCCACCCCAAATCTCGCCCTTGACACCCTATCTTTCGATATATATCTTTAGATATGTTTTCCGACATATAGGACACGATCATGCGACACAGCCCTTTCGATGGCGACGCCCGCTGCGGCGGCCACGGCCATCATCCCGGCCTCGAGTGGTTCGCCAGCCTGCGGCACGCGATCGGCCGTCATCGCCGCGGCCACGATCCCTTCGGCGGCGGCCCGTTCGGCGGCCGTGGCGGACGCGGCGGCTTTGGCGATTTCGGTGACGACGGCATGCCGCGCGGCCGCCAGTTCAGCTCCGACGACCTTCAACTGCTGTTGCTCGCGCTGGTCGCCGAACAACCGAGCCACGGCTACGAACTCATCAAGGCGCTCGACACGCGCTCGAGCGGCTTCTACAGCCCGAGCCCCGGCATGGTCTATCCGGCGCTGACCTATCTCGAGGAAGTCGGCTTCGTCGTCTCGCAAGCAGAAGGCAACCGCAAACGCTACGCGCTGACGGACGCCGGCCGCGCGCATCTCGATGCCCAGCGCGAACGCGTCGACACGTTGTTCGCGCGTCTCACGCACCTCGCCCGCAAGATGGAATTCATGCGGCGTGCGTTCGCCGGCGAATCGGCGGGCAGCGAAGCAGCGGACGATGCACAAGCCGGCTGGCTGCCGGAATTCGTCGCGGCTCGCTTGGCACTGAAGCGCGCGCTGCTCCACAAGAGCGCCGCCGACGCCGACGAGCAGCGTCGCATCGCAGCGATCATGCGCCGCGCGACGGCCGAAATCGAAGGCGGCAGCGGCGCGTAACCCACGCCGCACCACCACAAACCATCAGGAGCACGGATTGATACAGAACACACCGGAGCGCACCGTGACCCGCGTGCGCCATCCGCTCAAATTCCGCTTGCTGCAAGTCGTGCGCGTGCGTGCGATCACGCCGCACCTGCTGCGCGTCACGCTCGGCGGCGCCGACCTCGCGGATTTCGAATCGTCGTCGTTCGACGACCACGTGAAGGTGTTTTTCCCGCCGCCCGGCGCGGAGCGACCGGCGCTGCCGACGCTCGGCGCGAACGGCCCGGAATTCCCGGCAGGCGAGCCGAAACCGGTCGCGCGCGATTTCACGCCGCGCCGCTTCGACCGCGCCGCCTGCGAACTCGACCTGGAGTTCGTGCTGAACCATCCAGGCCCCGCATCGCAATGGGCAGCGCAGGCACGCGTCGGCCAGTGGCTCGGTATCGGCGGGCCGCGCGGCTCGTTCGTCGTGCCGACCGACTTCGACTGGCATCTGCTGATCGGCGACGACACGGCGCTGCCGGCCGTCGCACGCCGCCTCGAGGAGTTGCCGGCCGGCGCGCGCGTGGCGGTGGTGCTGGAAGTGGTTGATCGCACCGCGCAAATCGCGTTCGACACGCGTGCCGACGTGCACGAAATCTGGCGCTTTCGCGCCGAAGCCGACACAAGCGACGGCGATGCGCTGCTGAATGCGGTGCGCGAGCTGCCGCTGCCGTCCTCCGGCGACGGATACGTGTGGGCCGCAGGCGAAGCGCAATCGATGCGCGCGGTGCGTCAGCACCTGAGCGGCGAGCGCGGGATCGACAAGTCGCGCATCCGCGCGGCCGCATACTGGAAGCGCGGCGCAGCGGCCGTGCATGAAACGCTGGAAGACTGACGCAACGGGCGCTTTCGCGCGGCGGGCTTGGCATCGGCGCCGCGGCTGGTATATATGTATGTCTGCGACGCCGCTGTCGCGCGACAGCCGCCGCAGTCCGCCCAGGAGCGCCCGGTCATGACAAAAGCAAACCCCGCTTCGCCTTTCCTTCGCCACCTGAAGATCGCCGGCTATTGCGGCCTGGCGGCCGTTGCGCTCGCGCTGTTCGTCGCGATGTGCGCGATCCTCAAGGAAAGTTCGCTCGAACGCGACGCCGCCCGGCATACGGGCGAAACGCCCGAACTGCACGAAGCGGGCGGCGGCACGTCGGCGTCGGCCGACGCGGCCAAGACAGCCGGTTGACGTCGGCAACCGGCGCTTCACGCGCGCCGCAGCCCGCTCACGGCGTGCGCTCGCGCCCCATCATGACCGCGTGCACCGCGTCGCCGATGCGTTCGAGCAGATCGACGGCCCGGTAACCGTACAGGTGCGCAGCCAGCGCACCGGCCGTGCCGACCAGCACGCCGCCGACCATGTCGTACGGCCAGTGAACGCCCACGTACACACGCCCCCACGCGATCGCGACGGCCATCGCGGCCATCACGAATCCGGTGAGCCGCGTCGTACCGGCCAGCAGCATGCCGGTCGCGAGGCTCCATGCAAACGTCATGTGATCGCTCGGAAAGGAGCTGTCCGGCGCATGCGGAATCAGTTGCGTACCGACGCCGACCATGAACGGCCGCGGCGAAAACCAGAAATGCCCGACCACCTGCGCGAGCGCCAGCGCCACGCACGCGCCGGCGCCGGCTTCGATGGCCTGCCGCCGCGTCGGGCGTTCGCCGAAGATCCACGTCAGCAGCAGCATCGCAGGCAGTGCGTAGACGAGCCAGTCGGCGGCGAAAAAGGCGACGCGGGCCACCGCGGGGTGCGGCGCGGCGCCGGCATTGACGGCGTCGAACAGGGTGAGATTGAGGTTCTGCATGAATCCGGTCAGGTGTGGGCCGATGGGGAGACCGGGCGCGCCGGTCGGATGCGAACGATGCTAGTGCTCACTCGCTTATGTGATCGTTAACGCGCGACGACGGCAGCCGAAGCGGCCCGCGCGCGAACGCACTTAGAACGTGCACCGCAGCAAGAGTTCACACAATTGACATATTCCCGCGCCACCTTCGCCCGCGAAGGCTCACCTACCTTCCCGTAAATACTCACCTTTTTCATATCGCGGCATCGCTGCGTGCCCCGGAAATGCGGCCATCGCGGGCGATCGCCGTGGTTCAACTCACTCATCTCAACATTTACGCCGCAACGGATCCGAAATCGGCAACAATTAATTCCCGATGCGGCATCGCACAACGGCAACGCACAGGCATACGATTTAGACCCACTCACCCCCGTAGCGCTCGACAACAAGGAGTCCGCATGAAGCCCAGCGATGTCCGATCCAAAGCGTTTGCGATGCCGTTGACCAGCCCGGCCTTTCCGATGGGCCCGTATCGTTTCGTCGACCGTGAGTTCGTGATCATCACGTACCGCACCGATCCCGAGCGCTTGCGCGCGGTCGTCCCGGAGCCGCTACAGATTGCCGAGCCGCTCGTGCATTACGAATTCATCCGCATGGCCGATTCAACCGGCTTCGGCGACTACACCGAAAGCGGCCAGGTGATTCCGGTCGAATACAACGGGCAGGCCGGCGGCTACACGCTCGCGATGTATCTCGACGATCATCCGCCGATCGCCGGCGGCCGCGAACTGTGGGGCTTTCCGAAGAAACTCGCGTCGCCGACGCTGCACGTGAACACCGATCACATCCTGGGCACGCTCGACTACGGCAAGGTGCGCGTCGCGACCGGCACGATGGGCTACAAGCACAAGGAACTCGACCTCGACGAGCAGATGAAGCGTCTCGCCGGCCCGAACTTCCTGCTGAAGATCATCCCGCACGTCGACGGCTCCGCGCGCGTGTGCGAACTGGTGCGCTACTACCTGCAGGACATCAAGATGAAAGGCGCGTGGACCGGCCCCGCGTCGCTCGAGCTGGCGCCGCACGCGCTGGCGCCGGTGGCCGACCTGCCGGTGCTCGAGATCGTCGAGGCCCGCCACATCGTCGCCGATCTGACGCTCGGGCTCGGCGAAGTCGTCTACGATTATCTGGCTCAGTAACCAGCACGTCCCAGGGGCCTCCCCTGTCCATCCTTCACCACGGGAAATTCGAAATGAGCAACCTGAATGGCAAGACCGCAGTCGTCACGGGCGCCGCGAGCGGCATCGGCAAGGAAATCGCGCTGGAGCTGGCGAAGGCCGGCGCGGCCGTCGCGATCGCCGACCTGAACCAGGACGGCGCGAACGCGGTGGCCGACGAGATCAACAAGGCCGGCGGCAAGGCGATCGGCGTCGCGATGGACGTCACCAGCGAGGACGCGG
Organism: Burkholderia sp. MBR-1; assembly: GCF_013822785.1. Classification (NCBI taxonomy): domain Bacteria; kingdom Pseudomonadati; phylum Pseudomonadota; class Betaproteobacteria; order Burkholderiales; family Burkholderiaceae; genus Burkholderia; species Burkholderia sp. MBR-1. The sequence continues at coordinate 1,942,312 of NZ_CP053610.1, forward strand.
TGAACAGCGGCATCGACAAGGTCGCCGAGACGTTCGGCTCGGTCGACATCCTGGTGTCGAACGCGGGCATCCAGATCGTCAACCCGATCGAGAACTACTCGTTCGCAGACTGGAAGAAGATGCAGGCGATTCACGTCGACGGCGCGTTCCTCACGACCAAGGCTGCGCTCAAGCACATGTACAAGGACGACCGCGGCGGCGTCGTGATCTACATGGGCTCGGTGCACTCGCACGAGGCGTCGCCGCTGAAGTCGGCGTACGTGACGGCCAAGCATGGGCTGCTGGGGCTCGCGCGCGTGCTGGCCAAGGAAGGCGCGAAGCACAACGTGCGCTCGCATGTGGTGTGTCCGGGCTTCGTGCGCACGCCGCTGGTCGACAAGCAGATTCCGGAGCAGGCGAAGGAGCTCGGCATCAGCGAGGAAGAAGTGGTGAAGAAGGTGATGCTCGGCAACACGGTGGACGGCGTGTTCACGACGGTGCAGGACGTCGCGCAGACGGTGCTGTTCCTGTCGGCGTTCCCGAGCGCCGCGCTCACCGGCCAGTCGTTCGTCGTCAGCCACGGCTGGTTCATGCAATAACGTCGCGCGCCTTGCGCGCCTCCGGAACGGAGGCGCATCGCGAACCACGGCTTATTCTCGCAACGGAGCGCGTCGGTGGACGTCGCTCCGCTCATCCCCGCCGTCGACGGCGGATTTCCCGGAGCAACTGATGAAACCGCACGCGCGTACAGAAAAGCAGGCCGTCGATGCGACGGACCTGCGACACGAGGCCGGTGCACCGGCAACGGCGCGGTCGCTGCCATACGAAACGATCGCGCTCGTCCTGCAGGGCGGCGGCGCGCTCGGCGCTTACCAGGCCGGCGTATTCGAAGGGCTGCACGAGGCCGGCATTCCGCTCGACTGGATCGCCGGCATCTCGATCGGCGCACTCAATACCGCGCTGATCGCGGGCAACGCGCCCGAACATCGCGTCGAACGGCTGCGCGAATTCTGGGAGACGATCTGCCAGCCCGCGTACTTTCCCGCGATGCCGGCCGCATTCGAATTCGCGCTGTTCAACAGCATCGACCAGATCCGCACGTTCTTCACTGCATCGCAGGCCGCCAGCGCGATGATGCAGGGCCAGCAGGGCTTCTTCGTGCCGCGCTTTCCGCCGCCGCTGCCCGGCGTGTCCGATCATCCGGAGAAGATCAGCTGGTACGACACGTCCGCGCTGCGCGCGACGCTGCTCAAGCTGTGCGACTTCGACCGAATCAACTCGGGCGAGACGCGCGTGTCGGTCGGCGCGGTCAACGTCGGCACCGGCAACTTCGTGTACTTCGACAACGCGCGCATCCGGCTCGAGCCCGAGCACTTCATGGCGTCCGGCGCATTGCCGCCGGCGTTCCCGCCGGTCGAGATCGACGGCGAGTACTACTGGGACGGCGGCATCGTGTCGAACACGCCGCTGATGGAGGTGCTGCGCGCGCATCCGCGCCGCGACACGCTCGCGTTCCAGGTCGATCTGTGGAGCGCTCGCGGGCCGCTGCCGCGCACCATGGCCGACGTCGCGGAACGCACGAAGGACGTGCAGTATTCGAGCCGCACGCGTCTGGTCACCGATACGCTGCAACGCGAACAGCGCTTTCGCAACGTGCTGCGGCACGTGCTCGAACAGGTGCCCGAAGCGCAGCGCAAGAACGATCCGTGGTGCGTCGAAGCCGAAGCGATGTCGAGCGGCAAGAAGTACAACGTTCAGCATCTGATCTATCAGCAGAAGGCTTACGAGCATCACTACAAGGACTACCAGTTCGGTCTGTCGACGATGCGCGACCACTGGTCCGCGGGTCTCGACGACATCCGCAAGACGCTCGCGGTCAAGGACGGTCTCGCGCTGCCCGTCAACGACGCAGGCTTCGTCACGCACGACATTCACCGCCACCGGTGATGCCGTCTGCAACGGGCCGCGCGCGCTGCGCCGGCCCGTTCTCATTTCCGATTCGACATGCCGATTTTTCTTGCGCTGTTTGCCCTCATCGCCCTCGGATGGGGGGCCGTTCATCTGTTTCACGTGATCGCCGCACAGTTCGGCCAGCCGGTCGCGATCGCGGCCGCGGTGCTCGCCGCCGTCGCCGTGATCGCGCTGATTGCGTGGTGGCTCAAGCGCCGTCGCGACATCGCACCGAATACGCGGGAGCCGGGCTGGACCCATATCGAACAGCGCGGATGGGGCGAATTGCGCGTGTCCGCGACGCAAGGGCTGCTGTGGCTGTCGCACGACGGCGCGGACGGCCGCTATACGCTGTCGCAGCTCGACGGCTGCGACGCCGAGCCGAGTGACGGCCGCTGGTATCTGCTCGTGCGCGTGCGCGACGGAGTGCGAAGCGAGTGGAAGTTGCCGATGATGGACCGGCGCGATGCGCAGCGCTGGGCGCGTGTGTTGATGCTCGCGAAGGAGCATCGGCTGTAATGGCCGGCCACGGCGGCGCTCTCGATGCGTTGCTTTGGAGTGGAGGCTTACCCCCCGCGACTTGCTATCGCGCGCCGAGCGCCCACAACGCGTCGAGCACGTGCTGCGTCGACCGCTCGACCGGGCCGGCACGATGGGCGATCCCGAGCTCGCGCCGCAACGCCGGGCGTAGCGGCCGCATGACGATACGCGCATCGGGCAGCGGCGCGCCGGCCTCGTGCGGCAACAGCGTCGCGCCGTAACCCGCGGCGACCAGACTCTTGATCGCATCGTTGTAGTTCAGTTCGATGCGCGGCTCGGGCCGGTGGCCGCCGAGCGCGAACCATTCCGTCGTGAGCCGCGACAAGCGGGTGGTCGCATCGTTGAGAATCAACGGACGCGCGGCCAGATACGCCGGCGTCGCCCGCGCCGGCGCTTGCCAGTCGGCGGGCAGAAACGCGAGCACCGGATCGCGCCGCCACGCGCGAATCGACAACCCCGCGACCGCCGGCTGCGGCAACGCGACGAGCCCGACGTCGAGCGTGCCCTGCGCAAGACGCGCGAGCGTGTCTTGCGACGTGAGCACGGCGATCTGCACGTCGATGTCCGGATGGTGCTCGCGCAGCCGCGCCACCGCCTGCGGCAACAGATGCGCGATCGCGCCGGTCGATGCGCCGAGCCGCACGCGCCCGGTCAATCCCTGCACTTGCCGCTCAACGTCGTCGAGCGTCGCTTCGACGTCGGCCAGCAGGCGGCGCGCGCGCTCGACCAACACCGCGCCGATGGCCGACGGCCGCACGTTGCCGCGCGTGCGCGACAGCAATGGCGCGCCGATCCTGCTTTCGAGTTCGGCGACATGAAGGCTGACCGTCGGCGGCGCAAGATGCAGCAGTTGCGCAGCGGCGACGAAGGAACCCTGGTCGGCGATCGCGACGAGCGTGCGCAGCCGGTCCAGACTGATCTCCCGCATTCCCACCTCTCGTTCAGGAACTCTGAATCCTGTGGTCAGAAAATTCAACTTTTCCAATTCTAGGCGTTCAGTGGACGATACGGCTTTCCCGAGGCCCGAAACGCGGAACACGACGATCATGAATCACGCCACTGTCTACATCGACGGCGACCAAGGCACGACCGGTTTGCAGATCCACGAGCGCCTGCGCGATCGCACCGACCTGCGGCTCGTCACGCTGCCCGATGCCGAGCGCAAGAATCCCACGCGGCGCGCCGAAGCGATCAACGCATCGGACTTCACGATTCTCTGCCTGCCCGACGCGGCCGCGCGTGAAGCGGTCGGCTTCATCCGCAATCCGGCCGTACGCGTGATCGATGCGAGTTCAGCCCATCGCACCGACCCGGAGTGGGTCTACGGCTTTCCCGAGATGGCCGCCGGACACGCTCGGACCATCGCCGGCGCGCGGCGCGTGACCAACCCCGGCTGCTATCCGACCGGCGCGATCGGCCTGCTGCGGCCGCTGCAGCAGGCCGGACTGCTGCCACGCGACTATCCGGTGAGCATCCATGCGGTGTCGGGTTACTCGGGCGGCGGCCGGGCTGCCGTCGACGCGTTCGAATCGAACGACGCTGCCCGCGCGAAACCGCTGCAGATCTACGGCCTCACGCTCGCGCACAAGCATGTGCCCGAAATCCAGCAACATGCCGGCCTCGCGCACCGACCGCTGTTCGTGCCGGCCTACGGTGCCTATCGACAGGGCATCGTCCTCACCGTGCCGATCGAGTTGCGTCTTCTGTCCGCCGGCGTGACCGGTGAGACGCTGCAAGCCTGTCTTGCGCACCATTACGCCGGCGCGCGCCACGTCGACGTCATGCCGCTCGCGGATACCCGCGCGATCGCGCATCTCGATCCGCAAGCGCTGAACGGGACGAACGACCTGCGGCTCGGTGTGTTCGTCAACGAGGAGCACGGCCAGGTGCTGCTGTCCGCGGTGTTCGACAATCTCGGCAAAGGAGCGTCCGGCGCGGCCGTGCAGAATCTCGATCTGATGCTCGGGGCGATGAGTGTGGCGCAGGGGACGTGAGCTTTAGGTTTGGGCTTTGAACCCGGTGTCCTGCGCTTGAGCCTTCGGCGTTGGGTTGAGGGCAGGCACAATCGTCAGCCTGCAGGGTGCTTCGCCGCTGATCGCGCGTCGGCGCCCGCCGCAGGCCGCAGGCCGTCGCACCTGTACGTGGTGGCAAGTCGGCAGGCGAGCATGATTCGCCGATGGCACTCATGCCCCCGTAAAAGCTCACCTTTCGCCGATTTCAGCCCGCATCGTTGCCCGCCGCGGCATTCAACCCGGCGAGCGCATCCGCCAGAAAGTCGACGCACACGCGCACCTTCGCGGAAGCCGCCACACGCTCCGGATACACCGCCCAGATGTTCGCCGGCTGAATTGCGTCCGGCAGCACGCGACGCAACTCGCCGCGCTCGATCAACGGACCCGCTTCCCAGATCGAACGCAGCACGATCCCGCGTCCGGCGAGCGCCCATTGCACGGCCACCTCGCCGTGGTTCGTCGACAACGCGCCGCCGACCTTCACCGTCGCCGTTTCGCCGCGCACGTTCAGCCGCCACACGCCGAGCGGATGGTCGCGCTCCTTGATGGCGAGACAGTCGTGCGACGCGAGATCGGCGAGCGTGCGCGGCGTGCCGCGCCGCGCGAGGTACTCGGGCGACGCGCACAGCACGCGATAGTTCGCCGCGAGACGGCGCGCGATCAGGTGATCGGCGATCTCGTCGCCGATGCGCACGTCGACGTCGTAGCCTTCGCCCACGACATCGACGAGCCGGTCGAACAGATCGAGCCGCACGTTCAGCTGCGGATAGCGCGCGGAAAAATCCAGCAGCGCCGGCGCGACGACATGCCGCCCGAACCCGAAGCTGCTCGAGATGCGCAGCGTGCCGCGCGGCACCGTGCGCGTGGTCGACACGTCTTCGACGAGATGATCGACGTCGTCGAGAATCTTCTCGGCGCGCGCGAACACGCGTTCACCGGCGTCCGTGACCGTCACGCGGCGTGTCGAACGATGCAGCAGGCGCGTGCCGAGCTGCGCCTCGAGCAGCGCGATCCGCTTGCTCACGTACGCGGGCGACACCGCGAGCTGCTCGGCGGCCGCGCTGAAGCTCGTCAGGCGCACGACCAGGCTGAACACGCGCAGGTCGTCGAGGTTCGGTGATTTGTTCACGATTCGTGGAAAGTGGATTAACCTTTCGAGCGATTTTAATCTGAATGGAAATAAATAGAATGGCCGCATGTCCCGCTGCGCACGCCGCGGGCGCCCCTCATCAGTAAAGGAGACTTGCATGTCCGACAGCACCTACAGAATCGCCGTCATTCCCGGTGACGGCATCGGCCGGGAAGTGATGCCCGAGGGCCTGCGCGCGCTGGCAGCCGTGACCGCGCGCTTCGGCATCCGGTTCGAGTTCGAGCAGATCGACTGGGCGAGCTGCGACTACTACGCGCAGCACGGCAAGATGATGCCGGACGACTGGAAGGCGCAGTTGTCGGACGTGGACGCGATCCTGTTCGGCGCGGTCGGCTGGCCCGCGACGGTGCCCGACCATATCTCGCTGTGGGGCTCGCTGCTGAAATTCCGGCGCGAATTCGACCAGTACATCAATTTGCGGCCCGCGCGCCTGTTCGACGGCGTGCCGTCGCCGCTCGCCGGCCGCAAGGCGGGCGACATCGACTTCATGATCGTGCGCGAGAACACCGAGGGCGAATATTCGTCGGTCGGCGGCACGATGTTCGAAGGCACCGAGCGCGAAGTCGTGATGCAGCAGTCGATCTTCACGCGCCACGGCACCGAGCGCGTGCTGAAGTTCGCGTTCGAGCTCGCGCAGCGCCGCGCAAAGCGGCTCACCGTCGCGACCAAGAGCAACGGCATCGCGATCAGCATGCCGTGGTGGGACGCACGCGCTGCCGAAATGGCCGAGCGCTATCCCGATATCGCCGTCGACAAGCAGCACATCGACATCCTGTGTGCGCGCTTCGTGTTGCAGCCGGATCGTTTCGACGTCGTGGTCGCGTCGAATCTGTTCGGCGACATCCTGTCCGACCTCGGGCCGGCCTGCACCGGCACGATCGGCATCGCGCCGTCGGCGAACCTGAACCCGGACCGCACGTTTCCGTCGCTGTTCGAACCGGTGCACGGCTCCGCACCGGACATCGCGGGCCAGTACATCGCGAACCCGATCGCGATGATCTGGTCGGCGGCGATGATGCTCGACTTCCTCGGCAACGGCGCGGGCCGCGAACGCGAAGCGCACGATGCGATCGTCGCGGCGATCGAGGACGTACTGCGCAACGGGCCGCGCACGCGCGATCTCGGCGGCCAGGCGGCAACGCAGGAAGTCGGCGAGGCGATCGCCGCGCGGATCGCCGGCTGATCGGACTCCGTGGAAGGCGCGCGGCGCGCAAGATCGTCGGCGGTGAGATGCACGATCGGTCGTCGCGCACCTTTGGCGGAAGGCACGGTGTCGATGTCTGGTCAATAGGCGTGCTTTGCGCGTCCGCGCACTCGCACCGTTGGCTGCGAAGATCGATCGGTGAGTCGCCGCGCTCGAGTCGTCACACCGTCGCGCGCTAAAGCCATGTTCTCCCGAAAACGCTCACCTCAGCGCGGCTCCCGTATTCCCTCACCGTTGAACACGAACGCCGCGCGTCTTCCTGCGTGTTGCGTTACAACCCGAGATCGGACAGCCCCGGATGATCGTCCGGGCGGCGGCCCAGCGGCCAGTGATACAGCCGGTCCGCTTCGCGAATCGGCAGATCGTTGATGCTCGCATGGCGATGCGCCATCAGTCCGTTTTCGTCGAATTCCCAGTTTTCGTTCCCGTATGAGCGGAACCAGTTGCCCGCGTCGTCATGCCATTCGTACGCGAACCGCACCGCGATGCGATTGCCGTCGAATGCCCACAGCTCCTTGATCAGACGATAGTCGAGCTCGCGCACCCATTTCCGTTGCAGCAGGCCGACGATCTCGTCGCGGCCCGTCACGAATTCGGCGCGATTGCGCCACCGGCTCTGCGGCGTGTATGCGAGCGACACGCGTTGCGGATCACGCGTGTTCCACGCATCCTCGGCGGCGCGCACTTTCTGGCGCGCCGTCTCGAGCGTGAACGGCGGTACGGGCGGACGGACTTCGGGGGAAACGGACATGGGATGCTCCTGTGGAGGGTTCAGGCTGCATGCGGTCGCGCGCAGCCGGTCGGGAAACGCTAATTCGCTGCTCGCGACACCGTGTCGAGCAACAGTTCGGCGGTTGCGCGTGCGTCACGCGCGGCGGTCGGATCACCGTTGACGAGCGCCACGCCGATCGCACCGTCGATCAGCACGAGCCACTGACGCGCGAGGCGCGCGAGCCCGCGGCGCTCGATCGCCGCTTCATCGGCATACGCGTCGAGCCGCTCGCGCACGAACGCGAGCAGCCGCGCCTTGTGCATCCGCGCGACGACTCGCACCGGATCGTCCGGGTCCGCAATCTCGCCGGACGCGTTGAGGAACGCACAACCGTGGAATTCAGGTTGCGCAAACCATTCGCGCAGCACGTCGAACATGCCGAGCAACTGCGCACGCGGCGACTTGCCGCGCGCCAGCGTCGCGTCGACGAACCAGGTCATCCAGCGCGCGTCGCGGCGCTCGAGCGCGGCCACGACCAACGCTTCCTTCGATTCGAAGTTCGAATAGAAGCTCTTGCGCGCGGCACCGGAGCGCTTCACGATCGCGTCGACGCCCGTGGCATGAATGCCGCCCGAGTAGATCAGCGCCTCGGCGGCGTCGAGCAGGCGGTCGCGCACGGGTGGTTCTGGGGTGAGGTCTTGGGGCGTGTTCATGCGTTTACGGTAGAACGATCGTTCTACCTCGTCAAGCTCGGGAGCGAGTACCCCTGCGGCTGGCAGGGCGTTGCTTCGGTCGTGGGATGAGGAGCGGATACGCGCGAGCGTATTTTTGTAGTGGTCGGTTTCCGGCTCGAGGCAGAGGCATCGCTTGCGTATCGGCATGCGATGCGACGGGGACTCTTCGACGTATATCCGGCGTGGATAGTGAACGACCGGACATCGCACTCTGCGATGCCCGAAACGCTGGCTCGTCGTGCCGAGCCTGTCGCTGGAACCGAGGGGGTTGAGCGGTGAGTGGACCGAATCGCAGCCGGCTCACCGCTCGCCGTTCGATGCGGGCCGGCGTGCCTTATGGTGAGCTCGCATACGGTCGCTCTGCTCGCGCTCGACGTGGCGTGGCGAATCGACGGCATGCCGGCGTGATGACGCGGAAAGCATGCGCCCTTCGAGCACCGCAAGTTGAATAGAGGAGTGACGCGTAAGCGCGGCGGCGCGCGAAGCGTCGCCGCCTAGCCGTGACGCATGCATCACGGCCACGGATCAACCACTCGTACATGACGCACGCGCACGGTGATTACAGCGTCATACGAGATGCCATTGCGGCTCCCGAATATCCTCACCTCAAGCGTCTGTCGGCGCGGCAGGCTTCGACAAACGCTCGAGACGAAACGGCGCGGCGGCCGTCAAACGGGCCGCTCCACGCCGCAGGCGCTCACGCGGTCCAGTCGAGAATCACCTTGCCGCTTTCACCGGACAGCATCGCGGCGAAGCCTTTCTCGTAATCGTCGACGGCAAAGCGATGCGTGACGATCGGCGACAGGTCGAGCCCACTCTGGAGCATCGCGACCATCTTGTACCAGGTCTCGAACATTTCGCGGCCGTAGATGCCCTTGATCTCGAGCCCCTTGAAGATCACCTGATTCCAGTCGATTGCCGTCTGCGCGGGCGGAATGCCGAGCAGCGCGACCTTGCCGCCGTGATTCATCGCTTCGAGCAGGCTCGTGAATGCGCTCGGCACGCCCGACATCTCGAGCCCGACATCGAAGCCTTCGGTCATGCGCAGCTCGGCCATCACGTCGCGCAGCGACTCGCGCGCGACGTTGACAGCGCGCGTCGCGCCCATCTTGCGCGCAAGCTCCAGCCGATAGTCGTTGATGTCGGTGATCACGACATTGCGCGCGCCGACATGCTTCGCGATTGCGACGGCCATGATGCCGATCGGCCCCGCGCCGGTGATCAACACGTCCTCGCCGACGAGGTTGAACGACAGCGCCGTATGCGTCGCGTTGCCGAACGGATCGAAGATCGACGCGAGATCGTCGGAGATCTCCGGCGGAATCTTGAACGCGTTGAATGCGGGAATCGCCAGATATTCGGCGAACGCGCCCTCGCGGTTCACGCCGACGCCGACGGTATTGCGGCACAGATGCCGACGCCCCGCACGACAGTTACGGCAGAAACCGCAGGTGATGTGCCCTTCGCCGGACACGCGGTCACCGATCGCGAAGCCGCGCACTTCCTGCCCCATCTCGACGATCTCGCCGACGTATTCGTGGCCGACATGCATCGGCACGGGGATCGTCTTCTGCGCCCAGTCGTCCCACTTCCAGATATGGATGTCGGTGCCGCAGATCGCCGTGCGGCGGATCTTGATCAGCACGTCGTTGTGTCCGACCTCGGGACGCTTCACGCGCGTCAACGTGAGACCCGGAGCGCGTTCGAGCTTTGCCAGTGCTTTCATGGTCGCACCTCCGTCAGACGATGCCGAGCGACTTGCCGACGCGCACGAACGCGGCCACGGTCTGGTCGATCTGTTCGGCGGTATGTGCGGCGCTCATCTGCGTGCGGATCCGTGCGCGCCCGCGCGGCACGACCGGGAACGAAAAGCCGATCACGTACACCCCTTCGGCGAGCAGCTTGTCGGCCATGTTGGTGGCGAGCTGCGCATCGCCGAGCATCACCGGGATGATCGGATGCGCGCCGGGCACGAGCGTGAAGCCTGCAGCCGTCATCTGCTCGCGGAAGCGCACGCCGTTTTCGCGGACGCGCTCGCGCAGCTTCGCGCCTTCATCGCTGCCGAGCAGTTCGAGCACCTTCAACGACGCCGCGGCAATGCTCGGCGTGAGCGTGTTCGAAAACAGGTACGGGCGCGAACGCTGGCGCAGCAGCTCGACGATCTCGCGGCGCGCGGCGACGTAGCCGCCCGATGCGCCGCCCAGCGCCTTGCCGAGTGTGCCGGTAATGATGTCGACGCGCCCGTCGACGCCGCAGTGCTCGGGCGTGCCGCGGCCATGAGCGCCGATGAAGCCGACCGCGTGCGAATCGTCGACCATCACCAGCGCGCCGTATCGGTCGGCGAGATCGCAAATGCCTTTGAGGTCGGCGATGATGCCGTCCATCGAGAACACGCCGTCGGTCGCGATCAGCTTGTGACGCGCACCGGCCGCGTCGGCTTCCTTCAGCTTGGCCTCGAGATCGGCGAGATCGTTGTTCTTGTAGCGAAAACGCTTCGCCTTGCAGAGGCGAATGCCGTCGATGATGCTTGCGTGATTCAGCTCGTCGCTGATGACGGCGTCGTTCTCGTCGAGCAACGTCTCGAACAGGCCGCCGTTCGCGTCGAAGCAGCTCGAATAGAGAATGCTGTCCTCAGTGCCGAGAAACGATGCGAGTGCGCTTTCGAGCTGCTTGTGCACGGTCTGCGTGCCGCAGATGAAACGCACCGATGCCATGCCGAAGCCGTCCTGGTCGAGGCCGTCCTTCGCGGCGGCGATCAGGCGCGGATCGTTCGCCAGACCCAGATAGTTGTTCGCGCAGAAATTGAGCACACCGGCACCGCCGGCCAGCCGCACCGCGGCAGCTTGAGGGCTCGCGATCTCGCGCTCGGTCTTGTAAAAACCGTCCGCGCGGATCTGATCGAGCGTCCCGCGCACCTGGGCGAGAAAGGCATCACGCATCGCAAAGCTCCTGACAGGGTTCGCAAGCCGTCGCACGCCACTCGTGGCGGCAGCGCGACGGGCTGCTACTGTTATAGTCGGTCGTTCGGTTGACCGCATTTATCCGATATTCCGAACTTAAATTCGGAATATCGAACAACTCTAAGCGAACGGAAAACAAATGGCAAGTTCCTCCGCGCCGCGACGCACACCCGCCGGCGCCGCACCGCAGCCGCCGGCCGCGACGCCGCCCCGCGTCGGCGAGCAGATCCAGCGCCTGCGCAACGAGCGCAAGCTGACCCTCGACGATCTGTCACGCGCGGCCGGCGTATCGAAATCGATGCTTTCCGAGATCGAGCGTGACAAGGCCAATCCGACCATCGCCGTTGCATGGCGGCTCACGAACGCGCTCGGCATTACGCTCGACGAGCTGTTCTCGCAACCCAAGGCGCCGGAGACGATCCGCGTGGACGGCCCGCACGACATCCCGACGCTCGCAGGCCACGACGGCCGCTACCAGCTGCGCGTATGGGGCCCGATCGACCTCGCCGGCAAGTTCGAGTGGTACGAGCTGACGCTACCGAGCGGCGGCGCGCTCGTATCGAACGCACACGAGCCCGGTACCCGCGAACACCTGACCGTGTTGCAGGGTGCGATGGAAATCGAAGCCGCCGCGGCCACCCGACGCCTGAAAGCCGGTGACACCGCCCGCTACCCGGCCGACACACCGCACGCGATCCGCAATCCAGGCAAGGCCGAAGCGCGCGCACTTCTGATCGTGATCCATCGCTGACGCTGCCGATAGTCGGCCAACTGGCCAGTTGCGGAAAATACTGTATGTTTGTACAGTACGAACATTCCGCCACGCATGGCCGGGGTTGGCGCACCGAGGCGCCCGTTCCGGTCGACAGGAGCCTGCGATGACAGAAGAACAAGATTTGGCCGCGCTCAGCTTCAAGGCTGCCGCGCACGACCTCGAACTGATCGTTCGGCACATAGCCGAGCGCTATATCCGCCACGGTGTACCGCTGTCGTGGCGCCTGCTGCACGCCATCGAAGCCGAGGCGCTGGCCGATCTCGGCTTTGCGAGCCGGCACGATGCCGGCATGCGGCAGCTGTTCGAAAGACCGTCGGACATGACCTTTCCCGAGACGGACGATCCGATTGACTTCGGCCGTTCCAACGCCCTGCCCGCGGTGTTCTCGTTCGCGGTGCTAGCGTACGAGGCAGCGGACAAAGCGCAGAACCATGCAGCCCGCGAGCGCGTCCACCGTCCGTCGAAGGCGTGGGGCGACTGATATTCGCCATGAGAAGCGCGGACTGCCGGCGCTCGCCCAGGCTACTGCCCGCGATGTTGCGCAAAGGGCTACCATGCACGCAACTAACGGAATAAATCAAATGTCTCTCCCCACATGCCCCGACACCCCGGCACGCCCTGAGGAAAAGGACTTGTTCGACCGCGGCGCATCCGACTGGATCGTCTCGCCCGACACCGCATTCGACGCGTGGCTTGCCATGCAGGAATACCGCCGCTCATCGGCCGACGTCTATCGCGCACAATGGGGGGCCTTTCTGGCCTGGCTGCGCGCCAATCAGAAAAACCTCGCCACCGTCGATACCGCGTCGATTGCAAATTTCGTCGGCGAACTACCGATCCGAAAAACGCAGCGCATGCGCTATTTGCGGTTGATCGAACGCGTGCTCGATCACATCCGGCAAACCGAACTGGCCTCGACCAACCCGGCCCGCTTCATCGCTCAGGATGGCGAAGCGACGTGGCGCCACGCGCGCGACAACGAGCCGACCGGTTTCCTGACGCCAGCCGAACGCGCGAAGTTGCTGGCCTACCTGTTTTCGCCCATCGGCGTGTCGGGCTCCGCGTACTGGAAGGAACGTCGCGACCGCGCGCTCGTCGCTGCGTTTCTCGGCGCCGGCGTGAAAACCGGCGAAGCACGGGTTCTTACTATTAGTTGCATAAACACGAGTGGGACATCGCTGCACATCCCGTCGACGCATCCGGATTTCGCACGTGAAACCCACCTCGCGTCATTTGCGATCGCGCTGCTCGAAGCCTGGCTCGTCGAGCGCAAGCACCAAAACATCGCCGGCGATCTCGTGTTCCCCGCATCACACGCCGGGCGACCGATGCACAAGGCGACGATGTTGCGTGCGATCGACGCGATCGTGGAATCAGCGGGCCTCGCATCGTCGCGCACTGCGCGCGCGAGTCCGCAGACGCTCCGCAACACGTATGCCGCGGAGCTGTTCGAGCACGATGTACCGCCGGAACGTGTCGGCAAATGGCTCGGCTTCGTGCGGCCCATTTCATCGAACCGGCTGCACCGTGCGTGGAAGAACTGGCGAGAGGAACTCCTCAACGGTGATGAGGCGGATCGGGACGAAACTCACTGAAGGGCGGCCGGCTGCTCACGGAAGTGATCCGTGAGCAGCCTTGATCCACTGGGCCTCACCGTTACACAGCTCCCGAATAATCTCACCTTGATGATCCCGAATTACCTCACCTTGCGCGACGGCTGTGCGGCTTCGCGGTGTCAGTCGCGTGCAAACCGCGTAGCGGCTTCGAAACGGGATGGCCAGAATCCCGATGCATGGTCGCATTCGGGGCACGACACTTCGAACCCGTTGTCGCCATGCGACAACTCCGGCTCGCCATCGCAACGCGGGCACCGGCTCGGTACAGGCACCTCGTGATCCAGCGACGTCCCAATTGCGGAAAACGCGTCGGCGTCCAGTTGACCCGCATCAGCCAGACGCCGCATCAGCGCCGAAATCTCGGGGCTCATCCCGCGGCTCGCGCGTAACGTGTTCGCGTCACGCGTTGCGCGCTCGAGCTCGTCGCTCTGGCTGCGTAACTGTTCCTCGAGGCGATCGGCGCGCGCCTTCGCCGCGCTCAGCTGCTGGAGGAAATCGAACTCCTTGCGCTGCACATCGCGCAAGCCGCTCTGATAGGTCGACGCCATGCTGCGTAGCGAGTCCAGCTCCACCAGCATCGGTTTGACCCGGCGTTCGGCTTCGGCTACCGCATCCTTGATTTGCTGCGCGTAATGCTCGGTGCGTTGCTGCAACTCGGCTTGCAGCGCGTCGATTCGGTCGCGCAGCGCAGCGTTTTGCGTCTGCTCGGCATCGACTCGGCCCGTCGTCGCGGCCAGTTCTTTTTCGAGCCGTGCGATGGTGGCGAGGAGCGTGGCTTCGTTCGCCGAGCCGTGCGTCGACTGCGACGCCAGCTGTACTTCCAGTTCGGTCAGGCGCGCCTGCAACTGATCGTTGCGGTTTTCGCTGCGTGCCAGTGCGGCTTCTAGCGTCTCCTGGCGGACGGCGGCGTCGCGTAACCTTTGTTCCGCGTCGACCATGCTCGAGCGGATCTGCTCGCGATCGCCATCGAGACTCTCCTTCGCTGCCTTCAGCGCCTCGTCATAGAGCGCTGAGAGCAAAGCCCCGGCTTTCTCTTCGACTGCTTTGGGAATCGCTGCGCCGTCGAGCTTGATCTTCGACGCGGCGCGAATCCGTTCCCAGAAATGGTCGATGTCCTTCGGGATGTCGCTCGCGCTGCCGGTTTGCGTCAGGTCGCGAACGTTCGCGGCCGACGGCCGAATACCAAGATCGAAGAACAAGCGCTTGCACGCGTGTAGCGAGAGTTCCTGGCGCCGTGCACCGCTTGCGCGCAGCGATTCCAGCTCTCGTCGGATAGCTTCACGTATTTCATCCAGCGTCATGATGGAGTTCGTCGGTGTTCGATGTTGCGATCATAACGAAATACGTGTTCTTTGATACCTTATTTGGTTGGCCGTAGCGAATTTACGTCAATTTGTATGGCAGGCGTGGCTGTGCGTCGTTTTCGTTGATAGAGAGCGTACATATCGTGAAACAAAGCGAAGATTGACCGCCAAGTCCTTGTTTCATCGGGATATATCGGAAGCCATCCAAAACACCGATATGTTTCACATGCTGGCGCATCCGGGCTACGGTCGGTGTTCGGCGAGTAGCGTCTCTGTGGAAAACTCGGTGAGCTGAGTCTTGAGAGTATTAGAAGTAAACACCCTTGAACCCTTAGTTAAAAACGTTAACGCCACCGCAGATCCTTATGCAGCAAGGCTTTCGAGGCGACAAGGTGAAGTTTTACGGGAGCCAAGGTGATCTTCTGCGGGAGCTGAAGTGATGGGGTTCGGGGAGCTGCGTGAGCCGATGCGGGAAAGGTCGTGAGCGGATTCGGGATCACAGTAAAACATTAAATTTGGCCAAGGTGAGGCTTTTCGGGAGCTCGCATCCCCAGAACCCTCATGGCGCCTGCATACACAGTTGTCTGCCTGTGCAGCGATGGGTGAGAACTTGCGGGTTCCGTTTCCCGCCCTGTTTTTGCCCATCTTTTAGGCAATTCCGACAAAAGGTGAGGTTTCACGGGACGTCACAGGTTTTTACTGTGAGGTTTTTCGGGAGTCTACGGTGTTTTTGCACAGAAAAAGTGCGCTCGAGCGCCTGTGGCCGGGGAAAGGTGAGTCTTTTCGGGAGCGAAGTGCGGGGTTTCCGGGCGGGATTCCGTTGAGGTGAGGTTTTTCGGGGGACGAGTCACAGGCCGGAGGAGCACTTCAAAGGTGAGCCTTTTCAGGAGTGTCAGTTGCACAAAAAGGCATCAGAGGTGAGCTTTTTCGGGACCCAGGAGGGTCTTGATTCGCCGGAAAGCCCACGGGAGGCGGCGAAAATCGGTTTTTTGCTGTGCCTCTTTTTGGCAAAGGTGAGATTTTTCGGGAGCGGCCATCGGGGCACCGTGCCGATTCATAGGTGCTACAGGTGAGGTTTTGCGGGAGGGTGTGTCGCCGAACTTGTGAGCCAGAGGATCTCGTAAGTACCGGGCGCGATTGACATTTTTGATACTGCGACGGTTACGGTGAGGTTTTTCGGGAGTGACGTTGGTGGCAGTTCCGACGTCGAATTCGTCGAAAAGGTGAGCGTTTTCGGGAGGAGCGAATACCTGAGCCTAGATGTGTCGGGGATGCCCCGGCTCCTCGCGCACAGTCTGTGGAGTCCATAAGGTGAGCGTTTTCGGGAACATCCGGTTTCCAGGCGCTGTACAATGCGCGCCCGCGGTTGCGAAACGATCTCGGCAGGCTTGTGGGAGCGGTCCTCGGCTGGTATCGCCGTTACGTCGGACGGACTTCGCGGGTGCGGTTTGCGTCGCTGTACATGCATACAGGATCCACAGAAGCATCCGCTGACGTCCCGGTGAGGCACGGGTCCCGCTGAGTCGTAAAATTACGACAAATCGAAAGGTGAGCCGATACGGGAGCAAGTTGCGCACGTGTCCGGCACAGGCGAAAATCTGTGAAGTTAGCGCATCCCGCGACACATCTGGATTGGCCCGAAACGCCGTAAATCCGGACTGGTGAGGGTTTTCGGGAGTCGGTTGGGGTGAGTGCGGCGTGACACGTCCGCATCACCGCGTATGGTGAGCATGTCGTTCTGGACGCACATCACCACAGGCGCTATCCTTCCGTGAAACTTCTCCTCCGACCCGACGCATGGCCACGAAGCGCGCCAAGAAAACCGATGTGGATGTGGTGAGTGCCAGTTCAGCCGAATTGCGGAAGGCCGTCGAGGCGATCGCGATTCAGCCGAAGAGCGGCAAGATCACCCTCCTGACCCGCAAGCTGTTCAATGTGCTGCTCGCCGTCGCGCAGCAGGCCGACGACTCGGGCGATACCTATCGCGCGCTGTTGTCGGACATCGTCGCCAATTCCGCCTTCGACTCGAACGACACCGCTCTGGTGAAGGAACACCTGCGTCGCATGGTGTCGGTCCAGGTCGAGTGGAGCACCGGCACGTCGAGCCAGAAGCCCGGCCGCAAGTGGGGGATCTCGACGCTGATCGCCGATGCGGAAATCCTCGAGGATCCGTCGACGCGCCGCGTATGGGTCGAGTTCTCGTTCGCGCCGAAGATCAAGAAGAAGCTGCTGGATCCGGTGCAGTACGCGCGTCTGAGCCTGCAGTTTCAGAGCCAGTTGCGCAGCAGCGCCGGCCTGGCGCTGTATGAAATCTGCGTACGCTATCTGACGAACCCGAGCCACCTGACGATGCGCGAGCCGTGGGAGTGGTGGCGCCCGATCCTGTCCGGCACGCCGGACACGGAAGCCGGCGACGAGGCGAAGCGCGAGTACAAATATTTCAAGCGCGACTATCTGCGTCCGGCGATCGCCGAAGTCAATGCGGTCACCAACATCTTCGTCGAGCTGATCGAGCATCGCGAAGGCCGGCGAGTTGCCGAGATCCAGTTCCGTGTGACCGAGCGCAAGCAGCCGATGCTCGCGCTCGACGAGCATCCGAACGTGTTCGACAGCACGCTGGTCGACCGTATGGTGAAGCTCGGCATCCCGCTCAAGGAAGCGCAGACGCTCTACGCCGACAGCGAGGAAAACCGGATTCGCGCGGCGCTGCAGATGACCGAGCAGCGGATGCGCAGCACGACGCTGCCGCCGGTGCGCAGTGCGCCGGCCTTGTTCAAGGACGCGTTGAAGAAGGGGTATGCGCCGCCGGTCGAGTCGGTCGACACGCTACCGGCCGGCACGCCGTCCATGAAGGCCGTTAGTGCGCAGCCCGACGATCTGAAGGCCCGCCTGCTGAGCGAATTCGCCGCGTTCCGCCGCAAGGAAGCGAAGGTGCTGTACGAGGAGCAGGGCGACGCGGAGCGCGAAGTGGCGCGTGAGTCGTTCGAGGCGGAAGTGTTGCCGACGATGGGCTCGCACCTGCGTGACGACTGGCGCAAGCGCGGCCTCGATTCCAAGCTGGCCGAGACGGCGTTTTTCGACTGGCTGGCCCAGAAGACCTGGGGCGAGCCGACGGACGGCGACCTGCTGTCCTTTACCCTGAATCAATCGCGGGCCGCCTGAGGCCCGCCTGCAGCGTCTCCGACTGACCGTGGCCGGCGGCCTCATGTCCAGCGGCGAGCGGGCCGCGCGACTCGAGGCCCTGCCGGCCGGCTCGGTCAATCCGACAACAGCATCCGCTCGAGTTGCTCGAGGATAGCGTCGCGCTTCTCCTTCGGCAGGCCGCGCAGGCGCAGTTCGATGCGGTCGTCGCCGTACGATTTGAGGTCGCCCACCGATTTGCCGCCGAGCTTGATCTCTAAGCGCTGCGCATAGCGCTGGCGGCCCGCCGGCTTCGGCGTTTCCTGCGCCGCGACGCGACCTTTGACGATGTCCGATACCTGACGCGTGCTGAGATCGTCGGACACGATCTTGTTGATCAGCCGTAGCGTCGCCTCGGTGCCGCGTGCATTGTGATAGCGGCCGACCTGATACGCCATGTTCGAGCCGAAGCGATCCGGACGCGCGACCATTTCCTGCATGACCGACTCCGGCAGTTTGCCGATCGACAGCGCAACCGCGACCGTCGATTCATCGAGGCCGAGATGTTCGGACAGTTCCTTCTGGCTCTGGAAATGTTTGTCGTCGAGGAAGCGTCGCCACACGACGGCATTGTCGAACACCGTCTGCGAATCGCGCTGCACGTTCAGATCGTAGCCGAGCTTGTAGCTCTGGATCCCGATAGGCACGTCGATCACGATCGCCTTGACCGATTCCTTGTTCGCTTCCTTCAGCGCGCGCACGCGGCGGCCGCCGTCGCTGACGAAATACGAGCCCGGATTGTCGTAGTCGGGAATCACGTGAATCGCCTGCTGCTGACCCTGCTTCGCGAGGTTCACTGCGAGTTCGGCGATCGACGACTTCAAATAGAAATGTCGCGGGTTGAACGGACTATGTTTGATTGCCTTCAGCGGCAGTTCGATCACTTGGCCCGGCGCATAGCGGTGCTCGAGGCGCCACGCCCGATATTGCGGCGACTCGTCGGTGGACGCGTCGAGCAGGAACTCGGGAGCCGCAGCCTGCGGCGTCTCTTTTCGAGCGGATTTCGTTGCAGCCGGCGTAGCCGTCTCGGACTTGACGATACCGTCGATGGCATTCAGTCGATCAAGCGCCGTGCGCTTCTCACTCGTCGTGATGTCCGGGCGCGCCTGGAAGCCCTTTGCAAATTGGGAGGGTTTCATGTGAATCCTTTATGCGCATAAAGTCAGGGCAGCATGGCGACGATTTCGTCGGCGCATGCGCGGATTTCCGCGGCGGCCAGCCGCGCGCCGCGATCGTTCATCTGCAGCACGGTCTGGCCAAGCGCCATCGCCTGCTTGTATGCCTCGCGGGTGGGGATTTGCGTCTTCAACAGCGGGAAGCCGAGTTCCTCGAGAGCCCGCTTGAGTTCGCGGGTCAGCATGCGCTTCTCTTCCGTCTTGTTGAGCAGGAACACTGCGCGCAGGTCTTCGTTCATCACCTGCGCCTGCTGGATCAGCTTGACGAGCCCGACGCTCGACCAATAGTCGGCAGGCGACGACGACGTCGGAATCACGGCGATGGAGGCCGCGAGGAGCACGACACCGGAAACCTTTTCCGTGATCGACGGAGGGCAGTCGACGACGATGATGTCGTAATCGTTGATGAACTTCTTGATCTCGCGATGGATCTGGCCGCCGGCTTCTGCAAGATTGACGACGGGGAACGGGATGCCTGCGTCGCTGTCGCCGGAGGCACTCGACCAGTGAACCAGGGTGTTTTGACCGTCTGCGTCGATGACGAGAACCCGCTTGCCCTTTTCATGGAATGCCGCGCCGAGATGCATGGCAATCGTGCTCTTCCCGACACCGCCTTTTTGTTGAGTGACTGCAATGATTTCCGCGGCCAATTTTCACTCCTGTTTTTGGTCGTTGGAATTCTACCGCACGATATTTATATTTCAATGAAATTGTGGTTCCGAAGATGCGGGTTAGCCATTTGGCAGGTAGGTTTATGCGCATAAACGGCTGAGGCGACGGGCGGGTAGCCAAGAACGGAGGTTTGGGTCAACGATTCACGCGAATCGTGGGGTCGCCGGAGCGCATTTGGGAGGCGGGTTTATGCGCATAAACGGGCCGGGGCGACGGATGGGTCGCCAAGGAGGATGTTCGCGCGCCAGCGATGCGAGCGAATGCTGCAGGTGCTGCGGGGTAGCGTGTTGCTGCCCGAATGGAGGGGGGCCGATTGCCGCCATCGGTACGGTGTTTCCGTAACTGCCAGGTTGCGTCCGGCGCCGCGCGCGAATGCGTGGGTTTGTGCGCATAAACTTCCGCGGCTCCTGGCGACGGCCGACGACGCGCCTTCGGCTCGAAGTAGGCAATGCCCTGGCAAGTCGTTGGGCCGCCCACGGCGGCGGCAGCGGAACGACGACGGCAATGTTTTGGATCGCTCTCACGGCTCGCCAAACCGCATACGCTTCCGGGCGTTTATGCGCATAAACCGGCGAGCGTGCTTGCCGTTAGCGGTCGTTTCCCGGCGCGATATATAAATCGGCCGTCGCGTACGGCACTCCGGTCGCCGGGAGGACACGCTAGGCGGTTGCGCGTCACCCAATGGCTTGGATGACGTATCCGGCGAAGCGCCACACCTCGGCGTAGGGGCGCTCGATGCGCATAAGGCCGGCGTACGGCGCGCTGGCGCGTCATCGTTGGCACTCGCGCAATCATCGAGGCTCGTAGCAATTGCGCGCAACGTTCGCCACATTGGTCGCAACGACTAGGTGAGACACCCGCGGACAGCGCCCCCGCTTTCCGCTTTATGCGCATAAACCCATCGCACAAGCGCCCCCATCTCTCCAGGCAGACGTCTCGCCACGCGAAACGTGGCCTCCCATCCCCTACAGCCTGCCTGAAGCGCTTGCACCGAGACTAGCTACAATACGCCCCTCCCTCTCCCGCAGCCCTTCTGAACGATGATCACGATCTACCACAACCCACGCTGCTCAAAATCCCGCGAAACGCTCGCGCTCGTCGAGTCGTTGAATGCCGCTGGCATGCCACTGAACGTCATCGAATATCTGAAAACGCCGCCTACGGTCGAAGAACTGGAAGCCCTGCATCGCCAGCTCGGCTGCGCCGTGCGCGACATGCTCCGCGACGGCGAGGAGCCGTACAAGACGTTGGACCTGGGTCGCGCAAACCTGACGGACGCGGAGGCTTATGAAGCCATCGCCGCGCATCCGGTGTTGCTGCAGCGGCCGATCGTCGTATATGGAGGCAAGGCCGCCATTGGTCGTCCGCCCGAGTTGGTGCGCGCGCTTTTCGAATAATTTCTATAACGCATATTTGACATATCACATCAACCAGGCGCATAGACACCCGGTTGATGTGCAGCATGCACCGACTCCACCTGCTGGGGCACGGCACGGCCGCGACGCCTTCAACAACGGCGGCCACAACAGCCCCAAACCCACCGCCACGTGCGCTTGTCGACAAAAACGACGACACGGCCCGTCACCCTTCTCCGCCACCCGGCGCGCCGCCCTCGCCCCCCGCCGCCGCACGCGCGGCCACCCGCAGCACCGCGATCTGCCCGCGATAGGCCCTGCATCCGCTGCAGCCCGGCAGATGCATGCGCACGCGCATACGCTCATGAAGCGTCAACGGACGGTCGAGCGCATCCGACAGCAGGCGCGTCACGTCCTTACATTTCCCCGGCAGCATCTTCGGTCGTCAGTCCTTTTTCGCTGAGGCACGTGCGCAGGCGCGTGCGCGCCCGATACAGCAGCACGCTGCAATGATTGGCGGTCAATGTGAGTTCGCTGCAGATGTCGTCGATCTCGACATCGAGGAATTCACGCATCATGAATACGCGGCCGATGTTTTCCGGCAGATGGTCGAGACACGCCTGGAACAGCGTCCAGAACTGCCGTTGCTGCAGCAGTGTCTCGGGGCGAGGCCATGGCCGCGGCTTCGTATGCGCGGCCCAGTGTCCGTTGTCCTGGAACAACTCGCGATCGAGCACGGATTCGCCGTCGAGCTCCGCATCGAGCGCGGTGAGGCTCACCGTCCGCTGCCGCGCGCGCAGGATGTCGACCAGCTTGTTGCGCAGGATCCCGAACACCCAGGTCTTGTGCGCGGACCGTCCCGCAAAGTCACCCGCATGCGACCATGCGGCGGCCAGCGCCTCCTGCACGGCATCCTCGGACGCATCGGCGTCGCGCAGTTGCAGCCGCGCGAAGCGCAACAGGTCGCGCCGCAGTTGGGCGAGATAAACGGGATCGTCGTACGTGGACGGCATGGCGGCGGGTCGAAAGTCTCTCGTACCGATTGCATCCGGCCGGCCCGGCGCATCGCGGTGCCAGCAGCTTACTGGGCGCGGCACCGCGCGGCAATCTTCCGTCGCGCACTCGTGATCCGTCTCGGCCCACTACGCTATGCTTGCCCTAACCCGCGCAGCGTGCCGCGCATTCGGGCGGCGAGCGGTGGGTAACATCAGACCTTAACGCCGAAGTTATCCACAATTTCTGTGGAAAACCTTGTGGAAAGCCGGCCGCCCGGCCCCGTGGGATGGCTCACGGGCTGGCTTGCCTATAAACAGACCTTTGTCGCCTGCTCGGAAGCAATCGAGCGGATTTCCCTACCCATCGGAAGGAGAAAGCCATGTCTCATCGCATTGCGGTCGTCGTCGGCAGTCTGCGTCGCGGTTCGTGGAATCGCGCACTGGCGCACGCCGTGATTTCGCTCGCGCCCGCCGATTTCTCGTTCGAGTTCGTCGAGATCGGCGAGTTGCCGCTCTATAGTCAGGATTACGACGCGGATTTTCCGGAAGTCGCGAAGCGTTTCAAACAGTCGATCGAAGCGGCCGACGCGCTGCTGTTCGTCACGCCCGAATACAACCGCTCGATTCCCGGCGTGCTGAAGAACGCGCTCGACTGGGGCTCGCGCCCGTGGGGGCACAACTCGTGGTCGGGCAAGCCGGGCGCGGTGCTCGGCACGTCGCCGGGCGCGGTCGGCACGGCGCTCGCGCAGCAGCACCTGCGCAACGTGCTCGCGTATCTCGACGTGAAGATGCTCACGCAACCGGAAATGTTCATCAAGCACGATCCGTCCCGTATCGACGACGAAGGCCGCATCGTCAGTGACGACACGCGTACGTTCCTGCAAGGCTTCGTCGACCGCTACGCCGATTGGGTGCGCACGCTCAAGGCCGCCTGACCGCATTGCCCGTCCCGCGAGCGGCGCCCATGCGCGGCTCGCTCCTCGCGCGCAGGTCAGCGGCCGTCGTGCCGCGCATCGTCGCGCGCTTCGCGAATGCCCAGCAGAATCTCGTCGAGCAGCGCAATGTCGAACGGCTTCGACAGTACGCGTACATTGACGGTGCGCGTGCGGTCGAGCTCCTCGGCGTAACCGGTCACCAGGATCACGGGCAGCTTGTCCGGGCGTTTGCCGACCGCCTCGGCGAGGTCGATGCCGTTCAGGCGGCCCGGCATGTGGATATCCGAAATCACCAGATCGAATGCGTCGTTCGCGGCGACGCCCTCGATCAGGCGCAACGCGTCGTCGGCGGTGGGTGCATAGGTCACGCGATGTCCGAGCAGCGTGAGCAGGGCCTCGGTGCCGGCCGCGACCTCGCCATTGTCTTCCACCAGCAGCACGTGCAGGCCCGTGAGCGCGCCGCCGTCGTGTACCGCGGCCGGCGGCCGCACGACGATGTCCTCGGCGCGCGCACGCGGAAGATAGAGACGCACCGACGTGCCGGCGCCGACCGCGCTGTCGATCGTCGCGAGGCCGCCGGAGCGCTCGCAGAACGCGAATACCTGCGGCAGCCCGAGGCCGGTGCCCATTCCCTGCCCCTTCGTCGTGAACAGCGGCTCGAACGCGCGCGCCAGCACGTCGGGCGCCATGCCGATGCCCGTATCGTCGAGCGAGATCTGCACGAAGTCGCCGGTCAGCGGAAAGCCGTCCTCGCGGCGCAGCGTCACGTTGCGTGCGCCGACCGTGAAGCGGCCGCCAGCCGGCATCGCGTCGCGCGCGTTGACGGCGAGGTTGATGACGGCAAGCTCGAGCTCCGCGACGTCGATGCGCACGGGCCACACGCCCGGCTCGATCGCGACGACCAGCGACGACTTCGAGCCGAGCGACGTCTTCAGCAGTTCACGGCACGTGCCGAGCCACTGGCCGACGTCGATCGTCTCGTTGTGCAGCGGCTGCTTGCGCGCGACGCCGAGCAGCTGGCGCGTGAGCGACTGGCCGTTCTTCAACGCGCGCTCGATTGCGGCGAGTTCCTTGTCGAGCTGCGCGACGCCGCGCCGCCGCACGATCTGCACGTTGCTCGAGATGATCATCAACAGGTTGTTGAAGTCGTGCGCGACGCTGCCGACCAGGTTGCCGAGCGCCTGCATCTTGCGCGACTGCCGGTACGCCGATTCGATCGAGCGCCGCATCGACGCCTCGGCCTGCCAGCGGTCCCACGCCTGCTCTTCGGCCTTCAGGCGCTTCAGCGACAGCCAGATCACCCACCACAGCGCGATCGACGGCGCGAACATCGAGATGAACAGCACGCTCAGATGCTCGTACCACTCGTGCCAGATCGCCGAGGTCCGATACGCGCAGGTGACGTACACCGGATAGCTGCCGACCTGCCGGTACGCGACGATCTCGCTGCCGGCGTCGTCGTGCCCGACCCGCACGACGCCCGCGCGCGGATCGTTGTGCGGGTTGCCGAAGGTGGCCGTGCGATCGGTGTGCGCGAGCGACGGCGGCGGCGGATACGAGGCGATCACGGCGCCGTCGGAACGCGCGAGCGCCATCGTCATCGGGGTGGCCGAGCCGCCGAGCAGGTTGCGGTAGAACGCATTGAAATACGACGACTTCAGCGCGATCGACACCATGCCGGCGAACGAGCCGTCGCTGTGTCGGCGTGCGACGCCCGTGTTGAACACGGGGATGTTCTCGAGCTTGAGCGGGCCCATCATCAGCCGCGAGATGTGTTCGATGACCTTGCCGTCGCGGATGCCGACGAAATCGTCGCGGTTCGCGATCGACGCGTACGGCGCCGGATAGTAGAGACTGTTCGCGAGCAGCATGCCGCTCGCGCCGAAGATCGACACGGCCGCCACCTGCGGATAGCCGCCGCCGATCGTGTTCAACGCCTCGTGGATGTCGGATTCCTGGCGGCGCACGGTCGCGTCGTCCATGTCCTGCACGAGATCGACGATGCGCGCATCGAGCGTCTCGGTCAGATCGAACACTTTAAGCGCATGTTCTTCCGCCACGCGCACGGTGCGCATCGTCACGTCGCTCGCTGCCGCTTCGCGCGCCTTCAGGTCGTTGTACGCCATCACCGACACGTAAATGCACGGCAGCACGATCGCCGCCACCAGCAGCACGATCAGCGTCACGCGCCGGACCGCAAAATCGTGCTCGGGCGCGCCGGACGCGTAGGCGCCGTCGTCCTGCCAGTCGTCGGCGGGTGTGGCGGCGGGAGGGCGGGAATCGGCGGGACGTTCGGACGTCATTGAACAGGGCGACGAGGCTGGAGTGCCCCATCATAAACGAGTTGTGCACGCCCACCGTCTCGCCCGGACGCACCCGCAAACCTGTCGAATCCGACAGGGCTGCATTGAAAGAATGAAAACGCTATGAATCCGGCAGCGCAAACGTACACAAGGAAAAATTTTGCGTGCTTATCTCGAAAATGATCGAGCCTGTTTCGACAACGCGCGGAGATCGGACCGATTCTGTTCGAAATGGTGAAAATGGCGAGTTGCACCGCCTCCGGTTTACTCCGAGAATCGCCCCTTGCTTTCCCTATGACAGATACATGCGCCCGCCGGCGATTGCGGCGCGGTGTGTCGCGTGCTTCGTGCCGCGCCGCCCGCGTGCGATTGCAAGGCGGTGCCAGCGTTTGATTGCACGGCGCCTCAAGAACGGCGCCGAGCGGTCGTTAACGCGAGAGAGACCATTCCGTACACCGCTTCGCTGCCATGCCTTTGCCGATCGTGATCGCCGACGACTCCTTGCTCGCCCGCAAGCTTTTGACCAAGGCGTTGCCGGGAGACTGGGACGTTGACGTAGCATATGCGGCGAATGGTCATGAGGCCCTGGCGCTCTATCGTGACGGCAAAGCTTCCGTAATGTTTCTGGACCTGACGATGCCCGACATGACTGGCTATCAGGTCCTCGAGACACTGCGCCACGAAGATCTGAACACGTTCGTGATCGTGGTATCCGCCGATATTCAGCCGCAGGCGCGAGCCCGCGTGCGCGAACTCGGCGCGATCGCATTCGTAGCCAAGCCCGTGACGTCGGAGGCATTGCTGCCCATTCTCAAGGAGTATGGGTTGTATGCCTGAATCGGTGTTCACGGCGGAGCAACGCGACGCGTTGCAGGAAATCGCCAACCTCGCGATGGGTCGTGCCGCTGCACGGCTCGCGCTGCTGCTCGGCCACTTCATCGAGCTGTCGGTCCCGCGCGTGCGGGTCGTCGGGGCGTCGGAAGCCGGCGCCGCGCTGCGCGAGATGACGGGGATTCACGAGAACGTGACGGCCGTACGCCAGGGCTTCCGTTCCGACATCAAGGGCGAGGCGATCGTGCTGTGCCGCACCGCCGGCGTCGCGCGGCTCATGTCGCTGATGGAGCGCACGTTCGGCGACGGCGTGTATGCCGGCATGGCGACGCAGGACGAACTCGTGTTCGACGTCGCCAACGTGCTGATGAGCGCGTGCGTCGCGTCGATTCTCGACGAACTCGGCCGCAAGCCGGTGTTCTTCCCGCCCGGGCTGCTGGGCGCGAACGTGTCGTTCGAGGACGTATTCCAGCCGAACGCGCTCGCATGGAGCGTCGCGTTGCTGCTGGAAGTGAACTTCGGCCTCGAGGATCACGGGTTCCGCGCGCACTTCGTGATGCTGATGGCCGAGGATTCGATCCGGCTGATGGGCGACGCGCTCGACGCGTTGCTGTCCGCGCTATGAATACCGCCGGCACGCCGTCGTTGAGCGATCTCGTGATCGAGCGGGTCGGTTTCGGCCTGTTCGTGCTGGATCGCGCGATGAACGTGCTGATGTGGAACCGCTTCATGCAGGACCACAGCGGCACGGTGGCCGCCGACGTGATCGGCCGCAACCTGTTCGACTGCTTTCCGGATCTGCCGCGCGCGTGGCTCGAGCGCAAGCTCCAGAGCGTGTTCCAGCTCGGCAGCTTCGCGTTCAGCTCGTGGGAGCAGCGGCCCTACCTGTTTCGCTTCGAGCACGACCGGCCGATCACCGGCGGCGTCGACTACATGCAGCAGGACTGCACGTTCATGCCGCTCACGCGCGGCCGCGACGTCGAGGCCGTGTGCGTGACGATCTCGGATGTCACGCACGTGAGCGTGATGCAGCGCGAGCGCGAGGAGGCGGTCGCGAAGCTGCGCGAACACGCGAACGTCGATGGCCTGACCGGCATTGCGAACCGGCGCTACTTCGAAGCGCGGCTCGGCGACGAATTCGCGCGCTGGCAGCGCTACGGCGGCGACCTGTCGGTGCTGCTGTTCGATCTCGATCACTTCAAGACGATCAACGACCGCTTCGGGCATGCCGTCGGCGACGCGGTGCTGCGCGAGACCGCGCGCCGCGTGGCGTCGATCGTGCGCGCCCAGGACACGTTCGGCCGCTTCGGCGGCGAGGAATTCGCGCTGCTGCTGCCCTGCACGAATCTCGACGAGGCGCTGCTCGTCGCCGACAAGGTGCGCGACGCGATCGGCAGCACGCCGGTCGAGGCGGAAGGCGTCAGCGTGGCGGTGACCGCGAGCGTCGGCGCCGCGTATGCGACGCCGGGTCTCGCATCGTGCGACGTGCTCGTCAACGGGGCCGACACCGCGCTGTATCGTGCGAAGCGGCTCGGACGCGACCGCTCGGTCGCGTTCGGCTGAGCGCGGCGGCGCGGCGCGCAGCACTCGCATCGCGCGAGGCGCGCGGCTCAGCTTTTCGCGATATCCGCCAGCACGCCGGCGAGCACGGCCGGCTGCGACATGAACGGCGAATGGCTGCTGTCGAGCTGGTGTACGTGGGTCGGATTGTCGGGCGCGAATGCATCGGCTTCGTCGATGAAGCGTTGTTGCAACGCGGGCAGCAGCACGCGGTCGGCCAGGCACTTGATGTAATGGCGATCGATCGCGCCCCAGCGCGCGGCGCTGGTCGGGATCGCGGTGGCGAACGGCGCGGCCGGCACGTCGCAGGTCATCAGGTTCGCGACTGCGTCGAAATCGGCTTGCGGCACGTCGTCGTACAGCGCCTGTTTCAACTGCGCGCGATAGGCCGCATCGCCGCTGCGCGGATCGATCCGCAGCGCGCCGGTCACGCGCGGGCTCGCCAGCATCAGCGCGCCGAGCATGTCGCCGTGGTTCTCCGGCGCACGCACGTAGTCGAGGCCGGGCACGCCCGACGCGGGCATGAACGCCGCGAGATAGACGAGCTTCGCGATCTTCTCCGGCGCGCGTTCCGCGGCGGCCGTGATCGCGAGGCCGCCCATGCTGTGCCCGACCAGAACGACCTTGCCGCGGCCGAGCGCATACGCGTCGTCGACGGCCTGCAGCACCTGCGTCGCGTAGTCGTCGAGCGTGGTGTTCGCGACCGGCGACGGCTCCGCGCCGAACGCGTCCTTGTCGAGCGGTCGTGCGAGATACGACGCGGGAAAGCGGGCATTGATGCCGTGCGCGGGCAGGTCGCGCGCGATCGACAGATAGCCGCGCGCGGCCAGCGCGGCCGCGACCGGCGCATAGGACCATGCGCCGTGCCACGCACCGTGCACGAGCACGAAAACGGGATGGTCGGACTGCTGGGCGGCGGTTACGTTCGTCTCCATGGCGTTCGTCTTGTTCGAGAGAGGTGTCCATCTTAGACGATGCGGCGCGCGTGCAAGCATGCGGACGCACATCGCGGCACGCGCCCGCCCCGCCGTTGCGTTGCGCGCGAAATGGCGCTATTTTGTGTCGTACAGATCACATTTCATAGTGATCTGATTTCAATGTGTCACGAAGCGCGCCAATTTGGCGCTTTCGTTCCGATTGCGCCCCATGAACGTCGACTATCTCTTCTACCGCAAGCCGGACAAGCCCGGCCCCTATTCCCTCGACGATCTCGGTGACGTCGCGCCGCCGATCGGCCCGACAGACGCCGTGCGTGCTGGCATCATGCGCGTGTTCGACGAGATCGACTGGCACGAATCGCCCGACGTGCCCGGCGCGTGGTTCGGCACCGGCGCGTCGTCGTTCCAGTTCACCGCGGAGCCCGACGGCCGCGTGACGAGCTTCATGGGTTCGCGGCTCGACCGTCGCGCGATGCTGCAACTCACGCGGGAAATGGGCCTCATCGCGCTCGACCTGCAGCGCGACATCGTTTACGGCTGAGGCCGCCCCGATGCCATTGCACGCGGGCGCCCGCCGCGCAGGCCCCGCGCGGCGGCCCGCGACGCGCGGAGAGTCTCCGCCATCGAACTTCAAAGATTGCTATACTTTCGCCCAATTCCGGCTTCCGGCCGGTAATTTATGCCTGTCTGCGTCGATCGTTCGCATATCTCGCACGCATCCGACGCCCTGACCAACCCAGCCGGGCCTGGCCTCTTCAATCGCCCCGCGTGGGTGTCTCCGTGGAGCTCGTCTTGGCCGTTTCCAATCTCGTCGTGGACGAACAAGAAACCGACGCCGCTGCCGTCACATCGGGCAGCTCCTTCTATCTGGCGATGCGCATCCTGCCGGCCGCGCAGCGCGACGCGATGTTCCAGGTCTACGCGTTCTGTCGCGCCGTCGACGACATCGCCGACAGCGACCTGCCGCGCGCCGAGCGCAACGCGGGCCTCGACCGCTGGCGCGCGGACATCGACGCGTGCTTCGCCGGCCAGCCGCCGCGCCATCTGGTTGCGCTCGAGCGCGAGATCCGCGCGTTCGACCTGCGCCGCGAAGACTTTCACGCCATGATCGACGGCATGGCGATGGACGCCGCCGAGGATATCTGCGCGCCCGACGAGCCGACGCTCGACCTGTTCTGCGATCGCGTCGCCAGCGCGGCCGGCCGCTTGTCGGTGAGGATTTTCGGGATCCCCGAAGCGGAAGGCATCGAGCTGTCGCACCATCTCGGCCGCGCGTTGCAGCTGACGAACATCCTGCGCGACATCGACGACGACGCGGCGATCAACCGCTGCTACCTGCCGCGCGAGCTGCTCGCGCGCGAGGGCATCGCGATCGCCGATCCCGCGACGATCGTGCGCGACCCGGCGCTGCCGCGCGTGTGCGCGACGCTCGTCGAACGCGCGCTCGCGCACTTCCGCGCCGCCGATGCGGTGATGGACACCTGCACGCGCGCGCAGGTGAAGGCGCCGCGCATCATGTCGGGCGCGTATCGCTGCATTCTGGAAGCCGCGATCGCGCGCGGTTTCGCGTATCCGCGCGCGCCGCTGCGCAAGCCGAAGGCGCGCATGCTGATGATCGCCGCGCGCTACGCGCTGTTCTGAGCCGATGCCCAGAACCGTCCACGTGATCGGTGCAGGACTCGCCGGCCTGTCGGCCGCCGTCGAGCTGCAACGCCGCGGGCGGCGCATCGTGCTGCACGACGCGCATGCGCAGGCGGGCGGCCGTTGCCGCTCGTGGTTCGACGGGATGCTGAACACGACGCTCGACAGCGGGCTGCATCAGGTGTTCGCGGGACAGACGGCGACGCAGCGCTATCTGCGCGGGATCGGCGCGGCCGACCAGCTGACGGGGCCGGCGCTCGCCGAATACCCGGTGGTCGACGTCGCGTCGCAGCAGCGCTGGACGCTGCGCTTCGGCACCGGACACTGGCCGGCCTGGCTGTTCGACGCCGCTTCGCGCGCACCGGGCACCACGCCGCTCGACTACGCGGCGCTCGCTGCGCTCGCGTTCGCGCGCCCGGGCCGCTCGCTCGCGCAGACGATGCGATGCGACGGCGTGCTGTGGGACCGCTGGCTGCGGCCGTATTTCCTCGCGGCGCTGAATGTCGAGCCGCGCCACGCGAGCGCGGAGCTCGCGCTTGCGGTGCTGTGCGGGATGTTTGCCGCGGGCGGCGCGGGCTGCCGGCCGCTCGTCGCGCGCCACGGGCTCGGCAGCGCGTTCGTCGAGCCGGCGCTGCGGATGCTGCAGCACGGCGGCGCGCAGATCCGGCTGAACTCGCGGCTCGATGCACTCGAATTCGGCGCGCACGGCAATGCGCTCGACGCGGTCGCGATCGGCGGCGAGCGCATCGATCTCGCGCCGGGCGATGCGGTCGTGCTGGCCGTGCCGCCCGAGGTCGCGCAGCCGCTCGTGCCCGAGCTCACCGCGCCCGATGCGTTCAGCGCGGTCGTGACCGCGTATTTCGCGCACGACACGCCGGCGGCAGGCAGCGCGCTGCAGACGACGGTGATCAACGGCGTCGTCGACGCGGTGCGCAGCGGCGCCGGCGCGCTCGCCGCGACGATCCGCGATGCGGGCCGCTGGCTCGACATGCCGCGCGATGCGCTCGCGCGGCGCATCTGGGAAGATGTCGCGCGCGTGAGCGGCGCGCGTCCGGAACCGCTTCCCGCGTGGCAGCTCGTGGTCGAGCCGCGCGCGGGCTTTGCGGCGGTGCCGTCGCAGGAAATGAAACGTCCGGCCGTGCGCACGCGCTGGACCAATCTCGTGCTGGCGGGCGACTGGATTGCCACCGGTTTGCCCGCCACGATCGAGGGCGCGATCCGTTCCGGCCAGCTGGCCGCGGACGTGCTCCAGACACAGTAAGCAACAGAGGGACCGATGAACGATCTCACCGATATGGCTAACCTGTCCGCCGGCACCGTGCCGGCCGGACTCGACGCGTCCGTCGCCCGCGCGACCGACGCGCTGCTGGCCGCACAGAACGCGGACGGACACTGGGTCTACGAACTCGAAGCCGATTCGACGATTCCCGCCGAATACGTGCTGCTCGTCCACTTTCTCGGCGAGACGCCGAATCTCGAGCTCGAACAGAAGATCGGCCGCTATCTGCGCCGCATCCAGCAGGCCGACGGCGGCTGGCCGCTGTTCACCGACGGCGCGCCGAACGTCAGCGCGAGCGTGAAGGCGTATTTCGCGCTGAAGGTGATCGGCGACGACGAGAATGCCGAGCACATGCAGCGCGCGCGGCGCGCGATCCACGCGATGGGCGGCGCCGAGATGTCGAACGTGTTCACGCGCATCCAGCTCGCGCTGTTCGGCGCGATTCCGTGGCGCGCGGTGCCGATGATGCCGGTCGAGATCATGCTGCTGCCGCAGTGGTTCCCGTTCCACCTGTCGAAGGTGTCGTACTGGGCGCGCACCGTGATCGTGCCGCTGCTGGTGCTGAACGCGAAGCGTCCGCTCGCGAAGAACCCGCGCGGCGTGCGGATCGACGAGCTGTTCATCGACCCGCCGGTCAACGCCGGGCTGCTGCCGCGTCAGGGCCACCAGAGCCCCGGCTGGTTCGCCTTCTTCCGCGTGGTCGACCATGCGCTGCGCGCGGCGGACGGCCTGTTCCCGAGCTACACGCGCGAACGCGCGATCCGCCAGGCCGTGTCGTTCGTCGACGAGCGCCTGAACGGCGAGGACGGGCTCGGCGCGATCTATCCGGCGATGGCCAACGCCGTGATGATGTACGACGTGCTCGGCTATCCCGAAGATCATCCGAATCGGGCGATCGCGCGCAAGTCGATCGAGAAGCTGCTCGTCGTGCACGACGACGAAGCGTATTGCCAGCCGTGCCTGTCGCCGGTGTGGGACACGTCGCTCGTCGCGCATGCGCTGCTCGAAACCGGCGACGCGCGTGCGGAGCAAGCTGTGCTGCGCGGCCTCGACTGGCTGCGTCCGCTGCAGATCCTCGACGTGCGCGGCGACTGGATCTCGCGCCGTCCGAACGTGCGCCCCGGCGGCTGGGCGTTCCAGTACGCGAACGCGCACTACCCCGACGTCGACGACACGGCCGTGGTCGTGATGGCGATGGATCGCGCGCAGAAGCTGCAGAACACGGACACGTATCGCGAATCGATCGCGCGCGCGCGCGAATGGGTCGTCGGCATGCAGAGCAGCGACGGCGGCTGGGGCGCGTTCGAGCCGGAAAACACGCAGTACTACCTGAACAACATCCCGTTCTCCGATCATGGCGCGCTGCTCGATCCGCCGACGGCCGACGTGTCGGGCCGTTGCCTGTCGATGCTGGCGCAGCTCGGCGAAAGCGCGCTGAGCAGCGAGCCGGCCCGCCGCGCGCTCGACTACATGCTCAAGGAGCAGGAGCCGGACGGCAGCTGGTACGGGCGCTGGGGGATGAACTACGTGTACGGCACGTGGACGGCCCTGTGCTCGCTGAACGCGGCCGGCCTCGGGCCGGAAGATCCGCGCGTGAAGCGCGCCGCACAGTGGCTGCTGTCGATCCAGAACAAGGACGGCGGCTGGGGCGAGGACGGCGACAGCTACAAGCTCAACTACCGCGGCTTCGAACCGGCGCCGAGCACGGCGTCGCAGACCGCGTGGGCGCTGCTCGGCCTGATGGCCGCCGGTGAAGTGAACCACCCGGCCGTCGAGCGCGGGATCGGCTACCTGATCGCGCAGCAGAACGACGAAGGCCTGTGGGACGAGACGCGCTTCACGGCGACCGGCTTCCCGCGCGTGTTCTATCTGCGCTACCACGGCTATCGCAAGTTCTTCCCGCTGTGGGCGCTCGCGCGCTATCGCAACCTGAAGCGCGCCAACGCGACGCGCGTGACGGTCGGGATCTGACGCGTGGCTGCGACGCTGCACACCGGCACGTTGCCCGTCATCGCCGTCACGGGGATGGCGTTCGAGGCGCGCATCGCGCGCGGTCACGGCGTCGAGGCCGTATTCGCCGCGCGCGCCGACCGGCTCGAGCGCGCGCTCGCCGAGGCGACCGCGCGCGGTTGTGCGGGCATCGTGAGCTTCGGCACGGCGGGCGGGCTCGCGCCCGATCTGGCGCCGGGCGCGCTCGTGATCGCGGACGCGATCGACGGGCCGTTCGGCCGCGTGCAGACCGATCCGGCCTGGAGCACGCGGCTCGTCGCCGCGTTGCACGACACGCCGGTGTGGTCGCGCGTCACGCGCGGCACGATGGCGGCCGTCGGCGCACCGGTGGTCAGCGAGCAGGAAAAGACGTCGCTGCATCGCGCCAAGGGCGCGCTCGCGGTCGACATGGAATCGCATATCGCAGCCGCGTTCGCGGCGTCGCGCGGCGTGCCGTTCGCGGTGTGCCGCGCGATCGTCGATCCCGCCTGGCGCACGCTGCCGCGCGCGGCGACGGCCGGGCTGCGCGACGACGGCAGCACGGCCATCCTGCCGATCCTGCGCGAACTGCTGAAGCAGCCGTCGCAGCTCGGCCCGCTGCTGCAGGTGGCCGCCGACGCGCGCGCGGCGCGCACGACATTGATCCAGGCGCGGCACGCGTTCGAGCGTGCGGGCGCGATGCGGATGGTCTGAGCGGCGCGCGCCGCGTTTCGTTTCTCGTGCCGCTGCATTGCCTGATTTCGCGCACGCGCACACGAGCGTCGTTCGCGGAAAATCGAGCGTCGGGATTGCGGCTGCCGCGATGATCGATACACCGTCGTCGAGATTCGCGCCGCGTTCCGCGGTAATCTGGCGAATCCCGATTTGGTCTACGACTGACATGCTCGATCCTGCCATGGCGATCGCCACATCCGCACTCATGAGCGCGGTGCTGTTGGTGCTGCTCGGTTCGCTGCTCCGATCGGGGATACCGGGCGTGCTCGAATGGTTCGCCGCCAATGTCGCGACCGTCATCGCTCTGCCGCTGTTCCTGATGCGGTTCAGGATTCCGGATACCCTGTCCGTCGTTGCTGCAAACATGCTGATGGCATGGGCGGCCGTCGCCTACTATGCCGGCTGTGCCCGTTTTCTGGGGCGTCCGGCCCACTGGCCGGTGCTGATGGTCTCCCTTCTGCCGCTGGGAATCGCGCTCGTCTACTGGCGCTATGCGGTCGACAGCATTCCGCTTCGTGTACTCGTCACCACGCTGTTCACTGCTGCGGTTTGCATCGCGGTCGCGCTTCTGGTGCTCCGGCACCGCCCGTCCGGACGATCGGCCTATTCCTATCGCGTGACCGCCGCGATGGCATTCCTCTTCGCGTTATGCCAGATCGCGCGCGGGATCTATTTCATGACGCTGGACGAAGCGTCGAGCCCGCTGATGTTCGCCTCCACCGGCAACGTGATCTTGCTGGTCGCGGCCGCGGCGATCATGCCGACGCTATCGATGTCCTCGATGATGATGGTGCACGACGTACTGCTCGCCGACGCGCGCGAGGCCGCGAACCGCGACTTCCTCACCGGCGCGCTTTCGCGCAAGGGCTTTGAAGCCGTTGCACACGTCCAGTTGGCGGAAGCGGGCAGGCAGGGTTCGCCGACCGCGCTGCTGATCGTCGATCTCGATCATTTCAAGGCGATCAACGATACGCTCGGCCATGCTGGCGGGGACGCCGTGCTGCGCGAATTCGTCCGCGTGACGCAGATGCAACTGAGGCGTGGCGACGTGCTTGGCCGCATGGGCGGCGAAGAATTTGCCGTGCTGCTGCCGGCAACGGCGCTGGACGACGCGCGGGCCATCGCGGAGCGACTGCGCCATGCAGTCGCCGCCCAGCCCATGACGACCGCCGCCGGGCCGTGTCGATACAGCATCAGTTGCGGCGTGGCCGGCTGGCGAGCGGGCGAAACCCTGGACCACCTGAGCGCGAGAGCGGACGCAGCCCTCTACGAGGCGAAGCGCTCGGGACGCAACCGGGTGTGCCTTCACGGGGACCTCGCCATCGTGTAACGGCGAGCGGTTGCGCTGCGCGTCGGGCACGCGTGCGGGGGCTTCTACACGGCTTCGTGACGGCGACCTGGTAGCGATCTCGCGGGCTTGCTCGAACGGATCGCGCCATACCGCGTCAACCATGCTGCCGCCCAAGAAACAAAACCCCATGTTCCGAGAAACATGGGGTTCGTCGACGGTTCGAGCGCTGCATGATGCAGCGCTCGCCGGCATTGCGGCCGGCGCGGTGCCGCGTTACTGCGCGGCAGGCGCGCTCGCGGGGAGCGTCGGCATTGCCGGCGCGATCGGTGCGCCGTTGGCGGCCGGCGCAGTCGTTGCGCCGGTCGACGCCGATGCAGGCGTTGCCGGCGCCGCAGCGGGTGCTGCAGACACAGCAGGCACGGCGGACGCGGCAGGCACGGCAGAAGCCGCCGCCGCGCTCGCAGGCATCGCACTGTCCGCGCCCGGATCGTCGTACTGCGGCAAGCCGGCCGCGGCCGGCGCATTGTTCGGCGCTGCACCCGCTGCGCCGCCCGCGTCGCCCGGATCTTCGTAATTCGGCAGCCCCGGCGCGGACGGCGCGGCCGCCGGCGCCGCGCCCGATTCATCGGGCTGCGCGTAGTTCGGCGCTTCGGCCGACGCCGATTCGCCGTGGAACGTGAGCGACTTGCGCTGCTGCAGATACGCATCGCGGACGAACGAGTACGGATCGAGCGCCGCCTGCTTCAGCAGATCGGTCGCGCCGAGCAGGTCCGAACGCGCGCTGACGAACTGCGCGATGTACATCGGATTGCGCACGGCCGGCTCGATGTAGTTGAGCAGGTTGAAGCGCACGTCGACCGCGCGGCCGACGCCGTCGCGGATCGTGCTCGGCCCGAACACCGGCAGCACCAGGTACGGACCGGCCGGCATGCCCCAGCGCGCCATCGTCAGCCCGAAGTCCTGGTGATGCTTCGGCAGCCCTGCGGGCGTCGCGATGTCGATCAGGCCGCCGACGCCGAATACCGAGTTCATCGCGACGCGCATCAGATCCTGCGTCGCGTCGGTAATGCGCAGCTGCAACAGGTTGTTCGCGATGTTGCCGAGGTCGCCGAGGTTCGAGAAGAAGTTGCTGATCGCGGTACGCAGCGGCGTCGGCGTGATCTTCTGATAGCCCTTCGCGATCGGCTGGGCGATGTGCGTGTCGACCGTGTCGTTGAACGTGTACACCGCTCGATTCACCGGCTCGAACGGGTCGTTGGGGTTGCGGTTCGGGCCCGTCGCGCAGCCGCTCAGCAGAGCGCCGGCGGCGACGGTCACCGTCATGATTCGCACCTTATTCATTGTTTCCTTGCGATTGGTTCTTGACGCGCTTCACGCGCGGTTTGCCCATCAGAACGGGCTGAAATACCACGGCGCCGATCAGCGTGCAGGTCAACGCGAGCGCGAGCAGCTTGCCCATGCTCGACGTGCCCGGATGGTGCGATAGCCACAGGCTGCCGAACGCGGTCGCCGTCGTCGCGGCGCTGAACAGCACCGCGTGCGTGAGGCTCGAATGCAGCAGCCCCGTCTGCCCGGCGCGCCACGCCATCACGAAGTACACCTTGAACGCGACGCCGACGCCGAGCATCAGCGGCAGCGCGATGATGTTCGCGAAGTTCAGCGACATGCCGAGCACGACGCACATCTCGAGCGTCACGAGCCCTGACACGAGCAGCGGCACCAGCGTGCGCAGCACGTCGCCGAAGCGGCGCAGCGTGATCCACAACAGGATCGTGATCGAGATGATCGACCACAGCGCCGCGTGCTGGAACGCCTTGATGATCGTCTCCGCGGAATGCAGGATCGAGATCGGGCCGCCGATCGCGCCCGGTTCGGCCGCCTTCACGGCCTTCGCGAAGCGGCGCAGCATCGTGTCGTCGTTCGGGTCGACGCCCTTCGGCACCTTCGGCGAAATCTGCACGAGCGCGTGGCCGTCCGGCGCGACCCAGTCGCGCACCAGTTGCGGCGGCAACGATTCGCGCGTCACGTCCTGCGGTTGCAGCAGCGTCGCGAGCTGCTCGAGCGCGATACGCAGCGTGTCGGAGAACGCGTGTTCGGCGCGATCGCGCGTCGCGGCGTCGGCTGCGGCGAGCTTCGCGAGCGATGCCGACAGGTGCTGCGCGGCGGCCGCGCCCGGGCCCGGATGATCTTCCGCCGCGTAGCTCAATAGGTCCGACACGCGCTTGAGCGCGGCGACGCGCTGCGCGTCGGTGGCGGGCGGCGCGGCCGGCTGCGTGAGCGCGGGCAGCAGATCGCTCGCGGCCGCGGCGATCGCCGCGCGCTTCTCCGGCTGGTCGGTCGGAATGAACGTCGACAGCGTCGTCGTGCGCCCCACTTCCGGCAGCGCGTCGAGGCGCTTGGCGGCCGCGTCGGCCGCGGCCAGCGACGGCGCGAGCAGCGTGACGTCGTTGACGGCCGCTTCGGGCGAATCCTTCAGCGCGAGCAGCGTCGCCATCGATTCGCTGTGCGGATCCTTCAGGTGCAGCGGGTTGAAGTCGAAGCGCAGGAACAGCAGCAGCGGCAGCGCGCCGATCACGACGCCGAGCGTGCCGATCAGGATCGGCTTGCGATGGCGATCGAGGAAATCGTCGACCGGCGCGAGCCACGGGAAGCCCGGCGTCTTCGATTCGCCCGGCGGCGCGAACAGGCGCAGCAGCGCCGGCAGCAGCGTGAGCGTGCTCAGCAGCGCGATGAACATCCCGACGCCCGCGATCAGGCCGAGCTCGGACACGCCGCGATAGGCGGTCGGAATGAACGAGAAGAAGCTCGCCGCGACCGCCGTGGTCGCGAGCGCGAGCGGCATGCCCATCGAGTGCGCGGCGCCGATCAGCGCGTGATCGATGCGCGGGTCGCGGAAGCGTTCCTCGCGGTACTTCACGCCGTACTGGATCGAGAAATCGACGCCGAGGCCGACGAACAGCACCATGAACGCGACCGAGATCATGTTCAGCGAACCGACCATCGCGAGGCCGAGCGCGGCCGTCACGACGAGGCCGACGAACAGCGTGACCAGCACCGAGCCGATCATCCGCTTGGAGCGCAGCGCGAGCCACAGGATCACGAGCACCGCGAGCAGCGTGAGCACGCCGTTGAGCGCGGCGCCGTCTTCGACCGAGGCGAATTCGTCGTCGGCGAGCGGCTGCTCGCCGGTGATGCGCACGACCGCGCCATAGCGTTGCGTGAGGTCGAGCGCCTTCGCGGTGTCGCGGATCACCTGCGTGGTTTGGGCGCCGGCCTTCAGCGCGCCGTAGTTCACGACCGGCTGCACCGTGACGAACGCGCGCGCCGGCTGCCGTGCGGCGTCGGCGTCGACCAGCCCGCGCCACGAGAACGCGGCCGGCTTGCCGGCCAGCACGTCGTCGACCGTCGCGGCGCTGCGCGCGAGCAGCTTGGCCATCTCGGGCAGCTTTACCTGGCCGGTCAGCAGCGGCTGGCCGAGCAGCGTGGACAGCGTCGTCGCGAGGCCCGTCAGGCTCGGGTTCTTCGCGAGCTCGTTGACGAGCGGCCGCGCGCTCGCGAGTTGCGTCGTCGTGTCCGACACTTCCTGCGGCGACAGGAACAACAGGCCGTTGTGCTCGAAGAACGGCCCGCCGCCGGGCTCGGCGACCTGGCCGATGCGGCCCGCGTCGGACTGCTTTTGCAGCGCGCCCGTGAGCGCGTGCGCGGCGGCCGTCGCGAACTCGGGCGCGGGCGCCTCGACGACCGCGAGGATCGTGCCGTTACGTTGCGGGAACGCGTTGTCGACCGCCTGACCCAGCGCGGCCCATTGCGGCTCGGCATCGACGAGCTTGCTGATGTCCGTGTTGATCTTGAAGTGCTGTGCCACGTACACGCCGCTGCATGCGGCAATGACGAGCGACAGCACGACGACCAGGACGGGGCGGCGTACCGACCATGCAACGAGTCGGATGATGAGAGATGTCACCATTTGGCGGTGGGGAGCGGCTGGCAAGGGCAAAGCAACGAGTATACCGGCGCAACGTGCGCTCGGTCGTGACGATGGCTCGTAAAGGGGCGGGAAGGATATTTGCTCCGCATAGCGGGAATCGGCCCCGCGCACCGGCAATTGGTAAGCGTGTGCTTAATAATCGGCACGCCTCGCCGCGCTATGCAGCGGCTGTGACAAAGGGGGCTGAAAGGTAACAGTCGGTCACGGCACGGCAGGCGCGCGTGCGGGCCGCTATACTTCGACCCACCGGCCGCTGCAATCGGTGCAATGCGCCGGCCGTTTTTTCTCATCGAGTGCGAATATCCGTATGAAACGTCATCTGTTTGCTTTCGTCGCGGCGGCCGCCGTGTCGGTTTCCGCTTTCGCGCAGAGCGCGCCGGTCGACGTCGTCCGCAATGCGGTCGAAGGCACCGTCAATGCGATGAAGGCCGATCCGGTCGCGCGCAGCGGCAACATGGCGAAGGTCACGCAAGTCGTCGAGCAGCGCTTCCTGCCCGCGACGAACTTCGAGCGCACGACGCGCATCGCGGTCGGCGACGCCTGGAAGCAGGCGAACCCGCAACAGCAGCAGGAGCTGTACAAGCAGTTCAAGCTGCTGATGACGCGCACCTATGCGGCGTCGCTCGCGCAGCTCGGCAGCCAGGACGCGAAGTTCTCGTTCAAGGCCGGCGGTGCATCGGGCGCCGATGCGCTGGTGCAATCGACGGTGACGACGCCCGGCGACAGCCAGTCGGTCGGCTACCGGCTCGGCAAGGTCGGCAACGACTGGAAGATCTACGACATCGACATGTCGGGCGCATGGCTGATCCAGGTCTATCAGGGCCAGTTCAAGAGCCAGCTCGCGTCGGGCGGCATCGACGGCTTGATCGCGTATCTGCAGAAGCACAACGCGCGCACGAACTGAGCGACGCGCTCGGTCGGTCCGTATGAATCAAGGGCGCTCCAGGGCGCCCTTTTTCATTGGCGTGCGGCCGAAATCCAGCGGGCGTGCGCAAGCGGTCGACGGGGTAGCACACGTCGCGTGAACGGGGCGATGCCGTGGCGGGCCATCCGCTCGGCAGGCGACGGCCTTCTTTTGCCGCCGCCGCCGCGCATGGCGACTGCGCGACGGTGGAACTGCCACGCGACGCACGCGCGCCCTGCCCGCCCCGCTACCGCCGCCGATGCTCGACCGCGAACTTGATCAACTCCGCCTGCCCTTCGATGTCGAGCTTGCGTTTCAGATTGAGCCGGTGCGTCTCGACCGTGCGCACCGACAGCCCCGTCTGCTGCGCGATCTGCTTGCTCGACAGCCCCTCGGCCAGCGCGTCGAGGATGTCGCGTTCGCGCGGCGTCAGCCGGTCGAGCGGCGACGCGGTCGCGCTCGCGTGGATCATGCGCGCGGCCAGCCCTTCGCTGAAAAACGTCTGCCCGGCCAGCACCGCGCCGATCGCGCGCACGATCTCGCTCGCCGGCGAATCCTTCAGCAGATAACCGCTCGCGCCGGCGCGCACCGCTTGCGTCACGTATTCGAGGTTGTCGTGCATCGACAGCATCAGCACGCGAATCGCCGGAAAGCGCTCGTGGAAGACGCCGGCAAGCGTGATGCCGTTCATCCCGTTCATGCCGACGTCCATCAGCGCGAGATCGGGCTCGAGCGACGCGGCGAGCGCGAGCGCCTCGTCCGCGTTGCCGGCTTCGCCGACCACGGACAGGTCGGCGGCCTCGAGCCGCATCCGCAGCCCGTCGCGCACCAGCGGGTGATCGTCGACGAGCAGCAGTCGGGCGGCGGGCCGGGCGGTGTCGGGTGGGCTCATCGGCAAAGGTCTCCGGTTATGGTGGCGCGCCGTCACGCGACGGCGCGCAGCGGCACGCGCGCGGCCACGACGGTATGGCCGACCTGCGACGCGATCGTCAGCGTGCCGCCGAGCGCGTCGAGGCGCTCGCGCATGTTGCGCAGCCCGATCCCGCGGCGCGCGTCGGTTTGCGTACGCTCGGCATCGAAGCCGCAGCCGTTGTCGGCGATGCTCAGCGTGACCGCATGTGCGCCGACGTCGAGCGTGACGGCCGCGCGCGACGCATGCGCATGATGCACGATGTTGCTGAGCGCTTCCTGTGCGATCCGGA
Source organism: Burkholderia sp. MBR-1 (assembly GCF_013822785.1). Lineage (NCBI taxonomy): Bacteria > Pseudomonadati > Pseudomonadota > Betaproteobacteria > Burkholderiales > Burkholderiaceae > Burkholderia > Burkholderia sp. MBR-1. The sequence continues at coordinate 1,984,200 of NZ_CP053610.1, forward strand.
ACAGCGCCGTGTTGACGGGCGCCGGCAACGGCCGCGCGCCGCTGTGCGCGACCTGCGTGTAGCCGATGTCGATGCCGCTTTGCTCGCCGAGCTCGCGCACGAGCTGCTCGAGCGCGGCCGCGAGGCCGAGATCGTCGAGCATCGCCGGGCGCAGCGCATGGGAGATGCGCCGCACCTCGCGCAGCGTGTCGCCGAGCCGGCCGATGCCGGACGCGAGCGCCTGCTCGGCTGCGGGCATGCGCGTCGCGCCGCGCTCGAAGCGCGCGAGCGCGGATTCGAGCATCAGCTTCGCCGACACCATCATCTGGCTGATCCCGTCATGCAGTTCGCGCGACAAGCGCTCGCGCTCCTGTTCCTGCGATTCGACGACGCGCTGCGCGAGCTGCTTGAGCTTTGCGTCGGCGCTGCGCGACTCGCTGACGTTGAGCACCAGCGCGCACACGGCGATCGCCGCGGCGCCGGTCAGCGCGATCGCGGTGAGCCAGCTCATCGTGCGCTCGATGTTCGCCGACGCGCGCGCGTCGATGCGCTGCAGCGCGGTGTCGACGTCGTCGAGATAGATGCCGGTGCCGAGCATCCAGCCCCAGCGATCGAGCGCGACGACGTAGCCGAGTTTCGGCGCGATCCTGCCGGTGGACGGCCGCTGCCACGCGTAGCGCACGTAGCCGCCGCCGTGCGACGCGGCGCCGATCAGCTGCTGCATCGTCAGCGCGCCTTGCGGGTCGCGCATCGACCAGAAGTTGTGGCCGACCCGCTCGGGCTCGCGCGGATGCATCAGCGAATTGCCGTGCAGGTCGTATACGAAGAAATAGCCGTCCGGGCCGAAGTCCATTTTCTGCAGCATCGCGAGCGCCTGCGTGCGCAGCATCGCGTCGTCGCGGCCGTTGCGGCCGCTCGCTTCGTACAGCGGCATGATCGCGCTGGTCGCGAGCTCGACGTAATGCTTGAGCTCGCCTTCCTTGCTCGCCAGATACGCCGCCTCGATCGTCGCGTGCTGCGTGCGAGCGAGCGAGGTCGCCTGCTGGCGCACGCCGAAGCCGATCCCGGCGATCGCGAGCAGGAACGGCACGATGGCCAGGAGGAATATCTTCGCCTTGAGTCTCATGGTGGTCCGAAGCGGGCGCGGCGGTGCGCACGCGTGCCGCGCGCGGCGGCGCGGCGAGCCGACATTGTCGGCGATTTTGCGGTGCGCGGCGACGGCCGGTGCCGGCCGGCCGCCGCTCAGGCGCGGCGCGGTGCGCGGTCGCCGTCGGCCGCCGTGTGCACGACGACCTGGTTGCGCCCGCTCGCCTTCGCGCGATACAGCGCGTCGTCGGCGAGTTTCAGCGCGGCCTGGATGGTGTCGCCGCGTTCCGGATAGCAGGTCGTCACGCCGATGCTCGCGGTCACGCGGCCGCACATGCCCGCGTCGTGGCGGATGCCGAGATCGAGGATGCCGGTGCGGATCGTCTCGGCGATCGCGACGGCGCCGTCCGTGTCGACGTCGGGCAGCACGACGACGAATTCCTCGCCGCCGTAGCGGGCCGCGTAATCGGCCGGCCGGCGCAGGCAGCCGGCGATGCAGCGGCCGACCGCGGCGAGCGCATCGTCGCCGGCCTGATGGCCCTGTGTGTCGTTGTAGCGCTTGAAATGATCGACGTCGACGAACAGCAGCGACAGCGCGTGCTGCGAGCGCGCGGCGCGCCGCCATTCGCGCGCGAGCGTGACGTCGAGCATGCGGCGGTTGTCGAGCCCGGTGAGGCCGTCGGTGCGCGCCAGCGCCTGCAGCTCGGCTTCCGCGCGCTGGCGCTTGCGCAACTGCACGTCGAGCAGCAGCGACAGCCCGATGAAGCCGATCGCGAGCGCGACCATCGCCGAGCCGATCGGGATCGCGCGGTCGTACCACGCGGCGTAGGTGTCGGCTTCGGAGCGCGCGACCATCAGGATCAGCGGCAGGTTCTCGAGGTGGCGGAACACGTACAGGCGGCGCACGCCGTCGATCGTCGCGGTGTCGGTGAAACTGCCCTCGCTTGCCGTCATGAAATGGCGGAACGTGCTCGCATGGCTGATGTCGCGGCCGACGATCGACGGATCGTACGGTTGACGCGCGACCATCCGGCCGTTGGTCTTGATCAGCGCGACCGAGCCGCGATCGCCGAGCGCCAGCCGCGCGAACAGGTTCTGGAAATATTCGAGCCGGATCGACATCACCGCGACGCCGCCGAACGAGCCGTCGGGCCGCGTGATCCGTCGGCTGAGCGCGATGCTCAGGGAGCCGTCGCGCAGGCGCGAATGGTAAGGGTCGCTCACGTACAGCCCGACGTCCGGATGATCGCGATGGACGGCGAAATACGCTTCGTTGGCGAAATTGGCCTTGCGCGGAACGTCGGTCTTGCAGTCGACCGCGATGTCGCCGTTCGCGTCGAGCACGTAGATGCCGCCCAGGTACTTGGCCGTCGTCGCGCGGTCGAACAGCACCTGGCGCCGCAGCGGCATCGGCAGATTGGCGACTGCTGGGTCGTTCGCGCCGTCGACCACCGCCTGTAGCGACAGCGAGTAGATTTCGATGTTGCGCTCGATGTCCCACGACGCCATCAGCGCGACGTTCTGCTGCGTGGTGCGGGCGCGGTCGCGCGCGTCGATGCGACCTTCGTACAGCACGATCGCGCACAGCAGCAACAGCAGCAGACCGATCAACAGCCCCGAGTAGAAGATCAGGTGCGGCAGCAGCGCACGGCGCACGCGAGCGACGACGCGGCCGGTCCGGCGGGATTCGCGGGGCACTGCGTAGTCGGTTTCAGCCATGGCGCATGGAACGATGGGCATCGCGGCCGGACGGCGAGCCGATGCGATTATTCGTGTGACACGTAGCTGGCGGTCCGATACGCGCCCCCGGGGCGCCCGCGCTGACGGACCATCGAAAGACGAATGCCGATCGTCGGCAATCGCATCCGGGCGAACCGATCAGATCGCGTTCGCGGATGGGTTTATTCGTGAATCGAAGGTCGTACGAATCGTGCCGCAGATGGGTCCGAGTATAACGCGCGCATCAAGTGGCGCTGAATATGTCGCGCACCGTTGATTCGGATCAAATTGGGGTTTTAACCTCTACTTGCAAATTGCGCGCGGAAGGCAATTGGGCGACCGATTGCGCGGACGCGCGCCGCGATATTCATATTGAAAAACGGGCGGCCGAAATCGGCCACCCGTCTCGTCAAAACGCATGCGGGAAATCCCGCGTGCGGCTGCTTACGCGCTTTGCTGTTGCGCCTTGAACGCGAGCCGGAACCGATGCAGCAGCGGCTCGGTATAGCCGCTCGGCTGCGACGTGCCCTGCAGCGCGAGCGCGCATGCCGCGGCGAACGCGGTGGACTGCTCGTAGTCGGGCGCCATCGGCCGGTAGTTCGGATCGCCCGCGTTCTGCTGGTCGACGACGCGCGCCATCCGCTTGAACACGTCCAGTACGAACGCCTCGGTGATCACGCCGTGGCGCAGCCAGTTCGCGATGTGCTGGCTCGAGATGCGCAGCGTCGCGCGGTCTTCCATCAGGCCGACGTCGTGGATGTCCGGCACCTTCGAGCACCCGACCCCTTGTTCGACCCAGCGCACGACGTAGCCGAGGATGCCCTGCGCATTGTTCTCGACTTCGCTCAGGATCTCGCTGTCGCTCCACTCGGCGCGTTCGACCACCGGGACCGTCAGCAGCCCTTCGAGCAGCGCGTCGCGCTCGCTCGCGTACGGCGTCTTTTCGAGCGCCTGCTGGACGGCCTGCACGTCGACGAGGTGGTAATGCAGCGCGTGCAGCGTCGCCGCGGTCGGCGACGGCACCCACGCGGTGTTCGCGCCGGCGCGCGGATGCGCGATCTTCTGCTCGAGCATCGCGTGCATCAGGTCGGGCATCGCCCACATGCCCTTGCCGATCTGCGCACGGCCGCGCAGGCCGGCCGACAGGCCCGCGAGCACGTTGTTGCGCTCGTAGGCGGCGATCCACGCCGACGACTTCATGTCGCCCTTGCGGATCATCGGGCCGGCTTCCATCGCGGTGTGCATTTCGTCGCCGGTGCGGTCGAGGAAGCCGGTGTTGATGAACGCGACGCGCCCGGCCGCCGCCGCGATGCAGGCGGCGAGGTTCACGCTGGTGCGGCGCTCCTCGTCCATGATGCCCATCTTCAGCGTGTTGCGCGGCAGCCCGTACAGATCCTCGATGCGCGCGAACAGCGTGTCGGCGAACGCGACCTCGACCGGGCCGTGCATCTTCGGCTTCACGATGTAGATCGAGCCGGTGCGCGAGTTGCGCTTGGCCTTCCGGTCGTGCAGCGCGCACAGCGTCGTGACGACGCCGTCGAGGATCCCTTCCGGAATCTCGTTGCCGTCGCGATCGAGCACCGCGCCGTTGGTCATCAGATGGCCGACGTTGCGCACGAACAGCAGCGAGCGGCCGTGCAGCGTCAGCGTGCCGCCGGCCGGCGTCGTGTATTCGCGGTCGGCGTTCAGGCGGCGCGTGAAGGTCTTGCCGCCCTTCGCGACTTCCTCGACCAGCGTGCCCTGCATCAGCCCGAGCCAGTTGCGGTACAGCTGGACCTTGTCGTCGGCGTCGACCGCCGCGACCGAATCCTCGCAGTCGATGATCGTGCTGACCGCCGCTTCGAGCACGACGTCCTTCACGTTTGCGAGGTCCGCGCGGCCGATCGGTGTGGACGCATCGATCTGGATCTCGACGTGCAGGCCGTTGTGCTTCAGCAGGATCGCGGACGGCGCGCCGGCTGCGCCCTGGTAGCCGACGAACTGCGCAGGCTGCGCAAGGTGCACGACGCCGCTGGCGGTTTCGACGGCGAGCTGGCCGTCCTCCACGCGGTAGCGCAGCGCGTCGCGATGCGAACCGCTCGCGAGCGGCGCCGCGTTGTCGAGCACGTTGCGCGCGTAGTCGATCACGCGCTGTCCGCGCGTCGGGTTGTAGGCCGTGGTGCGCTCGGCGCCGCCGTCTTCGGGCAGCGCATCGGTGCCGTACAGCGCGTCGTACAGGCTGCCCCAGCGCGCGTTCGCGGCGTTCAGCGCGTAGCGCGCGTTCGACAGCGGCACGACGAGCTGCGGGCCGGCCTGCGTCGCGATCTCGCTGTCGACGTTCGCGGTGGCTGCCGCGACGTTCGACGGGACCGGCACGAGGTAGCCGATTCGTTCGAGGAATGCGCGGTACGCGGCATGGTCGCGTACCGGGCCGGGGTGCGCGCGGTGCCACGCGTCCAGTTCGTGCTGCAGGCGCTCGCGCTCCGCGAGCAATTCGCGGTTGCGCGGCGCGAACTCGTGCACCAGCGCCGAAAAACCGCTCCAGAATGCGGCCTTGTCGATGCCGGTGCCCGGCAGTGCTTCGTCTTCAATGAACTGGCTCAGCGCTGGCGCGACTTGCAGTCCTGCTTGGTCGATCATCGTGATTCCTCCCGGGGAATGGAAAACGCGCGCGGATCAGGCCGCGACGCTTTGTATGCCGCGCGGGCGAGCCGTGCATCCGGTCCGGACTCTACGCCGGACACACCGATCGCGCCCGCAATACGGCCGCCCGCCGTGACCGGCGCGCCGCCTTCGGGCAAGCCCGCGCGCGGCGCGCCCGGAAACGCGGTGCGGCCACTGTGGATCATATCCCCATACGCGCGCGTAGCGCCCCGGGCGGCGTCAAGCCCCGGCGCGATCGTGCCCGGCGGCGCGTCAAGATCCGGTATGCGCGGGCGTGCTACTGTCGTCGATCGTGCTGCCGGTCGGTGCCGCGCTTGCCTTCGCCGGTGCGCAGACCGGGGGCGTTGCGGCCTTCGGGCGAGCCATTGCGACATCAGCGCGCTTCGTCGCCGCATGCGGCTGTGGAGGCGGAACGATCTCTGGCGTGCGCGGTTCTACAATGCGGTGACGGCGCATCCCTTCGGTCAGGGCCGGCAGCGCTGCTGCGCGAGCATGTCCGAGTGTGCGTTGGCTGCACCTGTGAGCGCGACGAATCGCAGTGTGTGATGCGGTCGACAGTTGCCGCTGTCGTGATCGACATGACTCGCATCGAGCGGGCCGATGCGCCGCCGCCGCTGTAGCGACGAATATCGGGCAATACCGGTTGCCGCCGCGGCCGAACGGTCGGATATGTCACAATGTGAGCAATTCGATGTGCGGTTCGCCACGCTCCGTTTCGCTGTCGCGCAATGCGCGCCGCGGGCGGTCGGTCGTGGTGCGCCGCCGATCCAGAAAGGAGGACGCTGCATGTCGATTCCGACGCGTGGCGACGGGCTCGACGCCCGCGCCGTAGAGATTCTGCATCGCCCCGTGTGCGACCTGCTCGGCTGTGCCTGGCCGATCGTGCTCGCGGGCATGGGCGGTGTCGCGCGGGCCGAGCTGGCGAGTGCGGTGAGCGCCGCCGGCGGGTTCGGTTTTCTCGGGATGGTGCGTGAGCCGGTCGCGTTGATCCGGCGCGAGGTCGAGCGTGTTCGCGCGGCCACCGCGCAACCGTTCGGCGTGAACCTGATTCCGGCGTCGACGCCGCGCGAACTGCTCGACGCGCAGCTCGATGCATGCATCGAATTGCGGGTGCCGGTCGTCGCGCTGTTCTGGGACGTGATGCCGGACGTCGTGCGGCGCCTGCGCGATGCGGGCGTGCGCGTGGTTCATCAGGTCGGCTCGCTCGACGACGCGCAGGCGGCCGACGCGGCCGGCGCGCACGCGCTGATCGTCCAGGGGCACGAGGCCGGCGGGCATGTGCGCGGCGATCGGCCGCTCGCCGAGCTGTTGCCGCAGGTGGTGCGCGCGACGCGCTTGCCGGTGCTGGCCGCGGGCGGGATCGCCGACGGCGCCGACGTGGCCGCCGCCATGGCGCTCGGCGCGCAGGGCGCGGTGATCGGCACCGCGTTCATCGCGACGCACGAGTCGTTCGCGCATCCATATCACCAGCAGCGGATCGTCGACGCACGCGACGGCGACACGCTGCTGACCGACGTCTTTCACATCAACTGGCCGCGCGGCGCGCGCGTGCGCGTGTTGCCGTCGAGCGTCACGCGCGGCGAGCGCGGCGATCCGTTCGGCGACGCGCGCGTGGTGATCGGCGACGAGGAAGGGCGGCCGATCTATCTGTTCAGCACCGATTCTCCGCTGCGCACGATGACCGGCGATTTCGAGGCGATGGCGCTGTATGCGGGCACGGGCGTCGGCCGCGTCCGGACGATCGAGCCGGCCGGCGACGTGCTGCGCCGGATCGCGCGCGATGCGGCGGCGCGCCTCGGCCAAGGCACCGGCGCGGCGCGCCCGGCCGACGCGGACGCCGACCGCAGCGCGTTGCTGGCCGCGCTCGACGAACTGCTGGAGGCCGAGCGCGCGGGCGCACGCGTCGCGTCGGAGACGGCGGCCGAGATCGACGACGATCCCGACCTGCATCGGCTGATCGCGCATATTCGTCAGGACGAAGCGCACTGGTGCAGCGTGCTGGTGGACGCGATCCGCACGCTCGGCGCCACGCCGACGCGTGCGACCGGCGCGTTCTACCAAAAGGCGATGGCGATCGACGATCTGGGCGAGCGCATGGCGTTCCTGAACCGCGGGCAGCGCTGGGTCGTGCGCAGGCTGCAGGCGCTGCTGCCCACGCTCGCGAACCCGGATCTCCATCACGCGTTGTCGCTGATGCTGGTCGCGCACGAGAAGAACGTCGGCGCGGTCGACATGCGGCTGCGGAAGACGGGCGCGGGCCGCGCGTAGGAATGCGCGCAGCCGCGGGCCGGCGGCGCGGCAACCGCTAGAATTGCGGTTTTAGCCCGGAATACGTCCATGTCCTTCGCCTCGCTTGGCCTGATCGATCCTCTGCTGCGCACTCTGCAGGATCTCAACTACCAGACACCGACGCCGGTGCAGGCCAACGCGATTCCTGCGGTGCTCGGCGGCAAGGACGTGATGGCCGCGGCACAAACCGGCACCGGAAAAACTGCCGGCTTTGCGCTGCCGTTGCTGCAGCGGCTGGTGCAGCATGGCCCGGCGGTGTCGAGCAACCGCGCGCGCGTGCTGGTCCTCGTGCCGACGCGCGAGCTGGCCGAGCAGGTGCTGCAGAGCTTCGTCGAATACGGCAAGGGCCTGGACCTGCGCTTTCTGGCCGCGTACGGCGGCGTCAGCATCAACCCGCAGATGATGAAGCTGCGCAAAGGCGTGGACGTGCTGGTCGCCACGCCGGGCCGTCTGCTGGACCTGAACCGCCAGAACGCGGTGCAGTTCGATCAGGTGGAAACGCTGGTGCTCGACGAAGCCGACCGCATGCTCGACCTCGGCTTTGCCCGCGAGCTCAACGCCGTGTTCGCCGCATTGCCGGCCCGGCGTCAGACCTTGCTGTTCTCCGCGACGTTCACCGACGACATCCGCGCGATGGCGGCGACCATTCTGCGCAACCCCGTCAACATCAGCGTGAGCCCGCCGAACACGACGGCCAGCCGGATCAAGCAGTGGGTGGTGCCGGTGGACAAGCGCAACAAGCCGGAACTGTTCATGCATCTGGTGGCGGAGAACAAGTGGGAGCACGCGCTGGTGTTCGTCAAGACGCGCGCGGGCGTCGATTACCTGGCGGCCATGCTCGACGAGGCCGGCTATGCGGTCGACACCATTCACGGCGATAAGCCGCAGCCGGCGCGTCTGCGCGCGCTCGAGCGCTTCAAGGCGCGCGACGTGCAGATGCTCGTCGCCACCGATGTGGCGGCGCGCGGCCTCGACATCGACGATCTGCCGATGGTGATCAACGTCGATCTGCCGATCGTCGCGCAGGACTATGTGCACCGCATCGGCCGGACTGGGCGCGCGGGCGCGAGCGGCGTCGCGGTGTCGCTCGTGTGCGCGGACGAAGCGCCGCAATTGGCTGCGATCGAGGCGCTGATCGGCAAGACGTTGCGCCGCGAGGAAGAGCCTGGATTCGAAGCCGAGCATCGCGTGCCGGAAACCAGCGCGACGGGCCAGCTCATCAAGAAACCGAAAAAGCCGAAGAAGCCGAAAGTGTTGCAGGCCGCGCCGGCCGCCAAGCCGATGCCGGGCAAGCAGGCGCGGCCGCGGAGTGGGGAAGGGAGCGGCAAGCCGGGGGCGAAGCGCGCGGGCGGCGCGGGTGCGGCAAGCGGGAAAGGCGCGAAAAGCGCGAAAAGCGCGAAAAGCGTGATCAGCGGCAGCCCGTTCAGCGTGCAGAAGCCGCGCGGTAAATCGGGCGGCAAGCCGGGCGGTGGTTCGGGCTCGGCGGGCAAAGCGACGGGTGGGCGCGGCAAAGGCTGAGCCTGTTGCTGATCCTCGCTCGGGCGAAGGCTCGTACGCGTTGCGGCGGGCACATACGGGCGCAAGGTTCTTCCAGGCAGCGGCGGCAAGCCGGCTGGCCGGCCTGCCGTCGAAGTTGCGAACCGGACCATGACAGCTAGACTGGAAGTTCCCCCCATGCAAACCATCGAGGGCCACATGGCGAACATCTACGTGGTTAAAACCGGCGAGCAATTCCTCTGCACCGGCGAGGACGGCGACATCGGCCTCGCGCCCGTGATCGAGGACGCCATGTCCTTTTTGTCCTACGACGAAGCACTCGCGGCGGCGAACGAACACGCCGAACCGGGGTTCGAAATCCTGTCCGTCGATATGACGCGTCGCTGATGCGGATGTCGATGGTGAGCGGCCGGTGACGGCGGTGCGGTGTGGTGTTGTTTGGGCGGGCCACGGTGATGCCCGCTAGCGCAGGCCGTCGAGTGCCCCGGGATGCTACCGATGCGGACGCCAAATTCATGCCGGGACATTCCAGCCGCCACCCAGCGCGCGGACAAGCATGTACCCAGCGAATTGCGATGCGCTATGCCATCGCAGTCGAGTCACGCGCGGCGCGTTTCCGTAGCTGCGCCGAGGTGTATCGCAGAGGCGTGTCGCGCCGTCGGGGATGCTGATACCTCCCGCCGTCCTCGACTGGTGGCACCGCCGCATTAACTTGGTCCGTATGCGTGCATCGCTCTTCAAGCTGCGCTGCAACAGTAAAATAAGTCGCCGCCATCGCTGGGAGGAACAATGATTTTTCATTCGCTTGGTGGCGTTGTATCGAACCTGCGCTCAACGCGCGCCCACTATCAACGATCTAAATTTGGTGATTTCGAAGATGTGGCTAGGGAAGTCGCGCCTTTGATGCTTGCGGCGATCGGCGATGATGCGATGGCGCTAAACAGTGCGATAGCAAATGATTCCGATAGGGCACGCCCGAAGTTGCCTGAAGGGTATTGGATCGAGATGGAGATGGCCGGGAAGCTAATGCGTGGATGGTTTGAGACGGTTCCCTTCAAGGATGGGGATAAAGTTGCAGTTGTCTTTAAAGGCGAGGGCCATCTGGTCGCAGTAAATAATCCCGAGCAGCGGGTTATCGTGTTCGCGCCGGGCCTGCCCGAAGTGTTGAAAAATGGCTTTGGCAAGATGGTTTTCTACATGTTTTTGATAGTGAATACGATACTATTTTTTGGCGCGTTGATATTATTTTCATTCGCGATAAATTCGTGGAATGAACTGCGTTTGGTGATCTGCATGTTGTTTGTGGCGACTATTTCCATCAGCACACTGTTTTTTCTTGCGACCTTAAGGGATGAATTGTTCGGAGTTTTGAGGGCGAAAAAAATCATGAAATTGCTGGGATTATCGGATTTTTATCGTGGAATGAGAGGGGACTCCGATGGTGTAAGAAGTCATGGCTTCCATTACTGACGTAGCATCGGGATGTACGGACAATTTCAAGAATGTGTGTACGGTCGGCCGCAGACATGAGTAGCAATTGGCTAGCGTGGCTTCGTGATAGCGCTCAACAGTTACTCTGGTGTCCTCGGTCGAAAATCGATAACGTTCCCCGGATCGCCAGAAAAAAGCCCGCCGAAGCGGGCAACCTCTCGATGAAGAGGACGAACTCCTGATCTGCGACCGCCACCGCCACCGCGCACCGCCACCGCCACCGCGCACCGCGCCACCCTCACCCCTTCGTCGCCCCGAACGTCAGCCCCGCGACGAAGTGCTTCTGCATCGCGAAGAACATCGCGACCGACGGCAACGCCGCGAGGATCGACCCGGCCGACACGAGGTTCCACGACGTCGTCCATTGCCCCTTCAGCGCCGCGACGCCCGCCGTGATCGGCGCGGCCTCGTCGCCTTGCGTGAGGCACAGCGCCCAGAAGTAGTCGTTCCACACGAACGTGAACACCAGAATCGCGAGCGCAGCCAACGCTGGCCGGATCAACGGCAAAACGATCCGCCAGAACACCGTCCACTCGCCCGCGCCTTCGATGCGCGCTGCCTCGATCAGCTCGAACGGCAGCTGCTTGATGAAGTTGCGCAGAAACAGCGTGCAAAAGCCCGTCTGAAACGCGACGTGAAACAGGATCAGCGCCTCGACCGTATTGAACACCCCGAGCCGCAGCGACAGATCGCGCACCGGAATCATCAGCACCTGCACCGGCACGAAATTTCCCGCGACGAACGTGCCGAACAATGCGGTATTGCCGCGAAACCGATACGTCGCGAGCGCGAAGCCGGCCATCGCCGCGAGCGCGATCGAACCGAGCACCGACGGCACCGTGATCTGCACGCTGTTCCAGAAGTAATGCAGCATCGGCGACGTGGTCAGCGCATCGCGATAGTTCTCGATCATCGAGAAATGCCGCGGCCAGCCCCAGTAGTGGCCTTCGACCAGCTCCTCGGTCGAGCGCACCGACGTGACGAACACGGCGATCATCGGCAGCAGCCAGATCACGAGCGCGACGGGCAGCGACAGCTTGTACAGCCGGCGCGATACCGGCTTCCACTGGGCAACGGGTGTCGGAAACATGATGAGTGAACTCCCGAAAGTCACTGCTCGTTGCGCAGCATGCGGCGCAACTGGAACACGATGTAGACGAGCATGATCGCGAACAGCACGACCGCGATCGACGCGGAATAGCCGAGCCGGTAGTACTTGATCGCCTGGTCGTACATGTAATACGCGAGCACGGTCGAACTCTCGAACGGGCCGCCGCCCGTCATCACCGAGATCAGGTCGAAGCTGCGCAGCGCGCCGATCACCGTGACGACGATCGCCATGAACGTGGTCGGCCGCAACTGCGGCAGCACGACGTGCCACAGCAGCGCGAAGCCACGCGCGCCTTCCATGCGCGCCGCTTCGATCTGCTCGGGGTTCACCGACGTGAGGCCGGTGAGGTACAGGATCATGCAGTACGCGGTCTGCGGCCACAGTGCGGCGAGCACGATGCCGAACGTCGCGTAGCGCGCATCGCCGAGCACCGGAATGCCGTGCCCGGCGATCAGCGCGAGCAGCCCGAAGGTCGGATCGTAGAACCACGAGAAGATCAGCCCGACGACCACGCCCGACAGCACGAACGGCGCGAAGAACAGCGACTTCACGAGCCGGATGCCGGCCACGGCCTGATTCAGGTACAGCGCCAGCGCGAGGCCGAGCGGCGGCGCGAGCATGAACATCGCGAGCCAGATCACGTTGTTGCGCAGCGCGGTGTAGAACGTCGGCGCGTGCAGCAGCTCGGCGTAGTTCGCGAGGCCGACGAAGGTGCGCTCGGTCATCCCGTCCCAGTTGCACAGGCTCAACCACAGCGTCGACAGGATCGGCCAGATCACATAGACGGCCACCATCGCGCAGGCCGGCGCGAGAAACAGCCAGGCGGCGCGCCGCTGCCGCCGCGCGGCAGGCGACGGGCGGCGCGCGGGCAGCGCGGCGCTCGGCCCGCGCGCCGGCGGTGCGGCGGCAGCGCCGGCAGGCGTTCGAACGGATCGGGACGTGGTCGGACTGGACACGGCAAGCCTCCTGAAACAACGGATGCGGCGGCGCGGGGCCGCCGCACGGGTCGCACGGTTACTTCTTGTAGATCCGCTTGCGGGTCTGCTCGAGCTGCGCGAGCACGCTGTCGAGCTGCGCGGGATTCGAGACGAACTGCTGCATCGCCTTCATCCCTTCGTCGGCCATTTCCTTCGTCATGTCGCGATCGTAGAACTGCGCGACGCCGCCCTTGGTGTCGGCGAGGATGCGGAAGCCGATCCGCGAGATCGGATCGGCCGGCTCCGGCGACTTGCTGTTCGCCGACAGCGAGCCGAGCCCTTCCGCGAGCTTCGCGCCCATCTCCGGCGTCTCGACGAACGCGAGGAACGTATGCGCATCGGCCTTGTTCTTCGCCTTGGTCGGGATGTGCAGCGATTCGACCGGGCCGTCCTCGGCGGTCGGCACCTTCGGGTCGATGATGGGGAAGCGGTAATAGCCCATCTCCTGCTTCACGTTCGGCGGAAAGCCCGCCGCGATGAAGGTGCCCATCAGCATCATCGCGGCCTTGCCCTGGAACAGGAACGGCTGCGCGCCGTCGAGATCGTAGGACAGCGCGTTGTCGATGAAGTAGCCCGCGTCGATCAGCGACTTCCACGTCGTGTAGACCTTCTTCACGCGCGCGTCGGTGTACGGCACGTCGCCGGCCATCAGCTGCTGGTGGAACGCGTTGCCGTTCAGGCGCAGGTCCAGATAGTCGAACCAGCCGGCGAGCGTCCATGCGTCGCGGCCGCCCACCGCGATCGGCGTGATGCCGGCCGCCTTCAGCTTCTTGCACGCATCGAGAAACTGGTCCCAGGTCTTCGGCTCGTCGGCGATGCCGACCTTGCCGAACAGGTCCTTGCGATAAAAGAGGCCCCACGAGTAGTAGACGGTCGGCGCCGCGTACTGCTTGCCGTTGTACGACGATGCGCTGCGCGTCGACGCGTACATCGCATCCCAGCCGTTCTTCTTCCAGTCGCCGCTCAGGTCCTCGAACAGCCCGCGCCGCGCGTAGTACGCCATCCGTTCGCCTGCGTGCCAATTGACGACGTCGGGCGCGACGGTGGTGAGCCATGCGGGAAGCTGCACCTTGTACGCTTCCTCGTCGACGTAGGTGGGCTTCACGTCGATGTCCGGATGCGCCTTGTGGAACGCGTCGATGGTCGACTGCCAGACCGCGCGCTGGCTCGCGCCCTTGAACGCGATGTTGATCGTCAGCGTGCCGGCGTCGGCGGGCGCCGCGGCGCCGAGCGAGGCGAACGCGATGGCGGCGGCGCTCGCCAGCCGGGCGGCGACGCGAAGGGGGCGATGTGTCATGTCTGTCTCCATTCCTGTATGTCGTTGTGCGTGACCGGCGCGTGCGCCGGGGGCGATGCTACGGACGGCTTCGATACACGGCGACGCCTTGCGGCTCGACCTGCGCGGCGCCGACCACGAACGCGGACGGCGCCACCGCATCGATCGTGTGCGGTGTGCTGCCGTAGTTGAACACGTAGGTCAGGCCGCCGCGCCGGCTCACGCGCACGTCGTCGCCAAGCGGCGTCGGCGTGAGGCCCGCTTCGGCCGCGACGTCGGCGAACCCGCGCAACGTGGTCGCATCGTCGAACAGCGCGGCCCAATAGTGAAACGCGCCGTGCGACACCCACGCGGGATGGCCGTCGGCGAAGCGCGCGTGCACGACGCTGCGCGCGTCGTCGTGCAGCTCGACGAGGTCGCGCCAGTGGCGCGCGTCGCCGCTCAGCGGCGAGCCGTCGCGCAGCGCGCCGTCGATGCGCTCGGTCACGTTCGGGCGCAGCGATTCGACGCGCCACACGCGCAACGGCAGGAGCGACGCGAGCGGGCCGGGCGGCAGCGCCGGCGGAATCTGCAGGTCGACGGTCTTCGATCCGGTGCGCGGGCCGAACACGGCATGCGCGCCCGAGGCGGCGAGCCGCGCCGCGAAGTCGTCCGGCACGACGGGCAGCGGCGGCACGACGACGAGCCGGTAGCCGTCGAGCGGCGCGTGCGCCGAGACGATGTCGACGTCGAGGCCGAGCGCGCGCAGCGCCGAGTAATACTCGAACGCGAAGCGCGGGTAGTGGAAATCGGCGCCCTGCGGCTGGACTTCGAGCAGCCACTTCGCTTCGTAGTCGAACACGAGCGCGACGGGGGCGCGCACCGCGCCGTCGGCATCGGCGTCGAGCACGGCGGCGATTTCGCCCGCGACCCGCTGCGCTTCGCGGCCGCCTTCGTCGAGCCGATCGTCGGGCGTGTGCAGGCCCGCGTGCATCTGCTCCTGCGCGAACGGCGCCTGGCGCCAGCGGAAATACGACACGCAGCCGGCGCCGTGCGCGAACGCTTCCCAGCTCCAGAGACGCACCATCCCCGGCAGCGGCGCCGGGTTCCAGTGCGCCCAGTTCACCGGGCCCGGCTGCTGCTCCATCACCCAGAACGGCTGCTTCGACATGCCGCGATACAGGTCGTGATTGAACGACGCGAAGTCCGGGTGGCCGGTGCGCAGCCAGCGCGCCTTCACGTCGGGCGCGAACCACAGCTCCTCCAGCGCGCCGAGCGGATAGCTGTCCCAGGTCGCGACGTCGAGGTCGCGCGCGACCGCATAGTGGTCGAACTCGGTGAACAGCTGCATGAAGTTGTGCGCGACGGGGCGGCCCGGCGAATGCGCGCGGATCACGTCGACCTGCATCCGGTGATAGCGCGCCAGCTCGTCGGACGCGAAGCGGCGGTAGTCGAGGCGATGCGACGGATGCGCTTCGGTCACGGTGCCCACCGGCGCATCGACCTCGTCGAAATGCCGGTACTCCATGCTCCAGAACACGGTGCCCCACGCGCGGTTCAGCGCGTCGATCGTGCCGTAGCGCGCCTTCAGCCAGGCGCGAAAGCTCAGGAGCGCCGCCGGCGAATAGCTGACGACGGTCTGGTGGCAGCCGAGCTCGTTGTCGGTCTGCCAGTAGCGCACGGCCGGATGGCGGCCGTAGCGTTCGGCCACCGCGGTGCAGATGCGGCGCGACGCTTCCAGATAGGTCGGCGACGAGAAGTCGTAATGGCGGCGCGAGCCGAACTTGCGCGGCAGGCCGTCGGCGCCGATAGCGAGGATGTCGGGATGACGATCGACGAGCCATTTCGGCGGCGTCGCCGTCGGCGTGCACATCACGATCTCGAGGCCGGCCGCGCCGAGCGCGTCGATCGCGCGGTCGAGCCAGCCCCACGCGTATTCTCCCGGCGACGGCTCGATGCGGCTCCATGCGAACTCGCCGATCCGCACCTGCACGATGCCGAGCGCCTTCATGCGGCGGGCGTCGTCGGCCCACATCGATTCCGGCCAGTGTTCCGGGTAGTAACAGACTCCGAGGCGCATGCCCGATCCTTATGCGTAATGGTGGACGGGAAGGTCGGCGCACGCGGGCACCGCGCGGCCGTCTTCGTTGAACAGATGACACGCGGCGGCCGCTGCGTGCACGTGCACGCGCTCGCCGGCGTGCACGGCCGCGTCGCCGGGCACTTTCGCGATCAGCGGCGCGCCGCCGGGCTGATCGAGATGCACGTAGGTCTGCTCGCCGAGACGCTCGACCAGCGCGACGTCGCGCGCGAGCGTCGTCGCGTCGGGCGCGGCGCCGAGCGTCAGATGTTCGGGGCGGATGCCGAGCGTGACGGCTGCGCCCGGCGCGAGCGCGGAGCCGTCGCGCGGCAGCGTGAACGATTCGCCGGACGCCACGAGCGTGACGTTCGTGCGCCGCGCGTCGCAGGCGACGACGACGGCCGGCAGGAAGTTCATCCGCGGCGAGCCGATGAAGCCGGCGACGAAGCGGCTGGCCGGATGGTGATAGAGGTCGAGCGGCGCGCCGACCTGCGCGATGCTGCCGTGCCGCGCGGTGTCGGCGCCCGTGTGCAGCAGCACGATCTTGTCGGCGAGCGTCATCGCCTCGGTCTGGTCGTGCGTCACGTAGACGACGCTCGCGCGCTCGAACTGGCGATGCAGCTTCGCGATCTCGATGCGCGTCTGGCCGCGCAATGCCGCGTCGAGGTTCGACAGCGGTTCGTCGAACAGGAACACCCCGGGCTCGCGCACGATCGCGCGGCCGATCGCGACGCGCTGCCGCTGTCCGCCGGACAGCGCCTTCGGCTTGCGCTCCAGCAGCGTGTCGAGCTGCAGGATCCGCGCGGCGTCGCGCACCTTGCGGTCGATCTCGGCCTTCGGCACGCGCGCGAGCTTCAGGCCGAACGCCATGTTCTCGTAGACGGTCATGTGCGGAAACAGCGCGTAGCTCTGGAACACCATCGCGACGCCGCGCTCGGCGGCCGGCACGTCGTCGACGCGGCGGCCGTCGATCGACAGCTCGCCGTCGCTCAGATCCTCGAGGCCCGCGATCATCCGCAGCAACGTCGACTTGCCGCAGCCCGACGGGCCCAGGAACACGCAGAACTCGTGCGCGCCGATGTCCAGATCGACGTCGCGTATGACCGGCGCGTGCTCGCCATAAGCCTTCTGCACGCGACGCATCGAGATGCTCGCCATTGTCTCCGCTCCATGTTTTAATGCGCTTCGATCGATGCTTAAGCGCTTAATCATCGCGATCAAAAAAATAGGCGATTGCGATCGCGGCCGAGTCGCGCTCGTCGGTCGAGCGGCAGGGTGTGCGGCGATAGTGCGCTGCTTCGGGTAGCGAAGCAAATACTGGATTCACCTCTCATATAGTGGGCAAATCATGGCGACACTCGACGAAGTGGCGCGTCGCGCCGGCGTGACGGCCGCGACGGTGTCGAACGTGCTGCGCGATCGCGGGCGGGTCGGCGAAGCGACGCGCGCGCGGGTGCTCGAGGCCGTGCAGGCGCTCGGCTACCGGCCGCATCTGGCGGCGCGCGCGCTGGCCGAAGGGCGCGCTCCGACGGTCGCGCTGATGGTGTCGAGCATCGCGAACCCGTTCTATCCGGAGTTCGCGCTGGCGGTCGAGCGCGCGGTGCGGCGCAACGGGCAGTTCCTGATCGTCTGCAACACGAATGAAGATCCGTTGCAGGGGCGCGCGTATCTCGACCAGATCGCCGGCACGATTTCGGAGGGCATTCTGGTGACGAACGCGAACCTGCATCTGCCCGACCTCGCCGACGTCGCGCGCCGCGGCGTGCCGGTCGTGCTGTGTCTGTGGGAGCGGCCCGATGCGCCGCCCGACGGGTTGCCGTGCGTGGCGGTGGATTTCCGCGAGGCGGGGCGGATCGCGACGCGGCATCTGGTCGAGCTCGGGCATCGGGCGATCGGCGTGATCGTCGGCGGCTCGGCGAGCGGCGTGCAGGCGGCGCGCTACGACGGTTTCGTCGACGTGATGCGCGAAGCGGGGCTCGACGCGTCGATCGTCGCGGCCGAGCCCGATTCGATCGAAGGCGGCGTGCGCGCGGCCGGCCGGCTGCTCGATGCGCATCCCGAGTTGACCGCGCTGGTCGCGACCAACGATCTGCCCGCGATCGGCGCGCTGCACGCGGCGGCCGATCGCGGCAGGCGCGTGCCCGACGACCTGTCGATCGTCGGCATCACCGACATCCACCTGGCGCGCGACACGCGGCCGACGCTGACGACGGTCGCGATTCCGACCGCCGAGGCGGCGGCGCTCGCGGTCGAGTTGCTCAATACGTTGCGCGAGGCGGGCGGCCGGATCGACGACGGGTCGCGCGTGCGGATCGCGTCGGCGCCGCGGTTGGTCGTGCGCGGGACGACCGGTGCGGTGCCGGGGATGTGGGGGGATGGGTAGTGGTGGTGGATGGGTGAAGTCGATGGCCAACGCTGAAGCCGAAGCCGAAGCCGAAGCCGAAGCCGAAGCCGAAGCCGAAGCCGAAGCCGAAGCCGATGCCGAAGCCGATGCCGAAGCCGAAGCCGAAGCCGAAGCCGAAGCCGAAGCCGAAGCCGAAGCCGAAGCCGATGCCGATGCCGAAGCCGAAGCCGAAGCCGAAGCCGATGCCGAAGCCGATGCCGAAGCCGATGCCGAAGCCGAAGCCCATGGCCGAAGTCCGAAGTCCGGCGCTCAATGCTCAACGCGCAACGCGCAACGCGCGACGCGCGACGCACGAGTGCCGCGGTATGCCCGCGCTTCGGGCGCTTCGGGAAACGGGCCAGACGGCCAGACCGCGCACGCCATCGGCCCGCTCGCGCTATGGCTGCTCACGAAGCCTAAACCCGCCGTCGTGACCGACCGCGTGACCAATCGCGCACCCGCCCGCCGAATCACCCGCCTTCCGGTGTCACAATGGCGGCCTCACGTTCCGTCACCGAGGAGATCGAAATGGCGCATGGCGAACACAAGTACCGCGTGGCTGTGGAGTGGACCGGCAACCGCGGCAGCGGCACGTCCGGGTATCGCGAATACGGCCGCGATCACGTGATTCGCGCTGGTTCGAAGCCCGACATTCCGGGCTCGTCCGATCCTGCGTTCCGCGGCGACGCGCAGCGCTGGAACCCCGAGGATCTGCTGGTGGCGTCGGCGTCGGCGTGCCACAAGCTCTGGTATCTGCATCTCTGCGCGGAGGCCGGCGTCCGCGTGCTCGCGTATCTCGACGACGCGCACGGAACGATGCTCGACGGCCCCGATCACGGTTGTTTCAGCGAAATCGTGCTGCATCCGCATGTGACGATCCGCGCGGGCGACGATCGCGAGCTGGCGGCGCGTCTGCATCACGATGCGCATGCGAAGTGCTATATCGCGAACTCGGTCGACTTTCCGATCCGCTGCGAACCGGTGATCGAGTCCGCGGCCGCGTAACGCGTAACGCGTAACGGCGGCGCGCGACACGGCAAGCCTGCCACCCGTGCCCGCCGACCCACCCGCCATCCCCGCCAACCCGCTCCCCCACCTCAGAGCGCGACACCATACACGTCGCGCGCCGCTGCCCGAAGCGCATCGGCCATCACCTCGACGGCCGGCGAAGGCAGCCGGTCGGTGCGCGTGATGATCCCGAAATCGTCCATCCGGCAATCCATCTGCAGCGGCAGCACCGACACGATCCCGTGGCGCGCGTAGTACGTGGCGACATCCTCGGCGAGCACCGCGATCATGTCGCTCTGCTCGATCAGCTGCGTGATGAACAGCAGTGCGGCCGTCTCGACCACGTTCACGGGCGGCGCGAGGCTCGCGCGCTGGAACACCAGTTCGAAGCGATGGCGCAGCACGCTGCCGGCCGGCGGCATGACCCACGCGGCGCGCTGCACGTCGGCGAGCGACAGCGGCGCCTGCGCGAGCAGCGGATGGCCCGGCCGCACGACCGCGGCGACGGGCTCGCCGGTCAGCGGCTCGTACCGCAGATGCAGCTTGTCGTGCTCGGCCGACAGCCGGCCCAGCACGATGTCCAGCTTGTCCTGCGCGAGGTGCTCGAGCAGCGCGTTGCTGGTGTCGATCGCGACCGACACGCGCACGTTCGCGTGCGTGCCCTTCACGGCCGCGACGGCCGGCGGCACCAGCCGCAGGCCCGGCGACGTGATCGCGCCCACCGCGACATGCCCGAGATGCCCGGCCTTCAGCGCGGCCAGCTCCTCGCGCGCCTGATCGAGGCTGCCGAGCGCGGCGCGCGCGTGGCGGATCAGCGCGTCGCCGTACAGCGTCGGCCGCATCCCGCGCGGCAGCCGCTCGAACAGCACCGCGCCGATCGACTCCTCGAGCTCGCGCAGCAGCTTCGACGCGGCCGGCTGCGTCATGCTCAGCGCGGCCGCCGCGCGGTGAATGCTGCCTTCGTCGGCGAGCGCGACGACCAGCAGCAACTGGCGCGTCTTCAGGCGATTGCGGTTTCCCCACGGGCTGGCTTCGGTCATCGTACGGGTTTATATCGATATCGGAATCGATATCGTAATCGCCTAAAACGTCATTAGCGAGTTATCAAAATTCTGCCTAGACTGCGCCGGTATCCCGTCACCACAGGACTGACGATGTCGGCAACAAAACCCAGGCTGCGCTCCACCGAATGGTTCGGCACCAATGACAAGAACGGCTTCATGTATCGAAGCTGGATGAAGAACCAGGGCATCCCCGATCACGAGTTCGACGGCCGGCCGATCATCGGCATCTGCAATACGTGGTCCGAACTGACGCCCTGCAACGCCCATTTCCGCAAGCTGGCCGAGCACGTGAAGCGCGGCGTATTCGAAGCGGGCGGCTTTCCGGTCGAGTTCCCGGTGTTCTCGAACGGCGAATCGAACCTGCGGCCGTCCGCGATGCTCACGCGCAATCTTGCATCGATGGACGTCGAAGAGGCCATCCGCGGCAACCCGATCGACGCGGTCGTGCTGCTCGCCGGCTGCGACAAGACCACGCCGGCGCTCCTGATGGGCGCGGCGAGCTGCGACGTGCCGGCGATCGTCGTGTCGGGCGGCCCGATGCTGAACGGCAAGCTGGAAGGCAAGAACATCGGCTCGGGCACGGCCGTGTGGCAACTGCACGAAGCGCTGAAGGCCGGCGAGATCGACCTCCATCACTTCCTGTCGGCCGAAGCCGGGATGTCGCGCTCGGCCGGCACCTGCAACACGATGGGCACCGCGTCGACGATGGCGTGCATGGCCGAGGCGCTCGGCGTCGCGCTGCCGCACAACGCGGCGATTCCGGCCGTCGATTCGCGCCGCTACGTGCTCGCGCACATGTCGGGCATCCGCATCGTCGAGATGGCGCTCGAAGGGCTCGTGCTGTCGAAGGTGCTGACGCGCGCCGCGTTCGAGAACGCGATCCGCGCCAACGCGGCGATCGGCGGCTCGACCAATGCGGTGATCCACCTGAAGGCGATCGCGGGCCGCATCGGCGTGCCGCTGGAGCTCGAGGACTGGATGCGCATCGGCCGCGACACGCCGACGATCGTCGACCTGATGCCGTCCGGGCGCTTCCTGATGGAGGAGTTCTATTACGCGGGCGGCCTGCCGGCCGTGCTGCGCCGGCTCGGCGAAGGCGGGCTGCTGCCGCATCCGGACGCGCTGACGGTCAACGGCAAGTCGCTGTGGGACAACGTGCGCGAAGCGCCGAACTACGACGATGAGGTGATCCGTCCGCTCGACCGGCCGCTGATCGCGGACGGCGGCATCTGCATCCTGCGCGGCAATCTCGCGCCGCGCGGCGCGGTGCTGAAGCCGTCGGCGGCGAGCCCCGAGCTGCTCAAGCATCGCGGTCGCGCGGTGGTGTTCGAGAACCTCGAGCACTACAAGGCGACGATCAACGACGAATCGCTCGACGTGGACGCCAGCTCCGTGATGGTGCTGAAGAACTGCGGGCCGCGCGGGTATCCGGGGATGGCCGAGGTCGGCAACATGGGCCTGCCGCCGAAGCTGCTGCGCCAGGGCGTGAAGGACATGGTGCGGATCTCGGACGCGCGGATGAGCGGCACCGCGTACGGCACGGTCGTGCTGCACGTCGCGCCGGAAGCGGCGGCCGGCGGCCCGCTGGCGGCGGTGCGCAACGGCGACTGGATCGAGCTCGACTGCGAGGCCGGCACGCTGCATCTGGACATTACGGATGACGAACTGCAGCGGCGGCTGTCCGACGTCGATCCGACCGCGGCGCCCGGTGTATCCGCGCAGCTCGGCAAGGGCGGGTATGCGCGGCTTTACATCGATCACGTGATGCAGGCCGACGAGGGCTGCGACCTCGACTTCCTGGTCGGCACGCGCGGCGCGGACGTGCCGAGCCATTCGCATTGAACGGCGGGTGGCGGCGTAGGGATGAGGAGCGCGGTGCGGTCGGGTGGAGATCGGGATATGCGCCGGGTGCGAGCAAAAGCGCCAATGCGGACCGACCGCGAAGCATGGGACGTGCGTAAGCGCTAAAGCGCTAACGCACGTCGACCGCGAAGCATGGGGTCCACGTAGGCGCTGAAGCGCCAACGTGGACCGACAGGAGACAAGATGACGACGCAGTACACGCCCGCGCACCCCGCGGCGGAACAGTCCGATTCGCCGGCAGCCGTCGACGAGCGGCAGCTGACCCGCCTGCTCACGCGCAAGCTGGTGCCGTTCCTCGCGCTGATCTACGTGGTCGCGTACGTCGACCGTACGGTCGTCGGCTTCGCGAAGCTGCACATGAACGCGGCGGTCGGCATCGGCGACGCCGCGTACGGCCTCGGCGCCGGACTCTTCTTCATCGGCTACTTCCTCTGCGAAGTGCCGAGCAACCTCGCACTCGGCCGCTTCGGCGCACGCGTGTGGTTCGCGCGCATCCTCGCGACGTGGGGCGTGATCACGATGGCGATGGCGCTCGTGCAAGGCCCCACCAGCTTCTACGTGCTGCGCTTCCTGCTCGGCGCAGCCGAAGCCGGCCTCTATCCCGGCATCCTGTACTTCCTCACGCAATGGTTCCCGATGCGCGACCGGGCGCGCGTGATCGGCCTGCTCGTCCTCGCGCAGCCGCTCGCCGGCATCGTCACGGGCCCGCTGGCCGGCTGGCTGCTGTCGACGCACGGGCTGTTCGGCCTGTCCGACTGGCAGACGCTGTTCGTCGTCAGCGGCCTGCCGGCCGTGCTGCTCACGTGGCCGACGCTGCGGCTGCTGCCGGAGTCGCCCGCGCACGCGCGCTGGCTGAACGACGTCGAGCGCCGCTGGATCGCGAACCAGCTCGCCGCCGACCGCGACACGTATCGCCCCGATTCGCACCGCAACCCGCTCGCCGCATTGCGCGATCGCCGCGTGCTGCTGCTCGCCGCGCTGTTCCTGCCGTTTCCGCTGTGCATCTACGGGCTGTCGCTGTGGCTGCCGACGATCATCCACGCATTCGGCGCCGGCGATGCCGCCACCGGGCTGCTGTCCGCGGTGCCGTACCTGTTCGCGGTGCTCGGCCTGCTGATCGTGCCGCGCCATTCCGACCGCAAGCGCGAGCGCTACGGACACATCGTCGTCGTATCGGCGGCGGCCGCGCTGACGATGGCTGCGAGCGCATGGGTGCGGCAGCCCGCGCTGCAGCTGGCGTTCATCTGCCTGACCGCGTTCTCGCTCTACTCGATCCAGGCGGTCGTGTGGGCGTTGCCCGGCGAATTCCTGAGCGGCACCAGCGCGGCGGTCGGTATCGCCGCGATCAACTCGCTCGCGAATCTCGGCGGCTACGCGGGGCCGTACGGCATCGGCCTGATCAAGGCGGCGACCGGCAGCCTCGCGGCCGGCCTGTACTTTCTCGCGGCGACGCTGCTGTTCGCGGTGCTGATGACGTTCGTCGTGCGCGCGGCGCTGCGCACGCCCGAACCGGCCGCGCGCGCCTTCGCCCGCGAATCATGAATGGATTGTTTTGCGGCTGACCGCCGCTTCGACCGACGCAGGACCGAACCATGACATCGAGCAGCACGCCGCGCTATCGCGGCATTTTCCCCGTCGTCCCGACGACGTTTACCGACACCGGCGAACTCGACCTCGCGAGCCAGAAGCGCGCGGTCGATTTCATGATCGACGCCGGCTCGGACGGGCTGTGCATCCTCGCGAACTTCTCCGAGCAGTTCGCGATCACCGACGACGAGCGCGACGTGCTCACGCGCACCATCCTCGAACACGTGGCCGGCCGCGTGCCGGTGATCGTCACGACGTCGCACTACGGCACGCAGGTCTGTGCGGCGCGCAGCCTGCGCGCGCAGCAGCTCGGCGCGGCGATGGTGATGGCGATGCCGCCGTATCACGGCGCGACGTTTCGCGTGCCCGAAGCGCAGATCTTCGACTTCTACGCGCGCGTGTCCGATGCGATCGACATCCCGATCATGATCCAGGACGCCCCCGCGAGCGGCACCGTGCTGTCCGCGCCGTTGCTCGCGCGGATGGCGCGCGAGATCGAGCAGGTCGCGTACTTCAAGATCGAAACGCCGGGCGCCGCGAACAAGCTGCGCGAACTGATCCGGCTCGGCGGCGACGCGATCGAAGGGCCGTGGGACGGCGAGGAGGCGATCACGCTGCTCGCCGACCTGCACGCGGGCGCGACCGGCGCGATGACCGGCGGCGGCTTTCCGGACGGCATCCGGCCGATCCTCGAAGCGTTCCGCGCAGGCCGCCACGACGACGCGTTCGCGCATTACCAGACGTGGCTGCCGCTGATCAACCACGAGAACCGCCAGTCCGGAATCCTGACCGCCAAGGCGCTGATGAAGGAAGGCGGCGTGATCGCATGCGAGCGGCCGCGGCATCCGATGCCCGAGCTGCATCCGGACACCCGCGCGGAACTGATCGCGATCGCGCGCCGGCTCGATCCGCTCGTGCTGCGCTGGGCGCACTGACCGAACCGCAAAGGAGAAGCGCAGATGAGCAAGGTGATTTCGCTGGGCGTCGTCGGGATCGGCAAGATCGCACGCGACCAGCATCTGCCGGCGATCGCCGCCGAGCCGGGGTTCGCGCTGACCGCGTGCGCGAGCCGTCATGCGGAAGTCAACGGCGTGCGCAACTATCAGGACCTGCCCGCGTTGCTGGCCGCCGAGCCGGAACTCGACGCGGTGTCGCTGTGCGCGCCGCCGCAGGTGCGCTACGGGCAGGCGCGCGCGGCGCTCGAAGCCGGCAAGCACGTGATGCTCGAGAAGCCGCCGGGCGCGACGCTCGGCGAAGTGGCCGCACTCGACGCGCTCGCGCGCGAGCGCGGCCTCACGCTGTTCGCGACCTGGCACTCGCGCTGCGCGAGCGCCGTCGAACCGGCGCGCGCGTGGCTCGCGACGCGCACGATCCGCGCGGTGCAGGTGCGCTGGAAGGAGGACGTGCGGCGCTGGCATCCGGGCCAGCAATGGATCTGGGAGCCGGGCGGCCTCGGCGTGTTCGACCCCGGCATCAATGCGCTGTCGATCGTCACGCGGATCCTGCCGCGCGAGCTGGTGCTACGCGAGGCGACGCTGTACGTGCCGAGCGACGCGCAGATGCCGATCGCGGCCGAACTCGATTGCGCCGATACGGACGGCGTGCCCGTCCACGCCGAATTCGACTGGCGGCACGGCCCCGTCGAGCAGTGGGAGATCGCGGTCGACACGTCCGACGGCGTGCTCGCGATCAGCCGCGGCGGCGCGCAACTGTCGATCGCCGGCGAGCCGGTCGAGCTCGGGCCGCAGCGTGAATATGCGGCGCTGTATGCGCAGTTCCACGCGCTGATCGCGCGCGGTGCAAGCGACGTCGACGCGCGGCCGTTGCGGCTCGTCGCCGACGCGTTCCTGTTCGGGCGACGCGTCGGCACCGACGCGTTCGGCCGCTGAACCCCTGCCGGCGCGCGCCATCCTGCGCGCGGCCGCGCACGAAGCAACTTGAAGACCCAAGCCAATACAAGGAGACACGCATGAACCGCACGATTCGCCGACACACCCTGCGCGCGCTGCTCGCCGCGCTTTGCATCGCGCCGCTCGGGATGCAGGGCGCCGCCCACGCCGACGCGCCGTTGAAGATCGGCTTCCTGGTGAAGATGCCCGAGCAGGCATGGTTCATCAACGAGCAGAACGCGGCCGCCGCGCTCGGCCAGAAGGAGAACTTCTCGGTCGTGAAGATCGGCACGCCGGACGGCGAGAAGGTACTCGCCGCGATCGACAACCTCGGCTCGCAGGGCGCGCAGGGCTTCGTGATCTGCGCGCCGGACGTGCGCCTCGGGCCGGCGATCGCCGCGCGCGCGAAGCGCTACAACATGAAGTTCGTGACGGTCGACGACCAGCTCGTCGACTCGACCGGCAAGCCGCTGCCGAACGTGCCGCACCTCGGCATGTCGGCGACCAAGATCGGCAACCAGGTCGGCCAGGCGATCGCCGACGAGATGAAGCGGCGCGGCTGGAAGCCCGAGGAAGTCGGCGCGCTGCGCATCACCAACTACGAGCTGCCGACTGCCAAGCTGCGCACCGACGGCGCGACGCAGGCGCTGCTCGCGAACGGCTTCCGCAAGGAGAACATTTTCGACGCGCCGCAGAAGACGACCGACGACGAAGGCGGCTTCAGCGCGGCCGCGCCGGTGCTCGCGCGCCATCCGAACGTGAAGAAATGGGTCGTCTACGCGCTCAACGAGGAGACCGTGCTCGGCGCGGTGCGCGCGACCGAACAGCTGCACATCCCGGCCGCGGACGTGATCGGCGTCGGCATCAACGGTGCGGGCGAGGCGTTCGCCGAGTTCCAGAAGAAGGAGCCGACCGGCTTCTACGGGACGATCGCGGTCAGCTCGACGAACCACGGCAAGGACAGCACGCAGAACCTCGTCGACTGGATCCGCAACGGCAGGATGCCGCCGGCCGATACGCAGACGAGCGGCAAGCTGATGACGCGCGCGAACTGGCAGGCCGTGCGCGCCGAGCTGGGCATCTGAGCGTGCGGGGCGACGACGCGATGACGATGCAGACGATCACGGCCGCGCCCGGCAACGGCGCCGCGGCCACGCCCGGCGCCGCGACGCCGCCCGCCGGCGGCGCGCTGCTCGCGCTCGACGGCATCACGGTGACGTTCCCGGGCGTGCGCGCGCTCGACGGCGTGTCGCTGGCGGTGCGCGCGGGCGAGGTGCACGGGCTGATGGGCGAGAACGGCGCCGGCAAGTCGACGCTGCTGAAGGTGCTGTCCGGCGTGAACCAGCCGCAGGCCGGCACGTTGACGCTGAACGGCACCGAGCAGCGTTTCGCGTCGACGCGCGCGGCGCTCGAGGCCGGCATCGCGATCATCTATCAGGAACTGCACCTGGTGCCGGAGCTGACGGTCGCGGAAAACCTGATGCTCGGCCAGCTGCCGAGCCGGCTCGGCGTGGTCGACGAACGCGCGCTCGCCGTGCGCGCGCTCGACGCGCTGGAGCGGCTCGGCGAGCACATCGATCCCGACATCGCGGTGAAGTACCTGTCGATCGGCCAGCGCCAGATGATCGAGATCGGCAAGGCGCTGATGCGCGACGCGCGCGTGATCGCATTCGACGAACCGACCAGCTCGCTGTCGGCGCGCGAGACGACGCAGCTGTTCCGCATCATCCGCTCGCTGCGCGAGCAGGGCCGCGCGATCATCTACGTGACGCACCGGATGGAGGAGGTCGACGCGCTGTGCGATCGCGTGACGGTGTTCCGCGACGGCCGGCGGATCGAGACGTTCGAGTCGGTCGCCGATCTCGACCGCGACCGGCTGATCGGCTGCATGGTCGGCCGCTCGATCGAGGACGTCTACGGCTACCGGCCGCGCGCGGCCGGCGACGTGATGATCGAGGCGAAGGCCTTGACCGGCCCCGGCCTGTCCGAGCCGGTGTCGTTCGCCGCGCGGCGCGGCGAGATCGTCGGCTTCTTCGGGCTGGTCGGCGCCGGCCGCTCGGAGCTGATGAAGCTGCTGTACGGCGCCGCGCGTCCGACCGGCGGGCACGTCGAGCTGGGCGGCGCGCGCGTCGCGTTCAGGAGCCCGCGCGACGCGGTGCGCGCCGGCATCGCGCTGTGCCCCGAGGACCGCAAGCACGAGGGCATCATCGCGATCGCGTCGGTGGCCGACAACCTGAACATCAGCGCGCGCCGCCACTTCAGCCCGGCGCGCATGCTGCTCGACGGGCGGCGCGAGCGCGAGCTCGCGCAGAAGTACATCGAGCGGCTCGCGATCAAGACGCGCGACGGCGACACGCCGATCGGCGCGCTGTCGGGCGGCAACCAGCAGAAGGTCGTGCTCGCGCGCTGGCTGGCCGAGCGCATCGACGTGTTCCTGATGGACGAGCCGACACGCGGCATCGACGTCGGCGCGCGCGCCGAAATCTACAACCTGTTTTACGAACTCGCGGAAGCGGGCCGCACCGTGATCATCGTGTCGAGCGATCTCGCCGAAGTGATCGGCGTGGCGGACCGCATCATCGTGATGAAGGAAGGGCGGATCGCGGGCGAGGTCGCGAAGGCGCAGGCGACGCCCGACACGCTGATCAAGCTCGCGCTGCCGCGCTAGGGCCTGTTTGGAAAAAATTCGGTCGTGGGGCCGGCGCAAGCCCGTTATTGGCGTGAACAGGCCCTAGCCCGCAGTCAACCGGAAGCAATCGATATGAGCCAGGCAATGCAACCCCAACGTAGTTCTCCGTCCCCCGATTCCGCGGCCGCGGCCGTACCGCCGCGCGCGCGCGGCGGCGCGTGGCAATTGATCAACCGCTCCGGCATCGTGATGGTGTTCATCGTGCTGTTCGCGGTGCTGTCCGCGACCGTACCGGACTTCCTCACGCCGCGCAACATCCAGGGCCTGCTGCTGTCGGTCACGCTGATCGGCTCGATCGCGGTGACGATGATGTTCGTGCTCGCGCTCGGCGAAGTCGACCTGTCGGTCGCGTCGATCGTCGCGTTCTCGGGCGTCGTCGCCTCGACGCTCATCACCGCGACGCACAGCGTCGTGCTCGGCGTCGTGGCCGGCGTGCTCGCAGGCGGCGCGGTCGGGCTCGTCAACGGCGTGCTGATCGCGCGCTGGCGCATCAACTCGCTGATCGTCACGCTCGCGATGATGGAGGTCGTGCGCGGCCTCGCGTTCATCACGTCGAACGGCGATGCGGTGATGATCTCCGAGGAGCGCTTCTTCGATCTCGGCGGCGGCTCGTTCCTCGGCATCTCGTATCCGATCTGGAGCAACATCGTCGGCTTCGTCGCGTTCGGCTTCCTGCTGCGCAAGACGGTGTTCGGCAAGAACGTGCTGGCCGTCGGCGGCAACGGCGAGGCCGCGCTGCTCGCCGGGCTGCCGGTGATGCGCATCAAGATCATGGTGTTCGTGCTGCAGGGGCTCGTGACCGGCTTCGCCGGCGTGATGCTCGCGTCGCGGATGAGCCTCGGCGACCCGAAAACGTCGGTCGGCCTCGAACTGGGCGTGATCTCCGCGTGCGTGCTCGGCGGCGTGTCGCTGACGGGCGGCGTCGCGACGATCTCCGGCGTGCTGGTCGGCGTGCTGATCATGGGCTCGGTGCAGGACGCGATGAGCCTGCTGAACGTGCCGACCTTTTACCAATATCTGATACGCGGCGGAATTCTGTTGCTCGCGGTGCTGTTCGACCAGTATCGTCGCAACCAGCGGCGCGCGATGAAGATGTGACCGACGCGAACGCGCGGCCGCCTGCGAACGAGACAGATATCGGGAGACGGCATGCAACAGACTCATCCGGGCGCGGCGGCCCAGCTGCTGGTGGACAGCCGCAATACGCTCGGCGAAGGCGCGACGTGGTGCGACGCGACGCACACGCTGTACTGGACGGACATCGAAGGCGCGCGGCTGTGGCGCTGCCGCGCGGACGGCTCCGAACTCGCGCAGTGGCCGATGCCCGAACGGCTCGCGTGCTTCGCGCTCACGCAGGAGTCCGACGTGCTGCTGGTCGGGCTCGCGACCCATCTCGCGTTCTTCGATCTGCGCAGCGGCACGTTCACGCGGATCGTCGACGTCGAGCCCGATCTGCCGACGCGGCTGAACGACGGCCGCTGCGATCCGTTCGGTGCGTTCGTGTTCGGCATGAAGGACGAGGGCGGCGAGCCGCCGCGCGCGCTCGGCGGGTTCTACCGGCTCGATGCCGATCTCACGCTTGAGCGGCTCGCGTTGCCGCCCGCGGCGATCGCGAACAGCATCGCGTTCTCGCCGGACGGCGCGAAGATGTACTTCTGCGATTCGCTGGTGCGCGAGATCTTCGTCTGCGATTACCGCGCGGGCGGCGACGTGGCCAACGTGCGCGGGTTCGCGCGGCTGACCGATGCGCACGGCGATCCTGACGGCTCGACGGTCGACCGCGACGGCGGGCTGTGGAACGCGCAGTGGGGCGGCAGGCGCGTGGTGCGCTACGGGCCGGACGGCGTCGAGACCGACCGCGTCGCCGTGCCGACCGCGCAGCCGAGCTGTGCGGCGCTCGACGGCGAAGGCCGGCTGTACGTGACCAGCGCGCGCGTCGGGCTCGACGACGCGGCGCTCGCCGACGATGCCGCAGCCGGCGGCGTGTTCGTCGCCGTGACCCGCTACGCGGGGCTGCCGACCGCGCGCTTCGCGGGCAAGCGCGCGCGCTGAGCGCGGCCGGGCGCGGCGTGCCGCGTCACGCCTGCGCCGCTTCCTGACGCAGCGCCAGCAGCGCGACCGCGTTGTCCTTCAGGATCAGCGGATGCACGTCGGGCCGGAACCCGGCGCCGTGAAAGTCTTCCAGCCAGCGGTCCGGCCGGATCAGCGGGAAATCGGACGCGAACAGCACCTTGTGCCTGAGCAACGTGTTCGCGTATTTGACGAGTTCCGGCGAGAAATACTTCGGCGACCAGCCGGACAGGTCGATGTACACGTTCGGCTTGTGCAGCGCGATCGACAGCGCCTGTTCCTGCCACGGCCACGACGGGTGCGCGATCACGATCTTCATGTCGGGGAAGTCGGCGGCGACGTCGTCGAGATGGATCGGTTCGGAATACTTCAGACGCAGCCCGCCGCCGCCGCGCATCCCCGACCCCATTCCCGAATGCCCGCTGTGGAACACGGCCGGCAGCCCGTATTCGGCGATCACCTCGTAGACCGGATACGCGAGCCGGTCGTTCGGAAAGCATCCCTGCATCGTCGGATGGAACTTGAAGCCGCGCACGCCGTGTTCCTCGATCAGCCGGCGCGCCTCGCGCGCGCCGAGGCGGCCCTTGTGCGGGTCGATGCTCGCGAACGCGATCATCACGTCCGCGTTGTCCTGCGCGAATTGCGCGATCTCCTCGTTCGGAATGCGCCGCCGCCCGATGTTGCTCTCGCAATCGACGGTGAACATCACGAAGCCGATCCGGCGCTCGCGGTAATACGCGATCGTCTCCGGAATCGTCGGCCGGCGGCCCTGCTTCAGCACCGTGCCGAAATACTTGTCGGCCGCGTCGTCGAACGCCTTCGCGAACAGGTCCGGCGGCTGGCAGCACGACACTTCGGCGTGCACGTGCGTGTCGATGGCGATCAGGTTGTCGATGTCCAAGCGTGTCTCCTCATGTCGTGAGCGGCCGGCCGGCGCCGCGCCAAAACTGCCTTGCGCGCCCGTTTAGGGGTTTGTCCCGAGCCGCTTCCATTCTACTTTACATATCAGGTTACCTGATAGTAAATTGGTTGCGAGTCGCACGGGGCGGCACTGTCATTGGAGAACGAAGATGGGTTACGAAGGGCGCTGGAAAACGGTGAAGGTCGAGGTCGCGGGCGGCATCGCATGGGTGACGCTGAACCGTCCGGAAAAGCGCAACGCGATGAGCCCGACGCTGAACACGGAGATGATCGACGTGCTCGAGGCGATCGAGCTCGACGCCGACGCGCAGGTGCTGGTGCTGACCGGCGAAGGCGATGCATGGACGGCCGGGATGGACCTGAAGGAGTACTTCCGCGAGATCGACGCGGGCCCGGAAATCCTGCAGGAGAAGATTCGCCGCGACGCGAGCCGCTGGCAGTGGCAATTGCTGCGCATGTACGCGAAGCCGACGATCGCGATGGTCAACGGCTGGTGCTTCGGCGGCGGATTCTCGCCGCTGGTCGCCTGCGACCTCGCGATCGCGGCCGACGAGGCGGTGTTCGGGCTGTCGGAAATCAACTGGGGCATCCCGCCGGGCAACCTCGTCAGCAAGGCGATGGCGGACACCGTCGGGCATCGCGAGGCGCTCTACTACATCATGACCGGCGATACGTTCACCGGCCAGCAGGCCGCGCGGATGGGGCTCGTCAACAAGAGCGTGCCGCGCGCGCAGCTGCGTGACGAAGTGCTCGCGCTCGCGGCGAAGCTGCTCGACAAGAATCCGGTCGTGATCCGCAACGCGAAGCACGGCTTCAAGCGCTGCCGCGAGCTGACCTGGGAGCAGAACGAGGACTACCTGTACGCGAAGCTCGACCAGGCCAACTATCGCGACCCGGAAGGCGGGCGCGAGCAGGGCCTCAAGCAGTTCCTCGACGACAAGAGCATCAAGCCGGGCCTGCAGGCGTACAAGCGCTGACGCGCGCGGCCAGACCTGAGAGGAGACACCGAAATGCACGAAGTGAGTTTGTTGATCGACGGCGTGTCGCGCGGCGCGTCGGACGGCGGGACGTTCGACCGGATCGACCCGGCGACCGGGCAGGTCGCGTCGCGCGCGGCCGCGGCGACGCTCGCCGATGCGGATGCCGCGGTCGCGGCCGCCGCGCGCGCGTTCCCCGCGTGGGCGGCACTGGCGCCGACCGAGCGCCGCCGCCGGCTGCTGGCGGCGGCCGACCGGATGGACGCGCGCGCCGGCGAATTCATCGAGACCGGCCGCGCGGAAACCGGCGCGATGGCGAACTGGTACGGCTTCAACGTGATGCTCGCCGCCAACATGCTGCGCGAGGCCGCCGCGATGACGACGCAGATCGACGGCGCGGTGATTCCGTCCGACGTGCCGGGCAGCATCGCGATGGCCGTGCGCCAGCCGTGCGGCGTGGTGCTCGGGATCGCGCCGTGGAATGCGCCGGTGATCCTCGCGACGCGTGCTCTCGCGATGCCGCTCGCGTGCGGCAATACGGTCGTGCTGAAGGCCTCCGAAGGATGTCCGGGCGTGCACCGGCTGATCGGCAGCGTGCTGCACGACGCGGGGCTCGGCGACGGCGTCGTCAACGTGATCACGCACGCGCCGCAGGATGCGCCGGCGATCGTCGAGCGGCTGATCGCGAACCCGGCCGTGCGGCGCGTGAACTTCACTGGCTCGACGCGCGTGGGCCGGATCGTCGCGACGCTCGCCGCGCAGCACCTGAAGCCGGCGCTGCTCGAACTCGGCGGCAAGGCGCCCGTGCTCGTGCTCGACGACGCCGATCTCGACGCGGCGGTCGATGCGGTCGCGTTCGGCGCGTTCTTCAACCAGGGGCAGATCTGCATGTCGACCGAGTGCGTGATCGTCGATCGCAAGGTCGCCGATGCGTTCGTCGCACGGCTGGTCGCCAAGGCGCGCACGCTGAAGGCCGGCAACCCGGCCGCGCCGGGCGTCGTGCTCGGCACGCTGGAAAGCGCGGCGGCCGCGCAGCGGATCGCCGCGATGGTCGCCGATGCGCACGCGCACGGCGCCGCGCTGCCGCTCGGCTGCGAGGTCGACGGCGCGGTGATGCAGCCGACCATCGTCGACGGCGTCACGCGCGAGATGCAGCTCTACGCCGACGAATCGTTCGGGCCGGTGGTGACCGTGCAGCGCGTCGACGGCGACGAAGCGGCGCTCGCGGCCGCCAACGACAGCGAATACGGTTTGTCGGCCGCGGTGTTCAGCCGCGACATCGCGCGCGCGATGCAGCTCGCGAAGCGGATCGAATCGGGCATCTGCCACATCAACGGGCCGACCGTGCACGACGAGGCGCAGATGCCGTTCGGCGGCGTGAAGGCGAGCGGCTACGGCCGGTTCGGCAGCAAGGCGTCGATCGCCGAGTTCACCGACCTGCGCTGGATCACCGTCCAGACCACGCCGCGCCATTACCCGATTTGAGCAGCACCCGGCGCCGCGGCGCCGCCACTCTATAACGACACAACGAAGTCTCCGCCCGCATGCGCGAGCGCGCCGGGCGGAGTCGAACGGAGACAGAACGTGGATGCGGAACGACCCCAACTGCGCGACGCGGCCGTCGTGCAGCCCGTCCCCGCCGGCTATCGCCCCGTGGCGATCGGCACGGCGCCGCCGGAGATCGCGCAACGCGACGGCTGCTGGACCTTGCGCGCGGCGAGCGCGCTCGGCGCGTATCCGCGCCGGCTCACCGACCGGCTCGTCAGCGGCGCGCAGGCGCACCCGGACCGCTGGCTGGTCGCGCGGCGCGGCCCCGACGGCGCGTGGATCGGCATCAGCTATGCGCAGATGCTCGAGCGCGCCCGCGCGATCGGCCAGGCGCTGCTCGATCGCGGGCTGTCGGCCGAGCGGCCGATCGCGATCCTGTCCGGCAACGACCTCGAGCATCTGCAGCTCGCGTTCGGCGCAATGTGGGCCGGCATTCCGCATGCGCCGCTGTCGCCCGCGTATTCGCTCGTGTCGAGCGATTACGGCAAGCTGCGCCATGCGCTCGCGCTGCTGACGCCGGGGCTCGTGTTCGCGTCGGACGGCGCCGCGTTCCGCGCCGCGCTCGACGCCGCGGTGCCGAGCGACGTCGAGCGCGTGGTCGTGACGGCGCCCGACGGAATGGACGGCGTCACGCGGTTCTCGACGCTGCTCGACACGCGGCCGGCGGGCGTCGATGCCGCACACGACGCGGTCACCGGCGACACGATCGCGAAATTCCTCTTCACGTCGGGATCGACGCGGCTGCCGAAGGCGGTGCCCACCACGCACCGGATGCTGTGCAGCAACCAGCAGATGCTGCTCGAAACCTTCCCGCAATTCGGGCTGGAGCCGCCGGTGCTGGTCGACTGGCTGCCGTGGAATCACACGTTCGGCGGCAGCCACAACGTCGGCATCGCGCTGTACAACGGCGGCACGCTGTACATCGACGACGGCAAGCCGGTCGCCGGCAAGTTCGCCGAGACGCTGCGCAACCTGCGCGAGATCGCGCCGACCGTGTACTTCAACGTGCCGAAAGGCTGGGAGGAGCTCGCGGCCGCGCTCGAGACCGACGCCGCGCTGCGCGACACGTTCTTCTCGCGCGTCCGGATGTACTTCTTCGCGGGCGCGGGGCTGTCGCAGGCGGCGTGGGACCGGCTCGAGCGCGTGACGCTCGCGCACTGCGGCGAGCGTATCCGCATCATGGCCGGCCTCGGGATGACCGAAGCCGCACCGTCGTGCATGTTCACGACCGGGCCGATGTCGGGCGCCGGCTACATCGGCTTGCCCGCGCCCGGCTGCGACGCGAAGCTGGTGCCGGTCGACGGCAAGCTCGAAGCGCGCTTTCGCGGGCCGAACGTGATGGCCGGCTACTGGCGCGCGAGCGGCGACGACGCGCGCGAAGTGTTCGACGACGAAGGCTATTACCGCAGCGGCGACGCGGTCCGCTTCGTCGATCCCGCGCGCCCGGAGATCGGCCTGATGTTCGACGGGCGCATCGCGGAGGACTTCAAGCTGTCGTCGGGCACGTTCGTGAGCGTCGGGCCGATGCGCGCGCGCATCGTGTCGAACGGCGCGCCGTACGTGCAGGACGCGGTGATCACCGGAATGAACCGCGACGACGTCGGCGTGATGATCTTCCCGCGCATCGACGATTGCCGTCGCCTGGCCGGCGCGGCGGCGGACGCGGACATTCGCACCGTGCTGCAGGCGAGCGCGGTGCGCGCGTTCTTCGCGGACTTGCTCGCGCGGCTGAACCGCGATGCGACCGGCAGCGCGAGCTTCGTCACGCGGCTGTGCGTGCTCGACACGCCGCCGTCGCTCGATCTCGGCGAGATCACCGACAAGGGTTCGATCAACCAGCGCGCGGTGCTCGCGCATCGCGCGGCGGTGGTCGACGCGATGTACGGGCCGGATGCGGCCGACGCGGGCGTGATCGTCGCCAGCGCGCCGCGCCGCGCATGAGGGGCGCACGATGAGCGCCACCTATCGCGCGCCGCTGCGCGACATGCTGTTCGTGATCGGCGAATGGCTCGATGCGCCGGCGCTGTGGCGCCGCGTGCCGGACTGGGCCGATCTCGACGTAAGCGTCGCCGAGCAGGTGCTCGACGAAGCCGCGCGCTTCGTCGCCGAGCGGATCGCGCCGCTCGATGCGAGCGGCGACGTCGAAGGCTGCCGTTTCGACGGGGCCGACGTGACGATGCCGGCCGGCTTTCGCGACGCGTATCGCGACTACGTCGCGGCCGGCTGGCCGACGCTCGCGCTCGACCCGGCGTGCGGCGGCCAGGGGCTGCCGCATCTGCTCGACGTCGCGGTGCAGGAGATGCTCGCGGGCGCGAACCACGCGTGGCTGATGTCGCCGGGGCTCACGCACGGCGCGGTGGCCTGCGTGAGCGCGCACGGCTGCGCGCGCGTGAAGCGCGACATCCTGCCGAAGATCGCCAGCGGCGCATGGCTGACGACGATGTGCATCACCGAGCCTCAGGCGGGCAGCGATCTCGGGCTGCTGCGCACGCGCGCGGCGCCGGACCCGACCGGCGACGGCTACCGCATCAGCGGCAGCAAGCTGTTCATCACCGGCGGCGACCACGATCTGACCGAGAACATCGTGCATCTGGTGCTCGCGCGGCTGCCCGATGCGCCGGCCGGCACGAAGGGGCTGTCGCTGTTCGTCGTGCCGAAGTGGCTCGACGCGGCGGGCGGGCGCGTGCGCAACGGCATCTGGTGCGACGGCATCGAGCACAAGATGGGGCTGAAGGCGAGCCCGACCTGCACGATGCGCTTCGACGCGGCGCTCGGCTGGCTCGTCGGCGACGCGCATCGCGGGCTGGCCGCGATGTTCGTGATGATGAACGCGGCGCGCCTGCAGGTCGCGATGCAGGGCGTCGGGCACGCGCACAGCGCGTGGCAGGCTGCGTCCGCGTATGCGGGCGAACGCGTGCAGGGCCGCGCGGCGTCGATCGCGCAACACCCGGCGATCCGCCGCATCCTGCTCGATGCGCGTGCGACGGTCGAAGGCGAGCGTGCGATCGGCTACTGGATCGCGCACTGGCTCGACGTCGCCGCGCACGACCCGGACGCGTCGGCGCGAGACGCGGCGACGAAGCTCGCGTCGTTGCTCACGCCGGTCGCGAAGGCGTTCTTCACGGCGAACGGCTTCGCGACCGCGTCGAATGCGCTGCAGGTGTTCGGCGGCTACGGCTACGTGCACGAATACGGGATCGAGCAAACGCTGCGCGATTGCCGCGTGTCGATGCTGTATGAGGGCACCAACGAGATCCAGGCGATCGATCTGCTGGTGCGCAAGGTGCTCGGCGATCGCGGCGACGCGCTCGGCGCGTTGCTGGCGCGAATTCGCGCGGAAGCGGCCGCGTGCGGCGACGCGCGGGCGGACCCGCTCACGCGCGCCGCCGGAACGCGGGTGGCCGCGTTGTGCACGGAGGTCGAGCGCGTGAGCGCGGCGCTGCTCGACGCGAGCGACGGCGATCCCGAGCTGCCGTACCGCGTCGCGGACGACTATCTCGCGCTGCTCGGCTGGCTGCTGCTCGCGTTCGCGTGGGCGCGCACGCTGCGCATCGTCGGTGTGGGGGCGGCGGACGATCCGTTTCGTGCGGACAAGCGCGAGGTCGGTGGGTACTTCTTCGACTATCCGCTCGCGGCATTCACGCACCGGCTCGCGTTGGTCGATGCCGGCTTGCGCGCGGGGCTGCCGCGTGTGGCGGCTATGGCGGGGTAGGGGCTCGTTGCGTTGCCGTGTGCCCAAGGTGAGCGAGGCGGCGGCGGGGACGGGGTGCCTGTGGGTCGGTGCGCGGGGGATTCGTGGGTGAGCTTCGGGGCCATCCGCACGGCGCACGCAGCGGCATGGTGCAGTCGCCGTTGTCGTTGCCGTCGCGTTCGGACGTCCCGGGTGGAGCGTCTGAATCTGGCGCGCTGCTTCACCTGTCACGGACTGTTGCCCGCTGGCCGCAGCCATGCGCAGGCGGCCCGCGCGCGCGACGTGCCGCATCCGCCACCGCAGGTCATGCATCGGCCACGCGTCCGAGCGGCAATGCCCTTTCGCGCGCGTTGCGCGTCGCCTCCGCGGCGCGGCCGAGCTTCGCGCGCAGGTCGCCGCGTACCGTCGGCAGCCAGTGATAGCGTGCGAGCGCCGGGTCGTCGCGCAGCGCATCGACGAGCCGCGCATCCTCGGACCGTCACGCCGCCCCGGTGAGGTAAGATGGCCCGCGATTCTCCTACCGACACGTTCATGAGTTCGACACCCGTCAAACCGGCCGGCGCGAAGCGCACGGCCCGCGCCACCGAAGCCAGGCCGCGCATGCGTGCGCAGCAGCGGCTCACCTATCTGATCGGCAATCTCGACCGGCTGCTGCGCCGCCAGATGAGCGATGCACTCGCGCCGCTCGGCGTGACGCTCGCGCAGTACACGGCGTTGTCGGTGCTGGAGGTGCGCGGCGCGCTGTCCAATGCGCAGCTCGCGGTGCGCTCGTTCATCACGCCGCAATCCGCGAACGAGGTGATGGTCGCGATGGCCGCGCGCGGCTTCGTGACGCGCGAGGCCGATCCGAGCCATGGTCGCGTGATCCTGCTGCGCCTCACCGACGCCGGCTCGGCGATCCTGCGCGAATGCGAACAGGTGCTGCGGCCGCTCGAACGCCGGATGCTCGGCGACGACGTGAGCAGCGACGACGTCGCGCAGGTGCAGCGCACGCTCGAACTGTTCGTGCGTAATTTGCGCGACTGAGTATCGCGGCGGCTACGGCGGCCGTGGCCGCCGTAGCCGTTGCCGCGTCGTGG
This sequence comes from Burkholderia sp. MBR-1, assembly GCF_013822785.1. Lineage (NCBI taxonomy): Bacteria > Pseudomonadati > Pseudomonadota > Betaproteobacteria > Burkholderiales > Burkholderiaceae > Burkholderia > Burkholderia sp. MBR-1. The sequence goes on from NZ_CP053610.1 coordinate 2,023,096, forward strand.
CGCTTGTTCTTACCGCTACCGCTACCGCTACCGCTACCGCTACCGCTATCGCCTCCGCCTCCGCCTCCGCCTCCGCTTCCGCTTCCCTCGCGCTCGCCCTCGCCCTCGCCCTCGCCCTCGCCCTCGCGTTACCCCTGCCCCTCGCAGTTTCCCGTCCCGCAACCCCACCGCTGCCCACATCGCACCGCAACACGATGCAACGCGGCTTTGATTCCCGCTGCGTTGCGGGTTAACACCGCGCTCGCTGCACTTGAAATATCAGGTTACCTGTTATTAAATCATCGCGTCCCAGACGGGATTTTATTTCGGGCTGTTAATCAGGCTACCTGATAAATTGGCGCGGCCCGACCACCATAACAAGCAAGGACGCCGCGGCTGCCTTCCGGCATGCCGCGCGGTTTGGAGACGACATGGACACTTCCGTTGCCGCAAGGCCGGCCGTCGCGACGACGCTCGGCCTGTGTTTCGCGATCGCGTTGCTCGAAGGGCTCGACCTGCAGTCGGTCGGCGTCGCCGCGCCGCGCATGGCCCACGAATTCGGGTTGTCGGTTTCGCAGATGGGGCTCGCGTTCAGCGCGGGCACGTTCGGCCTGCTGCCGGGCGCGATGCTCGGCGGCTGGCTCGCCGACCGCATCGGCCGCAAGCAGGTGCTGATCGCGTCGGTGTGCCTGTTCGGGCTGCTGTCGATCGCGACCGCGCAGGTGTCGGGCTTCGCGATGCTGGTCGCGGTGCGTGCGCTCACGGGCCTCGGCCTCGGCGGCGCGATGCCGAACCTGATCGCTTTGTCGTCCGAATCGGTCGAGCCGCGCTCGCGCAGCAGCGCGGTCGCCGTGATGTACTGCGGGATTCCGTTCGGCGGCGTGATCGCGTCGCTGATCGGCGTGCTGCTCGCCGGCGACGCCGAATGGCGGCACATCTTCTACGTCGGCGGCGTCGGGCCGCTGCTGCTCGCGCCGGTGCTGATCGCGCTGCTGCCGGAATCGCGCGCGTTCCTCGACGTCAGCGCCTCGGGCGCCGCGCGTCCGACGGTCGGGCACACGCTGTTCGGCGGCGCGCGCACCGGCACGACGCTCGCGCTGTGGCTCAGCTACTTCTGCACGCTGATCGTGCTGTATTTCCTGCTGAACTGGCTGCCGTCGCTGATGGCCGCGAAGGGCCTCGCGCGCAGTCAGGCCGGCATCGTGCAGATCTTCTTCAACATCGGCAGCGGCCTCGGCGTGCTCGGCATCGGCATGTCGATGGATCGGCTGCGCCCGTCGCGCGTGGTCGGCGGCATGTATGCGGGAATCGTGCTGTCGCTCGCGGCGCTGGCGATCGCGCCGGGGCTGCTGTGGCTGTCCGTGGCCGCGTTCGCGGCCGGGATGTTCGTCGTCGGCGGCCAGTCGGTGCTCTATGCGCTCGCCGCGATCTACTACCCGACCGCGATGCGCGGCACCGGCGTCGGCTCCGCGGTGGCCGTCGGGCGGCTCGGTTCGGTCGTCGGGCCGCTCGCCGCCGCCCAGCTGCTCGCGATGGGCCGCAGCGCGTCGGTCGTGATCGGCGCGAGCATCCCGGTCACGCTGGTGGCCGCCATCGCCGCGCTGGTGCTGATCCGGCGCCCGGCCGCGCAGGACTGAGGCTTTCCACTTTCAACCACGAGCGCCGTCAGAGCGCGAATTCGACGCAGGTATGGAGACAATCGACATGAAGCACACCAAAGCCTTGCTGGCGGCCGGCGCATGCGCGCTCGCCGCGTCCGGCGCCCACGCGCAGTCGAGCGTGACGCTGTACGGAATCATCGATACGGGCGTCGAGTTCGTGTCGCACGCGAACGCGGCCGGCGATCACGTCGTGCGCATGCCGGGCGTGACCGGCGAACTGCCGTCGCGCTGGGGGCTGCGCGGCACGGAGGATCTCGGCGGCGGCTATCAGGCGGTGTTCACGCTGGAAAGCGGCTTCAACGTGCGCGGCGGCGATCTCGGCCAGGGCGGCCGGCTGTTCGGGCGTCAGGCGTTCGTCGGGCTGAAGAGCGGCTTCGGCACGCTGGCCTTCGGCCGCCAGTACACGATGACCTATCTCGCGCTGCAGGGCGCCGACATCATCGGCCCCGACATCTACGGGCTCGGCTCGTTCGACGCCTACGTGCCGAACGGCCGCGCGGACAACGCCGTGACCTACGTCGGCACGTATCGCGGCGTGACGCTCGGCGCCGCCTACTCGTTCGGGCGCGACGGCGCCGGCACCGGCAACTCGCCGGGGCAGGGCACGTGCGCGGGACAGGTGCCGGGCGACGCCGTCCAGTGCCGCAACTGGTCGGTGATGCTCAAGTACGACAGCGCGTATTTCGGCGCGGCGGCGTCGTACGAGGAGCAGCGCGGCGGCACGGGCGCGGCCGCGAACTTCTTCGACGGCGTCGCGCCGGTGCCGTTCACGAGCAGCGGCGGCAAGGATGCGCGCACGCACGTGAGCGCCTATGCGCAGGCGGCCGGCGCGCGGCTCGGCGCGGGCTGGATCGGGCGGCGCGTGTCGACCGGTTCGCCGGCGGCGCCGGGTGCGCATTCGGACCTGTTCTTCGTCGGCGCGTCGTATGCGGTGAAGCCGGCGTTCATCGTCGACGGCGAGGGCTACCGGATCGTCAACAGCGCGCACGACACGCGCGCGACGATGGCCACGCTGCGCGCGACCTATCTGCTGAGCAAGCGCACGGCCGTCTATGCGCAATCGTCGTATCTGTGGAACAGCGCGCATGCGCGCTACGCGGTCAGCGGCGGCGGCGCCGGCACGACGCCCGGCGCGGGGATGGGGCAGCTCGGCGCGATGGTCGGCGTGCGCCACATGTTCTGATCAGCGATCCTGACGAATGGGAGCCATCTTGAACAGCAAATCTGCACTGTTGTGCATTGCGCCGCTGTCCGCAGCGGCCCTGCTCGCCGGCTGCGGCGGCGACGATTCCGTCAACGCCGCGCCGGCGCACCTGAGCGCCGCGACGCCGGCCGCGATGACGCAGACCTGCGACGCGCTCGCCGCGAAGCTGTCGTATGCGAACACGTCGTTCACGTCGGTGACGACCGCGGCCGCCGGCGCGCTCGCCGTGGCCGGCAAGCCGATCGCCGAGCATTGCGTGATCGAAGGGAAGATGAACGAGCGCGTGAGCGCGGTGGACGGCAAAACCTATGCGATCGGCTTCGAGATGCGCTTGCCGAAGGCGTGGAACGGCCGCTTCTTCTACCAGGCGAACGGCGGGCTCGACGGCAACGTCGTGACCGCGACGGGCGAGGTGGGCGGCGGCGGGCCGCTGACCAATGCGCTGAACCAGGGCTTCGCGGTGATCAGCTCCGATTCGGGGCACAGCGCCGCGCAGAACCCGCTGTTCGGGCTCGATCCGCAGGCGCGGCTCGACTACGGCTACGGCGCGGTCGACGCGCTCACGCCGATGGCCAAGCAGGTGATCCGGCTCGCGTACGGCAAGACGCCCGATCGCAGCTATTTCGGCGGCTGCTCGAACGGCGGGCGGCACGCGATGGTCACCGCCGTGCGCAACGCAGGCGACTACGACGGGATCATCGCCGGCGATCCGGGCTTCCATCTGCCGAAGGCGGCGATCGGCGAGATGTACGGCGCGCAGCAGTTCGCGCAGATCGCGTCGGCGACCGGCACGAATGGCTTGCCCGATATCCGCAGCGGCTTCACCGACGCGGAGCGCCGGCTCGTCGGCCAGAAGATTCTCGACAAGTGCGACGCGCTCGACGGCGCGGCCGACGGGATGGTGCAGGACGTCGCCGCGTGCCAGGCGCATTTCAGCATCGACACGGACGTCCCGACCTGCGCGAACGACACGCGCACCGGCGCGTGCCTGACGAGCGCGCAGAAGCGTGCAGTCGGGAACGTGTTCGCGGGCGCGCGGAACAGCGCCGGGGCGGCGCTCTACGCGAGCTTCCCGTACGATCCGGGCATCGCGGGCGGCGGATGGGCCGCGTGGAAGCAGTCGAATTCGGTGGTGCTCGACCCGGCCGCGATGGCGTTCACGTTCATGACGCCGCCGCAGACCGCCGCGACGCTCGCGAACCTCGCCGGCTTCGCGCTCGGCTTCGACATGGACCGCGACGCGCCGGCGATTTTCGCGTCGAACGGCGTGTACACGCAGTCGTCGTGGGCGTTCATGACGCCGCCCGACGAGACGAACCTGGCGGCGCTGAAGTCGCGCGGCGCGAAGCTGCTCGTCTATCACGGCACGGGCGACCCGGTGTTCTCGTTCAACGACACGAGCGACTGGTACGCGCGGCTCGCGCAGGCGAACGGCGGCGACGCGTCGGGCTTCGCGCGCTTCTATCCGGTGCCGGGGATGAATCACTGCTCGGGCGGGCCGGCCGCCGACCAGTTCGACATGCTGACGCCGCTCGTTGCGTGGGTCGAGCAGGGGCAGGCGCCGGCCGCGATCGTCGCGACTGCGCGCGACGCGAGCAATGTGCTGCCGAATGCGGAGGTGCCGACGTCGTGGGGCGCGGGCCGCACGCGTCCGTTGTGTCCGTATCCGCAGGTCGCGCGCTACAACGGTTCGGGCGACGTGAATTCGGCGGCGAGCTTCAGTTGTCGTTGACGCAGCGGCGAGCGGCGATGCGGTGCTCGGGTCGATGGGCGTGCGCATCGCCGCGGTTGCTTGTGGGTGCGCGCTGGCGACGGCGGCGGCTCCGCGCCTGCGTATGCGCGCGGCAGTTGCGGCCGGTGGTCGTGTCCCGGGATACTATGGCGCCTTTCCGTCGGCGCGACGCGTCGCGACCGACACGCCACGTATCTTTCCGTTGATTCGCGCATGCAAACCGTAGCGGTACTCGACTTCGAAACAACCGGGCTTTCCCCGAACCTGGGCGACAGGGCGACCGAGATCGCCGTGATCCTGCTGCGCGACGGCGAGATCGTCGACCGCTATCAGAGCCTGATGAACGCGGGACGCCGCATTCCGTCCGACGTCGTCGCGCTCACCGGGATCACCAACGAGATGATCGCCACGGCGCCGCCGGTGTCGAAGGTGATGAAGGAAGCCGCCGCGTTCGTCGGCAGCCATCCGGTCGTCGCGCACAACGCGGGGTTCGACAAGCGATTCTGGCAGGCCGAACTCGGCTCGCTCGGCGTCGCGGCCGACCATCCGTTTGCATGCACGATGCTGGTGGCGCGGCGCCTCTACCCGCATGCGCGCAGCCACCGGCTGTCGAGCCTCGCCGACCTGCTGCGCTTGCCGCAGGCCGGCCGCGCGCACCGCGCGATGGTCGACGCGGAGATCGCGAGCCATCTGTGGTGCCGGATGCAGCGCGACATCGGCGAGACTTACGGGCTGCGACACGTCGATCACGGGCTCATGTCGCGGCTGCAGACGACGAGCAAGGCGAAGGTCGCGACGTTCTTCGGTTCGTTGTCGGCGGCGGGGCGGTGATTCTGCTTGCGGGTGGGGGGAGCGCGGTGGATTGGCTTCGCTCACGTTGGCTCGCCAGCGCCGCCAGCCGAACGTTCATGCGCATTCTCGCGCGCATTCTCGTGCGTCACGTCCATCGCGCTACTGAGCGCATGACTTCGTCGATCTCACCGAACGCCGCACGCGCGTTTCGCGACGTGCGGCCGCTTCGACGCGGCCGGCACCTTCCCGCGACGTCGAGCGCGCGTCACCGCATCACACGAGTTCGCCCAGGCACGCGTCGAACTGCGCGACCAGCTTGTCGACGTCGTCGGCAGTCGTCTGCGGGCACACCAGCATCATGTTGTGGAACGGCGTGATCAGCACGCCGCGGTTCAGCAGGTACAGATGGACGATGTGCTCGAGTTCGCTGTCGAGCTGTTCGCCCGCCAGCGTGCCGTTGCGCGGCGGCACCGGCGTGAACTGGAATTCGGTGCGCGCGCCGATGCGCGTCACGCACCACGGCAGCCCGTGCTTCGCGATGGTCTGCTCGAGCCCGGTCGCGAGTCGCGCGGCCAGTTCGAACATGTGCGCGTACGCGGCTTCGGTCGCGACCTCCGCGAGCGTCGCGCGCATCGCGTGCATCGCGAGCATGTTGGCGGTGAGCGTCGTGCCGATCCCCGAATGGCCGGGCGGCGCGTTCAGCTTCGCCTGCTTCGCGCGCTCCGCGAATTCGGCGCTGAAGCCGTACACCGCGCACGGCACGCCGCCGGCGATCGGCTTGCCGACCACCAGCGCGTCGGGTTCGAGCCCGTGCGCGGCCGCGTAGCCGCCCGGCCCGCTGCTGATCGTGTGCGTCTCGTCGATCACGAGCAGCGTGCCGTAACGGCGCGTCAGGGCGCGCGCGGCGTCCCAGAAGCCCGGCTCCGGCAACACCATCCCGATGTTCGTCATCGCCGGTTCGGCGAGCACGCAGGCGACGTCGCCGTCCTTTAGCGCGGCTTCGAGCGCGTGCAGATCGTTGAACTCGACCACGCGCGTGTTCGCGAGCAGGTCGTAGGACTGCCCGAGCAGGCTGTCGCGCTGCACCGGGCGCCCGTCGACGAGGTCGACGAACACGTCGTCGACCGTGCCGTGATAGCAGCCGTTGAACACGACGATCGTGTTGCGGCCGGTGGCGGCGCGCGCCCAGCGCAGCACGAAGCGGTTCGCGTCGCTCGCGCTCAGCGCGAACTGCCAGACCGGCAGCCGGAAGCGGCGCGCGAGTTCGCGCGACACCCACGCGGCGTCTTCGCTCGGCAGCATCGTCGTGTAGCCGCGCGTCGCCTGTTCGGCGAGCGCCCGCGCGACGGGTTCGGGCGCATGGCCGAACATCGCGCCGGTGTCGCCGAGGCAAAAGTCTGCGTAGCGATGCCCGTCGACGTCGGTGAAGGTCGCGCCGCGCGCTTCCTTCACGACCAGCGAGAACGGTGTCGACCAGTCCTGCATCCAGTGCAACGGCACGCCGAACAGCAGATGCTCGGACGCTTCCGCGGACAGCGCGCGGGAAACCGGCATGGCTTCGGTGAATGCATGGCGCTCGCGATCGAACAGTGCGCGGGCGCGGGTCAGGTCGACTCCGTGGCGGGAAGGCAAAGGCAGCTCCTGGTGGTGAAGGTGGAGCAACGATAGCGCGCCGGGCGGGGCGTTGAACAGAGGCGGAATCACGGAGGCAGGTAGGCGATTCGGACGGCGCTGCGCGTAGGTGTTGCAGAGTTATGGCCGATTGGCGACACGGCGACATGGCGACACCGCCAGATGTCGGACGTACGCGAAGCCGTTGGCGCGGTGAAGGTGTTCATACGTGGCGCTCGAGTCTTTCACAAGCCGGCTCGCATGAGGAAGGTGCCCGAGAACCGTCCCGATTCATCGAACGCGATGGGGGCGCAGGCAGCAATTTGTGCGCATAAACATACGACGACATATCTCACAGACGCTCACGGATCTCACGTGAGTGCGCGCACACATCCGAATTTGTGCAGCGAGAATCGAGGGTAAACGACAAATACATGCCCGACCACGAACGCGCCTAGACTTGCCCATGTGATACGACGACGTACGAATATGGTCGCGTCGCACACGACCCGATACCCCCTTCCGGAGAAATGCCCATGGCCGCAAGCCGTCGCCGTTCGTCTTTGCCCGCCCGTTCGCCTTCTTCGAAGCGGCTGACGCGCCGCGACTTCATCGGCTGGACCGGCGCGCTCGCCGGCGGGGCAGTGTTCGGCGGTCCACTCGCGGCCACCTGTGCGTTCGCCCACGTCGCCGCAGCCGATATTGCGCCCGACGCGATCTGGGGCGAGCACGGCGCGGCCGCGCGTATCGCCGCATCGCTCGCGCATGTGTCGCGGCGCGCGTTCCGCCACCGCGAATTCGACGTGACGCACTATGGCGCGCGCTCGTGCGCGACCGTCGCGCAGACGTCGCCGTACCCGTCGGCCAAATCGCCGGTGAGCCCCGGCGCCGAACTGACGACCGCGCCCGGCGCGTTCGACTCGCGCCCGGCATTTCTCGCGGCGATCGACGCATGCGCGCGTGAAGGCGGTGGCCGTGTGATCGTGCCGGCCGGCAACTGGTACTGCGCGGGGCCGATCGTGCTGCAGAGCAACGTGAATTTCCATCTGAGCGTGAACTGCACGATCTACTTCAGTCCGAACCCGGCCGATTACGCGAAGGACGGCCCGGTCGACTGCGGCGCGAACGGCCGGCTGTACTACAGCCGTTGGCAGGCGAACGACTGTCTGAACTACGGCGCGCCAGTCTACGCGCGCAATGCGACCAACATCGCGCTGACCGGCGAAGGCGCGACGTCGGTGCTGAACGGGCAGGCGATGACGCCCTTCGCGGGTAGCGGAGCCGGCAGCGTCTGCTGGTGGACCTACAAGGGCTCGTCGGGCGCGTATGGCGGGAACGCGTCCGTGCCGAGCCAGGCGTTCGCGAATCCGAACAACGTGGATCTGCGGCTCGTCGCACCGGCGATTCCGGACGCGCTCTACGCGCTGCTCACCTCGCCGGTCACGCCGTGGCAGCAGGACCAGAACTACCTGCCCGCACTGTCCGAAGCCGGCGTGCCGGTCGAGCGGCGCATCTTCGGGCTCGGCCACTATCTGCGGCCGTGCATGGTCGAATTCATCGGCTGCACGAACGTGTTGATGGAGAACTACCAGACGCAGAACACACCGTTCTGGCAGCATCATCCGACCGCGAGCCGCAACGTCGTGATCCGCGGCGTGACGACCAACAGCATCGGTCCGAACAACGACGGCTTCGATCCCGACGCGTGCACCGACGTGCTGTGCGAGCGCTGCACGTTCAACACCGGCGACGATTGCATCGCGATCAAGTCGGGCAAGGATCGGGACACCGAATACGGGCCCGCGAAGCGACACCTGATTCGCGACTGCACGATGAACAGCGGCCACGGCGGGATTACGCTCGGCAGCGAAATGGGCGGCGGCGTCGAGCAGATCTATGCGACCAACCTGTCGATGCTGAACGCGAACTGGCAGACCAATCCGCTGAACATCGCGATTCGCGTGAAGACCAACATGAACCGCGGCGGTTACGTGAAGGACTTCCACGTGAAAGGCGTCGTGCTGCCGAACGGCGTGAACCTGAAGGGCGGCGGCTACGGCAGCGCGCTGCTCGCCGGCAGCCCGATCAACGCGAGCGTCGCGCTCGGCGTCGTCACGGCGGCGGCCGGCAATCCGTCGGCCGCACAGGGCGGCATCGTCACGTTCGACTGCGACTATCAGCCGGCCAACGACGCGGTGCGCACGCGGCCGCCCGTCGTGCAGAACGTGACGATCTCCGACGTGAAGGCGAGCAACGTGACGTTGAACGGCGTGAGCGCGTCGTGCTTCCAGGCGATCGTCGCGCAGGGGCCCGTCGCGTTCGACTACAACGGCGCGCCGCCGACGCCGGCCGTGCAGCCGATCTCCGGCGTGACGATCAGCAACTGCGACTTCGGCACGCCGGTCGCGTCGGGAGCGGCGACGGTCACGTCGCCCGGTCCGATCTACGCGTTCAACGTGAGCGCGATGACGCTCGCGAACGTGACGATCGCGGGGCAGGTCGTCGACACGTCGATCACGGATCGGCGCTGATACGTTCGATGAGCGGTGCTCGCGCGCACTGCATTGCGCCGTCGGCCAGTGCGCGCGCGATCGCATCACGCGAGGATCTTGACCATATGGTGTTCGTCGTAGAAGCGGCCGTCGACGCACAGCGAGCGCGGTTCCGTGCCGAACCGCACGAATCCCAGCGACTCGTACAACCGCTGCGCACCGCCGTTGATCTCGTTGACGCACAGCATCAGCTGCGTGCATTGCCATGCCTGCGACGCATGCGCGGACGCGCTGTCGAGCAGCGTTTGCGCGACGCCGCGCCCGCGATAGGCGGCATCGACGAACACGCCCCAGATCGTCGCCTTGTGCGCGACCTTCGCGCGTGCATCGCGGTACACGCCGGTGGTGCCGATGAGCGACTCGCCGTCGAATGCGCCGAACACCGCGCGCTCATGCGTGGGTGCGATGCGCGCTGCGAATGCTTCGAGCGGCACCACGACTTCTTCGGCGTGGGTAGGCAGGAACGAAGTTGGCGACGTGTCGATCGCGCGAAGGCGGACGGATTTGAATTGCGCCGCGTCGGCGGCGTCGAGCAGGCGGATCGTGATCATCGGTCGGGGTCGTCGCTGGTTTGCGGAACGGGTAGCTGCGGCGCGCGACGCGCAGCAGCGCATTGCGATGCCCAGGCCGGCCGACACAGGTCATCGACGAAGCGTCAGTAGATGACGGCAGTAGCCGGCGAGAGCAATGCAGCAAGAACGTCGAGATGACGCTCGAAACGAATGCATAGTCTACCGAAACTGCCGGCAAAGCAGGCATGCGTGCGTTCGGCGACCCAGCGGTGCCGTTCAGGTCGCTCCTTGCTTTCCGCGGCTCGTCCTTTCCAGGCGAGACGAGCCGCATTTCCGCGCCGCGTCGGGTCACGTCGGCGGCGGGCAAAGTGAACCGAGCAGCCTGTTCAATCCACCTTCGGAAGAACGAAACCGGCTGAAACAGCGCTCGCCCGACACCAGCCAATGCGCGCTCTTACACGTTCCGCACGAACCACGTCCGCTTCGCCGCGCCCAGCAGCGCGCGATACGCGAGCCACGACACCACGAAGGTCGCCGGCGCCGATAGCGACGCGGCGAATCCCGACGCCTGATTCAGCGCGAGCCCGGCGAACGCGCCCGCGAACCACGCAATCAGCCCGCCCGGATTGAAGGTCGGCACGTGCGCGTCGCGGCATTCGATGTCGTCGCCCACGAGTTGTCCGTAACGGTCCGAGAGAATGTGCGCGAGCGCGACCGCGACCCACGCGACGACGAAGATGCCCTGATACGCGAGCGCCTGCAGAATCCGGGAAAAGACGTCGGCCATCATCAAGCCGTACACCACCGCGCCCACCACGACCGCCCACACGAACTTCGGTGCGCGCACGCCGGCCACTTTCTGAAAGAACGCCTGCATGTTGACCGTCGCGAGATAGTAGTTCGCGGTGTTGATGCGCGACTGCGTGACCCACACGAACAGCAGCCCCCACACGCCCATCAGCTTCAGCAGCGCGAGCACGACCGATACTTCGGACAGCGTGCCGAGCCCCGGCGTCGTGCTGACGACGTAGATGCCCACCGCGCCGTTCAACAGGAACGTCACGAGATAGAACGGCATGCCGAAGTTGAAGCGGCCGTGATAGCTGGCGTCCTCCTTGCGGCCGAAGCGCGCGTAGTCGAACGTGAACATCATCAGCACCCACACGCCCATGTAGTAGACGAAGCACTGCCACCAGCCGCCGGCCGGCGCGCCGCCTGCCGGTCCGAAATCGAGCCAGGCGGCGTTGTAGCCGTACTCCGCCGTCGTGAGTCCGACCGCGGCACACAGGCCGATCAGGTAAAACGGCAGCAGCGTGCCGTTGAACTTGTCGAGCCAATGCTGCACGCTGCCGAACACGAGCGGCACGCTGTAGCACACCACGATCAGCGCGACCCACTTGTAGTCGAGCGCGGGGAACTGGTGATGCGCGGCGACCGCGATCACCGAACCCTCGAACACCGCGTAGTAGATTGCCGTCGCGAAGAAGATCAGGGTGGCGAGCGCCGCGCCGGCACTGCCGAACAGCACGCGTGAGAACAGCGCGACCGACAGGCCCGTGCGAATCGCGTAGCGGCTGATGATCGAATTGACCACGCCGTACGACACGACCGACAGCGCCATGCCGATCAGTGCGTTGCGGGCGCCGTAGCTGAGCGCGAGCGTCGCGCCGACGACGATGTAGAACACCGCGCTGCACACGGCCCACCACGCCATCGTCAGCGAGAAGGGCGGCATGCGCGCGTGATCGGGAATGGCGAGCGTCGACAGGTCGAGATCCTCGTCGGCGTCGGCATGAGCCAGGTTGGCCATGGTGGTGCTCCTCGATGAGCAAAGCTGCGAACGACGTCCTGGCCGCGGCAACTGCTTCCGCAGGGTTGCCCCGACGTCGGATGGGCAACCGGTCCGGCTGAAACGGCGCGCACGCGTCCGCCGCGCGGCACGCGGTCGCGCGGGAATGAATGCGGAGCGAGAAAAGGTGCCGGCGGCGCCGGGCCGCGCGGCGTCTAGCCCTGAAGCGCGGCGCGCAGCAACGCCAGGCGCTGGCGGTACGCGCGGCGTGCCGCGAGCGCGTCGGCCATCGTCACGGGCACGAAGCGCGCGCGATGGTTCGGCTGCATCTGTCCGATCAGGTCCATGTCGGCGCTGATGACCGTGCCGATGGTCGCGTAGCCGCCGCCGGAGACCGCATCGCGATGCAGGATGATCGGCTCGAGCCCGGCCGGCACCTGGATCGAGCCGACCGGATAGCACGCGTCGACGATGTTCGACGGATCGGCGCCCGCGCCGAACGGCTGTTCGCGCGGCCGGAACTGCAGCGGCCGCCCGTTCTTGTAGCGGTAGCCGATGCGGTCCGCCTCGGGCGCGACGGTCCACTCGTCGTCGAAGAACGTCTGCGCCGACGCGTCGGTCAGCCGGTGGTGGTACAGGCCCGTCAGCACGCGCAGCGCGACCTGGCTGTCGAGCGGCCGGCGCATCGATGCCGGCAGTTCGCGCCCTTCGCGCGGCGCGCCGTGCGCGGCGCCGACCGGCAGCCGATCGCCTTTCTGCAGGCGCCGGCCCGCAAGGCCGCCGATCGCGCCGAGCGTATAGGTCGAACGGCTGCCGAGTACGACCGGCACGTCGATGCCGCCCGCGACGGCCAGATACGCACGCGCGCCGGCCTTCACGTACTGGAACGACAGCACGCTGCCCGCGCGAATCCGGAGCGCGACGTCGCAGCTGTGCGCGATGCCGTCGATCTTCGGCGTCATCTCGGCGCCGGTGACGGCGATGAGCGCGTCCATATGGAACAGCAGTTCGGGGCCGAGCAGCGTGCATTCGAGCACGGCCGCCTCTTCGGGATTGCCGACCAGCAGGTTCGCCGCGCGCGACGCGTACTGGTCGAGCGAGCCCGACGGCGGAATGCCGACGTGATAGCAGCCTTGCCGGCCCATATCCTGGACGGAGGTGGCGAGGCCCGGTTTCAGAACCTCGATCAGATCGTGCGGATCAGTCGGCATGCAGCACCTCGACGAGAGAACGGTTATACGCATCGGGATCGCGCCGGAACGCGTCGAGCGAGAACTTCACGGGGCGCACGCGCAGCGAGAAGGTTCCGGCGTCGACGGCCGCCACTGCTGCGTCGTACGCAGCGCGATCGATCGGCTGGAACTTCACGATGTCGCCGGGCCGGAAGAACACCATGAAGTCGTGCAGATAGTCGAGCCGCTGCGCGGGATCGAAGATCGGCGCCGGCGTCACGCCGAACATCTGGTAGCCGCCCGCGCCGCGCACCGAGTAGATGCAGCCGAAGCAGCCGCCGTGGCCGACCGTGAGCTTCGGCGTGTCGGTGCGCGGCCGCAGGTACTTCGGCACTTCGAGCTGGCGCGCGCGTTCGACCATCTGATACATGAACGGCAGCCCCGCGACGAAGCCGACCATCGACACGAACCACGGCGAACCGGCGTGCGCGGCGATGAATTCGTCGACGTCGCGCTTGCCGTTGATGCGCGCGGCGTACTCGAGATCGGTCGACGCCGGATCCTGATGACGCTCGCGAAACCGCATCATCGTCTCGTGCGTCCACGGGTCGTTGTAGAGCACGGGCACCTCGACGATCCGCGTGTCGAGTTCGAGCGGCGCATCGCCTGCTTCCGTCTCGATCGTCTGGAGCAGCGCGACGAGTGCGTCGGGCTCGATCACGTCGGGGTCGTAGCGCACCTGGTAGGACGCGTTCGCCGGACAGATTTCAGTGATGCCTGGCACCGCGCGGCGCTGCAGTTCGCGCGTGATCGCCGTGCCCTTGAAGAAGGCGTCGAGCGACATCGATTCGCTGATCTCGACGAACACGAACTCGTCGCCGCCGAAGGTATAACGGGCCGTCACTGTGCCTCCCCGACGCGCGTGGCGTCTGCTTCCGTATCCGCGTGTTGCCGGGCGCGGGCCGTCACGGCCTCGCGCCATTGCGGCATCCACGCTTCGAGAAAATTGGTGTGGTAGCGGCCGGCCCGCACGTCGTCGTCCGCGAGCAGCGCGAGGTGCAACGGTGCGGTGGTCTTCACGCCGCCGACGTGCAGCTCGCCCAGCGCGCGCGCGAGGCGTTGCAGCGCGGCCGCGCGGCTCTCGTCGTGCACGATCAGCTTGGCGAGCAGGGAGTCGTAGAACGGCGGCACGACGTAGCCCGGATAGAGCAGCGAGTCGATGCGCGTGCCGGGGCCGGTCGGCCACACGAGCGTATCGATGCGTCCAGGGTTCGGACGGAAATCCTGCAACGGATCTTCCGCGTTGATCCGGCATTCGATCGCCGCGCCGCGCATCGCGATGTCTTGCTGCGCGAAACGCAGCGGCTCGCCGTCGGCGATGCGCAGCGTCTCGCGCACGAGATCGATGCCCGTGATCGCCTCGGTCACCGGATGCTCGACCTGGATGCGGGTGTTCATCTCGATGAAGTAGAACTCGCCGCGGGCGTCGTCGTAGAGATATTCGAGCGTGCCCGCGCTGCAGTAGCCGACCTGTCGCGCGAGACGCGTCGCCGACTCGCACAGCGCGTCGCGCTGCGCCGGCGTAAGCGAAGGCGACGGCGCCTCCTCGAGAATCTTCTGGCGTCGCCGTTGCAGCGAACATTCGCGCTCGAACAGGTGCACGACGTTGCGGCCGTCGCCCAGCACCTGCACCTCGATGTGCCGTGCGCGTGCGATGAAGCGTTCGAGATAGACGCCGCCGTTGCCGAACGCGGCCTGCGCCTCGCGCTGCGCGAGCGGCAGCTCGGCCTCCAGTTGCGCGGCGTCGTGCGAAACGCGGATGCCGCGCCCGCCGCCGCCCGCGGCCGCCTTGATCATCAGCGGATAGCCGATACGCGCAGCGACTGCCTGCGCTTCTTCGAGCGAGTGCACGACGCCGTCGCTGCCGGGCACGGTCGGCACGCTGGCGCGCTGCGCGGTTTCGCGTGCGCGGGCCTTGTCGCCCATCGTCGCGATCACGTGCGCGTCGGGGCCGACGAAGATCAGGCCGGCCGCCTCGACCTGCGCGGCGAAGGCCGCGTTTTCGGACAGAAAGCCGTAGCCGGGATGAATGGCGTCCGCGCCGCACCGGCGCGCGGCATCGAGGATGGCCGCGGGATTCAGATAGCTTTTCGCCGCATGCGACGGGCCGATGTGGATCGCTTCGTCGGCCATGCGCGCGGCGAGGCTGTCGCGGTCGGCGTCGCTGACCACGGCGATCGCGCGCATGCCGAGCTCGTGTGCGGCGCGGATGATGCGCACCGCGATCTCGCCGCGGTTCGCGACCAGCACGGTCCGGATCCGCGACGGGCGATAGAACGTGCCGGAGGAAGTTGCGAGGCTCATCGCGTCACTCCTCGATCCGCATCAGCACCTGGCCTGCGTCCACCGGCTCGCCGTCTTCGACGAGCAGCTCGGCAACACGCCCCGACACGTCGGCTTCGATCTCGGTGAACTGCTTCATCACTTCGACGAGGCCGACGACCGCACCCGCCATCACGGGCGCGTCGACGGCGACGTAGTAGTCCGCGTCGGGCGACGGACGGCGGTAAAAGGTGCCCGGCAGCGGGCTGACGATATCGTGCAATGCCATCATGCGTCTCCTTGAATCAGTGATGTGCGGCGAGCGGTAGCGGGGCGGCGGTGCGAATGCCTTCGCGAACCAGCGCGTCGCGCGTTCTGCGCACGAGTTCGAGCGCGCCCGGCGTGTCGCTATGGATGCAGACGGAGTCGAAATCGATGTCGATGTCGTTTCCTTCGATCGTATGCACCTTGCCGTCGATGCAGGCGCGCAGCACCTTGTCGGCGACCTGGCCGGGATCCAGGCGTCCGACGCGGCGCGCGAACACGATCGAGCCGCTGCGGTCGTAGTCGCGATCGGCGTAGAACTCGCGCACCACCGGCTGACCGTATTCGGCGGCGACGCGGTACGTCACCGACGCTTCCATGCAGTACAGCCACAGGCCGGGATCGACGCGCTGCAGCGTCTCGATCAGCAGCCGCGAGAACGCCTCGTCGGCCGCCGCGTGCATGTAAAGCGCGCCGTGCGGCTTCAGATGCTGAAGGCGCACGCCGTGGAGCCGCGCGAACTCGCGCAGCGCGCCGAGCTGGTAGACGATGTCGTTGACGAGCGCCTGCGGCGTTTCGGTGATCGCGCGGCGGCCGAAGCCGACCAGATCGCGAAAGCCCGGATGCGCGCCGATGCCGACGCCGGCGGCGCGCGCCAGCTGCACCGTGCGCGCCATGATGTTCGGGTCGCCGGCATGAAAGCCGGTGGCGATGTTGGCCGAGCTGATCAGCGACATGATTTGTTCGTCGACGCCGTCGCCGATCGTCCACGGGCCGAAGCCTTCGCCCATGTCCGAATTCAGGTCGACGCTTTGCTTGCTCATGCTTGGGGATCCTCCAGGTTCTCGGTCGATGCGCGCTGCTGCGCGAGCCGAAGCAGTGTCGAAAGGAGGTTAGCCGCGCACGGGACGTCAAAATAGTTCTATTTTTGTATGCGACGTATCGATTTTTTCGATATCGACGAGAACGGGCGCGAGGCCGGCCCCGGCTGGACTTCGGGGCTTTCATCGAGCCCCGCCGGTGGCGGTCGCGCGATCGATATGATATTTATTGCGCACCGCTCCGCTTCCCGTCGGCCATGGCCCTGACCCTCAGACAGCTCAAATACTTCGTCGCCACGGCCGAGCTTGGCCAGATCTCGCAGGCCGCGATCCAGCTCACGATCTCGCAGTCGGCCGTGACGAGCGCGATCAAGGAGCTGGAGGAAAGCCTCGGCACGCAACTGTTTCTGCGCACGTCCGCGGGCGTGACGCTCACCGACACCGGCTGGCGCTTTCTCAATCACGCGTATGCCATCCTGTCGTCGGTCGACGAGGCGATGCGGGTTCCGAACCTCGCAAGCACGGTGACGGGCACGCTCGCGATCGCCGCGAGCTACACCGTGCTCGGCTATTTTCTGCCGCAACATGTGCTGCGCCTGAGCACACTTTATCCGCGGCTGACGATCAACCTGCACGAACTGAACCGCGAGTCGATCGAAGAGGGGCTGATCGCGGGCCGCTACGACATGGCCGTGCTGCTGACGTCGAACGTGTCGAATCCCGAACTCGTGCTGGAGCCCGTGATCCATTCGGTGCGTCGGTTGTGGGTCGGCGCGCATCATCCGCTGCTCAAGCGCGAGAGCGTCACGTTCGCGGAGGTGGCGAACGAACCGTTCGTGATGTTGACGGTGGACGAGGCCGGCCAGACCGCGCTGCGCTACTGGAGCGAGACGCCGTATCGGCCCAACGTGATCCTGCGCACGTCGTCCGTGGAGGCCGTGCGCAGCATGGTCGCGAACGGCAGCGGCGTCGCGATTCTGTCCGACATGGTGTATCGGCCGTGGTCGCTCGAGGGGCGGCGCATCGAGACGATCGTGTTACGCGACCCGGTGCCGCCGATGAGCGTCGGCCTTGCGTGGCGCAAGAACATCGAGCTGAGCCCCGCGATGCACGCGCTGCGCGACTATTTCGTCAGACCAGCGGAAATCGGTGGGCCGCCCAAGCGGAAGTAGTAGGTGGGGCTGATTGCGCGAAGCCTGAATCCGTTTTGCCGTGCTGGCTGGATAGGGCATCCCATCCGTCTGACGAGCCATGCCGGCGACGCCTGGAGCCGTAAACGCAACCAGACAGTGCGCCCGAGCCGTTCGGGCGCGCGCCGCCCGCTCAATAACGCGACAACTGATTGCCGTTGATCTGCACGCGATCGCCCGGACGCAGATCGCCGGGCGACTGCACGTCGAACGAGCGCATCGAGCCGTCGCTGACCTGCACGTCGATCCGGTAGCTGCTCGGCGGCTGCGCGGCGCCCATCTGCTGGCCGATCTGGTTGCCGGCGACGGCGCCGCCGAGCGCGCCGATCACGGTGGCCGCCTCGCGGCCGTGGCCGCGGCCGAACTGGTTGCCGAGCACGCCGCCGACCAGCGCGCCGACGACGGTGCCGGCCACGCCCGACGTGCCGACCGATCCGTTGACCGGCTGGATGTTCGAGACGGTGCCGTATTGCGTGCCGTAGCCGTTGCCGTACTGGCCGCCGTACGGCTGCTGATTGCCGTATTGATCGTACTGCGGC
The DNA here is from genome assembly GCF_013822785.1 of Burkholderia sp. MBR-1. Classification (NCBI taxonomy): domain Bacteria; kingdom Pseudomonadati; phylum Pseudomonadota; class Betaproteobacteria; order Burkholderiales; family Burkholderiaceae; genus Burkholderia; species Burkholderia sp. MBR-1. The sequence continues at coordinate 2,041,236 of NZ_CP053610.1, forward strand.
GCCTGAGCCGGATAAGCCGGCTGCTGCGGCTGCACGTAGCCCGGTTGCGCATAGGCGGGCTGCGCGTAGCCCGGCGTCGCATACGGCTGCTGTTGATAGGGCTGGGCGCCGTAGGGGCCGTAGCCCGGTGCGACGCACGCGGTCAGCGGGAGCGCCGCCACGGCGACGAGCGAGGCGAACAGAACGGTCTTCGTGGAAGGCATGCGCATCATGATGTTTCCTGCATCGGCTACGTGTTCGCCGACGAATGCCGGAACGGGTGGCGAACTCGGCGTGAGTATAAGGAAAGGGCCGATGCGCGTCCGGTGCGGCCGGGTAACAACGTGTAAAGTCTGTTGCGGCGGAAATCGGCGGCGCGCGACCGCTCCGCCCCTTCCATCGCTCACCGCTCCGCAATCCCCCGATCGGCCCCGCCATACTCACGTAGCGCGTATCGCAGCCGGCGCGGCGGCCAATGCGTCCCGTGTCGACGTCGGGTACGGATCGCCGTGACCCATGTGCGGCTCGCACGGCGAGTGACCCGGCTTTTCGAGCGCGGCGACGATGCGCTCGCTTGCATGCCCGTCGCCGTACGGGTTCACCGCGTGTGCCATCTGCTCGTACTCGTGGCGATCGTTGAGCAGCGTTTCGACCTGCGCGACGATGCGGCCGCGGTCGGTGCCGACCAGACGTGCGGTACCGGCTTCCAATGCCTCGGGCCGCTCGGTCGTATCGCGCGTCACCAGCACCGGCACGCCGAGCGCTGGCGCCTCCTCTTGAATTCCGCCCGAATCGGTAATGATCAGATGCGCCTTCGACATCAGATACACGAACGGCAAATACTCTTGCGGATCGGTGAGCGTGACGTTGCGGAGGTCGCCAAGAATTGCTTTCACCGGTCCCGTCACGTTCGGATTCAGATGCATCGGATAGACCAGCTCGATGTCGTCGTGGCGGGTCGCGAGCTCACGGAGCGCATGGCACACATGTTCGAGCGGCTCGCCGAAACTTTCGCGGCGATGACCGGTGACGAGGATCAGCCGCCGTGCCCGATCCAGAAACGGAAATCCTGCGGCGATGCGCTCCGAGAGCCACGGGTCAGCGGCCAGCTTCTCGCGCGTCTGCAGCAGCGCGTCGATCACGGTGTTACCCGTCAGAACCACCTGTTCCGGCGTCATGCCTTCGCTGTACAGGTTCTGCGCCGCGCGCTTCGAAGGCGCGAAGTGCCACGAAGACACGGCGTCCGTCACACGCCGGTTCAGTTCCTCCGGCCACGGCGACCAGATATTGCCGGTACGAAGCCCGGCCTCGACGTGTCCGATCGGGATGTGCCGATAGAAGGCGGCCAGGCTCGCCGCCAAGGTGGTGGTCGTATCGCCGTGAACTAGCACGATGTCGGGCCGGGCCGCATCGAACACCGGGCCGATGCCGTTCAGGATGTTCGCGGTCAGCTCGGACAGCGATTGGTTCTTGCGCATCAGATCCAGATCGAAGTCGGGAACGATGTCGAACAGCGACAGCACCTGATCGAGCATCTGCCGATGCTGGGCGGTGACACATACGGTGACGTCGAATTCAGGGTGCCGCTTCAGCGCGCGCACGAGCGGCGCCATCTTGATCGCTTCGGGACGTGTGCCGAACACGGTCAAAACTCGTTGCATATCGATTTTCTCTATTTGATTTCCGGTCTTCTCGTCGGTCCGCGACACGCCTAGAACCACAACGTTGCGCGAACGACCAACCCTTTGGCGCGGTCCGCGTCGGTCAACCGCACGCGATACTGGACGTCGAGGTCGATCCAGCTCGCCGGCGCCCGATACGCGCTTTCGCGGAACCAGTAGCGCATGCCGATGCCGGGGCCGATGCCGAGTGCGAGCTTGTGCAAGGCGCGGGTGTCGTAGTCGCCGGCGATCGCCGCATGCGGGAACATCACCAGATGGCTGCTGATCGAATCGATCCGCCATGAATGGCCGTAGCGCAGCTCGACCGGTTGAACGAGCCGTTGCTGTCTCACGAAGTACGCGCTCTCCGTGTAGAACTGCCATGTCGTCCAGTCGGGTTTGACGGGATGCAGATCGATGCCGTCGTCGATCGAGTAACCGACGCGGAACAGCCAGTCGTCATACGCGTAACGTCCGCCCGTCATCAGTTTCTCGGCGGTGAACACCAGGTTTTGCGACGAAAGCGGCTTGTAGCGGGCGCCGACCGACCACTGCAAGGTCGGCAACCCGGTGATGCCGCCGCTGCGGTCGTACAGCGTCGAGTACTGGCGCGCGAACACCTGGAAAATGCGCCCGTTGTCGTATCCGATCTTCGGCGGCTGCCAGTAGACCTCGGTGCCGCCCTGCAGAATCCCGATGGTTTCCTGAGGCCTGAACCCGCCGGATTGATACGCGACGTTGACGATCGCGCCGACGCGCCGCTCCGCGTCGTCGACCGCGCGTCGATATGCGTAAGCCTGTTCGGCGTCGTATTGCGGCGCCTGCGCGTTCGCGTCGATGCTGTCGTGAAAGAACCGATCGGCAAGTTCGTTCTCGCCCAGGCCGCGCGCCGTGTACGCGGCGTCCGCATATTCGAGCGCGGACTCGTGCTGGCGGGTGAAGCCCGCCGCAAAATAGCGGAGCGCGTCCTTCTCGTACGCCGGGTAGTCGCGGCCCACGCGCCGGGCCGTGTAGGCCGCATCGAGGTATTGATGCGCGGTGCCGGGTTGCACGGCGAAGCTCGCATCGAATAATCGAAGCGACAGCTTGTCGTAGGCCGGGTCGCGCTCGCCGAGACGGCGCGCCGTATAGGCGGCGTCGAGGTACTGCTGCGCGGTGCCGGGTTGCAGCGCGAAGCTCGCCTCGAAGTACCGGAGCGCCAGCTCGTCGTAGGCCGGGTCGTTCTGGCCGAGACGACGTGCCGTGTACGCTGCATCGACGTATTGCAGCGCCGTGCCCGGTTGCAGCGCGAAGCTCGCGTCGAAGTAGCGGAGCGCGAGTTTGTCGTACGCCGGGTCGCTGTTGCCGAGACGGCGTGCCGTGTACGCTGCATCGACGTATTGCAGCGCCGTGCCCGGCTGCAGCGCGAAGCTGGCGTCGAAGTAGCGGAGCGCGAGTTTGTCGTAGGCCGGATCGTTCTCGCCAAGACGACGTGCGGTGTACGCCGCATCGACGTATTGCAACGCCGTGCCCGGCTGCAGCGCGAAGCTGGCGTCGAAGTAGCGGAGCGCGAGTTTGTCGTAGGCCGGGTCGTTCTTGCCGAGCCGGCGCGCCGTGTACGCGGCGTCGACGTACTGCAACGCGGTGCCGGGCTGCAGCGCGAAGCTCGCTTCGAAGAACCGCATCGCTTGCCGGTCGTAAGCGGGATCGCTGTCGCCCAGGCGGCGCGCGATATAGGCGGCATCGATGTATTCGAGCGCCGTGCCTGCGTGCCTGGCGAAGCTCGCCTCGAACAGCTGGAGTGCCTGCCGGTCGTAGGCCGGATCGTTCTCGCCGAGACGGCACGCCGTGTACGCGGCATCGACATATTGCCGCGCGGTACCCGGCTGCTGCGCGAAGCTCGATTCGAACAGCCGAAGCGCCTGCTTGTCGTAGGCCGGGTCGTTCTGCCCGAGACGGTGCGCCGTATAGGCGGCATCGACGTACTGACGCGGGGTCGCCCGACGGCGAGCGAAGCTCGTCTCGAACAATTGCAGCGCGCCTTTGTCGTCTCCGGCGCGAATGTGCGCATAGCAGCTCTCGAGCAGCCGGTCGGGCTCGCCTTGCGCGCATGCGCTGCCGGCCGCGATACCGAGTGCGATCGCGATGCAGGTCGGTCGTGCATGGACTTTCATGTCAGGCCACCCCCGACAGCGTGCCGTGCGATTCGGCCGACGCGCGCAACTCGTCCAATGCTGCGACGATCTCGTGCTCGGCGGCAATGAAGCACTGCACGTCCACACCGGCGGCCGCCCGCAACTGCGCGAGCGCCGTATCGGAAAGCGGCGCCGCCACGGCGACGTTGAGCGCCGATCCTTCGCCGATACCGAACGGAATCGCACGATGCCGCACTTCGATGAAGTCCGGCAACCGGGTGGCGAACGGCCGCCAGTCGCGACGCGCCAACTCGACACGCGGCAATCCCGCCTGCCATGCAACGGCGTCGGCGAGCGTTTCGGGATCGAGCCCGGCTTCGTTGACCAGCAGTTCGCCCAGCCGCGTGCCGGCGTCGGCGCGCTGCATTTCGAGCGCATCGTCGAGCTGCTCCTGGCTGATCGCATGCCACGAGAGCAGCAGCTCTCCCAGACGGCGGTGCACCAGTCGAAGATCCTCGCGCGACGGATACGAATGCTTGGTCTTGTCCCAGCCGATCGGTTTTCCGGTCACGGTCGACACGATGAACAATCGCCACGCACGACACACCGCGAAGAAGTTGATGAAGTTGTTGACCACCAGCCGCGGGATCGACAGCAGCCCCTGATGAAATCCGTTCAGCCTCGTGACGAAGTACACGCGCTGGAGCACGCGATTCACGAGCAGCGCCGCATTCGCGGCCATCATGTACTCGAGCCATTTCGGCGAGGCCTCGAGCAAGGTCTGTCCGGCCGGCAGCCAACCGCGCGCGATCGCGAACCGCAGCAGCAGGTGATTGACCAGCAGCAGGTAAGCCAGAATGGTGACGAGCGACGTGACGGTGCCCTTCCGGTCGCGCAGATACATGTACTTCGTCGCGATCGAGCCGTGCCAGCCGAGGCGCTGCGCGCCCTGGAACGCGATGCCGATGATCCAGCGTGCGCGCTGCCGGTACGCGGTGCGGAACGTGCCGGGAAACAGTTCGCGGGTCGCAATGATGCTGCGCGCGTCGATTTGCCGGCGCTGGCCGCCGAACATGTGACGACGTGTCGTCTTGTATTCGAGCGGCAGCCAGACGAAGGCCATACGCGCGCCGATGCGCTTCATCTGGAAGCTCGTGTCGTAGTCTTCGGTCAGGCTGTCGGTGCAGAACGGCTGGTTGTTCGCGCCTTCGAGCAGGCGATCGAGGATGCGGCGGCTGTAGCACGACGCGACGCCCGCGCCCGGTATGCAACCCGTCAGGCTTTCGCGCACGACCAGATCCTTGGAATGCCACTCGCTGAAGTCGTCGAGATAGGTGCAGCCCACCCAGTCCTTCCAGTCGCGTTCGAGCGACAGCACCGGCAGTTGAAGAAACTCCTTCCGTTCGATCAGGTGATTGAAGAGTTTCAGTTCGAGCGGATGAATGATGTCCTCGCAATCGTGCATCGCGACGCCGGCAAAGCGCATGCCGTTCTCTTGCTCGTAGGCGAGAATCGACTGGACGATCCAGTTCAGGCAATCGGCCTTGCACGTCGGGCCGTCGTTGCGGACGATCGCCCGACGCACGACGTTCGGATAGCAGCGCGCCATGCGATCGGCTTCGATCGTCGTATCGGGATCGTTCTGATAGGTGCCGACGAAGATGACGAACTTGCGATATTCGAGCGTCGCGATGGTGTGCTCGATCATCTGCGCGAGCACCGCGTACTCCTTCCACGCGGGCACCATGATCGCAAACCAGCGCTCGTCCTCGCCGCGCAATTCCTGAGCGGTGAGCCGCGGATAGCGGCGGTGGATGACGAAGCGCCGGTACGCGGCGCGGATCCAATAGAAAGCGTCGATGTACAGGTCGTCGAGCGACGACACGAGGATGACCGTGCATACGACCACGACCACCGCATTGAATGCATCGAAGTACGCCGCCTGCAGCGGATGAAGCGCGGGAGCCAACGTCATCGTGCGGTTCCCCCGCCGCCGAAGCGAGACGGTTGGCGAATCGCACGCATGCAGCGTGCTGCCCGCAAATTTCCACCCCGTGCGACTTCGGTCGCACCGTCGTTATTTTTTGTGTTCATAGCCTTCCCCGTTCGAAGCGATCGCGCCGTCACCGCAAGGTTTCGCGAGACCGTGTCGCTCCTTTAATGATTCGAATCTATGGGCGCGCTTCGTTGCGCAATTGATGTCGATCAACGGCGCTCGTGGCAATCGTTTGCCGTGTATCCGCACCTCTCTTCGCTTTGTGTTCCACGCCACATGTGGTTTTTGTTTGCAACCGGAAGTGGGGAAATCGCAGGGTGAGGAGCAGACGAATTCCTCTGAGAAATTCGATGCGTGATCGACGCCGCGGTTACGCCGCGTTAGCCGAGATACGGCGCGCTGATGGCGTGATCTCGGACGTTGTGGGCCGTTGCAACAACATGAGTTGCGGCCCGGCAGACGACCCGCTCGCGCACGCCGGACTTCGACGTGCACGGATGCCGCGACGTGATGAATCGTTGCGTCGCGCCGCATTCGGGAAAGGTGTAATTCTGCGTGTTCGAGTGCCGCGCGAGCGGGGTGACGATTGCCATCGGAAGGCAACTCGTGGCGCTATCGAAATCGTGCCGTTAGCGAAATGGAAATCGAATGTACTGGCCCGCGAAGTGTCGCTGCGAATGAGGGGCGGCGAGCAGCACGTGATGACGATCGACGCTGCGCTGGCGTTTCTCAAGCAGCATGCGCGCGTTCCATCCGCGACGCGGGCGTGCTGATACGAAAGGCAATGCAGTCGGCGGGGATTCTCCTCAGACCATTGATTCGTCTGAGGAGATGAACCTGTCGGCAGGCGGCCTTGCGTGCCGGACGACGACGGCCTCGACGACTGACGCACTGCGCTACGCTGCGGCCCGGCCACTGTCAGCCCTATAATCCCGCACGGCAAAATCGCCGCCCCGTTCCGATTCGCAAGCCTTCCATGGAGCTTCCCGCAATGTCGCCGAACATCGACGTTCCCTTCTTCCGCATCCTGTCGGACAGCTACGGCCGGCTGCTCGGCAAGCCGCTGGTGCCCGCGGGGATGAGCGCCGCCGAAGGCGCGCGATGGCTGTACGAAGCCGCGCCGTTCGGGATTCTCGCGCACGGGGTCGCGGCGGATCCGGTGTTCGTCTACGGCAACGCGCGCGCACAGGCGATCTTCGGATACGACTGGGACGAACTGACGGCGTTGCCGTCGCGGTTCTCGGCGGAGCCGATGGAGCGCAGCGAGCGCCAGCGGTTTCTCGAGCAGGTGGCGCGGGACGGCTTCGTGTCGGGCTACCGCGGCATCCGCATCACGAAGTCCGGCACGCGCTTCTGGATCGAGCATGCGACCGTGTGGCAACTCACGGACCCGGACGGCAATCATTGCGGTCAAGCGGCGATGATCCCTGAGATCCATCCGATCGGCTGATGCCGTTGCGTGCGTCGCGCGTGCGCGACGCGGGTCGGGCCGGATGCCGAAACCTGCGCCGGCCGGCGAGATAACGAATTCGTAATCGACGGCTCACCTTGCCGAAAGTGCCCGTTACCGAGAATGGAGTCTCACTCTTCATCGCACTGTGTGGAGAGCGAAGAACCGAAACCGCTCCCGGATACGGTCATACCACTCCAATAGGTGAACCTCATGAAGAATCTGATCCGCGCCGTCCTGATCTCATGCGCATTGAGCGCGCCCGTCGTCGCCTTTGCGCAAAACACGAACGGTCCCGTCACGCGTGCCGAAGTGCGCGCCGACCTCGCACGCGTCGAACGGGCAGGGTATCGCCCGATCGGCAACGACCCGTTCTATCCCAGCGACATCCAGGCGGCCGAAGCGAAGGTCGCCGCCCAACGACCGGACGCATCGCCTGCGCAGTCGCACGACGTTGCGTCGCAATCCGACGCGCAACGCGCGGCGGTGTCGTACGCGTCGAACGATACGTCGGGCCTGTACGAACATCACTGAGCGCACCTCGCGAGACTTGGCCGGCATGCGCTGCACGGCGGGCGAACGCACGATTCGACGCCGCGCGGCCGGCCGCATGCCGATGGGCCGCGGGCCGCGATGCGCGCCGTAGCGGCGCGCGCTCAACGATGGAGCAGCGGGTAAGCGACGAGCCCGATCAACGCGGCCGCCGCGACCACTACCGGCTCCTGCAGCTTCTTGAAGCGCCATAGCAGCAGGACGGTCGCAACGGCCAGCGCGGCGGTCGGCACGTCGACGATCGAACGCTTCGCGATCACCAGCACCGAGCCGGTGATTGCGCCGACGGCCGCGGCCGTGATGCCGTCCACGAACGCCTTGACGCCTGGCAGGTGGCCGTACTTCTTCACGTACGGCGCGGGCACGACCGTGAACAGATAGCACGGCAGGAACGTGCCGAGCGCCGCGACGATCGCACCGGGCAGGCCGGCGACCAGATAGCCGATGAAGCCGACCGTGATGACGACCGGCCCCGGCGTGATCATCGCGACCGCGACGGCATCGACGAACTGCTTGTCGTTGAGCCAGTGATGTTCGGTGACGACGCCGCCATACAGGAACGGCACGATCGCCAGCCCCGAGCCGAACACGAATGCGCCGGCCTTCATGAAGAACGCGCCGAGCTGCAGCAGCTGCGGCAGATCGATGCCGCTCAGCGCGCCGCTCGCGGCCGGCAGGTTCGCCGCGGCCGCCGCGCCGAGCCCGCCGCCGCGCAACCAGCGGGGCGGCGCGCGCCACAGCCAGCCGATCACGCCCGCGACGACGAACAGCCACGCGATCTCCGACTCGGTGACGAAGGTCACGACGGCAAGCGTCGCGAAGATCGCCCACAGCAGCTTGTCGCGGCCAACGGTTTTGGTCGTGAGCTTGTACGCGCTCATCGCGATGATGCCGACCACCGCCGCGCCGACGCCGTAGAACACGGCGTGCATCCACGGCAGCCCGCCGAAATGCGCGTACGCGAAGCCGAGCGCGACCACCATCAGGAACGACGGCAAGACGAACGCGCAGCCGACCAGCGTCGCACCGGCGACGCGGTAGTGCACGAAGCCGAGATAGATCGCGAGCTGGGCCGCCATCGGCCCCGGCGCGAGCTGCGCCAGCGTGAGTCCTTCCTTGTAATCGGCTTCGGTGATCCAGCCGCGCCGCTCGACCAGGTCGCGACGCATGTAGCCCGCGAGCGCGACCGGGCCGCCGAAACCGAACGTGCCGAGTCGAAGCATGTAGGCGACCAGCTCGCCGAGCGAGTAGGCCGGTTCGGTTGCGGCGCTGGCGGTGGTCATGATCCGGCTCCGGTCCCGGTCGTCCCGGTCGACGTGAAATGCGCATAAAAGGCGTCGAGCACGACGACCATTTGCTCGAGCAACTGCTCGTCGTTCTGCGCGCGCTCGCGGGCGCCGGCCATCACGGCTTCGAGGCCGGCGGCTTCGGGCGCCGCGGGGCCGCCCACGTCGAGCGCATGCACGATCGCGCCGAGCCGCGCGAGCGCGCGGTCGCCGTCGAGGCCGAAGCTGGCCAGCAGCACCTCGAACGTCACGCGCTCGCCGACGTGCGTGAACGCCGCGCCGTCGAAGTCGAAGCCCAGTGCGTCGGCCGGACAATCCGTCGGCGAGGCGAGCCACACGAAGCGCGGGCGGGCGTCGATGAAGCGGCGGATCAGCCACGCGCTCGCGACGCGATCGACCCACATGCGCCGCCGGGTGGCCCACGTGCGCCCTTGATATTCGCCGAGCGCAAGCACGCGGATCGGGCGCTCGGCCGCGTGCGGCTCGCCGGGCGACAGCACGGTGTCGACCAGCGCGACGAAGTCCTGCAGCGCGGCTTCGGCGCGCGTCGACGCGTCGCCCGGGAAGTAGTCGCTCGCCCGCAGCGCGTCGAAATCCTTGCGCACGCGCCGCAGCAGACGCGCGAGTTCCGAAGCCGGCTGGCCGGCGAGCGTCTTGCGGGCGTCCGCGAGCGTCCGCATGAACGCCGTGTAGTCGTCGCTGCGGTCGAACAGCGCGCGAAATGCCTGCTCCTGCGCCGCATCGGCGCTCGGCGCGCGCAGCAGATGCGCGCTGCCGCCGCTGTCGGCGATCGCGTCCGCCAGTTCGTCCAGCGTTCGGTGCTGCTCGTCCGAGTGCGGCAGCAGGTAGACGCCGTCGCGCAGCACCGCGCAGCCCTTCGCCTTCAGGGCGCGCCAGAACCGCATGCGGGCCGTCGCGTTCTGGGTCGGGAGCGTCAGCACGAGCAGCGACCAAGTGGTGAATGAGTTCATGTAGGGGATGCTACTTCTGTGTCGCAAGTTCTACAAGTTTCTCGCTGCGATGTCGTCCTGACGCTCCGGGGCGCGCGCATCGTTTGGTCGGACCAATGGCCGAGATACCCCTCCCCACTATCCGAACCCGCGATTTGATATATAGTCCCCCCCGGTATATGAAGGGACCACCATGAGCCACACCATCCAGGAAAAACAGAAGCTGCTGAACCGCGTCCGCAGGATCAAGGGGCAGGTCGAGGCGATCGAACGCGCGCTGGAAGACGAGCGCGGCTGCAACGAGATCCTGCGTCTCATCACGAGCGGACGCGGCGCGATGAACGGCCTGCTCGCCGTCGTGCTGGAAGATCACATCCGCAGCCATCTGGTCGACGCGGAAGGTCACGACGACGAAGGCAGCGCGAGCGAGCAGCTGATCGAAGTCGTTCACAGTTACTTCAAATGACCGGAGGCGCAATGAGCCGTTTCAGCGATGAGGCCTTCGGGGCAGGGCACGATCACATTTTTCTCGGCGCTGCGCACGAGCAGAACGAGCGCAGGACCTGGACCGTCATCGTGCTGTGCGCGGCGATGATGGTGGCCGAGATCGTCGGCGGGTCGATCTTCGGCTCGCTGGCGCTGGTCGCGGACGGGCTGCACATGTCGACGCACGCCGGCGCGATGCTGATCGCCGCCTTTGCGTATACCTATGCGCGCAAGCATGCGAGCGACCCGCGATTCGTGTTCGGCACCGGCAAGCTCGGCGATCTCGCCGGCTTCACGAGCGCGATCGTGCTCGCGATGATCGCGCTGCTGATCGCGTACGAGGCGGTCAGCCGGATGCTGGCGCCCGTGCCGATTCACTTCGGCGAAGCGATTCCGATCGCCGTGCTCGGGCTGGTGGTGAACATCGCGAGCGCGTGGCTGCTGAGCGGCGATCATCACGGTCATGGCCATCATCACGGGCATGCGCACGGACATCATCACGACCACGGCCACGAACATGAGCACGCCCACCATCACGACGCGGAAGCGCACCGGATCGTCGACGGGCAGCACGCATTCGCCGTATCGGTGTTCGAGGACGGCGTGCCGCCCGTGTTCCGGATCGCGCCGGCGACGCACGACGCGGCGCTCGTCGACGCGGCCGCCGTATCGATCACGACGCTGCGTCCGGACGGCAGCCGCCATACGTTCGCGATGCAAAGCCGCGACGGCTATCTGGAGTCCATCGAGACGATCCCCGAGCCGCATGCGTTCACGGCGATCGTCCGGCTGAACGGCCGCGAGCACGCGCTGACGTTCGCCGAGAGCGAGCACGAGCACGGCGCCTCGGCGGCGGCCCGCGATCACAACATCCGCTCGGCCTACATCCACGTGCTCGCCGACGCGGCGGTGTCCGTGCTGACGATCGCCGGCTTGCTGCTCGCGCGTGCGTTCGGCTGGCTGTGGATGGATCCGCTCGCCGGCATCGTCGGCGCGCTGGTGATCGCGAACTGGTCGTACGGGCTGATGCGCGACACGGGCAGCATCCTGCTCGACATGAATCCGGATCGCCGCCTGGCGGACAGCGTGCGCGCCGCGCTCGAAAGCACCGGCGACCGGATCCGCGATCTGCACGTGTGGCGGCTCGGGCCGGGGCACATGAGCGCGGTCGTCTCGGTGCTGACCGACGACCCGCAGCGCGATGCGCGCTACTACCACCGCGTGCTGCAACGCTTCGGCAGCCTGTCGCACGTGACGGTCGAAGTCGTGCCCGTGCCGCGAGGGCAATGACGATGGCAGTCAAGTCGCCGTGCGTCGAGGTATGCTCGTTCGACGGCCGCACCGGCTACTGCGTCGCGTGCCTGCGCACCCGCGACGAAGCGCGCGGCTGGAAGAAGATGACGGATCACCGGCGTCATCAGATCGTCAACGACCGCGCGCGGCGGCATGCCAGGCTCGCGCGCGACACACCCGATTGATCGCACGATGAACACGCCCGCACCGATTCGACGCAAGCAGCCGATCCCGCGTACCGTCTGGGCGCTGGGCCTCGTGAGCCTGTTCATGGACCTGTCGTCCGAACTGATCCATGCGCTGTTGCCGATCTATCTGGTGACGACGATGGGCATGAGCGTCGTCGCGCTCGGCGTGCTCGAAGGCGCCGCCGAAGCGACCGCGATGATCGTCAAGGTGTTCTCCGGCGCGATCAGCGACTGGCTCGGGCGCCGCAAGGGGCTGCTGCTCGTCGGCTACGGCCTCGCGGCGCTGACCAAGCCGCTGTTTCCGCTGGCGTCCACGCCGGCCGTGGTCGTCGTCGCGCGCCTGCTCGATCGCGTCGGCAAGGGAATTCGCGGCGCGCCGCGCGATGCGCTGGTGGCCGACGTCGCGCCGCCCGAGATCCGCGGTGCATGTTTCGGCCTGCGTCAGTCGATGGACACCGTCGGCGCGTTTCTCGGCCCGATGTGCGCGATCGTGCTGATGCTGGGGTTCGCCGACCACATCCGGATCGTGATGTGGTTCGCCGTCGTGCCCGCGTTCGTCGCGATCGCGCTGATCGTGTTCGGCGTGCGCGAGCCCGAGCATGCGGCGCCGCAGCGCGGCTTTCGTTCGCCGCTGCACTGGCGCGCGTTGCGCGAGTTTCCGCGCGCGTACTGGTTCGTCGTCGCGGGCGGCGCGGCGTTCACGCTCGCGCGTTTCAGCGAGGCGTTCCTCGTGCTGCGCGCGCAGCAGACGGGCCTCGACGCCGCGTGGATTCCGGGCGTGATGGTCGTGATGAGCATCGCGTATGCGCTGTCCGCGTGGCCGGTCGGCGTGCTGTCGGACCGGATGGACCGACGCATGCTGCTGGCGGCGGGCATGGTGCTGCTGATCGCGGCCGACCTGCTGCTCGGTCTCGGCGGGTCGATGCCGACGATGTTCGCCGGCGTGGCCGTATGGGGCCTGCACATGGGCTTCACGCAGGGCATCCTCGCCGCGATGGTGTCGGAAACATCGCCGGCCGCGCTGCGCGGCACCGCGTTCGGCGTATTCAATCTGGTCAGCGGGATCTGCATGCTGCTCGCCAGCAGCATCGCCGGCGCGCTGTGGACGCACTTCGGCGCATCGACCACGTTCGTCGCCGGCGCGGCGCTGGTCGTGGTGCCGCTCGCGCTGTGCCGCTTCATGCCGCGCGTCGCGCCGCCGGCGGCGTGAGGTGGCGTGAGGCGATGCACTGCGCGTGCGTCGGGCGGCGCTCGCGCTGACACGACCGCGACTGCATCCGCGACCGGCGATTGTCCCCCAGTTGCCGAATCGATCCCCAGCCATTGAGCCGCGCTCTCCCCGTTGAGCCACGCTCCACCCGCAACTCCCCCTCCGCAATTTTTTTCGATTTATCTGCCGCTATTCTCGGCGTTGTCGAAGATCGGATGTACGCGCGATGTAATACCGACCGCGCCGGACGATTCCGCGGAAGTATTTACGCAACGCCGAGGTACGCACCGTCCGGCGCGCCCTTCACATGAGTGATTCCATCGTTCAGGAGAGCGTCTGCCATGGTTGCCGGAAAATCGCTTCGCGCCGTGCTGCTTGCCGTGTCGATCGCCGCGGTCGCGCCGCCCGGCCATGCGGGCAATACCACCGACTGGCTCGCGAACACCTACGGCACGCTCGCCGCGCACGTCGGCAACGTCGCCCGGGCGATGTGGGTCGCGCCCGAAGGCGTGATCTACACCGCATCGATGTGGGACGAGTATGAGGGCGGCGTCGCGATCTACCAGAACGGCAAAAGCATCGGCTCGATCGGCACGCATGCGGAATTCCAGGGCAGCGCGATCACCGGCAACGCGACGTCGCTGTTCGTCGCGCTGCAGCCGGGCAGCGGATACGGCAGCGGCGCAGTCGGGCGCTACAACCGCGCGACGCATTACCGCGACCGGCTGATCCAGGTCACCGCCGCGACGAACCAGCCGCGCATCGACGTCGTCACCGGGCTTGCGACGGCCGGCACGCTGCTCTACGCGAGCGATTTCTACGGCAACCGCGTGCGCGTGTTCACGACCGACGGCGTATGGCAGCGCGACATCGGCGTAGCGGCGCCGGGCGCGCTCGCGCTCGACGGCGCGGGCAACGTATGGGTCGCGCAGAAGCGCGCGGGAACGATCGTCGAATACAGTCCGGCCGGCGCACTGCTGAACACGATCCGGCTGCCGGCCGGGTCGCAGCCGTCGGCGCTCTATTTCGATGCGGCGGCCGGGCAACTGATGGTCGGCGACGAAGGCCCCGACATGAACATCAAGCGCTATGCGGTGACGGGCCGGCCGGCGCTGGTCGGCACGTTCGGCGTGCGCGGCGGCTATCTCGACACGACCACCGGCATCAAGGGGCAGGTCGGCGCGCAGCGCTTCACGCGCATCGCGGGCATCGGCAAGGATACGGGCGGCAACCTGTACGTGCTGAACAACCCGTGGGGCGGCAGCTGGGATCTCGGCCGCAACGGCGCGACCGACCTTCACGCATACGGCAGCACCGGCGGCCTGCGCTGGACGCTGCAGTCGCTGAACTTCGAGGGCATCGCCGCGCCCGACCCGGTCACCGACGGCGCGCTGTTCTACAGCGGCACGCACGTGTACCGCGGCACCGCGGGCGGCACGTTCGTCGCGAACACCGTCGATCCGTTCGCGTATCCGGCCGACCCGCGCATCAACATGAACGACCCGCAGCGCGACGAGCACTTCGGGCTGCTCACGGCGGTCGGCGCGAACCGGATTCTCGTCGTGGCCGGGCAGAATCCGCCGGTCTATTACTTCTTCCATTTCGATGCGGCCAACGGCTACATCGCGATTCCCGACGGAGCGATCCCGGGCCCGGCATTCGACACGACGCGGCGCGTGTCGGCCGGCTTCAGCATCGACGGCAAGGGCGGCGTATGGGCCGGCCTCGACCACACCGGCGCGATCTACCACTATCCGCTCGCGAGCTTCGACGCGAGCGGCAAGCCTTCATGGGGCGCGGGCGTGCCGACGCCGATTCCCGCCAGCATCCAGCCGCTCACGCGCATCGTCTATCTCGCCGACAGCGACACGATGGTGCTCGCCCAGGGTGTGGTGGGCAGCACCGACTGGACCTCGATCGGCACGCGCATCGAGGTCTATCACGGCTGGCTCGCGGGCAACACGACGAGGCCGAACCCGGTGATCACGCTGCCGCACAGCGGCGCGAAGTCGATCGACGCGGCCGGCAATCATCTGTTCGTGGGTTACTGGTTCAGCAGCAGCGGCCCGCTGTGGCCGAACATCGACGCGTTCAATCTCGACACGGGCCGGCTCGACACGACGCTCGTCAATGCGAGCCCGGCGACCGTCGATACCAGCAGCGCGATCGACGCGATGTACAGCGTCCGCGCGTACCGCCGCGCGAACGGCGAATATGTGGTGACGAAGAACAACGTGAAGGGCAACAGCATCACCGTCTATCGGTGGACGCCTTGAGGCGGCGCGACGGCCGCGAGCGTTCACTTCGCCGCCGCGGCGTTGCCGGCGATGGCCTGCGTTTGTAAAGAAGCGATGACGAGGAAACGGGAAAGCGCGCGCCGGTCGGCCGGCACGCGCTTTCCCATTCAGATGCGACCGAGCAGCACCAGTATCACGACGATGACCACGATCAGGCCAACCGAACCGGACGGCCAGTAACCCCAGCTCCGACTGTGCGGCCATGCCGGAAACGCGCCGATGAGCAACAGAATCAGAACGATGATAAGGATCGTACCGAGCATCGCATCCCTCCTGAGATTGTTGGAAAAGACGATGTCTGGCGTCGCAATTCCTGTGCCGCGACGAGCGGCGTGACGGTCGCGGGGCGTGTGCGTGCACGTGGAATTCACGTCATGAATGCCGATAGATTCAGAAAATAAATTTCAAAAATGCATACGCGATCGCTATGCTGGTCTTTCGGCACCGCTTCGATGGATACGCAATGGCTGAACTCTTTCTGGTACGGCACGGCCAGGCGTCGTTCGGGACGCACGACTACGACCGGCTGTCCGCGCGCGGCGAGCAGCAGGGCGTCTGGCTCGGCGAGTATTTCGCGCGCCAGGGCCTGACCTTCGACCGGGTGATCTGCGGGACGATGAACCGGCATGCGCAGACGGTCGACGCGATCCTGCGCGGGATCGGCGGCGAACGCGTGACGGTCGACCGCCATCCGGGCCTGAACGAATATGACTTCCACGGGCTGTTCGCGGCCGCCGCGCACGACTATCCGGAGATCGCGCGGCTCGCGGCCGGCTCGATGAAGGAGCACTTCCGCGCGCTGCGGCAGGTGCTGCATCTGTGGGCCGACGACCGGCTCGGCGACACGGCGCCCGAAAGCTGGGCGCATTTCCAGCAGCGCGTCGCCGCCGCGCGCGCGGCGATTCGCGACGGCGGCAGCCAGCGCGTGCTCGCGGTGAGTTCGGGCGGCCCGATCGCGGTGACCGTCCAGCAGGTGCTCGCCGCGCCGCCCGCGAGCGCGATCGCGCTGAACCTGCAGATCCGCAACAGCAGTCTTTCGCAGTTTTTCTTCAACGCCGACGCGTTCCATCTGGCGTCGTTCAACGGCATCCCGCATCTCGACGATCCCGAACGACACGCATGGCGCACCTACGGCTGACCCAACGAACGATCGCGACGATGACCCATCCTGCCCCGCCCCTCGACGCAGCCCGCCTGACGCGCTATCTGGAAGCGCACGTGCCGGGCTTCGAAGGCCCGCTCGACCTGGAGAAGTTTGCCGGCGGCCAGTCGAACCCGACGTACCTGCTGCACGCGAAAAGCGGCCGCTACGTGCTGCGCCGCCAGCCGCCCGGCGAACTGCTGAAGTCCGCGCATGCGGTCGACCGCGAATTCCGCGTGCTGAGCGCGCTGTCGGGCACTGCGGTGCCGGTCGCGCGTCCGTATCACCTGTGCGAAGACCGCGACGTGATCGGCAGCATGTTCTACGTGATGAGCTTCGAGGACGGCCGCATCTTCTGGGATCCGGCGCTGCCGGAGCTGCCGAAGGCCGACCGCGCGACCTGCTACGACGCGCTGATTCGCACGATGGCCGCGCTGCACGACGTCGACGTCGACGCGGTGGGCCTTGCCGACTACGGTCGCCCCGGCAACTACTTCGAGCGCCAGATCGGCGTGTGGACGAAGCAGTATCGTGCGGCGCAGACGGAGCGCCTCGACGCGATGGAGACGCTGATCGACTGGCTGCCGCAAGCGTGCCCCGACGACGCGGGGCGTCCGGCGCTCGTGCACGGCGACTTCCGGATCGACAACGTGATGTTCGCGCGCGACGACTACCGCGTGCAGGCCGTGCTCGACTGGGAGCTGTCGACGCTCGGCAATCCGCTCGCCGACCTCGCGTACTTCTGCATGTGTCTGCGGCTGCCGGCCGGCACTCAGGTGCGCGGGCTCGCGGGCCAGGATCGCGCCGAACTCGGCATCCCGGACGAAGCGGCGATCGTCGCGCGCTACTGCGAGCTGCGCGGGATCGAGCCGATCCGCGACTGGCATTTCTATCTCGCGTTCAGCTTCTTCCGGCTCGCCGCGATCGCGCAGGGCGTGAAGGCGCGCGCGCTGCAAGGCAACGCGTCGAGCGAACAGGCGCTGCGCGTCGGCGCGATGGCCGGCCGGCTGGCCGAGCTGGCCGTCGACGTGATCGGCGCGCAGCGCTGACGCCGCAAACACGGCCGCGCGGCCGCACGACAACACATCGATGGAGGAGCACAGCAACATGGCAACGAACCTGTTCGACCTGACGGGCAAGATCGCGCTGGTGACGGGCGCGAGCCGCGGCATCGGCGAGGAAATCGCGAAGCTGCTCGCGCAGCAGGGCGCGCACGTGATCGTGTCGAGCCGCAAGCTCGACGACTGCCGGGCCGTTGCGGACGCAATCGTCGCGGCGGGCGGCCGCGCGGAAGCGCTGGCCTGCCACGTCGGACGAATGGAGGACATCGCCGCGACGTTCGAGACGATCCGCGGCCGGCACGGCCGGCTCGACATCCTGGTGAACAACGCGGCGGCGAATCCGTATTTCGGGCACATCCTCGACACCGATCTGGCCGCGTACGAGAAGACCGTCGACGTGAACATCCGCGGCTACTTCTTCATGTCGGTCGAGGCCGGCAAGCTGATGAAGGCGCAAGGCGGCGGCGCGATCGTCAACACCGCGTCCGTGAACGCGCTGCAGCCGGGCGACCGGCAGGGCATCTATTCGATCACGAAGGCCGCGGTCGTGAACATGACGAAGGCGTTCGCGAAGGAATGCGGGCCGCTCGGCATCCGCGTGAACGCGCTGCTGCCGGGCCTCACGAAGACGAAGTTCGCGGGCGCGTTGTTCGCCGACCAGCAGATCTATCAGGCATGGATGGAGAAGATCCCGCTGCGCCGTCACGCGCAGCCGTCCGAGATGGCCGGCACGGTGTTGTATCTCGTGTCGGACGCGGCGAGCTATACGAATGGCGAATGCATCGTCGTCGACGGCGGCCTCACGCTCTGAGCGCGCGACGACCTACGACGGCCTGCGGGCCTTTTGAACCGAACGAACACGCGCAATTGCGAGGAATCGATCATGGATTTTGGCTATACCCCGAAGGTGGAAGAACTGCGTGAGCGCGTGCGTGCGTTCATGGATGCGCACATCGTGCCGCGCATCCGCCAGTGGAACGACGAAGTGCATGCGGGGCGCTACCCGGTGTCGTTCATGGAGGAATTGAAGGCGCGCGCGAAGGCCGAAGGGCTGTGGAATCTGTTCCTGCCGCATCTGAAGGAAGACGAGCCGGGCACGGCGCTGACGAACCTCGAATACGCGCCGCTCGCGGAGATCATGGGGCGCGTCGCGTGGGCGTCGGAGGTTTTCAACTGCAATGCGCCGGACACCGGCAACATGGAGTTGCTGCACATGTTCGCGACGCCGGCGCAGCGCGACGAGTGGCTGCTGCCGCTGCTGCACGGCGAGATCCGCTCGGCGTTCGCGATGACGGAGCCCGACGTCGCGTCGTCGGATGCGACCAACATCACGACGCGCATCGAGCGCGCCGGCGACGAGTACGTGATCAACGGCCGCAAGTGGTTCATCACGAATGCCGCGCATCCGAACTGCAAGATCTTCATCGTGATGGGCAAGACCGACCCGGCGGCGGAAGCGCACCGGCAGCAGAGCATGATCCTCGTGCCGCGCGACACGCCGGGCGTGACGGTGGTGCGCAACATCACCGTGGTCAATCACTACGCGCCGGAAGGGCACTGCGAGATCACCTTCGACAACGTGCGCGTGCCGGCGCGCAACCTGCTCGGCGACGAAGGCAGCGGCTTCGCGCTCGCGCAGGCGCGGCTCGGGCCGGGGCGCATCCACCATTGCATGCGCTCGATCGGCGCGGCAGAGCTCGCGCTCGAGCTGATGATCGATCGCGCGCAGTCGCGCGAGGCGTTCGGCAAGCCGCTGAACCGGCACGGGACGGTCGGCGAATGGATCGCGCGCTCGCGCATCGAGATCGACCAAGCGCGGCTGCTCGTGCTGAAGGCTGCGTGGATGATCGACAAGGTCGGCGCGAAGGCCGCGCGCAAGGAAATCTCGATGATCAAGGCGCTCGTGCCGACCATGTACACCGACGTGTGCGACCGCGCGATGCAGGTGTTCGGCGCGATGGGCCTGAGCCCGGACACGCCGCTCGCCGATCTGTGGAGCTGGGGGCGCGCGCTGCGCTTCGCAGACGGCCCGGACGAGGTGCATCTGCAGTCGATCGCGCGGATGGAGATCAAGGGCGCCGTGCGCGGCGCGACCGAGCCGTATCTGACGCGCCCGCCGCGCGACTGAACGTGTCGCTGCGATGTCGCGGCGAGCGCGCGCGAGCGGACGCGAGGTGGCCGAACCCGACGCGCGCGCCGTATTAAGATGCCGGCAAGGAGATCCGGCAATGCGCCTTTCGAAGATTGACCTGAACCTGTTCGTCGTATTCGATGCGATCTACAACAAGCGCAACCTGACGCGCGCGGCCGAAGTGCTGAACCTCACGCAGCCGGCCGTCAGCAATGCGCTCGCGCGGCTGCGCAAGACGCTGAACGATCCGCTGTTCGTCAGCACGCCGGCCGGGATGATGCCGACGCCGATGGCCGAGAACATCGTCGGCCGCGTGCGCGAGGCGTTGCAGCTGCTCGACTCGAGCGCGCACGAGGGCGACGTGTTCGATCCCGCGTCGTCGGAGCGGGTGTTCCGGTTGAGCATGAGCGACCTGACCGAGGCGTTGCTGCTGCCGGCGCTCGGCGAGCTGCTGCAGACGCATGCGCCGGGCATGCACGTGCGCAGCTATACGCTGGACCGCCGCGAAGTGGCGACCGCGCTCGCGAACGGCTCCGTGGACATCGCGATCGACGCGCCGCTGATCGGCGATCCGCACCTGTGCCAGGCGCTGCTCGTGCGCGACCGCTACGCGTGCATGATCCGCGAAGATCATCCGTTCCGGCGCGATGCGCTGACCATGGACGACTACCTGTCGATGGGGCACATCCACGTGTCGAGCCGCCGCAAGGGCAGCGGGCACGTCGACGCGGAGCTGACGCGCCTCGGGCTGCGCCGCACCATCCAGATGCGCGTGCAGCACTACATGGTCGCGCCGTTGATCGCGATGCGCGGCGATCTCGCGCTGACCGCGCCGCTCCGGCTGCTGCAGCGCTATCCGGCCCGCATCCTCGAACTGCCGTTCGAGATGCCGGCGCTCGAATACTTCTGCTACTGGCACCGCAGCGCCGACCAGGATCAGGGCAGCCGATGGTTGCGCGAGCAGCTGATGACGCTGATGGGCGGGATCGGCGAGCTGCAGTGATGCATCGCAGTGACGTGCCGCAGTGATGTGCGCGCCGCTTGCTAACGGTCTTCGTCGAAGCGCGCCGATGCGGGGCGGCGCTTCATCTCCTTCAGCCAGCGCCGGACGTTGTCCGGATCCTCGAACTCGCGCAGCGTGACGGTCAGGTCCCGAATGCTGCGCTGCAAGCCGGCGATGTCGCGCGCGAGCAGGCGCACCACGGTGTCGGGTGCGATCTTCACGGACGGCGCGATGCCGTAGGTTCGGCGGAAATCGTTCTCCACGTGTTCGATCTCGCGGTCGAGCTCGCGCAGCTGCTCGTCGAGGATGCCGTTGTAGCGCGTCAGCCGCGCTTCGCCGAGGCCGGCGATCGCATGCCGGTCGATCTGTTCGATCTCAAGCTGAAGCTCCAGCAGCTGCAGCAGGTTGCGCTTCGCATAGGCGTGGTTGACCCGCTGCATCAGCGCGGTCTTGCGTTCCTGGTCGTGCGGATCGGTGGCGCGATCGGGATGCAGCGCGCTGGCCAGCTTGCGGTAGATCTCGCGGATCGACTTGCTCGATTCGGCCTGCTCCGCTTCGGCGCGCGCCTGCGCGGCTGTCTGCTTCGGCGTCTTCCTGCGCTTCGCGCGCTGCGCCTCGCGTGCCGCGTGCGCGGCCATGTCGCGCTCGAACTGCGCGTCGAGCTCGGCTTGGAGCCGTTGCGCCAGTTCGTCGGGTGACAGGGCATCGAGATCGTCTGCCGCGTCGGCGCCGGGCGCGGGCTGCGGATCGGCCGCTGCGCTGCCGGCCGGCCCGCTTGCATGATGGCGATCGTAGACGCGCTGCAGCGCCGCGTCGTCGGCGGCGTCGAGCACGTCGCGGGCCATGTCCGCGATCAGGTCGGACAGCATGCGCTGCTCGGCCTTGCTGAGTCCACTACGCAGGAACGCGTCGTCGAGCAGATGAATCAGCCGCGTGCGCAGCGCCGCCGATTCGCGTTCGAGCGGCAGCAGCGCATCGACGAACTTCTTCTGGAACGCCGGCGTGACGGCGTCCCACGCCGCGAGGCGCTCGCGCCGCTTGTCGATGCGCTCGACGAGCGTGTTGAAGGTCTTCTGGGCGTCGGACAGGCGGGCTGTCTCGTGACCGGGCGCGATCGCAATCGCGGCACCGCGGCGTGCGGTCATGATGTGGGGTCCTCCGGCCGCGGCGGGACGCGCGGCAGGCCGGTATTTTAGCTGGACGCGAGAGGCCGCCGTGCGGCGGTGTGCTCGCGCATGCGTCGATCTTCACGCGCGCACTGCGCATCGGCACCCCACACCTCATCGGTTCGCTGCCGCGACGGCCGCTGCGCCCGACGACGTGCGCGGTGCGCCGCCCGAGCCGTAGGCCGCTTCGCCGCTGCGGCGTTCGGCGGCGCGCTTCTCCTCGAGGCGCGCCTGCGCGGCGACGATGCCTTCCGGGTAGTTGTCGGCGTCGCCGGCCGATGGATCGTAGCCGACCGATTCGAGGTCGAGCAGCTCCTGGCGAACCTGTGCACGGGTGAGCGGCGACTGCGCATACGATGCGCGCGGTGCGGCGAGCAGGACGGTCGCGGCCGCGCAGAGCGTCGCGATGGTGACGATGATGGATTTCATGATTTCCTCGGAGGGTTTCGCTGCGGTTCGTCGCGCACGCGGCGGGCCGCAGCGACGAAACGAATCGATACGCGTGGAACGCAACGCACGTCACGCGGCGGCGGCCGTCGCCACGGTCATGTCCGGTCGCGCTGCCACCGCGCGCAGCATGCTGACCGACGGCAGCCTGAAGCGCTCGGCGGCGAGATCGACGAACGCGCGCACTTTGCCCGGCAGGAACTCGCGGCCGGGATACACGAGCGACACGGCGACGCCGTCGCTGACGAGTCGGTAATCGGCGAGCACGCGTTTCAGCGCGCCGCTGCGCAGATCGCTCGCCACCGCGAATTCGGGCAGCAGCGCGATACCGCCGCCCGCAAGCGCGAGCTGACGCTGCATCAGCGCGCTGTTCACGGTGACGCGCGGCTCGACGTGGAGCGCGTTCACGGTGCCGTCCGGGGCAACCCACCGGCACGTCTTCGCGCCTGTCGCGACGCCGACGATCCGGTGCGCGGCGAGGTCGGCGGGCTGCTGCGGCGCGGTCATGGCGAGCAGGTAGCCGGGCGATGCGACCGCGACGAGCGGCGCATGGGCCAGCGCGCGCGACACGACCGAGAGCGACGAGATCATCGTATCGGCGACGATCCCGCAGTCGAAGCCACCGCCGAGCAGATCGACTTCCGACTCGGTCAGCGTGATGTGCAGCGACACCTCGGGATGGCGCGACTGGTACTCGGCAAACAGCGCGGCCAGCTCCGGCGACATCAAGCTGTGCAGCACGACGACGTTCAGATCGCCGCGGATCCGGCTCGATTCCTGCGTCGCGCGCGACTCGATCTCGGACAGGTCGGCGAGCAGCGAGCGGCAGCCTTGCGCATAGCGGACGCCGACTTCGGTGAGCACCGTCTTGCGCGTCGAGCGTTGCAACAGCTTCACGCCGAGGTGCGATTCGAGATCGCCGACGTAGCGCGTCACGAGCGACGGCGACAGGTTCAGCTGGTGAGCGGCATGGGAGAAGTGATGCGTGTCGGCAACCTTGAGAAAGACCCGCATCGCACTGAACAGATGATTCACGACGATTCCTGTTGGAAGGGGCGGTGGCGGCGGCGGATCAGCTGCCGAAGTAGACGTTGCAGAAGCTCGCCGGGCCGATGCAGCCGGCCTCAGGTGCATTCGGTGCATCGGGCGTGCGGGTCGGGGCGACGCGCACCGGTGCGGCGACGGCCTTCGTTTCGGTGGCGCCGTGTGCGCATGCGTCATCGCCTGCATGCGCGGCGGCGACCGCTACGACAGAGGCGATGCTGCTCGATTGCTGCTGCGAGGCGGGCGCCGCCGGTTGCTGTTGCGCGGATGCGGGTGCGGTGACCGTGATGCCGCAAAGCGCGATGAAGGTGGCGAGAACGGAAAGGGAAGCGGACCGGGACATTCAGGATTCCAATTAGACCAAACGGGTTTTACACGCGTTCGATTCGGGACGTGGGCATCGCCGACGCAGGCCGTCGATGGCCGGGAGCGTGTCAGATTCTTCTTGTCGAGTGTGTCGGCGTGCTACGGAAGGATCGTGCGACATGGGCGCCGGGCCCGTCGACGCCGCTATTCGGCGCGACCGATTCACATCGAATCGATGAGGGGAGAATGATGGAAAACCCTGAGCGTGTCCAAGGCGTATTTCCGATGCGGTCGATAAGGCGGATCGATCGTTGATCGATGCATGCGCAACGAAACGACGACGCAAGAAACGACCGCCGCATCCGTGATGCGGCGGACGATCGATCTGGAGATTGCGGTGGAGATTGCGGCGGCGCCGCCGCCGTCAGCCCTGCTCGCGCGCCGTCAGCGTACGCAGCGATGACAGGCTGCCATGGTCGAGCATCTCGCGCACCAGCTCCGCGAATGCCGTCGACGCGACCGTGCGATACGCGCCCTTGCGGCGCAGCAGTGCGACGGTGCGCACCGGGAACGGCGGGTCGAGCGGCACGTATTGCAGATCGCGATGCTCGAACTCGATCGTGCCGGGCAGGATCGTCGCGATCTTGCCGCGGCTCACGATCTTCAGCACGGCGCTGATCGAATTGGCCTGCAATGCGACGTCGGGCTGCATGTCGTACGACTGGAAATAGCTGTCGACGTAGAAGCGCGACACGAAGCTCGTCGTCAGCAGTGCGAGCGGCGTATCGGCGAGCTGCGTCGGCGTGACGGGCTCGCGTTGCGCGGTCAGCGCATGCGTGCGGCCGACCACCAGCATCAGCTGTTCGGGAAACAGCGCTTCGGCCTCGATTTCGTCGGAGCGCACATCGACGAAGCCGAACGCGAGATCGACCTGGTCGTCGCCGAGTGCGGTCTCGACCGCATCGAGCGACATCTCGGTGATCTCGATCACGATGCCCGGATAGCGTTCGTGGAACTGCTCGATCACCGGCGCGACGAGGTATTCGGTGAAGGTCGGCGTGAAGCCGATCCGTAGTTGCCCGCGCGACAGGTCGTGCACGTCGTGCAGCGCGCGTTGCGCGGTGACCAGATCGTTGTGCGCGCGGCGCACGTATTCGAGGTACACGCTGCCGAAGTCGGTGAGCTGTACCACGCGGCCGCTGCGATCGAACAGTTGCGCGCCGAGCTCGTCCTCGAGCTGGCGCACCTTCTGCGACAGCGCCGACTGCGACACGCTCAGCGCTTCGGCGGCGCGCGTGAAATTGCGATGCTCGTCGATCGCCAGCAAATAACTGATGTTGCGAAGCAGCGGGCTGCGTTGTGTGAACTTCATCTTGCGCGGATTGATTCGCGAGTCGCGTGGGGCGGGCATCCCGCCATTATGCGCCGGCCGCGCGAGCATCGGATCGTCGACGGTGCTCATTGCCAGCCGCCTCCGAGCGCGAGGAAGGTCGCGATCTGGTCGTCGTTCACCTGCTGCCGTGCCGCGGCGACGGCCGTTTCGGCCGCGAGCCACGTGCGCCGCGCATCGAGCGCGACGAGGCCGCCGACCCGGCCGCCATGGCGCAGTTCGTCGGTACGCTCCATCACGTCGCGCGCGGCGTCGCGCGCTGCCTGCAGACGTTGCAGGCGTTCGAGCGCGGCGGCGTACGTGTTCAGCGACGTCTCCGTTTCGCGCAACGCCGTGAGCACCGTCGCATCGAAATGCGCGAGGCTCGCGCGGCTGTCGGCGCGGGCCGCGTCGATGCGGTCGCGGATCGCGCTGCGATGCAGATCCCAGGTCACCATCGGCCCGACCGCGAAGCGGTTCGTCAACGGCGTGAGGAACGCGGCCGCGCCGCCGGTCGAGCCGATGCTCGCGCCGAGCTTGATGTCCGGATACAGCGCCGCGGTTTCGACGCCGATGCGTGCGGTCGACGCGGCAAGCCGGCGCTCGGCCGCGCGCACGTCCGGACGGCGCGCGAGCAGCGCGCGGCCGTCGCCGGACGGAATCGGCGCGGCCAGTTCGAGCGGCTTGCGGCACGACAGCAGCGCGCGATCGTAGTTCTCCGGCGGCTCGCCCATCAGCGTCGCGAGCCGGAACGCCGCATTCAGCCGGCGCGCCTGCAGCGGCGCGAGCGCCGCGCGGCTGTCGTCGATCGCACCGCTGTCGCGCTGCGCTTCGAAGCTCGGCGCGCGGCCATTAGCGATCAACTGGCGCGTCAACGCGAGGCGCTGCTGCTGCAGCGCGATCGCCCGCTGCAGCACGTCGATCCGGTTTCCGGCATTGCACAGGTCCGAATACGCGCGCGCGACTTCGGCGGCGACGTTCACGCGCACCAGATCGCGCGCGGCGGCGACGGCCTCGTGGTCGGCGGACGCCGCCTCGATTCCGCGCCGGATGCCGCCGAACAGATCGAGGTCGTAGCTCATCGTGAAGCCGATGTTGTAGATCTCGTGCCGCGGCGGCTCGACGTGCGACAGCACCGCTGCGGCGGATTGCTGCGTGTAGTTCGTCGACGCGTCGAAGCCCACGCTCGGCTCGCGCGCCGTGCGCGCCGCCGCGAGCAGCGCGCTGCTGCGCTCGAGGTTCGCCTGCGCGGCGCGCAGATCGACGTTGCTCGCGAGCGCCCGCTCGATCAGCGCGTCGAGCGCCGGATCGTCGTACAGCCGCCACCAGCGAGCGGGCAACGGCGCATTCGACGCGGCCGTTGCACCCGCAACGAACGCGCCGCTGGCGGCCGGCGCGTTCGCGAGCGCGGCAGGCGGCACGCGATAGTCCGGGCCGACCTCCGCGCAGGCGGCGAGCGCGAGGCCGAGCGCGGCGATCCACGCTTTGCGCACGCTCACCATGGCAGGCTCCGGCGCACCGTGACGTCGCCGGCGCGTGCGTGAATCTCGACCGACGCGGTCTGCCCCGGCACGAGCCGCACGCCGGGCGGCACCGAATCGATCGCGATGCGCACCGGGATGCGCTGCGCGAGCCGCACCCACGTGAACGCCGGGTTCACGTTCGCGAGCTGCGCGTCGCCGCCCGCGCGCTCGCGGTCCTCGACGCCGCCCGCGACGCTCTGCACGTGGCCGCGAATCTCGCTCGCGACGCCCATCAGATAGATGCTGGCCGGATCGCCGACGTGAATCGCGGGCAGCTTGGTTTCCTCGAAGTAGCCTTCCACGCGCAGCGACGTGTCGTTGACCAGCGCCATCGCGCCCTTGCCGGCGCTCAGGTACACGCCGGGCAGCAGCCCGACGTTGGTCACGGTGCCGTCGACCGGTGCGCGCACGAGCGTCCGTTCGAGGTTCAGCGCCGCGAGGTCGCGCGCGGAATGCGCCTGCGCGAGCGCCGCGCGCAGCTTCTCGACGCGCGTCGCGCCCTGTTGCGCCGACTCCTCGGCCACCACGTCGGGCATCGCGCGATTGCGGCGGTCTTCGCGGATCGCCTCGTCGAGTTCGGCCTGCTCGCTCGCGAGGTTCGCATCGGCCTGTTCGAGCGCGATCCGGTAGCGGGACGGATCGATCACCAGCAGCACCTGGCCCTTCGTCACTTTCTGGTTGTCGTGCACGCGCACGTCGGTGACGAGGCCGCTCACGTCGGGCGCGATCGGCACCACGTCGGCGCGCACCTTGCCGTCGCGCGTGAGCGGCTCGATCTGGTAACGCACCCATAGTCCGTAGATCGCGGCGACGATGCCGGCGAGGATGGCGGCCGTCAGCACGGTACGCAGCAGCGGAATGATTTGCTTCATGTTCAGGAGAGGAGTCGATGCGGGAGACAGGCGTCGGCAATGCGGGCGATACCCCACCACAGCGCGAAGAAGGCGGCGAGTTCGAGCAGTGCGGGCTGCCACAGCAGCAGGTGCAGGCGCAGCCGCACCAGCATCCCGCGCAGCATGAACGTGACGCCGAGCGCGACGACGGCCCAGGCGAGCGCGGATGGCATGTAGATGCCGAAAATGTGGATCTCTTCGATCATCGCGTCGTTCCTTCGACGAGTTGAACATGCGGAAACAGGTTGCAGCGCATGCCGACCAGCGCGAGCAGCGTGGCGTCGTCGCGGCCGGCGGGGTCGCGCGCGACGGCCGCGATCGCGCGATTCAGCGCGCGCATCAGCGTTGCGTCGGCTGCAATCGGATGGCGGGCGTTGGCGCGCGCGCGATACAGGTTCGACACCTGCGCGAGCGCGGCCTCGATTGCCGGGCGCGTATTCGCGTCGCCTCGATCGAGCCCCTCGCGCGCCTGGATGATGTTGCGGCCGATGCGCAGGTCGCTCAGCCCGTCGACCGCGTGCAACGCGTCGTCCGGATCGGCGAACGCCATGCGTGTTGCGACCTGACCGAGCCGGTCGATCGCGCGCGCCGTCCACGTGGCCGCATCGAGCGGCCGGCGCGGGTCGGCCATCTGCGCGAGATCGGCCCAGTTCTGGCGCACGATCCGGTATGCGGTCCAGCGCGTGCTGGCCGAGCGGAACAGTTTGCTCACGACCAGCGTCGTGGCGATGCCGCCGATCTGCGCGAGCCCCGTGTTGAGGAACAGCGCGAAGTCGGCCTGGAAACGATCGAGAAAGCCCATGGCGACGATGAAGCAGGAGAACATCGGAAGCGCGCGCGCGGTGCGTGCGGGATCGGCCTGGATGTAGCCCATCCAGACGAGCGCCGGCGCGAGCGTCAGGATCAGCATCCCGGCGCCGTCGACCCGCGGCAGGATCACGAACAGGTACAGCGCGGCGAGCGGAAACGTGACGAGCGTCGACACGAGGTAGCGGCCGATCATCGGCGCCGGATCGTCCTGCGCCGCGAACGAGCAGGTGACGAGCGCGGCGAAGGCGGCGGTCGCGGACCCGTTCGGCCAGGCGAGGAGAATCCACACCGCGCAGTAGATGACGATCGCGGTGGCCGTCGCCGCGCCGGCAAGCAGCGCGAGCCCGTGATCGCGCGCGAGCGCGAAGCGGCGCGTGGCGTCCGCGGGCGTCAGGTGGCGCGCGAGCTCGGCGTCGCTTGCGGCGAAGCTGCGCACCAGCGTGCGGGCCGCGTGCAGCGTGTCGATGAAATCGGCGGTGCGGTCGAACAGGCTCGCGGCGAGCAGCGACGTCCACGTCGAATCGTGCAGCCGCTCGGCGGCAAGGGCGCGGCAGCGCGCGGCGAGGCCGGCGTCGAGCGCGTCGCCGACCTCCTGTGACGCGTGCAGGTCGGCGATCACCGCGTCGACGAGCGTGGCGGTGTCCGCATCGACCGCGTTCAGCGCGCGCAGCTGGTCGAGCCGGTTCGCCGCGGCCGACGCGATCGACAGCAGCGCGGCAAGGCGGTGCTGCAATGCGGTGACGGTGTCGCGCGTCGCGAGCGCGAAGCGCTGATCGAACGGCAGCGCCGTCGCGATGATGCCGAGCTCCGTCACATCGGCGGCGAGCTTGCGGCGATGCGCGTGTTCGAGGCGCGCGTGGCGGGTGCCGAACGCCTCGGCGGTCCAGCGGCATGCATCGCCGAGAAACGACAGCGCGCGTTCGTGAATTACCGGCCGGTTGTTCGCGGGCTTCACGACGCGGTGCGCGATCGTCACGCACAGGATCGCGACCGACATTTCCTCGACGCGCGACGCGGCGGTAATGAAGATGTTGGTCGGATCGTCGAGATACGGAAAGCAGATCACGGCCGAGCTGAACGCCGCCATTTGGAACAGGAACGCGCGCGGCGTACGATCGAGCACCGCGAGATAGATGCAGAAGCCGATCCACAGCGCGAGGCACAGCACCAGCAGCGCCGGCGAGTTCTGCAGATTGGGTGCGACCGCAACGGTGACGATCGCGCCGGTCGCGATGCCGGCCACGCGATAGATGGTCTTCGGTCGGAACGTGCCGGCCATCGGCTGTGCGGTCACGTATACCGTGAGCAGCGCCCACCACGGGCGCGGAAAGCTGACGGCGAACGAGATCAGCAGCACGAGCGCGGCCGCGACGAAGGTGGTGACCGAGAACAGCAGCTTTCTCGGATCGATGGAGAAGGGGTCGCGCGGCCGTAGCGGCGCGACGGTGGCTTGCGACACGTCGGTTTCCTCGGGCGAGACGGGGGAGTAGTGTTTGCTGCGGGCGCGTTACGGCGCCGGAGGCGGCGTGCTGCACGTCATGTCGTGCGGCACCGGTGGGCTGCATGCGTCGCGGCGGACGGAAACGGAGCGTGCGCGAACGCGGCGGCGCACGCAGGGATGGTTCGTTGGAGGCATTTCAAGCACGGCGAGCGCGCCTTTTCCTTGTTATTCAAGCGTGTGGCGATACGCGGTCGTTCAGCGCGGGCGCCACGAAAACGCATTGCGAAGGATCAGGGTTTCATTCGATTGCGATGGACGAAATTGTGCGCTGCGGCGTGCGCGCCGTCCAAGTCGGATTTCCGACCGGGTCGATCGGTTTTACTTATCGCTCGATGCACGCGGCCGTCGGAATGCCGATCGGCACACGGCGGATACAGGCGAGGCGGTTGCACGCGCAACCGTATGAAGGAACGGCCGCTCGCGCAGCCGCGCGACGTCAGAACAATTGCCCCTGGCCGGAGATCACGCGTTCGAAATCGTCGCGCAGGAACGGCAGGATCGCATCGGCGACCGGCTGCAGCTGGCGGCTCACGTAGAACGCGTAGTCGATCGGCGAGCGCATCGTTTCGAGCGGCTCCGGGCCGGCGGTCGTCATCACGTAGCTGATCCACCCGCCGCGCTGGTACTGCGGCGGACGCCCGCGCGCCTGGTTGAATTCGTCGGCGATCCGCGCGGCGCGCACGTGCGGCGGCACGTTGCGCTGATATTCGCTCAACGGCCGGCGCAGCCGCTTTCGATAGATCAGCTGCGCATCGTATTCGCCGGCGAGCGTGCGCCTGACGTAGTCGCGGATGAAATCCTGGTACGGCTCGCGCTTGAACACGCGCCGGTACAGTTCGCGCTGGAACGTCTGCGCGAGCGGCGTCCAGTCGGTGCGCACCGTTTCGAGCCCCTTGAAGACGAGATCGTCGCCGCCGTCCGCCGCGCGCGCGAGGCCCGCGTAGCGCTTCTTGCTGCCTTCCTCAGCACCGCGCACGGTCGGCATCAGGAAGCGGTGGTAGTGCCGCTCGTATTGCAGCTCGAGCGCGCTGTCGAGCCCGTAGCGTTCGCGCAGATGCGTGCGCCACCAAATGTTCACTTGCGCGACGAGCGCGCGGCCGGTGGCGGCCGCCGCGTCGTCGTCGTGTGCGCGGCCGAGCCACACGAACGTCGAATCGGTGTCGCCGTAGATCACCTCGTAGCCCTGTGCCTCGATCAGCTCGCGCGTGCGATGCATGATCTCGTGGCCGCGCATCGTGATCGACGACGCGAGCCGCGGATCGAAGAAGCGGCAGCCGGTCGAGCCGAGCACGCCGTAGAACGAATTCATGATGATCTTCAGCGCCTGCGACAGCGGCGCGTTGCGCCGGCGTTTCGCTTCGTCGCGGCCTTCCGACACGCGTCGCACGATGTCGGGCAGGCAATGCGCGGTGCGCGAGAAGCGCGCGCCGAGAAAGCCGGGCACCGATGCCGCATCGTCCGGATGCGTGAGCCCTTCGATCAGGCCGGCCGGATCGATCAGGAACGTGCGGATGATCGACGGATAGAGGCTCTTGTAGTCGAACACGAGCACCGAGTCGTACAGGCCGGGTCGCGAATCCATCACGAAGCCGCCGGGACTGTTCTGGCCGGTCACGTCGCCGAGGTTCGGCGCGACGTAGCCGAGCCGGTGCATGCGCGGCAGGTACAGATGCGTGAACGCCGCGACCGAGCCGCCCGTGCGGTCCGCCGCGAGGCCCGTGACGGTCGCGCGCTCGAGCGCGAACGACAGCAGGTCGGCCTTCGCGAAGATTCGCGTGACGAGCTCGCAGTCCTTCAGGTTGTAGTGCGCGAGCGCCGGCTTGTCGTGGTCGAAGCGGCGCTGGATCTCGTCCATCCGCTGATATGGGTTGTCGATCGACTTGCCTTCGCCGAGCAGCGCCTGCGACACGTATTCAAGGCTGAACGACGGAAACGTCCACGTCGCCGATTTCAGCATGTCGATGCCGTCGAGGATCAGGCGCCCGGCCGCGCCCGCGAAGAAGTGATCGGGCTGCTGGCCGTGCGCGCGCCATTCCAGCGGGCTGCCGCCGCGCCCGAGTTTCAGCGCGACGCCGTACTGCTGCGCGTGCGCGTGCAGGATGCGCAGGTCGAATTGCACGAGGTTCCAGCCGATCACCGCATCGGGATCGTGCTCGGCGAACCAGTCGTTGAGCCGCGCGAGAAGCTCGGCGCGGCTGTCGCAGTAGTCGAGGCGAAAGTCGATGGCCCGCGCGTCGCCGTTCGGCGGCCCGAGCATGTAGATCTGTCGCTGTCCGCAGCCTTCGAGCGCGATCGAATACAGCTCGCCGTTCACGCTCGTCTCGATGTCGAGCGACACGCAGCGCAGCGTCGGCCGGTAATCGGCCGCCGGTTTCAGTTCGCCGTCGGTCAGCGTGCCGTCGGCGGCGACGGCGCCGCGAAACAGCACGGGCGCGGTGATGAAGCGCTCCATCGTGTAGCGGTCGGGCGGCTGCACGTCGGCTTCGTACACGTCGACGCCGGCCGACGCGAGGCGCTTCTGCAGTGCGCTCAGATGGCGGTAGCGACGGCAGTAGAGGCCGGCCACCGGGCGCTGACGAAAGTCGCGCAGCGCGAGCGGACGCCATTCGGCATCGCGCTCGCCGGCCAGCGCGCGCTCGGCGAGCGCCTGCTGCTGCGCCGGCACGAACGCGACGGCTTCCTGCGGGCGCAACCGCACCCGGCGCGGACCGTGTTCGGTTGCCAGCCAGAACTCGATCTCGATGCCGGACGCGGTGTCCCGCCAGTGGCGGGTGAGGATGAAACCCTGCTCGAACTCCGTCAAAACGCTCGCTCGTCGTGGATGCCCAGGCGGCGAATTTTAGCGCTTGCGCGTGCCGGCCGCCGCGCGTGCGTCGATGGCATCAGGCGTCAGGAGGCGCGGGCGGGCCGCGCGTTGCGCGTGCCGCACCGAGCAGCGTGCTCAACCTTGGCCGTGGCGCTGCGCAGCGGCGTCGACGCGCGCGAGCAACGCATCGAGCGCCTCGATCGGAATCGGCTTCGCGAAATGGTCGTTGAAGCCGGCGTCGGCGGTTTCCTTGCGATCGGACGAACGCACGTGCCCCGACAGCGCGACACGGAATGCATCGGGCGCGATGCGCGTCGCGTTCAGTTCACGCAGCAGCTCGAAGCCGTTGACGTCGGGCATGCTCAGGTCGATCAGCATCAGCTGCGGTGCGAAGTCGCGCGCGAGCGGCACCGCATCGCGCGCGTGGTAGGCGACGCGCGCCGTGTGGCCCTTGATCTCCAGCAGGACGGCGAGGGTGTCGGCCGCTTCGCGATTGTCGTCGACGACCAGGATGCGCAGCGGGCGCGTCGTGAGCGGTGCCGGTGCGACGCGCGCCGGCTCGACGCGTTCGGCCGGCTGCGCGAGCGGCAGCCGCACGGTAAACGACGAACCCTTGCCGATGCCGGCGCTGTCGGCGGTGATGCTGCCGCCGTGCAGGCCGACGAATTTGCGGCAGATCGCGAGGCCGAGACCGAGCCCGCCGGCCGCAAGGCGGCCCGCGCTGCTGTCCTGTTCGAACAGCTCGAAGATCGACTCCTGCGCGCCGGGGACGATGCCGATCCCGCGATCGACGACGTCGATCGCGACCACGCTCGCCTCGGTGCGCACGTGGACTTCGATGTGCTCGCCGTTCGGCGAATACTTCGATGCGTTGTCGAGCAGGTTGTACAGCACCTGCACGAGCCGCACGTCGTCGCCGCGCACGATCACCGGCGCGGGTGGCAGGCGCACGACGATGCGCTGTCCGCGTGCATCGACCTTCGGCTGGATGCTCTGCACGCTGCGATAGACGATGTCGCGCACGTTCAGTGGCGCTTGCTGCAGATCCACCTTGTCGGTCTTGATGCCGCCGATGTCGAGCAGATCGTCGACGAGCCGCACGAGCTGGCCGATCTGCCGCTCGGCGATGTCCTTGCATTGCGTGAGCGCGGGGCCGAGCCCGGCCGCCGGCAGGCTGTGAAGGATGCCGATCGTGTGCTGCAGCGGTGCGAGCTGGTTGCGCAACTCGTGCGCGAGTGTCGCGATGAACACGTCGAGCCGCCGCGTGGCCGTTTCCAGTTCCTCGACGCGCTTGCGCTCGGTCATGTCGCGCGTGATCTTGATGAAGCCGCGTAGTGTGTTCGACTCGTCGCGCACGGCCGTGATCGTCACGCTGGCCCAGAAGCGCGAACCGTCCTTGCGGACGCGCCAGCTTTCGTCCTGGAAGTGCCCGGACGCGACCGCGGTTTCGAGCGCCTGAGCCGGGCGGCCGGCGGCGATCGCGTCGGGCGGATAGAAGCGCGAGAAATGGCGGCCGACGATCTCGTCCTCGCGGTAGCCCTTGATGCGCTCCGCGCCCGCGTTCCACGTCGCGACGTTGCCGTGCGTGTCGAGCATGAACACCGCATAGTCGGTGATCGACGAGACGACCGTCTGGAACCGGAACTCCGCGTAGCGGTGGAGCAGCGGCTGATCGTGCGCGACCGGCTCGCGGTTCGAAGGGATGGGCGGCGGATGGTCTGGCGTCATCGGGATACTCGTTCTGCGTGGCGGTTGCGCCGCGTGCTCGGTCGCGGTGCGGTGGGTTCGTCGCTGGCTGGGCCGCGATGGGGATTGGTGCTCGCTTCGGCGTTGGCGTTGATGCTCGCGTGGGCGTTTGCAGCAGCACCAGCACCAGCACCAGCACCAGCACCAGCACCAGCACCAGCACCAGCACCAGCACCAGCGCCAGCACCGCGGCCCGTCGGCGCCGCCTCGCGACGGCGCCCGCACGCGGGCGCGCGACGCGGCGCGCTCAGGCCGGCATCGCCGCGAAATCGCGCTTCAAATTCTCCGGGTCTTGCGGCCGGTGATACAGAAAGCCCTGCGCATATTGCACGCCGACGGCGCGTAGCGCGCGATGCTGCTCCTCCGTCTCCACGCCCTCGGCGATGACGGTCACGTCGTAATGGCGCGCCAGCGCCGCGATGCCCTCGATCAGCCTGGCGTTGCCGGTCGTCAGCTGCGAGATGAACTGGCGATCGATCTTCACGTAGTCGAACGGAAAGCGCGACAGCAGGTCGAGATTGCTGTGATGCGTGCCGAAATCGTCGATCGCGAACTTCGCGCCCGTCGCGCGCAGCGCGGCGAACATCTCCGTCGTGCGTGCATTCTTCTCGAGCAGGACGCGCTCGGTGACTTCGAGCACCAGCGTGCATCCCGGCGGCAGCCGGCGAATCGCCTCGGCGACGAGGGCGACGAAGCGCGGCCGTTCGAGGTCCTGCGGTGCGATGTTGATCGCGATGCGCAGCGGCGTCGACGGCGCCAGGTCGGCCAATTCCGATACGGCCGTGCGCAGCACGAATTCGGTGATCTTCGGCAGGATCGAGCTCGACTCGACCTCGGGGACGAATGCCGCCGGACCGATGGCCCCCCATTTGGGATGCTGCCAGCGCAGCAGCGCCTCGACGCCGACCGTTCGGCGCGTCTCGACGTCGACGATCGGCTGGTAGACGACGTGAAGCTCGCCGCGCTTGAGCGCGTGGCGGACCGCCTTCAGCAGCAGCCGGCGCGGCGCCATCGCCAGCAGGTACGCGGCCGCGACGAGACCGTTCACGAGCAGCGCGATCGTCAGGCAGACGAGCCGATAGCGCCGATACACCTGCGAGACGTACGGTTGCGACGCCGCGACCGACACCGTGAACGGCCACGCGCTCGACGTGATCGCGCTGCCCGCCGGCGCGGCCGCCGGGTGCGGCGGCATGAAGCGGCCGCGCTGATCGAGGCCGCCCCAGCCCGCGACCGACAGCGTGGCCGTCGCCGCGCCGAAGCGCGCGCCGTACGCGAGCATGTCGGCCACATAGTCGCCTTCGATCAGGTACAGCACGCCCGAGCCCGGCGTTGCCGCCCGCACGACCGCGAGCACCGGCACGCCGCGCTGAAACGGCGTCTGCTCCAGCAGCGCGAGCGTCGTGCCGGCCGACGCCGGCGTGCGCGTGTAAACCTCGAGCGGAACATCGACCGGGCCGAGCGCGGACGAGCAGGTGACGCGGCCGCCGTTGACCAGTCCGACCGCACGGAGGTAGCGCAGCCGCGTGGCCGCTTCGGCGAGCGTTCTGGACACGCTGGCGCAGGGCCGGCCGATCAGCGCGTCGAGTTCGCCGGGATGCCGTGAGCGCACGCCGTCGAGGATATGGTCGATCGAGATCGCGATATCGGTCGCGACCGTGCGCTCGTGGCGCGTGACCGAGTCGCGCGCCATGCGGTCGGCCATGACGAGCGCGAGGACGAGCACGACGATGCAGGCGAGGAGGGCAATCGGCAACACGATGTGCTGCGCGGCGTCGGCGCGATGGAATACCGGCTTCGCGCCCGGCGTGGACGCGGACGTTCGTCGGGTCGCGCTCGTTGTTGTCCGTATGGGCATGCTCGTCGAACCGGTCGATGAATGGGCGCGAAGCATTCGCCGTGCCTGGCCGGAGCGCGGCGGTCCGCGCCGGTAGCGGGACGTCAGTCGATTCTACGCTCGCGACACACGCGAAGCGATAACGATGCGGGGACACGGGTTCGACGCGGCTCTCCATAACATACATCGATTATGCATATATATTGATGGCGCGTAAAAAAACCCGGCCGCATCGAATGCGGCCGGGCGGAACCCACCTTCTCTTGGCACGAGGACGGTGTGCGGCAAGTATACGATGGATCCCTCAATTGTTGATCGTAGTTTGTTAATTGAATGCTGTGTCGTAGATTAACGTGTGATCGTAAATATTCGTGGGACGGCGCATACGTTGCCATCAGCCGCCTATCTCGTATGAACGTCGGTTATCTGGGTGATACCGCGGCCAATCCGGGAACGCCGCGTTATGGCGCGCTGTAGGCCGAAGCGTCCGGCGCGCCGGGATTCAGAAATCGTCGCGCATCCGGTGCAACAGGGCGCGAGGCGATTGACGCGTGTCCACGGCGGTGAGCACGTCGGTGACGAACCACGGCAGGTTCAGCTGCGTGTCGGAATCGCCGACGCATACGCGGATCGGCGGCCGATTCGAAGGCTGACGCACGCTGGAGGACGGCACGCAGTTCTTCTGCTGCGGCGGAACCTGCGCGGTGGGGATGTTGGCGCTCGCGTCGGCGTATGCGGGCGAGCTGGCGGCAACGAGCACGAGCAGGATGGCGAGCGGGGCGGTGTGGTTCATGTCACTTTCTCCGACGATGCTCGTTCGACCTCGCGGTGTCGGCGGAGTTTCGGCGCGGCCGCTGGCTGTTCGCATGCGGTTCCGCGTTGGACCGTAGCCGCGCGTGCGGCGTTGCCATGAAAGCGTTCTTCAGGCCCATGACGGATGCGAATGGGAGCGCAGCGTTGCGGCGCGTATCGGGCCGCCGCGTGCGATTGCATCGACCGCGTTGAAGAAATCGTCATGCAGCCGCTTTGTCATCCGGTACGTGACAGGCTCCGCGTCGCGGACGTTCAGCCTTTCCGATGACGCCGCCCGTTCACCGCGTCGACCGCCGCAGCGATCTTCGTCTTGGTGTCACAACCTTCTGTGTATCGGTGAACCGGCCCGTTGCGCGACGAGCGAGACGATGCACGCACCGTCCCGCCTCGGGAAGAAATCGATCAGGCCGGCGAATGTCGCAGCCGACTTTGACGGCAAAAATGCCAGCGCGTCGTCAGACGATGATCGGCATGGCGCGCCATCGCGCCCGACCAGCCGAGTGTATCGGTATGAACGCGCGCGGTTCAGTGCACGCTTGCCGATGCGAGCGCGTGCATCGTATCGGTGACGCGCATGCATCGCGACAGGCCGAAGATCTCGGCTTCGCGGCGCTCCGGCTCGCTGCTGGCGACGCCCACCGCGCATTCGGGCGGTACGCCGAGCGCTTGCAGCGCGACGTCGAACGGATGGCGGTTCGCTGCGGCATCCTGCTGATCGGCGTCGGTCACGACGACCGCGAAGCGGTCGAGGGTCGCGCGGCCGAACTGCCCCTCGAACATGTCGCTGAGGCGGGCGGCCGGCAGCGTCGTGACGAGGCCGAGCCGATAGCCTTGCTCGGATGCGCTGTCGAGCCACTGGATGATGGCGTCGCGCTGGTTGCGTGCTTCGTGCGAATCGGGTGTCGCTTCGATCTGCGCGAATGCAGCATCGAGACGGGTGACGATGGCTTCAATGACCACGGTGATTCCTCTCCTGACACGTGACGATCCGTTCGCGGACGGGAATGCTCGATACCTTAGCGTCGATCCGGAATATGCGACCAATTAATATTTATATCCGACCCATACGATTCAACTAATGAATGGCATCGCGGGCCATGACTGGTGCGGAAGTGCGCGATGCAGCACGACACGCAGGTTCGGCATCGGCGCGACGGCCTTCGCCCGATGCACCAAACATGCGCAGCCGATCGCTGCACCACGGCCGTGCGCCGCAGCGGGCCGCGTATCGCGTGGTGCGCGCGATACGCGGTGTTGCGGCACCGTGCAAGCCGCGCTCAGTGCAGCTTGATCGACGGCTGGTTGCGGCGTTGCAGCCAGTGCCCGAGCGACTGGAACAGCGCGCGCTTCAGTCCGTACACGCTGAACAGATGCTTGCGGTACAGGAACTTGTACAGCCCGATCGCGGCGAGCCCGTCGACGATCACCGAGCGCGGCCGCGCGCCGAAGTCGGCCTGATAGACGGCGCCGGTGTGGCCGAGCGACACCACGGTGCCCGCATCGCGGAACGCGAAGCGCGCCACCGGCTTGCCGGCGAGGCGCCGCGCGAACGCGTCGCCGAGGTACACGGCCTGCTGGTGCGCGACCTGCGCGCGCGGCGGCAGCACGCTCAGCGCATCGGCCGACGGGCACGCGGCGCAATCGCCGAACGCATACACGTGCGCATCGTCGGGCGTTTGCAGCGTGTCGGTCACGATCACCTGGTTCGACCGGTTGAGCGCGATACCGCCGAGCTCCCGCAGGATCGCGGGGCCGGCCACGCCGGCCGCCCAGATCGTGATGTCGCTCGCCAGCCGCTCGCCGGTCGCGGTCGTGACCGCGTCGGCATCGACTTGCGCGACGCGCGTATCCGTCAGCACGTCGACGCTCAGCGTGCGCAACTGCGCATGCATGCGCGCCGACAGCCGCTCGTCGAGCGCCGGCAGGATGCGCGCCCCGCCTTCGATCAGCCGGATGTGCACGTCGCGCGTGGACACCAGCGCCTTGAAGCGATACGTCGTCAGTTGCTGGACCGCGTGACGCAGCGCCGCGGCCAGTTCGACGCCCGTCGCGCCCGCGCCGATCACGCTGATGCAGACCGGTGCCGCGCGCCGCGCCGGATGCTGCTCGGCCGCGTGGTTGGCCCGCGTGCATGCGGCGAGGAACTTGCGCCGAAAATCTTCCGCCTGGTCGAGGTTTTCGAGCGGCAGCGCGTGGCGGGCCGCGCCCGGAACGTTGAAAAAGTTCGTCACGCTGCCGACGGCGAGCACGAGGTCGTCGTAGCCGAGTTCGCGCTGCGGCAGGATCTCGGTGCCGTCGGCGTCGTGCACGGCGGCGATCGTCACCGTGCGCGTCGCGCGGTCGAGCGCCTGCAGCGCGCCCTGCACGAACCGGAAGCCGTGGCGCTTCGCCTGCGCGACGTATTCGATCGTGTGCGTCGCCGGATCGCGATGGCCGGATGCGGCTTCGTGCAGCAGCGGCTTCCAGAAGTGCGTCGGGTAGCGGTCGACGAGCACGACTTCGGCCTGCCCGCGGCGCCCGACCGTGTCGCCGAGGCGCGTCGCGAGTTGCAGGCCGCCGGCCCCGCCGCCGACGATCACGATGCGCGGCGTGGGTGGTGCGCGGTCCGTTGCAACGGTGTGCGTGTTGTGGTTCATGTTGGGCTCCCGCTTGATGATGATTCGAATGACATTCCTCAGGAACCGACGATATAGTTTCGAACCTGCGCAAACAATTTAATGTTTATAAGCGACTCATATGTATTCACTTATAGGAAAGACCGCAACGTTCCGGCAGTTGAAGGCGCTCGACATGATTGCGCGGCTCGGTAGCGTGTCCCGCGCGGCCGAGGAGCTGAACCTGACGCAGCCCGCCGTATCGCTGCAGGTTCGGCTGCTCGAGGAGGCGGTGGGCGCCGCTTTGCTGCAGCGGGTGGGGCGCGGCGTGCAGCTGACCGCGGCCGGCGAAATCGTCGCGCGCTACGCGCGCGAGATCCTGCATCTGTGGAGCGAGGCCGGCGACGAGGTGGCCGCGCTGACGGGCGATCTCGGCGGCACGCTGCGCATCGGCGCGATCACGACCGCCGAGTATCTGATTCCGCCGTTGCTCGTCAAATTCACCGCGACGCGTCCGCACGTGAAGACCTATTTCAAGGTCGGCAACCGCGACGACATCATCCGCATGCTCGCCACGCATGAAATCGATCTCGCGGTGATGGGCAGCGCGCCGAAGGAGCTGCGCACGCACGCGGTCGAATTCGCGAAGCATCCGATGGTGTTCGTCGCCGCGCCGACGCATCCGCTGATGCAGCGCAAGCGCGTCACGCTGAAGGATCTCGAATCCGCCCACCTGCTCGTGCGTGAACGCGGCGCGGGCACGCGCTCGACCGTCGAGACGCTGTTCAAGACGGCCGGCTACCGGTTCCACGTGGGCTCGGAACTGTCGAGCAACGAGGCGATCAAGCAGATGGCCGAAGCCGGGCTCGGCATTGCGTTCCTGTCGCTGCACGCATGCGCGCTCGAGTTGCGCACGGGGCTGCTCGGGCAATTGCCGTTTCCCGGCAACCCGATCGAGCGTGAGTGGTACGTGGTCACGCTCGCCGATCGCCGCATCTCGCAGGTGACCGGGCTGTTCCGCGATTTCCTGATCAAGCAGGGCGCGCCGGTGATCGACGGCGCGACGGTCGCGCCGCACGATCGGCGGCGGAAGCAGGCGATGTGAGCGGGTGATGCAAGCGGCCCGATACGGGCCGTGCCGTGCGGCGCCGCCGTCAGACGATGCCGAAGTCGTCGTTGCTGTCGGGAATCGACGCGAGCAGTCGCTCGAGCCGGTGCCAGCCGATCACGCGCAGGCAGCGTTCGGCAAGGGTCGGGCTGTGGTCGCGCGACGCGCCAGGCGCACGCAGGCGCACTGCGCGGGACGATGAAGTGGCGGCAAACGCCGCATGCAGCGGGCATGAACGGGGCATCTCGGTCTCCGTAGGGGTCGGATTCGCGCATCGTAGGCGGCGCGGCTGCGATTGGCGCGCATGCAAGGATTGGCCCAAGCAGAAACGGATGATCTTTTCCCACGCGACGTCGAAGTGACCGCGCAGGCCCGGCAAGCGCGCCGAAAAGGCGTCACAATGCGCGATCTGTATCCGCTTCGGTGGAGGGAAATCATGAGCGATCCGATTCTCGCCGCGCCGCCCGACGAAGGCGTGCCCATCACGCTGCGCTCCAGCCGGGGGCTCGGATGGCGCGGCTTCGGCGCATCGCTGCTGGAAATACGCGCGGGCACGTACCGGATTCCGGCCGCCGAGCATCACCGCATCGGCGTGCACGTCGGCTCGCCCGTGCGCGCGGATTGCGTATGCGACGGCGAGCGCGTGTCGCGCATCCAGGCGCATGGCGACGTCGACGTGATCCCGGCAGGGCTGCCGGGCCGGTGGACCGACAGCGCCGATTGCCGGGTCCTGTACATCGCGTTGAGCGACACGTTCGTGCGGAGCACGTTCGAGCAACTCGAACTGAAGCCCGCGCACGCCCAGATCCGCCGGCGGCTGCAGGTGCGCGATCCGCGGCTGCAGCACATCGCGTGGGCGCTGGCCGCCGAACTCGACGCGGCGGACGCATCAGACCCGCTCTATGCGGAGAGCCTGTGCACGGCGCTCGTCGCGCGGCTGGCCGACAGCCGTCCGGCGCTACGCGAGCGCACGCCCATGCTGACGCCGAAGGCGGCGTCGCGCGTGATCGATTACGTCGAGGCGAACCTCGAACGCCGCATGACGCTCGCCGAACTCGCGGCGCTCGTGTCGATCAGCGTGCCGCATTTCAAGG
Source organism: Burkholderia sp. MBR-1 (assembly GCF_013822785.1). Lineage (NCBI taxonomy): Bacteria > Pseudomonadati > Pseudomonadota > Betaproteobacteria > Burkholderiales > Burkholderiaceae > Burkholderia > Burkholderia sp. MBR-1. Next base: position 2,083,091 of record NZ_CP053610.1, read on the forward strand.
TGCTGTTTCGCGCGACGCTCGGGATGCCGGTGCATCAGTACGTCGTGCGGCGGCGCGTCGAGCGGGCCAAGACGCTGCTGCTCGAAGGACGGCTCAGCATCAGCCAGATCGCGCTCGAGGCCGGCTTTGCGCACCAGAGCCACATGGCGAACTGGATGAATCGCGTGCTCGGCGCGACGCCGACCGAAATTGCGCGCGCGGGGGGAAGGGCGGGCTGACGCGGGCTTAGGAGGTTGATGGCGGTAAGGGCAGCGTGAATGGCAACGCCAACCTGACAGCGCGCCTCCGATAACATCCACCGAGCCGCAGCTCACGCCGTCCACCCGCGCGCCCCGACCATCGCGTCATCCATTCCTGCTCGCTTCATCCATCGGTGCGCGCCATCCGAGTCGCGCACCGCGACAATCACCGCAACGTCATCCCCCAAGGAGCGAATCGTGTTCGTGATTTTCGGCGCAACAGGCAATGTCGGTTTGTCGGCCGTCACGGCCCTGCGCAGCGCAGGCCATCCGGTTCGCGCCGTCCTGCGCGACGCAAGCCGGCGCGAGCGCTTCGTGCAACTCGGCTGCGAGGTGGCGATCGCCGATCTGGCCGACGCACGAGCCGTCGCCGCGGCGCTCGACGGCGCGCAGGCCGTGCAGATGCTGTGTCCGGTGCCCGCCGCCGAGCGCGACCCGGCCGCGTCGATGGAGCGGATCATCGACGTCGTGACCGGCGCGCTCGTCGCCGCTGCGCCGCCGGCGCTGCTCGCGTTGTCGGATTACGGCGCGGAGCGTGACGGCAACACGGGCATCGCGCGGCTCTTTCATCGGCTCGAAGCGGCGTTCAAGACGATCCCGACGCAGCTCACGCTGCTGCGCTCGGCCGAACACCTGCAGAACTGGGCGCGCGTGCTGCCGGTCGCGCTGGCCACCGGCGTGCTGCCGAGCTTTCATCATCCGCTCGACAAGGTGTTTCCGACGGTCTGGGCGCAAGACGTGGGCATCGCGGCCGCGCGGCTGCTGACCGAGCCGGCCGCGGCGCGTACGGCGTTGCGCATCGTCAGCATCGAGGGGCCGCGGCGCGTGAACGTGCGCGACATCGCCCATGCGCTCGCCGAACGTGTCGGCCGCGCGATCGTCGCGCAGGAGCTGCCGCGCGACGCATGGACCGCTACGCTGTTGCGCGCCGGTCTCAGCGAACTTCATGCAAAGCTGATCGTCGATCTCTACGACGCGCACAACGCAGGACAGATCGACGTCGAGGCCGGCGTGTCGGAGCGCGTCTACGGCGCAACGTCACCGGAGCAGGCGATCGCGGCGCTGCTGCGCGAGCACACGCGCTGAGCCGACGTCTGCGCCGATGCGCGCGCGTCGCGTCACGCGTGGCGGCGCACCCGGCTTGACGCCGCATACGCGGCCGACCCGATCACGATGCCCCAGAACGCGGACCCGAGCCCCAGCCACGTCATCCCCGATGCGGTCGCGAGGAACGTGATCACCGACGCGTCGCGGTGCGCGTCGTCCTCGAAGATCCCGTGCACGTTCGCGCCGATCGCACCGATCAGCGCGAGCCCCGCGAGGATCGCGACGAACGCCTTCGGCAGCGCGAAGAACAGCGTGACGATCGTCCCCGCGAAGATCCCGCCGATCAGATAGATCACCCCGTTCGCGATGCCCGCGACATAGCGGCGGTCCGGATCCTCGTGCGCATCCTTGCCGGTGCACAGCGCCGCGGTGATCGCCGCGACGACGATCGTGATCCCGCCGAAGCAGGCGACGACGAGCGACATCACGCCGGTCGCGGCGATGATCGGCCGGGCGCTGGTGTGGTAGCCCGAGACGCGCAGGATCGTCATCCCCGGCAGGAACTGGCCGGTGAGACTGACGACGACCAGCGGCAACGCGAGGCTGAGCGTGGTGCCGAGCGTCCATTCCGGCGCGATGAACACGGGCCGCGTGATGCTCGGCGATACGTTGCCGATGTGCGCGATCCCCAGCAGCGTCGCGAGCGCGGCGCCCGTCAGCAGCACCAGCACGATGCTGTAGCGCGGCAGCAGGCGCCTGAAAATCACGTACGCGCCGATCATCCCGAAGCCGAGCACCGGCTGCGCGGTCGCGGCCGAGAACGCATGCATGCCGAACGGCAGCAGGATGCCGGCCATCATCCCGCACGCGATGCCGCGCGGAATATGGCGGACCAGACGGTCGAAACCGCCGCTCACGCCGATCGCCAGCATGATCGCCGCGGCCGTCAGGTAGGCGCCGACGGCCTGGTTCAGCGACAGTTGCGGAAACAGGCCGACGAGCAGCGCGGTGCCGGGCGCCGACCACGCGGTGATCACCGGCACCTTCAGCTTCCAGCTAGCGAACAGGCCCGACACGCCCGCGCCGATCGAAATCGCCCAGACCCACGACGCGACCATCTCGTTCGATACGTGCGCGGCCTGCGATGCCTGGAACAGGATCGCGAGCGGACCCGCATAGGAAATCAGCACCGCCAGAAAGCCCGCGGTGATCGCGGACACCGACCAGTCGTTGCCGATCGAGCGGACCGCGCCGGGTGAGGAGTTGGGTTGCATCGTCGTTCGGAGAGGGCGGCGCGCGGCCGCGGGCGGAGGCGGAGCGAATGATCGTGGGCGGCTCCGGACGAGCCGTCATTCTGGCCATTGCCGACGCAATTGGCAATTCGGCGGTAGAGCGCCGCATTGCGCTGGCGTCGGCGTTTCGTAAGGAATGCGCAGGGGGCGTGGATGGCGCGCCGTTGCGCGCAACGGCCGCCGCAACGGGCGGCTTCGCGACGCGACCGACGCCCTACGCGCTCGCGCGCCTGACGTGCGTCAGGTACTGATCCGGAGATACCCGTCGACCACGGCGACCGTCGCGCCGCAGCCTGTGGACAGCGATGCGGTGCCGCGCTCGAACGGATGCACGGGCGCGTCGGTCGGCGTCCACGCATGGCGCGCGAGCAGTTCGCGATAGCCGCCGCGGATCACGAAGCCGCCGCATTTTTGCGCATACGCGTCGCGGCGCATCCGGTACGCACGCGGCAGGTCGTACCACGGCAGCTTCGGCAGGTCGTGATGCACGAGATGGTAGTTGTTGTTCAGATACAGCAGGCGCATCGCGAAGCCGGCCTCGTTGATCGCGATGCGCGCCTTCGGCTGCCGCGCGGCGCGATGCTCGAACAGCGACCGGATCATCGCGACCGACAGCGCGGGCCACGCGACGGCCAGTACGTAGTACCACCACGGCATGCCGATCGCCCGTTGCAGCCACGCGAGCAGTGCGGCCACGCACGCGGCGTGCGCGGCCCACATCGGCAGGTAGTGGAAGTCGCCGCGCCGGAACCTGCGCAGCGCGTCGGCGAACGTCGCCGCGACGCTCGTCGGCGGCCCGAACACGAGGCGCCCGACGAAGGTGTTGCGCGCCGCTGTCAGCGCGCGTCGCCAGCGCGGCAGCCGCGCCCACTGCTCGCGCGACACGTAGTTCGATTCCGGGTCGACGCCGGGCACGGTCAGATCCTCGTCGCGGTGATGGTCGAGGTGCGTGTCGCGATACAGCGTGTATGGATACCAGATCGTCAGCGGCGGATAGCCCAGCAGCCGGTTCACGAACGCGCAGCGGGTCGGATGCCCGTGCAGCAGTTCGTGCTGCAGCGACATGTGCCACGCGCCGAGCAGGATCAGCGGCGGCGTCGCGGCCGCGAGCGACAAATGGCCGGCGCGCACGAGCAGCAGCACGGCGAGCCAGCCGCCGTAGATCGCGACGATCAGCAGCCAGGTCGGCCACTCGGTGCGGGCGGTGAAGCGGGCGTCGAGCGCGGCGATCGCGCGCGCGTGGTCGACGTCGAAGTATTCGGCCATGGTGTGAAACGGGATGAAGTGCGCCGTCGGCGCGAAAGGCGGCAAGCGGACGAATGCGTCGATGCAGCGCACGCTCGATGTGCCCGCAGGTGTTTCGCCGGTGGCGGCCGTCATCTGGGCGGAATCCGACGGCGCCGCGCCATTTGAACGCTAACGGCGCGGCGTCGGCGCGCCAACCAAGCGTTTCGCATTTGCTTATCGCCGCGCGGCGCATAAGCATCGTTCGCGCGCTCGTGTTTCGGTGCCTGCGGAAGTTCGATCGAGCGTGCTTCCCGCGGTGCAGCGCCGCTGCGTAGAATGCGCGCATGAACCAATGGATCGCCGCACTGCCGATGTACAACGTGACGCCGCGCCACGGCGCGCTGTGGCGCGCGTTGCTGCGTGACGCGCTCGATGCGTTCGCGCGTGCCGGCGGGCCGGTCGACGTCGCGCTGCCCGGCGAGCCGTTCGACGATCTGAATGCGCTGTGGCGCCGCAACGACCTGCTGCTGTCGCAGACCTGCGGCTATCCGTACCGGATGCTCGGGCTGAACGAAACCGTGCATCTGATCGCGACGCCCGCGTTCGATGCGCCCGGCTGCCACGGCGCACGCTACAGCAGCGTGCTGGTCGTGTCGGCGCGCGCGCAGGCGCGCGGCGCGACGACGCTGGCCGCGTGTCGCGGCCTACGCGCGGCCATCAACGGCGACGATTCGCACAGCGGGATGAATGCGTTGCGCGATGCAGTCGCGCCGCACGCGCATGACGGACGTTTCTTCGCTTCGGTCGCGTCGTTCGGCTCGCACCTGAACGTGCTGCGCGCGCTCGCGGCCGGCCAAGCCGATTGCGCGGCGATCGACTGCGTGACGTTCGCGTACGTGGGCGATGCGCTGCCGGCGTTGCTGGACGAGATCCGGATCGTCGGCATGACGGCGCCGGCGCCGGGGTTGCCGCTGATTGCGTCGAAGGCGCTCGACGGCGGGCTGGTGAAGCCGCTACGGGATGCGCTCGCGCATGCGGTCACGGTCGATCGCGACCGCGCGCGCGTGCTGAGGCTGAAGGGGTTCGAGAGTGTGGCGCCGCACGCATACGACACGATTGCGCAGTTCGCGCAGCGCGCGTCGGCGCGCGGCTATCCGGTGCTGGCATGACGCGGCGGCGCGGCGCTCGAAGCGCCGCACCGCTTGCGGTCATTCGTCGTCCATCAGGCGCACCTTGACGCGCTTGCCCTTGATCTTCCCGGCATTGAGCTTGCGCAGCGCGTCGCGCGCGACGCCGCGCTCGATCGCGACGTAGGTCGAGAACTCCGTCACGTTGATCTTGCCGATCTGCTTGCCGTCGAAGCCGGCATCGCCGGTCAGCGCGCCGAGCACGTCGCCCGGGCGGATCTTGTCCTTGCGTCCGCCGAGGATCTGCAGCGTTTCCATCGGCGGCAGCAGCGTGCCTTCGTCGGCGGGCTTCAGTTCCGCGAGCGAATGCCATTCGACGTCGCGCTTCTGCGCCTGCTCGATCGCGCCGACCCGGCCCATCTCGTCCATGCTCGCCAGGCTCAGCGCCCAGCCTTCCTGGTCGGCCCGGCCGGTGCGGCCGATCCGGTGCACGTGCACTTCCGGGTCGGGCGTCACGTCGACGTTGATCACCGCCTCGAGCTGCGCGATGTCGAGCCCGCGCGCGGCGACGTCGGTCGCGACGAGCACCGAGCAGCTGCGGTTCGCGAACTGGATCAGCACCTGATCGCGTTCGCGCTGTTCGAGCTCGCCGTGCAGCGCGAGCGCATGGAAGCCCTGCGCGTGCAGCACGTCGAGCAGGTCGCGGCATTGCTGCTTGGTGTTGCAGAACGCGATCGTGCTGACCGGCCGGTAGTGGTTCAGCAACTGGCCGACCGCATGCAGACGCTCGGTGTCCGTCACTTCGTAGAAGCGCTGGCGGATCTTGCTGTCGTCGTGGCGCTCCGCGAGCTTCACTTCCTTCGGGTTGCGCAGGAATTGCTGGCTCAGCTTCGCGATGCCGTCCGGATAGGTCGCGGAAAACAGCAGCGTCTGACGCGTCGCCGGGCACATCCGTGCGACTTTCACGATGTCGTCGAAGAAGCCCATGTCGAGCATCCGGTCGGCTTCGTCGAGCACGAGCGTGTTCAGCGCGTCGAGCTTCAGGTTGCCGCGCTCGAGGTGGTCCATGATGCGGCCCGGCGTGCCGACGACGACGTGCGCGCCGTGCTCGAGGCTCTGCGCCTGCGGACGCATCGGCGTGCCGCCGCACAGCGTCAGCACCTTGACGTTCTCCTCGGCGCGCGCGAGGCGGCGCACTTCCTGCGCGACCTGGTCGGCGAGCTCGCGCGTCGGGCACAGGATCATCGCCTGCACGTCGAAGCGACGCGCGTCGAGGCGCGACAGCAGCGCGAGCGAGAATGCGGCGGTCTTGCCGCTGCCCGTCTTCGCCTGCGCGATCAGGTCGTGCCCGGCCAGCGCGATCGGCAGGCTCGCGGCCTGGATCGGCGTCATGTCGACGTAGCCGAGCTGAGTGAGGTTCGCGAGCGTCGCGGGCGTCAGCGGCAGCGCGCTGAACGGCGTGGCGGCGGGCTGCGTCATTCGACATCTCCGAGGTAGGGGCGGCCGGCCATCTGCTCGTAGACGACCGTGCCGTCTTCGGCTTCGAAGCGCTCGAGATAGTTGCGTGCGCCGCATAGCGGGCAGCGGAACAGCAGCCCCTGGCCTTCGTCCTTGATCACGACGTCGGACGTCTCCCACTGCGTGCCGCAGCTCTGGTTTCGGCAGGTAAACACGGTTTTTCTCCAGCTGAATTCGGTTGGTGGCGCGCCCGGCGGGCGCGGCAACGGCGTGCGGCGCTCGCGCGGCTCGGGCGCGGGCCGCACCGGCGGTCGCGAGGACCGCGGCGATGCGGATGGGTGGAGCGGGCGGCGACGGCGTCGCGCGTGCCCGCAATTCTAGCGGATGCGGCGCACCGGCAGTCGGGCATTCGGGCGGGCGCGCGGCGAGCGGGCCGATGCGGCGGCAACGCGCAGCGGCGCGAATGCCGCGGCCGGCCGGTTGCGGCGGCCCGGACGCGGCCGCAACGACGGAAAGCGAACGCGTGCGGCCCGACCTGTGCGCTCGCGGCACGGCGCGAAGCGCGCCCGCCGATCGTCGAGCCGCGGCGCGGCATCGCGGGCCGGCGTTCGCGCCTGCCTCAGGTCACTTCGCGATGCCGTTCCCGCAGAACTGCTCGTACGCCTGGGGGCTGTTCGCGAAGCCGTGCGCGTGCGCGAGCTCCCACGGACGCTCGCATTGCTGCGTGTGCGCGCACCACGCGTAGCCGGCCGAGCCGATGCAGCCGTGCGCGTCGCGATCGCCGCCGAGCGCGGGCGGCGTGGCCTGGGCGGTCTGCGTGCTCGGCGCGGACCGTCCGGCGACGTCCGGTGGAAGCGGCGACGGCGGTTCGGTGGTGCAGGCGGTCAATGCGAGCGCGAGCGCGAATGCGGCGGCGAGCGAGACGGAAGGCATGACGGGTTTCATGACGGGGTGCTCCATGGGATGACGATCGACGCGGATGCCGGCGCGGGCGGGAACGGACACTTACGCATCGGGCACCGGCACGCGCGACGAGAACTTCACCTCGCGCAGCGCGAGGCTCGACTGAATCGACGACACGCCTGCCTGCTTCCTCAGCACGCGTTCGACGAACGTGGCATACGCGTCGAGATCGGACGCGACCACCTGAAGAATGTAGTCGGCCGCGCCGGTGATCTTGTGGCACGACGTCACTTCGTCGTGACCGCGCATCACGTCCTCGAAATGATCGGCGTCCTGGTCCGAATGCATGTTGAACGTGACGTGCACGAACGCGAACACGTTCATTCCGAGCGCGCGGCGGTCGAGATTGGCCTGATAGCCGGTGATCACCCGTTCGTCCTCGAGCCGCTTGCGCCGCCGCCAGCACGGCGTGACGCTCAACGACAGGCGCTCGCCGAGCGTCGCATTCGATAGCGCGCCGTCGTCCTGCAGCATGCGCAGCATCGCGCGGTCGACGCCGTCCAGTTCGAGCGGAGCGCGATTTTTGCTCATTGAGTGATCTCCGTAGGCGGTTTTTTCGAAATTGTAGGAAACGGCGAAGTCGAAAGCAAAACAATCGCCATCGGGCGTCGATAGACTGTCGCCTCAGTCACGCGTTTCACTGGAACGGCCAACCATGCTCACGATCTACAGCAGCGATCACCATCTGCATCGCGGCGTCGAACTGAAAGACGGCGCGATCACCGATTCGTTCGAAAACCCGCTGCGCGCCGAGACGGTGCTCGCGCAGGTGCGCGCGGCGGGCCTCGGCGGCGTGCTCGTGCCGCGCGCGTTCGACCCCGCCTGCTACGCCGGCGCGCACAGCGCGCGTTACGTCGAGTTTCTTGCCGGTGCGTGGGACGAGTGGGCCGCGAGCGGCCGCAGCTGCCAGGCGCTGCCGCTGGTGTGGCCGGTGCGCGCGATGCCGTCGGCGGCGGCGCTGCCCGATTTCATCGACGGCAAGCTCGGCTTCTTCGCGATGGACGCCGGTGCGCCGATCAATGCCGGCACGTGGGACGCCGTGCGCGCGAGCGCGAATTCCGCGCTCACCGCAGCGGACCTGCTGTCGAACGGCTGCGCGCGTGCGGCGTTCGCGCTGTGCCGGCCGCCCGGTCATCATGCGGGTCGCGAATACATGGGCGGTTACTGCTATCTGAACAACGCGGCGATCGCCGCGCAGCGCGGCATCGCGAGCGGCGCTGCGCGCGTTGCGATAGTCGACGTCGATTTCCACCACGGCAACGGCACGCAGGACATCTTCTACGATCGCGCGGACGTGCTGTTCGCGTCGATCCACGGCGAGCCGGCCGTGTGCTATCCGTACTTCTCCGGCTACGCGCACGAGCGCGGCAGCGGCGCGGGCGACGGCTTCAACCTGAATCTGCCGTTGCCGAAGGGCACGCAGTGGGACGCATATGCGCGTGCGCTCGAGCACGCGGCGGCAGCGGTCGCCGCGCATGCGCCCGATCTGCTGGTCGTATCGCTCGGCGTCGACACGTTCGAGCACGACCCGATCAGCCACTTCAAGCTGCGCTCGCCCGACTACCTGCGCATCGGCGAGGCGCTCGCGCGGCTGCGCGTGCCGACGCTGTTCGTGATGGAAGGCGGGTATATGGTCGACGAAATCGGCGTGAATGCGGTGAACGTGTTGCTTGGTTTCGAAGGGCGGGCGTAGAGGTTGCGCTGCGTTGCTGAACCGCTACACCGCCGCCTCGGCGATCAGCCGCGCGGCCGTGCGGGCAACCGATCGAGGTACGGACTACGTGACGTACGCGACGCCGCGCATGCCGGAGCGTATCGCGCGGCGTGTCCTCGCGCGATACGCGCGGTCATGCGCCGCGCCGCCTCACGACACCTGCACGCGATGCGGATCGGCGCGTCGTTGCTGCTCGGCGTCGTGCACGATATGCAGCTCGCGGGTGCGGATCGGCAGTGCGCAGTCCGCATCGTCGAGCGTCTTGCGCACCTGGCGCGCGAGACGCCAGCGGGTCGCCCAGAACTTGTCGGTGTGGGTCCACACGCGCACGTTCGCGATCGCGGTGCTGTCGTCGAAGCGCATCACCATCACGTCGGGCGCAGGATCGCTCAGCACGTCGGGGTCGGCTTCGGCCAGCGCGCGCAGCGCGCCGAGTGCACGATCGATGTCGTCGTGCACCGACACCTCCACTTCGAGATCGAGACGGCGCGTCGGATTGCGCGTGTAGTTGCGGATCGAGCTGCCCCACAGCGCGCTGTTCGGCACGTATTCGCAGATGCCGTCGGGTTTGGTCAGCCGTGTCATGAACAGGCCGACCTCGTCCACGGTGCCCGCGACGCCGGTGCCGCCGTCGATGTAGTCGCCGACCTTGAACGGCCGCAGCAGCAACAGCATGATGCCGGCCGCGATGTTCTGCATCGTGCCTTGCAGCGCGAGGCCGATCGCGAGGCCGGCCGCGCCGAGCACCGCGACGATGCTCGCGGTTTCGATGCCGAGCTGCGACAGCGCGCCGACGATCGCGACGATGCGGATGCCCCACACGGCGACGTCGCAGAGGATCGGGCGCAGCGTGACGTCCACGCGCTCCTTGTTCGCGAGCAGACGGTTCAGCCAGTTGCCGATGCGCTTCGACAGCCACCAGCCGACGACGAGCAACGCGAGGCCGGCGCAAAGCCTGATCGAAAGCGTCGACAACGCGTTCCACAGGAACGTCCAGCGTTCCGGATGAAGATGATCGAGAAACATGACGGGATTCCGGTTCGATGACAAAAGGCGCGACGTGATGCACGGCTCGTCGTCGGACGGCGCTGCGCTCGCACGTCGGCAGCCCTCGACTGTACAACCTTCCCGTGCGCGGCGCGAACGCAACCGGGCGGGACGCATGCAGTGTCGCGCCGATCGTGCGCGCGCGTGCGCGGCCTGATACACCTGACAGGCGAACATTTTCCGGATTGGCGGTATCGTGCGGGCAGCGCGCGCGCGCGTTTCAGCGGCTTTTCAATCAACCGGCCCGCGACGGGCCTTCACGAGGAAAATGCGATGACGAAACCCGACTCACTGCGAGGCGACATCAAGGAGCAGGCCCAGGAAGCAGACCGACACAACCTGGCGCGCCCGGCGACGAACGGTGCGTTGTGGGCGCGCGGCCTGACGACGCAACGCGTCGCCGACCTGTTCAGAACGCTGCCCGGCCTGGCCGGCCACTGGATGCAACTGCAGAACGAAGTCAACGCGGGCAATCGCTATTTCTACGGCGTGCAGAACGGCCACCAGACCACCGACGAAGGCAAGGAACTGATTCGGTGGATCGCCGATGCGGTGGTCAGCGCGGCGCAGAAGGCGTCGTTCGACTTCCCGTTGCAGCAGCTCCGCTTTACCGCCGACACCGGCTGGCTCAAGCTTCAGCGCGTGTCGGGGCGCGTGATGGTGATGTCGCGGCCGTGACGGTCGCCGCCGGGCGCCGGGCGCATCACTGGCCGAAGCGCTGCGCCGCGGCGTCCTTCAGCCGTGCGGCCGTGATTTCACCCATGTGCGATTCGACGAGTTCGCCCTTCGCGTTGAAGAACAGCGTCGTGGGCAGGCCGCGCGATCCGTACGCATGCATCGCGCGCAGCGTCGGATCGAGCAGCACGGTGTCGAAGCGCAGCCCCTGCTGCGCGAGGAACGCGCGTACCGCCGATGCGCTTTCTCCCTGATTGAGCATCAACACCGTGATGTCCGGCCGATCGCGCTGCACCTGTTCGAGAATCGGCATTTCGCGCCGGCAGGGCGCGCACCACGTCGCCCATAGATTCACGACGAGCGGCTTGCCGGCAAAGCGTTGCGGCAACACGGGCGCTCCATCGAGCGCCTGCAACTGCATTGCGGCGAACGTCGGCGCATTGCGCTGCAGCGTCGCGAGCGTGCCCAGCGCAATGCCCCATGCGGCCAGCCCGGCGACGATGCCGGCGGCGACGGGCCGGCGCAGCGCCGGAAGGCGGCGCAGCCGCCACACCGCGAACACCAGCGCGGTTGCGAGGCCGATCCGCCAGTCGAAGCCACCGTCGCCCAGCGCGACGATCGAGCGCGGCGTCGCCGCGTATTCGCGCCACCATTGCGCGACATAGCCGATACGGGCGGCGACGAGCCCCAGCAGCAGCACGTCGAGGATCAGGCTCGACGCGCTCTTGTGCTGGCCGTCACGCGGGCGGCGCTGGATCAGGCGGGCAACGAGCCACGCCAGCAATGCCGCGGCGGCTACCGCGACGACGCGGATCGAGAAGGGACCAAGGCTCAACATGAAGGCAAAGTTTCGGGGAACGAGGGATCGACCGGTGAACGCGACGCGGTCGACGCGTGATGCGGCGTTTCGACCCGGCGCGGCGCTTGCGGTTCCCGTCGTGATCGAGCGGCCTGCGCCGCGTTGCGGCGGCCGCTCGAATGGCGGATGCGATCGTTCAGGACGACGTCGCGTTCGCCGCTGTGCGGCGGCGCGCCCGACGATACGCGCGGCGATCGCGCCGCAGCCCTGACTACCGGATGTCGCGGCCCACGCCGGCCGACGTGCCGCCGAGCCGGTACGCCGTGAAGAACTCATCCCATGGCGTGCCGTGACCGACGGGCACGCCGAGTGCCGTGGTGCGCTGCTTCAACGCGGCGAACACGTCGCCGATGCGCGCGGTCTGCGCGGCATCGCTGAACGGACGCTGCTTCGCGCGACCGGCCGCGAACGCGCCGTAGGCGATCGCGAGCAGACGTGGGCCGTCGTCGATCGAGAAAATCGCCCCGTTGATCGCTTCGACGAGGCGCGGCCGCTCGGCTTCGCGCGCTTCGGCGATGCACAGGAACACGAGCGCCGACACTTCGTGCAAATCGCGCGCCCGCAACAATGCCGGCAGACGCGCGGCGATCCGCTCGGCCGGTTCTTCTTGCAGCGCGGTGCCGAAGTCGACGACGGCGAGCATCGGATTGTCGTCGTGCACCACGCGCTCGAGCGCCGGTGCAGCGGCGCTCGCTGTCAACTGCGCGGCGTCGTCGGGTGCGCTGCGCAGCACGTCTGCCACTGGCTGCTGCCACGCTGGAAAGATCATCCGCACGTTGCCGAACTGCTCGCCGCCTTGCGCGGCCGGATTCCATCGATAGACGATCGTGCCGCCGTGGATGAACGGGGAATACAGATGCTCGGGCGTTTGCGGCAGCGGCCGCCGGTTGATCGGCAGCCACGCGAGCGTGAGCCAGTCGTAGCGGCCGGTGGCCGGCACCGCGGGGCTCGACGTCGCGACGACCTGCCAGGTGCCGCGGTTCGCATAGCGCCTGCGCGCATCGGGTACCGCGACGGTTTGGCGGGTCGCGGTGTCGAAGTAGGTGGGGCCGGTCACCGGCGCGCCGCTGTCGGCGGCCGGCGTGATGGTCGCGATGACCCACGCCGTGCCGTCGGCCGACCGGTAGTCGGACGGCCGCAGCGTGGCGACGTCGTGCACCATGCGCGTTTCGGCGGCGACGGTGCTCGGCGGCAGGGCGGCGGAACCGGCGATGATGCTCGGCATGGATGTCCCTCGGAATGGGGTGCGTATCGCGCCACGCGGGCGATGGGCAACGGTGCAGGTCAGTCCCGTAACTGTAGAACGTCAGCGCGGGAAACGGAAAGCGGCGCGGACGTGCCGTTGGTTTCGCGCACCGTCCCGCATCGCCCGCAACGTGGTACAGCGCACCTGCGCCTGCCGCAGCCCGATCACGCGACGCGCCGTTGCAGACGTTTCGTCATTTAGCTAATATGCGAAACGTTAACCGAGGCCGACCCCATGGACGACGTCATCCGCATCAGCGCACTGGCCAACGAAAGCCGGCTGGCCGTGATGCGCTGGCTCAAGCAGCCGCGCAAGCATTTTCCGCCGCAGCCGCACGGCGACTTCGACGAGCTCGGCGTGTGCTGCACGTACATCACCGACAAGCTCGGCATCGCGCCGGCGACGACCACGCGCCACATGCGCATCCTCGCGGATGCGGGGCTGGTGCGCGCGACGCGCGTCGGCAAGTTCACGTACTACAAGCGGATCGACGATGCGCTGCATCGGCTGGGCCGCGATCTGCTGCAACTCTGACCTTCATCGAGGCCACGACATGGATGAACTCGCGCTGCTTGCCGACGCCGACCGGCGTGCGCACGCGTATCTCGCCGCGACCGCCGAACGGCGCGCGTACCCCGACGCGGCGGCGCTCGCCGGCCTCGCCGCGTTCGACGAGCCGCTGCCGGATACGGGTCGTGCGGCCGACGACGTGCTGCGGCTGCTGGACGAGCGCGGCACGCCCGCGACCGTTGCGTCGAACGGCCCGAACTACTTCGGCTTCGTGATCGGCGCGACGCTGCCGGCCGCGGCGGCGGCCGAACGGCTGATGCTCGCATGGGATCAGTGCGCGTCGTCGTTCGTGAACTCGCCGGTGGCCGCGACGATCGAGCGGCAGGCTGCGCGCTGGATCGTCGACGTCCTCGGGCTGCCCGAAGGCAGCGCAGTGGGATTCGGCACGAGCGCGACGGCATGCACGCTCGTCGCGCTGGTGGCCGCGCGGCGCGCGCTGCTCGCGCGCAACGGCTGGGACGTCGACGAGGACGGGCTGAACGGCGCGCCCGAGGTCAAGGTGGTGCTGTCCGAGCTCGCGCACATCACGGTGAAGAAGGCGCTGCGCGTGCTCGGCTTCGGGATGAAGCGCCTGATCGTCGCGCCCGTCGACGCGCATGGCCGCATGGATCCCGCGCAGCTGCCGCCGCTCGACGACATGACGATACTCTGCGTGCAGGCGGGCGAGGTCAACACGGGCGAGTTCGATCCGTTCGCGGCGCTGATTCCGCGCGCCAGGGCCGCCGGTGCGTGGGTCCATGTGGACGGCGCGTTCGGGCTGTGGGCGCGGGCGTCGTCCAAGCGCGCGCTGACCGACGGCGTCGACGGCGCCGACAGCTGGACGACCGATGGCCACAAATGGCTGAACACGCCGTACGACGGCGCGATGGTGATCTGCCGCGACGCGGCGGCGCTCGCAACCGCAATGAACAGCGACGCCGTTTACCTGAGCGGCGCGCACGACGCGCAGAAGAACCTGAACCTCGAGTTCTCGCGGCGCGCGCGCGGCATTCCGGTGTGGGCAGCGCTGCGCGCGCTCGGCCGCGCGGGCGTCGCGACGATGATCGAGCGGCATTGCGCGCAGGCAGCGCGCATCGCCCACGGCTTGCGCGCGGCCGGCTACGACGTGCTGAACCGCGTGGTGCTGAATCAGGTGCTCGTGCGAGCCGGCACGGACGACGAAACGATCGCCATCATCGGAGCCGCGCAGGATTCGGGCGCCGTATGGTTCGGACAGACCGTGTGGCAGGGCAGGCCCGCATTGCGCATCAGCGTGTCGTCATGGCGCACGCAGGACGAACACGTCGATCGTCTCGTCGCATTGCTGACGCAGTTGCGCGGCGTGCACGTGCGTTGAGCGACCGCCGCGCGGGCGGCCGCGCGCACCGCTGCGCGCGTGCGCGAAAATGTCCGACAATACCGTCGCATGCTTGCCGTGCCGCTTCGGCGAGCCCGTTCAACCGCTGCATTGCTGCCGACGAGGTTGCCATGTCCCCGACGCCTGCCAGGGCACTGTTGAAAGCCGCCGATATCGCGAAGATGGAACCGGCGCGCGAAGTGCATCCGCTGAACCCCAATGCGGTCCGCCTGAAACGCCAGCTCGGCGACCCGACCGGCCTCACGCAGATCGGCGCGCACCTGCTGACGCTGACGCCCGGTCGCGAATCGGCCGAATATCACCGTCATCTGTACGAGGAAGAATGCGTGTACGTGCTGTCGGGCACGGGCACGGCCACGATCGGCGAGCGTGCGTACGAAATCGGGCCGGGCGATTTTCTCGGCTTTGCGCGCGGCGGCGAAGCGCACACGTTGCAGAACACCGGCGCCGCGCCGCTCGAACTGCTGATCATGGGGCAGCGCCTGGAACACGACGTGTGCGAGTATCCGAGAATCGGCAAGCGGCTTCACGTCGCGGGCGCGCTCGAGGATTTCGTCGACCTGCCCGGCCAGCCATAAGCCGCGCGTGCCCGCAGCGGCCGCCGTCGCGCTTATGATGCGGGAACGCCACTGACAGGATCGCATCCCATGGACGCGCCGCTTCCGCCGTTGAACGACCGGCTTTCCGAAACCGAAACCGAACCCGAAATCGAAACCGCGGTCGAGCCGCGCGCGCTGCGCGTGCATCGGCCGGTCGCGCTCGTCACCGGATCGACGTCGGGCATCGGTGCGGCGATCGCGCGCCGCCTCGCGGCGGATGGCCATGCGGTGATCCTGCATTCGCGCAGTTCGGTCGACGCCGGGCGCGCGATGGCGCGGGAGCTCGGCGGCACGTACGTGCAGGCCGATCTCGCCGACGATGCCGAGCGCGTGCGGCTGATACGCGATGCGCTCGCGGTGCACGGCCGGCTCGACGTGCTGGTGAACAACGCTGGCGTGAGCCGCGTGATCGCACATGACGATCTCGCGGCCGCGACGCCCGACGTGTGGCGCGAGATGCACGAGATCAACGTGATCGCGCCGTTCCGGCTCGTGGCGCTCGCCCAGCCCGCGCTGCTCGACGCAGCGTCGCGCGGACGCGCCGGTTGCGTCGTCAACGTCAGCTCGCATGCCGGGGTACGGCCGAAGGGCGCGTCGATTCCGTATGCGGCCGCGAAGGCCGCGCTCAATCACACGACGCGATTGCTCGCGCGCACGCTCGCGCCGGCGATCCGCGTCAACGCGGTGGCGCCCGGGCTCGTCGACACACCGCTCACGGCCGACTGGACCGATGCGCAGCGGCTCTGGCGCGAGCACGCGCCGATGCGTCGCGCCGCGTCGCCGGATGACATCGCGCAGACCGTCGCGATGCTCGTCGCGTCCGATTACATGACGGGCGAGATCGTGATGCTCGACGGGGGATTGAATCTGACGTGATGGGGGCGAGAGCGGCGAGGCCGTTTGATACCGGTGTCGGTGGCCGCGGCGACGTCGCCTTGAGCGCGTACTGATCGCAACCATTCGGTTTGCTTCGACAAGCAACGGGGCAGCCGAGTAGCAGCGACCAGAGCCCGCAGCCCGCACCGCGTTACCCCAGCAACTGCCGCAGCACTCCCGCCGACACGACCCCGACGATGACGGTCGGCAGGATCGACAGGCGCGTCGCCGCGGCCAGCGTGACCGCGAGCGCGACCAGATCGGCAGGCCGCGTCGACACGAACGCCGGTGCGATCACCGAAATCAGCACGCAACCGGGTACGTTCTCCATCACCGACGCCATGCGCGGGCTCAGCGTGCGGTTGCGCAGCAGCACATAGCCGAGTACGCGCGACAGATAGGTCGTCGACGCCATCAGCACGATGGTCGCGACCGTCGCGACGTCAGGCAGCATCGTGCGGCTCCCACAGCAGCGCGGCGAGCAGCCCCGCGCACGCGCCGGCCGCGACGTACCACGCGCCCGGCACCGCGATGTGCGTGGCGGCCGCGACGACGAGGCTCACTAACCACGGGCGGCTCGCACGCACGCCCTTCCACATGCCGCGCAGCAGCACCAGAAACACGGCAGTGAACGCCATGTCGAAGCCGTACTGCTCGACGTTGCCGATCGTCGGGCCGACCGCCGCGCCGAACGTCGTCATCGAGATCCACGTCAGGTACAGCCCCGCGCAGATGCCCGCGTAGTACGGCACGCTGATGTGCGAGGCCGATCGGGCGCGCGCATCGGCGAGCGACATCGCCCAGCTCTCGTCGCACATGAAGAACAGCGCGGCGAACGCGCGGCGCCGCGGCAGACGCCGGATGTACGGTGCCAACGCCGCACCCATCAGGATGTGGCGCGAATTGACGAGGAACGACATCGCGACGATCAGCGCGATGTGCGGCGGCGAAGTCCACAGATGGATCGCCGCGAATTCGGAGCCGCCGCCGAAGTTCAGGCCCGTCATCATCGGCACCTCGAACGGGCTCAGCCCTTTTTGCGCCGCCTGCGCGCCGAGCAGCAGCGCGAACGGCACGAAACCCAGCATGACGGGCAGCGCCGCGCGCAGCCCGCGACCCATCTCGGCGACATAGGCGGGCTTGTCGCGAAGCCCGGACGACGTGGAAATGCTACTGCTCATTACTCCTCCTTCGGGGGAGTGGGATTGTCTGCTTTTTTGACTCGAATCGGGTTGCGTTGTAGCTAGATATTTCCGAAAATTTGGCACTTAACGCGTGTTTTGATATTTTTTTGGAATCGGATGCCAATGAAGCTCGATGCGATCGATCGACGGATCCTCAGCGCTCTGCAGCGCGACGGCCGCATGCAGAACGTGGAACTCGCGCACGAGGTCGGGCTGTCGCCGTCGCCGTGCCTGCGGCGCGTGCGCTTGCTCGAGGAAGCCGGCGTGATCGAGAAGTACGTGGCGGTGCTGAACCCGGCGAAGGTCGGCAAGGGGCTGACGATCTTCACGCGCGTGTGGCTCAAGGGGCAGGACGCGGAGTCCGTGAATCGCTTCGCCGACGCCGTCCAGCAGATGCCGGAGGTCGTCGAATGTCATCTGATGGCCGGCGACTGCGATTTTCTGCTGCGCGTCGTGGCGGCGGACATCGACGATTACCGGCGCTTCCAGATGGAGTACCTGACGCGCATCCCCGGCGTCCTCAGCGTGAAGACCGACATCCCGATGCAGAAGGTGAAGCTCACGTCGGCGCTGCCGACGTAGCGCACGGCGGGCGCGCCGCGCCGCATCGCCGTTTCGTCATCGGCCGGTGACGATCGCCCGCTACACTGTCGATGCAGTTTCGTTTCGCCGCGTCGCGGCCGATGCGCGCGTCGGCTGCACCGGCAACTAACCGTCATCGCGCACGATCGCCGCGCGGTGCGTTCTTCTGGTCGAGCCGTCATGCAGCCACTCAACGATCCGTGGAATTCGCTGGAAATCGTCAAGCTCGTGCTCGGCGTGCTGACGCCGCTGTCGGTCGCGTGCCTCGGCTGGCTCGTCGCGCGCCGGCTGAAGCGGCTCGAGCTCGTGCAGTGGACCAACCAGCGGCTGATCGAGAAACGGCTCGCGCTGTACGACACGGTCGCGCCGCAGCTCAATGCGCTGCTGTGCTTCTACACGTGGATCGGCTACTGGAAGGACATCTCGCCGGACGACGTGATCCGCGCGAAGCGCGAACTGGACCGCACGTTCCACATCTATCGCTATCTGTTCGACGACGACGTCTACGACGCGTATCACACGTTCATCCACGCGCTGTTCGAAATGCACACGGGGCCCGGCCGCGACGCGCGGATTCGTTCGCTGATCCACGCGCCCGATGGCGACCGCAGCGTGCATGGCACGTACGAATGGAAACCGGCATGGGTCGAGCGCTTCGCGACCGCGAACGTGACCGACAAGGCCGACGTGCTGCGTCACTACACGGCGCTGATGGAGCGGCTGCGCGTGGCGCTCGGCGCGAATCGCTGAGGATCGCGCGCGGGTTCGCCCGTTGCCGCATGCCGCCGCGCGTGGCGGCGTGCGGCTGCGTAACGGCGGGTGCCCGAAGCCGGCTTCGCGCACCCGCCGTTACGTCGTTGCGCGCTCAGTGCTGCGCGATCACGTCGATGCGCAGCGCTTCGCCGCCCGCGACGATCGCCAGCAGACGATCGACGTTCGGGTGGGCGCCCGGGCGGTTGCGTGCATCGGCCGTATGCTCGCCGAACACTGCGAGGCCGTGTTCGGCCGCTTTCGCGTCGAGCGTGCCGAACGCCTGCTGCAGATAGTTGTACACGGCGAGCGAGCCTTGCTTGCCCGGCTGGTTCTCGATGCTGGCGACTACCTCGCCGTTCGCGCCGACGAGGTCGATGCGTGCGATGCCGTCGATGGCCGGCAGTTGCGCGAGGTTGTCCTTGAATACTGCGGTCGGTTGAATCACTGAAACACTCCGTCGGTTCGGTCATGGGCCAATCGGGCCGTATCTTATCCGATCGCTATCCCGCAGAACGGGGCGCGTCAGCGGTAGCGGCAGCGGATCGCCCGTCTCGCCTCATCCGGATCGACCGGCGCGCCGGCCCGCCCGCCGCCGGCATCCCGCGCGCTTTTCCGCTACAGTAAGAAATCACCGGCCGCTCGTGCCGCGCACGCCGGCACGCGGCGGCCCCGTTCCGCCAATGCACACGAGGGCCTCGATGGAAACCGAGCAACGCTACACCGCCAACGCGCCGACGCGCGCGGAAGTCGACGCACTGACCGGTGCCACCGTCATCGAATTCGGCGCGAACTGGTGCGGCATCTGCGCGGCCGCGCAGCCCGCGATCGCCGCGTCGTTCGCCGCGCATCCTGCCGTGCGGCATCTCAAGATCGAGGACGGCCCCGGCCGCCCGCTCGGCCGTTCGTTCGGCGTGAAGCTGTGGCCGACGCTGGTGTTCCTGCGCGACGGCGTCGAAGTCGCGCGTGTCGTGCGTCCGGCCGACGCCACGCAGATCGAAGCCGACGGCTTCGCCGCACTCGCCTGAGGCCGTCGACATGCAACAGACCATCATGCACATCGCCGTCGAAGCGCGCGGCCGCGGCCTCGTCGAATTCACGCCGCAGGTGCGTGCGTTCGTCGACCAGCAAGCGATCCGCACCGGCCTGCTCACCGTGTTCTGCCGCCACACGTCGGCATCGCTGCTGATCCAGGAGAATGCCGATCCGTCGGTGCAGCGCGATCTCGAACGCTACTTCGCGACGCTCGCGCCCGAGGACGACACGCGTTACGAGCACGACACCGAAGGATCCGACGACATGCCCGCGCATCTGCGCACCGCACTCACGCAGGTGCAGCTGTCGATCCCGGTCGAACATGGCCGCATGGTGCTCGGCACGTGGCAGGGCATCTACCTGTTCGAGCATCGCCGTGCGGCGCACCGGCGCGATATCGTGTTGCATCTGATCGGCGAGTAAGCGCGGGCGTACCGCCGTCAGCCGGACAGCGTGTCGACGAGCGCGCCGAGTTCGTGCAGATGCACGGGCTTCGGCAGAAACGCATCGAATGCCTGCGGGTTCTCGCGCAGCGCCGCCGCCTCGTACGCGCTGACGCCGACGATCGACACGAGCCTGCCGTCGTCGTCCGGCTGGGCGACCGCGCGGATGCGCTGCGCGACTTCGAAGCCGCTCAGGTCCGGCAACTCGAGGTCGAGCACGACCAGGTCGTAATGCGCGTCGCCGAAGCGCGCGACGCCTTCGTGGCCGGTGCCGCACAGATCGGCGTCGATGCCGAGCGCCGACAGCATCGCGCCGAGTGTTTCGCGCGCATTGTCGTTGTCGTCGACCACCAGCGCGCGGCGGTTGCGATGCGCGGCGGCGGCGGGCCACGCGGGCATGTCGCCGGCCGCGTCGCCGGCGTCGGGCGTCTCGGCCGGCAGCGTCACGACGAACTCGCTGCCTTCGCCGACGACGCTGCGCACGTCCACATGGCCGCGCAGCGTCGTCACGATTTCGCGCACGACGGCGAGCCCCATCCCGATGCCGTCGACGTGCAGGCCGACCGCGTCGTTCGCGCGGTAGAACGGCTCGAAGATCTTCGGCAGATGCTGCCGCGCGATGCCCGCGCCGGTGTCGCGCACCACCAGCTTCAATTGCCGCCCGGCCGGCGCGTCGACCAGCGTGACCGACACGTCGACCGATCCGCCGACGGTGTACTTCACCGAGTTCTCGATCAGGTTCGACAGCACCTGCCGCAACAGCTTCCGATCCGAGCGGATCGCCAGATCGTGCGGCTCGACGCGCTGCGTGACGGCGATCCGCTTCGCCGCGATCTTCGCGCGCAACGGATCGAGCACCTCGGCGAGCAACGACGCGATGCCGACGGTTTCGGCTTCGGCGAGGCGCTTGGTCGAGCGCAGCTTGATGTAGTCGGTCAGGTCCTTGACGAGCGCCTCGAGCGACGACGCGGAGTTCTGCAGCCGCCGGATCGTCTTCAGGTTGGCGTCGGACTGCGGCCGCGCGAGCAGGATCTCGATCGACCCGCAGATCGCCTGCAGCGGCGTGCGCAGTTCGTGGCTGACCATCCCGAGGAACGCGTTCTTCGCCTCGATCATCTCGAACGCACGCTCGGACGCCTTGCGTTCGGCATCGAGCGCCGCGCGCTGCCGCGCGAGCAGGTTGTCGCGCGTGCGCATCGTGTAGAACAGCAGCAGGAACAGCGCGCACAGGATCACGCCGAGGATGATGCCGAGCGCGAGAATCGCGCGCTGCCGTTCCTTGAGCTGATGGAACGTGAAGTCGCGCTGCGCCATCTCGATCGCGCGGAAGTAGTTCGCGAGGCCATTGACCTTCGGCCAGTACGTATTGACGTCGTCGATCATGCGGCGTGCGTCGTCGTGGGGCGCCGTGCGCAGCAGCGGCACGTCGTGCTTGAGGCGCGCCATGAAGGCGCCGAGCTCGGCGATCTCGTCGCGCGCGCGCGGAATGCGCAGCCAGTATTCGGACACTTCGGACGGCCGCTGCAGGAAGCCGAACGATACCGACAGGCTGTCGAGCTGCATCTGCACGCGATCGAAGTCGTCGTCCTCGTGCGTCGCGTAGAGAATCAGCTGACGCTCGAAGCGCGTATACGCGTTGCGGTATTGCGCGGCCGTCCAGAACACGCCTTCACGCGGGCCTTCGAGCACGCCCTCGTTGACCGACGTCGCGAGCAGGTCCCACAACAGGAACGCCCACGCCGCGAAGCCCAGCAGCCACAGCGATCCGAGGACCAGGATGAGCTTACGGTTCTTCCATTGCCCGCGCATCATGTCGTGCGCTTACTTCACGGTCAGGCCGATGATCTGCCATGCGAACTTCGCTTCGCCGAGCGGCGTCTTGAGCTCGTCCGGATAGTCGTCGCGCGGGTACATGATCCACAACGGGCCGTAGTTGTCGTTGCCGAGCACCTTGCCGTTCATCGTGCGCGCGAGGATCACGCCGTACTTGTCGGCGTCCGACACGGGAATCGTGAACGTGTATTCGTCGATGCAGCGGAACTCGATCTGCGTGCCGTGCGCATCGACCGTCTTCAGCACGTCGGACAGGCGCGGGCCGGTGAACGACGCCTTCGGCGTCCAGCTCGTCGACGTGACGATCGTGTACTGCGGCAGCGCCATCAGCGCCTGCTCGGAGAACACGTAGGTGGTCTTGCCGGGCTGGTTGCTGCGGCCGATGTCGCCGTCGACGGTGAACGTAAACGACGCGGCCCAGCACGCGACGGACATGCCGAGCAGGCCGGCCGTGAGCAGGGTCTTCATCCAGAGGGTCGAAATTCGCATGGCTGTTCCTTGGGGCGGGTTCGCGTGAGGGCCGGCTTGCGCCGGATGTCAGTTCGCGGGCGCGGCGGCGGCCGCCAGCGTGATCTTCAGTTCGCGCGCCACTTCGGCGAACAGGATCGGCAGGCGCACCGGCTTCTCCTCGCAGCGCGCGTTGTAGTGCGACACGATGTGCGCGATCTCGTCCTCGCTCGCTTCGCCGGTGGAGATCTTGCCCGTCAGCAGGAAGATCGGCGCGTCGCCGTTCTCGCTCGAGCGAATGCCGCGCACGAGCTCGGCGGCGGTCTGGTCGCCGAGCATCCAGTCGAGGATGTACGCGTCGAAATCCTCGACTTCCAGCGCTTTGCGAAACGATGCGCCGTCGTGGTACGGAATCGCGTTGACGCCCTTTTCGAGGAAGTACTCGCACACCGTCTCGGCCACGTCCACCGAATCGTCGACCACGGCGATGCGCGCCGCATAGACGTTCGGCTGGCTCGAGCGCAGCTCGATGACGTCGACCGGATAGGTGCGGCCTTCGCGCGCGTGCTCGCGTTCGGTGACGATCCATTCGCCCTGCCATTGCAGCGCGACGAAATCGGTGTCGATCTGGCTGCTCGCCTTCGCAGAGATCGCGGCGCGGCAGCGAAAGCGGCGCGACGCGATCACGAGCGTCGCATCGACCATCTCGGCGGCGGCCGGCTGCGTGCCCTTGTCGTCGAGCAGGATCGCGGGCGGCACGCCGAAGTGCGTCGCGATGTCCTGCAGCTGCGACAGGTTCCACGGGATCAGCCCTTTCATCTTGCGCGTGACGACCGAGAAGCTGAGGCCCAGCACGTTGGCGATCGTCGTGTTGTGGCTGCGCGGCGGAACACCGTTGCGCGTCAGCAGATCGCGCACCTTGGTTGCGGTGATGAGATCGACGTTGACCTGCTCGCTATTGGACATCTCGAAGGGGTCTCCTGCGGTTGAGCGACCGAGAGCATATTCAAAAGTGACGTGATATGCAAACTTTTAATTCGAGATACGCCTTGACATGCCATTTATCTCGATTATTATTGCCCACCGCGTCACTATTGTTTGTTGCGTCAGGTTTGGAGTCCGAATGTCGACCAATCGACACGGCGAAGCCGGCGTTGCGCAGGTGACAAAACAATCCGAAGAGAGCCTGAGAGAGCCTGAGAAAAGCTGGGACTGCGTGTCGGCGTGGGTGAATTGTATTCGCCCCGCCGCGCGCACACCCGCTGCGCGCGCGCCACAGGCCTCGTGCGCCGGCGTGCGCTTCGCAGTGCGCATTCTTCGCCGACGTTCACGGTGACGCGCAGCGACGCGCGTGCGCGCGCGATTCGACCACGCGATCGGTCCCGTCCGATCCGCCCCACCGGCGACTTGACGACGAAATATCGTTCAAGTTCAAAACGAACGTTCGAACGAGTCGTACGTGTACTAAAAGGATAATCCGCGACGGATTTCCGCGTCGTCATTTGGCATGATCGGCATTCGTCATCCGAATCTATCCGTCGACATGCCGGGCGCGGCCGCCGTTGCGCCGCGAGTCCGCCGCCCGGGCGTCGTCACGTCGCGCCATGCAAAACAGCACGCTCCAGTTCATTCGCCGCTATCAGAGCATTTCGATGTTCGGCGGCGGCATCGTCGTCACGATCCTGATCCTGATCGCCTGCGGGCTCGGCATCTCGTCGATCGTGTACGGCTATCTGGACGCCGAGCGGCGCAATTTCCTGAACGGCGTCGACGAGACCGCCGAGGAGCTGCAGGTCGCCGAAACCGCATTCGTCAACGACGTGATGAATGCGCAGCTGATCTGGAGCGAGACGGCGCCGGCGCCTGCCGATGTCGTCGACACTTTTTTCACACACGGCCAGGAACTCGCGGTCACACCGTATCAATCGCTCGTGGTCGGCGTGCCCGGCCAGACCGCGCAGCGTGACGAGGTCGCGCGCTATCTGGCGCTGTCGTTCATGCTGCCGCACCTGTGCGCGACGAGTGCGGACAATCGCGCATGCACGGTCGAGGGCTATCACTACAGTACGCGTACCGGCGTATTCGGCATCGTGCCGCGCCCGGCGCGCGACCACCCGGCGCTCGCGACCGCGCGCACGCGCGCGCAATTGCTCGCGGCGCTGCACGTCGATTTCGACGGGCCGATGCCCGCGCAGAGCGATGGCCGGCCGAGCGTGCGCTGGCTGCCGCCTTATGTCGACCCCGTGACGGGCCGCTCGCGCATCCGCATCGCCGCCCAGGCCCGCGCGGGCGGCGGCGCGTTCGCGGTGCTCGTCACCGAATACGCACCGGAGTACCTGCTGTCGTGGCTGCCGGATCGCGGCCTGGCCGGCCGGTTCTTCGTGGCGTCGGCGGACAACCGGCTCATCGCGATCGACCCGGCCGTCGAGCACACCGGCGCGCTGAACGCGCGCCTGCTCGCGCTCGACGTCGCCCGCGGCGACGAGTCGCTCGGCGAGCCGCTGTTTCGCAGCGGCTCGATCGTATTTCGCAGCCGGCTCGCGACGACCGGCTGGACCGTCGCGTACGTGCTGTCGTGGGGCGACGTCGTCCTGGGCGTCGGCGTGCAGGCCGCGGTGCTCGCCGCGGCGACGCTCGTGACGATCGCCGTGATGTGGCTGCTGCTCGTACGCTTTCACCGGCGCGTGCTCGCGCCGGTTTACGCGCGCTCCGCGCGCGTATTCGACAGCGAAGCGCTGTGCCGCAGCGTGATCGCGATGGCGCCGGTCGGCATCGGCCTCGTGTCGTTGTCCGACCGGCGCGTGATGCTCGCGAGCGACGCGCTCGTGCAGATGCTGCTGCCGCACGGCGGCGATCACCACGCGCTGTCGGCCCGCGTGCTCGAGCGATACGACGCGTTCGTCGCCGACGGCGGGCGCGGCCGCACGCTGGTGACGGAGCTCGCGGTCGACGCTCACGGCGATGCGCCGCTGCATCTGGAAATCATCGCGCACGCGGCGCGCTATCAGGGCGAGGACGTGCTGATTGCCGTATTCACCGACACGACCGCCCAGCGCCGGCTCGTGCAGCAACTGGAGGAAGCGGTGCGCGCGGCGGATTCTGCGAACGCGGCGAAGTCGTCGTTCCTCGCGGCGACGAGCCACGAGATCCGCACGCCGCTGAACGTGATCCTCGGCAACCTGGAGCTGCTCGAGCGCACCGCGCTCGACGCGTCGCAGCAGAGCCGCGTGCGCACGCTGCGCGCGTCGGCCGAGGGGCTGCTCGCGATCGTCAGCGACATCCTCGATTTTTCGAAGATCGAGGCCGGCGCGATGTCGGTCGAGTCGATCGAGTTCGAATTGATCGCGGTGATCGAGCAGCAGCTCGCCGCGTTCGCGCCGATCGCGAAGGCGAAAGGGCTGCCGCTGTTCGTCGAGATCGACGCGAGCGTCGAGCAGCGCATGCGCGGCGACCCGACGCGGCTCGCCCAAGTGCTCGGCAACCTGCTGAGCAATGCGATCAAGTTCACGAGCGAAGGCCATATCGCCGCGCGCGTCGCAGTGTGGCCCGATGCGCGCGGCGTGCCCGAGGTCGAACTGAGCGTCGAGGACACCGGCATCGGCATCGAGCCCACGCAACGCGCGCGTTTGTTCAAGCCGTTCTCGCAGGTCGACGCATCGATCACGCGCCGCTACGGCGGCACGGGGCTCGGGCTGGCGCTGTGCGATCGGCTGGTGACGGCGATGGGCGGCACGTTGTCGGTCGACAGCACGCCGCAGGTGGGCAGCGTCTTCAGCGTTCATCTGCCGCTGCAGGCCGACATCGCGCCGACACGCCCGCTCGACGCGAGCCGCGGCCACGTGGTGCTCGTCGTGTCGCAGGACGAGGCCTGGCGCAAGTTCGCGTCCGCGCATCTGCGCGCATGGGGTTTCGATGTCGCGGTACACGCGAGCCCGGTCGGGATCGCGGCCGAGCTCGTCGCGCGCGCTCGTGCGCTGGTGCTCGTCGGCGATGCCGACCGATGGCGGCGCGACGAACTGGACCGGGCCGGGCACGACACGCCGATCGTGCTGGCAACGCCCGATGGCCCGCTGCAACCGGATGTCGCTGGTCGCACGATTCGCGTATCGAGCTACTCGGTGAACGGGCTGCGCATGGCGCTTGAGCGCACGCTGAGGGCCGGCGGCGAGTCGCCGCATGCGCCGATTGCCGATCCGCACGCGGCTGCGACGGCGCCAGCGGAGTCGTTGCCGCGCGTGCTGGTCGCCGACGATGCCGCGATCAACGGCTCGATTTTCCTCGAGCAGCTGGCTGTGCTCGGCAGTCCGTTCGACTGCGTGTCGTCCGGCGCGGCCGCGCTCGACATGCTCGCGCGCGGCGACTGGGACGTGCTGCTGATCGCCGCGGAGCTTCCCGACATGCTCGCTCGGGAGCTGGTGGAAGCCGTCCATGCGCGCGCGCTGCCGTGCGACGTGATCGTCGTCGCGTCCCATCTGGGCCCCGACGACGCCAGGCTTTATGCCGCGGTGAAGGTGGACTGCGTATTGACGAAGCCGGTGATGCTCGCCGATCTGCGCCGCAGTCTGACGCGGATCGCACGCCGGCGCGGGATCGGTGTGCTGGTGGGCGCAATGAACGAGCGTTGTGTGGTTGGTAAGGCGCGGGCAACCGCGGATATGTCGGGAAGATAAGAAACCGACGCGTCACGGCGGCACAGACCGTCGGCGTCGATCATCGAAGGCAGACACGCCGCGTCGTGCGGGTGCGGTGTGATTTCGACTGAAGGAAGGGTACGGCCGTGCGCTATATGGGAAAGGTGTTCGGGCTGCTGCTTGCGTTCGCGACGTTGCCGGAGAAGTCCCGTCGGGATTTCCTGACCAGGCTGAACGAATTCATGATGATGTCGCCGGCGCAGCGGCGGCGCGTCATTGCCGAGTGGCAGCACGCCGCGGGCGAACGAGCGGGGCAGCCGGACGAGCCGGTGTCCGGACATTAGCGACTGCTGGCGATCGTGTCGCGCAGCACGTTGGATCGACGGCGTCGTCGGCGCCGCCGATCGGTTTTGCGCGAGCGTCGAGCGGCGGCGGATCGTGGCGCAACGCCCTGCGCGGTCATCTCGCCTCGCGACGGGTTCGTGTGGCGATCCTCGCTGCGGCAGGCCGCGAGGTGCGGTTGGCGCAAAGCGCGGCGCACCCGTTATTTTAGAATTGGACCGCGCGCCGCTCGGTTCGCCGAAGGCCGTAACACGAACCGTGTTGCGGAATCGATTCGAATTGCGACGCATTGTGCGACATCGCAGGTCGAGCGCCTGTATCGGGAGAAGAACGCAGATGGATGAATTTTTTGTGCGAGTGTTGGTGGCGGACGATCATCCGGCGTCAGCACTCGGGATGTCCCAGGCGCTCACTGGGAGCAGCACGATCCGGTTGCTCGGCACTGTCTCGAATTCGACCGATCTGGTGGAAATGCTCGACGCGCAGCAGGCCGACGTGCTGGTCGTCGACTATGTGATGCCGGGCGGCAAGTACGGCGATGGGCTCGTGTTGCTGTCGTTTCTGCAACGGCGCTATCCGGCGCTGCATCTCGTGACGATCACGATGATCGACAACCCGAGCGTGCTGCATGCGATTCAACGGCAGGGCGTCGGCTGCATCCTCAGCAAGTCCGACGCGATTTCGCATCTGGTGGGCGCGGTGCATGCGGCTTACGTCGGCGCGAACTATGTGTCTCCCGTCGTCAAGCAATTGCTGACCTGCACCGAAGCGCCGACCGGCGCGCGGACGCTGACGGCGCGCGAGATCGAGGTCGTGCGGTTGTACGGGGCCGGGCTGACGGTGGGTGAGATTGCCGTCCAGCTGCATCGCAGCAAGCAGACGATCAGCTCGCAGAAGTCGAGCGCGATGAAGAAGCTCGGCATCGTGCGCGACGCGGACCTGATTCGCTATGCGAGCGAACGCGAGCTTCCGGATGCGGGCGGTGCGGATGCACCCGTAAGCGATGCGTAGTCGCCGCATGCGTGCTGCGACGATGCCGATTCGGCGGCGCATCCCGGCCGGTGGTTTCGGCTTCGGCTTCCGGTTCAGCGTAAAGGAGCGCCCATGCCAGCCGAGCTGAAGCGCATCGCGAGTCAGGTCGCGAATGCGGGGCGCAAGCCGTTCGAGCCCGGCCGCGCGCGTCGCTACCAGCAGTTGCTGCTGTACGGCGGCGGCTTCGCGGTGACGCTGTTCATCCTGATGTGCGCGCTGCTCGTCACGCGGCTCGACGTGCAGGACTATCGCGCGCAGGCCCGTTTGACGTTCCTTTATCGCAAGGCGCAATTCTCCCGCACGCTGGAGATGGCCGACATGGTGCTCGCGACCTATGGCGGCAGGATCGAGCAGCTGTGGAATCAGGGCGCGCGGCCGTCTGCCGATGCGCTCGCGCAATTCTCTGCTGCCGGCGGCGTGCTGGGTGCGAGCAACGGCGACGGCAGCGAGACGCTGCTCGCGCTCGCGCGGCTCACGCCGGATCGTCCCGCACCATCGTATGCGCGCTATCTCGGCGCGCTGTTCGGGCTGGTGCGGCAGGACGATCGATCCGGGCACGTGCTGCCGCCGGCGCTCGTGTCCGGCGGCGAACCGCTCGGTGGCTATCTGATCGGGCTCGATGCGCCGTTTCTGGCCGTGCTCGGCACCGAACTCGTGCCGCGCGCGCACACGCTCGAGCCCGGCACCGACCTGCACACGCTGATCGACGGGCTGATGCCGACCGGCATCGCACGGCAGAAGACGCTGATGCAGAGCCGTCCGTTCGTGTTCGATCGACGCCTCGATCCGCTGTCGGGCCGGGTCGTCATGCGCTTCGCGCGCCGGCTCGACGATGCGGCCGGCCGGCCGTTCGGCTGGCTGGTGATCAACGGCTTGCATCGTGTCGACGACGTGATGGCGCCGCGTTCCGACGACGAAGACGTTGCGATCGTCGACGCGCGCCATGACATCGTGTTCGGACGCGAGCGCGACCGGTCGATGATCGAGCGCGCGTTGCACGACGCGCGCGCGCCGCTCGGCGATCACGTCGCGGTGCGGCGCGTCGGCGCGCGCTTCGTCGTCTACGATCGCCTGCCGGGCACAGGCCTCGTGATGATGACGAGCTTCTCGTGGCGCAGCATGGTGCGGGAGATGCGTGTCGGCTTGGGCATCACGTTCGGCGCGGCGCTGCTCGGGATCGTGCTGCTGTGGTCGGCGATCGTGCTGTTCGATCGTCGCGCGCTGCGCCCCGCGCATCGGCGTGCGATCCGCCTGATCGAGAGCGAGGCGTTCAACCGCACGCTGGCCCGTCATGCGCCCGCGGGTTTGTTGCTGCTGTCGGCGGCGGACGGCGAGACGATGGTGCACAACGACGCGGTGCGCGCGTACGACGGCGGCGCGGGCGGCCAGCGGCTCGGCAAGCGCATCTGGCAGGCGTACCTTGAGCGCGCGGCGGCCAGCGACGGCAGGCTCGACGTGATGCAGCACGAACTGGCGGTCGAGCAAGCGGACCACGGCAAGGTTTATCTGGCATTGCAGGTCGTACGGACGATGTTCCACGGCGTCGACGTGCTGCTGTGCACGCTGACCGACGTCACCGCGCGCAAGCTGACCGAAGACAAGCTGAAGGAGGCGCGCACCGCGGCCGAGGATGCGAACAAGGCGAAATCGACGTTCCTCGCGACGATGAGCCACGAGATCCGCACGCCGCTGAACGCGATCGTCGGCAATCTCGAATTGATGGCGCGCGCGCAATTGCCGTTGGCGGAACGGCGACGGTTGCAGACGGTGATGTCGTCGTCGGATGCGTTGCTGCACACCATCAACGACGTACTCGACCTGTCGAAGGCGGAGTCGAACCAGATGGCACTCGAAGCCGTTCCGTTCGATTTGCGCGCGGTGCTGCACGAAGTTGCGGCGATTTTTCGTGCGCTCGCGGACGCGAAGCATCTGCGGCTCGAATGCGTGATCGCGGCCGGGCTCGGCGACGGGTACGTCGGCGATCCGGCCCGCGTGCGGCAAATCGTTTCGAATCTCGTCAGCAACGCGATCAAGTTCACCGAGCATGGCAGCGTGACTGTCGAAGCGCAGCCGGCAGCCGTGCCGCGGCGCGGTGTGGAAATCGTGGTGCGCGATACGGGCATCGGCATCGAGCCGGACAGCATGCCGACGTTGTTCGACGTCTATGTGCAGACCGATGCGTCGATTTACCGGCGCTTCGGCGGCACGGGGCTCGGGTTGCCGCTGTGCCGGCGTCTCGCACGGCTGATGGGCGGCGACGTGACGGTCGAAAGCCGGCCGGGGGCGGGCGCCGTGTTTACGGCATCGCTGCCGCTGGCCGATGCGCCGTTGCGGGGGCGCGCAGCGGTCGATGCGAGGGCGGGCGGCGCGAAGAGGGGCGAGGCTGAGGTAACTGAGGCTGAGGTAACGGGAGCCGACGCGGCTCGGGTCGACGGAACTGGAGCCGATGGAACTGGGGCCACGGGAACGGAAGCTGAGGCGGCTGACGCCAAGGCAACCGGGACCGAGGCACCCGGAGCCAGCGGAACAGAAGCCAACAGAACCGGACCCGACGCAATGGCGGCCGCAACGAGGGCCGCTGCCATACGTATGAATGCAACGAGCCGCCCCGCGGCGACTCCCAAACCGACAGAAACCCATACCCCCACGTCGGCGCTCTCACCCGCGCAGCCCCCGGCACCAGAGAGCAGCGCCGACGGCGAAACGCCGCTGCGCGTGCTCGTCGCGGAAGATCATCCGGCGAGCCGCGCCTTGCTGCGCGACCAACTCGACGCGCTGCACTGCGATGCGACGCTGGTATCGAACGGCATCGAAGCGATGCGCGCGTTTTTCGCGCAGCCGTTCGACGTGGTGCTGACCGATCTTGGCATGCCCGAACTCGACGGCTTCGCGCTCGCGAATTGCCTGCGCGAACAGGGTGCAAAGGTGCCGGTGATCGCGATGACCGCGCATGCCACGGACGAAGACCGTCGCCGCTGCGCGCAGGCCGGTGCGGTGGAAGTGGTGCTCAAGCCGCTGTCGATCGATGCGCTCGACGCGGTGCTGACGCGGCACGCGAGGCGCGCTGCGGCGGCCCGGTCGTCTACGGGCGATTCTGCCGATTCGGGCGACCGGCCGATACCGCCGATGACCGACGAGATCCGCGAGAATTTGCGGACCGCGACGCTGCTGTCTCTGGCATTGATCGACGACGCGCTGCCGCGCGGAGACGTCGAGCGCATCCGCGTGGAGCTGCATTCGATGCGCGGCGGTTTCGCGCTGGCCGGCGATATCGTCGCTGGCGCCGCTTGCGCGCATGCCGAGCGGATCTTCTCGCAGGGCCGAACCGCCGCGCTGCGGGCGGCATGGCCGGCGTGCCGCGCGGCCATCGAGCGGTCGGCCGAACGTCTGCGTGCAGCCGGCTCGGGAGCAGGGAGCGAGCCCGCGTGAAGCAAGCGGGGCGCGACGTGTCGGCGGCTCGCGACACGACGCGCCTCGCACCGCTCAGCCGTCGCGAAAGATCTCCGCGTAGGCGCTCAGCGCGGGCACTCCGCCGAGATGCGCATACAGCACCTTCGATCCCGGCTCGAATTCTCCGCGACGCACCATGTCGATCATCCCGTGCATCGATTTGCCTTCGTAGACGGGGTCCGTCAACACGCCTTCCAGACGCGCGCACAGCCGGATCGCCTCCAGCGTGCCGTCGTTCGGCAACCCGTACTCGGGGCCCGCGTAGCGCGTGTCGAGCACGACGTCCGCGTCTGCGATCGGCCGGCCGAGTTCGACCAGTTCGGCCGTATGCCGCGCGATGCGGGTGATCTGCTCGCGCGTGCGCTCGGGCGTTGCCGATGCGTCGATGCCGATCACGCGATCCGCGCGTCCGTCGGCCGCGAAGCCGACCACCATCCCCGCCTGCGTGCTGCCGGTCACCGAGCACACCACGACGTAATCGAACCGGAAGCCGAGCTGCGCCTCCTGTTCGCGCACCTCCTCTGCGAAGCCGACGAAGCCGAGCCCGCCGAGCGGATGCTCGGAGCAGCCGGCCGGAATCGGATAGGGCTTGCCGCCGGCCTGCCGGACGCTTTCCATCGCATCTTCCCAGCTGCGGCGAATGCCGATGTCGAAGCCGTCGGCGACGAGCCGCACGTCGGCGCCCATCATGCGCGACAACTGGATGTTGCCGACGCGATCGTAGACCGGATCGTCGTAGTTGACCCAGTGCTCCTGCACGAGCACGCACTTCATCCCGAGATGCGCGGCGACGGCCGCGACCTGGCGCGTTTGATTCGACTGCACGCCGCCGATCGACACGAGCGTGTCGGCGCCTTGCGCGAGTGCATCGGGGATCAGGTATTCGAGCTTGCGCGTCTTGTTGCCGCCGAACGCGAGACCGCTGTTGCAGTCCTCGCGCTTTGCATACAGCTCGACCTTGCCGCCGAGGTGCGCGCTCAGGCGCTTGAGCGGCTGGATCGGCGTCGGGCCGAACGTGAGCGGGTAGCGGGGAAAACGTTGCAGGTTCATCGACGGGCTCCGAAGGACGGTGGGCGGAAGCGCGGAGGCGTGATGCGTGTCGTGCCGCGCGCTGATCGAAAAATGATAGGCAAGAGCGCGAGAAATGAGCTTGCGAAGTAAATGGGCGTTGGCCTACGTTATCGTTCAAACTGCAATGCGTGGAGCAATTCTGATTCGTAAAAACGCCAGGAGGCGCAATGAAATTAACTCGTGGTCGCGCGTCGCCCGTCGATGCCGCGCCGGCGCTCGATCGCATCGACCGCGCGATCCTCAAGCAACTGCAGCAGGACGCGTCGATCTCGAACGTGCGCCTCGCCGCGCGCGTGAAGCTGAGCGCGCCGGCGTGCCTGCGGCGCGTGGAGCGGCTCAAGGAGATGGGGTTGATCCGCGGCATCGTTGCGTTGCTCGACCCGAAGCCGCTCGGCGCCGGGATGCTGGTCGTGATCGGTTTCGTGCTCGACCGCTCGACGCCCGAAGCGTTCGCCGCGTTCGAGAAGGCTGCGCAGAAGGTGTCGGGATGCGTCGAATGTCACGTGGTGACGGGCGAATTCGACTACTTCATGCTGGTCCGCACGCGCGACAACGAGAGCTTCAATCGGCTGCATGCGGAGCAACTGCTGTATCTGCCCGGCGTGCGCCAGGTGCGCTCGTTCATGGTGCTCAAGGAAATTCTGTCGACGCACGCGCTGCCGATATAGCGGCGCGTGACGTTCGCCGCGCGGTGCGAATGCCGCCCGCATCCGCCCGCCGCGACAGCGACAGCGACGGAACGACCATCGTGCGCCAGGACCGCTCGTCCATCGTGCTCAAGGAAATCCTGTCGACGCACGCGTTGCCGATATAGCGCGGCGTGGCTTCCGCCGCGCAACGCTAACGCCGTCCGCGCCCGGCCGCCGCGACAGCGCCGCATGGCCCGTCATCACGCCGCCGCCGCATGCCGGCGGCCCGCACGCACCGTCACGACGCGTAATTGGGCGTTCGCGTATGCTCGACCCGGCGGCGGCCGGTGCCGCCGCGAGCCGGATCATTCATTCGTGCGACGACCATCAACGAGCGAGGGCACCATGGCTGGACAAACAATGGCGGAATACCTGGCGAAGACGCTGGCGGCAGCGGGCGTCGAGCGCATCTGGGGCGTGACGGGCGACAGCCTGAACGGGCTGTCGTTCAGCCTCGCCCAGATGGGCTCGATCCGCTGGATGCACACGCGGCACGAGGAAAGCGCGGCATTCGCGGCCGGCGCGGACGCCGCGTCGAGCGGACGTCTCGCCGTGTGCGCCGGCAGCTGCGGGCCGGGCAACCTGCACCTGATCAACGGCCTGTACGATTGCCATCGCAACCACCAGCCGGTGCTCGCGATCGCGGCGCACATTCCGTCGACCGAGATCGGCCTCGGCTACTTCCAGGAGACGCACCCGCAGGAGTTGTTCCGCGAGTGCAGCCATTTCGCGGAACTCGTAACCAACGCGTCGCAGTTTCCGCGCGTGCTCGCGCGCGCGATGCGCACCGCGATCGAGGAGCGCGGCGTCGCGGTGATCGTGCTGCCGGGCGACATTGCGCTCGGCGACGGCCCGCAGGAGCCGCCATCGTGGAGCGTATCGGCGCCGCCGTCGATCCTCCCCGCGGACGCCGATCTCGACCGGCTCGCGGCGCTGCTCAACGAATCGGACGCGGTGACGCTGCTCTGCGGCAGCGGCACGCAGGGCGCGCACGACGAGGTGGTCGCGCTCGCCGACATGCTCGGCGCGCCGGTCGTGCATGCGCTGCGCGGCAAGCAGTTCGTCGAATGGGACAACCCGTTCGACGTCGGGATGACGGGGCTGATCGGCTTCAGCTCCGGCTATCACGCGATGGAGTCGTGCGACACGCTGCTGATGCTCGGCACCGACTTTCCGTATCGGCCGTTCTATCCGGCCCACGCGAAGATTGCGCAGATCGACTGGAAGGGCTCGCAGCTCGGCCACCGCGCCCCGCTCGCGCTCGGGCTCGTCGGCACCGTGAAGGAGACGATCGCGGCGTTGCTGCCGCGCCTCACGCGCAAGACGCAGCGGCACTTCCTGGAGAACGCGCTGAAGCACTACGCGGCCGCCCGCAAGAGCCTCGACGATCTCGCCGTGCCGGAGCCGCCGGGCCGCGCGATCCATCCGCAGTATCTGACGAAGCTCGTCGACGAAATCGCTGCGGAGGACGCGATCTTCACGGCCGACGTCGGCACGCCGACGCTATGGGCCGCGCGCTACCTGACGATGAACGGCAAGCGGCAGCTGCACGGGTCGTTCAATCACGGCTCGATGGCCAACGCGATGCCGCAGGCGCTCGGCGCACAGGGCGCGCACCCGGGGCGGCAGGTGGTGTCGCTGTCCGGCGATGGCGGGCTGTCGATGCTGCTCGGCGATCTGCTGACCGCGCGCCAGCTCAATCTGCCGATCAAGGTCGTCGTGTACAACAACAGCCTGCTCGGCTTCGTGTCGATGGAGTTGAAGGCCGCCGGCTATCTCGACACCAACGTCGATCTGAGCGCGACCGATTTCGCGGCGATCGCGAAAGGCGCGGGCATCTTCAGCGTGCGCGTCGAGCATTCGGAGAACGTCGCTCAAGCGCTGCGCAGCGCGTTCGAGCACGACGGGCCGGCGCTCGTCGACGTCGTCACGTCGAAGTACGAGCTCGCGATGCCGCCGAAGATCGAACTCGCGCATGCAAAGGGCTTCAGCCTGTTCATGCTGCGCGCGATCCTGAGCGGTCGCGGCGACGAGATCGTGGAACTCGCGCGGACCAATTTGCGCTGAGGGGTCGGGCGGGGGCGCGGCGGGGCGCGATAGATGCGACGGATGCGCGCCCGGCGGGCGGCCGACGCTGCGCGCCACGCCCAGGTCAGCCCGGCCCAGCCCGGCCCAGCCCGGCCCAGCCCGGCTCAGCCCAGCCAAGCCAAGCCAAGCCAAGCCAAGCCAAGCCAAGCCAAGCCAAGCCAAGCCAGCTAAGCGAGCCGAGCCGAGCCGAGCCGAGCAAGCCGCGCTGGCACGGTCGGTTCGTCTGTGCGTTCGGGCGCGATTTT
The DNA here is from genome assembly GCF_013822785.1 of Burkholderia sp. MBR-1. Taxonomy (NCBI): domain Bacteria; kingdom Pseudomonadati; phylum Pseudomonadota; class Betaproteobacteria; order Burkholderiales; family Burkholderiaceae; genus Burkholderia; species Burkholderia sp. MBR-1. The sequence goes on from NZ_CP053610.1 coordinate 2,119,209, forward strand.
GACGGCCGGTGAGTCGGCGTTCCGTTGAAGCGCTACGGCCGGCGCACTGATTGCGCGTCGACGCCCGCCGCCCATCGACATCGGCGTACCGTTTTTTGCACCGCAGTGCCGTTTTTTTGCACGGTGTTTATGCGCGGGCCTATAAGCTCCAGACGTATTCAATCGACGGAGATGCCTTCGACCCGCGCCATGACCCCCATTCTTCCCGTCCCACCTCCGCCGGTGTTTAGCTTCGTTCGCCATCCACTGCTTGCTGCAGTGCCGTGGCGTTCACGTCGCCGCGCGCCTGCGCAGTTGCCGATCACGCTGAGCGCCGATGCGGCGCGGCTGCATTCGCCGCTCGGCGCGTATGTCGTCGGCGCGACCGCCGGGCGCGACGCGATCCGCGTGCAGCTCGAGATCGCGCCGGAAGATCTGGACTTCACGCTGCACATGCTGATGGCGCAGCAGACCGACGCGATCATCGGTCCGCTCGTCCGACCCGTGGACCGCGTGGGCCCCCCGGACCGCACGGAACAAGCCTAGCCGCCCCGGGAACGCCGATTGCTGGTTGGATCCGCCACCTTTTTGCCGATCGCCGTGCCCTTGCACGGCCGGCCGAGGTGGACGATTGTGCGTCGCGTCGTACGCGGCGCTGGCCCTGGACACGGAGGATGCATGTACCTCACAGAAGAAGTGCACACCGCGCGCTCGGCAAGCCGTCGCGTGCGCGCGGTGACGCTGCCGTCGGGCACACAGCTGGCCCGGCAGTTGCTGATGACGGTGCGCGCGGCAGACGTGCTGCTGCGTCAGGCGATCCGGTTGCCGGATCGTCATCAATGGTCGGTCGACCTCGAGCGCGTCGACGCGGCCGGCGGCCCGCTGGCCGCGTGGGATTCGCACGTGACCTTCCGGATCGCGAAGGTGTTCGCGCCGACGGTCGATGCGCAGACGCGCGCCGACGATCCCGAGCAGGTTGCGGCCGAAATCCGCCTGTCTCTTCCGGAGCAGGCGTATCTGGGTGACGAGCGCGTCGGCATCTTCGGCCGGCGGCACGGCAACCGGTTCGGCGCGACGCTGTCGGTGACGGCGGGCTCCCAGTGGGGCGGCCGACGCCACGAATACGTTCCACCGGCCGCGCGGCACGTGCACGGCGACACGCTGGAAGCGCTCGTCGACGCGGTGGCCGGCATCGTCAACGCGGCGCACGCCGTGGCCGGCCAGCCGTGCCCGCGCGAGTCGTGACGACCGGCGCGGCGCGCGCCTGACCGACGTTCAGGCGTCGCCGGCCTGGCCGGTTTGCCGCTGCAGGTCTTCCATCAGTTGTTCGGCGAGAAAGTCGCACGGCGGCCGTTTCGACTTCGTGCTGCGCGCGAGTATCAGCTCGAGCGGCGGCAGGTCAGGCAGCCCGTGCGAGCGGCCGAGCATCGACAACTGCGCGGGGATCGCGCAGCGCGCGAGCGGCGCGACCGCGAGGCCGGCTTCCACCATACTGAGCAGCCCGAGCAGGCTCGGGCTTTCGTACGACGTGCGAAACGGCAGCTTCGCGCGTTCGAGGCTGCGGATCGCGTTCTCGCGCGCCACGCTGCCCGGCATGAACACCGCGATCGGCAACGGCCGCTCCTCCCACACGCGCGGCCCGTTCGTCATCGCGGCCCACGCCATCGGCTCGTGGCGGATGAAGTCGCCCGACAGCCCCTTGATGCGCGTGCCGCACACCAGATCGACGGTGCCGTCTTTCAGCAGCGGCGCAAGCGCGCTGCTCGGCAGCCCGATCACCTGGATCTCGACCTTCGGATAGGTCGCCGAAAACTTCTTCAGCACCGACGGCAGCAGCGACGACGCATAGTCGTCCGGCACGCCGATCACGACCTTGCCCGTCACCTCCGGCCGCACCACGGCCGCCCACGCTTCGTCGCGCAACGCCAGCATGCGCCTCGCGAATCCCAGCAGCACCTCGCCCTCGCGCGTCAGCACGATGCTGCGCGGCTTGCGCACGAACAGCGGCCGGCCGATCGCTTCCTCGAGGCTCTTGATCTGCATGCTCACGGCCGATTGCGAGCGGTTCACCGCTTCGGCGGCGCGGGTCATGTTGCCGGTTTCCGCAACGGCGACGACCGTGGCCAGAACCTCGTGATCGAGCATCTTCATCGGTATCAGGAAAGCTGAACGTAACGATCAGCATTATGCGTTTTTATTGTCGCAGCGTGTCTGCCATAGTGAAAACACGCCGGCCGTATCGCCCGATGCGGCGCGGCGATCGCGGGCCTGCCGGCACGCCGCGTCGAACCGAACAGAGTGGTGTATCGATGATGGATCATCCGTTGCGCGCCGCACTGGCCGCTGAATTGCATGCGCGGCCGTTCCTGCGGATCGCCGAAGCCGTGTCGCTCACGCACTACGCGATCTACGCGGACGGCCAGCCCGACATCCACGAAACGCTGCTGCACGCGCTGTGCCGCGATACCGGCCTCGACGCGCCGCACGAAGGTGCGACCCACCATGCGGTGCAGTCGCCGTGCGGCTGGTACGTGAAGTGGGAGCGTCACACCGAATTCTCGACCTTCACGTTCGTCGCGCCACGCCGCGACACCGGCTATTTCGACGATCTCGCCATCGAAGGCGTTCCGCCTGCATGGTTCGCGCGGCTCGCGGGCATCCGCTTCGTCGCGGTGCGCATGGAGCTGCTGTCGGGCGATGCCGCGCGGCTCGTGCGCGGCGAGCTGCGCCGCTGGATCGACGGGCCGGCGCTGGTCGGCAGCAGCGTGCTCGGCGGCGGCAAGGTGTTCTGCGACTGGCACGTGCGCGACGACGGCTTCATGCGCCTGCTCGTGATCGACGAGGATTTCCGCGAGGAGCAGGGCGGCCGTCTGCTGCAGCGCCTCTACGAAATCGAGACGTACCGGATGATGGCGCTGCTCGCGCTGCCGGTCGCGCGGCGCATGAGCCGCGAGCTCGATGACATCCATACGGCGCTGCATGCGCTGATGCAGCGCATGGACGCCGGTGGCGCCGACGGCGACGACGCCGCGCTGCTCGTGAAGCTCACGCATCTCGCGGTGCGGGTCGAGGCGCTGTCCGGATCGGGCGCGCGCTTCAGCGCGTCGCGCGCGTACGAGAAGCTCGTGCTGGCGCGCATTCACGAGTTGCGCGAGGAGCGCATCGAAGGGATGCCGACGATCGCCGAATTCATGGAACGGCGCTTCGCGCCGGCGATGGAAACCTGCCGCAGCGTGTGGGCGCGTCACGAGCAGATCGCGGCGCGCATCGCGCGCGCGGTCGACCTGCTGCGCACGCGCGTGAACTTGGCGCAGGAACAGGACGTCACGCGCCTGCTCGTCGGCATGGAGCGCACCGCGCGCAACCAGCTTCATCTGCAGCACGCGGTCGAAGGGCTGTCGGTGGCCGCGATCTCGTATTACGTGCTGTCGCTCGCCACCGCGGCGTTCAAGGCGTTGCACGTGATGAACCTGCCGGTCGATCCCGAGCTGGCGGAAGGTCTGCTGATCGCACCGGTCGTGTTCGCGGTGATTCACGTCACGCGACGCACGCGCGCCCAGCTCGCGCGCGCCGAAACCGCGCATGACGGCGTAGCCGCGCATGCGCCGGTGTTGAAACGGGCGAGCTAGAACACCAACGACATATCAAAAGGAGTGGAGATGACTTTTACGCAATCGCAAACCGGCAACGTCGCAGGTCGTCACGCATTCGACGCGCCGCCGCAGTACGACGCCGACGCATCGCAAGAGGTACGCGCGACCTCGTACCATGCGGTGCTGCAGGAGCCGATGACGTCGCTCGTCGGCGGCACGGTCGATCGGCCGGAGGTCGCGGCGGTCGCGATTCTCGGCTACAACTGAAGCGGCTTCGGCGATAGGGCGCGCGCGTCGCTCGCACCGATCATTCGCCCCGCGCGGGCGGTACGTCGTCCGCCTCTCGCGCGGCGCGGCGGGACGCCGGCGCGGCGGCTCCCCATGCGGCGAGCTCGCGCTTGGTTCGCACGCTCAGCTTCGCGAACGCGCGCTTCACGTACGACTCGGCCGTCGCCACACGCACGCCGAGGATGTCGGCCGTCTCCGGCACGGTCTTGCCCGAGAGCAGATGCTTGCAGGTTTCGTATTCGCGCTTCGACAGCTTCACGCCGTCGGCGGCGAGCCGCGCGTCGAACTGCGCGAGCGGATGCAGGTCGGCGGCCGGATGCGCGATACGGCGCGCGGCGGTGGTCGACGCATGCAGTTCGAGCAGCGGAAACAGCACGTCGCTGATGCTGCGAAAGCGGTTCATCTCGGCGAGCGTGAACGGCGGGCGGTCGCGACCGCGTTCGAGCGCGATCGAATGCTGCGCGTAGCGCGTGCCGCGCGCGAGCACGCATTCGTGGCCGATACGCACGTCGTCGAACAGCCGCTGACGGAATTCGCCGGGCGGGATCGCCGCGATGTCGCGCACGACCAGCATCGTGCCGGTCTTGCCGCGCAGCCCGGCGAACAGCGGGTCGCTGTCGAGAAAGCGCTCGTAGTAGAGCGTCATCACGTCGGAGATTTCTGCGGTCGCGGTGCCGATGCCGCTGCTGCCGATCCATTCGCAGCGGTAACCGGTCGGCATCGCGCCGTCGACGCGCGAGCGTTCGACGTGCGCGACGTCGAGCGGCACGACGTCGTTCAGCAGCCGCGTGAGGCGCGGCACGAAATGCGGCGTGCCGACCGTCTCGATCAGCTCGCCCAGCGCCTTGAACGACACGTCGAAGCGGTCGTCGTCGCGGTGGCAGGCGTTCATGTCGAGCGGCATGCGGGTCTCTCGGTAGGAAGCGGGCGCGATTGTAGCGGTTGCGGCGTCGGGCGTCATCACGGGGAACCACGGGGCGGCGGGCGATGGCTCCGCGCGTCGGACGACGCGTTCCGGCGGCCGTGAAGGCCGGCGTAACGGGCAGTGTAAAGGAGCGGCGGCGTCCGCGCGTTGTCGAGCGCGGCGCGTGGGCTTTAGTCGATCCAGTTAGTCGATGACGACGTGCTGCCGTACCGGCCGATAACCGACGCATCCGCGCGTTCGCCCAGCCTTGCGTCGGAGGAATGCGCCACCGCGGCCGTGCGTGTGGCCGGCACGCGGCCGAATGCAAGGCCAGCAGCTACCGCTTCGCTCGGCGTGCCTTAGTCGATCCAGTTACTCGATGACGACGTGCTGCCGTACCGACCGATGACCGACGCATCCGCGCGTTCGCACAGCCTTGCGTCGGAGGAATGCGCCACAGCGGCCGTGCGTGTGGCCGGCACGCATCCGAACGCAAGGCCGGCAGCTACCGCTTCGCTCGGCGTGCCGCGCCCAGCCCGATCGTCGGCGCGACCACATGACCGGTTCGGGGCCGCTCCTTACGCCTCGATCCGCTCGACCTTGCCGACCAGCAACCCGTACGACAGGCTGCCGGCAAGCGCCATCGCGGCGATGTAGGTGATCGCGCGCGAGAAGTCCGCGCCGTCGACGAGCAGGCCGATCACGATCGGCGTCGCGATCGCGGACAGATTGCCGATCAGGTTGAACACGCCGCCGGTGAGCCCGAGCAGCCGCGCGGGCGCGAGGCCCGACACGAGCGACCACGTGATCGACGCGAAGCCGTTGCCGAAGAACGCGATGGTCATGAACGCGATCACCCAGCCGGTCGACGTGACGTAGTTCGCGCCGATGATGCAGGTGGAGATCAGCAGCCCCGAGATGATCGGCAGCTTGCGCGCGAAGCCTTGCGACGCGCCGCGCCGCATCAGCCAGTCCGACAGCACGCCCGAGCACAGCACGCCGACGAACGCGGCGAGAAACGGCAGCGACGCGAGAAAGCCGGACTTGATGAAGTCCATGCCGCGATATTTGACGAGATAGGTCGGGAACCACGTGAGGAAGAACCACAGCGTCGAGTTCAGCGCGAACTGGCCGAGATAGATGCCCCACAGCTTGCGCCGCCCGAGCACGACGCCGAGGTCGCGCCACGTCGACGGCACGCGTTCGGGGCGCGCGGCGATGCGGTCTTCGAGATCGACGAGGCCGCCGCCGTCGCGGATCAGCGCGAGTTCCGCCGCGTTGATGCCGCGAAACGCGCGCGGCTCGCGATACCGCGCGTACCAGATCGCGGCCCACGCGATGCCGGCGAGCCCGGTCGCGACGAATACCATGTGCCAGCCGAGGTGCTGCTGCAACCACGCGAGCACCGGCGTGAGGAACGCGAGGCCGACGAACTGCCCGGACGTGTAGCCGCCGATCGCGCCCGCGCGTTCGCGGGTGGGGAACCACGTCGTGACCACGCGGTTGTTGATCGGATAGGCCGGCGCTTCCAGCGCGCCGACGGCGAGCCGCAGCACGATCAGCCCGACGAACGAGCCGGCGAAGCCGAGCAGCAGCGTGGCGGCCGACCACAGGGCGAGCGCGAGCGCATACAGCACGCGCGGCGACACCTTGTCGACGAGCCAGCCGCCCGGTATCTGCATCAGCGCGTAGGTCCACCCGAATGCGGAAAACACCAGGCCCGCGCGCACGGGGTCGATGTTCAGCTCCTTGAACAGCGCGGGCGCGGCGATCGACAGGTTGCTGCGGTCGAGGTAGTTGATCACCACCGTGACGAACAGCAGCGCGAGGATGACCATGCGCTTGCGGCTGGCCGGCGCGGTGGATGCGGTGGATGCGGTAAATGCAGCGGACGCGCGAGCGTCGGGCGCTGCGGAATCGGCGCCCGTGCGCGCTTGCTCCGACGGCGCGGCATGGGTGCGTGACGCGGAATGGGCCACGGGTCGTCTCCTGTGCTTGTGCGGCGCGTGCCCGCGTGACGGGACGGCCGTATTCAATGGCATCGGAACAACGTTATGGCCCGCGTACCGCGCGCGTCAACATCTGGACAGTCATCCCCATTAATGGGACGTTGCGCGCGCAATATGTGGAGATGCCTGCGCGCGCGGTTCGTCATACGCGCCGCGCGTCATATCTCGGCGATCCCGCGCCGATGTCGGCGCGTCACGCGCTCGCGGTGTCGTCGCGATATCCGCGCTTGCCGTCGAAGATTTCCGCCAGCGCGGCGCGCAGCACCGCGCGATCATGTCCGCCGGGCGCCAGATGAATCACGTAATGCGTATTGCCGTCGAGTCGCGCGGCGGTGCGTTCGTCGAGCTCGACTTCGAGCGTGCGTTCCGTCAGGCGGACGGACAGATCGTCCACGCGCGCGGTGAGCTGGTCGCGCACCATCACCTCGATCGTCGTGTCGTCCGGGAATCGCAGCAGCGAGAAGCAGTAGTCCTGCTCCGCGTCGAAGCAGTAGAGGTTCGCGAAGCTCTCGTCGTCGTCGACGTCGGCCGTCGCGGCGCCGAGCGTGGCGTGTAGTTCCATGATGTTTCTCTCGAGGTAGGGAAGCCGCTGCAGCGGCGCATGCGCGTCAATCCGCCGTCACGTGTCGCGCCTTCAGCCACAGCCCGAATTCGCGCATCGTTTCGACGACGGGGCGCAGCCGGTCGCCGTCCGCGCTCAGATCGTACTCGACCCGCACCGGCACTTCGGGATACACGGTGCGTCGCACGAGGCCGGCGTCTTCGAGCGCACGCAGGTCGAGCGTCAGCATCCGCTGCGAGATGCCCGGCATGTCGCGACGCAGATCGCTGAAGCGCTTCGGCCCATCGAGCAGATACGACACGAGCAGCAGCCGCCAGCGGCCGCCGAGCAGCCGCATCGATTCTTCCACGGAACATCCTGTCGCACTCGTTTTCATGCTGATGACTCTGCGTCGGTAACTTTTTTGTGACTACGGCACAAACGACTGCCTTCTTCTCAGCGCCGCGCCGATGCGAGATATTAGCGCCCGCGTCGCGGCGAATCGAGAGAGATACGAAACATTCACACAAGGAAACGCATGAAGCTCTATCACGCTCCCGGCAGCTGCTCGCAGGCGATCTGCATCGTGCTGCGCGAAGCGCAATTCGACGCGCAGATCGTCACGGTGGACGCGCGCCGGCATCGGTTCGACGATGGCCGCGACTATCGTGCCGTGAACGAACTCGGCTACGTGCCGCTGCTCGTGCTCGACGACGGCACCACGCTGCGCGAAGGCCCCGTGATCGCGCAGTATCTGGCCGACCGGCGCCCCGAAGCCGGACTCGCGCCGGCATACGGAACGCTCACGCGCTACCGGCTGATGGAATGGCTGAACTTCCTCGGCACGGAGATCCACAAGGGGTTCATTCCGTTGCTGTACGCGGTACAGGCGGGCAAATACGTCGATCCGGTGCGCCGGAAGCTCGACAGCCGCTTTGCATGGATCGACCGGCAGCTCGACGGCCACACGTATCTGACGGGCGACACCTTCACGATCGCCGATGCGTATCTGTTCGCGCTGACCGGCTGGGGCAAGGCCGGCTGGCTGCGCTCGGTGTACGACGCGGACATCGACCTGAGCCGCCATGCGAACCTGCGCAGCTGGTACGAGCGTGTGCGGGCGCGGGCGGCCGTACAGCAGGTGCTGCAGGCCGACGGGCTGGCGAACGCCGCCTGACCGGCGCACGCGGGCCTCGGCGCGAATGGCGAGGCCCGCGCGCATTCAACGCGTGAGCGTCACGTACAGATAGCCGGCATAGCCGGCGCCGTTCGCGAGCAGCGCCCAGATCGCGAGCCCGCGCGCCCGCGCATTGACGCGCAGCCACACTGCCGCCGCGAGCGTGATGACCACGCCGGTCAGCACTTCGGCGCGCGGCTCCCACGGCGTCAGCATGATGCCGATCGCCGGCAGCAGCGTGCCCTGGAACACCATCGCGCCGGTGATGTTGCCGAACGCGAGCGTGTCCTTCGAGCGGCGAATCCACAGCACGCTGTTGACCTTCTCCGGCAGCTCGGTCGCGATCGGCACGATGATCAGCGACAGCAGCAGCGGCGAGATGCCGAGCAGTTGCGACACGCCGTCGACGCCGTGAATGAAGCCCTTCGCGCCGCCGACCAGCAGCGCGACGCCGACGGCGAGCTGCAGCGCGATGGTCGCCAGATTGGTCGGCAGCCCGGTGCGCGACAGGAACATCGTGTGCGGCGCCTCGGTGCCGTGCCCGGCGTCGACGAGCTGCGTCGACGCGCGCAGCGTCATCACCACGTACATCACGTAGATGCCGACCAGCATCGCGCCGAGCATCGCGCGCACCGCCCAGACGTGATGCGGGACGAACATCGCGACCGTCGCGAGCGTGAACGCGGCGATGAAGTAGTTCAGGTCGCGCACGAAGCCGCTGCGCTCGGGTGCGATGGTGCCGGTCACGCCGCGCGAGCGGATCACGGCGAGCGTCATCAGGAAGGTGGTGAGCGTCGCGAGCATCAGCGGCGCGCCGAGAATCGCGCCGACGCCGATTTCCTCGTTCACCGCGGCGTTCGACGTGCCGCCGATCAGCGCGAGCACCGGCACCGTCGTCTCGGGCAGCGCGGTGCCGACGGCCGCGAACAGCGAACCCGTCACGCCTTCGGAGATCTTCAGGCGTTCGCCGAGATGTTCGAGCGCATTGGTGAAGAGTTCGGCGGCGATCAGGATGACGATCAGCATGAACGCCAGTTCGACGAGCATCAACGTCATGCGGCACCTCCGCACGCGCGCGGGTTGGCGTTGGCGGGATGGCGGAAGCGGACGAAGCGCGACGGGAAAGGGACGAAGGACATGGGGGCTCCGTGGTCGGACGTTGACGAACCATGACGCATCTGCCGACGTCCGACCCGGAACGGCGCGATGCGTCGATGGTCTCGCCAAGCCGATTCGGCCGAACGCGCCACGGCCGCAAGCCGAGTATGTTGACGCGTTCGCTTTCCAGAGCGGAAAGCAGGCTACTCCCCAAAGACGAACGGCAGTCTAGCCGAGCCCGATGCTTTCGGCAAGCTGGTGCGGGCATGCGCTCGGGGCTGCATTCGGGCCTGCACGGCGGGCCGGCTGCCGACGAACGTGCGTACCGTATCGCGGAGCAAGCGCCGTGCCGCACATTACATCCATCTGTCGTTTGGTTACTAACAACTGTCATCGACCGCGGCTAAGCTTTCGGCACACTCACAACCGGGTTTCCCGTCATGCGCTCGACACTTCGCCTGTTTGCGCCGCTCCTGCTGCTGCCCGCGCTCGCCGCGCCCGTCGTTGCCGCCACCGCCGCGCCCGTCAGCGCGAACTGCGGCGGCAGCACGACGCCGATCGCCGACATCCAGGGGCCCGGCGCGCCGTCGCCGCTCGCCGGCCAGAACGTGTCGATCGAAGCGGTCGTCACCGCCGACTTCGGCGGCGCGGACGGCTTCGGCGGCTTCTTCGTCCAGCAGGCCGACGCGCAGCGGCGCAATCAGCCGGGCGTGTCCGAAGGGCTGTTCGTCTATGCGCCGAAGACGCGCGCGACGGCCGGCGATCTCGTTCACGTGACCGGCAAGGTCGAAGAGAAATACGGGCAGACGCAGCTCACGCTGGCCGGCGCGATCGCGGTGTGCGCGAACGGCCAGACGGTCACGCCGGCGACGCTGACGCTGCCGGTCGGCGCCCCGGCCGCGTTCGCCGCGTATGAAGGGATGCGCGTGCGCCTGCCGCAGACGCTGACCGTCACCGACAACTACGAGCTGGGCCGCTACGGCAGCGTGCTGCTGAGCAACGGCCGCCTGCGCACGCCGACGAGCGTGGTGCCGCCGGCGCAGGCGCGCACGCTGATGGACGCGAACGCGCGCAACCGGCTGATTCTCGACGACGGCTCGAACCGGCAGAACCCGGCGAGCGTCCCGTATCCGGCGCCCGCGCTGTCGGCGGCGAACACGCTGCGCTCGGGCTACACGGTGCGCGGCGTCGACGGCGTGCTCGAGGTGCGTTACGGCGCGTGGCGCGTGCAGCCGCTGCCCGGCGCGGCCGCGCCGGCGTTCGACGCGCGTGCGAACCCGCGCACCCGCGCGCCCGCGCGCGATCCGAACTCGAATCTGCGCGTCGCGTCGTTCAACGTGCTCAATTACTTCAACGGCAACGGGCTGGGCGGCGGCTTCGACGATCCGAACAACCGCGGCGCGAAGACTTACGAGGAATTCCAGCGTCAGGAGGCGAAGATCGTCAGCGCGCTGCAGGCGCTCGATGCCGACGTGATCGGCCTGATGGAGATCCAGAACAACGGCTACGGCGAACTGGGCGCGGTGCGCCAGCTCGCGGCAAAGCTCGGCAGCCGCTGGCGCGTGGTCGATCCGGGCGCGTCGCGCCTGGGCGGCGACGCGATCGCGGTCGCGATGATCTACGACAGCCGCACGGTCGAACCGGTCGGCCGCGCGGCGACGCTGGCGATCGACGAGCGGAACCGCCAGCCGCTCGCGCAATCGTTCCGCCGCATCGGCGGCAGGCACGCGCTGACGATCGCCGTCAATCATCTGAAGTCGAAGAACTGCCCCGATGCGGCGAACGACGACCTCGACCAGGGCGACGGCCAGGGCTGCTGGAACGCGACGCGCGCGCGTGCGGCCGCGAAACTCGCCGACTGGCTGGCCGGCACGCCAACCGGCGTCGCCGGGCAAGGCACGCTGCTGATCGGCGATTTCAACAGCTACACGCATGAAGACCCGATCCGCACGCTCGAATCGCGCGGCTACCGCAACCTCGTGTCGCGCTGGATCGGCGCGAACGCGTACAGCTACGTGTACAACGGCGAGGCCGGTTATCTCGATCACGCGCTCGCGTCGCTGCCGCTCGCCGCGCACGTGAAGGCCGTGCACGAGTGGCACATCAACGCGGACGAGCCGCTCGCGCTGCAGTACACGCTCGCCTACAAGTCGGCCGACCAGCAGAAGACCTACTACGCGCCCGATGCATATCGGTCGTCGGATCACGATCCGGTGCTGATCGACATCGCGCTGCCGGGCCGCGCGCGCTGAGCGTGGGCGGCGGTGACGCCGCACGTCGCCGTCATGTTCTCCGCTTCACGGGTCGCCCGCGTCATTCGCGGGCGACCCGCAATACGATGCGCCACGGTTCACGAGAATATCGGTTCATTCAGCCGCGTCGCCGATGCCGCGTCGCTTGCGATGCGATTCCGTCATCGTGTAAATAATTCCACTCGCCAACCTGAAACCGATTTGAATCGGTATTTTATGGGCGGTCGCGGATTCAAATCAGCGCGCCATTCGAATCGGTTTTAAATAATAAAAACGAAAGAGACGATTCACCGATCTGAAAGCATTCGCCGCGCGATGCGCCGTTTCGTAGAACGCCGTGCGACAAGGGTGACGGCGCTCGCGTCGAATACGAAACGGCTCTCCTGCCGCTGCCCACGCGGGCCTGCGCCGCGGTCTTTCAAATCCCAGACACTGACGGCCGTTTGCATCATCGGCGATTTTTTAATATCCGAATGATCTTTGACAACGCGGCGCAGCACCGCCTATTTTTGTGGTGTCGTAAAACCGCGTAATAAAAAAGTATTCAAAACTGCAAGGGGGCGGCGTCTCGGCATCATTCTCCGCCAGCAGTGTGCTGTGTCCGTAGCGAATTCGGTCTCTCGAAGAAGTCCAATCCCCAACCGCCGTCTGCCGACCGTGCAACGCGAGTGGCGGGTGCGCCTGTGCGTTCGTTGCCGGCGACGACGGCCTGTGTGAAGCGGTATCCAACCCGACACAAAGGACAGAGATGAAACCAGACAGCAGCAGTACCCGCAGTCGCGCCATACGCCGCGCCCGGCTGGCCGCGCTAGGCGCATTGACCGTCGCGACGCTCGTGCTGGCGGGCTGCGGCGGCGACGATTCGTCGTCGGTCGGCGCATCGAGCCTCGCGCAGGCGGCCGCGAGCCGGCAGGCCGCCGCGCAGCAGGCGAGCGGCGATGCGACGCCGGCGGCGAACCAGCCGTACGTCGACCCGGTCGCCTATTCGATGAACGCGACCGACGGCCTCGCGCCCGCGCAAGTCGCGGAGAAGGCGGCCGTGATGCACTACCAGTGGAAGTCCGGCGGCACCACGATCGACTACACGACGACCACCGGCCACCTGACCGCGCAGGACGCGAACGGCAATGCGGAAGCGTCGATGTCGTACGTCGCGTACACGGCGCCGAGCGCGAACGGCAAGCCGCGGCCGGTCACGTTCGTCTATAACGGCGGGCCCGGCTCGTCGTCGATCTGGCTGCGGCTCGGCTCGTTCGCGCCCACGCGCGTCGCGACGCCCGACCCGCTGTTCGGCAGCAACTGGCCGAACTATCCGCTCGTCGACAACGCGGAGAGCCTGATCGACACGACCGACCTCGTGTTCATCGATCCGCCCGGAACCGGGCTGTCCGAAGCCGTGTTGCCGAACACGAACCAGAAATACTGGAGCTCGGACGCGGACGTCAACATCATGCGCGACTTCATCCAGCGCTACCTGAACGTGAACGGCCGCAGCGCGTCGCCGCTCTACCTGTACGGCGAGTCGTACGGCACGCCGCGCACCGACATGCTGGCGCTCGCGCTCGAATCGGCCGGCGTGCACCTGACGGGCATCGTGCTGCAGTCGGCGATCCTCAACTACTTCGCCGATGCGGTGGAAGCGGTCGCGATCACGCAGTCGACCGACGGGCTGCTGCTCGACACCGATACCGTGGCCGGTTACCTGCCCGGCTACGCGGCCGTCGCCGAATACTTCAACCAGGTGTCGCCGACGCCGGTGAATCCGTATCTGTATGCGTTGCAGACGGAGCTGTTCACCACGCTGATCTACAACCAGCTGCAGCGGTATTCGCAGTCGTGGGTGCTCAGCCAGCTCGGCATTCCGGATGCGCTCGGCACACCGGTGTTCCCGAGCGATGCGACGCTCAAGCTGTGGTCGATCCCGTCGAGCCTCACGATGCAGGCGCTGCGCGGCTACTTCAACGCGAATCCGTTCGGCACGAGCCTGCTGCCCGGCACGACGATCGGCCGCTACGACGGACGCGTGTCGTTGCCGAATTCCGATCCGCGCTTGCAGACCGACGGCGATCCGTCGGACATCCTGATCTCGCAGTCGTTCACGAACGCGCTCGCGACGCAGATGCCCGATTACCTCGGCTATACCGCGCCGAACGCGACCTACCTGCCGCTGAACGACAACATCATCCAGGTGTGGGACTTCTCGCACGACGGCCAGCCGATGCCCGACACGATCCCCGATCTGCTCGGCGCGCTGCAGCTCAACCCGAAGCTGCAGGTGCTCGCGGAGAACGGCCTGCACGATCTGGCGACGCCGTTCTTCAACACCGAGAAGCAGCTCGCTCGTCTGCAGACGGTGAAGGGTTTGAATCCGAAGCTGCAGGTGAATTTCTTCCAGGGCGGCCACATGACGTATCTCGACGACGTCGCGCGCCCGCAGATGAAGCGCGATCTGAGGATCTTCTATCAGGGCCGGCGGATTCCGACCGCACTGACGCTGCATACGCTGCCGCCGCCGTGGCCGGACGAGAACCCGGCCGGCACGCCGACCGGCAGCGCGCCGGGCGCGAGCGCCGCGACCACGGTTGCCGCGGCGCCGTAAGCGCCGGACCCGTTGCGAACGAGGAACCTTCTATTCATCCATCGAATGCGAGTGATCATGTCTCCAATCAATTTGATGCGACGTATGGCTGCGGTGATCGTCGTCGGCGCCGTGACGAGCGGTGCGTATGCGCTGCCGCCGCAGGCGGTCGCGCCGGTGAAGCTGCCGCCCGGCGCGCACGGCGTCGACGGCCCGTTCTTTCCGTCGACGCGCGCGGCGCCGGTGTTGCCTTCGACCGGCGCGACGCTGCAGCAACAGGCACAGCAGCGCGTCGACGCGCGGCTCGGCGGCAACACGGTGTTGAGCAACGGCGCGGCCGTGACGAAGGCGCAGGCGCAGAGCAGCGGGCTCGGCTTCGTCGCGAAGCACTTCGACGAGATCGACGCCAAGCATACCGGCCGCGTGACGATGAGCGACGTGCGGCAGTTCATCCAGCAGCGGCAGGTGCAGGCGCAGCAGGAGCAGCAGGAGCAGCAGGACGACGAGTGACCGCGTAGCGGTCTTGCGCGGGCGCAGCGCGACGGTCGGTGCCGGGACGGCATCGGCCGGCCGTGGCGAGCGCGACGACCGCGACGATCGGCCGCCGGCATGCCGCGGCGCAGCTTCGGCCGCGGCTTTCCTCATCGACGCGCCGTCGCGCACGTCGGCGGCCCGAGGCGCGCGTCCGGTCGTGTCTCGCGTCGCGCGCGGGCGCCCGCTGCCGCTCGCCCGACATCGTGCTGCACTCCTGCACGTGTCGGCGACGCCGGCCGCCGGCCGCAGTTCATGTCTGATGTTTCCGCCACGCGAGCGCTGCACGTCGCGTCGCCGGCGATGATTCGTTCCGCGAAAGGCCCGCGCGCCGCGCGAGGCGTCCTAGCGGATTGTCGCAATCCTTCTATCTGAACCGATCGGCGTCTGCTGGAATGGCGATGCCGCATGACCGCCGAGCCGACATCGCGCGGCGGCATGGCCGTCGACGTCGTCGAACGCCTCGGCACGGCCGCCTGCGCGGTTCATCCATCACTCTCTTTCGATCCATCATCATGTTCAATCGCACTACCAGCACCGTCGCGAACGTCGATCCGGAACTGTGGGCCGCCATCCAGAACGAGAACCGCCGCCAGGAAGACCACATCGAGTTGATCGCGTCGGAAAACTACACGAGCCCGGCCGTGATGGCCGCACAGGGCTCGCAGCTCACGAACAAGTACGCGGAAGGTTATCCGGGCAAGCGCTACTACGGCGGCTGCGAGTACGTCGACGTGGTCGAGCAGCTGGCGATCGATCGCGTGAAGCAGCTGTTCGGCGCGGAAGCGGCGAACGTGCAGCCGAACTCGGGCTCGCAGGCGAACCAGGGCGTGTTCTTCGCGATGCTCAAGCCGGGCGACACGATCATGGGGATGAGCCTCGCGCACGGCGGGCACCTGACGCACGGCTCGCCGGTGAACATGTCGGGCAAGTGGTTCAACGTGGTGAGCTACGGGCTGAACGAAAACGAAGACATCGATTACGACGCGGCGGAAAAGCTCGCGCAGGAGCACAAGCCGAAGCTGATCGTCGCGGGCGCCTCGGCGTTCGCGCTGAAGATCGACTTCGCGCGTATGGCGCAGATCGCGAAGTCGGTCGGCGCGTACCTGATGGTGGACATGGCGCACTACGCTGGGCTGATCGCGGCGGGCGTGTATCCGAACCCGGTGCCGCACGCTGACTTCGTGACGACGACCACGCACAAGAGCCTGCGCGGCCCGCGCGGCGGCGTGATCCTGATGAAGGCGGAGTACGAGAAGCAGATCAATTCGGCGATCTTCCCGGGCATCCAGGGCGGCCCGCTGATGCACGTGATCGCGGCGAAGGCGGTGGCGTTCAAGGAAGCGCTGTCGCCGGAGTTCAAGGCGTATCAGCAAAAGGTGGTGGAGAACGCGCGGGTGCTGGCCGAGACGCTGGTGAAGCGCGGGCTGCGGATCGTGTCGGGCCGCACGGAAAGCCACGTGATGCTGGTGGACCTGCGAGCGAAGCACATCACGGGCAAGGCGGCGGAAGCGGCGCTGGGTGCGGCGCACATCACGGTGAACAAGAACGCGATTCCGAACGATCCGGAAAAGCCGTTCGTGACGAGCGGCGTGCGGCTGGGCTCGCCGGCGATGACGACGCGCGGCTTCGGTCCGGCGGAAGCGGAGCAGGTGGGCAACCTGATCGCGGACGTGCTGGAGAACCCGGAAGATGCGGCGACGCTCGAGCGCGTGCGCGCGCAAGTGGCCGAGCTGACCAAGCGTTTCCCGGTCTACGGGTGATGCGCGTTCCGGTGTGTCGGTGACGCCGGTCTGGGTGACACCGCGAGCGCGAATGCGCGGGCCGCATTACACGGCCCGCGCGGCCGCGTTCAAACCGTGACCGCGCGGCGCTCGGTCAGCCGGTTCCACAGCAGCGCGGAGCGGCTGCCGCTTCGACAATACGCGAGCACCGGCTTCGGCAGCGCATCGACCAGCGCGCCGAACGCGTCGACCTGCGCATCGTCGATCCCGTCGCGCTCGACCGGCAGATAGCGCGCGTCGAGCCCGAGTTCACGCGCCGCGGCGGCGATCTCGTCGAATGCCGGCTGGTCGGCGCTTTCGCCGTCCGGCCGGTTGCAGATCACCGCACGGAAGCCCGCATGACGAATCGCCGTCAGCTCGGCCGGCGTGATCTGCCGCGACGCGGTGAAGCCGGTCGCGGCCGCGGCCCGGCATTGTTCGAGCGCGCGAGCGAAACACGCGATCGCGAACTCGGCGTCCTGTTCCGTCGTGAAGCGGCCGAAGCTGATGCGCACCGTGCGGCTCGCGGCGGCGGCATCGAGGCCGATCGCGGTCAGCACGTGCGACGGCGCACCGCTCGTCGAGTTGCACGCGGACGTCGACGACACCGCGAGCGCATCGCCGAGCATGAACGGGAAGAAGCCCGGCACGTCGACGGTGAAGCTCATCGTGTGCGGAATGCGGCGCGCCGCTGCCGCGTTGTGTGTGATGTCGCCGAGCGCGAGCAGCGCGTCCTTCACGCGTGCGCTGAGCGCCGCGATCCGTGCGGCTTCGCGCTCGAGCTTGTCGGCGGCCAATTCACACGCGACGCCCATCCCGACGATCTGATGCGTCGCGAGCGTGCCCGAACGCAGGCCGCGCTCGTGTCCGCCGCCGTGGATCTGCGGCGCGATGCGATCCGCGATGTCGCGGCGGACGAACAGCGCGCCGATCCCTTTCGGGCCATATACCTTGTGCGCGGACATCGACAGCAGGTCGATGCCGAGCGCGCGCACGTCGATCGGCGTCTTGCCGAGCGCCTGCGCGGCGTCGACGTGCAACAGCGCGCCGGCCGCGTGGACGATGCGCGAGATCGCGCCGATGTCGGTCAGCGTGCCCAGCTCGTTGTTGACGAGCATCAGCGACACGAGCCCCGTATCGGCGCTGAGTGCCGCGGCTACGGCGTCGGCGGTGATTTCGCCGTCGGCGTTCGGCGACAGATAGGTGACCGTCATTCCGTGCTTCGACAGGTTCGCCGTCGTGTCGAGGATCGCCTTGTGTTCGAGGCGGCTCGTGATCAGGTGGCGCTTGCCGGTCGCGGTTTCCGCGTAGCCCTTCAGCGCGAGGTTGTTCGATTCGGTCGCGCCCGAGGTCCAGACGATCTCGTCGGCGTCCGCGCCGATCAGCGCCGCGACCTGGGCGCGTGCGTGCTCGACCTTCTGCTTCGCCAGCCGGCCGGCGGCGTGCGAGCTCGACGCCGGGTTGCCGAAGATGCCGTCGGCGCCGAGGCAGGCCATCATCGCTTCGATCACGCGCGGATCGGCGGGCGTGGTGGCGGCGTAGTCGAGGTAGTGCAGCGGGGTGGTATCGCTCATGTGCTGATCGGCTCGTTCTTTTCGTGACGGAGGAAATGATACGAGGGTGAGCGGGGAAAAAGGATCCAAATTCAGCCGTGGATTCAGAACGATGTGGAATAACGTTTTATCGTTATCGAATATGGCGAATTTATTTTCTTGCGGGTTCGGCGGACGGACCGTCGCATGCGGCGCATCCCGCGACGATCGCGCCCGCCGCCGCGCTACCGGCCGTCCGCGGCTGCCGCCTTCGCCCGATCCTGTTCGGCCGCGAGCGCCGCATCTGCGGCCTGCGCGCGCTGGATCGCCGGGCGGGCCAGCACGCGGTCGATATACGCGCGCACGGGCGGCGTTTCCGGCATCAGCTTGAACATCGTGGTCCAGCTCAGCGCCGAGCCCCACAGCACGTCGGCTGCGGTAAACCGCTCGCCGAGCAGATACGGGCCGCCGGCCAGTTGCGCGCCGACCGCGCCGACGACGGTGTCGAAGTCGCCGTATGGCGAGGTCGAATACGCGGCCGGCGCGCGGTTCATCGAGCGGTCGACGATGGCCGGCTCGAAGCACGAACCGTAGAACGCCATCCAGCGCAGATACGGGCCGCGCAGCGCGTCGCCGGGCGCCGGCGACAGGCCGGCTTCCGGATACAGCTCGGCCGCGTACAGATAGACGGCCGTCTGCTCGGTGACGATCACGTCGCCGTGGCACAGCGTGGGCACCTTGCCCAGCGGGTTGAGGCGAAGGAACTCGGGTTCGTGCTGCTTGCCGGCGGACAGGTCGAACGCGTGGATCTCATAGTCGGCGCCGAGCTCTTCGAGCAGCATGCGTGCGCCGGCCGACCGGCTGCGCGGCGAGTGATAGAGGGTCAGGTGGCGGTCGTGCGGCATCGCGGGCTCCGGTGGGGGATGGGACAAGCGCTCAATGTAGGCCGATCGCGCGGCGCCGTATTGGAAAAACCCGCCGTGGCGGTGCATCATCGCGCGGTCACCCCAACGGTTCGTCGCCATGACCGCCCTGCGTCACGTGACCGACACACCGAAAGGCGTCGTCGGCCCGAAAGCCCTCAATCAGCGTTTCCGCCTGAATCGCTACTATCCGCGCGCCGAACTCGCCGGCGTGCTGGACCACCACTGGATCGTCGAGTGGGACTTGCGCGATCAGCCGCCGCACGTGCAGCGCACGCTGCCGTATCCGTGCGTGAACCTCGTGTTCGATCGCCGGCGCACGGGCATCTTCGGCGTGGTGTCCGGCGCGTTCGAGACGACGCTCGCCGGCGCGGGACGCGTGCTCGGGCTGCGGTTCCGGCCGGGCGCGTTCCGCGCGTTCTTCGGCAAGCCGGTGCACCTGATGACGGACAAGGTGTTGCCGGTGTCGACGCTCGGGCTCGACGAGGCCGACGCCGAGAACGCCGTGCTCGGCGCCGGCGACGATGCGGCGATGGTTGCCGCCGCGGAGGCGCTGCTGTTGCGCGTGCTACCGCCGGCCGATCCGCAGGTCGAGCGCATCGATGCGATTCTGCGGTTGCTGCAGCAGGACGCGGCGCTCACGCAGGTGCGCGATCTCGCCGAGCGTGCGGGGTTGAGCGAGCGCACGCTGCAGCAGCTCTTTTCCAGCTACGTGGGCGTGACGCCGAAATGGGTGATTTGTCGTTATCGTCTGCACGAGGCCGCCGACCGGCTCGCGGGCGGCGAGCCGGTCGATCTCGCGGAACTCGCCCATTCGCTCGGGTATTTCGACCAGGCGCATTTCACGCGCGATTTTCGCAAGCTGGTCGGCAAGGCGCCGGCCGAATATCGGCGCGACGACGGGCATGCGTGACGGGGCAGCGGCGGCTTCGCGACGCGCAACGGGAAGCCGTTGCATCATGCACGTCGGGGCGCTGTTCGCGCGTCGTCGATTCGCGTAGTCTGCGCGCTACGGTCGCGTTGCCGGTCGGCCACTGCCGCCCGGCCGGGCGTTTCGCCACAAAATCGGGAGCTTGTCGTGTTTCACCGGAATTCCATGTTGGGTCGTCTGGATCTGCTGCGGGTGCTGTGCGTGCCGATGGCGGCGCTGATGCTGGCCCCGACCGCGACATATGCGGCGGCCGAGCGCGTCGTTGAGCCGGCGCGCCCGCCACACGCGGCACACGCGGCACACGCCTCGCCGGCCGGCGCGCGCGAGCCGTCGGCCCCGGCGCGTGTCGTCGGCGACGATCCCGTTGCGATCCGCGACGCGCTCGCGCAGCGGCATCTCGCGAGCACGCCGGCGTCGCTGGGCGATCGCGTCCGCCGCCTGATCCCGGGCGGCGACAAGCATCGCGCGAACCCCGAGCTGGCCGCGATCGGCCTGGATCGCAAGGTGACGTTCCTCGTGCCGGCCACGTATGGGCTGCGGTATCAGACGCAGCAGCGTCTGCTGACGGTGGACGTCGACATGGTCAACGCCGATGGCGAAGGCCGCACCGGCATCCTGCTCAGGAAGGCCATCACGGGGCCGCGCGGGCGCGGGCTGGTGATCGCCGCCGAGGCTAAAGCGAAAGGCTATATCCAGCGGATCGACATCATCGAGCTCGATCCCGGCAAAGGCGGGAAGACCACCGTGCGCGGGCGCGTGCGGCTTTCGTCCGCCGCGTACGCGCAAACGCACGGCGAATTCGCGATCGCGCTGTCGGGGCGGCTGGTGCAACCGTATCTGACCGAACACGTCGAGCACGCGGAGCCGACCGACGACGAGCCGACCGACATCACGACCCACACGTCGCGGCTGTACCTGGATATCGACACGATTTCGCTGGTGAACCCCGCAAGCGGCGCGGTGCTGTCGAAGAATCTGAGTTTGTCGAAGTAGTGGTCTTTCGTGCGCGGCCGGCTGGCCGCGCGTGCCGATGTTCTCTAGCGCGCCGCAGCACGCCCGGCGCGTCCCGCCCGACCCATCCCGCCACCCTCTGGCCACGCCCCCGAACCCCCGCCGCACGCCATCCGCGGTGCGCGCCCTAACACCATCGTATAAGGCGCGAACTCCCATCTGGTGATATTGCGCGGCCCGACTGTTCTCTAGACTTCACATCAATCCTTCTACCGCAACGAATTCCGGAGAACAGCATGGACCGTACCCTGCATGCGATGTCAGTGTTCAGCCAGGTCGCGCGCCTGGGCAGCTTCACCGCGGCGGCCGAGATGCTCGGCATCAGCGCGGCATCGGCCAGCACGCTGGTGCGCCGGCTCGAGGAGCATCTCGGCGCAACGCTGCTGCAGCGCTCCACGCGTTGTGTCCGGCTCACCACGGAGGGCGAGCAGTATCAGGAGCACTGCCAGCGCATTCTCGGCGAGATCGAGCTGATGCAGCAGCAACTGAGCGGCGCCGGGAAGATCGCGCGCGGCCGGCTGGCGGTGGATCTCGATCAGGAAGTCGCGCATTCGGTGTTGCCGTTCCTGCCGGTGTTCCGCGCGAACCATCCGGAAGTGGGCTTGCGGGTCGACGTCGGCGGCGACGCGGACGGCCTGATCGCGAACGGCGTCGACTGCGCGGTCGTGGTCGGCCAGCTGGCCGACTCGTCGCTGCGCAGCCGGCGCGTCGGGCACTTCCATGCGGTGACGGTGGCGAGCCCCGACTATCTGAAGGCGCGCGGCACGCCCGTCGACCCCGACAGCCTACATTGCCACGACGTGATCCATTACACGCCGCGGCGCTTCGGTCCGGTCCGCGAGTTCCGTTACACGGTGGACGGCGCCGAGACGCGGCTCAAGCTGGCGGAGCGCATTTCCGTCAATGACGTGCGTTCGGCCGTTCGATACGCGGTCGAAGGCGTCGGCATCGCGCAGGTGAGCGAACGGATGGTCGCGGAGGAGTTGGCGAGGGGCACGCTCGTCAGCATTCTCGGCGAGTACGGCCCGGCGCCGCTGCCGATTTCGGTGCTGTATCCGGATCGACGCCAGGTGCCGATGTCGATCCGCGCGTTCATCGACTGGATGCAGACGCAGCTTCGCGATCTGGAAATCGCCAGCTTCGACCACACGTCGGCGCCGAACGGCGGGCGCGACGCGGCGCCGTACTGGACGCCGAACAGCGAGCGCAACAACAGCGAGCGGCCGTTCATTACAGCGGGCTTCCAGCCGCTGTCGGCCACGGCGTGAGCCGCGCTGACGAGGCGACGGCATGCGGTTCGGGCGCGGCGTTATACCGAAGTATAGTTTTCGAGCCGATGCCGGCGGCATAGGATGCGGTCGAGCCCGCGGACCTCGAATGCGCGATCTCGCCATTTTTCTGAATTGAAGGTCAAGGACCGCTGGTATGCCGAACCGAGGTATTGTTTCCATCGTCGATGATGACCGGTCCATCCGTCGGGCGACGCGCAGTCTCGTCCGCTCGCTGGGCTGGGACGTGCGCGTCTACGAGTCCGCCGAGGCGTTCCTCGACGCCGATCCGATCGGCGACGTCGCGTGTATCATCTCCGACGTGCATATGAAGGGCATCACCGGCTTGGAGATGTATGCGGCCCTTCTCGAGCGCGGACCGGCGCCTCCCGTGATCTTCATCACGGCTTTCCCATCCGACGCAACGCGCGAGCAGGCGATGAAGCTCGGCGCGATCTGCGTGTTCAGCAAACCGGTCGACCCGGCGCAGATCCAGGAGCGCCTCGAGGACGTCGGCGCGAACAGCGGCCCCCAGTAATCCGAAATCCGTTTTTACCGAGTCACGAGATATGGATAGCAATCGCCAGATGAGCGAGGGTCGCGGCGTACGTGTGGACCACATCATTGCGCCGCCCGAGCTTGCGGCGGTGCCTGCGTCCGCGCTCGGCCCCAATGTCGACGCGCAGCTGCGCACCAGCCCGCGCGCGGTGTACGCGGTCGCGATCGCGCTGGGTCTCGCGGTGTTCCTCGTCGACGCGTTCGCGCCGGTCGACGTCGCGGTCGCCGTGCTGTACGTCGTGGTGGTGCTGCTGGTTGCGTCGGTGGCGTCCACGACGGTCACCGTCGGCACGGCGTGGGCCTGCGTGTCGCTGACCGTGCTCGGCTTCCTGCTCGCGCAAAGCGATCAGATCGCGGTCAGTTCGCTCGCGCGTTGCATCGTCAGCGTCATAGCGATCGTGACGGTGTCGGCGCTCGCGTTGCGCAATCAGAGCAGCCGGGCCATGCTGCAGAACCAGGTCGATCTGCTCAACCTCACGCACGACGCGATCGTCGTGTACGGCCTCGACGGGCGCGTCCGCTTCTGGAGCAAGGGCGCGGAGCGTCTGTACGGATGGCGCGCGCCGGAAGCGTTCGGCGCGGCGTTCCACGAGCTGACGCAGACGGCCGCCGCCGCGCCGATCGCCGAGCTGATCGACACGACGATCCGCGAAGGTTGCTGGCAAGGGGAGCTGACGCGCACGCGCAAGAACGGCGAGACGGTGCTGATCTCCAGCCGCTGGATCGTGTCGCGCGACAAGTCGGGCCAGCCCGTCGCGATTCTGTCGACCGACAGCGACATCACGCAGGCGAAGTCGCTGGAAGCCGAGCTGCGCCGCCAGAAGGAAGATCTGGTGGCCACGATCGATGCGATCCCCGCGATGGTGTGGAGCACGGCGGAAGACGGCCGCCTGCTGTACCTCAATCGCCGCTGGACCGATTACGACGTCAGAACCGGCGACGGCGCGGACGTGTGGCGCGACATCGTCCATCCCGACGACATCGCGACGCTCGAGGCGGCCTGGCACGATGCGATTTCGTCCGGCAGCCCGTTCGAGGTGACGGCGCGCGTCCAGCTCGGCAGCGGCGAGTATCGCTGCATGATCATCGGCGCGGCGCCGTTGCGCGACGCGGACGGCCGGATTCGCCGCTGGTACGGCGTCAATACCGACATCGAGGCGCGCCGGCAGGCCGAGCAGGCGCTCGAGCGCTCGCGCGCGGAACTGGCCCATGTCACGCGCGTCACGATGCTCGGCGAACTCGCGGCGTCGATCGCGCACGAGGTCACGCAGCCGTTGGCCGCGATCGTGACGTCGGGCGAGGCCGGGCTTCGCTGGCTGAATCACGACGTGCCGGATCTCGACGAAGTGCGCGACTCGATCGAACAAATGACCGACGACGCGCGGCGCGCTACCGATATCATTCGTCAGATCCGCGCGATGGCGAAGCGCAACGACCGCGACGATACGCTCGTCGACGTGACGTCGCTCGTCGAGCAATCGATGGATCTGATGCGCCGCGAGCTGCAGAGCCACGGCGTCGAAGTCGCGCAGAGCTGCCAGCCGTCGCTGTGGGTGCGCGGCGATCGCGTGCAGTTGCAGCAGGTGATCATCAATCTGCTGATGAACGCCGTGCAGGCGATGAGCGGCGTCGCCGGCCGCAGGCGCACGCTGGCCGTGTCGACGCGGCTCGTCGACGGCGCGAACGCGCAGATCACGGTGGAAGACTCCGGCCACGGGATCAAGACGCAGGACGCCGATTCGCTGTTTACGCCGTTCTTCACGACCAAGAAGGAAGGCATGGGAATGGGCCTGTCGATCTGCCGTTCGATCGTCGAAGGGCATGGTGGCCGCATCTGGGCCGAATCACAAGAAAACGAGGGGACATCGATGCAGTTCGTTCTACCAGTCGAAGGAATCACGCAGCCATGAGCAACGGTCCCGATCTCATCGCAACGAACTCCGTCGTGTATGTCGTCGACGACGACGACTCGATGCGCAACGCGCTTGGCCGGCTGTTTCGCTCCGTCGGCCTCGGCGTGGAGCTGTTCGGGTCGGCCCAGGAGTTTCTCGATTTCGACAAGCGCGATGTGCCGAGCTGCCTGATTCTCGACGTCCGGCTCAAAGGCCAAAGCGGCCTCGCGTTGCAGGAGCAGATCGTCGCCGGCGATCTTCAGTTGCCGATCATCTTCATCACGGCGCACGGCGACGTCGCCATGTCGGTGAAGGCGATGAAGAACGGCGCATTGGACTTCATGTCGAAGCCGTTCCGCGATCAGGACATGCTGGACGTCGTCCAGAATGCGTTGCTGAAGGACGAGAAGCGCCGCAAGTCGGACGGTCGCCTCGCCGACGTTCGCCGCCGCTACGGCACGTTGACGCCGCGTGAGCGCGAGGTGATGAAGTACGTGGTGAGCGGCCTGCTCAACAAGCAGATCGCCGCGGAGATGGGGCTCAGCGAAATCACCGTGAAGATCCATCGCGGCCACGCGATGCGCAAGATGGGCGCGCGAACGCTGCCCGAATTCGTGCTCGGCGCGCAAGCGCTGGGGCTCGATCCCGCGGCGGAGTAACGCTGCCGGCCGCCGCGCCTGCACGAGGCGCTGCGGCGGCGTGAGCGCTGCGGCTTATCGGTTCACGATATGTTTGGGCAGCACCAGCGTGAGACCCAGGCCGGCCAGCAGGCACACGATCATGCACGACACGGGCAGCGCGAAGCTGCCCGACGACTGCTTCAGCACGCCGACCACGTACGGACCGAAAAAGCCGCCGATGTTGCCGATCGCGCTGATCCACGCGATGCCGCTGGCCGCATTGCTGGGGCCGAGCACCGCCGTCGGCATTCCCCAGAACACCGGCGGCACGGACAGCAACCCGGCGTTGGCGATGCACAGCGCGAGCACGGTCAGCCACAGGTTGCCGTGCCAGACCAGCGCGAGCATGAGCCCCGCCGCGGCGAGCAGGAACAGCGCGGCCGTATGCAGGCGCCGTTCGCGGTGACGATCCGCGCTTTGTCCGACCGTGATCATCACGATCATCGCGACCGCATTCGGCAGCGCTGCGATCAGCCCGATGACGAAATCCCTTCCGACGCCGAGCGACTTGATCATCGTCGGCGCCCATAGCGTGTAGCCGTAAATGCCGAACACGTCGAGGAAGTAGATCACGCCGAAGGTCCAGAAAATCCAGCTGCCGAACATCTGGTCGTTGGACGCCGATGCGGCCAGCGCCCGATCCTGGGCGAGCGTGCGGCTGAGGTACGCGCGGTCGGCCTCGCTCTCGTGGCGGCTCTGGGTGACGTCGTCCTCGAGATACTTCCAGCAGAGCAGCGCCGCGACGAACGCCGGCAGCGCCTCGACGACCAGCATCCATTTCCATCCGGACAGCCCGGCGATGCCGTCGAAGTATTCCATGATGAAGCCGCTCAACGGCGAGCCGATCAGCCCGGACAGCGGAAGCGCCGCGTAGAAGGTCGACAGCACCCGCGCACGGTGGTATCGCGGGAACGACTGCGAGATGTAGTAGACGATGCCCGGTACGAGCCCGGCCTCCGCGACGCCGAGCAGATAGCGCATCACGTAGAACTGCTTGGGCGTCGCGATGAACGTGGTCAACGCCGAAACGATCGCCCACGACAGGATGATGCGCGTGAGCCAGCGCTTCGCGCCGACCCGCTGCAGGATCATGTTGCTCGGCACCTCGAACACGACGTAGCCCAGCGCGAACGTACCTGCGCCGAAGCCGAACACCGCGTCGCTGAAACCCAGATCGACCACCATCTGCAGTTTCGCGAAGCTGACGTTGATGCGGTCGACGTAGGCGGCCACGTACGCGAACATGAAGATCGGCAGGATGCGCAGCGCAAGATGCCGCGAAATGCGCGTTTCCCGCGCCGCGTCGTTCGAGTCGCCGCCGTCGACCGGATGATCGGACGAGCGCGTCGCGTTCAGATCCAAGAGGTTCCTCCGTTGCTCGGCGAGAACGGCTGCGTCAATCTGTCCATGGCAATGCCTCCGGTCGTCGATGTCGAATGCCAACAGCAATTCAGGTGTCCGCGCCACGACGCACAGCCGCGCGTGCGCGTCGTTCGCGTGGGCAACGAAGCACAGCCGGGCACTGGATGCGAGTGGAAGAACGGCGACCTCGCCCGCGATCCGGCAACGCGCCCGCAGCGGAGCATCGGTGTCGGCGAAGGCATGTTTTTCTCGGAGTTCGAAATGGCGCACGCGCCGACGTCCCAATCGATGGGAACGCCGGCGCGCCATTCGAACTCGCCCGCGGATTCTACCGGATCGTATCGGCGCGAGCGCGCTAAGTGCAGTTGCTTCGATCCGGGCCGTGGAAGGCGCGCGGACGCGCCGATGCCGTCGCGACGCAGGACGCGTCGCGACGGCATCGGCGGCCGGCGTGGCCGGCACGATCAGCCGGGAAAACCCGGCCGTCGGCTTACTTGATCGTCGCGAACAGCAGGTTCAGCCCTTCGGCGAGAAGCGGGTGAGCGAGGATCGCGTCGCGCACGGACGTATAAGGCAGCTTGCCGATCATCGCCATCTGCACGGCCGACATCACTTCGCCCGCGCCCGAGCCGACCATCGTGAAGCCGAGGATCTGGCCGCTGTCGGGTGCGACGAGCGCCTTCATGAAGCCGCGCGTGGTGCCGTTGGTGCGCGCGCGCGGCACGGCTGCCATCGGCAGTTTCGCGACGATGACCGGCGTGTTGCGCGCTTTGGCGTCCGTTTCGTTCAGACCGATGCGCGCCAGCTCCGGATCGGTGAACAACGCGTACGGAATCACCCGCGACGCCGTGCTGCCGCCGCGTCCGTCGATGCCGGCTTTCAGCACGCGGTAGTCGTCGAACGACGCATGCGTGAACATCGGCGTGCCGGCCACTTCGCCGATCGCCCAGGTGCGTTGCGCGGTGGTCGCCAGCGTGTCGTCGACCTCGATGAAGCTGCGCGCGTCGCGCTCGACGCCGGCCAGATCGAGGCCGAGGTCGTCGGTGACCGGGCGCCGGCCCGTCGCCACCAGCAGATGGCTGCCTTCGACGGTCGTGCCGTCGGCGAGCGCGACCGTGACACCGGTGCCCGATCGGCCCTCCACGCTGGCAATGCGTGCAGACAGCCGCAACGCGATCCCGTCGGCTTCGAACGCGTTCTGGATCTCGATGCTGACGTCCTCGTCCTCGCGAACCGCGACGCGCGGCGCGTCGTGAATCACGACGACTTCGCTGCCGAGACGCCGGAACGCCTGCGCCATCTCGAGGCCGATGTAGCCGCCGCCGATGACGATCAGTCGTGCCGGCAGCACGTCGAGGCCGAGCGCCTCGACGTGGGTCAGCGGAGCGGCGTCGCGCAGCCCCGGCACGTCGGGGATCGTCGCCACGGTGCCGGTGTTGATGTAGACGTTCTCGCCTTCGAACAGCTGCTCGCTGCCGTCGGCGGCGCGCACGGCGATGCGCCGCGGCGCGACGAAGCGGCCGGAGCCGATCACCAGATCGAGGCCGGACTGCTCGAACGCGCGGCGGTTGACGTCGACCATCCCGTCGACCACGGCGCGGACGTTCGCGTGGACCCGCGCCATGTCGGCCACCGGATGCGCCGTCGCGTCGGCCGAGCGCCACGCATGCATGTTGCGGGCATTCTGGATCAGCGTCTTGCTCGGAATGCAGGCGACGTTGATGCACGAACCGCCGATCATCCCGCGCTCGATGATGGCCACGCGCTTGCCGCTACGCGCGAGATCCATCGCCAGCGACTTGCCGCCCTTGCCGCCGCCGAGGAACAGATACTCGTATTGTTTGGGGCTTTCCATGACGCGACTCCTCAGGTTGTCCAAAAGATCGAATCCGCGAGGACTCACGCGACCGGAATGGGGTTTTCCGCGAGCGCCTGATTGAACTGCTCGACGAATGCATGCTCGTTCGGGCCGACGTTGTTGCGCAGCGGCTGTGCGATCTCGACCACGACTTCCGTCGTCGCGGTTTCGAGACGCTGGATCGTCTCCGCGATGAACGCGTCGAGCGGCATCGCGCGCGGATCGCCGCTCTTGTGGACGAGGTCCGTATCGACCCACGGCGGCGCGATTTCGAGCACCCGCACGCTCGTGTCGCGCAATGCGAAGCGCTGCGACAGCGTGTACGAGTGAATCGCCGCCTTGGTGGCCGAGTAGAGCGCGGTGGACGCAAGCGGCACGTAGGCGAGAACGGAGCTGTTGTTGATGATGTACGACTCCGGTTGCGCCTTCAGATGCTCGACGAGCGCGGCGCTCAGGCGCACCGGGCCGAGCAGGTTGGTGTTCACGAGGCGCACGGCCTGGGCATCGTCGAGCGCACCGGCGGCATCGTCGAACGGCATGATGCCCGCGTTGTTGACGAGGACGTTCAAGGTCGGATAGTCGGCGATCAGCTGGCGTGCGACGCGCTCGATCTGCTGCGCGTCGCCGACGTCCAGCTCCACCGTGTCGATGCCCGGATTCGCGGCGGCGATCTCGTCGAGCAGGGCGCGGCGACGCCCGGCGACGATCACCTTGTTGCCGCGCCGATGAAGGTTTTCAGCGAGTGCGCGGCCGATGCCCGAGGTACCGCCGGTGATGAAGATGGTGTTACCGGTGAGTTTCATGATCGTGGTTCCTTTGAATGATTGACTTGAGCGGTTGCGAAGTTGGATGACCGAGGTCAGTGCGTGACGGCGTAACGTGCGGCGACGGTGCTGTTCGACAGATGGGGCGTCATGACGCGACGGGCGGCGTCGTAGGCATCCCATTCTTCCGCTGCGTGCAGCGACGGAATCGTGACCAGCTCGTGACGGTCGAAGCCGGTCAGCGCGGCGTCGACGAGGTCGGACGCCGACATCACGATCTCCTTCGGCAGGTTGTCGAGCGGCAGGCCGCCGTTGTCCCAGAACTCGGTGGCCGTCGCGCCGGGCAGAACGGCCTGCACCTGCACGCCTTTGTCGGCGAGCTCGTGATGCAGCGACTGCGTGAAGGCGAGCGTGAACGCCTTGCTGCCGCCGTACACGCCGTTCAGCAGCTCGGGGCCGATCGCGACGATCGACGAGATGTTGATGATCGCGCCGTGACCGCGCGCGACGAAGCCCGGTGCGGCGGCATAGGTCAGACGCGTCAGCGCGGTGACGTTGAGGTCGATCATGCGCGTCATGGCGTCGACGTCGCTTTCGAGCAGCGGCTTGTGCGTGCCGACACCGGCGTTGTTCACCAGCATCGTGATGCTCGCGTCGGTGCGCAGCTTCGCTTCGATCTCGGCGAGCGCGCGAGGATCGCCGAGGTCGGCGGCGATCACTTCGACGTTGCGCTGCGTGTCGTCGGTGATGCGCTTGGCGAAGTCGTTGAGCCGGTCGCGATTGCGGGCGACGAGGACGAGATCGAAGCCGCGGCGTGCGAGCCGTTGCGCATAGATCGCGCCGATGCCCGACGATGCGCCGGTGATGAGTGCGGTGCCTTGATGTGCTTGCGTCATGCTGTTGCTCCGGTGAGGGTGTCGAAGTGCTCGACACGGGCCGGGGAAGCGCATGAGCCGCTTGCGTGATGCCGGTGGCTCGGTGCTGCATGCGCTTCCTCGTTCGTGTCGAGGTAGTGCGATGCAGTGTATGAGTCGTATGGCGGGTCGATCAACGAGCCCCGCCCATAAACTCAATTCATCCAGCATGAATACTGGATCGGCGCACGCAGTTCGGCCAGCTCGGCGGGCGCAATCGCGTGTAGCGACGCCTTTCCGATGAGCCGCGTGGCGTCGTCATGGTGTATTCGCACCGGCTCCAACCATTCAACGCACCTATACGCAGGTATAGAGCGGCCGTTTGGGCGGGCGCGGCAGACCATCATCGATGCGTGAATGCTGTTTTCGGACATACACCATTGAGCGCGGGTAGGCGCTTGTCTACCATTCGTTCGGGTTTCAGCCCTTGTCGAATTTCCACCAACGTCTTTTGAGGAGCCTGTGATGAAGAAGATTGTCGCGTCGGTACTGTACGTAACGTATTTGGCTTTCGGCGTGTCCGCCCATGCAGCGGAACAGGATGCCGCTCCGTCTTCTGATGCGGTCGTCAGTCAGAAAGAAGTGAAGAAGGCCGAACGAAAGACCGAACGCGCTGCCGATCGGGCGCTGTCGCGGAAAATCGTTTGGGCGTTGTCGAAAACGAAAGGGCTGAACGCGGTGAATGCGCGGGTGCTGGTCCGCCATGGCGTCGTGACGCTGACCGGATACGTGCCCGACAGCGAACAGGTGCAGCTCGCCGGCGACAGCGCGTCGCGCGTCGCGGGCGTGACGTCCGTGGTCAACAACCTGGTGCCGGGCGAACCGGGCCGGTGATTTCGCTCGCACACGTCGGTGTCGATTCACATGTTGGTGTGCGAGATCGATTCAAAGCGATGTCTGCCATGCGCACGTGACGACGAAGTCGATATCAGCTTCGACGACAAGAGTGCAAGGAAAAATCGGTATTGCGCGATGGCGCGTATTCGATCCTTGTCACGCTTGATCCGCAGTAAAGGCTCGGAATGCGGGCATTGGCCCGCGCTCCGCGCTATTGCGCCGACCTTCATCGGGCGGCTCCCGATTATCCAGCCTAGTGAGAGATATATATGACCCGCTTGACCACCTTGAAGCCGTCGGAAGCAACCGGCGAAACCGCAGTCGTGTTCAACCAGATCAAGGCCGCGATCGGCAAGGTCCCGAACGCCTATGCGACCATCGGCACGCACAGTCCGGCCGGTCTCGCGGCGATGCTGAACGTCGACGCCGCGATCGCCGCAAGTTCGCTGGAGCAGGCCGATGTCGAGGCGGTGCGCCTCGCAGTCAGCGCGCTGTCCGGCTGCGATTACTGCCTGGCCGCCCATACGATGATCGGCAAGATGGCCGGCCTCGCGCCGGACGCGATGAAGCAGATCCGCGCCGGCCACGCGACCGGCGATGCGCGCCGCGATGCGTTGCTCGCGTTCGTGCGCTCGATCGTGACGAGCCGCGATACGGTGCCCGCTGCCGTGCTCGACGCAGTGCTGGAAGCAGGGTTCACGGAGCGCCAGGTGATCGAGACGATCCTGGTCGTCACATCGATCACGTTCACGAATCTGGTGAACCGTGTGAACGACACGACGCTGGATTTTCCGGCGGTCGATTGAGCGCGTGCGTATCCGGCTCGATTTGCACGAAACGATCCAGTGGCGAATGGAGGCCATCGATGTCGAAGCAGTATGTGGTTGCCACGATTACCGCAGATCCGCGACACGTCGCGGCGGTGGAAGATGCGCTGTTGGCGGCAGTACCGGCCGTTCGAAACGAAGATGGGTGCGAGCAGTACGAGCTGCATCGACACCGCGACGCGTCTCATCGCTTCACGATGATCGAGCGTTGGCGGGACGAGCATGCGCTGCACGTGCATGGCGAAGCGCCGGCATTCCAGACGCTGGCGCGTGCGCTCGACGGTAAGGCGACGCTCCAAGTCGTGTTGCTCGAGAAGCTGATTTGAGCTCGTCGAGATCGGTTCTGAAACGGACGGCGGCCGGATTTCCGGCCGCCGTTATTCATTGTGGCGATGGAAGCGGGACCGCGGCGCGCGCCTGATTCACGGACAGCCTGAGCAGATATGCGATCAATGTCGCGAGCAGCCCCTAGAGAGGTTGCTGCTGCAACACCGCCTATGCGGGCGCGAGGTCAGAGGTCATGTCTGGATTCCGTTTTGTCGCGAGCGTTGCTGAGCCGCTGCATGAGCCAGTCGGTCGCCAACTGATCGAAAGCCGTCATCGCCCGGTAGCCGCGGGCACGAACAACATGGCGAGCCACGACAGCAGGCTTTTGCTCGAATCCTTCGAACTCCGGCGATGGTCCGCCTTTCCAGATCAGGAGGCCCGGCAGGAGCAGCTCGCCGACGAGAAGGGTCGACAACGCATTCAACATGATCGCCATGCCTCGAGAGGAAGAAGCGAACGCGCTTACGCGGTCGCAACGGTCATCCGGATTGTCGTCGGTCGCCCGGCGGTCGAGTAGCCGCAGATGGCGAGTAAGAGTTTCTGCAATGGAAGGAAAAAGCAGTTGCCGACCGCTGCGAAACGCTGGCCCGGCTGTGCGATGAACCGGGCCAGCGACGGCCGCGATGCCTGCACGCATCGTCGCGGCGCGCCACGCGACGCGGAGGTCTGCGTGGCTTCGACGGCTTCTTCATGATTGAAGCGATGGGGGCGCGGGCGACACGTCGGCGCTGCGCTTCGCATTGACCGACGCGCGCGACACGAGCAGGCTGCCGGTCGCCAGCGCGAGGAACGCGAGCGAACTGCCGATCGAGCCTGTCAGGCCGAACGCGGGATAGACCCAGCCCGCAACGGCGGAGCCGACGCCGATTCCGCAAAACACGAAGGATGCCGTCAAGGCCAGTGCGATGCCGCGCCATTGCGGCACGAGTTCGACGATGCGGCGCTGCTGCGACGGCCACAGCAGGTCGGTTGCGAACGCCCACACGACCAGCGCGACGAACAGCAGGCGCAGGCTCGGCGGCGTGAAGCGGAGAAACACGAGGTCGAGCGCGAGCAATGCGAGGCCGGCGAACAGCATCGCTTCGGCGCTATAGCGACGCGCGGCGCGCGTCACGAACAGGTTGCCGGCGATGCCCGCGGCGCCCAATACGACGAGCGCGGTCGATACCGTATTGGCGCCTGCATGGAACGCGTCGCGAATGATGGGCGCGATGAAGGCGTAGGTCGAGTAGACGCCGGCCGCGATGAAGAAGACGACGAGGAACGCGCTGAGCGTATCGGTGCGCGTCAGGAGCGCCGAAACCGTCGCGAAATCGATGTTCTCGCCCTGGCTCGTGTCCGGGATCAGGCGGAGGATCAGCGCGGCGGTTACTGCGCCGGCGAGTCCGATGAGGAGAAAGAGCACGCGAGCGCCCCATGCGTGCGCGATCCATGCGGACAGCGGCATGCCCACCAGGCCGGCGACGCTCAGGCCGAGCAGCACGACGGCGATCGCGCTGCCCTGTTGTTCGCGTTCGACGAGGCTCGAGCCCAATGCGCCGAGCACGGGGCCGATGAAGCCTGCACCGAGGCCCATCAGCACGCGCGACAGCAGCAGCACCGGGTAATTCGGCGCGGCCGCGAGCAGCAGCGCCGCCGCACTGAACAGCGTCAGGCCGAGCAGCACCTGGCGACGACGCGGCAGATGGCCGAAGCCGACCTGCAGCAGCGGCGCGGCGAACGCGAAGGTGACGCCGAACACGGTGACGAGGTAGACGCTTTGCGAATCCGCGAGCCCCCACTGACGCGAGATCGAATCGAGGCTGCCGACGACGGAGAGCGCACCGGTCGCCTGGACGAAGTATGCGAGGCTGAGGATGCGAAGCGCGCGTGCCGTGCGCGCGGGGAGGGGCGTAGTCATGTGTGGGTCCTTTTCAAGGCCGGTGGCCTGGGAGCATGCGGGCCGGGAAACTGGATGGATGCGCGGGGCAGCCGGTCAACGGTGCGTGCGACCGTGGGTCAGAAGCACGGGCACACGGCGCGTGGCCGGTGAACCGGAGTCCCGGAACGACACGCCGCCGGACATGTTGCCGAAATTGATGGGGTGGATCTTCAGGGCCATGGCTGCTCTCCGCTTGGATCGATGCTTATTGAACTGACCAGTTCAGTATGGGTAAGCGACGGGCGGCGGGCAAATTAAAAAAACCAATCGGTTCAGAAAGGGCGGGCTATCGGTCCGTGCTGCGCGCGTCGCGGCACCTCAGAGGAGGCGGAGCGCCTGCATGAACGCGCCGACGGCGTCGCTTTCCGCCAGCTCGGGCAGATTGCGTTCGATGCAATAGCCGGCGAAGAACACCGAGACGATCGTGGCGATGGTTGCGGCGGGGAGTGTGTGAGGCTCGGCGTCGATGTTTTCGATGATCTGCGGCGTCAACCGGTGGTGGTACGCGGCGAGTACGTCGCGCACGCGCTCGGACAGCGACGGGAATTCGCGGATCGAATTGACCGAGAAACAGCCGACGCAGCCGTTGTCTTGCGGGTCGCCGAGGCGCAGAAAGCGCTCGATGTTGGCGTAGCCCTTCGGTTCTGCGGTAAGGATCCGCAGCGCGCCACGATGCTCGTAGTAATAGAGCAGGCTGTGCAGAAACAGGTCTTCCTTGTCCTCGAACTCGGAATAGAGCCCGGACTTGTTGACGCCGGTCGCCTGTTCCAGCTGCTGAAGCGATGTGCCGGCGAAGCCGTATTTCCAGAAGACCGGGAGCGCCTTTTCCAACACGCCTTCGCGGCTGAATTTTTTCGGTCTGCCCATGGGGTGGTCATCTCTCTCGAGGTGGATATGCGGGGATTTTAAACCGAACGGTTTTAAATGGGGGTAAGGGCGTCGTGGGACCGGCCCGTTTGCGGGAGGAGATGGGTTGTGGCTGGCCAGGCTGGGAGGCTT
This sequence comes from Burkholderia sp. MBR-1, assembly GCF_013822785.1. Classification (NCBI taxonomy): domain Bacteria; kingdom Pseudomonadati; phylum Pseudomonadota; class Betaproteobacteria; order Burkholderiales; family Burkholderiaceae; genus Burkholderia; species Burkholderia sp. MBR-1. The sequence goes on from NZ_CP053610.1 coordinate 2,154,526, forward strand.
GGAAGCTCGCGTGAGATTCCTGCACACGGCGAATGCGTTGTCCTTTCGTCAGCGCCCCTGGTCTTGCACCAGCTTTCGAAAGTTCGACGCGAGTGACGTGAACGCAATGTGCTTGCAGCACTGAACGCAGGGTTGGTGTCCTGGCGCTCCATTTCGTCCGTGATTTCCAGCCGCGACGTTGGTTTTCACTTCCGGCGTCGGGTAACGAAGCAACGTGCGGTGCAACCGTGCACGCGCGATCTCACGATTTCGTGCCAAGCGATCGCGCAGAAGTAAAACCATCGCGCCTGCTGTCGTGCACGTACCCGTGACCGGACGCAAGAACGTTCAGCAGCCGGCTGGCGACGATAAACAGATGTCTTTCAAGTTACGGCTGCACATTCTTGTGCCGGCTTCAGTTCCTCGCCGGCGCACATATAACTGATCTCAATTCAATCCTGAACGCGCAGCACGTGCTCGCGGATACGCGTCGACAGCATCGAGCCGCGCTTGAGCAGGAATCCCATCAGCAGTTGCGGATAATCAGCCAGGACCGCTGCACGCACGGACGGCCGTTCGGCAAGCCGTTGCCGCCAGGCGGTGACCTTGGGCAGGGCCGCGAAGAACCCGAAGTCGTCGATCTGTTCGAACACGTCGAAGTAGCGGAACACCGGCCCGAATGCCGCGTCCACGATGCTGAAATGCGTGCCGCTGAAATACGGGCCAGCGCCGAGCGTGTCTTCGAGCTGCTGGAATCGCGCGCGGATGTCGCGGGTTTTCCCGGCGAGCGTCGCTTCGTCCGGAGCCGTGTAGAAGCCCGCTATGGCGCTGAGCAGTGCCGATGCGAACTCGACCCAGGCACGGTGCCGCGCCCGCTCGAGCGGCGCATCGGGATGCAGCGGCGGCGCGAGCGTCTCGTCGAGATAGTCGCAGATCACCGCCGATTCGAAGATGGGCGCGCCATCGACGACCAGCACCGGCGTCTTGCCGAGCGGAGAAATCCTGAGAAACCAGTCTGGCTTGTTGCTCAGGTCGACATCCGTGCGTTCGAACGGCACACCCTTTTCGGTCAGCACGATGACGGCGCGCTGGACGTACGGGCAAAGCACGTGGCTGACGAGGTGGTATTGGAGCGTGCTCATGTCGATGCCTCGCTCCGCCAGGCCGCGCCAAGCGCGAAGCGCTCGCTGCGGCGTACCGCGAGCGCGCCATCGCCGAGCAGCCACAGCGCGACGGACGCGACGATGAGGAACACCGGGTATTCCCAGCCGCCGCCCTGGCTCGTATGCACCCAGCCATTGGACAAATGCACACGCGTCGCGCCCACCATGATCGGCACCAGCAGCAATGCAACCTGGCGCGCATAGACGCCCAGCACGAGCGCGATCCCGCCGGCGAACTCGGCAGTGAAGACCGGATAGGCCAGGAAGCCGGGGTAGCCGACGCTCTGGAAATACTGCGCGGTGCCCGGCAGGGTAAAGACCAGCAATTTCAGCAGTGAATGGGCGATCCACATGACGCCCAATGCCACTCGGAGCAGCAACGCGCCATAGGCGGCGGCATTGGCATTTGTTGAAATCGATTGATTCATATCGGTACCCATTGCGAGAGTTGGCAAAGCGGGACCGAATTTAGCATTGCGGATATGCTTGAATAATAAGCATAATTACAAAGAGTGAATGCAAAAATGCAATGCACGGGAGACAACTGGATGCCATACAAGCTCAGCGCGGCAGATCTCGAAACGATCCTGGCGCTTTTCCGCACGGGCACGCTCGTTCAGGCGGGCGAGCGACTGCAAGTGGATGCATCGACGGTGTTTCGCAATCTGCGGCGAATCGAGCGCGGCCTGCAGCAGCAGTTGTTCGAACGGACCCGTTCCGGCTATCGCGCGAAGGAAATCGGGCTGGCGCTCGCGGAACACGCCGAGCAAGTGGAAGTGCAGGTCGAATCGGCCCGCTCGATCGCCCAACAAGCGCCCGAGCAGGTGGGCGGCACGGTGCGCATCACGACCACCGACACGATCCTGCACGGGTTGGTCGGGCCGGCACTGAAGCAGTTGGAGGCCATACATCCGCGGCTTGCGTACGAATTGCACACGGGCAACGAGATCGCCGACCTCGGGCGCCGCGATGCCGATATCGCCGTGCGTGCGACGAAGGAGCCACCGGAATATCTCGTCGGCAAGCATGTCGGTCCCATTGACGTAGCGCTTTTTGCGTCGAAGCACTACGAGGCCGCGCGCAGTTATGACGACGTCACGGCGGGCAAGGTACGCTGGATCGCGCCGGACGACGCGCTGCCGGGCCATCCGTCGGTCATCTGGCGCAAGCGTCATTTCAGGAAAGTGGTGCCGCACTACAAGGTCAACAGCATCCTGACCGTGATGGAGTTGGTCGCCCTCGGCATGGGCGTCGGCATCCTGCCGACGTTCCTGACCCGCGGCCGCTCCGACCTCGTGCAATTGACCGATGTCCTGCACGACTGCCAGACCGAGCTATGGGTGCTGACTCACCGGGAGTCGCGGCATCTGCGGCGCGTTTCGACGGTGTTCAAATACCTGTCGACGACGTTGAAGATTTGAGCGCGCAAGGTGCAGCGCGCCACTTGCCGCGAGTAGACGTGCTATCGATTCCGGGTGCCAAGAACGGGTGAATTCGGCTCCGGTCACGGTTGACACGCTTCACAATCCCGGCGAACGCGTGAGCACACTAAATCTTCGCATTGCGCAACCGTAGCGCGTTTGAAATAACGGATGCCGAACTCAGGCTCATCGCCAGCGCTGCAATCATCGGCGAGAGCAGCAAGCCGGTGAATGGATACAGCGCGCCTGCTGCCAGCGGGACGCCGAGTGCGTTGTAGACAAATGCGAAGCCGAGGTTCTGCTTCATGTTCCGGACGGTTGCCTCGGACAGTTCCCTAGCGCGCGCGATACCACGCAAGTCTCCCTTGACGAGCGTGACTTGCGCACTGCTCATGGCGACATCGGTGCCGGTTCCCATGGCCACGCCGACATCCGCCTTCGCGAGCGCCGGTGCATCGTTGATGCCGTCTCCGGCCATTGCCACAACATGTCCGGCACGTTGAAGCCTCGTCACCAGTTCGAGTTTGTCGGCCGGCTTGACCTCACCATGAAACTCATCGACACCGAGTTTTTCAGCAACAGCCCTGGCCGTCACCACGCCATCGCCTGTCGCCATCACGACGCGGATGCGATTTTCCCTCAATGTCGCGAGCGCTTCCGGTGTGGTTGTCTTGATTGGATCGGCGACCGCCAACAGTCCGGCCAGGCGCCCATCGACCGACAAGTACATGACGCTGGCGCCTTGTGCGCGCATACGGTCTGCTTCCTGCGCCAGCGGCTCGACGGACACCTGGCCGGCCTGCATCAACGCGGTATTGCCGAGCGCCAGTCGCCGCCCCGCAACCAGCCCGCGCACACCGATGCCTGTCGCAGATTCGAAGGCCTCCGCCCGGTCCAGCGCAAGACCTTGCTCGCGTGCAGCTTTCACGATGGCGGCAGCCAGCGGATGCTCGCTTCCCTGGTCCAGACTGGCGGCCAGCCGCAGCACCTCCTCGTCGGTGAATCCATTTGCCGCTGCGGCGCGCTCGAACGCGGGACGGCCCTCGGTCAGAGTTCCCGTCTTGTCCACGATGAGAACGTCGACCTGGCGCAGGTTCTCGATGGCGGCCGCGTCGCGGAAGAGCACCCCGCTCGATGCCCCCTTGCCGCTTGCGACCATGATGGACATCGGCGTTGCAAGTCCGAGCGCGCAAGGGCACGCAATGATGAGCACCGCGACCGCATTGATGAGGCCGAATACCCAGCTGGGCTCGGGTCCGACGAGGCCCCACACGAAGAACGTCAAAACGGCGGCGCTCACGACGCCGATGACGAACACGCCTGCAACCTTGTCCGCCATTCGCTGCATGGGCGCGCGCGAACGCTGCGCCTGCGCGACCATCTGCACGATTTGCGACAACACCGTCTGGGAGCCGACCTTCTCCGACCGGATGACCAGACTGCCGGCCGCATTCATCGTTGCACCAATGACGTGGTCTCCGACGCGCTTCGTGACGGGAATGGGCTCGCCGGTAATCATCGACTCGTCCAACGAGCTCGTGCCGTCGGTTACGACGCCATCCACGGGGACTTTCTCGCCGGGGCGAACACGGAGCAGATCGCCCACCTGCACGTGGCCCAGCGGGATGTCTTCTTCGGCGCCATCCGGATTGATGCGGCGAGCCGTCTTCGGGGCGAGGCCCAGCAGCGCCTTGATGGCTGCAGACGTCTGCGAACGCGCTTTCAGCTCCAGCAATTGCCCCAGAAGCGTCAGAGAGATGATCACCGCAGCGGCTTCGAAATACACACTGACACGGCCGTGCGCGCTGTACGTCGCTGGAAACAGGTCGGGAAGGACCGTCGCAATGACGCTGTACACGTAAGCGGCTCCAGTCCCGAGCCCGATAAGCGTCCACATGTTCGGGCTCCGATTGATGAACGAACGCACACACCGAACAAAAAACGGGAAGCCGGCCCACAGGACGACTGGCGAGGAAAGAACGAATTCGACCCAGTTCTCGGTCGACGACGGCATCAGTTCGACCTGGTGGCCGAACATCGCCAGCATGAAAACGATGGCCGTCAGTGGCAGCGTCCACCAGAATCGATGCCGGAAATCGACCAGTTCGGGATTTTCACCTTCGTCCAGATTCGGCAGGATTGGCTCGAGCGTCATGCCGCACTTCGGGCACTGCCCCGGATGGTCCTGACGGACTTCCGGATGCATCGGGCACGTGTAGATGGTGCCCTCCGGCATAGCAGGCGATGCCGCAGCACTCGATGGCGCGACGTATTTCGACGGAGCCGCTTGGAATTTCGTCAGGCAGGCCTCGCTGCAAAAGAAGTATGGCTTCCCGTCGTATTCACTGCGAAAGCGTGATGTCTGCCTGACCGGCATCCCGCATACGGGGTCGTGGAGTTGCGCCCCCGTACCACCGTGGTCGCGGTCTCCCCCGTGGAGATGCGCATGCGCGTCATCTTCGTGTTCGACGGCATGCTGGTGCCCACGCGTGCCATGGGCATGATGTCCGTCTGACGAGTGCGCTGAAACCGGCTGCTGAGGTGCCCCATCGTCTTCACGTTGACTGTTCATCTTGACGCTCCTTCGCTATCGGCACTGATTCGGTGTTATTCGAACCCGGGTGCGAGGCCCGGCCTCTGTCCTGAGTCAGTCGCAATGCGTTTGCCTGGCCAACTCCGCCAATATCGGGCAATCCGGGCGCGAGTCGCCCTTGCAGTGCTGGGCCAGATACTGGAGTGTGTCGCGCATTTCGACGAGTTCTCGGATACGCTCGTTCAGGTCGTCGATGTGCTGCGTCACGAGCTGCTTGACCTCGCTGCTGGGACGTTCGCGGTCTTCCCAGAGCGCCAGCAACGCCGAAATCTGCGTAGTCGAGAAGCCGAGATGTCGCGCCCGTCGCACGAAGCGGAGGACCTCGACATCCTTGGCCGTGTAGACCCGATAGTTCGATGCCGTTCTCGTCGCGGGCCGGATGAGCCCGGCCTCTTCATAGTGACGAATCATCTTGGCTGAAACGCCGGAAGACTTCGCCACCTCACCGATATTCATGATCGCCTCCTTTGGTGGCCCATTTCGAGCCCCAATGATGCACATTCTTGACCTTCCCACTATGGGAAGGTCAAGGAACCTGACCAGATAGAGAAACGGATTTCCGGCGGTCAAGGTCGTCACTCGAGCACGACGTATCTACACGGGCGAACCATCGGCGTGAACGGACGATGATGCGGTGTCGTTCAAGTCGTTCCTGGCAACGGGCTCGAACCAAGCACGGCCGCTACCATCAGCACGCCGACCAGTACGAGAGATTCCACATGGAGCACCCTGCGGAATCGACGGAGCGGCCTCCCAGGAATCGCTTCCGACGGCTTTTTCAATGTCGACAGAAGCGTGGGCATCTCGAAGAAGCGATTGTGTCCGCCGAGTGCGGCGCCAAGCAGTACGAGCGCCAGCTTGAGCATGAGAACTTGCCCGTAAATCGAGTGCAACAGATTGGCGGGAACGTTGACGCCTCGCCAGCCGTTGTAGGCGCCAGTGCTGAACAGGACGATCAGCGCGTAAGTCGATGCGTCGGAGAGCGACTGCACGAACGATGCGCTGGTCTGCCGTTCGTTTCCCGGGGCATCGAGCAGGCGCGGCATAACCACGTAAGTCGTAACCAGCACCAGTCCGACCCACGCGCTGATGGCAAGCAGATGCAGCCAGTCCACCCATACGGGCAGACTGAACAGCCCTGCGTCGACGGGATGTCCGGCGTTACTGCGCGCCAGCGCGACGCCCGCTAACGCACCCCATATGGCGAACGGCAAGCGGGTTTCGTTTCCCGACCGCAGGAATGCCAGTACGGCTATGCAAAGCGTGAAAAACGCGCCAACCAGCCATGCATGTCCGAACCCGGTTGCCGCAAGCATCGACCACACGGCCGGGCCCGCCTCGACTAACGACGACTCGCTCATCAGCGCGCAATGCGCCCAGAACGACAGCGCGCTTGCCAGCAGCGAGACGATGGACGCCGCTCGAAGCGTGACGACCAGACGCCGGCCGACGCGCTGTTGCCAGGTCGACTCACCGCGCGCAAGCCATTGGCTGCTGAGCAGGGCGCCGACGATGACGGCGAAGCCGACGTTCTGGATGGCCACCGATACCAGCCGCAGGATGCCGAGGAACCCGTCGTTCATCACTTCACCTTGAACGCGTATGTGCCCTTGGTCCTGTGCGAGTCGGAGGTCATCACCGCCCATTGCACGGCGTAGACACCCGACGCGAGCTTCGGCACGGCAACGGTCATGACGCGTGGATTGGCAGCATCGACCTTCGCTCTTTCCTTTCCGATGGAGGTGCCGCTCGCGTCAGTGACCTTTATCGTGCTGAAGGTCGGCTCCAGGTCCTCGTTGAAAGTAAGCCGCAACGCTTCCGGTGCGGCGTCGACGACAGCGCCCGACGCCGGAACGGCACTTTCCAGCTTTCCGTGCGCCAATGCTGCGACAGGCACGACTGCGATAGCGCCAGCCGCAGCAAGGCCGGCAAACTGCCTGAATGTGAGAGTTTTCATGTTGTTGCTCGTCTCGAATGGTGAGGGCGGGGCGCGATACAGGCGCCCCGCTGGATGTCCTTATTGCTTCTGCAGCTTCACCACGGTCAGTGCGCCATTCACTTCTTCGGCGACGAAGTCGATCTTGTCGCCGACCTTCACTTGAGACAGCATGGCCGGGTCCTTGACCTTGAAGACCATCGTCATCGCTTCCATGCCGAGGTTCTCGAGCGGACCGTGCTTGATGGTGAGCTTGCCGGCGGCCAGGTCGACCTTCCTGATTTCGCCGTGCGACATGCTGTCCTTCATGTCGGCGGATTGCATGGTTCCACTGCCCATGCTCATGTTGCCCATGTCGCTGGCCGCGTACGTTGCAGCAGCGAAGGTCAGCGCACAGCCCATCGCAATCGAAACGAATGCAGTTTTCATCGTGTGTTCTCCAGAGTTGAGGTGAGGAAATCGACGGCTGGGTCATGCCCGGCCTTGTTGTGTTGTTCAGCTGTCCGGCAACTCGCCGGTGTATTCGTAGGCCACGGTTCCCTTCGGGTGCTTGAACCAGCCCGGGTCGCGGTAGTCGTTTCGGCCGAGGCCCTGTCGCACTTTGACGACCGTGAACATGCCGCCCATTTCCAGCGGGCCGAACGGTCCGGTGCCGGTCATCATCGGCAGCGTGTTGTCGGGCAGCGGCATCTCCATTGCGCCCATCGCACCGCCCGTGCTTCCCATCGCCATGTAATCCGGCACCAGCTTGTTGATGCGCTTTGCAAGGTCTTTCTGCGGAACGCCGATGAGATTGGGTACCTGGTGTCCCATCGCATTCATCGTGTGGTGCGACTTGTGGCAATGGAACGCCCAGTCGCCCGGCCGGTTTGCCGTGAATTCGATGGCGCGCATCTGTCCCACGGCGACGTCGGCCGTCACTTCAGGCCAGCGCGCCGACGGCGGTATCCATCCCCCATCGGTGCCGACGACTTCGAAGCTGTAGCCATGCAGGTGAATCGGGTGATTCGTCATCGTCAGATTGCCGAACCGGATGCGGACGCGATCGCCCGCGCGCACCGGCAGCGAGTCGATCCCCGGGAATACGCGCGAATTCCACGTCCACATGTTGAATTCGGTCATCGTGTTGACGCGCGGCGTGTAGCTGCCGGGGTCGATGTCATATGCGGACATCAGGAACACGAAGTCGCGGTCCACCGGCATCACCGCCCGGTCCTTCGGATGCACGATGAACGTGCCCATCATCCCCATCGCCATCTGCACCATCTCGTCGGCATGCGGGTGGTACATGAACGTGCCGTGCCGCTCGAGCTGGAATTCGTACACATAGGTCTTGCCGGGCGGAATCTGAGGCTGCGTGAGCCCTCCGACGCCGTCCATTCCGCAGGGCAGCAGCATCCCGTGCCAGTGGACCGTGGTGTGCTCCGGCAGCTTGTTGGTCACGAAGATGCGCACCTTGTCGCCCTCGACCGCCTCGATCGTCGGGCCGGGCGACTGGCCGTTGTAGCCCCAGAGATTGGCCTTCATGCCGGGCGCCATTTCGCGAACGACCGGCTCCGCAGTGAGGTGGAATTCTTTCCAGCCGTTTTTCATGCGCCACGGCAATGACCAGCCGTTCAGCGTCGTCACTGGCGTGTAGGGCCGCCCGTTGGGCGGCTGAAGCGGCGGCTGCGTTGCGGGATGCGCCATCGTCGGCGCTTCGGGCAGCGACGCCGCGCCAGCCTTGCTGACCATCGCGGCACCCAGCAATGCGGCACCCGAGCCGCTCAGGAATGTTCGTCGTGACACCATCTCAATTACCTTCGGACTGCGTGTGCGGCGCCGCGAGCGTGGCTGCGGCCGTCGCTGATTGCTGGGTTGAACGGGCAAAAGCGTCTACTGGACGGTCGGGCGGAGGGAGGCGTCCACCCAGTGCAAGTTGCAGGTCGGTCTCCGCGAGCCAGTAGTCCTTCAGCGCGTCGATATAGCCATTGACCGCATTGACCTGTTCTCGCGAATCGGCAAGCAGGTCGAACGCGCTGGCGAGCATGCCGTTGTAGCGCAGCAGCATCTCGTCGGAGATGGTCTTGCGCAGCGGCACCACCTCGTCGCGGTAATGCCTGGCGATGTCGTAGTTCGTTACGTAGGCGACGTACGATTCGCGGACCTCGGAGCGTGCGTCGACGGCCGTCTGTGCCAGCTTGCTCGCCGATTGCATGTACAGCGCTTCCGCCCGCGCAACCTTGGCACTGCCCCAGTCGAAAATCGGAATCTCGACGCTGATTTCGTAGCCGCGCTCGTGCCCTTTGTCCGTCTCGAAGTTGTTGAGGTAACCGACCTCCAGCGCATTGACGAAACGCGTCGCCTTGCTCAGGCCGAGGGACGTCGCGACACCTTGCGTGCGCAACCTGGCGGCCTGGATGTCGAGCCGGTTCTGCATCGCGAAGACCTCGAGGTCCTTCAGTTCCGGCCGCTCCTTGGGCAAGTCCGGCAGCCGCTCCGGCAAGCTGTATTGCGTCGCCGCGCCCCAAACGCCCATCACGCGAGTCAGCTTTTCTCGCGCTGCAAAGGCCTGTTGCCGCGCCTTCGCAACCTGAGTCGCCGCGTCGGCGTAAAACGCCTGCTCGCGCGCGTAGTCGAGCCGGCTGGCGTTGCCGGCCTGCTGCATCCGGTGCGCCAGTTCTGCTCCGGCACTGGCGGAGTCCTTGACCTGTTCCGCATACTTCGCGGACTGCTCCGCTGCCACGGCGCTCACGTATGCGCGGCGGGCGTCAGCGGCCACTTTGAGCATCGCATCGGCCGTCTCGAGTTTGGTCTGCTCGAAGCGGCGGCTTTCGATGCGCGTGGCCAGCGGCAGCGTCAGGATGGCCAGCACGTTCGCGGAAAACGTGCGCGTGATGCCGAAGTTGTCGCTCCAGTGCGTGCGGCTGAAACTGAAGCCCGGATTGGGGAGGCGACCGGCCTGGACAAGGTCCGCTTCCGAGATTCCCAACTCGGCGTAGGACGCCTGCAGTCCCGCGTTATTGAGCAAGGCGACCTGGACGGCGTCATCCATGGCCAGCGGTTTTCCGAGCAGTTCGCGCGTGCGTTGCGCGACCGCGTCACGGTCCTGCTCGGTACGGACGAACAGCGCCTCTTTCCCGAGCCGCTCCGATGCGGTGGTCGAGACGGTATTGAAACCGCCATCCCTGGAAAACGTCGTACAGCCGGCGAGCACGACCAGCGCGACGGCACCGGCAATCAACCGAATGGAAATGCGTCGCTCGATCATTGGCCGTCCCTCTCGTGTGTCGAGTGATGACTCGTGTTCGAGGGGCTGCTGGAGGTTGCCTCGCGCTTCGAGCTGGGGCGTGCCGGCGTGACGGCCCGATTTACCTGTTGCCAGGTGGGCGCCTCACCGTCTCTGTACGGCTGGTAATCGTCAAATGCGGACGGGGCGGCAACGGCCGGGACCGACGCTGCCGCGTCTGACGGGTCGGGAACGGACGTCGTAGCGAGGACGAGCGTCGGCAATGCTGCCGCCGCGCCGACCAGCGCTGCAGATAGGATTCGCATGGTTTTTCTCGTCGAATGTCAGCCGGGCGGCCGGAACGCGCCGCCAAAGCGAGATGAACGCCGCAGCACACACGCTGCGACGCGAAGCTCAGACGAGAAGGATTCGGGGAGGCCGCTCGATGCCAGCGGTCAGAAATGACGCGGCTGCGGTAGAAGAGGAAGGGAAGACAGCGGTGAGTGCGGAATCGAACGACCGCGCGACCGACGGCGCGGTTGGCAATCCAGCGCCGACGCAACACGACACGCAGGTCGAGCACGAGTGCGCGTGGTGGGTATCTGCCAGACTGTGCTGGTGCGTGCCGTGGTCAGCTGCCGCGTGTACGTCGGCCGCTTCATGGTGCTGCTCGGCAAGCGGTTGCCCGGCGCCAGTGGCGAACTCGACGTCTTCGTCCGCATGTGCCGCCGCGCACTGCATTGCAATCGCAGCGAACGACTGAACCGGAAGGCTCAGTGCGAGGAACAGAACGAGGAAGAGTTTGCGCCAGTACGACATGGGGCAAAAGTCTAGCATGACGTGACGCGCGTTGCGATGTCGTCATCGTGACGACGCGTAGCGGCATCCGCGAACCGACATGTCGTCGCCGGCGGGAGCGGCATGCGCTTCCTTAGCCGGTCACAGGTCGCGCCGCGTTATCGAATTGGCGGCAGGTCACATCACGACGGGCTTACTGGATAACTCGTCCTGAGGAGGACGGCGAGACGGGTAATGTTTCTTGAGCAGTTCGGTGACGAGCTCAATCCCGTGTATCGAGCCAGACTCGAAGCTGCCAGCCTTGAATGCGGTTTCCATGGTGCGGCAGACCACTTCCCATTCTTCACTTGTGACGCGCGAATGGATGCCTCGGTCCGCGACAATCTCGACGTCCCGGTCGGCCAGCAGCAAGTAGATGAGCACGCCGTTGTTGTGCTCGGTGTCCCAGACCCGAAGCTCCGAGAACACGTCAATCGCGCGCTCGCGCGCGGTCTGTCCTCGAAGCAACGCGGCGCTATGCAATGCACCCTCTACCGCGAAGCGCAGCTGCCCCGCGTGCGCGACGTGGCTCGCCTTTACCGCTGCCTCGATCTTCGCCAGCGTCGGTTTCGGGAAGGCGGCGTTGACCCGCCATTTCGTCATGAGCAGGTGCCGGATAACGCGTCGGAAATCCATGATTACCATCTCCCCGACGCGCCACCGCCGCCAAAGCCACCGCCGCCGCCGCGAAAGATGTCTCTTCCAGAACCTTGCCCCCCTGAATGTCCGCCGATGTAGGGGCCGCCGACGCGCATCCCCATCCCGGCGCCAATCAACGTGAATACAAGGGAAATGGCGCCGGCGACGATGGCGACGAGAACCGCGCCCGACAATAGCCACGCGACGAATCCAACTGCGCCTCCGGTGATGACGGCTCCGGCCAGTCTGCCGAAGAGGGTTCTCAGCACACCGCCCGCCACAATCGTCAGCACGAACAACACCGGCAATAGACTGCCGGCGCCTGGCCCCGGAGATTGGCGGGGAGCCGGAAGTGGTTCCCCATCCACCACGCGCATGATGCCGTCCACGCCGGCCGATACGCCGCCGTAGAAATCGCCCTGCCGGAATCGTGGGACGATGATGTCCTCGATGATGCGGTTGCTCGTGGCGTCCGTGAGCACACCCTCCAGGCCATAGCCGACTTCGATACGCAGCGTCCGGTCGTTTTTGGCGATGATGAGCAGAACGCCGTCGTCCACGCGCGTCCGCCCGAGCTTCCATTGTTCGACGACGCGGATCGAGTACTGCTCGATGGTCTCGGGTTGCGTCGTCGGTACGATGAGCACCGCAATCTGGCTTCCCTTGCGTGCTTCGTAATCCTTCAGCGATTGCTCCAGCGTGCTGCGCTGTTCATCGGACAGCGTGCCCGTCGCGTCGGTCACGCGCGCGGAGAGCGCCGGTACAGGCTGCGCCGTCTGACCGACGGCGTTGCTCCACCAAAACAGCACGGCCAAGGCGACCAGCGCCGCGCGAACCATCTTCAATTTGCGGCTCCGCTCGCCGGCCCCGGCGCGGCACCAAAGTCCACCCGCGGCGGCTTGGCGATTTCCGCTTCGTTCGTGACGGCAAAGTTCGGCTTTTCCTTGTAGCCGAACGCCATCGCGGTCAGATTGTTCGGGAACGAGCGAACCGTGATGTTGTAGTCCTGAACCGAGCGGATGTAGCGGTTCCGGGCTACGGCGATTCTGTTTTCGGTACCCTCGAGCTGGGCCTGGAGGTCACGAAAATTCGCGTCGGACTTCAGCTGCGGGTAGTTTTCGGAAACCACGAGCAGCCGGGAAAGAGACGACGTCAGTTGTCCCTGGGCCGCCTCGAACTTTGCGAACGCGGCGGGGTCCGCCAGCAGTTCCGGCGTGGCGCGCATGGCGCCCACTTGCGCCCTGGCTTCGGTCACCCGCGTTAGAACGTCTTTTTCCTGGTTCGCATATCCCTTCACGGTGTTCACGAGATTCGGCACCAGATCGGCACGTCGCTGGTACTGATTGAGCACTTCGGACCAGTTGGCCTTCACCTGCTCGTCTTGGGCCTGTATGGCGTTGTAGCCGCATCCGGACAGCATCACGATGCAGGCCGTCATCAACACCGCAAGACACGCGGCACGAAAAGTCGAAAAGCGTTGCATGTCCTGCCCCCTTACGGCCGGTTGTGTCTGCTGAAACGATGCTAAGCGGCTCGCGTATGACGGGCTTGATTTGCGTCAATGGGGGGGCAGCCCGGCCTTGCGTGTCGACTTCGGATGGATGTCCGCCGCGACAGGCAGGAGGAACGCGACACGGGAGCGCACGTTCACCGATTGTGACCGCCCAAACCCCGCCCCCAACCTCACTCCACCGTCACCGACTTCGCCAGATTCCTCGGCTTATCAATATCCGTCCCCCGCGCCAGCGCCGCGTGATAAGCCAGCAGCTGCATCGGCACGGTATGCAGGATCGGCGAAAGCGGCCCGTAGTACTCGTTGAGCCGAATCACGTCGATCCCTTCGCCCGACGTCAACCCGCAATCCACGTCCGCGAACACGAACAGCCTGCCGTTGCGCGCGCTCACCTCGTGCATGTTCGACTTGAGCTTCTCCAACAGCATGTCGTTCGGCGCGACCGCGATCACCGGCATCTCGTTGCTGACCAGCGCCAGCGGCCCATGCTTCAGTTCGCCCGCCGGATACGCCTCGGCATGGATATACGAAATCTCCTTCATCTTCAGTGCGCCTTCCAATGCGATCGGGTAATGCATCCCGCGGCCGAGGAACAGCATGTTGTCGCGTCGCGCGAGCAGCTCCGACCAGCCCATGATCTGCGGCTCCAGCGCGAGCACTTTCGCCATCGCATCGGGCAGATGCCGCAGCGCGCGCAGATGCGCCTTCTCGTCGTCGTCGCTCAGCCGGCCGCGAACCTGCGCGAGCGACAGCGTCAGCAGGAACAACGCGACGAGCTGCGTCGTGAACGCCTTCGTCGACGCGACGCCAATCTCGATCCCCGCGCGCGTGACGAACTGCAGCGCACACTCGCGCATCAGCGCGCTCGACGCGACGTTGCAGATCGCCAGCGTATGCATCATCCCGCGCTGCTTCGCGACCTGCACGGCGCCGAGCACGTCGGCCGTCTCGCCGCTCTGCGACACCGCGACGACCAGCGTGCGCGGGTTCGCCACGCCGTCGCGATAGCGGAACTCGCTGGCGATCTCGACGTTCGTCGGCAGCTTCGCGATGCTCTCGATCCAGTACTTCGCCGTCAGCGCCGCGTGATAGCTGCCGCCACACGCGAGCAGCAACACCGAGTCGACGTCGTTGAACACGCGCCACGCGCCATCGCCGAACAGCTCCGGCATGATCGACGCGACATCGAGCAGCGTATCGGCCACCGCCTGCGGCTGCTCGAAGATCTCTTTCTGCATGTAGTAGCGGTACGCGCCGAGATCGGCCGCGCCGCTGTGCGCGGCGACCCGCTGTACCGCGCGCTCGACACGCTGGCCGGCCGCATCGACGATCCAGTAGCGATGCAGTTGAATGTCCGCGACGTCGCCGTTCTCGAGGTACGCGATGCGGTCGGTCACGCCCGACAGCGCGATCGCATCCGACGCGAGAAAGTTCTCGCCGTCGCCGACGCCCACGACGAGCGGCATCCCGTCGCGCGCACCGACGATGCGATGCGGCTCGTCGCGGCACATCACCGCGATCGCGTAGCTGCCGCGCAAGCGCGCGACGGCGCCGCGCACCGCGTCGAACAAGTCGCCGTCGTACAGATGATCGATCAGATGCGCGATCGCCTCGCTATCCGTCTGGCTGGCAAACACGTAGCCGTGCGCCTGCAGCTCCGCACGCAATTGATCGCAGTTCTCGATGATCCCGTTGTGCGACAGCGCGATGCGCGCGTTGTCGTCGCGCGGCGAAAAATGCGGATGCGCGTTGAGCGTGACGGGCGCGCCGTGCGTGGCCCAGCGCGTGTGCGCGATGCCGGTGTAGCCCGACAGCCCCTGCGCCGCGATCTCGCGCTGCAGGTTCGCGACGCGATCGACGCTACGCGCGCGGGCGAGCGCACGGTCGCGATAGACGACGACCCCGCACGAATCGTAGCCGCGGTATTCGAGCCGCTTCAGCCCGTCGACGAGATTGGGCACGATGTCCCGCTGAGCCACCGCCCCGACAATTCCACACATATCGCGCTCCCTGAATACGTTGTCTGAGTCCGTGACCGCGATAGTAGAGGCAGCAAAATGGAATTAAATTTCAAAATTGGCGTAATCCTGAAACGATGCGGCAATGCGGTAGGATGATGAAATTAAATTCCACATCCATCTCGCAAGGAGCTGCCGATGGCCGGCATCACGCTCGACGATCTCGACCTGCGCATTCTCGCGATCCTGCAGGACGACGCGTCGGTGTCGAACCTGCAACTGGCCGAGCGCGCGCTGTCGTCGCCGCCGACCTGCATGCGCCGTGTGCGGCGGCTGACGGAGGCCGGCGTGATCCGCCGGCAGATCGCGGTGTTCGATCCGGTCGCGATCGGCACGGCCGTCACCGCGCTGATCGAGATCAGCCTCGACCGGCAGACGGCCGAAGACTACGACGCATTCGAGGCCTACGTGTGCGCGGAGCCGTCGGTCACGCAGTGCTACCGCGTGTCGCCGGGGCCGGATTTCATCGTGGTGGCCGATCTGGCCGACGTCGCCGAATACGACGCGTTCGCGCGGCGCCTCTTCACCGGCGCATCGAACGTGCGCAACGTGCGGACGTTCTTCTCGACGCATCGCGCGAAATTCGACGCGAACGCGCGCGTCGCGCACGCAATGCGCAAGCGTCGCGACGATTGACCCACGGCGGCGCGTCGCACGCGATCCGACGCCTTCAGAACGCGAACGCCTGCTGCGCCGCGTGTCGGTCACCGCGCACGAAGCGCGCGCCTTCGAGCGACAACAACGCGCGCTTGCGTTCGATCCCGCCTGCATAGCCGGTGAGGCTGCCGGACGCGCCGATCACGCGATGGCACGGCACCATGATCGCGACCGGATTGCGGCCGATCGCGCCGCCGACGGCGCGCGCCGCACTCATCGGCAACCCCAGGCGCTCGGTGACGTCGCCGTACGACACGAGTTCGCCGAACGGGATCGCGAGCAGTTGCTGCCAGACGCCACGCTGGAACGCGGTGCCGTTCAGCTGAATCGGTACGGAGAAGGTGTGGCGCGTGCCGCCGAAATATTCGGTGACCTCGTCGGCGATGTGCCGCGCGAGCGATGAAGCGGCGACGTGCGCGTGCTCATCCGCGGCGATCGCGAGCGACGGATAGTATTTCTGGCCGACGAAGAACAGGCCGGTCAGCGCATCATGCTCGATACGGACGGCGATGTCGCCGAGCGGGCTCGGGATCAGAAGCGCGGGAGTCATCGCGAAGTTTCTCCTTGAGGGCGTTGGCTCGCGTAGCGCGGCATATGCACGCTATTGCGCGCCGCGGCGCCGGCAGCGAACGCATTCGGCGCGTTTACGCAGCGGGCCATGCGGCGCTCCACCTAGGGCGACGATACGCACATCCGAACCCGCCGTTGAGGCAGCGATTGCGCGAAGGCATCGTGTCGTAGCAGACAGCGGAGCGGGATCGGCATACATCCGATGACTTTAAACGATCCGCAGCGCAGTTTCCGGCCGAACGCTGACTTGCGCATCCGCGCGCACGGGCTCCGTCACGACCCCGTTTCACCGCACACGCATCGCGGAAAACGATTGATGTGCACTTTGCGAAACGGTCATCTCTTTTTGAGCGATCGAATTTGAGATGACTCATCGAAATCCCGGACTGACATCGCCCCGACCGGCGGCCTATGCTTGGAAAAACGTTTTCCACCCATCGGTGAAATAGCGGCTGCGCGATGCCTGCGCAGTTGCGGTTCGCCGCGGCGCCCGTCGCCGGTTACGGACTACGTATCGACAGTCGGCGCGACGGGCGCGGCCGCGCATCGGAGACACTCATGCAATCTGCCGTTGTCGGCGCGGTGCGCGCCGTCGCCAGCCGCTACCGCTGGACCGTCTGTGCGCTGCTGTTCTTCGCGACGGTCATCAACTACATGGACCGGCAGATCCTCGGCCTGCTCGCGCCGATGCTGCAGCACGACATCGGCTGGACCCAGGTGCAGTACGGCCGCATCGTGATGGCGTTCACCGCGTTCTATGCGATCGGCCTGCTGGGCTTCGGGCGCATCGTCGACTGGCTCGGCACGCGCATCTCGTACGCGGCCGCGATGCTGATGTGGAGCATTGCGGCGATGCTGCATGCGGCGGTCGGCTCCGTGATGGGCTTCGCCGCGGTGCGCGCGTTGCTGGGGATCGGCGAGGGCGGCAACTTCCCGGCCGCGATCAAGACGACGGCCGAATGGTTTCCGCGCCGCGAACGCGCGCTCGCGACCGGCATCTTCAACTCGGGCGCGAACATCGGCGCGGTGTTCGCGCCGGCGATCATCCCGGCGATCGCGCTGGCCTACGGATGGCGCGCGGCATTCGTGATCATCGGCGCGATCGGCATCGTGTGGCTCGCGGTGTGGCTGGTGCTGTACCGCACGGCCGACACGCGCGCGCTCGCCGCCGAATACGACGAGCCGCGCGACGAAGCGGAAGCGCTCGACGCGGCCAACGCGGATGCCGGCGCGCCGCGCTGGGGCGAGCTGATCCGCAAGCGCGAAACCTGGGCATTCCTGATCGGCAAGTTCCTGACCGACCCGGTGTGGTGGTTCTATCTGTTCTGGCTGCCGAAGTGGCTCAACGAGTCGCGCGGGATGGACATGCAGCACATCGGCCTGCCGCTCGTGTGCATCTATGCGCTGACCACGGTGGGTAGCGTGGGCGGCGGCTGGCTGTCGTCGGCGCTGCTGCGCGCGGGCTGGAGCGTGAACGGCGCGCGCAAGACGGCGATGCTCGTCTGCGCGTGCTGCGTGCTGCCGATCGCGTTCGTGTCGCAGGTGCAGAGCCTGTGGATCGCGGTGACGATCGTCGGGCTCGCCGCGGCCGCGCACCAGGGCTGGTCGGCGAACCTGTTCACGACGGCATCCGATCTGTTTCCGCGCCGCGCGGTCGCGTCGGTGGTGGGCATCGGCGGGATGGCCGGTTCGATCGGCGGCGTGCTGTTCTCGGAAGTGATCGGGCAGGTGCTGCAGCGCACGGGCCACTACTGGGTGCTGTTCGCGATCGGCGCGCTGGCGTACCTGCTCGCGCTCGCGATCATGCACGCGCTCACGCCGAAGATGAAGCCGGCCCGACTCGGCGCGTAAGCGCCGCGACACGCGAACGCGCCGCGCTGGACGCGGCGCGTTTTCGTTTGGGGTGGGCGGGGCGCATGCGAAGCGATGCGGGGCTGCGGCGGTTGAGTTTGGGATGGCGGCTGCGACTGCGATTGCGACTGCGATGTCGACTACGACAGCAACTGCAACCGCAGGCTACCGCAACCACCGCCCACCCCGCCCGCCACTCACCCCACCGCCGCCGTCGATGCCCGCATGATCAACCGCGGCTCGAACGTCGAATAGCTCGCGTCGGTGCGTCCGGCGAGCGCGTCGATCAGCTTCTGCATCGCGAGCTCGCCCATGTTTTCGCTCTGGATGTCGATGGTGGTCAGCGCGGGCGCTGCGTATTGACCGTACGGCACATTGTCGATGCCGGCGACGGAAACGTCCTGCGGCAACCGGAAACCGAGCGACGCGGCCTCCTTTATGAAGCCGAGCGCGATCAGGTCGTTGTAGCAGATCACCGCCTGCGGGCGCTGCGGCCCGAGCATCACGCGCGAGCAGGCGCGCTCGCCGGCTTCGGCGGTGGGCGCATGCGCGTCGTGCACGTCGAGCGTGAGTCCCGCTTCCGCGAGACAGTCGCGCGCGCCCTGGATCCGTTCGTCGTTCACGCGCGCGGTGCCGAAGCCGAGATACGCGATGCGCGTGTGGCCCAGGTTGAGCAGATGGCGCGCGAGCATGTAGGTGGCGAGCCGGTTGTCGATGCCGACGCTCGGGATCGGCAGGCCGGGGCTGCGTCGCAGCAGTACGAGCGGCTTGTGCAGATCGAGCATCCAGCCCGCTTCGTCGTCGGGCATCCGCGTGCTGACGATCAAGCCGTCCACGCGCTGCGCGAGCGCCTCGACCAGCGAGCGTTCGCGCGCCTGGCTTTCTTCGGTATCGACGAGCAGCAGCGTGTAGTCGTGCTGGAGCGCGACGCGGTTCGCGCCTTTGACGACGCTCGTGAAATACGGGTTGCTGATGTCGAGGATCACGAGGCCGATCGTGCGTGTGCGCCCGGTGATCATCGAGCGCGCGAGCGGATTCGAACGATAGCCGAGGCGCTCGATCGCCTCCTTGAGCCGCGCTTCGACCGTCGGTGAGAAGCGCTGCGTGCCGTTCACGAACTTGGAGACCGTCGCAACCGACACGCCGGCCTGGGCCGCCACGTCGCGGATCGTCGGGGAAACTTTTTTCATCGCAAGGGTAACGTTTACGTTCCGTTGTCCGCGATTGTGGCAGAAAACCGAGGCGGCCGGCCATCGGCCGACATCGGGAAAGTGCGGATGGCCGAGAGGGTGGCCGACCGTTGACGTTCGCCTTCGCCGCCGCGTATAGTTGGAAAACGTTTTCCGGCCAAATCGTTGCAAGCGATTGGAGGTCGGGCGCATCCGCATACCTTCAGCACAGATCCAAGGAGACTCGATGAACGCCACTTCCACCGGCGCCCGCAAGCCGTTTGCGCGCCTGCTGCTGACCGGCGCGGCCGGCAATCTCGGTCGCCAGCTGCGCGGCGCGCTCGCGAACTGGGCCGACATCGTGCGCGTGAGCGACGTCGCCGCGCTCGGCGACGCGGCGCAGCACGAGGAAACCCGGGTCGTCGACCTGTCCGATCGGCCGGCGGTGATGGACCTCGTCGACGGCGTCGACGCGATCGTCCACCTCGGCGGAATTTCGGTCGATGCGCCGTTCGACGATCTCGTCGATGCGAACATCACCGGCACGTACAACCTGTACGAAGCCGCGCGCAAGCACGGCGTGAAGCGCGTCGTGTTCGCGAGCTCGAACCATGCGATCGGTTTTCATCCGGTCACGGAAGTGCTCGACGTCGACGCGCCGCTGCGTCCGGACAGCCTCTATGGCGTGACGAAGTGCTTCGGCGAAGCGCTGTCGCGGTACTACTTCGACCGCTTCGGGATCGAGACCGTGTGCCTGCGGATCGGCTCGTCGTTCGAGGTTCCGAAGAACCCGCGCATGCTGGTGACCTTCCTCAGCTATCGCGACTTCATCGAGCTGGTGCGATGCGCGCTGCTGACGAACCGCGTCGGGCATGCGATCGTGTACGGCGTGTCGGACAACCCGGTGAAGTGGTGGGACAACACGAAGGCCGGCTTCCTCGGGTTCCGTCCGCAGGACAGCTCCGCGCAGTTCGCCGGGCTGTTTCCGGTGACCGCGCCGAGCGCCGAATACGACGATCCGGCGCAGCGTTACCAGGGCGGCGGCTTCGTCGTCGGCGAGCCGCTGGAGCGCGGCGCGAACTAGACGCCGCGGCGGCGGCGGGTTCCGCGCAGGATGTCCGTCGCCTTGTGCGACGCATCCACGCCGTCGATCAGGATCAGCGGGCCGCTCGCGTGCCGCGTGCGCAGCGGCTGGATCTGCCGGTAAGCGTCGGAGTCGTACCACGCGCGCGCGGCGGCGAGATCGGGAAACGCGATCGCGATCAGATCGCCGTGCCACTCGCCTTCGCGCACGTCGGGCCGTGCGCCATGGATCGCGAAGTGGCCGTCGAACGGCGCAAGCGTGCCGTCGATGCGTTCGAGGTATTCGACGATGTCGTCGCAGATTTGAACGTCGTGCAGGTGGGCGATGGCGTAGGCGGTCATGTCGGGCTCCTTGGCGTCGATGCGATGCGTTGATCGATGACGCCATGATCGGCACGCGCGCGACGCGCGTCGATTACCTGCGACGTAAGCAAATCTGCGCGGCTGTATGCGATGCGTTCACGCGCGCTGGCGCACCGGTGGCGGCGCCGGATCGGGTGTGGAATGGGCCGCTGGCGACGATGGTCGCGGGCCGCGCGGGTGGTGCAGCCGCTGGCGGTGTAGCAGATCGCCGCGCGATGTTGAGCGCGGCGTTACCGGAAGGGGATGGCGGGCGGCGCACTAATGGCGCCGACGGTGCGTCGCTCGGGTGCGCTCACACCGCTCACACCGGATACGCATCGTCGACTTTGAGGTTGGCGAGGCGGAACAGCGTGCGCAGCGTTTGCGGGTGAATGTCGCGGTGCGCGGCGAGCGACGTCAGCATGAAGTCGAGGACTTTCGCGTAGCGCAGCAGCACGAGGCAGCGCGCGAGGTCGGCGCGGCCGCGCATGTCCTCGGCGTAGCGCACCATCTCGGTCGACAGCGAGCGGGCCATCTCGAGTTCCATCTGCTGCTTTTCGGTCCATTCAGGCTGCGGCTGTTCGAGCAGCTTCGCGAGAAAGATCTGGAACGACGTATCGGACGAGTTGGGCAGCGTATCCATGAAGTGCCTCGCAACTGGCGTGGATCGTTCGGGCTTGGCCTGAACCGGGTTCGTATATGCGCCGCTCGGCGGCGCGGCTGTTGCTGCAACGAATGCAGGTTCCGTACCAGCAACGCGATCCACTTGCCCGGCCGGTCGCGCGCGGCGCGCCGCGATGGCTGCTGTGGCGCGTCCGGACTGGCTCGCACGGGATGTCGCGGCGTGCGGTGGACGGTCGTGTATGGTGGCGTGCGGCACGGAAAACTCGTCCGGACCGATGAAATGCTTCACCGATGTAACGTAACGCCATGGTGACGCCAGTCGCATTTTCGGGCGCGGACGCGGTGGTGTCGAGGCGTGTGCGCGGGAGGTGCGCCGGGCGGGGGTGTGCGCGACGGGAGCGGTTGCGTGGGGTGCTCGATACGGGCGTCGGTCGAAGCACGCGATCGCGCGCGGCGCGCACCGGACGTTTCATCGGTGAGACGTCCTGCCGTTGCCCGCGAGTTCGTGTCTGACATGCGGCGAACCTCGGGCCTCCGGCTGCTGGCCGACGTTCGACCGCTCGGGAGAAAACAGCGCGGCCTGCGTCATCGCGCACTCCAAGCGTGCCGGGATGCGGTGCGCTTCCCAACGATGTTGCGCGGGGCGGCTCGCATCCGCTTCAACGCAGCGACGTCCGACCGTAAGCAACTGTCCGGGTGCCGACCTTGTCGCGCTGCTTGCGCCGCCGCTCGATGGCCGCGAGCGCGTCGCGTTCAGCGGCTGGCGATGCCTCGACACCGTATACCTTCAGCCGGGAAACCGGAAATCCTTTGCCCGCGCGCACACGCATATCAGCCACGCGTCCCAATTCGACACGCGATCACCATGCAGTGCCTGGTTTCTTCATATCGATGCGCTGTTGCGAATTGGAGACGCGAGTCGTAGAGCAAGCTGAAGCGGCCATCGCAATTCGCGATCGGACTTGCTAGTTGTTTTAAATGTCAATTGGCTTATTTTGAGATGGTGGCGATTCAATGGTCACGCGACTACTCGCGAGTAACGTTGTACGAGTGAGCGACCATTGAAAATATTCCGTTGAGTCGGATCGGGTGACGATTCAGATTGAGTCAGTGGTGAGTGCCGGCCACTCGATACGGATTTATATCAATCGCTGGTCGATTATAAAAATATTTCGGAATGTCAATTCCGCATCCGCGTTTCGAGCGGAAGGCGGTCGATATGGTGCGTCCCGCACGCCATCTTCCACGCTGTCGACGATCACGCGCGCGGCGGCGTGCAATTTATTAGTCGGTGACTTGCAATCTCTGACACTGTGAATGCGCACCTTTCGATAGATTTCGGCGTGAAGGGCCGCCATTCGATCGCGATCACACGTTGCGACGTGCAGACAAACTTAGACAGCGTTGCTTTCGAAATCGGAGAGCGTCTCTGTACTCGTGGGGGCTTCCCGATCGATTTGCTCCACGTCTAGAAGCGTTTGCCGTATCCATGAACAAGAACCAATATCGTCTGGTATTCAGCCGCGTGCGGGGTATGCTCGTTGCAGTCGAGGAAACGGCTCACGCGACGGGGAAAGTCACCAAGGGTGAAGCGTCGCGCGCCGTTGGCGATCGCACGGCGAGCGCGTCGGCGAGCTTTGCCTTGCGCCATACCGCATTCGCGGTGCTGGTCGCGGCCGGGATCACGCCGATGTGGGCAAATGCGCAGGTCGTGGGCGTGGGCGCGAACGCGCCGTCGGTCATCCAGACGCAAAACGGTCTCCAACAGGTCAACATCACGAAGCCGTCCGGTGCGGGCGTGTCGTTGAATACCTATTCGCAGTTCGATGTGCCCAAACCCGGCGTGATCGTCAACAACTCGCCTACGCTGACGAATACGCAGCAGGCCGGGTACATCAACGGCAACCCGAATCTCGGCCCGAACGGTTCGGCCAGGATCATCATCAACCAGGTCAACAGCCCGAACCCGTCGCAACTGAGGGGTTTCGTCGAGATCGCCGGCCAGCGTGCGGAGATGATCATTTCCAATCCGTCGGGACTGGTCGTGGATGGTGGCGGCTTCATCAATACCTCGCGTGCAATCCTGACCACCGGCACGCCGAACCTGAATCCGGACGGATCACTGGCGGGTTTCAGTGTGACGCGCGGCCTCATCGCGGTACAGGGCGCGGGCCTGAATGCCACCAACGTGGATCAGGTCGACCTCATTTCCAGAGCCGTACAGGCGAACGCCGCCATCTATGCGACGAACCTGAACGTGATCGCCGGTGCGAATCGGGTCAATCACGACACCCTCGAGGCGACCCGCATTCAGGGCGATGGTGCGGCGCCTGCGGTTGCGATCGACGTTGCGCAATTGGGCGGCATGTACAGCAATCGCATCCTGTTGGTCGGCACCGAGGGCGGCGTCGGAGTCCGAAACGCCGGGACGATCGCGGCGGACGCGATGGGGCTGACGTTGACTACCGACGGGCGGCTGATTCAGTCGGGCAAGGTTTCGTCGACCGGGAACGCCGCCATTTCTGCTGCAGGCGGAGTCGAGAACAGCGGCACCACCTACGGCCAGCAGTCGGTGTCGGTGAATACCGGTGCGGACGTCGTCAATACCGGTACGCTGGCTGCGCAACATCACGTCGGCGTGACCGCGGGCTCGCTGAATTCGACCGGGTTGCTCGGCGCAGGCGTGAACAGCGACGGTTCCGTGACGCAAACCGGCGACCTGCAACTCGCGACGACGGGCCAGCTCAATGCGACCGGCAAGAACGTTGCGGGCGGCAACGTGAGCGCGAAAGGCTCCGGCGTAAACCTCACTGACAGCACGACGGCCGCGAACGGCGATCTGTCGCTCACGGCCACGGCCGGCGACGTCAACTTCACGAACGCGACGGCGAGCGCCCAAGGGGCCATCACGGCGAATGCCGCAGGCACGGTCATCAATGATCGAGGCAACCTGACGAGCGGCGGTGCAACGAGCCTGACGGGCAACGACGTGTCGAACCGGAACGGCGCGGTGTCGTCGCAAGGGCCGCTGTCGGTGACGGCCGCCGACCAGATCGCGAACCAGTCCGGCGTATTCGTTTCGCAGAGCACGATGGCGCTGCGCGGCAGCACGGTCGCGAACAACCAAGGTACGGTCCAGAGCGCTGGTCGTGCCACGGTCGATGCAATCACGATCGACAATACGGCCGGCCGCATTACGTCGCTCAATAGCGACGGGATGGTGTTGACCGCGACGGGCCAACTCACGAATGCGGCAGGTACGACGGCGGCCGGCGCGCAAGGTGGCGTGATCGGCGGCAACGGCGACGTGACGGTGCAAGGCGGGGCGATCGCCAACCACGCGACGATCACGTCCAATACGAATTTGCACGTGGCCGGCCAGTCGATCGACAACGGCAGCGGGTCCTTGCAGGCCGCGCAGAACGTGGCGGTCGACGCCGCTGCGCACCTGGCCAACAGCGGCGGCACGATCATGGGCCAAACCGCCGCGTTGAACGGCACTACGCTCGACAACAGCTCAGGCACCGTGCAAGCCCAACAGGTCGCGTTGACCGGTACCAGTCTCGTCAATCGCGGCGGCACGATCACGCAGATCGGCACCGGCACGATGGCCGTCAATGTATCGGGCACGCTCGACAATTCGAGTGGCGGCACGCTGCAGACGAACGGCACAGACGTCACGCTGGCCCCTGCTGCGCTGGTCAACGATGGTGGCACGATCGTCCACGCCGGCACGGGTACGCTGACGTTGGGCAACGGTGCGGGTTCGGTGTCGAACGTCGGCGGCGCGATTGCCAGCAATGGACATATCGCGGCGCAAAGCGGCTCGCTGAACAACACCTCGGGTTCCATCAACGCGCAAAGCGGGCTGATCGCGGTGGTTGGCGGCACGCTGAACAATACCAACGGCAAGCTGCTGTCCAACACGGAGCTCGGCTCGACGAGCGGCACGTTGACGAACGATGGCGGCCAAATCGGCGCGAGCACGAATGCGACGATTCACACGGGTTCGATGACGAATCAGGGCGGCGCGATCGTTGCCCCGAATCTGTCGGTCACAGCCGATTCGACGCTCGACAATAGCGGTGGACAGCTCACAGCCAATCAGCTCGCACTGAGCACGCCGAATCTGACGAACCACGGCGGCACGATCACGCAGTATGGGTCGTCGGCGATGGGCGTCAATGTGAGCGGCACGCTCGACAATTCCGCTGGCGGTGTGATCCAGACGAACAGTACGGACCTGACGCTCGCTCCCGCGCAATTGAACAACGCTGGCGGAACGATTACGCATGCCGGCGCGGGTACGCTGACGATTGAACCAGGCAGCGGTGCAGGTGCAGTGAACAACGCGGGCGGCACCGTTGTCACCAAGGGCAATGCAGTCGTCGGCGCGAGCGGCTGGGACAATACGAGCGGCATCTTCGCGGCACAGGGCGACATCGCCGCGACGATCGCGGGCGACGTGAACAACGCGCAAGGCCTGGTGCGCGCAGGAACGTCCTTGTCGTTGACGAACGGCGGCGCGCTGGTGAACCAGGGCGGGCATATTCAGGCCGGCCAGACCGTGGCAGGCGACACGAGCACGCTGCGCATCCAGTCCGCGTCGATCGACAACGCCGACGGGTCGATCGCCGACCTTGGCGCCGGCCAAATGACCGTGCAGGGCGGCAGTCAGATCACCAACAGCAACGCCGGTGGTGTGTCGGGGATGGGTGCGATCACCGGTAACGGTGACGTGATGGTGAACGCTACGTCGATTTCCAACACGCAAGGTGGCCAGCTGAGCGGCGCCTCGCTGCATGTTCAGGGGACGACCTTGGACAACAGCGGCGGGCAGATTGGTAACGTCGCGAATTCGAGCGGCGATGTGGCCGTGACGACCAGCGGCGCGATCACGAACACGAACGGGCAGATCAGTTCGACGCACGACCTGACGGTGACAGCGCCGACGCTGCAAGGTGGCGGTACCTATAGCGCGGCCCACGATGCGAGCGTCAATTTGCAGGGCGATTTCTCGGTGACGCCCGACTATCAGTTCAACGTCGGCCATGATCTTGCGTTTGCGTTGCCCGGTACGTTCGACAACAGCGGCAACGTGCAGTCGGTCAACGATCTGAGCGTCAATGCCGGCAACATCGTCAACTCCGGCGCACTGTCAGCCGGCGGTTTGCTGCATACGCAATCGGGCAACCTCACCAATACCGGGTCGCTGGTGGGCGGCAGCGTCTCGCTCAACGCAACGGGCACGGTGTCGAACGTCGGGCCGACGGCCTTGATTGGTGCATCGGATAGCAACGGCACGCTTGAAATTCTCGCGCACGATATCGAAAACCGTGACGACACGACGGCGACGGATTCGATGCCGACGACGGCGATTTTCGGGATGGGTAAGGTCGTACTCGCGGGTGGTAAGGACGCGAGCGGCAATTACACGAATGCGGCACTCGTCAACAACTCGTCGGCGTTGATCCAGTCCGGCGGCGATATGGAGTTGCACGCCGATAAGGTGACGAGCACGCGTCGTGTGATGAGCACCTCGGGAAGCACGAGTAACGTCGATCCGGCGGCCCTCGCGCAATACGGCATTAGCCTGTCAGGTTGCGCATCGTACTTCGCGGTGAATTGCGCGGGAGGGGGACAGATGATCGCCGGTCTCCGGTCCGACAACATCACACCGGCCGAAACGGCCGCGTTGATCAAACAGCCGGGCGGCATGTACATTGAGCCGCCTCACGGCGGCCAGTGGAACAGCGGGTACTTCTACACGACCTATACTGGAACGGCTGTGGCGAACACGGTCACGGCATTGAGCCCGACTGCGCAAATCGTGTCGGGCGGCAGTCTCAATGCAACATCGACCGGTACCCTGCAAAACTACTGGAGCAGCATCACGGCCGTTGGCAACCTCGACTTGCCGCAAAACTATGACGGCAACGGTTGGGCGGCGACGGGCCAGCAGGCGCCGACCGTGACGGTGACGTACTCAGGCCAGTACCACTACAACAACTACGACAGCAGCGAATACAACTGGCAATTGCCGTTCGGCAACGCCCCGTTCGTGACGAGCCGTCCGGGCGGCTATACCCAAGTCGCGCCAGCGGACGTCAAGACCTACAGTCTGCCGAGCTACGATTCGACGTTGGGTTCGAACGGCACGATCTCCGGCACGGGTGTCAGCATCAATAACACGGCCGCAAACGCGTCGATTCCGTCGCTGGGTCTGCTGCCGGGGCAGGCCGTGCCGGGGCTGACGATCGGCGGGCTGAGTGGTAGCGCGAGCGGTACGAAGTCGGGCGCTTCGGCCGTGCATGGCGGGGTGATCAACGTCTCGCCGATCATCGCCAGCGCGACGGCGCAGAACGTCCTGAACAATCTGACGATCCCGCAGGGCGGTCTGTACAGACCGAATCCGGCGCCGAACGCGAGCTATGCGATCGAGACGAACCCGGCATTCACGAACCAGAAGCGCTTCATCTCCAGCGACTACTTCTTCAGTCAGATCGGCGTCGACCTTACGCATATTCCGAAGCGTCTCGGTGACGGCTTCTACGAACAGCAGCTGGTACGTAACCAGGTGACCTCATTGACCGGCAGGGCTGTACTCGGCCCGTACACGGATCTGCAGGCGATGTACGAATCGTTGATGGCGGCGGGTGCATCGCTGGACAAGCAGCTCAACCTGCCGATCGGAGCGAGCCTGTCGGCCGATCAGGTATCGAAGCTGACCGGCAACGTGATCATGATGGAAACGCGCGTGGTCGACGGGCAGTCGGTGCTGGTGCCGGTCGTGTATCTCGCGCAGGCGAAACAGCAGAACGTCAATGGTCCGCTGATCACCGCCACTGACATCGATCTGAAGGACGCGCAGAACTTCACGAACAGCGGAACGGTGAAGGCGGACAACACGCTGTCGATTCAGGGCAAGCAGATCGATAACGCGTTCGGCGCGTTGCAGAGTGGCGGGCTCATGTCGTTGATGACGACTGGCAATGTCGATTTGACGTCGGCGAAGGTCAAGGCCGGAAGCCTGTATCTGAATGCCGGTGGCGACCTGATTCTCGATTCCGCCGTGAAAAGCGACACCCGGGTGAGTCGCGATGGCGCAACGAGTGTGACGACGACGCTCGGGCCGATTGCTCAGCTCGACGTCAAGGGCGATGCGGGGATCATGACAGGTGGCAATGTCGAGCAGCATGCGGGCGCGCTGACGGTCGGCGGCAATCTCGGCATGCTGATTGGGGGCAACTACGACCTCGGTACGCAGCAAGTCGGCGAGCACAAGATCGTGCAGCGCGCGAATGGCGTATCGAATACCGACATCAATGGCGTGGTTGGTAGCGCCGTGAATGTCGGCGGCGTGTCGATGATCGGAGTGAATGGGGATCTGACCGCGAGCGGCGCGCGAATCAACCTGGGTAACGGCGGAACGATCGCGGCCAAGGGCAATATCACGCTCGGCGCTGCGAGCGCTACGTCGACGGTCGACAGCAACAGTTCGGGTAGCGATCACCACGGCAGCTATTCGGAAACGTTGCACACGTCCGACCAGACCGTCGTTGGCACGACGGTGCATAGCGGCAATACCTTGAGCGTTGCTTCGGGCAAGGACATCAGCGTCATCGGAAGCACGATCTCGCTTGACCAGGGCAACGTGGGCCTGATGGCGGTCGGCAACGTGAACGTCGGCGCGGCGACCGAAACGCACGTGTCGAACATGAACGAATCGCACGACCACAGCGGCGTTGCAAGTCATGCGAGCGCGACGAACCGGGTCGACCAGACCACCACGTATGCCAATGGCAGCGCGATTTCGGCTGACGGCGTAACGGTCCTCAGCGGGAAAGACATCAACGTCACCGGTAGCGCCATTGTCGGGACGCACGACGTGGCGCTGTCCGCTAAAAACAACGTCAACATCACGGCGGCGACCGACACGTATCAGGACAACGAGTATCACCAAGAGAAGCATTCGGGCTTGTCTGGCTCGGGTGGACTTGGCATTACGATCGGATCGAGCGAACAGAGCGACCGGTATAACGCGGCTTCGACGACGCAGAGCCAGTCGCGCAGTACGGTCGGCAGCGTTGAAGGCAACGTGACCGTATCGGGCGGGAAGGACGTCCATATCAGCGGCAGCGATTTCGTGGCAGGCAAGGCGGCGGGCGACGTCGACGGAAACACGGGCAATATCAGTATCACCGGGCAGAACGTGACGATTGATCCAGGGCAGGATGTGGCGCAATCGCACGATCAACGCGAAGCGCATTCGAGTGGCCTGACCGTTGCCGTGACCGGTACGCCGTACGATACGGTACGCAACCTGAAGGCGAATGCGTCGTCGGGTAACGCCTTCCAGCGCGGCCAAGCAGTGGGCAACGAGATCGGCGCAAGCGCGGCAGACGTGCCGGGGATCTCCGTGTCGTACGGACAGAGCCGTAGCAGCTCTACGACCGATATGTCGAGTTTGACGAACTTGGGAAGCACGGTTCGCGGTGGTGGAAACGTGACCGTGAAAGCGACTGGCGGCGCGCAGAAGGACGCGAACGGCAACATCGTGGATGGCGATATTTCCGTGATCGGCTCGGCAATCAGCGCGGGCGGGACGGCGACGCTGGATGCGAACCGTAACGTCAACTTGCAGGCATCGACTGATCACTTGCAGCAGTCGACACAATCGTCCGGTTCGTCATGGGGCGTTCAAGCGGCATCGCCGAGCCTGGGCGATTTGGGGCGCTGGGTGGGTGGCACGGCGAACACGGGTGGCAACAGCCCGTCGCCGTACAACGCGAGCCGGAGCAATTCGGACGGCAGCCAGACGATGACGCAGCAAACGGCGGCATCGGTCACGGGTAATAGCGTCGTCATCAAGAGCAAGACGGGCGACATCAACGTCGTCGGCTCGGGCATCAGTGGAACGCAGGGCGTCGATCTCGTCGCCACACAGGGCGCAATCAACGTGCTGGCCGGGCTTGACACGAGTACGAGCCACCAGGAATCGAGCAGTCAGCAGATCGGCAGTCTGGGCAGTAACGGCACGGCTACCGGTTTTAGCGTCGGTGTGGCGAAGAACCATAGTGTCCAGGACACGGCTTCGCAGACCCAAAGCACGATGCGCAGCCAGATCGTCAGCGGCAACGGCAACGTGACGCTCGATGCGAAGCAGGACATCACGGTCGCCGGTTCCGATTTGAGCGCGGGTAAGGATCTGACGCTGATCGGCAAGAACCTGAATCTCGATCCGGGTACGGACGCGACACAGAGCCGGATGAGTCAGGATTCCAGTCAGTTCGGCGTGAGCGTGGCGCTTGGCGGTGCGATCGGGAACGCCGTCGCGCAGGCCAATCAAGCATTTGCGCAGCCCGCGCGCGGGGGCGATTCGCGGTTGGCGGCGCTGGACAAGGCACAGGCCGGACTTGCGGCGTACAACGCGTATCAAGTTGGTACGGCGTTGAGCAAGGGGCCGACGAATCAGGCACTGGTCAAGGCGACGGTCAGCATCGGGGGCGGCACCAGCCATAGCGAAGCGCAGTCCAGCTCGATCGCGAATGACGGGAGTACTCTGCA
This sequence comes from Burkholderia sp. MBR-1, assembly GCF_013822785.1. Taxonomy (NCBI): domain Bacteria; kingdom Pseudomonadati; phylum Pseudomonadota; class Betaproteobacteria; order Burkholderiales; family Burkholderiaceae; genus Burkholderia; species Burkholderia sp. MBR-1. The sequence goes on from NZ_CP053610.1 coordinate 2,185,696, forward strand.
CGCAGGTGGAACGGCGACGCTGATCGCAACCGGAAGCGGAACCAAGGATACGAACGGTTTTGCAACCGACGGCGATATTAACGCCAGCGGCACGAGGATTACCGCGCAAAACGTCCAGTTGAACGCGGCGCGCGACATTAATCTCACGAGCGCGAAGGATACGAGCCAGCAATCGAGCAGCAATAGCAGCAGCAGCGGCAGTATCGGTGTCGGGGCCGCAATCGGCGGTCAGCAGAACGGTTTTACGCTGGAGCTTGGCGCGAGCACTGCACACGGTCATGCGAACGGTAACAGCGTGACGAATCGGGATACGCAGATTACTGCGAGCGATACGCTGTCGGTGACGAGCGGACGCGATACGAACTTGCGGGGAGCCGAGGTGTCGGGCAATACCGTCAACGCGAGCGTTGGGCGCGACCTGAACGTCCAGAGCCAGCAAGACACCAGCACCTACGACAGCAAGCAATCGAGCGCCGGATTCCAGGCAAGTATTTGTGTGCCGCCGTTCTGCTATGGCCAGACAGTGAGTGGCAGCGCCAGCGCGAGCCAGCAGAACATTAACGCGAACTATCAGTCGGTGAACCAGCAGAGCGGTATTTATGCGGGCACGGGTGGGTATAACGTGAACGTCGGGAACCACACGCAGCTCGATGGCGGCGTGATTGCGAGCACGGCGACCTCGGACAAGAACAGCTTGTCGACGCAGACGCTCGGCTATACGAATCTGGAGAATCACGCGACCTACTCGGGGGATACAGTCGGCTTCAGCGCGAGTGGCGGATTCGGGAACAGTACGCCGGGTGGTGTGAATCTCAATACACCTGTCAAACAGGGCGCTAACAACACGACGGGAGCGCTGAATTCGCAAGGCTTGGGGCCGAGCGGGTTCTCGACAGCAGGCACGAGCAGCGACGCGTCGGGCACGACCTACGCCGCCGTCAGCCCGGGCAAGATCACGGTCCGCGGTGACGCAGGTGCCGGACATGACAGCACTGCTGGGCTGAGCCGCGACACCGCGAATGCGAACGGCGCGGTACAGAACACGTTCAATGCGCAGAATGTGCAGAACGACATCGCGGTTCAGCAGTCGGTCGGCCAAGTCGGCATGCAGGTGGTCGGTGACGTGGCGGATGCGCTTCAGAATCACGCGAAGGCGAACGCACGCGATGCTCAGCAACGACTCGATCAAGCAAATGCGATTCACGATGACGCGGCGGCTCAGCAGGCTCAGGCAGATTTGACTGCCGCGAATGCACAGGTGGCGATGTGGGGGCCAGATGGGGCTGCGCGCATCGCTTCGCATGCGGGAGTTGCTGGAATTGGTGCCGCGATGGGCGGGGGCAGTGTGGCGGGAGCGATCGGCGGCACGATAGCGGGCGACGCGGCCGGCACCGTAGCGAGTCAAGCGCTCGGGGATACGCTTGGGGGTACGTTGTTGGCCAATGCGGCGTCGGGGGTGGCCGGTGCAGCGGCGGGCGGCGCGCTGGGCGGTTCGGCCGGTGCAATTAGTGGAGCTGGTGGTGCGCTTAGTGCAGATCTGTATAACCGGCAGTTGCATCCGCAGGAAAAGACGAAGGCACAGAAAATTGCTGCTGATGCGAAGGCGAGAGGAATAACGAATCCTGATGGATCGCCGATTACCGTGGACCAGATCGAAAATGCGATGCGATCCGCGAGCAACAGCCAGTATGGCGAGACAATTACGACGGGCATGGTGGTGCCGCTGAACGGCAGCACGACCACTGGTCAACTCTACGACACGACTGGCATGAAGGTGACCAACGACGGCGCGGGGAACAACTATCTCGTGCAAGATCCATCGATGCTGACGTCGCCTTCTGACACGGTGAGAAATCTCATTCAGCAAGACACGGGTGGGGCGAATTCGCCGTACAGTTGGAACGTGCCGTCACCTCAAGCGGCGCAAGCGAGCAGTGGGGCGCCAAGGATCGATCCATATGGACCATTCTCACCGGGATGGAACACCGGTGAGAATTCAGCCGGATTTCAGCAGCCTGGCATCCCTGCGCCTGACTACGTCGCCGTCAACGGCAGCGGTCTGGGTCTGGCAGGCTCAATATCACTGAACCTGCACAACGGTCAAATCTACGTCGGGGCCGGTGGCTCCGTGCCCGTGGCCCCTGGTGCAAGTGTCACGTTCGGTTTTGTGCCTTCAAATTACGGACTGCCCAATGCAGTGCAAGGGGACAATACTGATCAACTCTTGGCTGGAGGCTCGTACTCAGCTGCTGCTTGCGCATATGGTGTTTGTCTTGGCGGGAATCATGCAATTGGTGGCGCTACGGCGGTTGAGGTTGGTTTGGGACTCGGTGCACCGACGAAAGGCATAAGCCTCGGTGGAAGTGCCGGCACAGGAGTATCTTTGCCAGTATTTAAACTGCCAACGCCACATTAATTAAATCATGTTATTTGACAAAAAATGAATCGTCCTGTCAAGCACTATGTAATTGCTCTAGCGGTGGTGTTGTGGCTGTTCATGCTTGTTTATGCATTGGTGAAAAATCCTTCGGCTACTGATGCAAGTGAAAAAATAGATATGATGAATGGTGATATGGCGATGATGCTCGTAAACGGAGGCAATGTCGTTTATCGAAATGAAAATGCAAAATTTGGCGGGGCGCTGTTGTCGGTTCTAATTCGAACGGACTCGTGGTCAAATCAGCTTAGGGAGCGGGACATCAAAACGCTGGTCGATCTAGGTTGGCAGCAGATTTCGACGGGCCCTGCTTCTTTCTGCAAGCGGGGCGTGATTGCGGAGATTCAGGAAAACGTTGGAAATTACAAAAATGTATCGACTGTTCTTATTTCCATGAAATACAACGCTACCACAATCAAGGCGTGCAAATAATCGATGCGCTGGTTCGGTCGATTGGGTGCTTGATGGCTGGGCGAGCTGTTAGTGGCTTGGACACGCGTGTCTTATTAAGAAGATGTGCGGTGTAGACGGTTGAATCTGACGCACATCGCGCTACTTGTAAAGTACTGGCAGAATCAGGGAAATGCCAAATAATGAAAATTTCGAAACGGCTGGCGGCCTTGCCGCTCACAGCCCTGGTATCGCTCGGGGTGCAGGCGCAGCAGGCCCCCACGCCTGCTGACCAAGCGGCGGCGGCGAGGGCGAACGCGGAACAGGATCGGCAGGCACAGCAACAACGCGACGCGCAACTGCGTGACGCGATGGTGCGAGCCCCTTCCGTGCGTTCGGAAGTGCCGAAGATCGAAGCCTATCCGGCGCTTCCCACGGAAACGCCGTGCTTTCGTATCGATCGCTTCTCGCTCGACGTGCCGGCGTCGTTGCCCGACGCAGTGAAGGCACAAGGTGCGTCGGCGCTGCCGATGGATCGCTTCGCGTTTGCGCGCGACTGGCTGAACCACTACGGCGGGCAATGCGTCGGCAAGCAAGGCGTTGACGTGCTGGTCAAGGGGCTGTCTCAGGCGATTCTGGCGCGGGGCTACGTCACTACGCGCGTGCTTGTTCCAGAGCAAGACTTATCGACAGGTACCCTCAAACTTTCGCTGATTCCCGGCACGATTCGCCATGTGCGCTTCGCTGATGAAAAGCTGCGGGGCACGTGGAAAACCGCTTTCCCGACCCGCGACGGTGAGGTGCTGAACCTGCGCGATCTCGAGCAAGGTCTCGAGCAAATGAAGCGCGTGTCGAGTCAGGATGTCTCGATGCAAATCGTTCCGGGTGACCTTCCCGGCGAAAGTGATGTGGTGCTCGATGTGAAGCGTGGCAAGCCCTGGACAGTCGTCGCGTCGATCGATAACTCCGGCACGCGTGCCACCGGCAAACTGCAAGGCAGTCTGTCGGTCGGCATCGACAACCCGCTCGGGCTGAACGACGTGCTCAACGTCGGCGTCAGCCAAGACCTCGAGTTCGGCGACAAGCGCCTCGGCTCGCACGGCTGGAACGGTTTCTATACGATTCCGTGGGGTTACTGGACGGCTACGCTGTCCGCCAGCACGAACACGTACTACCAGCAGATCGCGGGCGTGAATCAGACATTCGTCGCGAGCGGCAACTCGAAGACAGTCGATTTCAAACTGGCCCGAGTCCTGGCACGCAGCCAGAATGACGTGTTCGGTGGGTACTTCCGGTTGTCGCGTCGTTTTGGTCAGAGTTTCATTGAGGACACCGAGATTTCTCAACAACGCCGCAACAACACGATCATCGAACTCGGCGTAACAGATCGTCACTATTTCGATGGCGCGCAGTTCGACGGCTCGGCCGCCTATCGGCAGGGCGTCGGCGGTTTCGGCGCGCAGGATGACATCCTCGCAGCTGGCGCTGGCCCAACGTATCGCTTCAAGATGGCAGTACTTGACGCGAACCTGTCGGTGCCGTTCGCGATTGGCAAACAGCCGTTCCACTATGTCGGTACGTTCCACGGCCAGTACACGGGGAACACCCTGTACTACCTCGACGACATGACGATCGGTAGCCGATACACGGTGCGCGGCTTCGACGGAGAAACGATGCTCGCCTCGTCGCGCGGTTTCTACTGGCGTAACGAGTTGCAGATGCCGATCGGCCAGACGGGTCAAGCGATTTACGCAGGGTTGGACTACGGCCGCGTATGGGGGCCACAGCCGATCGCGCTCGTCGGCACGCAGTTGGCCGGCGCTGTTATCGGCGTGAAGGGAAGCATCGGGACGCGCTTCGGCCCCTACGCGTATGACCTGTTTGCCGGTACGCCGATCTATAAACCCTCGGGCTTTCCCACTGCGCGCGTCACGTTTGGATTCCAGCTGACTTCGCAGTTTTGAGCGGGCAGCCCTTGCAGGTCACAGTCGAGCGTATGCACGTACTTTGCGTCGAATCGAGAATTACCGTGAAGCAAGAGCGACACACGGTATTTGATTGACGTTTCGCCGCTGATTGGTTGCGTCTGCGCGCTCATTTTGAGCCTGGGCGCCTTGCGTGGCATCAACATCGCCACGCGCTTTTTATGCGTGAATCACGCTGTGCGAGTTAGGGAAAATCGGACAGGTGAAGTGTAGGTGTTGTATTTAGAACTATTTAACAATTGCGGAGAAGCGATGAATAACAAGTCAGCATTGATTGGTCTTATGAGCACCGTGGTCGTGCTCGCTGCATGTGGTGGCGGTGGCGACGGTGGCGGCAGCGCGGCGTCGGGAAATTCGGCCGGCTCGACGTCGCAAACTACGACAACGACGACCGCGGCGTTTTCCTGCCCGGCGACCTACAAGAAACTCAGTTTGTCGAACAACAGCGTCATCGCGAACGCCAACCTCAACCTGACGACCGATGACGGCATTGCGACGCTGACGGTCAAGACACCTGCGAGTGGCCAGACCGGAGACCTGACCATCTGTCTGGGCAAGCCTGATCCGGCGCCGGCCGGCGTAACCGCAAACTACATCTACGAGGTGAAATCTTCGGGCGATCTCCGCGCGATGGCATCGTCGACACTGACGCTGAATTTCACGACCAATACCGTTCCGAATCCGAATCCGCCGGTTGTCGAGTTCGCCAACGTGTCCGGCTCGACCGTAGTCTATAAGCAGCTGACCCAGGGCGCATCGTACGCGACTGCACCGAACTACAGTCTGAGCGCGAATGCACAGGATTCCGGTTTGTACGTCGTCCGCCTGACGAAGTGACAACACGTTTCTGATGACCTGACGGTCGAGGTATTGGCTTGCGTGGTGGCGTTCCGCCATCACGCAAGTTTGAAAATCGCCAACGCAACTCGGACATCAACCGAGGTGCCGCTTATCGTCGCAAATCGCGTGATGAGGATATTGGCGAACTTTGATACGATTCGACTCGCACATGGGGTGAATCGAAATTCAGACATAAATCACCAAACCAAACTCATGCGAACGACCAAAACAACCTTGACGCGATCCGTTTGCGCGGCATTAGCGTCAATTCTCTTGATCACGGGGTGTGCGACCAAGCACGCAGCATCACGCAGGACCGCGGTGCAGGAAGGCAGAAATACTTCTATACCGACGAACCTCGCCGCTGACGCTCCGAAGGATGGTGCAAGAATCGTCTTTACGACGAGCGGCATGCCCATGGCGGTGGGCTTTTCGACAAGCACGTCGGATCAGGCATGCACCGGATTCCAATCGGTCGGAGCCGTCTTCGATAGCGGGCGGGGAGCACTACTGCCGTCGATTGCGAGCTTGACCGAGAAGCTCAACAAGGCTGTCCTCAGAACCGAGACGTCGCGCGCGGTAAACGTGAAGCCCGGCGTACAAATCCAGGTCAAGGGTCTCTACGGCGACGATATGGACCGCCGTTCGGATTCGTGCGGACCGTTCGTCACCGCTTTGGTGCCGGAAAAGGGGCACGTGTATCACGTCAATTTTGCGTTCGATGGCACGCAGAGCTGTTCGCAGAGCATGACGGATATTACGGTCCGCGACCATCCGGTTTCCGTGGGGCGTCCGCTTCATTGCTCACTGCGCGATCTCAGAGCTTCGATGGGCGGTAATCCGCTCCGAGCGAAGCACGAACAGGCGCTTGCGGCTGCACGGATACACGAGGCGGCTGCGAATTCGGCATTCGACAAGGCGCTGGCGTTGCAGGACGAGGCCGCCGCGCTCGATTCCCTCGGCGAATCCGACGCAGCACTTGCGCGAATCAACGAGGCGTTGCAATTGGTCGATCCCGCCAAAAGCAAGGATTTGATCGCCACGAAAGCCGGCATATTGTTCTCGCTGAACGATCCGCAGCAGGCGCTCTCGATTCTGGCTCCGGAAATGGAAAAGACGCGCGAGTTCGCGGCGCGCAACCCACAACTTGCACGCGTCGGTGCACTGGGCACCTATACCGAAGGATTCGTCACGGCCACTTTCGCGCATATTCAGTTGCAGCAATGGAAGGCGGCAATCGATACATTGGCCGATGCCGAAGCTCCGCTGGAAGGGCCGAGCTTCTATGCGTACCGTGCGCTGGTGTACCGCTACATCATGGCTCGTGCCCATGATCCCGCGTTGGCGAATCCGCGGCTCGAACGGGACGCGACCTACTACGCCGCGAACGACAAGAACCAATACGGAGTCTTGTTGCGCATATGGCAGGGCGAGGACGCGCTGAAGGCGCTTTCGATCGTCAATGCCGGGTTGTCCGGCGAGGAGCGCCAGGAGGCGGAAGCCGAAGAGCAGTTCTATCTCGGCGCTTATGCGAAGTTCGTCAAAGGCGATGCCGACGCCGCGCGCAGCAGGCTGCGTATCCTCGATGGGATTGCGCCTTACGGCAGTATCGAATGGGTGTACGGCAAACGCGTCCTTCAATAAGGCGCGGTGGACGTAAAGACGGCTTTAAAAAGATGTCGTGCATAATGCGTCGCAAACGCCAACAGGCATTGAGCGGTAGCCGGCATACGCATGGATCGACCAGCACATAAAAATGATTCGGGGTTAGCTGTCAAAAAACGAGGACCATTAAAAATGAAATTGAAGAAATTGTTCGCGATCGGCGTTTCACTGTCGATTTTGGCCGGTTGTGCGTCGGTACCGATGGGGGATCCGCGGCGCGATGCCGAGCTGAAGACCTTCAACGCTCCGCACGATAAGGCCGCGATTTACGTGTATCGAAACGAGAGCATGGGCGGGGCCGTCAAGATGCCGGTGACGCTCGACGGGAAGACTCTCGGCACGACGGGCGCGAGGACTTACCTGTATAGCGAGGTCGACCCCGGTCACCATCAATTGGTGTCGATGGCTGAAAACGACTCGACGCTGGACGTGGATACGGTCGCAGGGAAGATTTATTACGTATGGCAGGAGGTCAAGATGGGCGTCATGTACGCCCGCAACAAGCTCCAACTCGTCGACGACGTCACCGGACAAACCGGCGTGAAAGAATCGAAGCTGACGGTTCTGAAGTCCGATCAGCCTGATACTGCCAAGTGACCGCGTATTGCTGCTGGCGCTTGCAACCACGCCCGCGCAAGCGGGCGTTCTTCACTGGAGAAGACGTGCGATGACGCATTCACTGGGATCGATTCTGATCATTGTCGGCTTGGCGTCGATCATTCTTTCGCAGATCGGAATCGGGATTCATGTTTTTCTCACCAACCCTGTCAAGGGAATCGTGGGAATGTTCGTGCCGTTCTATCTGTGGGCGTACGCGCGGCGCGAGCGTGCGGGGCGCGTGATGATTCAATGTTGGTACGCGGGGCTTGCCGCGCTGACTACGGGCGTCGTGCTGGCTTCGTAGACCGGCAACCCTGGCAGGCGTACTCCAGCGCCCGACGGGCATCTCGCGGTAGCGCTCGCGCCGCGCACGTCCCACGCGCGAGCGCCCACCGCACCACTCCAACCGCGCGTCAGAAAATGAAGCCCGTGTTGATGAACTTCGAGTGGTGATCCGACACGATCGAGTCGAGCAATTGCTTGCTGCCGTCGGTCTGCTTGGCCGCGACCATCGAGCGGATCGAGAACGCACGCAGCGCATCGGTCACCGACAGCGTGCCTTCCGCGGAGTCCTTGCGCCCCGCGAACGGGAACACGTCCGGCCCGCGCTGACACTGGCAATTGATGTTCACGCGGCACACCTGGTTCGCGAGCGGGTCGACGAGCGCGCCGATCTGCGCCGGATCTGAACCGAAGATGCTCACCTGCTGGCCATGCTCCGACGTCGTCACGTAGTCGAGCGCGGTCTCCACGTCGTCGAACGGCGCGACCGGAATGATCGGCCCGAACTGCTCTTCGCGATACAGCCTCATCCCTTCCGACACCGGATACACGACGGCCGGATAGAACAGCGTCTTGCTGAATTCGCCGCCCGACGCATTGACGACCTGCGCGCCCTTCGCCTTCGCGTCGTCGATCGCGTCGGTCATGTACGCGGTGCGATGCATGCCCGGCAGCGGCGTGATGCCGACGCCTTTCTCCCACGGCATGCCGATCTTCAACTGCTCGAGCGCGGCGGTGAAACGCTTCAGGAATTCGTCGACGATCGACCGATGCACGAGCAGCATCTTCAGCGCCGTGCAGCGCTGCCCGTTGAACGACAGCGCGCCGAGCAGGCATTCCTTGACGGTGAGGTCGAGGTCGGCATCGGGCAGCACGATTGCCGCGTTCTTCGCATCGAGGCCCAGAATCGCGCGCAGCCGGTGCGACTTCGGATGCTGCTTCTTCAGGTGATCGGCGACCTTGCTCGAACCGATCAGCGCAAGCACGTTGATCTTGCCCGAGGCGAGCATGTGCGGCACGACCACCGCGCCCGGCGCGTAGATGGTGTTGATCACGCCTTTCGGAAACGCGGCGCGGAACGCGTCGAGCAGCGGCTCGAACAGCAGCGTGCCGTACTGAGGCGGCTTGAACACCACGGTGTTGCCCATCAGCAGCGCGGGGATCAGCGTCGCGAAGGTCTCGTTCAGCGGATAGTTGTACGGGCCCATGCACAGCACGACGCCGAGCGGCGTGCGGCGAATCTGCCCGATCGTGCCTTCGGCGATCACGAAACGCGAGTTCGCGTTGTCGAGCTCCTTCAGCGCATCGATCGTCTGCGTCATGTAGGTGACGGTGCGATCGAACTCCTTCTGCGAATCGGCAAGGCTCTTGCCGATCTCCCACATGATCAGGTTCACGACCCGCTCGCGCTGCGCGACCATCCGCCGGATGAAGTCCTGCATGCACGCGATGCGCTGCTCGACCTTCATCGTCGGCCATTCGCCGCGGCCCGAATCGTACGCGCGCACCGCGGCGTCGAGCGCCGCGTCGCTTTCCGTCTCGCCCATCACCGGATAGCTGCCGATCTCCAGTTGCGCGACGCTGCCGTCGGCTTCGCGCACGCACACGGGCGACAGCACGGTCTTGGTCGCGCCGTCCCACGCGCGCAGTTCGCCGTCGACCAACGATACGCGCTGATGGATCGGCGCGGCGAGACGGAACTCGGCGGGAATGTCCTGATGAGCGGGAAACAGCTGCTGCAGCGAAGCGGAGTCGGGCATGACGGTCTCGTTTGACAGGTGTCCGGAAGGACGGGAGCGATGCGCAATCCTGGGCCGAATGGAGGCGATCCTGAACCGCCATCATGACGCGCGCACGACGAGGCGTCATGCAGATCGACCACCGAAACGCGGATTGGAACCAGTTCCATTAAAAGCGAATGCCGCGCCGATTGCAACCAGTGCAGAACGCAGGCGTCTCGAGCGTAAGCGCTTTGTAGGAATGTTTCGGAATCCGCGGAATTGCGCGTTCGCCGCATGCGCAAACGTTTCACTTCGGCCGCTTTGGGCGGATAATGGCCCGACGCGACGAAGCAAAAATGCCCGGAACCTGAGAGAAAACACACGAAGTCAACGAGCGAAGCAAGGTCCGTCGCGTTGCCGAAGCAAGATCGGCTGCCCGGAGCGCCGGGGTGGGGTTGCCCGCCCGGCGCGCACCGGGTCCTGCCGCGCCACGGCGCCGTCACGCCACGTCTTCGTGATCCTCCGCGTCGCCGAGCGCGTCGCGTCCGGGCGCCGCATATGCGCTCGCCTGCTCCAGCAACCACGCGCGGAACGACTCGAGCGGCTTGCTGTGACTGAACTCCGTCGGATACACGAGGTAGTACGCGGAATCGCCGACCGTCGCGGCATCGCACGGCACGACCAGCCCGAGCTGCTGCAACTGCTGCTCGACGAAGAACTTCGGCACCAGCGCGATCCCGAGCCCGGCCGCCGCCGCGCTGATCAGCATCGTATGCAGCTCGTAGCGCACGCCCTGCATCGTGCGGATGTCCTCGACGCCATGCGTCTCGAACCACTGCGCCCACGCGCCGGGGCGCGTCGTCGAGTGCAGCAGCGGATAGGCGAGCAGATCCTCCACGCGTTCGACCGGGCGCTCGAGCAGCGCGGGCGCGCAGATCGGCACGACTTCTTCGCCGAACAGGTAGTCGGACGACGTGCCGGGCCAGGTCGGCTTGCCGTAGTGGATCGCCGCTTCGAAATGTGTGTCCTCGAACGAGAACAGATCGGTGCGGCTGCCCATGTTGACGCGCACGTCAGGCGTGCGGTCGTAGAAGCTCTTGATGCGCGGAATCAGCCAGTGCGACGCGAAGGTCGGCAGCACCGCGAGCTCCAGGTAGCCGCCGCCGCTGCCGTGCGCGATGATCGACAGCGTGTCGCGATCGAGCGCTTCGAGCGCACGCCGCACCTGCGTGCCGTACAGCTTGCCGGCGCGCGTGAGCACCACGCGCTGCTTCACGCGCGCGAACAGCCGCACGCCGAGGCTCGCTTCGAGCGTCGCGATCTGCCGCGATACCGCGCTTTCGGTGAGGAACAGCTCTTTCGCCGCGTGCGTGAAGCTCTCGTGGCGCGCTGCGGCTTCGAAAGCCACGAGCGCCCCCATGTTGGGAATCTTGAATTTGCGCATGATGCTCATTGTGTCCGACGAACGGGGCCGCAGGGGCGGCCCACAGCGGCGAGAACGCCGACTGATTCCAAAAACTCATCACATCTCAATTTAATCTCGCTTTACGGGCCGCTGCAAGCCTTTGAATAATGCATCCCACGCAAGGCCAGGCGCGCCAGTGGGTGCCTGGCCGCCGAGTGGCCGGCGCGTTTGCCGGCGATGCCCCGAACCGAGAAACCCGATGCGCAATCCGAATATCGAAAGCCTGCTGACCCGGCTGCTGGGACAGGCAAAGACCGACGCCCTGTTCGCGACGTTGAACATGCCGTCCATCCTCGAAGAGTGGGAAACCGACGTCGTCACGCGCGCGGAAATCGCGCAGGCGATGAACATGGCGCTGTTCGAAGGGCTGCTCGAGCGTTCGGCGAACGGGCGCGCGTACACGGCCGACGCGGTCGAGGGCGGCGGCTCGGTCTACTTCGATCATGGCGCGCTGCGCACGGTGCGCTGGCCGCATACGGGCGCGCTGCCGCCGGGCGAGGCGGCGTTCACGCGCATCCTGCGTCCGCTCGGCTTCCGGCTGAACGGCCGCTATCCGCTCGACAAGCTCGGCATGACCGGCCGCGCCTATGCGCACGAAGACGCGCCCGACGAGATCGCCCAGTTCTTCGTCAGCGAATTGCATCCGGAGCGTTTCTCGAAGGAATTCCAGCAGGCGGTGACGAACGTGGTGAGATCGTCGCGCGATCCGCTGTCGCCGGCGGCCGTCGCGCTGCTGTGGGAGATCGAGCGCGAAGGCTGGCTACCGATCGATGCGGCGCACGCGCTGCTGCCCGAGATCGTCGGCGCGTTCGCGCGCCAGCACGATGTGCCGAGCGAGCTCGACTACGACACGCTGCTGCTCGAATCCGCCGAGATGGCCTGGATCGCGACCGAGGGCAACGCGTTCAACCATGCGACCGACCGCGTGGCCGACGTGTTCAAGCTGTCCGATGACGAGAAGGCGAAGGGCCGGCCGATGAAGCCGGAAGTCGAGCGTTCGCGCTCGGGCCGCGTGTTCCAGACGGCCTACCGCGCGGACGTCGTCGAGCGCGAGTTCCGCACGCGCGACGGCGGCACGGTCAAGCGCAACGTGCCGGGCTCGTTCTACGAGTTCATCACGCGCCGTCGCACGTTCGACCAGGCGACGCGCCGCTGGGTGACCGACCTGCGTTTCGATGCGGGCAACGCGCAGGGCATCTTCAAGATGACGGCGAACGCGGCGAAGCAGGCATAAGCGCGCTACTCATCGAAGAACGGGCCGGCGGCTGAAGACAGCCGCCGGCCCGTTGGCGTTGAATGGACTGCGCAATCGGTCAGAACAGGTGCATGACGAGGTAGAACAGCACCAGCACGCCCAGCGGCACGCCGAGCAGCCATGCAATCAGGTACTTGCCCATGTCGTTGTCCTCCACGTGGCCGCGACGCGCAGCGCGTCGCGGCGGGGTATGACGACCGGTTCGTTACAGCCCGCTATCGAAGTCCTTCAGTTGTCGCTCGGCTTCGTCGCGGGCGATCCCGTAACGCTCCTGGATCTTGCCGACCAGATAGTCGCGGTTGCCTTCGGCGACGGCCAGATCGTCATCGGTCAGCTTGCCCCACTTCGCCTTGACCTTGCCGGTGAGCTGCTTCCATTGGCCCTTGATCTTGTCTTCGTTCATCATTTGCTCCTCGAGTTAGGGGAAAAAAGTGCGGCGCTCGGGCGCGCAACGGTTCACGCCTTCGGTTTCAGTCCCGCCGCGTCGACGTGCTTCACGCCCTTGATCGAACGCGTGACGGCGACGGCCTTCTTCACTGCGGTGCGGGTCGGCAGTACGCCGGTCAGCGTGACGACGCCGTCGACGGTCTTCACGCTGATGTCGGTGCTCTTCACACCGTCGGTGGCGGCGAGTTCGCTCTTCACCTTGGTGGTGATCCACGTGTCGGTCACCGGCTGATTCGACTCGCTGGTCATGCTGCTGTCGGTCGACGACGCCTGGGTCTGGGCATGCGTGAGCGGCGCAGCGCAGAGCAGGAAGGACGCGCTGATCGCGAGGACGGTCGAGAGATGCGACGTCTTGTTCATCGATGTTCTCCTTCGATCTTATGGTTGAAAAAATGCTGCGGTCGTACGGTCGATAGGGATCGCGCGACGGCTCGCCGTCAACGTGCGATCGGCGTGTCGTAGCCGGGCTCGCGCGGCGGCATGTCCGGGCGCGGCACGTCGGGCGGCAACGGCACCGGCGGGTCGGTGCCCGGCGCCGGTTCGGGCGGATTGTCCGGGGCCGGTTCGGGCCGCGTCGGATCGGGTGTCTGATGCAGCTTCATCAGGATGTCCTCCTCTGCGGTGTTGCTGGGCAGCGCGGGAGCGCCGATGTGTTACCAGCGTACCGACGAGAACGCACGCGCACATCGCGCAAATTCACCGGATGCGCTAGTGCGTTTGCATGGGGACGGAACGGCGGGGCAGGAACGACGCGTGCTTCGTACCTGCGCAAGCGCCCGCCGCACGCGGCGCAGCGCGGCTGCGCGCGCGTGGCGCGCTCGCGCACGCAGCGGCGGCGCGGCGCGAATGTACTATTGCGCGGGGTGCATCGGCGCGCGTCGAGCGTAGCGACGGCGCCGGCTCCTCGCGGCATCCACCGGCCCGGCGCATGCCCGCGCGGGCGCGACGCGGCCGGCAACCATGCAGACCACGTGGACCATCATTCAATGGACGAACGAGTGAACGAACAGGCGCTCAAGTCGCATACCGATCGGCGCCAACTACATCAGATCATCGCGGGGCTCACCGAGGGCGTGATCCTCATCGAACCGGACCAGCGCATCGTGTGGGCGAACGAGGCCGCGCTCGCGATGCACGGCGTGACCGAGCTCGCCGAGCTGGGCGCGGACGTCACCGAGTATCGCGCGCGCTTCCGGCTGCGCTACCGGAACAATCGTCCGGTGCGTCACGGCCACTATCCGATGGACCGCGTGATCGCGGGCGAGCAGTTCAGCGACGTGACCGTCGAAGTCGAATCGGCCGCCGACGCGAACGTGAGCTGGGTCCACCGGATCCGCAGCCTCGTGTTGACGAATGCGGCCGGCGAGCCCGATTGCCTCGCGCTCGTGTTGCACGACGCAACCGAATGGGCGAGCGCCGAGGACCGCTTCGAGCGCACCTTCAACACGAACCCCGCGCCGGCCGCGATCTGCCGGCTCGACGATCTGCGCTATGTGAAGGTCAATCAGGGCTTTCTCGACATGACGGGCTACGCCCGCGACGAAGTGCTCGGCCGCTCCGTCTATGAAGTGGACGTGCTCGAACAGGCCGAGCGGCGCGAACTGGCGATCGAGCGGCTCGCCGAGCGCGCGACCATTCCGCAGATGGAGGCCGTGGTCAAACGCGCGGACGGCAGCCCGAATGCGGTCGTCGTTGCCGGGCAGCCGATCGACATGAACGGCGAAGCATGCATGCTGTTCACCTTCATGGACCTCGAGCCGCGCCGGCAGGCCGAGCTTGCGCTGCGGCAGAGCGAGGAGCGCTTCGCGAAGGCGTTCCGGATGGCGCCGGTGGCTACCGCGATCGTCACGGCCGACGGCTTCGTGCTGCTCGACGTGAACGACGCCTTCGTCGCGATGACCGGCCATCCGCGCGACGACCTGCTCGGCAAGTCCGCCGACGAAATTGGTCTGTGGGCCGAGCGCGGCGCGCGCGAGCAGCTCGACGGCCAGCTCGCGCGCGACGGCGGCGTGCGCAACGCGGACGTGCAGATCCGCACGCGCGAAGGCGACCTGCGCGATTGCGTGGTGTCGGCCGACCCGGTCGCGATTCACGGCCAGGACTGCGTGCTGATCG
Source organism: Burkholderia sp. MBR-1 (assembly GCF_013822785.1). Taxonomy (NCBI): domain Bacteria; kingdom Pseudomonadati; phylum Pseudomonadota; class Betaproteobacteria; order Burkholderiales; family Burkholderiaceae; genus Burkholderia; species Burkholderia sp. MBR-1. The sequence goes on from NZ_CP053610.1 coordinate 2,200,898, forward strand.
CGCTGCTCGACATCAGCGACCGCAAGCGCACCGAGATGGAGCTCGTCTATGCGATCGAGACGGCGATGCAGGATGCGTCGTGGTTCAGCCGCACACTGATCGAGAAGCTCGCGAACGTGCGGCGCGCGAATGCGCCGGACGCGGGGCCGCAGCTGTCGGATCTCACCGCGCGCGAGCGCGACGTGTTCGACCTGCTGTGTCAGGGCCTCGCCGACAAGGAGATCGCCGGCCGCCTCGGCCTCGCGCCGAACACGGTCCGCAATCACGTCGCGACGATCTACGCGAAACTCGACGTGCACAGCCGCGGCGAGGCCATCGTATGGGCGCGCGAGCGCGGCGTCGTCGGCGCGGCCGATCCGAACGTCGCGCGCACCGACAAGGGCGGCGACTGACGCCGTCCCATATGCGATCGGTGCGAATGCACCAGCCACGATGATGCATCCGCATCTGCCGCGCATTGCGCGCGGCTGCGATCCTGTCCGCTCGGCGGCACGGCGCGCTGGCCGTGCGGCCGACTCTCCCTCAACTCATCGCAGGAGACGACCATGGATAGAAATCGCATCGAAGGCAAGCTCAAACAGGTGAAGGGTTCGGTCAAGGAAGCGCTCGGCAAGGTGACCGGCGACCGCGAGACGGAAGCGGAGGGCGTCGCCGAACAGCAGGCCGGGAAGCTCCAGGAGCAAGCCGGCGAGGCGGCCGACGCGGTGCGCAGGCATACGGGCATCGATACGCATATCGACCGGCACTGAGCGCTGCGCCGGCGGCAGCGTCGCGGCGCGCCTCATCGCCCCTCGGCCGGTGATGATTCTTCCACGGCATCACCGCGCGCCGCGGCTCGTCACCGTACCGGCGCGCGTTCGACCCGACGTACTTCGTTGCCGGCCCGTCCATGCGCGGGCCGGCGCGTCGTCGACCTGGCGTCGGGTGATGACAATTCCTCACAACGTAGTTCCGATATTTCGTTTGCGGCACGCGTATTGGCTACCCACAATCGGCTCACCTGTTGCGCGCGCGATAGCCGCGCACCGTGCCCCGCCCCATAAAAGAAAGGATTCGCCGATGACGTTCCGCACTCGCTCGCTTTCCGGCATGGCGCTGGCCGCCGCGCTTCTCGCGTTCCAGACCGGCGCGGCTCACGCGCAGGAAGCGGTCGTCAAGGTCGGCGTGGCCGTGCCGCTGACCGGCAGCGGCGCCGCCTACGGCAAGGACATCGAGAACGGCGTGCGGATGGCCGTCGACGAGGCGAACGCGGCGCGGCCCACACTCGGCGGCAAGCCGGTGAAGTTCGTCGTCGCGTCGCAGGACGACCAGAGCGATCCGCGCATCGGCGTCCAGGCGGCGCAGCAGCTGACCGACGCGCAGGTCGCGGTCGTGATCGGCCATTTCAATTCGGGCACGACGCTGCCGGCTTCGAAGATCTACGCGAAGGCCGGCATTCCGATGATCACGCCGTCGGCCACCAATCCCGACATCACGCGCGCCGGGCTCGGCACCGTGTATCGCGTGATCGCCACCGACGCGCAGAACGCCGGCAATGCCGGCGCGTATGCGGCGGGCGTGACCAAGGCGAAGCGCATCGCGATCATCGACGACCGCACTGCGTTCGGTCAGGGCGAAGCCGACGAGTTCGAGAAGGCGGTGAAGGCGGCGGGCGGCACGATCGTCGCGCGCGAATTCACGAACGACAAGGCCGTCGACTTCAGCGCGCAGCTCACCAAGATCAAGAGCGCGAACGCGGACCTCGTGTTCTTCGGCGGGCTCGATGCGCAGTCCGCGATGCTGGTCAAGCGGATGCGCCAGCTCGGCGTGCGCGCGCAGTTCCTCGCGGGCGGCGGCGTGATGAACGCCAACTTCATCAGGCTCGCCGGCAATGCGGCCGAAGGCGCGGCCGTGTGGGAGTACGGGCAGCCGCTCGCACGGCTCGCGAAGGGCAAGCAGTTCGAGACGAAGTTCAGGCAGAAGTACGGCGTCGACATGCTCGCCTATGCGCCGTTCGCCTACGACGCGACCTGGATCGCGATCAATGCGATGCAGAAGGCGAATTCGGCGAAGCCGGCCGACTTCAACGGCGCGCTCAAGAGCACGCGCTACGACGGCATCACCGGCACGATCGCGTTCACGACCACGGGCGACCTGAAGAACCCGAGCTCGACGCTGTATGAAGTGAAGAACGCCGCGTGGCAGCCGGTCACCACGCAGACGGCCGATTGAGCGCCGCACGCGCGCTCTTTCGCGGCGCGGCGTGACGTGCTGAAATAGCCGCAACGATCGGGCGCGCACGATACGCGCGACGCGGCACGAACAACCTTCGGGCGCGGCCGGCTGGCCGCGCCTTTCATGTGCAACTGGAGTCAGTCGTGAGTTCTCAAGTCGTCATCGTCGGCGGTGGTGTGATCGGCAGCTCGATCGCCTATTTCCTGCGCGCCACCGATCCGACGGTTTCCGTGACCGTCATCGAGCGCGATCCCACCTATGCGAAGTCGTCGTCGGCGCTGTCGGCCGCGTCGATCCGCCAGCAGTTCTCGACGCCGCTGTCGATCGAGATGTCGCTGTTCGGCATCGCGTTCCTGCGCAATATCGGCGAACGGCTCGAAGTCGACGGAACGCAGCCGTCGATCGATCTGCATGAAGGCGGTTACCTGTTCCTCGCGACGCCGGCCGGCGATGCGACGCTGCGCGAAAACCACGCGCTGCAGACGAGGCTCGGCGCCGATATCCATCTGCTGGACCGCGACGCGCTGCGTGCGAAGTTCCCGTGGCTGAACGTCGACGATCTCGTGTCGGGCGCTTACGGCGCGAGCGGCGAAGGATGGTTCGACGGCTACGGGCTCGTGCAGGCGCTGCGCAAGAAGGCGCAGGCGCTCGGCGCGCGCTATGTGGCGGCCGACGTGACCGGCGTCGTGCGCGATGGCCGCAAGATCACGCACGTGGTGACGAACGACGGCGAGCGCCATGCATGCGACACGCTCGTCAATGCGGCCGGCGCGTGGACGCGCACGCTGTCGTCGATGATGGGCATCGACATTCCGGTGTATGCGCGGCGCCGCAGCATCTTCAACGTGTCGTCGCCGGCGAAGCTCGCCGATTGCCCGCTGCTGATCGATCCGACCGGCGTGTATTTCCGGCCGGAAGGGCGCACGTATATCTGCGGGACGTCGCCGAGCCCCGATCGCGATCCCGACGATCTGCCGCTCGACGAGGTCGATCACGATCTGTTCGACGAGGTGATCTGGCCGACGCTCGCGAACCGCGTGCCGGAGTTCGAGGCGCTGCGCGTGGAGAATTGCTGGTCCGGGTACTACGAGTACAACGTGTTCGACCACAACGCGATCATCGGGTATCACCCCGAGCTCGACAACGTCGTGTTCGCGAACGGATATAGCGGGCACGGGCTGCAGCAAGGGCCTGCCACGGGGCGTGGCGTGAGTGAACTGATTCTGGGCGGGCGGTACGAATCGCTCGACCTGTCGCCGCTCGGCTGGGAGCGTGTGCTGGAAAACCGGCCGATCGTCGAAAAGAACGTCGTGTAGTGCGGCGCGCTCGCCTGGCGTGGTCCGGGCGGGGTTCTCCTCGGATCTCGATCTGATTGGCCCGGCTTTGCCGGGCTTTTTTTCGTCCGCGGCGGCCGTGCAGCGCGCAGTGGGGGCCGGGCGGGACGCTCAAGCCAGCAAGCACGCAATCAGGTCATGCGTCGTGCGCACCTCATACTTCCTCAACAAACTCGCACGATGAATATCGACGGTGCGCGGGCTGATGCTCAACTCCTTGCCGATTTCCTTGCTCGTCAGGCCATGCACCAGCAGCGCGGCGACGTCGCGCTCGCGATCGGTCAGCGTGCCGGTGACATCGGGATGCTTGGAGTTTTCCGACAGATCGGTGAAGGTCCACACGGCCAGCTCGAACGGCCGCTTCGGGTTGTATCCGAAGCCGCGGACGGTGACCCAGAAATGACTGCCGTCGACCCGCCGCATGATGCGGTCGTCGCTGAAGCCGGCATGCTTCGCGAGCAGCGGCGCAAGGCGGCGGCCGGTCGTCGCGAAGTCCTTCTGTTGCGGATAGAGCTTCGCGAACGACTGGTCGATGATGTCGTCGCGGGTCGCCCTGAACAGTTGCAGCGCCTTCTCGTTGCACTCGACCATGATCCGCTCTTTCGCCACGATCGCCGCGACGGGCAGGTGCCTGAAGAGATCTTCGTAGTCGAGGCTGGACATCGTGTCGGTGATGGTCGGCATCCCGTCGCCCGGCCCGAACGACGTTCGAACCGGGCGGTCGGTGACAAGGGCGGAATCGTGAAGACCGTTCATGATATCCGCCCGCCGCTCACACGGCGCCTTCGACGCTGCGCTCCGCGTTGCGGGCCGCTCGGCCCGTCGCCGGGCCGGCGTCCTCGAGCGCCGTCTTCGACGTTTCCGGCAGCGCCAGCCCGCCGATCATCGCGAAGATCGCCACGGCGATCAGGTAGTACGCGGGCGACAGGTTGGTGCCGGTCGCGGAGATCAGCCACGTCGCGACGAGCGGCGCGGTGCCGCCGAAGATCGTGTAGGCGAGGTTGTAGGTGATCGCGGAGGCCGTATAGCGGGTCTTCGTCGCGAACACTTCGGACATCAGCGGTGCCGTCACCACGCCCGAGAACACCGCGCCGATGGCCAGCAGAGCGACGCCGAGCAGCGATTGCGACAACACGCCCGAGCCGCCGAGCGAGAACGCCGGATACACCGACACGATGATGAACAGGCCGGTGGTCGCGATCGTCGCGCGGCGGCCGACGAGGTCGGAGAAGAAGCCGGCGACCGGACACAGTGCCGCGGCGAAGAACAGCGCAAGCACCGTCACGAGCAGCGACGTGCCGCGCGACAGGTGGCCGGCGACCTGGAGGTAGGTCGAGAAGTACGTCGTGAACGTATAGAACGACAGCGCGGTGACCGACACGAACGCACCGAGCTTCAGGATGTTCCACGATTGCGAGCGCAGCGTTTCCATCAGCGGCGCATGCGCGACGTCGTGCTTGCCCTCGAGCGCCTGGAACGCGGGCGTTTCGTTCAGGTTCACGCGCAGATAGACGCCGATCAGCCCGACCGGCGCCGCGATGAGGAACGGCACGCGCCAGCCCCAGTCGATCATCGCCTGCGACGACAGCGACGATTCGAGCAGATACGCGACCACGGCCGCGCACGCGAACGACGAGAACGTCGAGACCGGCACGAAGCTGCCGAAGAACGCGCGGCGGCGGCGCGGCGCGTGTTCCATCACGTACGCGCACGCACCCGCATATTCGCCGCCGGCCGAAAAGCCCTGCACGCAGCGAATGATCGTGAGCAGCAGCGGCGCCCAGTAGCCGATGCTCGCGTAAGTGGGCAGCAGGCCGATCAGCGTCGTCGACCCGGCCATCATCAGGATCGTCAGCGCGAGCGTGCGCTTGCGGCCGATCCGGTCGCCGATCACGCCGAACACCAGGCCGCCGAGCGGACGGAACGCGAACGCCACCGCAAACACGGCGAACGTCTTCAGCAGCCCGATCGTCGGATCGCCGCTCGGGAAAAACTCGCGCGTCAGGATCGTCGCGAGGAAGCCGTAGGCGGCGAAATCGAACCATTCGACGAAATTGCCGATCGACGCTGCGGCGATCACACGCCGTAGCGTGCGGGTATCGACGTCCTGGGTGGTCATGGTCGTGTCCTCTCTAGGTGTGGCGCTTGGGTTCGCGCCGAAAACCATGGTAGGGACGCCAATTACCTAGGTCGATAGGTGTCAATTACCTAGGTAATCGAGGGCGGCTGCGAATGTCCGCCCGGACGGTTGCGTGACCTTGAGCCATGAGGCCGGTGTGCCGAACGCCGGCCGAGGCTCGATGAATCGAATCGTCAGAACAAAAGCCCTAGCATGGTGGCCTTGACCGCGGCTTCGGTCTTGTTGGCCGCGTTCAGCTTGCGCATCGCATTGACGAGGTGGAATTTGACGGTGCGGTCGTCGACATGCATGATCTTGCCGATCTCCGCGTAGGTTTTCCCCGCGGCGGACCATTGCAGCGCCTCGCGCTCGCGTACGGTCAGCTCGACGGTGTATTCGGGCACGAGCCGCTGGAGCAGATGCATGCTCATCGCATAGTTGGCCGTGTTGGCGAGCCATGACATCTGGTATCCCTTTTCCGCGAGCTCGCGTTCCTCGATCGGTTCGCCGGACCGGACCATCGTGATGAGCCCGATCGCGCCGGTGCGGCTGACGGACGGCATGCACCAGCCGTGCCGCAGGCCGTGTTGGTCCGCCTCCTCCCAAAACTGGACGCACTGCGTCTGGCTGTCGGCGCGCCAGATCAGCGGGCTCATCCGGCTCAACCCGTGCCGGACCGTCGGGTCCACGGCGAAATAGTTCTGGCTCACATAGCGTTCGACCCACGTCTGCGGATAGTTGGACTGCAGCATGAACTGCGGCTTGCTGATCGGCAACGGTATGCGCAGACCGAATGAACAGTGGTCGAATCCGAGCGCCCGCACATCCGCCGAAAACTCCAGAAACACGTCGGCCTCGGATTTTGCGGTGGCGAATCCATTCAGATACTTTTCTCTCCAAGCCTGCATATCATTACCTTTTCGGTCAATCTTACCCATGAGGCAGCTATATCGTGTAGTCGACACATCGGTCGATTCTTATTAAACGATATTCCAGGGTGGGGTTGAATTTTCCGGGTATCAGGCAGAAAGCATGGCGCCGGTGATATTTTTTGCTTGACGACGGATTTCGCGGAGCATCCGCACTGACGATGAGACGCTCGAAACGCTCAATTTCACGCAGGCGTGCCCCCTTTTCACGGGCTGATAATGCGATGTCATTCATCAGACGATCTGCAATAATCCTGAATCACATGCGCGCGATCGAACCGGCTATCAAGAATCACAACGCGGGCGCGCTACGAGCGTTGCAATAGCCCTCGTCTGGCCGACCACCGTGAATCTTGCCGGCCTATTCGGAAGCGATTTTAACAGGTGTCACGTCGAGATAACCGATATGCAAAAAAAATGGAACGATGGATACATACGATTGACTTTGCCCGCATTTTACGCGTTGCGTTTCCGTCAGCATATGTGTCAACCCGATTCGGAACTGCTGCATGATCTTTGGGGCGAGGGGATCAGCGCCGTCAATGCCGGCTACTACGAGCTGGTCTGCACCGACACGCAGCCGAGCGCGAGCGTCGGCTGCGCGTGGTACGTGGCGGTGGGCCAGCCCGACGTGCAGGTCGGGCGAGGCGACGTCAGCAGCAACGTAATGCTTCTCGATACAGACGGCGACGATTATGGCGCGCAATACAGCCGGGCATTAATCCAGAACTGGCTATGTTCGGGGGCGCGGCAACGCGCACTTGAATCGGCCGTCGTCGCCGATCACTGATTTTTTGTTCGATCCCGATGATTATTTCATCAAAAAGCCACGGGTTTATCCGCTGAACCGGCGTGCCGTGAAACGGAAATCTCGGGTCCGAGTTTCCAGAGCGGCGCGGCGCCGATTCGATCGCGACCGCAATCATCGATCCCGTGATGCGGCGCCCGAGATACCCGGCCCCCAATTTCCGATCCCACGCTCTGCTTCGGCGCTCCGTTTCGCTGATTTTCGAACGATCGTCCGTTAATCCTGAATTCGCTATCCCGGCGCCGCGTTTCGTCGTAATCGGCGCGCGATCCATCGCGTCTGCGACGTACGACCTGTCCATTCGGGCAGCTATTTTGACGCTGCAATTTCGGGTTCAATCGCGTCAACAATTCTGAGATGAGAGAGGGCATTCAGATGCTGACGTTATTGTCGGGAAGAAGCGCTGATTTGAATCGCGAAACGATGTATCAACTCGCAAAGTATCGGCATAAGGTCTTCATACAAGAACTCGGATGGACTTTGCCTACCGATAATGGCATCGAATTCGACAATTTCGATCACGCGGATACCCTTTACGTCATCGCCCGCGATCGCAACGGCGAAATCGTCGGTTGCGGCCGCTTGCTGCCGACCGACGAGCCTTATTTGCTCGGCGACGTGTTCCCGACCTTGATGGGCGACGCCGCGCTTCCCCATGCCCCCGACGTGTGGGAACTGTCCCGCTTCGCGATGAGCATGCCGCGCGGCGAGTCGTTGACCGCCGAAGAGTCGTGGCAAAACACGCGAGCCATGATGTCCGAAATCGTTCGCGTCGCGCACGCCCATGGCGCCAATCGCCTCATTGCGTTCTCCGTGCTCGGCAACGAACGGCTCCTGAAGCGCATGGGTGTCAATGTGCACCGCGCCGCACCGCCCCAGATGATCGAAGGCAAGCCGACCTTGCCGTTCTGGATCGAGATCGACGAACAGACGCGTGCGGCGCTGAACCTCGACGGGCTGGAGCGCGTCGGCGGCGTGCCGCCCAAGACGTTGCGCAGGCCGGATGCGTCGCGCGCGCTCGAGCAATCGGTATGAGCGGGCGATGCGCGCCGTGAAGGTTCGCGTGCGCCGCCGCCCGGCGGCGCGGCCCGGCGCGGCGCGCGCAATACGGTATTTCAACAGGTGTGCCTGAAGATGAACGGCTTTAACGATGTGGCTCGGCTAGTCCCGGTCAGCGAGAGGAATGTGAGATGACGCTTCGAGTGGTGGTAACCGGTATTGGCATTGTGTCTCCACTGGGTTGTGGGAAGGAATTGGTGTGGCAGCGCCTGATCGGCGGGGGCTCCGGGCTTCGCCGCCTCGGCGACGATATCGCCGGTGAGCTGTCCGCCAAGGTCGGCGGGACCGTCCAGGACGTGGCCGAAGATCCGGAAGGCGGCTTCGATCCCGAGCGCTCGGTGCCGCACAAGGAACTGCGGAAGATGGACCGCTTCATCCAGATGGCGATGGTCGCCGCGGACGAGGCGCTCGCCGAAGCAGGATGGGCGCCGGAAGCGGAGCAGCAGCGCGAGCGGACCGCTACCGTCGTGGCCTCGGGCATCGGCGGATTTCCCGGCCTGGCGGAGGCGGTGAGAATCGGCGAGACGCGCGGCGTGCGGCGCTTGTCGCCGTTCACCATTCCGTTCTTCCTGTCCAACCTGGCAGCCGGCCAGATTTCGATCAAGCACCGGTTCCGCGGGCCGCTCGGCTGTCCCGTGACGGCCTGTGCCGCGAGTGTGCAGGCGATCGGCGATGCGATGCGCATGATCAGGACCGGTGAGGCCGATGTCGTCCTCGCCGGCGGCGCAGAAGCGGCATTCGACAAGGTCAGCCTCGGGGGCTTCGCGGCGGCTCGCGCGCTGTCGACCGGCTTCGGCGAGGAGCCGGTGCGGGCGTCGCGTCCGTTCGATCGCGATCGTGACGGATTCGTCATGGGCGAGGGCGCCGCCATGGTGGTGGTCGAGTCGCTGGATCATGCCCTGGCGCGCGGCGCCCGGCCGATCGCGGAAATCATCGGCTACGGCACCACGGCCGACGCTTATCACATGACCGCCGGACCCGACGACGGATCCGGCGCGATGCGGGCGATGAAGCTGGCCCTGCGGATGGGCGACGTCGCTCCGGAGCAGGTCGACTACGTCAACGCCCATGCGACGTCGACGCCGGTCGGCGACGCCGGCGAGATCGAGGCGCTGAAGACGGTGTTCGGTGTGGGCGCCGGCCCGGCGATTTCGTCGACCAAGTCGGCAACCGGGCATCTGCTCGGAGCGGCGGGCGCCATCGAAGCGGCGTTCTCCATTCTGGCTCTGCGCGATGGCGTGCTGCCCGGCACGCTGAATCTCGAGCACCCCGACCCGGCAGCCGACGGGCTGGATCTGATCGGGCCTGCCGCGCGGCACGTGCCGGTCGAGATCGCGCTGTCCAACGGGTTCGGGTTCGGAGGCGTGAACGCGTCGGTGCTGTTCAGGCGATATCCGTCGGATCGGTCCGCAGAGGCGCATTGAGTGATGGGCACGCGGGTCCCGCAGTACCGCTGATTTCGTCAGTACGTCAAACCGTAATCATTCGGCGCTTCGCCGCCGTTCGCCGGCTCTCCATCTGACCGATGGCGCCGGCGACGGCGAGGTTGCGTCCCGTGCAATTCGGACTCCGGTCGTTATCCAAAGGGAATTTTCC